>NZ_LT608315.1:2409566-2625322 GCF_900095825.1 Acidaminococcus massiliensis | reverse complement strand
TGGCATCCTTCGGGAGGGGAACCCGGTGAACTGAAACATCTAAGTAGCCGGAGGAAGAGAAATCAAACGAGATGCCCACAGTAGCGGCGAGCGAAGAGGGCAGAGCCTAAACCAGAGAGCTTCGGCTCCCTGGGGTTACGGACTGGCAGAAACCGAGTCAGGCCTAGCCGAATCACCTGGAAAGGTGAGCCACAGACCGTAAGAGCCGGGTAGGTGAAAGGCAGAGCAAGGGGANCGATCGTCGTCTCAGGGTAAGTCGGGACCTAATCCGAGGCAAAGAGCGTAGGAGATGGACAACTGGTCGATATTCCAGTACCGGCAGTGATCGTTTGAACGAAGGAGTGACGCAGGAAGGCAGGTCCGCACGAGATTGGTAGATCGTGTGCAAGCGTGCAGGCTGGCAAACAGGCAAATCCGTTTGCTGNCACCGCCCGTCACACCACGAAAGTTGGTAACACCCGAAGCCGGTGAGATAACCTTTTAGGAGTCAGCTGTCTAAGGTGGGGCCGATGATTGGGGTGAAGTCGTAACAAGGTAGCCGTTCGAGAACGAGCGGCTGGATCACCTCCTTTCTAGGGAGAACTGAAGGAGCCTGAGGGCTTGCTTCTATTCTTCGTCGACGCACATCTGTCAAGAACAATATTCGGTTTTGAGGGCTTCACCCTCAAACAATCCATGGGCCTATAGCTCAGCTGGTTAGAGCGCACGCCTGATAAGCGTGAGGTCAGAGGTCCGAGTCCTCTTAGGCCCACCAATTTCTTGAAATTGAAATGGATTGTATGATATGGTTTTCGGTCTGCCGTCATGCGGCAGTCGAAATATAGCGGGGGCGTAGCTCAGCTGGGAGAGCACCTGCCTTGCAAGCAGGGGGTCAGGAGTTCGATTCTCCTCGTCTCCACCACATGAACCTTGAAAACTTCATAGAAGAGACAAACAAAGTCTTATCTGATGTGATGATCAGGTAAGCACCTCTGATCTAAATGCGAATTTAGAAACGAGTAACGAGAAATACCAGGGAACGTAAGTTCCTTAGTAATGAACCAGAAAAATTGCGAAGAGAAATTGCTCTGATCCGCGAAGCGAGGAAGAGAGCCACCGGAGACAATACTNTATCCTGCCAAGGGTATAGTTGGGTAGCTACGTCCGGAACGGATAAACGCTGAAAGCATCTAAGCGTGAAACCATCCTTAAGATGAGATCTCTCACAGCGTAAGCTGGTAAGACACCTGGAAGATTACCAGGTTGATAGGCAGGGTGTGGAAGCGTAGTGATATGTTAAGCTGACCTGTACTAATATGTCGAGGGCTTGACTTAAATCGGGCCGTTAGATGAAAGAACGTCTCTTCATGAAGTTTTGAGGGCTCATGCCTTCAGTTACATAATCCGGTGGCGATAGCTAAGGGGATCCACCTGTTCCCATGCCGAACACAGCAGTTAAGCCCTTATACGCCGAAAGTACTCGACTGGAAACGGTCCGGGAGGATAGGGAGCTGCCGGTTAGGAAAAGACGCCTGCATCGAAAGATGCAGGCGTCTTTTAGTTGCACTCTTTCTTGGAACATGATATGATATTTTTTATGGACTGACAGAAGTCAATTGACAAAGGAGCATCGTATAACTCATGCAGCATAAAATCGTTTTGCCCTCAGGCTTTTCTCTGGATGTGACCAATATGCTGGGAGAGAACAGGATCCAGCCGGAGGAGCTGGAAGCCTTAGCGCCCCGGGCTGAAAAGGCCGCTCAGGCAGTCCGGAAAATCCGGACAGAAGGAAAGGCCAAGCATCATCTTTCTAAGGATGGGACACCGGAACCGGTTTATTTTACTAGACTTCCTTATGTAAAAAAAGACTTCCCCAATACTCCTGAACTTCTCCAAGAATTGAAGGCTTTTGGGGAAAAGGTACGGATCCAGGAAGATGCGGTGATTTTCTGCGGGGTTGGAGGCTCCTATCTGGGAGGAAAGGTCCTCTATGACTGCTATACCAGTGAATATTGGCCCAAGAGGCATCGGGAACGGCTGCCCCAGATTTTTTTCAGCGGCAATAACCTGGATGCGGAGGACATGGATGGGGTGAAGAACCACTTGATGGTGCTGGCCCAGCAGAGCAAAGCCCTTCAGCAGCGTCCTCTCCGGGTTTTGCTGGTTCCCATCTCCAAATCTGGTACAACACTGGAACCGACGGCAGCATTCCTTCATTTTTACAGCTATCTCCAGGAACAGGATCACTTGTTCCAGGTCAGCGGTGCAGTGGTTACGGACAAACAGCAGGAAAAAGGTCCTTTGAATCGTCTGGCAAGGGAATATTCCTGGCCTGTTTTCGATATTCCGGTGGGTGTGGGCGGACGTTTCAGCGTTCTTTCTACCCCGGGGCTGGTGGTAGCTGCTGTCCTGGGGATGGACTTGGAAGATCTGCTCCGAGGAGCCAGGGAAATGGATGAGGCCTGCAGAGGCAGTCAGCTGGATCAGAATCTGGCACTGTTCAATGCAGTGTTGAAATATGCAGGAGCTGTGAACCATGGGGCTGTGACAGAAGTCTTCATGCCTTATGCCATGCGGATGAAGGCACTGGGAGAATGGTATGTGCAGCTGCTGGCAGAGTCTCTGGGAAAACGGAAAAATCGGGAAGGAGAAACCGTATTTTACGGACGGACGCCGGTGGTGGCCATCGGGACCACGGATATGCATGCACAGACCCAGCTCCATCAGGATGGACGGCGGGACAAAGTGGTCCAGTTCCTTTTCATCGACAACATGAAGAACCGGATCCATATCCACAATCCTTTCCAGGAAATCGAGGAATATACCCAGTATGAAGGGCTGGATATCGGCCATGCCCTGAAAGTAGCCATGGAGGCCAATGAAGAGGCGCTGGCCAGTGATTTTCGGCTGAATGCCCTGTATACCCTGCCGGAACTGAACGAGTATTATCTGGGCCAGATGTTCTACTTCCTGATGCTGAGCATTGCCTACGAAGGGGAACTGGCCGATGTAGATGCCTATGATCAACCAGGAGTGGAAATCTACAAGCGGCTGATGCGAGAAAAATTGAAAAAAGGATAGGAAAATAGGGAGTGCTGCACAGAACGTGCAGCACTCCCTATTTTCCTATCCCTAAAGGACTGTCCAGGGCATCTTCCAGCTGTTCCGGGGTAATCATTTCTTGCTCTGCCATCCGGTTCAGCACCAGGTTCCGTCTCTTTTTGCAGCCCTGCCAATTGTTGTAGGGATTCAAAGCGGTGGGTGCATAGGGGAGACCGGCCAGAGTGGCGGATTGGGGCAGGCTCAGGTCCTTAGGCTTTTTGCCGAAATACACTTGGGAGGCTTGTTTGACGCCCGTGGCGCCAGCTCCCAAGAAGGTGGTATTCAGGTACATTTCCAGGATCTCCTGTTTGCTGCATCGGGCTTCCACCAAGAAAGCCAACCCCGCTTCCGTAAATTTCCGCCGAAGAGACGGGTCTGCCTCCAGCAGCAGATTCTTTACCAGCTGTTGGGTGATGGTGCTGGCTCCTTCTACCACTTCATCATTCTGGATATTGACCAGGGTGGCTCGGATGATGCCATCCGGATCCACTCCATGGTGGGAGTAGAAGCGTTTGTCTTCCACAGCTACCTGAGCTTTGGGCAGCCAGGAAGACATGTCTTTGAGGGATACCCAGTCTTCCCGGGGAATCCGGCTGCGGGCGATTTCCCGGATGTGCCATCCCTGCCAGGCCAGCTGGAGAGGACGGGGGAGATCACGGACAAAACTGTCTTGGGGCACTCCTCTTGGCAGGGTCTGCAGGACGGCTCTTTCTGCTGGGGCTCCGACTTTTTCATGGATGGTGGAAGGACGGGTCACATAGTAGCATAGGGCTCCTGCGAGCAGGACCAGGATGCATAACAATTTACGCATAAGTTTTCTCCCCCTTTTCTTCTCCATTGTACTTGAAACCAGGAGAAAAATCCATGGGCAACCCGTTGCTGGGCCTGCATTTCTCCATGACCTGCAGAAATTCTGGGAGCAGGTCACAAAATTGTCCTGTTCTTTTCGGAAAAATGGTAGATGGAACCCGTTCTTTCGTACTATAATGAAGGCATCTATCAGGATGTGACTTCCCCTGGGAAAAACAAAAAAATAGTTGCATTGTTATGCATATAAGCGTATAATAATGCAACATAAAGGAGGGACGGCGGCTTGGTGAGAAGTTGGAAGGGGAAAGCCGTTTTCTGCTTTGCCAACTGTTTGGAAAGCGAGAAGAAAGTCATGGACTGATCAAGCGTATTCTATATGGTTCCGATTTTCGGAAGCAAAATCCCAAACACGAGGAATTGGATTAGGAGGAAATGCAATGCAGATCAAAAATAATGAAATGAATATATTAGTCGAAGCACTGCCATATTTAAGCGCTTTCAAAGGGAAAACGGTGGTCGTAAAATACGGCGGCAATGCCATGCTCAACGATGATCTCAAAAATAAAGTCCTGGAGGACATTGTATTCCTTCGCTGCGCCGGCATGCGCCCGGTGGTGGTCCACGGCGGCGGGCCGGAAATCACTGCCATGCTGAAAGCGGCTGGAAAGAAATCCGAATTCATCAGCGGTCTGCGGGTCACGGACAAAGAGACGGTGGAGATTGCAGAACTGGCCTTAGTGGGAAAGACCAATACGGATCTGGTGCGCCGGCTGAACATGCTGGGCGGCAAGGCCATCGGCCTCAACGGCAAGGACGCCAAACTCATTGAAGCCCGGAAGCATCTGGCGGATGTGTACGAAAACGGACAGGTGAACCTGGTGGACATCGGATACGTGGGAACGGTGGAAAAAGTCAACACGGATCTGATTAACCTGCTGCTGGCCAACGATTATATCCCGGTGATTGCTCCGACTGGAATCGGCCCTGACGGAGAAACCTACAATATCAATGCCGACAGCGTGGCTGGGGAAGTGGCCGGTGCCCTGAAGGCGGAAAAGCTCCTGATGCTTACCGATGTGAAGGGCATTTACGAAGACCACACTGATGAAAGCACTTTCCTGTCCACCCTGACCTTTGAAAAAGCCCAGGAATTGATCGTAAAGGGCAGTATCGACGGGGGAATGATCCCCAAGGTGAAAGCCTGCATTTCCGCTTTGTCCGGGGGCGCCGTCAAGACCCATATCATCGATGGGCGCCAGGAACACTCCATCCTCCAGGAAATCTTCTCCGACGAGGGTGTGGGTACGGAAGTTGTCAGAGACTGAATCAAGAAACCAGTGAAAAGAGGATGCACGATGGATACAAAAGAAATCATGGATACCACGGAGAAATATTATCTCCCGGTCTTTGGACGGAGCCCCATTGCTCTGGACCACGGAGAAGGACCGTATCTGTATGATGCGGATGGGAATAAATATACGGATTTCCTGGCGGGCATCGCGGTCAACGCCCTGGGGTATGCCTATCCGCCTCTGGTGAAGGCTGTGAGCGAACAGGCTGGCAAGATCATGCACGGTTCCAACCTGTTCTATTATGGAATTCAGGCCAAAGCGGCCAAACAGCTGTGTGAGGTGACTACCTTCGACCGGGTGTTCTTCTGCAATAGCGGGGCGGAAGCCAATGAAGGGGCTATCAAACTGGCTCGGAAATACGGCCACAGCAAGGATCCGAAGAAATTCAAGATCATCACAGCCAAAGATTCCTTCCATGGCCGGACCATGGAAACCCTGACAGCTACTGGCCAAGATCATTACCATGAAGGCTTGAGCCCCCTGCCGGAAGGCTTCGTCTACGTTCCCTTTGGGGATCTGGCTGCCATGGAAGAGGCCATGGATGATGATGTGTGCGGCGTCCTTCTGGAACCGATCCAAGGGGAAGGCGGGGTCCACGTGCCGCCGGACGGCTATTTGGAAAAGGTCCAGGCCCTGTGCAAAGCCCATGATGCCCTGCTGATCTTCGATGAAATCCAGACCGGGGTATGCCGGACCGGATATTGGTTCGCCTGGATGCACAGTGGGGTAAAGCCGGATGTCCTGACCTTAGCCAAAGCCATTGGAGGCGGCTTCCCTATGGGAGCGTTCCTGGTGCAGGAACGGCTGGCCCATGTATTCGCTCCCGGGGACCATGGTTCCACTTTCGGGGGAAATGCTCTTTCCTGTGCTTCCTGCTATGCGGCCATCAAGGCCATGAAAGAATTGGAACTGGATAAGAAGGCTGCGAAAACCGGAGCTTACTTCAAGAAAGGGCTGGAAACCCTGAAAACCAAGTATCCGGGCAAGGTAAAAGATGTCCGGGGCATGGGGCTGATCCTGGGAATGGAATTGGCCAAACCAGGTGCTTCCCTGGTCCAGGGAGCCCTGCAGAAAGGGTTCATCATCAACTGCACGGCGGGGAATGTGCTGCGGTTCGTACCGCCGCTGATCATCGGCGAAAAGGATATTGATGCACTGCTGAAAGGACTGGACGAGCTTTTGGCAGAATTTTAACGAAGAAGAGGGAATACTATGGCTTTAAGAAATAAGGATTTGATTTCCATCCATGATCTGTCAGTGGGCGAAGTTGCCACCATCCTGGACGTAAGCAGAAAACTGAAGAAGAAGCAGAAGCTGGGAGAACCCCATGAATACCTGAAGGGGAAAACACTGGCCATGATCTTTTCCAAAGCTTCTACCCGTACCCGGGTCTCATTTGAAACGGGGTTCCACCAACTGGGCGGACATCCCATTTATATGAGTGAAGCCACTTCCCAAATCGGCCGAGGTGAACCAGTCAAAGATACAGCACGGGTCCTGTCCCGTTTCGTAGACGGCATCATGATCCGGACCTTCTCCCATGAAGCGGTGAAGGAATTGGCAGATTATGCTACGGTCCCGGTGATCAACGGACTGACGGATCTGCTCCATCCCTGTCAGGCACTGACGGATATGTTCACCATCTTGGAATATAAAGATGTGCTGAAGGGACGGAAGCTGGTCTATGTAGGAGATGGGAACAACATGGCCCATTCCCTGATGTTCGCTTGTGCCAAAGTGGGGATGAATATGGTCTGCGCCAGCCCCAAAGGGTACCAGCCGGATCCCCATATCGTGGCCCAGGCAAAAATGGATGCGGCCATCACCGGCTGCACCATCACCGTCCAGGAAGACATGGAAGATGCGGCCAAGGGGGCCGATGTTCTCTATACGGATGTTTGGGCCAGCATGGGAGAAGAAGCCCAGCGGGAAGAACGGAAAAAAGCCCTCCATGAATATCAGATCAACCAGCATCTGCTGGATCTGGCCCGTCCGGACGCTATGGTGCTCCACTGCCTGCCGGCTCACCGGGGAGAAGAAATTACCGATGAAGTGATCGAAGGCCCCCAGTCAGCGGTGTTCGACGAAGCGGAAAACCGGCTCCACGTACAGAAAGCCATCATGGCCTTGCTGATGAGTGACGCGGTGCTGTAAAATAAAAGAAGGGCTGTGGAGAATCCACCGCTGTCAAGCGGCGTATGACCTATGACACGCCCATAAAGGAGAGACGTACAATGGATAAAAAAGACATCAAAAAAGTCGTCCTGGCTTATTCAGGCGGGCTGGATACTTCCTGCATCATTCCTTGGCTGAAGGAAAACTACAACAATTGTGAAGTGATTACCGTAACGGCGGATATCGGTCAGGGGGAAGAAGTGGCTCCTGTCCATGACAAGGCCATCAAATCCGGGGCCAGCAAGGCGTATATCCTGGATCTGCGGGATGAATTCCTCCGGGAATATGCTTGGCCCATGGTGAAATCCGGTGCCGTCTACGAAAAGAAATATCTTCTGGGGACTTCCATTGCACGGCCCATCATTGCCAAATACCTGGTGAAGATCGCTTTGGAAGAAGGGGCGGATGCCATTGCCCACGGAGCGACCGGAAAGGGCAACGACCAGGTCCGGTTCGAACTGGGAATCAAGGCGCTGGCTCCCCAGCTGAAGGTGATCGCTCCTTGGAGAGAATGGCAGATCAAATCTCGGGATGACGCCATCGACTATGCAGCGGCCCACAATATCCCGGTTCCTGTGACCAAGAAGAAAGATTACAGCATGGACCGGAATATCTGGCACCTGTCCCACGAAGGCAGCGATCTGGAAGATCCTTCCAATGAACCCAAATCGGAAATCTATATCATGAGCCAGACTCCGGAAGCAGCCCCTGATCAAGACGAATACATTACCCTGGATTTTGAACAGGGAGTGCCGGTGGCCGTGAACGGGAAAAAGATGGATCCTGTGGAAATGATGGAAACGCTGAATGCAATCGGCAAACGGAACGGCATCGGCATTGCTGACATGGTGGAAAACCGCCTGGTGGGGATGAAGGACCGGGGCGTTTACGAGACCCCTGGGGGCGCCATCATCTATTATGCCCACAATGAACTGGAAAACCTGTGCCTGGACCGGGCCACTTATAATTATAAGGAACAGATCGGCATCCGGTATGCGGAACTGGTCTACGATGGCATGTGGTTCTCTCCTCTGCGGGAAGCTCTCCAAGCTTTTGTGGATGAAACCCAGAAAACCGTCACCGGTACGGTGAAGATGAAACTGTACAAGGGCAATATCATTTCGGCCGGCACCACCAGCCCATATTCCCTGTACAGCAAGGAATATGTCACTTTCGGAGAAGATGAAGTGTACAACCAGGCAGATGCCCAGGGCTTCATCAATCTGTTCGGCCTGCCGCTCACTGTAAGAGCTCTGATGAAACAAGGGAAGTTGAAATAATGGCAAAGACAAAATTATGGGGTGGACGGTTCAGCAAAGACACCAACGCACTGGTAGATGCTTTCAATGCGTCCATCGATTATGACAAGAGACTGTATCACGAAGATATCCGGGGGAGCATGGCCCATGCCCATATGCTGGCCAGCACCGGGATCATCAGCCAGGAAGATGGCGCGGCCATTGAAAAGGGCCTGAAAGAGATCCTGGCGGAGATCCAGGAAGGAAAATTCCCGTTCAAGACAGAACTGGAAGACATCCATATGAACATCGAGGCAGCCCTGACAGAAAAAATCGGGGATGCAGGAGCCCGTCTCCATACAGCCCGGAGCCGGAACGACCAAGTAGCCCTGGACATGCATATGTACATGAAGCGGGAAGTCACGGAAATCATGGAGCTGCTGATCCGGTTCGAAGAAGCTCTCTTGACCATGGCGGAAAAACACCTGAAGACCCTGATGCCCGGCTATACCCATCTCCAGCGGGCCCAGCCCATTACCTTTGCCCACCATATGCTGGCGTATTTCAACATGTTCCGGCGGGATTTCCGCCGTCTCCAGGGTGTTTGGGACGGGGCGGACATCATGCCGCTGGGGGCCGGTGCCGTGGCAGGCACTACCCTGCCCATCGACCGGTTCCAGGTAGCGGAGGAACTGCACTTCTCCCAGGTGTATGGGAACAGCATGGATGCAGTCAGCGACCGGGATTATGTGCTGGAATTCCTCGGCTTTGCATCCCTTCTCATGATGCATCTGTCCCGGTTCAGTGAAGAAATGTGCCTGTGGTCTTCTACGGAATTCGGTTTCATCGAGCTGGACGATGCTTTTGCTACCGGATCTTCCATGATGCCTCAGAAAAAGAATCCGGATATCTCTGAGTTGGTCCGGGGCAAGACTGGCCGGGTGTATGGGAACCTGATGGCTCTCCTGACCACCCTGAAAGGACTGCCGCTGGCTTATAACAAAGACCTCCAGGAAGATAAGGAAGGATTCTTCGACACCATCGATACGGTGAAATTCTCTCTCCATGTGTATCGGGATATGATCCTGACCACCAAGGTCAATGAAGCACGGATGGCGGAAGCGGTCCATAAGGATTATTCCAATGCCACGGATCTAGCGGATTATCTGGTACGGAAAGGGATGCCTTTCCGAAAGGCCCATGCTGTAGTGGGACAGGCTGTGGCCAAGGCCATCGCTGAGCACAAACTGCTGGGTCAGCTGACCATGGAGGAATATAAGGCCATGTGCCCGCTGTTCGAAGCGGATCTCTTGGAATGCCTGAAACCGGAGAACTGCGTGGCAGCCCGGACCAGCTACGGCGGTCCTGCTCCCCAGAATAACGCTGAACAGGTGAAGCTGGGAAAAGAAACCGTGGAAAAGCAGAAGAAAAAGCTGGAAGAATTGAAGGAACGGATATGAAAAGAGGGGCTGTTGCTGATGCAACAGCCCCTCTTTTCACCCAAATACCGTCTGGACCAGGACCATGTACAGCACCGTGCCACCGGCAATGGAAAGGAGCATCTGGCCTTTCCATTGCCGGAGGGCCAGGGTGACCGCAAGACCTAGGGCTTCCGGGATGCCGTGGCTGCCGGAGAGAAGTTTCACATCCTTCAGGCAGTACACCACCAGCATGGCGAAGACTGCACAGGGCAGGGCCTTGCCCAGATATTGGATGAAGGGCGGGGTGGCCTTTTTCCCGGAGAACAGAAGAAAGGGCAGGAAGCGGGTGAGCATGGTCCCTAGGGCACAGAGAGCGATGGTGATGACCTGCTGGTCAAAAGGCATATCCGTCATATCAGATCCCCTCCTTTTCCAGTTTGTTCCGCAGGAGCAGCAGTACGGCAAGGATGGAAACCATGGTAGGGATCATGAAGGAATCCGGACCGAACAGCAGCAGGCAGACCAGGGAACACCCCAGCCCCACAGCAGCCGTTGTTTTCTGTTTTTCTTTTTTCAGCTGTTCCTGGAAAATCACGGCGAACATGGCGGTCATGACAAAGGAAAGACCTTTGGTATTGAACTGGAGCAGCCCGCCTGCCAGACCACCTAAGGTGGCCCCGCTGACCCAATAGAACTGGTTTAGCAGGGTGACGAACACCATGAACCAGCCCCGGTCCACATCCGGGGGGATATCTGCGGTGTAGTTGATGGAAAAAGTTTCATCACACATACCGAAGATCAGATAGGGCTTTTTCCACCCCATTCCCCGGAACCGGTCCAGCATGGCAATGCCGTAGAACAGGTGGCGAGCCTGGACCAGCAGACTGACGACCAGGGTCTGGAGGGGTGCAAAGGGAGAAAGGAGTAGACGCACAGCGATGAATTCCAGCGAACCGCCGAAGATGGTCATGCTCATGAACATGGGGTACCAAAAGGAGAATCCAGCAGAATGCATCAGGATCCCATAAGCCAGCCCCAGGAACCAGAACCCGGCGAAAATGGGCAGGGTATGGGGAAAAGCAGCCAGAAAAGCTTTGCGTTTCAAGATGGACAAAAACCTCCCATAAGATTTGTCAATGAATCATTATACGTAGAAAATGGATGCACAGTCAATGAGGGAAATCCTATGTGGCAGACTTTCAGATCTTTAAAGTGGATTCAGCATACAGTACAGCATAGCCGGCCATTGCGATGCGCCCGTTTTCCAAATGGCAGTACAGTTCACCGCCCCGTTTGGAGGCCTGATAAGAAATAAGGTCATGCTTGCCAAGTTTGGAAGCCATCACGGGAATGATATGGCAGTGACCGCTTCCGCAGACAGGATCTTCAGCGACAGAAAGTTTGGGGGCAAAAGAACGGCTGACCGTATCATATTTGGTTCCTATGGCCGTTATGTGGCAGAGCAGACCATCCAGCTGTTTTATTTTTTCCAGATTGGGCTGGCAATGGATCACTTGGGATTCATCGGCCAGGACGCAGACCAGGTCCCGTGCCAGATAGGCTTCCACAGGCTTTACACCCAGAGCTTTTTCCATGGCCTCGGTTACAGAGATAGGTTTCATAGTGTAAGCCGGGAAATCCATGGAGAACTGGCTGCCGTTGCGGGTAACGGTCAGCTTGCCGTTGCGGGTCTGGAAGATGTAACGGCTGGCAGCAGGATCGATGAAGTTGGCCAGGACGAAGGCGGTGCCCAGAGTCGCGTGACCGCAGAAATCGATTTCTCCACCTGGAGTGAACCAGCGCAGGTGCCAGTGGTCATTTTCTCTGACGGTAAAAGCAGTTTCGGACAGGCTGTTTTCCATTGCAATCTGTTCCATCAGTCCATCAGGAAGCCAATGATCCAGAATGCACACGGCAGCCGGATTTCCCTTGAACAATTCTTTTGTAAAAGCATCAACGATGTAACATTTCATTTCTATGCACCTCCAAGTGGCGGAGCAGCTCTTTCCCTCAATCCATCGACCGCTGACAAAAAGGGGATGTTGCACGTGAAAAATATATGTGCAACATTTTTTTACACATTTCGTTTTGCCAACCGGTCCACTGGTTCCGGGTTGGGGGTGAATTTTGGATCGAAGTCGGTGTTCAGGAAGGCCAGGGCGTAGGCTACCCCCATGGCGGCGCCGGTCATGAGGCCTGTTTCATCCATGTCGAATTCCGGGGTGTGGTGGTTGGCTCCGCAGCCCTTTTCTGGATTGGCAATGCCGGTAAAGGCCAGGACTCCAGGGTATTCCTGCAGGAACAAGGCGAAGGATTCTGAGGCCATCCAGGGCTGGGGGTCCTGGAGCGCATCGCTGCCCAGGGCGTCCGCAACCGCCTTCCGTCCCAGCTGGGCGCAGGCGGTATTGTTCCGAGCCTCGAATAGGGCTTCAGGCATATGCTGGATCTCCGCCTCACAGTCGTAAATCGTTGCATTGCCCGCCAGGGCCCTTTTCAGGAAATCCTCAAAAGGCTTCCCGGCCTTTTCGTAATTGAAGAACCGGGCGGTGCCGCCGAAGGTCAAGTCTTCCGGGATCACATTGTACTTTTCTCCGCTGCGGACGAAGCCCAGAGAGAAGGTCAAACATTCAAACGGATCCACCTTCCGTTGGCGGAATTCGTTCAGCTGCTGGTACAGGGCGGCAAAGCAGTCCATGGGGTTGTTGGCCAGGTCCGGACGGGCCCCATGGCCGAAGGTCCCCTTCAGCCGGATCACAAAGGAACAGCCCCCTCCCATGACAGCTCCGGGGGTGATAGAAACTTTCCCGGCCGGCAAATCCCACCGCACATGGGTGGCGTAGCAGCCGTCGATCTTCAGTCCGGATTCCTTCACGATATAGGGCAGCAGGTTCTGGATGTCCCCGCTTTCTTCTTCTCCCCGTTCAAAGCACAGCACCACTTTCCCGGTAAAGGCTTCCTTGTGGGCTGCCAGGATCCGAGCGGTAGTGAGCAGCATGGCCATGTGGCCGTCGTGGCCGCAGGCATGGGAGACTCCGGGCACGTGGGAGATGCAGACTTTCTTTTCCTTCAGGTTTTCCGGGTTTTCGGCAATGGGGAGGGCATCGGTATCCGCCCGCATGAGCAGGGTCTTCCCGGGTTTGCCGCTGTCGATGATTCCCAAAAGGCCGCCATCGGGGATATTGATGGTAAGGATTCCCAACTCCTTCAGGTAGGCTTCTAGAAAGGCGATGGTTTTCACTTCCCGGCAGCTCAGCTCCGGGTTTTCATGGAAATGACGGCGCAGCCGCACCGTTTCAGGATATTCCGCTTTTGCCAGTGCAAGGATATTCATAAGCAGGTTCCTTTCTCTGTGGAAATTGCGACTTTTTACCTAGTATACCACGGATGATTGTCATTTTTTCGACTTCAGCGTATAATTATAATATTATATGTATGAGATTTTCTGTATTGGAATGAACTAGATAGAAGAAAACCATACAATGAAGGAGGCTGAAGTATGGGAGGACATGTCCTTGGTTTGATCCATACCGTGACCATGCTGGATGTGATCGATATCCTGGTGGTGGCATTTTTCCTGAATAAACTGTATCAGATGCTGAAGAATACCCGAGCGGCATCCCTGGTGAAAGGGCTCCTGATGCTGCTGGTGATCATGCTGATCAGCAAATGGCTGAACCTGTATGTGATCAACTGGATCCTGGAAAAATTCATGACGGTGGTCATGATCGCTCTGCCGGTGGTGTTCCAGCCAGAACTCCGCCGGGCCTTGGAACAGATCGGCCGGGGAAAGCTCTTCCGCCGGAGCACAGTGCTCAATGAAATCCAGGTGGAAAATATGCTGGAAGCAGTGGCTACCACGGCAGACGACCTGAGCCGGAACAAGATCGGCGCGCTGATGGTCTTTGAACGGGAGACCGGTCTGGATGATTACATCGAAACAGGGATCCCTATCGATGGATTGATCAGTACCGCTCTTTTTGAAAATATCTTCATCCCCAACACACCTCTCCATGACGGAGCTGTAATCATCCGGGGGGATCGGATCGCTGCAGCCAGCTGTCTCCTGCCCCTGACAGAAGCCCGGAACTTGAGCCAGGAACTGGGAACCCGGCATCGGGCGGCCATCGGCCTTTCCGAACAGACCGATGCCCTGGTGCTGGTGGTCAGTGAAGAGACTGGGACCATTTCCCTGGCTCGGGGAGGGGCGCTCCAGCGCTATCTGACCCATCGAGACGTGAAGGATCTGCTGCGGCCGGTGATGAAGACGCCTATGCTGAACTGGAAGGATACCATCCTGGCCAAACTGGGAAAGAAACACTCCACTTCCGATGACCAGAAAGGAGGCGGCAGCCATGGTGAAAGATAACCAGACGCCCAACCGGAATTCCTGGCTGGTGCGGATCATGTCCGTGGTCTGTGCCTGCATCCTGTGGGTCTATGTGATGAATGAACAGAATCCCATTACTACCAAGACTTTCCAGGTACCTCTTACGGCCCAGAACTTGGCAGAAGACATGGTGGTGAAAGACCTGCCGGAAACCGTCAATGTGAAGGTCAGCGGAACCCGGTCTCAGATTGCCGTACTTCGGGAAGGGGATATCAAAGCGTTCATCGACTTTACAGATGCTCCTAAGGGGCGGAATACCTATAACGTCCAGGCTTCTGTCCGGCTGGGAGAAGTGGCGGAAGTGACGCCCAGCCTGCTCCAATTGGAAACAGATTCTCTAGCGGAAAAGACCATGACCCTGGAACCTCGGATCGTAGGCGTTCCCAACAGCGGGGTCACCGTCAGCCAGATGGATCTGGCTCCTACTCAGGTGACCATCAAGGGAGCCAGCGGTCGGATTTCTCAGGTGGACAAGGTGCTGGTGATGGTTGACATCAGCCACCATGACCGGAACTTCTCTGCGGAAGCCACGGCTGTAGCTGTGGACCGGACGGGACGGGAAATGTACGATGTGAAGGTGGTACCGGGCAAGATCAAGACCACAGTGACCATTGTCCGTCAGCTGGGGACCAATGACTTCCCTGTAAAAGCCAACATGTCCGGGAAGCTGCCGGATGGCGTTTCCATCAAGAATGTGAAAATCACACCGGACAGTGTCCGGCTGACCGCTGAACCCAAGGTCCTGGGCGGCATCCGGGAAATCCTCACGGCTCCCATTGTCCTGAACAACATCACCAGTGATGTGGAACTGAAGATGCCTCTCCAGATCCCGGATCAGGTACTGGCTGACCAGCACAGCGTCATCGTGGAGATCACTTTGCAGAAAGGAACGGAACAGCAGGATGTCAATAAAGCCGGTGGAAATCAGAATCAATAACCTGCGGGTAGGGCTGGACAGCCACCACACGCTGAAACAGATCATCAGTCGGAAATACCGTCTGCCGGAAAAATCCCTCCGGCAGGTGGTCTTGGTCCGGAAGGCCGTGGACGCCCGGCGGAAAAGCAATATCTGTCTGGTTTGCCATGTCCGGGCGGAAGTAGAGGTACCCCCTGCGGTACTCCAAAAGCTTCTCCGGGATTCCCAGGTGACCCTGTGGGAAGAAAAACCAGAACCGGCGGCTGTACTGGGGACAGAAAAGCTCCAGGGCCGCCCGGTGGTGATCGGCTTGGGGCCGGCGGGCCTTGTGGCAGCCCTGGAACTGGCCCGGCACGGGTATGCTCCTTTGGTGGTGGAACGGGGACGGGACCTATCCCACCGGGTAAAGGATGTAGAACAGTTCTGGAAAACCGGGAAACTGGATCCAGTGAGCAATGTACAGTTCGGAGCCGGCGGTGCTGGGACTTTTTCCGACGGCAAGCTGACCACTCGGGTGAACGACCCCATTATGGGCCATCTGCTCCGGACTTTTGTAGAAGCGGGGGCTCCCAAAGAGATCCTTACGGAACAGAAACCCCATGTAGGCACGGACAAGCTCCGGCTCATGGTCACCGGGCTCATCAGCCGGATTAAAAAGGCCGGAGGCGAGATCCGATACGAAACCCAGGTGACGGATTTCCAGGTGGACCCGGAACGGGGCCTTACGGCCGTGGAACTGAACGGCGGGGAGTGGGTGGCTACCAACGGAGTGATCCTGGCCTGCGGCCACAGTGCCCGGGACACTTATGCAGCCCTGCTGAAACGGTCCGTACACCTGGAGGCCAAGGCCTTTGCAGTGGGGGTGCGGATCGAGCACGAACAGGCCCTCATCAACCGGGCCCAGTACGGGAAGTTCGCCAACCATCCCCAGCTGGGAGCGGCGGATTATGCCCTGATTTATCACGACAAGGAAACGAGCCGGGCGGTGTATTCCTTCTGTATGTGCCCGGGAGGACAGGTGGTGGCATCGGCTTCTGAACAGGGAGGTTTGGTGGTGAACGGCATGAGTCCTTTCAAACGGGATACGGGACTGGCCAACAGTGCCCTGGTGGTGAGTGTGGATCCGGCAGACTTCCCTTCTGGGCCCCTGGGAGGGATGGAATTCCAGAGGAAGTATGAACGGCTGGCCTGGAGCGTCAGCCGGGATTATCGGGCACCGGCCCAGACCAGCCGGAGCTTTATGGAAAAAGAGATGCCAGATCTGGAGATTCCATTCCAGCCCAGTTATCGACCGGGATTGGTCCCGGCAGACTTGCGGAAGATCCTGCCAGACTTTGTGGCGGAATCCCTGGAGCACGGGCTGCGGGATTTTGAACGGAAGCTCCCCGGATTCAGCACCCAGGGGCTGATGATCGGGGTGGAGACCCGGACTTCTGCACCAGTACGGATCCTGCGGGGGGAAGACGGTCAGTCGGTAAACTGCCGGGGCCTGTATCCCACCGGAGAAGGTGCTGGGTATGCCGGCGGCATCATGAGTGCCGCCATGGACGGATACCATCAGGCCAGAAGGCTGATGGGGAGGTTTGCACCGGAGAAATAGGGGACGGCTGCAGGGCAGCCGCCCCGTCACTGGTCACTGGACGAAGGAAGGAACCCGGGCTGCGGGTTCCTTTGCAGGGGAACGAAGCCAAATACCAGGGGTGTTTGGCTTTCATGGGCTTTCAAAACTGTGCTATAATATATTGATTGACAGTAAAAAATAAGGAGATGCTTGTATGGAAAACATCATCATTACCGGGCACAAGAACCCGGATACGGACTCCATCTGCTCTGCTCTGAGCTATACCTGGATCAAGACCCAGCTGGGGGAAAAGGTCACTGCCTGCCGGGCCGGGAAGGTGAACCCGGAAACCCAGTTTGTGCTGGACCACTGGAAGGTGGCGGCTCCGGAACTGGTGGAAAAGGTGGAAGAAGGCCAGAAGATCATCCTGGTGGACCACAATGAAATGAGCCAGGCTGTGGACGGTCTGGATAAGGCCAATCTGCTGGAAATCATCGATCATCACCGTCTGGGCGGCATCGTTACCGCCAATCCCCTGTTTGTCCGGATGCAGCCGGTAGGGTGCACCGCCACCATCCTGTACAATGTGGCTGTGGAAAATGGGCTGGACCTGCCCAAAGAAATCGCTGGGCTGCTGTTCTCCGCCATCAGCTCCGACACCCTGTACTTCAAGTCCCCCACCACCACGGAAAAGGACAAGGAAGCCGCCGGTGCCCTGGCTAAGATCGCTGAAATCGCTGATCCCCAGGCCTATGCCCTGGAAATGCTCCAGGCCGGTTCCGCCATCAACTCCATGAGCGCGGAAGAAATCTGCCATGGGGATATGAAGGAATTCGACTTCCCCCAGGGGAAAGTCACCGTGGCTCAGGTGAACGTGATGAACGGAGAAGCCGCCAAAGCCAAATGGCCGGAACTCCAAAAAGCCCTCCAGGCTATGGTAGATGGCGGAGAATCCGATACCAGCCTGCTGATGGTCACCGACATCATGGACGAAGTGACCGAGCTGCTGTGGGCCGGGAAGAACAAGGATATCCTGGACAAGGCCTTCGGAAAAGCCGAGGCCGACGGCCATTATCATCTGCCCAAGGTGCTGTCCCGGAAAAAACAGATTGTACCGCCTCTGACGGATGCGTTCAAGGGATAAGAAAAAAGAGGGGTTGCTGCATGCGCAGTGATGTGACCCCAAAAAGTTAGACCTTAGTAACGAGATGGTTTTTACTGTCTCGTTACTTTTTTATGCTGCCAGCAAAGAAAGCCTGTATTGAACAGGACTTTTCCAGCCCAGTTTTTCCTTGATCCTTTGTTCGTTATAGTATTTGATGTATCGTTCGATAGCGGCTTTTAGTTCTTCGTAGCTGTAGTAGATCACTCCATAATACATTTCCTGTTTCATTAAGCCGAAAAAGTTTTCCATTACAGCGTTATCATGACAGTTACCCTTTCGAGACATGCTCTGAAAAATTCGTTCTTTTTTTAGTTTCCTGGTATAGGCCTTCATTTGGTATGCCCAGCCCTGATCGGAGTGAAACGTTCTTCGATATGGACAATCAGCAGTAATTTCGATTGCTTCAGCTTGAGCTTCCAGTATGCTTTCAGCCGAAGGACGTTTGGCTATTCCATAGCTGATGATTTCATCATCGAACATGTCCAGGAAAGGATCCAGATAAAGCTTGTGCAGGGTCAGATGTCCCTGTGTATCTACTTCATAATATTTGAATTCTGAAGTATCGGTCGTAATCTTCTGATGTGGGATATTCGTCTCAAAACGACGATGTATTCTATTCGGAGCAATGGTCCCTACCTTACCCTTATAGGAACTGTATTTACGGCTTTTCCGGGTAAAGGATGTTACCTGAAGGCTCAGTTTCTGCATGATACGTTGAACTTTCTTCTTGTTCACGCAAATCCCTTGATTCTTCAGCTCACCGGTCATGCGCCGATATCCATAATCTTTATGCTGGCTGCGGATTTCCTGTATTTTGTCCTCTACTTCCTGGTCTGGATTCACGCGGTCAAACCGTTTCTGCCAGTACATATAGGTCGCTTTGGGCATTTGAGTATAGGAGAGAAGGTCTTTCAATTTGAATGATCTTCGGAGACTGGAGATGATTTTCGCAACTCTCTCATTTTTGCTTCGTCCTCTAAACGCAGTCTCCTCAGTTCTTTTAAAAAAGCATTCTCTATACGGAGTTTAAGATTTTCATCCTCTAACTCCTTGACATGTTCCACACTGATGTCGACCATCGGCTGCTGAACCTGGGTATCTGTTTTTTTTGTTTGAGATTTGTTCAAAGTTCTCTTCCTGCCTTTTTTATATGACCGTAAAGCATCTGGTCCCGCAATTCTAAATTCATTGACCCATCTGGCAATCATTGATGGGTTGTTGATCCCTACTTGAATTGCTAGTTCCTGATATGAGATTTCATTTGTTAAGTAAGACTCTACCACAGAAAGTTTTTCTTTGAAAGAGTATATTTTTTGAGAGCGGGATCTTTTCAGTCCATCATCACCAAATGCCTTGTAAGCAGCAACCCACTTTAGCAGCTGGCTGCTACTTGCCATCCCATATTTACGTGAAATAGAAATACACCCTTCGTCACTGTTCAAATATTCCAGTACTATTTTTTTCTTAAATTCATAGCTGTGTTTTGCCATAAAAAACTGACCCCCAATTGTTAGATTTTTGGTCTAACAATTGGGGGTCAGCTCACAGCAGCTCCTTTTTTGTACGGCTGAAGGAGAACCGATGCCGGGCATCTGGTTTAGAATGTAAAAGACGTCGGACTGGCCCTTACGGTTGGGTGCACCTGTCCGCCTGATTACTTCACCACCTTACTGCCATCAGTTTATCCGATAGCTGCCTCTGCTTTTTTCGTATTTTTCCCTTTTTCGTATCTGTGGTATGATAAATACAGTATATACTGCTGTCTTTGTTTGAGAAGGGAGAGAGTGGCATGGCGGATAAAATCAAAATGACGACCCCTCTGGTGGAAATGGATGGGGATGAAATGACCCGGATCCTTTGGCAGATGATCAAAGATATCCTGATTGTTCCTTATGTGGACTTGAAAACGGAATATTACGACCTGGGCATGAAGCATCGGGACGATACGGACGACCAGGTGACTGTCGATTCGGCCCTGGCCACCAAAAAATACGGGGTGGCGGTGAAATGTGCCACCATTACGGCCAACGCGGCCCGGGTGAAGGAATACGGACTGAAGAAAATGTGGGCCAGTCCCAACGGTACCATCCGGGCCATCCTGGACGGGACGGTGTTCCGGAAACCCATTATGGTGAAGGGCATCCGTCCCCTGATCCCTACCTGGGAAAAGCCCATTACCATTGCCCGGCATGCCTATGGGGATATTTACAAGAACGCGGAGCTCCGGGTGGATGGGCCTGCCAAGGCGGAACTGGTGGTCACCGGGGCGGATGGAAAGGAAATCCGCCGGACCATTATGGACTTCCAGGATGCTGGAATCGTCCAGGGAGTCTACAACACGGACCAGTCCATCAGCAATTTTGCTCGCTCCTGCTTCAATTTTGCTCTGGAACAGAAGGAAGACCTGTGGTTTGCCACCAAGGACACGGTGTCCAAAATCTATGACCACCGGTTCAAGGACATTTTCCAGGATATTTATGATGCCGAATACAAAGAAAAGTTCGAAGCAGCGGGCATCGAATATTTCTACACCCTCATCGACGACGTGGTGGCTCGGGTGGTCCGGTCCAAGGGGGGCATGATCTGGGCCTGCAAGAACTATGATGGGGACGTGATGAGCGATATGATGGCTACCGCTTTTGGGAGCCTGGCCATGATGACTTCCGTGCTGGTGTCTCCGGATGGCTGCTATGAATACGAAGCAGCCCACGGTACGGTCCAGCGCCACTACTACCGGTACTTGAAGGGGGAAAAGACATCCACCAACCCGGTGGCCACCCTGTTTGCCTGGACGGGAGCCATGAGGAAACGGGGGCAGCTGGACCAGCTGCCGGACCTGGTGGATTTTGCGGGCCGGTTGGAAAACGCCACCCTCCAGACCTTGGAAGAAGGGATCATGACAGGGGACTTGGTGGCCGTATCCAGCCTGCCAGATAAAAAGAAGGTCAACAGCGAGGAATTCCTGGAAGCCATTCGGGAGAGGATGTAAGGGGAGGGGGATGCTGCACGCAATGTGCAGCATCCCCCCTTTTTTCAATAAGCCCTTTTTCCGTACACCGGGTGAGAGGTGGGTTTCAGGGTCAGGCGCTTGGCCAGCTCTACGGCCTCTTCCAGATGCAGATCGGTTTTGTTCCCATGCTCTTCGAAGATGCACATGGGATTGTCGCTGCCAATTTCACTGCCGGGCATGTACAGGTACTGTTCATTGTCTTTGTCTCCTAAAATGAGACCGGACTGTAGTTCTTCAGCCATGATGACGGACATGATGGTGTCCTCCTTTCAGGATAACCGAGTGAAGAGTGCAGAGGGGGAGAGCTGATCGGGCGGCCGGGCCTGCGCCCCCTACGGATGGTGCACTTAACCACTATATTTGCATCTCCTCATTCTATCAGCCCCATCATTCCCTGACAAGGGAATCTTTGGTATAATGGAGAAGCAGAATTTTGTAGGAAAGGGATGGAACCATGAACAGACCCATTGCCAGTATCGATGTAGGACGTGCAGCGCTGTGGATGGCCTTGACGGCTACCCGGGAAGATGAGGATCGGCTGAAGGAGAAATTGAAGGAACAGGGCTTTCGGGCTGCGGCCGTGGATTTCGGAGGGGAATTCCTTCCCTCCATCAAGAAAATCGTTGAACGGGCCGTGGTAGCTGCGGAACGGCAGAATATCGTCACAGATTCCCATGTAGGAGCGGGGACGGTAGCCGGTGCAGCCCATGAAGCCCTGGAGCAGATGATGACCAAGGCTACAGGCTTCAATGTAGGAGGAAAAATCGGCGTAGCCCGCTATGGGGAACATCTTTGCGTGGCGGTGTATATGAGTGTGGGGGTACTGAACCTGAATGAACTGGGGGTGGGGCTGGCACACCGAAGCCTGGCCGGGATTGATTGATCCATCTTTTTCTTAGAAAAAAAGAAAAAAGCCTTGACACTTTTCACGTGTCTATGCTAGAATAACTAAGTCGTCGGATGGCGATAAAGAAATATGGTGGATATGGTGAAGCGGTTAACACACCGGATTGTGGCTCCGGCACGCGTGGGTTCGATCCCCACTATCCACCCCATATTTTTTTTATCTTTTTTGGGGCATAGCCAAGTCGGTAAGGCACGGGACTTTGACTCCCGCATGCGTTGGTTCGAGTCCAGCTGCCCCAGCCAAGTGATTCACTAGCTCAGTTGGTAGAGCACCTGACTTTTAATCAGGGTGTCCCGGGTTCGAATCCCGGGTGGATCACCATTTTTTTGTATCTGAAAAGCGGCTGTGGCGGAATTGGCAGACGCGCCAGACTTAGGATCTGGTGTCTTCGACGTGCAGGTTCAAGTCCTGTCAGCCGCACCAATTCCATAATCAAAGAGGGTGTTGCATATTTTGTGCAGCACCCTCTTTTTCCATTACAGCACCACAAACATGTTGTACAGCTTCAGCAGTCGGATGTCTTCTTTGGAGATGGCCAATTCCTGGGCCAGATCCCTGGTCTTTGCCAGCCGGCTTTTGCTCAAGAGAAGTTTGGCGGAAGTGGGCATCAGGGGATGGGAGGAGATCCCGAAGGCCAGGGCCCATTTCTTTTCGCCGTCGATATAGGGAGAAGGGACGGAAATCATGTACTGTTCCAGCCGGACGTTGTAGTTCTGGAACACCATATTGGTCAGGGCACCATAATGGGTGATCCGGCCGGTATAGGTATGTTCACAGATTTGGATGTTCTCCTCGTCCAAGATATCCATATACATCCGGATGTCAAAATGCTTTTCTCCGGGAGCGCTGCCCTTTTTCTGTTCTTCCAATCCTGGCAGCACTACCCGCTCTTCCTCTGCGGTTGCTCCCACCAGGTCGATGATGCTTTCACAGATTTTTTTCCGCCGTCCGTCATAATAGTAGGCATACAGCCGGTTCAGATCCACAAAGAAGGCCGGTACAGCCTGGAGGCCTGGATCGTCACGGGTCATAGGCGGCTGGTACAGCAGATGGTCCACCGGTACTTCCAATACTTCTGCCAGGTCATACAGCACATTGATGTCCATGATGATCTGGCCGTTTTCATATTTGTACATGGTAGCCCGGCTCTTGCACACAGCGTCTGCCAGTTCCTGGATACTCAGATTCTTCCGTGTCCGGTAATGTTTGATGTTGTTCCCGATTTGTCTGGCAATATCCATAATCCCGATTCCTATAAATAGAATAATCCGCCAAAAAACTTTCGATAAATTAATTGTAAAAGATTTAACAGGAAAAAACAATGGTTTTTCTTTTCTCAAGAGATAAAAAACGAAAAAATGTCTCGTTAAATGAGAATGACAGCATTTTCAAAAAAATGCAAATGGTCGTACAATAAGGCCATCGAAAGGAGGCAAAACCTCCTGAATAGACAGAAAAGGAGATCATTGAACCATGAACAAAGAAGTTGCTTCCAAGAAGGCTCCTGCAGCCATTGGACCTTATTCCCAGGCCATCCAGGCAGGCAATACCATCTATGTATCCGGCCAGCTGCCCATCGATGCCAAGACTGGCGCTTTCCCGGCCGATGACATTGCCGCCCAGACCCGCCAATCTCTGGAAAATATCAAGGTGATCCTGGAAGAAGCTGGATATACCATGGCAGACGTGGTGAAAAGCATCGTGCTGCTGAAGGACATCGCTGATTTCGGTGCCATGAATGAAGTGTACGGGGAATACTTCTCCAAACCCTTCCCGGCCCGGGCTGCTTTCCAGGTGGGAGCCCTGCCCAAAGACGCCAAAGTGGAAATCGAAGTTGTTGCCGTAAAATAAATGGGATGGGGAGGCAGCGCCTCTCCGCCATCTGACAGACAAGGGGAGAAAAAAATGAAATACAATTTTGATGAAGTGATCGACCGTTCCAACAACCGTTCTTCCAAATACGATGAACGGAAAAAAGTCTTCGGCACTGACGATGTAATCCCTCTGTGGGTTGCGGATATGGATTTCCGGACTGCCCAGCCCATCATCGATGCTTGTGTGAAAAAAGCCCAGGAAGGGATTTGGGGCTACACTTCCCGGCCGGCCAGCTATTTTGAAGCCGTCCAGGAATGGGAAGAAAAACATAACCACTACAAACCGGATACGGCTCTCATGAGCTGGACCATCGGTGTGGTTTCCGCCATGGCTTCCCTCATCAAACTGTGTTCCAAACCCGGGGACAAGGTGTTGTTCCTGACCCCTGTCTACGCGGAATTCTACGACATCACCGAAAACACCGGCCGTTCCGTAGCGGAAAGCGAAATGGTCCGGAAGGGCGAGGAATGGGAAGTAGATTTCGCGGATTTCGAAAAGAAAGCCAAAGAATCCAAGATCTTCCTGCTGTGCAACCCTCATAACCCTCTGGGGAAGGTGTGGAAACCGGAAGAATTGAAAAAGATGATCGATATCTGTCTGGCCAATGATGTGCTGGTGATTTCCGACGAAATCCACTCCGATCTGATTTTCCACGGCAAACATCATACGGCAGCCATTACGGTGGATCCCAGCTACAAGGACAAGGTGATCACCTGCGTATCCGCCACCAAGACCTTCAACCTGGCTGGTCTCCAAGCCGCTACGGTGATCTTCCCCAACAAGGAACTGAAGGACACTTTCGATCATTACTGGTTCAGCATGGATATCCACCGGAACAATGCCTTCAGCTCCGTGGCCATGGAAGCCGCCTATCGGTATGGCCAGGAATGGCTGGACCAGATGCTGGCCTATGTATCTGACAACTTCGATTATGTGATCGACTTCTGTAAGAAGCACATTCCTCAGATCAAACCCAATTGCCCGGATGCTACCTATCTCATGTGGCTGGACTGCCGGGAATTGGGACTGGGCAATGAAGAATTGGTGGATTTCTTCGTCCACAAGGCTCATCTGGGCCTAAACCCCGGCCATTCCTTCGGCCGCTCCCTCCACGGCTACATGAGACTGAACGTGGCCTGCCCGAGAGCTACCTTGGAAAAAGCCATGCAGCAGCTGAAAGAAGCCGTAGACGGTCTGAAAAAGTAAGGGGGAACCTGTCATGACCAAGAAGGAGTTGTGGGAAAGCTACCGGTTTCCGCTGATCCTCCTGGGCGGTATCGTCCTGGGAGCCATCATCGGGATTGTCTTCGGGAAACAGGCAACGGTCCTGAAACCCCTGGGGGATATTTTCATCAACCTGATGTTCACCATTGTGGTGCCCATGGTCTTTGTATCCATTGCTACTGCCGTGGGGAGCATGCTGAACCTGAAACGTCTTGGCAAGATCCTGAGCAGCCTGGTATTCACCTTCATCGTCACCGGTATGTTTGCCGCCGCCCTGGTACTGGTGGTGGTCAATATCTGGCCGCCGGCTGCCAACACCACCGTGCAGCTCTCTGCCGGGAAAGTGGGCAAAGCCCTGTCTGCCGGGCAGATGTTCGTCCAGACACTGACCGTGGATGACTTTGTAGGCCTGTTCAGCCGGAAGAACATGCTGCCCAACATCGTGGCGGCTATCGCCATGGGGATTGCCATGAGCATGTGCGGTGGGGCTGAATCTCCTGTAGGGAAATTCATGGCCAACCTGAATGACATCATCATGAAGCTGGTGAACATGATCATGAAGCTGGCCCCCATCGGCCTGGGTGCCTACTTCGCCAACCTGGTGGGGGAATACGGTCCCCAGCTGATCGGCGATTATGGCCGGACCATGGCTATCTATTATCCCATGTGCGTTGTCTACGCCATCATCTTCTTCACTGCCTACGCCTATTATGCGGGAGGCAGCCGGGGCGTCCGGGCCTTCTGGGGCCACATCCTGAAACCGGCGGTCACTGCCTTCGGCACCCAGAGCTCCTGTGCCGCCATCCCGGCCAATATGGAAGCCTGCGATGAAATCGGGGTCCCTGAAGACATCTACGACATCGTCCTGCCCCTGGGTGCCACCATGCACATGGATGGTTCTGTGCTCAGCTCCATTGTGAAGATTGCCTTCCTGTTTGAAATCTTCGGCATGCCCTTCACTGGCATCGATGTGTACGCCAAAGCCATCGCTGTATCCATCCTCAGTGCCTTCGTCCTGTCCGGGGCTCCCGGAGGCGGCATGGTAGGCGAAATGCTCATCGTCAGCCTGTTCGGCTTCCCCCAGGAAGCATTCCCCATCATCGTGACCATCGGTTACCTGGTTGACCCCATGGCTACCTGCCTGAACTCTTCCGGGGATACCGTGGCTTCCATGATGATCAGCCGGATGGTGGAAGGCAAGGGCTGGATGGATAAGAAGTCCGACCGGAAGACCGATCCGGAAAAAGCAGCCATTGCCGCCCAGATCAGTGGATGCGACTGCGGGAACAAATAAAATCTGGTATAATACCTGTGAAACAGTGTACAACAAAAGGAGAGATGACTTATGCAGATCAAAGTAATCGGCAGCCACTGCTGCCCAGACACCCTCTATGCCCTGAACCAGCTGGCCGCTGCCGGCGCGGAAATCGACTTTGTGGATATCCTGGCCAGCCATGCTGACCTGAAACAGTACCTGGCCCTCCGGGACAGCGATCCGCTGTACGCTGAAATCCGGGGCACCGAACGTCTGGGGATCCCCTGCTTCGTAAAAGAAGACGGCAGCAAGACCTTGGATCTGAAGGAAGTACTGAAATAAAGACTGTCAACGGTCAGCTGCCAACGGTCAGCGGCCTAAGGAGAGGACCCGCCTTTTGGGCGGGTCCTTACCAATAAAACGAAGGAGATCACAACCATGCATGCTTTGACCCAACTGATCCGTGAGGATATGAAACCGGCCCTGGGGGTGACGGAACCTGGAGCCATTGCCCTGGCGGTTTCCACCGCCTGTCGCCATCTGCCGGAAAAACCGGAGAAGGTGGAGCTGATCCTGAACAGCGGCATCTACAAAAACGCCTTTACCTGCGGCATCCCCGGCACCAGCCATGTGGGGAACGCCTATGCGGCGGCCCTGGGAGCCTTGGCGGCGGACCCGAAAAAGGGACTTTTATGTCTGGATGGGATCACGGAAGAAGATGTGAAGGCCGCGGAAGCTATGGTAAAGGCCGGGAAAATCACTGTCCACATGAGTGAAATCACCAGCCGGATCTCCATCGAAGCCCGGGTAGCTGCCGGGAGCCACAGTGCCTCCTGCCTGATCCGGGACGCCCACACCAACATTGTGAAGGTGACAGAAGACGGCCGGGCGGTGCTGGACAAGACGGCTGGACTCCAGAAAGAGGAGGGGAGGGAACAGGTGCCGGTAATCCACCGGTACACCCTGGCCCAGCTGGCAGAGTACGCCCGGACCGTGCCTCTGGAAGAGATTTCCTTCATCCGGGAAGCCTTCACCATGAATATGGCCTTGTTCCAGGAAGGACTGGACAGTCCCCGGACCACCTTTGCCCGGGTACTCCTTGCCATGAACGGAGGGAAGGTCTTCTCTGAAGATGTGGTGAAGACAGCGGCGCTCATCTGCAACGGAGCCATCGAAGCCCGGGTCATCGGCCTGGACAAGCCGGCCATGAGCATCACCGGTTCTGGGGCCCACGGGATCATCGCCACCCTGCCCCTCTATGCGTTCTATAAAGTAGAACACTGCACGGAAGAACAGCTGCTCCGGGCCACTGCTTTGAGTTATCTGATCTGCATGTACATCAAGGAATATTCCGGCAAGCTGTCCGCCTTCTGCGGCTGCGCCATTGCCGCCGGTACTGGTGCCGCCTGCGCCCTGGTGTTCCTGAAGGGCGGGGACGCGGAGGGCATGACCCGGGCTCTCAACAACATGGCCAGCTCCATTACCGGCATGATCTGCGACGGAGGCAACCAGGGCTGCGTCATGAAAGGCATGACGGCGGTGGAAATGGCTTTTGCCTCTGCGGCCCTGGCCATGGACCATGCTTATATCTTCGATGCCCACGGGATCAACGGGGCCACCCCGGAAGAAACCATGAAGAATATGGGACGGATCGCCTCTCCCGGTATGACGGGGACGGAAAAGACCATTGTGGACATTCTCCAGGACAAAAACAAAAGCGGGAAAGAGGAGGAAGACTGATATGGAAATTCGCTGTGCTAAGCCCCAGGATGTGGACGCCATCGCCAACCTGGAAGCCGCCTGCTTCCCTCAGGCAGAAGCGGCTACCCGGAAATCCATCCAGGATCGGGTGAAGACCTATCCCAATCACTTTTTCCTCCTGTGGGACGGAGATCAGCTGGTCTCCTTTGTAAACGGCCTGGTGACGGATCACCCGGACCTGACCGACGAGATGTATGAAAAAGCGGACATGCATCAGGAAGACGGGGCCTGGCAGATGATCTTCGGGGTGGACACGGATCCCCACCGTCGGAAACAGGGCCTGGCCGGTGAAGTACTGGAAAAATTCATCGATGCGGCCCAGGCGGAGGGCCGGCAGGGGGTGGTGCTCACCTGCAAGGACAGGCTGGTCCACTATTACGCCAAATTCGGTTTTGTGGATGAAGGCATCTCTGATTCCACCCACGGAGATGTGGTGTGGCATCAGATGCGGCTGACTTTCAATCGGAAGAAATAGAAATAAGGGGAGAATCAAATGGAAAAGACGGATAAAAGATATGGGACTTATGTACAGATCCTAAAGGAAGAACTGGTGCCGGCCATGGGCTGCACCGAACCCATTGCCATTGCTTATGCGGCGGCCAAAGCCCGGGAAATCCTGGGGGCCCTGCCGGACAAGGTGGAAATCGGCGTCAGCGGCAACATCATCAAGAATGTAAAGAGTGTGGTGGTGCCCAACACTGACGGACTGAAAGGCATCCAGGCAGCAGCCGCCGCTGGGATCGTGGGCGGCAAATCTGAAAAGCAGCTGGAAGTCATTGCGGAAGTGACTCCGGAACAGAAGAAAGAAATGAAGGACTTCCTGAAGAACGTGCCCATCCAGGTGGATGCGGTGGACAATGGACTGATCTTCGATATCATCGTCAAACTCCACAAGAAAGACCATTCTTCCCTGGTGCGGATCGCCCAGTACCACACCAACATCGTCCTGATCCAGAAGGATGAAAAGACCCTGTACGAAGCCAAGAAGGACGGAGGCGCCGGCTGTCAAGACGAAAGCAAAGAGGTGGGCCTGGCGGACAAGAACCTGCTGAACATCAGAGACATCCTGGATTTCGCAAATACCTGTGATATCGAAGACGTGAAGCCCATGCTGGATCCCCAGATCCAGTGCAACACTGCCATTTCCGAAGAAGGGCTGCTGGGGAACTATGGGGCCAACATCGGTTCTGTGCTGCTGAAGACCTATGGCAGCGACATCAAGAACCGGGCGGTGGCCAAGGCGGCGGCCGGGTCCGATGCCCGGATGAACGGCTGCGAACTGCCGGTGGTGATCAATTCCGGCAGTGGCAACCAGGGGATCACCGTGTCCGTGCCTGTCATCGAATACGCCAAGGAACTGAATGTTTCCAAGGAAAAACTGTACCGGGCTCTCACTCTGTCCAACCTGATCGCCATCCATGAAAAGACCGGAATCGGTCGGCTGTCCGCCTACTGCGGGGCCGTCAGCGCCGGGTGCGCCGCTGGCTGCGGCATTGCCTATCTCCATGGGGAAGGCTATGATGCCATTTCCCATACCTTGGTCAATTCTCTGGCCATTGTGTCCGGGATCATCTGTGACGGGGCTAAGGCCTCCTGTGCCGCCAAGATCGCTTCCAGCGTGGAAGCCGGGCTCCTGGGCTACTCCATGTACAAGAGCGGCAACGAGTTCAAGAGCGGAGACGGCATTGTGAACAACGGAGTGGAAGCCACCATCCGCAACGTTAGCCAGCTGGGTCGGGAAGGCATGCGGGAAACGGATAAGGAGATCATCAAGATCATGCTGGCGCCCCAGCCGGAAGAAAAAGAATAAAGAAGATGGATCCGCTGCGTGCGCAGCGGATCCATCTTTTTTATTCTACTACAATTTGGCAGCTTTTCATGGTTTCCAGGGCTGCCTGATGGCTTTCCGGTGTGACCCCGGCACAGCAGCGGCTGTCCACCCGGATTTCCACTTCTGGCAGAGCCGCCTTCAGCAGCAGTGCATTGCTCACCACACAGATGTCCGTGCACAGGCCGATCAGTTCGATGCTGCTGATGGACTGTTTCCGGTCCAGTTCCTGGAGAGTTTCTGCCAGCTTCACCGAACCGAAAGAAGGCTTTTGGATCACGGGCCAGTGGTGTTCCTGTTGGAGCTTTTCCAGCCCTGGGATCAGCCGCCAGCCCGGCGTCCCTTTGATGCAGTGTTTCACCGGCAACCGGCGGCCTTCCTGGGTCTCCAAATAATCTGTGCCATGGGTGTCCTGGGTGAAAATCACCTTCCCGGGGAAGGCAGCCACTTTTTTCAGGACGGCCGGAGTAATGGCCTGGGCCGCCTCCGACCCTAGGCTGCCGCCTACAAAATCATTCTGCATATCGACTACGATCAAAAATCGGTTTTCCATGCCAACACATCCTTTCGCTCTTCACGTTTTACTCTTCGCTATCCTTTTTTCTCTCCGGCCGCACCTCCACGATGATTTCTTGGACCCGGTGTTCATTAGCCTGGGTCACGGTCACATGGAGGTTCCGGCAGTCAAAGGTATCCCCTTTCTTGGGGATGGTTTCCAGGGTATCCACCACCCAGCCGCTGATGGAATTGTTTTCCAATCCGTAATCGTCGATATCCAGATCCAGGTATTTGAACAGATCGAACAGATTGGCGTTCTGGGAATTGGAGGAGCAGGAAACCAGATACCGGTTCTTGCCCAGTTTCCGGAATGAAGAAACTGCCTTGTCGTGCTCATCCCAAATCTCTCCCACCAGCTCTTCCACAATGTCTTCGGTGGTCACCAGGCCCCGGACCGTACCATAACTGTCCATCACCATGGCCATTTCTACCTTGGCTTCTTGCAGGGTCTTCAGCACCCGGGAGATTTTGGTGGACTGATGGACCAGGGCTGCTTTTTTAATCTGTTTTTTCAGGTCGAAATGAGGATCCTGGAGATAGGCCGCAAAGAAATCCTTGGCGTGGAGGACTCCAATGATTTCACTGTAGTCATCTTTGAACACTGGCAGCCGGGAAAAGCCATGGCCGCTGAACAGCTTCAAGGCTTCTTCCTTTCCTTCGGAAATATCCATGGCCACCATGTCCACCCGGGGGGTCATGATTTCCCGAACCCGGATATCACTGAACTCAATGGCGCTTTTGATCAGCTGACTGTCCTGTTTGTTGATGCCGCCTCCACTTTCCACTTCATCCACCATCAGCAGCAGTTCATCTTCTGTGGCATACTTGTGGGAGACTTTCTTGCGCAGGCAGCGGTTGAAAGCACTTTTCAGCAGCCGGAACAGGAAATTCAGCGGGGTGAACAGGAAAACCAGTACACTGAGCAGACCAGAGCAGTCCATGGCATATTTTTCCGGTGCATCGCTGGCCACACTTTTCGGGATCACTTCTCCAAAAATCAGGATCACGATGGTGGTGAAAACGGTAGCCAGCGCCAGTCCAGATGGACCAAAAGCCGCTGTGGAGACAGCGGCAGCCAGGGATGCGGTGGCGATGTTCACCACATTGTTCCCAATCAGGATGGTGGACAGGGCATCGTCAAAATGGTTCAGCAGCCGAAGGGCCTTCCGGGCTTTTTTGCTGCCTCCTTTGGCCTGGTTCTTCAGCCGCAGCTTATTGGAACCGGTGAGAGCTGTTTCCGAGGCAGAAAAAAAGGCTGAAAAAGAGATAAAGACAATCAGGATCAGCGTCAGCGCTGTAGTCGGGATATGCAAAGAATCCATGAGATTACACTTCCTCCGTATGTTACTGATATTATAGGAGAAAGTATGACAGTGGTCAATGTTCTATGCTATAATAGGAAGGCTATGATAGATCAATCTTTGTTGAAAAATGCCCGGATCATCCAGTCCTGGCGCCGGAGTATCGGTTTTGAAGTCTGCGGAGATGGGACCTTGGTCCTGCGGATCCCTTACGGCCTTTCCCGACGGCAGCTGGAACAGGTAGTGGCAAAAAAAGAATCATGGATCAAGCGGGCCCAGGAAAAGGTCCGCCGGGAACAGTCGGAACACCGGACTCTGGAACTGGAGGAGGGGGAGACTTTCCTGCTGTTCGGACAGGATTGCACCCTGCATCGGCAGCCGGGAAAAGGATTCCGGCTCCAGTCAGGGAACCTTTTTATGGGCCTGGAAGAAACCCGGGAGAGTCTGGTCCGCTTCCTGATCCAGCAGTTGGCACCGATACTGTTTGAAATGGTCAGCCAGTATGCGTCCCTCATGGGGCTGCCTCTGCCCCGGGTAAAATGCAGCCGGGCCCGATCCCGCTGGGGGTACTGCAATTATAAAGGGGAACTGGGCTTCTCCTGGCCTCTGGTATTCTGTCCTCGGGAGGTCATTGCCTATGTGGTGGTCCATGAACTCTGCCATATCCGGAATATGTCCCATAACAAAGCCTTCTGGCTCTCTGTGGCCCGGATCCTGCCGGATTACAGGGAACGGGAAAAGTGGCTGAAGGTCCATAGAAAGGTCATGAGTACATTATGAGCATTAATAAGAAGATCCTCCTTTGCTTCATCGCTCTTGTGGTGGTGGGGGCGGTGTCCATCACCCTTCTCCACCGGAGTCCCAAATATCTGGAACAGCAGCAGCAGGCTCAGCAGGCACAGACGGTCCATTCCCAGGATACCAAACTGCCCTATGATTATTTGAACAATGTCATCGCCCAGAGCGGAGCCGCCTGTTCTGTCTATTACCATTCCCTGGAGAATGAAGATGTGTTCTACAATTATTCCGGGAAGATGCCGGCGGGGGACATGGTGCGTCTTTATGTGGCTGCCGGCGTGCTGCGGCAGGTGGAAGACAAGGAACTGGCACTGGACGAAGTCTATACGCTTCGGGAAAAGGATTTCCGTCCGGACAGCCCAGTTTTGGGGAAACTGCCGGTAGGCAGCCGTCTTACGGTACAGAATCTGCTGGAGGACATGCTGCTCCAGAATGATGCTACAGCTTTGTATAAGCTGATCTGGATTGCCGGCCGGGAGGACCTGAATAGCTGGCTGGCCAAACAGGGATATGCAGATACGGTCATCGGCATCCATCAGCTGCCCTCTGGGGAAAATGGAGAAGATGTTCTGGCCCCTCAGGAGAAACGGCAGCTCAGCTATACTTCCGTCAACGATCTGGTGAATCTGCTGACCCGGCTTTATGAGGGGAAATGTGTATCTCAGAAACAGGATGCTTATCTGGTGGGACTCCTGCGGAAACAGCCTGGGCGGGATATGCTGGGAGCCCTGCTGCCTAAGAAGACGAAAATCGCCGGCCTCCAGTCCGACCGGGGGGCGGTCCTGGGTTCTGCCGGCATCATTTACGGGAAGGAAAAATATGTGTTGGCCATTTTGATGGATAAAGCGGTGCGTCCGGAAGAAAGCAGGAAGACCATCAACCAGATTTCCTCCATTATCTTCAATACAGTCAATGACAAAGAGGTGTTCAAGAAATGAAGAAAAAAGTCGATGTGGCCATTATCGGCGGCGGCCCGGCTTCCATTTATGCAGCATATGAGTTTGTCCTGAAATATCCTGAAGTGAAAGTCCTGATCCTGGAAGAAGGCCATGCCATCGACTTCCGGAACTGCCCCATCATTGCCGGCAAGGTGGAAAAGTGTGTCCGCTGCACTCCCTGCAGCATCATGCGGGGCTTTGGGGGCGCAGGGGCGTTTTCTGACGGGAAATACAACTTTACTACGGAATTCGGTGGGTGGCTCAGTGATTATATCCCCAAAAAGACCGTGATGGAATTGATCGATTATGTGGATGGCATCAATTTGAAACATGGTGCTCCTGGGGAAGTCTATTCCACCAAAAACTGTAAGATCGGCCGGAAGGCCCTGGGGGTGGATCTGCACCTTTTAAATGCCAAGGTGCGCCATCTGGGAACGGACAATAACCGGAAACTCATGGCCAGCATCTACCGGTTCCTGCTGGAACATGGCATTGAGATCCAATGTGACACCCAGGTGGAATCTTTCCGCCCCTGCAGCGAAGGCTATGAAGTGCTTTTGAAAGACCGGGAAGACAGCATTCAGTGTACCTACCTAATCGGCGCTCCCGGCCGGGCTGGGGCTGAATGGTTCTCCGATCAGTGCGAGGGCCTGGGACTGGAACTGACCAACAATCAGGTAGATGTAGGGGTCCGGGTGGAGGTCCCTGCGGCGGTATTCCAGGAGATCACTGATGAAGTCTATGAAGCCAAACTGGTCTACCGGACCAAGGGATATGGAGATCGGGTGCGGACTTTCTGCATGAATCCCAATGGTTATGTGGTAGCAGAAAATACCGATGGCATCATCACCGTCAACGGGCATAGTTTCAGTGACCCGAAAAGAAACAGCGGCAATACCAACTTCGCCCTTCTGGTGAGCAATCGATTCACAGAACCTTTCAAGGAACCCCATCGCTATGGCAAGCATATTGCTTCCCTTTCCAATATGCTGGGAGGCGGGGTCCTGGTCCAGCGTTTTGGAGATTTGATCAAGGGACGGAGGACAAATTCCCATCGGCTGGGGCAGAGCTTTCTTCGGCCCACCCTCAATGCAGTGCCTGGAGACTTGAGCCTGGTGCTGCCCAAACGGCATCTGGACAATATCATCGAGATGATCTATGCCCTGGACAAAGTGGCTCCGGGGACTGCCAATGATGACACGCTTCTGTACGGAGTGGAAGTGAAATTCTACAGTTCCCGGTTGGAATTAGATGGCCAGCTGGAAACGAAGCTGCCCAATTTCTTTGCCATCGGAGATGGCGCAGGCATTACCCGGGGACTGAGCCAGGCCAGTGCCAGCGGTGTCTATGTAGCCAGGATCATCGGGGAAAGGATGAAAGGGTAGAAAAAGGACACTGGATCGGTGAAAGAGGTGCTGTTGGGGCAGCACCTCTTTTCATATCTGTCCCAGCTGGCTGACCATGCTCTCCCGAAGCATCTTGGAACGGGTCTTGGCCAGAGGGAGGATCCTTCCGTTCAGCAGGGTCACCTCTTCACCCCGGATATTCCGGATCCAGTGGAGATTCACCATATAGCTGCGGTGGATTCTCAGGAAGTTGTATCGTTGGAGACGGACTTCCAGGCTCCGGATGGAATCCCTGTAGATGAAAGAGCCCCGCTGGGTGGCAACCAGGATCCGGGATCCCTCTGATTTGAAAAAGAGGATTTCCTTCAGCAGGACATGGTGCAGCCCCTGCCAGTTGCTGAACAGATAGGAATGGTTTTGGGGACAGGAATTGCTTTCCAGCAGATGCTGCAGATCTTTTTGGAAGAGAAAGGGGGCAACGGATTTGTGATAATAACGGTACAAAGGGATCTCGTAGCCGGCCAGGGAATCCTGGATGTGATCGGAAATGACCATAATGGGGACCAAGGAATCGAAGCGGCGCAGCACCCGGGCGATTTTCAGATGGTGATGTTCCCCCTGGAAAGACCCTAGGACCACCAGGTTGAAATGGATCTTGCGGCGGCAGGTTTCGATCAAGGTATTGCCGCTGGAAAACGGGTAGATTTTCATGGCATCAGTGGGATGCGGGAGCTGATGGATATAGCGGGTGAGTCGTGCAATAGTGGCATGGTCACTGTCACAAAGGGCAATATGGAACATGATAGAAGCCTCCGTTCTTGTATATTTTAAAAAGTTTACACTTGTACAGTATATCACAAATCGTCATAAAAAGCAGAAAATTATTTTATTTTGTGCTTCCCATAAGGATACATGAAGTTTTTGCAAGCAAATTTCCCTGGCTTACGGTATAATACTAAGAGTGACTATACCCCAGTCGGATTCGTCCAGGTTACGGCTGGGAGAGAAGGGGCGCACATCATGTCGACTTGTCAGGAAGACCGGATGATTTACCACTATTGTTCTACCAGCGGTTTCTTTAACATTTTACGGAACCAGTGTCTTTGGCTGACAGAAGCATCTTTCACCAATGATGCCTGGGAGAACCGGATGCTGGACCCTGTCTTTGAACAGGCTCTCACCGGCTTGGTGGAAACTGGCGAGATCCAGAGGGCCCAGGTGGGAACAGCACGGGAACTGTATTACCGCCACTCAGCCTGTTTCATCTATTTGGGCTGTTTTTCGGAAGAAGGAGATATCCTGCCCCAATGGCGTTCGTATGCCGATGACGGGCAGGGATTCGCCATCGGCTTTTCTTCTCGGGAGATGGATTTTGACTGTTCCACAGTCCACCTGAATGCGGATTTCGCCAATAAATATTACCTGAAGAAGGTCATCTATATGCAGGAAGGCAGTGGAGAACAGTTCCTTTCCCTGGCCCAGAACTGGATCCGCATGCGGCTGACCCGTGGGCGGCATCTGAACGAACGGGAAATCCGCCGGGCCATTGCTGACGATGCAGCGTTCTCTTCCCTGCGGTACTACTGCAAGGATGCCAGCTTTGCTTCGGAAAAAGAGCTTCGTGCCTTGTGGCTGCCCGTCCTGCTGAAAGATGCTCAAGGGAACATGGCCGCAGGGAACCGGAAAGCCTATCGGCAGATCCATTTCCGACCGGAACCGGGGAGGCTGGTCCCTTATACAGAAATGCCCTTTGCCAAAAGCAGTGTCCGGGAAATCGTCCTGGGACCGAAAAATGAAATGAAAGAACAAATGGATATCCTGAAGATGTTCCTGGCGGCCAATGGCTATGACGATCGGAACATCCGGCTGAGGATTTCCAGGAGTTCCTATCGATAAGGAGAAAAACATGCAGAATTTTGCTTTTACAGCACCTTCCGTGCTGGAAAGGATCTACGATGCCTTGGATGAAAGAGGCCGGCTGCCCCGGGAATTTTCCCTGCAGCAGGCATTGGAACCGGGAGCCCCGGCCCAGGGATTTTTCTATAGTGATGGCTTTATGGAAGGGAACCTCACCGGCCTGGAAAAAGGAGAAGAAGAAAGCCCGGAACTCCAAGCAGTTCTCCGGCAGGTCCTCAGCGGGGAGTATGACCAGGCTGTCCAGGGATTGAAGGATTTTTTCGGAGATGGGGAAGGCCATCTCATGAATTCCTATGTACTGCCCCTCCAGCAATGGGTCGATGCCCATCGGGAAGAACTTGATCCAGAACCTTTGATCTGGTTTGCCCATCGGCTGCTCCAAGAGGCGGATCAGGGAGAAATCATCAAGTTCGCTCTGAGCCTGCTGGAATTTTTCGACCTCCAGGAGGAAGAAGAAGTGGCGGAAGATATCCGGCTCCTGGCCCGGTGCAATGAATTCACCTTATTCTGTGTGCGGGACTTTCTCCAGTGGAATGACGGCCAGGAAGAAATCTTCCAGACTGCCCGGCAGGTATACGGCTGGGGACGGATTGCTGCCCTGGAATATCTGGAACCCCGGACTGCCCAGATCCGGCAGTGGATGTTGGAAGAAGGCTGGGACAATGATGTGAACCCGGAATACACTGCCCGGCTCCTGGCAGATCATGTGGATCTTCTGGGAGTCCTGGAACGGCCTACTCTGACGGCCAAGGCTTTTGAAGGAGCTGAAGCCTTAGTGGATGCCCTGCTGGTGGATGAACCGGTGCCGGGGATTTCGGAAATCCGCCAGCCGGCAAAGCTGCTCACTGAATTTCTCCGGCACTGCGCAGAACAGGAAAAAGAACTGGACGACTATCGAGTGATCCTTCGGATCCTCCAGTATGCCCACGGTAAACTGGAAGGAAAAGAACAGGAGACGGTGAAACAGGCCTGCGGCAAACTGCTCCTATCTTTTGCCTGTGCCCAGACCGTCCAGCAGGCCATGAAAAAAGGGGAAGGCTTCGACTTGGCCCGGACCCTGGACCTTCCCTACGTCCAGCAGGCAGTGGAACTGGTACTCCAGGCTCCTTTGGACCATGTGGATCTGCTGCCCTATGCCTTGACTGGAGACAAGCACCACGACCATCATGTGATGGAACTGTATGAAGAACTGATCCCCGGATTCGAAAAGGCCTTTGGCGAACGGCAGGATGGGGAGGTGTCCCTCCAGGAACAATTGAACGGGGTATATATGGATCTGAACCGGATCCTCAGCCAACTGTATGGCTTTCCGGGTACCGGAGAAAAAATCTTCCTCACCGCCTTAAGATCTCCGGCTCTGATGAACCGGAATACCGCCCTGGAAATCCTCACACAATGGAAAGATCTGGGATACAGCCTCAGCGGCGGAATCCGGGATGGGGTGGAAAAACTCCTGGTCCGGGAGAACAACCAGGACGTAAAGGAAAAAGCGGAACAGCTGTTGAAGTAGGGAGAGGGCTCTGCACTCTTCCTTCTTCACTAAAAACAGTTGACAGTCTTTCCGGTGTTTGCTATACTATACAAGCTTACTCTTTGAGGAAGCAGCAGGTAATCTGCTTTTCAACAATGGAATGTTTCAGTTGAAACATTGAAAGAAAAAAGTTGTTGACAAAGAAGAATAAATCTGCTAATATATAATAGCTGTCACTGAGACGGCGAGACGAACTTTGAGAACTGAATATTGTTGACAGATGTGCGGGTCAAGTCACCTTTACGGTGATGAGATCGAGTCACCTGGATGACAACCAGGTTAAAAAATCAAAGCTAGTTTTTCAAGAGCCAAGCGGCTCTTCAAAATATCTATTTGGGAGAGTTTGATCCTGGCTCAGGACGAACGCTGGCGGCGTGCTTAACACATGCAAGTCGAACGGAGAACTTTCTTCGGAATGTTCTTAGTGGCGAACGGGTGAGTAACGCGTAGGCAACCTGCCCTCTGGTTGGGGACAACATTCCGAAAGGGATGCTAATACCGAATGTGATCCCCTCTCCGCATGGAGAGGGGATGAAAGATGGCCTCTACTTGTAAGCTATCGCCAGAAGATGGGCCTGCGTCTGATTAGCTAGTAGGTGGGGTAACGGCTCACCTAGGCGATGATCAGTAGCCGGTCTGAGAGGATGAACGGCCACATTGGGACTGAGACACGGCCCAAACTCCTACGGGAGGCAGCAGTGGGGAATCTTCCGCAATGGACGAAAGTCTGACGGAGCAACGCCGCGTGAGTGATGAAGGCCTTCGGGTTGTAAAACTCTGTTGTCAGGGACGAACGTGCCGATCTACAATACATTTCGGCAGTGACGGTACCTGACGAGAAAGCCACGGCTAACTACGTGCCAGCAGCCGCGGTAATACGTAGGTGGCAAGCGTTGTCCGGAATTATTGGGCGTAAAGAGCATGTAGGCGGGCTTTTAAGTCCGACGTGAAAATGCGGGGCTTAACCCCGTATGGCGTTGGATACTGGAAGTCTTGAGTGCAGGAGAGGAAAGGGGAATTCCCAGTGTAGCGGTGAAATGCGTAGATATTGGGAGGAACACCAGTGGCGAAGGCGCCTTTCTGGACTGTGTCTGACGCTGAGATGCGAAAGCCAGGGTAGCAAACGGGATTAGATACCCCGGTAGTCCTGGCCGTAAACGATGGGTACTAGGTGTAGGAGGTATCGACCCCTTCTGTGCCGGAGTTAACGCAATAAGTACCCCGCCTGGGGACTACGATCGCAAGATTGAAACTCAAAGGAATTGACGGGGGCCCGCACAAGCGGTGGAGTATGTGGTTTAATTCGACGCAACGCGAAGAACCTTACCAAGGCTTGACATTGAGTGAAAGACCTAGAGATAGGTCCCCTTCTTCGGAAGCACGAAAACAGGTGGTGCATGGCTGTCGTCAGCTCGTGTCGTGAGATGTTGGGTTAAGTCCCGCAACGAGCGCAACCCTTATCCTATGTTACCAGCACGTGAAGGTGGGGACTCATAGGAGACTGCCAGGGATAACCTGGAGGAAGGCGGGGATGACGTCAAGTCATCATGCCCCTTATGTCTTGGGCTACACACGTACTACAATGGTCGGCAACAAAGGGCAGCGAAGCCGCGAGGCGGAGCCAATCCCAGAAACCCGACCCCAGTTCGGATCGCAGGCTGCAACCCGCCTGCGTGAAGTTGGAATCGCTAGTAATCGCAGGTCAGCATACTGCGGTGAATACGTTCCCGGGCCTTGTACACACCGCCCGTCACACCACGAAAGTTGGTAACACCCGAAGCCGGTGAGATAACCTTTTAGGAGTCAGCTGTCTAAGGTGGGGCCGATGATTGGGGTGAAGTCGTAACAAGGTAGCCGTTCGAGAACGAGCGGCTGGATCACCTCCTTTCTAGGGAGAACCGAAGGAGCCTGAGGGCTTGCTTCTATTCTTCGTCGACGCACATCTGTCAAGAACAATATTCGGTTTTGAGGGCTTCACCCTCAAACGATCCATGGGCCTATAGCTCAGCTGGTTAGAGCGCACGCCTGATAAGCGTGAGGTCAGAGGTCCGAGTCCTCTTAGGCCCACCAATTTCTTGAAATTGAAATGGATTGTATGATATGGTTTTCGGTCTGCCGTCATGCGACAGTCGAAATATAGCGGGGGCGTAGCTCAGCTGGGAGAGCACCTGCCTTGCAAGCAGGGGGTCAGGAGTTCGATTCTCCTCGTCTCCACCACATGAACCTTGAAAACTTCATAGAAGAGACAAACAAAGTCTTAGACATTGTGATGAATGTCTAAGCACCTCTGATCTAAATGCGAATTTAGAAACGAGTAACGAGAAATACCAGGGAACGTAAGTTCCTTAGTACTGAACCAGAAAAATTGCGAAGAGAAATTGCTCTGATCCGCGAAGCGAGGAAGAGAGCCACCGGAGACAATACTCTAGTATGTCGAGGATGGCGAACGACGAGCGACAAAGGAGCAGACAATTTATCGAAGCAATTTTAAGTCAAGCTACTAAGGGCATACGGTGAATGCCTTGGCACTAAGAGCCGATGAAGGACGTGGTAAGCTGCGAAAAGCCACGGGGAGCCGCAAGCAGGCTTCGATCCGTGGATGTCCGAATGGGGAAACCCGCCATCCGTCATGGGATGGCATCCTTCGGGAGGGGAACCCGGTGAACTGAAACATCTAAGTAGCCGGAGGAAGAGAAATCAAACGAGATGCCCACAGTAGCGGCGAGCGAAGAGGGCAGAGCCTAAACCAGAGAGCTTCGGCTCCCTGGGGTTACGGACTGGCATAAGCGAAGTCCAATCTAGTCGAATCACCTGGAAAGGTGAGCCACAGACCGTGAGAGCCGGGTAGATTAAAGATCGGATGAGTGGCCAGTATCCAGAGTACCGCGAAGCACGAGGAATTTTGCGGGAAGTCGGGGGGACCACCCTCCAAGGCTAAACACTCCTTAGTGACCGATAGCGCATAGTACCGTGAGGGAAAGGTGAAAAGAACCGCGGGAGCGGAGTGAAAGAGAACCTGAAACCGTATGTCTACAAGCAGTCGGAGCGCAAGCGACGGCGTGCCTATTGAAGAATGAGCCAACGAGTTACGGGCACCAGCGAGGTTAAGCAGGAAATGCGGAGCCGTAGGGAAACCGAGTCTGAAAAGGGCGATGAGTTGGTGTTCGTAGACCCGAAACTGTAGTGATCTACCCATGATCAGGTTGAAGCACGGGTAAAATCGTGTGGAGGACCGAACCGGTGAGTGTTGAAAAACTTTCGGATGAATCGTGGGTAGCGGTGAAATTCCAATCGAACGCAGAGATAGCTGGTTCTCCTCGAAATAGCTTTAGGGCTAGCCTCAGGCAGTAAGCATAGGCGGTAGAGCACTGATCGGGATAGGGACTGTAATGGTTACCGAACCCTGTCAAACTACGAATGGCTATGCTGCAGAGCCTGGGAGTCAGACTACGAGAGATAAGTCCCGTTGTCAAAAGGGAAACAGCCCAGACCATCAGCTAAGGTCCCCAATGCCATACTAAGTGGAAAAGGATGTGGGGTCTCATAAACAACCAGGATGTTGGCTCAGAAGCAGCCACCATTTAAAGAGTGCGTAATAGCTCACTGGTCGAGAGGCCCTGCGCCGAAGATTCCCGGGGCTAAAGTATGGAACCGAAGCTATGGATGCATGCTCAGGCATGCGTGGTAGAGGAGCGTTCCCATCGGGCTGAAGCCGTACTGGAAGGTGCGGTGGACTGGTGGGAAGTGAGAATGTTGGCATGAGTAGCGAAAAGAATGGTGAGAATCCATTCCACCGAAAGCATAAGGATTCCTGAGCAACGATCGTCGTCTCAGGGTAAGTCGGGACCTAATCCGAGGCAAAGAGCGTAGGAGATGGACAACTGGTCGATATTCCAGTACCGGCAGTGATCGTTTGAACGAAGGAGTGACGCAGGAAGGCAGGTCCGCACGAGATTGGTAGATCGTGTGCAAGCGTGTAGGCTGGTTGCCAGGCAAATCCGGTAACCAAGGCTGAGGCGTGACGCGGAGGGAACTTGTTCCCGAAGGGATTGAGCCTACGCTGCCGAGAAAAGCTTCTAGTGAGAAAGCTGCCGCCCGTACCGTAAACCGACACAGGTATGCGGGGAGAGAATCCTAAGGTGCGCGGGAGAACCCTCGTTAAGGAACTCGGCAAAATGTACCCGTAACTTCGGGATAAGGGTAGCCACAAAGGTGAAGGGACTTGCTCCTGGAGCCCGGTGTGGTCGCAGAGAAGAGGCCCAAGCGACTGTTAACCAGAAACACAGGTGCCTGCGAAAGAGAAATCTGAAGTATAGGTGCTGACACCTGCCCAGTGCTGGAAGGTTAAAGAAGGATGTCCGGGTTCGACCCAAAGCATTCGACTGAAGCCCCAGTGAACGGCGGCCGTAACTATAACGGTCCTAAGGTAGCGAAATTCCTTGTCGGGTAAGTTCCGACCCGCACGAAAGGTGTAACGATTTGGGCACTGTCTCAACGAGGGCCCCGGTGAAATTGAAATACCTGTGAAGATGCAGGTTACCCGCGACTGGACAGAAAGACCCCATGGAGCTTTACTGTAACCTAATATTGGGTTCTGATACTTGATGCACAGGATAGGTGGGAGGCACGGAAGGCAGTCCTCTGGGATTGCCGGAGCCGCCGTTGGGATACCACCCTTCAATTATCGGGATTCTAACCGGGCGAGCAACGATCGCCGGGACAGTGTTAGGCGGGCAGTTTGACTGGGGCGGTCGCCTCCTAAAGAGTAACGGAGGCGCCCAAAGGTTCCCTCAGCGCGGACGGAAACCGCGCGCGGAGTGTAAAGGCAGAAGGGAGCTTGACTGCGAGCCAAACACGGCGAGCAGGTACGAAAGTAGGGCTTAGTGATCCGGTGGCATCCAAGTGGAAGGGCCATCGCTCAACGGATAAAAGCTACCCTGGGGATAACAGGCTAATCTCTCCCAAGAGTCCATATCGACGGGGAGGTTTGGCACCTCGATGTCGGCTCATCACATCCTGGGGCTGAAGTCGGTCCCAAGGGCTGGGCTGTTCGCCCATTAAAGTGGTACGTGAGCTGGGTTCAGAACGTCGTGAGACAGTTCGGTCCCTATCCATCGCGGGCGCAAGAGATTTGAAGGGGGCTGCTCCTAGTACGAGAGGACCGGAGTGGACGGACCGCTGGTGTACCAATTATCCTGCCAAGGGTATAGTTGGGTAGCTACGTCCGGAACGGATAAACGCTGAAAGCATCTAAGCGTGAAACCATCCTTAAGATGAGATCTCTCACAGCATAAGCTGGTAAGACACCTGGAAGAAGACCAGGTTGATAGGCAGGGTGTGGAAGCGTAGTGATATGTTAAGCTGACCTGTACTAATATGTCGAGGGCTTGACTTAAATCGGGCCGTTAGATGAAAGAACGTCTCTTCATGAAGTTTTGAGGGCTCATGCCTTCAGTTATATAATCCGGTGGCGATAGCTAAGGGGATCCACCTGTTCCCATGCCGAACACAGCAGTTAAGCCCTTATACGCCGAAAGTACTCGACTGGAAACGGTCCGGGAGGATAGGGAGCTGCCGGTTAAGAGAAGACGCCTGCATCGTGAGATGCAGGCGTTTTTGTGTAGGTAAAGGAGCAGTTGCCAATATAAACTTTTTAAAAACTTTTTGAGAAATCTTGTTTTCTGTCTTGCCAGTATGGAAAGAATAGGATAAAATATTCTAAAAAATCTAAAATCATGGAGAGAACTATGGAAAAATTCAAAAATTTATTAGTAACGATAAAAGGAGAAGGCGTGGCCATTGTCAGTATCAATCGGCCCAAAGTCTTGAATGCGCTGGACATCCTGACGCTTCAGGAACTGAAGAGCTGTATCGATGGGCTGCGGAATGACGAACGGGTGAAGGCCGTGATCCTGCAGGGTGCAGGAGAAAAAGCCTTTGTGGCCGGTTCGGATCTGACTGCCATGAGTCAGATGACGGCCCATGAGGCCATGACCTTTTCTCGTTTTGGCCATGAAGTGTTCAATGCCATCGAAAATCTTCCTATGGTGGTGATCGGTGCTGTCAATGGGTACTGTCTGGGCGGAGGACTGGGGCTGGCCTTGGCCTGCGATTTCCGCTATGCATCCACCACAGCGAAATTCGGACAGCCGGAAGTCAACTATGGGATCATTCCCGGTTTCGGCGGTTCCCAGACGCTGACACGGCTCATTGGGAAGGGGCGTGCCAAAGAAATGATCTATACGGGTGACCTGATCGATGCCCAGGAAGCGTACCGGATCGGGCTTGTGAATCGGGTTCTTCCTCCGGAACTGCTGCTGGATACCTGTGAAAAAGTCTGCCGGAAGATCATGGAGAAAGGTCCCATTGCCATTGGATCTGCCAAGGATGCCATCAACCATGGCATGTCCATGGACCTTGCTTCGGCTCTCAGTTATGAAGCCCAGGTCTTTGGAAACTGCTTTGCCACTTTGGACCAGGCAGAAGGCATGAAAGCCTTCCTAGAAAAACGGAAACCTGTATTCCTAGGAAAATAAAGGATACAAAAAGGACTGGCTTCCAAAAAAATTTTGAAAAACTGGACAATCTGTCCATCAGGCTGTATAATACAGATAAAAGAGCAACCCTCCGATGTGCGAGTCGAATTCCATATGTTTTGAGCCAACACTCTCTATAAGGGAGCCCGTGAACTCCGGCCGTTGATGATATGCCCTTTCGAGGGGACATCAGATATGACAGGGAGGGCACCCACCTGCTTAGGCAGGTTCAAAACTCGGAATTGGTACGGCATTGTAGGGCTCTTTCTTTTTTTATACCAAAATAGCTAAAGGAGCCTATTGCATTTGATGCTCATCCAGATTTTCCTGGTGGTCCTGCTGGACCGGATCACCAAACTTTTCATTACCCATACTATGACTGTCGGCATGAATTTTCCGGTGATTCCCGGGGTGGTCAGCTGTACCTATGTACTGAACCCGGGAGCCGCCTTCGGTCTGTTGGAATACCAGCGGGCCTTCTTTGTGGTGATTACCTTGGCTGCGGCAGGAGCCATTTTCCTGCTCCGAGAACACATCCGGCGGGAAGGCCCCAAAGCCCGGCTAGGAACGGGACTGTTCCTGGGAGGTGCCTTGGGGAACCTGATCGATCGGATCGCCACCGGGTATGTGATCGATTTTGTGGACTTTCATTTCTGGCCTGTGTTCAACGTGGCGGATATCTTTATTTGTCTGGGAGTGGGGCTGATCGTATGGAGTATGCTGGAGAACGAATCCGGGAAGAAAACCAGCCCGGAGAAAAAAAAGTGATTCCAGAAGGGGCCGCCCTGACGGTGACGGATCCGGCCACGGCAGAAGAAAAAGGCCTGCGGGCGGACGTGTTCCTGGCAGCCCGGCTGGGATGCACCCGGTCCAATGTCCAGCATGACATCCAGGAAGGACTGATCGCCAGGGAAGGAAAGCCAGTGAAGGCCAACTATAAAGTGAAAACTGGCGATGTGTTCCAGGTTACGGTGCTGCCTCCGGCGGATCTGGAGGCAAAGCCGGAAAATATCCCGCTGGATATCCTCTACGAGGACGAGGATGTAATCGTGGTGAACAAACCTCGAGGTATGGTGGTCCATCCGGCAGCTGGGAATCCGGATGGGACACTGGTCAATGCCCTGCTGTACCACTGCAAAGACCTTTCGGGGATCAACGGGGTCATCCGGCCCGGCATCGTCCACCGGCTGGACAAAGATACCAGCGGGGTGATGATCTGCGCCAAGAATGACAAGGCCCACCTTTCCTTGGCAGAACAGATCCAGAAAAAAGAAGCCAAACGGACCTATCTGGCCATTGTCCGGGGGAATATCAAAGAAGATCACGGCCATATCGAGACCCAGCTGGACCGGGATCCCCGGGACCGGAAAAAGATGGCGGTGGTTCCCCAGGGAGGCCGCTGGGCGGCTACGGATTATGAAGTGTTGGAACGGTATGGCAAGTTTACCGTGGTCCGCTGCCGTCTCCTGACGGGGCGGACCCATCAGATCCGGGTGCATATGACGTATATCGGACATCCCCTGGTGGGAGACCCGAAATATGCCCCCCAGAAGACCTGTTTTTCCATCAGCGGACAGGCGCTCCATTCGGAGCAGCTCACCTTCCGCCATCCCCGCACTGGAGAATGGATGACGTTTACGGCTCCGGTGCCGGAAGATATGCAAACCATCCTGACCCGTCTGCGCCACGGGCAGTTCCATTAAAAGGAGGCAATCGTTATGACCACTTCTGTCAAGAAAAAAACCATTATGGATGCCGATGCCATGCGCCGTGCTCTGGTCCGGATCTCCCATGAGATCGTGGAACGGAACAAGGGTGTGGAAAATGTGGTACTGGTGGGGATCCGCACCCGAGGCGTCCCTCTGGCTGACCGGCTGAGCCGGGAAATCCAGCAGATCGAAGGAGTGAAACTGCCGGTGGGATCATTGGATATCACCCTTTACCGGGATGATCTGTCCACCTTGGGATACAACCCGGTGATCAGTGAGACGGACATCGATTTCGATCTGAATGGGAAAACCGTGATCTTGGTGGATGACGTGCTTTTCACCGGCCGGACCATCCGCAGTGCCCTGGATGCCCTGATCGACATGGGGCGGCCCAAAGCCATCCAGCTGGCGGTGATGGTGGACCGGGGCCACAAGGAACTGCCCATCCGGGCCGATTATGTGGGAAAGAATGTCCCTACCAGCAACAGCGAGACTGTGGATGTGGCACTGGCGGAAATCGACGGGAATGATGAAGTGTCTCTGTCGGACCTCCGGGCCTGAGGAGGGAATGCCGTGCGTTTAAAAAGCTTTTCAGCCCATGGGTTTAAATCCTTTGCAGACAAAGTGAATATCGAATTCGAACCGGGCATCACTGCCATTGTGGGGCCCAACGGCAGCGGCAAGAGCAATATTTCCGATGCCATCCGCTGGGTCCTGGGGGAACAGAGCGTGAAATACCTCCGGGGCACGAAGATGGAGGATGTGATTTTCGCCGGAAGCAGCGGCCGCCGGCCTATGGGGATGGCGGAAGTATCCCTGGTGTTCGACAATACGGACCACTGCCTGCCGGTGGATTTCGAGGAAGTATGTCTCCAGCGCCGGGTGTACCGGAGTGGGGACAGCGAATATTCCATCAACCAGAAAAACTGCCGGCTGAAGGATGTAGTGGCCCTTTTGGCGGATACAGGGCTGGGGCGGGGATCCCTGTCCATCATCGGCCAGAATAAGATCGACGAGATCCTCAACAGCCGTCCGGAAGACCGACGGGCCATCTTTGAGGAAGCGGCAGGGATCGCCAAGTACCGTCTGCGGAAAAAGGAAGCCCTGCGGAAGCTGGATGATACGGCAGCTAACCTGCTGCGGATCCATGATATCCAGAATGAAATCGAGAATCAGCTGGTCCCCCTGGCCGCGGCGGCGGAAAAAGCCCGGCAGTATAAAGAAATCAGTGCCCGGCTGCGGCAGGTGAAGGTGACCCGGATCTTGGGACAGCTGGCTTCTCTAGAAAAAGAGAAGGAGCAGCTGACCGAAAAACTCCAAAGCCTGGAAAAACAGCTCCAGGAATTGGCGGAACTTTCAAGTACCCTGGGAAAACAAGAAAAAGACCTGGAGCAGCAGCTCCAAGAACGGGAAACCGCCTATAATGCCTACCAGGAAAAGACATTGGCTCGGGAAAAGGAAGCCGCAGGCTACCGGAGCCAACAGGCTGTATTGGGAGAACGGATCCAGCAGAGCCGGAACCGGATTGCTCAATTGGCCAAGAGCCGGAAGGGATGGGAGGAAGAACTGGCCCAGAGCCAGGAGAACCTGAACCTGGTGACTGAGGAGTATGATAAACTGGAAGAAACCCAGTACCGGGCTCAGAAACTGCTGGAAAAGGCTGCTGCAGAAAAGGAAACCCTTACCGGAGTGGTCCAGGGGGCAGAGGAAAAACTAAAGACTTACCAGGCGCAGGCTTTTGACAGCATGCGGACCCTGGTGATGACCCGGAATCAGCTGTCCGGGGTGCGGCAGGAACAGGAACGGCTCCATCGGCAGCAGGAACAGCTGAAGGAAAAAATCCGGGAAGGAGAAGAAGGACTCCAGGCCGTGACGGAACAGCTCCAGGAAGAGAAATCCCGGCTGGAAGGCTTGGAAAGCCGGAAACAGCAGCTGGAGGCACAGGCCCGGCAGCTGAATGAGAAACTGGAAAAAAGCGTCCAAAGTTACCGGGAAGAGGACCGCCGGCTGGAAGGTGCCCAGCGGACCCTGAACCAGAAAAAAGCCCGTCTCCAAGTGCTTTCTGCTATGGAACGGGAGCATGAAGGATTCAGCAAAGGGGTGCGGACGGTGTTGGGAGCCAGGGCTCCTTTCCAAGAACGGATCTGCGGCGTGGCAGCGGAACTGTTTACGGTAGAAGATGCTTATGTGACCGCCTTGGAAACGGCCCTGGGAGGCGCACTCCAGAACATCATCACCCAAGATGCACGGGCGGCCCAGGAAGCCATTGCCTATTTGAAAGAGCAACAGGGAGGACGGGCTACCTTCCTTCCTTTGGATACCCTGCGGCCACGCTTCCTGGGCAGCCGGGAAAAAACGGCTTTGGACTGTCCGGGCATCATCGGCATAGCTGCGGATTTGGTCCGCTGTGAGGAAAAAATCCGGCCGGCAGTCCAGTTCCTCTTGGGTCAGGTGCTGGTAGCCGATACCTTGGAACATGCCCTGGCAGCTGCCCGGAAAACCGATATGCGGGTGCGGGTGGTGACCTTAGAAGGGGATGTGGTCTATGCGGGCGGTTCCCTCAGCGGCGGCCAGAAGCAGCCGGGAAAAAGTTTCCTCTCCCGGAAACAGGAAATCCGGCAGCTCACGGAGGAAGCCCAGCAGCTGGAAGCATCCTGCGGAGCCTGTCAGCAGCAGCTGGAAGCCCTGACCCAGCGGGGCCGGGAACAGAGAGAAGCCCGGCAGCAGTGTCTGGAAGAACTCCAGAAAATCGAAGTGGAAAAAGCCGGGACTGAGGCGCGGGTCCAGCAGGAAACGGCTCAGAAAAAGAAGCAGCAGGAAGCAATGGAAGTGCTTTTGCAGGAGAAACGGCAGGGAACAGAGCGATTCCTGGCGCTCCAAGCCCAAGTCCAGGAACTGGCCCCCAAAGTGGAGCAGCTGGAAAATGACGATCTGGAAGGGAAAAAAGCGGCCCAGGCCCTCAGTGAGGGACTGGTGGAACAGCGGACCCGGCTGGAAGCGGCTGTCCGCCGGCACCAGGATGCCTTGATTTCCGTCAATGCAGGGAAAAGCCAGCTGGAAGCCCTGAACGCCCGGATCCAGTCCATCGATCAGCTGGGAGAAAAGACCCAGCTGGAGATCACCCGAGGGGAAGAGGAAGCCCAGCAGCAGGAAGCGAAGATCAAGGACTGCGAAAAGGAATTGACAGGACTGGCGGAAAAGCTCACGGCCCTGGAGCAGGAACTGGCCGGGTCCCAGGGGGCGCGGCAGCAGTTCTTCCAGGAAAAGGAAGCGTTCCTGGCCAAACGGCAGCAGCTGACCCAGCAGGGAATCATCTTGAAGGGACAGGAAGCCAGCATCCAGCAGCGTTTCCACAACAGTGAGATGGAACAGGTGAAAAAGGCGGCGGAAGCCGAACACGGCCGGCAGCAGCTGATGGAAGCCTATGGACTTACCGAGGAAACGGCTCGGGAGGAAGCTCTGCCCGGAGAACTGCCGGAGGGGGAACTGAAAAGACGGGAAGCCCAGGCTTCCCAAGAACTGACGGAGCTGGGACCGGTGAACCAGGCGGCCGAAGAAGAATACCAGGCGGCTCGGGAACGGTACGACTTCCTGAAGGGCCAGTATGAAGATATGACCCAGGCCAAAGCCCAACTGGAAACCGTAATCAGCGGTATCAATACAGATATGACCCGCCGGTTCCGGGAAGCCTTCAGCAAGATCAACGGGTATTTCGGAGACTGTTATGAAAAGCTGTTCGGAGGAGGCCGGGCCCGGCTCCGGATCCAGGATGAAAACCATATCCTGGAATCGGGCATCGAGATCGAAGTCCAGCCGCCGGGGAAAAAGATGAGGAATCTTTCCCTGTTTTCCGGAGGAGAACGGGCCCTCACCGTCATCGCCCTGCTTTTCGCCCTCCTGACTTACCAGCCGGCACCTTTTGTGATCCTGGATGAAATCGATGCCCCGCTGGATGAAACCAATATCGACCGTTTTGCCCAATTCCTGAAAGCATATGGACAGAAGACCCAGTTCATTGTGATTACCCATCGGAAGGGAACCATGGAGGCTGCAGATGTACTCCACGGGGTCACCATGGAAGAATCGGGGGTATCCAGGGTCCTGTCTGTGAAATTATCGGAGGTACCGGAATCATGAGTTTTATGGAACAACTGAAAGACGGGCTCAGCAAGACCCGGAAAAATTTCACCGAACAGATGGAAGAGCTGGTGGGAGCCAGCGTGGAACTGGATGACGACTTCATGGATGAGATGGAGATGATCCTGGTAGCCGGGGATGTGGGGATCAAGACCACGGAAAAGATCATGGCTGCCCTCCGGAAGGCGGCAGCCACTCGGCAGATTAAATCGCCGGCAGAAGCCCTGCCCTTCCTGAAAAACTATATCGCCGACATGCTGAAGACCACGGGGCCTCGGATGCGCTTCAAAGGTCATCCTTCCATCGTGCTGGTAGTAGGAGTCAACGGGGTGGGGAAGACCACCACCATCGGCAAACTGAGCAATTACTACCGTCTCATGGGCTACAAGGTGATGATGTGCGCTGCGGATACCTTCCGGGCCGGTGCTACGGAACAGCTCCAGATATGGGGGAAGAAGGCCCAGGTGGATGTGATCGCCCACGGGGATGGAGCGGATCCGGCGGCGGTGGTCTATGACGGGGTCCAGGCGGCCATTGCCCGAAAGGCAGATGTGCTGTTTGTGGATACGGCCGGGAGGCTCCACAACAAGACCAATCTCATGAAAGAACTGGACAAAATTTACCGGGTAATCCGGAAAGAAATCCCTGACGGTCCCCATGAGACCCTGCTGGTGCTGGATGCCACTACTGGCCAGAATGCCATCAGCCAGGCCAAGATCTTCCTGGAAACCGCCCATGTGACCGGTGTGGTGCTCACCAAACTGGACGGCACCGCCAAAGGGGGCGTGGTGGTCGCCATCAAGGAAGAACTGGGGCTGGATGTGAAATGGATCGGCATTGGGGAAGGGATGATGGATTTCCGGCCTTTCGATCCCCAGCAGTTTGTAGAAGCATTGTTTGAGACGAAAAAATAAGGGGGTGCTGCGAGAGCAGCACCCCCTTTTTGAGGTCTCGGGTCTCGAGTCGTGAGTCTCGAGCCGTTGGATAGAACCTGTCCCCATGGCCAGGTTTTTTTGAAGGTGTAGAACCAGTATCGTGCTGGATATAGAAACGAATATCTTATTGTTAGCAGATTAGGGTTTGTACATTCAAAAAATTTGCTTGCAAATTTCTCATTCGGCTCGAGACTCGAGACCCGAGACCGAGCCGCTATGCGGCTTATGAGACCGGGGGTGTTGCACGTTACGTGCACCCCCCCTTTTTTATTTTTCCGGTCCGAAAAATTCCACAATCGTGTGGGCAGCGAAATCGCTGGTCTTCGGGTCGGAAAAGGTGTGGTTGGCGTTTTCCACCGGGATGAAGGTGATCACGTTGTTTTCGGCAAATTCCTGGGAATCTTCGATGGGGGCCAGTTTGTCCTTCGTACCGTGGAGAATCAGCATATCGTCCGCCCAGTCGAAGTACTCGTACTTCCGCACGTCGGATTTTTCCAGGTCGTCCACGAACTGCTTGTCCATTTTCATCTTTCGTTCGTAACCCACCTGGACTTCCTTGCCCTTTTCCAACTTCTCCATTTCTTCTGGAGACAGGTAATTCTTCACCAGCTGGGACATGTGGATCCCCGGGCAGCGGAGAGCCACTTTTTTGAAGGGATTCCCGATTTCCGCCATGTATTTCAACGTCAGATAGGCACCGAAACTGGTGGAGTAGTTGTAGAGAGTGGCGGCATGGAGTTCCTTCCGGGCGTAGTCCACCACCAGGGTCAGGTAGGTCATGAATTCTTCCAGCACCAGCTTCTTCCGAGCATCCGCTCCATGACAGGGCCAGTCGAATACCAGGGCTCCGTATCCTTTATACTTGGTGATCAGCTGCTGGGCGAATTTGGCGGCAGAATGATTTTCTTTATTGCCCCCGAATCCATGGGTGCAGATCACTAAGCTGGGGATGTTCCGGAAATCTTTTTGGTAGAACAATTTACACCGGATGCTGAACCCCTTTTCGTTGATATCGATGTATTTTTCCATGCTGCAGGCATCCTTTCCTTTTGGTCACGGGTAATAGTATAGAACAGATCGGAAAGATTTGCCAGAGGACGATCTGCCCATTTACTGTATACTCATGTAACATAATCAAAAAATATAGATATACACATATATTTTTTTATTGAATATGTGAAAAAACTATGGTAAATTATAAAAATGACATAGGAATGAAAAGCTGTCAATAAAGAGAATCGTAAGAAGGGAGGAACGCTTATCGATAACCGGGAACTTGAGGGGAACCAGATTACCGATTTGTTTTGCTGAAGATTCTTGAGGAAGTGGCGTAAGGAGTACGTGGATAAGGGCGTACTGCATTTTGTCGGGACCTGGTACAGAAGGAGTTCTGTCCCAGGCTTTTTTTATTGGGCATTTTCATTTGCCGGTGCTCCCCCGGGAACTCTTCAGAAGAGCCAGAAGTTTTGAGGAAAGGAAGCTATCTATGAATAAAATCTACAAAGTCATCTGGAGTAAAGTCAAAAACTGCTATGTCGTGGTATCCGAAATCGCACGGAACCATGGGAAGGAACATTCCAGCCGAAAGAATATACCAGGGGGGGTATATAGTTTAGCTTTGGCCTTGGGACTGGCTTTCTCTTCGGTCCCTTTGGTTTCTGCAGCTGCCGCCAATACAGGCAATGCCTTGGCCAACCAAGCGGTGAATATCGAAGACAAGACGGAGACCACGGCCCAGGGAAGCGATGCCTACGCCACTTATGATTCTCAGGGTAACCTGATCGTCGGAAAGGACAACCAGGTCTCTCCCATCCAGAAAGACCCCAAAACCGGCAATGCCCGGGTGGACAGCAAACCGGGAAATGTGGTGCTGGGGACTCGGAACGGGGTGGGGAAATTCACCCATTCCACGGAAACCAAGAAGCCCATCAGCGGGGATGCTTCCTATGCCTATGAGAAGCTGGATACGGAATGGATCACAGTGAAGGTGTACAATCCCGATACCAATTCCTATGATGACAAACAGGTGGAAGTCTATAAGCTGACTCCCGGCCAGTACATGGATGACGAGTATAACGTCCGGGCCAAATATCCGGAACGGAGTTATTACAGCACGGATGAAGACTACCGCAAGGCAGTGGAAGTCTACAACAATGTGGCTACCTATTACGGACAGGACCGGACCCGCCAGTCTTATTATGTCAGTGGGGCTACGGCAGTGGGCGTGGACAATGTGGCGGAAGGGGACCATTCCACGGCCATTGGCAACAAGGCTAAGGTCCTGAATTCTGTCAGCAGCTACTACGTGGATGCTTATGGAAAACTGACCAGCAACCAAGCGGATGCCCGCTTTTGGCTGGATGAACAGGGGAACATCACCAACAGCCGGCAGGGGTACTATGCTTCGGACGGGACCTTTGTGGACCGGTATTATATGGTGCCCCGGCTCATCGATTCGTCCGATGCCGTGGCCATAGGCAGCGATGTGACTGCTGAGGGACGGTCCGCGGTGGCCATCGGCCATCAATCCTACGCCAAAGAATACAGTGTAGCCATCGGGGAAAACAGCGTGACTGATTACATGGGTGTGGCCATCGGCAAGGACAACAAGGCCAAATACGCCAGCACCGCCATCGGCCATACCAACAGCGCTAATGGATACTATACGGCAACATTGGGGGTCAATAATACAGCTCGTGCAGATGAAAGCACCGCAATCGGCTACGGCAACAGCGTGGATGGGCAGCAGCAGAATGGCGGCACCACGCCGAAAGCAGCTTATACCCATGTACTGGGTTCCAATAATACCGTGAAAGGCAATTATAATGCTGTATTCGGCGATACCAATACGGTGACCGGGGCCTATGCCCTGGCTCTGGGTGGACACAACACCATTAGCGGCACCAATACGAATGATGCTGATGGAGATTACGGTATCGCCATTGGTTACGGCAACAATGTGGAAAAGAATGCCCTGGCCCTGGGCCTGAACAGCAACTCCATCCATGATGGCAGCATTGCCATCGGGAATCAGGTCAATACGACAGGGGATAATAACAACGGGGCAACTGATTCTATTGCTATTGGTACTAAAGCTTCCGTTCATATGAAGAATGGTATCGTTTTAGGTAATGAAGCCTATGCCGGGAACAATGGGGACGACAGTGAGGGGGCCATTGCCATCGGTCATCAGGCAAGATCTGCTGCCGGAGAAAGTATTGCCATTGGCACCCAAGCCACTACCGGCAACAACGTTGGTTCTACCGGCATGACGAATATCGGGGCCATCGCCATCGGTTCCAATTCCACGGCTGATACGGTCTATGATATCGCCATGGGGTGGGGAGCCAACACCAGCAATACTGTCAATGGAGGAGCCATTGCTCTGGGGCACAATGCCACCATCGAACAGGGCGGCCAGGCTTCGACAGCCATCGGCGATTCCGCCCGGGTTAAAGAAAACCTCCATGATGCAGTGGCCTTGGGCAGTCAGTCCTATGCAGAACGGACCGCCAACAACCAGGGCGGGTATGACCCGGCTAGCAACAGCAAAAATTATAATGCCGGTTCTGACCCAGTGTGGAATTCCACCCTGGCGGCGGTTTCTGTGGGTTCTTCTGAACATGATGTCTGGGATGGGACGAAAAACATCCACTATGCCCAGCAAACTCGCCAGATCACCAATGTGGCAGCTGGGAAAGAAGACACGGATGCCGTGAACGTGGCCCAGCTGAAACAGGTGGTCAGTCTGGTCAACAATGGCGGCGGCAGCGGCACCGGCGGCAGCGGCGTCCACGATTACAGTGTGAACTCCGTAGATCCGGCCAACGATACCAACTACAATAATACCGGTGCTACGGGGAACAACGCTCTGGCTGCGGGGGTCAATGCAAAGGCAACAAAAGAAAATGCTGTAGCCATCGGTACAGGTGCAACAGCGGACGGCGTAGGGGCTACGGTCATTGGTCAGTACGGCACAGCTACCGGCCGCTATGCTCTGGCCTTTGGAGGCCAGCAGACGGACACTTCGGCGGCAGCGGCAAACAATGTGGCCAGCGGGGATAATTCTGTGGCCTTCGGGGAACGGAGTACAGCCAGTGGCAGCAATTCCACGGCCTTCGGGCAGGGAACTAAAGCAACGGAAAAACGGGCCACAGCTTTTGGTCAGCGGACCCAGGCTACCCAGTCCAATGCGACGGCCTTTGGCATTGACACCATCGCTTCCGGGCAGAATGCTACGGCCTTCGGTAATCTGACCCAGGCGACAAAGATCGGAGCGACAGCTTTTGGCAATAAGAACCAGGCCACGGGTCAGTACGCCACGGCCTGGGGCGGCGGAGACAAAGTCGTTGATAATGGAGATGGTACGACAACGAAAGTCGGCACCGTAGCCAGCGGAACCTATGCTACGGCCTTTGGAGAACGGACGGTTGCCAGCGGGGAAAGTGCCACTGCTTTTGGCAGCGATTCTACGGCCAGCGGGAAAAATGCTGCAGCCTTTGGCGAAAATTCTACAGCTTCCGGTGAAGCTTCTACTGCCTTTGGTATCGGCTCCGCGGCAGCGGCTAAGAACTCCCTGGCGGCTCTGGGTGGCACGGTAGCAGAAACGGCAGAGAATGCCGCCGCCATCGGCAATGGTGCACAGGCTAAACTGGCGGATACGGTGGCACTGGGCAGCGGATCCGTAGCTGACCGGCAGAGCGGTGTCAAAGGGTATGATGCCGCCACCGGGGCGGAAACGACCCAAACTTCTGCCGCCTGGGTTGCCAATGCCAATGCCATCGCGGTGGGCAACGGAAGCACCCTGACCCGGCAGATCACCGGGGTGGCAGCCGGCTCCCAGGATACGGATGCGGTGAACCTGGCCCAGCTGAAAGAAGTGGGCAAACTGGCAGGGAAACACACCACTGTTTCCGTTGGGGGCCAGAAGGCCGACGCTGATGATGCCTTGGTCAAAGGCGGCAATCTGGAACTGAAGCGGCAGACCACCGGCGGCCAGGCCAATTACGACGTGGCCCTGAGCAAAGATGTGGTCCTGGGCGAACAGGAAGAACACAAAGGCGGCAGCCTGGTAGTGAACAGCGTGGCCCAGTTCCGGACGGCTCCGGGATCCAAAGAGACGTATCCGGTGAAAGAAGCGGTGAAGATTGACGGGACCACTGTCTCTGTGGTGAAGAACGATGGCACCAACGACCAACGCCAGGTGGTCCTGGGCATCGGTCAGGATACGGGCGGCTATGTGGCCCTGTTCGACAATACGGGCAAGACGCCGACCTATATCTTCAACGCCATCAGTTCCGGCATCACCTATCTGAAAGACAGCCAGTCCAATCCGGCTGACGAAGCCAATGAATTCAAACGTCTGGAATATGGGGACATCACCAACGGTTCCACCCAGTTCATCGCCACTTTGGATGATGGGCTGAAATTCAGCGGCGATCAGGGCACTGCTTCTGCGGTGAAACTGAATCAAAAACTCAGCGTCACCGGCGGAGAGACCAATCCGGACAATCTGGCCACTGCCAACAACATCGGCGTGGTTTCCAGCCAGGATGGAGACAATGGCAAGCTGGAACTCAAACTGAATAAAGACCTCACGGGCCTCAATACGGTCACGGCCGGCACAGCCAAAATCGGCCACCATGCCGATGGGGTGCTGGATACAGTCCAGAACGGCCAGCCCACTGGAGGCCATGCCAAAGGCGGAGAATTTGTGACAGGGCTGACCAATACGGAATGGACCGTAAAGGATCCCACCTATGTGAGCGGTCGGGCTGCCACGGAAGATGAACTGCGGATCGTATCCGATGCGGTGAGCGGCAATACCACCACCATCGAAAACAATACCAAGATCATCAAAACGAACACAGATGCCATCAACAGCGGACTGAGCTTTACCACCAACACCAAGGATGCTTCCAACACCAAGGAAAACTATAAGGGGTACAAAGTGGTGAAACGCAGCCTGGGGGATACCATCGCCATCAAGGCCAGCGATGAAGCAGATGGGCACAGCTACAGCAAGGCCAACCTGACCACCCGCATCGCCGAAAACGGGGACATCTCCATCCTTATGGATGAAAAGCCCACCTTTACCACGGTGACCACCGGCGATGTGATCTATACAGGCAATCCTGATAAGAAAGACAATGAGGGCAAAGCGGCCCAGGCGGACACCAGCGTCCATTATGGAGACAAGACCCTGACGGACGGTAAGAACATCACTACGTCTGACAACGAAACCAAGGCCACCCGGCTGCGGTATGACGATGCCCAGGGACTCCACCACGATATTGCTACCATGGATGACGGCCAAATCTACGCCGGAGATATCAAGGCAGACGGCACGGCCGACAACACCGGCTTTGTTCGGACCATGAATCAGAAGACCACCATCAACGGCGGCGTGAAGAGCAAGGACAGCCTTACTGACGGCAATATCGGCGTCGTTTCCAATGGCACCGACACCCTGACGGTGAAACTGGCCAAGGAACTGAAAGACCTGATTTCCGTCACCACCGGCAAGACCGTCCAGGACGACAGCGGAATCACGATCACCAATGACCCCAATGATGAAACCAAGAACGTGGTCCTCAACGGGAATAAGATTTCCTTTGGCGGCAATCAGGTCACCAATATGGGCAGTGGCATCAATAAGGCCACCAACCAGTACGATATCACCACCAATGGAGCCAACATCGGGGATGTGCAGAACATCGCCAACAGCACCGTCCAGCCGGTGATCGACACGGTGAATAAAGGCTGGGAACTGGATGTGAACGGCACCAAGCAGAAAGCCGTGACTCCCACCAGCCCGAAAGTCAACCTGATCCAGGGCCAGAACATCACCATTACTGGCGATGCGACCAACACAGATAACGTGACCATTGCCACAGCCGACGATGTGCGGTTCAACACCGTCCGGGTGGGCGGCAGTAAGACGGAGACTGGCTATACGGGAGGCATTGTCATTGGAAAGCAGTCTGGGGGAGCCAGTGCCAACCCCGATGAAAATGATTACATTACGGGGCTGACAAATATCAACTGGGACGCTACTAAAATCCAGAGCGGCCGTGCGGCTACGGAAGACCAGCTGAAAAAAGTCGCAGAAGATATCAAGCAGGGTACTGTTTCCGGTGATGTATACGTTACCGGCGGGGAAGTGACGTATCACACTGATAACGGTACAGACAATGGCCAGCCTACGGTCAATGATGGTTCGGGAAAACTCACCCTGACAGAAAACAATAAGACTACAAAGGTCGAAATCACTGGCCTCCACGATTATTATGCTACGGGGGGCAGTGTGACTGCTGACGGGAAGACCTTGGAAATCACCCGGAATGACCGGGATGAACAGGGAAATCCGAAAAAGATTTCCATCGACCTGAGCAACGTGATGAAAAACGACCTGCGCCTGGTGCAGAACCCGGATGCCGCTGATGGGAAATATACGGTAGCCCAGGATGGGACCGTGACCCTGAAGGTCCAGAATGCGGACGGGAGCGTCAGCAATAACATCACCATCGGAGGCTTCGAAGGGGTGGTGGACCATTACAAAGGCTTGAATTTCGATGCCAATACCCGGACTACAGCGGATGGGAAAGTCCACAATGTAAAAATGGGCGGGACCATCAAGGTCCAGGGCACCGATCCGGTGTCCGGGCATACCTACAGTGCGGACAACGTGACCACGGAAGTGGACGATAATGGCAACATCACCATCAAGCTGGATAAGGACCTGACGGCCAACACCGTCACTGTAGGCCAGGCCGGAAAAGAGGGAGAAAAGGGAGCTGCTGGTTCCATCGGCATCAACGGCAAGGATGGGAAAGACGGCATCACCACCACCATCATCCGCACGGAAAAGGGCCAGCCGGGGAAAGATGGCACCAACGGCAAGCCCGGGGTGGACGGTACGGACATCACCCGGATCGTCTATCAGAACGGCCAGGACGGCACCGATGGGAAAGACCTCCATACCGTGGCCACTTTGGAGGACGGCCTGAAGTTCGCCGGGGACGACGGCCAGACCGATACCGCGAAAGTCATCAGCAAGAAGCTCAACGAGCAGCTGGATATCATCGGGGGAGCCGACCTGGACAGCCTGACGGACAACAACATCGGGGTGAAGAACAAGGACGGCAAGCTCTATGTCCGCCTGGCGAAACATGTGGACTTGGATAAAGACGGTACTCTGAAAGCCGGAAATGCCACCTTCGGGGCTTTCAGCAATACGGAGCTCACCACCAACAAGAACAACCATCCCTCCGCAGGCAGCTATGCAACGGGCCTTTCTAACAAGGATTGGAACGTGGTGGATCCGGAATATGTCAGCGGCCGGGCGGCAACGGAAGACCAGCTGGCCAAGCTTTCTCAGAGCATTACCGACAGCAATACCGTACGCACGGATTATCAGCTGGTACAGAATCCCAATACGGATGACGGCAGCTATACCGCCACCAATGGAGAACTGACCCTGACAGTCCGGGATACGGAACATACCAATGATCCGAAGTATCCGGACAAGACCATCACCCTCAAAGACATCGCTTCCAAGACGAAGGTGGACGAAGCCTACGACCGGACCGTAAAGTATGATATGAAGGATGGGAAGGTGGACAAGACCCACGTGACCTTTGAAGCCACGGACGCCGATGGCAATCCTGTGGATACCCAGGTGAGCCATATGGCCAGCGGGGCCTCGGAAATCACCGACGATGGAAAGGGCAACAAGACCTATACCTACAATACGGACAACAATGCCGCCAACATCGGAGATGTGAAGCGCCTGGCCGCCGAATCCAGTCTGCACTACAGCGGGGATAGCGGTACGGGAACCAGCCAGTTGAAGGATACAGTGGCCTTCAATGGCACGGAGGGACAGATCGTCACCGAAGCCACCAATGGCAAAGTCACCTTCAAATTGGCTGACGACCTGATGACCCAGACCATCACCGTCACCGGCAAGGATGGGAAAGACGGCCAGCCAGGGACACCGGGCCGTATCGGCATTGACGGAAAAGACGGAAAATCCAGCATCGGCCTCGATGGGAAAGACGGCATCTCCATCAAAGGGGAAAATGGTACCATCGGCCTGAGCGGCAAAGACGGCATTTCCGTCAAAGGCAAAGACGGCAAGGATGGCGTCACCATCACCGGCAAAGACGGCGTGGATGGTGTGGACGGCGCCGAAGGCCATATCGGACTCAACGGCAAGGACGGCATGGTGGACATCTGGACGAAGCCGGGCAGACCGGGGGTCGACGGAAAGGATGGAGAAACTCTGACCCGCATTGTCTACAAGGATCCGGCTGGTCAGGAACATCAGGGAGCTACCCTGGATGACGGCCTGAAATTCCACGGGGACAGCGGCGATGTGGTGACCCGTAAGCTCAACACTCAGCTGGATGTTCTGGGCGGCCAGACCGATACAACCAAACTGACGGCTGTTGCGGATGGCAACATCGGTGTCGTTTCCACAAAAGCAGCGGAAGAAAGCTCCAACGGAAAACTGGAAATCCGCCTGGCCAAGGAACTGAAGAACCTTACCAGCATACAGACTGGGGATACCACCGTGGATGGCGACGGCCTGACTATTGAAAAAGCCGGGAAAGACGGCAAGGGGACCATTGCTATCAGCAAGACCACCGTTTCCATGGCAGGGAACCAGATCACCAACATGGGCAGCGGCCTGGGGAATACATACACCGATACCGGCGACAACAATGGCGCCAATATCGGGGATGTGAAAAAAATCACCGATGGACGCCGGACTACCGTGAAATCTACCGACGGCAGTGTATCCGTAGTGGATCGAAATGCCAATGACCCCAATGCCACCAGCCATGACTATGACCTGTCCGTGGATACCACGAAAGTGGCAGGAGCTGTGGATCTGAAATACAAGGGCGACAACAATACTGAAGGCAGCAATAAGCTCAGTGAAGCCGTCACCTTCAGCGGTACAGCCAATCAAATCGTGACCCAAGCGGAAAACGGCAAGGTCACCTTCAGCCTGGCGGATGATGTGACCACCCAGACGATCACGGCGAACGGGAAGAACGGCAATGACGGCCAGATTGGAATTGCCGGCAGGAACGGGGCTGACGGCTCTGTGACCACCCTCATCAAGACGGTGGGAGCCAAAGGGACTGACGGCAAAGACGGCATCCCCGGCGTGGACGGCCAGCCTGGCAAGGACGGCATCACTCGGCTGATGTATGAAGAAAAAGGCGGTACGGAACACCATGTGGTGGCCACCCTGGACGACGGTCTGAAGTTCGTGGGCAACGACGGTAACGTGGTCGCCCGGAGGCTCAATGACACCCTGTCCCTCAAGGGCGGCATCGATGATGCAGAAATGCTGGCTGACAAGAGCCGGGTATCCATCCGCAACCTGGGGGTCCGCCAGAATACGGCGGGAGATGGGCTGGAAATCGTCATGACCAACCGGCCGGATTTCGAAGCCATCACCGTAGGCCCGGACAGCAGCGGGGTCCATAAGATTACCATCGGCCGGCAGGACAACCAGAATGGGGACCCCAACCCGGCCAAAGGCAACTATATCACCGGCCTGGACAATACCCAGTGGGATGCTGGCCATATGGTGGCTGACCGGGCGGCGACGGAAGGCCAGCTGAGTCAGGCCATCACGGATATTTCCGGTAAGGATAAAGGCGGCTTCGGCCTGGCTGACGAAGCGGGCGGCACCGTGAAGAAAGACCTGGGCCAGACGGTTACCGTCAAGGGCGATGGGAAGAACATCGAAACCAAGGTCAACGGCGATGCCTTGGAAGTATCCCTGAAGAAGGATGTGGACTTGACCAAAGACGGCAGCATCAAGGCTGGGAATACTACCATCAACGGTGATGGCGTGGAAACCAACAAGGTCAAAGTCGGTGACATCACCATTACGGATCAGGGCATCAACGGCGGAACCAAGCAGATCACCAACATCGCCAGCGGCATCGACGGCAAGCAATATGCGGAGGCCGGCGACAACAATGCGGCCAGCATCGGGGATGTGAAGAAAATCGCCGGAGACGAAGCCGGTAAGGCGGCTGAAGCGGTCAAGTCCAAGAGCGGCAAGAACATCACCGTAAAAGACGACCACACGGTCAATCTGAATGACAACATCACCCTCGGTGATGAAACGGATGCATCCAAACAGGTTTCCATCGACGGAAACGGCGCCAAAGTCACGGCTGGCGACGGGGCCAACCAGGTCACCGTGGACGGCTCCAAAGGACAGGTGACCATCGGGTCCGGTGACAATGCTATGACCCTGGGCAAACAGGCCAATACGGCCGGCGACAGCAACCCGGCAAATGGAAACTTCTTGAACGGCCTGGAAAACACCAAGTGGGATGGCAAGAACATCCAGAGTGGCCGGGCGGCCACGGAAGACCAGCTGAAGACTGTCAGCGATAAGGTCAACAGCGGCCGGAAATTCCAAGGGGATGACGGCCAGGAAGTGAAAGTGGGCCTGGGTGAGACCCTGAACCTGAAGGGCGGTGCCAAAGAAATCAGCAGCGCTGACAACATCGGCATCGTGAAAGGAGATGACAATACTCTGAATGTGCGCCTGGCCAAGGATATTACCGGTCTGAACAGCGTCACGACAGGCAACACGACCATCAACAACAGCGGTCTGACGGTGAAAACCGGGGATTCCAACCGGAATATTACGGTCCAGGACGGCAAGGTGGATATGGGCGGCAACCAGATCCACAATGTGGCACCGGGGACGGCGCCGACGGATGCGGTGAACGTGAGCCAGCTCCAGCAGACCGGCCGAGCCATCAACCAGCTGGGCAGCAGCCTGGACAAACTGGGAAGCCGGGTGGACCGGGTGGGGGCCAATTCAGCCGCCCTGGCCGCCCTCCATCCCCTGGATTTCGACCCGGACGACAAGCTGGACTTTGCGGTGGGGGCCGGGAACTACAGCGGAGCCAATGCTGTGGCCCTGGGAGCCTTCTACCGGCCCAACGAAGATGTGATGTTCAGCATCGGCGGCAGCACCGGCGGAGGAGAGAACATGGTGAACGTTGGGGCCACCTTCAAGATCGGCCAGCACAACCATGTGTCCAACAGCCGGGTGGCCATGGCCAAGGAAATCCGGGACCTGAAAGCCACCGTGGGGAAACTGACCCAGATGGTGAACACTCTGGCTGGAAAACCGGTGGTGAGTGGCAGCGGAGCAGAGCATCATGTGCTGTTCCCGGATGTGCCCAAGAACCACTGGGCCTATGATTACGTGACCAAACTGGCCAAGGCCGGCATTGTGGAAGGGTATGAAGACGGAGAATTCAAAGGGAACCGGATGATGAGCCGGTATGAATTCGCCGCCCTGCTGTACCGAGCCATCAATGCAGGGGCTGCCTCCAATCCGGAACTGAACCGGGACGGGACCCTGGACAAACTGGTGGAAGAATTCAACGGAGAACTCCAATACATCACCATTGCGGTGGTGGAAAAGGATAAGAAAGGGAAGCCTACCATCGAACGGGTACGGACGGTGGAGGATGACCGGGACCATCACAGGAAGTGATGGATTTGCAGATAGAAAGAGGAGGTACTGCACAGCCTGTGCAGCACCTCCTCTTTCTTCTGCGTGATAGATGCAGATTTGTACCATTCTGGCGGGAAAAGATGTTTTCTATATGAAACACTGGAAAATCATCAAAATACGCCAAAAACGGATGAACTTGCAAAAAAACGAAGATATACAATCAATTAAATCCAGCAGTTATGCCTGATAATAGAAGAAAAAAAGCGATTTTTTTTCTTCTTCCTCACTTTCTTGCCAGCTATTTTTCACTTCCATAAAATTAAACAAATACATAGATATTGCAGCTTGAACAGACAATTGCCATGTGCTACATTAAAAATAGTCATTGCAGCAGAACTATGTTTAGTCAATAACAAGGATAATCTTGTGTGAAAAATCATTTTATTTTGGGTGGATACAGTATCATCATGGGGGGAGCAGTATGAATCGCATTTACAAAGTCATTTGGAGCAAAGTACGGAACAGCTGGGTGGTGGTGTCGGAAATCGCCCGGAACCACGGGAAGGAACGTGCCAGCCGGCAAAACAGGAACCCAGGAAGTGCCTGTGCCTTGACTTTGGCGCTGGCACTGGGGTTTATCTGGCCAGCGGGAGCCTGGGCGGCTGATCCAATCGATCTGGGCAACGGAGGAACTGCAGTTTATGATGATAATGGCAACCTGACCATTGGGAACCAGGTCCACGGAGAAGGGGAAAAGAAAGCGGGGAAGAACAATACGGTCATCGGTACGGAGACCGATACCCTGCGTCAAGATACGGAAGATTCCACCAAGGGCCAACCGATGGATGAGGCCAATCAACAACTGGTGAAAGGGGAAGGCCAAGCGAACGATCTGGTCATCTCCACGGAGGCAGAAGGCTCTACGGCCGTAGGCTATCAGAGCCGGGCCGAAGGGGAACGCTCGACGGCTATCGGCAATCAGGCCCAGATTACCGATAAGCCTATCGTCTATTATGCGGATGCAGATGGCAACAAGACCACAGATAAGGACAGTGCGGCTTGGTATAAAGATCAGGACGGCAAGCCCACCCAGGTACCCCAAGTCTTCCGGGATGCAGACGGAAACACCACTGCCACGCCTCAGTACGTCCATACTTATACGGTCAAAGACCCTGCCACCGGGGAAGAAACCACCAAAACTGAAATCACCAGCGATGTTTCCAAAGCCGATCAAAAGGATGGCAAGCCGGTGTATAACTATCAAAAATCCGACAACCTGGACAAACTCTATTCTGTCACCCTCTATCAGGCGTCCAACGACTCCATCGCTGCCGGGTCCAGTGTTTCTGCTCAGGGCAGTAAGGCCGTGGCTGTGGGCTATAATTCCAGTGCCGAAAGTTCTGCCGTTGCCATCGGCGATACGGCCGCAGCCAAGGAAAATACGGTGGCCATCGGCAAAGGTACCACTGCTGTACCGGATGGTTCCATCGCATTGGGGGCAGGGTCTCAGGCAGACCGTTCCGGCGGCGAAATCGGCTGGGATCCCAAGACGGGCACTACATCTGTCAAGACCGGTACAGCCTGGCAGTCTGGCACAGGGGCCCTTTCTATAGGCAATGGCGGTGCCAGCCGTCAAATCACCCATGTGGCCGCCGGCAGTGAAGACAGCGACGCCGTGAACCTGGCCCAGCTGAAAGAGGCCATGACCCATTATTACAGCGTGAAGACCACGGAAGCAACGGATGCAGCTGGGAACAACAACTACCTGAACGATGGAGCCACCGGGAACAATGCCTTGGCGGCCGGAGTCAGCGCCGTGGCCAAGGGGAACAATGCTACGGCCGTGGGCACCCAGACCTATGCGTCGGGAGAGAATGCTTCCGCCTATGGATACCGTTCCGTGGCCAGCGGTACGAACAGCCTGGCCATCGGCTCCGGGACCAGCGCCCAGCAGGAAGGCTCAATCGCCGTAGGGGGCCATGCCCAGGGGTACTATGCGGTGCAGGTGGGGACAGGTTCCACTGCCCAAAGCGCTTACTCGGTAGCGGTAGGGGGCCATGCCAAAGGAGACCATTCTGTGGAAGTTGGGTATGGTTCTACGGCCCAGGGCTCTTATTCCACGTCTGTAGGCGGCCATGCCATTGGAGATGATTCCATTGCCATTGGTTCAGAATCTAAAACAATAGGTGGGACTATTTATAGGACTTCAGCCAGTGCTGTAGGGAGCAATTCCATCGCCATCGGAGGCCATACCAACAGCGCTAATGACATCGCCATCGGGGCCGGTTCTGCTACAAGCGGCGGCCAGGCTATTACCGTAGGAGGTTCGGCTACGGGCAATCAGGCGGTTTCCATTGGCGGCGTGGCTACCAATGGTCAGGCAATAGCTGTGGGGCACGGTTCTTCGGCGACTGGGTCTCAGAGCACGGCCGTGGGCGGCCATGCCGGTGATACGAATGCCACGGCCGTAGGGCAGGGGGCCAATGCCACCTATGCGTATGCCACGGCCGTAGGCAATGGCTCTGTGGCTTCAGGGGATCATTCCACGGCCCTGGGTTATGGGACATCTTCCCAAGGCAGCAACTCCACAGCCATTGGCGGGGCCAGTGCCAAAGGGACCAATGTGACGGCTATCGGCAAGAACTCTACTGTTGGCGGGTATTGGAGCGATTCCATTTCGGATTCCACGGTCATCGGGGGCGCCCATATCAGCGGAAGTTTAACCAGTGGTACGGCCATCGGATCCAATGCTTCCGTCACAGGTTCCTATGGGGTGGCGTTGGGGCAAAATGCCAGTGTGGCTTACCGGAGTACTGGCGTAGGATCAGAAACCAAGTCTTCCAATACGGGCACGGCTGTAGGTTATGGAGCTCAGTCTTCTGGGTACCAATCCGCTGCGGTAGGGGCCGGTTCCATGGCCACGGGACAAAATGCAGTTTCTTTGGGCGGCGGCGGAGCCTGGGGGGATTACAGCATCGCCCTGGGGTCCGGAGCCGGGACTACGGCCCATGCCATTGCTCTGGGCCAGAACAGCGGGGCCTGGGGTGAAAACGCCATTGCCATCGGGGAAGGGACCAACGCCTGGCGGGCCAATTCCATCGTTTTGGGCAAGAATTCCAAATCTGGGGCGGATAAAAATATAGAAGGCTATGACCCGCGGACCGGGGTGGCTTCTGTGGAGGATACCGCAACCTGGTATTCCACGGACGAAGCCGTTTCCATCGGCCGGGCAGAAGAACGAGATGGGGATGGCAAAATCACGGCCACGGCCATTACCCGCCAGCTGAACAATCTGGCTGCGGGGACCCTGGATACGGACGCCGTCAACGTGGCCCAGCTGAAAGCCGCCACCCAGAAGATCAACATGCATGACTACAGCGTCAACTCCACCGATACGGAAACGGATACCAACTATACCAACGGTGGCGCCCTTGCTAAAAATTCCCTGGCAGCCGGAGTCAGTGCATCTACTACCAAAGAAGCAGAGAATGCCGTGGCCATCGGCTATAAGGCCAAAGCAGAAGGTGTCGGCGCTACGGTCATCGGCCAGTATGGCAAAGCGACTGGCCGCTATGCCCTGGCCTTTGGCGGGCAGCAGACGGATACCACGGCAGAACCGGCCAACAATGCAGCCAGCGGTGACAATGCGGTGTCCTTCGGTGAACGGACCGCAGCCAGCGGCAGCAATGCCACTGCCTTTGGGCAAGGAACTAAGGCAACGGAAAAACGGGCCACAGCCTTTGGCCAGCGGACCCAAGCCACCCAGTCCAACGCCACGGCTTTTGGCATCGATACCCTGGCTTCCGGACAGAACGCTACAGCTTTCGGCAATCTGACCCAGGCAACCCAGATCGGTGCTACGGCTTTTGGCAACAAGAACCAGGCCACCGGCCAGTATGCCACGGCCTGGGGCGGCGGGGACAAAGTCGTTGACAATGGGGACGGGACCACGTCCAAAATCGGTACCGCAGCCAGCGGCACCTATGCCACTGCTTTTGGGGAACGGACCCTTGCCAGCGGAGAAAGTGCCACGGCGTTTGGCAGTGATTCTACCGCCAGCGGGAAAAATTCCCTGGCTTTCGGGGAAAACTCCATGGCTGCGGCAGAAAATTCATTGGCTGCTTTGGGCGGTATAGTAGACGAAACAGCCACCAACGCTGCCGCTATTGGCAATGGCGCACAGGCCAAACTGGCTGACAGCGTGGCTCTGGGCAGCGGGGCTCTGGCCAACCGCTCCAGCGGTTCCAAGGGCTACGATGTATTGACCGGGGAGGCCGCTACAGAGACTTCTGCAGCCTGGGTTTCCAAGGCCAACGCCATTGCCATCGGCAACGACACGGAAGGCAGCCTGCTGACCCGTCAGATTACCGGTGTGGCGGCCGGTTCCCTGGATACGGATGCGGTGAACGTGGCCCAGCTGAAAGCGGCAGGCCTCGGCTTCACCACCAACACCAAGGATGCTTCCAATACTACGGACAACTACAAGGGCTACAAAGTGGTCAGCCGGAAACTGGGGGATACCATTGCCATCAAGGCCAGCGATGAAGCGGCTAACCACAGCTACAGCACCGTTAACCTGACCACCCGGATTGCGGAAAACGGGGATATCTCCATCCTCATGGATGAAAAAACCACCTTTACGTCGGTCACCACCGGCGATGTGATCTTTGCCGGCAATCCAGATCTCACGGACAAGGATGGCAAGGAGGCCAAGGCGGATACCAATGTTCATTACGGGGACAAGACCCTGACGGACAGCCAGAACATCACTTCCGCCGACAATGTCACCCAAGCTACCCGTCTCCACTATAAGGACGGCCAGGGCCATACCTATGAACTGGCCACCCTGGATGACGGCCAGATCTACGCCGGTGACATCAAGGCAGACGGCACGGCTGACAGCACCGGCTTTGCCCGGACCCTGAACCAGAAGACCACCATCAATGGTGGTGTGACCAATAAGGACAGCCTCACCGACGGCAACATCGGTGTGGTCTCCAACGGCACCGATACCCTGACGGTGAAACTGGCCAAGGACCTCAAGGACCTGAACTCTGTCACCACCGGCAAGACCGTCCAGAACGACGGCGGCATTACGATTACCAACGACGCCAATGATGAAACCAAGAATGTGGTCATCAACGGGGACCAGATTTCCTTCGGTGGCAACCAGGTCAAGAACATGGGCAGCGGTTCCGATGGCACTGACGCTGATAAAAAGCCTACCTACAATACCCTGACCAACGGGGCCAATATCGGCGACGTGAAGAACATCGCCAACACCACTGTCCAGCCGGTGATCGATACGGTGAACAAAGGCTGGGAGCTGGATGTGGACGGCACCAAACGGAAGGACGTTACACCCACCAGCCGGGTGGTGAACCTTGCGGCCGGCCAGAACATCGAACTGGGAGGCACCGGAGATACGGTGACCATTGCTACCGCCGACGATGTGCGGTTCAATACGGTCCGGGTGGGCGGTACCAAGACCGGTGACACCTACAGCGGCGGTATCGTGATCGGGATCCAGAGCGGCAAGAATGCGGATGGTACGGAAAGTGCCAACTCCAATGACGATTATTACATCACTGGACTGAAGAACACCAACTGGGACAGCAAAAAAATCCAGAGCGGTCGGGCGGCTACGGAAGACCAGCTCCAGGCTGTGGCCGATGAAATCAAGAATGGCACGGTGAAGGGCGATGTCTACGTATCCGGAGGCGCTGTAACCTACAATGGAGAAGGCACGGATACCCAGAAAAAGGACGGTAAGGGCAGCATCACACTGACCCGTCAGAATGGCACGGACGTGCACATTGACGGCCTCCACGACTACTACATCACGGATGGTACGGTAAGCGATGACGGCAAGACCCTGGAACTGACCCGGAATGACGTGGATGACCAGGGAAATCATCAGAAGATCACAGTTGACCTGGGCAATGTACTGAAACACGACCTCCATCTGGTGCAGAACCCGGCGGCTGGTTCTGCTGGAAAGTACATGGTTGATACGAAAACCGGCACGGTGACCCTGAAGGTCCAGAATGCGGACGGGACGGATGCCAGCGACATCACCATCGGCGGTTTCGAAGGACTGGGCCAGGGCCTCAAGTTCGGGGCCAATCAGAAAGCGGCCGATACCGGCTCCAACCCGGTGACCAACCAGCTGGGCAGCACCATCAACATCACCGGTGCTGGGGATAAAACACTGGATAAATACTCCGGACAGAACCTGCTGACTTCTGTGGAACAGGATGCAGACGGCAACACCACCATCCATGTGCTCATGGACAAGAATATTTCCGCGGACAGCGTGGTGGTAGGCCAGGAAGGTAAAGCTGGGAAAGACGGCAAGGATGGGTACATCGGCATCAACGGCAAAGACGGTGTTGATGGCATCACCACCACCTTCATCCGCACCGAAAAAGGCCAGCCTGGGGCAGACGGAAAGAATGGCAAACCGGGAGTGGACGGCAAGGACATCACTCGTATTGTTTATCAGAACGGCCAGGACGGCACCGACGGGAAGGATACTCATACGGTAGCCACACTGGATGACGGCCTGAAGTTTGCCGGGGATGACGGCCAGGATGATGATACAAAAGTCATCGCCAAGAAACTCAATGAACGGCTGGACATCGTGGGCAAAGCCCAGGGCGAGCTGACGGACGCCAATATCGGTGTGACGAAGGATGACAACGGCAAACTCTACATCCAGCTGGCCAAACATGTTGATTTGGATGATGGGACCCTGCAGGCCGGTGACGCCAAGATCGGCCATTTCACCAATACGGAACTGATCACCAACAAGGGCAACCAGCCTGTTGATGGCAGCTATACGATTGGTCTGTCCAATAAGGACTGGAGTGTAACGGATCCAGATTATGTCAGCGGCCGGGCTGCTACGGAAGATCAGCTGGCCAAAGTCAGCGAAGCCATCAACAACGCCGCTACGGCCGCCGGCAAGCGTACCGTGGTCACGGTCAACGACAAATCCGATCCGGCAGTAGCTGAACCAGGAGCCAATGCCTACGGGGAATATGATACCCAGAATGGCAACCTGATGATTGCGGCCAAAAAAGACAGCGATGGCCTGATGACTTACAATATCAAGCTCAACGACAAGCTGGCTTTGGGCAAAGATGGTACGGACGGCCAGGAAGGCACTCTTGGCCTGACCGGCAAAGATGGCGTACCGGGGACTGACGGCAAACAAGGGTACAGCACCACCATCATCAAAACGGAAAAAGGACAGAAGGGCGAAGACGGCAAGACCGGCAAGGAGAATCTTGCCGGAACGGATATTACCCGTATTGTCTATACCGACAAGAATGGCCAGGATCCCCAGACCGTGGCCACCTTGGACGACGGCCTGAAATTCGTGGGCAACGACGGACAGGAAGTAGTCCGGAAACTGAATACCATCCTATCCATCAAAGGCGGCATTACGGATGCAGATGCATTGAAGAATGCCTCCACCAAGAACCTGGGCGTCCGACAGAATGCAGCCAAAGATGGCTTGGAAATCGTCATGACCGATACGCCGGACTTTACGAAGGTTACGGTGGGCGGTGACAAGAAGATCGCCATTGGCGGACAGACTAATTCTGATACAAAGAACCCGGCCAACGGCAACTATATCACTGGTCTGGATAACACCAAGTGGGATAAAGACAATGTGGTAGAAAACCGGGCCGCCACGGAAGGCCAGCTGAGCCAAGCCATCACGGACATTTCCAGTAAGGACAAAGGCGGTTTCGGCCTGTCTGACGAAGCGGGCGGCACCGTGAAGAAGGATTTGGGCCAGACGGTTACCGTCAAGGGCGATGGGAAGAACATAGAAACCAAGGTGAAAGGAGATGCCCTGGAAGTATCCCTGAAGAAGGATGTGGACCTAGGTAAGGAAGGCAGCATCAAGGCCGGGAATACCACCATCGACAAAAATGGTGTAAATACCAATGAAGTCAAAGTTGGGGATATTACTATCAATGATAAAGGCGTCAACGGCGGGGCCAAGCAGATCACCAACATCGCCAGCGGCATCGACGGCAAGCAATATGCGGAGGCCGGCGACAACAATGCGGCCAGCATCGGAGATGTGAAGCAGCTGGCTAAGAATGAAGCAAAGGCTTCTGAGGCCAAGAGCGGCAAGAATATCACCGTGAAGGATGACCACACGGTGAACCTGAATGATGACATCACCTTGGGCGACGATCCCAATAAGCAGGTTGCCATCCATGGCTCCAATGGCCAGGTAATCATCGGATCTGGTGACGGCGCCCTGACCCTGGGCCAGCAGGGGAACGACGTGGCTGATGGCAACCCTGAAAAAGGAAACTATCTGAACGGTCTGGATAATCGGAAATGGGATGGAGAGCACATCCAGAACGGTCGGGCCGCCACGGAAGACCAGCTGAAGACCGTCAGCGACAAGGTCAACAGCGGCCGGAAATTCCAAGGGGATGACGGCCAGGAAGTGAAAGTGGGCCTGGGTGAGACACTGAACCTGAAGGGCGGTGCCAAAGAAGTCAGCAGCGCCGACAACATCGGCATCGTGAAAGGGGACGACAATACCCTGAATGTGCGCCTGGCCAAGGACCTGACGGGCCTTACCAGCGTCACGACAGGCAACACGACCATCAACAACAGCGGCCTGACCGTGAAGACCGGGGATTCCAACCGGAATATTACGGTCCAGGACGGCAAGGTGGATATGGGCGGCAACCAGATCCACAATGTGGCACCGGGGACGGCACCGACGGATGCGGTGAACGTGAGCCAGCTCCAGCAGACCGGCCGGGCCATCAACCAGCTGGGCAGCAGCCTGGACAAACTGGGAAGCCGGGTGGACCGGGTGGGGGCCAATTCAGCCGCCCTGGCCGCCCTCCATCCTCTGGATTTCGACCCGGACGACAAGCTGGACTTTGCGGTGGGGGCCGGGAACTACAGCGGAGCCAATGCTGTGGCCCTGGGAGCCTTCTACCGGCCCAACGAAGATGTGATGTTCAGCATCGGCGGCAGTACCGGCGGGGGAGAGAACATGGTGAATGTGGGGGCCACCTTCAAGATCGGCCAGCACAACCATGTATCCAATAGCCGGGTGGCCATGGCCAAGGAAATCCGGGATTTGAAGGCCCTGGTAGCCCGGCAGGATGGAGAGATGCAGCAGCTGAAGACCCTGATGAACCAGCTGGCAGGAAAAACGGTGATGGCGGTGGACAAAGATGCCCTGTTCCCGGATATCCCGGAAAACCACTGGGCTTATGACTACGTGATGAAACTGGCCCGGGCTGGGATCATCGAAGGGTACGAAGATGGAGAATTCAAAGGGGATCGGATGATGACCCGGTATGAATTCGCTGCTCTCCTGTATCGTGCCATCATGGCCGGTGCCGCATCCAATCCGGAATTGAACCAGGACGGAACCTTGGGCAGATTGGTGAAGGAGTTCGACGGAGAACTGAAGTACATCCGCATCGATGTGATCGAAAAAGACAAACACGGGAACCCTACCATCGAACGGGTGCGGACCGTGGAAGACAGCAAGAAACATCATGGCAAGTAAAAAGCAGGAGGTGCTGCGCGGAATGCGCAGCACCTCCTGTTCCTATAAAACTTTGATTTCTTTCAGTCCTTGGACCAGCCAATTCCCTTGGGCATCCATCAGGCCCCAGCCTTGTTTTCCTTTGACAGGAGCTGTCTTGCCCTGGAAGGAGGCCGCTTGGGTCACTTCTGCCGGGATCCGGACCGGGAGCAAGCTTCCTTCCCGGTCCATCAGACGAAAGCTCTTTCCCTCCTGGATCCAGGTAACTTCGGCACCAGCCCCGTAGGGAATGACCGTTACCGGATCCTGCCAGATTTTGAGCACTTGGCCGCTGGTTTCGGAAACCAGCCGGGTGGAGGACCCTTCTTTGACCAGCATCCGCTGACCGCCCAGGAATTGGATGCCATCCCAGGCAAAGGGCAGGCGCAGGGAACCATCGCTGAGATCCACTACACCGTATTTCCCGCTGGTTTTGTCCTGGATGGCCCCCAGCCCTTCTGCTTCGTCCAGGCCGCCGCCGTTGAGGTCATATTTCCCCGGCCCGAACAGGATCTTTCCCTGCCGGTTGGCGAACCACAGCTCTCCCTTGTCTTTCACGAAAGTGCCCCAGGGAGTCATGGGGAATACAGAATCGTTCCGGTCATCGATGATGATTTGGCCGGACCGGTCGATATAGCCCCGTTTCACCCCGTCCCAAGTCAGGCTCAGGGGTGCTTCTGGATCGTATACACTGGTGTCCCACAGGGCGGAGCCCAGGGCTGCTCCGACGGCACTGGCCCAGTTGAAGGAACGGACTTTGCGCCGGGTCTCTGCCAGGCCGTCCTGGAAAGGGAAGACATGATCATAGGGAGCGGCAAAAAGCTCTTTGCCCTGGGTATCGATGGCTACGGTCCTGCCCTTGCTGTTTTTCACAAAAGCGATGCCTTCACTGAATCCCGTGAGCACGGCTTGGTAGACTGGGGCCAGGACAGTTTTTCCGGAGGCATCCTGGAATCCCCAGCGCCCCTTTTCCTTGAAGGGATAGAGCCCTTCAAGAGAGGCAGGGTCCTGGGCCGGCTGGCCGTCCCGGGTCAAGTACCGAGGCGCTTTTTTGTCTTCCCAAGCCATGATCGATCCGTTTTTGCCAGCTTCCAGCTTTTTGAAATGGGGTGCCAGTAGCTGACGGCCCTGGCTGTCCCAAAGGCCCCAGCGCCCCTGCTGGTCCCTGCCGGCAAAGACCGGTGTCAGGGAAGCCTGCCGGGAGATCCGGTCCAACTGGGGCACTTTCCGATGGGGATTGGGAACTAGGATGTTGCCCAGGATCTCTGCAGAGCCTTCTTTGTCCAAGCTGACGCTGCTGCTGGAATGGGTGGATGTGGTGGAAGAAGAAGTGTGGGTGGAAGATTCTGTCCGGGTGGTGGTGTGGGATTCCCGATGTTCATGGGAATAGATCTCAGCTCCCTTTTCTGCCGCGGCGGGCAATGGAAGGGAAAGAGAAGCTGCCAGAGCAGCCAGGAGCAAAGGGGATTTCAGAGAAGCAAAATGACGCATACCGTCTCCTTTCAGTAAACAAAGATATGAAGATACAAAACAATAAGAAAATTATATCATATAGAATAGTTATCCGTAAAGAAAAAGTGGCTGCTGCTTGCGCAACAGCCACCTATTTTTTTACGCTTCTTTCATGGAATTCAAGATTGCATCTACCAGATCGTTCATGCTCCGTTCTTGGCCTCCGGTCATCCGGGAGTTGATGGTCACTCCGTCCTGGAGGACGGTCATGGCCTTCATGTTGTTTTCCAGGAATTCTGTCATGAGACCGCCTACGGTGCAGGCCCAGGATCCGTTTTCGATGATCCCTACGATCCGTTTCTGCAGGTTCAGGGCCTTCATGTCTTCCAGGAAGTTCAGCATCTTGGGATAGATCCCCAGGTTGTAGGTCACGGAAGCCAGCACCAGATGGCTGTATTTGAAGGCATCGGAAATCAGGTAGGAAATGTCCGTTTTGGAAACATCGTACATATGGATATTGGTCATGCCCTTTTCTGCCAGTTTGGCTGCCAGGACGGAAGCGGTGCTCTCCGTATTGCCGTACATGGAGGCATAGACCAGCAGCACGCCTTTTTCTTCCGGTTCATAAGTGGCCCAGTGGATGTACTTGTCCACGATGTATTTGATGTTGTTCCGCCATACCGGCCCGTGGAGCGGGCAGATCATCTTGATGTCCAGCTGGCTGGCTTTGCCCAGGAGGTCCATGACGAAGGGCCCGTATTTCCCCACGATGTTGGTGTAGTACCGGCGGGCATCATCCAGCCAGTCCCGGTCGAAGTCCACTTCGTCGTTGAAGATCCGGCCGCCCAGGGCTCCGAAGGAACCGAAGGCATCGGCGGAGAACAGGGTGCCGGTGGTCAGGTCGAAGGAGACCATGGCTTCCGGCCAGTGGACCATGGGAGCGGCCACAAAAGCGATGGTGTGCTTCCCGAATTTCTGGGTGTCGCCCTCTTTCACCACAATCTGTTTTTCCCCTTCCACCCGGTAGCCGAACTGATCCATCAGGGTGAAGGCCTGTTCATTGCTGATCACGGTGGTTTCCGGGTGGCGGAGCAGCACTTCTTCGATGGAAGCCGCATGGTCCGGTTCCACATGGTTGATGATCAGGTAGTCCAGCTTCCGGCCTTTCAGGACTCCTTCCACGTTTTCCAGGAACTGCTTGCACACGGACCAGTCCGCGGTATCGAACAGCACGGTCTTTTCGTCCAGTAGCAGATAGGAGTTGTAGGAAACGCCCCGGGGGATGGGATGGATATTTTCAAACAGTGCCAGCCGGCGGTCATCCGCCCCTACCCAGTATAAGTCATTGGTTAATTTTCTTACACATTCCATAGTTATGCTCCTTTTCTCACTTTACGGGTACGAATTCAGTCTTGGCGGAGTTGCACAGCGGGCATACCCAGTCTTCCGGCAGATCCTGGAATTTGGTTCCCGGCTTCACATCCGCATCCGGGTCGCCCAGATCCGGGTTGTATTCATAACCGCAGCCCTTGCAGACATAGCGGCCTTCCGGCATGTCTTTCAGGATCAGAGGTCTCTTCATCTTGACCATGGGAGGAGCGGGCTTCTTAGGCTGTCCGTTGTTCAGGGCCTTGGCCAGGAGCGGCAGGATCACCTTCACGTCGCCTACGATGCCGTAGTCGCAGTTCTTGAAGATGGGGGCCCCGGCGTTGATGTTGATGGCCACGATGGTGGTGGCATTCTTGATGCCCTTCAGGTGCTGGACGGCACCGGAGATGCCGCAGGCAATGTACAGGTTGCCGTTGAACTTCTGGCCGCTCATGCCCACATACCGGTCAATAGGCACATACTGGAGGGTTTCCGCCACAGGACGGGAGGAACCTACCGCAGCCCCAGCCTGGCGGGCCAGGTCTTCGATCAGCTTCATATTGGCTTTTTCCCCGATGCCCTTGCCGGCGCTGACCACCCGTTCCGCATCGGAGATGGGAGTATCCAGAGGGATGCCCACGGTAAAGTCATAGCCGTCGTTCTTCAGGGCTTCCACCAGGGCTGCCACCTGTTCTTCCGGAGTTCCGTCTTTGAAGATCTGTTTCTTCCGGGCCCCGGTGATGGCCGCATTCTGTTTGGGAGCGCCCCCGTGCTTGGCCACGGACATCTTATCCGTAATGTGGGAGGCGATGACCACCCGCTGGATTTCGTTGGTGCCTTCGTAGATGGTGGTGATCTTGGCATCCCGGTAGAACCGTTCTACATCCATGCCTTTCAGGTAGCCGGTGCCGCCGAAGATCTGGAGGGCATCATTGGTGATAGAGACTGCCGCATCGGAAGCGTACATCTTGGCCATGGCACTTTCCATGCCGTAATCCTGGTGTTCCTGTTTCAGTTCTGCAGCACTGTATACCAGGAACCGGGCCGCCCGGAGCTTGGTGGCCATATCTGCCAATTTGAAGGAAACACCCTGGTTCTGGCAGATGGGGGCATTGAACTGGATCCGTTCCTTGGAATAGTTCAGAGCTGCTTCATAGGCACCCTGGGCAATCCCCAGTGCCTGGGCTGCAATCCCGATCCGGCCGCCGTCCAGGGTAGCCATGGCAATCTTGAAGCCCTGGCCCCGTTTGCCCAGCAGGTTCTCTTTGGGCAGTTTTACATTGTTGAAAATCAGTTCTGCCGTAGCGGAGGAACGGATCCCCAGTTTGTCATAATGGTCCCCGAAGGTGAAGCCGGGCATACCTTTTTCCACGATGAAGGCGCTGATGCCCCGGGTGCCTTTCCCCGGTTCAGTGACGGCAAACACCACATAGGTATCGGCTTTCCCTGCGTTGGTGATGAAGATCTTGTTCCCGTTGAGGATCCAGTGGGTCCCGTCGAATTCTGCGGTGGTTTCCGTTTCTCCAGCGTCAGAACCGGCATTGGGTTCCGTCAGGCCGAACGCCCCGATCTTTTTCCCAGAAGCCAGGGGCACCAGGTATTTCCGTTTCTGTTCTTCGGTGCCGAAAGCGAAGATGGGGTAGGACCCCAGGGACACATGGGCGGACAGGATGACACCAGCGCCCCCGTCCACCCGGGCCAGTTCTTCCACGGCAATGGCGTAGCTGATGTAGTCCAGCCCGGCACCGCCATATTCTTTGGGGAAGGGGATGCCCATCCATCCCAGTTCTCCCATTTCTTTGACTTGTTCGTCAGGGAATTTATTTTCCTTGTCCAGCATGAACGCAATGGGTTTGATCTTGGTTTCCGCAAAGCCGCGGACTTTGGCACGAAATTCTTCATGTTCCTGTGTGGTGGTAAATAACATACGCGTACCTCCTCTGTCATGGAAAATCAGGCTGTCAGATTCCTTCAAGTTAGTCATAACATACCAATTTAAAAATAAAATTATTTTAATAATAATTCTATCTTTTTACGACTCAATAGTACACTTTTCGTATACGTTTGTCAATGGGAAAAATCAGAAAGTTTCTGCTTCAATCGGTCCAGGAATACCTGGCTGGAACGGGACAGGAGGCGGAATTTCTTCCAGGCCACTACACTGGTGGTGAAAAGGGGCGGATCCAAAGGAATGAACTTCAGGCCGGGGGTCCCTTCCTGGAAGAAGGTGTTGAGGCTGATCAGATTGGTGCAGCCGGTGCGGACCAGAAGAGAAGCATTGCCCAGAAGATCGAACCGGCCGATGGCATGGATCTTGTCCGGGGTGACCTTGCCCTGGGACCAGGCGGTGAAATCAAAGTTCTTGGAAGCGGTCCGGGAGGAAACCAGCAGGGGCATCTGGAGAAAGTCCTCTGGGGTTACCCGGTCCAAGCTGGCCCAGGGACTCTGGCTGCTGGTGACGATCCAAATCTGATCCTTTTCCGGCAGCCGCAGGTAGTTGTATTTTTCCAGGTTGAAGGGCTCGATGAACAAACCAAAATCCAGCAGCCCGTGTTCCAGCCGCTCCTGGACACCATCCGCATTGTTGGTGAACAGTTCGATGGTAAGCCGAGGATAGTCTTGGTGCAGTTCGGCGAAGGTGTCAGTGATCCAGTGCATCACTTTGGTTTCTCCGGCGCCGATCCGGATGCAGCCGGAAAGGTCCATGTCGTCTTCCCGGATCTCTTCCTTGGTCTGGTCCACCAGGGCCAGGATCTCTTCTGCTCGCTGGCGCAGGTGCATCCCTTCTTCCGTCAAGGTGGTGCTCCGGTTGGTCCGGACAAAGAGCTTTTTGCCCAGTTCCTTTTCCAGGTCCGCCATCTGCCGGGACAGGGTGGGCTGGGTGACGAACAGCACATTGGCGGCTTCAGTCATATTCTGTTCCCGGGCCACCGCCAGAAAATATTTCAGGGTACGGATTTCCATGGTTCCCTCCTGCAATAGAAAAAACGTATTCAGATATAGTTGCTATAAGCATTATACATCTTAAGTGGTTTGGAATACAATACAAACAGAACAGGAAAGGAGAAATCATCATGGATCTGAAAGAACTGGAAAAAGAGAGCCCCTTTGCCCTGGGGGAAGAAAATACAGGCTATGCCCAATATTTCGATGGAAAGAGTTATTTGAACATGCTGACCCTGGAACAGGTTCCCACTGCTGTGGTGACCTTTGAACCGGGGTGCCGGAACCACTGGCACATCCATCATGCAGCCAAAGGGGGCGGACAGATCCTCATTGTCACCGCCGGCCGGGGCTACTACCAGGAATGGGGAAAAACCGCCCGGGAAGTGAAAGCCGGAGATGTGGTGAACATCCCGCCGGAAGTGAAGCACTGGCACGGGGCGGCCCCGGATTCCGCCTTCCAGCACCTTGCTCTGGAAGTCCCCGGAGAAGGCACCAGCAATGAATGGTGTGAGGCAGTGGATCCTGAGGAATACGGAAAGCTGAAATAAAAGGAGGCCCCATGGAACGGAAACAATGGTTTTGGCACATGACAGCAGGGATTCTGGCGGTTGTGGCGATAAGCGGAATCGGATTGCAGACAGGGGAGGTTTTGGCCATGGAACAGAAAAAAGAACCGGTCAAGGTGGTACAGACCGCAGGACGGGATCAGCTGGGGACTTTTGCCCCGGATTTTGCCCGGTATAATGATGACATCCTTTTTGGAGAAGTGTGGAGCGCCAATGATAAGCTGAGCCTCCACGACCGGAGCCTGGTGACGGTGACAGCTCTTATCGCCCAGGGGCTTACGGACAGCTCCCTCCAGTATCACATGGCCACCGCCAAAAAGAACGGAGTGACCCGGGAAGAAATGGTCCAGGCCATTACCCAGCTGGGTTTCTACGCCGGCTGGCCCAAAGCCTGGGCGGCGTTCCGGTATGCCAAAGAGGTATACGGAAATGAATGAAAAGGAGGCGGAAAGCCTCAAAAAGACGGCTCTGAGCCAGGAAGAACTCCAGGCGGCCGGCTGTCCGGAAGAGACCATCCGGAAGATCCTCCAGGAAAAGAATGACCGGTGCCAGTGCCGGTGTCTCCGCCAGTACCGGAAGGAGATCCTGGCCAAGCTCCATCGGGAGCAGGAAAAACTCACCAATGTGGATTATCTCCTGTATCATATGGAAAAATGACGGCAGGGAGAAGAATAAAGGAAAGTGGGAAAAATATGTCCAAGATGCTGATTGTCTATTATTCCTGGTCCAACGGGAATACGAAAAAGATTGCGGAAGAACTGCAGAAGGCAACCGGGGCCGATCTTGCCAGGATCGATACCCTGACTGCCTATAAAAACCAAAGTTACGATGAAGTAGTCCGGGAATCGGAAAAGGATATCGCCAAAGGGTACAAGCCGGAACTGGCCCCTCTGTATTTCCACCTGAAGGACTACGACACGGTGGCGGTGGGCACCCCTACCTGGTGGTATACCATGGCTCCGGCCATGAAGACATTCCTGGAAAGCCAGGATTTCACCGGGAAGAAAGCGGCCTTTTTTGCCACCCACGGAGGTTGGCCCGGCCATGCCCTGAAGGATATGGAAAAAGCCTGTAAAGGGGCTTCTTTCGGTCCGGAACTGACCATCCAGTTCGATTCCACCGGCGGCAGCCGTCAGGTGACCAGCCAGGACAAAGTGGAAGAGTGGATCCGGAAAGTACAGGGATGGAAGTAAGCATCCCATTAGCCGCGGTCTGCGCCGCTGGATGTAAAGCAAACAGAGTAAAGCTGTGAAAGGGGAAAGCATCATGGAAAGAAAAATACTGCTCGGCCTGGAAAAAAAGGCCCTGGGCATGAGTCTTCTGGCACTGGCGGCCGTTCCGGTGATCCTGGCCAGTTCCTGTACGGTGCGTCGGGTAGCAGGGCTTTCTCCTGTGGCAGCGATGAACCGCCAGGCAGTGGTGGAAGCGTCTCGGGCGGATCTGGGCCTACTCACCTGGCCGGAACAGTTGGATGCTGTCCGGTATGAACTGGAACTTTTGGACGGGATTCCTCTAAATCTGGATCCCGCCCGGGAAGCAGACCATGCCTTATATCGAAACAGCCGGATCTATTCCGCCCAGGCCCTGCTGCCTCTGGAGGAACTCCGGAAGAAACAGACGACCGGCATCCTGTATTACCGGGTACGGGCTTTTGACCTGGATGGCCAGCCTCTGGGGAACTATTCCCAGCCGGCGGCCGTTGAGAGCAGCCTGCGGAAAGTGGACCGGAATGCCCCGGTGCCTCGGAGCCGGATGGAGGATACCAATGGCTCCCTGCTGCTTTATCCTGTCTATGCCTATACCGGGAACCCGGGAGCAGTCCAGTACGAAGTGGAAGTAACGGACCGGATGCCGGAGAATCCGGAAGGGATCGCACCTTCCCGGTATCGGGTCTTTGCCCAGGTCACCTCTCTTACGGATCTGTATGACGAGGCACCCCGGCTGGGGACCTATTACTGGCGGGTCCGGGGCATGGACAAGGAGGGGAATCCGGTGGGCCAGTGGAGCCTGCCTCAGAAGTTCACCACCCTGCCTTCCCGGAAGATCGGGGTGGGCATCTACGGAGACAGCATTTCCCACGGAGGAGGACATCTTTCTTTCAGTCCCGTGGATTATGCCTACAGCTACAGCCATTATCTGGCCTTTCCTACAGTGAACCTTTCGGAAAGCGGGGATACCAGCGCCATGATGGTGGAGCGGTTCGAACGGGATGTGCGGTCCTTCCATCTGAAGTACCTGCTGATCCTGGGAGGCACCAACAGCCTCCGGGCAGGGGTGCCGGCAGAAGAAGTGATCCAGGATCTGGACGAGATCGGCCGGAAGGCGGAAGCCCTGGGTATCCGTCCCATCTATCTCACCTTGCCGCCCATCAATCCCGCCAACATCCAGAAAGCTTTTGACGAACCCACCGCCGACAATTGGCGCCAGTCCTTTGCCCAGGTGAACGCCTACATCCGCAGCCGGGACCATATTGACGTGGCGGCCTCCTTTGAAAACGGGGGAGACCTGCCTACGGAACTGGCCCTGGACGGAATCCACGGCGACTGGAATATGAAACAGGAAATGGCTCAGGTGATCAATGAGGGGATGAAACGATTCGGCGTGCAGAGATCCTGAAACGGCATCTTCCCAGGGGAGTAACTGCCGGTATACAATAAAAATAAAACGAGATTTTCAAGGAGGAATAAAATATGAAGTGGAAAAAAGCAATCTCTATCGTTTGCATGGCTCTGTCCCTGCTGGCGGTTACGGCCTGCGGCGGACAGCAGGCTGCCCAGAATGGCGGGGGCAAGGCAGCGGGTACGGCGGCTGCGGAAAAAGCGCCTGCCAAGGCCAAAAAGGTACTGGTGGTCTATTATACCAATACCCACCGGACGAAACAGGTGGCCAAGGCCATTGCCGGGGAGACTGGCGGGGATCTGTACCTGCTGGATCTGGAAAATCCCTATACGACCGCAGACTTGGATTACAACAACAAAAGTGCCCGGGTCTACAAGGAACATGATGATCCCAGCCTGCGGAACGTGGCTCTGAAGAACGCCAAACCTGCCAACTGGCAGGACTATGACACCGTATTCGTCGGGTATCCCATCTGGTGGGGCATTGCCGCCTGGCCCATGGATACCTTCGTGAAGAGCAATGACTTCACCGGCAAGACGGTGATTCCCTTTGCCACCGCTTACAGCTCCGGCCTGGGCAGCAGCGCCGACCAGCTGAAGGAAATGGCCGGCAGCAAAGGCACCTGGCTCCAGGGCCGCTGCTTCACCGGCACCATCCAGGACAGCCAGGTGAAGGATTGGGTGAAGAGTTTGGGAGTGAAATAAAAAACGGGGCTGTTGCTTATGCAACAGCCCCGTTTTTTATTTCTTCCCCCTGCAAAGTCCACAGTTTCCGCAGTTTCCTCCGCAGGAACTTTTTCCGGCCTTGTGGTCTTTGTACATCTTGCGGATCACCGCCGCAACGATGAGAAAGAGCACTAGGCCCACAATAAATGTACCCATAGGTCATTTCTCCTTTTATGCATTGGCAGATGCTCTGCATCTGCCTTCCTTCGGCCGCTGACCGTTGACAGCTGACTGTTGACAAAATGGGGGTGTGGATCCCCACACCCCCATTATACCTTATTCCGTTACATCCGCTGCATCTTTAATCTGGATTTCCCCGTTATACTTGGGAGCCGGACGGAACAGCAGGTAGATCATGATGGCCAGGACCACACAGGCTGCTGCCGTTCCCAGGGTAAAGGTACCGGTGGAAATGAAGCTGCTGAACTGATAGAACATCAGGGCCATGCAGTAGGCGAATCCGCACTGGTAACCGATGGCGATCAGGGTCCAGCGGCCGTTGTTCATTTCCCGTTTGATGGCGCCCATGGCAGCCACACAGGGAGCGCACAACAGGTTGAACATCAGGAAGGAGTAGGCGCTGAGCACCGAGAAGTCCTGGGCAAAGGTGCCCCAGAATTCTTCTCCGTCTTCAGCGGCATCTGCCAGCCCGTACAGGATCCCGAAGGTCCCTACCAGGTTTTCTTTGGCAATCAGGCCGGTGAAGGCAGCCACAGCGGCTTTCCAGTCACCCCAGCCCAGAGGGGCGAAGATCCAGGCCACTTTGGAACCGATGAAGGCCAGGATGCTTTCATTCAGGGCATCCTCGTCCAGCATGGTGAAGGCACCGTCGTCCCAGCCGAAGCTGGACAGGAACCAGACCAGGATGGTGGACAGCAGGATCACTGTGCCGGCCTTCTTGATGAAGGAGGAGCTCCGTTCCCATACGCTCCGGGCGATGTTCCCCAGGGTGGGCATGTGGTAGGGGGGCAGTTCCATGACGAAGGGAGCTGGATCCCCGGCAAACAGTTTGGTCTTTTTCAGGATGATCCCGGAAATGATGATGGAGAAGATCCCTACGAAATAAGCAGAAGGAGCCACCCACCATTCTCCGCCGAAGTAGGCACCGGCGATCAGGGCGATGATGGGCATCTTGGCGGAGCAGGGGATCATGGTGGTGGTCATGATGGTCATCCGCCGGTCAGATTCGTTTTCAATGGTCCGGGAAGCCATGATTCCGGGCACGCCGCAGCCGGAGCCGATCAGCATGGGGATGAAGGATTTCCCAGAAAGACCGAACTTCCGGAAAGCCCGGTCCAGGATGAAAGCGATACGGGCCATGTAGCCGCAGGCTTCCAGGAAGGCCAGGAAGATGAACAGGACCACCATCTGGGGTACAAAGCCCAGCACGGCGCCCACCCCGGAAATGATGCCATCCACAATCAGGCCGTGGAGCCAATCTGCCACTTCCATGCTGTCCATCAGATCATCAGCAGCAGGGATGAGCATCTCTCCAAAGAGGGTGTCATTGACCCAGTCCGTAGCATCGGTCCCGATGGTGGTCACAGAAACATAATAGACCAGGAACATAATAGCAGCAAAAATGGGAAGTGCCAGCCACCGGTTGGTGACGATCTTGTCAATCTTATCGGACGTGGTCAGTTTGCCCTTGCTCTTTTTGATGTTGCATTCGTCGATGATGGAGCTGATATATTTGTACCGTTCGTTGGTGATGATGCTTTCTGCATCGTCATCCATTTCCTGTTCCACCGCTTCGATATCCCCGTCGATGTGGTCGATGACGGATTGAGGCAGCTTCAGGGCATCCCGGACTTTTTCATCCCGTTCGAACAGCTTGATCACATACCACCGTTCCTGGTGGGCGGGGAGCATTCCTTGGGTGGCTTCTTCAATATGGGCCAGGGCATGTTCTACCGGTCCGTCGAAGGAATGCTTGGCCACCATCACCTGCTGGTGCTTGGCCACCTTGGCAGCCAGGTCGGCCGCTTCATTGATCCCTTCTCCCGTACGGGCAGAGATTTCGATCACTTGACAGCCCATTCTTTGGGACAGCTTGTCGATGTTGATGATGTCGCCGTTTTTCCGGACCATATCCATCATGTTCACGGCCATGACCATGGGGATGCCCAGCTCTGCCAGCTGGGTGCTCAGGTACAGATTCCGTTCCAGGTTGGTCCCATCCACGATGTTCAAGATGGCGTCCGGCCGTTCTTTTACCAGATAGGTCCGGGATACCACTTCTTCCAAGGTGTAGGGGGAGAGGGAATAGATGCCGGGCAGGTCCTGGATGATCACATCCGGATGGCCCATGAGCTTCCCTTCCTTTTTTTCTACCGTTACACCGGGCCAGTTCCCTACGAACTGATTGGAACCGGTCAGGGCGTTGAACAGAGTAGTCTTGCCGGTATTGGGGTTCCCGGCAAGGGCGATTTTGAATTCCATGAAAATACCTTCTTTCCCGTCTATTACTCTTATCAAAATAAGTTAGAAAAACCTAATGCAATGGTAAAAATGTTACAGCTCCTTGACTTCCACCATTTCTGCATCGGCTTTCCGCAGGGAGAGTTCATAGCCCCGTACGGTCATTTCCACGGGGTCTCCCAGAGGGGCCACTTTCCGGATGTGGACTGGTGTTCCCTTGGTGATGCCCATATCCATGATCCGGCGCTTGATGGCTCCGGTGCCGTGGAGTTTCACCACTTCATAATCTTTGCCCGTCTGGGCGTCTCGTAATGTAGTCATTGCAGATTTCCCCTCCTTGGTTTCGTTTTACTGTACAGTGATTTTGGCGGCCATTTCCATACTGATGGCGACCCGGGATTCCCGGATGTTCAGAATCAGTCCGCTGGGGGTGTGTTGGACGATGGAGATCACCGCACCCTGGGTGATGCCCAGATTTTCCAGATGGGTCCGGATCTTGGCAGAACCGCCCACCCGCAGGACAGTCAGATCTTTGCCTTCATCGGCAAATGTCAAGGGCATGTTGCTACCTCTTTTCACAATTTATTCATGAAGCATTAACTTCATACAGGATATGTTAGCACACACTAACGATAGAGTCAACAAAAATGGCAAAAAAGGGGGCTGTGAGGAAATAAAAATCAATTTCCTCACAGCCCGCGACCGGGGTGTGCAATCTTTCACACCCCTTTTATTTCTCCGGCTTCATCTTCTTTTCCGTAAACGCCTTCAGTCCGTTCAAGGCTGCCAGGAAGACGCCGCCCATCAGGAACCAGAAGAGATGGAAGGTTTCCCAGGTCATGGCTGGCTGAGGGACCTTCAGGGTAGTGGGCCCCTGGGCGATGGCGTACAGGGAACCGATCATCAGTCCCAGGATGAAGTACACCATGGCGGACCGGTGATTGTCCAGGGCGTTCTTCACCAGTTTGATGATGCCCACGATGCCCGCCAGGACTCCGAAACCGAAGATGCACAGCACCGGGAAATAGGACAGGTTCATGTGGAGGAATTCCTTGATGGCGTTGATGATGGGTACATAGAGCCCGAAAATCAGCAGCATGGTGGAACCGGAAATCCCCGGCAGCACCATGGCGCAGATGGCAATCATGGCACAGACGAAGATATAGCCGCCCAATAGCGGCGTCAGATGGGCGATTTCCACATTGGTGCCCTGGCCGCCCGTGGGATTCACCGCCGCAATCACCAGCACCAGTACGATTCCCAGCACCATATAGATAATCCGGCTGGTCCGGCGCAGGCATTCCTTTTCTTCCTTGATGATGAGCGGCAGGGAAAAAATGGAGAAGCCCAGGAACAAGGAACTGAGTTCATAGATCCGGCTGGTGAACAGACTGGCAATGACCAGCACCGAGGATCCCATGCCGATGACCCAGCCCATGCCCAGCTTGGCCAGGAACCGGATGCCCTCCAGCTTCAGCTCCCGGCTGCCGTGGGTGAGCACGTACAGGGAACTGATGAATTCATCATAGAAACCCAGCACAAAAGCGATGGTACCGCCGGAAACCCCGGGGACGCTGTCGGCCAGGGCCATGCAGAACCCCCGGACCATATTCAGGAACAAATCCATAATCGTCATCCTTTCTTGGGGCCATGCCCCTCCGTTTCTTTCCTATATTATAAAAACCGGGTTTAAACAATTCCAAAACAAACAGGAAAAAAATAGACAAAATTTGTGTTATAATGATTCATCGGGCTGGCTGTTTTGCCAGACCCGACAGTGAGTCTTAATTATATCGTATTTCAGGAGAAAATAGAATAGCGGAGGAAAATCTCTTTTCCGATGCGAAGGAGGGAAAAGTTTGGATAGAAGCGAACTGAAACTGAAACTCATGGAATTTGCTGCCAAAGGCTTTGAAGTGCCCCGGATGGACATGATCAAGACGCCGGAACAGATCGAAGGGATCCGGAAGGCCGGCAAAGTCAATGCAGAAGTGCTGGATGCCGTGGAAAAGAATATCAAAGTGGGGATGACCACTGACGATATCAATACCATTGTCTACGATACTACCCTGAAGCTCCATGCCATCCCGGCCTGCTTGAATTATGAAGGATTCCCCAAATCCGTGTGCACCTCTGTGAACGATGTGATTTGCCATGGGATCCCGGACCCCAGCCAGGTGCTGAAAAGTGGGGACATCGTCAATGTGGATGCTACTACCATCTATGATGGGTATGTGGGAGATGCTTCCCGGATGTTCATGCTGGGCCGGGTGCCCGCCGAACGGAAGAACCTGGTGGGGATCACCCGGGAATGCCTGAAGCGGGGCATGGAAAATGCCGTGGGCTGGAAGAATACCCTGGGGGACATCGGAGCCGCCATCCAGAATTTTGCCCAGAAACATGGCTGCAGCGTGGTCCGGGAATTCGGCGGCCACGGCGTGGGCCTGGAGATGCATGAAGACCCCTTTGTGTCCCATGTGGGGAAACGGAAAACCGGCATGCTGTTGGTCCCGGGCATGGTGATCACTATCGAACCCATGATCAATGCCGGCAGTCCGGAACTGTGGATCGACGAAATCAACGGCTGGACCGTCCATACTGCCGACGGCAAAGACAGCGCCCAGTGGGAACATACCCTCCTGATCACGGAAGGGGAACCGGAAGTGCTGAGCTGGTAAGCAATCAAAAAACGAAAGGATGAAAGAAAATGACCTTCATGGACCTGGCCAAAGCCAGATATTCTGTACGGAAATTCAGTGATAAACCTGTTGAAAAAGAGAAACTGGACGCTATTTTGGAAGCCGGGCGGATCGCTCCCACCGGCCACAACTATCAGCCCTACCGGGTGTACGTGCTCCAGAGCCCAGAAGCCCTGGAAAAGATCCGGGGACTGACCCGGTGCGCCTTCAATGCACCGGTGGTGCTCATGGTCACCGTCCGGAAGGACGAGGAATGGGTGAACCCCTTTGAACACAGCATCCGGGCCGGGGAACAGGATGCCAGCATCGTGGCCACACATATGATGCTGGAAGCCTGGGAACAGGGCATCGGGTCCTGCTGGGTGAACTACTTCCCGGTGACCCAGACCGCTGACGCCTTCGGCCTGGAACTGAACGAAGTGCCTCTGCTGCTGCTGCCCATCGGCTATGCCGCAGAAGGGACCAAACCTGCCCATCTCCACACGGAACGGAGAAGCAATGAGGAATTGGTAAAAGTGCTGTAAGAGAAAAAGGGGGTGCTGCACAGAACGGTGCAACACCCCCTCGCTGTAGAGCCGTATAGCGGTTCCTGACTCATATAGGCTCATCTTCTGAATCATAAAAGAAGTCAGATACGGCCCTGACGGGCCTTGAGATATCAGAGGTCAACTTTGTACGATTTAGAGGCAAGACCGGTCTGCTTATCGCGGCCAAGCTGACGTCTGACATCTGACAGGCCCGTCAGGGCCGTGTCTAGCTTCTTACACTACGATATATCATACTGTACAAGGCTCTGTCTATACGGTAGACGGTCAAATCTTACCCCAGAGATGGGGTACCGCCATGAACGAAACAAATCTAACTTTATTTTTGTTAATCGTCCTGGTACTTCTTTTGCAAAAAAGAAATTAACCGCCCTAGGCTCCCAAAGCTAGGCGGTTAATTCTCAACTAAGCTATGGGGCTGACCTACTGGACAGGTCCCTGGTTCCATTGTATCATAGCTTTCTGCGTTTGCAAGGCTGAAGTAATCAGGCTACCATCAGATTTTTTCTCCCGCCAGAACACGCTATGCTGCACCGTAACCATCCAGAGTTCTTCGTTTGAATCCATTTGCTGTTTCATGGATTCGATAGATGCCGGACAAGGAAACCATTTGCCGGGGGCAAATGGACATGAGCTTACAGTCTCTGGTCACTAGTCTCCAGCCGATGGAAGGAACCCGCAGAGCAGGTTCCTGGGAATATACGAAAACCGCAGGCCGGGAAGGGCGTGCCTGGGGCCCGCCCCTACAGCGTCAGGGTCTGACAAACCGATAACAACGTATTTCATCGATTGGACGCACCCTGCAAAGACCAGGACTCTCCGGAGTATTACGTTGTTATCGGTCCATGGACAACGACGGTGTAGACCAACTATATAAAGTCAAGCCAATTTTAAAATAAATTTCAGTTGCTATGGATCTTGGCAAAAGGGCGCACTTACCCAAGCCCCCTTTTGTGGGCTTAAAAAAATCAGGCTAAATAAGGGCAGCCACTAATACCAAGCCGGTAAATCAATCGGATCAGTTTCTTGGCTACATGGGACAAAGCGATTTTGTAAGGCTTGTGTTCTGACAGTTTCTTTTCAAGGTATTCTTTGAATTTCGGTACGTTCTGTGCAACCAGGCGGGCGGCAAGGTACAGTGTCTTTCGCAGATAGGGGGATCCTCTTTTTTCCATCTTGTTATGCTTCGAATGGTAGTCTCCAGAGTCATGTTTGGAAGGTGACATCCCTGCGTAAGCCAGGAGCTTGTCGACATCCGGAAAACGCTTGAAATCACCAACTTCGCCCAGAATGCTGGCACAAAGGGTATAACCGATCCCTGGTATGTCAATAATCGAAGATTCTTCCTGGTCCACCATTTCCTTAAGCTTCTCATCGATTTCAACGATATGCTGCTTCAACACTTCAATATCCGTAATGGTATGGACGAGTTCCATAGAAGCCGAAAGCGAGACTTTACCGATAGAACGGCATGCTGCCTGGTGGATTTCCAAAGCCTTGCTTTTGTCAAATCTCCCCTGGGAGGCATCACTTAACAGGTGCGTCAGCCGCTTCATGCTGCAATGAGCAATCTGTTCATGGCCAGGATAGGCTTTTAGAAGCGCATAGATTGAAGCAAGATGGATGGAAGATGTCAGCCCTTCCAGCTCTGGGAATAAAATCGTAACCAGACGGGAAACTGATATCTTTAGCTTGGAACACTTCTGCATGGTTTGAGATCTGTAACGAGAGAGTGATTTCATTTCCTCGTTATGGTACAATGAAGAAGAGTAGGTTTGGGATCCTTTCCCTGACACAATCATCTGTGCAATAGCGCAGGCATCGACTTTATCAGTCTTGGTTTTACGCAGGCTGAATCCTTGCTTGTATCTATTCGTGAGAAGCGGATTGAAAGTGAGCAGTGGAAGGTCATGTTCTGAGATGAAATGGGCGAGATTCGAGGAATAGTGACCGGTTGCTTCCAATCCTACTCTTATTTTATCTTTTGGAATGCCCAGTTCAGAAATCTTGGAAAGGAGCATGTCAAAGCCTTCCCGTGAATTGGGAAATGTAAAAGATTCAACTGTTTTCAATGCATCCGAGTCAATGATACAGCAGTCATGTTTCCGCTTTGCAACGTCAATTCCGATACAAAGCATAAAAATCAACCTCCTTTTTTTGAATTGGCAGCTGTGCATCAAAGCCACAGAGACTTCATCATAATGTATCCTCGCTAGATATGAACCGTCGAGCGGTATCCAACTCATTAACAAATTGAATGAAGTCTGTGGTCGGACTCTACGAAAACCGTCAAGCGGTAGGGGTTCGCAACCAATCCACAGCTCCATTCTAATCGTACCGTAATTCACTATAAAAGAGAATATCTGGTACAACTCTATTATACGAGGGGTTCGCCGCAGGCAAACCCCTCCCGGCCGCCCTGAGGGCCAATACGTTCAAAGCCAGATGCTGGCATCTGGCCTCCAAAACGATGAACGACTCACGATGAACGATACATTCGCAAAAAAAGCCGCCACCCGAAGGTGACGGCTGTCCTCTTTAAAATATGGTCGGGAAGACGGGAAAACCACGGTTTGTCGTGATTTCCGGCTTCTGAAAATCCCATGGGCGCACCATGGGCGCAAATGGCTGCACCCCCTGTGCAATGAAATTCCCATAGATTGTGAAAAAGCAGGTGCCAGACGCTGCATCTGCTCCGGATCCCCTGTCAAAAGCTGTCCTGTAAGGCGCTTTGACAGGGGATTTTTGCGGATGGGCTTTCGTTGCCGGATCCCATGTCGATATGTTATACTGTACACGGTGTTGTCTATACGGTAGGCGGTCAAATCTTGCCCCAGAGATGGGGTGAGGGCCATGAACGAAACAAATCTAACTTTATTTTTGTTAATCGTCCTGGTACTTCTTTTGCAAAAAAAGAAATTAACCGCCCCATGCTTCCAGGCTAGGCGGTTAATTCTGATCTAACTATGGGGCTGACCGTCACCAGACAGCACCATTTGTATTTTCATTATAACACAGTTACAAGGGATTGCAAGAGAGGTATAGAAGGGGGCATAAGAAAACCCGCCATCGGCCTCAATCGATAGGCGGGTTTTCTAAAACCTTCTAACAACGGGGCTGACCAAATGGACAGCTCTTTTTTCATTGTATCATAGTTCCCTACGTTTGCAAGGCTGAAGTAATCAGGCTACTATCAGATTTTTTTCTCCCGCCAAAACACGCCATGCTGCACCGTTACCATCCAGAGTTCTTCGTTTGATGTCATTTGCTGTTTCAGGGATTCGATAGATGCCGGACAGGGAAGGGGCTTTCCATATCCCATTGTCTTTAAAATCAGATGTATCAAAGTCTTGCTTCCTGCAACACCGGGCGCAAACCGGTCCACTGCTGTTTCTTTTCCTTCCGGAAAGTCTGGAAATCGGGCCAGCAACGGTTGAGCCATACCTTTTCTTTCTGGCCCAGGTCGGCAGATCATGGGATAGGTATAAGAGCCTTCCAGGAACTTTTTCCAAAGATTCCCTTTGAATTTGCTGTTCCCTTCCAGGTCCACCACTTTCTCATACAGCCAAACGGCTTTCCCGTCCTGGGTAATCCGGTCGTCATGGAGATGGCCGAAGAACCAGCGGCGATAGGTGAGGTGGCTTTCCAGCTCTTCCAGCTTCCGAGCCACCGGGCATTTGTCTCCCAGGTGGGCTACCATCCGCATACCGCCCTGGATTTTCCAGCGGGTGGGGACTGTGTGGGTCACCACGTAGTCTACCTTCCATCCAGCCCGGTCCAGGGTGTCCCAGGCGTGCTGCCATTCCGCTTCGGAAGGTATTTCTTCCGGCCACCAGGAAATCCCTTCTCTCCGCATCCAACGGTCCGTGCTCATGGCTCCGCCCATGGTGAAGAAGGTATGGCCTTCCAGGGTGAACAGCTCCCCACGCATCAGATGGAACAGGTTGGGCAGCAGCTGGTGGGCATGTCCGCCTTTCCATGCTACCACCGGGTACTGATTGAGCAAGGCAAAGTTCTCATGGTTCCCGTCCACAAAGGCCACCGTATAGGGCCACCGGGCGATTTCCTCCAGCATTTCCCGGTCCGGGCCCTGGGCCGGGTTCGTCCAGGGTATCCCGAAATCCCCACAAACAAGCAGTATGTCCTCCGGCTGGCAGTCCACGCCCCGGGAAAGCAGATTCTTCGGCCGGATCCGGTCAAAATCCAGAGGGCCGTGGGTGTCTCCTGTGAGATAAATCATGATACTTTCCTTTCATGGGTGTAAAAAGCCCGTCAGAATCTCATTTTAGAAGCGTTCTGACGGGCTTTGCTTTTCATGGTACACTGGGCTTTGTATTTTGGCTTATCTCTCGTCAGAAGAGCACCTGGAGCATCCTGGCAGTATCCTGGAGCTGGAGGATGCTGTATATCCATTCATCCGGGTCTGTTTCCATGGAGGTTTTGTTGGTAGAACCTTCCGTTTCCCAGGGAGCAGTGGTATTATCCTTGTCCAATTCCCGGACGGCAGCTTCCAGCCGTTCCACATTTCGGTCATGGACATCGGGCGTAAATCCGTAATACGCCATTTCCAACATGGCAGCTGCCAGAAAATCCAGCCGTTCTTCCAGTGTGAAGCTGTCCGGCATCCGAACTTCCGCTGCTAGGGTTTCCGCCCACGGAGCAGCTGTGTAATCCAAAGCCTGAGGGCTGTTCTGGGACAGGCTGTTGAACAGCGCTTTCCGTGCATCCGGTTCCATGGAAGCCAGTTCTTTCTGGCTGTAGAAGCGTTCCAGCTTCCAATCCTTCCGGGCCCTTTCCAGGTCAGCGGTCCGATACAGGTCGGCGGTCAGGTGCTTTTCTCCTGCATCATACCAGCTTCCAGGAATCAGGATTTCTGTTTCATCCGGCAGGACAGGCTCCAGCTCACAAAGGTAACAGAGAAACGTGTCCACCGTATTCCACCCAGCCTGTGAAGCCACGTGGCGATGCGCTGCACAGGCTGCCAGGCGGGGCAGGTCGGTCTGTTGCAAGGTTTGTTGGAGATTCAATGAGGCACCTCCTGGTTTAAAGAAGTCTAATTATTAATATTGTATCACAGCACCAAATGCCAGAGCCAGCCTAAGAACCCACTTCACGCAAAAGAAGACCATTTGCTGCAGGCAAATGCTTATGAATGTGAAAACGGGCGGTTCTGGCGAAATTTTGCCTATGGCAAAAGTCGTGAACCGGTTGCTACGGCGTCCCTGCGCTGCTCCTATTAAAATATGGTCGGGAAGACGGGAAAACCACAGCCTAGCGTGATTCCTGGCTCCCGAAAACCCCATGGGCGCAAATGGCTGCACCTCCTGTGCAATTGAAATTCTACTAGATTATGCAAAAGCAGGTACGGAAAAAGCTGCATCTGCGTTGAATCCCCTGTCAAAAGTCGCTTTGTGAAGCGATTTGACGGGGGATTTTCTTTGGATAGGCAATTTTTACTTTCATCAGCATTCATCACCGTTGAAAATAAAAATTTCGGCTTGTTGAGGGCGATTTTAAGTCGGGACAATTCCCTTCTTTGAAATCCTTTTTATTTTTTATGGATTTTTCAGCCAACATGGAGACGGTTTTCCTTTTTAGGCGTTAGGGTCATTTCTTTGATGGATTTTGCCTTTCCCCAAATAGAATGATAGACATCCATCGTTTCCTGTTTTCCAGTTTCATCTTTCACCAACATCAGGTACCATGTCCTTTCTTTCCTTTAATACGGCAGAATAGAGAAAATAAATGATTTTAAGAGAAATCAATCAGTTGTCCACATTTTTGTACAATAACTATGGTATTCTATAGGTGGGAAGATATTTGCAAATGATGTTTTTTATGGTGAAAATTGAAAAATTATTTTAGTCTTGGTTGATGAAAAAATTATTCGTTGGTAATGATTCCGTAGACATCGCCTAATCTTTTCAAATATTTGTATTAAGTCTTATATAGATGGTATAGTTAAGGTTGTATATAGATAAAAAGCAACAGTTGGAAACAGGCTGGAAGGCCCCAAGCGTACTTTAGTCTTTTTTTGACTCATATTTTACAGAATACTGTGTGAGAGGATGAAGATTTGTGAGTGAACTTCTTGAAAAAAGTGATTATAAAGAAATACTTCATTCCAAAAGGGCTAATATCTACTATCTGGAAAAATGCCGTATCTTACAAAAAAACGGAAGGGTTGTTTATCTGACAGAAACTGAAAAGGGAAATCTGTACTGGAACATTCCCATTGCCAATACAACGGTTATTCTGTTGGGAAATGGAACTTCTATCACTCAGGCGGCGGTACGGCTTCTTTGCAGCGCAGGTGTTATGGTTGGCTTTTCTGGAGGTGGCGGGACGCCTTTATATGCAGGAACGGATATAGAATGGCTAGGCCCGCAAAATGAATATCGTCCTACGCAATATGTACAGAAATGGCTGGCTTTCTGGTTTGATGAAAAGAAAAGACTTTGTGTTGCCAAAGAATTCCAGAAAAGAAGATGTGATTTTATTACAGAGGTATGGTCAGAAGATGAAGACCTGCAGGAAGCAGAGTTTTATGCGGATGATCTGGAGATAGAAAATGCGATAGATAGTTATCGTAAAAAAATAGAAACGGCAGATTCAGTGACACGGCTGTTGACGGCAGAAGCAGAGCTTACGAGGAAACTGTACTCCTATTCGGCAAAGTCCACAGGGATTTCTTCGTTCGTACGATTGCATGGAAATCACGAAGCACAGGTGGATTCCAAGGCTTCTGATGCAAATGATTTCCTGGATAATGGAAATTATCTGGCTTATGGACAGGCAGCCTGTACCTTATGGGTCCTGGGAATTCCTCACGGATTTGCCGTTATGCATGGGAAAACGAGAAAAGGGGCTCTTGTCTTTGACGTGGCGGATTTGATCAAGGATGCTATCGTCCTTCCCTGGAGTTTTATCTATGCCAGTGAAAATAAAAGTGCTAAAGAGTTCAGACAGCAATGTCTGAAAAAATTCACAGAACACAGGACCATGGATGTATTGTTTGAAGAAGTCGAGAAATGCTGTCAAATTTATTCGTAGGTGATGAAATGTTTGTACTTTTTGTTTCCCGCAGTGAAAAAAAGCGCAAGAAACTGTCAGACGGATATTGGATAATTATGCGGACCGTATTGGCAACGATGTATGGCGTACTGTGATTACCCAGGAAGGATTGGATGCTGTCCGTGCTGTACTTCGAAAAAATGCCACGAAAAATATGGCTGTAGCCTGTCACTGGATCCGTTCCCGCAGGCAGAGCGAAATCCTGTGGATTGTCGGGCGGCGAGAGTGTTTTAATGAAGATGGGATTGTACCGATCGGGACCACAGAAAAAAATTTGGCACATAATGAGTGGCAAAATGACTGGCAGTATTTCAATTTAGTGAAGGATTTTACAGCATTAGCTGCTTTATTCCATGATTTGGGAAAGACGAATGACTTTTTCCAGAAAAAGCTGAATTCCCGGAAACCAATAGCAGATCCTGTCAGACATGAATGGATTTCCTGTAAACTCTTGGAAATAATGTCAGGTGCTGATGAAGAACAGTGGTTAAAAGATCTTACTGACGGAAAATGGGATGAGCAGGATTTCCTTTCCAGAATTCGTTCGCTTTCTGAGGATAATAAATGGAAGCAGAAGAAACAGAATGGGCCTGTTATTGAAATTCTACAATGGCTTATCCTTACGCATCATCGAATGCCCAATTTAATAAAAGAAAAAAGAATTGGAGCGGAAGGTACAGCAATAACTACCTTTGAAAGTATGTTTCAGAGTATCCAGATGGATTGGGGATATGAAACAGGAACGCAGGCTTCTTCCAAGGATTTGGAGCAGTGCTTTCAGTTCACCAAAGGGTTGATAGGGAAAAAATGTACTATCTGGTATAAGAATGTACAAAAATGGAGTAAAAGACTCCTGGAGGATTATTCGCGTCTGAAACAAATCTGGAAAGAGGACTATGCGGATAAAGAGACTTCTCCATTACGGCTCATTGTACACCAGGCTCGCCTGTGTATGATGCTGGCTGATCATTATTGTTCTTCCTGTGATAAAGACGCAGAAAATCAAAAACGATTTTATCAGAACGATATTTGGGCAAACACAACCCCGAATGGTCAGAAAAAACAGTTGCTGGAAGAACATCTGGTGGGAGTTATGAGACAGGCTCTTAAAATAGCTTGGAATTTACCCGGATTTACCAATCATATGGAAAGAGCCTATGATATCCATGCCTTGAAAAACCGAAGCCCGGAGCCTTTTCATTGGCAGGATAAAGCCGTTGATAAAATTATAGAAGCTCGTAAACAGAGTGATACTCCAAATACTTTCTTTGTGGTGAATATGGCCAGTACCGGATGTGGAAAAACATTTGCCAATGCCAAGATTATGAAAGCCATTTCTCCTGATCAGGAATCTCTTCGTTTTGTCCTTACGTTGGGATTACGGACGTTGACGCTTCAGACCGGTGATGAATATAAAAATCGGATGCAGCTGAGCCAGCAGGATCTGGCTGTTTTAATTGGTTCACGGGCTGTCATGGAATTGCACAAGAAAGATCAGAATCAGGAAAACTGCGGGGAAAACGAACCACTTTTACCAGAAAAACTGAATTGGTTCGATACAAACAATGAAGAACAGCTGGCTTTTTTAAACCTGTTCTTTGATGAAAGAAAAGCTGCTTTCTCATTAAAGAATAAAGAATTCCTGTATAAACCAATCCTGGTTACGACCATTGATCACATGATGTCAGCTACAGAAACCATCAGAGGGGGAAGGTACATTCTTCCGTGTCTGCGGCTTTTGTCTTCCGATCTGGTGATTGACGAAATTGATGATTTTGGTCCGGGAGACCTGATTGCTATTGCCCGCTTAGTGCATCTGGCAGGAATGTATGGAAGAAATGTGCTGATTTCATCGGCTACGATTCCTTCTGATCTGGCAGAGGCGATGTACAAATCCTATCAGGACGGACTGAAGTGCTGGAACAGTTTCCATTCGGAAAACAGACAATGCATTTCTGTTATTTGTGATGAGTTCCGTACCATGACGGAACCCATGAAAGCACGGGATGCCTATCAGCATTTACATGCCCGGTTTATCGAAAAAAGAGTTGAGAGTCTTATTCGGCAGCCAGTGAAACGGAGAGGATATATTGCTCCTGCAGCAGATGTATCGATTGACGGCGAAACAGCCGAAGAAAAATATTTAGACTCTATACGGAGGCAGATGCTTCGATTGCATGAATCCAATCATGTGATTGATGAAAAAACAGGGAAAAAGATTTCTTATGGAGTAGTCCGTATGGCCAATATCACTCCCTGTGTTGTATTGAGCCAATATTTATTGAATTGCGATTTTCCCGACGATACTACAATTCGGTTTATGACGTACCACAGCAGGCAAATTCTTCTTCTTCGGCATTTGCAGGAGAAATATCTGGATAAAATCTTAAACAGGAAAGAGGAAAAAAGCGACAGGGTGCAATTGAATGACCCGGTCCTGCGAAATCACATTGACCAGGCTGAAGAAAAAAATATCCTGTTTGTGGTAGTGGCTACTCCCGTAGAAGAAGTAGGCCGTGATCACGATTTTGACTGGGCTGTAGTCGAGCCATCTTCTTATCGCTCCATTATCCAGCTAGCAGGGCGGGTACGCCGCCATCGGCCTAATAGGGAAAACATACCGGAAAATATGGCTATTATGGAATACAATATCCGGGGTATCCGGAACAAGAAAAGAGCTTTTATCCGGCCAGGGTACGAAGATGGAAAATATATTCTGGAAAGCCATGACCTGTGTAAAATCCTGGATGAAAAGAAACTGAAGAACCGCATTGATGCTATTCCAAGAATCCAAAAGAACTCTCCCCTGGAACCGATGAAACGATTGATTGATTTAGAACAGGCTGTTATGGAAGATTTGAACAGTAAAAGTGATGAAGGACCACAATGTATCAATGGCTGGAATGAAGAATGCTGGTGGATGACAGGACTTCCCCAGCAAATCAATCCTTTCAGGCGGAATACGATGAAAGAGGTAGAAATTACCGCTTATTATGATGCTGGAAAGGTGGCGTTCTGTGAATCAGATGGTATAAAATATAATGAATGTACAATGAAATATGGGATTCAGGATGCACCGGATTTTTCGGAGGATATGAAAAAACGATTCTGGATCCGCAGGGAATATCTGGATGCTTTGAGAACAACGACAGGAGGAAATATCGGCCTGGGTGATGAAGAATATGAAAAGAAGCTGAGAGAAACATCAGAAAGATATGGAACATTGAGCATGCCAGTATCTGATGACAGCAATGAACACTGGCTTTATTCAGATCAGTTTGGCTTGTATCGAAAAGACAGTCAGGAGGTGCAGCATGGGTAAACTGACAGAATATGTGGAAGAATGTCTTCAGAAACAGATTAAAAAGGATATTGACAAAATAAAAAAAGAACGGAAAGACAAAGAAGCAGAAGCGACACTATCCGATGCTGAAATAAAAGTATTTAACGACCGGATCGCAGCAGCTCAGAGTCAGACAGAAAAGGATTATTTGCTGAAACTATTGGGCTTTTTTCAATACTGTACGGTTTGTACCCATGTGGGGAAATTTACGCATCCAGACAGCAGGATTATCATCAATGACGCAGGTTCTTGGACAAATAATGGCTTTGTGGTTACGTCCAATGTGAATTGCATAAAGGATATAGTCTGCAGTTCTTCTGCTTATATGCCTGTAGCTAAATTCCTTCAGCTGGAACTGGAAGATGGCAGAATGCTGTTGGAACATCTACTGGAATCAGATCAGAAGGTCCTTAATAATCTTGGGCAGTTTGGAATTCAAAAGAATGATATTTTTAAGGCAATCCATTCTCTGCCATCTATTACCGTAAAAGCTACGGAAAAAATCCTGAAGCAGGTTTATTTTCCGGTGAAAGAAGGATCTTACCATCTTCTGACGGTTATGCCGGCATCCTCTCTTATGGAAACATTAAAGGTAAGGATCGATCAACGGATTCGGGAAAATTGGGCTTCTTATAATAAAAAAAGTGACAGGTACGGACAGCCCTGTTCGAGAATCCCCAATCGGGCAGTCATCTATTTCGGAGGCACAAAACCCCAGAATATCAGTACATTGAATAACAGCAATGGAGGAAAAGCTTACCTGCTGGAAGCATTACCGCCTGAATTTTCAAACCAGGCCGTACGGCTGCCCAAACGGAATTTCTTCCAAGAAACAATCTCCTTCCGCTCTGTTGAAGTGCTGTTAAACCATTTACATAAACTGTTTAAAATCCAATGGAATAACGTCCACATCCGTAATGGAATCAAACAGACCATTGATCAAATTATCGATGAATGTATCTTTCGTTCAGACCAGATAAGACAGTTTCCCGTTGGATGGTCGCAAGAAGAAAAATATCGGGCATTGCCACTGGCTCAGAAAATATGGCTGGATGATTTCTATACGGATAAAAGAAAGAATGTTGACTGGATTGATTCAATCAGTGAAGAATTCGCCAGATGGCTGGATATCAGTTATAAACGGGCAGCCAGGAAGGAAAGCGTTAAGTTAGAGGATGCGGAGTTGAAATTCTTCAAATACCGTATGAAATCTATTTTAAGAGAGGAGATGAGAAATGCATGAGCAGCCGTCAGTATCTTTTATTGTCCCATCTGAAGATACACAACGCAAATGCTATGAGCAGCACTTTCACAGTTGGGGTGCCTGCCATGACTGCATGGTTAGGAGGGGTGCATGCTTTGGAAAGGACAATCCGTCATATTCCCGAATATGCAAGGGTGACTTTCCATAAACTGGCAGTTTCTTTTCACCATACCGAACTTCAGGTTTATCACAAACCTTTTGAAAGCAATCATTATATTTCAGGTACAGGAAATCCACTTGTTAAAAAAGGAGCAGGATTTGTAAAAGCTTCTTTTATAGAGGAACCAAGAATTCATCTGGACGTCTCCTTGCTGATAGAAATGAGCAAAACAGATGTAAACCAGACAGAACAATTGAGCGAGGATATACGGCACTGTTTGCAAAAATTAAAGTTTGCAGGAGGAGATATAGAGCAGGTCCTCAAAGTACAAGTCGTTTACGCGGAAGAGCATTCTGCGGAATCTGCGAAGAGAATTCTGAAGCAGCTCATGCCGGGTTATGTTTTAATCGAACGAAGGGATTTGCTCCAACAAGAAATGGAAAATGGGGCAGACGGCCTAGATGGATTGCTGCACTATCTGGAAATCAAAGAAGAGCCTGTAAAAAACGAAGGTGGGGAGATTCTGAACTGGAAATACACAAAGGCAGTTAGTGTCTGGCTGGTCCCTGTTGCTGTGGGATTTCATGGAATCAGTCCTTCTGGGAAAGCTGTTAAGAATCAGAGAGATCCTTCCGTGCCCCATTGTTTTACAGAGAGTGTGGTCACACTGGGGGAATTCCGTCTGCCTATCCGGTTTGACGATATTGATGAAATTATGTGGAACTATCATTACGACAAAGGTTCCCAATATTACCTTTGTGAAAATAGAATTCATGAGGAGGAAAAGGAAAATGGCCAAAACAAATGAAAGGGTTTCAGTACTAGCTTATGAGAAGAAACTGGTGCTCTCCGACGGGTATTTTTATGGAACAACGTGGGATGCAAAGGATTCTAAGGCTGAAAAAATTCCAGTGGTAGAAAAAGCGGTACGGGGGACAATTTCGAATCGTCTCCCTGATACGACAGTTAACGACCCGGCTAAAATGCACGCTGAAGTCAATAAACCCAATTTGCAGACGGTGGATACCGCTTCTCTGAAGCCAGATCAGGATACCCTGAAGGTGACTTTTACGCTGAAAGTTCTTTCCGGGGTCCAGTATCCGGTTGCCTGTAATAATGAAAAACGCTACGATGATTTTGTAACGATGGCCAAATCTTATATCCAGGAAACCGGATGTAGTGAACTTGGAAAGCGCTATGCTTTAAATCTGGCCAATGGACGTTTTCTCTGGAAAAATCGTGTGGGCGCTGAAAAACTCCAGGTGAAGGTTACGCTTGTCGATGATAAGAATCAGGGAGCATCCCGGCAATGGATTTTTGATCCTTACCAATATTCTCTGGAAAATTTCGATAATACGGATTCTTCTGTTGACGATCTGGGACAAATCATTGCAGAGGCACTTGCCGGGAAACGGGATTACATTGTCCTCAATGTGGAAGGCTATGCGTTAATGGGATTGGGCCAGGAAGTTTACCCCAGTCAGGAACTGATTCCGGATAAAGATAAGGAATCTGCAGATAAGAAAAACCGAAAGAGCAAAATCCTGTATCAATCTTATGGCACTGCTGCCATGCATTCTCAGAAACTGGGAAATGCAATCCGCACCATTGATACCTGGTATCCGGCGTATGGAGAGGATTGGAATAGACCTATTTCGGTAGAAACCTATGGGACTGTTTCCACCATGGGAAGGGCATTTCGGAGCAACAATAAAAAGGACTTTTATACGCTCTTTGATGACTGGTCCAATAAAAAAAATATTTCCGACGAAGAGAAGGATTATGTTATGGCTGTAATGATCCGCGGCGGTGTATTTGGTGACAGCAAGGAGTAATGGATATGGAATATTACCAGGAAATCACGTTGCTTCCAGACTGTGAAGTTCCGGTGACGTTTTTATGGACAAAGCTGTTTGGAATGCTGCATCTTGCTTTTGTAAACCAGCAGAAAGAAAACAATGCAGAGTTCGGAATTTCTTTTCCTCAATACAGTGAAAACGGAGTGGGAGAAAAAATGCGGATCTTTGCAGAGAAAAAAGAAATGCTGGAAGCACTGCAGCTGGACAGAGTGCTGAATCGAATGCGGGATTACGTACACATTGTTTCTGTGCGGAAAATCCCTGTAAGACGGCTTACCGGGTATGCGATATACAGTCGGTATCAGCCTGATGCATCTGTTGAGCAAAAAGCGAGAAGGTATGCCAAAAGACATCCGGAATCTTCCTATGAAGAAGCTCTGGAATTTATGAAACAGAGGACAGAAAAATATCAACTACCCTTCATCCAGATTAAAAGTTTATCCAATGGACAGTTCTTTCCCTTGTTTATCCGGAAAAAGACTGTTGAAGAAGAATCCAACAATGGATTTGGAACCTATGGCCTCAGTGCCAAATCCTCAGTCCCAGAATTTTAACCCAATTTTCATAATGGATCCGCAGGCCTTGTATTAAGCGGGCCTGTGGAAATCCGAAATAAATTGGGTAAAAAAGAAATTCTGCCTCAAACCGAGGAAAATACGAATGGTTTTGTGGATGCAGAACAGCTTACTACCGTGAAGGTAGCTTAGAAAGAGTCTGAAACTCTTCCCCAGCTTCGAGCACGGCTTACTACCGTGAAGGTAGCTTAGAAACATCCGGTTCAACATGGCCAGCGGGATACCAAGCTTACTACCGTGAAGGTAGCTTAGAAATGGAAGAAATGCATTGTCTTGCACGTGGGTACGCTTACTACCGTGAAGGTAGCTTAGAAAATGAACCCATCGAGCGGGGACAACAAGATGGAGCTTACTACCGTGAAGGTAGCTTAGAAATTGAGCGCTGTCGGAACCACTACGGCAATGCCGCTTACTACCGTGAAGGTAGCTTAGAAATTAGACTGATTCACAACAGCGCACAGATGATTGCTTACTACCGTGAAGGTAGCTTAGAAAACCTGTGTCGACTTTATAAAAACGATATATTCGCTTACTACCGTGAAGGTAGCTTAGAAATGATTAACAAATCTTCTTCCCGATCTACCCTCGCTTACTACCGTGAAGGTAGCTTAGAAATGCTGGCACGGACCAACGGCCTCAAGGCATCTGCTTACTACCGTGAAGGTAGCTTAGAAAACGTAGCCGTTCTGGTCCTTGCAAATATCTCCGCTTACTACCGTGAAGGTAGCTTAGAAAATTGCTTTCGTCACGGTAGTACGCTCCAAATCGCTTACTACCGTGAAGGTAGCTTAGAAATCACAGTCCAGATAATGATTCTCTGCATGTGCGCTTACTACCGTGAAGGTAGCTTAGAAACAAAACGAAAAGATGTGGGTCAAGAGCAATGGGCTTACTACCGTGAAGGTAGCTTAGAAAATTCCCATAGAGTCAACTACAGCCTTGGTAAAGCTTACTACCGTGAAGGTAGCTTAGAAAATGTAGCGATAGCGCTCCGTTTTCAGTGCCTTGCTTACTACCGTGAAGGTAGCTTAGAAAGACGACTGGCCAGCCAGCCACAAAACAGGTGGGCTTACTACCGTGAAGGTAGCTTAGAAATTTGGAGGAAGGAAAGGTGAAGCTGCTGACGTGCTTACTACCGTGAAGGTAGCTTAGAAAATACTCGATTGTACCGAGCGCAAGAACGTGGGGCTTACTACCGTGAAGGTAGCTTAGAAATCCACTACTTCCGCCAGCCCCGGCAACTTCTAGCTTACTACCATGAAGGTAGCTTAGAAAATGGGAGAAGCGGGCTTTCCAGATAAGCCATAGCTTACTACCGTGAAGGTAGCTTAGAAATGTATCCGTCTTTTTTCGTTGCGGTACGGCATGCTTACTACCGTGAAGGTAGCTTAGAAACGAAGCAGTCCCCAGAGATTGCTAAATGGGGCGCTTACTACCGTGAAGGTAGCTTAGAAACGAAGCAGTCCCCAGAGATTGCTAAATGGGGCGCTTACTACCGTGAAGGTAGCTTAGAAATATAGGTGGCTCCAAAGACAGTCAAATAGATTGCTTACTACCGTGAAGGTAGCTTAGAAATGGCCATGGGCGGAAAGGCTCTTTATACGAGGGGTTCGCAACCGATCCACAGCTCCATTCTAATCGTACCGTAATTCACTATAAAAGGGAATATCTGGTACAACTCTATTATACGATGGGTTCGCCGAAGGCAAACCCATCCCGGCCGCCGGTCGGGCCTGATAAGAATTCAGAAACGGCTCTGACGGGCCTTGAGACATCAGATGTCAGCTTTGTTCGGCGTAGCAGCAGGGACCTTCTGCTTATCGCCAACAAGCTGGCATCTGACTTCTGACAGGCCCGAAGGGCCGGGTCTGGCTTCTGTTGTCTTTCTATACAAAAAGCCGCCACCCGAAGGTGACGGCTGTCCTTTTTAAAATATGGTCGGGGCGACAGGATTCGAACCTGCGGCCTCTTAGTCCCGAACCAAGCGCGCTACCAAACTGCGCTACGCCCCGACAACACAAATAGATTATAGAGGTTCAGTTGGCTTTTGTCAACTGTTCTTTGCCAAATTCCGGGAAAATCTTCAGCCGGATCTCGAAAGGACGTTCCCAGGGCAGGTTCACGGCGAACTGGGCATCCCGGAACCAATAGGCATTCCGGCCGTCCTGGTAATAGGGGAACTGACGGCAATACCACAGGAAAACCTGGTGATAGATCCCCAGTTCCCGGGACAGGTAGCAGGTGGCGGCGTTGGGGTAGTCTCCGCCTTTTTCCGGGTCCACTCCGTTCAGCTCCTGGAGCTCGGCCATGTGGGGACGGATCAGCTTCTGGTAGGCCCAGTCATCCAGGAAACGGGCATAGTTGAACCGGAAATTGGCACTGTACAAGGCCGGAAGCTGGTCTTTGGGCAGTCTTCGGGCCTGGCCGGATACGATGGTCCCTTGGGCCACCGCCGTACCGATGGCGTTGGAAGCGGTATTCCAGCCGGAATAGGCCAGCAGCTGGGGGAGCGGCGTCCCGTTGGCCATCAGGTGGGGCAGGATGCAGTCCCCGGCGGAAAAACGGGTGGACAGGTCCACCAGGGCCACCGGCTTCCGGTCCATCAGTCTTTTGATCTCCTGGGCGATGGCCGTATAGGCTTCCGGCTCTTCGCTGCCGCAGTGGATATACAGGACGAAATCTGCGTCTTCCAGGGAGTCTGTGGCGGTGCCGTTGGCCAGCTGGATCTTTTCGGCGGCGATCTGGCCCAGGGTCAGGGGAACGAAATGGAGGGTGTAGTCCTTCATCTTCTCCGACCCGTAAAGGACTTTGATCTTCGGCCGGTAGCCGGTGCGTCGGCTGTAGATCCGGGCGGCGGCCAGGGCTCCAAGTTCGTCCGCTCCCTGGGAAGTGTAGATGGGCGGGTGCAGGTCGTAGGCCTGGGGGTAGGCACCAGCGTTCAGCCGGTTGTAGTTGGGCAGGCCGTAGGGATGGGCATCGTCCTGGCCGATCACCAGATCCGTCAAATTCTCTTCTGTGACGAACTGGACCAGTTCCTGGTTGAACCGGTCGTTGTCTCGGTACAGAGTGATGTATTTCCATTTCAGGTCCATAGGGATCAGGGCCTTCACTTCTTCGTAGTTCTCTTTGTCGTAGGGCAGTCCCCGGATCTTTTTGTCCATATTGATGGTCCAGGTCATGAGATGCCATTGGTACCACCGGTCGGGCAGCACGTGATCACTGATCAGGAGCCGGGGGATGATGGAATACAGGTAGAATTGCTTATCCGGGCTGTTTTCCTTCAGCTCTTCCAAATAGGTGAAGAAGTCTCCGGCTTTTTGGTCCGTAAGAGGTTCCATCCGGGAATGGAGGAGGCCGCCGAAAATCAGGAGATCGCTGGAAAGCAAAGCTCCCTGCTGCTGGGGCAGGATGCCGGCCAGCCAACTCTTCAGCTCCGGCACACGGGCCGGTTCGTCATACCAGTCCATGATCTCATTGGGAGGTGCGGTGAAATGGATGCCTCCCAGGGCTCCCAGTTCCTCAGTGAAATCCCGGCAGGGAGGCCGATTGTCCAGGGGCAGAAGGGCCCAATTCTCCGCCGCAGGTACTTGTCCGGGAGAAAAAACAACCCCTCTGGGTGCCAGAGTATGGTACAATACACCTGCAGCAGCGATGCAGCCCAGGGCGAAAGCCAGGAGGGGTTTCTTCTTCACAGCAGGGGACTCCTTTCATAAAATGATAAATACTATTATATCCTACGGAAGAGGTTTTGTGTATGCGGATCATTACGGGAAAAGCCAGGGGACTGAAACTGGTGACACCGAAAAATTATCTGGTGCGTCCTACAGCGGATCGGGTCAAAGAAGCCCTGTTCAACATCATCCAGGCCAGGATCCCTGGAAGCCAGGTGCTGGATGCTTTTGCGGGCACTGGGAATCTGGGGCTGGAGGCCTGGAGCCGGGGAGCGGAACAGATCGTCTATTTCGACAAAAGCCGGGAGAGCCTGAAATTGGTCCGGGCCAATGTGGAGAAGGCAAGGGCAGGGGAAGCGGTGACACTGATCCACACGGATGCGGTGAACGGATTGGCCATGATGGAGCAGCAGGGGAAACAGTTCGATGTAATCTTTTCAGACCCTCCCTATGATAAGGGGCTGAACCAGAAAGTGGTGGAGGCTTTGGAAAAATGGCCGGTATTGAAGCCGGGAGGGCTCCTGGTGCTGGAACATTCCCTGGGAGAGGATCCGGGAAGCTATCTGCCGGAAGGGACGGAATTCCGGCAGGAAAAGTACGGAGATACGAAAATCTCCTTAATAGTGTGGAAAAGCTGAATTGTTTTTGTTATAATGGTACTTAGCAAATCTGCTTCTTTTGGAGGTACAACGTGCGCAAAGCTGTATGTCCGGGCAGCTTCGACCCGGTTACCATGGGACATCTGGATATTTTTGAACGGGCCAGCAGGATGTTCGATGAACTGATCATCAGCGTCTTTGTGAATCCGACGAAAGACAAGGCCATGTTTTCCATGGAGGAAAGGGTCGCCATGATCCGAAAGGCAACGGCTCATATTCCCAATGTACGGGTAACCTGTTTTTCCGGTCTGCTGAATGAATTCTGTGAACAGGAGGGCGCAAAATTCATCGTACGGGGGCTGCGGGCTTTCACGGATTTCGAATATGAATTCCAGCGGGCCCTGCTCATGAAGGAAATCGATGAACGGCTGGAAACGGTGTTCATCATGACCAATGCCAAGTATTCCTATCTCAGTTCTTCCGGAGTACGGGAAATGGTCTATTTTGGCGGTGATATCACTGGATTCGTCCCGGACTGTATCCGGGCGGAGGTCATGCAACGGGGGAAACCCTCGAACAGGAAGACTGAATACAAAAAGGAAGGATAGATGGTCATGGAATTAGATAAGATCTTGGACGAAATGGAAAGCATTCTGTCGGATGGTTGGAGAATCCCGCTTGTCAACAAAGTGGTAATCGACGAGAACGAAATCACCATGGTGATGGACAAGCTGAGAGCGGCTGTGCCCCTGGAAGTGAAACGGGCCCATGACCTGTTGGAAGAACAGAAGAACATCATCGATAAATCTCGGGCAGAAGCAGACCATATCGTAGAACAGGCCCATGCAGAAGGCGGACGGATCGTGGATTTGGCCAAGGCAGAAGCGGACCGTCTGGTCCGGCAGGAAGAAGTGGTGAAGGCGGCCGAGGAAAAGGCCAACGGCATCATCGCCACCACCCAGCAGTACGACCGGGATATGCGGGCTGCTGCGGATGCCTATGCAGAGAAGCTCCACAGCGAATCCATGCAGTACGCTATGGATGTGTTCAATTATCTGGAAGAGAACCTGACCAAGACCCTGAGCGCCGTAAAGGACAATGGGAATGCCCTGAAATCCTCCTATGATGCAGACCATCAGCTGAATGCAGGGGATGGGGAAGAAAAGAAATAAAGAAATCGATACAAAAGGGCTGCGGAAGCTACCGGCAGGAATGCCGGGAGGATCCGCAGCCTTTTTTGCTGCAGGAAATTATGGAATCATGACAAGCTGCCTGGACTGTCCTTTGACAAAAAAGAGGCACTGCCCGTCTCTGAGCCAGTGCCTCTTTGCTTTTTAAATGGTGGAACTAACTGGATTCGAACCAGTGACCCCCACGATGTCAACGTGATACTCTAACCATCTGAGCTATAGTTCCATAAGCAACAATGCTATTCTAAACGATAGGAGCCATTTTGTCAATAGGGTTTCCTGTTTCTTTTTTTTCAGGGAAACGATATAATGGAGAGGACAGTCAATCAATCCTTGGAGAAGTAGGAGGAATGGAGTTTGTCTGAAGTGACGGAAAAACGGTTTGTCTTCCAGGACGCCCGGGAAATGGTGGCGGTGCTGGGAGAAACGGATGAATACCTGAGACAGATGCAAAGGAGCCTGGGCTGCCAGCTGATCCCCCGGGGCAACGAACTGATCGCCCAGGGAAAGGAACAGGATGTGGAACTGGCCGGGAAGCTGATCCAGGAACTGCTTTACCTGTATAGGCAGGGCCTGCCGGTAACGGCCCATGACGTGAAATACAGCCTGAAACTGGTGCTGGAAGGACAGGAAGAGCAGCTGCACCGGCTTTTTACCGATACGGTGCTGACAACGGTGCGGGGACGGCAGGTCAAGGCCAAGACTCTGGGCCAAATGCGCTATCTGAAGACCATCGCCCAAAACGACATCACCATTGCCATCGGTCCGGCCGGGACCGGGAAAACGTATCTGGCTGTAGCTATGGCGGTGAAAGCGCTGAAGAACAAGGAAGTGGAGCGGATCATCCTGACCCGTCCGGCAGTGGAAGCCGGGGAAAAGCTGGGTTTTCTGCCCGGGGACCTGCAGGAAAAGGTGGATCCCTATCTCCGGCCCCTGTACGATGCCCTTTATGAGATGCTGGGGATGGAAGCGTTCCAGAAGAACCTCCAGCGGGGGATCATCGAAGTGGCTCCTCTGGCTTACATGCGGGGCCGTACCTTGAACGATGCCTTCATCATCCTGGACGAGGCCCAGAATACCACGGCAGAGCAGATGCGGATGGCCTTGACCCGGTTCGGGTTCGGGTCCAAGCTGGTGGTCACCGGGGATGCTACCCAGGTGGATCTGCCCAGCGGACGCCAGTCCGGCCTGGTGAATGCGGCCCAGGTGCTCCGGGACGTGCCGGGGATCGGGATCGTTTCTTTTTCAGAACACGATGTGGTCCGCCATGAAATCGTCGGGGCCATCATCAAAGCCTATGAGAAATACGACCGGGCCAAGAAAGAACACCGGCCGGCGGCTGAGGGAAAGGACAAAGGAGCAGGAAAATGATCGTTACTTTAGAAAACAACCAGACGGAAATCGCCATTCCGGAAGAACTGGAAGAAACGCTGAAAAAGGCCATGGAAATCGTGGCCAAGAAGGAAGCCTTGGGACCCAATACGGAAGTGGACATCACCATTGTGGACAATGCAGAGATCCATACCCTGAACCGGGAGTACCGGGGTATCGACCGGCCCACGGATGTGCTTTCCTTTGCCCTGGACGAAGGGGATGAAGAACCGGAAGTAGAGGACGGGGAAGCGGAACACCTGCTGGGGGATGTGATCATCTCTGCGCCCCGGGCGGTGGAACAGGGAGAAGAATTCGGCCACGGACTGACCCGGGAAATGACCTATCTGGCAGTCCACGGCATGCTCCATCTATTGGGCTATGACCATATGGAAGAAGCGGACAAACGGGTGATGCGGGCCCGGGAAGAGGAAATCCTCCGGGAACTGGACCTGGCGGAGGAAAACTATGGAGGCTGAACTGGACCGGGAACTGTATGAAGCGGCCTGCCAAGCCCGTGAGAAGGCCTATGCACCCTATTCCCATTTTGCAGTGGGAGCGGCCGTCCGGGCGGCGGACGGCCGGATCTTTACCGGCTGCAACATCGAAAATGCTTCCTATGGCCTGAGCCTGTGCGCGGAACGGTGTGCCATCTTTGCCGGGGTGAAAGAAGGAGTACGGGAATTCACGGCTCTTTGCGTCACGGCCGATACGCCGGGACCGGTTTCTCCCTGCGGGGCCTGCCGGCAGGTGATGGCGGAATTTGCCATCACCCGGATCTTTTTGACCAACCTCCAGGGAGCCTGCAAAGAAATGACGGCAGCGGAACTGCTGCCCTACGCTTTTGAATTATAAGAGAAGAGGAAATCATGGAAGAACAGAAGAGCAAACAGCATCGCTCTGGATTTGTGGCCATTGTGGGACGTCCCAACGCCGGGAAATCCACCCTGGTGAACCAACTGGTGGGGGAAAAAGTGGCCATCATTTCTGACCGGCCCCAGACTACACGGAACCGGATCCTGAGCATCCTGAGTACCCCAGAGGCCCAGATCGTATTCCTGGACACCCCTGGTCTCCACAAACCCCAGGATAAATTGGGAGAACATATGGTCCAGGCGGCCATCAACGCCATCAAAGAAGTGGATGTGGTGCTTTTTGTGGTGGATGCTTCGGAAAAACGAGGAAAGGGAGAACAGGTGATCCTGGACCGGCTGAAAGGGGAATGCAAAGTCCCGGTCATCCTGGTCCTGAATAAAATCGACCAGCTGACGGATAAAGCGGTACTGCTGCCATTGATCGACAAGTTCCGGAAGGAATATCCCTTCCACAGCGTACTGACCCTTTCGGCGCTGGAAGACCAGGATTTCACCCCTCTGCTCCAGGAAATCATCCATTGCCTGCCGGCGGGGCCCAGCTTCTATCCGGAAGATATGTATACGGATCAGACGGAACGGGTCATGGCCGCAGAAATCATCCGGGAAAAAGTCCTCCAGCTGACCCGGGATGAAGTTCCCCATGCGGTAGCTGTCCAGGTGCAGGAGATGAAGGACCGGCCCAACGGCCTGGTGTATGTGCGGGCAGATATCTTCGTGGAACGGGATTCCCAGAAGGCCATCTTGATCGGAGCCAAAGGGAAGATGCTGAAAGAAATCAGCCAGCGGGCCCGGACGGATATGGAAGCTTTCCTAGGCTGCCGGGTGTACTTGGAACTGTGGGTGAAGGTGCGGCCCAAGTGGCGGGAAAAAGAAGGGGACCTGAAACGGCTGGGACTGGCCGGAGAGCGTCCCCAATATTGATCCATATTGACCGGGTACGGGAGAAAAGTGTATAATTTTAAAGTGTAACTGTCTGGGAAGTTCCCAGCAAACTGATTAAAGGAGAGATGTCCTATAGACGCGGGACCTGCGCTTGGGCGCATATTGAAACCAATCATATATCCTTTTGCTTTTCTGTTCTGGCATGTGGGGGAAGCCCTGTACCATTTCATGGGGGAAGAACCGATCCACCGGGGAACCAGCCATTCGGAGGATGATATCCGGAAAATGGTCAGTGCCAGTGAAAAAGGCGGCAGCATCGATCCGGTGGAAAGCCGGCTCATCGACAATGTGTTCGATTTTGCTGACCGGGTAGCCCGGGAGGTGATGGTGCCGCGGCAGGATATGGTTTGCCTGTTCGTGGATGATCCCATCGAGGAAAATATGAAAGTCATCCGGGAATCGGGGCATACCCGCTATCCCCTTTGTGAAGAGGATCGGGACCATATCCTGGGGATGATCCATATCCGGGAGTTCATGAATGCGGACTATAAGCAGCCGGGCTTCGATCTCCGGTCCATCATGCGGGAAATCGATGTGGTGCCGGAAAGCATGTCCATCGCCAAGATCCTCCAGCTGATGCAGCACAAGCATGTGCAGATGGCCGCCGTGGCAGATGAATACGGGGGTACGGCAGGGCTGGTGACCATGGAGGACCTGCTGGAAGAAATCGTAGGGGATATCCAGGACGAACATGATGCGGATATGCCGGAAATCAACAAGATGCCCGATGGATCCTATGTGTTCGATGGGCTGGTACTCCTGGATGAAGTTTCGGAGATCATGGGGATCCAGTTCGACGATCCGGAAGAGGACACGATCGGAGGATATGTGTTCGGCCTCATCGGCCGGCAGCCGGTGGTAGGGGACAGCGTAGAGGAAAACGGCTATAAATTCGAAGTGCTGGATTCTACCGGGTTCCGGGTCCTCCGGGTGCGGGTGATCCCTCTGAAAAAAGATAAGAAGGAAGCGGCTGTCCATGAGCAGTGAAGTGTTCCAAGACGAAGCAGTGATCCTCCGAGTCAAAAACTGGCAGACTGCGGATAAGTACGCAGTCTGCTTTTGTCGTGGACATGGAAAGATCCCTTTTGTGGCTTACGGGGCGGCCTATCCCCGGAGCCAGAGCGGGAGGCTGGTCCAGCCTTTTGCCCATCTCCAGGTGACGCTGAATCCCGGCCGGAAAGTGGCTTCTCTCCGGAGCTGTGAGAGCCTGGAAATGCCTCTTCCCATGGATTGGGAGAACCTAGCCTACGGGGCCATCATAGGGGAGGCGGCGGAAAATCTCCTGGGGGAAGGAGAACCCCAGGAGGAAGTGTTCCAACTTCTCTTGGAAGCGTTCCGGTTGCTGGGGAAACGGAACCGGCGGCTGGTCACCGACAGCACCCTGCTGAAGCTCCTGGCCCTGTGCGGTTTGAACCCCATCCTAGACCAGTGCACCAGCTGCGGGGAACCGGTGGAGGAAGACGGCTATTTCAGCCTGGTCGAGGGGGGCTTCCTGTGCAAAAAATGTGCCATGGGAGATGAACTGCCCTTCACAGTGCCTACCCGGGACCTGATGGGCCAGCTGCTCCATCTGGATCTGGCGGCGCCTCCTGATTTCACGGTCCGGGGCAGGGAACTGATGGCTTTGGAAAAAATCCTCTACCAGTTCATCCTCTACCAGACGGATCGGCCTCTGCGGAGCCTGGAATTTTTGGCGAAGATGGAGAAACAGAATCATGGATAACCGGCAGCTGGGCAAACTGATCCTGCGCCAGCGGAAAGACCTGATTTTTTGGCTGGTGCTGGTGTTCAACACGTTGACCACCTTTGCTACGCCGGCGGTGGACTGGTATTTTCCCCTGAAACTGGTCCTCTTGTTCTGGGTGGGGTCCGGTGTCTGGCTGGCCCTGCCCGTCATCGAACGGCTGAAGAAACGGGAACGGGCCTGGCATCTGGCCTTTCTGGCTCTGGTACTGGGCAGCCTGTATCTGTTCCCGGCTGCCTGGCCCTTGAAGGTGGAATACCCCCTGCTGGAGCTTTGGTTCTTGGTGACGGTGCCCTGCACTTGGTACAGTGTCTGGCACTTTTTCGGCCGGCGGAAGATGTGCCAGCCTCGGGGGATTTTGTGGACAATTTGGCCGGTACTGTTGACCTTGGGAGGCTGTTGGGCCGTTGCGGATCCGGATCGGGGAGCCTTGGGGGCCGCCTTCCTCCAGCAGCTGTTCTATCTGGCCTTGGGACTGGAATACTGCCGCTGCGGGGCCCATTACCAGCACAGGATGCTGTTCAACGGCGGGCTGCTGCTGCTCACGGCGGCGTTCTGGAGCTGTCTGACGGCCTTTGCATTCGTCCTGCCAGAGCCGGTGTATCCGGCACTGTGGGCTGCTTGGCTGGGTGTGCTGAATTGGATCTTCCCGGAGCTGGGGAGAAGCTAGTGAAGAGTGAAGGACGGGATGGGACAAGAAGTCAGACACGGCCCTGATGGGCCTTGAGACATCAGACGTCAGATACGATGAACGATGAACGACCAACGATGAACGATGAATGAGGTATACCTATGAAACTGATCACCTGGAATGTAAACGGCCTCCGGGCTTGTATGAACAAAGGCTTTGGAGATTTCATGAAAGAAGCGGATGCGGATATCTTCTGCATCCAGGAAACCAAGATGCAGAGGGAACAGGCTTCCTTCGCTTTCCCCGGCTACCATGAGTATTGGAACAGTGCGGTGAAGAAGGGGTATTCCGGTACTGCCATCTTTTCTAAAAAGGAACCGGTGAAGGTGACCTATGGCTTGGGCCTGGCGGAACACGACCAGGAGGGACGGGTGATCACCGCTGAATACCCGGATTTCATCCTGGTGAACGTATATACCCCCAATTCCCAGCGGGGGCTCACCCGGCTGGACTATCGGATGGAATGGGAAGATGTTTTCCAGGACTACTGCACCGGTCTGGCGGAACAAAAGCCGGTGATTGTATGCGGGGACATGAATGTGGCTGCCCAGCCCATCGACTTGAAGAACCCGGACAGCAACCACAAGAACGCCGGGTTCTCCGACGAGGAACGGGCCAAGTTCCAACAGTTCTTGGACCATGGGTTCGTAGATTCCTTCCGGAGCCTGTATCCGGACAAAACCGGGGCTTACACCTGGTGGTCCTACATGTTCAAGGCCCGGGAACGGAATGCCGGGTGGCGGATCGACTACTTCCTGGTGTCTGCCAATGGAAAGGAACGGATCCAGGATGTGATTATCCACAATGAAGTGCTGGGCAGCGATCACTGCCCGGTGGAATTGGACTGGAAATAGGAGGCCCGGAACATGGAAGGGGCATTTATCGGAGATATTGTGGGATCGGTGTATGAGTGGAAGGACCATAAGGGGAAAAGATTTCCACTGTTTGCTCCCGGCTGCCGGGCGACGGATGACTCCCTGATGACACTGGCCGTGGCCAGGGCCTTCCAGGAGGCCCAACAGGCCGGGAAACTGCTGGCAGCGGATACCGTGCTGCCACTCCTGGCTCGGGAAATGCGGCGCATCGGGCAGAAATATCCCGACGCCGGGTTCGGCGGCAAATTCCGTTATTGGCTCTTCCACCCGGAAATGGGGGCTTACGGCAGTTTCGGCAACGGGGCGGCTATGCGGGTCTCCCCGGCTGGCTGGTTCGCTTCCACTCTGGAAGAAGCCCGGCAGCTGGCTGTCCTGTCCTGCCAGGTGACCCACAATCATCCAGATTCCTACCGAGCTGCCCAGGCCGTGGCGGGAGCGGTGTTCCTGGCCCGGCAGCACAGGACCCAAGACCAGATCCGCACCTATCTCCGCCCGTACTATCCCCTGGATTTCCGGCTGGAGGAAATCCGGGACAGCTATCAGGGGGACGCCACCTGCAGCGGTTCTGTGCCCCAGGCGCTGGAGAGCTTCCTGGAAGCCAAAGATTTCGAAGATGCCATCCGGAACGCTGTGTCCCTGGGAGGGGATACGGATACCTTGGCAGCCATTGCCGGCAGCATCGCCGAGCCTTTCTTCGGTATCCCGGAACAGATCCTGGAAGAAGGCAGGAAGTTCTATCTGCCGGAGATGATTCAGGCAGTGAAGTGAAATAAAAGATATCAGACCGGCCCTTGCGGGCCTTTCAGAAGTCAGATGTCAGCTTGTTTGGCGATAAAAAGATCGGACGTGGATCTTAGTCGTACAAAGCTGATGGCTGAAGGCCCCTTGGGCCGTGTCTGAAAGGCCTGGAGGGCCGGTCTGACGTCTTTCTTACGTAAACTCCTTCACAATCTTGATATATTCCTGGGCGTGGAAGGGGAGATAGCCATTCTTCCGGTAGGCGGCTACAAAGGTGACGGTGGTGTTGGGGCTGCCTACGGAAAACAGGGCCAGCTGGCTCCGGTCCGGAATGTACTTCAGATGGGTTTCGGTAATGAAGGTGAATCCATAGCCCCGGGCCGCCAGCTCCGCTTCCGCCTGGATGTTCTTGGTTTCCAGGATGATCCGGGGTTCCAGATGCTGCTGCCGGAACAGACGGTCCACCACCTGACGGGTCCGCTGGCTGGAGTTCTGGACGATGAATCCCTGGTCCTTCAGGAGCCGGAGATCCATATGGGGATACCGGCAGTCCTTCTTCTTCCGGCCGTACCGGGTGAATTCGCTGTCTTTGGTCATCACCAGCACCACTTCTTCCCGGCTGATCACCGTGGTGGCCAGTCCCGGTTCCGGATCCAGATAGTTGAAGAATGCCAGATCGATGTCTCCATCCAGGAGCAGCCGGACCAGGTGTTCTGAATTGGCTTCGTGGACATCGATCCGCACATTGGGATACCGCTCATGGAAAATGGGCAGGGTGATGGGCAGCATATAGGTGCCCCGCATGGTGGGGAAACCGATCTTCAGATAGCCTTCGTTGTTTTTGATGATATCTCCCATCTCCTGGTCCAGGGCCCGTTTGGCCTCTAGGATTTCCCGAGCCCGCTGGAGGTACCGTTCACCGGCGTAAGTGGGCTGGTACTTGTTTCCCAGGCGCTGGAACAGGGGCTGGTGCAGTTCTGTTTCCAGGGCTTTCAGGAATTTGGACAGAGTGGGCTGGGTAAGATGGAGGGCTTCTGCGGCTTTGGTGATATTCTGATGCCGGGCAATGGCCAATACATAATTCAGTTCTTTGAAGTCCATAGCATCCTCCTTGGTTTTTTCTTCGATTATATCCCAAACCATTCCTAAAAACCATAGTAAATATAAAAACAATGAATTGCTTTTATTACACTGAAAAAATGAAAATTTCCTTCTTTTCTTGGAAGAGATGGAAAAGAACCGTAAAAAAGTGACAAAAGGGCTGTTTCCCAAAAAGAAACTGTTCAGAAATCTTCCTCAAAGAAGTATATCTTGCTCCATATCATGAATGAAATTCATAATAAACTATAAAAAGATGAATTTAACCCATTCTGAAAATTCTGCTACCATAGAGTCAACAAAAGAACGGTGCTCAGGAAGTCAGGGAGGTACAGAATATGGAGAAAGTATATAAACTGCCAGTGACACTGCTGCGGGGAGGGACCAGCAAAGGGGTCTACCTGCTGGAAAAAGATCTTCCGGCCAACCGGAAACAGTGGGATGCTCTGCTGCTTCGGCTCATGGGAAGTCCGGACAAAAAGCAGATCGACGGATTGGGAGGCAGCCAGTCGGTGACCAGCAAGGTGGCCATCCTCCGGAAATCGGACCGGCCTGACGCGGATGTAGATTACACGTTTGCCCAAGTTTCCGTGGACAAGGCTGTGGTCAGCTATGGAGGGAACTGCGGCAACATTTCTTCCGGGGTAGGGCCCTTTGCCATTGAAAAGAAATTGGTGCCGGCTCTGGAAGGCACCACCCTGGTGCGGATCTACAATACCAACACCGGCAAGGTGATCCAGGAAGAAGTTCCCACCCGTGACGGACAGGTCCAGTATGACGGAGATTTCCGGATCGCGGGAGTGCCTGGGACAGCAGCTCCTTTGAAACTGAAGTTCGTAGAACCGGCTGGGACTTTGGGGAAGGGCCTGCTGCCCACTGGGAATCCGGTGGATGTGCTGGAAGTACCAGGAAAAGGAAGCCTGGAAGTGTCCCTGGTGGACGCGGCCAACCCTCTGGTATTCGTCCGGGCTTCCGATCTGGGCCTTGCCGGGACGGAACTGCCCGATGCCATCAACGGGAATCCGGAACTGCTCCGGCTGCTGGAAACCATCCGGGGGCTGGCGGCGGTGAAACTGGGACTCTGTGAAAAATCGGAAGAAGCAGCCTGGGTGACACCGGGCCTGCCCAAGATGACCCTGGTGGCACCGTCGGCAGATTACACCACTTCTGCTGGGGAAACCGTCCGGAAGGATCAAGTGGATCTGACGGCTCGTATGATGTCCATGCAGAAGGCCCACCCCAGCTATGCCATGACAGGAGCTATGTGCACCGCAGCAGCTGCAGCGGTCCCCGGCACTCTGGTCCAACGGGTATTCCGTCCGGATGGAGACCTGAAGAACATCCGGATCGGCCATCCCGGAGGCATCCTGCCCTGCGGCGTAGACTGGAAGGAAAATGGACCCGTGCCGGAAATCGTGGATACCTTCGGCTACCGGACGGCCAACCTGTTGTTGGAAGGCTTGGCTCGGGTACGAGTCTGATTCAGAAAAAGGAGAATGGTTATGGATTTTAGTGTCATTTCCCTGCTGGTATTGGCCCTGGTGGTCGCCGTAGGGTTCATCAAAAAAATCAACATCGGATTTTTCTCTGTAGGGGCTGCCTTTCTGCTGGGCATGGCGGGAGGGGTCCCTGTAAAGACCATCGTGGGCGGGTTTTCCAGTTCCATGTTCGTGACCTTGGTGGGTGTTACCTTTCTATTCGGGATGGCTTCCGCCAACGGCACCCTGGACCTGTTTTCCAAAAAAGTGGTGGCCCTGGTGGGGAAACGGACCTATCTGATCCCCATCCTGATGTTTGTACTCAGTGCGTTCATTTCAGCCATCGGTCCCGGACACATTGCCGCTGGGATCCTGATGACCACCTTCGCCGTGTACCTGGCCTTTGAGCTGAAAATCAACCCCATGGCCACAGCCCTCTATGCCAAACTAGGGGCCAACGCCGGCTGTGCGTCCCCTCTGTCCCTGACCGGGATCCTGGCCCGGAACCTTTCGGAACCCTATGGCATCGACGGCTTCGGCCTCCATCTGTTCCTGACCACCCTGCTGTCCGGCTTTGTGTTCACGGTGGTTGTCTATCTGCTGTACAAAGGGTACAAGGTGAACGGGGACAATCCCCTGAAACTGTCGGATATCCCTGCCTTCAACCGGGAACAAAAAATCACCATGGCAGCCATCGCCGTGATGGTCATCTTCTGCATCGGCTTCAAGATGGATACGGGGCTTTTCGCTTTCGTAGCGGCTGCCGTGCTGATCCTCCTGAAATGCGCTGACGAAAAACAAGCCATCCGGCAGATCCCTTGGGGCACCTTGATGCTGATTTGCGGGGTGGGGATGCTGGTCAGCGTGATCACCAAACTGGGGGGCATCAAACTGGTATCTGATTTCCTGGCTTCTTTCATGACCGCATCCACGGCTGTGCCCATCATGGCTGCTACTTCCGGGATCCTGTCCTGGGTCAGCTCCACCACTGGCGTGGTGATGCCGGCCCTGTATCCCATTGCTCATCAGATTACCGGGAATTTTGGAGGCAGCGTCGGCTATGTGGAACTGATTTCCGCCATCACCGCCACTTCCTTTGCAGCGGCCATCAGCCCGCTTTCTACCGGTGGAGCCATCATCATGTCCTCTTACTCGGCGGCCAAAGAAACCACCATCTATGAAATGAACACCATGTTCCGGACCCTTTTCCTGCTCAGCGTGGCCAATGTGGGGGTCAATGTGCTCATGGCGGCTCTCCACGTATTCAATCTGGGCGGACTGTTCCAGTAATTTTTCAATGAGGTGAATGAAATGATCCAATTGTTTAAAAAAGGTGCTTATCTGCTGAACGGCCGGGATCTGATCCCGGAAGAAAACAAGGCCTTGGCGGAACAGAAATTGGGCCGGAAACTGGATAAGGAAGATGGCCGGAAGGGGACCATTGCTTGGAGCATCCTCCAGGCCCACAATGTGAGCGGGTCCCCGAACCATCTGAAGATCCGCTATGATGCCCTGACTTCCCATGATTTGACCTATGTAGGGATCATCCAGACTGCCCGGGCTTCCGGCATGGACCATTTCCCCATGCCCTATGTGCTCACCTGCTGCCACAATTCCCTGTGTGCCGTAGGAGGGACCATCAATGAGGACGACCATCTCTTCGGCCTCACCGCCGCCCAGAAATACGGGGGCATCTTCGTACCGCCCCATGTGGCCGTGATCCACCAGTACATGCGGGAAATGCACGCCGGCTGCGGGAAGATGATCCTGGGCTCCGACTCCCATACCCGGTACGGGGCTCTGGGGACCCTGGCCGTAGGCGAAGGGGGCGGGGAACTGGACAAACAGATTCTGGGAGATACCTGGGATACGGAATACCCGGAAGTGGTGGCTGTATACCTGACCGGACGGCCCCAGCCCTGGGTAGGGCCCCAGGATATTGCCCTGGCCCTGTGCCGGGCGGTGTTCAAGAACGGCTATGTGAAGAACAAAGTCATGGAATTCGTGGGTCCTGGGGTCTCCACTATGTCCACGGACTATCGGAATGCAGTGGATGTGATGACCACGGAAACCACCTGCCTGTCTTCCATTTGGCGGACCGATGAGGATACCCAGGCTTTCCTGAAGGAACACGGCCGGGAAGCCGATTACCGGGAACTGAACCCGGGAGAAGCGGCCTATTATGATGGCTGCATCCAGGTAGACCTGTCCCAGGTGAAGCCCATGATTGCCCTGCCTTTCCATCCTTCCAACGCCTACACCATCGACGAACTGAACGCCAACCTGGAAGACATCCTCCGAGAAACGGAAAAGAAAGCGGAAGAAGTGTCCCAGGGACGGGCTCCCTATACCCTCACTGACAAGATCCGGGATGGGAAGCTCCAGGTCCAGCAGGGAGTCATCGGAGGCTGTTCCGGAGGAAATTACTCCAATGTAGTGGAAGCGGCCAATCTCCTGCGGGGGAAAGCCATCGGCTCCGGAGAATTTGCCCTGAATGTGTATCCTTCCTCCCTGCCAGTGTATATGGATCTGATGAAAAAAGGCGTGCTGGGAGATCTGATGACCGCCGGCGCAGTGGTGAAGACCGCTTTCTGCGGACCCTGCTTCGGGGCAGGGGATACCCCTAACAACAACGGTCTTTCCATCCGGCACAATACCCGGAATTTCCCCAACCGGGAAGGGTCTAAACCGGGGCAGGGGCAGATGTCCGCTGTGGCGCTCATGGATGCCCGGAGCATTGCGGCCACGGCTGCCAACAATGGACGGCTGACTTCTGCCGAGGAATATGGCGAGGTCTTCGGCAAGGTACCTGCGTACCATTTCGACGACAGTGCCTACAAAGCACGGGTCTACAACGGATTCGGCAAACCGGAACCGGAACAGAAGCTGTTCTACGGCCCCAATATCAAGGACTGGCCGGAAATGCCGGAACTGGGTGAAAATGTGCTGCTCCAGGTGTGCTCCAAGATCCTGGACCCGGTGACCACCACTGACGAATTGATCCCTTCCGGGGAGACCTCTTCTTACCGATCCAATCCTCTGGGGCTGGCAGAATTCACTCTCTCCCGCCGGGATCCGGAATATGTGGGCCGGACCAAGGCAGTGAAGGAACTGGAACTGGCTCGGGAAGCAGGTAGGGAGCTGCCGGAATTGGAAAAGGTCTTTGCTCAGATGCAGGGTCTGCCGGGAGAGGCCTCTCTGGCCAATACGGAAATCGGCTCTCTGGTCTATGCAACCCGTCCGGGGGATGGTTCTGCCCGGGAACAGGCGGCCAGCTGCCAGCGGGTCATCGGGGGCCTTGCCAACATCACCCAGGATTACGCCACCAAGCGGTACCGGAGCAATGTGATCAACTGGGGGATGCTGCCCTTCCATCTGAAGGGAGAACCTACAGGATTTGGCGTAGGAGACTGGATCTATGTGCCGGGGATCCGGGAAGCCCTGGAAGGGGATCTGGACCAGATCCGGGCCTGGGTACTGAAGGAACAGGGCCCTGTGGAACTGGCTCTCTATATCAAACCCCTGACCCAGGAAGAAAAAGAAATCATCAAGGCCGGCTGCTTGATCAATTACAATCGGAAGAAATGAAATAAAAGACGTCAGATCGGCCCTTGCGGGCCTTTCAGAAGTCAGATGTCAGCTTGTTTGGCGATAAAAAGATTGGACGTGGATCTTAGTCGTACTAAGCTGATGGCTGAAGGCCTCTTGGGCCGTGTCTGAAAGGCCCGGAGGGCCGGTCTGACGTCATACTGAGAAAAAAACGGCTGCCTGTCAGGCTGCCGTTTTTTTTCTCATCCCCGCCCACACAAAGAGGAGCAGGGCTATGCAAAAGGACACCAAGGCAGTGACCTGGGCGCTTTTGAGTCCCCACAGCATGGGCTCCACATAGTCTCCCCGGAGAAATTCCAGGAAGAAGCGGAGCAGGCTGTAAAGCATTACATACAGACAGCAGGGCTGACCTTTTTTTGGCCGGGTAGTCTGGAACAGCAGCAGCAGGGCAAAAAGGATCACGTCGATCTGTCCTTCCCAGACTTCTGCCGGCCAAAGGGGTACCGCCCCGTAGGTGTTCCGGGCCAGGGTGCCAGCCGGGTACAGGATGCCGAAATCACCTCCCGTAGGGGCCCCGAAGGCATCTCCGTTCAGCAGATTGGCCATCCGGCCGATGCTCTGGCCGATGAAAAGAGAGGGGCAGATCACGTCCAGCATATCGATCCAGTCCACCTTGTGCCGCCAGCAGTAGACGGCTCCTCCCAGGACGCCTCCCAGGATGCCTCCCTGGATGGCCATGCCTCCCTGCCATACGTAGGGGATTTCCAGCAGATGATCACTGTAGTATCCCCAGTCAAAGAAGAACACATCCCAGAGCCGGGCGCCGATGAGCCCGCAGAAGCCGCCGTAGATACCGATGTCCGGCAAGTACTTTTCCCAGCCCCGGCCGTCCCGCCAGGCCAGGAAATAAGCCGTGGCCGTGGCCATGAAAATGGCGGTGCAGAGCATGAGGCCGTACATGCGGATGGGAAAATTTCCAATGAAAAAAAGATACTGATGCACGATGGTTCCTTTCTGTCTATAAAATCTTCACCAGGTGGAATTTCACGTAATCTGCTGCCACCAGCCGGTAGCGGGTGCCATCCTGGACGCCTTGGAACAGGTTCAGGAAATGGGCAGCGTCCCCGTGGACATGGCCGTAGATACACTGTTCTACCTGATATTCCCGGCACAGTTCCGTAAAGCCTGTGACTTCATCTGGTTTGTACAAAGGCGGGTAGTGGAGGGCGGCGATGAGATGCTTGGCTCCGGCTTCCCGGGCTTCTGCCAGGCTCCGTTCCAGGCGCTGGCATTCCCGCTGGTAGATCAGCCGGTCATGGTCTCCGAAACCGGGCATGCTGGGCAGATTCCAGCCCCGGGTTCCGCATAGGGCCACATCTCCTTTCAAATAAAAAGTGTTGTGGAGAAAATGGACCTTGGGGGGGAGAGCCTGCTGCATCTTGGTGAGGGAAGACCACCAATAGTCATGGTTCCCTTTGAGGATCACCAGATCTCCCGGCAGGGCGGCCAGGACACCTAGGTCCTTTTCCACCGCATCCGGCAGGTCCATGGACCAGGAGGTATCTCCCACCAGGAGGACGGTATCCCCCTCTTTGACGGTTCCTTTCCAATATTGGATGACTTTTTCCCGGTGGCCCAGCCACTGGGGTCCAAACACTTCCATGGGTTTGGTGGGCGGTTCTCCGGAAAAATGCAAATCTCCCATGGCATAGATCGCCATAGTTCCCACTCCTTCCTGCGTTGACTTTATGAGACGCGAAATATATAATGAATCTATTGCACATGATAAAAACCACTGTAATACTCATATGTTACTGAATCCAGGGAACTTATGCAAGGTGTTTCAGAGGGGTTTTCTTTTTAGGAGGTATGTTCATGTTTAAGGAAAAGTACGAACCACATGAGATCGAGGCTCGGTGGCAAAAGTATTGGGAAGAGAACCAGACTTATAAGGTCAGCAATGAGGATCCTCGGCCCAAATCCTATGTATTGGAAATGTTCCCGTATCCCTCCGGCAACCTGCACATGGGCCATGTACGGAACTATTCCATCGGTGATGTAGTGGCTCGGTTCCGGACCATGCGGGGCTTCAATGTGCTCCATCCCATGGGCTTCGACTCTTTCGGCATGCCTGCGGAAAATGCCGCCATCAAACACCATATCCCCCCTGCGAAATGGACCATGGAGAACATCGCCAACATGACCCGGCAGCTGAAGGAACTGGGGCTGTCCTATGACTGGGACCGGAAGGTAATCACCTGCAAAGAAGATTACTACAAATGGACCCAATGGTTCTTCGAGCTGATGTACAAACGGGGCCTGGCGGTGAAGAAGGAAGCTTCCGTCAACTGGTGCGACACCTGCGGCACGGTGCTGGCCAACGAACAGGTGGAAGACGGCAAATGCTGGCGCTGCCACCAGCCGGTGGAAAAAAAGCAGCTGAGCCAGTGGTTCTTCAAGATCACCGACTATGCGGAGCAGCTGCTGGATGACCTGGAAAAACTGCCGGGCTGGCCGGAACGGGTCAAGACCATGCAGAAGAACTGGATCGGCCGCAGCGAAGGCCTGGAATTCGGCTTCGAGGTCCCCAGCCTCCACAAGAAACTGAACGTGTATACCACCCGTCCGGACACCATCTATGGGGTCACTTTCGTGGTCATCCCGCCGGAACATCCCATGGTGGAAGAACTGTTGAAGGACAATCCCCGGAAGGCGGAATTGGAAGCCTTCTGCGACAAAGTGAAGAATACCTCCGATATTGAACGGACTTCCAGCGAATCGGAAAAGCTGGGCATGTACACCGGGGTGGACTGCATCCATCCACTGACTGGGGAAAAGGTCCAGATCTGGATCACCAACTATGTACTGGTGGATTACGGCACCGGCGCCGTCATGGGCGTACCTACCGGGGATCATCGTGACTGGCTGTTTGCTACCAAATACGGCATCAAGAAGATCCTGACCCTGCAGCCCAAGGACAAGGAACTGAAGCTGGAAGAAATGACCGATGCCTATGAGGAAAAGGACGGAGTCCTGGTGAATGCCGGTCCCTTCACGGGCATGGAAATGCACAAGGCCATGAAGGCCATCATCGATTATATGGAAGAAAAGGGCCTGGGGAAACGGCGGATCAACTACCGTCTCCGGGATTGGCTGATCAGCCGGCAGCGGTATTGGGGCTGCCCCATCCCGGTGGTCTACTGCCCGCACTGCGGGGAAGTGCTGGTGCCGGAAAAGGATCTGCCGGTGAAGCTGCCCCTGGATGTGAAATTCGATGCTGGGGCCAAGTCTCCTCTGGCCACCAGTGAACAGTTCGTCAACTGCACTTGCCCCAAATGCGGCGGCCCGGCCAAACGGGAACTGGACACCATGGATACCTTCCTGTGCTCTTCCTGGTACTACATGCGCTATGCGGATCCCCACAATGACAAGGCTCCCTTCAGCAAAGAGGCTGTGAATCATTGGATGCCGGTGGATCAGTACATCGGGGGCATCGAACATGCTATCCTGCACCTGCTGTACTCCCGGTTCTTCATGAAGGTGCTCCACGACGCCGGCCTGGTGGAAGCGGATGAACCCTTCACCAACCTGCTGACCCAGGGCATGGTGATCAAAGATGGGGCCAAGATGTCCAAATCCCTGGGGAATGTGGTCTCTCCGGAAGAAATCGTCGGGAAGTTCGGGGCCGATACCGCCCGCCTCTTCATCATGTTCGCCGCTCCTGTGGAACGGGAACTGGAATGGAGTGACCAGGGTGTGGAAGGGTCCTTCCGGTTCCTGAACAGGGTATGGCGGATCGTGTACTACTTCAAGGATGTACTGGCCCAGAAGGTCACTTCCTATGATACGGCCAACCTGAACGAAGCAGACGAAGAACTGCGCCACATCCTCCATGTGAGCATCAAGAAGGTCACCGAGGACATCGACAAGCGGTTCAATTTCAACACCGCCATTTCCACCCTGATGGAACTGGTGAATGCCCTGTATGCGTACCGGGAAAAGGCGGAACCGGTGAACGCCGGGCTGGTGTACGAAGCCATTTCCAAACTGCTGCTGATGCTGGCTCCTTTCACTCCTCACATCACCGAGGAACTGTGGCATGACGCCATGGGCAGCGAGACCAGCATCCATAAGGAAACCTGGCCCACCTACGATCCGGAAGCCATCAAGGTGGAAGAGGTGGAAGTATTGATCCAGGTAAATGGGAAGCCCAAGGCTCGGATCATGACTGCTCCGGAAATCAGCAAAGAGGACCTGGGGAACCTGGCCCTGGAACAGGTCGAAGTAAAGGCCGCCATCGGGGATAAAAAAGTGATGAAAGTCATCGCCGTTCCCGGCCGGCTGGTGAATATCGTAGCGAAGTAAGACAAAGGGGGTTGTTGCATACGCAACAGCCCCCTTTACTGCATCTTTTTCCACTTACTGCCGCTCTTTTTCCACCTAGGAAGGAGTTCCTCTTCGGATGTCGAAAGGCATCCTTATGATCATTGCAAAAGGAGGGATTCTCGATGGATCCATGGGAAAAGAAGAAATGGCTGGTGGTCCTGGCCCTTGTCTTTGTCTGTGTGGGAGGCAGTATCTGGCAGGAAAGAAAGGCTCTGCCGGAGGGGCCAGAACCCCAAGCTGTGGTGCAGCAGGAAAAGGCAACCAAAGAAAAGCCTCCCCGGATCACCATCTACATCAGCGGGGCGGTCCAGGAACCGGGGCTCTACCAGGTGCCGCCCGGCATCCGCTTCCAGGAGGCACTGGCAGAAGCGGGGGGTGTGACGGAAGAAGCGGACCTGACTCGAGTCAACCTGGCCAGGAAGTGCAAGGATGGCTGCCAGATCAATGTGCCTTTCCTAAAGAAAAAAGCCCAAAAGGCTGGGACAGCTCCCAGCAGCCGGGAAGCTGTCCCCTCTGCCGGGGCAGGGAATGGTCCAGGCCAGGGCGCAGCCCGGAGGATCAATCTGAACCAGGCGGGGGTCGAAGAACTGACGGAACTGCCTGGCATCGGTCCGGCTCTAGCCCGGCGGATCGTGGAATATCGGAAGACGCAGCCTTTCCGGAAGGCGGAAGACCTCCAGCAGGTTTCCGGCATCGGGCCAGCCAAATTCCAGAAGCTCCGGGAATGGGTGGAGGTGTGACATGAATCTGGTCCTTCAAGGAAGTCTGGGGTACGCTGCCGGGACTTGGGCCGGTTTGACCCTTGCCAGTCCTTGGCAGTACTGGAGTTTGGGCCTTCTGGGCTTTTTCCTTCTGGCAGCAGGGGCTTGGGACCGCCGGAAAGGAAAGGCCCTCCTCCAGCTGGCCTTCCTAGGCTGTTTGTTCTGCGCCGGAGGGCTGCAGGCTGGGCTGCGGGTCCCTGCTGCCCGACGGATGGCTCCCCTCCAGGGACGGACTGTCGCTATGACCGGCCGGGTGGTTCCCGGTTCCGTTGTCCGTACCCGGCAGGGAGGGATGGCTTTCTTGCTAGACGAAGAACGGGGCCGGGTCCGGGTGTTCCTGCAAAAAGCCTCTTTCCCCCTGCAGGTGGGCAGGGTCCAGGTGACCGGATCATTCCTGCCTCCAGAAGGTTTCTACAATCCAGGCTGCCAGCGTCCGGAAGAACGGGCTGCCATCCAAGGGGAAGGGGGAAAACTCCAAAGTGACGGGAATCATTTCCAGATCCTCACGGCTGTGCCTTCCTGGCAGGATCGGATCTGGCTGTGGGGAGAAGCGTTCCGGAGACCACTGCGGCAGTCCATGGTTCCGGAAGAAAGTGCCTTGTTGGAGGGCATGCTGCTGGGGGGCAGCGGCCAGATTTCCCCTGAAGTCCTGCGGCTGTTCCAACGCTGCGGCCTCAGCCATCTCCTTTCCGTATCTGGGAGCCATGTGGCTTTGCTGCTGGGCCTTTTGACCGGCACAGCTTCTTTTCTCCGGATCCCCCGAAAAGCGGCTCTGCCCTTTTTGGGGCTGATCCTGGCCGGATACGGGGTCCTGTGCGGCCTGCGGGCCTCTGTTTGCCGGGCCGTCATCCTGGGCCTGGGCACTTTATGGGGAAAGACCGGCCGACGCAGGGCAGAAAGCACGGCTTTCCTGGGTCTGGCCGGGATCCTGCTGCTGTCCTGGCATCCTTGGTGGATCTTGGATCCGGGGTTCCAGCTGTCTTTTTCCGCAGCCCTGGGGCTGATGACACTGCGGCAGCCAGCAGCAGAAGGCTTGGAGCATTTCCTTCCCGGCCTCCTGGCACGGGGACTGGCCGTCCCCATCAGTGCCCAGCTGCTCAGCCTGCCTTTTCTGGTACACCATTTCCATATGCTTTCTTTGGTTTCCCTGCTGGCCAACCTGCTCCTGGTCCCCCTGCTGTCTTTTTGCCTGACCGGCAGTACAGTCGGAGCGCTCCTAGGGATGGCCGGCCTGGATTTCCTGTCAAGGCCTGTGCTGGCAGGGGTCTCCTGTCTCTTGCGGTTTGCCCTTTGGGCCGGGAAATGGATCGCCCAGCTGCCTGGGACCCAACTGGTCACCGGATCGCCCAGCCCTTGGCTTTGGCCTTTGTATCTCCTGCTGGTCATAGGTCTCCTGGGAAAAGGCTGGTTCCTGCCCCGACGGGAAAGACTCCGCCGCTGGACCCTGGCTGCTGCCGGTACGGCTCTTTGCCTGGAAATGCTGCTTCCCCGCTTCCGGCAGCAGCCTTTTACGGCCTATTTCCTGGATGTGGGGCAGGGGGACTGCGCCGTCCTGGTCACACCGGAGCGGGAGATCATCTTGGTGGATACGGGGGGATTGAATGGGAAATTCGATCCGGGGGAACGGATCTTGGTCCCCTTCCTCCGCTATTTGGGAGCTGAAAAAGTGGATTTGGTCCTTTTAAGCCATGGACACCAGGATCACGCCGGAGGACTGGCCGGATTGGTACGGTGGTTACCTGTGAATGAACTGATGATTACACAGGAAAAAGGCAGTAAATACGTGAAAAATGTATTATACGATAGAAAATTGCGAGAAAACGTTAAAATTGTATATAAAATACAAACAAACCAGAAAATACGGCGAAAAAAGAGTATACTAGAAATCGTGGAAGCACCTAAAACACAGAACGAGGGAGGTGAGGAGAACGAAAACTCTGCCATCGTCCGAGTGAGCTGCCAAGGCCGCAGCATCCTGTTTACCGGAGATGCTCCGGCAGGAACCGAACTGGCCGCGGCCCAAAAGCCCATCCGGAGCGATGTGCTCAAAGTAGCCCACCATGGTTCAAAGACTTCTTCAGAAGCTGAATTCCTGACTGCAGCGGCTCCCCGTTTGGCAGTGATTTCCGCCGGCAGAAGGAACCGGTTCGGCCATCCCCACCCGGAAACCCTGGACAGATTGGAACAATTCGGGATCCCCTTGGCACGGACGGATCAGGAAGGTGCCATCAAAGTGATTTTTGACGAATGGGGTCCAGTATGGTATAGTTATCGCTGGCAACAAGATTGTTTCTAGGAGTGAATCAGATGTGAATACAACAGCAGATGTGTTTCTGGAAAATCTGCGGAAAAATCCAGCGTGTCCCCACGTTGTCATCGCCTGGGGAGAGGAGGAGTATTTCAAGAAAGCCATCGGGAAGGCCTTCCGGGAAAAAGCGTTCGCTTCCGGGGAGGAACCCACCGAATGGATCTTTCAACGGGACTTTGAGCTTGAAGCACTGAGAGAAGCCATCAACAGCGTCCCTTTTTTCGGCGGCCAGAACTGGGTGGTCCTGGAAGACCCCAAGATTTTGGCTGAGAAAGAAAAAACGGGAAGCCGCAGGGCAGGTGTGAAGGGTAAAAAGAAGGGTTCCACTTCCGTCGATGAGCTGATCCAGCTGTTGACGGATGTGCCGGATTATGCCTTTGTTTATTATATATGCGGAAAACTTGACAAAAGACAAGCTTTCTATAAAACCATGAGCAAACAGGCCCCGGTGGTAGAATGTTCCCCTCTTCGCCCCTATCAGCTGCAGCCCTGGCTTCGGACCCAGGCGGATTCCTATGGCGCCCGGTTCACACCGGAGGCCATCAACCTGATCCAGGAATACGTGTCGGCTGCCGACCCGGTCCCCTTGTTGTTTTTGCAGCAGGAAATCGGAAAAATCGCCCTGTATGCAGGGAAACGAAAACTGTGGCAGGCAGACGATGTGACGCAGATGTTTTCCCAGCTGCCGGAAATTTCCGGCTTTGCCCTGGGCAATGCGGTGGAAGAAAAGAAACTGGACAAAGTCCTGACTCTTTTACAGGAAGAAAAAAAGAAAAACGGCAGTGAAGGCCTATCGGTCCTGATCCTGCGTCTTTTTGCTTCCCTCCGGCGCCTGCTCCAGGTAAAGGAAATGATGGGGAAAGGTGCTCAGCAAGAGGCAGTCGCGTCTGCTCTGAAAATGCATCCTTATGGGGTGAAACTGGCCATGCAGCACAGCCATCTTTTTTCTGTTGAATCCTTACAAACATGCATGGTCCGGCTTGCCAGGCTGGCTGCGGAATCCCGTCAGGGAGGACGTACCTGGGCGCGGCTCGAGGAAGTGTTGATCGCTCTGATCAGTCAAAGATAAAGAAGGAGGAAAAGCATAAAGATGCTTGCATTGAATTCATATCAAACCCTTGCGGTGGGGATTTTACTGTACTATCTGGGGAAGCTGCTGAAAAAGAACATCCGGTTCCTCCAGACGTACTGTATCCCTAACCCGGTCATCGGAGGCGTGCTCTTCGCCCTGCTCAACTTGGCTCTGTTTGAATCCGGAGTTGGAGCCATCAAGCTGGATACGGTCCAGCAGAGCTTTTTCATGAATATGTTCTTTACCAGCGTAGGGTTCAGCGCCAGCTATGTACTGCTGAAAAAGGGGGGCCGGGACGTCCTGGTCCTGACTGTTGTCTGTGCTGTCCTGATCACTTTCCAGGATATCCTGGGGGTGGCCTTGGCCAAGATCACCGGCCTCCATCCCCTTCTGGGACTGTGTGCCGGGTCCATCCCTCTGGTGGGCGGGCACGGTACTTCCGGGGCTTTTGGGCCCATGCTGGAAAAAATGGGAGCGGAGCGGGCGACCACGGTGGCCATTGCCATGGCTACTTTCGGCCTGATCTCTGGATCCCTGATGGGCGGTCCGGTGGCTCACCGGCTGCTGGAGAAATATCATCTCCACAGCACCCAGGAAGATGAGGATGAATCTTTGGAAAAAGCCCGGAGCATGGAAAAGAATGCCCCTCTGGTCATGACGGCTGAAAAATTCATGCTGGCCTATGGGGAAATCTTGGTGGCCATGGGGCTGGGGACCCTGGTGAGCAAGTTCTTCACCAGTGTGGGGCTGACTTTCCCCGGTTACATCGGATCCATGCTGGTGGCCGCGGTGATCCGGAATATCTCCGATCATTCCCACGGGAGCCTGCTGGTCCCCATGCAGGAACTGGGGACGGTGGGGGATGTGAGCCTGAACATCTTCCTGTCCCTGGCCATGATGAGCCTGCGGATCTGGGAACTGTTCGATATCGCCGGTCCTCTTTTCATCATTGCCGTGGCCCAGACCATTTTCATGGCACTCTATACCACTTTTGTGGTATTCAATGCCATGGGTAAGGATTATGATGCAGCTGTGGAAGTCTCGGCGGTGTGCGGCTTCGGGATGGGAGCTACCCCCAATGCCATGGCCAACATGAGTGCCATCACGTCCAATTACGGTCCGGCCCCCCGGGCATTCTTCGCGGTGCCTTTGGTGGGAGCCATGTTCATCGACTTCTGCAATTCTGGGATCTTGATGGTGTTCATCAATTTGATCAATCGATAAAAAAAGAAGGGGTTGCTGCACGTTGCGTGCAGCAACCCCTTCTTCATTTTTTTCTCCTTGCTCTGACCAGACCCCAGAGAGGAATCAGATACAGGTAGCAGGCCAGGAATACGGAACTCTTGGGAGAACCGGTGGAGTCCAGGACCACAGCACAGGCGATGGACCAGGGGACCAGAGGAGAGAGGACCACCGTGGTATCTTCCAGGGCTAGGGCCAGTTTTTCTGGAGAAAGGCGGAATGCCCGACAGAGCTGATGGGTCAGGATGATGGAGAAGGACTGGTTGCAGGCGATGAGGGAGGTAAAGAGAGCGGCCAGGGTAATGGCCGGTGCTTCGCCCCAGTGGCGTGCCAGTTCCAGGAACTTTTCTTTCAGGCCGTCCAGGAGTCCTGTACCGTCAAAGATCCCTGCGTAGGACGCAGAAAGACAGACAATGGCTCCTACCCGCAGCATGGAGACCATGCCGCCGCCGTTGATCATGGGGCCCAATTCCGGCAGGGGGGAGCGATAGCCCCAAATCATGGTCTCCAGCATTTCTCCAGGGGACATGCTCTGGATCAGGAGGGTAAGCAGGGCGGCCAGGCAGATGCTGATGACCATGTTGTACCGGATAGGGATCCGCAAGAAGCTGCAGAGCAGGATGGAAAACGCCGGCAGGAGCAGCCAGGAAGAGAAAGTATAGAGCGTGGCCAGGGACTGGAGCCCGTCTTCTGCCGGCAGCGTCCCGGAGGCGGAGCGGAAGCCCAGGAGAAGATAGACGGCACAGGTACATAGAAAGGGGACGAGGGACGAACGGGCCATGTTGCGGATGTTCCGGTAGATATCCGTGTTCGTCAAGACGCTGATCAGCATGGCACTGGTGGAAACCGGGCTCATCCGGTCTCCGAAATAAACTCCGGAAAGGATGGCACCGCCGGTATACAGGGGCGGGATCCCCAGGTTCAGGCCGATTTTCATGGTGATCACGCCCATGGTGGCCGCCGTGGCGAAGGAAGAACCCAGCAGGAAGGAAATCAGGCAGTTGGACAGGAATGCCAGCAGCAGGAAATAGGCCGGATGGATGAAATGGGCAGAGAGGACCACCAGATAAGGGATGGTCCCGGAAGAACGCCAGACTCCGGTAAGCATGCCGATCAGCAGGAAGACCAGAAAGATGGTCCGGACCCCTTGGACGCCTTTCCAGGCCATGGCAAGGACTTGGGGAAGGGGAATGCCTTGGCAGAGGGCATAGCCGGAAAACAGCAGGAAACCCAGGAAAAGAGCTCCCAGGAGAGGGCCCTGGAAGAGGATAAAGAGAAACAGAATCAGGCAGAATGCCAGCAGTACACGGTTTTCCATAAGGTGATCCTTTCCGCAGGAGAATGACAGCTTTGATTTTCTATATTTGCAGCGAAGAAAAGCATCCTACAAGTCCCGGCGCAGCTTCTGTTCTTCTTCCAGATCCAGATTGGGCTGGGTGAAGCCCCGACCGAACACGTTGTTGGCGTCCTGGATGGTCACGAAGGCCACAGGATCCACTTCTTTGATGATCTTTTCCAGGTGGGCCAGTTGGGTGAGCTTCACCACCACCAGGATGATCCGCAGCGGCTGCAGGGTGTAGCCTCCTTCCCCATGGAGCACCGTGATGCCCCGGTTCACTTCATCCATGATCCGCTGGCCGATCTCATCGGCATGGGTGGAGACGATGATGACCTGTTTCTTGTAATCGAAGCCCACCATGAACACGTTGGTGGCTTTGAAGGTGATGAAGAACAGCACCATACTGTAGAGCACTGGCGTCAGCCCCAGGAATACCACGGCGGCCATCATGACCACCGTATCAAACAGGAAATTGGTGGTGCTTACGGCAATATTGTAGTATTTCTTGGTGAGGAAACCCAGGATATCCACCCCTCCTGTGGAGGCTTCGGACCGGTAGACCAGGGCACCGCCCAGTCCGCTGAGGGTCCCACCGGCGATGCAGCACAGGAGCTTATCCGGGACAGTCACATACGCCTGGACGAAAGCGGTGCCGTCCAGGGCCAGGGAAAACAGCACAGTCCCGATGACGCTGTCGATGAAGAACTGGCGGCTCATGTATTTCCAGGCAATATAAAAAAGCGGGATGTTGAAGATCAGGCTGGTGATGCCAGGGGGCCAGCCAGTCAGATAGTAAAGGATCATGGAGACACCGGATATCCCGCCGGACAGGAAACGGTGCTGGATGAAGAAGCAGTTGATGGACAGGGCCATGATGAGACAGCCCAGAGCCGTCATAAAATAGCGGATGATCAGTTTTTTCACAGACGGGACCTCCTCCCACCGATGGAATATGCCTCTATTGTATCATTTTTCGGCAAAGGAAGGCAGAAAATTATAAATAAAGAACGTTCGTGAAAAAAATTTGAAAAAATGTTCATAAAAACACTTGTGAACTATTGCGGGCAGGACCATTTCACGATACAATAAGTGGATACAGGATACATATGCGGAACCGTTGATCGAGGGGCTTTGCTTTGGCAGCAGAGAAGCAGGATAAAAGCGGTCGGACAGAGGGAGTGAAAAATGAAGGAAACAGCCTATGGAAAAATCAATCTGGGACTCAGCGTCCTGGGCAAGCGCTCGGATGGCTACCACCAGGTGGATATGATCATGCAGTCCATTTCTCTGGCAGACAGCATCACCTTTGTACCAGCGGAAACTTTCGGGGTGGAGACGGACAATCCCCAGCTGCCCTGCGACGGCAGCAATCTAATGGTGAAGGCGGCCCGGGCTTTTGCAGAGCGGACCGGTCAGCCGGTCCCGTACCGCCTGATCTGCATCAAACGGATCTTCCTGGCGGCGGGGCTGGCAGGCGGCAGTACGGATGCAGCGGCGGTCCTCCGAGGCCTTAATGCCTTGAGCGGCTGTCCCCTGGAGCAGGAGGAGCTGGAAACATTGGGAGCAGCCTTGGGCAGCGATATCCCTTTCTGTATACGGGGAGGGACCCAGCGGGCCAGAGGGCGGGGTGAAGAGATGACCGTCCTGCCGCCGGCTCCCCGGCTGGATCTGGTCCTGGTGAAACCCCGGGACCTGGGGGTTTCTACGGCCTGGGTCTACGGCGAAATCGACCGGGTGGACCGGCGGGAGACTGCCGATATCGACCGAGTGGAACGGGCCATCCGCCAGGGAAGCCGGGAAGCCCTTTTGGAGAGCATGGCCAATGACTTGGAACAGGTCACCCTTGCCCGGTATCCACGGCTCCAGGCTCTTGCCGGAGAACTTTCCCGGCTGGGCGCAGAAAAAGTCATGATGAGCGGAAGCGGCCCCACGCTGTTCGGCATCTTCCCGGATCGGGAAAGAGCAGCCGGGGCTGGAGCGGAGCTGCAGGAAAATCATCTGGATATACAAATCGAATTGGCACACACGGTGCAGGAGGAGTAAAAGTATCATGGTGCAGCATTTGAACAAGATTCCTTTGGACAGTTACAGACCTTTGCGGGATGTGGTGGTGGACAATATCCGACAGGCCATCGTCAGCGGCCAGTTCCCGGCCGGGATGCGGCTGATGGAACTGCAGCTGGCGGAAGAAATGGGCGTAAGCCGGACCCCCGTCCGGGAAGCCATCCGGAAAATGGAGCTGGAAGGGCTGGTGGTCATGATCCCCCGCCGGGGCGCTTATGTGGCGGATATTTCCATCCAAGACATCAACGAAGTCTACCAGATCCGGACGGCTCTGGATGTGCTGGCGGCTGGACTGGCTGCAGAACGGATCAGTGATGAAGAAGTCAAAGAGATGCAGGTCCTGTTGGACGCGGACATCCCTCTGATCGATGCCCGGAATTACCCGAAGATCATCGAAAACGATACCGCTTTCCATGATGTAATCTACCGGGCCAGCCGGAACCGGCGGTGCATGAACATCATCAGCAATCTGCGGGAACAGATCACGGCCATCCGGGGACGCTCCATGCCCTATCCCGGACGTCTGGTGGACATGATCAAAGAACACCAGAACATCATCGATGCCCTGGCAGAGCGGAATGTGGAAAAAGCCCAGAGAGCGGTGCGGATCCACATGGAAAATGCAGAACGGACCTTGCTGAAGGTCATTGAGACCAAGGAAGAACAGTCTGCGAAAGACAAGAAAGAAGGGAAAGCATAATGGCAAGAATCAAACGCTTGGAACGCATTGTAGCACTTACGAAGGAACTGAACGACCACCCTTTCCAATTATTCCCATTTTCTTATTTCTGTGAAAAATTCACGGTGGCCAAATCCACCCTCAGTGAAGATGTCCAGACGGTACGCAACGGGCTGGCCGCCTATGACCTGGGAATCATCGAGACCGTTGCGGGAGCCAGCGGTGGAGTGCGCTTCATTCCCTACCATTCCCCGGAATCTGACAACGAATTCCTCTGGACCCTGGCCAAGAAACTGAATGACCCCTCCCGGCTGCTGCCCGGGGGCATGATCTACATGAACGATCTGCTGTTCAGCCCCCAGATTTCGGCCCGTCTGGGGGAAATCATCATGCAGCGGACCCTGGAACTGCGGCCGGATTACATCATGACCGTGGAAGCCAAAGGGATTTCCTTGGCCCTTTCCACGGCACGGGCTTTCAACATCCCCATGGTCATGGCCCGGAAGGAAGCTCGGATTACGGAAGGGCCGGCCGTTTCCATCAGCTATGTGAGCGGATCCAGCAAGAAGATCCAGACCATGTCCCTGCCTCGGAAGGCACTGCCGGCCAAAGCACGGGTGCTGGTGGTAGATGACTTCATGCGGGCCGGCGGTACGGCCCGGGGGATGCAGGAACTGGCGGAAGAAGTGGGCGCTGAAGTGGTGGGGACCTATCTCTTCATTGCCAGCCGGATGCCGGAAAAGAAGATCGTGACGGATTATGCCTCCCTGATGACCCTGCGGGGCGTGGACGATGCCACCAAGGCCATCGATATCGTACCGGAACTGTTATAAGGGAAAAAACAGCACAGGGCAAATGCCCAATAAAGGAGAGAGATGACGAAATGACAGAAATGATCCCCCTGGATACGATCCGGGCCGCCCAGGAACGGCTGGAAAAGCTGGTCCATAAAACGCCGCTGGAAAGCAACCATACTTTCAGCCAGATCAGTGGACGGGAGGTGTACCTGAAGCTGGAAAATCTCCAGCGGACCGGATCTTTTAAAGTCCGGGGGGCGTCCAATTGCATCATGACCCTCAGCGAAGAACAGAAGGCTAGGGGCATCATTGCGGCTTCTGCCGGGAACCATGCCCAGGGTGTGGCCCTGGGCAGCCGGATGGCCCACTGCAAGTCCACTGTGGTCATGCCGGAAGGGGCTCCTCTGGCCAAAGCGGAAGCCACCAAGGGCTATGGGGCGGAAGTGGTGCTTTACGGGAAGACTTTTGACGAGTCCTTGGCCAAAGCCCAGGAAATCCAGCAGGAAACTGGGGCTTATTTTGTCCATCCCTATGATGACCCAGCTGTGATCGCCGGACAGGGGACCATCGGCCTGGAGATCCTGGAACAGAATCCCTATATCGAAAGCATCGTGGTGCCGGTGGGTGGCGGCGGCCTTTTGGCGGGGATCGCGGCTGCGGTCAAGCAGGTGAATCCCAAGGTGAAGGTATACGGGGTCCAGACGGAACAGGCTCCGGCCATGTATCTGTGCAAGAAAGAGAACAAGTGGGTGAGCCACGGGGTGGGCAGGACCATCGCCGATGGAATCGCTGTGGGCATGCCTGGAAAACTGACCTGGAAACTGATCAGCCAATATGTGGATGACATGCTCCTGGTCAATGAAGAAGACATCTGCGCTGCCATGCTGCTGATGCTGGAACGGGGGAAGATGGTGGTGGAAGGAGCCGGAGCCGCGCCTCTGGCAGCCCTGCTCCACCATATCGTACCGGGCAGCGACCGGGCGGCTGCGGTGGTCAGCGGCGGGAACATCGACGTGAACACCATTTCCCAGATCATCGAACGGGGGCTGGTGCGGACCGGACGCCGGGTGAAATTGGTGACCTGGATGATGGACCGCCCTGGTGAACTGCTGAAGTTCGTCAGCTATCTGGAAGAAATGAAGATCAACATCCTCTACATCAACCACGACCGGGCGGACCGTTCCGTCCCTCTGGGCGTGACCCGTGTGGAGCTGGATCTGGAGACCCGGAATGCGCAGCATGCCAAGGAAGTGGCCGATACCCTGCGCAAAGCCGGCTACAAGATCGAAATGCGATAAATTTTTAGGAGGCAAGGAATCATGTCTGAATTGGCGGCAATTATCCTGGCAGCGGGGAAGGGGACCCGGATGAAATCCAAACTCCCGAAGGTGCTGCATAAACTCAGTGGGAAGCCCATGCTGGAACATGTGCTGGAGGCGGCGGATGAAGCCGGTGCCGATGACAAGATCGTCATCGTGGGCTTTGGCTCTGAAAAGGTGACGGAATTCCTGGGGACCCGGGCTCGGGTGGCTGTCCAGGGTGAACAGCTGGGAACCGGCCATGCGGTGCTCCAAGCCCGGGACCTTTTGGGGGATACCCAAGGTACGGCTCTGATCCTCTGCGGAGATACGCCGCTTTTGGAGGGAGCCGAACTGAAGAAATTCTATGAGACCCACCTGAAGAGCGGTGCTGGGGTCAGCGTGCTCACGGCGGAAGCCCCGGATCCCTTCGGCTACGGGCGGATCCTCCGGGATGAAGCGGGCCAGGTGACCGGGATCGTGGAAGAAAAAGATGCCACCCCGGAACAGCGGAAGATCACCGAAATCAATACCGGTATCTACTGTGTGGAAATGCCCCTCTTGTTCGACCTGCTGGTGAACCTGAAGAACGACAATGCCCAGGGGGAATACTACTTGACGGATATCCTGGCAGAATGCCTGGAACGGGGCCGGAAAGTAGCCGGCATCAAGACCGGGGATTTCGACATGGTGATGGGGATCAACTCCCGGCGGCAGCTGGCTGTGGCCCAGAAAGTGATGAACGCCCGGATCGTGGGGAAACTCATGGATGAAGGGGTCACCGTCATGGATCCGGACAGCACCTTTGTGGAAAAAGGCGTGAAGGTGGGCCGGGATACGGTGCTCTATCCTTTCACCTGGTTGGAAGGGGAAACGGAAATCGGGGAAGACTGTGAAGTGGGACCCCAGGTCCGGTTCACCAATGTCAAAGTGGGCAGCGACACCCATATCCAGTTCGTCTACGCCCATGACTGCCAGGTGGGCAATGGGGTCCACATGGGTCCCTTCGACCATCTGCGGCCCAATACGGTGATCGGAGACAAGGTGAAGATGGGGAATTTCGTAGAAGTGAAGAACTCCAATGTAGGGGTGGGCACCAAACTGCCCCATCTCCAGTACATCGGGGACAGTGACATCGGCAGCGGGGTGAACATGGGCTGCGGCACCATCACCGTGAACTACGACGGGAAGGTGAAGCACCGGACCGTGATCGAGGACGATGCCTTCGTAGGCTGCAACAGCAACCTGGTAGCTCCCGTGACCATCGGCAAGGGCAGCTACATCGCCGCGGGCTCCACCATCACCAAAGATGTGCCGGAAAATGCCCTGGGGGTAGCCCGGGGAAAACAGGTGAATATACCTGGCTGGGCAGAGAAGTATCGGAACAGGAAGTAAAGGGGTTGCCACAAACCTTAATGAGTTGTATACTTTTTAATAGATTTAAATTATAAAGCAGTGGGGGTATAATTTGTATGTTGGGTGATAAAACAGGCGAAGACATGGCTATTTTCTCCGGAAATGCCAATCCTGATCTGGCGCGTGAAATCGCAGCCTATCTGGGGACGACGGTTGGCGATGCGGTGATCAACCGCTTCAACAACGGAGAAGTCCAGGTCATGATCAATGAAAGTGTCCGTGGCAAGGATGTATTCGTCATCCAACCGACCTGCGGACCGGCTGTCAATGACAACGTCATGGAACTGCTGATCATGTGCGATGCCTTCAAGAGAGCCAGTGCACGCCACATCACGGCAGTGGTTCCTTTCTACGGCTATGCCCGGCAGGACAGAAAAGCCCGGGGCCGGGAACCCATCACTGCCAAATTGATGGCAGACCTGATGACGGTTTCTGGGATCACCCGTCTGGTGACGGTGGATCTCCATGCTGCCCAGATCCAGGGCTTCTTTGATATCCCTGTGGATCATATGCCCGGCGGTCCCATCCTGGCAGATTATGTGAAAGAAAAGGGCTTCGCTCCGGAAGACATGGTAGTGATCTCTCCGGACCTGGGTGGCGTCAGCCGTGCCCGGAACATTGCCAGCCGGCTGGAATGCGGCTTGGCCATCATCGACAAGAGACGGCCAGAACCCGGTGTGGCAGAAGTCATGAACTTGATCGGGAATGTGGAAGGCAAGATCTGCGTCATGGTGGACGATATCGTGGATACGGCAGGATCCCTGTGCGAAGGGGCTAAGGCTCTGAAGAAATTCGGCGCCAAGGATATCTATGCCTGCGTGACCCATCCCATCCTGACGGATCCGGCACTGAGCCGTATCGCCCAGTCCGAAATCAAGGAACTGATCGTGACCAACACGATCCCTCTGCCGCCCAACAAAAAGCATCCGAAGATTACTCAGCTTTCTGTGGCTCCAATCCTGGCAGAGACCATCCTGCGGATTTACAACCAGCTGTCCATCAGCCAATTGTTTGAGATTTAAAGGGTGCAAGGGTGCTGCGGTGCAGCACCCTTTTTTCGTTTACAGGAGAGAGAAAACCAATGAAACTCGTCGTTGCCCTGGGAAATATCGGGCAGGAATATGCCGGGACCCGGCACAATATCGGATTCATGACTGCGGACCTCTTGGCCCAGCGGTGGGGGGAGGAGAACGCCTGGCGGAAGGCGGACAATGCAGCATACCTAGAACGGCGCATGCCGGAAAAATGCTGGCTGATCAAACCCACCACCTATATGAACAACAGCGGGGCGGCAGTGGCGGATTTCGCCAATTTCTACCACATCCCGCCGGAAGAAGTGCTGGTGATCCAGGACGATATGGACTTGCCGGTGGGGACCCTGCGGATCCGCCGGAAAGGTTCTTCCGGAGGGCACAATGGCCTGAAATCCATTGAACGGGCCCTGGGGAGCCAGGCCTATCCCCGGATCAAGGTAGGAATCGGCCATCCCGTCCATCAGGAACAGGCGGTGATCAGCCATGTGCTCCATCCCTTCCGGGGAGCGGACAAGGAGAAAATCCAGGAAGCTATCAGTCAGGCCGCCAATGCGGTGGAAGCCTGGATGGCCGGAGCGGATGTAGGTGAGCTGATGCAGAAGTTCAACAAAAAGGCTCCCAAAAAACCGGCCACGGAACCGGCTGCACCTACCAGTGAAGAAACAAAGGAGAATGCCCAATGATGAAAGTCCGTAAAGCGGTGATCCCGGCCGCCGGGTTCGGCACCCGGTTCCTGCCGGAAACCAAAGCCATGCCCAAAGAAATGCTGCCCATCGTGGATAAACCCACCATCCAGTACATTGTGGAAGAAATCCTCCAGAGTGGGATCGAACAGATCCTGATCATCTCCGGCCATGCCAAACGGGCCATCGAGGACCATTTCGATTCTTCCCCGGAACTGGAAGGACATCTCTACGAAACGGGCAAGATCGCCCTTTTGAAACAGATCCGGAAAATTTCCGATATCCGGATCCACTATGTCCGGCAGAAATACCAACGGGGCCTGGGGGACGCCATCCTCTGCGCCAAGGATTTCATCGACGGAGAACCTTTCGGGGTCATCTTGGGGGATGATGTGGTCTATACCGGGGACCGGGAACCGGCCCTGAAGCAGCTGGTGGATCAGTATGACAAGACCGGCGGCACCATCATCGGCTGTCAGGTGGTCCGGCCGGAACAGGTTTCCGCCTACGGGATCATCGATGGAGCGGAAACCGATGACCACAACCTGCTGAAAGTGCGGGATATGGTGGAAAAGCCCAGCGTGGAAGAGGCTCCCAGCCGGTTCGCTGCCCTGGGACGGTATGTGATCACTCCCGATGTATTCGACATCTTGGAACAGACCAAGCCCGGCAAGGGAGGAGAAATCCAGCTCACCGATGCCCTGCGGGTCATGGCCCATCAAGAATCCGTCTATGCCTATAATTTCGACGGAAAGCGGTACGATACCGGGGACAAGCTGGGCTATCTGAAAGCCACTGTGGAGTTTGCCCTCCGGCGCAATGATCTGGGGCCGGCCTTCCGGGAGTATCTGAAGGAACTGGCAGAGAAGATGGAGTAGGATAAGAAGTCAGGGCCGGTCTGACTTCTTTCGTCCCTGACGTCTTTCTATTGACAAACTCTCCCTTTCCTTCCATACTTTTTTCAGGAACTGAAAGGGAGGGATTTTTTATGCCAGGAAAGAACAAACTGCTGGAAAGCCATCTGTATCTGTATCTGACGGAATTCTTTGCAGGAATGGCGCTGATGGCCGTGGAAATCGGAGCCCAGCGGCTGATTTCTCCCTATTTTTCCTCTTCCCAGATCGTCTGGACCATCATCATCGGCACCATCATGATCGCCATGGCCCTGGGCAATCTGTACGGTGGCCGCAGGGCGGACAAGGATCCCAACCCCGACCGACTGTACGACCGGATCTTCCTGGCTTCCCTGTGGCTGGCCCTGATCCCGGCGGTAGGGAAATACTTGATCATCGGGATCTCCGGCCTCCTGATCCTTGCTATCGATACCCATTTCCTGGTGCTGGCGGCCCTGGTGACCTGCTTGGCGGTCTTTGTCTTTCCCCTGTTCCTTTTGGGCACGGTGACTCCTTCCCTGGCTCGGTACTGCGTGGAGAAAAAGGAAGAGACCGGAGGCATCGTGGGGCGCCTGGGAGCGGCCAATACCATCGGCAGCATCCTGGGGACCTTCCTGCCCACTTTTTTGACCATTCCCGCCCTGGGGACCAGTCTTACCTTCCTGCTGTTTGCCGGGATCCTGCTGCTGCTTTCCCTGGTGTATTTTGCCGCTGGCGGCGGCACCCGGAAAAAAATGGCCCTGGGAGCGGTGATTTTCCTTGCTGCCTGTGTGCTGGGGCACAGTACTTCTTTTGCCTTTTGGGAAGATCCGGAGAAAATCAAATATGAGGGAGAGTCCACCTACAATTACCTCCAAGTGCGGGAGGAGCCGGACAGCATCGTCCTGTCTACCAATGTGCTCTTCGGGGTCCAGTCCATCAAAATGAAACAGGAAGGGCTTACCGGGATGTATTACGACGTGGCCCTGGCAGCTCCCTATATGGCCCGGATCCGGGAAAAGAAAGATCCGGAACTGCTGATCCTGGGGATGGGTACGGGAACCTATGCCCACCAGTGCCGCCGGTATTTTCCGGAGCTCAAGATCACCGGGGTGGAAATCGACCCTCAGATCACCGCCCTGGCCCGGACCTATTTCGGTCTGCCTCCGGATATTCCCGTCACGGCCTATGATGGGCGGGCGTATCTCAGCGGGGACCGGAAAAAATATGACCTGATCATGGTGGATGCCTACCAGGACATCACCATTCCCTTTTCCATGTCCAGCGTGGAATTTTTCCAAAGTGTCCGGGAACATCTGCGGCCGGGCGGAGTCATGGTGCTGAACATGAATATGAAAGGCAGTGTCCCGGGGAGCCTCAACGATTATCTGGCGGACACCGTGGCTTCCGTTTTCCCTGCCGTATATATGGCGGATGTGCCCCAGGCCACCAATCGGGAACTGTTCGCTGGGATGGAAGATGATCTGGCGGAGAATCTGAGGCTGCAGGGGAAACGGGAAAAGGATCTGGAACTGCGGCAGCTGATGGAAGAGACGGCACAGCGGCTGGCACCTTATCACCCGGGCCCTTACCGGCTGACCGATGACCGGGCTCCGGTGGAACTGTTGGGGATGCGTACCATCGATACTCTGATCCACCAGGAACTGGGAACGTACCGGGATATATTGAAAGAAAAGGGCATCCGGGGAGTGCTGGAGGAGTAGGGGCAGGATAAGACGTCAGACACGGCCCTGACGGGCCTTGAGATGTCAGCTTTGTTTGGCATAGCAGCAGGTCCGATTTGCTCATCGCCAACAAGCTGACGTCTGACATCTGAAAGGTCCGGCAGGGCCGGTCTGACCTCTTCCTTTTTTTCCCACCTATATGCTATACTATCCCTATCAAATGTATTTTATGAAATAACAGTTAAGGGGGATGAATACCATGACGGAACGGAATTTTTATGAAGCGGTGGCCCATCGGCGGACCAACTATGCCCTGGGACGGAATATCCCGGTGACAGAAGAAAAGATCATCGACACGGTGGAAAAGGTGACCCGGGAGGTCCCTTCCGCTTTCAATATGCAGAGCGGCCGGGTGATTGTGACCTTGGGGAAATACCATGACAAGGTATGGGACATCGTGATGGAAACCCTCCGGAAAATCGTCCCGGCGGACAAATTCGCCCCTACGGAAGCCAAGGTGAAAGGTTTCGCCGCTGCTTATGGGACCCTGCTCTATTTTGAGGAAACGGATACGGTGAAAAAACTCCAAGGACAGTTCCCCGGCTATGCAGCCAATTTCCCGGTGTGGGCCAGCCAAGGGAATGGGATGCTCCAGTTCGCCCTGTGGACCGCTCTTACGGACTTGGGATTGGGCGTAAATATCCAGCACTACAATCCCCTCATCGACCAGGCCGTCAAAGCGGCTTTTGAGGTGCCGGACAGCTGGACCCTGGTGGCTCAGATGCCTTTCGGGGAACCCACCGCTGACCCGAAACCCATCGAAAAGCTGGACGTGAAGGAACGGGTGTGGGTGAGGAAGTGAAAAAATGGGGCTGTGAAGAAATGAATCCTCATTTCTTCACAGCCCCATTTTTCACGCTTCCGTCCGGCAGAGCAGGCGGAATTTTTCCGGATCCCGTACGTAATTGTACCGGATGGCTTCTTTTCCCTGGCCGATGACCAGGGTCCCATAACCGGCTTTCCGGCCCAGGAATCCTTGTTCGATGGTCATCTGGGCGGCCATCTCCAGGGGAATCATGTACTGCTTCTTTTTGATGATTCCCTTGAACAGGACCAGCCGTTTGTTGGTCAAAAGAAGGAGCTGGGTCTTGTACTCCAGGAAACGGTAGGCCAGCCAAATCAGGCCCACAGGGACATAGAGGAGCGTGACCACCAAGGGCCAGAAAAAGTACATCAGGGAACGGTCAGCACGGCCTTTGGGGACTTCCTGCACCTCCTGGGGCTGCTCCGGACCGCCTTCTCCCTGGCTTTCTGGGTCCGTCCCTCCCGCCAGGGCTTCCGCTGCCCGGGCTGCTTCTGCCACCGAGGAAAGACCGGCGTCTTCCGGCTGCTCCTGGGTGCTTCCTTCCTGGGGCTGGGCTCCCACAGCCGGAGCCGTTTCGGTCCCAGCCGTCAGGGCATTACTTTTTTCTTCCTGTTCATTTTCTGCAGGCTGCCCCTGCAGGGGATTGGATTCTACCATGGATACCTCTCCTTTGGGATGAGATTCTTGTGTTCCTTCCGATTATACCATATTCTTCCTTGGGAAGGCAGGGGGAAAGCCTTGTCAGAGAAGGACGTCCGTACTATACTATTCCAGGAAACTTTTTGCAGTGGGCTGCAGGCGGGGAGGGATGATGTCTTGGAAAACGTGAAGAAAAAAGTGCTGGCTCTGGTCCTGGGCTTTTGCTGTGCCTGGCAGATGGCTTGGGGGACCGTGCTGGCTGTAGCTGAAAAAGAAGCCGGGAAAACGGGGATCCCCGCGCTGGTTTATGACGGCGATCCCGGCAGTGACGATGCCCTGGCGCTGTTCCTGCTGAAACAGAACAGCCTGGTGCCGGATCTGGCCTTTGCCACCTATGGAAATGGACCGGAAAAACAGATGAGCAGCAATATGGTGCTGGTAACCGGGGCTCTTGCGATGGATCTGCCCATCTACCAGGGCGCCGATCGTCCCTGGAAAGGCAGGAAGCTGAAATTCAAGGAACCCGGTTTCAACGGGAAAGACGGACTGCTGGGCCTTGCCAGCGTGCTGAAGGAAAAGAGCCAGGGACGGGACCGGAAAACGCTCCAGCCAGGCGATTTGGAAGAGGCTCAGAAGCAGCTGAAAAAATGTCGGCACATCACTTACATCGTCACAGGCCCTCTGTCCACCTTGGCAGGACTGCTCCAGGATCCGGAGGTGAAGAGCCGGATCGACCGGGTGTACCTGGTGGGGGGTTCCCTGACGGAAACGGAACCCGGGCAGGCAGCAGAAACCAATTTTGCCCAGGATCCCAAGGCCGTGAAGGCGGTGATGGAAAGCGGGCTGGATCTGACCTTGTTTCCCCGGGAGCTTACCGGGACCCAGTATATCGGAGAACAGGAAATCCAGAACCTGGGCCGCAGCGGAAAGTGGCCGGAATTCCTGGAATTGATCCGAGCCAACCAGGCAGCTCATGAAAAGGCGGGCGAAGAACCGGCTGCGGTGCTGCCAGCCATCTTTCCGATATTGTACCAGCTGGATCCCAGCCAATTTGCCGTGGAGGACAAACGGATCACCGTGGACAAAAATGGACAGCTCCAGGAAGATCCCCAGGGGAGATTGGTCCATGGGGTGCTGGGGGTGAATCCCCGGTACCAGTGGAGAGCCTTGGAAAAGGCTTTCTCCCGGTAAAACCGTGATGGATGGCGGAAAATGTGGTATCATAAAAAAAGCGCCTGTCAGGTTCTGAGACGGGAGAAAACAGGCAAAGGAGCATGGGGAATATGAAATCTACACTGCGTCGCACCTGGGCGGAAATCGATCTGGACGCCCTGGCATTCAATTATCATAAGATCCGGGAACATATCGGGCCTCAAGTGAAATTCCTTGGGGTGGTGAAGGCAGATGCCTATGGGCACGGAGCCGTCCAGGTGGGCAAGAAGCTGCAGGCCCTAGGCGCCAACTATCTGGCGGTGAGCAGCATCGATGAGGCCATGGAACTCCGGTTCAACGGCATCACCATGCCCATCCTGATCCTGGGCCATACCCCTCGGGAACAGGTGGACCGGCTGATCTGCTTCAACATCACCCAGGCGGTGACCTGTGAAGCCAAAGCCCTGGAATACAGCGAAGAAGCTGTGAAATACGGCGGCACCCTGAAAATCCATGTGAAAGTGGATACGGGGATGTCCCGGCTGGGCTACATCTGCGAGGGAGACTATTTCGAACATGGGGTGGCGGGCATCATCCATGCCTGCAGCCTGCCGGGATTGGAACCGGAAGGGATCTTCACTCATTTCGCGGTGGCCGATGAGCCGGGAGAAGAGGCCCTGGCCTATACCCGGCATCAGTTCGAATTGTTCAAGAGGGTCTGTGATGAGGTGGAGAAACGGACCGGGAAGAAGTTCAAGCTCCGTCACTGTGCCAATACCGGCGCCACTGCCCTGTTCCCCAAGACCTATTTGGACATGGTGCGGCCGGGGCTGCTGCTCTACGGATACGGGGAGCATGCCCGGATGCTGGGACTGAAGCCGGTGATGGCCGTGAAGACCACCATCAGCACCATCAAGATCTACCCGGAAGGGACGAAAATCAGTTATGGGGGCATCTATACCTGTGACAAGGCTACCCGCATGGGAGTGGCTCCCATCGGCTATGCAGACGGGTTCATGCGCTGTCTGTCCAACCGGTGCAGTTTCGTGACGGAAGAAGGGAAGGCGCCTCAGCGGGGACGGATCTGCATGGATATGTGCATGGTGGATCTGACCGGCAAGCCCAAGGTGGATGTGGGCAGTGAACTGGAACTGTTCGGGAACCGCCAGTCCCTGGACGACTTGGCCGCCCTGGCCGGCACCATCCCGTATGAAATCACCTGCAACATCAGCAAGCGGGTGCCCCGGGTGTACCTGGAAAATGGGAAAGTAGTGGAAAAGGAATTGATGCTGAGGATGTGAAAAAAGGGTGTTGCACGCAACGTGCAGCACCTTTTTTTTACATCAGCGGCACCACCACATTGGCCCACACCGCTGACAGCGGCATCACCAAGGCCATGGCCGGGATCATGTCGGCGATGGGGAAATCTTTCAGCTGGAGCATGCGGAACCCAGTGGCCAGGAGCAGGTGCCTCCGCAGGCTTTGAAATCTCCGATCATGTCCGGAGTACAGAAGGGCAGCAGGGCATTGGCCAGGAAGAACAGGCACAGGAAAATCACCAGCTGGGGCAGAGCGATGAAACTGACGATGATCCCCAATTCGCAGGCAAAGAGCGCCGCAGTGGGCAGGTCCATGATGGACTTGGCGATAAGGATGCTGTGGTCCCCAGCCATGCCGGACACCATGCTGCCATAGATGCCCGTCCCGCTGGCACAGAACAGGACGATGATGGTGATCAGCCGACTTTCATATTCCTCTCGGGGAATCAGGCTGTCCCCAGAAGAAGCGGGGAGCACTCGGCTGATCAGTTTCTCCAGGTTCCGGGATCCTTGGACGATCCGGTCCCCCAGGTGGATCCCCAGGCCTACGATGGTGCCGGCGATTACGGCGAATACTACCGCTGGCAGGTTCTTCATGAAAGTAATGGAGATGACTCCCATCAAAAGAGCGCAGGAACCAAACACCGTGGTCAATTTTTCCTTAAAATCTTCCGAAAGCCGCGGCCCCAGGAAATTCCCCAGGATCCCTCCCAGCACCACCGCAGCTACGTTCAGCAAAACTCCGATTGGCATACAACTTCCCCCTCAAAAATATGTAATATTACTATTTTACTATAAATTCGGAGTAAAAAAAAGAGAGGGAAGAGCGGAGCACGTGACAAGAAGTCAGACCGGCCCTTGCGGGCCTTTCAGATGTCAGACATAAGTTTGTTGGCGATAAGCAGGACGGACCTGCATCTAAGCCGAACAAAAGCTGACGTCTGACGCTTCAAGGCCCCTTTGGGGCCGTTTCTGACTTCTCGTTATGACGTCTCAAGGCCAGTCAGGGCCGGTCTGACTTCTTTCTCTCACTCTTCCTTCAGCGCTTCTTCCACCCCTCTGGCCAGCTGATCGGCACAGGAGGTGGCTTTGTCCCCGCAGGTATTGCCTTTCAGCAGTTCGACAGCATGGTGGGCATCGGCTCCTTCCAGCAGTTTGCTGATGGCGGAAAGGTTCCCCGGGCAGCCTCCCTGGAAATGGATATGGTGGAGCTTGCCGTCCTCCAGGCCGAATTCGATCTGACGGGCGCAGGTTCCCTGGGTCTTTACAGTATAGTTCTTCATAAGCACATACTCCTCAAAATGATTTATGGGCAAACCGAGAAATCGGTTGTGCTTTCTCAAGCAGGATTGGAAATGGAAGCAAAGAAAGCCTGGACCACATCGGGATCGAACTGGATCCCGGCCAGGTCCCGGATCACTTGGGGGCTCTTGCAGCCGGCGATCTGCCACTGGCGGGTACAGGGGTTGCATTTCCGGTCATAGTAATTGCAGACGGCAATGATCCGGCTGCCGATGGGGATGTTCACGCCTTTCAGCCGTTTGGGATAGCCGCTGCCATCCCAGTTCTCATGATGGTGGAGGATGATTTTCATGATATGGGCAAAAGCAGGGATGTTTTCCAGCATGCTGGCCCCAGCCTGGCAATGCCGCCGGTAAGCGGCCCGTTCCCGGACATTGAAATAGGGATATTTGGCCAGGATGGTATTGGGGATGGAAAGCTGCCCTATGTCATGGAGGAGGGCTGCTGTCTTGATGCAGCCCACTTCGTTCAGGGGGAGCCCCATTTTGATGGCTGTGGCCGCTGCGTAATTGGCTACCTGCTGGCTGTGGAGGAACAAGCCATGGCTCTTCAGCTCCAACAGTTTCAGGAACCCCTGGACGATTTCCTTGGTATCTGTATCCGTGGGGAAATCCAGGAATTGGGGAATGGTGATCATAGGACATCGACCTTTGCTTCTAAGGTAAGATTTGCTTTATCCAGTATACTATAATTTTCTGACTTTGTGAATTTCCCGTTGCTAAAGTTTTGCTGGGCTTTTATAATGGAACAAACAACTCAGGTCTGTGGTTGCAAGTCGATGCCAGTTGCAGGCAAAACGATCCACGTAAGCAATGAAAAGCCATTGTGAGCACGGTGCAGCTTAGAAGTAAGTCCTGCCGCGAAAAGCGAGAGAAGCAGTAGTGGGGAGCATGAGGCTTAGGAGCGAACCTTCCAGCAGGCGGGTGTGGGGGCGAAAACCAGGTCAGCTGAGTTGTTTTTTTGTATTTTTATTTAAAATATATTGCATAATAATACAATGAGTCGTATAATAAATCCCAATCAAAGCCATACAATACGGATAGGGCTGAATGAGGGAGGAATTATTATGAAAAAGATTCTAGCAGCGATTTGCCTTTTCGCGGCACTGATGGGGACCTTGGGATGCGGCAGCAGCCAGAACGCAGGAAGCAAGCCTGCCGAAAAGAAGGAATTGATCGTAGGGACGGAACCTTCCTTTGCTCCTTTTGAATTCCCCGATAAAAAGAGCGGGGAACTGACTGGCTTCGACCTGGATCTGATCAAGGCCCTTGGGAAGAAGGCCGGATATGACAAGGTGACGGTGAAAGGAATGGGGTTCGATGCCTTGATCCCTGCTCTGGATGCGGGGAATATCGATGCAGCCATTGCCGGCATGAGCATCACCGACGCCCGGAAACAGAAAGTGAATTTCACCGACCCCTATTATGAATCTGGATTGATGGCCATTGTGGGGAAGGACAACACCACCATCAAGAGCCTGGATGACCTGAAGGGCAAGACCATTGCCGTCCAGCTGGGGACCACAGGAGCTGAAGCTGCCAGCAAGATCGAGGGAGCCAAAGTCAAGACCTTCGATACTTCGGATACAGCCTGCCTGGAATTGAAGAACGGAGGAGCCGATGCCGTGATCAGTGACCTGCCGGTGCTCCAGTATTTCCTGAAGCAGGGGGGCAGCGCTTATGCCAAGGCCGTAGGGGAACCCAAGAAGGGGGATATGTACGGCATTGCCACCGCCAAGAAGAACAAGGACCTGTGCGACAAGCTGAACAAGGCCCTGAATGACCTGAAAAAAAGCGGGGAATACCAGAAGATCTATGATAAGTGGTTTAAGTAAAAGAAGGGGGGCTGTTGCATAGGTAACAGCCCCTCAAAAAAAGTGTTGACAGAAGTCATAAAATGCTGTATTATAAACGAGTCAGCCGATTTAAACGGAGTGGTACTCAAGTGGCTGAAGAGGACGGTTTGCTAAATCGTTAGGGGGGTTAAACCCCGCGAGAGTTCGAATCTCTCCCACTCCGCCATTCAAAATCAGGACCTGCCTGTGGGCAGGTTTTTTTTGTGCGTGAATCGAAAAGGGCTGTTGCGTCATGCAACAGCCTTTCTAGCTATTTAGCAGGTACCAGATCCCCAATGCCGTTGAGGATGTAATGGGGCTGGTAGGAGAACCGTTTGATGTTTTCCCGGGTGGAGACGCCGGTGAGGACCAGGACGGTTTCCATGCCGGATTCCACACCTCCGATTACGTCCGTATCCATCCGGTCTCCGATCATGACCGCATCTTCCGAATGGACCCCCAGCCGTTTCAGGCCGGTCCGCATCATGAGGGGGTTGGGTTTGCCGATGAAATAGGCTTTTTTCCCAGTGGCCAGTTCGATGGGAGCGATGAGCGCCCGGCAGGCGGGGATGATCCCCCGGTCGCTGGGGCCGGTCATGTCACTGTTGGTGCCGATGAGCTTGGCTCCTTTATGGATCAGTTCGGTGGCCTTGATGATCATCTCATAATTGTAGCCGGTGGTTTCGCCTACCACCACATATTCCGGGTTCACATCATTATAGGTGATGCCGGCATCATAGAGGGCATTCATCAGCCCATGGGCCCCGATGATGTAGGCCGAACAGCCCGGTGCCTGGGTCTTCAGGAAATGGGCCGTAGCCAGGGCGCTGGTGTAAAAATGGTTTTCCTCGATATCCAGCCCCATAGCCTGGAGCTTCTTCCGCAGTTCCAGGGGAGAACGTTCACTGGAGTTGGTCAGGAACAGAAACTGTTTCTTTTCTTTCTGGAGCCAGGCCACGAATTCCTTGACGCCCGGCAGCAGAGTGCTGCCATGGTAGATGACTCCATCCATATCGCTGATGAAGCCTTTTTTCTCTCGGATGATATTCAAATCCCGCATAAGATCCTCCTTGTTGCCAAAAAATCAATCTCTGTGTTACATTATGCCCTTATCCTGAAAAATTTACAAGGGAATTGTGCAAAGGACCTGTTAAATTTTGGTAAAATTTGCAGGCAAATTCATCCATATGGTACAATAAGACGTTACAAGGAGTGAAACCATGAATGCAAAACGACCTTTATTGACGGCAGTGGAAAACTACCGTCTTCAGCATGTATATCCTCTCCATACCCCCGGCCACAAGGGAGGCCGGGGAGCGGATCCGTCTCTGCGCCATCTGGTGGGGGACGTGGCCCTTGCCAGCGATGTATCCCTGATGGCCGAACTGGATGACATCCACGCTCCCGAGGGCTGCATCCGGGAAACGGAAGAACTGGCTGCCCGGCTTTATGGGGCAGATCGTTGCTTCTTGGGAGTCAACGGGACCACAGGGGTGATCCATAGTATGCTGCTGGGAGCCATGGGGCCGGGAGAGAAGATCCTGGTGCCCCGGAACAGCCACCGGAGCGTGCTGGGAGGACTGATCCTGGGTGGGCTGCGGCCGGTGTATGTACAGCCGGCTTATGATCCTCAGTGGCGTCTGACTCTCCAAGTGAGCCCGGAACAGGTGGAGGCGGCTTTGGAACAGGATCCGGAGATCCGGGCCGTGTTCCTGACCACCCCCAATTATTTCGGATTGGCAGCGGATACTCGGAAAATCGCGGAAATCGCCCATCGGCACGGGGCTGTGCTGCTGGTGGATGAAGCCCACGGGCCCCATCTGGGCTTTTCCAGCCAGCTGCCTCCCAGTGCCATGGCTTCCGGCGCCGATGCAGCGGCCCAGAGCACCCACAAGATCCTGGGAGCCATGACCCAGTGCAGCCTGCTCCAAGTCCGCTATGGCAGGATCCGTCCGGAAACCATGGAAGCAGCCATGAGCCTGGTGACCACCACCAGCCCCAATTATCTCCTAATGGGGGCCCTGGATGCGGCCCAGGCCCAGCTGGCAGAGCGGGGAAAAGCCATGGCCGAAGCTTCTGTGCGGGCTGCGGAAACCCTGCGGCGCCGGCTCCATCAGGTGCCGGGCCTTCCTGTCCTGGAACAGGAACTGGTGGGCAAAGGGGGCGTCACGGCCCTGGACCCGGGGAAAATCACCCTTCAGGTGAGTGCCCTGGGGGTCACCGGTCCAGAAGCGGCGGAGGCCTTCCGCCAGGCGGGGATTGCCGTGGAACTGGTGGATGAAGACCATGTGCTGCTGCTGGTGACTTACGCTGACGAAGGACCGGAACTGGAAAAAGTGGGAGAAACCCTCTGCCGGGTGCTGGAAGAGATCCGTAAACCGGAACAGAAACTTGGGCCGGTGCCTCCGGCGGCTGATCTGCCGGAAATGGTGGTCACTCCCCGGGAGGCGTTTTTTGCCAGCCATGGGCCGGTGGCTTTTGAAGAAGCGGCCGGAAAAATTGCCGGAGAGACCATCAGCTTTTACCCGCCGGGGATTCCCCTTGTGATGCCGGGAGAGCGGATCACGGAAGAACTGATCCGGTACTGCCGGGAAATGCAGAAAAAGAAATTGCTGGTCAGCGGTCCTCGGGACAGCTCTCTCCAGCAAATCGAGGTATTGCGATGAAAAAAAGAAAAGGGTTGTTCATTACCTTAGAAGGTCCGGATGGGGGAGGCAAGACCACCCAAGCCCAGAAGCTGGCCAGCTGGTTCCGGCTCTATGGCCGGGAAGTGCTGATTACCCGGGAACCGGGAGGGACGGAAACGGCGGAAAGCATCCGGGAACTGGTCCTGGACCCTGCCCTGCAGCTGTCTCCGGAAACGGAAAGCCTGCTGCAGCTGGCAGCCAGGGCCGACCACGTGAGCCAAGTGATCCGTCCAGCTTTGGAAGAGGGAAAAGTGGTCCTCTGCGACCGGTTCAGCGATTCCACCTTGGTCTATCAGGGCATCCTTCGGGATATGGACCTGGACCAGCTGCGGAAACTCAACGATTTCGCCACCCGGGGCCTGCGTCCCGATGTGACCCTGCTCCTGGACGGAGATCCTCGGGAACTGCTGAAGCGGCGGAATGACCGAGGCATCGTGGACAAGTTCGAGCTCCAGGGACTGGCCTTCCAGGATCGGGTACGGGCCGGCTATCTGCAGCTGGCCCAAGGGGAGCCGGAGCGGATCTTGGTAGTGGATGCCCTGGCGGGGCCGGAAGTGGTCACGGAAGAGATCATCAAGAAACTGGAGAAATGGATCTGAGCAGCAGGAGGAAGGGACATGTGGGATACCATCATCGGCCATGAGGCCGAGAAAGTATTTTTGCGGAATATGCTGACAGGCCAACGGAAGACCCCTTCTCTGCTTTTTTACGGACCGGAAGGCATCGGAAAGCGGAAAATGGCACGGGCCTTTGCCCAGAGTTTCCTGTGTCTGGAAAATCCCCTGGTCCCCTGTACCTGCCGGAGCTGCCAGGCCATGGAAAACGACAGCCACCCGGACTTCATCGAAGTGGAGCCGGGGGGAAAGAGCCGGACCATCGGGGTGGATGCCATCCACGAACTGATCGCCAAAGCCGCTTTCGGACCGGTGCTGTCCCCCTACAAAGTCTGTCTCATCGACAAGGCCCATACCCTCCGGGAAGAAGCCCAGAACAGCCTGCTGAAGCTGTTGGAGGAACCGCCCGAGTATTGGCTGTTCCTCCTGGTGGCCGATCAGGTGGAACAGCTGCTGCCCACCATCCGTTCCCGGGTCATCGGCCTGCGGTTCGATCCTCTCACAGAAGGAGAAACGGAACAGGTCTTGGCGTCCATCCGGCTGGGAGAAAACGACCGGCCGGAAAGTTTGGCTGAAGCGGATCTTTCCCAGGCGGAGGCCAAATGGCAGCGGGAACTGCCCATCCTGGCTCATCTGGCAGGAGGGTCGGCGGGAAAAGCCCTGGAATGGTTCCGGATGGATGCACTGGAGCTCCGGGAAGAGATCCTGGACCTTTTGGAACAATCGGGCCGGGAAGATCTGCTGGTCTATACGGCCGGGCTGCCCTGGCTGCTCCGGAATGACCGGGAGGAAAGCCTGGTGATGATGGAACTGCTCCTTTTGCTACTGCGGGACGGGCTGATCCTCCAGAGCCGGCTGCCTCAGCCTCTGTATAATGAAGACCTGCGGGACCGGCTGGGCCTGTGCTTCGCCGACTGGTCGGAAAAGAAGATCCGGCAGGCCATGGAACTGACCGAAAATTGCCGGCGGGGCCTCAATTCCTTTGTGGTCCGCCGGATGGCCATAGAAGCATTATTTATGGAAATCCATCAATTGGATAAGGAGATATGAAATTGGTTACCATTGTAGGAATCCGGTTCAAACGGGCCGGCAAAATCTATTATTTCTCTCCGGGAGAATACGATCTGGCAAAAGGCGACCATGCCATTGTGGAAACGGCCCGGGGCATTGAATACGGGGAAGTGGTGATTCCCCGGCAGGAAGTGGAGGAGGGGAAAATCGTCTCTCCTCTGAAGACGGTGATCCGCAAAGCTACGGAAGCGGATACCCGGAAGGTGGAAGAAAACCACCGAAAAGAAAAAGAAGCCTTTGTTATCTGTGAAAAGAAAATCGCAGCTCGGAAGCTGGACATGCACCTGGTCAATGTAGAATATACCTTTGATGTAGGAAAAATCATCTTCTATTTCACGGCGGACGGACGGATCGACTTCCGGGAACTGGTGAAGGATCTGGCAGCGGTGTTCCGTACCAGAATCGAACTGCGGCAGATCGGGGTACGGGATGAAGCCAAGATGCTGGGAGGCATCGGATGCTGCGGACGTCCCCTGTGCTGTGCCACCTTTTTGGGGGATTTCGAGCCAGTTTCCATCAAAATGGCCAAGGAACAGAATCTTTCCCTGAATCCCACAAAGATTTCGGGAATCTGCGGGCGGCTCCTGTGCTGCTTGAAATATGAAAGCGACTTGTACTGCGGCAGCTGCTGCAAAAAGCGGGAAAAGAAAAAGGAACATGGTATGGTTCCCCGCCCCGGCATGAAAGTGGTGACGCCGGGAGGCGAAGGGATGGTCATGAACATCAGCCGGCGAGAACAGACGGTGACGGTGGAACTGTCTCCTGGGAACCGGATCGTGGTTTCCTGGGATGAAATCGTGGAATCTTCCCGAGCCGAGAAATGACGGGAGGGACGGAACGGCTGGACTGCCTGCCTGACGGGATCACCAAGATCTGGCAGGATTCCCGGGAATTCTGTTTCACCACGGATGCGGTGTTCCTGGCTGCTTTTCCCCATTTGGTACGGAAGGCCTGCGTACTGGAACTGGGCTGCGGGACCGGGGCAGTGAGCCTCCTCCTGGCCAACCGGGGAGCGGAACAGGTCCTGGGAGTGGATATCAATCCCCATGTGGTGGACCTGTTCCAGCGGAGCATCCGGGACAATGGAATGGAAGGACGGGTAGCAGCCCGTGTGGCAGACCTGCGGGACTATCGGCAGGCACTGCCCTGCGATGCCATGGACCTGGTGGCTGCCAATCCGCCCTATCGGATCGGGGGAAGGAAACGGCAGATCGGACAGGCAGCCTGCCATGAAGTGGGGACCTCTCTGGAAGATTTCTTTGCCGCCGCCTCCTTTGCCCTGAAGACCCGGGGCCGGTTCGCCCTGGTCCAGCTGCCGGAGCGGTTCACCGATGCGGTGAAATTGGGGCTCCAGTACCAGCTGGAACTGAAGCGGCTCCAATGGGTCCACGCCTATGTGGACCGGCCGGCCTGGATCTTCCTGGCGGAATTCGTCAAGGGAGGGAAGCCGGGACTGGAGGTACTGCCGCCTCTGTGCATGTATGAAAAAGACGGTTCCTTCAGCCGGCAGACATTGGAATATTATGCGTTGAAAGGGGATACAGCCCATGGAAAATGAAAAAGGGACCCTGTATCTGTGCGCTACGCCCATCGGGAACCTGGAAGATATGACGCCCCGGGCGGTACGGGTGCTCCAGGAAGCAGACCTGATTGCGGCCGAAGATACCCGGCATACCCGACAGCTGCTGACTCATTTCGGGATCCACGGACAGCTGCTCAGCTACCATGAACACAATAAAGAAAAACAGGGGCCGGTGCTGCTGGAAGCCCTGGCCGCCGGGAAAGACATTGCCCTGGTGACGGATGCAGGCTTTCCGGGGATCTCGGACCCGGGGGAAATGATCGCCCAACAAGCCATTGCCGCTGGGTTCCAGGTTGTCCCTGTGCCGGGGGCCAATGCCTGCCTCACGGCCTTAGTGGCTTCCGGCCTGCCCAGTACGCCCTTCTTCTTCGGGGCTTTCTTGCCCAAGAGCCGGAAGAACCGGAAGGAGAAGCTGGAAGAATGGAAAAACATCCCGGCCACCCTGGTCCTCTACGAAGCTCCCCACCGGATCCTGGATGTGCTCCAGGATATGGAAGAAGTGTGGGGGGACCGGAAAATGACCCTGGGCCGGGAACTGACTAAGCTCCATGAAGAGTTCTTCCGGGGGACCATTTCCACCTGCCGGCAGCATCTGCTGGAAAATCCGCCCCGGGGGGAATTCGTCCTGGTGGTGGAACAGGGAAAAGAGGAGAAACAGGAGCCCCAGGGGGATCCCCTGGATGCGGTGAAAGCCCTGCTGGAACAGGGCATGGATAAAAAAGAGGCCTTGGCCCAGGTGGCCAAGGCGTATAAAGTGCCCAAACGAGAATTATACAATCGCTTGGTGAGGGAATGAAAAAGGTGCTGTGAAAAAACGATGAATCATTTTTTCACAGCACCTTTTTGGTCACTGGTCACTGGCCGATGGAAAGAACCCGTGGCTGACGGGTTCTTTCGAATAAAATACAGGACTGTGCTTATATCTATTCCATCTTCACTGCCATGCGCAGCCGTTCGATGCTCTGGGTCAGGTTCTCCAGTTTCTCTTCCATCCGTACCAACAGGTACCAGGCGATGACCATGGGGAAGCCGTACTGAGCAGCCTAGCCGGCCAGCAGGGTCAGGTCGTCCATGGTCAGCCCTCGGCGTTTTCGTCAGCTGGTTCGCTGTGGCCTTGGTGTCCAGGTTGTCGTAGCTGATGTCCTTGAATTTGGGCGGGTCATTCTTGTCTACCCCATTCTTCACTTCCAGCTGCAGGGTCACTGCAGTCAGGTCTTTCGTTGCTGCCATGTGAGCATTCCTCCTTTGTTTACAAAATGATTCAGGTCAGAGAGTTGTAAGGGGGCGGGGACTGGCAAGAAGTCAGATACGGCCCTGATGGGCCTTGAGACGTCAGACGTCAGCTTTTGTTCGGTTAAGCAGCAGGTCCGATCTGCTTATCATGACATATACCCAACAGACCCTTTTCCGTGCATCTCTGGCTTTTTTGTGATATCATAGATAGTCAGTGAATTATTTTTTTGTTAAAGGGGAATGACCATGACGAAACCTGCTTTTTATATTACGACGCCCATTTACTATCCCAGCGCCGACCTGCACATTGGACATGCCTACTGCACCACCATTGCCGACACCATCGCCCGGTACAAACGGGCCAACGGCTTTGATGTCCAGTTCATCACCGGCAGTGACGAACACGGCCTGAAGATCCAGCGGAAAGCGGAATCCTTCGGGGTGAAGCCCATCGAATACACCGATAAGATTGTAGCTGATTTCAAGAAATTGTGGGAGATGCTGGGGGTCAGCTACACCTCCTTCGTCCGTACTTCCAGCCCGGAACACGAAAAGACCGTCCAGACACTGCTCCAAAAAGTCTGGGAGCAGGGGGACATCTACAAGAAGGATTATGAAGGGCTGTACTGTGTACCCTGCGAATCCTTCTGGACCGAACACCAGGTGGAAGAAGCCGGAGGCGTTTGCCCGGACTGCGGCCGTCCTGTAGAAAAGATGAAGGAAAGCAGCTATTTCTTCCGCATGTCCAAATATGCGGATCGGATCCTGGAATACATCGAGGCCCATCCGGATTTCATCCAGCCCGTATCCCGTCGGAACGAAATGATCAACTTCATCAAACAGGGACTGGAGGACCTATGCATCAGCCGGAGCAGCTTCGACTGGGGCATCCAGGTGCCCTTCGACCCCAAACACGTGGTGTACGTGTGGTTCGATGCCCTCTTGGCCTACTTCACTGGCATCGGCTTCGGTCAGGACATGGAGAAGTTCAACCGGTTCTGGCCGGCGGATCTTCACCTGGTGGGGAAGGAAATCGTCCGGTTCCATACCATTATCTGGCCGGCCATGCTGATGGCCATGGGCTTCGACCTGCCCAAAGAAGTGTACGGCCACGGCTGGCTGGTGGTGGACGGGGACAAAATGTCCAAGTCCAAGGGCAATGTGGTGGATCCGGTGGAACCCATCAAGGAATTCGGTGCCGACGCCGTCCGGTATTTCCTGCTCCGGGAAATCAACTTGGGCAGTGACGGGAACTATTCCCGGAAGGGCCTGATCAAGCGGTTCAACTCCGATTTGGCCAACGACCTGGGGAACCTCCAATACCGGACCGTTTCCATGATTGACAAATACCACGGAGGCATCGTCCACAAGACGGTGGTGGATAACGAAACCGATGAGAAGTTCCGCAGCCTGGCCGCGGAAACCCTGAAAAACTACCGGGCTGCCATGGATAAGTACGCCCTGAACGACGGAATCAAGGCCATCTGGGCCTATGTAGGGGCCGCCAACAAGTACATCGACGAAACCACCCCCTGGATCCTGGCCAAAGATCCTGCTCAGGCCAAACGGCTGGAAGCGGTGATGTACAACCTGGCGGACGCGGTCCGGAACATCGCCATCCTGATTTCTTCCATGATGCCCTTCACCGCGCCCAAGATCTTCGCTCAGCTGGGCCTGGAAACGCCGGAACAGTTCGACCTGGATGACGTGGCTTGGGGCAACTTCCCTGACGGTACCAAAGTGGCCAAGGGCCAGCCCATCTTCCCCCGGATCGAGGAAGAAGAGGAAGACAAGGCGGCAGAAGCCAAAAAGGAAGCCCAACCGGCCAAAAAGGAAAAGAAAGCCGACAAAAAAGCTGCCGGTGTGGTGACTCCGGACCAGTGCACCATCGAGGATTTCGGCAAGTTGGACCTGCGGGTGGGCACCATCCAGAAGGCGGAAAAAATGCCCAACGCGGACAAGCTGCTGAAGATTGAGGTGAAGGTGGGGGACGAAGTCCGGACCATCGTTTCCGGCATCGCTCCCTATTACAAGGAAGAAGAACTGACGGGCAAGAACGTAATCGTCATCGCCAACCTGAAGCCGGCCAAACTCCGGGGCGTAGAATCTCGGGGGATGCTGCTGGCCGCCTCTGACGGAAAGGGGAACCTGAAGCTGGCGGAAGTGCCGGGGATCGCTTCTGGCAGCAAGGTGAAATAAAATGAAGAAACTTCCTTTGTTCGACTCCCATGCCCATCTGGACGTGGAGGATTTCGATACAGACAGGGAAGAGCTGCTCCGTTCAATTGGAGAAAACATGGCCGGGATCATCGATCCCGGCTGTGATATTCCCAGCTCCCAAATGGCTTTGGATCTGGCCCATCAGTATCCCTTCGTGTGGGCGGCAGTAGGGATCCATCCGGAAGAAATCAGCCACAGCTCCTTGGAAGACTTGGAACAGATCGAAGCCTGGTGCGCCGATCCTCGGGTGGTGGCCATCGGGGAAATCGGCCTGGATTACTACAACGATGAACACTCTCCCCATGACCAGCAGCAGGAATTTTTGATCCGCCAGCTGGACCTGGCCCGGAAAACCGGTCTGCCGGTGATCATCCACGACCGGGATTCCCATGAAGACGTGCTCCGGATCATCCGGGAAGAAGGAAAAGGCGTCCGGGGGGTGCTCCACTGCTTTTCCGGCGACTGGGCCATGGCGGAAGAGGCACTGTCTTTGGGTTGGTACCTGGGCTTTGGAGGCACCAGTACCTTTAAGAACGACCGGGGGGTAAGATCCATCCTGGCCCGGGTGCCCGAAAATCGGATCCTTTTCGAGACCGATTCCCCTTACATGGCTCCCGTGCCCTACCGGGGAAAGCGGAACAATCCTCTCTATACCGCCATTGTGGCAGAGCGGGCTGCAGCACTTCGGGGGACCACGCCGGAAAAAATCATGGAAAGTTCATCAAATAATGTGAAAAAGCTGTTTTTCAGGGTAAAAACCCTATAAAACAGGTGTATAGTCTACAAAAACGTCACAAATTTCCCAAATGAAAATGTTCAAAATTAGTACTTGGTACTAATTCGTTTTTGACAGGATCCGCCTCCTTATGGTATGATGCAAGCACTTTAAGGAGGCGAAATTTTGCGAAAATCACAACCTTTTAAGCGTCCCTATAAGTGGGTCGTCGTTTCTCTGCTGCTGGCTGCCAGCGTGAACTTCCTGGGATTTGCATCCCAGCCGAAAAACGTCAGCATCCAGGTGGACGGACAGACGATTAACCTGAAAACCAGAGCCCTGACGGTTCAGGGTGCCCTGGAAGAAGCCGGTGTAGTTCTTCAGAAGGCCGACGGTTACGATGTAGTCGGCGATGAAAAATTCAGCGACGGAGCCACTATTGAAGTTGTGCGCGCAATGCCTGTGAAGGTGTGGAAGGCTGGAAGGACCACCGAATATACCATCGGACGCAAAACTGTGCGAGATGTACTGAATGCTGTGGGAGTGGATTACAGCGGATTCCAGGTCTATCCGGGGCTGGATACGGAAGTGACCCCCGATATGACCATCCATATCATTTCTCCCACCAACAAACTGGCCACGGAAACCCGGGAAATCCCCTATGAAGTGGAGATGCGGAACAATGACAACCTGCCCCGGGGCAGACAGAATGTGATCTCTGCCGGCAAGAACGGGGTGGAAAAGGTCACCTATCGGGAAATCAAAGTGGGCAGTGAGACTGTGAGACAGGAACTCCATGCGGAGGTCGTAACGGAGCCTGTTTCGGAAATTGTGGAAGTGGGTACGGGAAACAACCTGAATATGATCGAAACCTCCCGTGGTTTCGTCCGTTACCGCTCTGCCCGGACGGTGGAAGCATCTGCCTACACTCTGGCAGAAGGCAGCGGTACAGGGCTTACTTCTACGGGTGTAGTCCCCTATCATGGGGTGGTGGCCGTGGATCCGGATGTGATCCCTTACGGGACCCGGATGTATATCCCCGGCTACGGTTTTGCAGTGGCAGCGGACTGCGGCGGCGCCATCAACGGCAACACCATCGATCTTTATATGGAAGATTATGGCGATGCCATCTCCTGGGGCCGGCGGGACGTAACCATTTATTTCTTGGAATGACAGACAGGAGAAAATCGTGCTGAAAGAAGTGCTGGTAGTAGAAGGCAAGATGGATACCGTGGCGGTGAAGAAGGCAGTGGATGCTGAAACCATCGAGACCGGCGGGTTCACCCTGGCACCCCATACCCTGGCCCTGATCGAAGCAGCCTATAGGAAACGGGGAATCATCATTTTGACGGACCCCGACGGCGCGGGAGAGCGGATCCGGAAATTCCTGACGGAGCGCTTCCCCAAAGCCGGACAGGCATTTGTGCCCAAGGCAGAGGCTCTGGCCCATCATGATGTGGGCATCGAACAGGCCCGGCCGGAGGCCATCCGGAAAGCCCTGTCCAAAGTGCGTTTCCAGGAAATGGAGCCCCGAAAGGAATTTTCCTCTCGGGACTTATTTGTTTCCGGGCTGTCAGGGTCGTCAGAAGCGGTAGCCAGAAGGGACCGGCTGGGCGCCATTCTGGGCATCGGCTATGGGAATGCCAAACAGATGGTCCATCGGCTGAACAATTATGGAGTGACCCGGGAGGAATTCCAGGCTGCTCTGGAGGAAATCGCAAGGGAAGGGAAATGACTATGCTGCATCCAGTGATCGCCAGCCGGGAAGTGACCCGGTACATCCTCGATACCTTTGGGCTCCGGGCTAAAAAGAAATTCGGCCAGAATTTCCTTATCAATGAACAGGTGGTCCGGGGGATTGCCCGGGAAGCCCAGGTGGGTCCCGGAGATTTGGTACTGGAAATCGGACCGGGGATCGGGACCCTGACCCAGGCCCTGGCAGAAACCGGCGCCCAGGTCAAGAGCGTGGAAATCGATCGGAACCTGCTGCCGGTGCTGGCCAAGACCCTGGAAGGGTATGACAATGTGGAAATCGTCTCTGGGGACGTGCTGAAGGTGGATCTGGGGGAAGTGACGGAACACCGGCCCTTTACGGTGGCTGCCAACCTGCCCTATTACATCACCACTCCCATCATCTTTGCCCTTTTGGAAGAGGATCTGCCCCTCCAAAGGCTGGTGGTGATGGTCCAGAAGGAAGTGGCGGAGCGGATGATCGCCCCTCCGGGAGGGAAGGACTACGGCCCGCTGTCCTTGGCCCTGCAGTATTATTCCCAGCCGAGGCTGGCCATCCCGGTGCCGGCCCGGGATTTTATGCCCGCCCCCAAGGTGGATTCCATGGTGGTGGTCTGTGACAAACGGGAGCATCCGGCAGTGGACGTACCGGCGAAACTGTTCTTCCGAGTGGTGAAGGCGGCCTTTTCCCAGCGGCGGAAAATGCTCAGCAACTGCCTGAAGACCCTGGGCCTCAATGGGGAACAGGTGGAACAGCTGCTGGCTGCTGGGGGGATCGACGGCAAACGGAGAGGGGAATCTCTTTCCATGGAAGAATTTGGAAATCTGGCCGTGGCCTATGGGCAGCTCCTGGAACCATGAGCTGCCGGTATAAATCCTTTGCCCATCGGCAGTGTGAATTCTTTCCCTGCCACCAAGGAGCGGATTCGGACCGGTTCAGCTGTCTTTTCTGCTTCTGTCCCTTGTACCTGATCCCAGACTGCGGAGGAGAGTTTACCCGGCTGGCAGATGGGAACAAGGACTGCAGCCGCTGCCTTTTGCCCCATGATCCGGACAACTACGATTGGGTGATCCAGACCTTACAGAAAAAAGTTTTCAGGCCTTTTGACAAAAAATAGTCAAAAGGCTTGATTTTTTTTTGAAACATGGTATTATAGATACTGTAGTTAGCACTCCAGTGAAATGAGTGCTAATAAAAACAAAAATAACCCATTGCTCATAGAATGAAAGGGGATACGTAAAATGTTAAAACCTTTGGATGACCATGTTGTAGTTGAACCGATTGTACAAGAAGAAAAGACCAGCAGCGGGATTTATCTGCCGGATACGGCTCATAAGGATAAACCCCAGACTGGGAAAGTCATTGCTGTAGGCACCGGCCGTCTGTTGGACAACGGCACCCGGGTCCCTTCCGAAGTGAAGGCGGGAGATGTTGTGGTATTCGCCAAATACTCCGGCAGTGAAGTGACCCTGGATGGGAAAGATTACATCATCCTCAGAGACAGCGATATCCTGGCTGTCGTGGAAGACTGAAAGCTTTCCGAAGTCCCGTATCTGGTAGAGAATACCACACCGTATATTATCTGGAATTAAGGAGTCGATTAGAATGGCTAAACTGATTAAATTTGATGAAGATGCCCGCCGCGGCCTGGAACGCGGGGTCAATGCCCTGGCTGATGCTGTAAAGGTAACCCTGGGGCCTAAAGGCCGGAACGTTGTCCTGGAAAAGAAATTCGGTTCTCCCACCATCACCAATGATGGGGTGACCATTGCCAAAGATATCGAACTGGAAGATCCGTTCGAAAACATGGGTGCTGCCCTGGTCCGCGAAGTAGCTACCAAGACCAACGACATCGCCGGTGATGGGACCACCACGGCTACGGTCCTGGCCCAGTCCATCGTCCATGAAGGGATGAAGAACGTAGTGGCCGGTGCCAACCCCATGGTCCTGAAGAAAGGGATCAAGAAAGCCACCGATGCACTGGTGGATGAACTCCAGAAGAGCGCTAAGACCGTCAGCACCAAGGAAGAAAAAGCACAGGTTGCTTCCATTTCCGCTGGCGACGAAGAAATCGGCGGCCTGATTGCCGATGCCATGGAAAAGGTAGGCAATGACGGCGTAATCACCGTAGAAGAATCCAAGACCATGGATACTTCTCTGGAAACCGTAAAAGGCATGCAGTTCGACCGTGGGTATATCTCCCCTTACATGGTAACGGATCCTGACAAGATGGAAGCCGTCATGAGCAATCCGTACGTTTTCATTACGGACCGGAAGATCACTCTGATCAACGACATTATGCCTGTACTGGAAAAAGTGGTGCAGCAAGGGCGTGAACTGCTGATCATTGCTGAAGACGTGGAAGGCGAAGCCCTGGCCACCTTGGTAGTGAACCGTCTGCGGGGCACCTTCAAGGCTGTGGCTGTGAAGGCTCCTGGCTTCGGCGACCGTCGGAAAGCCATGCTGCAGGATATCGCCACCCTCACCGGTGCTACCGTGATCAGTGAAGAAGTAGGCCGGAAACTGGACAGCGCTACCCTGGAAGATCTGGGCACCTGTGGCCAGGTTCGGGTGACCAAGGACCTGACCACCATTGTGGACGGCGGCGGTGACAAACAGGCTGTGGCTGACCGGATCGCTTCCATCCGCGCCCAGATCCCTGAAACCACTTCTCAGTTCGATAAGGAAAAACTCCAGGAACGCCTGGCTAAACTGTCCGGTGGCGTAGCTGTCATCAAGGTTGGCGCTGCTACCGAAACCGAACTGAAGGATAAGAAACTGCGTATCGAAGATGCTCTGAACGCTACCCGTGCTGCTGTGGCTGAAGGCATCGTAGCCGGCGGCGGCACTGCTCTGCTGCAGGTACAGCCGGTACTGGACGAACTGGAAGCCAAGGCTGAAGGGGACGAAAAGACCGGTATCGATATCGTAAGACGCGCCATCGAAGCACCGGTACGGCAAATCGCCAACAACGCCGGCCTGGAAGGTGCTGTGATCGTAGAAGCCGTGAAGAAGGCTGCCAAAGGCACCGGCTTCAACGCTGCTACGGAAGAATATGTGGATATGATCAAAGCAGGTATCGTGGATCCTTGCAAAGTGACCCGCAGTGCTCTCCAGAATGCTGCTTCCATCGCTTCCATGATCCTGACCACGGAAGCCGTCGTAGCTGACAAACCGGCTGAGAAAGGTGCAGCCCCTGCCCCTGCCATGGGCGGCGGGATGCCCGGGATGATGTAAACAGAAACCAGAAAAACTGCACCACGCCTAGGTTTATGTATTCGAAAGCCTATAAAATTGGGCCGAAATTGGGCTGAAATTGGGCAGAAAAATTTCAAATAAAACCACCGCGTATATTATGCACGGTGGTTTTATTTTTATACAAAATAGGAAACCATAGGAAACCGTAGGAAAAATAGGAAAAACCTGGTGAAAGTCTGGTAAAAATCTGGTGAAAATCTGGGCGGGAAAAACATGGGAAAAATGACGGCAAAACGTGGGGATTGACTACCGTTCCATGAGTTCCGCAAATTTTTCCGCCGCCCGGCGTTTCATGTGTTTTGTAACATGCAAGTAAATCTTACGTGTTGTGGTATCATCGGAATGGCCTAACCGGTCCATTATATCCACCAGGTCAACGCCTGCCTCGGCCAATAATGATGCGTGAGTGTGCCGGAAAATATGAGGATGCACCCGGCAGGGCAAGGGCGGCACCATGGCCGCCTGTATGTGGTCTATGTGGTTCTGGACTACGCGCTGGGTCAGCGGGTACCCCGGGTGCATTAAGGCCGTAAACACGAAGCCGCCCCGGGAGCCTGGGGGATAATGCCATAATTCCCCAAACGTAAACCGGCGCGACGTTGCCTCCAGGCGGTATTTTTTGAGTTCCGCGACTAACTGAGTGGGCAGCGATAAAATCCGCGCTGACGTCCGCGTTTTGGGCGGCAAGAGCTGGTAAGCATTATAGCGGTTGCCGGGATTATACAGCGTTTTGGTTACTTTGAGCGTTGCGGCGTCCAGATCAATATCTTCCCACGTCAGGGCAAGGGCTTCCCCTATACGGAGGCCCGTATAGGCCAGCAGCATAAACAGTGCTGTGTAATCGCCGTACTGGGTGTGTTTTCGGGATTCGTCCAGGAAACGTTGCAAGTCCGCTTTTTCAAGGTACTGGGGTACGTCCGCCTCCGGGTCAATAATTTTCCGGGACGGGCGAGGCGGCGATGCAAACTCCGTCGGATCGTTGTAAATAAGCTCAAATTCCCTGGCTTTTTTAAAGATCATTTTGGCGGTAGCGTGTACGCCGCAAATCGTGTTGGGCTGCAATTTATCTTTGAGGTCAAGCAAAAACATCTGGTAATCGCGTTTGGTTATCTGCTGCAGGGGAATTTTAGCAAAATAACGATTTAACCAGGCAAGATTATGTTCCCGTATCCTGACCGTTGATACCTTTACCTGCTGGCTATAGATTTTTAGCCAGTCGGCGGCAAAAGCTTCAAAAGTGATTGCGGATCCGGGTACATATTGTTGTTTCTTGACTGATTCCTGGATTTCCCGTAGCGCGGCCTCCGCGTCTTTGCGACGCGGGAAGCCAAACCGGGACACGCGCTTGCGTTTGCCCGTTGCCGGGTCAAGCCCAACGACAGTGCGGAAGCCCCAGGTGCCATTGGGCGAGTGGATGATTTCCATGATTAATCCTTTACTAACTCGTTCCCATCAATTTCCGCTTTGGTCATTGTTCCGTTTTGTTTAAAGTCAAACGACGCACTAAAAGGGGTGCGGATCATAGCACCAAAAGAATTCTGGGCGTCAACAAAGCCGGTTACGATCCCGACACCGTGAATCTTCCTAAACCTAAAATCACTAAATTTTGCGGTAGATGGCGTTTTTAGGTTTGCTTTCACTACTTTTTCGACCTGCTTTTGCATATGTTGCATTTCTTTTTCGGATGGAATATTGTCAGAGATTTTTTCTATTAATTTTCCATCTTTGAATAATGTTATACCAGAAAACATAACAGAATGGACTGAAAGGTTAGGATTTATCCATACACCGTAGTTGTAACTTTTTCCGTCCATCGAAAAACTATAATATTTCCTGCCACTTGTATCTGACTGATTTGTAGTCTTCCAAGATTTTATTTTCTCTGGATCTATTTCTGTTGATTTCAAGGCAGCTGTTATGTCATCTAATTGTTTTTTATTTTGTAGCTGTATCGTTTTAACGATTTTATTATTTTCAAAAACATATTTTTCTCCGGAAGGTGACGCTGCGTAAACACCCAAAACAATTAAGGCACAGATACTCGTAATAGCGATTTTTTTCTTATTCATGGCAGTAGCCTCCTTTACTTAATAACGGATTGTTTTAGTACGGCCAGTCCCAGACAACGGAAATCCTGGCAATTATCAACATTAAAAACCATGGGTGCGTATTTCGGATTTTCCGACACCAACATAACGCCGGTATCCGTTTTATAAAATCGTTTGAGACATACCCGCTCTCCGTCGATCTCAAAACAGCCAATCTGGCCGACCTCTACCTCTGGCTGCTGCTTGATAAAAACAATATCCCCGTCATTGATGCCCGCGTTGACCATAGAGTCGCCGGATACCGTAATGCAAAAATCTACCTTGTAACGGTTATCCACGTCGTAATACGGCGTGTCCTGGTTTATATCCTCTAGGGGCGCGCCCGCTGCCGCATACCCCAACATGGGTACGCGTTTAAGTAGGGGCTTTTCAACTCCCTGCACGATTGGTACATTTGCCCCCATTAACCACGCGGGGCTAACATTTAAAGCCTGAGACAAAGTAAACAAAGCCCTTTGACGGGGGATTACTTTCCCAGTGCAATACTGAGAAATTGCTCCAGTTCCAAAGCCTGTCATTCTAGCAAGATCCGCTTGTGTTAATTCGCGAATTTTCAATGCTTTCTTTAACCTGGCAGCGGTTGTTTCCAAGGCATCCATAATACGGCTCCTCCTTTCGTTAGAAATATTATACCATGAAAATAAAAAAATGCTAAATTTTTTTGAGCTTTTCTATTGATTTTTTTAAAAAACAATGTTACTATATCTTTGCTAAAAGAAATTGAGCAAAGAAGGGGGGCGGCAACAATGCGATTCGACTATAGTCGACTTAAAGGGCGTATCAAAATGGTTTTTGATACACAGGAACGGTTTGCAACCGCGATGGGCATTAGCGCACGGACGGTCTCATTAAAATTAAATAACGCTGTGGATTGGACACAACGAGAGATTATCCTTGCTTGTGAATTGCTCAAAATTCCGTATAGAGCAATCCCAGATTATTTTTTTACCATATTTGCTAAATTTAATTGAGTAAAAGGAGGAAACCGCATGAAACGAGATTACCGAATTGGAGAAATCCTGTTAACGCCGATACTGGCCCCTATTGTCGACTTTATGGACTGGCCAGCATTTGCCAAAGGTATGGCTGCCGGGGCAGCAACGACCATCGCGGTACTGATTATGATCGCCGGTGCGCTGTGTGCAAAACCATGAGCCGGGCAAGGTGGCGGGTTGTCAGGAGGCTGTTTGGTCAATATGCAATCCAGAAAAAATTGTATATTGACGGGTTTCCGGTTTGGGCAACCCTAACAACCAATCCTAAATTGGCAATTTTCGAATACCGTCAAGACGACTGGGCAAAGGCGCGGGAAATCTGCGACGAACTGAACGAAAGGGAGAAAAACCATGGAAAATGAAACCACTGAAAAACAAGCCTTTGATTTGGCAGCCAGTGCATTGCAAGGCGCTGGATTCAAGCAAGCGTTGATTTTTGCAACGCGTCTAGGCAGCGCCGAAGACACGGGAAAAATCAACAAAAGCGACCGAAAGGAAGTCGAGAAATACGGTCTCCGTGTCGTCCGGGCCATGGATACCGTAACCATGTTGGCGTCCGTAGGTTCCCACATTGAACGATTAATAAAGGAACACCCGGAAGATAAGGACAAGGTGGCACATTGTGTTTTAAAACTGGCCGAGGCCGTCCTGGGCGATGATACAGAAACCATGAATTAAAGGGGAGGGGTGAAGCCATGGAAACCATTGATACCCGCGTTGCCATTCTGGAGCAGCGGGTGAAAGACCTGGAAACACAACTCCGCGGGCCAGCGTTCGGGGCGGCGCTGCCGTCCGTCCTGGATATTGAAGCCGTCATGAACGCCCTGGATTGTAGCGAATACAGAGCGCGGGAAATCATGAAATCCGGGAGGCTGAAGGTTTTTCGGATTGGGAAAAAATACCTGGCCACCAGGGAGCATTTCCTGGAATGGCTGGAGCAAGGAGGTGATGCTGGTGGACAATGAGATGGCAAACAATTTCCGGGACTGGGAACGGTACATCAGAATTTCCCGTCGGTTTACAGCTACGGAGGTTGCAAGGCAAGCAGATCACGACGCAAGCTGGCTGGCACGGTGGGAAAAGCTGCCCCAGGCCACCATCCTGGAACCGTGGCAATATTTAAAAATCCGTGATTATATCGCGCCCGGTGTGCCCATGCGCAGCCTGGTTAAAACAGCACCAATGCAGCTTCCGTTCCTGGACCGGGAACAGCGCAAAAAAGCCGCAGAAATCCTGGAACGTGCCCGGGTTGCTAAATGTGTCGCAAATTTTACCCTGTCTACAAAAATAGGGCTGAGCGCAAGCTCATGGGCGTATCTGATTAGTATCGGCGGCGCCCCTGCTGAATCTACCATTTATCTAGCCTGCAAGGTTTTGGGCCTGGACTATAAAACACTATTAAAGGAGGTTGGAGTCGATGAACCTGAAGAGTGCAGCCGTTGAGCTGCTGTTACACACACACGAAACGCGGTTTGAGGACATGAAAGAGGTCCCAACGGCCTACGTTGAGAACCTGAGAAAAGCCCTTGCTGAGGAAGTCGACGACGCGAAAACGGAAGGGGTGAACAAGGATGCTTGAATCTAATTACCTGGATTTTACAGCTCCCGTACCGGCTGAGAACTGGGAACACTGGAAGCCGCAAAACGACGACCAGGCGAATTGGTGCCTGGAGAAAATTTCCGAGGCAAAGATGGAAATCATGGACGCCCGGGCGTTTTATGAGGCAAAGAAGCGGAAACTTGACCAATGGCTGGAAAACACCATCGCCCCGTACAACCGGGATTGTGAACATTTTGAAGCATTGCTCGCCGGATATGCAGAGGAAGTCCTGAACGGGAAAAAGAAACGGACCATTTCCCTGCCTGGTGGAAAATTCGGATTCCGGAAGGTTCCGGCGAAAATTGACCGGGACGACGCGGCCCTGCTGGAATATGCGGAAACCAGCGCACCGGAATTTGTCAAGGTGAAAAAATCCGTAGATTGGGCAGAGCTGAAAAAGACCTGCAAGACCGACGGTGACCACATGGTAACAGCGGACGGGGAAATCGTTCCCGGCGTGACAGTGACCGAACAGCCGGACAAATTTGTGTGCGAGGTGATTTAAAAATGGGTATGCCTGTTTTAATCCTAGGTGCCAGCGGTAGCGGAAAATCTGCTAGCTTGCGAAATTTCGACCCAGACGAAATCGGCGTTTTTAACGTTGCCGGTAAACCGCTGCCGTTCCGAAAGAAATTACCGCTGTACAACAACGTGCGTTATGAAGGTATCGAAAACGCTTTAAAAAATCCGAAATTAAAAACGTACGTTATCGACGACAGTCAATATTTAATGGCGTTCTACCTGTTCGACCACGTTAAAGACGTGGGATACAGTAAATTCACCCAATGCGCGGTGGATTTTCGAAACCTGATTGACTTCATTGTGCGGCAGACAGGGCCGGACGTGATCGTTTACCTGCTGCACCATATCGACCGGGACGAAAACGGATATATCAAGGCAAAGACAAGCGGGAAAATGCTGGACAACCAGCTGACCGTGGAGGGCCTGTTCAGTATCGTGCTACTGGCCGAAACGGACGGGAAGGAACACTGGTTTACCACCGTTTCCGACGGGTTCACCCCGGCCAAAGCACCCATGGGGCTGTTCCCGGATAAAATCGACAACGATTTAAAGGCAGTTGATACCGCCATTAGAGAATTTTACGGCCTGGCACCCGTAAAAGCGGAACCGGCTAAAGAAACGAAAGGGGTTACTGAAGATGCAAAAAATTAACTGGACGACCATTGAAGAAAGCACGGGCAACGGCAACCGTCCACCCGTCGGCGGCTATGTGCTACAAATTGTCAAGGCAGAGGAACGCCCGGACAAGCAGTATTTCATCATCGAATGGGACTACAAAGAGGGCCAGTATTCTGGACACAACCAGAAAAATTTCGTGGAAAATAACTGGGCGTTCCCCCGGCTGTTCCGTTCTTATAAACCCGCGGCCCTGGGGATGCTGAAACACTTCCTTATTGCCCTGGAAAAATCGAACCGCGGCTGGACTATGGAGCAATGGAACGCGCTGCCCGACCAACAGCAGGCTCCGGCGCTGAACGGCCTTGCGTTCGGTGCGGTGATCGGCGAGGAAGAATACATCAATAAAGACGGCAAGCTCAAGGTGCGGCAATACATCGCAGATACGTTGCCCGCAGCTGATATTCGCGCCGGAAAATTCGAAGTCCCGTCCCTGAAAAAACTGAAAGGAAGCGACAGCGGCGCCCCCTCCCCCGCCGCTGAAAATCCGGCAACAACCGCCCCCGTCGAGACGGGCGTTGAAGAATGTCCGTTCTGACGTATGAAGAAATCCTTGGAAAACTGAATAACGTCCATAAGCGCGGAGGCGCCCTGGTGGCGCAGTGTCCGGTGTGCGGGGATGAAGACCATCTGTACATAAATCGGGATGGGGACAAAACGCTGGCATTTTGCCATAAATGCCACGCGTCCCTTCCGGCTGTGCTAAAGGCCCTGGACGTGGGTGGGGAACCGCCTGCACCCGTTGCCCAAGCAAAGCCAAAAGACCATGGGAAGCGGATAGAGCGGATTGTCTACACCTACCGGAACCCAGACGGAAAAGAGGCTTATTGCAAAATCCGGGAAAAATTTGCAGACGGGCACAAGAAATTCAGCTTTTTATATACCAAACCCGATGGGGCCGTGGTTTACAAAAAGCCGAAACCCTGCAACAATCTGTACAACCTTGACCGGTTGACGGCAGCAAAGAAGACGGAAACGCTGTACATCGTGGAGGGGGAAAAATGCGCCGACGCCATGACCAGCGCGGGATTCCTTGCCACGTCAACCAACACGGGGGCGGAAAGTCCGAACCTGTCTGAGACGGACCGTAAAACCGTAGAAAAGTTTACCCGGAAGGTTATTATCCCGGACAACGACGGGCCAGGGGCTGAGTACGGCAAGGCATGGGAGGCACGCGGGGCAAAGGTCCTGCCGCTGCCGGAAATCTGGCCTGAGTGCCCTGTAAAAGGCGACGTTGCCGATTACCTGGAGCGCGGAGGCGACCCGGAAAAAATCCGGGAGTACAAATTTCCAACAACGGAATTTTCTGAGGATTATTTCCAAAATCTGGACCGCGCGGACCTTATTTCTGAGGATTTTCTGTTAAAACTGATTCAGATTGACGACCCGGTGCAGCAGCAGCGGGCGGAAAGCCTGGCCATGTTCCGGGCGTCTGATTTGTCAATCAAGCGCGAATTTGACAAAAACCTGAAGGCGGCTAGAATCAAGCTGGCACAGGAGCGAAAGGGTAATGAAAACGTTACCAATTTTACCGGGCAGCCGTTGGCATTACGGTGTGGTGACTGGATCGCCGATGATGAAGGGATCCGTCGCATGACCGCAAAGGGAAACAATGGAGATTTTACCTATCAATGGGCCTCCAGGATTCCCACCTTGCCTACAGGTATTTTGGTAAACGCCGAAACCGGCGAGGAACGTATCCGGCTAGATTTTTACAAGGCTGGCAAGTGGTCCAGCGTAACGGCCGACAGGTCCGACGTTGCCAGTAAAAACCGTATCGTTAACCTGGCAAACAACGGCCTAGAAGTTACGACGGATAACGCGCAGTATCTGGTTAAATATATCAGCGAGTGCGTAACGGAGAACCCGGCGGATATGCCACGGGAAACGTTTATAGACCATTTTGGCTGGACTGAGGACGGAGGTTTTGCCCCGTATGTGGACGGTCTGACTATCGACGCCGGCCCGACCGGAGATGCTCTGGTTAATGCGATCAAGCAAAAAGGCACCCTAGAAGAATGGCTCAAAATCGTGCGGCCGCTGATGGATAACATCTATCTGCGTCTGACCGTTGCCGCAAGCCTGGCTGCCCCGCTGCTGGAAATCATCAAGGGGCTTCCCTACGTGTTCCATCTTTGGGGCGGCACAGGCAGCGGCAAGACAGTGGGTATTATGGTAGCAGCCAGCGTGTGGGGAAATCCCCAGTTTGGCGCAATGGTCCGGACCATGAACATGACGGACAACGCCCTGGTGGGCATTGCGTCCACATTGCGAAACATCCCGTTTTTCGGCGACGAACTGCAAACCATCAAAGACCGTTTTAACGGCTACGACCGCCTGTTATATCGTATTACGGAAAAAACCGGGCGGGCACGCATGACAGCAGACCGGCGGGTGGAAAAGCCGGAAACCTGGAACACTGGATTTATATTTACCGGTGAAGAACCCGTTACCGGAGAAAATTCCGGCGGCGGCGTCAAGAACCGCGTGATTGAGATTGAGTGCGACGGGCCGGTGGTGGAGCACGGCAACCAGGTGGTCCGGGCGATTAACGAGCATTACGGGACGTTGGGCCCGGAATACATCAAGAAAGCATTGCAGGTTGACGTCCGCGCTGCCTACGACCTGACGTTCCAGGAGCTGATGAAGACCGGGACGACCGATAAACAGGCAATGACCATGGCACTGCTGATGGTTGCGGATGATATTTTCCGGATTTACTTTTTAAATTCGGAAATCCCTGGCCTAATGGTTAAAGACGTTGCCCCGTTTTTGCTGAGTAAAAAGCAGGTTGATGTTTCGGAACGTGCATATTCCGCCGTCATTGACTGGATCGCTGAAAACACCGATAAATTTTACGTTGCCCACGAGGACGATGCGGAGCACAGGGACTGTGACGGGCGTATCTGGGGTGGACGGACTGGAAACGAGGTGAGTATTAACAGATCCGTGCTAATGCGTTTTATGGCCGACGAAGGATTTAATTTTACCGCGGTTAAGAAAAAGTGGGCTGCAACGGGGAAAATTTTGCTTACCAAAGATGGGAGGTATTTATGGCACAAATCAATTTGCGGAGCAAAGGCATATTATGTAGTTTTGGTTACCGGTAAAATGTGACGAAATTATGAAATGTAGGAAATGTAGGAACGATGTAGGAACTTGTGAAACCCGCAAACCCGCATGGTGCCTATATATATACTATATTTCCTACATTTACTACATTTCCTACATATATAAAGGGTACGTATATATCAATAAATTCCGGTGGAGTACTGTTTCCCGGATATATTTAAATATATAGGCACCCCCTCCTGCAAAAAATGTAGGAATGTAGGAAAAGTACCGTGGAGCTAGTATCCATGCGGGTTTTCGGTTCCTACATTTTGGTATTCAAAATGTAGGAATTTTGGGGAAAACAAGGAAGTGGGTGTAAAAAGTGGACGAATTTGATGAAATGCGCGAAATGCTGGACGCAGACGAAGAGAGAATCGACGACCTGGAACGTCAAAACGAAGCCTTGCAGGAACGTATCAAGGAATTAGAGCTTGAAAATCACAAGCTGGGGGCAACGATTGACAGCGACAATAAGATTATCCTGGCGTTGACCCGGGCGCTGCACAAAGAAAGGACGGAACGGGGATGATTGACCAAAGGGCTTTTTGCCACGCCAAGGTAGCCATGCACGACGCACAAAAAATTGCCCGTGATCTGAATTGGAACCTGAGATACCGACACGGGTACAATCTAAGATTAAACGACTCTGTGCAGCGGCTTTTTGACGCAGAGGATGAAGTTGCCGATGCGATTGATCGTTTACGATTGGCGCGGTATCGTTTGCGGGATGCTATAGCGCAGGAGGTAAAAAATGAGCAAGGAAACGGCAAGGATTAATATACACGGCGCGTGGGTAGATACACGGAAATTTATAAATTGTTTTGCGGACGCCATGAAACTGAACCTAAATATTTTAGATGCATTTCCGGAACGAGGAGAATCAGTTGCGGATAGTTGCATTAGAAATTACGACGCGATTATAGCGGAAATCCGCAAGCAGCGCCGGAAACTGATTCGGGCGCGGTATGAGCTGAGAAAGGAGCAGGAAAATGAGAAAAACGACTAAATTGCCGGTGGTAAAAATCAAGGTTTTCCCCGGCGGGCACATGCCCGTCAAGAAAACCAAAGGCGCGGCAGCCTATGACTGTTACGCACGGATTGATGGGACGGGGGAGGACCAGTATTACGACTCCGGCCGCAAGTTGCATTATATCCCTGGAATTAACGGATGTACCACAAAAACCCCGTTAGGGTTTGCACTAGAGATGCCCGAGGGTATCCATGCGTTTATCCTTGCAAGGTCCAGCATGGGAGTAAAAACAATGCTGGTTTGTCCCATCGGTGTGGGACTCATTGACAGCGATTACCGCGGAGAGGTCTGTATGCTGTATCGTGAGATAGACCCCGACTATGACGTCCCTAGCTGGAAGCAGGAGGACGCAATCTATGACGGCGAGCGTATCGCGCAGCTGCTGTTTAACATGCCGGTTGAGCTGGTGCAGGTAGACGAACTGACACCAACAGAGCGGGGCAACGGTGGCTTCGGCAGCACGGGCCGAACGGATTTCCCGGAAACAAAGCCGGATCCCGTGCCGGAATGGGAGGAGTAAACCATGCAAACAGTTTTTAACGTTTTGATGATTTTTGCAACGATTGAACTGGCCATTTTAATTTATGAACAAGGCCGAAAAATCTATAAACGATATGAGGCAAAAAAAGACGCGGAAGCGTTTTTGAGATGGGCAAATAATCGGTTGAAAGAGCACGCCAAAAAGCAGCATGAGAACAAGAAGGAAGAAGGCTAACGGATGGAGCTACGACCATATCAAAGGGACCTGGTAAACAATATCAGGACGGCCATTAACCGCGGGAACCAACGCGTGTGCGCCGTCCTGGGATGTGGCGGTGGTAAATCCGTTATCATTGCCACCATTGCCAGGGCGTCTACGGACAACGGGGCGCGGGTGCTGTTTTTAGTCCACAGGCGGGAGCTGGTGGAGCAAATCAAACGGACCATGCACCGGCAAGGCGTGGACCCTGACCTGTGCAGTGTCATGATGGTGCAGACGGCCAGCCGCCGATTGCGCATCCTGGCCCCGCCCGTGCTTATTATCGTGGATGAAGCCCACCACGTTTTATCCAGGACGTACCAGAAAATCATTGAGTATTTTCCAAAAGCCCTGGTGGTAGGATTTACGGCGACACCGCAGCGGATGGGAGAGGGCGGCCTGGGCAAGGTTTTCCAGCAACTCATAACGTCGGTAAGCACGAAATGGTTAATTAATAACCATTATCTGGCACCGTATCACCTGTATTCCGCGCCCCTGGCCGACCCAAAGGGACTGCACACCCGCAACGGAGATTATGCCCCAGAAGAGGTGGCGGAGCTGATGGAAAAAGGCGCGATTTTCGGCGACACGGTAAAAAACTGGAAGCATTATGCGGACGGTAAAAAGACTATCGTTTACTGCGCAAGCATTAAATCCAGCAAGGGGACGGCGGCCGCGTTTCAGGCCGCCGGGATACCCGCGGAACACCTGGACGGACAGACGCCAACAGCATTGCGGCAAAAAATCGTTGACGATTTCCGTGCCGGGCGTGTCCTAGTGCTGTGCAACGTGGACTTGTTCGGAGAGGGTTTTGACGTTCCGGATTGCGAGGCCGTATGTTTGCTGCGACCTACAAAATCCCTGACGCTGTATATCCAGCAGGCCATGCGGCCCATGAGGACGGACCCTGGCAACCCTGAAAAAGAGGCTATAATCCTTGACCATGTGGGCAACTATACCAGGCACGGGTTCCCGGACGACGACAGAGAATGGAGCCTCAAGCCTAAAAAGCGTAAAAAGCAGGCGGAAACAACGGTGACCCAGTGCCCGGTATGCTTCCACGTTTTTAAACCGGCGCCTGTTTGCCCGTATTGCGGATATGAATTTAAGGCCGCAAAGGATAATAGCGGCGGAGATAAGGACAGGGAGCAGGAAACGGTGGACGGGCTGACACTGGAAGAAATCAAAGAATCCCCGTATGGAGACTATAAACGTTGTAAGACGTTTGCGGAACTGGAAATTTTTCGCAAGGCTAAAGGTTATAAATTTGGGTGGAGCCTACACAAGGCTGCGGAAATGGGTTTGGAGCTGCCCCCGAAATATAGGGGCGTGGCACGAAAATTTAACGAGGGATGGTTTAGGAGGCGGAAAGCATGATAAGACTGAATAAAGTTTTAAAAATGCTCAAAAATTATCAAAGGATACGGATTTACTACGTTGATAATTTTTCACTAGAGCCTAAAAGAATGATTATTTTTGAAGATGACATATCATACCTGCCGTATGGATGTGTCCAGGATGTTCTTGATAAACCAGTAAAGGAACTGGTGACTTATTACGACAAGCAATTAAAAAGATCGGTTTTATCTATTCAGATATTTAATCCAGAGGGGGTGGAGCCATGACCTTACACGACCTTTTGGACAACGGCTGTATCAACCTGCGCCGGGAGGAGGAAAACATGACAGAAACAGACCTGATGCACGAAATTGAAATTGCTTTATCCGAACGCGGGTGCTACGTTGAGCGCATCAATGTTGGCAAGGTGCAGACAAAGGACGGCCGGTGGTTTTCCACCGGCGCGCCTAAAGGCCGCCCGGACCTGTCCGGATTCATCCCGACAACGGGCCGGATGTTTTTTATCGAGGTCAAGGTAAAACCAAACAAACCGACGGAAGAGCAGCTTCGGTTTATCCATATGGCCAAATCGTCAGGCGCCCTGGCCTGCGTTGCCTACAGCGTTGACGACGCGTTAAAGATGGTCAACGATGCTATTTTTGACGGTATGGGGCTGGTAGTCATGGACCCAGCCGCGGAACGGCTGCCGGATGATTCCGAACTCTGGTTAAAGCTATTGACGTATGCCAGCGATTGCCGGGAGCTGTTCGAGGCGCTGTTTACCGTCCGGGATTGCGGAGCAAGGCTGGAAAAGGATACTAAATTCGGCCTCCGGATCGTTCCCTGCGAGCGCGCGGACGTTTACCAGGAGAGCCTAAAAATGTTTAAAAAATACGCAAAGCCGTTGACTGACGAATTATTTTATTTAGCAAAGGTGGGTGGTTAAAATGAACGAATGGAGGGCAAAAATCGCCCTGGCTGGTATCGTTTTATATATTCTGGTTGCCGCAATTATTGCTGTAGTCGGGTTATCTGGTTACACGGATTGGGGGCGCGCCATCTGATGGGGACAACGAGAGCCGGGAGCATTGAGGCTAGGCGCCATGTTTGCGACAAATGCGGCAAGGAGTTTATTGTCCCGCTGGTGGGCAAATATCCGTATACGTTTTATTACAAACATAAGCGCTATTGGTTTTGTGGCGACCATTGCAAGAGGCTGGCAGAGGACAACCTAGGACGGAGGCATTATGTGTGTAAAACCTGATGTTTTCCGGGCGTGCAGCGAGTGCGGCGGTGTTTTCCGCTGCACTCCGACCTGGAAATGGTGGACGAAAAACCGGCGCGGGAAAAAGATTTATTTCTGCGGTCGCGAATGTTACGAGGACTTTTTAACGAGGAGGATACACCATGAAAAATAAATTGCAAAACCCGCCTGCACCACCTGCACACGTTGCGAATATTGATGTTTGCAAACTGTGCAGCTATTGTACTTTTAGATTAAGTACTGACAAAAAATATTTAGACCCGCGCTGCCATTACATGAGCACCTGCGGCACGCCGCTGTCCATACTTGACGAGTGCCCCGTCATTACGGCAGCTAGCCGGGTGCCAGCTGGCAAGGCTGGGAGCACCGACAACGATGCAGCAGACCGGTACACGTGGAGGGACGGTATCGAGTGCCGGGAAATCCAGCGGATTATGGCCTGGGGCGCCAGCGCGGAAGAAGCACCGTACATATATGACAATGTTAAATATCTTTACCGTTATCCCAGGAAAGGTGGGAGTAAAGATATTCGTAAGGCCATCAAATGTCTGGAAGAATTAGCCGAAGTGGTAGAAGCCCATGAACGTAGCTGACCAATTTCTGGATAAGGCTTACCATATCGTGCGCCGCCTGATTGAGCTGGAGGGAGAGCGAAAGGAATTTATCCTCGCTATCTCTTCCCCGTCGGCTGTTGACCCCAGCCGCGACTATGTGCAGGGCGGGGCCGCTCATGATATGGCTGACGATGTGGCAAGGCTGGAGGATAACACACAGCGCATTAAAGCGTTAAAGCGTGACTTGATGGTCATGCAAGGATATGTTAAACGGATTGACAACGAGCATTACAGGTATCTGCTATACACCCGTGGTATGTATGGCGTACCTCTGCTTACTATATCCAATACCATCAAAATACCATACACAACATTGCGCCGCGATTATGCAGCAGCTAAAGAGGCATTGTGCAAAGCGTTGGTAGACTGGCGACCATAAAAGAGGTAAAATATATTATGTAGGTTTATCCCTTTCATATGGTTTTCAGCCCCTATTGCATATCGGTGAGAGCTTTTGACTTCCATAGCATTCTCCATTCTGATAGCAACGGACAGCGTAAAAATACCGTGTCATTAAGTTGGCACGGTATTTTTATTACACAATTTGTTCACAAAGATTTCACACAATAGGGGGTATGGTTTGAAAAAGTTGGCACGGAATTTGCAATTCGGCGGTAGGTTTCCATTTTTTCTTAAGGTGGTTAACGCAAATGGCTAAAGCAAGCAGGACGAGAGAAATCAATAATCTTTATCAATTTATATACAGTCTAAAAAATAAATGTGACAGCATTAACGACGTCAACAAAGACCTGATACTGCAGTATTGCCGGTTTACGATCATGAGCAACGAGGTATCAAAAGAAATCCAGGACGGACTGGGCGTCAAGAAGCCGGAAGAGCTGGCAACGCTGATTGGACTGTATAAAGAATTTAACAAAATTGCCATTGCACTATATAAAACCCTGAAATTTGATTCCATTAAAGAGGAATTAAAAGCCGACAAAAACCCATACTTTGAATTATTGGAGGACGCCCGAAAAAATGGGAGCGATTAAAAAACGCTGCCCAACGTGCCACCAGCTGTATGCAGGGAAACGTTGCCCCGCCTGCACCCGGAAATATCAAAACAAGCGGATGCAGGACAACGAAGCACGGAAGATGTATGGAAGCCGGAAATGGGAAAAGTGCCGTAAAAATGTGCTCATTAAATACATGGGCTACGATATATGGATGATGGGGATTGGAGTTTATTCCCGCCCCGCGCGGCCGGTGGTCCACCACATCATAGAACGGGACGAAGCGCCGGAGCTGGCTTACCGGCTGGACAATCTGATTACGGTAAGCATTGAGAGCCACGCGGAAATCCATGCAATGTATAAGAAGGATAAAGAAGCAGCTCTGGAAAGAATCCAGGCAGGTATTATGGAATTCAGGAAACGTTTTGGTGGTGGTTGAAAATGTACGAAAAGGAACTGCGGGCCGCCAAGGTCCCCGCGGAACTCAAAAACTATGTAGGCGACTACTACCGGGCGCTGGTTGAGCGCGATAAAAAAGGATTGCTGGGGCGAGCGGAGCTGCTGTGCTTTACCCGCTTTTTAAACCTTGCCAAAAAATACCGTTTTGCCGCTGATGAAATGGCAACGATGTTTAAATTTTTAAACCTGCTGATTTATGTGGACCAGGACGGCAAGGCAAAGCACCTGGAACTATATCCAGCGCAGAAATTTATCATGTGCGGGATTTTCGGTTTACGTCGCCCGGACGGCGGGTATCTAGTAAATACCGCAAATATCTACGTTGCCAGGCGTAACGGGAAATCATTTTTATTATCCGGCGTCCTGCATTATCTCATGACAATGAGTAAATACCGAAACGAGAATATTATCCTTGCCAGCTGCAAAGGGCAGAACGCGGAAATCTGTTTTGATGAATTTGTGAAATTTATCGACAACGACCCGTATCTGGCGGAAACGTATACCAACGTAAACCGGACCGCTTGCTGGGCGAAAAGTCGGATTACCAACAACAAGCTGGATATGTTCCGGACCGGAAGCGGGGCGAAAAAATCCCTGGATGGATTTACAAACCGAGTTGCCGTCATTGATGAAGAAATGTTGTGCGATGAAATCATTACCAAAACCATCCAGGACGGGCAAGGGCATTATAAGGATAAATTGCTGGTGACTATGAGCACCGCGCAGTTTGAGATCGGCGGGACGAACCACAAAAAATGGCTGAGCTTAGAGAAAAATTTATTTGAGGGAACACTGCCGGACGAAAATTTCTTGTTTTTATGCGAACCGGATAAAGAGGATATAGCGAAAAAAGATTTTTCATCTATCAAGGTATGGGGCAAAGCGAACCCGGTCCTGCTTTTTCAGCAGGACGGATACACCGTCAAGGATTATATAAAAAAATCCTACACGGCTAAAGCCAGGGCGGCAAACGAGGTTAAAGGGTTTGAGCTGCAATCATTTGCAACAAAGCAATGCAATATTTGGTATTCCGCGGAAGATCGCGGGCTGTGTACGTTTGAGCAGATGAAAGCCTGCGGCGCGCCCGTCGGTTTTGCTGATGTTGTGGGCAAGGGCTATAAAGATTGGTATCTGGGCATTGACCTGTCCCACACTCTGGATTTAACCTCCGTTTGGTTTGGGGCTATCGTTAAGGAGCAGGACGGAAAAATTTTAAAAGCCGGGAGCCTTAAAGGAACCCCGCGGATGTTTTGCCACGTTGTGTCCTGGATGCCAAAAAACAAATTGCAGATGCACGTGGACGCGGATAAATTTCCGTATCGCGATTATGTGGATAAAGAGCTATTTTTATGTACCGGCGGGGGCGGGGAAAACATCGACGCCGGGCAGGTCCTGGAATACATCCAGGCGGCCATGGAAAAATATAGCCTGCATTATGTGACCATTGCCGCCGACCCCTACGGGATCGCGGGTATACAGGAGCACCTGGCGGAAATGTGCGACACGTTTATTTTGCAGAACCAAAGCCCCAAGGCGTTGAGCCAGTACATCGAAATCCTGTCCGGTCTCTGGAAGGATAAAGCAATCATCTACAGTGCCGGAAACGAAGATATTTTAGAAAAAGCCATGATGAACGCGGTAATGGTCAAGAATCCGACGGGTTATTATAGTCTGGAAAAAATCAGTTTGAGAGCTGACAGCAACGTGCGGATTGACCCGGTGGACGCCATGCTGACGGGGTTTATTGCCCCGTACATTGATTGGAACCGGGGCGACGTTGATGGCAACGAAGCCGTGGACGATTGGCTGGAAATGGTGAGAGGTGAATAAATGGTCACGCTGGAAGAAGTAAAGGAATACCTAAACATTGTCGGGGACGACGACGACAAAATTTTGAACCGTGAAATTTCCACCGGGTACGGCTACTTGATGGACGCCGTGGATGATTTTCAGGAAATCTATGATAGCAACGAAAGTTTCAAGGCCAAAGCCGACGCCTGGGTGCTTGATTTTTGGCTCCCCGACGCCTACGACAACCGGGAAGGCGGATGGGCTGAGGGCAGCGCCGGGATGGACCCACGCGCCCGCGCCATGATCACACAGTTACAGCTGTACAGAAAGGAATGATGGAATGGAAAATTTTAATTTAACCGGAGCCGTTTATGATTGCGAGGCGACCGATGAACTTGTGGCCGGTATCCAGGGCGCTGCGGAAGATTACAGCCTGGATATCAACAGCCCGGGCGGCGACGTATTCTCTGGGTTGACCATTGTAAACGCCATCCAGAACAACGAGCACAAGGCAACGGCTAACGTCCATGTTATGGCTGCCAGCATTGCCGCCATCATCGCCCTGGCTTGCGACGAAGTGGTGGTGGATGAAAACAGCGTCGTGATGTTGCATAACTGCTGGACCGTTGCAGACGGAAATAAAGAGGAACTGCAGAACGCCGTGGAAGCCATGAAACGGATTGACGCCATCCAGCGAAATATCCTGTCTGCCCATTGCCGGGACATCGACAAAGTAAGTGCGGCCATGGACGCGGGGGATTTTTGGATGACCGCCGACGAAGCCGCGGAATACTTTGATAACGTGGTGGTGAAAAAGGTGGAACGCCCTGAAGGTTCTCTGGCCGCCGTCGGGAGTTTATACGACCTGGTAATTAAATCCCGGGCAAATGCGGAAGAAAACAAGGACGACGAACCGGAAGAGGGTGGCGACGATGAACCCGCGGAACTTGACGAAGGCCAGCCGAAAAACCCTGAACAGGATGATAACGAAGACGGCGAAAAGAAGCCGGATCCAGATTCCGGAGAGGATGATAAAAAGCCGCAGGCGTACGTTGTCCCACCCGCCCTAGCTGCTTTATTTGCCAGCGTCGACAAAGAACTGGAGGCATAAATGTTTGAAAAAATCAAAGCCTATATCCGCGGGTATCCCCCGGCGAAACAGTACCAGAACCTGGCGCCGGTAGGATATGGCCGCACGTTTAACATCAGCCCAAACGCAGATGTGATTTTTGCAACATGCGTTAAAATTCTGGCTCAAAACCTGGCACAGTTCCGATGGACCGTTTACCGCCCGGATTCTACGGCGGAACCAGCTGCCGTTCCCGGCAGCGCAAACGTGCTGAATTACCAGCCGTACCCGGGAATTAACGCGTATGCGTTTTGGGAATACATGGAGAAACAGCGGCTTTTATACGGCAACGCTTTTGCGTATATCAACTGCGACCGTACAACGGCCCTGACTGCCCTGGTGCCCCTGGACGCCGGAAGTATGCAGGTAGTGTGGGATGATGCCAATATCCTGGATGGGCAACGAAAGCTGGTATACCGCTATACGGACCCCCGGAACGGCCAAACGTTTACGATTTTGCCGGAAGAAATTTTACATTTCCGGGCATTTTCCACCAACGGAATTTTAGGCCGCCCGGCTGGGGCTGTATTGCGCGATACCTTAGCGGCAAACGCGGAAGTGGAAGGCGCCATCCGGAGCACCATTTCCAACGGCTTTTCCGGAACCATCGTTTTGACGTATACGTCCGACTTGAGTAAGACTAAACAGAAAGAGCTGCAAGCACAAATAAAAGAGCTGCTGTCTAACAGTAACGCAACCATTTTGCCGTTACCCGCCGGGATGGAAGCAAGCAACATCACAAACGACGTCGGAAATTATTACCAGATCGTTAAAGAGTCCAAAGCGGAAGACATTTCTGCGCTATTCGGGATTCCGCTGGCCATGTTAAACCGTATGGGCGGAACCGGCGCGGCGACGTTTTCCGCGTCCCAGATGATGCAGTTCTTTTCCCAGACCATTGCCCCGATTTTGGAGCAATACGCCGCTGAATTATCCGTCAAGCTGCTGTCTGAGAGGCAGCGAAACGCCGGGTTGCGTTTTGGCACTGTAAATGATGTGTTTGACACACTGGATGCCCAAAGCAAGGCGTCCGTCCTGTGCAGCTATACCGGTGCCGGGATTTTAACACCTAACGAAGCCCGGGCCAGCCTGAAATATCCGCGATTGGACAGCCCCGAGGCTGATATGTTGACACAACGGGGCGGGACCGGCGCCCTGGGAGACAGCCCGGGGAATGAACAAGGAAATGAAGGAGGAGAAAATGGCAACGATTGATAAGACCGTAAAATTTAAAGCGGGAGGTAAAGAATACAGCGTATCCTATCCGCTGAAAGCCGTCATGGGGGCAGAACAGGAACTGCCGGGCAACAGCCTTTTTAAGGCCGTGGCTACGGCCAGCCTGACGAATTTTTATGTAATGCTGAAATGGGGCCTTATCGGCGGCGGTATGCCAGAAAACACACCGGCGGAAACGTTTGACGAAATCTGGGGCGCCGCCCTGGCCGAAATGAGCGCCCAAGACCTGTACATGAAGGTTTTGGTTCCCGCCCTGATGAAATCCGGGACGTTTGGAAAAGTGCCAAAAAACGTGGTGCCGGGGACCAAAAAATAAAATCCTATGAATCCGTTGCCGATTTAGCAACGGAACTAGAAAAAATTGCTTATGGGGAACTGAACCTAAAGCCGTGGGAATTCGAGCGGCTGACAGTTGGAGAGCTGGATGCCCTTTTTGAAGGATACATGCGGAGGGTAGATCGGGAAGAAGATATACTTATCAGGCGCGTATCCCTGCCTGTGTATCAGTCAATGCTGGGCAAACACGCCCCCACCTATGAGCAACTGACCGCCTACCGGCGGAAAAATAAAGCGCCGGGGAAGATGGACCCCGCCCTGGCCGAGAAATGGAGGAAAATCTTGAATGTTGCACTCCCTGGAATTAAAAAGGGAGCTGGCCGCCATCCAGGCCAGCCTGAAAAAGCAGATTGAAAACCAGGAACCGGTGAGCGCTGAGGAACAGCAGCGCCTGCAGGCCGCCCTGGACGAATATAAAAACGCCGTTACCGCGGAAGCCGCGGAGAAAGGAAAGAAGACGAACATGGAAAAAGTAACTAGAGGTATGATTAACGCCGCCCTGAAGGATTTCCTGCGCGGTGATCGCGAAAAAATGAACCAGCTGGACGCAACCATGAAAGCAGCGTTTCAGGCAACGGCCACCGGGCAGAACGGCGCCGTATCTGCTGACGGCGGGTTCCTGATTCCTGAAATCCTGCTTCCTATCGTGGAAAATGACCGGCAGGGCGTAGACCTGAGAAGCATCGTAACCGGCGTGACCGTTGGAACCCGTTCCGGCAAAATCCCCGTTATCGATTATGCTAACCAGGCAGGCGTGACCCTGGAAGCGTTTGACGAAAACAACAGCATTAAAGAAGGCAAAGCCGCATTTACCCAGCTGGCATTTACCCTGGCTAGCAAGGGCGCGCTTATTCCCGTGTCTAATGAGCTGATTCGGGACAGCGCCACCGATGTTGTGGCACTGATTGCTACCCTGTTTAACCGGATTTACATCAACGATGTTAACAAGGACATTTTGGCTAAAGCGGTGGCGCCGACTGACGTCAAGAAAAACACCGTTGCCGATTTTGGCACCGTCGCCGCCATCGACGCCATTAAAAAGGCCATCATTACCTGCCCGCTGGACGCCGGGGCCAATGCGTCCGTGGTGGTCAACCAGAACACTTTCGCCGCAATGGCCCTCGCCAAAGATACCCAGGGCCGCTACCTGCTGGCAAGAGACGCCAACAACGAAACCGTCCGGCAGATTGAAAGCCGCCCCATCCACGTAGTAGAAGGCGCCGCCCTGGCTGACAATACCGCCGTTGTGGGCGATTACAGAGCACTTTATCACATCGCGTTCCCCGCCCTGGAAGTACAGTCTAGCACGGAAGCCGGGTTCCGGACCAACAGCACTATTGTGCGGGCCGTGGCCAGATTTACCGACCTGAACACCTACGGCAAGTGCTTTACCGTCCTGAGCAAGGCCGGAGCATGATATGTTCCGGCGGAATCCGGGACGATTTACAGAGACTATAAAACTGATGAAGCCCAGCGCCCCTAAACGGGACGCCCTGGGCGGCGTCAGTGCAACGACCTACACGGAATTTTTAAAAGTGCGGGCGCTTGTGACCGTCAAAAGCCAAAGCAAACAGCAGATTATCGGAGACTATGCGACCGTTGATACCCGTTATTTCCTGGTGAGGGACACCCGCAAGACGTGCCCTGACCTGGACAGCACCTGGCGCCTGGAATGGGGCGGAAAAGCGTATAAAATCAACGACGTATTACTGATTGATGAAAGCCGCCCGGCTTATGTGCAGATTACAGCAACGGCCATTACGGGAGGCGGCAAATTATGACGTACAAATTGCCTTTTACCGCCATCAGTAAAGCCCTATATGCCACGTTAAACGGGCAAGGGCTGGAATGGTTCGACAGCGCGGTGCCAATTACCGAAATCGAGGACTATTTTCGGAGTCAGGCAGAATTTGCTTATGGGATTTTAGGCGCGGCTGACATGGACGCGCGGGACACCAAAACAGGCCCCGTGTGGACCATGACCATAAACCTACAAATTTACAGCAACTACCGCGGCCGCAAAGACGTTGCCCAAAAGTTGGAGGCTGTGTTTTGCCGCCTGGCAAGCCCGGACGGACGAGCGGCGTTAAATACCAGCTTAAATGCTGACGGTTTTACCCTGGTAGACCTGACCATCGGCGCCGTATCTATCAGTTTGCCGATTGTAGGCGACGCCGGAGAGTGGCAGAACGGAAGCATTAATTTAAAAATTCGTGTAGGACAATTTAAGGAGGAGTAATTTAATGAGCGTAACCATTACCGCGGAAAATTTGCCGCAATTTGACGGCGCGACCGGAATTTCCGGAAAAAAGCGCCTGTTATACGTAAACTATGGTACCGGGGCCACGGCTGAGGCCCCGAAATGGACTCTTATCGGCGGGGCTGAGGATTTTACTATGAGCCCGACGGTAAACACCCAGAGTAAGACAACGAAAGACAGCGGAGGCTGGTCCATTGCTGCTCCGACTGGAAAAAGTTTTGAAATCTCTTCTAAGTTGGTGGCAATCGCGGGCGATGTGGGGCAAAACGTGCTGAAATCCTTTGTTTACGACGACAAATGCACCGACAAAAACGCGTTGCAGTTTGCCTACGTGGACGTAGATAGCAAGGATTACATGCAGTTTACCGCCGTCGTTACGAGCTTTGAAGAAACCAGTGCGGCGGAGGACCTGGTGGAATATAGCATGAAGGCGACCGGGACCGGAAAGCCGGAGACGAAAACCGGGTTTACCATCGGGGCATAACTGAACAGGGCCGCCACCGCGGCCCTTCTTTATTATTATTTGAGGTGATAACGTGGAAACCATTGCAGAGCTGCAGGCAAGGATACAAAAATATACCGATGCAGGGTTTACCGCGGACGTCGTTAAAGCCGCCCGGGAAGCGCAAAATGCGACCTGCGACTATATCCGGCGTACCCATCCACAGACCGGGTTCGGCGGGATGGAAATCGCAAAATACATACAAAAAGGAAAATTTACGATTGAAAACGTAGGCGTGGTTAACGCCACAGTTTACGCAAACTATTTTGCCCGTTGGTACAACACGGGGGCATACGGCCGGGCCATCAGAAAACGAGGACCGCGGCAAGGTATGAAAGGCCCTGAATATGCACCACACGGAACTTATTTTGAAAAGAACGCGCAAGCGATTGAACAATATTTTACGGATTACCTTTTAAATTACTTAAAGGAACACATTGACCTGTAGGAGGTGAGAAAATGGCTGACGCAAAAATCAATCTTGAAACCTTTACCAATGATGAAGGGCTAAGACGGCTGAACAGCGCCCTGGCCGAAGGGACACAAGCCGCATCCGCCATGCAAAAGGAACTGCGCGACCTGGAAAAAGCCACGCAATCTGGCACCAACGCGACCTCCGAACAGGCCAAAGCGATGCAGGACTTGCGAGAAAAGTTAACCGCCCAGAAGCAGGTCAACGCAGAGTATAACAAGGCCATCAAAGACACAGTAAACAATCTGAAAAAGGTGGAAGAAAAACACAGCGCCCTGGGCCAGCTGATGGACAACGTGGCCGGGAAACTGGGCGTCAATACCGCGGCTTTTACGTCCTTGGACGTAGCCGCCGGGGCATTTGCCGGAACCCTGGCCGTCAAGGTTGCCTCTGCCATCGCACAATTTGTCCAGGACGTAGCCGCCATGGGGGCGGCAGCCGAAAAATCCGCGGCTATGTTCGCGGCCTGGAAACCGGCGGCAGAAGACGCGGCGGAAGCCGGGAAGCTGTTTAACAGCGTGGGGCGTGACACTAACTATGATTTAACCGCTGTCAAGCAGTGGGGCATGGACCTGGTTAATCTGGGGTATAGTGCAAACAACGCTGCCCACATGATTAAATTGTGCGCCGATACCGCTGCCGGGTTGGGGAAGGGACAGGCGGGGGCGGAAACGCTTATCCGGACTCTGGCCAGAATCCAGGCAACGGGCGAAGTATCCTCCCGGCAGATGAAAGAATTGCAGCAGTCCGGGCTGGATATGGACAAGGCGTTTGAATCCGTAGGGATGACCGCCGAGGAAGCCATGCAGGCCATGGACGACGGCACCCTGAACGCCCAGGACGCCGTAAAAAGCCTAACGGACTACATGCACACGTTTGACGGTTCCATGGCTGAAAGCAAGCAAAACATCATTGACGAATGGGGAGACGTCGAGGGCAACATGGTGACTATCTGTGCGGGCATTGGCGGCGCCATTTTTGAGGCTTTCGACAAATCCGGGATTGTGCAAACCCTGGTAGATTTTACCCAGGATTTACTGGACCTGGTGTGGAGCGACGGAACCAGCGCATTTAGTGAGTTTGGCAGCATTGCCCAATGGGCGCTGGATGCCATCGACGCTGGACTGGAAGTCGTCAGGACAGCGGTGAAAGCTGTAATCATTATTTTTTACAAGCTAAATGACGCCGCCCGGAATATCGGGAGCACAATTGCCGGTTATCTGGCACCCATCCTCCGACCCCTGCAAGCTATTTGGGACAAAGTAAAATCTATCGTGTCCACTCTGGGCGGCGCTGTCCAGGAATACGTCGGGACCGCGTGGGACGAACTAGTTGGGCCGCGAAAGGGCGTGCCCAAGGAATATAACGAGGACGATAACCACTTCCACACCGCTATCCGTGCACCTAAAGAAGAGAAAGGTACAAAAGAGCCGAAGGAAAAGAAGGAAAAGCTAACCGAAGAACAACGTCAGATTGAAGCGCTTATTAAGAAATACTCCGACTGGATCGCTATCAGACAGGCAAACGAAAAAGCAGCCATAGAAGAAATGAAGGTCCGGGCAACGATGCTGACCGGCGAGGCTAAAGCAGACGCCGACCGGAAGGTCAAACTGGCCGAATATAAAAAACAGTATGATGATCTTATTGATAGTTACGAAAAGGAAATCAAGCTGGCCGAAGGAATCGAAGATGACGAAACCAGACAGGCTGTTGCTGACCGTATTAGTGAGCAAGAACGAAACGCCAAAGAGCTTTACATGGCACAAATCGAAGCACTGCAATACGCCGAACGCTATAAACAGCAGCAGGCAAACAGCAAGGAGCTAATGGCCACGTTTGGCGCCGACCCGAACAGCATTAAAGCCTATGTGGACGCCATCAAAACGACCGTGACAGACGCAATGGCCGAAATCGACCAGGCTATGGCAACGGCGGGAGAAGATCAAGAAGCAGGCATTAACGGCCTGGCAAAGGTCCTGGGCATGAGTCCGGAAGCCATCAAGGACGAAATGGCCGCCAAAAACGAGACGTTGCAGGAATTTGTAGATAATTACAAGCAAAAATTGGTTGACGCTGGAGAGGCCGAAACGAACCAGGTCAAGAACACGAAAAACTGGAAAGACGCCATGGTCAGCTATTGGCAAGAAGCTGGCAAGAGCATGGGCGAGGCTTTCAGTAGCATTTTGACCGGGACAAAATCCGCGGGCGCGGCTCTGGGTGATTTCGTAAAGACGATTTTTCAAAACGCTTTAAAAATCGCGACGGAATGGTTAGGCCTGTTCGCTATCTACTCTATCGTAGGCGACCCGAAGCTGGCCGCCCGGTGGGCAGGGCACACCCTGTTTGGTATGGATTTTGGGAGCGTCACAAAGGGCAAGTTTGGTTTTGCAACCGGCGGGTACGTTGCCGGTCCTGGCACCGGGACAAGCGATTCCATCCCCGCCATGCTGAGCAACGGGGAGTACGTTATTACGTCTCAAGCAGTCAACCGAATTGGGCGGGACAACCTGGACGCCATCAACGCCGGACGCGTGCCTGACCTGGGGAGCAACGGGGGCGTTACCGCGATTTCCGGCGGAAACGTCACGTTAAACGTGTCAGCGGTTGACGCGTCCGGATTCAACGCATTTTTACAGCGCGGCGGCCTGGATGCCATCAAGCAGGCGTTGTTTGATAACAATCGTAATTTTGCCGCCGAAAGCGGGGTATGGTAATGGCTTTAAAAAAATTCCCCCAGGAAATCAAACACCTGACCTGGAACAGTAAATTTAAGCAAAAATGGAATACACAGGTACAGACGTCCGGATCCGGTATGGTCCGGACGTTGACGAACCAGCTTTACCCGCAATGGACCATTACGGAAACGTTTGGATTACTTGACGATGATACCGCCGACAAGCTAATGGCATTTGTTGCCAGTGTCAAGGGAGGATATGAGCCGTTTTTATGGCTTGACCACACACTCAACCGGGAGACCGGCCGGGCGTTGCCAGTCATCGTGCCGGGAAAATATCAGGCGGTTTGGAGCCTGGACGGATACGTGGAACCGGCGGAATACATCGAGGACGTGACCGTCTACGTGGACGGTAAAAAGCAGGCAAGCGGCTACAGTGTTTCCGGCGGCGTCATCAGCTTTTCCACGGCACCAGCAACAGGGGCTGTGGTCACGGCTGATTATACGTATTGGTTCAAAGTCCGGTTTTCCGACGATGGGGGAGAGTTAACCAGAGTTTTTGAGAACGTTAACAATTCCTCTAGCTTTAAGATGGACGTGGTGAGATGAAACAGGTAGATGCAAGCCTGACGGCGTATCTGAACACACAAAAACAAATACAAAGTTGCGATTTATACGATATTATCCTGGCAAACGGCAACCATTATTACTATACGGATGCCGACATTGATATCAACAACGGCGGAACGGTTTACCAACACGGCAAGCTGCTTTTTAAACGGCAGCAAATTAAACTGAACTCTACACTGACCGTTGACACGTTGAGCGTGACCATTTACGCCGGAAAAAACGATATGATCGAAAGCAAGCCCATCATGAAGGCAGCGCTGGACGGGACCATGGACCGGGCAAGGCTGCATTTAAAACGCTGCTTTTTCCGGGACGGTTCCGTGGTGGGAACCGTAGACCTGTTCGCGGGAAAAATCGAAATCAAGAACGCGGGCGGGTTGCAGCTGCAGCTATCCATCAAGGCGGAAACAAGCGGGCTGAACATGAATTTCCCCATACGGAAATATTATCCCCAGGGGAGTTTTTCCACCGGGTCCGGCGGCGTGATCACGGCGTCCAAAACAGATAGCAGCGCGGTGATTGCGCCGTATATCCCACGCAAGGAGGTGCTGTTATGAGCAATCAAGGCGACCAGATCGCCGCCGCTGCTTTAACCTGGTTGGGCACCCCACACGTAAACGAGGGAAAGGCTAAAGGTCACGGCGTGGATTGCGGGATGCTGTTAATTTGTAGCCTGGAGGACGCCGGACTGGTTAAGCGCGGTGAAATCAAAGTAAAACATTACTCAAACATGTGGCACCTGTCTCATGGGGATGAGTGGTTTAAATCCATCGTGGAGCGATATTGCGACAAGGTGGATGATATGGAGCGGGGCGACTTTTTACTGTATCAGTACGGACGTTGCGTCAGTCACGGCGGCGTTTATATGGGCAATGGCGTTGTCTGCCATGCCCGGGTGGAGCAAGGCGTTATCCTGTCCTCCGTAAATGACGTTGATTTTTTAGACGCCCACGGCAACAGCCGCCTCCGGGGGATTTATCGGTTTAGTACCAAAAAGCGAGACGAGGTGAGAGCGCATGGGGCTATTTAGAGGCCGGACCGTAACGACGCGGGCCAATAAAATCAGTGATTTTACCGTTGCCACAGCTAGCTACGGTGGCGCTGTCCCCGTAGTATACGGCACCAGCCGCCTGGCTGGCAACGTAATTTATTATGATGATTTTACCGCCCATGAGCATAAAGAGACGCAGCGGACCGGCAAGGGCGGCAAAAGTAAATCTGTATCCATTACGTATACGTACACCGTTGCCGTCATCCTGGGGTTGTGTGAGGGGCCTATCCATAGTATCGGCAAGGTGTGGCTAGGAAAAGACGTATATCAGTATCCCTCCGACCAAATCGGTATGACATTGTACGACGGGAGTCAGACCGCGCCGTGGGCGTACGTGCAGGGCAAGCACCCGGACAAGGCCCTGACGTATAACAACTTGGCATATATGGCCGGGGTTATCGACCTGGGCGATAGTGGCTCCATGCCTGATTATAACTTTGAGGTCCGCGGGATGCTGACCAACACCGGCGACGGGACGGACGCAAACCCCGCGGATGTAATCCGGGACATCCTGGACAAAGTAGGGCTGTCTGGCGTTGAAATCATTGGCCTGGATAACTACCGCAAGTATTGCCGGGAAGCTGATTTGCTCATTTCCAGCCCCACGGACACCACCGAGGCAAAGGCGGCCCACGACATTATTAACGAGCTAATGACGTTGACCAACGCGTACATGTTTTGGTCTAACAATAAATTTAAAATTGTATGCAAAGCTGACCGGCCGGTGGGCAGCTGGACGCCGGACACCGCCATCCAATACGATTTAACCGCGGATGATTTTTTAGAGTCCGACGGCGCCCTGGTGACGTGCCAGCGCAAGGACAGTTCAGAAATCTATAACCGTTTTCCAGTAGAATTTATTAGTCGAAAAAACAGCTACGAGACGGAAACCGTTGCCTACGAACTGAAAGACGATATAGCCGAATACGGCCTCCGGCAGGCCAGCAGCACAACAGCACACTGGTTTTACACAAAGGAGCGGGCCGTTAAAGTAGCTGAGCAGCTGGCAAGAGACGCCCTGTACGGGCGTAACAAATTTACGTTTAAATTGGGCTGGGCGTTTTGTCGCCTGGAAGTGGGCGACCTGGTAACATTGACGGACAGCGCCCTGGGACTGGATAAGACGCCCGTTATGATTGACAGCGTGACGGAAAACACGGAGGGAACCCTGACGTTTACTGCCATCAGCCGCCCGCCGATGAAAGCGACGAAACCGGCTTATGACGTACACGAAAACGATAGACCATACATTGATTACAACGCGGACGCACCGGACACGGACACGCCTCTTATCATGCAGCCGCCCGCGGAACTGACCACAAGCGGCCTGGAAGTATGGATAGGCGCCAAAGGCAAGGGCGACCTGTGGGGCGGGTGCGAGGTCTACGTTGCCGACGACGGGACCAACTACCGGGCGGCCGGGACCATTGCCAGCAGCGCCCGGGTAGGGACACTGGCCAAAACTATCAAAGCCACGGATACCAGCATAGAGGTTGCCTGTAATGGAACGTTTTTAAGCGGCAGCCAGCAGGACGCCGAACGCGGAAACACGTTGTGCTGGATTGACGGCGAGTGCCTGAGCTATCAGGGCGCCACGTTGCTAGACAACGGGCACTGGCAGCTTGACGGCTGTATCCGTGGGCAGCATACAACGACAGCCGCGGCCCATGACGCCGGAGCGCAATTTGCGCGTTTAGACGCAAGCCTGCTCCGTATCCCGTTTTTAAGTGAGGACGTGGGCAAAAAGGTATATTTAAAATTTGTGTCTTTTAACGTTTTTGGCGCCGGGGTGCAAGACCTGTCAGCCGTTAAAGCCTACGAATACACCATAAAAAAATACTACATTCCGCCGGTTAAGAACGTAAGGGCCTATAACCGTTACCGCCACCTGGCGGACGGGGTGAGCCGCTACGACATTGTTGTGCAGTGGGACGCCCCCGACCTGGACACGTACGCCGCCGGGCAGGTTTGGTATAAAACAAACGCCGGGCAAGCACAAGACCTGGCCGCGGTGGAAGGTGTGCCAGTCAGTGAACTGGGCTTTTATGGCAAGTGGATTTTCGGCGGACAGGGCAAGGATGAAGTTGTCATCCCCCAGGCCGTTGTCGGCGATACCTACGAAATTGCCGTTACCACCGTCGATAAATGGGCGGCCAGCACCGACCCCGACTTGGCGCCCGTGGTAAAAATCACTGTTGCCATCAAAACCGTGTTGCCCAACACGCCGGACGGGTTTACCGTTGCGTTCGGCAAGACGGCAACGGCGGAATGGGCGGAAGTCACCAATACGGACGTCATGTATTACGAAATCCGCCGGGACAATGTGCCGGGCGCCGAAACGGCGGGCCTGCTTGCCCGGACGACCGGGACGAAGGCAACGGTAGCGCTGACGGGACGGACGGGGAAACTGTACCTGTTCGCCCGGAACGCCCTGGGAAAATACAGCGCCCCGGCGGTGCTGAGCTACAGCAAGGCCGCACCGGCGACGCCCGACGCCCCCACGGTAAAAAACACAATGACCGGGTTCGCTGTTTCCGCGGCTGAGGGTATCCCGTCCGACGCCATCGGTATGGTGGTATACGTCAACGACGGGGACGCCATCAAGACGGAAAACTCCGTACTGAGCTATAACTGTGAACCAGGCGTATATGACGTACGGGTGGCGTTCTATGATATGTTCGGGGAGGGCGAAAAATCCGCCGAAACCCGGACGACAGTCAAAATTATCATTGACGCTGATAATATTAAAGATGAAGCCATCAGCCTGGCCAAAGTCGACAGCACTATAAAAGACGCCGTAAAAGAAGCGCAAGGGGTATCCGGCAAAGTTGCAGAAATCAAGAAAACCACGGACAGCCTACAGGCAACCGTTGCCGACGATAAAAAACAGCTTGCCAGCCAGATAACGCAGAACGCGGATAGTATCACGTCGATTGTTACGAACCTGGGCGACAGCGCGAAAGCGAAAGAAAACTATAGCGCCATCGCGCAGTTAAACGACGACATAGCACTCCGGGTTAAATCTGGGGAAATTATTTCCCAGATTAATCTGAGCAAGGAAGGGGTGCAGATTGACGGGAAACTCCTGCACGTAACCGGGGATACCCTGTTCGACAAAAACGTTGTAGTTAAAGACATGATTCAGGCCGGGGCCGTGACGGCAGACAAAATGGCGGTTGACAGCTTGAGTGCAATAACGGCGACCATCGGCACGTTACGGACGGCGACCACGGGGGCGCGGACAGAAATCAAAGATAACTTGATTTTAGTGTACGACGGTAACAACGTGCTTAGAGTGCGCATGGGGGTGTGGTAATGTACTGGGCTTTAATCGCGGCTGTAATCGTTGCCGTGGTGTTGGCGGCAACGAAGAAGAAGAAGAAGAAAAGCACGACGACCACGGAAACGACGACAGTAACGACGACAGAACCCGTGAAAATCACCGGGAAAACGCCGGAACCCGTTGCCGTAACGTATTACGTTGACGGGCAGAAGAAGGAGGGGACGTTAAAAGTGGCGCAGGGGTTGCAGGTATTCGATTCCAGCGGAAACGTTGACCTGGATATTACGGACAATCTGGCAAAAGTCGTTGCAACATTGGACATTTCCGGGAATGGCGGCAGTTATAGCAGTGATATGTTAAAAAATGCGAGTATCTGGTGGGCCTTGCTGTTGCCCACCAGTAGCCAAAACATTTATTTACCTAGCAGTATTACGACGTCAAGCGGAAAAGTTACGTGGAGCGCGTCATCCTATGTTGATTCCAGTGGAAACACACAGAGCCACGCCATTGACAGCGGGGTAAAGTTGGTAGTGGGGGTGTACTAAATGAGTACCAGCGGAATAACCGTATACAATACTAATAAGGCTTTAGTGCTGGACGAAAATTACCAAAATTTTTACCTTACAGAAACGGGAACGGCGGAGCCTGCATATCTTGACAGTACGACAGGCTACAGGGCGACAAAATACGAAGGAACCATTGCCAGAAACCCATTGAGAATTGACGGAACGGAAACGAGCGAGCAACGCCGTTTGCCTTATGAAATTATGCTGTCAAACAATGAAAAGATCGTGGCCGTGGGGTGCAGTTCTTCAAACCTGTACAAAACGTACACGTTCAAGAATGAGCCACAGACAGCGGCGGCCCACGGAACAGGGTTACAGGTTTTTAATTCCGCTGGAAAATGCATATACGATTCCACGTGGAAACGTTTAAGGATTTTAAATTTTGGAAGCGGCGGCTATAAGTTGCCGACAGACCGGGAACTTGCCATTGTAACGTGTTCGGTGAACTGGGAAACTGGCATTATACCGGGGAACAATACGCAAGGCGGTTGGATTATTTACGGTATTTCCGCTGTTGTGCCAGAAAACGGATACACGAAGTTGAAAAATTACGTTTACAGGGGTGCGCCTATTGGTGGGAGCTATTGGGACGGGTTACCGCGTCCGGCCGCCTGTATGGTTATAGACGTTACGGGATATTAAAGGAGTGAGTAAATGAAGCGTCAAACATTTCAGGCCCCGGAAATCCGGGACGAAAACAACAACATCATCAGCGCCGGGACGTACGGTAAGGAAACGGCCCTGGTTAACGCCACGAATGACGGGGTGTTGGACTACATCAATAATAACCTGCTGTACCTGCACGACAATATTACAGGCGGCGACGGCAGCACGGTAAACGCCGACACCATCACGGGTAAAACGGCAACGATTACGGACATCACCGCCACCACGGTAAATGCCGACACCATCACAGGGGCGCTGACCGGGAATTTAACGGGCAACGTCACCGGGAATGTAACGGGCGACCTTGCAGGTACGGCGGCGAAAGCCACGGCAGACGGGGCAGGGAACAAAATTATAGATACGTATGTTACAAAGACGGCCCTTGCTCAATCTGTCACCACGGCTTCCCTGTCCGTCAGCGGAACAGCCACGGCCCCCACGGCGAACGCCGACAACAACAGCGCCACGATTGCCACCACGGCGTTTGTCAAGACCGCGGTAGCTAATTTGGTGGATTCCGCCCCGGATGCTTTGAACACGCTGAAAGAACTGGCCACGGCGTTGGGGAACGATGCGAATTTTTCCACCACGGTAACAAACGAGATTGCGGCGAAGGTTGCTAAAGCCGGCGACACCATCACGGGGCCGATTCTGTACGAAAAAACGCCCAGTGACGGTACGGAACTGGTCAATAAAAACTACGTTGACAATTCTATCAGCACCGCCCACAGCTACATCAAGCGTTCCACGGCGTACAGCGTGGGGGACGTTCTGGAATCCCCGAACCTTCCCCCGGGATGCGTAATCGTTGTAACAACGGCAGGTACAACGGGTACAGCTGAACCCGATTGGAGTAGCATAAAATCCAGCCTGGGGGGGGTAATAACTGACGGAACTGTAACATTTTATATTAACGATACACTGAGCAAGCACAGTGTGGGGGATATTGTCTACAAGCCGCTGACAAAGACGGGGGAACATGAGTATCTGTTGCCGTTGGACGGGCAGACGATTGACGGAACAACGTACAAACGGTTGGTGGATTATCTGGGGACGACTACGCTACCCGATTTAAACGGCAGGTATCTGAGAGCGGACACGACACCGGGAACCATGGTGGCGGCCGGGTTGCCGAATATTACAGGGAAGTTTGACGGCGGATTCCTTATTGATAGGGGTGAGAAAACCTTCACAGGGGCTTTTCAATATGGTGGTACAAACAACGCCGGGAATAATGAATACGGCGACCCAGACAGTGTTGACATTCGTACTGATTCGTTTGGTGGAAAACTGGCGGAAATTAAAATTAATGCCAGTGCGTCCAATGCCATCTACGGCAACAGCGATACCGTTACCCCGTTAACCTACACTGTCCGTGCTTATATTGCTTATGCATAAAGGAGCTGATTTTATGGCAACATTGACGGATGGAAGCATGACGGGCAAGGTACTGTCCTTACCCGAAGCGTATAAACTGATTGAGGATTTAACCACGAATTTATCCGCTTTAAAAACAAACATGGAATATCACGCCGGGGATGTGATTTCCCGTGAAATCAGAACGGTAGGGTTTATTACCGGTGGTGGGGCTTATGTAAATTTTCTCATCCCATTATCTAAACCTGTAGGGAATGACGTTTCGACCATAACGACAGCTTTCACGACTTTTACCGTCCGGCAAATTTGAGCAATCAAACGAACAACGCCAGTTGCGGCGTTGCGGCTAAATTTACCATAAAATTTGCGTGAGGTGCATTAATGACCGACATTCTTATCAACGTTTTTAACGTAATCATCGGCCTTTTCATCGGGGCCGTGTCCGGCTACGCTTATGCGTATTTTTCCGGGCTGAAAGCCATGCGTAAGGGTATGCAGTTAATCCTTCGTGGTTGCCTTAACGATATGTACGTCCAATTTCAAAAACAGCCGCCCACAGCGGACGAAAAACAGAATTTTGAAGAAATGTTTTCCGTCTACGAAAAATTGGCGGATAACGGGGTGATGGACGCAAAACACGATGCGGTATTGCGGATGAAAGAAGCGATAAAATGATTAAACGCCTGTTGCGCCAACTTAACCGCTGGAAATCCGCGGTATTGTCCCCCATGGGCTTTATCATGATTATAGCGGCCGCCCTGCTTTTCGAACTTTGTCTTATGCCTATGGCATGGACAACGGGGTGGGTGTACCGCTTAAATTCAGATTGGTATTTCCGTATGCTGGACGAATTGCGAAAAAACGTCAATACCAGTTTTGCCCCGGCGGTGATTTCCGGGGCAATTTTAATTGCCGGGTATCTTGTCAATCGCAACCACGATAAAATCCCGGACAAACTGGAAGGAGAAAACAATGCTGAAAGAAATCCAGTTCCAGAGGAACAAGCAGGAAATTTTTGCAATGGACGAAAATTATAACGTAATCGGGCAATGGGAGTGCCGTTCTGACTTTTTCCCGGGATACAACGAAGAGGGCGACCCGCGGGGCAGCTTGCCCAACGGCGACTATACCCACGCAAGCGCGGAAATCACGGACGGGTGCTACGGCCCCGCCTACGGGAATTTTTATATCACGTCCGGTGACCCGCGGGGGCGGGACATTCACGGGGGCGGCAGCGACCTGGAGGACCCGTACGCGGATTATCAAGGATGGGAGCCGACCTACGGTTGTTTGCGGATGCAGAACGCCGACGGGGTGGAGCTGTCCCGTATGATTATCGACGCCGGGAACGACGTCATGTTGACAGTGAGGGATGAATAAATGAAAGGGGTTGATAGAATTGCAGAAATTAAAAACCGTATTCGCGGCCTGTTGCCTGTCATTGCTGCTGTTTGCGTTGCCCTGTTATGCGGCGCAATCATTGGATACCAGTACCGGGCCAGAGAAGATGTATACATTGAGCGAGCAGGAGTTAACGACGCTGGAAAGGAACTCCAGAGAATTAGCGAGAATCAACGAGGAATTACAGAGGACCTGCAACGGGCAGGGAGTACAGTTAACGACCTTGCAGGAACAGTTAACGCAAGCACAGGAACTGTCACAGAAATTGAAAAGTCAAATAGACAGATTAACAGCGCAATCGGCAGAGCAACAGAGCTTAATCAAGAGAACCAACGAATCATTGCGGAAATTCGCGCAAGAGGAAAAGCGAACTAGGCTCCGGCTGAAACGACAACGGAACGCCTGGGAAGCCGCCGCCGCCCTGCTTGCTTGCGTTGCAATTAAAAAATAAATCGTTGCAAAGTATTACGCCCGCTTTATGCGGGCGTTTTTTTGTTTGCCACGAAAAAATCGTGCGTTTAAATCGTTTTACAGCATTTTTATTTTTGTCCGCTTATGATTTATCGCAGGAAACGGGAAACGCGCCAAAAAGCGTTTAAAAGCACAATAGAGGCAAATGTATATTTTCAGAATTGTTTCAGAAAATATACGTATAAAATTTTAAAAAATATACGTATAAACTCTTGCAATTTATACGTATATGTGATACTATATAGTCACAGGGAAGAAGGAACGCCCTGGAGAACTTGAGAACGGCACCGGAAAACGGAAGCCGTCAAAGGAGGAAAAAATCATGAAGAACCTGAAAAAGACCGTTAGCGAAATCAAGACCTGCCCGCAAGGCATGGGCGCCTATTACGAAGTGTTTTACAATCGGGCAACCGATGAACTGTTCACTTGCTTCCAGGTAAGCCTGGGGCGCAATTCCTGGACGGAATTTAAAAACCCCCAAATCGTAAAAATCGGCGAATTTGAAAAGCCGGTAACGATGAAGGAACTGAAACAACTGGTTGAAGAAGCACGGTAAACCGGTGGGGCGAAAGCCCCACCACCATTTGAAAGGAGCTGAAAGCAATGAAAAAGCTGGAAGCAATGCACGTATACAGGGTTGGGCACGGCCCCATGCCGTATGTTAAGCTGGACGGCAAGTGGTACAGCCTGGATGGATGGGACGGGAACTTGTACCAACGTTGTTCAGAGGTGGCAAGCGGAGAGATTCTTAGCCAGTTCATCGGAACCGACGTCTACAAGCTCAAACCCATTAGCAAGAATGGGAAAACCATCGGCTATGAATTTGTGGATTAAGGGGGGCGAGTAATCATGAAAGAAATCACGAAAGAATGGGTATTAAACCACAAAGCAATGTATGACCATCTCCGTGCGGATGATTATAAATATTGTTCTGCCTTTGCAGGGTGCAGCGATATTGCCTCCTTGGCCTATCGTACCAGCAAGCCGGGAGAAATCGGCGAAATCCCGTTTGGTGAAGACGCTACGTATTATCCTTGGTTGATTGCCAGTGACACCCCGGTGCCTGAGCATTATCAGAGCCGCTTAATTTTGGACACGAAAGCGTCCTGGTTATGGATTTATGACGACGACGGCAAGACCCTGGACCTGGAAAACCCGGCAGGATTTCAGATTTACCGGGCGGGCGAGCTTGGTATGCTGATTAGATTTAAATAAAGGAGCTGATAACCATGAAAAAAACCATCTATATGAACGACCCTCTTTATAGGCTGAATGAGCAGACAGACGGCGGCGGATTTTCCCGCCGCCTGGGCGAAATCGTGGAAAGGTACGATATTATAATGAAGCTGACGCCGGAACCGCCGAAGTTTTCCCAGGAGGAAATGCACATTCTGGGCGAGGTCCTGGCCGGGGCAAAGATTTCCGCGGGATTTATCTATTCCATGGGGTTTGAAATCCAGGATAGTGTTCTGGAAACGCCGGAAATCCGGGAAGCCCTTGCAAAAAAAATCGATGCCATGACGGCAGCAGAAAAAGTAAAAATGATCGAAACGTTTCTCAAATAAAACCAGCCGCCGGACACCCCGGCGGCTTTATACATCGTTATACATTTTGGCAAATTGGGCTGGGATTGGGCAAAAATCCCGCAAAAAGTCCACACATGTCAGACGTTTTCGACAGGCTAAACGCCGAAAAAACGCGTATTTCCTAGTGCTTCAGCATTTTTCGTGTTATCCCGATAGAACGTTCCGTAATGCCCGGGATGATGTAAGATCAGACCGTAAGGGTTTAAAAATCCCCCTGGGAAACCAGGGGGATTTTTTTGCGCCTCACGCCGGGCGCCTCACGTCTCACGCCAAAGGAGACCCTTTGCCGGGGGCAAATGGTTTTGAACGTGAAAACCGGAGGCCACGGAAGGGCGGGCCTGCGGCACGCCCAACCCGGCCGCCCAGGGGGCTGTTCTGGTTTCTTCCATCTCTGATGTCTTTACAAAAAAACCTATTTACGAATTATTATTAAAATGATATACTATAAACATACCAAGAAAATTTCATTTGTTCAGATAGAGGAGGAATATACAATGGAAAAACGTACCGTTACTTTTGCCGGCAACCCTGTGGCCCTGGTGGGGCCGGAAGTGAAAGTGGGCCAGCAGGCTCCCGATTTCAAACTCATCGATAACCAACTGGCCGAAAAGACCCTGAAGGATTATGCAGGGAAGATCAAAGTCATCTCTGTAGTGCCCTCCTTGGATACCGGAGTCTGCGATGCCCAGACCCGGTGGTTCAACCAGGATGTGACCGGACTCTCTCCAGATGTGGTGGTGCTGACGGTATCCATGGACCTGCCTTTTGCCCAGGCCCGCTGGTGTGGCGCCGCCGGGGTGGAAAACGTAGTGACCCTGTCCGATCACCGGGACGCCTCCTTCGGGAAAAACTATGGTTTCCTGATGGACGGCCTGCGCCTGGAAGCCCGGGGTGTGGTGGTCATCGATAAAAACGACCAGGTGACCTACGTGGAATACGTCCCCGAAGTGACCCACGCTATCGACTTCGACGGCGTGCTGGCAGCAGTAAAGGGGATGCTGTAAGAACAGCCAATAGTCACTAGTCACTAGCCGGCAGCCAAAGGAAAGAACCCGCCTTTTGGGGGCGGGTTCTTTTTATGGGAAAAACGGCTCACGCCAAAGGAGACCCTTTGCCGGGGGCAAAGGGTTTTGAATGGGAAAATCGGAGGCCACGTAAGGGTCGGAGGGTGGGGAAACAACGGGTTTCATCGAAGGGTCGCCTGGCTGGGATCGGATTTCGATCACAACGGCCCAAGAAACGGATTCCCCGATAATCCCGTTCCCACATTTCCATGGAGATCCCCAGACCCTAACGCCGTAAGGGCTCGCCGAAGGCGAGCCCAACCCGGCCACCCAGGGGGCCACAATGTTCAAAAGCCAAACGCCGTCCGCGTTTGGCCTCCTCCGGCCATTGACAATTGACCATTGACGGCCCCGCCCCGGCAGGCCTTTCCCATTGACAAAACCCCCGTAAAAATCTATAATTTACAAGATATGGCAGAAGCCAATAAGCCTATAAAGGAGTCGTGAAACATGGCTGAGCAAACAATCCTGACCGAAGAAGGTCTCAAAAAATTAGAAGATGAACTGGATTATCTCCGTTCTGAAAAACGGCAGCAGGTTGCCGAACGGCTGAAGGTCGCCATTTCCTATGGTGATATCAGCGAAAACTCCGAATATGATGATGCCAAGAATGAACAGGCCTTTGTGGAAGGCCGGATCCTGACTCTGGAGAACATGATCCGCAATGCCAAGGTCATCAAGGATTCTGAAATCACAAAGAATGCGGTTTCCTTGGGCTGCAAAGTTAAAATCGAAGACATGGAGACCCATGATCAGGAAGAATATACGGTCGTAGGGACCACGGAAGCGGACCCCATGGCGGAACCGCCCCGGATCTCCAATGAATCTCCGGTGGGCAAAGCCATCCTGGGGCAAAAGGTGGGCGCTGTGGTGAAGGTCACCACTCCCATCGGGGAACTGGATTATAAGATCGTATCTGTGAGCCGGCCCGGCACCAAGAAGAAGGCTGCGGACAAGGCTGTAAAATAAAGACGGGAAGAAAAAGAAAGAAGCAGGAGGGGTTTCATGTCCGACGCAAAGAAGAACCAACCGGACGTAGAAAAAGAAGCACTGGCGGACGAAGACGTCAGTGAACAGATGCAGGTCCGTCTGGACAAAATGCATAAATTAGAAGAAAAGGGTATCCTGCCCTTTGGCCATGCCTACCAGTGGACCCACCACACCAAGGAAGTCCACGACCAGGTGGAAGCCATGGAAGCAGCAGGCACCGTGGTGAAAGTGGCCGGCCGTCTCCTGGCTATCCGGGGCCACGGCAAGACCTGTTTCATGGATCTCCAGGACAAGACCGGCAAGATCCAGCTGTACGTCCGGAAGGACGAAATGGGCGAAGAGGCCTACAGCGTGGTGAAGCTGCTGGATATCGGGGATATCGTGGGAGTGGAAGGCACTGTGTTCAAGACCCATATGGGGGAACCCTCCATCCGTGTCCAGAAACTGGAATTCCTCTCCAAGGCCCTGAAACCCCTGCCGGAAAAATGGCATGGATTGAAAGATAAGGAAATCCGCTACCGCCAGCGGTATGTGGATCTGATCGTGAACCCGGAAGTCCGGGACGTGTTCGTGAAACGGACCCAGATCATCAAATGCATCCGGCAGGTGCTGGACGACCAGGGCTACCTGGAAGTGGAGACCCCTGTGCTGAACACCATCTCCGGGGGTGCCACTGCACGGCCCTTCATCACCCATCACAATGCCCTGGACATCGACCTGTATCTCCGGATCGCTACGGAACTGAATTTGAAGCGTCTGGTGGTGGGCGGTCTGGAACGGGTGTACGAATTGGGCCGGGTATTCCGGAACGAAGGGATGGACATCAAACACAACCCGGAATTCACTACCCTGGAATGCTATGAAGCCTTCGGGGACTTCAACACCATGATGGACCTGACGGAAAAAATCGTCACCACCTGTGCGGAAAAGGTCCTGGGGACCCTGAAGATCCAGTATGAAGGCACGGAAATCGATCTAACTGGTCCCTGGCCCCGGATGACCATGATCGACGCTGTGAAGAAATACAGCGGCAAGGACTTCACCGGTGTCAAGGACGTGGAAACGGCCCGGCAGATGGCCAAAGAAGCCGGGGTTGCTGTGGAACCCGCCTGGGGCGTGGGCAAGATCATCAACGCCTTCTTCGATGAATTCGTGGAAAAGAACCTGATCCAGCCCATCTTCATCACCGGCCATCCTAAGGAAATCTCCCCGCTGGCCAAGAGCAGCGTGGCGGATCCGGAGATCACCGACCGTTTCGAAGGGTATATCTTCGGCCGGGAACTGTGCAACGGCTTCACCGAACTGAACGATCCCCTGGACCAGAAGGAACGGTTCGAAAAGCAGGTGGAAGAACGGGCTGCCGGGGATGACGAAGCTGGCATGATGGACGAAGACTTCATCAATGCCCTGATGCACGGACTGCCTCCCACAGGGGGCTTGGGCATCGGCATCGACCGTTTGGTGATGTTCCTGACGGGCGCTGTATCCATCCGCGACGTGCTGCTGTTCCCTACCATGAAACCTTTGGACGGGGGCAAGAACGAAGCCGCCAAGGCCGCCGCTCCTGCCGCCGCTGCTGCTCCTGCGGCTGCAGAAACGGCTGCTGCCGCACCGGCTTTTGAAACGGCGGCACCGGAGAAGATCGACTTCTCCAATGTGACCATTGAACCGCTCTTCACCGACTATGTGGACTTCGACAAGTTTGCGGACTGCGATTTCCGGGTGGTGAAGGTGAAGGACTGCTTCGCCGTGCCCAAGAGCAAGAAGCTGCTCCAATTCACTTTGGATGACGGCACCGGCACCGACCGGACCATCCTCAGCGGGATCAAGGCCTACTACGATCCGGAAGACCTGATCGGCAAGACCTGCGTGGCCATCGTGAATCTGCCGCCTCGGAAGATGATGGGCATCGAATCCTGCGGGATGCTGCTCAGCGCGGAACATATGGAAGGGGAAGAACGGAAACTCCATCTCCTGATGCTGGATCCCCACATCCCCGCCGGCGCGAAATTGTGCTGATAAAAAGGGGCTGTTGCGTGAGCAACAGCCCCTTTTTTCTATGAGGTGTGACAACCATGCAAAAAGACATGACCCGGGGACCGATCCTTCCCCTGATCCTTCAATTCCTTTTCCCCATGTTCATCGGCAACGTGTTCCAGCAGCTGTACAACATGGCGGATATGATCATCGTGGGCCGGTATGTGGGGGCCGGAGCCCTGGCGGCGGTGGGGTCCACGGGCACCTTGATGTTCCTGGTCCTGGGCTTTGCCCTGGGAATCACCGCCGGGTTCGGCATCCTCACCTCCCAGCGGTTCGGGGCCAAAGATGAGGCCGGGGTCCGGCGGAGCGTGGCCAACGGCACCCTTTTGGCGGTGCTCCTGTCCCTTGCCATGACTCTTCTCAGCACTGCCGCCGTGCCCTGGCTCCTGGACCTGATGAACACCCCGGCGGACATCTGGACCGATGCCCGGACCTACATCACCATCATTTTCCAAGGGCTCTTCACCAACGTGTTCTACAACATGGCCTCTGTGTTCCTCCGGTCCGTGGGGAACAGCAAGGCACCGCTGTTTTTCCTGGTGTTTTCCGCCTGTCTCAATGTGGGGCTGGACCTATTGTGCATCATCCAGTTCGGCATGGGGGTGGCCGGGGCGGCCTTGGCTACGGTGCTGAGCCAGGGAATCTCCGTGCTCCTGTGCGTAGTCTACATCTTCAAGAAAGTGCCGGTATTGGTGCCCAAAGCCCAGGATTGGGGCCTGTACCGGTATGAAACCAAGGAACAGCTCCGGATGGGCGTCCCTATGGCCCTGCAGTTTTCCATCACTGCCTCCGGGGTCATGATCGCCCAGGCTGCCATCAACCTGTTCGGATCCACGGCGGTAGCGGCTTATACGGCGGCCTCCAAGGTCTCCATGCTGCTGACCCAGGGGTGCCTTTCCATGGGTCAGACCATGGCCACCTATGCAGGGCAGAACTTCGGAAAGGCGGACCTGGGACGGATCCGGAAAGGGGTGAAGAAGGCCCTCCGGGTGATGGTCCTTTATTCGGTCTTGGCGGCGGTGGTGCTCCACTTTTTGCTGCCCTTCCTGGTGGGATTCTTCTTTTCCGGAGAGGCGGACCCGACGGCCCTTTTGCCCTGGGCCCAGACTTACGGGGATATCGCCATGTGGTTCTACCTGCCGCTCAGCAGCATCTTCATCTACCGGAACGCCATGCAGGGGGTGGGGTACGCCCTGGCACCCACCTTGTGCGGGGTGTTCGAACTGGCGGCCCGGGGCCTTACGGCTCTTCTGGGGATGCGGACCCACAGCTACGCCATCTCTGCCGCCTGCGACCCCATGGCCTGGCTGGTGGCCGGCCTTTTTGCCTGGTTGGCCTGGCAGTGGGTGATGCGGGATCTGGAGCGGAAACAGGGCAGAGTGGAGAGGCAAGAGTGAAGAGTGTAGAGAGAGTGGGAGGTAAGGATGTACCATGGCTTATCAGGAATTGATCAAAGATTTCAACACCACCCGTTCCGTCCTGCGGGATTTCTATGTGCAGGGCTTCCATACCCGGCAGGATTTCCGGCTCAAGAGCCTCCGGAGCTATGACAATGAAAGGCGCCGGGTGGAAAGCTGGCTCCGGGATGCCATGGGTTTCCGCCAAGAACCGGAAGGGAAAGTGGTGTTCCTGACGGTGGACTGCCGGACCGTCCGGCATAATCCCTTGTACGAGGCTTTCCGGGCCAAAAGCTTCACCCCCTGGGATGCGGCCCTCCACTTCCTGCTGCTGGATCTTTTTCATCGGCAGGGAGAACTTTCCTTTGCAGCCGTGGCGGACCAGGTCTGCGGGGCCCTTCTCCAGGCCAATCCGGACTGTCCGCTGCCCGATGCGTCCACCATCCGGAACAAAATGAAGGAAGGGGTGGAATTGGGCATCTTCTGCAGCCGGAAAGTGGGGAAGAGCCTGTATTACCGTCTGGCAGATGCAGCTTGGAATCCAGCCGGCTGGTCCGCTGCCCTGTGCTTTGCCTCAGAGGCGCTGCCCCTGGGGATCGTGGGAGCCTATCTCTTGGACCGGTGCCCGGAGCAGGAGGCCTTCCTTTCCTTCAAACACCATTACCTTTCCGGGGCGTTGGATCAAGAAATCCTCTGCCAGCTGGCAGCTGCTCATGAAGAAAAACGGAAGGTCCGGCTGGAATTCCAGAAAAAGGAAGGAAAAGCTGGAGAGACCTTGGAGGTCTATCCGCTGAAAGTCTACTGCAGCACGGCTACGGGGCGGAATTATCTGCTGGCCGGCCGGGGAAAGGGAAAAAGGCCCCAGCTGTTCCGCCTGGACCGGATGGAAAAAGCAGCACCAGGGGAAACGGACCCAGAGTGGGCGGAACGGGAAAAAGAGGGAAAGCAGTTTATCCGGTATCTGTGGGGCATCGGAGCCGGCTCCGGGAAAAAATCCCGGCTGGATCATGTGGAACTGGATCTTTATGCAGGTCCGGAAGAGTCCTATATCCCGGAACGGCTCCTGCGGGAAAAGCGGCAGGGGAAAGTGGTCCAGGTGAGCCCAACGGTATGGCGTTTTTCCATCGATGTGTACGATGCCCGGGAAATGCTGCCCTGGCTCCGGACTTTCCTCGGCCGGATCCTTCGGCTGGAATGTTCCGATCCGCGGGTGACTCGGCGTTTCTGGAAGGATCTGGACCGGCTCCGGGCCCTGTATGAGGAGGGGTGACCATGCTGTTCCATGAGATCTACGGCCGGTATTACCAGGTGCTGGCAAAAGTACTCCGGGAAGCCTGCCGGGGAACGCTGACCCGGGAAAAGCTCTACCAGCTGATCCAGGAAGGGTCCTTCGGGGAAAGCACCTTAGAACTGCCTCGGATCCTGGCAGAAAGCCATCTCCTCACCCGGGAAGGGAAGACGCCCCTGGCCAGTGTCCCGGACTGCCCTCTGACCGTCTTGGAGAAACGCTGGCTGGCAGCAGTCCTCCAGGATCCCCGGATGCAGTTGTTCCAGCCACCGGCACTTCCTTTTTCTTTGGGGGAGCCGCTGTTTTCCCGGGAATTCTTCGTCTATTATGACCAGTATCAGGATGGGGATCCTTATGGGGACCCGGTCTATCAAGCCCATTTCCGCCAGCTGCTGACGGCGCTTCGGGAAAAACGGAAGCTTCAGGTCCAGTTCCAGGGCCGGAAAGGGATCCAATCCCTGGAGGCGGATCCGGACGGCCTGGAATATTCCGGATTGGACGATAAGTTCCGGTTCCTGGCCCATTCGGACCGGGGAACCCTTTATACCCTCCGGGTATCCTCCCTCCAGGCAATCCATTTGAAGGAGCCGGGATCAGCCCGCCAGCGGGACCGGAAACGCTGGAAGGCCCGGGCTGTGCTGGAACTGGTGGACCGGCGGAAAGCCCTGGAACGGGCGCTCCTGCATTTTTCTGATCTGGAAAAGGAAACGGTGCAGCTGGATGAGGACCATTACCGGCTGACCCTTTTTTACTACAAACCGGATGAGACAGAACTGCTGATCCGGATCCTGGCCTTCGGTCCTTTCCTGAAGGCGGTGGATCCGCCGGGACTGGTGCAGAAAATCAAAGAGCGGCTGGAGAGACAGCAAAGGTACGAACGGTAGCGAACATCGTTCGTACCTTTTTTTCCATGATGGAAAAGGCTTTTTCCGGTAGAATGGAACCATCGAAAGCATCTACAGCAAAAACAAGTATGAAAATGGGTTTGGGCACTTTTCAAGTGTCTGCGGGAGGGGATCCCGAACCTTTTGATGCTTTGGAAGACACGGACAGCCAACATTTCCAAGATCATTATGGAAAACGTGTCTTGAAAGGTACCTACAGCGCTTTTCTATTTCAGAAACTGCGATAGCCGAAAGTCTGCCCGGCGAGGAGAGCTGCTCCGGCAGCCCTTCTCCGGGTGGAAGGGGACCTTGGCAGGGATGGAAAGGAGAATCATCATGGCAGGACTGCTGCAGGAAGAAATCAATTGGACCCGGACGGAGAACGGGGCCCTGACTTATACCAGCACAGGCTCTCCGTGCCTGGATCTGTTTGCTTCTATCGGTGCTCTGCGCCACAGTCCCAAAAGGGAAATCCTCCGGCTTTTCCAGGCGGCCTATGGGGAGAACCGGGACCTGGCCCTGAAGACCCTGTTCTTTGCCCGGGATATCCGGGGGGGCTTGGGAGAACGGCGGGTGTTCCGGATCATCTTCCATTGGCTGGCCCTTTTTGCCCCGGAAGCAGCCGAGAAAAATCTGCCCCTGGTGCCGGACTATGGCCGGTATGATGATTTGTTGGAATTGTTGGGCACTCCTTGTGAAAAACAGGCAGTTTCTTTCTTCCAGCAGAAGCTGGAAGCGGACGAACGGTCCGCAAAAGAAGGCCAGCCTGTTTCCCTTTTGGCCAAATGGCTGCCTTCGGTGAACGCTTCCTGCACCCGGACGGTGAACCAGGCCCGCCACCTGGCCCGGCAGTTCCATCTGACGGAACGGGAGTATCGGCAGCTTCTCACCGGGCTGCGGCGGGAAATCCATCTCCTGGAGAACCATCTCCGGAACCGGGATTACACCTTTGCCTATGACCGGCAGCCTTCCAAAGCCCTGTTCAAATACCGGCAGGCCTTCTGGCGGAATGATGGCGAACGGTACCAGGCCTTCCTGGACCAGGTGGAAAAGGGAGAGAAGAAGCTCCACACCGGCACCCTGGCTCCCTACGATATCGTGGCTCCTTTGGTGGAAAACAACGGATTCTGGGAACGGCCGGCCCAGCCTCTTACGGAAGAACAGCGGCGTTCCCTGGATGTGACCTGGAATGCCCAAGAAGATTTCACCCGGGGAGAGAACGCCCTGGTAGTGGCGGATGGATCCGGTTCCATGTATGGCGGGTCCCATCCTCTGCCGGCGGCGGTGGCCCAGTCCCTGGCGGTGTATTTTGCCGAACGGAACCGGGGGCCTTTCCGGAACCGTTTCATCACTTTCAGCGAACATCCCCGGTTGGTGGAGATCAAGGGACGGGATATCGCCGAAAAGATCCAGTACACCATGTCTTTCAATGAAGTGGCCAATACGGATCTCCAAGGGGTATTCGATCTGCTCCTCCGGGAAGCCGTCCGGAAACGGATGACCCAGGAAGAGCTGCCTCAGCGGCTGTATGTGATCTCGGACATGGAATTCGACGCGGCCTGCTGCCGGGGAGAAGGGACCAACTTCCAGCGGGCCCGGGAAAAGTTCCGGGCCCAGGGATACGAACTGCCCCAGGTGATTTTCTGGAATGTGGACAGCCGGACCCGCCAGCAGCCAGTGACCCAGAACCAGCAGGGAGCGGTGCTGGTCTCCGGCTGCAGCCCCCAGATCTTCCAGATGATCCGGGAAGGGAACCTGGACCCCATGGCCTTCATGCTGGAAGTGCTGGGGCAGGAACGGTATCGGCCGGTGGGGGCGTGAAGAGGAGGGGGCGTTGCATGTTACGTGCAGCACCCCCTTTTCTATTCTCTCATTTTATGGTTTAATGGAAAAATGGTAGGAGGCAGAATCATCCCAACTGAAAGGCCCGAAGGGCCGGTCTGGCTCCTTAAACCTACGATGGACGACGGAAAGGAGGGCCTGCCCGCTGTTATGACTGCAGGTGAAATCACAACTTATACGGGGATCCAGTTCGATCCCCTCCATCCGGATCCGGAGAAGATCCGGATCGAAGACATTGCCCATGCCTTGAGCTTTCTGTGCCGGGGCAATGGCCATGTAAAGACCTTTTATTCCGTAGGGCAGCACTGTATGGCTGCGGCCCAAGAGGCGGAAGCCCGGGGGGACAGCCGCCGGGTGATCTTAGGCGCCCTGCTCCATGATGCCACGGAATGCTACTTGTCCGATGTGCCCCATCCCTACAAGGTCAATATGCCCCGTTATCGGGAATTGGAGGAAAGCCTCCTCCAGGCGGTATTCGCTCGGTTCCTGGGGGGACCGCTGACGCCGGAAGAGACGGCGGAATTGAAGCAGATCGATCGGGCGCTCATGTTCAGCGATCTGCATCATCTCATGGATCATCCAGAAAATCGAGAACAGGAAGGGACCCTGGTGCTGCCGGTGGATTACCAGGTGCGGCCTTTTGCAGAAGTGGAACAGGAATATCTGGCATGGTACCGGCGGTACAGCTGCTGAAAACGATGCCCTTTTCCAGGGTGCAATAAGAACATTCTAATAATTAAAATAAAATACATTGTATTACCACCTGGAACAGTTGTATGTTATAATGGATATTGTATAAAACCATTAGGCTGTTCTTAACTATAGGAGGTTGAGCAATGAACAATCCGAACCCCGTTAAAATCGTGGAAACGGTTCTCAGAGACGGCCATCAGTCCCTCTGTGCCACCCGTATGCGCACCAGCGACATGCTGCCCGTACTGGAAGCACTGGATGACTGCGGCTTTTATGCCCTGGAAGCCTGGGGCGGCGCCACTTTTGACTCCTGCCTGCGGTTCCTGAATGAAGATCCCTGGGAACGGCTGCGCACCATCCGGAAACATGTGAAAAAGACCAAGCTGCAGATGCTGCTCCGTGGCCAGAACATCCTGGGGTACAACCACTATGCAGACGATGTGGTCACCGAATTCGTAAAACGCAGCGTGGACAACGGTATCGACATCATCCGTATCTTCGATGCCTTCAACGATACCCGGAACCTGGAAACCGCCATGAAAGCCACCAAGGCTGCCGGCGCTCATGCCCAGGGCACCCTGGTGTACACCATCAGCCCGTACCACAAGGACAGCGACTATCTGAAGCTGGCCAAGGAACTGGTGGAAATGGGAGCTGACTCCATCTGCATCAAGGACATGTCCGGCCTCTTGGCTCCCTATGCCTGTTCTTCCCTGGTGGAAGCCCTGAAGAAAGAAATCAATATTCCTATCGATGTACATTCCCACTGCACCAGCGGTATGGCTTCCATGGCTCTGCTCAAGGGCATTGAAGCCGGTGCGGACATTGTGGATACGGCTCTGTCTCCCTTTGCGGAAACCACCAGCCATCCCTGCACCGAATCTCTGGTTTACACCCTGAAAGGGACTTCCAGAGATACGGGCATCGACATGGACAAACTGGGGCCCATTGCGGACCACTTCAAGAAAGTCCGTGCTGACCTGGTGAAGACCTTCAACCTGCCCAGCAACATCAGCATCAACCCCAAGGTCCTGAGCTTCCAGATCCCCGGCGGTATGCTGTCCAACATGCTGAACCAGCTGACCCAGATGGGTATGGCCGACAAGTACGAAGAAGTGCTGAAGGAAGTGCCCAGAGTCCGGGCCGACCTGGGGTATCCTCCCCTGGTGACTCCTTCCAGCCAGATTGTTGGCACCATGGCTACCATGAACGTAATGATGGGACGGTACAAGATGATCCCCAAAGAAATCCAGGACATTGTTTTGGGCAAATACGGCAAGACTCCGGGGCCTATCAGCGAAGATCTGAAGAAAGTGGTGCGCCGCTGGATCGTCAAGAAGACCGGCAAGACCACGATCGCTCCCATCACCCACAGACCGGCCGACGACATTCCGCCGCAAATGGACAAGATGAAAGCCGACCTGGCCGCCAAAGGCTATCCCAACGCCTCCGTGGAAGACGTGCTGTCCTACGCACTGTTCCCCGAAGTGGCCCTGGCCTTCTTCAAGAACAATCGGTAAGAAGGCTGCTGCAGAGGCAGCAGCCGGTCAGCTGTCAGAAGTCAGCGGCCGATGGAAAGGACCCGCCCTTTTGGGACGGGTTCTTTTTATGGGAGAAGAACAGTGCAGAGTGCAGCGTAAGGACGATGACGGAGTTCAGCCCTATGTGGATCTGTAGGGACTGTCGGAGCACCCCGTTGTTCTCGAACGATCGCCAGAGACGGTGTAGGGGATCGCCGCAGGGGAGACCTTCCCGGCCGCCCAGGGGGCATGCTATTTCTAGCATACTCTTGTTTTTCGATGCGAAAGATGGTAAGATTTCCTTGAAACAAGGAAATCTTACCATCTTTTTATAAAGGAGAAAATCACTATGACAAATGCGGTGCTGAAAGAACCGGTCCTGGATCAGAAACGGGTGACCATAACTTCCAAGAGACAATTTACCATTCCTCAAAAATATTTTACCCAGGTGGGTTTTGGGAAAGAAGCAGAATGCCTCCTGACCCGAGATGCCATCATCATCCGTCCTATTGCAGCCAACCAGGGCGGAGAACTGGCAGAATCCATTTTGGCGGACCTGATCGCACAGGGTCTGTCCGGCCAGGAACTCTTGGAAGCCTTCCGGGAAAAGCAGGCTCAGGTGGGCCCTGCTGTGATGGCCATGCTGTCCGATGCCAGGAAAGTGGCCAAAGGGCAAAAGGAATATGAGACCATGGATGACGTGTTTTCGGCGGAGGATTGACCGATGGCAGAAATCCGCTTTATGAAGCCGGCAGCCAGGTTCCTGAAAAAAATAAAGGATAATAAGCTGAAAGGATTGTTTCGGAAGGCTTTGGAAAATTTGGCACAGGATCCCACCCTTGGTCAGGAAAAAACAGGGGATTTGGCAGGTATCCGCAGTTATGATGTTTATTACAATAAAACCAATTACGAATTGGCCTATACAGTGATTGTGGAAGGCGATGCTATCATTGTGGTGATCATGGCTGGAACTCGGGAAAATTTTTATGAAGAATTGAAACGATATATGAAGGGGAAGTAAAGGCAACGTCGGGATCGGAGGGGGCCGCTCTATTTAACGGCAAATGCGGTTCGCATTTGCTTTCCATCGGCCATTGAACATTGACAAAAAAATCCCCGCCGCAACTGCGGCAGGGATTTTTTTCTTCTATACTCACTGTTTCGGCGGCCGTACCGGCGGGGGGG
>NZ_LT608315.1:1978451-2409311 GCF_900095825.1 Acidaminococcus massiliensis | reverse complement strand
AACAATCTCCCCGCCGCAACTGCGGCAGGGATTTTTTTCTTCTATACTCACTGTTTCGGCGGCCGTACCGGCGGGGGCGTGGAGCTCTTTCCTGACCGAGGCGGCTGAGGGACGTTCCCGCCGCCTGGCAGGGAGTCCTCTTTCTTGGAGTTCTGTTTCTTGGTATCTTGTTTCTTGGCGGTGTCTTTCTTAGGCTGGGCTTTGGGGGCTTCATATTTCGGTGCAGGCATCTTGAAGCCGTCCGGCTTTTCGAAGTCTTCTGCAGGGATGCCGTCCAAGGCACCGCTCATGAAGGTCCGCCACAGAGTGGCCGGCTCACCGCCACCTGTCATGCCGCCCAGGGATTCGTTGTTGTCATCCCCGATCCATACGGCACAGGCCAGGTTGGGCGTAAAGCCCACGAACCAGGCATCATGGTAAGTGTCAGTGGTCCCGGATTTCCCGGCGCAGGGACGGTTGATGGCGGCCCCCCGGCCAGTACCCCGGGTCATAACGTCTTCCATCATGGAAATCATCATGTAGGCGGTTTCCGGTTTCACAGCCTGGGTGGGATTGGTTTTGTGTTCATAGAGCACTTTGCCGTTCCGGTCCAGGATCTTCACAATGGGAGTGGGTTTGTTGAATTTCCCCATATTGGCGATGCCCGCATAGGCACCGGCCATTTCCAGAGGCGTCACCCCGTGGGTCAGGCCCCCTAGGGCCATGGCTGCGTTGTCGTCATCATCCACCAGGGTGGTGATCCCCAGCCGTTTGGCCAGTTTCAGGGTCTTTTCCGTTCCGTACTTCATGGCCACCTTGACGGCAGGCACGTTGTAGGAATAGGTGAGTGCCGTCCGGTAGGACACGGTGCCATGGAAGCTCCGGTCATAGTTCTGGGGGTTCCAGTCTCCCGGGATGGGGGAGTCCTGGACGGTATCGCTGGGAGTGGCACCCTGTTCCAGGGCGTTCATGTAAACGAAAGGCTTAAAGGAAGAACCAGGCTGCCGTTCCGCCATCACGGCACGGTTGAACTGGTCCGTGCCCCGGCCTCCGATCATGGCCTTGATGTAGCCGGTCTTGGGATCTACGGCTACAATAGCGCTCTGGGGCTGTTTCAGCTTGCTGCTGTCCGTATAATATGTAGGCGTCAGGGCCGCCGCTTTTTCAGCGGCTTTCTGCATATCCGGATCCAGGGTGGTGTAGACCTTCAGCCCCTGTTTGTATACGGCATCAGGACCGAATTTATCCACCAGCAGCTGGATGCAGTAATCGATGAAATATTTCTTGGAGCCCGGGGATTCATTGAGGCTCTTGTAGGTCAGGGGTTCCGCATAGGCTTCATCCGCCTGTTCCTTGGTGATGAACCCGTATTTGGTCATCTGTTCCAGCACTGTCTTCTGCCGGGCCTTGGCGGCTTTGGGATTGGACAGGGGGGAATAGTAGTTGGGGCTCTTGGGGATCCCGGCAATCATGGCACTCTGGGCCAGGTCCAGATCTTCCACATGTTTGCCGAAATAGGTGTTGGAGGCGGTTTCCACCCCATAAGCACCCTGGCCGAAGTAGATCTGGTTCATGTACATTTCCAGGATTTCCTTCTTGGTGTATTTCTGCTCGATTTGGAGAGCGATGAAGGCTTCATGGAGCTTCCGGCTCAGGGTCTGTTCCTGGGTCAGGAAGTAGTTCTTGGCCAGCTGCTGGGTAATGGTGCTGCCGCCCTGGACCTCGCCCCACCGGATGTAGGTGTAGATGGCACGGCCGATGCCCCGGAAATCGATGCCGCCGTGTTCATAGAAACGGATGTCTTCCGCTGCCAGGAAAGCGTGCTGCAGGTTCTTGGGCACCTTGTCGATGGTCACCGGGATCCGGTCTTCCTCAGAATCTACGGTGGTGATCAGATTGCCCTTGGCATCAAAAAACTGAGAAGAAGCCATGGGGGCCATGTCCTTGGTGAGGATCTTGGCTGTGGTGAATTTGGCCACGGCGAAGAAGGCGGCAACCGACAGGAAACCTACCAGGATCAGGGCCATGATCGCTGAAAAAATCGTCCCGCCCAGTTTCTTGCGTTTGTGGGGGGAAGGGGAACCGAAGGGCATCCTCCAGTTCTTGTTTTTGTTGCTTGTCATCACGTCAGCTCCTATAATAGATAAAAATAGAGATTGAGAACATAAGTTACAGGATATTATACCACATTTGGCTTGTTAGTTGTATAACTCCCTGTTTAGAAGAGGAAAGGCTTTAGGTTGCCATTTTCTTCCGGCAGTGTTATAATGACTTAGAAAACTGAGGCAGACCTTAGAGAGTGGGTATTTTATACCCGCTCTTTCGTTTACTAGGAAGGAAGAAGCAGAGGTGTCTGAATGGACAAAAAGAAAATCACGGAGCGAGTGACGGAATTGGTGTCTCCCATTGTGGAAACAGCCGGCCTTGAACTGGTGGATGTGGAGTATGTGCGGGAACGGGATTGGTTCCTGCGGGTGTTCATCGACAAGGAGGGCGGCATCGATATCGATGACTGCTCGGCGGTGAGCAATGCCCTGGCCAAAAAGCTGGATGAGGAAGACTTCATTAAAGAAAAGTATTATTTGGAAGTTTCGTCTCCCGGCATCGACCGGCCCCTGAAAAAAGATAAGGACCTGGCGGCCCACTATGGAACCAAGGTGGATCTGGCCTTTTTCGCCCCCTATGAAGGGAAAAAGCAGCTGACCGCCGTGCTGAAGAGCCATGATGCAGACCATCTGGTGGTGGAAGATGGCAAGCAGCAGGAACGGACCATTGAACGGAAGCTCATTGCTTCTGTCCGGCCCCATATCGATTTTTAATTTATAATTATATTAAGGAGGAGTTTTGAAGTGAATGCGGATTTCGTGAAAGCCATTGCGCTCTTGGCCAAGGAGAAGGGGATTTCTCCGGATGTACTGTACAGTGCAGTGGAGGAAGCCCTGATCACCGCCTATAAAAAGAATTACGGCTCTGCCCAGAATGTGCGGGTTTCCATGCATAAAGAGACCGGGGAGATCCATGTCTATGCCCGGAAGAACATTGTAGAAGAAGTCACGGATCCGACGACGGAAATCAGCCTGGCAGACGCCCAGAAGCTCAATGCCCATTATCAGGCCGGGGATATCCTGGAAACGGAAGTGACCCCCAAGAACTTTGGCCGGATCGCTGCCCAGAATGCCAAGCAGGTGATTGTCCAGCGGATCCGGGAGGCAGAACGGGGCATGGTGTATGAACGGTATTCCGACCGGGAAAATGACATCGTCACCGGGACTGTCCAGCGGATCGAAGGACACAACGTGTTCATCGACCTGGGGACGGCAGAAGGCCTGCTGCTGCCCAATGAACAGATCCCTCATGAGACGTATGATTACCATCAGCGCCTGAAGTGCTATGTGGTGGAAGTGAAAAAGACCACCAAGGGGCCCCAGATCATCCTGTCCCGGACCCATCCCGGCCTCTTGAAACGGCTGTTCGAACTGGAAGTCTCTGAAATCCAGGACGGCACCGTGGTCATCGACAGTGTGGCCCGGGAACCGGGGATGCGCAGCAAGATCGCTGTCCACAGCACCAATCCCAGTGTGGATCCGGTGGGGGCCTGTGTGGGCCCAAAGGGCATGCGGGTCCGGGCCATCGTGGATGAACTCCGGGGCGAAAAGATCGACATCGTGAAATACAGCGAGGACCCGGAAGAGTACGTGGCTAACGCACTGTCTCCTTCCAAAGTGGTCTCCGCCCGGGCCAGCAAAGAAGAAAAGATCTGCCGGGTGGTGGTGCCTGATTACCAGCTGTCCCTGGCCATTGGCAAGGAAGGGCAGAATGCCCGCCTGGCTGCCAAACTCACCGGCTGGAAGATCGACATCAAGAGCGAAAGCCAGGCTGCGGCAGCAGAAGTAGAAGCAGAAGCGGCCCAGGCCCAGGAAGCCCAGGAGGCTCCTGAGGAAAGTGGTGAGGACGCATGAAAGTGAAGAAAATCCCCCAGCGCACCTGCATCGGCTGCGGGGAGACCCACAATAAGAAAGAAATGGTCCGGATCGTCCGTTCCCCGGAAGGGGAAGTGAGCCTGGACCGTTCCGGCAAGAAACCGGGCCGGGGCGCCTATGTGTGTCCCAACCCTGCCTGCATCGAAAAGGCTTTCCAGAGCAAAAGCCTGGAAAAAGCCCTGCAGGTGAAGGTTCCTCCGGAAACCAAGGAAGCATTGCTGGCGGAGCTGTCTCATGAAAACCGATGAGGAACTCTGCTTCGCCCTGGGCCTGGCACAGAGAGCCGGAAAAGTGGCATCCGGCGATCAGGGCATATGGGACACGCTGAAAAAAGGGCGTGCCCGCTATGTGCTGATTGCCGCAGATGCCTCCCAGCGCACGGTGGAAAAGATCCAGCGCTGGTGCGACGCCAACCAGGTCCCTTACGGAAAACGGTTGGACCGGGCACGGATGGGGGCCGCCCTCGGGAAAGCTCCCCGGGCTGCTGTCATTCTCCTGGACGACAATTTTCGAAAGATGATGGGCTTGTAACTATGGAGGTGTGCGGATGACAAAATATAGAATCTATGAAATTGCCAAAGAACTGAATCTGGACAACAAGAAAGTCCTGGGCTTTCTGGCTGACCATAAGATCAACGTGAAGAATCATATGAGCACGGTGGAGACCAGCGTGCGGGATATGATCGTGAAGGGGCTGAAGAACAACCAGGGGACGGTGAAGGCGGCTGCCCAGAAGGCCCAGGATAAAGCGGCCCAAGTGGTGAAGCCTGTCATGGAAAAAGTGGCCCAGGTGAAGAGTGACGTGGCGGTGGGCAAAGCGGCCATCCAGGCCCATCATGCCCAGCAGAAGGAACAGGCCCGCAGCGGGGAACGGACGGCCCAGGAAAACCGGAATGACCGGCGGGGCGACAGCCGGGGAGAGCTGCGGAGCAATGATCGGAACAATGACCGGAACCGGGAACGGAACGGCCAGAACCGGGACAATGGCCGGCGGGGCGACCGTCCCCAGAACAGCCAGAACCAGAACCGGGATGGCGGCCGGCGGGGCGACCGTCCCCAGAACGGCCAGAACAGCCGGAACGGAAATGGCGGGAACCGGTTCAGCCACAACGACCGCAGCGGCAATAACCGGAACAAACCCCAGAACGGAAGGGGTACCAAACCAGCAGCCCCTGTGAACATGAACAGCGCCCATGCCGGCAAAGAAATGGGCAAACGCAGCGGCGGCCATAACCATCAGGAAAAACGGGAGAAGATCAAGGGCTCTTACGCTACCCGGGAGGACCGTCCTACCCGCAGTGCAGATCATATGATGAAGAATCACAAACATCGGAACAACAACACCAATACCCATACCGCTCCGGCCAAGAAGGTGGAAACGGTGCGTCCTTCCAGCATCGAAGTGGGCGAGAGCATCAGTGTCAAGGATTTTGCCAAGCTCCTGTGCCGGGACGTGAATGAAGTGATCAAGAAATTGTTCATGCTGGGCAAGATGGTCACCATCAACCAGGAAATCGACCATGAGACCGCGGAACTGGTGGGCATGGATTTCAACTGCGAAATCAAAGAACCGCCCCCTGAAGCAGATCCTACGGAAGTGCCGGAAGTGGAGGATGACCCAGCCCTGCGGGTGCCCCGTCCCCCTGTGGTGACGGTCATGGGCCACGTGGACCACGGCAAGACCTCTCTCCTGGATGCCATCCGGAAGACCAATGTGACCGCCCGGGAAGCCGGCGGGATCACCCAGCACATCGGGGCCTACCGGGTCGTCTGCCAGGGCAAGCCCATTGTGTTCTTGGATACGCCGGGCCACGAAGCCTTTACGGCCATGCGTGCCCGGGGGGCCCAGGTGACGGATATCGCCGTGTTGGTGGTGGCCGCTGATGACGGGGTGATGCCCCAGACCATCGAAGCCATCAACCATGCCAAAGCGGCCAAGGTCCCCATCATCGTGGCCATCAACAAGATTGACAAGGAAGGGGCCAATCCGGATTTCGTCATGCAGCAGCTGTCGGAACACGGACTGATCCCGGAAGCCTGGGGCGGCGAAACCATCATGGTCCCGGTATCTGCTCGGCAGAAGACCGGCATTTCCGACCTCTTGGAAATGATTCTTCTGGTGGCGGATATGTTGGAACTGAAAGCCAACCCCAACCTGCCGGCCCACGGCACCATCATCGAAGCCAAGCTGGATAAGGGCAGAGGCCCTGTAGCTTCTGTACTCATCGACCGGGGCACCCTGCATATCGGGGATTCCATCCTGGCCGGCACCTGCTACGGCAAAGTCCGGGCCATGGTCAATGACCGGGGCGAAAAGGTGAAAAAGGCCCTGCCTTCCACTCCTGTAGAAGTCCTTGGGCTCAACGACGTGCCGGAAGCCGGGGATATCCTGGATGCCTGCGAAGAACATGTAGCCCGGTCCGTGGCGGAAAAACGCCTGGCCAAGCAGAAGATGGAAGAACAGAAGAAGGCCAAGGTTTCCCTGGACGATATCTTCAACCGGATCCAAGAAGGGGAACTGAAGGATCTGAACATCGTGGTGAAAGCCGATGTGCAGGGCACCATCCAGGCCCTGGAACAGGCCCTCACCAAGATCAAGAACGATGAGGTGAAAGTGGTCATCGTCCATTCCGGCGTGGGCGCCATCAATGAATCCGACGTGATGCTGGCTTCCGCAGCCAACGCCCTGATCATCGGCTTCAACGTCCGTCCGGATGCCAATGCCCGGAAGACCGCCGAAGCGGAAAAAGTGGATATCCGGACCTACCGGGTTATCTACGATGCCCTGAACGATGTGGAAGCCGCCATCAAAGGGATGCTGGCCCCCAAGTTCAAGGAAAAGATCATCGGCCATGTGGAGATCCGGAAAGTGATCCCCATCAACAAGATCCTCATTGCCGGGGCCTATGTGAAAGACGGAAAGATCACCCGGTCCGCCAAGGTGCGGCTGGTCCGGGACGGCATCGTGATCCACGAAGGGGAACTGGATTCCCTGCGCCGGTTCAAGGACGATGTGAAGGAAGTGGCAGCCAACTTCGAATGCGGGCTGACCCTGGCCGACTACCGGGACATCAAGGAAGGCGACCAGCTGGAAGTCTACGTGATGGAAGAAGTGGCCGCAGAATAAGGAGATACTATGTCGAAACTTCGTGCGGAAAAACTGCAGGCGCTGATCAAGCAGGAAATGAGCAACATGCTGATCCGGGATGTGAAGGATCCCCGGGTGAAGTTTGTGACCGTTACCGGTGTGGAAGTCAGCAACGACCTGAGCTATGCCAAAATCTATGTGAGTCTCTATGGCAGTGAAGAACAGCAGGCGGAGGCTTGGAAGGGCCTCCAGTCCGCCCTGGGCTTCTTCCGGCGGGAAATCGCCCGGCGCATCGAGCTGCGGGTGGCTCCGGTGCTCAGCTTCCACAAGGATACGTCCATGGAATACAGCGCCCATATCGAATCCATCCTCCATGAACTGAAGAAAGAAGAGAACCATGAGTAAAGAGGTGGACCTGAGAGAGGCATGGCAGCTGCTCATGGGGGCCCAGAGCCTGGTATTGGTGAGCCATGTGGGTCCGGACGGGGATACCCTGGGGTCCACCCTGGGTCTGGCCCGTGCCTTGAAGCTGGCCGGAAAACGGGTGCGGCTGCTGGTGGATGACATCCTGCCGGCCGTGTACCAGTTCCTCCCGGGGCTGGAAGCCTATGAACAGCCCAAAGCGGGGGAAAAGATCCCCTGCGATTTGACGGTGGTGGTGGATGCGTCTTCCAAAGACCGGATGGGGGAGGCAGAGAAATGCCTATCCGCGCCCATCCTGAACATCGACCACCATGTGTCCAACACCCGGTATGCGGATTATCTGCTGCTGGATGAAAAGGCAGCGGCCACCGGGGAAATCATGTACCTGATGCTGGAAGCCAACAGGGTGCCCGTGGACCAGGAACTGGCCACGGACCTGTATACGGCCATCGTCACCGACTGCGGCTATTTCAAGTACGCCAACACCACCCCTCGGTGCATGCGGGTGGCGGCGGACCTTTTGGAACGGGGCGTCCGGCCGGATGAGATCTCCGACCAGCTGGAGCTGAAGGCCCGGAACTCGGTGGAGCTTTTGGCCAAGGTGCTGCCCAGCCTGCACTTTTATGCAGGGGGCAGGATCGCTACCCTGGAAGTGCCTTTTGCCCTTTATGACAAGACCATTTCCACGGAAAGCTTCATCTATCATCCCCGCTACATTGCCGGGGTGGATGTGGCCGTGCTCTTCAAGCAGGTGGAACCCAAATCCACCCGGGTGAGCATGCGCTCCAAACAGGTGGATGTGAGCAAAGTGGCCGTGGCCTTCAACGGAGGAGGCCATCCCAAGGCAGCGGGCTGTACCATCGGCCTGCCTTTGGAAGAGGCTAAGAAGGCTCTCTTGGAGGCCCTGGAAAAGGCACTGGAGGCATTGTGATGGATGGGATTTTCAACGTACTCAAACCACCGGGCATGACCAGCCATGATGTGGTAGGGGCCCTGCGGAAAATCCTCAATATGAAGAAAATCGGCCACGGGGGGACATTGGATCCCCTGGCTGCCGGTGTGCTGCCGGTCTTTACCGGCACCGCCACCCGTTTCCTGGAGTATGCAGCCCATGAGGAAAAGAGCTATCGGGCCGAATTGACTTTCGGGATCCGGACGGATACCGGAGATACGGAAGGGCAGGTCATTGCCCAGAGTCCGGTGAGGCATCTGACTGAGAAGGAAATCGAAGGGACCCTGGCTTCCTTCCGGGGAGAGGGGACCCAGATCCCGCCCATGTACTCTGCCATCAGCGTGAAAGGGACCAAGCTGTACAAATTGGCCCGGCAGGGCATCGAAGTCAAGAGGGAACCCCGGCCCATCACCCTCTATGCATTGGAGCTGGTGGACTATACCGGAAAGACCCTGGTGTTCGACGTGACCTGTTCCAAGGGTACCTTCATCCGGACCCTGTGCGAGGACCTGGCAGCCAAACTGGGGATGGCAGGGACCATGAGTTTCCTGCTCCGGCGGAAAGCTGGGGTGTTCCGGCTGGAAGACGCCCATACTCTCCAGGAAATCGCAGCGGATCCTGCCAGCTGCTGTGAGGGCATCGAACCCATCCTGGCGGCTTTTCCCAGGCTTACAGTGAACAGCCTCCAAGGACGGCGGATCGCCCAGGGGGTAGCTACCACCCTGCCAGGGATCCAGGAAGGGATCCTTTACCAGCTCTGGACCCGAGAAGGGCTCCTGGTGGGGCTGGCCCGGGCAGTGGACGGGCGTCTCCGGGCCCACAAGATCATCCATATCCCGGAAGTGGAGGATAGGACAGGGAAGGAACCATGAAACTGATCACATCACTGGACGAACTGCATAATGCCCATCTCCTGCCTTCTGCAGCAGCCCTGGGGACCTTTGACGGGGTCCATTTGGGACACCAGGAAGTCATCGGGACCACCCGGACCTACGCCCGGCAGCACAACCTGCAGCTGATGGTCTTTACCTTCAGCACCCATCCCCTGGCCAGCCTGAAGCCGGAACTGGAACCGCCCCGGCTCTTGGACAACGCTACCAAAGTGAAGCTGATGGTGGAACTGGGGGTGGACATCCTGGTGAACATCCCCTTTACCCGGGAATTGGCGGCCATGAGCGCCGATGCTTTCCTGGAAATGTTGGTCCGCTGCGGGGTCCGGGCCGTGGGAATCGGGGACAACTTCAGCTTTGGCGCAGGGGGAAAGGGCAATGTACGGCTCCTGAAAACGGAGCATACCCGTTTCGGCCTCACCATCCTGTCCCGTCCTCTCTTGAAAAAAGACGGGCTGGTGGTGAGCAGCACCAACATCCGGAAAGCCATCGCGGCCGGACGGGTGGAACTGGCTGCTGCGATGCTGGGCCGTCCCTATGAGATCCGGGGCCAAGTGGTGCCGGGGGATCAGCGGGGACGGCTGCTGGGTTTCCCCACCGCCAATCTCCGGCTCCTGGGACAGCATTTCGCCATCCCAGCCTTCGGGGTCTATGCAGGCAGGGTGCTGGTGGATGCTGCCTGGTACGGGGCCATGGTGAATGTGGGGGATAATCCCACCTTTGCCAATCAGGAAACCCGGCTGGAGGCCCATCTCTTCCATTACCATGACAATCTGTATGGAAAAGAGCTCCGGGTGCAGCTGCTGATGCGGCTGCGGGGAGAACAGAAGTTCTCTTCCCTGGAAAAGCTCCAGGAACAGCTGAAGGAAGATGCCCGGATGGCCCAGGGACTTTTGCTGGCCCAGGAAGGAGAGGGAACCCGGGAAAAGAAATAAATGGAAAAATCCCTTGCACAAAGGGTCCATCCATGATATTATATTTTGGTAAAGCTTATTGGTGGAGGTGAGAACATGCCGAATATTAAGTCTTCCATTCGTAGTGTCAAGACTGATGCCGAACGGCGCGCTGCCAATGGCCCGGTGAAAGCTGAAATCCGCAGCACCGCACGCAAGGTTGAAGCTTTTGCTGCTGCAGGATCCAAAGAAGAGGCCCAGGCCACTTTGAAAGTAGCAGCGAGCTTATTAGATAAAGCTGCTCGGAAGGGCACGGTGAACAAAAAAGCCGCAGCTCGCAAAAAATCCCGTTTAGCTAAGAAAGTCAATGCAGTAAAATAAGGCTGAACAGCAGGAAGGCTGACAACATTGGTTGCCGGCCTTTTTTGTTGTATGGAAAAGGAGTTTCGACAATCCATCAAAAAGCATGATATAATAAAATATTGAAATTCCAGCCTGCACTGCAGGTGAATCATAGAAAGTGAGAGAACCCATGGCAAAACGTGATCATATCCGTAATTTTTCCATCATCGCCCATATCGACCACGGGAAATCCACCCTGGCCGACCGGCTCATTGAAATGACCGGGACCCTGTCCAAACGGGAAATGGAGGACCAGATCCTGGACTCCATGAGCCTGGAACGGGAACGGGGCATCACCATCAAGGATCAGGCCGTCCAGCTGGACTACAAGGCCAAGGACGGGAATGACTATATCCTGAACCTGATCGATACCCCGGGGCATGTGGACTTCTCCTATGAAGTCTCCCGGGCCTTGGCAGCCTGTGAAGGGGCCCTCCTGGTCATCGACGCCACCCAGGGCATCGAGGCCCAGACTTTGGCCAATGTGTATCTGGCCATGGACCATGACCTGGAGATCATTCCGGTGATCAACAAGATCGATCTGCCCAGTGCCGATGTGCCCCTGGTAGAAAAGGAAATCGAAGATGTGCTGGGCATCGACAAAAGTGACTGTGTGCTCTGCAGTGCCAAGACCGGCCTGGGGGTGGACCAGGTGCTGGAAGCGGTGGTGAAACGGGTGCCTCCGCCCAAAGGGGATCCGGCAGCACCTCTCCAGGCCCTGATCTTCGATTCCAAATTCGATGCCTACAAAGGGGTCATGCTGTATGTGCGGGTGGTGAATGGCTGCCTGAAGAAAGGCATGTCCATCCGGCTCATGGCCACCGGCAAAGTCTATGAAGTGACGGAAGTGGGGGTCTTTAAACCGGCCATGGTCAATGTACCGGAATTGGGAGAAGGACAGGTGGGCTTTTTGGCTGCTTCCATCAAGACCGTGAAGGATGCTCGGGTGGGGGACACCATCACCGACAACAATCGTCCGGCCAAGGAACCTCTCCCTGGCTATCGGAAAGCCACCCCCATGGTGTACTGCGGCCTGTACCCTGTGGAAAATTCTGATTATGACAATCTCCGGGATGCCCTGGAAAAACTCCAGCTCAACGACGCTTCCCTGACCTTTGAACCGGAAACTTCCACCGCCCTGGGCTTCGGATTCCGCTGCGGCTTTTTGGGGCTGCTCCATATGGACGTGATCAAGGAACGGCTGGAACGGGAATACAACCTGACCCTGATCACCACTGCTCCCAACGTCATCTATGAAGTGGTGAAGACCAATGGGGAAATCGAAATGGTGGACAATCCTTCCCAGTTCCCCAATCCCACGGTAATCGAGCATGTGGAAGAACCTTTCGTGAATGCCACCATCATCGTGCCCAAGGATTTCGTAGGGTCCATCATGGAACTGTCCCAGGAAAAACGGGGAGAGTACCAGAATATGACCTACCTGGACGAAAACCGAGTGATGATCCACTATGCCCTGCCTTTGTCGGAAATCATCTTCGATTACTTCGACCGGCTGAAAAGTGTTTCCCGAGGGTATGCGTCCTTGGACTATGAACTCAGCGGCTACCGGGCTTCCGATATGGTGAAAGTAGATATCCTTTTGAACGGAGATCCGGTGGATGCCCTCAGTGCCATCGTCCATCGGGACCGGGCCCAGTACTGGGGCCGTGCCCTGGTGGAAAAGCTGCGGAAATTGATTCCCCGTCAGCTCTTTGAGATTCCCATCCAGGCAGCCATCGGCAGCAAGATCATCGCTCGGGAAAATGTCAGTGCCCTGCGGAAGGATGTGCTGGCCAAGTGCTATGGGGGAGATATCACCCGGAAAAGGAAGCTGCTGGAAAAGCAGAAGGCCGGGAAAAAGCGCATGAAGCAGGTGGGAAGCGTGGAACTGCCCCAGGAAGCCTTTATGGCCATCTTGAAAATGGATGACAAATGATGGAGGGAAAGGAGCTGGTCCCATGGTGACCCTGCAGAAATCCACCCAAGAACTGATCTGCCAGTCCCTTCGGGGACGGATGGCCTCCGGTGATCTGGAAGCGGGTACGGAACTGAAACAGGTGGAGCTGGCCAAAACCTACGGCGTATCCCGGATGCCCATCCGGGAGGCCCTCCAGAGCCTGCAGCTGGAAGGACTGGTGACTCGGCTCAGCAACCGGCATATGGTGGTTTCCTCCCACGCCCGGGAGCTTTTGGAGAATCGGAAGGAGATGGCTGGAGAAGCGGCACTGACGGGGAAAACCTCTTCCCGGGCCGGTTCCGGCAAGCCTTCTCCGGACTATCCCCGGGTGGAAACGGAAATCTCCGCAAAACAGGTGGGGAAGATCCATCTCCTGCCGGCCCGGGAACAGGTGGCCTCCTATCTGCGGAAGGCCATTCTTCGTCGGGAGATCCCGGAAGGGAGTATCCTGACTTTGGAAGAGACAGCCCGGCATATGGGAGTCTCTGCCACCCCGGTGCGGGAAGCTCTGCAGCTGCTGGCCAGCCAGGGGCTGGTCCGGCTGCGTCCCAACAAGGGAGCCGTGGTACTGGGCATCGATGAAAAATCCATCCGGGACCATTTTGCCGTCCGGGAACTGCTGGAGGGAGAAGCAGCAGCCCTGGCTGCCCGGCCTGGCAGCGACCTCAAAGAAGTGGAACGGGTCTATGCCGGTATGGTCAAATGTATGGAAGAACACCGGTATGGGGATTATAAGCATTATAACGAGAGTTTCCACATGGCCCTGTGGGAGGCGGCGGACAATCCCAAGCTGACCCAGATCCTGGCAAGCCTGTGGAACGGCCTTTCCTTAGGGTTCCTGGTGACGGAAACCGACTATGCCAAGATTTCCTTCTTTGAACACGAGCAGCTGATGGAAGCCCTCCGGGACCACGACCCGGAACAGGCCCGGAAACTCATGGATGAACACATGAAACGGAGCATGGAGAACATCCTCACCAACTATCGGGAACAGGTGGAAAAGGGCGGGGGTGCGTGAGCGCCCCCGCCCTTAGCAGTAGAGCCGCACAGCGGCTCGGTCTCGAGTCTCGAGACTCATAGCTCGAGACTCGAGACCCAAAAATTAGCTGTTGCTTCGGCAGCAACTAATTTGTATTTATGATATTCTATCCAACTTGTAGCCAAAAATCAGATAATTCCAAATCCCCATTGACTCTTTCTGCCAATGGGGGTATAGTATCATCAAGAAATGGATACATTATCAAATATCAAAATTAAATCCAGCGCGCAGGATTGATGGAGAACAAAGGAGGAGAAACCATAATGTCACCCATTGCCATAACTTTAACGTTACTGGTCCTTGTCATCATCCTGTTTGTCACCGAAAAGCTGCCCCTGGCGGTTACGTCCATGATTGCCCTGATGGTGCTGGTCCTCACTGGGGTCCTGAGCCCCAAGGATGCCTTTGCTGGGTTCGTGGACAACAACCTGATCCTGTTCGTGGCTATGTTCGTCATCGGCGGTGCCTTTTTTGAAACGGGCATGGCCAACAAGGTAGGGGGCATCGTGACCCGGTTTGCCAAGACTGAACGGCAGCTGATCGTTTCCGTCATGCTGGTCACCGGCATCATGAGCGGTTTCCTGTCCAATACGGGCACCGCCGCCATCCTGATCCCTGTAGTCATCGGCATCGCTTCCAAATCCGGTTTTGCCCGGTCCCGGCTCCTGCTGCCGCTCATCTTCGCAGCGGCTATGGGCGGCAACCTGTCCATCATCGGGGCTCCTGGGAACCTGTTAGGGAAAAGCGCCCTGGAAGCGGTGGGCCAGGATATCGGATTCTTTGAATACGGCTATGTGGGACTGCCCATCCTGCTGATTGGCACCCTGTTCTTTGCCACCGTGGGCTACCGGTTCCTGCCGGACCACCAGGGCAAGACCGGGGAGAGCATCTACGACAAAGCTCCGGATTTCTCCCAGGTGGCTCCCTGGAAACAGAAAGTTTCCCTGATCGTCATGGTCCTCACCATCATCGCCATGATCTTCGAAAAACAGATCGGCATCAAATTCTACCTGTCCGGCTGCATCGGAGCTCTGGTGCTGGTGACCCTGGGCGTCATCAGTGAAAAGCAGGCTTACCAGTCCATCGACCTCCAGACCCTGTTCGTGTACGGCGGCACCCTGGCTCTGGCCAAAGCCCTGGCCAAGACCGGCGCCGGCAAGGCCGTGGCCGATACGGTGATCAGCCTGTTGGGATCCAATGCTTCCCCGCTGCTGCTTTTGGCAGTGATCCTGCTGCTCAGCTGCGTGATGACCAACTTCATGAGCAACTTCGGCACGGCGGCCCTTTTGATCCCCATCAGCGTGAACATTTCCGAAGCCATGGGGGCGGACCCCAAAGCGGTGATCGTCGCAACGGTCATCGGAGCTTCTCTGGCTTTCGCCACTCCCATCGGGATGCCGGCCAATATGATGGTATTCGCTCCCGGGGGCTACAATTTCAACGATTACGTGAAAGCCGGACTGCCCATGGTGATTATTGGCTACATCGTCTCCCTGATCCTGCTGCCCATCCTGTTCCCCTTCTATCCCTGATGGAACCGGAATCGATGAATAGAAAACAACCTGTGTGTTCAAGTATAAGGAGGAACTGCAAATGTCTAAAGAAGCCCAAGTCAAACAGATGACCGACATCATGGCCAAGTTCGTCGGCTATACGGCCAAAGTACTGCCCGATGATGTGGCCGCCAAACTGAAGGAATTGGCCGAAAAGGAAACGGTGCCCATTGCCAAGCTGCTGTACGAAACCTACGCCAAGAACCAGAAGCTGGCTAAGGAACTGAACCGTCCGTCCTGCCAGGATACGGGAGTGCTCCAGTATTTCGTGAAATGCGGCACCAACTTCCCGCTGATTGGGGAACTGGAAGGCCTGCTGAAGGAAGCCACCGTCCAGGCCACCTTCGCCACCCCCCTGCGCCACAACAGCGTGGAGACCTTCGATGAATACAACACTGGCAAGAACGTAGGGAAGGGGACTCCCACCGTGTTCTGGGAAATCGTCCCGGATTCCGATACCTGCGAAATCGACACCTATATGGCTGGGGGCGGCTGCACCCTGCCGGGCCATGCCATGGTACTGATGCCCGGTGAAGGGTATGAAGGAGTCACCAAGTTCGTCCTGGAACGTATGTATACCTACGGACCCAATGCCTGCCCGCCTTTCCTGGTAGGGGTCGGGGTGGCCACTTCTGTGGAAACTGCCGCTCTCCTTTCTAAAAAAGCCCTGATGCGTCCTCTGGGATCCCACAACCCCAATCCCCGGGCTGCAGAAATGGAAAAACTCCTGGAAGAAGGCATCAATAAGATGGGCCTGGGGCCTCAGGGTATGACCGGCAGTGCTTCCGTCCTGGGCGTCCACATCGAAAACACCGCCCGTCATCCGTCTGCCATCGGGGTGGCTGTGAACATCGGATGCTGGAACCATCGCCGGGGCCACATCATTTTCGACAAAGACCTGCATTACACCATCACTTCTCATAAGGGGGCTGAATTATAATGGCTAACAAAGTCGTGCTGCATACACCCATTAAATCCGAAGATATCGAGAACCTGAAAATCGGAGATATCGTCTATCTGACCGGCAAAATCACCACCTGCCGGGATGTGGCTCACCGCCGTCTCATCGAAGAAGGCCGGAAGCTGCCGGTGGACCTGGAAGGGGGCGCCATTTTCCATGCTGGCCCTATCGTCCGTCCCATCGAAGGCCAGGAAAATGCCTATGAAATGGTTTCCATTGGACCTACCACTTCCATGCGGATGGAAAAATTCGAAAAGGATTTCATTCCCCAGACCGGCGTGAAGCTGATCGTAGGCAAAGGGGGCATGGGCCAGGATACCATGGATGCCTGCCAGAAGTACAAGACCATCTTCTGTGTGTTCCCCGCCGGCTGTGCCGTGGTCTCCGCTGTCCATTTCAAGAAGATCATCGATGCCCAGTGGAAAGATCTGGGGATGCCGGAAACCCTGTGGACCAGTGAAGTGGAAGAACTGGGGCCCCTGATCGTGGCTGTTGATACCAAAGGCGGCAACCTGTTCGAAGAAAACAAGAAGACCTATAAGAAACGGGCTGAAGAAGTGTACGAGGAAATCATTCCCCACGTTCGGTTCATTAAATAAGGAGAAGGGGGCTGTTGCCTAGGCAACAGCCCCTTTTTATGGTATCCTTTTCCTATGACTGACGAAAAGGGGAATACTATGGAGCAAGTGAAAGGAAATCTGATGCTGCTGCTTACGGCTTTGATCTGGGGCAGCGCTTTTGTGGCCCAGAGCGTGGGCATGGACTATGTGGGGCCTTTTACCTTCAACGCCGCCCGGAACCTTTTGGCCACTGGAGTCCTGGTGCCGGTGGTACTGGCTTTTGGGGGAAAACACCGGGGCAATCTGTGGCAGCGGCTGAAGCCGGATGGGGTAACGGTGAAAGGAGGCCTTTGCTGCGGACTGATCATGGGGATCGCCAGCAACCTCCAGCAGGTGGGGCTTTCCATGACCACCGCCGGGAAGGCCGGCTTCGTCACGGCCCTGTACATCATCCTGGTGCCCATCCTGGGACGCTTTTTGGGGCGGACAGTGCGGAAGATCCTGCTTCTGTGCGTGCCCATGTCCCTGGTGGGGTTCTATCTGCTGTGCGTGAAGGGGGACTTTACCGTTTCTTTCGGGGATTTCCTGGTGTTCTGCTGTGCGGTGTTCTTCGCCCTCCACATCCTTTTTGTGGACCATTTCCTCCGGAAAGGGGCCAGCGGGGTACGGGTGGCCTGGATCCAGTTCGCCATGACCTGCCTTTTGTCCGCCCTGGGGGCCCTAGTGTGGGAAAGGGTGCCGGCAGGAGGCTTGGGCAGTGCCCTGTGGGGGGGCCGGTGGCCTCTGCTATACACTTCGGTGCTCTCCAGCGGGGTGGCCTATACCCTCCAGATCATCGGCCAGAAATACACCGAACCCACTACTGCTACCTTGATCATGAGCCTGGAATCCGTGTTCGCTGTGCTCTCCGGCTGGCTGTTCCTGGGGGAAGTGATGGACTTCCGGGAAATCATCGGCTGCGTGCTGGTGTTCGTGGCAGTGCTGCTGGCGCAGCTCTAGGTTTCGCATTTTCTTTTTTTCTGTTATAATAGAAATGTATTTAAAATATATACATATCGGTTTCCTGGGAATTTCAGGGACCAGACAGAAAGGAGTCCAAATCGATGATCAACAGCAGAAAAGTCGCCATTGTCGGCTGCGGCATGGTTGGTGCCGCTACCGCTTACACCCTGATGCAGCACGGGCTGTTTTCGGAAATGGTCCTGGTGGATGTGGACCGGAATCGGGCAGAAGGGGAGGCCATGGATATCAACCATGGCATGACTTTTGCCGCTCCCATGGATATCTATGCAGGCAGTTACGATGACGTAACTGATGCGGCTATTATTGTGGTCACTGCCGGAGCCGGCCAGAAACCGGGAGAGACACGGCTGGATCTGGTGAAAAAGAATGCAGGCATCCTGCGCAGTATCATCCCGGAAATTGCCAAAAGGGACTATGAAGGGATCCTACTGATCGTGGCCAATCCGGTGGATATCCTCACCCATGTGGCCCAGAAGATGTCCGGGCTGCCCCGGAATCGGGTATTCGGGTCCGGGACCGTGCTGGATACTGCCCGGCTGAAATTCCTCTTGGGCCGGCATCTGGATGTGGACAACCGGAACATCGAAGCCTATATCATCGGAGAACATGGGGACAGCGAAATCCCGGTGTGGAGCAGCGCCAGCGTAGGAGGTGTATCCATCCACGACTTCTGCGAGATGCGGGGATTCTATAACCATGAAAAGGCCATGGAACAGATCGCCGACAGCGTGAAGAACAGCGCCTATGAAATCATCGAAAAGAAAAAGGCTACCTATTACGGTATTGCCATGGGGGTCCAGCGGATCTGCAGTGCCATCGTCCGGGATGAAAAAAGCATCCTGCCGGTTTCCATCTATCTGAATGGGGAATTCGGACTGACAGGGGCGACCTTGAGCCTGCCGGCCATCGTAGGGAAAGACGGCATTGAAAAGATCGTCCCCATTTCCCTCAGCGAGGGTGAACAGAAAGCCCTGGCCCGTTCCGCCCAGATCCTGAAGGATACGGCAGCCACCATCGGGATGGCGTGAAGGCAGGGGGGAACAGCATGGCAAAGCCCTGGGAATCTTATCAGGCGGTCTATGTCCACATTCCATTCTGTGTCCATAAATGTGCCTACTGCGATTTCGCTTCCTATCAGATTTACAATGAACATATCATGAGCGACTATGCCCGGCGTTTGGCGGAGGAAATCTCCGCCTGTACGCCGGCTTTGCCGGTTTCTCCCCATGCTACGGTGTATTTCGGCGGAGGGACTCCCAGTGTACTGCCTCTGGATGCTATGGAGGCGGTGGTCACGGCCCTGAAGGAGCGGGGATTTTGGCAGCAGCCAGCAGAAGCCACCTTGGAGGCCAATCCGGGGACGGTGGACTTGGACAAGCTCCAATTTTACCGGCAGCTGGGCTTCGACCGGCTGAGCCTGGGCATCCAGTCCTTCCAGCCGGCCGAACTGGCATCCATGGGACGGGTCCATACGGCAGAAGATGCGGAAGCGGCCATCGCCCTGGCTCGGGAAGCCGGATTCCAGCGGATCAGCGGGGATCTGATCTACGGGTATCCAGGCCAGACGGCGGCAAGCGTCCAGGATTCTCTGGAACGGCTGCTGCAAACTGGGGTGGACCATGTGTCCGTCTATGGCCTCACCGTGGAGGAAGGGACGCTCCTGGCCAAACAGGTCCGGGAGGGAACAGCAGCCCTGCCCCCAGAAGACGAGACGGGAGCCATGTATGATTTCCTTATGGAAGCCCTGCCCCAAGCCGGCTACCAGCGGTATGAGATCTCCAACTTCGCCCGGCCCGGCCAGGCATCCCGGCACAACCAGGTGTACTGGCATTACGATCCTTATCTGGCCTTCGGGGCGGCAGCCTGCCGGTTCGACGGCATCAGCCGGGAAACCAATCCCCGGAACCTGACGGCCTATCTCCGGGGAGAGGCCCCGGAACAGGAGGAGCTGTCTCCGGAGATTCGCCGGGAAGAGCTGGTATTCATGAGCCTGCGCACTGCCAAGGGACTCTCCCTTGCTGAATTCCGCCAGCGCACCGGCAGCAGTTTCTTTCCATTATATAAAGACGCTTTTGCTGCCTGTGCTGAAAGGGGCTGGATCGCCCGGGAAGGAGACCGGATCCATCTGACGGAACGGGGAATGCAGTACGGCAATCTGGCCTTTGAGGAATTTCTGTAAAAAGAAAAATATTTTCTGCAAATCTATTGACAATTTGACTAAAGAGGTGTATCTTTACACTTAGATGTTAGCACTCCAACCATTAGAGTGCTAACAATCAAGAAGAGAGATGATTACAGTGCTAAGTGACCGCAAGAAAAAAATCCTTCAACTGATCATTGAAGATTATATTGAAACGGCTGAGCCTGTAGGATCTCGCAGCATCGCCAGGAAATACAATCTGGGGATCAGCCCGGCAACCATCCGGAACGAGATGTCCGACTTGGAACTGCTGGGTTATCTGGAACAGCCGCACACTTCGGCAGGACGTGTCCCGTCAGCGGCTGCCTATCGGTACTATGTGGATTCCCTTGCCAAACCGGATGCCTTGGCGCCCAATGACGTGGCGCTGATCAACAGCTGGTTCCGGGAACGGGTCCACAGCATCGACGATATCTTCCAGTCCACCGCTAAGATCCTGTCACGGATGAGCAAGAATGTGTCCGTGGTGCTGGCCAACAAGGACAGTGAAAGCGTCTTTTCCTACTTGCGCTTCCTGCCTCTCAACGAGCACCAGGCCATCTTGTGCATCGTGGCCAATGATGGGCGGATGGACAACAGTGTGATCCAGATCCCGGCTGGCATGAGCCGCCTGGAAATGGACACCCTGGCCCAGCGGGTCACCAACAAACTCCATGGGATGAAACTGGACGATATCACGGACCAGATCCTGAAAGACGTCCGGGATGCTCTGGCTGGAGACAAAGCCCTGTATGCTTCTCTGATCCAAGTGGTCAGACAGATGCGGAGCGGCCAGCAGGAGAACAAGATGTACCTGGGCGGTACCAAACAGCTGCTCAGCCAGCCGGAATTCAAGGATCCGGAACGGATCCGAGAGCTGCTGAGTGTGCTGGAGGAAGAGCAGATGCTGAAGGATATGCTGATGGCCGACAAAGACTCCGGTCTCAAGGTGACCATCGGCAGTGAAAACAAATTTTCCGGCATCCAGGACTGCAGCATGATCCAGGCCATCTACCGGCTCAACGGACAGGTGGTGGGGACCCTGGCTGTCCTGGGACCGACCCGTATGGAATACCGGAAGGTGATTTCCGTGATGGATTACCTCCACAACTACCTGCGGGTGGTCATGAATAAAATGGATGAAAAGTAGGGGAGGACCAATGAAAGAGGAGCAGCAGAAGAATCCGGAAACCGTGAAGGCAGAAACGGCCCAGGCCCAGACGGCGGCGGAAGAAACCGCGGAACAGGCCAAGACGGCAGGAGCTGGAGCGGCTGACGTGAAAGACGAAAAAGCAGCGGAACCCAATCCCAGGGACGAAAAAATCGCCCAGCAGGAAAAGCAAATCGCTGAACTGCAGAACAGGCTCCTGCGGCTGCAGGCCGATTTTGACAACTTCCGGAAACGGAACAATGAAGAACGGGAACGGCTGGGCCGGTATGTCACCGGACAGGTAGCCCGGGAATTTTTGAAGGTGCTGGACAATTTCGAGCGGGCGGAAGCCAGCCTGGAAGCCAGCAAAGACGGAGACGCCCTGAAGAAAGGCATGGGGATGATCCACAAGCAGTTCGAAAAGGCACTCCAGACCCTGCATATCGAAGAGATACCGGCGGAAGGCAAACCCTTCGATCCCCAGATCCACGAAGCCGTCATGCAGGGCAGCAATCCGGATCTGCCGGATGAAAGCATCGACTTGGTCCTGGAAAAGGGCTACAAGATCGGTGACGACGTGATCCGCCATTCCAAAGTGCGGGTTGTCCGTAACGATTGAAAACGACGTGTTGAACGATTGATAATTCCAGATTTGACAGGAGGAATTCATTATGTCTAAGATTATTGGTATTGACTTGGGGACCACCAACTCCGTAGTCGCTGTGATGGAAGGCGGCGAACCTACGGTTATCACCACCCAGGAAGGCGGCCGGCTGACTCCTTCCGTGGTGGGCTTTACGAAAAACGGGGAAAGACTGGTAGGCCAATTGGCCAAACGCCAGGCTGTATCCAACCCGGAACGGACCATCAGCTCCATCAAACGGCATATGGGCACCAAATACACTGTGACCATTGACGGCAAGGATTATACGCCGGAACAGATTTCTGCCATGATCCTGGAAAAGATGAAGGGCGATGCAGAACGGTATCTGGGTGAAAAAGTCACCGAAGCTGTCATCACCGTACCGGCTTACTTCAACGACAGCCAGCGGCAGGCCACCAAGGATGCAGGCCGGATCGCCGGGCTGGATGTAAAGCGGATCATCAATGAACCGACGGCTGCAGCTTTGGCTTACGGCATCGACAAATCCGACGACCATACCATCCTGGTCTATGACCTGGGCGGCGGCACCTTCGATGTGTCCATCCTGGAACTGGGCGACGGCGTATTCGAAGTGAAATCCACCAATGGGGATACCCATCTGGGCGGCGATGACTTCGATAAGCGCATCATGGACTGGATGTGCGATGAGTTCAAGAAACAAAACGGCATCGACCTGACCGGAGACAAGATGGCCATGCAGCGGATCCGGGAAGCGGCTGAAAAAGCCAAGATCGAACTGTCCAATATGCTGACCACCAATATCAACCTGCCCTTCATTTCTGCAGGCCCCAACGGCCCGCTCCATATGGACCTGGATCTGACCCGGGCCAAATTCGACGAAATGACCAGCGACCTGGTAGACCGGACCATCGTCTGCGTCAACAAGGCCCTGAGCGATGCCAACATGACCCCGAAAGACATCAACAAGGTCCTGCTGGTAGGCGGTTCTTCCCGTATCCCTGCGGTGCAGGAAGCCATCAAACGGACCATGGGACAGGAACCGGCCCATGGGGTGAACCCGGATGAATGTGTGGCCATGGGTGCTGCCATCCAGGCCGGTGTACTGGCTGGGGATGTGAAAGACGTCCTGCTGCTGGATGTGACGCCGCTGTCCCTGGGTATCGAAACCATGGGCGGTGTGATGACCAAGATCATTGACCGGAACACCACCATCCCGACTTCTAAGAAACAGGTATTCTCCACGGCTACCGACAACCAGCCCTCTGTGGATATCCATGTCCTCCAGGGCGAACGGGAAATGGCTGCGGATAACAAGACCCTGGGTCGTTTTGAACTGTCCGGCATCCCGGCTGCTCCTCGGGGAATCCCTCAGATCGAAGTGGCTTTCGACATCGATGCCAACGGCATCGTGAACGTCAGCGCCAAAGATCTGGGCACTGGTAAGGAACAGAAGATCACCATTACTTCTTCCGGCAGCCTGAGCAAGGAAGAAGTGGATAAGATGGTCAAGGAAGCCCAGGCCAACGAAGCCGCTGACAAGAAGCGGAAGGAAGCGGTAGAAGCCAAGAACCAGGCCGATACCCTGATCTACCAAGCTGAAAAGACCATCAAAGACATGAGCGGCAAGGGTCATGACGACCTGATCAAGAAGGTCCAGGACGCCATCGCCACCTTGAAAGAAACCATGAAAGGCGACGATACCGACAAGATCAAAGCCGATACCGAAGCCCTGCAGAAACCTCTGTATGAACTGAGTGCTGAACTGTATAAGCAGAACCAGGGTGCAGCCCAGGGTGCTGCCGGTGCCAACGCCAATACCGGTGCAGGTGCCAGTGCAGGAAATGAAAGCAAGAAAGCCGACGACGATGTAGTGGATGCTGAAGTCGTGGACGACGACAAGAAATAAGCTTTCCTAGAGGGAGATACGGATGGCAGAGAAGAGAGACTACTATGAAGTGCTGGGCGTTTCCAAGAATGCTACAGCCGACGAGCTGAAAAAGGCTTACCACAAACTGGCCCGGAAGTATCACCCTGACCTGAACAAAGACAATCCGGAAGCAGCGGATAAGTTCAAAGAGGCCAACGAAGCCTACAGTGTCCTCAGCGATCCCCAGAAGAGAGCGGCCTATGACCAGTACGGCCATGCCGCTTTCCAGAACGGGGGAGGGCCCGGCGCAGGTGCCGGCAATCCCTTCGGCGGCGGATTCCAAGGGTTCGGCGGCTTCAGCGGCGAAGGCATGGACGACATCTTCAATATGTTCTTTGGAGGTGCCGGCCGTGGCGGCGCCGGCCGGCGGGCTGACAACGGTCCCCGGCAGGGGTCCGACCTGCGGATGGATACCCAGATCACCTTTGAGGAAGCTGCCTTTGGTACGGAAAAGAAGGTGCCCTTGAACCGGGAAGAGGAATGCGAGGCTTGCCACGGTTCCGGAGCAGCCCCCGGCAGTACGCCGGAAACCTGTCCGGAATGCCATGGGACTGGGGAAATCCGGGTCACCCAGAATTCTCTCTTTGGCCAGGTGGTCAATGTACGGACCTGCCCCAAATGCCATGGGACCGGGAAAATCGTCACCAATCCCTGCAAGAGCTGCCACGGTACAGGCCGGGTGAAGAAGCGGAGAATCCTGACAGTGAAGATCCCTGCCGGGGTGGACAACGGCTCCCGTCTGCGGGTGGCTGGAGAAGGGGAAGCTGGGATCCGGGGCGGACGCCCTGGGGACCTGTATGTGTACCTGTATGTGAAACCTCACAAGTTCTTTGAACGGGAAGGCACCACGGTCACCTGTGAAGTGCCCATCAATATCGTCCAGGCGACTTTGGGGGCGGAAATCGAGGTGCCCACCCTCTATGGCAAGGTGAAGGTAAAGATCCCGGAAGGGACCCAGCCCAATAAGATCCTGCGCCTGAAGGGGAAAGGGATCGTATCCCTGCGGACGGGCCAAAAGGGAGACCAGATGGTCCGGATCAAAGTGGTGATCCCTACCGGGCTCAGCGATGCCCAGAAAGATGCACTGCGGAAATTCGGCGAAGCCGGAGGAGGCAGCATCAATCCGGAAGAAAAGAGCTTCCTGAACAAGATCAAAGACCTGTTCAAGTAAGGTCAGGTTGGAGTAAACAGATAAAGGGTTGTTGCACGTGTGAAAATCACAAACGTGCAACAACCCTTTTTTTGTATGTACCAAATTTCAGTATAGACAAAAAACAATCAGTTGGAAAGAATTTGTGAACATCAGATATCCAAACAAAAAATCGGATAAGAATAGTGGATATTCAATAATGATTCGTATATAATAGGAGAACGCAGAATAGATACGAAAGTATACTAAAAAGAAAACAATTATTTATAATTGCTTTTACAGGACAGCTTAAGGGGAGACAATCATAATGAAAAAACAGTTAAATCCATTGATCGGGGCCGCCATTGCCCTGAGCTTGGGCGTGCTGCCCACTGCTATAGCAGGAGCCGCACCCAGTCAGGAAGACGCAGCAGCCCTTCGGACTGTCCGGGAACGGCAGAGTGATGCTACCATGCTCCAGAACGAGGCACGGAACCGGGCCCGGGCGGAAGCCCAGCGGGCCGCCTCTGCCGCCGGTCAGATCGCCATCGAAGAAACAGAACGGCCCAAAATGGAACTGCCGGATACCCTGAAGGTCCAAGTGAACGGATTCAAGATCACCGGCCAGGATGTGATCCCGGAAGCGGAGCTCCAAGCCCTGCTGGCGGATAAAAAAGGCCAGCTGCTTTCTTTTAAAGACCTCCAGGACGGGGCTGACACCCTGACTCGGTACTTCCGGGGCAAAGGGTATCTGGTGGCCCATGCCTACCTGCCGGTGCAGAAGATCAATGATGGGATCGTGGAATACGCTGTCACCGTAGGGACCTTGGACGGCTTCACCCTGAACAACCACACCAAGATCCATCTGGGGGCCCTGGAACGGGAAACCAACTTCCTGAAGAAAGAAAAATATCTCACCCGGGACAGCCTGGAACGGGCCGTATGGCTCCTGACCGACCTGGCTGGGGCTGATGCCAAGGCTACGCTGCAGAAAGGCTCCAAGCCTGGCAGCGTCCATGTGGTGCTGGATGTGGATGAATACAAAGGCAAACAGGGGCTCTTCACGGCCAGCAACTACGGCAGCCGGTCCATGGGGTACAACCAGTATTCCGTGAATTACGACTTCCTGAACCTGGCCCACGAAGGGGACCATCTGATGGCCAATGTCTCCACTTCCGGCCGGAAGATGTTCGACTGGGGCCTGAACTACACCCTGCCGGTGATCCGGGATGGATGGCGTTTCTCTGCCGGATACAACGTGCTCAGCTACGATTTGGGAGATGAATTCGCCCAGTACGATGGGGTGGGCCACTCCAAGGTGGCATCCCTGGGGCTGGATTATGCCATCCGCCGGAGCCGGAAGCACAACCTGTACGCCGGGGTCCGCTACGAACACAGCGACATCAAAGATGAATACCGCCGGATCTGGAATTCCACCTACGGAGACAAGAACGGGGATGCAGGGATCCTGTCCCTCTATGGGGACGACGAAGATACCCTGGGGTCCACTGATTGGCGGGTGGAATACAAATGGGGGAACATCACCAATGATGCTTTCTATTCTCCCGATATCTATACCCAGTGGCTGGCCGGCAGCCCGCGGACCAACGGCACCTACCACAAGGCCACCGGCTACATCCAGCGGCGGCAGAACCTGGACGGCCGGACGTACCTGCTGCTGACTGCCCGGGGCCAGTACGCCTTCTCCAACCTGGATTCTTCTGAACATTTCTATCTGGGCGGGCCTTACGGCCTCCGGGCGTACCCCACCAGTGAAGGCTCCGGGGATACTGGATATCTCACAAGGGCGGAACTCCGCTGGCTGCTGCCGCTCAAGAAGCAGGAACAGCAGCTCCACCTGGCCTTCTACCTGGAACACGGGGGCGTATGGATGAATCATGACAGCAGCCTGACCCCGGCGGGAGAAAAGAACCATCGGAACCTGCAGGATGTGGGCATCGGGCTGATCTGGTCCCGGTATCAGGACTGGTTCGTCCGGGCAGATTATGCCTGGAGATTGGGAGCCGAGGAACCGGTCAGCGACACCAGCCATAAGAACGGTCATTTCTGGCTGATCGGCGGCGTGTACTTCTAAGAGATGAAGGTTCACTGGAGGAACAGAACTATGGATAAACATTTGAAATATACGAAGAAATGGAAACGGAAACTGTCGGCGGGGGTGCTGTTGGCCCTGTCCCTGGGGGGAACGGCCTATGCCATGCCCACTGGCGGCCAGATCCAGTCCGGCCAGGGCACCATTGCCCAGAACGGGAAGAACATGACCGTCACCCAGCAGAGCGGGAAAATGGCGGTGGACTGGACCCAGTTCAACATTGCCCGGGATGAAGCGGTGAAATTCGCCCAGCCCGGCCGGGACGCGGTGGCCCTGAACCGGATCACCGGAGGCCAGAAATCCGTCATCGACGGGGCTCTGTCCGCCAACGGGAACCTGTTTCTGGTGAACCCCAACGGGGTGGTGTTCGGCAAGACGTCTAGCATTGAAGTAGGGAGCTTGGTGGCTTCCACCGCCCAGCTCAGCGACACTTTCATGAAGAGTTTCGCAGGCAGTACCGCCAACTTGAACTTGACCATCGGGGAAGGGAACAACAGCGCCATCCTGAATGAGGGCACCATCACGGCCCAGGGCGGCCTGGTGGCCCTCCATGCGGCCCAGGTGGAAAATACCGGTACCATCAGCAATCCGGGGGGCACCGTAGCCCTGGCCGCCGCCAAACAGCTGACCCTTTCCCCGGACAGCGACGGGAAGCTGAATTATGCCGTGGACGGAGAACTGGCCCAGGCTAAAGCCCTCAACAGCGGCAGGATCCAGGCCGACGGGGGCTATGTGGTAATGACCGCTAAAAGTGCCGACGATGTGCTGGGCACCGTAGTGAATAATACCGGCACCATCGAAGCCAGGACCCTGCGGAAAGATGAAAAAGGCCAAATCCTCCTGGACGGGGGCCAAAGCGGCCAAGTGGAAGTGAGCGGAACCCTGGACGCATCCGGCACAGACGAAGGCCAGAGCGCCGGCAGCATCAAAGTCATCGGTCAGAAGACCGTGGTCCACGACAACACCAACCTGCTGGCCAAAGGCAGCGTGGACGGGGGCAAGATCGAAACTTCCGGGGACGTGCTGAGCCTGGGAAATGGGCTGACCATCGACGCCAAAGGGACCCAGGGCAAGGCCGGGGAATGGTTGCTGGACCCCTTGGATGTGATCATTGCCGACAGTGATCCCACCACCACCAGCAACTATGACAACGCGGAAAAGAAAACTGCTGCAGATTCTGATTTCACTAGTGGCAGTGCCTCCATCGGCTACAACGACCCCGATGCCACCACCGCCAATGCCTCTTCCGTGAACAGCGCCGTGACCTGGATCTCTACCGATATGGTGGAAAAAATGCTGAATGCGGGCACCAATGTGACCATCCAGGCAGCAGCCACCAACGGATCCGCCAATATCATCGTCAAAAATGATATCGAAAAGACAGCAGGAAAAGATGCCACCTTTACCCTGGATGCCATGCGGAATATCACCATCAATGGCAATATCTCTTCCACGTCCAACAAATTGAATGTGGTCCTGAATGCGGACAGCAACGGGGACCAGATCGGTGCCGTGATCATCAATGCGAACATCGATACCAATGGGGGAGATTTCACCTCTGCTACTGGCGGGACGGTGAAATATGCCAGTGATTCTGCCAATACCAAAGGGTATGGGGAAGGGACCCTTACGGGCAAGGCAGATCCTACGGGCCATACGGTCGGTACCTATTTTGGCCATGTGGACAGCAGCGGTACAGCGGATGGGGCAAAGGATGACCGGCTGATCAAGACCAGCGGCGGGAAGATCACCCTTAACGGGGAAATCGCCATCGGCCTCAACGGGGGAACTCTGACCCTGGATTCCGGGGGAGGAGATGTGACGGCCACCGGGATCATCAACTCCGGGAACAGTTATGGGGCCTATGTATACGGGACGGACACCTGGGATACCCTGGTGGAAAAGACCGTGGAAAACTACCTGAAAAGCGGCACGGTCCCGGCCTATCATTATCAGGGCGTCAACTATGTAAAAGACGCCAACGGCAATTATGTGAAGAAGGCAGATGGGACCTATGAATATACCACGGAAGCCCAGGAATATGCTGCTGGACAGCCCCATTACACCTTCTCTGAAGCCGATACCCAGAATGTCCGCTGGCTGGGAGATGGGAGTTCTACCAGCGTCAGCGTGGATAAGGGGAAGGGCTATGCTTCCGTCGTCATCACCAAGGGCAGCATGACCTTGGAACAATGGCTGAACTACCAACTCACCTATAACACGGCCAACTTTGCCAATCGGTATATCAGCCAGGACAGCGGGGTCAAAATCGTGACCGAAACGGTGGGCAATAAGACCAATACTTATGTGCGCAATGCCGATGGTTCGAATGTGACCGCAGCCCAGTTCAAGACCTACCTGGCCACGGCTCTTTCCAATCTCCAGAGTGATACGGCCAGCACCGATACCACCAAGATGCTCAATGGAGAGACGGTCTACAACAACCTGAAGGATGACATCAGCCATCTCTTGGCTACCAACTGGTTCGCATCCAAAGAACTGGCCCAGGGAGATACCAAAGGGGGTTCCGCCGTAGGGGATTCCTACCTGGCCACCATCACCACCATCCTGGAAAACTCCCTGACCACGCCCAACGGACAGCAGATCCTCTGGGCCGGTGGCCGGGGATCCGGCGTACTGAACAAAACCGGTTCTACCAACAACGACAAGGCCTACCCCTCGTATAATAGAGTTGTACCAGATATTCCCTTTTATAGTGAATTACGGTACGATTAGAATGGAGCTGTGGATCGGTTGCGCGCCCCTACCGCTTGACGGTTTTTGTAGAGTCCGACCACAGAATTCATTCAATTTGTTAATGAGTTGGATACCGCTCGACGGTTCATATCTAGCGAGGATACATTATGATGAAGTCTCTGTGGCTTTGATGCACAGCTGCCAATTCAAAAAAAGGAGGTTGATTTTTATGCTTTGTGTCGGAATTGACGTTGCAAAGCGGAAACATGACTGCTGTATCATTGACTCGGATGCATTGAAAACAGTTGAATCTTTTACATTTCCCAATTCACGGGAAGGCTTTGACATGCTCCTTTCCAAGATTTCTGAACTGGGCATTCCAAAAGATAAAATAAGAGTAGGATTGGAAGCAACCGGTCACTATTCCTCGAATCTCGCCCATTTCATCTCAGAACATGACCTTCCACTGCTCACTTTCAATCCGCTTCTCACGAATAGATACAAGCAAGGATTCAGCCTGCGTAAGACCAAGACTGATAAAGTCGATGCCTGCGCTATTGCACAGATGATTGTGTCAGGGAAAGGTTCCCAAACCTACTCTTCTTCATTGTACCATAACGAGGAAATGAAATCACTCTCTCGTTACAGATCTCAAACCATGCAGAAGTGTTCCAAGCTAAAGATATCAGTTTCCCGTCTGGTTACGATTTTATTCCCAGAGCTGGAAGGGCTGACATCTTCCATCCATCTTGCTTCAATCTATGCGCTTCTAAAAGCCTATCCTGGCCATGAACAGATTGCTCATTGCAGCATGAAGCGGCTGACGCGCCTGTTAAGTGATGCCTCACAGGGGAGATTTGACAAAAGCAAGGCTTTGGAAATCCACCAGGCAGCATGCCGTTCTATCGGTAAAGTCTCGCTTTCGGCTTCTATGGAACTCGTCCATACCATTACGGATATTGAAGTGTTGAAGCAGCATATCGTTGAAATCGATGAGAAGCTTAAGGAAATGGTGGACCAGGAAGAATCTTCGATTATTGACATACCAGGGATCGGTTATACCCTTTGTGCCAGCATTCTGGGCGAAGTTGGTGATTTCAAGCGTTTTCCGGATGTCGACAAGCTCCTGGCTTACGCAGGGATGTCACCTTCCAAACATGACTCTGGAGACTACCATTCGAAGCATAACAAGATGGAAAAAAGAGGATCCCCCTATCTGCGAAAGACACTGTACCTTGCCGCCCGCCTGGTTGCACAGAACGTACCGAGATTCAAAGAATACCTTGAAAAGAAACTGTCAGAACACAAGCCTTACAAAATCGCTTTGTCCCATGTAGCCAAGAAACTGATCCGATTGATTTACCGGCTGGGTATTAGTGGCTGCCCTTATTTAGCCTGATCTTTTTAAGCCCACAAGAGGGGGCTTGGGTAAGTGCGCCCTTTTGCCAAGATCCATAGCAACTGAAATTTATTTTAAAATTGGCTTGACTTTATATAGTTGGTCTACACCGTTGCAATCGAACGTCCGATCTAACGGTCATAGAAACGGAATCTTCGACAACCCGATTTCTATGATTTTCCGTTGCATCTCTGACCCCAACGTGGTAGGGGCTACCCGCAGGGGAGCCCGTCCCGGCCGTCCAGAGGGTTTTGAGACGTCAAAAAGAATTCAGACACGGCCCTGCCGGGCCTTGAGACGTCGGACGTCAGCTTTTGTTCGGTTAAGCAGCAGGTCCGTCCTGCTTATCGCCAACAAGCTGACGTCTGACATCTGAAAGGCCCGAAAGGGCCGGTCTGAATTCTTATTAAGGGCTATCCTACTTACAGCACCCCATGCAATTTCCCCAGCTTCTGGATCTGATCCAGGGAGTAATGGGTGATCCGGGAAATGGTCGCCATGGGGACCTTTTCTTTCAGCATGGCAATAATGTTGGCTTCCCGTTCTTCCAAGCGGCCTTTTTCAAGGCCTTGTTCTATCCCCTTTTCCAAGTTCTTTCTCGCAATGGCGTGTCCGATACCGCACATGGTTTCCGCCTCCCTTTTCATCTCAATGGTCATGGGAATATCATATTCCCGTTCCAGGATCTCTTTCTTTACATCAGGGTCCATTTCTGTGGACAAAAGGACACTGAGCAGGTGGATGATGTCCTCCTGCCGATGGTCCGGCTGTCCTAGGCAAATCAGCATCATGGACACCATATCATAATCCATTTTATCATATTTGGCATTCCCCACCAAATTTTCTTCTTTCATATGGAAGGCAGTCAGTGTGTTCTGCTTGGATTTCGGTGGGTCCAGGCAGACCCAGAGAGAATAGACTTTCTGGAGTTTCTGGTAGTCAGAATTCTGGAAGACAATCCCTTTTTGCCGGGAAAGCAGCCTTCCACAGTAATAGAAGGCCCGCTTCAGCAGGGGATAGCCCGGGTCCCAGTCATTCTGACTTTCCACGTTGATGAAAATCTGCCGAGAATCCCTGCCATTGGGAGTACGTGCCGAAAACAGGATGTCAAAATTCACATTCCCTTCCGTGATGCTTTTGTCCGCCGTGTTTTCGCCTCTGATGCGTCCGGGATTCAAAGCATCCTGATCCACAGGAGCAGAGCAGATTTCCGGCGTCCCTTCCAGACAGGGAAGCAGTTCGGGAATGGAACAGTGCTCATATTCCGGGAGACAGCCCTGGAGGATATGGGCCAAAACGATTTTGTTGGCCAGGAGCCGGCAGCAGGCAGCATCCAAGGCTTGTTCTTCCTGCCACGTGTCCAGATCCTGGGCAACAGTGGTAGAGATTTTCATGGAATCACCATCTTTCTATAAAATTTGCAAGGGTCCAATGGTGATACCATTCGTCAAGAAACAAGAACTTCCTTCCTGGGTGGAAAAATACCGTCATTAAGTGGAAAAAAGTGTTGTAAGAGAGAAACAAGAATTCAGAAACGGCCCTGACGGGCCTTGAGACGTCAGGCGTCAGCTCTGTACGGCTTAGTAGCAGGTCCGTCCTGCTCATCGCCAAAAAGCTGATGTCTGACTTCTTGACTATGAAAAACAGGCGGCCGGGAAGGGCGGGCCTTTGNCCCTTTTGCCAAGATCCATAGCAACTGAAATTTATTTTAAAATTGGCTTGACTTTATATAGTTGGTCTACACCGTTGCAATCGAACGTCCGATCTAACGGTCATAGAAACGGAATCTTCGACAACCCGATTTCTATGATTTTCCGTTGCATCTCTGACTCCAACGTGGTAGGGGCTACCCGCAGGGGAGCCCGTCCCGGCCGTCCAGAGGGCTTTGTCTGACTTCTTTGATCCTCATTTCCTTCCCTTCCTCCGTTTTTTACGCTATAATAAAGGGTACGATTGAAAAATGAGAGGAGATGATCCCATGGCGGCAGGCTTTGCCCAGCTGAAAGTGAATGATGCAATGGTGGACAAACTCCACCGGACTGGAAAAGATATCCCGACGCCTGTGCAGGAGCGTGCTATCCCGGCTCTTTTGAACGGGCGGGACGTGATCGCCCGTGCCCAGACAGGGGTGGGGAAGACCCTGTCCTTTGTGATCCCCCTGTTCGATAAAGTAGACCCGAAAAAAGAATTCGTCCAGGCCCTGATCCTTTCCCCTACCCGGGAACTGGCCCAGCAGACGGCTGGCGAGATCCGGAAACTGGACGGGGATACTGGAATCTATACCCTGACGGTGAGCGGCGGACGGGATTTCGAAGAAGAGAAACGGAAAATCGGCCACAAGGCCCAGGTGCTGGTGGGAACTCCGGGACGGCTGCTGGACCACCTGCGGAAAGGCAACACCAGCCTGGGCGGGGTGAAATACCTGGTACTGGACGAAGTGGACGAGATGCTTCGCCAGGGCTTCGGAGAGGATATCGAGACTCTCTTGGGACTGATGCCCCAGGTCCATCAGACCATGGTCTGTTCCGCCACCCTGGATGAGGAAGTCCGGAAGCTGAGCCGGAAACTCACCACCAATCCTATGGTCATCGACATCGCTCCCCAGGAAGCCACCGCTTCCACCATCCACCAGATCTGCATCAAGGTCAGCGAAGAGCACAAGAAGGAGGCCCTGGCATCCCTGATCCGCCGGTACAATCCCTTCCTGATGCTGGTGTTCTGCTGCAGCAAGGAGCGGGCCGTGGAACTGTCCGACTGGCTCTATGGCGAAGGCTTCAATGTGGATGTGCTCCATGGGGATATGTCCCAGACCAAGCGGCGCCAGGTGATGGAAAACTTCCGGAAGGCCAAGCTCCAGATTTTGGTGGCCAGCGATATCGCCGCCCGGGGCCTGGATGTGGAAGGCATCACCCAGGTGGTGAATTACGATATCCCCCACGATCCTGACTGGTATGTACACCGGATCGGACGGACCGGACGGGCCGGCAGCGAAGGGACGGCCATCACCTTCTACACCGCCGATGAGACCCGGTGGCTCCAGAACCTGGAAAAGAAGCTGGCCATTACCCTGGAACGGCAGAACCTGGCAGGAGAAAAAGTCCGGCGGACGGTGAAGCCGGTGCGCCCCAAGAAGAAACGGGTGCCCAAACGGGGCAAGAGCGCTGTGGGTCCCAACAAACGGGGGACCAAATACGCGGAAGCGTCCCGGAAACAGAAAAAGAAAGAAAAATAAAGAAAAGCAAGTAAAAATGGAGAGGTGCTAACCATGAGTGAAGTACGTGTACGTTTTGCCCCCAGTCCTACGGGGTATCTGCATATCGGCGGGGCCCGGACGGCTCTGTTCAACTGGCTGTTTGCCCGGAGCCAGGGCGGGAAGATGATCCTGCGGATCGAAGATACGGACCGGGACCGGCTGAAGGAAGATTCCGTCTCCCAGATCATCACCAGCCTGAAATGGCTGGGCCTGGATTGGGATGAAGGCCCGGAAGTAGGGGGGGAACATGGTCCTTATTACCAGTTTGAACGGCTGGATCTGTACCGGAAGTACTGCCAGCAGCTGGTGGACGAGGGCAAGGCCTACTACTGCTTCTGCTCCGCTGCCGATCTGGAAGCCCAGCGGGAAGAACAGCGGAAGAAAAAGCAGCCTTTCCATTATGCCGGGGTCTGCCGGGCCCTGGATCCGGAAGAAGCCAAGAAGAGAGTGGCGGCCGGGGAACCCCATTCTGTCCGGATCAAGCTGCCTCAGGAAGGATCCATTACCGTCCATGATATGATCCATGGAGATGTGACCTTCAACTGGGACCAGTTCGATGATTTCGTCATCATGAAATCCAACGGGATCCCCACCTACAACTTTGCCGTGGTGGTGGACGACCATCTTATGGGCATGACCCATGTGCTGCGGGCGGAAGAACACCTGACCAACACGCCTAAACAGCTGGTGATCTACGATGCCCTGGGCTGGAAGGCACCGGAATTCGGCCATATGCCCATGATCCTGGCACCGGACCGGAGCAAACTGAGCAAACGCCACGGGGCCACTTCTGTGGAAGAGTTCCGTGACAAGGGCTATCTCCACGAAGCCATCATCAACTACCTGACCCTGTTGGGCTGGGCTCCCGGCAACGACCAGGAGATCTTCTCCCTGGAAGATACGGTGAAAGCTTTCGACTTCAGCAAGATGTCCAAGAAGGCTGCTATCTATGATGTGAAGAAACTCACCTGGCTCAACGGCCAGTACCTTTCCAGCCTGCCCCTGCGGGAAATCGCCGATGCAGCGGTACCCTTCTTCAAGGCAGCCGGGCTCATCGACGATGATTATCTGCCCGCTCATCAAGCCTACTTCGACCATCTGGTGGACGTGGTCCGGGTGCGGGTGAAGACCCTGGTGGAACTGGCGGAAGGTTCCCGCTATTTCTTTGAGGACGTGGACAGCTATGATCCCAAAGGTGTGGCCAAATCCTTCAAGCCGGAAGCTGCGGATCTGCTCCAGAAGGCCCATGATGCCCTGGCTGCCCTGCCGGTATTCGACCTGGCGACCACGGAAGCCTGCTACAACAAGCTGGCGGAAGAACTGGGGCTCTCTCTGGGCAAAGTGATCCATCCCACCCGTCTGGCTCTTACGGGCCGGACCTTCAGCCCGGGCATGTTCGATGTGATGGTGCTGCTGGGCCGGGAAAAGACCCTGGAACGGCTGGAAAAGGCCATCACCTTCATCCAAGCACAGGGCTGAAACCATGGATAAATACATCTGCCTGGATATCGGTGGCACCGCCATCAAATACGGCCTGGCAGACAGCAGAGGGAGACTGTTCAACAAGGACAGCCTCCCCAATTGCATCGCCAAGGACGGGGTGGATGCCTTCCTGGACCAGGTGATGGGGCTGATCGGCTCCTACCAGAAGTATTTCAAAGTCCAGGGGGCGGCCATTTCCATGGCGGGGATGATCAATCCCCAGACCGGGGAAGTGATCCACGCTGCACCTCATTTTCCGGGGCTCACCGGGGTCAATCTGGTGCAGCTGGTTTCCCGCCGGCTGCAGCTGCCCTGCTGGGTGGAAAATGATGTGAATGCGGCTGCTCTGGGAGAATACTGGCTGGGGAACGGACGGGGAGCGAAAAGCCTGTTCTGCATCACCATCGGCACCGGCATCGGCGGCGCTTTCGTATGGGACGGCAGGCTGTGGCCCGGCCACTGTTTCACCGCTGGAGAGGCGGGCCAGGCCAAACTGGGGAGCCGGATCCCCTGGGAAGAAGGCGCCTCGGTGACCGCCTTGATCCGGAAAGCGGCCCGGCTGAAAGGGGTGGAACCGGAAACCCTGAACGGGAAGCTGCTCTGCGAAATGGTCCGCCACGGGGATAAACCGCTCCACCGGCTGCTCCGGGAGACCGTCCATCAATGGGCCACGGGCATTGCGGCGATCTGTTACCTGCTGAATCCCCAGTGGGTGATCCTGGGAGGAGGCATCATGGCCCAGGAAGACCTGTTGGAACCGATGCTCCGGGACAGCCTGAAGAAGGAATTGCTGCCTGTGGTCCTGGAGGGAACCACCGTAGCTTTCGCTGGTCTGGGGAACGATGCAGGGCTGATCGGAGCCCTGTATAACTTCCTGGCCAGAGAAAAGAAAAAAAGTTGACAATACCTGTAATATACTGTACAATATTACGGTATCACTTTGAGTATGCGCCGTTAGCCCCGGCCCGTACCCAAAGACTCATCACTGGATACAGTTCAAGTTTGAGTTTGTATTAGGAGGAATAAGGATGAAAACATACATGGCCACCCCGGCTACCATTGAACGCAAATGGTATGTAGTGGATGCCGCTGACAAGACTCTGGGCCGCCTGGCTGCAGAAGTTGCCAAAGTGCTCCGCGGTAAAAATAAACCGACTTTTACCCCGCATATGGATACCGGTGATCACGTGATCATCATCAATGCTGCTCAGGTGAAACTGACCGGCAAGAAACTGGTCCAGAAGATTTACTTCCGTCATTCCGGGTATCTGGGCGGCGATAAATACACCAAAGCAGGGGATATGCTGAAGAACGACCCTGTAAGAATGGTTGAACTGGCTGTCCGTGGGATGGTTCCCCATAACCGTCTGGGCAATCAGATCATCAAGAAACTGCATGTATACGCTGGTTCTGAACATCCTCATGCTGCACAAAAGCCTGAAGTTCTGACCATCGATATTCGCTAAGAGGAGAGGAGAACTAGAAAATGGCAAAAGTTACGTATGATGCAACTGGCAGCCGCAAAAGCTCTGTTGCCCGTGTTCGCCTTGTTCCGGGCGAAGGCAAGATCGTAGTGAACGGCCGTGAACTGGGTCAGTATTTCGGCCTGAAGACCCTGGAACTGGTAGTCCGTCAACCGCTGGATACTACCGAAACCTTGGGCAAATATGATGTCATTGCCAATGTTGTTGGCGGTGGGATTTCCGGCCAGGCTGGTGCAATCCGTCATGGTATTGCCCGTGCCCTGCTGAAAGTGGATGCTGATTTCCGTCCTCTGCTGAAGAAAGCTGGTCTCCTGACCCGCGATCCTCGGGAAAAGGAACGCCGCAAATACGGCCTGAAAAAAGCAAGAAAGGCTTCCCAGTTCTCCAAGAGATAATTACCCATTTTGGGGACTGGAAAGTACAAAAAGCGTGCTGCGATTTTCGCGGCACGCTTTTTTTTGTGGAGTCATTACCATACCTTAGTGTAAAATAGTTCTCGGTGAAATGAATAATCCCTTATAAACTTGCAAAAAGGAAGACCTATAGTATTAGTTACCACACCACTACAGATAGGAGAGAAGGTCTTCCATGGATTTCATTGTATCAGAATCCATCAACTTAATGAAGGGGTGTTCCAACGGGTTGGCACTGGAAAAGGAGGTCTGGCGGCGGGGAATCGAGCTCCAGTCCCAGGCCTTCGCCCGGGCTCTGGAGATTTACGATGCTGAGATGGCCAGGCAGTATGCGGGAAAACAGGAAGTACTGCGGATCGACCAGCGTACTGTGCTTTGCATGTTCGGGACGGTCACATTTTCCCGCCGTCTGGTCCGGCGCGAAGGCGGAAAGCCATTCTATCCTTTGGATAATATCCTGGGTCTGTCACCTTATCAACGGTATTCTCCGTTGCTCCTGTACTCAGTAACCAAAGTGGCAGCCGGCAGCGTCTATCGGGCTGCAGCTGAGGCAGTGAATACCCTGACTCCGCTGGATATCAGCCATCAGACAGTAGGCAGGATGGTCAGGACGGTGGGAGACAAGTACGCCCAGTACGAGGAATTCCAAGCCAACCCGGCCTTCTGCAGTGATGAACCATTGGAAAAACCAAAATACCTGTTCATCGAGGGAGACGGTGTCCTGATGAAAGGGCAGCTAAAGGGCAGCGTGGTTGACCGTTTCCATCACAAGGTCTGGCAACACGACCTGGAGGGTGTCCACTGCTGCCTGGACATGCTGGAAGGAGAAGCCAGCACTGCCGAAGAGGAAGAGGACGTCAGGAAACTGCGGGCTTATTTGGAACGTAACTGGGAATGGCTGACTCCTTTGCCGCTGAGGGAGGGACTGGAAGACTGTCGGGAAGGGCTGGGGACTTGTGAAAGCAACCATCGGACGTATACCTATCGGATGAAGAAACAGGGACGGCGCTGGAGCTATAGAGGCGGCCTGGCAATGGTCAAGGTGATCAGTGGCCTGAAGAACGCTGACCTGGAGCAGGCCCTGGCAGGAGATTTGTGCGTTATGCCGTTGAAAACCCGGAAAGAGTAGCGGAATGCGGTGAGAGAAGCGGTGAAAAAGCCGATATTCGTCCCTCACGTAGGTACCCATCAGTGTAGAATTGCCAATTACGGTCCCAGCAGCAGTCCCATGGGACAGTTGGCCGCAGCACTGAACTGGTAATAAGGACGGTCCCCCGCCCCTGCAGGGCGGACTTGGCCTCCGGCTATGCTGGTACTCTTTGCGGGTATACGTCGATACCCCGGGAGCCGGGAGGGCAGGCCCAGGAGGAGTCGGCGGGATAACATCGACAGTGGTCGCTTAACGGGTGGAGCACGCGGGCGAGATCATTTGGCTTCCTGGTCCGTAGCCGCAGCCTTTGACCGTCAGGGCAAGGCGATAGGCTGTGAGCCTCCCGCCAGGGACGAACGGGTCTGCCCTCCCAGCGGAAGGGTGAGGTGCAGGTCAGTACGGGTATAGGAGGACTTTTTCCCTCTGGGAGGCCGGGACGGGTTTGCCTGCGGCGACCCCCCTCGTATAATAGAGTTGTACCAGATATTCTCTTTTATAGTGAATTACGGTACGATTAGAATGGAGCTGTGGATCGGTTGCGAACCCCTACCGCTTGACGGTTTTCGTAGAGTCCGACCACAGACTTCATTCAATTTGTTAATGAGTTGGATACCGCTCGACGGTTCATATCTAGCGAGGATACATTATGATGAAGTCTCTGTGGCTTTGATGCACAGCTGCCAATTCAAAAAAAGGAGGTTGATTTTTATGCTTTGTATCGGAATTGACGTTGCAAAGCGGAAACATGACTGCTGTATCATTGACTCGGATGCATTGAAAACAGTTGAATCTTTTACATTTCCCAATTCACGGGAAGGCTTTGACATGCTCCTTTCCAAGATTTCTGAACTGGGCATTCCAAAAGATAAAATAAGAGTAGGATTGGAAGCAACCGGTCACTATTCCTCGAATCTCGCCCATTTCATCTCAGAACATGACCTTCCACTGCTCACTTTCAATCCGCTTCTCACGAATAGATACAAGCAAGGATTCAGCCTGCGTAAGACCAAGACTGATAAAGTCGATGCCTGCGCTATTGCACAGATGATTGTGTCAGGGAAAGGATCCCAAACCTACTCTTCTTCATTGTACCATAACGAGGAAATGAAATCACTCTCTCGTTACAGATCTCAAACCATGCAGAAGTGTTCCAAGCTAAAGATATCAGTTTCCCGTCTGGTTACGATTTTATTCCCAGAGCTGGAAGGGCTGACATCTTCCATCCATCTTGCTTCAATCTATGCGCTTCTAAAAGCCTATCCTGGCCATGAACAGATTGCTCATTGCAGCATGAAGCGGCTGACGCGCCTGTTAAGTGATGCCTCACAGGGGAGATTTGACAAAAGCAAGGCTTTGGAAATCCACCAGGCAGCATGCCGTTCTATCGGTAAAGTCTCGCTTTCGGCTTCTATGGAACTCGTCCATACCATTACGGATATTGAAGTGTTGAAGCAGCATATCGTTGAAATCGATGAGAAGCTTAAGGAAATGGTGGACCAGGAAGAATCTTCGATTATTGACATACCAGGGATCGGTTATACCCTTTGTGCCAGCATTCTGGGCGAAGTTGGTGATTTCAAGCGTTTTCCGGATGTCGACAAGCTCCTTGCTTACGCAGGGATGTCACCTTCCAAACATGACTCTGGAAACTACCATTCGAAGCATAACAAGATGGAAAAAAGAGGATCCCCCTATCTGCGAAAGACACTGTACCTTGCCGCCCGCCTGGTTGCACAGAACGTACCGAAATTCAAAGAATACCTTGAAAAGAAACTGTCAGAACACAAACCTTACAAAGTCGCTTTGTCCCATGTAGCCAAGAAACTGATCCGATTGATTTACCGGCTTGGTATTAGTGGCTGCCCTTATTTAGCTTGATTTTTTTAAGCCCACAAGAGGGGGCTTGGGTAGGTGCGCCCTTTTGCCAAGATCCATAGCAACTGAAATTTATTTTAAAATTGGCTTGACTTTATATAGTTGGTCTACGTCGTCGACCTCGAAGCAACGATAAAAAATTTTTGACCCTATTTCTGAATAACTATGCGGCAATGAAGGTTTCACCGAGAACTTGTTGACACATACTTACCATACAGAATTCTGTCACGACAGAAGCGGTTTATGGTATAATGGACTGACAAAATGGCCTGAACTTCCTGCTAGAATTCCATCAATCCCCAAGGAGGCTTTCCTGTTATGAATAAATCCTGTTTGCTGCTGCTGTCCCTATTTGCGGGGGCTTTTTCCTTTTCTGCGCCGGCTCGGGCCCAGGTATCGGCCAATGTCCCGGTGGACAGCCATTATTATGACAGTATCGACAAACTGTCCGGAATGGGGTATCTGGATTCCCTGCCCAATGGGGCGCGTCCCTACAGCCGGCAGCAGATGGCCCGATGGGTACTGGAAGCGGAAAGGAAGGCAGCGGAAAAGCCCCTGCCGGCCTATTTGGCTGACGACCTGGCTGCCTTGAAACAGCTGGTGGCACCGGAAGCAGCAGCCCTCCAGGGGGAAGGCAAGGGGCAAGATCCCTTCCGGCTGCGGAAATTGACTTTCGGTACCGGGTATCTCCACAGTGACCGGTTCACCTACCGGGACAGGCGGACGGCCAGCGAATGGGCACCCTTCGGAGAGCAACAGAACGGGCACAAAATCGGCCGGAACGGTGGACTGGGTGCCGAACTGGAAGCTTCCGGGAATCTGGGCAGCGAAGTGGCCTTGGGAATCCAGGGAAGGGCTGCCTGGGATAAAGACAATGAAGGGACGGCCAGCCTGGAAGAAGCCTATGTGAAGACCCGGACCGGAGCCTGGGCTTGGGAATTGGGCCGGGAAGCCCTGGTTTGGGGCCAGGGTGCTAGTGGGAACCTGCTCCTGGGAAATAATATGAAACCCCTGACCCTGATCCAGGCTCACCTGAACGAACCCATCCAAGCCGGAGGCTTTTTCCGGTTCCTGGGCCAGGTGGATTTCCACGCCTTCTATGGACGGCTGGATGGGGACCGGGCTGCGGATGCAGCGGGCTGGGGCCGGCAGGATTACAATCACCCGGGACTCCTGGGACTGCGATTGGATGTGACCCCTGCTCGATGGTTCACCCTGGGCCTTTCCCGGGTATCCCTCCTGGGAGGGGACGGCAATGGATTGGATTCCCACGACTGGGGCAAGTGGAGCTACGGACACAATGCGGACCATAAGGACAAATGGGATGACATTGCCGGTTTGGATTTCCGCTTCCGTCTGCCAGGGGTCCAATTCTATGGAGAAATGTACGGAGAGGACCAGGCCCATGGGCTGCCTTCGGATTGGGGATACCGGGGCGGGGTCTATTTCCCCCAACTGACGAAGGACGGTTCCTGGGACCTGCTCCTGGAAACCGCCTATACCAACCAGGATTGGTATACCCATGGGACGTACCAAGACGGTTGGACCTACAGCGGAGATATCCTGGGAGATGCCATGGGCAGCGATGCCCGGAAGTATTATGCCAGGGTGAACCATTATTTCCCCGGAGCGGACCGGCTGGGGCTCTATTACCAGCGGACGGAAAGAGAACGGGGGATGGATGGACCTGTGGTCCAGGAAGCGGGGCTGACGGGACGGAAGAAACTGAAAGAAAATCTCTACCTGAATGGGACCGTGGGGTATGCTGCGGTGAAGCAGGGAAGCAAGGATCACGCCCTGTTTGCCGGAGCAGAAGCAGAGTGGGAGTTTTAAAGGGAGCTGTCGACTTTTGACCGCTGCCTGCTGACGGAAGGTGCTGCAAGTTTTGTGCAGCACCTTATTTTTTTTTGTTGACATATACCCATATGGGGTATATAATACAACACGTAATAAGAAATACCCATACGGGGTAATGGTAATAATTCAACAAGAGCTATGCTCTTGATCTTGGGAGGGTTTGGTATGAGCGATTTGATTTTACAGGTCAAAGACCTGCAGAAAACATTCCATCTGAAAAGCGGTCATGTAGTCAAGGCAGTGAAAGGGATTTCATTCTCAGTGGAACGGGGAGAAATCTTCGGTTTCCTGGGACCCAACGGAGCCGGGAAGAGTACTTCCATCAGCATGCTGACCACCCAGCTGAAACCGGATGGAGGAGAGATCCTGCTGGATGGGGATTCGGTGCTGCAGGATCCCATCACCGCCCGGAGCAGGATCGGGGTCGTGGCCCAGCACAACAACTTGGACCGCTCTCTGACCGCCCGGGAAAATCTCTTGTTCCACGCTCGGTATTTTGGGATGGATCCGGTGGAAGCAGAAAAAAAGGCCGATGAATACCTGGAGAAATTCGGGCTGACCCAGTGGCAGGATGATTATGTCCGGGGCTTTTCCGGTGGGATGGCCCAGCGGCTGAAAATCGCTCGGGCTATGATGCACACCCCGGAAATCCTCTTCCTGGATGAGCCTACGACGGGGTTGGATCCCAATTACCGGGAAATCCTCTGGGAGAATATGCTGGAGCTGAATCGGAAGGGGACCACCATTTTCCTCACCACTCACTATATGGAAGAACCAGAACGGTTCTGCCACAATATCGCCATTGTGAACCAAGGCGAACTGAAGGCCATGGGTACGGCGGACCAGCTGAAAGCCATGATCCCCTCCAGGAACATCCTGTCCCTGAAGCTGGACAAGGTGGATGACCGGCTGGTGGATGCTGCCGCCAAACTGCCGGGAGTGGCCAGTGCCAAGGTCCAGAACGGCGTGCTGCAGCTGTATCTGGAAGGCAAACCGGATTTTGACGGGGTGATCCGCTGGACGGAAGACAAGCAGCGGACCCTCCAGAACATTTCTCTTTCCACCCGGACCTTGGACGATGTATTTGTCTATCTGACCGGAAAAGCCATGAACAGTGCCAATTGAAGAGGAGACGATAACAATGAGTGAAGAACGGAAAAATAGTGTAACCCAGCAGGCTTTCTGGGCTATGGTCCAGCGGGATCTCCTGGCCCAGTGGCGGGATAAAAAGGAATTCATCTTCCGGGTGGGGATGCTGCCCCTGGTGCTGATCGTGGTGTACGGCTATGTGCTGCCAGCCATCGGGCTCCTGCCGGAGACGTTTCCCACCCAAATGTTTGCGGGCATGGTGGGGATGAGCATCTTGATCACCGGGATCCACGGCACGGCCATTCCCTTTACTATGGATTTCAACAATATGCACGAAATCGAGGACCGGCTCCAGGCACCCGTTTCCCGGAACGTGGTGGCCTATGCCAAGATGCTGGTGGGGATCATCGAAGCCTTCATCGGCGGGCTGATCGTCCTGCCCATTTCCTTGATTTTCATGGGGAGCCGGCTGCAGCTGGGGATGACGGCTGGGGAAATCCCTCTGCTGCTCCTGGTACTGGTACTGATTGCCTTGGCTTCCGCTACTTTGGGCCTTTTGGTGGGGACAGTGGTAAAGCCTCCGCAAATCGCAGCCATGTTCCCTGGCTTCTTGATGCCAGTGGTGTTCTCTGGAGCCATCTTCTTCTCCTGGTATGCCCTGGATCCGGTGCCGGTGTTCCAGAAGCTGGTACTGCTGAACCCGCTGGTCTACGCCAATGAGGCATTGCGGTACGTGATGACTCCCCAGATCCGGAGCATGCCTCTGGGATATTCTCTCCTGGGCTTAGTGATAAGCAGTGTTCTCATGGGCCGGTGGGGCTTCAAACGGTTCCATGCCATGGTGGAAGGGGATAAATGAACAAGGGGCTGTTGCATGCGCAACAGCCTCTTTTTTCATTTATATACGAAAGTATAATTGAAAAATCTGAAAAATATTGTATCATGTATAGTAAGAAGAGAACATCAGTCATTACAAAATAATATAACGGGGAGGCGAAGGGTATGCTTACACAAAAGAAAAAACAATTTCTGCTTCTGGCCTGTACGGGAATGTTGCTCCAGCTGCCATTGCCGCAGATTGGCTGGGCTGCCAATCCTACTGATGAAATCCACTATTACAGCAATACCTATGCCTTGACCCAGGACGGCAGCAACTATGCCAACGACGGGGCCACCGGGAATTATGCCATGGCCATCGGTGGGGAAGCCAAGGCAGTGGGCAATTGGTCCATCGCCATTGGGAACCTGGCAAAAGCCACAGCCAGTGAATCCGTTGTCCTAGGATACAACACGGATACAGGGACGAACGGGTCTTCCAAAGTGGCCATCGGATACCAAACTACGGCTACCGGTGGCCACAGTACGGCTCTGGGGGCGGAAGCCAAAGCATCCGGTACCAATTCTACGGCCATCGGCCGGACGACACGGGCAGAAGGAGATTCCAGTACGGCTGTCGGTTCCCTTGCAGAAGCCAAAGGGGAAAAGAGCACGGCCCTGGGGCAGGGATCCAATGCCCTGGGAACAAAAAGCACGGCTTTGGGGTATGGGGCCAGCGTGAAGGAAGGAACAACGGATGCAGTGGCCTTGGGGGTTACGGCAGTTGCGTCCGCCGATAAAGCGGTGGCTCTGGGGTATGGGAGCCAGGCACAGGGACAGAACAGCCTGGCCTTAGGTACCAACGCCACGGCTTCGGTGGATAAATCCGTAGCTCTGGGGTATTATTCCCAAACGGAACCGGTGGTGAAGACTTCATCCGCTTCCATTACCACCGTGGAAGGAAAACGGCTGTATCTGTCCGCCTTTGCCGGAAAATCCCCGGTGGGGACCGTAAGCTTGGGGTGGACGGTAAATGGCAAATCATCTGACCGGACACTGACCCATGTGGCGGCAGGACGGATCAGTGAGACAAGCACCGATGCGGTGAACGGCAGCCAGCTCTACGCCTTGGGCAGACAGATCAGGAGCGGCTCCAGCATCAGCCTCCAGGCAGGGAAGGGAATCACCATCCAAAAAGCAGGTGATGGATATACCATCAGTGCCAGCCTGATCGGGTTGGATACGGAGGAGAACCGGACCCATGTGGTCTATGGAAAAGACCTGGAAGAGCACCATGCCAGTGAAAAAGAGGCTGGGGAGGCAGCTGGCAGCGGACAGACCGGAGATAGGAACGCCTATTATGTGGAAGTCCATGGGAATCCCATCCAGCTCCAGGGAGATGAAGGGACAGCCCAGATCAACAACGGAGATACCCAGACCATTACCGGGGATGGAATCAATATCCATACGGTGGTGAAACAGAATGGCAGCGATGCAGCAGATGTGCAGGTGAAACTGGATCCCCATCTGAAAGTGGATTCGGTGACCATCCAGGATGGTGGCCCGGTGCTCAATGGAGAAGGCCTTGCCATGGAAGACCGGAAAATCACCGGACTGGCAGAGGGAGAAGTCTCACAAACTTCCAAAGAAGCGGTGAACGGCAGCCAGCTGTACCAGGTGAAGCAGGATGTGTGGCAGAATGCGCAAAATATCAATCAACTGAACAACCGGGTGAGCAATCTGGATTCCAGGATCAATAAGGTGGGGGCAGGGGCAGCAGCCTTGGCGGCCCTCCATCCCCAAGATTTCGATCCGGATGACAAATGGGATTTCGCTGCCGGGTTCGGGAACTATCGGGATGCCAACGCGGCAGCCATCGGGGTGTTCTATCGGCCGGACCACAAGACCATGGTGTCGGCAGGAGGCACCTTTGGCAACGGGGAAAACATGGTGAACCTGGGCATCAGCCTGAAACTGGGGAAGAGCAGTCCTTATGCGGGGATGAGCCGCCATGCCCTCATCGGCAAAGTAGAGAGCCAGGCTCGGGAAATCAGTGACTTGCAGCAGCAGACCCAGAGCCAGAACGAAAGAATCGCCCAGCTGGAAAAAGCTGTGGCGGAATTGCTGGGACACAAATGAAAGTGGGGGAAGCGAGTCATGGCTCGCGCCCGCGGCCGGGGTGTTGCACGCAACGTGCAACACCTCTCTCTATTTATGCTATAATAATACCCATCGAACAGGAGGTGGGGCTATGGGCCGTCGGGTGCTTTGGATGCTGTTGGTACTGCTGCTGGGGTTCATCTGGGGGCACTCTCTCCAAAATGGTACGGCATCCCAGGTGGAGAGCCAGTCGGTGCTCCATTTGGCTCTGGCTCGGTGGGGGAACCTGCCGGGAATGAGCTGTCTGAACTTCTATACCATCCGGAAACTGGCCCATCTCACGGAATTTGCGGCCCTGGGGATGGTCCTTTCCGGGTTGGCAGGACTCTACGGGAAACGGAACCTCTTTTCGGTGCTTTTCTGGGGAGCCTGTGTGGGAACTGTGGATGAAGGAATCCAGCTCTTCAGTCCAGGCCGCAGTGCCCAGGTGTCGGATGTACTGTTGGATACCTGCGGAGTGTTGGCCGGGGCCCTGGTGCTGCGCCTGGTGTGCCGGCTGGTGCGGGGAGAACGGACAAAGGAGAGAAGCAGACGATGACAAGATTGGAACAACTGAGCCGGGAACTGGTGGATATAGTGGTGAACCTGGGGTACCCGTCGGAACTGGGAGAGCTGATGGCCCAGAATCTGGGCACAGAAAGCACTGTGGAACGGATGATCCAGTATCTGCTCCATGTCCAGCCCGCCACAGCGGAAGAAATGGTGGACGAGATGCTGGCCATCTGCGACGAACGGGACAAATGGGTCCAAAAGAAAAAGAATGAGTACTACAACCGGAAGGTGAATGAGTGGATCAATCGGTAAAAGGCAACATCCCCTTGACAGCTCCTCTTTTTCCGTCTATGATATACACATCAATTACTACTAAAATAATATGAATTAAAGGGGAGCGATGAGATGAACGGGAAAAAGAAAGTTTTGCTGTTTTTGGCGGGTTTGGCTGCGGCGGCTCTGCTGACAGCCGGCTGCGGCGGCAGCGCAGGAGACAAGAAAAGTGCGGACAGCGGCAAGCCCATTAAAATCGGGGCTACGGCAGGTCCCCATGCGGATGTGGTCCATGCGGTAGCAGAGGAAGCCAAGAAACAGGGACTGAAGGTGGAAGTGGTGGAATTCTCCGATTATATCACTCCGGACAAAGCCTTGGCGGAAGGGGACCTGGATCTGAACAGCTATCAGCATGCGCCCTTCTTGGCCAATTTCAACAAACAGAACGGGACCAAACTGGTGCCCATCGGGAATACCATCCTGATGCGCATGGGGATCTACAGTGACAAGATCCATGATCTGAAGGCCATTCCCGAAGGAGCCACAGTGGCCATTCCCAATGATCCCACCAACGGGGGCCGGGGCCTGGTTCTCCTGGAAAAGGCCGGCCTGATCAAACTGAAAGAAGGGGTGGGGTTCAAAGCCACGGTGAACGACGTGGTGGAAAACCCGAAAAACCTGAAGTTCAAGGAACTGGAAGCGGCCCAGCTGCCCCGGAGCTTGGCAGATGTGGACTTGGCCGTGATCACCATGAACTATGTGATGAGTTCCGGCATGGACGTAAAGAAACAGGGACTCTTCTGGGAAAAGGATGATGAACCGCTGGCAGTGATGGTGCTGGCAGCCCGGGAAAAGGACAAGGACAAGGCGGAATATAAAAAGATTGCCGAGATTTTCCATTCCGAAGCGGTGAAGAAATTCATCGAAGAAAAATTCAAAGGGACGATCGTACCGGCGAAATGAAAAGAGGGGGGGCTGCATATGCAGCCCCCCCTGGTCGCGACTCACAACTCGTGACCCGTGACCTCAAAAAGAGGCTGTTGCGTGCGCTGATGTGACCCCAAAAAGTTAGACCTTAGTAACGAGATGGTTTTTACTGTCTCGTTACTTTTTTATGCTGCCAGCAAAGAAAGCCTGTATTGAACAGGACTTTTCCAGCCCAGTTTTTCCTTGATCCTTTGTTCGTTATAGTATTTGATGTATCGTTCGATAGCGGCTTTTAGTTCTTCGTAGCTGTAGTAGATCACTCCATAATACATTTCCTGTTTCATTAAGCCGAAAAAGTTTTCCATTACAGCGTTATCATGACAGTTACCCTTTCGAGACATGCTCTGAAAAATTCGTTCTTTTTTTAGTTTCCTGGTATAGGCCTTCATTTGGTATGCCCAGCCCTGATCGGAGTGAAACGTTCTTCGATATGGACAATCAGCAGTAATTTCGATTGCTTCAGCTTGAGCTTCCAGTATGCTTTCAGCCGAAGGACGTTTGGCTATTCCATAGCTGATGATTTCATCATCGAACATGTCCAGGAAAGGATCCAGATAAAGCTTGTGCAGGGTCAGATGTCCCTGTGTATCTACTTCATAATATTTGAATTCTGAAGTATCGGTCGTAATCTTCTGATGTGGGATATTCGTCTCAAAACGACGATGTATTCTATTCGGAGCAATGGTCCCTACCTTACCCTTATAGGAACTGTATTTACGGCTTTTCCGGGTAAAGGATGTTACCTGAAGGCTCAGTTTCTGCATGATACGTTGAACTTTCTTCTTGTTCACGCAAATCCCTTGATTCTTCAGCTCACCGGTCATGCGCCGATATCCATAATCTTTATGCTGGCTGCGGATTTCCTGTATTTTGTCCTCTACTTCCTGGTCTGGATTCACGCGGTCAAACCGTTTCTGCCAGTACATATAGGTCGCTTTGGGCATTTGAGTATAGGAGAGAAGGTCTTTCAATTTGAATGATCTTCGGAGACTGGAGATGATTTTCGCAACTCTCTCATTTTTGCTTCGTCCTCTAAACGCAGTCTCCTCAGTTCTTTTAAAAAAGCATTCTCTATACGGAGTTTAAGATTTTCATCCTCTAACTCCTTGACATGTTCCACACTGATGTCGACCATCGGCTGCTGAACCTGGGTATCTGTTTTTTTGGTTTGAGATTTGTTCAAAGTTCTCTTCCTGCCTTTTTTATGTGACCGTAAAGCATCTGGTCCCGCAATTCTAAATTCATTGACCCATCTGGCAATCATTGATGGGTTGTTGATCCCTACTTGAATTGCTAGTTCCTGATATGAGATTTCATTTGTTAAGTAAGACTCTACCACAGAAAGTTTTTCTTTGAAAGAGTATATTTTTTGAGAGCGGGATCTTTTCAGTCCATCATCACCAAATGCCTTGTAAGCAGCAACCCACTTTAGCAGCTGGCTGCTACTTGCCATCCCATATTTACGTGAAATAGAAATACACCCTTCGTCACTGTTCAAATATTCCAGTACTATTTTTTTCTTAAATTCATAGCTGTGTTTTGCCATAAAAAACTGACCCCCAATTGTTAGATTTTTGGTCTAACAATTGGGGGTCAGCTCATCAACGCAGCAGCCTCTTTTTCCAGTCTTCTCTTGGCTCTTTTGTGTAGGGTGAACAGGGCCAGGAGCAGGAGGCCGATCCCGGTCACTAGGGTCAAGAGGACACTGCCGCCCGAAAAACCGGCGGCCAGGTAGGCGGCGAAACAGCAGGCAGCCACCAAACAGGCGTAGGGAATCTGGGTGCCCACGTGCTGGATGTGACTGCACCCGGCTCCGGAAGAAGACAGGATGGTGGTATCAGAAATGGGGGAGCAGTGGTCCCCGAAAACGGAACCTGCCAGGGTCGCGGAAAGAGTCACCGTCATGATGGCCGGGGTGGCGGACTGACAGATGAACACCACAATGGGGATGAAGAGCCCAAAGGTGCCCCAAGCGGTGCCAATGGAGAAAGACAGCCCTGCTGCCACTAGGAATACGATGGCCGGAAGCAGTTCCATGGGAAGATTGCTGGTTTCCACCAGCATGCCGATGTATTTCCCGGTACCCAGGTAATTCTGGCACAGGGTTCCAATGGTCCAGGCTAGGGTCAGGATGATGTAAGCAGGGACCATGGTATTGATCCCTGCACCGATGCTGTCCATGAACTGCCGGAAGGTCATGAGCTTCCGGGGAACGAATTGGAAAAAGGCTACCGCCAGGGCCCAGAAACCGCCCAGCACCAGGGCCGCAGAGGAATTGCAGTTGCCGATGGCTTCCTGGAAGGAAAGACCCTTGGCCCAGAACCCGCCATTGTACAGCATGGCCAGGATGGTGAATACGATCAGGGACGCAATGGGAATCAAGAGATCATAAACCGTCCCTTTGGAGGTCACCGGCTGCTGCTGTTCTGTCATTTTCTTGTCAATGGCACCCAGATCTCCATGTTCTTCTGCTTGGTATTCCACACTGGCCATGGGACCGAATTCCAGATCGGTGACGGACAGGATGGTGACCATCAGGATGGAAAGGATGGCATACATATTGTAAGGGATGGTGGCAAAAAAAGCCGCCATTTCGTTGGGAAAGGCACCGGTTTCATAAAGGGTGGACCCCACTGCTGCTGCCCAGCTGGAAATGGGAGCGATGATACAGACCGGGGCTGCGGTGGTATCGATGATATAGGCCAGCTTTGCCCGAGAAATCCGGTATTTATCCGTGACTGGCTTCATGACCGTACCGACGGTCAGGCAGTTGAAATAATCGTCAATGAAGATCAGGATCCCCAAGATGCTGGTAGCCAATTCAGCGGCCCGGCGGCTGGTGATTTTCTGGGTGGCCCAGTTTCCGTAGGCCTGGGATCCCCCGGCTTTGTTCACCACGCAGACCAGGGCGCCCAAAAGGGCCAGGAACAGGATGATATTGAATTTATCCGGGGTGCCCACGGTCTTGGACATGATTTCGAAAGCGGCCGAACTCATATCCACCAGGCCGCCGCCGGAAGCGGCTGCATAGAGCAGTCCTCCGGAAAGGATCCCCAGCATCAGTGAGGAAATGACTTCTTTTGTGATCAGGGCCAGAGAAATTGCGATAATAGGGGGGAGAAGGGAAAGAATCCCTACGTCTACAGGTTCCATGATGTACTCCTTTTCTTACAGAAACAGATTGAAAATCGAAAAAATATGTTTTATTTTATCATACTTCTTCTGGTATTTCACAGTATTGACGAAATTTGTTGAAAATCTCCCTGGCTGTGGTATAGTTAAAGAAATAAAATACGAATGAGGGAGATGCTTATGGAAAATTTGTTTGCATGGATCAACTCCGTCCTAAAATTTGTAGGCCCTCTGTCCGACTTTTTTTGGGACATCCCTACCCAGTTTTCCTGGTACAAAAATTTACCTCTGTTAGGAAGCTTTTCGTTCGCAATTATTGTCCTGGTCGGATCGGGCATCTATTTTAGCCTGCGTCTCCATTTCATCCAGCTGACCCATATGGGAGAGGCCATCCGGCTGCTGGTGAACCGGCGCAGTGCAGCTACGGGGATTTCTCCCCTGGCTGCCTTCATGCTCAGTTCTGCTATGCGGGTGGGGCCTGGCAACATCTTAGGGGTGACGGGCGCCATTTCCGTAGGAGGACCGGGAGCTCTGTTCTGGATGTGGGTCTCAGCTTTCTTTGGTATGGCGACGGCTTTTGTGGAAGGGACCATGGCCCAGCTTTTCAAGGAAAAACGCCAAGGAGCGTTCGTAGGCGGCCTGCCCTTCTATGGCCGAGCCTTGTTCGGAGGCAGCCGGAATGTAGGAATCTTCCTTTCCCTGCTGTACATTTTCTATGCCCTGGGATGCCTGCCTGCCCAGGGGTATAATGTGGTTTCTTCTGTAGGGGCCATCGGTTCCATGATTACGGGAGCGGAAATCCCTACCAAATCTTTCTTCTATTATGGGACGGCGGCTGTTGTCCTGCTCTTTACAGCGGTCCTGGCTTTTGGGGGCATCAAGAAAGTTACCCAGGCCACCAATGCCATGGTGCCGGTGATGGCTGTGGTCTATGTGGCCACGACGGTCCTTCTCATTGTGGCAAATGCGGATTCGGTGCCCTATTTCTTCCAGGCTGTGTTTGCTGGGGCCTTCCGGCCGGAAGCCTTCTTCGGCGGTGTGTTCGGCACGGTGTTGGTCCAGGGGGTCAAACGGGGCCTCATGAGCAACGAAGCCGGCCAGGGGACCATTACTATGTCGGCAGCTTCTGCGGACGATCAACATCCCTGTGAACAGGGACTTTTGTCAGCTGCCGGGGTTTTCCTGGATACCCACATCATCTGCACCATGACCGGATTCATCGTCATCATGGCCCATTCCTGGACCCAAGATCCCACAGCCTGGAAAGCAGCGGGGAAACTGCCCAAATATCTGATGGCCGTGACCCAGCTGACCCATACGCCTGGGCTCAACCTGGCAGTGACCCTGGCACTGACCCTTTGTTTCTGTCTCTTTGCCTATACCTGTCTGATCGGTATGGTCTCCTTTTCAGAGATTGCCGCGGCTCGGCTGAGCAAAAATCCCCAGGTGATCGTCACCGTACGGTGTCTCTGCCTTTTGGTGGCGACATTTGGGATCCTGGTGAACATTGCCGGCTACGACCTGAGCAACCTGTGGGCTTTTTCTGACTTGGCCAACATCATCATGGTGTACTGCAACGTACCCCTTCTGTACAAAGGCTTCCAGTATGTGCTGAAGGCAGAACGCCATTTCGTCAGCGGCAGCTCCGAACCTTTTGACGGGAAAAAGATGCTGGGCATCGAGACTCCCTGCTGGCCGAGAAAGTAGGTTTGCTGCAGGAATAAAATGGGGCTGTGAAGAAATGGATTTTTCATTTCTTCACAGCCCCATTTTTCATTTTCCTTCTTTGATCTCCTTCAGCGCTTCGGCCATCCGTCTGACTCCTTCTACGATCCGGTCATCCGGCATGTTGGAATAGTTGATACGCATGTGCCGGTCGTTCTTGATGTTGGGGTAGAAGAATTCGCCCAGCACCCCGGCTACGTTCTTTTCGATGCATTTGTCGAAGACTTTCCGGGCACTGACGCCTTCCGGGAAAGTCAGCCACAGGAACAGGCCTCCTTCCGGGTGGGTCCAGGTGGTCCCGTCAGTGAAGGTTTCCTCCATGGTCTTCAGGAGCAGATCCCGGCGGTGCTTGTACAGCTTGTTGATTTCTGCTACATGGTCATCTAAGCTGTATTCATCCATGTACCGATCGATGATGGCCTGGTCGAAGGCGGAAGTATGCAGGTCGGCACTTTGTTTCACCTTGACGAATTCCTTCATCAGGGCGGCGGGAGCAGCCAGCCAGCCGATCCGCAGGCCCGGGCAGAAGGTTTTGGAAAAGGTCCCCATGGCCATGACCAGATCTTTGGTATCCATGCTCTGGAGAGAGGGGAGGGTTTCCCCTTCATACCGCAGCTCTCCGTAGGGATTGTCTTCCAGCACGGGGATTTCGTATTTGTTGATGATTTCCATGAATTTCTGACGCCGCTCCAGGGTCCAGCAGATGCCGGTGGGGTTCTGGAAATCCGGAATCACGTAAATCAGCTTGGCCCGGGGCGTTTCTGCCAGGATTTTATCCAGTTCTTCCGGGATCATGCCCTTTTCGTCGGTAGGGACTTCCTTGAAAACCGGTTGATAGGCCTTGAAAGCGTTGATGGCAGCCAGGTAGGTGGGACTTTCCATCAGGACCACATCTCCTTGGTCGAAAAAGATCTTCCCGGCCATATCCAGGTTCTGCTGGGATCCGGTGGTGATCAGGATGTTCTCCGCTTTCAGATGGGATCTGTATTTCCGGTTCATCCGGTCGGCAATCTTGGCCCGCAGGGTGGGCCGGCCTTCTGTGGTGGCATACTGGAGGACTTTATGGCCTTCTGCTGTACAGACTTCTTCGCAGACTTTGCCGATTTCTGCCACTGGGAACAGTTCCGGTGCAGGCAGCCCTCCGGCAAATGAAATGACCTCCGGACGCTGGGTCACTTTCAGGATTTCCCGTACAGCAGAGGCCTGCATCCCGGCCATCCGTTGGGCAAATTTGTATTCCATGATTAAAAACCTCCCCCAAAGGCATCTTTTTCTTGATGCCTTTCAATCAATCCTAAAAAATGCTATCACCATCTGATCCCAGCGTCAAGATAATGAATTTAATATACAGTATACAAAAACTTAATAACTTTGTTTTTGTATAGTTCGGTACAGAAAAATAATGAAATAAAAATACAGTAATATAGTATGGATATGGGGCTCCGCACGTTGTATGCAGCATCCCCTTTGTTCCCTCCAAATATGCTATAATAATACAATTAGAATAACACTGAGGAAGGTGTATCATGGACGAAAAATTCCTTTTGATCGACGGCAGCAGCCTGATCCACCGGGCTTTCTTTGCACTGCCTCCCCTGACTAATCAAAAAGGGGTCAACACCGGCGCGGTGTATGGCCTTTGCAATATGCTCCTGAAACTGCTCCAAGAAATCCAGCCCAACTATATGCTGGTGGCTTTTGACAAATCCCGCAAAACATTCCGTACGGAAAAATTTTCTGCGTATAAAGGGCAGCGCAAAGCCACACCGCCAGAACTGAAGGAACAATTTCCCCTGTCCATGGAGCTGCTCCAGGCCATGGGGATCCCCACCCTGGAAGTGGACAATTACGAGGCCGATGACATCATCGGGACCCTTTCCAGCGCTGCACCGGAAAATGTCCAGGTCAAGATCGTTACCGGGGACCGGGATGAGTTCCAGCTGATCAAAAACAATGTCCAAGTCCTTTTCACCAAAAAGGGAATCTCCAATATCGCTGTCTACGATGAAAAAGCCTTTGGAGAAGAATACCAGGGCTTGGAACCTCGGCAGATCATCGATCTCAAAGGGCTGATGGGGGATACCAGCGACAATATCCCCGGAGTGCCGGGAGTGGGGCCCAAAACAGCTCTGAAGCTGATCACCCAGTACCGGACCGTGGAAAATGTCCTGGATCATGCCGAGGAGGTGAAGGGAAAGGCCCTCCAGGAAAAACTTCGGAATAACCGAGACCAGGCACTCCTTTCCAAAGAGCTGGCCACCATCTGCCTGGAGGTCCCCATTGACCGGGATCCTGCAGCGTACCTGCTGACCGGAATGACTGGAGAATGCCGGAAATTGATGCAGGAACTCCAGTTCCGGAATCTGTGGGACCGGTTCGTACCTGTATTGGGCTGCGCGGAAGGGACGGATGCCGGCAGCAGCGATGATCCCCTGTCTCTTTTCGGGGAACCAATGGAAACCCAGGCCCTGGAAACGGTGGAAGTCACAGATCCGGCCCAGGCGGAGAAACTGATGGAAGAAATCAAAACCCAAGGGGCACAGGTGGCGCTTGCCTATGAAACGGCCGGAACCCTTCCAAAGTTGGAATTGGTTTCCCTGGATCTGGTATTCAAGGACCGTCATTATGCCCTCCAGCCGGAAAAGGCCGGGAAAGAGGCTGTCCTCTCTTGGCTCCAAGATGGAACGCTGCCCAAGGCGGCGGCCGACCCCAAAGAACTGTACAAATATATGCTGGGACAGGGGCGGGAGCTCCGGGGTATCATCGATGATCCTTCGCTGGCAGCCTATTTGTTCGAACCGGGGGCCAGCGGCTATGGAATCCGGGGGCTGGGAGAAGAGTTCCTCTCCGGGACCAGCGGAGAAGCCGCCCAGGATACGGCGGCATTGGTGCCCGTACTCCGGGAAAAGCTCCAGGAGCGGGATTTGACCCGGCTGTATGAAGACATCGAACTGCCTTTGACGGAAAACCTGGCAGAAATGGAATTCGCCGGGATCACCGTCGACCAGGCCATGCTGGACGAAGTCACCGAAGAAATGACAAAGAAGGTCCAGGCCCTGGAACAGCAGGCCTGGGACCAGGCAGGGGAAGAATTCAACCTGAATTCTCCCAAACAGCTGGGCAGCCTGCTCTTTGAAAAATTGGGACTTCCCATCATCAAAAAAACCAAGACTGGATATTCTACCGATGTATCCGTACTGGAAGCCCTCCAGGGAGAACATCCTATCATCGAGACACTGATCGCCTACCGGCAGCTCTCCAAACTGCTTTCTACCTATCTCCTGGGCCTCCATCCCCTGATCAATCCTGTTACGGGAAGGATCCATACCCATTTCAATCAGATGGCCACGGTCACCGGGCGGCTCTCCAGCACGGAACCCAACCTCCAGAACATCCCCACCCGGACGGAAGTGGGGAAACGGATGCGGGAAATGTTCGTGCCCGGGGAAGGCTATGATCTGCTTATGAGCTGCGACTATTCCCAGGTGGAACTGCGGGTGATGGCCAGTATCGCCCAGGATGAACTGCTCCTGGATTCCTTCCGCCACGGCCAGGATGTCCACGCTCGGACGGCTTCAGAAATCTTCAGTGTGCCCCTGGATCAGGTGACTCCTTACATGCGGAGCAAGGCCAAGACCGTGAATTTCGGAATCATCTACGGGATCAGCGATTTCGGCCTGGCACGGCAGCTGGGAGTCCCCCGGGGAGAGGCGGCCCAGTACATCGACAGCTATTTCGCCAGGTATACGGGGGTGAAGGCCTATATGGAAAGAGAGAAACAGAAAGCCCGGGAACTGGGCTATGTGGAAACCCTCTTTGGCCGCCGCCGGTACCTGCCGGATATCAAAGCCAAGAACTTCAACCGCCGGAGCTTTGCAGAACGGACGGCCATCAATACCCCCATCCAGGGAACGGCGGCGGATATCATCAAGATTGCCATGCTGAAAGTGGCTGAGAACTTAAGGCAGGCCCAGGTAAAAAGCCGGGTGCTGCTCCAAGTCCACGACGAATTGGTGCTGGAAGTCACGGAAAAAGAAAAGGACCAGGTGGCCCGGATCGTCAAGGATACCATGGAACATGCGGTGGAACTTGCGGTCCCTTTGGTGGCCGATGTAGCCGTGGGGAAGAACTGGGCCCAGGCCAAGTAAGGAGGGAATATGCCGGAACTGCCGGAAGTGGAACAGGTGCGGATCAGCCTGCTTCCTCATATTATAGGAAAGACCATTGAAAAAGTCCGGGTGGATCTGCCCAAAATGATCCTCCATCCGGAACCGGAAATCTTTGCCCGGCAGCTCCAGGGCGCCCGGTTCACCGGTGTCCAGCGGCGGGGGAAATACCTGCGGCTGGACCTGGAAAAGGGACGCTGGCTCCTGATCCATCTCCGGATGACCGGAGCCCTGCTGGCTCTCCCTAAAACGGCCCCGGAACCTCCCTTTACCCGGATGGCCTTTTTCCTTTCCGGAGAGGAGAATCTTTATTTTACCGATATCCGGACTTTTGGAGTGGCGGCGCTGGTAGGAGAGGACGGCTGGCGGGACAAAGGGTATGAAGGCCTGGGGCCGGAACCTCTGGATCCGGGGCTGACGCCGGGATATCTCCGGGAAAAAGCCCGGGGCAAGACAGCCGTAGTAAAGGCGTTCATCCTGGATCAGACTATCTTGGCAGGGCTGGGAAACATCTATGCAGATGAAGCTCTGTTCGCGGCAGGGATCCGTCCCACCCGCCGGGTGAACCGGATGACCCGGAAGGACTGGGAAGCCTTGACCCTGGCCATCCGGGACGTGATCCGCCAGGGCTTGGAACACCATGGCACCACCTTCCGGAATTATCAGGATGCCGATGGGAACATGGGAGATAACAGCCTGTATCTCCAGGTGTACCACCGGAAGGGACGGCCCTGCAAACGGTGCGGGGCTTTGCTGAAACAGATCAAGGTAGCCGGGCGGGGCAGTGTGTACTGTCCCCATTGCCAGAAATAGAGGAGGGGCCATGACAGTCATTGGATTGACAGGGGGTATTGCATCGGGCAAAAGCACCGTCAGTGCCTATCTGAAGCGGAAGGGGATTCCGGTATTCGACGCGGATGGAGCTGCCTGGGAAGTGGAAAAAGCAGGGTCACCTTGCTTGGGAGCACTGGTGTGCAGCTTTGGACCGGACATCCTCACTTCGGCCGGAGAACTGGACCGGAAAAAAATGGCAGAACGGGCCTTCCATGATCCGGCAGTCCTCCGGCAGCTCAATGCCATCGTCCATAGTGCCATCGAGAAAAAACGGGACGCCTTTCTGGAAGCTCACAGAAAAGATCCTGTGGTGGTACTGGACGCCCCGCTGCTCTTGGAATGCGGCTGGGAAAAGACGGCCGATACCGTGTGGCTGGTATACCTTCCGAAAGAGGAGCAGATCCGGCGGGCCATGCTCCGTTCCGGCATGACCCGGGAAGAAGTGGAGGACAGGATCGGAAAGCAGCTGTCTCTGGAGGAAAAAAAGAAACGGGCCCAGGTGATCCTGGATAACCGGGGCACCTTGGAAGAACTGTATGCTCAGGTGGATCAGGCCCTGGCAGCCCTCCGGCCGTGAGTAGACCGCTTCCAGCAAAGAATGGTTGAAAGACATCCGGCAGATTTGATATGATATAGAATAAAATGGAATCAAAGGAATCCTTTTCCGGCAGGGCAGTGACCATTTCTGCCGGCAAGAGGACTGAGATAAAATGTGAGGGATTGTTTTGGAACGGAAAAGAAAGACAAAACGGCCGGGATGTCTTCCTGTTGTGCTGATTTTCCTGCTGCTGATGGTGGCTGGATATTTTGGCTGGAAAACAGATACAGCCCAGCGGAAATTCGTCTACAACTGGCCCTATGCCAGGGAAATCCATTTGTACAGCGCCCAGTACCGGGTGGATCCCTTCCTGGCAGTGGCTGTCATCAAAAATGAAAGCAATTTCAAACCGGAGGCAAAATCCAAGGCAGGGGCCATGGGACTCATGCAGATCACCCCGGAAACCGGAGCCTGGATCGCCAAATGCACGGACTTTCCCAATTTCCGGGACTCCATGCTGCTGAAACCGGAACTGAACATCAAGTTCGGCTGCTGGTATCTGGCAGAGCTGGAACATGAATTCCACGGCAATGAGGTGCTGATGCTGGCTGCATACAATGCAGGACGGGGAACCGTCAAAGAATGGATGAAGGATTATGGCTGGGATTTTGACTTCAGCAATATTTCCCAGATCCCTTTCAGTGATACCCGGATCTATGTGCAGAAAGTCCTGGATGACCGGAACAGCTACCAGAACTTATACAAAAAAACTTTAAAAAACTATTGACGAGTTTTCTCGTTTGTGATATTATTTCTTTGTTGCCGATTGAAGGAACAAGCGGGCATGGCGGAACTGGCAGACGCGCTAGCTTCAGGAGCTAGTGGGGGCAACCCCGTGGAGGTTCAATTCCTCTTGCCCGCACCAAACTTTTTCACCTGAGCAATCACACACAACTCTGCGGTTGTGGCGGAAAGGCAGACGCGTCAGCTTGAGGGGCTGGTGAGGGTAACCTCATGCGGGTTCAAGTCCCGCCAACCGCACCAACTCTATGACAGGATGGGGCGAAAAAGGCGGAGGCCTTCGGCAGGAAAATTTTATATGCGGGCATGGCGGAACTGGCAGACGCGCTAGCTTCAGGAGCTAGTGGGGGCAACCCCGTGGAGGTTCAATTCCTCTTGCCCGCACCATTCAAAAGACGGACACACTGTGAAAGCAGTGTGTTTTTTTTGTGTTTGTATAAGAATCGGAATTATGGTCAATAGTACTTTATTTTGTAGACATTCCTTTGTATAATGGTAAATGTTTTGTATGATCAGGCATAAATAATTGACAGCCATTTCAATCGATTGTATAATTCTAAATAAAAATGATAAAAATGTAAACAAAAGGCGAAAAAGAAAATTGGAGGGGAGCAGATGGATACAAATGCATTGGTAGAAAAGTATGTGGGGGATATGGTCGCCACGCGGCGGGAAATCCATGCCCATCCGGAACTGAGCAATCAGGAGTTCGAGACCACCCGACGGATCGAGGACTTTTTGAAAGAGTGCGGCATCGAGGTATTGGACGTGGGGATGAAGACGGGCTGCATTGCTTTGCTGCGGGGAGGAAAGCCCGGCAAGACGGTGGGACTGCGGGAAGACATCGATGCCCTGCCCATCGTGGAACAGACCGGGCTGCCTTTTGCGTCTCAGTGCGAGGGTGTGATGCATGCCTGCGGCCATGACATCCATCAGACCGTTTTGCTGTATACGGCTAAATGCCTTTCAGAGGTCAGGGAAGAACTTCACGGCAATGTATTGTTCATTTTCCAGCCGGCGGAAGAAGCCCTGTACGGAGCACTGGACACGCTGGCTACGAAATTCTATGAGAAATATCCCCCGGATGTCCTCACCGGACTCCATTGCTCCCCCGAATGGGATGCCGGGACCATCGGCCTCATCAAAGGACCGGCCAATGCTTCCTCAGATTTCCTGTATATCACGGTCCACGGGAAAGCCGGCCATGGGGCCCATCCGGAAAACTTCGTGGATCCCATCATGATCTCCGGCTATCTCTTGGCAGAACTGCAGACGGTGGTTTCCCGGGTGAACCGGCCCGTCTATCCGGCGGTGCTGACTTTTGGGTCCATCCATGGGGGCAAGGCTGGGAATGTGGTCCCGGAAAAAGTGGAAATCATCGGGACTCTCCGTAGCCTGGAGCCTGGCAGCCGGAAACTGATGCATGAGGAAATCGACCGGATCGTGGAACACGGAGCGGCGGCCTTTAGGGGCAAAGGGGAAGTGAAATGGGCGGACGGGATGCCGCCTCTCATCAATGACCCCGCCGTAATCGACGCCATAGCCAAGGCGGCAGCGGAAACCATCGGAAAAGAGAATATCCGCCAGATTCCGTATCCTTCTACCGGGTCCGATGACTTTTCCTGGATGTTCCCGAAACTGTGCCCGGGATGTCAATTCCGGCTGGGGACCGGCAACCCGGAGGAACCCAACAGCCGGCTGGGGCTCCACAATCCCAAGAATATCTTTGATGAAAAAGCCCTGCCCACCGGGGTGAAGGTCCTGACCCAGTTCACCCGGGATTATCTGGCAAAACCATAAGGAGAGATGATGATGGGGAAAAAAGAAAAACAATTTGCTTTTCCGGAAACCATTGCCCTGCTGTTCTTCCTGATCTGTGTGGCAGCCCTTTTGACGGTTATTTTGCCGGCCGGGGAATATGATACGGTGAAAGTGGGGAAGATGACCCGGGTGGTGGCCGGGACCTACCATGCGGTAGCCCAGTCGCCGCAAGGACCTTTCGCCGTGCTGAATGCAGTGGTCACCGGCTTCCAGAGAGCTTCCGTGCTGTTTGCCATGGTCCTCTTCACGGGGTCCGCCGTCCATATGATGCAGAAGAGCGGGGCTGTAGAAGTGGCTTTCCGTTCCCTTTCTGCCAAAGGGGGAGCCAGGAATCTCAGTAAGATCGTTTTTGTCATCATGGCCTTCATGTCCATCGGGGGCGCTACGGGAGTCTTTGCCAACCCCACGGTTGCCTTGATCCCCATTGGCATGATCCTGTCCAAGACCATGGGGCTGGATGCGGCTGCCGGCTTCATGATGATCTATCTGGGGGCCTATTCTGGGTTCAACGTGGGCTGGGCCAATCCGTCCACCCTGGGGGTGGCCCATCCCATTGCCGAACTGCCGGTGTTTTCCGGAATGCCGGTGCGGTTCGTGTTCCACGGGGTCAATTTCGTCCTCAACTATGTCCTGGTGATGAAATACATCAAGAGCATCCAGCAAGATCCCACCAAGAGCCTGTGCTACCAGGAAGGGATGGCCGTCAGTGAATACATGGGCGCCCAGGAAGGGGAGACCTTCGAATCGGCCGGCAAGCTGAACCTGACTCAAAAGACTTGTCTGGGTGTGATGGTCCTGGCCATCATTGCCATCATGACCGGAGCCGTGTTCGCCAAATGGGGAAACCAGCAGATCGCCGCCATCATGTTCTTGGCCGTGCTCATCCAGGGCGGAGTCCTGGGGCTGGGAGTGAACGGCACTACCAAAGCCTTCCTGGAAGGGTGCAAGCCCATGCTCAATGCGGGCTTCATCATTGCCTTCGCCAATGGGATCTCCGTCATCCTGAAAGACGGGCATATCCTGAATACCATCGTCTATTACCTTTCCATTCCCATCGGGAGCTTCGGACCGGTGATCGGCGCCATCCTGATGTTCTGGGCCAACCTGTTCATCAATCTGTTCATCCCTTCCGGATCCGGGCAGGCTTCGGCGGTGATGCCCCTGATGGTGCCTCTGGCAGATCTCACGGGGATCACCCGGCAGGTGGCCGTCCAGGCATTCCAGTTCGGGGACGGTCTCTCCAACTGCATCGTGCCTACGGCTGGGACCATCATGGGATCCCTGGGGATCGCATGAGTCGCTTACAACCGATATGCCAAATGGTTCGCACCGTTCCTGCTGCTCCAGAGCATCCTGGCTTCCATCGCTCTGGCCATCCTGCAGCTGGCCGGCTGGACGGGGTTGTAAGGGTATGAAAAATAAACTAGGGGGCTGTTGCACGGAAAATGCAGCAGCCCCTAGTTTATTTTTTATCCACAGGAGATAATTGCAGAAGTTCTGGATCACAGATTTTTCCTTTATCCAGAATCTGACGTCCATCAATCCAGACACTGGAATTCAGGCAGATTCCATCTGTATGAGATTTTGCATTCTGTCCATCAGGAGGAGCTTCGGTGGGACTAACATAACCAATGCCCCATTCGGTACAGCCCCATACTCGTTCATCTTCACAGATATTTCCAGTGAGCTTGGCACCAGGATTGAATCCGTAGGCGATATGAGCCATTCGCAGCATATTCTCATCCTGAAAAGAGTCGAGCCATTGTTCATATTCTCGGGCAGCACGGCCTCCTTCGATTTTGATGATTTTTCCTTTTTTAACAGTAAGGATTACCGGTGCATCAGGAATCTTTCCAAAAGGCGGGGTAATGGTTCCATCAAAAACAATGGTTCCATTGGTGGAAGAAAAATCAGGAATCACATTCAACTGCCCTGTCAGGAAATGCATTCCGGGTTTTGAGGCATCTCCACAGTCGTTGGAAATCACGTGCGTGGGATCCAGACGGAATGTTACATCTGTACCCGCTGGTGTGGTCACATGCAGGGCTTTGGCAGTTTGATGGAGTTCGGCTACCCGAGTCATGAATTTTTTTAGTTGCTTTGTTTTGACTTTCCCTACCAACCGGATCAAAAGATTACAGTCAAAATCTACTAGACACATGTAACGTAGCTTAGGATTTCTTTTCAGAGCTTCCTCAAAAGGAGTGGAATAAAGGAGCCACTGATGATTGAATTCAATCCAGACATCGCAGGCAGCCAGGGCACCGGTCAGTTCGGCAACCGGCAGGTCTGGGTCTGCTGCTTTTCCTACGCCTCTGGGCATAGCCAGGGTAATGACCATAGGCTTTGCCCCGGCACTGTAAGCACTTGAAGCAACACCATTGACCAGCTCCATATCAGAACCGGTATCAGCCGTAATAATGACAGTTTCGTCTTTACGGACTTGGAAAATTTCCTGGATCAGCTTGTCAGCAGCATTCTGCAATTCGAAATGAACCATTTTTCAACCTTCTTTCTGTAATAAGTTGATTCTGTTTTCATTTTACCCAGGACTGTCATTTTTATCTTTAAAATGGTTCCAAATTTTATCTGTATTTTTTAAAAGCAATACAATTTCTTGTTAAAGTACAGAAATTATAATGTAAACTGATAAGGAGGGATGAATATGGAACAGAAACAATATCTTCGAGAAAAACTTCCAGAAATGATTGAACTGGTGAGCCATCTGGTTCAGATTCCAACGGTATGGGATCCCGCTTCAGCGGGAGTCGGCAAGCCTTTTGGGAAAAACATAGCCATTGGTTTGGGAACTTTTTTAAAGCTTGCAGGTCAAATGGGATTTGCAACCCGAAATTATGATGGGTATGCGGGAGAGGTCACAGCCGGACAGGGACACAGGATGATTGGAATCTTAGGTCATTTGGATGTAGTTAAAGCCAGTCCAGGCTGGTCGACACCTCCTTTTCAACCGGTGATCCGGCAAAATAAGATTTATGGGAGGGGAGTCTCCGACGACAAAGGCCCATTAGTCAGCTGTCTTTATGCTATGCGGTATTTGATGCAGGAAAAACGGATCCCAGAAGGTTGCAGCATACGCCTGATTGCCGGGTGCGATGAAGAAGAGGGGATGCAGTGCATTGCTTATTACAAGAAAAAGGCAGAACGGCTGCCCGATGAGTCATTTGTGCCAGATGGTTATTTTCCACTGGTGAATTGTGAAAAAGGCCTGATTGATTTTGATTTGTTATATCCGGCTGTATCGGAAAAAGGGCCTGAAGTGATCCCAGTCCTTCAGTTCCAGGGGGGGGCAGGCCGGAATATAGTCCCGGATCGGGCAGAATGTATTTTGAAAGTATTACCGTCTGAGAAAGATATCATTGCCAGGCTGCAGTCCAATCCCCAACTGCAAATCAAGGAAGATGAAGATTCTTCTCATTTAATCCTACAGACCCGAGGCAAAGCTGCCCATGCCATGTCTCCGGAATTGGGCAAGAACGCAATCAGCATTTTGGTCGAAGCTCTTTTGGACAGTGGGCTAACTTTCAGCTGCCAGGCATTTTTGGAAAAATATGAGAAACTCATAGGCAGGACCGTTTTTGGTGAAAAAATGAACTGTGCTTGTGAAGATGCTGAATCAGGCCGGCTTACGCTGAATATCGGAAAAGCAGAACAGAGAGAAAATGCATTTTTGATAGAAGCCAATGTGCGGTATCCTTGTTCTAAGAACCATCAGTGGATCGTTGATGCAATGATGGGACAATTTTCTGCATCGGGGTTCCAGGTAAAGGAAAGATTGGCCATGGATCCTTTGTACATTGACAAAAAAGATCCTTTGGTCCAAAAGCTCATGGAGGCCTATCAGGAAGTCACCGGCGATTTCCAACATGATGCGTTTGCAATCGGAGGGGCAACCTACGCCAGATACTTGCCCCACACGGTTTCGTTTGGACCACTCTTTCCTGGAGAAAAAGAATTGGCCCATGAAGATGATGAATTCCTGGAGATAGAAAGTTTGGAGAAGATGACACAGATTTATATCGATGCGTTGGAAAAATTACTGGAAGAATGAGGAGAATCAACCATGTTTCAGATCCTGACTCGTCGGCCCAGTTTTCAATGGCTGGTGATTTTTCTTGGATGTGCAGTCTATGCCTGTGGTTTGAATTGGTTTATCATACCGATGCGTTTATACAGCGGAGGTCTGGTTGGCCTGGCACAGCTGTTGAGCGAAGAAGGAAAATCCTTCTTTCACTTGACAAATCTCCCTTTTCAGTTATATGGAATCATCTATGCTCTGCTGAATTTACCTCTTTTGTTGCTGGCTCGCTTCCAAATTGGACAATCTTTTCTGTTAAAAAGTCTCTGGGGAACAGCTGGTATTAGTTTTTTTACGGCTATGGTTCCTGTATTGCAAAGTGATCTGCTCCAAGATACCTTGGCAAGTTTGCTGATTGGAGGTGTCATTACTGGTTTTGGAATCGGACTGATGCTGACCGCAGGCGGATCCGGTGGCGGAATTGAAATCCTGGGAGTCTGGTTTTCCCGTCATAGCACAAGCTGTACAGTAGGGAAATTTTCTCTTTTATTCAATGCCGCTTTATATGTAGTATATGCTTTCCTTTTTCAGGTCTCCACATTGCTTTATTCCCTTCTTTATATGATTTTTTACATGGTTTCCTTGGACCATTTTCACTTTCAGACAATCAATGTAAAAGTGCTGATTATTACAAAAAAACAAGGCGTGGATACGCAGATCATGGAGAAAACGGGACGAGGTGTGACGAAATGGATTGGCAGAGGTGCTTACACAGGAGAAAAAGAGGATATTTTACTCACTATGGTCAATAAATATGAACAGGCGGAACTGCTTGAATTGCTCCATGAATTGGATCCATCTGCCTTTCTATTGTTGGAAGAGAGAGTACAGGTTGAAGGGAACTTCCAACGGAGACTCTAGGCTACAGGTTCAGCAGGATCATAACGGCTGCATTGACTGGAGAAAATAACTTTTCTATAATGGAAAAAAATAAGAGCTTCCATTATAGAAAAGGAGTGTACAAGTATGGGCATCCCATTACAGCAACTTTTAGGCCATCCTATTTTTTCAGGATGCAGGATCCTCGCCGGACAAAAAGGAGTTTCTCGCAGAGTATGCCGGATTTCTGTTTTTGATTGCCCATTCCATCCTGAACTGGCTGATCAGATACTGGTTCCTGGAGATCTTTTTCTTTCCTGCCTTGAACAGTTCCGGAAAGGAGATTCCAATTTGCAGGATTTCCTATTCAGTCTCGTAGAACATGATTCAGCAGGTTTGCTGATTGTTTCAACGGGCAACAGCAGCGTCCTTGATGTTACAGCACTGGCGTATTGTGAAACCCATCACTTTCCAGTTCTTCAGCTGGTCCAGGAAAATTCTTATGCACAGATCATGGACGTTCTGAATCGATTTCTTTCCATCGATATGCAAAACAGTGCCAACTTGCAGAAACTGTATCAAATCCGGTTTGAAGCAGTTTCGGAAAAGGAACGTTGGGAAATCCTGCAAAGTTTGAATCCGGCTTTTGAGAATCAAATACAAGTCCTTGCGGTGAAAGGAGATTTTGTATCACTGCTTTCCCAGTTGGAATTGACAAGATATTTTCAGGATTATAGACATGATTTGCTGGTCACGGGAAAAAATAATTTCATGATTTTGAGTGGAAGAGAAAAAGAAAAACTCCAGAAACATACCAAAACCATTGCCCGCTCTCTGGAGAGATATTTTGCTGGATACCATGGGGGCATCAGCCGTATCCACAGTCTGAGAGAAATACGGGAAGCACTCCTGGAAGCGGAAAGAGCTTCCGAAATCGCTAAGACAATGCAGCTTCCCGTGGAAAGTTATGATCCGTTGTCTTCTCTGCAGCTGCTTATCATGAACCAGGGAAGCCAGGAAGAACGGGAATTTTATCAGGCGTATGTGGAGGCTGTCAGTCGGGAAGTGTCAACAGAATCCCTGCCGGAATTCCTGCATACCATTGAAGCTTTTGTCTCCAATGCAGGGAATTATAAAAAGACAGCCGAGGAGATCCGCCAGCATGAAAATACGGTGCGTTACCGGATCAACCGGGTAAAACAGGCATTGCATCTCCAGGACAATACAATCCGGTTCTATGAAACCATCGCCTTGGCAGTAGAACTTCAAAAAATAGTCAGGTGATGCAGAACGTGGATCATCTGTGGTTTCCCGAATCTGCTGGAATTCTAAGGGGCCCGCCCTTTCTGAGGGTGAGACCTTTTTTGTACCCCTAAAATACAACAAAAACACGAAAATCAGGGACGATTTTTGTAAAATTCATAAAGAAAACCTCCGCCGATATTTTTATAATAAAAACAAATGGGTGAAAAATAAAGTATTGGAGGGGAGAAGAATGAGATGGGGAGTAACAAGGAAAAAAGTGTATTATGGAAAACCTTAGTTGGGGTAGGGACAGCAGCTGTCAGCGGGATCCTGGGTGGGACGGGAATTTGCCAGGCTGCCAATCCATTTGCGGATGTACCTGAGGGACACTGGTCCTATCCGGCAGTTGAGCAGTTATGGAGAGAGGGATGCCTCAAAGGATATCCAGATGGCTTGTTCAAAGGCAGAAAAACAGTGACCCGCTATGAGCTGGCACAGCTAATAGCACGAGCCATGTCACAGGGAAAAATCCAGGCAGCTCATCCTCTGGTGCAGGAATATAGGGAAGAATTGGATGGACTGGGGCTCCGCCTTGCTAGAATGGAACAAAGAGAAGATCAAGTACAGATTACCGGCAATATCCAGTTCAGTTACCGACAATTGTCAGGAAAGGCTTTTCGAAAGGATGATTGTGAGAATACGCTGAATGACCTCCGCAGCCGTCTTTTCATTACAGGGAATATACAGCCTAATTGGACTTATCAGGTGATGCTGGAAAACAATCAGTATTTCAAAGGAAAAAATGAATCGGGGGACAGTGATGTGGATGCCCAGCGGTTGCATCTGGATGGCAGATTGGGAGCAGCTGAACTGACGGCAGGAAGGTATGAGCAAGTCATTGCAAAAGGAAACTTTTACGATGATAATGTTGATGGCATCCAACTGCGCTGGAACGGGGAAGAGTCTACATTGCAGCTTTCGGGGGGGAAAGTGGCCAATCTCAGTAGTTTTGGCTGGAATCCTCAACCGGCCATTGCTGATACATTTTTCAGTGTAGAAGCTTCCCAGAAATGGAATGATATCCGTTTTTCAGCAGGTTATTCCCATATCAACAACGTACGGATTGAAGGAGGACTCCAGGGCAACACTCAGGTATTGACAGCCGGCGTGGGCTATCAGCAAGGAAAATGGCAGGCGCAAGGTATTTTTCTCCATGGGAAAAATCAATATGTGGAACATCGGGGGGCCAATCAAAATGGATATGTATTGAATCTGATTTATGGAAATTTTGCGGAGCAGCAGCAGGGTACCTGGAATCTATACGGCGCGTGGTATGACCAGCCTGCACCGACTGTCCTGTCTCATACCATGAACGGCCAATACCGGATTGATCCTCTGCATGGCTTTCGGGGCTATATGCTGGGAGGCATCCTTGCGATAGAAAAGAACATTTATGGGATACTGGAGTATTATGACTTGAAAGGGGAAAAAAATCATAAGAACGGACGGACTTTGTGGACGGAAATAGATTTTGATTTTTAAAGGATAAAGAGAGTGTGGGAAAAGGAGGGATTTCTGTGGACAAAGGACAGCATAGTCAGATTGAAACAACGACATTGCAGCCCGTTCCCATGGAGGAACGCAAAAGTTGGATTGATGTGGCCCTGATCCAGGCTGGATTGATGATCTGTGTGCCGAGCCTGCTTTTGGGAGGAATCTTGGCAGAAGGGATGGAACTGGGAGAAGCCATTTTAGCCGGCACTATAGGATATACCATTGTTATCGTTCTGTTTTGCTTGATGGGAATCATTGGAAGCGATTTGGGAGTACCCACCTGTGTTACGGCCACTAGTGGATTTGGCAGGAAGGGTGCCCGATATTTGGTCAGCAGCATCACTTTTGTCTCCATGATAGGCTGGTTTGCTGTGCAGACCAAAGTCTGTGGTAGTGCTTTTTCCAATCTTCTTTTGGAATCCTTCCATATTTCTTTTTCTGATACGCTTTCCACTGTAGTCTGGGGGGCGGTGATGTTGGTTACTGCTGTTTATGGTATCAATGCATTGGATAAACTGAACTCCGTTGCTGTACCGGCGCTGTTTGTCACTACAATTGTTGGCTGTTTCATGGCTCTGCATCAATTTGGTACGGCAGGCCTTTTTAAGCCCAATCCCCATATCACCATGAGTTTTGCCCAGGGCGTGATTTTGACAGTGAATTATATGGCTGCAGGGTGTTTGGCTGCTTCAGATGTGACCCGCTACCAACGGACCCGAAAAGATACCATTTTATCCAGTGTCATCGGGGTGATGCCGGCAAGTATCCTTATGGTCGTCTTGGGAGCCGTCATGACCAAGGTCGCGGAACAGTATGATATCACACTGGTATTTTGTGAAATCGGGATCCCAGTGATCGGCATGCTGGTATTGATTGCCGCTACCTGGACGACCAATACCATGAATGCCTATTCAGGTGGTATTGATGCAGTCTTGATGTTGAACCTCCCTGACAATCGTCGTGCTGCCGCAACTATGGTATCCGGAGCTTTGGGGACGCTGTGCGCCGTATTGGGAATGGCCGACCATTTCGTAGATTTCCTGAATATCCTAGGAGATCTGATGATGCCCATGATTGGTGTAATCATTGCTGATTACTGGCTGACGGGGAAGGGGAATCCGGAACGATTCCAAGAACAGAGAGAATGGAATGGAATCGGTGTGTTTTCCTGGCTGGCCGGGTATGCCATCATCAAACTGGTTCCTTATGGAATTCCCTATGCTCAAGGGATTGCCGCAGCGATAGTATTGTATACCTTGCTTCGTCGAGAGAAAGATCTTCAAGAAAAAAAGAAAAAAATCGGACAGAATTATTTCTGCAGATAAAAAAGATGTGGAAGATGACCCGCTAGAAATAGACATGGCATCTTTCACATCTTTTCTATATTCAATACCAGCTTTGCTGGATTCCTTGTGTAGTTAGCCGTTGAAACCTGAGCACTGGCAGAGGCCGTTGCCTATGCAACACCCCCCCTTCTATTTATACACCTGCAAAATCCGCCGGGCTTCCTGGACCATTTTTTCCCGGACCCATTCCGGGCTGCAGATTTCCACGCCTTCTCCCAGGGCCATGATCCAGCCCAGGAACTGGTCGCTGACATCCACTTTTACGGTCAGGGAGACGGTATCGGGCCCCTGGGGGATCAGCATGATATCTTTGCCGAACCGATCGATGAAAATGCCTACTTTTTCATTCTGGACTTTCAGCTCCACTTCCGTCTGTTCCCCATTGAACATGCCGAAATGGATGTTGGCGTACTGGGGGATGTCCAGTTTCCGGAAGGCAGCTTCTCCTTCTCGGGGCAGATCCTGCAGCAGCTGCAGATCCTTGATCTTGTCTACCCGATAATGGCGGATCTCCCCGGCTTTTTCATAGTAAGCCGCCAGATAGTAGTTTTCATCGGACAGGATCATCAGCCAGGGACTGACCTGGAACCAATTCCCGTTGTTGCGGGGGACCAGTTCTTTGTTGATGTTCCAGCGGGTATAGTGGAAACGGACCTGTACCCCTGCATTGATGGCCTGGTGGAGTTTGTCCACCGTCAGATAGACGGAGCGGTTCAGAGTCTTCACCCGGCCGGCGATGAGCACCTGGCGCTGGAGGCTCTTGCCCTGTTCCCGGCTGACTAGTTTTTCCAGCTTTCCGATGAGACTGTGGGATTTTTTATCCGGGATGAAGCGGGCCGCCTGGACGGAATCCACCAAGAGCTTCAGCTCGGCCAGCTCGAACTCCCGATTTCCCAGATGGTAGGTGCAGTTCCGTCCGCCGTTGGAACTGATGATATCCAGACCGTATTTCTTCAGCTCCGCAAAATCGCTGTAAAGGGTCTTCCGGTCTGCATTGACCCCATCCTTGTTCAGCCGTTCCGTGATTTCCTGCAGGGTGAGACCATGTTCATCATCGGTTTCCCGCTGGAAGATCTTCTCCAGGTACAGCATCTTCAGTTTTTGATTGATTCCTTTGGTCATGGCAGCCTCCTCAGGGTAAGATATGGTTTTTTCCTTTATGATATCCTGTTCCGGAAGAAAAAGGAACACCTGACCAGAGGAAAATTGATGGAAGCTATATAAAAAATATAGTTTACTTTCTTCGAAAATAGCGTATACTATTAGCTGCAAATCAAAAGGCCGCAATCAAAATGTTTATGAAGGGATGTGTGGAAAATGACTGGCTTACCTTTGATTTTTGCGTTTGTGATTGCCATCATCATTATGATCGTAGCCATTTCAAAATTCCGGATCCATCCTTTCCTGGCTATCCTGGGGGTTTCTGTGATCTTCGGCCTGATCGGCGGGATCCCTCTGGTGAAGCACGGGAAAGTATTGGGAATCGCCGATGTAGTCAGTGCCGGGTTCGCCGGGACGTTCACCAGCATCGGGATCGTGATCATCATGGGGGCTTTGATCGGGACTCTGCTGGAAAAGACCGGGGCGGCCCTGAAAATGGCCGACTGCGTGGTCCGTCTGGTAGGGAAGAATAACACCAGCCTGGCTGTATTGATCATGGGGTGGATCGTGTCCATTCCCGTGTTCTGCGACAGCGGGTTCGTCATCCTGAACCCCATCCGGAAGGCGCTGGTCCGCCGGACCCACTGTTCTGCTGTAGCCACGGCTGTGGCCATGTCCATGGGACTGTATATTTCCCACTGTTTCATTCCCCCCACGCCTGGGCCTATTGCCGCCGCCAACACCATTTATGAAGGGATGGGGCTGGAACCCAATCTGATCCTGGTCATCGGCCTGGGGGCCGCTTCTTCCATCCTGCCTATGATCGCTGCCTATTTTTATGCCAATTATATCGGGACCAAAGTGAAATCCAAGGAAGAACAGGCAGAAAGTGCTGCGCCGGAAGAAACCCAGCAGACTTATGAAGAACTGATCAAGAGTTACGGCCAGCTGCCCAGTGCTTTCATGAGCTTCGCCCCCATCATCGTCCCCATCATCCTTATGGGTCTGTCCAGCGCTATGGCTATGGCCGGGACCAAAACAGACATCATCACCTTTTTGGGTACCCCCATCATCGCCATCAGCGTAGGGGTGATCCTGGGGATCCTGGTGTTGATGCAGAGCACCGTACCGGACAAGATGAAAGCTTTCTATGAAATCACCGATGAAACCCTGAAAGTGGTAGGGCCCATCCTGTTCATCACGGCCGCTGGGGGCGTATTGGGGAAAGTCATCGCTTCTACCAGTATGGTGGCGTTCATCAAGGAAAATTCCAATACCTTGGCCAGCCTGGGGATCTTCTTCCCCTTCCTGCTGTCCGCCATCCTGAAGACGGCCCAGGGATCTTCCACTGTGGCCATTACCACTACGGCCGGGATCATGGCACCCCTCATGGGGACCTTGGGACTGGGGACCCCTATGCTGGCAGCCATCACGGTCATCGCCATTGGGGCCGGGGCCATGACGGTCTCCCATGCCAATGACTCCTATTTCTGGGTGGTTACCAACTTCGGGGACATGGAAGTCCAGGACGGCTACCGGGCCCAGACCATGGGAACCCTGGTCACCGGCATCGCCGCCATGATCAATGTGTATATTCTGTATCTGATTCTGGGGTAAGCAACTGGGGGCTGTTGCATATGCAACAGCCCCTATTTTTTTGTCACTGGTCAACGGTCACTGGTCACTAGCCTATGGAAAGAACCCGTGGCTGACGGGTTCTTATGAATAAAAAACAGGATTGTGCTTTTCTTTTCTTCCGTTGCTTGTCTTAAGTTATTCTGGAGAGGCAAGGACAAGCCGAAGGCGCGTCCGAGCCAGCATCATACAATGAAAGGCAGCCGCAGCCTGGCTGCCTTCCTTCGTCCAGTGACCAGTGACCAGTGACAAGAGACCAGTGACCGGGGGTGTGAATTTTTTCACACCTTTTTTTTGTTTCACCCGTAACAAAAACCTTTCCAAAAATCCAAAAAAATTCCCCTGTTTGCACTATGATATATTGTGGAACTGGAGAAAATCATTTATAATAGGGAAAGGATTTCAGGTGAATATTTTTTGATTACAGTAGAACCGGAAATCCTGGTCCATTTTCTTATTTCCCCACGGTCCCTGATCCTTTGCGCAGGAGGGGATCCGGAGCGGTAAGATACAGCACAAGATTTCATTTCAGTACACGGGCATTGAAGGGCCCGTGGGTAGGAGAGGTTAGTATGAGTGAATTATTACGCGTGGAAGGATTGAAAGTTGCCGTAGAGGGTAAGGAAATCCTGAAGGGACTGGATCTGGTCATCAACAAAGGCGAGACCCATGTAATCATGGGCTCCAATGGTGCCGGCAAATCCACCCTGTTCAACACCATTATGGGCAACCCCAAATACGTTGTGACCGAAGGCCACATTTATTTCGAAGGCAAGGAAATCACCCACGAACCGGTGAATGAAAGAGCCAAGGCAGGGATCTTCATGGCCTTCCAGGCCCCCATCTCCGTCCAGGGAATCACGGTGGAAAACTTCATCCGCAATGCCAAGGGCACCATTTCCGGAGAAAAACAGCGGATCATGCCCTTTCGGAAAAAACTCCATCAGGAAATGGACGCCCTGTCCATGGATCGGAGTTATGCAGACCGGTATGTGAATGACGGTTTTTCCGGCGGGGAACGGAAAAAGAATGAAATCCTCCAGATGTGCATGCTGGAACCGAAACTGACTTTGCTGGACGAAATCGATTCCGGCCTGGATGTGGATGCAGTGCGGATTGTTTCCCAAGCAGTGAACAAATACCACAACGAGAACAATTCCCTGCTGATCATCACCCACCACAGTGAGATCCTCCAGAAGCTCCATCCGGACGTGGTCCATGTGCTGATCAACGGCCGGATCGTCAAGACCGGAGATGCTTCCCTGATCCAGGAAATCGAAGCCAACGGCTACGACGCTTACAAGAAATAACGGGCGGGTGAGCACAATGACGGAAGAAAAGAACGCAGCGCTGGCCCGGGAAACCGCGGCTGACGAACAGAAACTGCAGAAAGAACGGAAGACCATCGACGCGTTGACTGATTTCAGCAACATGTACGATTTCAAGAAGGCTTCCAACCATGAATACAAGACAGAAGCAGGGCTGACCCCGGATGTGGTCCGGGAAATCTCTGCCAAGAAGGACGAACCCAAATGGATGCTGGACGCCCGGCTGAAATCCCTGGACCTTTATTACCAGATTCCCTATCCGGTATGGGGTCCGGATATCAGCGGTCTGGACATGGCCAACATCGTCACTTACGTGCGCCCCAATGCCCGGATGAGCGCCAACTGGAACGACCTGCCCGAAGACATCAAAGATACCTTCGACCGTTTGGGGATCCCGGAAGCCGAAAAGACTTCCCTGGCCGGGGTGGGTGCCCAGTATGATTCTGAAGTGGTGTACCACAGCATCCAGGATGAACTGGTGAAGCAGGGAGTCATCTACACCGACTTCGATACGGCGGTGAAAAAGTACGAAGACATCGTACGGAAGCATTTCATGAAGCTGATCCCTCCTACGGACCATAAGTTCGCCGCCCTCCACGGAGCGGTATGGTCCGGCGGCTCCTTCGTCTATGTGCCGGAAGGGGTGGATGTATCCATTCCCCTCCAGAGCTATTTCCGGCTGAACGCACCGGGAGCTGGTCAGTTCGAACACACCATGATCATTGTGGAAAAGGGAGCCAAGGTCCATTTCATCGAGGGCTGTTCCGCCCCCAAGTACAACGTGGCCAACCTCCACGCCGGGGCGGTGGAACTGTTCATCGGAGATGACGCCACTTTGACCTATTCCACCATCGAAAACTGGTCCAAGAATATGTACAACATGAACACCAAGCGGGCCATCGTAGGGAAGAACGGTACCATCAACTGGGTCACCGGGTCCTTCGGGTCCCACACCTCTTGCCTGTACCCCATGAGCATCCTCAACGGGGAAGGGGCCCACTGTGAATTCACCGGGGTCACCTTTGCCGGCAAGGGCCAGTACCTGGACACCGGGTCCAAGGTGGTCCACAATGCTCCCCACACCACCAGCAACATCAATTCCAAATCCATTTCTAAGGACGGCGGGGTGTGCATCTACCGGGGCAGCGTGGTGATCAACGAATGTGCGGAAGGGTCCAAATCCAACGTCAGCTGCGAATCCCTGATGCTGGATGAACAGTCCCAGTCCGATACCATCCCAGCCATCGTGATCAAGAACGACAATGTGGATCTGGGCCATGAAGCCAAGATCGGCCGGATCTCCGATGAAGCCATCTTCTATCTGATGAGCCGGGGCCTCAGCGAGGACGAAGCCCGGGCCATGCTGGTACGGGGCTTTGTGGATCCTGTTTCCAAGGCACTGCCTTTGGAATATGCAGTGGAAATGAACAATCTGATCAATCTGGAACTGAAAGGTTCCATGTAAAAGGGAGGCGGAGAATGATGACCAAAGAACAATTCAATGAACTTCCGCGTCCCACCTTCCGGTGGATGAAAGTGAACCATCTGGAACTGGATCCTCTGGAAACCCAAGAACTGCAGCCGGTGGAACTGGCTGTACGCCAGGAAGGTTCCGCCCAAGTGGAAACCTACGAAGGGAATGGGCTGCCGGATCTGGGAGATTTCCAGGGAGCCAGCCGGGAAGCCCTGGCCCAGGCCCAAAAGGGCGGCAATATAAACTGCAGGGTGACGGTGCCCGAAGGAGAAGAAGCCTCTGTGTGGATCACCTACACGGTGACGGAAGAGGCGCCTCGGCTGGTGGGTCAGCTGAAGCTCCAGGCTGGCAAGGACAGCCGGCTCCATGTGTACGAACTCTTTGACGGTGATGCGGAAAATGGGCTGGTGAACCTGCTCCAGTATGTGGATGCAGGGGACGGGGCCCAGGTGACCATCAGCAAAGTCCAGATCCACGGAGAAAAGGTCCGGCACATCGACCAGCGGCTGACCCGGGAAGGGAAAGAAGCCCAGGTAAAATTCGTCAGCGCTGAAGTGGGCGGCCATCAGAACTTGGTATATGTGCGGACGGATCTGGACCATGATGAGGCCCAGTTCAAAAGCGCTTCCATGTACCTGGGCAGTGATGACCAGCTGTTTGACTATTCTTACTGGGTTCCCACCAAGGGATGCAAAACCGATACGGATATCCTGACCACTGGCGCCCTGATGGGGACCAGCAAGAAATATTTCCGGGGGACCATTGATTTCCTCCGGGGCGGGAAAAAGGCAGTGGGCAACGAATCCGATGTGTGCCTGCTGCTGAACAAAGGGGTCCATTCCATTTCAGTTCCTCTGCTCCTGTGCAAGGAAGACGATGTGGTGGGCAACCATGCTTCCAGTTCCGGTCAGATCGACCAGGACATGCTGTTCTATTTGATGAGCCGGGGCTTCAATGAAGCTGGAGCCCAGCTGATCATCGTGGAAAGCAATATCCGGCCGGTCATCGACCAGCTGGGAGATGAAAATCTGGAAAACAGGGCGCTCCAGGCTGTACGGACGAAAATGCAGTTCTGCCACCAGAAAGGAAATTGCCATGATAAATGTACGCAGAGATTTCCCCATCTTGACTAAAGTCCATAACGGACATCAATTGGTGTATCTGGATAATGCTGCCACTACCCAGAAGCCCTATCAGGTGATCCACGCCATGGTGGACCTGCTGGAACATCACAATGGGAACCCCCACCGGGGGGCCCATGTGCTGTCCATCGAGGCAGGGGAGCTGTATGACGAAGCCCGGGAAGCGGTGCGGAAGTTCATCAACGCCAAGCATTTCGAAGAAGTGATCTTTGTGCGGAACTCCACCGAAGGGCTGAACCTGATTGCCCGGAGCTATGGGGAAACCCATCTGCAAAAAGGCGACAAAGTGGTGATCCCCATTTCCGAACACCATTCCAACCTGGTGCCCTGGCAGAGAGCCTGCCAGAAGACCGGCGCGGAATTGGTCTATATGTACCTGGATGAGACGGGGCACTTTACGGAAGAAGACCTTGCTAAAATCGACAGCCGGACCAAGATCGTATCCTTTGCTGCGGTGAGCAATGTGTTGGGAATGAAACGGCCGGTGAAGGAACTGGTGGAACGGGCCCATCAAGTGGGAGCCATTGCCATCGTGGACGGCGCCCAGTCCACGCCTCATATGAAGACTGATGTCCAGGATCTGGACTGCGATTTCTATGTGTTCTCCGGCCACAAGATGCTGGGGTCCACTGGCACCGGGGTGGTCTACGGGAAGAAAGCCCTGCTGGAAGATATGGAACCTTTCCTGCTGGGCGGGGACATGATCGAATACGTCCAGGAACAGACCACCAGCTTCAATGAACTGCCTTATAAGTTCGAAGCTGGTTCCCAGAACGTGGAAGGAGCAGTGGCCCTCCATGCAGCGGTGGATTACCTGAACGACATCGGCATGGACCAGGTGGAAGAACACGAACATGAACTCACCAAACATTGCCTGGAAGGGATGCTGAAGCTCCCTCATATCCACATCCTGGGGTCTACGGATCCTTCTGAAAAGACCGGGGTGATCTCTTTTACCATCGACGGGGTCCATCCCCACGATGCGGCTACCATCCTGGACAGCTACGGCATTGCCATCCGCAGCGGCCATCACTGTGCCCAGCCTCTGGGGGCCCATCTCCATGTGGAAGCCTCCAACCGGGTCAGCTTCTACATCTACAATACCCTGGAGGAAGTGGATTATTTCCTGTCCAAGCTGCCGGAAGTCCGGAAAGTCATGGGCTTCAAAGATTGAAGGAAACAGGTGAATGATGATGGAAGATATGAACCAACTGTACTCTGATATTATCCTGGAGCATAACCAGGATCAGGCCAACAAACATGAGCTGGATCCCCACAATCTCCAGGAACACGGCCACAATCCCAGCTGCGGAGATGACATCACTCTCCAGGCGGATATCCAGGATGGAATCATCAAAGATGCGGCTTATACCGGCCACGGCTGTGCCATCAGTCAGGCTTCCACGGATATCATGATCGACCTGATCCGGGGAAAATCGGTGAAGGAAGCCCTTCGGCTGGTGGATCTGTTCCTGGCCATGATCAAGCGGGAAGAGACCGATGACGCCAAGCTGGAAGAATTGGACGATGCCATCGCCCTGAAGAACATCTCCAACATGCCCGCCCGGGTCAAATGCGCCGTCCTGGCATGGCATACCCTGAAGGATGCCTTGGAGAAGGAAGAGAACAAATAAGGTGCTGCTTCGCAGCACCGGTTGCGGGTCGCGGGCCGTGAGTCGCAGGCTCGTCGGCAATCAACGGAATTTTCCTATGCTTGTCGAAATGACCTCATTCATGCATCCGGAGAAACAGATTTAAATGGTAAAGAGGTGTTGTCCGTACTTTTTACGGACAACATCTTTTTTGTTGGAAAAAGTGAAAAAACTGTTTTGTGTAAAGCATACGGATCTTTGGTTATGGCTGTCCAAGCCCGCGCCCGGGGTGTGAAAAATATATTTTCACACCCCTTTTATGGCTTTTTCCCCGTCGGTGTAGTATAATCTACCCATAATGTCAAGAGAGAAAAAGAAGGAGGATGCATAGGATGCATAGTTTTAGTACGGAATTTGGAGGCCGGACCCTCACCATTGAAACAGGCAAGATTGCCAAACAGGCCAATGGCGCAGTGCTGGTCCGCTATGGCGAAACGGCCGTGGTGGTGGCTGTGACGGGTACCGATACCCCCAGAGAAGGGGTGGATTTCTTCCCGCTGACAGTGGATTTTGAAGAGAAGATGTACGCAGTGGGCAAAATCCCGGGCGGATTCCTGCGGAGAGAAGGGCGGCCGGCAGAAACGGCTATCTTGACCTCCCGGCTCATCGACCGTCCCATCCGGCCCATGTTCCCAGACGGCTACCACAACGATGTACAGATTGTTGCGACGGCTGTCTCCGTGGATCCGGACAATGCCCCGGACATTCCGGCTATGATTGGCGCATCCTGTGCCCTGTCCATTTCCGATATCCCCTTTGAAGGACCCATTGCCGGTGTCCGGGTGGGCCTCATCGATGGGCAGTTCATTGTGCAGCCCACCGTGGAACAGGCCAAAGTCAGTGAACTGAACCTGGCCGTAGCCGGCACCAAGGACGCCATCCTGATGGTGGAAGCCGGTGCCAAGGAAGTTTCTGAAGAAGTGATGCTGGACGCCATCTGGTTCGCTCACGGAGAAATCAAGAAACTGGTGGAATTCCAGGAAAAGATCCAGGCCGAAGTGGGCAAACCCAAGATGGATTTCGAAGTCTATACGCCTCCTGCAGAACTGGCTCAGGAAATCGAAGCCTATGGTGAACCCAAGATCCATGATGCTCTGATGGATCCGGACAAGCTGCACCGGGATAAGATGGTCAGCGAAGCCAAGGAGGAAATCCTGGCCCACTTTACAGAACTGTATCCGGACAATGAGATTGACATTGCCCATGTGGTAGCCAAATTGGTGAAACGGGTGTTCCGGCACATCATCACCGTGGATAAGATCCGTCCTGATGGCCGTGCCCTGGATGAAGTCCGTCCCATCAGCTGCGAAGTAGGGCTCTTGGCCCGTCCTCACGGCTGCAGCTTGTTCACCCGTGGCCAGACCCAGGTGCTGAACTGCCTGGCCTTGGCACCTCTCCGGGATGCCCAGACCCTGGAAACCCTGGCTGGAGATATCCAGAAACGCTATATCCACCATTATAATTTCCCGCCCTACAGCGTAGGAGAAACCAAACCTCTGCGCAGCCCGGGCCGTCGGGAAATCGGCCATGGGGCCCTGGCAGAACGAGCTCTCCTGCCAGTAATTCCCTCTGAGGAAGAATTCCCCTATACCATCCGACTGGTTTCCGAAGTGCTGGAATCCAACGGTTCCTCTTCTATGGCCAGCACCTGTGCCAGCACCCTGTCTCTGATGGACGCTGGGGTGCCCATCAAGGCTCCTGTTTCCGGGGTGGCCATGGGCCTGGTGAAGGAAGGCGAGAATTTCACCATCCTGACCGATATCCAGGGACTGGAAGATGCCAACGGAGACATGGACTTCAAGGTAGCCGGTACATCCAAGGGCATCACCGCCATCCAGATGGATATCAAAGTGGACGGCCTGACCCGTGATATCCTCCAGGCTGCTCTGGCCCAGGCCAAAAAGGGCCGTGCCTTCATCTTGGGCAAGATGCTGGAATGCATTTCTGAACCTCGGAAGCAGCTGAAGAAATACGCCCCCAAGATCACCACCATCAAGGTGAACCCGGAGAAGATCAAAGACATCATCGGACCTGGGGGCAAGGTGATCAAGAAAATCGTGGAAGATACCGGTGCCCAGATCGACATCAACGATGATGGAACCGTGTACATCGCTGCGGCTGACAGCGCTTCTGCCGATGCGGCCATCAAGACCATCCAGGATATCACGGCGGAACCGGAAGTGGGCAAGGTGTACACCGGCAAAGTCACCCGGATCATGAATTTTGGGGCCTTTGTGGAATTCATGCCCGGCCGGGAAGGGCTGGTGCACATTTCCCAGCTGGCCAAAGAACGGGTGGAAAAAGTGGAAGACGTGGTCAGCGTAGGCGACGAAATCGTCGTGAAGCTGGTGGAAATCGACTCCAAAGGACGGCTGAACCTGTCCCGGAAAGCCTGCTTGAAATAAGAAAAAAGGGGGTGTGAAAAAATTCACACCCCCGGTCACTGGTCTCTTGTCACTGGTCACTGGACGAAGGAAGGCAGCCGGGATGCGGCTGCCTTTCATTGTATGTTGCCGGCTCGGACGCGCCTTCGGCTTGTCCTTGCCTCTCCAGAATAACTCAAGACAAGCAACGGATGAAAAGAAAAGCACAATCCTGTTTTTTATTTATAAGAACCCGTCAGCCACGGGTTCTTTCCATCGGCCAGTGACCAGTGACCGTTGACCAGTGACAAAAAGGGGCTGTGAAAAAAGGATTTTTCTCATTTTTTCACAGCCCCTTTTTCATGTTACAATAATATGGTACACACAGAAACAAGGAGAGACTGCTATGGGATTGTTTTTCAGGAAAACAAAAGTAATACTGCTGGCTCCACTGACCGGGACATTGATTCCTCTGGAGAAGGTAGCGGACAAAGCTTTTGCCCAGAAAATGCTGGGGGATGGAGTGGCTGTCCAGCCGGAAAAGGGAGAACTGGTTGCCCCTTGTGACGGAGAAGTTTCTTATGTGCCGGATACGGCCCATGCTATTGCCCTGACCGAGGCACACGGACTGGAAATCCTGCTCCATGTGGGCCTGAATACGGTGGAACAGCAGGGTATGGGGTTCAAAGCCCTGGTCAAAAGCGGAGAAAGAGTCAAGGCCGGCCAGCCGCTGATCCTTTTTGACCGGGAAAAGCTGGAAGCCTGCGGCTGCGATTTGAGTACCCCCATGGTGATCACCAATGGGGACAAAGTGGGTAAAATGGAAAAAGCCCAAGAAGGGCCGGTACAGGCGGGAAAAGATACCGTCTTGACCGTCACCCTGAATTGATGGGGGAGGCAGCATATGAAAGTGAACGGCAGCGGCGGCAGCTTCGTGGAACAGGTCTATCATCTTACTCCAGCGGTTGCCTGGGAACTGGGACTCCAGGTCTGCCGGGAGATGGAAGTGGATATCGAAAAGCAGGATGATACTGGGATGCTGCTGAATGGCTCCCTGGTTTCTGAAGAAAAATCTTTTCTGTTCGGCAAACCCCAACGGAAGGAGATCGTTTTTGCCGTACAGGCTTTGGAAGAAGGGTGCCAGGTCATCGTGGACATCCATAAAAAGCGCATGGAAGTCTACAGCCTGAAACCCCAGAACCGGGAAACGGACCGGTTCGTGTCCCTATTTGAAGAAAAGGCCCAGGCTTATCTGGAGCGGCGGATCTGTCCCCAGTGCAAGGCGGCTCTGCCCAAAAATGCGGCGTTCTGCCCGTTCTGCGGGGCGAAGCTGTAGGAAAAAGCAACAAAAAAGCTGACTGCCGAAGCAGTCAGCTTTTTTATGCTGTAACCTATAGCTTAGATGGCGCGGGTTACCTTGCCGGAACGTAAGCAGCGAGTGCACACGTTGATGCTCTTCACTTCACCGTCTACCACCGCTTTGACCTTTTGAACGTTAGGTTTCCAAGAACGTTTTACATGTCTATTGGAATGGCTGACGTTGTTGCCGGACAGCTCACCTTTGTTGCAGATTTCACAGATGCATGCCATGGTCCCACCTCCTTCAAGTTATAAGGCAATGCGTTATTTTTAAAACTCAATGTAGCTATTTTAACACAAATTGGATTATAATTGCAAGTAGAAAACCATGAGAAAAGGAGAAAAGAGCCATGTGGTGGCAGGAACCAGTAACCAAACTCAAAGGCATCGGGCCCAAAAAGGCCCAGGAATTTGAAAATATCAATGTTGTGACCATCGGTGACCTGCTGAACCATTTTCCCCGGCAAGGCTGCTATCTGGACTATTCCCATATAAAGACCATCAGCGAACTGACCACAGCCGGGGAGATGCAGCTGTTCCGAGGGACCATCGTGCGGCTGAACAACCGCAGGAGTGCCCGGAACATGAAATATGCCACCATTACCGTGGGGGATGGCACCGGCTTCGCGGAAATCGTCCTGTTCGGGGCCCAGACCTATATGACCCGGGTCTATCATACAGGGGATGAAGTGTTCGTCATCGGGAAAGTGAACCTGGGCCGTACCGCCAAAAGCGTCACCAGTGCCAGCCTCTCCCATGTGAAGGAAGAAAAGGCGGAAGCCCCGGGCATCCTCCCCACCTATGCCCTTACCGGCAGTTTGACTCAGAATCAGGTGCGGGGGGCGGTGCGCCAGGCTTTGGCCTTGGCGCGGAAAGAACTGCCGGAATGCCTGCCGGAGAAAATCCTCCAGGCCAGACATTTCCTGCCCCGGCTGGAAGCCCTGGAAAACATCCATTTTCCCAAAAGTCCGGAACTCTTGGAAAAAGCCCGGCAGCGGCTGATCTTTGAGGAACTGTTCTTCCTCCAGTGTGGGCTGCTCCATCATCGGGTGGAAATCAAGCGGGACAGCAGGGGCATCAAGATGGCCCGGTGCGGAGAACTGGTCCGGAAGGTCCGGGGACTCCTGGGTTTTTCCCTGACGGACAGCCAGAAAAAAGCCTGGCAGGAAATCGATGATGATATGCAGAGCCCGGAACCCATGAACCGGCTGGTCCAAGGGGATGTAGGATCTGGGAAAACGGCCCTGGCTCTCCTGGCCTTGGCCAAAACCGTGGAAAACGGGTATCAGGGATGTCTGATGGCTCCTACAGAAATCCTGGCGGAGCAGCATTACCAAGAAATGCAGAAGGTACTGGAACCAGCGGGGATCCGGACGGCGCTTTTGACCGGGGGCCTGACGGCCAAAGCCCGGCGGGAGGTACTGGAAGGCCTGGCGGACGGTTCCATCCAGGCGGTGGTGGGGACCTATGCCCTGATCCAGGATGCGGTGGTGTTCCATTCCCTGGCCTTGGCCATCACCGATGAACAGCATCGGTTCGGGGTGGCCCAGCGGGCGAAACTCCAGGATAAGAGTCCCTATGCGCCCCATGTGCTGGTCATGACCGCCACTCCCATCCCTCGGACCCTGGCCCTTACGGTATATGGGGATCTGGATGTGTCCCTGATGAAGGGGCTGCCCCCGGGTCGGAAACCGGTCCAGACCCTGTGCTATACGGAAGATAAGCGGGGGGCGGTGTATAAGGGCTTGGTCCACCAGGTCCAGGAAGGGCACCAGGCCTATGTGGTCTGCCCCCTTATCGAAGAAAGCGAAGGGGTGGATGCCAAGGCGGCTGCGGACCTGTATGAAGAATTGACCTCCACCTATCTCCGGGGGATTCCCTGCGGCCTGCTCCACGGACGGCTGAAACCGGAAGAGAAGGACGCGGTGATGGAAAGTTTTGCCCGGAATGAAACCAAGGTGCTGATTACCACCACGGTGGTGGAAGTGGGGGTGAACGTGCCCAATGCTACCCTGATGATCATCGAGGGGGCGGATCGGTTCGGCTTGGCCCAGATGCACCAGCTCCGGGGCCGGGTGGGACGGGGAAGCGCCCAGTCCTACTGTGTGCTGCTGACTTCTTCCACCAATCCAGTGACCTTGGAACGGCTCCAGATCATGCGCAGCTGCAGCGACGGCTTCCTCCTGGCGGAAAAAGACCTGGAACTCCGGGGGGCCGGTCAGTTCTTCGGACTGCGGCAGCATGGGCTGTCGGATCTGTACATTGCGGATATCCTTCGGGACACGGACACCCTGCTGGAAGCCCGGAAGGCAGCCCAGTGGGCCATGAGTGATCCTAAGACGGAACAGGAAGTGATCCGGGCCGCCGCCACTACCCAGTTCGATGAGCGGTTCGAGCGGATCTTCAATGCGTAGGAGGGTGGCTCATGGGCAGCACCATCCAGTCAGAAGCTTCTGTCCATACAATAGCATCCTCGTTTTTTTAAGCTCTATTTACAGGTAGTTTTCATTTCTGTAACAATGGCACATTATAATAAAGAAAATCCAAATCGAACCCTCATCCATTCTGTCAGAAGGAGCACATACATCATGGAAACACCTATACAATCCCCGGTCCCTACCAAAGATCATGGTTCGGAAGGGACTTTTAAGATCATCGCGTTTGCCGGCCTCCTAGGGGTCCTGGCTCTGATCCATTTCCTGGATCCCGGTTTCTATCCACAGATCATCCACCTGGCCAGAGGCGGGAATATCCAGGAAACGGTGGGCTTCCTCCGTTCCTTCGGGCCTTGGGCGGTGGCCATCAGTTTCCTGCTGGATGTTTTCATCAATGCAGCAGGCTGTCTCCCGTCGATCTTCCTTTCCACCGCCAATGGGGTGGTGTTCGGACTACCCTTGGGGATCTTGATTTCCTGGGCGGCGGAAAGTGTGGGGGTCATCCTCAGTTTTCTGATCATGCGGTATTTTCTCCGGTCCACGGCGGAAAAAGTCATCGCTAAGAGCAACAATCTCCAGCGGCTGGATGAAATGAGCAGCGACAACGGCCTAGTGGCCATGGCCCTGGCCCGGACCTTGCCCTATTTCCCTTCTGGGATCCTCACCTGTTTGGGGGCCATCAGCCGGATGAAGCTCCGGGATTACATCATTGCCACTTTTGTAGGAAAATTCCCTTCCACAGCCTTGGAAGTGGTGGTAGGCCACGACATCATCCATTTCCGGCAGCATATGGACCGGCTGGCCATCCTGGCCACCTTGGTGATCTTGGCTTATGGACTGCTGTTGTACAATCGGTACAAGGACCGGAATGCATAAAGGACGGCAGGATTGTCAAAGCATGGCAAACCATCTGTAAAGGAATGTGTATCTATCGTTACACATTCCTTTTTATTTTGTGGGAATTTCGAAAGTTTTCTGTTAAAAGCAGGAAAACAGTGCCTATTCCCCGAAAAAGAGTACCATCAGACAAGAATCTTGGGAAGGCTGCTCCTGGCAGCCGGGAATCCCGCATCTTACGGAATAAAGGGGGCTGTACAGTGAAAGAGTATACAGGCGATAAAATCAGGAACGTGGCAATTGTTGGGCATGGAGGTGCAGGGACCACTTCCCTTACAGAAGCACTGCTCTACCGCAGCGGTGCCATCAGCCGTATGTGCAAGGTGGAAGATGGGCAGACCACCACGGACTTCGAACCGGAAGAAATCAAGCGGGGAGTTTCCGTGAGCGCTACTCTGGCTCCCGTGGAATGGCGGGATGTGAAGATCAATTTCATCGATACACCAGGCTTTGCAGATTTTGTGGCAGAAGTCAAAGGGGCCTTTCGAGCCGTAGACAGCGTATTGATCGTGGTCAGCGCCACCAGCGGGGTCCAGATCGGGACGGAACAGTGCTGGAAACTGGCGGAAGAAGCTGGTCTGCCCCGGCTGATCTTTGTGAACAAGATGGACCGGGAAAACGCCGATTACGACAATATCCTGGACAATCTCCGGGCCAAGATCGGCAAACGGATCCTGCCCTTGGAACTGCCTTTGGGGAAGGAAGAGGATTTCTGCGGGGTCATCGATGTGTTCAACCAAAAAGCCTATAAGGGCAACGGGAACGGAGCGGACGAGATCGAAGTCCCTGAAGACCTGAAAGCCTGGGTCCAGGATGCCCATGACAAAATGGTGGAAGCGGCGGTGGAAGCCGATGATGAGGTGATGGAACGGTATCTGGAAGGGGAGACCATTTCCGATGAAGAAGTGATGCACTGTCTGGTGAAGGGCATCCGGCAGGGCATCATCTTCCCGGTGCTCTGCGGTTCTGCTTTCAAGAACATCGGCCTGGGCCGGACCCTCTCCGCCATTGTGGACTACACCTTCCCTGCTGTCCTGAACGAATACCATGTGACCAACCTGAAGACCGGTCAGGTGGAACGGCGGGACTCCAATGCTCCGCTGGCTGCCCTTGTGTTCAAGACCACTTCCGATCCTTTCGTGGGGCGGATGAGCTTTGTCCGGGTGTTCTCCGGCATCATCAAGGCCGACAGCACTGTATACAATGCCAGCCGGGATGAAATGGAAAAAGTGGGGAATATCAACACCCTTCGAGGCAAGAATCCTCTGCCCATGAAACAGATCGTGGCCGGGGACATCGGGGTCATTTCCCGCCTCCAGTTCACCATGACCGGAGATACCCTCAGTGCCAAGGAGGAACCGGTGCAGTTTGCGCCCATCGAATATCCGCTGCCCATGTACAGCCGGGCCATCTCTCCCAAGAAGAAGGGGGATGAAGACAAAATCGCCGCAGCTCTGGGCAAACTGATGGACGAGGATCCTACCTTCATCGTCAGCCGGAACCCGGTGACCAAGGAAACCCTGATCAGCGGCATGGGAGATCAGCATCTGGAAATCCTTATGGAACGGATGAAACGGAAATTCGGCGTGGATGCAGTGCTGAAACCGCCCATGGTGGAATATCGGGAAACCATCCGGGGGTCTGCAGAAGTAGAAGGCAAGTACAAGAAACAGACCGGCGGCCATGGCCAGTACGGCCATGTGGTCATCAAGATGGAACCTCTGCCTCCGGGCAGCGGCTTCGAGTTCGTGGACAAGATCTTCGGGGGTGCCGTGCCCCGCCAGTACATCCCAGCGGTGGAAAAGGGCATGAAGGAATCCATGGAGCACGGGATCCTGGCCGGCTACCCTGTGGTGGATCTGAAAATCACCCTGCTGGATGGGTCCTACCATACGGTGGACTCTTCAGAAATGGCCTTCAAGGTGGCTTCCCATATGGCTTTCCAGAAAGCTGCGGAACAATCCAAACCCGTGCTTATGGAACCCTATTACAACCTGGATGTGTACTGCGACGAACGGATGACGGGGGACATCATTTCCGACCTGAACGGCAAACGGGGCCGGATCCTGGGGATGCAGTCCGCAGAAGACGGCCGGGCTGTGGTGAAGGCCCAGGTACCCTATGCGGAAATCCTGGATTACGCCGTGGATCTCCGGGCCTTGACCCAGGGGACCGGGACCTTCGAGATGAAATTCGACCACTATGAGGATGTGCCGCCCAAACTGGCAGAAAAGATCGTGGCAGATGCCAAGGCAAAGGCAGAAGCTGCCAAAAAGTAAAAAGGATTTGCATCCAACGGACCTCCTGGCCATTGCAGGAGGTCCGGTTTTTGTGTAAACTGAGGGGGAATCGTTTTCACAAGGAGGAAGGATCCGTGACTTTTTCTACCACCAAAAAAGGCATCTTGGCTTCCATCCTGGCAGCCGTATTCTTTACCACCATGGATATCGGGGCCAAAAAGCTGCTGTACCTGGGCACCGGGGAGATCACTTTCTTCCGGGGGCTGTTGGGTATGCTGTTCCTGCCTTTCATGGCCCGGGTGGAATCCCTGCCGGTGTTTTCCGGAAAAGACCGGGGGCTGCTCCATCTCCGGGGACTGTTCGGGGGCGTCTGCCTGCTGTTCTTTTTCTACTGTCTCAATGGGCTGACACTGGGGGATGCGGAGATCCTTACCCAGCTGTCTGCTTTCTTCATGTGCCTCCTGTCCCCAGTTTTCCTGAAAGGGCGTCTCCAGGGACGGGAAGTCCCCTGGCTGGGGATGATTGCCCTGGGAGCGGCCATCGTCCTCCAGGTGTGGAATTTCCATTCCTTCAATGTGTATGCCATCTTTGGGATCCTATCCGCCTTCTTTGCGGCCAGTGCCTATGTGTGCATCGGGAAGATGACGGAGAACGGAGGCCATACCCAGACGGAGCTGGTCTTTTACTTCCAGCTTTACAGTACCCTGGGCGGACTGGTGATCATGGGAGCCACCGGCCAATGGACCCTGCCTTCCGGCTGGGAATGGGGGTGGATCGGGGAACTGGCCTTGTCGGCGCTGCTGGGCTAGGTATGCCTGACTTGGGGCTGCACCCACATCCATCCCACTATGGTGAATTTCCTGATGTACACAGGTATCCTGTTCCACATCCTGGCCGGGGCCCTTTTGTGGGGAGAAAGCCTCACCCTATATTCCTGGGTAGGAGGGCTTCTCATCGTCTTGGGGAGCGTGGCGCTGCTGAGACAGTGAAGGGTGTCGCTGCATAGGCAGCAGCCCTCTTGCGTTACCCCCTCAAATGGCCTATAATCAGAATGAATGACTGTGTATACTACTTTTTTACATCCGGTATGGAGGGATTATTTTCATGCAAAATATTGATACTGAAAGCATCAACACCCTGCGTTTTTTGTCCATCGATGAAGTGCAGGCGGCCAATTCCGGCCATCCGGGCCTGCCTCTGGGGACGGCTCCTTTGATGTACACCATCTGGGACCGGTTCATGAAATACAATCCTGAAAATCCCAACTGGTTCAACCGGGACCGGTTCGTCCTGTCTCCAGGCCATGGCAGCGCCCTGCTCTATGCCATGCTCCATGTGGCCGGATATGACCTGTCCCTGGAAGATCTGAAGAATTTCCGGCAGTGGGGCAGCAAAACTCCGGGCCATCCCGAATATGGGGTGACTCCTGGGGTGGATGTGTCAACCGGTCCTCTGGGCCACGGCTTTGCCATGGCGGTGGGGCTGGCTATGGCCGAAGAGATGCTGGCGGCCCGCTACAATAAAGAAGGCTACCAGGTGGTGGATCACTATACCTACGGCATCACTTCCGACGGGGACCAGATGGAAGGGGTGGCATCTGAGGCCGCTTCTCTGGCAGGCACTCTGGGTCTGGGGAAACTGATTTTCCTCTATGATGACAATAAGATCACTATCGAAGGCAGCACGGACATCGCCTTCCGGGAAGATGTAGGCGCCCGGTTCAAGGCCTATGGCTGGCAGGTGCTCCGGGTGGCTTCTTCCGAAGATGTGGAAGCCCTGACCAAAGCCATCGAAGCGGCCAAGAAAGAAACCCGGAAACCTTCCCTGATCATCGTGAAGACCCATATCGGTTTCGGCAGCCCCCGGCAGGATATGGCCAGTGCCCATGGGGAACCCCTGGGACCTGAAAATGTGGCTAAGACCAAGGAAGCCGCTGGCTGGGACGGCAGCCAGTCCTTCGTGGTGCCGGAAGAAGTGAAGAAGCATTTTGCGGACAAGCTGCCCCAGTGCCAGAAAAAGGAAGGAGACTGGAACCAGCTGATGGTAGATTATGCCAAGGCCTATCCGGAACTGGCCCAGGAATTGGCAGACCGGATCGACGGAAAAATGGATCTGGACCTGAAGGATCTGCTGGCCGCCTTTAAAGACACGGACAGTGTGGCTACCCGCGCAGCTTCCGGCACGGTGCTCCAGCTGCTGGCAGACAAGATTCCGGCTCTCATCGGGGGCAGTGCTGACTTAGGTCCTTCCAACAAGACGGAAATGAAGGGGAAGGGATTCTTCTCTGCTGATGACCGGACCGGCCGGAACATCCATTTCGGGATCCGGGAGCATGCTATGGGCTGCATCGTCAATGGCCTCTGCCTCCATGGCGGGATCCTGCCCTTTGGGGCCACCTTCCTGGTGTTTGCCGATTTCATGCGTCCGGCTGTGCGGATGGCAGCCCTCATGGGCATCGGCAGCGTGTTCGTCTATACCCATGACAGCGTGTTCGTGGGGGAAGATGGTCCCACCCATGAACCCATCGAACAGGCCATGAGCCTGCGGCTGATCCCCAATGTTTCCGTATTCCGGCCGGCAGATGCCTTGGAAACGGCAGTGGCCTGGAAGGCTGCTTGCGAAAACCGGAAGCAGCCAACCTGCCTGCTCCTGACCCGTCAGGGATTGCCTGTGCTCCACGGCTATGAAAAAGTCATCGCCAAAGGCGCTCCCAAAGGAGCCTATGTGCTGAGCCCCTCTCCCAAAGAGAAGCTGAAGGCTGTGCTTATTGCCACCGGCAGCGAAGTCCATCTGGCCCTGGAAGCCCAGAAAGCTTTGGAAGAAAAACACATCGGTGTCCAGGTGGTCTCCATGCCCAGCTGGGATGTGTTCGAACAGCAGAGCAGCGCGTACAAGAAGAAAGTCCTGCCCAAGGATGTGCCTGCCATCGCCCTGGAAGCTGGGGTACGCACCGGCTGGGCCCGGTATACCGGCAGCGAAGACAGAGTCCTGGGCATTGATCGGTTCGGTGCCTCTGCTCCCGGTAAGACCGTCTACAAAGAATTCGGCTTCACCGTGGACCATGTGGTGGAAATGGTGAAGAAACTGAAATAATTGGAAGAAAAAAGGCTGTCGCTCAGGCGGCAGCCTTTTTCAGAAAGAAGGAGAAAAACATGTTCCATCTGTTGACCATTGCCGGGTCGGATTCTTCCGGCGGCGCCGGCATCCAGGCGGACTTGAAGACATTTGCCGCTCATGGCTGCTACGGCATGAGCGTAATCACTGCCGTGACGGCCCAAAATACCACTGGGGTCACAGCCATCCAGAACATCGACCCGGAAGTGGTGGAAGCCCAGATCGACGCGGTATTCCAAGATATCCGGGTGGACGGGGTGAAGGTGGGAATGGTGTCCAATTCTGCCCTGATCCGGGCCATCGCCCGAAAAATGGAGCAGTATGCCCCCAAAGTACTGGTGGTGGATCCGGTGATGGTGGCTACTTCTGGAAGCTATCTCCTGGAAAAGGACGCCCGGAAGGATCTGCAGGAAAAGCTGCTGCCCCTGGCTACATTGATCACTCCCAATATGCAGGAGGGGGAAGTGCTGTCCGGCCTTTCCATCCACAGCCAGGAAGATATGGAAAAGGCAGCAGCCGCTATTTGTCAAAAAGGAGCCCGGGCCGTACTCCTGAAAGGGGGTCATCTGGCGGATACCGCCGATGATTATCTGCTGTATCCGGGAGAAGGCAGCTGGCTCCAGGGAAAATGGTTCTCCGGCCAGCGGTTCGCCAACCCCAATACCCACGGTACCGGCTGCAGCCTTTCTTCCGCCCTGGCTGCGGAACTGGCAGCAGGCTGCTCCCTGCCAGAAGCAGTGGAAAAGGCCAAAGCCTATGTGGCCTTGGGCATCCAGAACGGTTTGGCCGTAGGCCATGGCCACGGTCCCATCCATCATTTTGTAAATCTGTACCGGAAAGCCGGCTGGGAGTGATATGCCATGAAGCAGTTCGATTTAAGCCTGTATTTGGTGACGGACCGGCACTGCCTCCGAGGCAGGGATTTTTATGAAGCCGTGGAAGAAGCTCTCCGGGCTGGCGTCACTCTGCTCCAGCTTCGGGAAAAGGAACTGGGTATGGAAGAGCTCCTGGCAGAGGGAGAGAAGGTGAAGGCCCTTTGCCGGAAGTACAAAGTGCCCTTCCTAGTGGACGACAATGTGGAAGCGGCCAAGATCCTGGGAGCAGATGGGGTCCATCTGGGCCAGGAGGATGAAGCCATCCAAAAAGCCCGGGCGGTATTGGGACAGGAGGCCATCATCGGCATTTCTGCCCACAATCTGGAAGAGGCGCTGGAAGCACAAGCCCAGGGGGCGGATTACTTGGGTGTAGGGGCTCTCTATCCCACTGGCAGCAAGAAAGATGCTTCGGTGCTGGCTCCGGGCAGGTTCCGGGAAATCATCCAGGCAGTACAGATTCCCGTGGTAGGCATCGGGGGCATCCATGAAGCTCAGCTGGATCAGGTGATGGACCAAGGCGCCGCCGGCTGTGCTATGATCAGTGCCATCCTGGGGGCGGAGGATATCACGGCTGCGGTTGTGCGGATGAAGGCACGGCTCCAGGCTCGGAAGAAGTAACAGGAGGGAACCATGGCAAGCGACCTGAAAACGGAAAAACTGGGGAAGAAACTCCTCTCCCGGTTTACTCGGCAGATTACGGACCAGGTGTTCCTGTTCCTCCAGGAAGATCCGGAGCTGTATGCGGAATACCAGGCACGGGTCCGGGAGAGTACGGCCAATGGGGTCAATTCCGTCCTGGGTCGGATGATCACGGAGGCCTACGATCTGGTGAACCTGAACAAAGAGAAGCATCCCCGGTCTCCTTTGCTGAAGAAATACACCCGCCATGCGGTCCGGTGGGAAAAGGATGATCTGGAAGTCCAGAAAAAGGTCTTGTACGGGGACCGGGATCTGTTCTCTCCCAAGGCCAAACCCAGCGAAGAACGGAAAACTCCCCAAAAGAAGGGACCGGAACAGGAAAGCTTGTTCTGAAAGAAAAAACGAACCTGTCAAGGAAAAATCCTTGACAGGGATTTTTCTTTATAGTACAATAGCACCCGGTGATATTCATGCAGGATGAAGGCTTTGCAAAAAGGATCCGTTTCGGTCAGCTTTATGCCATCTACGGTGGGCTGCTCACGGACAAACAGCAGAAAATCATGGAACAGTATTTTTACGATGACCTTTCACTGGGGGAAATCGCGGAAAATACCCAAACCAGCCGTCAGGCGGTCTATGATTTGCTGCGCCGGGTGGAACAGACCCTGGAAAAGTATGAAAGCAAGCTCCACCTGCTGCACCAGGACCAGGAAAGGCAGTTCAGGCTGCGGGGGGCCGTGAAGCTCCTGGAAGCCTGCCGTTCCAGTGACAGCCCCGATCCTCGCCTAGGCAAGGTGGAGGGCATCCTGAAAAGCATCATTGACGAAAGCAGGTAATTATGGCTTTTGAAATCTTAACCGACAAACTGACGGCGGCCATCCAGAAGCTGCGGGGACAGAAGACGGTTTCCGAACAGGATCTGAAAGAGACCCTCCGAGAAGTCCGGCTGGCCCTGCTGGAAGCGGATGTGAACTTCAAGGTCGTCAAAGAATTCACCGCCAAGATCAAGGAGCGGGCCATGGGGCAGCAGGTTGACCCCAATCTCACTCCCGGCCAATATATCGTGAAAATCGTCCATGAGGAGCTCATCGAGCTCTTGGGAGGCACCCAGAGCAAGCTGAACACGGCAGCCAATCCGCCGACTGTGATCATGCTGGTGGGGCTCCAGGGCGCCGGCAAGACCACTACCGTGGGCAAACTAGCCAACTACCTGCGGAAAAATGGGAAGAAACCACTGATGGTGGCCGGAGACGTGTACCGTCCTGCCGCCATTACCCAGTTGGAAGTTATCGGCAAACAGTTGGACATGCCGGTGTTCTCCATGGGAGACCAGGTCTCTCCGGTGGAAATCGCCAAAGAATCCCTGAAGCGGGCCAATGCCCTGCTGTGCGATACGGTGCTCATCGATACCGCCGGCCGTCTCCATGTGGACGAAACCCTGATGGATGAGCTGAAAGACATGAAAGCTGCGGTCGATCCGGACGAAATCCTGCTGGTGGTGGATGCCATGACCGGTCAGGACGCCGTTACGGTGGCCGATTCCTTCAATAAAGCTCTGGGTATCACAGGGCTGATCGTGACCAAGCTGGATGGCGACGCCCGTGGAGGCGCCGTACTCAGCGTAAAGGCAGTGACCAACTGCCCGGTGAAGTTTGTGGGGATGGGAGAAAAACTGGATGCCCTCCAGCCCTTCTATCCTGACCGGATGGCTTCCCGGATCCTGGGCATGGGGGACGTGCTCTCCCTGATCGAAAAGGCTCAGGAAGCCATCGATGTGGATTCGGCAAAAAAAATGGCAGAATCCCTGAAGAAGAATGAATTTACCCTGGACATGTTCCTGGACCAGATGAAACAGGTCAAGAAACTGGGGTCCCTGGAATCCATTCTCAGTATGATCCCTGGCATGGGTAAATTTGCCAAGCAGTTGGAAGGAGTGGATCTGGACGGTAAGGAAGTCCGCCGTCTGGAAGCCATCATCTATTCCATGACGCCTCAGGAACGGCAGAATCCCCGTATCATCAACGGGTCCCGGCGCAAACGCATTGCAGCCGGCTGCGGCCAGAGGGTCCAGGATGTGAACCGGCTGCTGAAGCAGTTCGAAGAGAGCAAGAAGCTCATGAAGACCATGCAGGGCATGAACAAGTATGCACGGAAGGGCAGATTCAAACTGCCTTTCATGCAATAAAAACAATCTGGCAAGGAGGTGAATGTTGTGGCAGTTAAAATCCGTCTGAAACGTATGGGTGCCAAAAAGAGCCCTTTCTACCGTATCGTGGTCGCTGATGAACGCGCTCCTCGTGACGGCCGTTTCATCGAAACCGTAGGGACTTACGATTCTACCGTTGATCCTGCTGTGGTTACCATCGATGAAGAAAAAGCTCTGTCCTGGATGAAGAAGGGAGCACAGCCGACTGATACGGTCCGCTCCATGTTCAGCAAACAGGGTCTGATGGCGAAACTGGCTGGCGAAAAGGCAGCAAAATAAGGAGGACGACTATGAAAGAGATAGTTGAAGTGATTGCTAAGGCTATCGTGAATAATCCCTCCGAGGTCCAGGTGGAGGAGGAAAGGACCGGATCTTCCGTGATCCTGAAACTCCACGTGGCGCCTGAAGATATGGGTAAAGTGATCGGCAAGCAAGGCCGCATTGCCAAGGCCATCCGTCTGGTGATGAAAGCAGCTGCTACCCGCGAAAACGTAAAAGTCATCGTTGATATCGATTAAAGGTGGTTACCATGGATAAAATGATCGTTCGGGTGCCTGTAGTCATCAAGGCCAAGGTCACAGAAGACCTGAAAGCCAAGATCATTGCAGATATGAAACGTCAGGTCCAGGCTGCTGAACTGGATTTCGAACAGTTCCAGTTCAATGCCAAGCGGGCGCTGAATGAACAGTCCGCGGCCGGTCCGGAAGCTGTCCGGGGGCTCCAGGAGCAGATCGAGTATGAAAAGGCCCAGCGGGGCCATGCTCTCCAGGAACTGAAAGACAAGCTGGAACGGGCCGAAAACCTGGAAATCGGCAGTGAAGTCGGTCATGGTACACTGGAACGTTCCGTAGAGATTACCATCGGCAGCGACCTGGAAGCCCTCATGGGGGCGGAAATCGTCGTGGAAGACGGCAAAGTCGTCGGATTCAGAGCGTAAGCCTATGGAACAGCATATCGTGATTGGCAAAATTGTCGCCCCGCATGGCGTGCGGGGCGAATTTCGCATTATGCCGCAGACGGACCATCCGGAGCGGTACGCCAAAATGAAAAAGATCACCCTGGACAATGGCCGGGAATTCAACGTGGTGAGCCTGCGCCAGCACAAGAATGTATACCTGATGAAGGTGGAGGGCATTGACACCATGGACGATGCAGAAACCCTCCGGGGACGGACTTTGGTCCTGCGCCCGGAAGAACTCCCCCCTCTGCCGGAAGGCCAGTTCTATGTCCGGGATATCATCGGTTTTGCCGCAGTTACGCCGGAAGGGGAGCCTGTGGGCACCCTGAAGGACGTGATCAGTCCGGGATCCACCGATGTGTTCGTCATTGCTCCGCCCCAGGGAGAAGAAATCCTGGTGGCTGCCATTGCGGACAACATCCGGAATATCGACTGGGAAAAGAAACAGATCGTGGTCGTCCTGCCGGAGTGGATTTGATATGAAATTCGTCTTTATCACTCTCTTTCCGGAGATGATCAGGAGTGCCAGCGCCTGGAGCATCCTGGGACGGGCAGCCCAAGAAGGGCTGCTCACAGTAGACTGTGTGGATCCTCGGGACTATGCTACGGACCGGCACCGGAGCGTGGACGATACCACCTGCGGCGGCGGTGCCGGCATGGTCCTGAAGCCCCAGACCTTTTTGGCAGCCTTGGACCGGGCCCGGAAATTGGCTCCCGACGCCCTTGTGGCTGCCCTGACCCCGGTGGGGGAACCCCTCCGCCAGGATCGGGTCTGCCGGCTGGCCCGGAGTGGCAGGGACCTGATCTTTCTCTGCGGCCATTATGAAGGTTTTGACGAACGGATCCTTGAAGAAGCTGATCTCCGGCTTTCCATCGGGGATTTCGTCCTTACCGGAGGTGAACTGCCTGCCCTGTGCATCATGGATGCCGTGGCCCGATTCATCCCCGGCGTACTGGGCAAGCAGGTGAGTGCGGAAGAAGATTCTTTCCAGGACAGCCTGCTGGAATATCCCCAGTATACCCGCCCTGTGGAATATCAGGGCAAAACCGTACCGGAGATCCTGCTCTCCGGAGACCACGCAAAAATCGGCCAGTGGCGGCGGAAGGAAAGCCTGCGGGCTACGTTCCGCCACCGCCCGGAGCTGCTGCGGAGCATGCAGTGGCAGAAAGGGGACGGGAAACTGTTCTTGGCCATGGAAGAAGAAGAAAAAGAGAAGTCCCGGGCAGCCGGAAAAAGCCAGGAATCCTGACTTTCTGGTTGCACCGAGAGCCGGCTGTATGGTATAATACAGCGTATGCATTAACGGGCGGTCCGCTGTTAGCACGTGGCTAGACATGAACGTCTTGGATTCTGAGGAGGAAATTATAAATGAACGTTATTGAAGCAATTGAAAAGGAACAGCTGCGTTCCGACATTCCTGAATTCCGTCCTGGCGATACCCTGAAAGTCTATGTGAAGGTTGTCGAAGGTACCCGTGAACGTGTTCAGCTGTTTGAAGGCGTCTGCATTGCCCGGAGCGGTGCTGGCTCCCGGGAAATGTTCACCGTTCGCCGCATTGCTTCCGGTGTGGGTGTGGAAAGAATGTTCCCTGTGCATTCCCCGCGTCTGGAAAAGATCGTGGTATCTCACAGAGGTGTGGTACGCAGAGCAAAACTGTACTATCTGCGTAAACTGACCGGTAAAGCCGCTCGTATCAGAGAACGTCGGTAATCGGATCAATGAGGCAGTTGCTCCGGCAACTGCCTTTTTTCTGTGAAGGAGATATTCATGAGCGAAGAAAAGAAATCTGGCTCCTGGCAGGATACCGTCAGCGATTGGCTGATTTCCATCATCGTGGCAGTGGTGCTGGCCTTCGGAATCCGCACTTTCCTGGTGGAACCCTATATGGTTTCCGGCCCTTCCATGATGAACACCCTCCAGGATCAGGAACGGCTCCTGGTGAACAAACTGGTCTATTACACCCGCCAGCCCAAACGGGGAGAGATCATCGTGTTCAAATATCCCAGCGATACCCGCAGGGACTTCATCAAACGGGTCATCGCCGTAGGGGGAGACACCATCGAGATCCGGGACGGGAAGACCTATGTGAACGGGCAAGCCTTGGATGAAAGCTACATCCGGGAACCCTTCCATACCAACCTGCCTAAGACCACCGTCCCTGCCGGCCATATCTTTGTCATGGGGGACAACCGGAATAACTCCGAAGACAGCCGGTTCCGGGATGTGGGCTTCGTGGACCTGAGCCTGGTGAAAGGCAAGGCCAGCTTCATCTTCTGGCCCTTGGGACAAGTAAGAGCGCTGCCGTGAAAGAAGGGGCTGTGAAAAAATGATCTTTCATTTTTTCACAGCCCCTTTACTGCACCAAATTCCCATTAATGACCTGCTTTTTCCATCATTCGCTTCTCTTGGGGAATCATGGTATAATGGGGCCTATGCAAATAGACCGGGCACGGACGTGCCTGTTTTTCTAATAGAAAGGAAGTTTCCATGGAAAATACAATCGGCGGAAAGAAATTCCATATCCAGTGGTTCCCCGGCCACATGACCAAGGCCAAACGGATGATGGAAGCCAACCTGAAACTGGTGGATGTGGTGGTAGAACTCTTGGATGCCCGGATTCCCCGATCCAGTGCCAATCCTATGCTCCAGCAGCTGATCGGCAGCAAGCAGAAAATCGTGGTCCTGAACAAAACCGATATGGCCGATCCGGACCGGACCCGGGACTGGCTGGCTTATTTCAAGAAACACAGTTTCACGGCCTTGGAAGTGGACTGCCAAAAGGGCAAAGGGATCAAAGCCCTCATCAGCGCCATCCAGAAAGCGGGAGAACCTACCCTGGAAAAATGGCGGAAGAAGGGGGTCCGGAACCGTTCTATCCGGGTGATGATCGTAGGCATCCCCAATGTGGGAAAATCCACCCTGATCAACCGTCTCCTGGGAAAGAACAAAGCTGCGGCCCAGAATAAGCCGGGGGTGACGAGGGGACCCCAGTGGGTGATCCTGGGAAAGGGACTGGAACTGCTGGATACGCCAGGGGTCCTCTGGCCCAAATTCGACAATCCGGAAACCGGTTTCTGTCTGGCTGTCACTGGGGCCATCCGGGAAGAAGTCTTCGATCAGGAAACGGCCGTCCACATCCTGGTCCAGCGGCTGGTGAAGCTGTATCCCCAGGAACTGGCTGCCAGCTACCGGATCGAACTGGCACCGGAAGACACGGTAGAAACCGTGGAGGAAAAGATTGCCCGGGCCCGGGGCTGTCTGAAGGCCGGCGGGAACCTGGACCTGAACAAGACCATCCAGATGATCCTCCGGGATTTCAAGATGGGGAAGCTGGGGGCCTTCAGCCTGGAAAAAGCCCCTGGGGAAAGTGCAGAATCATGACCCGGGGAGAAAGCATCCAGGCTATCCGGGAAAAGCTGAAGGCAGGCCCTGCTCCGGAAGAACTGGCTGTCTGGCGGCAGGACTCCCGGGCTGGAGTCCGGAAGCTGCTGGAAGCCTATGAACGGAAACAGGCGGCTCGGGCGGCAGAACGGGAAAGGCTGGACCGTCTCCAGGATCTGGAACGGGCCTTCTGGGAAAAAGGCCTGGAGCAGGTAGCTGGCTGCGATGAAGCGGGCCGGGGCCCTTTGGCCGGTCCCTTGGTCACGGCGGCAGTGATCCTGCCCCACACCATCTGGCTGCCGGGGCTGAACGATTCGAAAAAAGTGACGGCTGCCCGGCGGGAGACTTTGTATCAAGAAATCTTGGAACAGGCAGTGAGTGTGACCGTCAGCATCTTGGGGCCCCGGGAAATCGACCGGCTGAATATCTACCAGGCGGCGAAAAAGGCCATGACTCTTTGTCTGACCCACCTGAAGGTACGGCCCCAGGCGGCTATTACCGATGCCATGCCTCTGGAAATCCCTGGGATGGCGGTGGAGGACCTGGTCCATGGGGACAGCAAAAGTGCGGCGGTGGCGGCAGCTTCCATCATTGCTAAAGTGACAAGGGATCATCTGATGCAGGAACTGGACAGCCAGTATCCCCAGTTCGGCTTTGCCCAGCACAAAGGATACGGAACGGCCCAGCACATCCAGGCCATCCTGGACTGCGGTCCCTGTCCCTGGCACCGGAGAAGTTATGAACCCCTGAAATCCATGGGGCTGAAAGAACCCGCCGTCAGTGAAAACAAACTGCTGAAACTGAAGTAGGGGGCTGTTGCCAGGGCAACAGCCATCAGTCGGGAGTCAGAAGTCTGAAGCCTCAGGACAGGACCTGTCTTGATGTCAGGTCCTTCTGATTATGTAGAACCAGAATCGGAAGTGTTCAAAGATTTCATTTCGCCCAACGGTTATACATATTCTAAAATTTGCTTGCAAATTTATCCAAGGACTCCCGACTTCAGACTTCCGACTGAGCCGTGAGCGGCTCTACAGCTATGAAAGGAGTGATATGCATGGTCCACCAGCGCCGCCAGTTCGGGAACTGGGGAGAAGACAGGGCGGTCCGGTATCTGGAAAGGCAGGGCTATGAGATCCTGGACCGGAACTACAGCTGTGCCTGGGGAGAATTGGATATTGTGGCCCGGCACCGGGGGGTGGTGGCTTTTGTAGAAGTGAAGAGCCGGCACAGCCTGAAATTCGGCCGTCCGGCAGCCGCAGTGACCCGGACCAAGCAGCTCCGCCTGCGGAAAACGGCCTGGTGTTATCTCCGGGAACATCCGGTATTCCGCTGCCGGTGCCGGTTCGATATCATTGAAATCTTAGATCTGTATGGAGAAATTTCTCTGAATCATTTGAAGAATTGCTTTTAAAGATAAAATCTGTTAATTATCAATGGTCAACTGCCGAAGGAAGCCGGCCCAGCTGGCTTCCAACAAAACGAGACACGATGAACGAACCACGACAAACGACACACGATGAATGATTCACTACAAAGGAGCTGATCCCATGTATGCACGGACCTGGGGGGAGACCACCCGAGGCATCAACGGAGAAATGGTTACGGTAGAAGTGGATGTGACCAACGGTATGCCGGCTTTTGAAATGGTAGGCCTGCCGGATGTGGCAGTAAAAGAGGCCCGAGAACGGGTCAAAGCAGCAGTGAAGAATTCCGGTTTCCGGTTCCCCGATACCCATATCACCGTGAACCTGGCTCCCGCAGACCTAAAAAAAGATGGGGCCGGGCTGGATCTGCCCATCGCCATGGGAGTCCTGGCTGCCAAACAGTATGTCACACTGCCGGATCCCATGCCCGTCTTTGCTGGAGAGCTGGCCTTGGATGGTTCCCTGCGGCCGGTGAACGGTATCCTTCCCATGATCCTCCGGGCCAGGGAGGAAGGGATGCCGGCCATCTTCATCCCCTCCGGCAACCGGGCTGAAGGGGAGCTGGTGGATGGCATCGCTGTGTATACAGCTGGGAATCTGGGAGAAATCATCGACCATTTCCAGGGACGGCATCCCCTCCAGCCTCTGGCCAAGAAAATATTGGAATTGGAAAAACCCCAGGAGGGATTGGTGGATTTTGCCGATGTCCAGGGGCAGAAAGTGGCCAAACGGGCACTGGAGATTGCTGCTGCCGGAGGGCACAATGTGCTTGATGGTGGGAGCACCCGGCGCAGGGAAAACCATGCTGGCCCGGAGGCTGCCCACCATCCTGCCTCCCATGACAGAAGAGGAGGCCCTGGAAGTCACGAAGATCTACAGCATTTCCGGTCTCCTCCAGGGCCGTCACGGCATCATGGCAGAACGGCCTTTCCGCAGTCCCCATCACACCGTGTCCCAATCCGCCCTGATCGGGGGAGGGAGCATCCCACGGCCGGGAGAAGTGACCCTCAGCCACCATGGGGTCCTGTTCCTGGATGAACTCCCTGAGTTTTCCCGGAGCGCTTTGGAAGTGCTTCGGCAGCCGCTGGAAGATGGGATGGTCACCATCAGCCGGGTCCAGGCTTCCCTGACCTATCCAGCTCGGTTCATCCTGGTGGCGGCCCAAAATCCCTGCCCCTGCGGCTTCTGGGGAGAAGAAGACCAGCTGCACCAGTGCACTTGCCGGCCGGGAGACATTGCCCGGTATCAAAAAAAGATTTCCGGACCTCTATTGGATCGGATCGATATCCAGATCCATGTGCCCCGGCTCCAATACCAGGAAATGAAAAGCCGGAAACGGGAAGAAAGTTCGGCCTCCATCCGGCAGCGGGTGGTGGCGGCCCGGCAGATCCAGCGGGAGCGGCTGAAAGGGACCCATCTGTTCTGCAATGCCAGCATGGGACGCCGGGAAGTGAAGGCATGCTGCCCGCTGACACCCCAGGCGGAAGCCCTGTTGGAAAAATATTTCGTGAACCTGGGACTCAGTGCCCGGAGCCATGATCGGATCATCAAAGTGGCTCGGACCATCGCAGACTTGGCCGGCAGCCAGGAAATCACCGCTCTCCATCTGGGAGAGGCCATCCAGCTGCGGACCAGCATCCAAGGATAGAAAGGAGCAGATGGAAATGGCGAAATACTTGCTTTCCTTCATCCTGGGCTGCTGTGCCGGCAGTTTCCTGTGCCTCTGCGCGGACCGGTTCCAACGGGACGGATCAGTGCTCTTTCCCCGGTCCCACTGCGAAACCTGCGGCCATCCCCTGGCACCTCGGGATCTGGTGCCCCTCTTCAGTTATCTGTGCCAGAGAGGCCGCTGCCGTTACTGTGGAGAAAAACTGCCCGTTTCCCTTTTCTGGTGGGAAGCGCTGACAGGCTGTCTGTTTCTCCTGGCCGCTTGGTTCCCAGGCACGCTGCCGGTATTGGGAGTCCGCTGGCTCTCTTTGTCACTGCTGCTGCTCCTATCCTGGCTGGATATGGAAGAACTCCAGTTATATGAAGGCCTGTTCTGCCCGCTGGGGATCCTGTTCCTGGTCCTACGGGTCCTTAAAGGGCAGTCCCTGCTCCCTGGTCTTGCCGGCGCGGTCCTTTTGGGCGGTTTCCTGCAGCTGATCCGCTGCCTTTCTCCCCGAGGGATGGGGGAGGGAGATCCGAAGCTGGCCGCCGTCCTAGGCCTCTGGCTGGGACCGGTCCAGGGATTCAGGAGCTTTTTCCTGGCTATGGGAATGGCTCTTTCTTTTGTGTTGGCCAAGGGCCTCCGGGCCCGGGAAGACCGTCGGGCCAAAATGCGGGAACCGGTGCCCCTGGCTCCTTTTTTCTGCGGCTGTGCACTGCTGCTCCAGATCTTGGAATTGACAGGGCCTATGGAATCCTTCCCGGAAACGGATCTGCTGCCCATGTTGGGGATGCTGGAAGGGGGATCCTTTCCTAGCTGGAGAAAACTGGCACAGGCCGGTGGCTGGCTCCGGAGGAAATTGGCACCTTGGCCAGCCCAGCTGTTGGGCGTCCAGATCGGAAAGGAAGAAGTGACCTTGGTCCAGGTCCGGCAGCAGGATGAGCACTGGGAAGTAGAGCGGTTCCTGGAACTTTGCTGGCCAGACCGGATCCGGAAAGGGCTGGCACGGCAGCAGACCGAAGATGCGGTCCTATGGCTCCGAGAGGTCTGCGCCAAACGGGGAATTACGGTACGGGAGGCCGTCTTTTCCTTGGAACCGGACTTGATGGCTTTCCAGGAACTGTCCCTGCCAGGGATGTCCTTTCGGGAACAGCAGGAGGCTGCTCCTTGGGAAATCCTCCAGCAGATCCCCTATGGTCCCGGCACTTTCCAGCTGGCCCTTTCTCCTTTTCCGGACCATCCGGAAACCCTTCTGGCCGGGGCCGTCCCTGAGGAAATCTTGGAAACCTGCAGGACTCTGGCTGAAGGGATGGACTGGCGGCTCCTGCGTTTGGAAGCGGCTCCCCAGGCCTGGGGACGCTGGCTGGAAGAAGCAGCAGCGCCTTTCCTGCTGGTCCTGGCAGAGAATTCCCTCCAAGGAGCCTGGTATGGAGCCGGCAGGCTGCTGGGGACCTGCCGGCTGGAGAGAGGAGAGGCCGGGAGGGATGCTTGGACTGAAGACCGGGAATCCCTCTTCCAGCAAGTTTGGGAAAAAGCCGGTCCTGCCATAGGGGAACGGTTCCAGGAAGGGCCCTCTGCTGTCTTTCTGGCCGGAGGCTCCCCGGAGGAACAGCAGGCCTGGCTGGATCATCTCCAGAGCTTGTGGGACTGCCCGGCAGCCTGTTTGGAGGTGGAACCTCTTTGCCAGTGGGCTCCTTATTATAGAGACGGGAACAAGAAGCGCCTTTCTCTCGGACTGTGGAGCGCTTTGGGCAGCATCCTCCCTGGTAAGGAAAAGGGGCCTTTTTGTTATGCTTCTCCTTCGGGAAGCAGTTTCCTGGATCCGGAGCGCTGGACCCGGGTGGGAAAAGGGCTGTTGGCTTGTTCCCTGGCGGTCTGGCTGGCCGGGACCGGCGCTCATTTCTTGGTGGAACGGAACCTGGGAAAATGCCGGCAGCAGCTCCGTCAGGCTGCCGGCTGGGAACGGCTTTGGCGGGAACAGCAGGAAGCCCAGAAAGTGCAGAAACGGCAGGAAAAGAACCGGGCGGAACTGCTGCACCGGCAGCTGCCCTGGGGAGAAATGCTTCCCCTTTTGGGCCGCACTTTTCCCTCCAGCTGCTGGATAACCCGAGTGGAACAGGAAGAGGGGCAGGGGGGACAGGTACTCCTTCTGGAAGGAAAGAGCCTGGAACGGGAGAGCATACTCCAGCTGGTCCGGCGTCTCCAACAGCAGCCCCAGGCGGCCGGTGTGGGGCTGGAACATCAGGAAGAAGTTTCCGGAACGGAAGAATTCACCATCCGGCTGCAATGGAAAGGGGAAAACCATGGAACTTGAGAAAAAAACAATCTTTTGGAACGGGTGCCGAAAGAGCGCCCGCCCTGTAGGGATCTTCCTGGCCCTGTTCCTGCTGTGGAGCGGGGTCCTTTTCCCCTTAGGGAGAAAGATCCAGGAAGGCTGCAGGCAGCAGCAGCAAATCCAGCAGCAGCTCCAGATCCTGGCAGCTTTTGCCCGGCAATGGAATCCTCAGGAGGCGCAGGAGGCTGCCCGACAGCTGGCAGGGAACGGGAAGGAACTGGAAGCTCCCCAGTCCCGGGAACACTGGCTGGAAGCCCTGGCCCGTACAGCTGACTGCAGTCAGATCCGGTGTCTGCGCCTGCTTCCTTTGGACAAAAACGGAAAGACAGGAGAAATTGGTGCAGAAGTTGTCTTAGAGGGTTCCTACCCCAGTTTCTTGGCTTTTTTCCAGCAGTGGGAGGCAGCTTTTCCGGGTACCTGGACCCGGGAGGGGCGCTTGGAGAGCCGGGAAATGGGGAAAACATTGGTCTTTCAGGGAAAATTCCTTTCTGGGCCGATGAAAAGTTCCAAATCAAGATAAATAGTCCGGAGTTATTGACCGATTTCGTTAATAATGAGATAATGTAATGTACAACGATTATTTCCTGTTGTGGAACGTTCGCTTTTTACCGAGGGGAGGACCTATATTATGATCAACAGCTGTGTTGCACCACATGCACAGAAGAAAACCAAAACGTCAAAGGACCGGATTTTTGGAGCCAGTGAAGCCGCCCAAAAAAGGATCAGTGAAATTGGAGCGGAATCCGTGGTCAATGCCACCATCGGCTGCATCCTGGACAATGATGAAAACTTTGTGGTGCTGCCCACCGTCAGCAAGGTCTACCGGAGCCTGAAAGATGCAGAGTATTTCCAATACGCTCCCATCATGGGTCTGCCGGAATACCTGGAACTGGTGCAGAACGCCTGCTTCTGCAAGTCCCGTCCGGAAGGCTTTACGGCTGCTATTGCTACTGCCGGCGGTACAGGGGCCATCCATCATGCGGTTTGGAACTATACGGAATCCGGAGATACCATCCTGACTTCCGAATGGTACTGGGGGGCCTACAAACAAATCTGTGAAGATATGGACCGTCACCTGGATACATATCCCATGGTCACGGCAGACCATAAGTTCAACCTGGCTGGCTGTGAAAAGAAAGTCCGGGAAATCCTGGCCAAGCAGGACCGGATCCTCTTGATCATCAATACCCCGGCCCATAATCCCACCGGGTTCAGTCTCACTCCGGAGGAAATCGAGAATGTGGTGAAGATGCTGGAAGATGTCCTGGCTGGTACGGACAAGTCCGCTGCCCTCTGCCTGGATGTGGCATACATCGATTATGCCGGGGAACGGGAAGAGGTCCGGAAGATCTTCCGGAAGCTGTCCAATCTGCCCAGCAATATCTTTGGGCTCATTGCCTACAGCCTGTCCAAGAGTTTTTCCATGTACGGACAGCGCTGCGGTGCCCTGATCGGGGTCACCAGCGATGAAAAACAGATCCTGGAATTCATCAACGTCAACAAGTACACCAGCCGGGCCTGCTGGTCCAACTGCAACCGAGGTGCCATGGATACCCTGGATACCATTTACAGCGATCCGGAACTCTTGGATACCATCCAGAAAGAACGGGCCCATTATTACAGCATGATCCAGGAACGGGGAGATATTTTCACGGAAGAAGCCCGGCAGTGCGGGCTGAAGATGCTGCCGTACATTTCTGGATTCTTCCTGTCCATTCCGGCGAAAGATCCGGAAGCCGTCTGCAGCAAGCTCCATGAAGACAACATCTTCTGTGTGCCGCTGGCAGCGGGAGTACGGGTGGCCGTGTGCGGCGTGCCCAAGAAGAAGATCTACGGCATGGCTGCCAAAATCAAGGAAGCCATGGATGCAGTGGGGGAAGACTGAAAAAACAATAAGAAAAAGGGGAGCGGAAGAGATGGAGATCATTGGACCGGACGGAGCCAGGAGACAGTATCAGACGGGGACACCACTTTTGACCATAGCCAGGGATCATCAGGAACAGTATGACAGTCCCATTGCCGTGGGGGTGATCAACGGTGAGATACAGCCCTTGCAGCTGTGCCCTGGGGAGGGAGATCATGTGGGCTTCTATCCTCTGGACAGCGAAACCGGCTACCGGGCCTACATCGCCACCTTCCAGTTCGCCCTGATTGCGGCCATGGCCCGGCAACGGCCGGAAATCCGCCTGGAGGTGGAAAACACCTTCGGCCATGGGCTGTACTGTGCCGTGAAGAATAAAATCTTCCTGAGCAAGTATGATTTGGAAGACATCACCCGCTGCATGGAAGAGATGATCCGGGACCAGGAACCCATCCAGGTGAAACAGGTGGAGCGGGACGGGGCCTGGCCCTATGTGAACCCGCAGCTGTATCAGGATGAAGCTCCGCTCTTAGAGGCCCTTCCGGAGAACCACAAGATTAACATCTATCAGCTGGGGGATCAATATGCCTATTCTGTTACCCCCCTGCTGCCCAATCTGGGCTGCCTGAAAGCTTTCCAGCTGGTGTGGATGGGGTCCGGGATCCTGCTCCGGTACGGGCGGCAGGAACAGCTGGAGAAACTGGAACCTTATGTGGAACGGAAGAAGCTGGCCCAAGTCTATGCCGATTCTGAAAAGATGGGACAGGTGATGCACTGTCCTACGGTAGCTGCCCTGAATCGGTATATCCGGGAAGGCAACAGCCGGGGCATCATCCAGATGTGCGAGGCCTACCATGAAAAATCCATTGCCCGGATCGCTGATGAAATCAATGCGGATGACCGGAATGTACGGCTGGTCCTGATCGCCGGCCCTTCTTCTTCCGGAAAGACCACCTTTTCCCAGCGGCTGGCAGTACAGATGCGGGTGAATGGGCTGCGTCCCATCCCCATTTCTCTGGACAACTATTTCAAGGAACGGGAGCAGACTCCCCGCCTGCCGGACGGAAGCTACGATTTCGAATCTATTGAAGCTCTGGATACGGAACTGTTCAATGATCATATGGAACGGCTGCTCCGGGATGAGACGGTAGAGATCCCCTACTTCAACTTCAAGACCGGCCACCGGGAATACCGGGGCCAGAAAGAATTCCTGGGAGATGACGGGGTCCTGGTGGTGGAAGGGATCCACGGGATGAATGAAAAACTGTCTTCCCGGGTCCGGCGCCGGAACAAGATGAAAATCTACATCAGTGCCCTGACGCCCTTATCCTTTGATGATTACAACCGCATTCCCACCACGGACATGCGGCTGCTGCGGCGGATGGTGCGGGATTCCCAGTTCCGGTCCCACGATGCCCGGCAGACCATCCAGAACTGGAGCAAGGTCCGGGATGGGGAAGAGGAGAATATTTTCCCCTTCAGCGAGGAAGCGGACATCATGTTCAATACCACCCTGATCTATGAATTGGCTGTCTTCAAGAAATATGCCTGCCCGCTCCTGGAACAGATTCCCCGGGACGCAGCAGAATATCCGGTGGCGCGGAATTTCCTGGACATGCTGCAGATCGTGGAACCCATTGATGATAAGGCCATTCCCAATAACTCCATTATCCGGGAATTCATCGGCCATTCGATTTTTGGAGATTTGTTATAAGGAGAACAACATGCATATTTCTCAGCGGACGCTGCACATTCCCACTTCTCCCATCCGGAAACTGGCTCCCATTGCCAACCGGGTGGAAAAGACAAAGAAAATCTATCATTTGAATATTGGACAGCCGGATATCCCCACCCCGGATAGTTTTTTTGAAGGGGTGGCATCCTATCATCCAAAAGTGGTGGCCTATGGAAAATCCCAAGGGAACGAGAAGCTGCTCCAGGGAATCCGGAATTATTATGCCGGCTGGGGCATGGAGTACGACCTGGATGACATCTTTGTGACCAATGGGGGCAGTGAAGCCGTTTCTTTTGCGGTGATGACCACCTGCGATCCTGGGGACAACATCCTGATGTTCGAGCCTTTCTATGCCAACTATAAGAGTTTCACTGGGGCTTACAATGTGGAAATCAACGGGGTCCCCACTTCTCCTGATACCGGCTACCATCTGCCGGATGAGGCGACAGTAGAAAAATACATCAACGACCGGACCCGAGCCATCCTGATCTGCAACCCAGGGAATCCCACCGGAGTGATCTACACCCGGGCGGAAATGGATATGCTGTCCCGGATCGTCCGGAAATACGATCTGACCCTGATCGCCGATGAAGTGTACCGGGAATTCGTCTATGATGGGGTCTATACCAGCTTCGGACAGCTCCGGGAATTGGATGACTACCTGGTCCTCATCGATTCCGTTTCCAAACGGTACAGTGCCTGCGGCGCACGGAGCGGCTGCGTGATCACCCGGAACAAGGCACTCCAGCAGGAACTGCTGAAGTGTTGCCAGGCCCGTCTTTCCTGCCCCAACATCGAACAGCTGGGAGCTGCTGCCCTTTACACCACCCCCAAATCTTATTGGGAGGATGTGAAAAAGGAATATACCAAACGGCGGGATACCATCAAAGCCTGCCTGTCCCGGATGCCTGGGGTGATTTCTTCTGATCCCAAGGGGGCCTTCTATGTGATGGTGAAGATGCCCATCGATGATACGGAAAAATTTGCCAAATGGCTCTTGGAAGACTTTGATATCGACGGGGAAACGGTGATGATCACCCCCGGCAACGGATTCTATGCCTCCGATGTGAAGCGGGGACAGGATGAAGCCCGGCTGGCCTACGTGCTCAATACCGAAGACTTGAAAAAAGCCATGCGGATCCTGGAAGAAGGACTGAAAAAGTATCCGGGGAGAAAATAAGAAAAAGGAGCTGTTGCATGCGCAACAGCCCTTTTTTGTCACTGGTCAACGGTCACTGGTCTCTGGCCAATGGAAAGAACCCGTGGCTGGCGGGTTCTTTCGAATAAAAATAGGAGTTTGCCTTTCTTTTAATCCGTTGCTTGTCTTGGTTTCTTCTGGAGAGGCAAGGACAAGCCAAAGGCGCGTCTGAGCCGGCGTCATACAATGAAAGGCAGCCGCAGCTCGGCTGCCTTCCTTCGTCCAGTGACCAGTGACAAGAGACCAGTGACAGGGAGATGTTGCACACAACGTGCAACATCCCCCTTTTTATTTGCAAATCGAATCGATCCAGGCGAACAGCTCATCCAAGTCATAGTCTCCAGCGTGGCCTTTGCCCCAGGCGGCGGCAAAATCCACGTCCTTGCCCTGCTCTTGGAGCTTCAGGGCCAGCATGGCCGGCACGGGCATGGCCGTATCCCGGTCTACAGAGCCGTGGCGGATCCGCCAGTGGGGAGCCAGGGTCACCGATTCCTTTCCGATATATTCCAGAGGACTCAGCAGTTTGATATCTCCTGCCGGCGCCATGGGATTCTTGTCCGTCCGGTGCTCATAGCCGAAGGTACTGAAATGGCGGGGCTGGTTGGTACTGGTGGCAAATTCATCATTTTCTCCGGAAGAACCATCCAGCTTGTCAAAGGCGGGCGCTACTTTCAGACGGGTGGCAAAAGCAGCATATTTGGCCAGATCCATGTCTTTTACTTTGCCGTCTTTGATCGTCAGCCAGTCCAGCTTGGAAAGATCTGCTCCGCTGTCCAGGGCTTTCTGGGCAGAAGCCATGTAGATGCCCTTGATGTATTCCTTGAAGGACCCGCTGCCATTTTTGTCCAGGGTCAGGAGACGGCCTTCCGCAACCTTCAGTCCTAAGCTGTTCACATAGGCAGGGAACAGCGCTTTCAGCTGGCTGGAAACCTTCTTCTGGGCGCTGGTCATCGGGGTACCCTGGGCGGTTTCCCGAGGAGCATTGGCCGGACGGTCAGCAACGGTGCCGGCAGCAGGAGCGGCTCCGGTCCCAGGGAAACTGGCTCCTCCCTGGCTGGGGGCCTGCATGGTAAAGCTCTGGTGGGCGGTGTTCACTCCATTGAAGACCCATTCATAGGCCAAATCTGCATGGGGCAGGTCAGTGATGGGGCAGTAGTCCATGGAGCCAAAGATATCATCCCGTTCTTCCGCAGCCCCGATTTCCCGGAGGTACGGTTCATAATCCGGGCTGTTCCCGGTGGCTCCCAGCAAGGCGGAAAGGGCACCGCCTGCACTGGTTCCGTTGGAAATGATCTTTTCTGTGTCCCCGGCCGGGAGCTGTTTCCGGTTGTGGCGGAGATACCGGACGGCTGCCTTGTAGTCCACGATGAGCGCCGGAGCTTTGCCCACATAAGTGCCGTTGGCATCGGTGGTGCTGCGGCCCCGGATGGCAGGAGAAGCCACCACATAGCCTCGGTCCAGGGCCTGGAGCAGGGTGGAAGTGCTGCCGCCGCCCATCACATGGGTATCCTTAGGATCCCCAGCCTTTCCGGGCATGTAGCCGCCCACCTGGTTGGGCAGGAAAATGGGAGCCGTCTGGGCCGTATAGCCATTGACGGATTTTCCCTCCAGATAGGCAGCAGGGATAAAGATGTTCATTTTTTCATAGTCGGCATTTTTGGGATGGGCTACGTAAACCAGATCCCGGTATGCATAGTAGGTGACTTGGCGATTGTCCAGAGAAAGGGATTCTTTCACCCCTTTGGCAGCGGGGAAAGTCAAGTCATAGGAAGCTTGGGATGGGGAAGGAACTGCCGGAGCCGCTTGGGCAGAAACAGCAGGAGCAGCGGTCTGGGAATTTGCCGTCTGAGCGGCAGCCCCAGCCCAGGCAGGAAAAGCGCAAAGGCTGCAGAGAATGGCAGCCGAAAGAGTTTTTTTGGTCATCATCAGCAAAACACGATCCTTTCCGGTAAAATAAAAAACAACGATGGGCCCATACCAGGTATGCAGCTATCGTTGTTGGCTTATAGTATAGCGAAGGAAAATGAAGGGGAGATGAAGAGACCAGTGCAGAGGGAAGAGTGCAGAGTGGAGAGCAGGCCTCCGGCCAGAGGGATTGAGAAGAAGTCAGAATTCAGATTTGTCCAGTCTAGCAGCAGGACCGATTTGCTTAGCTCAGGTCAATCTGACGTCTGACTTCTGAAAGGCCCGGCGGGCCGGCCTGACTTCTCTCTTGACCATTGAAAAAAAGCGTGCCGCGATTTTTTTCGCAGCACGCTTTTTCTCTATTCCATCTTCACTGCCATGCGCAGCCGTTCGATGCTCTGGGTCAGGTTCTCCAGTTTCTCTTCCATCCGTACCAACAGGTACCAGGAGATGACCATGGGGAAGCCGTACTGAGCAGCCTGGCCGGCCAGCAGGGTCAGGTCGTCCATGGTCAGCCCTCGGCGCTTTCGTCAGCGGCCGGGTCCGCCAACAGGTCCTGTACGTCCGTCACCTTGGCTGCCTGGACGGTTTCCACCGGAAGGTTGTTCCGGGAGAGGAAAATCTTGCTTTCCACCACCTTTTCCATCACCGGGAGCACCGCTTCCTTATCCACGTCCGTACGGGGATTGGGGATGCGGATGTTCTTGGTGGCTTTTTTGCTGTCTTTGAAGATCAGGTCCAATTTCCGGGAATCTGCCATCTGTCATGCCTCCTTTACACTTCTTCCGTGAGCTGATGCCGTTCCACCACGTACAGGCCGTGGGGAGCTTCTTCCATCAGCCCGCCGAATTCTTTGCCCATTTCCGCCAGCTGGTCCGCTGTGGCCTTGGTGTCCAGGTTGTCGTAGCTGATGTTCTTGAATTTGGGCTGGTCATTCTTGTCCACCCCATTCTTCACTTCTAGCTGCAGGGTCACTGCAGTCAGGTCTTTCGTTGCTGCCATTGGTTCATTCCTCCTTTGTTTACAAGATGATCCAGGTCAGAGAGTGTAAGGGGGCGGGGGGAGAAAAGCGTCTCACGCCGATGGAGGGAACCCACCGGGGCGGGTTCCTTTAAAGGGTTAAACCCACAGGCCGGGAAGGGCGGGCCTGCGGCACGCCCCTCGTATAATAGAGTTGTACCAGATATTCCCTTTTATAGTGAATTACGGTACGATTAGAATGGAGCTGTGGATCGGTTGCGCGCCCCTACCGCTTGACGGTTTTTGTAGAGTCCGACCACAGAATTCATTCAATTTGTTAATGAGTTGGATACCGCTCGACGGTTCATATCTAGCGAGGATACATTATGATGAAGTCTCTGTGGCTTTGATGCACAGCTGCCAATTCAAAAAAAGGAGGTTGATTTTTATGCTTTGTGTCGGAATTGACGTTGCAAAGCGGAAACATGACTGCTGTATCATTGACTCGGATGCATTGAAAACAGTTGAATCTTTTACATTTCCCAATTCACGGGAAGGCTTTGACATGCTCCTTTCCAAGATTTCTGAACTGGGCATTCCAAAAGATAAAATAAGAGTAGGATTGGAAGCAACCGGTCACTATTCCTCGAATCTCGCCCATTTCATCTCAGAACATGACCTTCCACTGCTCACTTTCAATCCGCTTCTCACGAATAGATACAAGCAAGGATTCAGCCTGCGTAAGACCAAGACTGATAAAGTCGATGCCTGCGCTATTGCACAGATGATTGTGTCAGGGAAAGGTTCCCAAACCTACTCTTCTTCATTGTACCATAACGAGGAAATGAAATCACTCTCTCGTTACAGATCTCAAACCATGCAGAAGTGTTCCAAGCTAAAGATATCAGTTTCCCGTCTGGTTACGATTTTATTCCCAGAGCTGGAAGGGCTGACATCTTCCATCCATCTTGCTTCAATCTATGCGCTTCTAAAAGCCTATCCTGGCCATGAACAGATTGCTCATTGCAGCATGAAGCGGCTGACGCGCCTGTTAAGTGATGCCTCACAGGGGAGATTTGACAAAAGCAAGGCTTTGGAAATCCACCAGGCAGCATGCCGTTCTATCGGTAAAGTCTCGCTTTCGGCTTCTATGGAACTCGTCCATACCATTACGGATATTGAAGTGTTGAAGCAGCATATCGTTGAAATCGATGAGAAGCTTAAGGAAATGGTGGACCAGGAAGAATCTTCGATTATTGACATACCAGGGATCGGTTATACCCTTTGTGCCAGCATTCTGGGCGAAGTTGGTGATTTCAAGCGTTTTCCGGATGTCGACAAGCTCCTGGCTTACGCAGGGATGTCACCTTCCAAACATGACTCTGGAGACTACCATTCGAAGCATAACAAGATGGAAAAAAGAGGATCCCCCTATCTGCGAAAGACACTGTACCTTGCCGCCCGCCTGGTTGCACAGAACGTACCGAGATTCAAAGAATACCTTGAAAAGAAACTGTCAGAACACAAGCCTTACAAAATCGCTTTGTCCCATGTAGCCAAGAAACTGATCCGATTGATTTACCGGCTGGGTATTAGTGGCTGCCCTTATTTAGCCTGATTTTTTTAAGCCCACAAGAGGGGGCTTGGGTAAGTGCGCCCTTTTGCCAAGATCCATAGCAACTGAAATTTATTTTAAAATTGGCTTGACTTTATATAGTTGGTCTACCTCGTTGCAATCGAACGGGGGAGCCCATCCCGGCCGTCCAGAGGGCTATACGTTCAAAGGCAAATGCGCAGTATTTGGCATCTATCGGCCGTTGACCGTTGACAGCTGACCGCGGACAGGAAAAAGGCTCACGCCTTTTTCCGCTTCAGCCACTGATAATACAGCCCCTTTCCCCGGAGTACCGCCCCGCCGCCGCGCCATACTCCGTCGTAGTCTTTCAGCTTCCACAGATCCCACCGTTCAAAAGCGGGAGTCCCGGCCATGCTCGGCCCGTAACCGTCCAGGTCGGCAGCCTCTGCATGGGTCATGACATGGGCAGGCTCCAGAGGGAGTTTCCAGACATCCGACAGAGCAGCCAGCAGGATGGATGCGCTTTCCACCTGCAGGGAAGTGGGGGGATAGTCCCCCAAATCGAAGGTGCCGTCGGCATAGAGCACGGCATCTCTGGCACAGCACAGGGCAATGCCTAGGGCACCGGTATTCCGGTTCCAGGTGTGGGGAAGGGTCCGGGTCCAGTCCCGGGTACTGGTGACCAGGCTCCCGTCCCCCCGGATCAGCAGGTGATAGTCTGGGAACAGCTGGTCATACCGTCCAGCCGTCCAGTGCAGGTAGATTTTCTGGATGCGCCCACGGGCCCTGCGGGCCAGTTCCAGGACTTCCTGCCGTTTGATTTCTTCCATGTCACCGCCTCCTTACACTGTATAAGAGACGGGAGCGAGGATTTTTTCGAGTATTTTTTGCGAACGGGGCCGAATCAGTCTCCCTGCTGCCATATGGACGATGCACTGTCTTGTGCCTTACGGGGTTTACATTTTGGATCATTTTTCGGCGCATTTTTTAGGGCGGACCGGACACATGTGTCCAAAGTATTTACAGATATTTCTACACAAGTATAATAATAACTATAACCAAAATCTTATTTGAAGGAGATGCTGCAGATGCCTGTTTTCCAATCACTTTTCTTCTGGCTCACATTCCATGAGATCACCATGAAACAGCTGTCAGAAGATACGGGGATTTCCGTCCGTACACTGACCCGTATGAAGAAAGCGACCAGGGAACAGAACCCCAAGTACATGCCATCCATCAGGACTCTGCAAGAAATCAGCAAAGTAACCAATCTGCCCATTGAAGAAATGATGGACAACCTGCCCTAAGGACAGCAAAGGAGGGAATCGAAAAGAAACGACAGGGACAAACGGTGACTGCTGTCCCGAAGCCAGGGTCTCTTCCGGGGGTCCTGGCTTTTCTTATAGACAGAATAGTGCGAAAGAGAAAGGAGTGCTTTTCTTATGGCCTGCCGCCGTATGATCAATTCAAAAATCACCGATGATGAACGCTTCTTGGTGCTGGCGCCTGATACCCAGGCGCTCTATATGCACCTGGTCCTCCATGCCGATGATGACGGTTTCGTCAGCAATCCCCTGGGCATCGTGAGGCTCACCGGATGTCAGCCGGAATCTCTGGAAGAGCTGAAACAATCCGGCTTTGTGATCCCCTTCATCAGCGGAGTCCTCTGCATCACCCACTGGGGGCAGCACAACTGGATCCGCAAAGACCGGTACACCCCGAGTATCCACCAGGAGAAACGTTATGTTACAGTTTTACGGGACAGAAGCTATGCTGTATTGGATGATTGTAGATCTTACGTCAGCCATTCGGGCAGCCGCCCTGACAGCCATCCTGGCATCCTTTGGGACTGCCTGGATGACAGCCATGGGGAAGACTCGTGGTATGACGGACCGGATGACAAATGGCAGCCCAGTGACAGCCAAGCGGCCGGAAAAGATTTTGGAAGGGAGGAGGGATAAGCCCATCCAACCTGGCTCTACAAGCCTTGACGTCCCCGTGGGCATACCAACGGAAGCCACAGGTTAGTTTAGGTTAGGGTAGAGTCAGAAAAGAAAAAGTGATAAAAAAGAAAAAAATCCCGACAGCCATGGAGCCGTCAGGGTCTTTGGAAAGGAGACATTGTGGTGGAAGTAAAGAAACAGGCTTCTGGAGAAGCAAAACTGGATTACGTGGAAGTGACCAATTTGATCGGTCCTCCGGCTTACGTGAAACGGGAGTACTATGAGAACCGCGGATTCCATATCCAAAAGGTGAAGGAACAGCAGGATCTTTGCAGGGCATGCAGCGGGGACATTTGCCGGCAGCCCATTCCGGGGATGATGCCTCTTTTGACCAGCCATCGGGGCTATCTGTATTTCCCGCTGACGCCCTGCCCCCGGAAGAAGCTGCGGGAACGGAAGCTCCGGATCCAGGAACGGAGGCAGGAAGCCAACCTTCCCAAGCTGTTCCAGGGAAAGACCTTTGCCGATTACCAGGTGACGGACGGCAACCGGCTGGCGGTGCGGATGGCTCAACGCTTGGTCCGGCAGAAAGATCCGGGAAAGGGCCTGTATCTTTACGGCAGCCGAGGCACCGGCAAGACCCTGCTGGCAGCCATCGTGGGGAATCTCCTGGTCCAGCAGGGCCAGCGGGTCCTTTTCACCAATACCTCCCAGCTCCGGTGCCGCTTCCGGGAGAATCTGAAACATCCCGATACCCCGGACCGGAGCCTGGAAAATGCAGACTGTCTGATCATCGACGACCTGGGGTCGGAACGGTTCAATGCTTGGGGGCTGGAGCAATTGGCCCGGGTCATCGACGTCCGGTACCGGCAGCAGAAAATGACCCTGGTGACCAGTAACGACAGTCTGAAGGCCTTGGGAGAAAAGATGGCCCAGGTGCGGGGCAATGGGGACAAGCAGGATGCAGAAACAGCGGCCCGGATCGTCAGCCGTCTGGCCGGGATGACCGTGCCCCTGCCCTTCTATGGGCTGGACCGGCGCTGGGCATTGGAACCTGGGGGAATCTGCTGCAGCCGGCCAGGAGGGGAAGAACCCATGGAACTATTCGAGAAGGGATGAAGGAAGGTGGCACTATGGAAAAAGAAAGAGAACTGGAAAAATTGCTTGTTTTGGCGAAACAGGGTGACCAGGAGGCCCAGCTGGCCATCGTCACCACTTTCCGGCCCTTGGTACGGAAACTGGCCGCCCAGGAACGGGACTATTCCCGGCGGACGGACCTGGCCAGCCAATTGGTGCTGGGCCTTTTGGAAGCCATCCGGAAATATCCGGGAGAAGATGCCAGAAAGTTCCCTGGCTTCGTGAAGACCCATTTGACCTACCTGCTGTCCCATTACATCCGGAAAGAAGCCAGGCAGAAACGCATCCAGGAGAAGGTCCAAGTGATGGAAGGAGGAAGATCCAGCTACCAGGAAGATTTCCTCCGGGGGATCCAGGCGGAAGAAATCCGCAGAGCCTTCCGACAGCTCACCCCCAAGGAACGGCTCCTGGTCCGCCAGGCGGCCGTCCAGCAAATCCCCTGGAAAAAGCTCCAGGAAGCCTACCAGTGCCCCCTGTCCACCCTGTATGGCAGATACCGGAAGGCGCTGGAGAAGATGAAGAGGGGAGAGTGAAGAGGGGGACATAGGGGCCGGGACGGGCGGGCCTGGGGCTCGCCCTTACACCGTTGGGGTCGGATGTTGGATACAACGGTCACAGGAACGGATTTTTTGACAACCCCGTTTCTCTGATTTTCTGTTGCATCTCTGACCCCAACGTGGTAGGGGCTGCCCTCAGGGAAGCCCTTCCCTGGCCGCCCGGCAGGGCTCTTGTAAGACGTCAGATGCGGCCCCAAGGGCCAGTCTGACGTCTTTTTTTGTCCGCCTTTTTGGACAGGGGGTGGGGTATAATAAAATTGACGAAAAAGAGGCCCTGATTCTGTGATACAATAAAAATATCACAAACAAGCATGCCAAATTATCCTAAAGGAGATTCACAACGATGAGCACTGACGAAAAAAGCCTGGAACAGGTTCTGTGGGATTCTGCCAACGTGATGCGCCAGACCATGGGGGCAGCGGACTATATGAACTATGCTCTGGGCCTTATTTTTTACAAGCATTTGTCCGACAAAACCCTGGAAGCGGCTGCCAATGCCCTGGTGGATGCCGGGGAAGTGGAAGCACAGGATGTGGCCACGGAAGAGGCCCGTCAGGGGGTGTATAAAAAATATTACGATGCGGAAGAATTCCACGAAGACCTGCTGGAAACCATGAACATGGATTATGAAATCAAACCGGACTTTACCTTTGCCGCTTTGATGGATTCCATCCGGAAGCAGACCTTCCAGCTGGAAAATCTGAACCAGGCCTTCCGGGACATTGAACAGTCCAATCCGGACCTTCTGGGCCATCTGTTCGACGATGTGGACCTGTATTCCACCAAGCTGGGGTCCACTCCCCAGAAGCGGAATGACATGATCGCCCAGGTGATGACGGCCCTGTCTCCCTTGAACCTGGACAGCCACAGCGGGGATGTGCTGGGGGATGCTTATGAATATCTGATCGGCACCTTTGCTTCCGATATGGGCCAGAAGGCAGGAGAATTCTATACCCCCCAATCGGTTTCCCAACTGCTGACCCACATTGTGACCTGGGGCCAGGAAGCCAAAAAGGGCTTCAGCGCCTACGACCCGGCCATGGGGTCCGGGTCCCTGCTGCTGAATGTGCGTCATTATATCCAGGATGTGGATTCCATTGCCTATTATGGACAGGAAATCAAAACTTCCACCTACAACCTGGCCCGGATGAACATGATCATCCACGGGATCGCTGCCACCAACCAGCATCTGCGGAATGCGGACACCCTGGACCGGGATTGGCCCAGTGATGAAGTGACGAATTTTGACGGGGTCATGATGAACCCGCCCTATTCCCAGCACTGGAGTGCGGACAAGGGGTTTGAAAGTGACCCCCGGTTTTCCGATTACGGGGTGCTGGCTCCCAAATCCAAGGCCGACTATGCCTTTTTGCTCCACGGCCTGTACCATCTGAAAGAGTCCGGCACCATGGGCATCGTCCTGCCCCACGGGGTACTGTTCCGGGGGGCTGCGGAAGGGAAGATCCGCCAAAAGCTGCTGGAAAAAGGGTACATCTATGCAGTAATCGGCCTTCCGGCAGGGATCTTCTATTCCACCGGCATCCCCACCATCATCATGGTGCTGAAAAAAGACCGTCCCGGCCGGGATGTGCTGTTCATCGACGGCAGCCAGGAATTTGAAAAAGGCAAGGCTAAGAACACCCTGACCCAGGCCAACATCCAGAAGCTGTTCCAGGCCTACGTGGACCGGAAGGACGTGGACAAATTTGCCCATGTGGCCTCCTTTGAGGAAATCCAGGAAAACGACTTCAACCTGAACATCCCCCGGTATGTGGATACCTCCGAACCGGAACCGGAAATCGATCTGGGAGAAGTGAACCGGGAAATGGCGGATACCAACCACCAGATCCAGGCTGCAGAAAAAGAACTGGCGGATATGATGGAAGAGCTGACCACCGACGACCCGAAAAAGGCCAAAGACCTCCAGGACCTGCTTCACCTGTTTCAGTAAGGAGATGGGATGATGAAAAAAGACATGAAGAAGGTTCCGGCGGTACGGTTCAAGGGGTTTACGGATGATTGGGAACAGCGTAAGTTCAGAGACTTGCTTCAATTAAGACGTGGGTTAACTTATTCTCCGGCTGATGTGAGACAGTCAGGTATAAGAGTATTACGGTCATCGAATATCAACGGAAATACATTTACAATCAATGACGATGATGTTTTTGTTGATGCAGCATCGGTAAATATACCATTAGTTAATAATGGTGACATCTTAATTACTGCTGCAAATGGCTCTTCTAAACTCGTCGGAAAGCATGCAATTATTAAGAATATTACTGATAGTATGGCAGTTCATGGTGGCTTTATGCTTTTAGGATCAGGAACTGACACTAAATTTGTAAATGCATTACTAGGCTCGCTGTGGTATCAAAGGTTTATTAGAACTCATGTTGCAGGTGGCAATGGGGCTATTGGAAATCTAAATAAAAGTGAATTGGAAAGCCAAAAAGTTTTAGTGCCATCAGAAGAAGAACAGCATCAAATTGGTACCTTCTTTTCTGAAATTGATGACACTATAACCCTTCATCAGCGCAAGTCCGACCAGCTGAAAAAGCTGAAAGCCTATTTCCTCCAGAATCTGTTCCCGGCCAAAGGAGAGAAGGTCCCGAAAATCCGGTTTAAAGGATTTACAGGGGAGTGGGAACAGCGGAAGTTGGGGGATTTTGGCTCAGTTGCTATGTGTAAGCGTATTTTTAAGAATCAGACGACGGAGAATGGTGATATCCCTTTTTATAAAATTGGTACATTTGGTGGAAAACCTGATGCCTATATTTCAAAAAATCTTTTTGATGAATACAAAAAGAAATATCCATATCCAGAGAAAGGTGATATTCTGATTTCCGCATCTGGAAGTATTGGCAGAACCGTCGAATATACGGGAGAAGATGCTTATTATCAGGATTCCAATATTGTTTGGCTTAAACATGATAATAGGATCCAAAATTCGTTTTTAATACAACTTTATAAGATTGTGAAATGGGCGGGTATAGAAGGCAGTACAATTAAGAGATTGTATAACGATAATATTCTTAAAACAAAAATTTTGATTCCTTCTGTACAAGAACAAATAATAATTGGAAATTACTTTAATAACATTGATAACCTCATCACCCTCCACCAGCAAAAAATCACCCAGCTCCAGGCAGTAAAAAAATTCCTGCTCCAAAATCTGTTTGTATAAGGGGGAAACCGTATGACTTCCTATGAATCGGAAGAAAGCATGGAGCAGCACCTGCTCCGGCAGCTGACGGAACAGCAGTCCCAGTGGACCCTCCGGGAGGACCTCCACACCATCCAGGACCTGTGGGACAATTTCCGGCGGATCCTGGTGAACAACAACAAGGAGCTGTTTGACGCCCATCCGCTCACCGACGGGGAATTCCTCCAGGTGCAGAACCAGCTCCGTTTCCCCACCTTTTATGACGGGGCCAAATGGATGCTGGGCGAAAACGGAGTGGCCCGGGTGGACATCCAGCGGGAAGACGCCAGCCTGGGCACCATCCATCCGGTGGTGTTCAAACGGGTGGATGTGGCCGGGGGTTCTTCTGTATACGAAGTGGTGCACCAGATCCAGTTCCCCCGGAGGGAGGCTCTGGACCGGAACCGCAGGGGAGACGTGACCCTCCTCATCAACGGGCTGCCCATGATCCACATCGAGCTGAAGAACCGGGCCCATCCCTATATGGAGGCCTTCAACCAGATCAAGAAATACCTGAAAGAAGGGGTGTTCCGGGATATTTTTTCCACCCTCCAGATGTTCGTGGTATCCAACGGAACGGATACCCGGTACATTGCAGCAGCAGCGGAAAGCAGCCTGAATCCCCAGTTCCTGTCCCTGTGGCTGGATGACAAGAACCAGCCCCAGACAGACTATCTGTCCTTTGCCCGGGAGGTATTGTCCATTCCCGCGGCCCATCGGATGGTGTCCCAGTATACGGTGCTGGACAGCGAACGGAAGGCCATCATCCTGCTCCGGCCCTACCAGATCCATGCCATCGAAGCGGTGAAAAACGCCGTGAATCCCTATACGGATGGGGGCACCCAGTCCGGCTTCATCTGGCACACCACCGGGAGCGGCAAGACCCTCACTTCCTACAAAACGGCCCATTATCTGACCCAGATCCCCAGTGTGGACAAGGTAATCTTCGTGGTGGACCGGAAAGACCTGGACAACCAGACCACCGGGGCTTTCCAGGCCTATGCCCAGTATGACACCATCGATGTGAACGAAACGGACAACACCGGGGACCTGGTCAAGAAGCTCCAGGCCAAAGGCGGGGACGTGATCGTCACCACCATCCAGAAGCTCCAGATTGTTATGAAGCGGTACCCGGAAGGGTGCGACAAATACGAAAAGCTCCACAAGCTCCGGCTGGTGTTTGTGGTGGATGAATGTCACCGGGCGGTGTCCCCGGCAGCCCAGGCCCAGCTGGACCAGTATTTCACCCGGCCCCTGTGGTACGGGTTCACCGGCACCCCGATTTTTGAACAGGATGCCAAGAACAGCGCCGGGAACCTGCCCAAGACCACCCAGGAACAGTACGGCAAGTGCCTCCACCGGTACACCATCAAAGAAGCCCTCCACGACGGGGCGGTGCTGGGGTTCCAGGTGGAATACCACAACACTTTCGACATGGAAGAACTGGCCCGGGAGAACCATGTAACCGGCTGGGAAGAAGACCAGGACGGATTCAGCGTGGAAAAAGCCCTGCTCCAGGAGAAAATCCTGGATGCCGCCTACGAGGACGAAGGGCACATGCGCCAGGTGGTGGATTTCATCATCAACCGTTCCAGCGGGAAGTTGGGCCTGGACCGGGGGAAGGGGAACAGCTTCACCGCCATTCTCACCACCAGTTCCATCCAGCAGGCCCAGCGGTATTACCAGCTGTTCCAGAAGGTGAAGGCCGGAGAAGTGCCAGGGGTGGAAGTGAGCAGCGCCATCAAACGGAAGCTGGCGGATTTCCCCAAAGTGGCCATTACCTATTCCGTCACGGAAAATGAGGACAACAGCACGGTGAACCAGGACCGGATGAAGGAATCCCTGCAGGATTACAACGAGATGTTCGGCACCCAGTTCGGCCTGGACCAGCTGAACGCCTACAACGCCAATGTAAACGACCGTCTGGCCCGTAAGAAGGCCCGGTACCAGGTGCGGGAAGCCCAGCTGGACCTGGTGATCGTGGTGGACCGGCTGCTTACCGGGTTCGATGCGCCCTGCCTTTCCACCCTGTTCATCGACCGGAAGCCTATGCGGTCCTACGGGATCATCCAGGCCTTTTCCCGGACCAACCGGCTCTTTGACAGCCAGAAACGGTTCGGGCAGATCGTCACCTTCCAGGTGCCGGCCCATTTCAAACGGGCGGTGGATGAGGCCATGACCCTGTATTCCGCGGGGGGCGGCAGCTTTGTCCAGGCGCCCACCTGGGAAGAAGCGGAAATGAAATTCCGGGAAGCCCTGGGGAAACTCCGCCAGGCAGCTGCCAGCCCGGAAGCGGTAGATGGGCTGACGAAGAAGCAGAAAATCGCCTTTTTGAAGGCCTTCCGGAATTTTGACGATGCCTATGGGGATATCCAGGTGTATTCTGAATTCCAGGACCGTGACCTGGAACGGGATTACAAGATTGCCGAAGAAATCATCGAAAGGTACAGCGGCAAGTTCAACAATGTGAAAGAAGAACTCAAGAAGGACCAGGATGATGATGGGGATGAAGAGACCAACATCGTCGTCAACTACCAACTGCGCTGCTGGCACCGGGACCAGATCGACGAGGACTATATCCTGAAACTGATGGAAGCCACCCGGCCCGATGAATCGGCTCTGATGATTGCGGACAGTGCCAAAAACCAGAAGATTTTCCAGGAAATTGCCGAAGAAATCGAACGGTTCCGGAAGACCAATCCAGCCAGAGCCCAGATTCTGGAAGAAATCTGGCAGGAATACCGGGACAATCCGGCAGCCTTTGTGAACCAGAGCTTCGTGGATGTAATGAACGACCGGGTGCGGGCCAAAGCAAAGGCCATCATCGACAGCTTCGCCCAGGAATGGTGCGTGGACCCGGAAGCCCTGGAATTCTTCATGGAAACCTACGATGCAGGAAAAGATCCCCACGACAAACAGGTGAACCAGGACGCCTTGAAGAAGAACAGCCATGTAAAAGAATACCGGCAGACCCATCCGGATATCGGGTTGAAGTACTGGGGAAATTTGTTGAACGCGATCAGGACGATGTACGTGGAGAAGCTGCAGAAGTTGATTGAACAGTAAAGGCGGGATAAAATCCGGCTTTCATCGAAGCCCCGGTGAAACGGGCCGGCCGGAATGGCCGGCGCCCTATTGCGTGGGGCGAGAGACGTTTGGCGTAAAGAAAACGGACCTTCTGGAAAGAGGGTCCGTTTTTTTGAAAGAGGCTATTTTATCATTGTATATGGGCTGAATGTTCCCAGGATGCTGCTGGAACAGATCAGGGTAGAGAAGGTTTTACCCATTCGGAAGTAAATATATTTGGAAGCAGGAATCGCCTCAAGCCCAGCGCCTCACGTCTCACGCAGATAGAGATCATCTGCCAGGGCAAGATGATTTTGAACGAATTTTGTCAACGGTCAGCGGCCGAAGGATGGTATATCCAAGATTTAAAAGTTTGCTTTTATTCCTTTCGTGATATATAATAAATATATCATGAAAGGAATAATTTATGGAGATTATATTCTACACCGATATAAACGGCAATGTACCAGTAAAAGAATTCTTAGACAGTCTTGATGTGAAAATGCGGACAAAAATGCTTCGTTCCATTATGGCCCTGCAGGATTTGGGGCACAATCTCAGAATGCCATTATCGGAGTCGTTGGATGATGGTATATTAGAATTGCGGGCAAAGGTCGGCAGCGATATTACCCGAGTATTATATTTCTTTATTGTAGGCGACAGGGCTGTATTAACCCACGGCTTTGTTAAGAAAACGCAAAAAACGCCGGCTCGAGAAATCAAACGAGCTAAAGAGATAAGGATAGATTATCTGCATCGATGCATGGATTGAGGGGTGAAAGATCATGGATGATTTTGATAAGTATCTGAAAGAACAGATGAAAAATCCCACATTCAAAAAGGAGTGGGATAAGAGCGAGATGGAATACCAGCTGATGATGATGGTTTTGAAAGCCAGGAGCGAACAAAAACTGACCCAGTCTGAACTGGCACAGCGGACGGGCATCCGCCAGTCCAATATCAGCCGGATTGAAAAAGGACAGGCCATGCCCTCCATTGCAACGCTGTGCAAGATTGCTCATGGATTGGGGAAAAAACTGGAAATTAAGTTTGTATGATTGCTTTGTTTTTTCACCAGGCGTGCCTTTAGGGAGGTGCACAAGGATAAAATTTGCAGGCAAATTTTTTTAAAGGGAACCCTCCGGGCGGCCGGGAAGGGCGGGCCTTTGGCTCGCCCCTCGTATAATAGAGTTGTACCAGATATTCCCTTTTATAGTGAATTACGGTACGATTAGAATGGAGCTGTGGATCGGTTGCGCGCCCCTACCGCTTGACGGTTTTTGTAGAGTCCGACCACAGAATTCATTCAATTTGTTAATGAGTTGGATACCGCTCGACGGTTCATATCTAGCGAGGATACATTATGATGAAGTCTCTGTGGCTTTGATGCACAGCTGCCAATTCAAAAAAAGGAGGTTGATTTTTATGCTTTGTGTCGGAATTGACGTTGCAAAGCGGAAACATGACTGCTGTATCATTGACTCGGATGCATTGAAAACAGTTGAATCTTTTACATTTCCCAATTCACGGGAAGGCTTTGACATGCTCCTTTCCAAGATTTCTGAACTGGGCATTCCAAAAGATAAAATAAGAGTAGGATTGGAAGCAACCGGTCACTATTCCTCGAATCTCGCCCATTTCATCTCAGAACATGACCTTCCACTGCTCACTTTCAATCCGCTTCTCACGAATAGATACAAGCAAGGATTCAGCCTGCGTAAGACCAAGACTGATAAAGTCGATGCCTGCGCTATTGCACAGATGATTGTGTCAGGGAAAGGATCCCAAACCTACTCTTCTTCATTGTACCATAACGAGGAAATGAAATCACTCTCTCGTTACAGATCTCAAACCATGCAGAAGTGTTCCAAGCTAAAGATATCAGTTTCCCGTCTGGTTACGATTTTATTCCCAGAGCTGGAAGGGCTGACATCTTCCATCCATCTTGCTTCAATCTATGCGCTTCTAAAAGCCTATCCTGGCCATGAACAGATTGCTCATTGCAGCATGAAGCGGCTGACGCGCCTGTTAAGTGATGCCTCACAGGGGAGATTTGACAAAAGCAAGGCTTTGGAAATCCACCAGGCAGCATGCCGTTCTATCGGTAAAGTCTCGCTTTCGGCTTCTATGGAACTCGTCCATACCATTACGGATATTGAAGTGTTGAAGCAGCATATCGTTGAAATCGATGAGAAGCTTAAGGAAATGGTGGACCAGGAAGAATCTTCGATTATTGACATACCAGGGATCGGTTATACCCTTTGTGCCAGCATTCTGGGCGAAGTTGGTGATTTCAAGCGTTTTCCGGATGTCGACAAGCTCCTGGCTTACGCAGGGATGTCACCTTCCAAACATGACTCTGGAGACTACCATTCGAAGCATAACAAGATGGAAAAAAGAGGATCCCCCTATCTGCGAAAGACACTGTACCTTGCCGCCCGCCTGGTTGCACAGAACGTACCGAGATTCAAAGAATACCTTGAAAAGAAACTGTCAGAACACAAGCCTTACAAAATCGCTTTGTCCCATGTAGCCAAGAAACTGATCCGATTGATTTACCGGCTGGGTATTAGTGGCTGCCCTTATTTAGCCTGATTTTTTTAAGCCCACAAGAGGGGGCTTGGGTAAGTGCGCCCTTTTGCCAAGATCCATAGCAACTGAAATTTATTTTAAAATTGGCTTGACTTTATATAGTTGGTCTATTCCTATTACGGCATGCCCGATGATCCTACCTATCAGGATGGGATGTACTGGGTCACCGGTCCCGAAGGGGAAGCCAACAATGGAAAGGGGACCCAGTTCTACAGCAATGCCAATTCCAACTGGAAGACGGGGAATTATGGAGAAACCGTTTATGGGTATGTGAACTGGGATACCTATAAAGACGGGAACAAGACCCGTTCCCAGCCGGACAACAGTGCACCTTTCCTGACCGTAGGGTATGGCACCACCGGCAAATGGGACGATGCGGCCATGGGCGGGGATACCACCGTAGGCTTCATCAAGGAAACCAACCTGGCCAATTCCAGCCTGAACATCAAAGCCGGCACTGGCACTGTCAGCCTAGAAGGGGATATCGGGAAGGGCAAGGCCCTGGATACGGTGAATATCGAAAGCACCGGGGCTGTGACCATCGGGAATGAAAAGAATACAGCCACCAACTACAAATACGGCACCATCTATGCGGACCATGGGGTCTACCTTTCCGGGGGCACCGTATCGGTAGGCGGGGAAATCCATTCCGGCACCACGGATACCACTTCTTCTGCCAGCGACATCGCCACCCGTACCGATGGGTATCAGAACACCGCCTTCCAGCTGGACAGTGTGACCATCCAAGCGGCCGGTGATCTGACAGTCCACGGGGTGGAATCTAACGGGTATACCGACAGCAATAACACCCTGAACGGCGGGAAGATCAGCCTCACTTCCACCGGAGATAAGGGACGGATCACTTTGGGCACCGGGGTGGACTACAAGGGAGAAGCCACGGAAGGTACTCTGGCCGCAGCCAGCACTGCAGAAGGAGCCGTGGTGGTGGATGCCCAAGGCAGCCAGGGGTCCCTGGTGAACAGCACCACCGGCACATCTGCCATCACCACCGGTACCGGAGGCACCTGGCAGGTCTATGTGAATTCCCCCAGCGACTACGGTACCAGCCTGGGCAGCAATCTGATCAGCGGTACCAATGCCCAGTGGACGGCCAAATCCGATGCCAACAGCACGGTACTCGGCAACAGTTCCGGCAATACCCTTACGGACTATACGGATACCAGCAGCAACAAGTTCATCTTCCAGGTGACTCCGGTGATCACCATTTCCGGGGGCAGCCAACAGAAGACCTACGGGGATACCCTTACCGATGACCAGCTGCGGGATCTGCTGAGCACCTCGGCCACCTATAAGGATTCCAACGGCAGCGATATCGATGTGACCCAGTTCAGCAATTTCAAGGAAGCCGACTATCTGACCTACGTGACCAGTTCTGATGGGACAAAAACCGGGACGGATGCTGTGGCTGTTTCCAGTGATGGGGCAGCGGCAGGGGCCACCCGGACCCAGGGGGACGAAGACAAGACGGCTTCTGATGGGAAAAAGGCCTTCTATGTATTCCATGTAGATGAAAATGGGGCCAAGGCGCTGAACGGGTATGACCTGAAAACGGTCAATGGGGATATCGAAATTCTCCGGAAGACCTTGACCATCAGCACCGATGGCACCCAGACCTATGGCAATACTGCAGTGACCAATGGGACGCCTTCTTACGACAAAACCCAGCTGGTAAACGGAGATAAGCTGGGCGATATCCAATATACCATTGCCACCGACGGCAGCTATGCGGACAGCAAGGGCAGCAACGATACGGCCCACGTAGGCAGTTATGATAAGCAATACTTGACTTCCAGTGCAGAGATAAAGGCCAGCGACGGCAGCGATGCTTCGGCCAACTATGAGGTCACCGGCAGCGGCACCCTCACGGTGAACCCGGCGGATCTCTACCTGACGGTGGGGGATGTGTCCACCACTTATGGGACGGCCTTTGACACGGACAAGTATACCTACACCATTGATACGGCAAAAGGCGGACTGGTGAACGGGGATACCCAGGATGCTGTTCTGGGAGAAAAGTTCCTGAATTACACCAACACCGGGGATGCCACCGATCCGGTCAAGATTGCCAATGGGGCCCTGACCCAGAATGCCGGGACCTATGCACTCCAGGGGGCTGCCAGCAAGGAACTCTCTGACTATACCGTCCATATCACCAATGGGAAATCCACGGTGGAAAAGGCCAAACTGACCCTGACCGTAGGGGACGTGAACACAGTCTACGGAAATGACTTCGACAAGAGCCAGTACACCTATACCATTTCCGGCAACGCCAACGGGGATACGGATGAAACCCTGAAGAACAACCAGATCAGCGTCACCTACACCAACACCGGGGAAAAGACCGATGCCAATAACGACAAGGTAAAGACCCAGGATGTGGGAGATTGGAAGCTGATCGGGAATTTCACGGTTGCCGGCGATACAGCCAACAACTATGATGTTACCTACGTGGATGGGACATCCACTGTCACCCCAGCAGAGATCCATCTGAAGCTCAACGACGTATCTACCACCTACGGCACGGCTTTCGATACCAGCAAGTACGGCTACGATGCCAGTAAGCTGGAGATGGCCAACGGGGACAGCACGGATGTAGTGACGAAAGCCATTGGCAACGGGGATATCACCTACACCAACACCGGGGACGCTGCGGATCCGGACAATGAGAATGTGAAGACCCAAAACGCAGGAACAGGATACAAACTGACCGGGACCACGGAGAAGACCTTGCAGAATTATAAGGTGTTCATCGACGGGGCTGATTCCACCGTGGATAAGGCGGACTTGACCCTGACTTTGAAAGACGTTTCCACTACCTATGGGCAGGGCTTCGACAGCAGCACCTATGGGTACAAAAAGGATGCGGCAGATCTGCAGGGGCTGACCAACGGGGATGCCGCAGCGGCCATCACCGATGTCCTCCAGGACAGCGATTTCACTTATGTGAACGGCGGGGCGAAATCCGATCCCAATAACGAAAATGTCAAGACCCAGAACGCAGGCAGTTACCAGATTACCGGCAGCACTGCCAAGACCCTGGACAACTACAACATCAAAGTGGTGAACCCGGGGACTTCTACGGTGAAGAAGGCCAAACTGACCCTGACCGTAGGAGACGTGAGCACGGTCTACGGTACGGGCTTCGATAAGACGAAGTACACTTACACCATTTCCGGCAACGCCAACGGAGATACGGATGAAACCCTGAAGAACAACCAGATCAGCGTCACTTACACCAACACCGGGGAAAAGACCGATGCCAATAACGACAAGGTAAAGACCCAGGACGTGGGGGACTGGAAGCTGATCGGGAATTTCACGGTTGCCGGCGATACAGCCAACAACTATGATGTTACCTACGTGGATGGGACATCCACTGTCACCCCAGCAGAGATCCATCTGAAGCTCAACGACGTATCCACTACCTACGGTACGGCTTTCGATACCGGCAAGTACGGCTACGACGCCAGTAAGCTGGAGATGGCCAACGGGGACAGCACGGATGTAGTGACGAAAGCCATTGCCAACGGGGATATCACCTACACCAATACCGGGGACGCTACGGATCCGGATAAGATCGCCAAGGGCGCCAAGACCCAGGATGCAGGCACTGGGTATCAACTGACCGGGACTACAGAGAAGACCCTGCAGAACTACACCGTAAAGATCGACGGAGCCGATGCTTCCATCGACAAGGCCACCCTGAAACTGAAGGTGGGGGACTACACCGAAGCTTACGGGGCCGCGGACAAAGTGGGAGCGGACCTGAAGCAAACGGAAGTCACCGGGGAACAGAACGGGGATGACTTGGCGGATCTGGTTTCTGAAATCGGCATCCACAACACCTCTAAGGCCCTGCTGAGCGACACTCGGACCAATGATGTGAAGTACAAGGCGGACGGCAGCCTGGACAGCTACCGGATCGATACCCAGCTGGATAAAGACACGCTGAAGAACTACAATCTGGAACTGTCCGAAGGGACCATGACCCTGACCCCGGTGGCCATCACCGTGGATAATGAGATGATCCAGACCTACGGTTCGGCGGACCGGTCCTTCAAGGAAATCGCTACGCCGCCACTGGTGAATGGGGATACCATTTCCACCGCTGGGCTCACCATGACCCCCAAAGCCGGCGGGGCCTATGAAACCAACCGGGCCGGCCGGACTACGGCGGATGCCGGGATCTACAAAAATGACCTGGAATCTGACGGAGGCGGGATCGTCCATGAAAATGGCAGCGATGCCCGGAAAAACTACCTCGTCACCATTACCGGGGATGTGATCGTCAAGAAGGCGGACCTGACCGTTACTACCAAAGACGTGACTACGCCTTTTGGCACTGTGAAGTTCACCACATCCGGAGTGACGGGCCTCACCAACGGGGACGCAAAGAACGTATCCGACCTGAAGTTCAACTACGGGTCCTACGGCAATGCGTACCTGGACAACAATTCCTACACCAACGCTCCGGGACGGTATGAGTTCACTACGGAAACCACCAATCAGTATCTGGACTTCCTGAAGAACTACAACATCCTGGGCGGGGACGCCACGGTGACCATCACCCCGGTGGAAAGACCGGTGAAGCCGGATATCACGCCGGACAGACCCAATCCGGTGCCCGAAGGGAAAGGAGAAGTGGAAGAACCTTCCATGGACGATTTCCGGGGCGAAGAGGAACATCGGGACGGCGGACGGACCTGGTACCGGGAAAAGAAATCCATCCCCTTCTTCAAGGTACTGGACGGCAAGGTGACCAACTACGGTACCTTCGACGTGGAAAGCCTGCCGGAGAAGGTGCAGATCACTCCCAGCGGCATGCGGCTGCCGGAACCGGATCAGGCAAAGACCCAGCACCGGGAATACACCACCACCCTGACCCTGCCGGGCGGGGAAGGGACCTACCGGCTGGTGTACAACGGCGTCTCCTTCAATATCCATCCTGTGGATGCAGCAGCCCTCCAGCTGCTGGAAGCCGGGGATCCGAAGAAGAACAAGGAACTGTCCGAAGCGGCCCTCCACACCGGGTTCCAGAAAATGGGCCTGGGGCTGGAAGACCTGAAGGCGGTGTATGTGAGATTTAATTGAGGTTGCACACAAAAAGGACTGCTGCGGCAGTCCTTTTTGTGTGCCTGTCAGTAGTCAATGCATCAAAAGATATCAGATACCGCCCTGACAGGCCTTGAGATGTCAGACGTCAGCTTTCTTTGAATCGGATGGAGGCCCGTCCTGCTTATTACGGGCAATCTGACGTCTTCCACTTATCCACCTTCCCCCCACCAACGTAATATGGTATAATAATATGATATCTGTACAAAGGAGCGTTACATATGGAATCTTGGCTGCAAGTTAGCATAAAAGTTACCCATGAGGCCGTAGAGGCTGTGGCAGATCTGCTCCGGGAGGTGGGGGCCCGGAACGGGGTGGAAATCGAAGACCCTCTGCTGCTGAACCAGCTGCGGGAAAGTGCCACCTGGGAACTGTGCGACATCCCCCATCAGGAAAATACGGAAGTGGTCACCGTTTCTGCCTACTACCCGGAAAACGACCAGCTCCAGCAGAAACTGGACGCCATTGAACAGGGCCTCCAGGTGATCGAAGGCCGGATCGGGAAATTCCGCTTCGGCCCCACCCTGTTCCGGCAGATCAGCGAAAAGGACTGGGCCAACACCTGGAAACAGTACTTCCACACCACCAAAGTGGGGAAGAAGATCGTGATCAAACCTTCTTGGGAAACCTATGCCCCCCAGGGGGACGAAAAGGTCATCGCCCTGGATCCGGGAATGGCCTTCGGCACCGGCACCCATGCCACCACCAGCATGTGCATCCAACGGTTGGAAGACCTGGTGACACCGGACTGTGAAGTGTTCGATGTGGGCACCGGCAGCGGCATTTTGGCTATGGCGGCGGCTCTTCTGGGGGCCAAGACCATCCATGCGGCGGACATCGACGAAAAGGCCGTGGAAGTGGCCCAAGAGAACATTGCCCAGAACGGGCTCAGCAGCCGGATCACCGTGAACCAGGGGAACCTGCTGGACGGCACCCCGGGCCAGGCGGATCTGATCATTGCCAACATCATTGCGGACATCATCATCCTGGTGCTCCCGGAAGTGGCGGTGAAGCTGCGGCAGAACGGCCGGTTCCTGGCCAGCGGCATCATCGAGGAACGGCTGCCGGATGTGGAAAAAGCGGCTGGGGAAAACGGCTTCACCTTCCTGGATGTGAAACGGAAGGCAGGCTGGTGTGCCGTGACCATGGGAAAGGAAGGCTGACGTGTACCGGTTCTTTGTACCCCGGGATTTCGGGGAAACCATGTCCATCGACGGCCAGGACGCCCACCACATCACCCATGTGCTGCGGATGAAGCTGGGGGAACAGCTCCAGATCGTAAGCCTGGACCAGGTGGCGGCAGTGATGAAGATCACCGGCTTCGGGGAAAACCGGGTGGACCTGGCTCTGGTGGAAACCCTGGAAAAAAGCCACGAACCTTCGGTGAAAGTGACCCTGATCCAGGGGCTGCCCAAACAGGACAAGCTGGAATGGGTGATCCAGAAGGCCATCGAACTGGGGGTCACGGAGATCCGCCCGGCCATCATGGACCATTCGGTGGTGAAGGTGGACCCGGCCAAGGCGGCCAAAAAGCAGGAACGGTGGCAGAAAATCGCCGAAGCGGCGGCCAAGCAGAGCAAGCGGGACATCATTCCCCAGGTGGCCCTGCCGGCCAGGTTCCGGGACATAGTGACCCAGTGTCCGGCGGAACTGAAGATCGTGGCCTATGAAGTGGAAGACACCCGGGGCATCCGGGAGGTGCTGGCGGCCCATAAGGAAGCAACCTCCATCGCCTTCCTGATCGGTCCGGAAGGGGGCATCTCCAAGGACGAATTCGCCCTGACCCAGGAACTGGGCTGGCATTCGGTGAGCCTGGGGCCCCGGATCATGCGGACGGAAACGGCGGCTCTGGCCACCCTTACGGCCATTATGTACGAAACAGGGAATTTGGGAGGATAAGAAAAACACAGCATGAAGAAAATCGCTTTTTATACACTGGGATGCAAGGTGAACCAGTCGGATACCGCTTCCATGGAGAAACTGTTCCGGGATGCGGGCTATGAGATCGTGGATTTCGAGGAGCCGGCGGACATCTGTCTCATCAACACCTGCGTGGTGACCAACATGGGCCAGAGCAAGAGCCGGAAGATCATCCACCGGGCGGCCCGACGGGACCCCAAGCCTCTCATCGTGGTCACCGGCTGCTATCCCCAGACTTCTCCTGACGAAGTGGTCCACATCGACGGGGTGGACCTGATCATCGGGAACCAGGACCGGAGCAAGGTGGTGGAACTGGTCCAGGAACGGCTGGGAGAAAGCCCGGAAGAAGCCCCCATCAATGCGGTCCACGACCTGCCGGTGGGACGGGAATTCGAAGAACTGGATGCGGCGGTGGATGCCAGCCGGAACCGGGCCTTCCTGAAGATCCAGGAAGGGTGCGACCAGTACTGCGCCTACTGCATCATCCCCTACGCCCGGGGCCATCTCCGCTCCCGGTCCCTGGAAAACATCCGGGAAGAAGTGGCCAAACTGACGGCGGAGCAGTACAAGGAAATCGTCCTGATCGGCATCCATCTGGGCTGCTACGGGAAGGAAATCCCCGGGGGACCCCATCTGTCCGACGCGGTGAAGGCGGCTCTTTCTGCACAGCCCCAGGTGCCCCGGCTGCGGTTGGGAAGCTTGGAAAGCGTGGAAGTGGAAGATGCCCTGCTGGAACTGATGGCCCAAGAGCCCCGGCTGTGCGCCCATCTCCATCTGCCTCTCCAGGCAGGCTGCGACAGCACCCTGGAACGGATGCACCGGCCCTATGACACGGCCAAATTCGCCCAGCTGCTGGAGAAGATCCGGCGCCTGGTGCCCCATGTGGCCATTACCACCGACGTGATCGTGGGCTTTCCTGGCGAGACGGAAGCGGACTTCCAGGCCTCCCTGGATTTTATCCGCCAGTGCCGGTTCAGCAAGATCCACATTTTCCCCTATTCCCAGCGGAAGGGGACTCCGGCGGCGGTGATGCCGGACCAGATCTCCAACCAGGAAAAACAGGACCGGGTCCACCGGCTGGAAGAAGTGGATAAGGAAGGGAACCTGGCTTACCGGCAGGAACAGATCGGCCGGGAAAGCACCGTGCTCTGGGAGCGCCGGAACAAGAAGAACGGCCTGTGGGAAGGCCTCACTCCCGGATATGTGCGGGTGTATGCGGACAGTCCGGAAAACATGAAGGGAAAAATTTCTCCCGTTCGCTTAGAAAAGCTCTTTGAGGACGGGCTGAAGGGTGATATAATATAAGATATTCCATGAACAGGGGGTGAGACTGTGACTGACTGCGTATTCTGCAAAATCGTTTCCGGGGAGATCCCCAGCAAACGGGTTTACGAAGATGACCAGGTGATCGTGATCAACGATCTGAATCCCGGGGCGCCGGTCCATGTGCTGGTGATTCCCAAGGAACATACGGAGAATATCCTCACCGCATCCCCTGAGATCCTGGTCCATGTGAAGAAGGTACTGCCGGAAATCGTGAAGAAACTGGGCATTGCCGAAAAAGGCTTCCGGATTGTGGTGAACACCGGCGTGGAAGGGGGACAGACCGTGCCCCATCTGCATATCCACATCCTGGGCGGAAAAGAACTGGGCTGGCCTCCCTGCTGAAGATTGCGGATTTTCTGTTGACAGAGACCATAAATCTAAGGTATAATGACTAGGTGTTAATGTTAAATTACACTTCCCGAAAGAGATCGTGGAGGGAGGGATATAGATGACTGAGATCAGAGTTGGCAAAACCGAATCTTTGGATAGCGCTCTGCGCCGTTTCAAACGGGCTACGCAGAAAGCTGGCGTTCTGTCCGAAGTGAGAAAACGCGAACATTATGAAAAACCCAGCGTAAGACGGAAAAAGAAGTCTGAAGCTGCTAGAAAACGCAAATCCAGATAATCTTCAGGGACTTGATTTGGGGGCGTAGAAGATGTCTTTACGAGAGATTCTGCAAACCGACATGAAACAAGCCATGAAAGACCGGGAAAACGGCAAGCTTCGGCTGGCCGTTTTGCGTATGGTCTGGGCTGCCATTCGGAATAAGGAAATTGACGAAAAGACAGAGCTGAATGATGATGCCGTCCTGGCGGTCATCATGAAGGAAGTCAAACAAAGAGAAGATACCATCAAAGAAGTCAAGGATGCCAATCGGCCGGATGTGGTGGAGAAGAATCAGCAGGAAATCGATGTGCTGAAAAAGTATCTGCCCCAGCAGCTGAGCGATGACGAACTGAAAGCCATCGTGGAAGAGGCGATTGCCAAGACCGGTGCCAAATCCATGAAGGATATGGGCAAGGTCATGGGGACTGTGATGGCCAGAGCCAAAGGCCAAGCAAGCGGCCAGAGGGTCAATGCCATGGTGAAATCTCTGTTGGGCTGAAAAATAAAGGGTGTGCTGCACGCAATGTGCAGCACACCCTTTTTCATTCTTTCGCCGGGAACAGTTTGGTCAAGCCCCAGGTCAGGCCGGCGAAAAGGGCCATGACCACGAACACCAGGGGATAAGCGATGATGAGCAGTTCCAAAGATGCGGTAACGGAATCCATCTCTTTGCCTCCTTTACATGAGCACAGGGATCAGGGCCATGACCAGGCCGCCGGCAACCACGCTGGCTACCTGACCGGCCACATTCACGCCGATGGCCTGCTGGATGATGAAATTGGTAGGATCTTCCTTCAAGGCCATTTTGGAGATGACCCGTCCGGAGATGGGGAAAGCGGAAATGCCGCAGGCCCCGATCATGGGATTGATCTTTTTCTTCAGGAACAAGTTGGCCAGTTTGGCGAATAAGAGGCCTCCCACCGTATCGAATACGAAAGCTACCGCACCCAGGGCCAGGATCTTCAGGACCTGGAGGGTCAGGATGTTTTCCGCGGTCATGGTGGCTCCTACGGTGATCCCCAGGAGCAGGGTCACCAGGTTGGTCAGTTCATTCTGGGCACAGTTGGACAGGCTGTCACAGCAGCCGGACACTTTCAGCAGGTTCCCGAACATCAGGGCTCCGATCAGGGGTACGGAGATGGGGGCGATGATCCCGGCAATCAGGGTGACCATAAGCGGGAACAGGAAGAGGGCTGCCTGGGAGACGGGCTTTTCTTCCTGATAGGGCATCCGGATCAGTCGTTCTTCCTTGGTGGTCAGCAGCTTTACTACGGGAGGCTGGATGATGGGCACCAGGGACATGTAGCAGAAGGCGGTGACTGTCAGGGGCGCCAACATCTCGGTGGCAAATTTCTGGGCCACGAAGATGGTGGTGGGGCCGTCGGCGGCTCCGATGATGCCGATGGAAGCAGCTTCATTGAAGGGGAAACCTGCCAGGGCTGCACAGAGGGTGGCGGCGAAGATCCCCAGATGGGCAGCCGCAGCGAACAGCATCATGTAGGGGGCCCGGAGCAGGGGGGTGAAGTCACACATGGCGCCGATCCCGATGAAGATCAGCACCGGGAACAGCTCATTGGCGATCCCCATCTGATACAGGACGGTCAGGAAGCCAGGTTCTCCGCCGCTGGTGGGCATCACGGCGAAATGACCGGGGATATTGGCCAGGATGCAACCCACCCCCATGGGGAACAATAGGACCGGTTCGTATCCCTTGCGGACCCCCAGCCAGATCAGCAGGGCGCCGATGGCCAGCATGACCCAGACGGTCCAGTCGCCCATGCCGATGACACCGGCGAACAATTCTTGAAAGACTCTGCTTGCGTTTGACATACAATCACCTCATCATAGAATGTGCCAGGTAGAACATTAAAAAGAGGACCGGACATTTTACAATGCCAGGTCCTCATGATCCTTCCTACCCCTGTGCCATCCGCAGGAAGGGACTATCCAATTGGTATGGGTATTATAGCGTATTTTTGGGGGAAGTGCAAGGGATAAAGTGAAGAGTGCAGAGGGAAGAAAACCACTTAATCACTAATCCCAGGGCTGCAATGTGGTATAATAGGAATCGAATCTAAGAGGCTTTGCCTCTTTATACACAGGGGAGTGACAGGTATGGATTTCAAGGAAGTCATGGAAAATGCCAGAAAGTGTCTGGGAAAATGCAAGGGATGCCCGGTGTGCAACGGGGTCGCCTGCCGGAATACCATCCCGGGGCCCGGTGCCAAAGGAGTGGGGGATACAGCCATCCGGAACTATGCCAAATGGCAGGAAGTCCGGGTCGTCATGGATACCCTCTGTGAGAAACGGCCGGTGGATACTTCTATCGAACTGTTCGGCCGCTCCTTCAAATATCCGATCTTTGCCGGCCCGGTGGGGGCTGTGGCCATGCATTACAGCGACAAATACAATGATGTGACCTACAATGCGGAACTGGTGCCCGGCTGTGCAGAAGCCGGCATTGCCGCTTTCACCGGTGACGGCATGGATCCCATGGTGATGCAGGGAGCCACGGACGCCATCAAAGCCTGCGGAGGCGTGGGGGTACCTACGGTGAAGCCTTGGAATGCCCAGATGATTGCCGAAAAAATGGAATTGGTGAAAAAATCCGGAGCCTTTGCGGTGGCCATGGACGTAGATGCAGCCGGTCTGCCCTTCCTGAAGAACTTCGTGCCTCCTGCGGGGAGCAAATCCGTGGAGGAAATGAAGGCCATCATCAAAGATGCTGGTCTGCCCTTCATCATCAAAGGGATCATGAGCGTCAAAGGGGCCCTGAAGGCCCGGGAAGCCGGCGCGGCAGCCATCGTGGTGTCCAACCACGGGGGCCGGGTGTTGGACCAGAGCCCGGCAACGGCGGAAGTGCTGGAAGAAATCGCTCAGGCGGTGGGCGGCACCCTGAAGATCTTCGTGGATGGGGGCATCCGCAGCGGGGTGGATGTATTCAAAGCCCTGGCCCTGGGGGCCGATGCGGTGCTCATCGCCCGTCCTTTCGTCAATGCGGTCTATGGGGGCGGCAAAGAAGGCGCTGGGCTCCTGGCAGCCAAATTGGGGGCTGAGCTGGCAGACACCATGGAAATGTGCGGGGCCGCTTCTCTCCAAGAAATCACCAGGGAAATGGTCCGGAAATAAGGTGGAGGGGTCTTGAACCAGATCAGACATTTTTCTCCCTCCCAGCTGATCGCCCTGACTTTTGCCGGGCTGATCCTGGCTGGAGCTCTTTTGCTGATGCTGCCCTTTTCCAGTGCAGAAGGGTCTTCCCTGTCCTTTGTGGACGCCCTTTTCACCGCTACTTCCGCCTCCTGCGTCACCGGGCTCATTGTGGTGGATACAGGGACGTATTTTTCCACCTTCGGCCAATTGGTGATCATTGCCCTGATCCAGCTGGGAGGTCTGGGGCTGGTACTCTTCGCCACCCTTTTCTCGGTGCTCCTGCGGAAAAAGATCGATCTCCAGTCCCGGCTCAACATCCAAGCTTCCCTGAACCAAGATGAACTGGATGGGGTGGTGCGGATGAGCCTGCGGATCGCCAAATACACAGCGGTGATCGAGGGCTTCTTCGGTACAGTATTGGCCCTCCGATTTTGGCCCCAGTATGGGATCCGAGGGATTTACTACGGGTACTGGCATGCGGTTTCCGCCTTCTGCAACGCTGGCTTCGATTTGTTCGGCCACTACCAGAGCCTGACGGCCTATGTGGGGGACCCGGTGGTGAACCTGTCCATCTGCTTCCTCATCATCCTGGGAGGGCTGGGGTTCGCAGTCATGCGGGATGTGGTGAAGAACCGGGATTTCCGGAAACTGAAGCTCCACAGCAAGATGGTCCTGACCAGTACGATCCTTTTGATCGTGGGTGGCATGGTGGGATTTGCCCTGTTGGAAAAAGACAATCCGGGAACCTTGGCCGGACTTTCTTGGAACGACGCCTTCTGGGCCAGTTTCATGCAGTCGGTGAGCCCCCGGACAGCGGGCTTCAACACGGTGGACCTGAACAGTCTCCGGGTCCCCACCATGATCTTCACCATCCTGCTCATGTTCATCGGAGCGTCACCGGCATCTACTGGGGGCGGCATCAAGACCACCACCTTTGCCCTGCTGCTCCTGAACATCTGGCAGGTGGTCCGGGGCCGGGGGGAATGTGAGATCTTCGGGCGGCGGATCACCAGCGAGACCATGTTCCAGGCTTTTGCCATTACCAGCATGTCCCTTTTGTGGGTGGTATTCGCCATCCTGGCCCTTACCTGCCTGGAAGATACCACCTTCCTGGCGGCGGCTTTTGAAGTGGTCTCGGCCTATGCCACAGTGGGGCTTTCCACCGGGCTCAGCCAGCATATCTGTACCGCCAGCAAGATCATCCTGATCCTGTCCATGTATGCCGGGCGGGTGGGGTTCATGACCTTTGCCCTGGCCTTGGCGGCCAACAAGCCTTCGGGACACATCCATTATCCCAAGGAAAATATCATCATCGGTTAGGAGTCATCATGAAAGACAAACGGCAATTTATCGTCTGGGGGCTGGGCCGCTTCGGCAGCAGTGTGGCAGAGACCCTGACGGCCCTGGGCCATGAGGTTCTGGGCATCGACAACAATGAAGATGTAGTGGAAAACATGGCGGACAAATTGACCCATGCAGTGGTCTGCGATGTGATCGACGAAAAGACCGTGAACAGCCTGGGCATCCGGAATTTCGATGTAGGGATCGTGGCCATCGGGACCTTGGAACCCAGCCTCCTGGCTACCATGCTGCTCCGGGAAGCGGGGCTGAAGACCATTGTGGCCAAGGCCTCCAATGCCCTCCATGGGAAGATGCTGGAAAAATTGGGGGCTACCAAGATCATCTATCCGGAACGGGACATGGGCCGCCGGGTGGGCCACAACTTGGCCTATACCAACATCTTGGATTTCGTGGAACTCTCTGACAACATCTGCCTCATGGAAGTGAACCTGACCCGGAAGGTGGTAGGGAAGAGCCTGGCAGAACTGGATGTGCGGAAGAAATACCAGGTGAATGTGGTGGCCATCAAGCATGCGGACGGTACCACGGAAATGACCTTGGAACCCACCAAGCCCCTCCTGGAAGGGGATCTGCTGGTGGTCATCGGCAGCCGGAAAAGCGTGGAAGCCCTGGAGGACGGCATATGATCAGCACCCTGACATCGTTGAAGAATGATCTGGTGAAGCGGGCAGCTTCCCTGAAAATGAAAAAATACCGCCAGAAGGAGGGCTTGTTCCTGCTGGAAGGGAAACGGGCAGTGGAAGAAGCCCTTGCTTCTCGCTGGACACTCCGGGCCCTCTTCTTTACCCGGCTGCCGGAAGGCTGGGAACGCCGGGCGGAAGAAAGCGCTCTGCCCTGGTATGAAGTGCCCCTGCCGGTGCTCCAGAAGATCACAGCTACGGAAGACCCCCAGAGCGTGGCGGCCCTGGTGGAGATCCGCCAGGAAAATCTGGACAGCTTTGCCCCGGAGCGGGGGCTTGTGCTGGTGCTGGATCAGATCCGGGACCCGGGGAACCTGGGGACCCTGATCCGCACCGCCGACGCCCTGGGGGCAGCTGGGGTGGTGCTGCTGGAAGATACCGCCGACCTGTATAATCCCAAAGTGGTCCGGTCCACCATGGGGTCCTTGTTCCATCTGCCGGTGTACACTGGAGTCAAGGCTGGGGAAATGGAAACCTGGTGCAGGAAAAACGGATACGCCCTATGGGCTACGGCCCTGGAAGGGGCGGAAGACGTGACGAAGCTCCAGTGGCCGGCAAAGACCGCCCTGGTACTGGGCAGTGAGGCGGAAGGGGTCTCCCCGGAGATCCTCGCCGCTGCGGACCAGAAGGTGAAGATCCCTATGGCCGGCCAGGCCGAAAGCCTGAACGTGGCCGTGGCCGGGGGAATCGTGATGTTTGAAGCAGCCCGCTCCTTTTCCAGTTGACCTCTCTGTATAAGAAGTGTATAATAGACACGAATTTTAAACCAACAGGCGATGAAAGAGACAGTACGCCTGAAGGCTGGTACAGCGATCCGGGGAGGGTGGGAGCCCGGGCAGGAGGCCTTTGGGAAGAAGATCACTCTGGAGCCGGTCATCGAACCAGCAGTAGGTGGACCCGGGTTATGATCGTTATCTCATAGAGAGTGGCAGCCAAGCTGTCATGAGGGTGGTACCACGGGCCCTTTGTCCCGTCCCTTTCGGGGGACGGGACTTATTTTTTTGGAGGTGTAGAACGGTGAGTAAAAAAGACGACAAATACGCTGCGACCCTGAATCTGCCGGAAACGGAATTCCCCATGCGGGCAGGGCTGCCCAAACGGGAACCGGATTTCCTGGATTTCTGGTATAAAAATGATATCTATGGAGAAAAGCAGAAACTCCATGCAGGCCATAAGAAATTCGTCCTCCACGACGGACCTCCCTATGCCAACGGCAAGATCCACATGGGCCATGCCCTGAACAAAGTCCTGAAGGACATCATCGTGAAATATAAATATGCCCAGGGGTACGATACCCCTTATGTCCCTGGCTGGGATACCCATGGCATGCCCATCGAACACGCCTGCCTGAAGGCCACCGGGGTGGACCGTCACAAACTGTCGCCGGTGGAACTGCGGAAAATGTGCCGGGAATATGCCCTCCAGTGGATCGATACCCAGCGGAAAGATTTCAAACGGCTGGGCGTGCTGGGTGACTGGGACCATCCCTATGTGACGCTGGATCCTCATTTTGAAGCAGAACAGATCCGGGTGTTCGGCACCATGGCCAACAAAGGCTACATCTATAAAGGCAAAAAGACTGTTTACTGGTGTCCTCACTGCGAAACGGCTCTGGCAGAAGCAGAAATCGAATATGCCGACCAGAAGACGCCGACTATTTTTGTGAAGATGCCCCTGGTGAAGGATAACGGCCTGACTCCAGAAGCAGCCAAGGGCAAAAAGGCTTATATGGTGATTTGGACCACCACCCCCTGGACCATTCCTGCCAACGTGGCTGTGGCACTGAACCCGGATTTCGACTATGCCTGGGTGGAATACAACGGGGAAGTGCTGATCATGGCAGCGGACCTGGTGGACAAAGTGGCAGAAGAATGCGGCGTGGAATTCGGCCCTGTGCTGGGCACCACCAAAGGCCGTGCCTTCGAATATGCGGAATGTGAACATCCCTTCCCGGAATACGACCACCGGAAATCCCTGGTGGTGCTGGCGGACTATGTGGACAAGGAATCCGGTTCCGGCTGCGTCCACACGGCTCCCGGCCATGGGGATGTGGACTATCTCACCGGCCTGAAATACAAACTGCCCATCCTGTGTCCGGTGGACCAGAAGGGCTGTTTCACTGCGGAAGCAGGGGAACTGCTCCAAGGCAAATTCGTCTTTGACAGCAACGGCCTGGTGATCAAACATCTGGCAGAACAGAACGTGCTCCTGGGCAAGAAGAACATCCATCACCAGTACGCCCACTGCTGGCGCTGCAAGAACCCCATCATCTTCCGGGCTTCCGAGCAGTGGTTCGCCTCTGTGGACGGGTTCCGGGATGAAGCCCTGAAAGCCATCGCCGAAGACGTCCAGTGGATCCCCAGCTGGGGCGAATCCCGGATCCACAACATGGTGGCCGACCGGCATGACTGGTGTATTTCCCGGCAGAGAGTCTGGGGCGTACCCATCCCCATCTTCTACTGTGAAGACTGCGGGGAACCTCTGATCAACGAAGAGACGGTGGAAAAGATCGCCACCATCTTCGATAAAGAAGGCAGCGATGCCTGGTGGAACCACACTGCCGAAGAACTGCTGCCGGAAGGGATCAAATGCCCCAAATGCGGCGGCACCCACTTCCGGAAGGAAAAGGACATCATGGACGTGTGGTTCGACAGCGGCTCCTCCCACATGGGGGTGTGCAAGCGCCGTCCGGAACTGAGCTGGCCGGCGGATATGTACCTGGAAGGCAGCGATCAGCACAGAGGCTGGTTCCAGAGCTCCCTTTTGACCAGTGTGGCCGTCACCGGCAAGGCTCCTTACCGGAGCGTACTGACCCACGGCTACGTGCTGGATGGGGAAGGCCGGAAGATGTCCAAATCCCTGGGGAATGTAGTAGTGCCTCAGGAAGTCATCGACCAGTATGGGGCCGATATCGTCCGGCTGTGGGCGGCTTCTTCTGACTACAAGCAGGATGTGCGGATCTCTCCTGTGATCTTGAAGCAGCTGGCAGAAGCCTACCGGAAAGTCCGGAACACCATCCGGTACATCCTGGGGAATACCCATGATTTCGATTACGAAACAGAAAAGGTGCCTTTTGCAGAAATGGAAGAACTGGATCAATGGGCCCTCATGCGCTTCGAAGCCCTGAAGAAGGAAGTCACCGAAGCTTATGAGACCTATGACTTCCATGTGCTGTTCCATGCCATCCACGATTTCTGCACTGTGGATATGAGCTCCTTCTATCTGGACATCATCAAAGACCGTCTGTACACCAGCCGGAAGGACAGCCAGGCCCGCCGGTCCGCCCAGACTGCCATGACCCAGATCCTCCGGGAACTGATGGTGATGCTGATGCCCGTCCTGAGCTTCACCATGGAAGAAGTGTACCAATACATGAACAAGCCGGCAGATGCGCCGAAGAGCGTGCAGATGCTGCCTTGGCCTCAGGCTCATCCGGAATATGTGAAGGAAGACCTGAAAGCCAAATGGGATGCCTTCATCGCTATCCGGGGTGAAATCACCAAGGTGCTGGAAGGTGCCCGTCGGGCCAAGACCATCGGCCATTCCCTGGACGCTAAGGTGGAACTGTATGCCACCGGGGATGCCCTGGCGGAACTGAAGGCCGTAGAAAAGGATCTGCCCACCCTCTTGATCGTGTCCCAGGCAGTGGTCCACGAAGGGCTCACCGATGCTGGAGAAGCCACTGGCCGGGACGACTTGAAAGTGGTGGTGGAAGCCGCCGAAGGGCAGAAGTGCGAACGGTGCTGGTGCTACAGCAAGACCGTGGGCCAGGATCCCAAGCATCCTACTCTCTGTGCCAAGTGCTGTGAGGCGGTGGACTGAGCCGCTGAGCGGCTTAGTCTGGAGTCCGGAGTCTGAAGTCGGAAGCCAAAGGTAAAATTTGCAGGCAAATTCTTTGAAGATGTAAAGCGGAGGTTTTATACAATCAAAAGAATCTGCCAGCCAGGCAGATTCTGTCCAAAGGCTTCTGACTCCAGACTTCCGACTTCTGACTGATTTCTGCTGCTAGGCTGCAGAAATCAAGGGATTGTCATCTTGACAATCCCTTTTCTTCCGTCTACAATATACGTAACGGAGGTATAGTACCATGGAACATCTGAAGACAGTGCGGGATAAAGACTGCAAGGATTATCAGGACCTGATCACCCGTCTGAACCGGATCGAGGGCCAGGTGCGGGGAGTGAAAAAAATGCTGGAGGAGGACCGGTACTGTGTGGACATCCTGACCCAGGTCAGTGCCATCACCAACGGCCTCAATGCCTTCAATAAAAAGCTCCTGGCCAACCACATCAAAAGCTGTGTGGTGAACGATATCCGGGCGGGGGATGATTCTGTAGTGGATGAGCTGTGCGAAACCCTGCAGAAACTGATGAAATGAAAAAAGTGAAAAAAGGTTGGATTGCCTGTAGACCTTGAAGGAGGAAATTACAATGGAAAAAGAACTGAAAGTCAATGGAATGATGTGCGTCAACTGCCAGAAACACGTCCATGATGCCCTGGCGGCCATGGCCGGTGTATCTGCCGTAGAAGTGAACCTGGAAAAAGGCACGGCCAAAGTGACTGCGGACCGGGATATCCCCCAAGCTGAATTCAAGAAAGTCATCGAAGACGCGGGATATGAGCTGGCGTGAGAGCCGCGGGCTTGTTGGTGCAGACCGAAGATTCAGTTTTGCTGATCCCTGCGGATTTTCTTCTATCATACTGTAGGAAAAGAGCAAACGGCTTGAACGACCAGGCAAGCGACCGGGGGTGTGAATTCTTTCACACCCCCTTTTCCGCTTGCGTCCAAAAACCACTCATGATATAATGACTCCTGTTAGATTCTCTTTTTGCAACTTTGTAAGTTTGCTCACAGAAAGGATGATTTTACGTGAAAAAACAATTTATGGCACTGGTTATGGCATTGCTGGTGTGTGTTGGATACTCCGGCGCTCTGGTACCGGCTACGGCTTATGCGGCTGACTCCATCGGCTATGTGGATTTAAATAAGGTGTTCTCCAACCATCCTGATTTCGCTTCTGCCCGGGCTGCCATGAGCCTGGAACAGCAGAAGGCCCAGAAGGAATTCCAGGAAAAGGCACCCAGCTTGGATGACAATGGCAAACGGGCTCTGGATAACACCTTGACGGAACAGATCGCCAAGAGAGAACAGGATTTGTTCGATCCCATCCGGAAAAAGATCCTGGATGCTGTCCATAAAGTGGCCAAGGAAAAAGGCATCAACACGGTGCTGAGTGCCGGTGCCGTAGTGGACGGCGGTGTGGACATCACCAATGATGTGCTGAAGGCCGTAGGAGCGAAATAAAAGGACCTGGCTTCGGCCATTGACAATTGACCATTGAGCATTGACGGGGCTGTTGCGCAGGCAACAGCCTTTTTTTTAGAAAGGAAACGATGATGAATCACAACGACGATGGCCGCAATCTGGGGGGCTTGGCCTTCCTGCCCCTTTTGGTGTTCCTGGGTCTGTACATTGGCTGCGGACTTTGTTTTACCCTCATGGGGGTCCCGAAACCTTTCAGTTTCCTGCCTCGGCACGTGGCACTTCTGGCCGGGACATTGGCGGCGTTTTATCTCTGGAAAAAAGGCCCCATTGACGAAAAACTGAAGGTCTACTGTACCGGCATGGGAGATCCCGGGGTCATGATGATCGTACTGATCTATCTTTTGGCCGGAGGATTCCAGGGAGCGGCGGCCGCCATCGGGGGCAAGACTTCCGTGGTGAACTTCTGTCTCCAGTTCATCCCGCCTTCTTTCCTGATCCCTGGGGTGTTCCTCATGTGCTGCTTCATTTCCACCGCCATCGGCACCAGCATGGGGACCATTGCAGCCATGGCGCCGGTGGCCATCGGGGTGGCCCAGGGAGCTGGGCTCAACGCAGCTGCTGTGTGCGCGGCAGTGATCTGCGGCTCTTATTTCGGGGATAACCTTTCCATGATTTCTGATACTACCATTGCAGCAGCAGAAGGGTGCGGATCCAAAATGCGGGACAAGTTCCGGATGAACTTTGCCATCGCTCTGCCGGCGGCCCTGGTGAGCCTGGTGCTGTTCTATCTGGTCAGCGGCCAGGTCCAGGGCGGCATCCAGGTGGGGGATTACGACATCTTCCAGGTATGCCCTATGTGGTGGTCCTGGTGATGGCTCTCATGGGCATCAATGTGGCTCTGGTGCTGTTCGGGGGGATCCTTTTGACCGGGATCATCGGCCTTGCCCAGGGAACAGTGGACATCTTTACCTGGTCCAAAGGTCTGGGAGATGGGATGGCGGATATGTTTTCCATCAGTATGGTGGCCATCCTGGTTTCTGGGATCATCGGCCTGGTCCGGTACTACGGGGGCGTAGAATGGCTGGTGGCGAAGATCACCGGCTGGATCCACGGCCGGAAAGGGGCGGAATACGGCATCGGCCTCCTTTCAGGGATCCTTTCAGCGGCCATGGTGAACAACACCATCGCCATCATCGTCACTTGCCCCATTGCCAAGGTCATCGGGAAAAAGTACGATATTGCTCCCAAGCGGCTGGCCAGCCTGGTGGATATCTTTGCCTGCAGTTTTCTGTGCGTCATGCCCCACGACGGGGGGATGCTGATCGTCACCCAGCTGGCAGGCACTTCTCCCCTGGACGTGATGAAATACTGCTACTACGTATATGCCCTTCTCATCGCTGCCTGCATCACCATCCAGCTGGGAACACATGAGGGGAAATAGGGGACTGTTGACTGCTGACAAAGAAGGGGATGCCGAGAGCCGGCATCCCCCTCTTGACTTTCTTAACTGTATTTGCTAGAATTACAGTATTAAAGATCCCAAGGGGATCCTTCAAGGAGGTCATTTTGATGGAATTCTTACATATTACGAAAGATAATTTTGACAAAGAGGTACTCCAAAGCAGCAAACCGATGGTAGTGGGCTTTTCCGCTCCCTGGTGCGGTTACTGCAAACGGCTGAAACCGGCACTGGGCCAGCTGGCCATGGAAATTGCCGACAAGGTTTCTTTTGGCGGCGTGAACATCGATGAAGAACGGGAATTGGCAGAACAGTACAAGGTCGAGACTATCCCCAGCCTGATGCTGGTGAAGGGCGGCCAGTGCAGTGAACTGCTGGTGAACCCGCCCTCCAAAGCGGCAGTGAAGACCTGGCTCCAGGAGAAAGGGGTATTATGAGCAAAGTCTATGATATCCTGATCATCGGCGGGGGCCCTGCCGGCTATACGGCGGCTCTTTACGGAGCCCGGAGCGGTTTTTCCACAGCGGTGCTGGAAAAGCTGTCACCCGGCGGACAGATGGCCACTACCAGCGACGTGGAAAACTATCCTGGCTTTCCCGGTGTAGTGGACGGCTTCGAATTGGGAGAACGGATGCAGGAAGGGGCTGAAAAGGCCGGAGCGGAAACGATTTATGCCGATGTGACCCGTCTGGATCTTTTGGCCGATCCCAAAGTGGCAGAAACTTCCGAAGGGACTTTCCTGGGAAAAACGGTGATCTTGGCTACCGGGGCCCATCCCCGGAAATTGGGGATCCCTCAGGAAGAGGCTTTGGTGAACCGCGGCGTGGCTTACTGTGCCACCTGTGACGGCAGCTTCTATAAGGATAAGATCGTCGTGGTCAACGGTGGCGGCAATACAGCAGTAGGGGACGCCCTGTACCTGGCCAAGCTGGCGAAAAAAGTCTATCTGGTCCACCGGCGGGATACTCTCCGGGCCACTCCCATCTATCTCCAGCGGCTGAAAGATGCCGGTGTGGAAATCATCTGGAACAGTGTAGTGACTGGGCTCCAGGCGGACAAGAAGCTCACTGCTGTGGAACTGAAAGATGTAAAGACCGGGGAAACCCGGGTACTGCGGGCGGACGGACTTTTCGTAGCCATCGGACAGCTGCCGGAGAGCAGCTTGGCTGCAGGGCAGGTGGCCGCTGATCAGGCAGGCTACATCATTGCTGGAGAAGATACGAAGACTTCTGTGCCCGGGGTGTTCGCGGCAGGGGATGTGCGGACCAAAGCAGTCCGGCAGATCATCACTGCTGCAGCTGACGGGGCGGTGGCTGTCCATTTCGCAGAAGAATACCTGAATGAAAAATAAGAGGAGGAAGGAGCAGGCTGGATGGATCCGGCCTGCTTTGTGAGCAATCATGAAAAGTGATTTTATTGTGGCTGTCCATGCGTTAGTCTATTTGTCTCATCGGGGGTGCCTGGCTTCCAGCGAGGAATTGGCGGAAAACATCTGCACCAACCCGGCGCGGGTCCGGAAAATCATGGGCAAATTGAAGAAAATGGGCATCATAACCACCCGGGAAGGCCATGTGGGAGGCTACTGTCCCTGTGAAGGGTTGGAAAAAGTCACCTTGTATGAGATTGCCCAGGGCATGGGTACGGTCTTTGTGGATACCAAATGGCGCAGCGGCAATGAAGAGAACAACTGCTTCATCAGCAGCGGGATGTCTTCGGTATTCGATGCCCTGTACCGGGATCTGGACCGTCTGTGCATGGAACATCTGAAGGGGATCACCCTGGGAGATGTGACCCGGGAAATCGTGGAGACCCAGCGCAGCAGCATGAAGGAATGCCATGGGGCACTCAGCGGGGACTGCCCGGCCTGGCAGAAGGTCCAGGAAGAAGAATCCGCCGGGGAAAAACAGGACAAGTGTGACTGATCGGTCATTTTTCTTCAGAAGTGTGCTATAATACCTGTGTTCACATAATTCTTATGGGGTGATTCTATGAAAAAATTCGGAGCTTTGTTTGCAGCAGCAGTCCTGGCTTTCAGCCTCCACGCCACACCGGCCTGGGCTGACCAGCCTTTGGACACCATCCAGATCACGGGAACGGCCAGCCGTACGGTGGATCCGGATATGGCCACGGTAAATTTTGCCTTTGAGAAGCAGGGAGCCACGCTGGAGGAAGTCCGGGAAGCCGGGGCCCAGGCCAGCCAGAAATTCATCCATACCATGCTGGCCCAGGGAGTGGCTCGAGACGATATTGCCACCATCAGCTACAATGTGGCTCCTCGGTATGAATACCAGAAGAACGGCACCCAGAAACTGGCAGGCTATCAGGTGTACGGGGCCTGGGAAGTGAAGGAGAAGAACCTGGATCAGCTGGGAACTCTCATCGACAAAGGGCTGGAAAGCGCCAATCGGCTGAATGGGGTCCGGTTCGGCCTCCAGAATGAAGACCTGATCAAACGGCAGCTGCTGGGTGAGGCGGTGGAGAACGCCAGATATACTGCCCAGACAGTGGCCAATGCAGGGGGCAGAGGTCTTGGCGTGCTCCGGCAGGCCAGCGTACCCTCTAGTTCCGTAGTGGCAGCTCAGCCCGTTCTGTTGGCCCGGATGAACAAAATGGCAGCAGAAGATGAGGCGACGCCTACCCAGTTGGCACCCAAAGCCCTGACGGTCAGCGTGCGGGTGGACACCTTATTCGCTCTGACCTTGGAGTAGGAGATGGAAGGGTACAAGCAAAAACCGGCTTTTCTCCAAGGGGGAAAGCCGGTTTTACTGCAGGGAGCCATGGAATTGGAAATCGCCCAGCTGCGGGGGGCCCTGACGGGCTGCCGGAGCTTCCAATACGGGACATTCCTTTTCTGGGAAGGGAAGCTGGGAGACCAGCCAGTGGTCCTGAGCCGGACGGGCATCGGGGCAGCCGCTGCAGCAGCGGCGACGGCTGTAGGGTGCGCGGTTTTCCAACCGTCGCTGGTGCTGAACCAGGGGACGGCGGGAGGCTACCCGGAAGATCTCCATCCCTTCGATCTGGTAGTGGGAGAACGTTGGTTCAATGCCAATGCCCTGTTCCAGTCCCGGTATGGGAAGGACTATTACTTGGATCTGGAGGCCCTGGAAGGGGAAAGCAAAGAAAGCGGGTTCACCGGAGAACGGCCTTTTTACCATCGGTGCAGTGAGGCAGCTGTTCGGTGGCTGGATCAGATGACCGGAAAATATACCCAGGGACAGGTCTTGTTGGGGACCATTGCTTCGGCAGACCGGTGGAACGACTGCCCGGATACCATCCGGCAGCTGGAAACAGCTACAGGAGCCCTGTGCGAAGAGATGGAAACAGCGGCAGCCGGGGAAACGGCAGCCCGTTTCGGCGTCCCTTTCGGAGCCGTGCGGGTGATCTCCAACAACAACCGGACCGGGGAACCTTTCAACCCAGAAACCGCCCGGGCGGTACAGGAGTGGATTGTTGGGATAGTGAAGAAGGAAGAGGGGGAGTGGTAAGATGTCAGACACGGCCCCCAAGGGGGCCGTGGGACACCAGACTCAGCTCTGTTCGGCTTGGATGCAGGTCCGGTCCTCCTCATCGCAGGCAAGCTGACCTCTGACTCCTGAAAGGCCTGAAAGGCCGGTCTGACATCTTTCTGATCATAAAAAAGCTGCCGCACTGGGCGGCAGCTTTTTTCGATTACTCTCCGAACTTCTTCCCGGTGAGCATTTCGTAGGCTTCTTTATATTTAGCAATGGTCTTGTCGATTACATCCTGGGGCAGCAGATAGTCGCTGTCCGGGTTGGCTTTCAGCCAGTCACGGACGAACTGCTTGTCGTAAGAAGGCTGGGTCTTGCCGGCTTCATAGCCTTCCAGAGGCCAGAAACGGGAGCTGTCCGGAGTGAGCATTTCGTCTCCCAGGACTACTTCTCCTTTTTCGTTCAGGCCGAATTCGAATTTGGTATCTGCGATGATGATGCCTCTCTGGTAAGCATAATCAGCACATTTCTTATAGAGGGCGATGGTAGCATCCTTGATGGCCTTGGTGTATTCCGCACCCTTTCCCGGGAAGATCTTTTCCAGGTAGGTGACGCACTGTTCTTCGGTGATGTTTTCATCGTGGTCGCCCAGTTCTGCTTTGGTGCTGGGGGTGAAGAGAGGTTCAGGGAGTTTCTGGCATTCTTTCAGCCCTTCCGGCATCTTGATGCCGCAGACCGTGCCGTTTTCTTTGTAGGATTCCCAGCCGCTTCCGGTGATGTATCCCCGGACGATGCATTCCACCGGGATCATGTTCAGCTTCCGGCATTTCATGCTCTTGCCGGCGAATTCTGGAGTCTGGAAGAATTCAGGCATATCCGCAGGATCCACACTGATCATATGGTTGGGGATGATGTCTTTGGTATAGTCGAACCAGAATTTGGACATCTGGGTCAGGACGGCCCCTTTGTCGGTAATGGTGTTTTTCAGAATGTGGTCGAACGCGGAGATCCGGTCGGAAGCCACCATGATCAGGCTGTCGCCCAGATCGTAGATTTCACGAACTTTCCCAGATTTAACGGGTTTGTATTCCTGCATGATCCATCCTCCTTGAAAATAAACAGTAAAAATCTGTACTCCTATCATATCACAGGATGGGATTTAAGTCGAATAATTTTATCGTTATGTGGGAGAATGTTTGTTTCATATGATACGGAATGGGGAATGGGCCTGCAGCGGTTTCAGACACGGCCCCAAGGGGCCTTGAGACATCAGACGTCAGCTTTGTCGGGATTGGATTCAGGCCCGTTCTGCTTATTGCGGACAAGCTGATGTCTGACATCTGAAAGGCCCGTAAGGGCCGGTCTGACCTCTTCCTTGGTGTTCGAAGGCAAATAAGGGAGCACTTGGTCTCCCTTTGCGCGAAACGTTTCCCCATTCCACCCTCCGCGGAAAATCGTGAAATTCTCGTGGATTCTGTCAGTAACATTGAAGCTGATGGAAATTTATCGTATAATAAATTGTAAACTCCTGTATAAACAAATCCCGGAGTCCCTGAAAAAGAAAGGATGTTAGCTTATGCGTATCGTTATGACAATTGTAGGTGTAGACAGAGTGGGCATCATTGCCAAGGCGAGCACCCTGCTGGCTGAAAACAATGTGAATATCCTGAACATCAACCAGAACATCGATGACGGCTTCTTCAACATGGTCCTGATCGGCGACTTGGACAACGCAAAGGTTTCTGTAGAAACCCTGAAGGAAAAGGCCACGGCCCTGGGCAAGGAACTGGGTGTGGAGATCCGGGTCCAGAGCGAACAGATCTTTACGGCCATGCACCGGATCTAAGGAGGCCCATCCATGTTTTACGAAATCAAAGATGTACTGGAAACCACCCGGATGATCACCCAGAACAACCTGGATGTGCGGACCATCACCATGGGCATCAGCCTCAGGGACTGTGCAGATCCGGATGTGAAGGTCTGCGCCCGGAAGATTTATGAGAAGATCACGGACAAAGCCCGGAACCTGGTGAAGGTGGGAGAAGAGCTGGAAGCGGAGCTGGGAGTGCCCATCATCCACAAACGGATTTCCGTGACTCCCATTTCTCTGGTGGGGGAATCCTGCCAGACTGACAGCTACGTGCCCCTGGCTAAGGCCTTGGATGACGCAGCCAAAGCGGTGGGGGTCAACTTCATCGGAGGCTTCAGCGCCCTGGTGGAAAAGGGCTATACCCACGGCGATCGGACTTTGATCAAATCCATCCCGGAAGCCCTTGCCACCACGGACATCGTCTGCTCTTCCGTGGCCATCGGCTCCACCAAGGCCGGCATCAATATGGACGCCGTCCGGGAAATGGGCCAGGTGGTGAAGGAAACTGCCCGTCTCACGGCAGATCAGGATGCCCTGGGCTGTGCCAAACTGGTGATCTTCTGCAACCCGGTCCAGGACAACCCGTTCATGGCCGGCGCTTTCCACGGGGTCACGGAACCGGAAACGGTCATCAATGTAGGGGTATCCGGGCCCGGTGTGGTGAAACATGCCCTGGAAGCGGTCCGGGGAGAAGATATCGGTGTGGTGGCGGAAACCATCAAGAAAACTGCCTTCAAGATCACCCGGGTGGGCCAATTGGTGGCCCAGGAAGCGGCCAAACGGCTGGATACCCAGTTCGGGATCATCGATCTTTCCCTGGCGCCCACTCCGGCGGTAGGGGATTCCGTGGCCCATATCCTGGAAGAAATCGGCCTGGAATCCTGCGGCTGCCCGGGCACTACGGCGGCCCTGGCCATGCTCAATGATGCGGTGAAAAAGGGCGGTCTCATGGCTTCCAGCTATGTGGGCGGCCTGAGCGGCGCCTTCATCCCTGTTTCTGAAGATGCAGGCATGATCGCTGCTGTGGAAAAAGGGTCTCTGACCATTGAGAAACTGGAAGCCATGACCTGCGTCTGCTCTGTGGGCCTGGATATGATCGCAGTGCCGGGGGACACCACGGCAGAGACCATTTCTGCGGTTATCGCCGACGAAGCGGCAGTGGGGATGATCAACAACAAGACCACCGCCGTCCGGCTGATCCCTGTACCCGGCAAGAAGGTGGGGGACAAGGTGGAATTCGGCGGGCTCCTGGGCTATGCTCCCATCATTGCCGTGAACTCCTTCAAACCCGATGTGTTCATCCATCGGGGCGGACGGATCCCGGCACCGGTACGGAGCCTGACCAACTGATGCGGAAGAAAGAAAGGGTGCAGGCCATCCTCAAAGGACTGGAGGAAACCTATCGGGGACAGGGGACGGCCCTCCATTACGGGTCGCCTTTTGAACTGCTGGTGGCTGTGGTCCTTTCGGCCCAGTGCACCGATGAACGGGTGAATAAAGTGACGGCCCGGCTGTTCCCGGAATTCAATACACCGGAAAAGCTGGGTGCCCTGACCCAGGAACAGCTGGAGGAAAAGATCCGGGACTGCGGCCTGTTCCGTTCCAAGGCCCGGAACCTCCTGGGTCTTTGCCGGAAACTGGTGGAAGAGTTCCACTCGGAAGTGCCTCAGGATATGAAAAGCCTCCTGAGTCTCCCCGGGGTGGGGCGGAAAACGGCGGACGTGATGCTCAGCGTGGCCTTTGGCCAGCCGGCCATCGCCGTGGATACCCATGTGTTCCGGGTGGCCCACCGGCTGGGTCTTTCGGATGGGAATGATCCCCTGGCCGTGGAACAGGACTTGATGAAGCTGATCCCGCGGTCCCAGTGGGGGGAAGCCCACCACTGGTTCATCTGGCATGGACGGAAAATCTGCAAGGCCCGGAAACCGGAGTGCAGTGCCTGTCCGGTGGTGGATTTCTGTCCTTCCCGGATCCTGGAATGAGGGCCTGATCACAGCAAACAATCTGAAGTAAGGTGACGAACAATGCCGAATGTCTATGACGCAATAGAAAATTTTTACACCAATGACAGCGGCTGGGAAATGGTGCTGCCTCAGGAAGACGTGGAAGCGTACTTCCGGAACCTGGGGTGGCATGGTGTGGATGACCCGGCCATGCAGCATCAGTGGGAACAGCTGGTGATGCTGTGCATCTACATAGAGAACGCAGAAATGACCCTGGACGAAATGACAGAAGACGACATTGTGGATCTGGTTTCCTGGTGCGGACGGAATGTGGTAGATTTCCAGGTTTCCTATGCTTCGGTACGGGATTTCTTGGATACCTTGGGCAGTTTTTTCGTGTTCCTGAAGCAGCAGGGGAAACTGTCCAGTTCCCTGGCTCCTTATCTGGCCCGGGAACAGCTGCTCCGGGATGACGGGACCTTGGCCATCATCGACGAAAACGGGGAGTACCTGCCTGGGGAAGAAGCCAGGGAAGAAAGGAGCGCCCCGCCGCCGGAAGGCAGGGTGTTCCTGAATGCAGGGGAAGCCCTCCATGGTGTGATGGAAGAAATCCATCAGTTTTTCCAGAAGGATGAATTCAACCTGGATTTTGAACGTTCCGTCACTTTGTATGAAACAGCTCTGGGGACCCTGGACCTGGAAAACGATGGAATGGATGCCTTCTGGCGGGGTTACTGGGATTATTTCCTCTTCGATTACCACCTGATTGAAGGCGATCTGACCCCCTTGGAATATTTCCGGAAAAACGGGCACAGCGCCTATCTCCAGCTGGTGAATGAACTGTGCATGGGTTTCCTGTCTATTTTCACCATCGAGGAGGCAGTGGATGAGTACCGGTATGTCTGCCGGGATTTCCTCACAGGGGAACCCTATTACTTGAGCTTCTCTCTGGAGGGAGAGGCGCCGCTGGAGGACCGGGTCATGATGGGCCATGTGTTCTACAACCGGAGTATGGGGATGAATTATCTCCAAAGCTACAACTTGAAGCCTCTGGCCCGGAAACGGCTCCTGGAAGTGCTGGCAGAATGCCGGGACTGGTACGATATCCAGCTCCCCGGTGCGGATTGGTCGGAATTCCTTTCCCGCCATGCCCTGGTCTGCCGCCAGGTGCTGAGGCTCATGGGGAAAAATCCCGCTGGCTGCCGGTTTCCCTATGCAACGAAGCAGCTGGACTATCTGCCGGTTGCCCTTCCGGAGGAACTTTCTCCGGTGGAAAAACTCATCCAGGAAATCCTCCTGGTCAGTGGACGCAGCGAGTATGACATCCGGCTCATCCGCCACATGTGGGCGGACTTCCAGAAAAGAGAGCCGTATACGGGAGCCTATGAACCCCAGGTGTGGGCGGCGGCCCTGGTGGAAAACTTCCTGGAGATCAATGAGAAACGGGCGGCCCAGAAGAAGCCTTTCTATCTGGAAACCTTTGGGATCCCTCACCGGGATCTGACCCGGGCATATATGGAAATCCGGAACCAGCTGAAACTGGAACCCTCGGACCCCCGTTACTTGGATGAAATGGGGTTCCTGATGCTGTTTTCTAAATTTGTGTAGGAGTAAGTTATGATCTGTAAGCATTGCGGATTGGAATATCCGGACGATATGGAAGCCTGTCCGGGCTGCGGTACGCCCAATGAAGACGTGGAAGCCCAGGTGATGAGCGAGGAAGAAAGGGATGCTTTTGAAGGGGTGACTATTGAGACCGGCCGGGAAGGCCCCCGAGATGGGGACTGGAGGGTCTACGACCGGGAAGATCTGCGCCGTCAGCAGGAAAAAGAGGCCAAAAAGGCCAAGTGGCGGGGTATCTGGGAATTGGTGAAGATGAATGCCCGGCTGGTGCTGGTGGCGACCGCCCTGCTCCTGGGGGTGGTATTCCTGCTGCCCACCCTCTTGGGCTTTGCTTTGGTGGGTGTAGGAGCCATCTTGGTATGGACATTTTTTCGTAATTTTTTCATCAGATGGTAAACAGCCAATTTTCAGAAAACTGGAGGCTTCCCTTTGCGCTATAATTAGTGTATAATCAAGTCCATAAGAAAACCCTGATTGCAATTTGCCTGAACCAATCAGTGTGGCGGCAGGAGGGGAAACGCCCCCGGAGTGCTGCTGTATGGATGCAATACTGTTTGTTTCTAATTCAATTTTAGAAGGGATGGTTTTGTTATGCGTGAAGTTGTCATTGCAAGTGCTGTAAGAACGGCTATCGGGAAATTTGGCGGAAGCCTGACCCCGCTCTCTGCTCCTCAGATGGGTGCCGTAGTCATCAAGGAAGCCCTGGACCGGGCTGCTTTGAAGCCGGAACAGGTGGATGAAGTCATCATGGGGAACGTGCTGCAGGCAGGCCTGGGCCAAAACCCTGCAAGACAAGCTGCCATCTTTGCCGGACTGCCGGTGGAAGTCCCTGCATTTACGGTCAATAAAGTCTGCGGTTCCGGGCTGAAATGCGTGGAACTGGCTGCCCAGTCCATCCTGGCCGGCGACAATGACATCGTAGTAGCCGGCGGCATGGAAAGCATGTCCAATGCACCTTTCACGGTCCCTGGGAAAGCCCGTTGGGGCCTGAAGATGGGTGACCAGAAAATGGTGGACGTGATGATCCGGGACGGCCTGTGGGATGCTTTCAATGATTACCACATGGGCATCACTTCTGAAAACGTCGCTGAAAAATTCGGCGTCACCCGGGAAGACCAGGATGAAGTGGCCTGCCGTTCTCAGCAGAGAGCCATCGAAGCCATCAAGAGCGGTGCTTTCAAAGAAGAAATCGTCCCTGTGACCATTAAAACGAAAAAAGGCGAAAAAGTCTTCGATACCGATGAATTCCCCAAAGAGGGGACCACTATGGAAGTCCTGGCCAAACTGCGCCCAGCCTTCAAGAAAGGCGGCACTGTCACCGCCGGCAACGCTTCCGGCCTGAACGATGGCGCTGCTGCTCTGGTCATCATGAGCGCTGACAAAGCCAAAGAACTGGGGATCAAACCTATGGCCAAGATCGTATCCTATGCTTCTGCCGGTGTGGATCCTGCCATCATGGGGATCGGACCCATCCCTGCCAGCCGGAAGGCCCTGGCTAAAGCCGGACTGGAAGTGAAGGACATGGATCTGGTGGAAGCCAACGAAGCTTTCGCCGCCCAGACTGTGGAAGTGGGCCGGGAACTGCAGCTGGATTGGGCCAAGACCAATGTGAACGGCGGGGCCATCGCCCTGGGCCATCCCATCGGTGCTTCCGGTGCCCGGATCCTGGTCACCCTGCTGTATGCCCTGAAACACAGAGACAAGAAACGCGGGCTGGCTACCCTCTGCATCGGCGGCGGCATGGGAACGGCCACTGTTGTGGAAATGCTCTAAGCAATCCAGGGAGCACTGCTTCCTGAAGCGGGGTTCCCTCTAAAAAATATCCTTACAAAAAGGAAAAAAGAGGAAAGAGGTATATCACTATGGATTTTAACCTGACTGAAGACCAACAGATGATCAAAGATATGGCTGCGGAATTTGCTGAAAAATTCCTGGCTCCTACGGTAGAAGAAAGAGACAAAGCCCATATCTGGGATCGGAAACTGATCGATAAGATGGGTGAAGCCGGGTTCTGCGGCATCTGCTTCCCGGAAGAATACGGCGGCATGGGCCTGGATGTCCTGAGCTACATCCTGGCAGTGGAAGAAATGTCCAAAGTAGATGATGGTACCGGTATCACCCTCAGCGCCAACGTTTCTCTGTGTGCTACCCCGATTTACATGTTCGGGACGGAAGAACAGAAACAGAAATACCTGGCCCCCATTGCTGAAGGGACCCACGTAGGGGCATTCGGCCTGACCGAACCTTCTGCCGGGACCGATGCTTCCGCTCAGCAGACCACAGCTGTCCTGAAGGGTGACAAATACATCCTGAACGGCTCCAAGATCTTCATCACCAACGGCAAGGAAGCTGATACCTACGTGGTATTCGCCATGACCGACAAGAGCCAGGGCGTACATGGGATTTCTGCTTTCATCCTGGAAAAGGGCATGCCCGGGTTCCGTTTCGGCAAAGTGGAAGACAAGATGGGCGGCCATACCTCCATCACCGCAGAATTGATCTTTGAAGACTGCGAAGTCCCCAAAGAAAACCTGTTGGGCAAAGAAGGGGAAGGCTTCAAGATTGCCATGGAAACCCTGGATGGCGGCCGTATCGGCGTAGCTGCTCAGGCTCTGGGCATTGCAGAAGGCGCTCTGGCTGCTGCTGTGAAATATTCCAAGGAACGGGAACAGTTCGGCCGTCCTATTTCCAAATTCCAGGCTCTGCAGTTCATGATGGCCGATATGGCTACCAAGATCGAAGCTGCCCGGTATCTGGTATACCATGCTGCCATGCTGAAGAACGAAGGGAAACCTTATTCCGAAGCAGCTGCCATGGCAAAATGCTTCGCTTCCGATGTGGCCATGGAAGTGACCACCGATGCGGTACAGATCTTCGGCGGCTATGGCTACACCGTGGATTACCCTGCAGAACGCTACATGCGGAATGCCAAGATCACCCAGATCTACGAAGGCACCAACCAGGTTATGCGGATCGTGACTTCCCGTGCTCTGCTGAAGGACAAGAAAAAATAATTTCTTTCGATAAGGAAGAAGGAACAAGGGGGGCTGGTGTTTTGCCAGCCCTTCCTTTACCCAGGGACTTTTCTACAGAAAAGTTCCTGGATTTTTAGAGATTTCTAAATTCATTGTAAAGGAGATCTTTTCTTATGGAACTGAAGAAAGTCATGGTTATCGGCGCCGGTCAGATGGGCAGCGGGATCGCTCAGGTCATGGCGGCCCATGGTGTGGAAGTGACCCTGCGGGACATCAAACAAGAATTCGTCGACCGGGGACTGGGGAACATCGAAAAGAACCTGGCCCACAGTGTGGCTAAGGGCCGGATCACCGAAGAGGACAAAAAGGCCACTCTGGCACGGATCCACGGCGTGGTGGAACTGACTCCGGAAAACTGCGATGTGCACCTGGCCATTGAAGCGGCTACGGAAAACATCAAGATCAAACAAGGGATCTTCAAGGAATTGGATGAAAAGATGCCGAAAGATGCCATCATTGCCAGCAATACTTCTTCTGTTTCCATCACGATGCTGGCTGCCGGGACTTCCCGTCCGGACAAATTCATCGGCATGCATTTCTTCAACCCAGCTCCTGTGATGAAGCTGGTGGAAGTGACCAAGGGACTGGGGACTTCCGAAGATACCTTCAACAAAGTCTATGAACTGGCCAAGGCGCTGGATAAGAACCCAGTGAAAGTCAACGATGCTCCTGGTTTCGTAGGCAACCGGATCATGATCCCCATGATCAACGAAGCCATCTTCACCCTGAGTGAAGGGGTTGCCAGTGCCGAAGATATCGATGCCGTGGCCAAACTGGGCTTCAACCATCCCATGGGGCCTCTGGCACTGTCCGACCTGATCGGCAACGATACGGTACTGGCCATTATGGAAGTGCTGTACAAGGGCTTCGGCGATCCCAAGTACCGTCCGGCTCCTCTCCTGCGGAAAATGGTGGAAGCTGGATACCTGGGCCGGAAGACCGGCAAGGGCTTCTACGAATACAACAAGAAATAATCTGAATAGGGGTGTCACCCATGTACGAATATAAAAATTTGTTGGTGGAAATTGCAGATGACGGTGTGACTACAGTATCTGTCAACCGTCCGAAATTCCTGAATGCCCTGGATACCGCCACCCTGCAGGAAATGAAAGACTGCTTCAATCGCTTGGCAACGGATCCGGAGGTCAAAGCAGTGATCATCCGGGGTGCCGGCGAAAAGGCTTTCGTAGCCGGTGCGGATCTGAAAGCCATGAGCACCATGACAGCAGTGGAAGGGAGAGACTTCTCCAACCTGGGCCATGAAGTGTTCGATGCCATTGAAAAGCTGCCGGTGGTTGCGGTGGCTGCCGTCAACGGCTATGCCTTAGGGGGCGGCTGTGAACTGGCTCTGGCCTGCGATTTCCGGTTTGCTTCTACTACGGCCAAATTTGGCCAGCCGGAAGTGAACTATGGGATCATCCCTGGATTCGGCGGCTCCCAGCGCCTGTCCCGTCTGATCGGGAAGGGCTATGCCAAGGAAATGATCTATACCGGTGCCATGGTGGATGCCCAGGAAGCTTTCCGGATCGGCCTGGTGAACCGGGTGGTGGAACCGGATCAGCTGATCCCTGCCTGCGAAGAAATCTGCCGGAAGATCATGAAAAAAGCACCCATTGCCATTGCCAGCGCGAAGGATGCCATCAACCGGGGCGCAAGCATGGATCTGGAATCCAGCCTCAGCTACGAAGCCCAGGTGTTCGGGACCTGTTTCGCTACACTGGACCAGAAGGAAGGCATGAAGGCGTTCCTGGAAAAACGGAAACCGGTGTTTTTGAACAAATAAGGGCTGCTGCGCAGCCTGTCAGCGGTCAGCTGTCAATGGTCAGCGGCCGAAGGAAAGAACCCGCCTCAACAGACGGGTTCTTTTTACTATGAGGAAATAAAATGAAAAAACTCTGGCTTTGTATTTTTTGCATCCTCTTGACGGCTGTGGTGGGGATGGTGCTGCGGCCCCGTTTTCCAGAGGAACCGGGGACGGGACAGCCGGCGGAATTGGACCCTATCGCCGCAAGAATCGCCACCATGACCCCTGAGGAAAAAGCCGGACAGCTGATGCTGGTGGGGATGGACGGCGTTTCTCCCTCCACTTCTTTCCAGCAGGAGATGAAGGATCATCCCTACGGGGGTGTGATCCTTTTTGACCGGAACATGGAAAGCCCCGCCCAGGTGAAGGAATTGAACAGGCGTCTCCAGGCTTTGGCCGGCAAGATGCCTCTGTTCATCGGCCTGGACGAAGAGGGAGGTCAAGTGGCCCGGATGAAGGACAGCCTGCCGGCCCCACCTTCCCAGGCTTCCATCGGGGCTGCCGGGAAACCGGAAGAAGCCCGGAAATGGGCGGCAAAAACCGGTAAGGCCCTGAAGCAGCTGGGATTCAACCTGAACCTGGCCCCGGTGGCGGATGTGGGCAGCGGTGCCGGCCGCAGCTACAGCAGCCATCCAGCCACTGCCGCCAGCTTCGTGGAACAGGCTCTGGCGGGATACCAGGAGGTCCACCTGATGGCCTGCCTCAAGCACTTCCCCGGGCTGGGGAAAGGACAGGAAGACACCCACAAGGGCAGGGTCACGGTCTCCGCCAGTCGGGAAACCCTGGAGCGGGAAGACCTGATGCCCTTCCGCCGGGCCCTGGAAAAATATCCCGATCCTCGGTTCGCCATCATGGTGACCCATGTGGATTATCCGGCCCTGGATCCGGAATGGCCTGCCTCTTTGTCCCAAACCATCATGGGAGACCTGCTCCGGAAGCGGCTCCATTTTGACGGGCTCATCCTGACCGACGATCTGACCATGGGGGCCATTGCGGGCAGCTGGCCCCTGGAAGAAGCGGCGGTCCGGGCTCTGTTGTCCGGGGCGGACTTGGTGATGGTGTGCCACGATCCGGAACAGATCCGCCGGGTCCACGCTGCTATAGCCCGGGCCATCCAGGCAGGGAAGCTGCCCCAGGATCAGGTGGATGAATCCTTGTACCGGATCCTCAAGGCAAAAGGAACCCTGTAGTCCAGTAAAATATGGTATACTGGGCACAGTACAGTAAAGAAATAGGAGGTTTTTTACGATGCATGAACCTTACAGCAGAAAAGCTCCCGCCTGGGCGCGGATGGATGATACAGAGCGGAAAGAAGTCATGGCCTACGGAGAACGCTACAAGGCGTTCCTGGACAGGGCACGAACTGAACGGCTGGCAGTGCGGGAGATCCTGGCACAGGCAGAGAAGGCTGGCTTCCGGCCCCTGTATGACTGTAAAGAATTGAAGCCCGGGGACAAAGTTTACTGGAACCAGAAGGGCAAAGCCTGCATCCTGGCCGTCATCGGCGAAGAACCCGTCCACGAAGGGCTGAAGATCGTGGGCTCCCATATCGATTCTCCCCGGCTGGATCTGAAGGGAAACCCAGTCCATGAACAGGACGGGGTGGTGTATTTCCGCACCCACTACTACGGGGGCATCAAGAAGTACCAATGGCCCTGCATCCCCTTGGCCCTGGCAGGGGTCATCCATACCAAAGAGGGAAAGACCATCGAAGTGAACATCGGCATGGACGAAAAGGATCCGGTATTCTACATTACAGATCTATTGATCCACATGGCCCAGGACCAGATGAAGAAGACCTTGGCGGAAGGAGTCACCGGGGAGCAGCTCCAGGCGGTGATCGGCACCCATACAGAAAAGGACAAGAAGGTGAAGGATGCCCTGCTGGACCTTTTGGAACAGACCTATGGGGTGGAAGAAGAGGACTTCACCACGGCGGAACTGGAATTGGTCCCGGCTATGAAAAGCAGGGATGTGGGCTTCGACCGTTCCTTGATCACCGGCTACGGCCAGGATGACCGGGTGTGCTCCTATGCCAACTTGGAAGCCATCCTGGAAGCCGCTCCCGGCCGGAAGACCCAGGCGGCCCTCTTTACGGATAAGGAAGAAATCGGTTCCTACGGGAATACAGGGATGCAGTCTTCTTACTTCGTCAAATTCGTCATGAAGCTCCTGGCTCTCCAGGATCGGGGCACGCTGTTGGACTTTTATGAAACCATGGAAAACAGCGAGATGCTTTCCGGGGATGTGAACAGCTGCCTGGATCCCATGTTCCCGGAAGTGACAGAGAAGGACAATGCGGCCCTTCTAGGGTACGGGGTCGCCCTGACCAAATACACCGGGGCCCGGGGCAAGGCTGGCAGCAACGATGCCAACAGCGAATTCATCCAGAAAATCCGGACCATCTTCAATGCAGCTGGAGTGGCCTGGCAGATCGGGGAACTGGGGAAGGTGGACCAGGGAGGCGGCGGCACTATCGCCTTCATGCTGGCGGACTGGGGCTGCGAGGTGGTGGACTGCGGCACCGCCATGCTGAGCATGCATTCTCCCTATGACCTGTTGAGCAAAGCCGATGCCTACGAGACCTACCGGGCGTACAAAGCGTTTTTTGAGAGCAAATGAAAAAGGGGTTGTTGCACGTTGCGTGAGCTGACCCCCAATTGTTAGACCAAAAATCTAACAATTGGGGGTCAGTTTTTTATGGCAAAACACAGCTATGAATTTAAGAAAAAAATAGTACTGGAATATTTGAACAGTGACGAAGGGTGTATTTCTATTTCACGTAAATATGGGATGGCAAGTAGCAGCCAGCTGCTAAAGTGGGTTGCTGCTTACAAGGCATTTGGTGATGATGGACTGAAAAGATCCCGCTCTCAAAAAATATACTCTTTCAAAGAAAAACTTTCTGTGGTAGAGTCTTACTTAACAAATGAAATCTCATATCAGGAACTAGCAATTCAAGTAGGGATCAACAACCCATCAATGATTGCCAGATGGGTCAATGAATTTAGAATTGCGGGACCAGATGCTTTACGGTCACATAAAAAAGGCAGGAAGAGAACTTTGAACAAATCTCAAACCAAAAAAACAGATACCCAGGTTCAGCAGCCGATGGTCGACATCAGTGTGGAACATGTCAAGGAGTTAGAGGATGAAAATCTTAAACTCCGTATAGAGAATGCTTTTTTAAAAGAACTGAGGAGACTGCGTTTAGAGGACGAAGCAAAAATGAGAGAGTTGCGAAAATCATCTCCAGTCTCCGAAGATCATTCAAATTGAAAGACCTTCTCTCCTATACTCAAATGCCCAAAGCGACCTATATGTACTGGCAGAAACGGTTTGACCGCGTGAATCCAGACCAGGAAGTAGAGGACAAAATACAGGAAATCCGCAGCCAGCATAAAGATTATGGATATCGGCGCATGACCGGTGAGCTGAAGAATCAAGGGATTTGCGTGAACAAGAAGAAAGTTCAACGTATCATGCAGAAACTGAGCCTTCAGGTAACATCCTTTACCCGGAAAAGCCGTAAATACAGTTCCTATAAGGGTAAGGTAGGGACCATTGCTCCGAATAGAATACATCGTCGTTTTGAGACGAATATCCCACATCAGAAGATTACGACCGATACTTCAGAATTCAAATATTATGAAGTAGATACACAGGGACATCTGACCCTGCACAAGCTTTATCTGGATCCTTTCCTGGACATGTTCGATGATGAAATCATCAGCTATGGAATAGCCAAACGTCCTTCGGCTGAAAGCATACTGGAAGCTCAAGCTGAAGCAATCGAAATTACTGCTGATTGTCCATATCGAAGAACGTTTCACTCCGATCAGGGCTGGGCATACCAAATGAAGGCCTATACCAGGAAACTAAAAAAAGAACGAATTTTTCAGAGCATGTCTCGAAAGGGTAACTGTCATGATAACGCTGTAATGGAAAACTTTTTCGGCTTAATGAAACAGGAAATGTATTATGGAGTGATCTACTACAGCTACGAAGAACTAAAAGCCGCTATCGAACGATACATCAAATACTATAACGAACAAAGGATCAAGGAAAAACTGGGCTGGAAAAGTCCTGTTCAATACAGGCTTTCTTTGCTGGCAGCATAAAAAAGTAACGAGACAGTAAAAACCATCTCGTTACTAAGGTCTAACTTTTTGGAGTCACATCAGCGCGTGCAACAACCCCTTTTTCATCAATTATACTTCAGCACCGCTCCCTGTGCAGCGGAAGATACCAAGGAGGCGTACCGGGCCAGGTAGCCTTTTTTCACCTTCGGGGGAGGGCAGACCCAGTTCTCTTTCCGTTTGGCCAGCTCTTCGTCGCTGACCCGTACGTTCAGGGTCCGGTTGGGGATGTCGATGTCGATGATGTCCCCTTCTTCGATCAGGGCGATATTGCCACCTTCCCGGGCTTCCGGAGAGATATGGCCGATGCAGGCTCCCTGGGTGGCACCGGAGAAACGGCCGTCGGTCAGGAGGGCCACCGATTTGCCCAGGCCCATGCCGGTGATCACGGCAGTGGGATTCAGCATTTCCCGCATGCCAGGACCGCCCTTGGGTCCTTCATAGCGGATCACCACTACGTCACCCGGTTTGATTTTCTTGCCCACGATGGCTTCGATGGCTTCGTCTTCTGAATTGAAGACCCGGGCCGGCCCGGAGTGCTTCAGCATTTCCGGAGCCACGGCGCTTTCTTTCACCACGGAGCAGTCCCGGGCGATGTTCCCTTTCAGCACGGCGATGCCGCCGGTCTTCCGGATGGGGTCTTTCACTGTATGGATCACTTCCGGACGGAGAATCTTGGCTCCTTTGATGTTCTGGCCCACGGTCTTGCCGGTGACGGTCAGGCAGTCCTTTTCAATCAGGCCGTGTTTGGCCAGTTCGTTCATGACGGCACGGATCCCGCCGGCTTCTTCCACGTCGATCATATGGAAGGTCCCGCCAGGGCTCAGCTTGGTCAAGTAGGGGGTATGCTTGCTGATTTCATCGAACAGTTCCAGCGGCAGGTCCACCCCTGCTTCATGGGCGATGGCCGGCAGATGGAGGCAGGTATTGGTGGAGCCCCCCATGGCCATATCCACGGTAATGGCGTTCCGGAAGGCCTTGGCGGTCATGATGTCCTTGGGGCAGATATTCTTGGCCAGCATTTCCATCACCTGTTTCCCGGCTTCCTTGGCCAGGGCGATCCGGGCTCCCTGGTAGGCAGCCGGGATGGTCCCGTTGCCCGGCAGTCCCATGCCCAGCACTTCCGTCAGGGAATTCATGGTGTTGGCAGTGAAGAGGCCGGCACAGGAACCGCAGCCAGGGCAGGCACAGTGTTCGATCTCCGACAGTTCCTTTTTGCTGATGCTTCCGGCTTCGAAACGGCCGGCAGCTTCGAATACCGTGCTGACGCTGATGTCTTTTCCCTGGTAGCGGCCGGGGAGCATGGGCCCGCCGCTCACAACCACCGTAGGGATGTTCAGCCGGGCCGCCGCCATCAGCATCCCGGGGACGATCTTGTCGCAGTTGGGGATCAGCACCAGGGCGTCGAAAGCATGGCCGTTGGCCACGGCTTCGATGCTGTCCGCCACCAGTTCCCGGCTGGCCAGGGGATACTTCATCCCGTCATGGCCCATGGCGATGCCGTCGCAAATGCCGATAGCAGGGAATTCAATAGGGGTGCCGCCGTTTTCCAGCACACCATATTTTACAGCTTTGGCGATCCGGTCCAGATCCATATGGCCGGGAATGATCTCATTCTGGGCATTGCAGATCCCGATCAGGGGCTTCTTCAATTCATCTTCCGTATATCCCATCGCATAGAACAGAGAGCGGTGAGCCGCCCGGGTAGAACCTTTTTTCACTGTCGTACTTCTCATAATACTCCTCTTTTCCCTTAAAACTGGCATTGTGCCGCGATATAAGGAATAATCTAGCACGGAGTGTAACAGCTGTCAATGAAAAAAACAAATCAGTCTTTTGATACGTGGACAGTTGTACAAGGTTTAACATATAAGGTGGTCTGGCCGGTGTAGATCACGAACCCGGGTTTGGCCCCGCTGGGTTTTTTCACCAAGCGTTTTTCCGTGTAATCCACCGGCACCCGGTCGGCGCTGCGGCCCTTGCTGTAGCCGGCAGCCAGCTGGGCGGCGGCCAAGATATCTTCCTGCCGGGGCTGGGGCAGGGTGGTCTTCAAGATGACATGGGATCCGGGGATGTTCTTGGCGTGGAACCACAGGTCGCTGCCCCTGCCCAGTTTGAAGGTCACTTCATCGTTCTGCCGGTTGTTCTTTCCAATATAAAGGAAGGTCTCCGGGGTCAGCACCACTTTGAGAGGAGTGGAACGGCTCTGGGAAGGCTGCTTCTTCCGGGGACGGGGCAGGAGCCCCAGACCGATGATCTCCTGCTTGATTTCGGCGATTTCTCCTTTGGTGGAGGCAGTCTCCAGGGATACTTCCAGGCTCTGGAGATACGTCAAGAGCTCCTGGGCTTCTGTCTGCTGCTGCTGGATCTCTCCCACCGCCCGCTTGAATTTGTTGTACCGCTTGTAATAAGCCTGGGCATTTTCCATGGCCGTGAGTTCCGGGGCCAGGGCAATCTTCAGCTTCTTTCCGTCGTAGAGGCTTTCCAGTTCACAGGAAGTCCGGCCTTTTTCCAGGGACCAGCCGTAGGCCATCAGGGTATCCGCTATGATTTTCTGGGTCTCGGCGTTCTCCGCTCGAGCCAGGTCCTGGGCCAGGAACTTCAGCTTCTTTTCCGTCTTGGCTTCTTGGACGGCCACCAGTTTGGTCAGCTGGTCCTTTTCCGGGATCTGGACCGGGATCAGGGAAGCACTGTAGGCCTGGGCCGCCAAGAGAGACGGAAAAGTCATCCGGGTCCATTCTGGATGGGTCTGGGGAACGTAGGGTACCAGGTTCTTCATCCGGTTCCGGCTGTCGATCTGGGCTACCACGGTAGGGTCCGTCCCGTCCAAGCGCCGGCGGATCTCTTCCTGGAGCCCAGTGATGGCGCCTTCCAGCTTCCGGGCTCCTTCCAGGTCCAGCAGGTTCACCGGGCCTTCACAGCCGCTGCGCAGGACCGTTTCCTGGGCAGTGTATTTCCCGATGCCCTGGGTAGCAGCGATGAGGCCCTGTACCAGAGAAACATCCCCCTGGGCCACGGCGGCTTCCCGGATGGCATGGGGGTCCGCCTGGAGAAAATCCAGTCCTTCCTGGGCGGGAGGCAGGGCATAGGGCAGGTTGGGCAGAATCTGCCGGAACCGGCTCTGGGCCTTGCTGATGTGCCGGAGGGCATCCAGGATGATGCCTTTTTCGTCCACGAAGATGATGTTGCTGTTCTTGCCAGTGAGCTCTAGGATCAGCTTCTTGGTGATGATCTTCCGTTCGGCTCCGATCAGGTCCACATCCAGGGTCAGGATCCGGTCCAGCCCCCGCTGGGAGACTTTGGCAATCCGCCCTTCTTCCAGATGCTTCCGGAGCAGCATGCAGAAACTGGGCGGCAGGTCCGGCCGTTCCGGCAAAGTTTCCGGCAGGGTGATGAGAGGAGAATCTCCGTTCATATCCACCAGCAGGTTCACCGTCCGGTTCTGCTGGTTCACCTGCAGCAGCAGGGAAGCCCGGCTGGGCATGAAAATCTTGAAAATCTTTCCGCCGCTGAGGGCAGCTGTCAGTTCCCGGGTCAGGAGCTGCAGGGCAATTCCTTCTAAATTCATGATTTCCTCCAATATTTGCACGGTTTCGTTAAATTCGTTATAATATATTGATTAGTATAACCGTATAAGACTTTTCGGTCAAACTGTAAAGGAGAGGATATCATGAAAAAACTGGGCTTCTGCACAGCAGTCTTCCTGCTGTTTTCCCAACCTGTCTTTGCTATGCTTCCCCTGACTCCCAATACCATCCAGTCGGCACAGACCTACGGAGCCGAAAGGAAAGGGGCCTCCCTGGGAGAAGTGCTGGCCCCCTGGACAGTTTACGACCGGAAGCAGATGAATCCCTACGGGCTGCGGGAGCGGGTGGTGGTCTATACCCCCTATTTGACAGCAGCGGTGGATGCCCGGCAGCGGGCCAGTGAAGGGAACACTCCTACGGTGGCCCAGGGGATGAAGGTGGCCAAGCAGTACGATGGGGTGTTGGCCTTGGGCCTCAACTTGAGCACCAGCGTGAAACTGGAACCCAAGAACCTGAAGGTGAAGCTGTACCAGGGACAGAAGGTGCTGGAACCTTATTACTGCAACCTGAACAGTGCTTCCCAGCGGGATATGGAGATCCCCAACAAACAGAGCGGGGAACTGGAAGACAACAATGTGTGGGACCTGCAGTATTTCGTCTATTTTGATTTGACCAAGGTGGATCCCAGCCGGACCATGGTCCTGGCGGCCACCGATGAATATGGGGGGACTCGGGAATTTGTCCTGAAGCTCACTGCCATGAACTGAAAAGAGGAGAGGAAAGATGGTCCAGAGCATGACCGGCTACGGCCGGGGCCAATGGGAAGAGGAAGATTTCACCTTCCAGATCGAGATCAAGACCGTGAACCATCGGTACGGAGAGGCGGCCCTGCGGCTGCCTCGGTTCCTGAATCCCCTGGAAAACCGCCTGCGCCGGAAGATCTTGGCACAGATCAGCCGGGGACACATCGATGTATTCATTACTTCTGGATATACGGGAGCGGAAGGCAGACAAGTTAAGATTGACAAAGGGCTGGCAAAAGCTTATCATGATAGTTTGAAAGAACTTGCCCACCTGCTGGGTTCTCCTGGGGAATCATTCTCTCAGGAACTGCTTTTCATCGCGGGCTGTCCTGATGTACTGCTCCCGGAAGAAGGAGCCGTAGATCTGGAAAGACTGTGGCCGGGGATCGCCCAGGCAACGGATGAAGCGTTGGCCCATCTGCTGGAAATGCGCCGGACAGAAGGCCGCCAGCTGGCAGCTGACCTGGAAAAACGCATCGCTGTCATCGAAGGGCAGCTGGAGACCATCGAAGGACGGGCACCGGAAACGGTGCTGGAATACCGGCAGAAGCTGGAACGGCAGCTCCGCCAGCTGCTCCAGGAAGCAGGGAGCGGGCCTTTGGACGAGAGCCGGGTCATCCAGGAAACGGCCATCTATGCAGACCGGGTGAATGTGACGGAGGAAATCGTCCGTCTCCACAGCCATCTCCGGCAGTTCCGCCAGCTGCTCCGGGAAGAGGCCCCTGTGGGGCGGCGGATGGATTTCCTGGTCCAGGAGATGAATCGGGAAGCCAACACCATTGCTTCCAAAGCAGGGGATGCTCCGATCATCCAGACCATCGTGGATATGAAAAGCGAAATCGAGAAGGTAAGGGAACAAATCCAGAATATACAATAAGACTAGGAGAGAAGTTATTTATGGACATCAAACTGATCAACATCGGCTTCGGCAACATTGTCTCCGCACAGCGGGTCATCACCATCATCGGCCCGGAAAGCGCTCCCATTAAGCGGATCATCCAGGATGGTCGGGACAAGGGCGTGGTCATCGATGCCACCTACGGACGGCGCACCCGGGCCGTATTGATTATGGACAGCGGCCATATCGTGCTGTCTGCCCTGCAGCCTGAAACCATTGCCAACCGGTTTGTGACCCAGGAAGCCCAGGAAGAACCGGCTGCAGAAGAGAGGGAGGAAGACGATGAATAAGCCTCAGGGGATTTTGCTGGTGCTCAGCGGGCCCAGCGGTGCCGGGAAGGGGACCATCTGTGCCCGGCTCCGGGAAAAACGGGAACACATGGCCTACTCGGTTTCCTGCACCACCCGCCAGCCCCGGAACGGGGAAGTGGATGGAGTGAATTATTTCTTCAAGACCCGGGATGAGTTCGAAGAGATGATCAAAAATGGAGGCCTTTTGGAACATGCTTCCGTCTACGGCAACTACTACGGGACTCCCCGGCAGTATGTGCTGGACAAACTGGCAGAAGGCCTGGACGTAATCCTGGAAATCGATCCTCAGGGCGCCCTCCAGGTGAAGAAAAGCTATCCGGACGGGGTCTTCGTGTTCATCGTTCCCCCCTCCCTGGATGAACTGTCCAAGCGGATCTACAAACGGGGCACCGATGCCGTGGACGTGATCAAACGCCGGCTCAGTGCTGCTACCAGTGAACTGGCCTATGCTTCCAAGTATGACTACATCGTGGTCAACGACGAAGTGGAGAAGGCCACGGATAAAGTAAGCAAGATCATCGATGTGGAACACCTGCGGGTGGGACGCACCTATTACATTGTTGATGAAATCTGCCATAACGGCAACTGTGACTGCGCACCGGCGCAGGAGAAGTAAAGGAGAGTACACTATGTCCATGATTGATCCTTCTATTGATTATCTGGCTGATAAAGTCGGCAGCAAGTATGCCCTGGTGATTATGGCTTCCAAGCGGGCCCGGCAGCTGGTGGACCATGCTCCTGCCCTGGTGAAGTGCGATTCCAACAAACCGGTTTCCATCGCCCTGAAGGAAATCGGCGAAGGTCTGGTGACCATTGCCACCAAAGAAGACCTGAAGGAAATGAAAAAATAACAGGAGGCAGCCGTGCTGGAAGGCAAAAAGATTGCGTTGGGCGTGACGGGGGGCATTGCCGCCTACAAGGCCGTGACCCTGGTGAGCCGATTGGTCCAGGCCGGAGCCCAGGTGCGGGTGATCATGACGGAAGCGGCCACCCATCTGGTTTCCCCGCTGCTGTTCAAAGAAATCAGCGGGAACCCGGTGGCCACGGACCTGTGGGCCGGCAATGCGGAGTTCAATGTGGAACATGTGGCCATCGGCCGCTGGTGCGACCTGATGGTGGTGGCACCGGCGACGGCGGACATCATCGGGAAAATGGCCAATGGCATTGCCGATGACCTTTTATCCACCACCCTGATGGCCTGTGACAGACCCAAGATCATCTGTCCGGCCATGAATACCAATATGCTGGAAAATCCGGCAGTGGTCCGGAACCTGGCTACCCTGCGCCAGGACGGGATCACCATCATGCCCAGTGCGGCTGGGCATCTGGCCTGCGGGGTGAACGGCTCCGGGCGGCTGCCGGAACCGGAAGACATCAAGGCCTTCCTCGACGCCTTTTTGGCCAGCCGGGAAGGGGACCTGCGGGGCCTCCGGATTTTGGTGACCGCCGGGGGTACCCGGGAAGCCATCGATCCGGTCCGTTTCATCGGCAACCGCTCCAGCGGGAAAATGGGGTATGCCATTGCCCGGGACGCTGCCCGGCGGGGTGCAGAAGTCACCTTGATTTCCGGTCCGACAGCCCTTCCCGTACCTCGGAATGTGGTGTTCCAGGATGTGGAGACCACCCGGGAAATGATGGATGCCGTGCTGGCCGCTTATCCAGCCGTGGATGTGGTGATCATGGCGGCTGCGGTGGCAGATTACCGGCCCCACCATGCAGAAGCCCAGAAAATCAAGAAAAACGACGAGACCCTGACCATTGCCCTGGACAAGAACCCGGATATCCTGAAACAGCTGGGCCAGGAAAAGAAAAGACAGTTCCTGGTGGGCTTTGCGGCAGAGACCCAGCACCTGCTGGAAAATGCCGCGGCCAAGGTAAAGAAAAAGAACCTGGATATGATCGTGGCCAACGACGTGACCATGAAGGGCGCTGGCTTCAGCACCGATACCAATGTGGTGAAGCTGCTGTTCCCCAGCGGCGAGATCCGCAGCCTGGAGCTCATGAGCAAGGAAGAAGTGGGGAACCATATCCTGGATATCGTGAGAGATGCAGTGAAGGGGACCCGGTAAGATGTCAGACACGGCCCAAGGGGCCTTGAGACGTCAGATATCAGCTTTTGTTCGGTTAAGCAGCAGGTCTGATCTGCTTTATTACGAACAATCTGACGTCTGACATCTGAAAGGCCCGCAAGGGCCGGGTCTGATGTCTTTTAAAGGAGGTACGGCCGTGAAACTCTTATTCCGCCAGCGGATCTTTTCCTGGTTCGACAGTTATGATATCTACGACGAAAACGGCAGTACGGTCTTTGTGGTGAAAGGGCAGTTGGCCTGGGGGCACTGCCTGAAGATCTGCGATCCCCAGGGCCATGAGCTGGGCCTGGTGAAGGAAAAAATCATCACCTTCCTGCCCAAGTTCGAATTGTATGAAGGGGGACGGTACATCGGACGGATCAGCAAGAAGCTGTCCCTGTTCTCTCCCAAATTCGCCATTGACTTCAACGGCTGGAAGGTGGATGGGAATTTCCTGGAATGGGATTACACCATCCGGGATGCCCAGGACAATTGGATCGCCACCATCGGCAAGGAATTGTTCCATCTGTCCGATACCTATGTACTGGATATCGGCAATCCGGCCGACGCCCTCCATGTGCTCATGTTTGCCTTGGCCATGGATGCGGAGAAATGCAGCCGGGAGAAAAAATAAGGAACCTTGACAATCCCACCCCCCTACGCTATACTTAATCTGTTCTATACATGGAAGGGTGGCCGAGCGGTTTAAGGCACCAGTCTTGAAAACTGGCGATCCTGCAAGGGACCGTGGGTTCGAATCCCACCCCTTCCGCCATTTATTTTCCGGGACAACGGCAACAGTTCGACATTGTTCAAAGCCTACTGAAAACAAGGTGTAGCGGGCTTTCACAGTGATTTGAACCGTTTTCCGTTGTTCTTTTTTTATCCCCCCTTTTGCGCACTTTTGCGCATTTTTCCAGATTGCACACTTTTTGTTTGCGCACTTTTTTAAATGCTCATTTTTTCCAGGCTGTCCTGTAGCTGTTTTTCCATGGATTCGGTTACATGGGTGTATATAGCCAGTGTCGTTTTGGGGTCATTGTGACCGACTCTCTGCATTTATGGCTTTCAACGGCACACCCATAGCCGCAAGCATGCTTATATGAGTGTGGCGGAAAACATGGGTGGTAATATGCTTTCCTGGAATATCTATCGCACGCAACTGTTTGTTAATGTATTGCAGATTGTAGGGCATACCCGTGTCAGTGGTGAATATATAGCCCCTGTCCTTGTACTTGCTACAAAGGCTGTTGCCCCGGCGGCCCCATTGTTCCTGTCGCTTGTTGCTTAGTGTAAAATAGTTCTCGGTGAAATGAATAATCCCTTATAAACTTGCAAAAAGGAAGACCTTCATCCTATAGTATTAGTTACCACACCACTACAGATAGGAGAGAAGGTCTTCCATGGATTTCATTGTATCAGAATCCATCAACTTAATAAAGGGGTGTTCCAACGGGTTGGCACTGGAAAAGGAGGTCTGGCGGCGGGGAATCGAGCTCCAGTCCCAGGCCTTCGCCCGGGCTCTGGAGATTTACGATGCTGAGATGGCCAGGCAGTATGCGGGAAAACAGGAAGTACTGCGGATCGACCAGCGTACTGTGCTTTGCATGTTCGGGACGGTCACATTTTCCCGCCGTCTGGTCCGGCGCGAAGGCGGAAAGCCATTCTATCCTTTGGATAATATCCTGGGTCTGTCACCTTATCAACGGTATTCTCCGTTGCTCCTGTACTCAGTAACCAAAGTGGCAGCCGGCAGCGTCTATCGGGCTGCAGCTGAGGCAGTGAATACCCTGACTCCGCTGGATATCAGCCATCAGACAGTAGGCAGGATAGTCAGGACGGTGGGAGACAAGTACGCCCAGTACGAGGAATCCCAAGCCAACCCGGCCTTCTGCGGTGATGAACCATTGGAAAAACCAAAATACCTGTTCATCGAGGGAGACGGTGTCCTGATGAAAGGGCAGCCAAAGGGCAGCGTGGTTGACCGTTTCCATCACAAGGTCTGGCAACACGACCTGGAGGGTGTCCACTGCTGCCTGGACATGCTGGAAGGAGAAGCCAGCACTGCCGAAGAGGAAAAGAACGTCAGGAAACTGCGGGCTTATTTGGAACGTAACTGGGAATGGCTGACTCCTTTGCCGCTGAGGGAGGGACTGGAAGACTGTCGGAAAGGGCTGGGGACTTGTGAAATACCTATCGGATGAAGAAACAGGGACGGCGCTGGAGCTATAGAGGCGGCCTGGCAATGGTCAAGGTGATCAGTGGCCTGAAGAACGCTGACCTGGAGCAGGCCCTGGCAGGAGATTTGTGCGTTATGCCGTTGAAAACCCGGAAAGAGTACCGGAATGCGGTGAGAGAAGCGGTGAAAAAGCCGATATTCGTCCCTCACGTAGGTACCCATCAGTGCAGAATTGCCAATTACGGTCCCAGCTGCAGTCCCATGGGACAGTTGGCCGCAGCACTGAACTGGTAATAAGGACGGACTTGGCCTCCGGCTATGCTGGTGCTCTTTGCGGGTATACGTCGATACCCCGGGAGCCGGGAGGGCAGGCCCAGGAGGAGTCGGCGGGATAACATCGACAGTGGTCGCTTAACGGGTGGAGCACGCGGGCGAGACCATTTGGCTTCCTGGTCCGTAGCCGCAGCCTTTGACCGTCAGGGCAAGGCGATAGGCTGTGAGCCTCCCGCCAGGGACGAACGGGTCTGCCCTCCCAGCGGAAGGGTGAGGTGCAAGTCAGTACGGGTATAGGAGGACTTTTCCCCTTTGGGAGGCCGGGACGGGTTTGCCTGCGGCGAANTTCTAAAAGCCTATCCTGGCCATGAACAGATTGCTCATTGCAGCATGAAGCGGCTGACGCGCCTGTTAAGTGATGCCTCACAGGGGAGATTTGACAAAAGCAAGGCTTTGGAAATCCACCAGGCAGCATGCCGTTCTATCGGTAAAGTCTCGCTTTCGGCTTCTATGGAACTCGTCCATACCATTACGGATATTGAAGTGTTGAAGCAGCATATCGTTGAAATCGATGAGAAGCTTAAGGAAATGGTGGACCAGGAAGAATCTTCGATTATTGACATACCAGGGATCGGTTATACCCTTTGTGCCAGCATTCTGGGCGAAGTTGGTGATTTCAAGCGTTTTCCGGATGTCGACAAGCTCCTGGCTTACGCAGGGATGTCACCTTCCAAACATGACTCTGGAGACTACCATTCGAAGCATAACAAGATGGAAAAAAGAGGATCCCCCTATCTGCGAAAGACACTGTACCTTGCCGCCCGCCTGGTTGCACAGAACGTACCGAGATTCAAAGAATACCTTGAAAAGAAACTGTCAGAACACAAGCCTTACAAAATCGCTTTGTCCCATGTAGCCAAGAAACTGATCCGATTGATTTACCGGCTGGGTATTAGTGGCTGCCCTTATTTAGCCTGATTTTTTTAAGCCCACAAGAGGGGGCTTGGGTAAGTGCGCCCTTTTGCCAAGATCCATAGCAACTGAAATTTATTTTAAAATTGGCTTGACTTTATATAGTTGGTCTACGTCGTCGACCTCGAAGCAACGATAAAAAATTTTTGACCCTATTTCTGAATAACTATACGGCAATGAAGGTTTCACCGAGAACTTGTTGACACATACCGTTCGTTGTCCAATGATTGACTTTCTTGTCTGGCTGGCCTATAATGGAATCAGCCAGAAGGACAAAAGGTGCATACTTGCACGAATACCCCCGGGGGTCTAGCCCGGGGGTATTTTTTGGCTAGTTGCCGTCTTTATCGTGCCCGTCTAACCATTTGCGAATGTAGTAGCCAACTACACTAGCCGCAACGGACACCAGGAAGGACAAAAGGTGATTCATACTTACACCCCCCTTCTGTTGCCAGAATGGGGACGACAACGAAACCATTATATCATAGTAATCCGTGATAACAAACACGGGCCAATATATCAGACAAGACAAAAAAGCCCCTGGAAGCAGATTCCCAGAATGGGAATGTGGTTGCCTATATATCAGACAAAATAAAGAGCCCCTGGAAGGAATCCAGGAGCCTTGTTATAATTACAGGGGTGCAATGAAGATTAAAATTCAGTGGTTGCGCACTTTTTGCGCACTTTCTGTTATTCAGCCTTTAAAACGGCTATGGTAAAGGCTTTTCCCACCTTTCCGCCATAACCGAAGGGCTGTCTTAGCGGACAGCCTTTTTTCTTTTTCTGAAAGGAAGGGGCCAGGATGGAAAAAGAGGCGATTTACCGGCTGCTGGAAGAAGAGGGGATCCCTTTTGCCGTGACAGAACACCCTCCGGTCTTTACTATGGAAGGGACCCATTCCCTTGTGCTGCCGTATCCGGAAGATCTGGCTTGCAATCTATTTGTGCGGGACGATAAAAAAAGGTTTTACGGACTGATCACGGTGAAAGGGGAGGGCCGGCTGGATCTGAAGGCTTTCCAGAAGGAACAGGGGACCCGGCGGCTTTCCTTGGCTTCTCCAGCAGATTTGGCCTCCTTCCTGCAGCTGGCTCCTGGATCGGTGACGCCTTTCGGGCTGCTCAACGATGCTGGGCACAGGGTAGAATTCTTCCTGGACCGGCGGTTCTTGGAAGGGGCGGGCCGGATCGGGATCCATCCCAACGAGAACACGGCTACAGTCTATCTGGCGGCAAGGGATTTGCTGCGGCTTTTGGAAAAGAAAGGGACCACCGTCCATGTGGCGGCCATGGCTTTGGTGGACAATGAGGCCCAGCAGGCATTATAATAAAGCGATAGGAAAAATCGAAAGAAAGAGCAGGTGGCAATCGTGGATCTGGTGGATAAGCTGAAGGAATATTCCGTTCTGACGGAGGAGGAATATAAGGAACTTCTGCTGACAGAAGATCCTCTGCTCCGGGCCAAGCTGTTCCGAGGGGCCCAGGAGGCCATGAATTTCGTCTTTCATCGAAAAGTGTATTTCCAGGGGGTCCTGGAATTCACAAACCACTGTCCCCAGAACTGCCTGTTCTGCCAGCGCCGGGCAGAAAACAACGACCTGGCCCGGTTCCGTCTGAACTGGGAACAGATCCGGGGAGCCTGCGGCCTGGGGTACGAACTGGGCATCCGGTCCTTCCTCCTCCAGGGCGGAGAAGATCATTACTACACGGATATGATCATGTGCAACCTGCTGCAGAACCTGAAAAAGCAGTTCCCGGACTGCGCCCTGGGGCTTTCTATCGGGGAACGGAGCCGGCAGTCCTACCATCGGCTCCACCAGGCTGGTGCCCAGCGGTACTTCCTCAGCTTCCAGACGGCGGATCCCCTGCATTTTTCTCGCCTCCATCCGCCCACCCATGCCCTGTCCACCAAGATCGCCTGTGTGAACGACCTGAAGGAACTGGGATACGAAACGGATACCGGCTTCTTGGTGGGGGCTCCCTATGAACAGACGGAATATCTGGTCCGGGATCTTACCCTGCTCCAGGAATTGGCTCCTCATTCCATCACGCTGACTCCCTTCCTGCCGGAAGACGGGACGCCTTTCCGCCAACAGGACCGGATGGCCCTGGAAGAATACCTGCGGCTGACAGCGGTGCTGCGGATCCTGTTTCCTCGGGCCAATATCGTGGCGCCCTGGTCCCTCCGGCGGATCCACGCCCACGGGCAGATCCTCAGCGTCCAGAGTGGAGCCAATGTACTGCGGATGCCCATGGCGCCTCCGGCCGATCCCGAGGATTTGGACCACAGTTCCAAAAAGAAAATGCTCCACACCGTGGAGGTCATGTACCGATACTTGAAGAATTATGGGTATTCCCTGACCCCGGGCCGGGGCGACTCCCTCCTCTATGAGAACCGAGTGGAAGATCCCCAGCCGGCAGAACAGGATCCGGCTGTTTCGGAAGAAACGGAACCCACTGAAAACAATTGAAAAAGAAAAGTAAGATATGTTGTTTAAACAACATATCTTTTTTCTTTCCTCCGGTATACTTACAGCTGTAAGGAAACAACGAACAAAATCGGTCAAAGGTCAATGGCTGATGGAAAAGACCTGTCCCAAGGCCAGGTTCTGTTGATTGGGAAAAATAAAAAATCATCATACAATGGAGGAAACAATTATGGAAACTGCAAAAAAAATCACGGGCGAAATGTTGGTCGGCAAGATCTGTGCGGAATATCCGGAAGCCATCCCGGCTCTCCAGGCTGTGGGGATGCATTGCCTGGGCTGCCCCTCTTCCCAGATGGAATCTCTGAATGACGCTGCCTTTGTCCATGGGCTGGACCCGCAAAAGGTGGTTGATGCTGTGAACGCCGCTTTGGCGGAAGACTGAGGGGAGGGGAGACCATGAGCGCATTTTTGGGACCCATCCATCATTGGCTGTACGGCAAGATCCAGCTCCAGGAGGCCATCATCGCCCGGATCGCGGCAGAAGCGGAAGCCCAGGGCTGGGGCACCGGAGATAAGCCGGCTGCCGACTATGTAAAGGAAGAAACCCGTCCCCTGGACGAACTGATCGATACCATGAATATCCATGGCTGGCTCCAGAGCCGGATCCACGATGCGGAAGGCCGCTATGCCCAGCTGGTTTCAGCCCTGCTCCACCACAACGATGACCTGCTGCCAGAACTGGAAAAACTGGCCAGGGAAGTGGGCCGGGACCGGGCTCTGGGAGCAGATGCCGATGCTTCTGCCATCTACCGGGCTTTCGAAGACGCGTTCCTCAATGGCATGCCCTGCGACCGGGTGAACCAGGTCACCGACCAGGACCCCGATGCTTTTGCCTGGGACCAGACCGATGATCTCCATGGGGCTTACTGGCAGGAGGCAGATGTGGACCCTCGGGTGTACTATATCCTGCGGGATGCCATGATGGAAGGGATGCTGGAACAGACCGGCTATACTCTGGAACAGGAAGACCATACCCATTACGTGCTCCGCCCCAAAGCCGCCTGAAGGAGGAAAATATGACTTACAGTATTGAGTTGATGAAAGAAGAACATCACAACATCAGCCGGATGCTGGAAGTGATCCGTCAGGTCTGCATCGGGATCTTGGAAGGAGCGCCGGTGGATCTGGGGGATTTCCGGGAGATGGTGGATTTCATCCGGAACTATGCGGACAAACACCATCATGGGAAGGAAGAAAAGTTTCTGTTCCCGGTGATGGTGGCCAAATTGGGCCGGGTGGCGGATAACTTGGTAACCCATGGGATGCTGGTGGAGCACGACCTGGGACGGGACCATGTGATGAGCCTGGCTACGGCACTGGACCAGTACGAAAAGGAACCTAAGACCGAATATAAGCTGGATATCTTGACGGAAACCATGGGGTATGCCCGGCTGCTGAAACGCCATGTTGAAAAGGAAAACAATGTGGTGTACACCTTTGCTGAGAATCAACTGCCGCCGGAAGACATGACCGCCATCGATGCCCGGAGCCGGAAATTCGAAGAAGAAGAAAGTGCCAAAGGGGTCCAGGATCATTACCTGGCCATTTTGGAAAAATTAGAGAAGAAGTATCTGTGACAGATAGGAGAGGCTGTTGCATGCGTGAAAATCATACGCATACAACAGCCTTTTTTTCTTGACTCTACAACCGTTATAGACCAACTATATAAAGTCAAGCCAATTTTAAAATAAATTTCAGTTGCTATGGATCTTGGCAAAAGGGCGCACTTACCCAAGCCCCCTTTTGTGGGCTTAAAAAAATCAGGCTAAATAAGGGCAGCCACTAATACCAAGCCGGTAAATCAATCGGATCAGTTTCTTGGCTACATGGGACAAAGCGATTTTGTAAGGCTTGTGTTCTGACAGTTTCTTTTCAAGGTATTCTTTGAATTTCGGTACGTTCTGTGCAACCAGGCGGGCGGCAAGGTACAGTGTCTTTCGCAGATAGGGGGATCCTCTTTTTTCCATCTTGTTATGCTTCGAATGGTAGTCTCCAGAGTCATGTTTGGAAGGTGACATCCCTGCGTAAGCAAGGAGCTTGTCGACATCCGGAAAACGCTTGAAATCACCAACTTCGCCCAGAATGCTGGCACAAAGGGTATAACCGATCCCTGGTATGTCAATAATCGAAGATTCTTCCTGGTCCACCATTTCCTTAAGCTTCTCATCGATTTCAACGATATGCTGCTTCAACACTTCAATATCCGTAATGGTATGGACGAGTTCCATAGAAGCCGAAAGCGAGACTTTACCGATAGAACGGCATGCTGCCTGGTGGATTTCCAAAGCCTTGCTTTTGTCAAATCTCCCCTGTGAGGCATCACTTAACAGGCGCGTCAGCCGCTTCATGCTGCAATGAGCAATCTGTTCATGGCCAGGATAGGCTTTTAGAAGCGCATAGATTGAAGCAAGATGGATGGAAGATGTCAGCCCTTCCAGCTCTGGGAATAAAATCGTAACCAGACGGGAAACTGATATCTTTAGCTTGGAACACTTCTGCATGGTTTGAGATCTGTAACGAGAGAGTGATTTCATTTCCTCGTTATGGTACAATGAAGAAGAGTAGGTTTGGGATCCTTTCCCTGACACAATCATCTGTGCAATAGCGCAGGCATCGACTTTATCAGTCTTGGTTTTACGCAGGCTGAATCCTTGCTTGTATCTATTCGTGAGAAGCGGATTGAAAGTGAGCAGTGGAAGGTCATGTTCTGAGATGAAATGGGCGAGATTCGAGGAATAGTGACCGGTTGCTTCCAATCCTACTCTTATTTTATCTTTTGGAATGCCCAGTTCAGAAATCTTGGAAAGGAGCATGTCAAAGCCTTCCCGTGAATTGGGAAATGTAAAAGATTCAACTGTTTTCAATGCATCCGAGTCAATGATACAGCAGTCATGTTTCCGCTTTGCAACGTCAATTCCGATACAAAGCATAAAAATCAACCTCCTTTTTTTGAATTGGCAGCTGTGCATCAAAGCCACAGAGACTTCATCATAATGTATCCTCGCTAGATATGAACCGTCGAGCGGTATCCAACTCATTAACAAATTGAATGAAGTCTGTGGTCGGACTCTACGAAAACCGTCAAGCGGTAGGGGTTCGCAACCGATCCACAGCTCCATTCTAATCGTACCGTAATTCACTATAAAAGAGAATATCTGGTACAACTCTATTATACGAGGGGTTCGCAACCAATCCACAGCTCCATTCTAATCGTACCGTAATTCACTATAAAAGAGAATATCTGGTACAACTCTATTATACGAGGGGCTTTCACCGCGGATCCAGAGGTGATCGGCGCCGGAGCCCCCTATCTCAGGGGCTATATCGTGGGATACCCTTTTCGCAGGGATCCATTTCAGCTTCAGTGGATTTTTCTGTGCCTGCGGCCGTTCGGAATTTTCCTTTTTCCATAATGTGATTTCCATTGTCCTGGCCCGGATCCCTCTGGTCTACGCTGCCAGCAAGGCCTTTCCCGCTACCTTGCTGCCCATGGGCCTGGCCACGGCCGGCGGATCCCTGGTCTCCGTAGGGATCTGCCTGGTGCTCTACAAGAAACTGAGGAGGCAGGCTCCAGAAGGAATCTGAGGGAATCATCCACCGAGATCCGGATCCCGGTAGAATGAAAGAGAATCCAGAAAATTCTTTCCTTTCCGTGTTATAATGGATTTGGAATTTCTTGCAGAAACGGGGGGAAGGATCATGGATGGAAAAAAGGTTCTGCTGACCCTGGTGACGGGGCTTTCTCTATCGATGGCGGCAGAGGCGCTGGCCATGGGGCTGCCTGCCAAGGTATTGGGCAAATGGTATGATGCTTCTGGCCAGGTGGTGCTGGATATCCGAGAAGATACGGTCAACGGCTGCCCGGTGGAAGAAGTGGCCGGACTGGCCGGCGGCAGCAGCGATTTCAGCTGCCGGGTGAAGATCCGGGAAGCGGCAGGGCTCCGGGAACTGCCCCTTGTCTGTGAAAGCCTCCAGAAGGATAGCTGGCATGCCCATGTGTTCCTGGGCGGGGATCCCCATCGGGGAGAGAAGGGCCGTCTCCTGAGCCGGACCCCAGAACCCCTGCATTATGAATCGGTGGGAGGCATCGGGCTGGATACCCCTGCAGGGGCCGTGGAAGCCGCCTATGGCATCCCGGACCGGCTGGAGCGGGTCCAGGACCGGAACGGCCATGTGGTGGCTGAAAAATGGAAGTACACCCGGCTGGGTCTGGAACTATTCCTGGAAAATCAAACGGTCCGCCGCATCCGGATCTACCGGAAAGGGGACCGGAAGTTCGACCGGTCGGGCCTGGGCTGTGCCAGCAGCCTGGAAGACTATGCGGCTTCTTACGGATTCCGGAATGTTCCCAAAGCCGGCCAGTTCGCCGCCTACGCCATCGGCCACGGGGAATATCTCTGGTTCGACGACTACCCCAGGAGCATCCAGCTGAATACGTATAACAATTGAAGAAAATAAAAGAATACTGTATTCTTTCTAATTTGTCCGTATTTAAGATACAAAAGTATCTTAAATACGGACTTTGTGTATAAAATCGTTTGACAGAGTTGAAAAATAATAGTAAACTTATGCACATACTCTACTGTTTTACGGAAGAAAGAACGTTTCCAGAGGACAAAACCTTGGCTGCAGCAAGCGGCGTTGGACGGATCCACAAACTTTCTTCTGAGGACGTATCAGAGATCTATTTCTATATTTTTGGGGGGCTGCACAATGGAAGAAAATTTGCGGGACCTGCCGCAGCGGCAGGGCATGTATGACCCGGTCAACGAACACGATGCCTGCGGGGTGGGTTTCATCGTCAACATCAAGGGAGAACGGTCCTATGACATCGTCTACGATGCCCTGGACATCCTGGAGAACCTGAAGCACCGGGGCGGCGAAGGCGCCGACCATAAAAGCGGGGACGGGGCCGGGATCATGGTCCAGATCCCCCATGCCTTCCTGAGCCGGGAATGTGCTGTGCTGGGATTCCAACTGCCGCCGGAAGGCCAGTATGGGGTAGGGATGATCTTTGCCCATCGATACGATGCTTTCTTGGAGAAACAGAAAGAAGCCTTTGAACAGATTGTCCGGGAAGAAGGCCAGACCGTCCTGGGTTGGCGGGAAGTGCCTGTGGATGATACCTGCATCGGAGAAACGGCAGCTTCTGTCCGGCCCCGGATCGTCCAGGTGTTCATCGGGCGCAGCCGGGATCTCCAGGACCCCATGGATTTCGAACGGAAACTCTATGTGATCCGGCGCCTGGCGGAAAAGAAAATCACCCCGGCCAGCAAGAAAATGGGGTCGGATTTCTACATTGCCAGCCTTTCCAGCCATACCATCGTCTCTAAAGGGATGCTGACGGCCACCCAGATCCGCCATTTCTACCTGGATCTTTCCGATCTGGATTTCACCAGTGCCATGGCCCTGGTCCATTCCCGGTTCAGTACCAATACCTTCCCCAGCTGGGCAAGGGCCCATCCCAACCGGTACATGATCCACAACGGGGAAATCAACACCATCCGGGGCAATACCAATTGGCTGAACGCCCGGGAAGGCAAGGCCCATTCTCTGAAATATCCGGAACTGGATAAGGCGTTTCCGGTGGTGGATGCCACCGGCAGTGATTCTTCTATGTTCGACAACTGCCTGGAATACCTGTACATGTCCGGCCATTCCCTGGCCCATGCCATGATGACCATGATCCCAGAACCTTGGGAAAAGGATCCGCTCATGAGCCAGGAAAAACGGGATTACTACCGCTACCAGAGCTTCATGATGGAACCCTGGGACGGTCCGGCGGCCATCTGTTTCTGCGACGGCACCCGGATCGGCGGCATGCTGGACCGGAACGGTCTGCGCCCGGCCCGGTACTGCATCACCAAAGACGGACGGGTGGTCCTGACTTCGGAAGTGGGGGCTGTCCGCCTGGATCCCAAGGAGGTGCTTTCCAAGGGCCGCTTGGAACCGGGCAAGATGTTGCTCATCGATACGGAGCAGAAACGGATCGTCCCGGATGCGGAAGTGAAGCATATCATGGCTTCTGCCCATCCTTATGGCCAGTGGTGCCAGGAACACCTGGTGGATCTGCCGGACCTGATGGAGGAAGCGGGGGATGCCAGTCTGGAAAAACCGAAGCCGGATGCCCTCTTGGAACAGCAGCAGGCTTTCGGCTATACCAAAGAAGATCTGGCCCAGATCCTGGTGCCCATGGCCCGGACTGGGAAGGAGCCGGTGGGCGCCATGGGGGTGGACTGTCCGCTGCCGGTGCTTTCCGAACAGCCCCAGATGCTCTACGATTATTTCCAGCAGAACTTTGCCCAGGTCACCAACCCGCCCATGGATGCCCTTCGGGAAAGCATCGTCACCTCCACTTCCGTGATGATCGGCAACGTAGCCAATATCATGGATCCTGATGAAAAAGGGACCTATGCCTTGGCGGTGGATCGGCCCCTTTTGACCAATGAAGAGATGGCGGTGATCAAGAGCCAGAAAAACGAGAAGCTCCGCACCGTCACCCTGTCCCTCTTGTATCCTGTCAGCGAGGGAGCCCAGGCCATGGAAAAAGCCATCGATGGGCTGTGCAAAGATGCCCTCCAGGCCGTCCAGGGCGGCGCCAACATCCTGGTCCTCTCCGACCGTGGGATAAGCCCGTATCTGGCTGCCATCCCGGCCCTTCTGGCTACGGCTGCGGTCCACAACTTCCTCATCAAAGAGACCGTCCGGTCCGATGTGGGGCTGATCCTGGAATCCGGGGAACCTCGGGAAATCCACCATTTCTGCACCCTGATCGGGTACGGCATCACCGCCGTCAATCCCTACTTGGCCCTGGATACCCTGAAAGCGCTGGCAGAAGGCCACAAGATGGCCGGCGTCACCGGGGAAGAAGCCCAGGAAAACTACCTGAAGGCCGCTGTTGCCGGCATCCAGACCGTCATGTCGAAAATGGGGATCTGCACCGTCCGCAGCTATCACGGGGCTCAGATCTTCGAAGCCGTGGGCATCAACAAGGATGTGATCAACAAGTATTTCGTCCATACTCCTTCCCGGATTGAAGGACTGGGTCTGGAAGAAATCGCCCGAGAAACGGAAATGCGCCACAGTCAGGCGTTCCAGGGAAAGCAGGGGCTGTCCGATGGGGACATCTATGCCTATAAGAAAAACGGGCCTGAACCCCATATCTTGGATCCGGAGGCCATCGCTCTGCTCCAGAAAGCGTGCTGGACAGGGGACCGGGATGCTTACCGGCAGTTTGCGGACAGAGTCAACAGCGGCGCCCTGTTCCGCCTCCGGGATCTGTTGGAATTCGACTACCCGGACGGCTGCAGCATCCCGGTGGAAGAAGTGGAGCCAGTAGCATCCATCGTCAAGCGGTTCCGCACCGGGGCCATGAGCTATGGGGCTCTCAGCAAGGAAGCCCACGAATGCATCGCCATTGCCATGAACCGCCTGGGCGGCCGGAGCAATACCGGCGAGGGAGGCGAAGACTCTGAACGGTTCACCCTGCGGCCGGATGGCAGCAATCCCAGCGATGCCATCAAACAGGTCTCCACTGCCCGCTTCGGGGTGACGGGGAATTATCTGGTGAACGCCGACGAACTGCAGATCAAATTCGCCCAGGGCGCTAAGCCGGGACAGGGAGGGAATCTTCCGGGCAGCAAGGTGGATCCCGCCATCGCTTACACCCGTCATTCCACGCCGGGGGTTTCCCTGATCTCTCCTCCTCCCCATCATGATATCTATTCCATCGAAGATCTGGCCGAGCTGATCTACGATTTGAAGAACATCAATAAGAAGGCAGAAATCAGCGTGAAGCTGGCTTCCTGCTCCGGGGTAGGGACCATTGCCGCCGGTGTGGTGAAGACCAAAGCCGACAGCATCACCATCTGCGGCCACGGGGGCGGCACGGGGGCAGCACCCCGGACCAGCATGCGCCATACGGGCCTGCCTTGGGAAATGGGCCTTTCCGAAGTCCAGCAGACCCTGCTGATGAACCGGCTCCGGGATCGGGTGAAACTGTCCGTGGACGGCAAGCTGCTCACCGGCCATGATGTGGCCATCGCCGCCCTGTTCGGAGCGGAGAACTTCGACTTCTGCACCGGGCCCCTCATCGCCCTGGGCTGCCGGATGATCCGGGTCTGCAACCTGAATACCTGTCCCTATGGCATCTGCACCCAGAAGCCGGAACTGCGGAAAAATTTTGCCGGCAAACCGGAACACATCATCAACTATATGGAATTCGTGGCCCAGGACCTGCGGGAAATCATGGCCCGTCTGGGCTTCCATACGGTGGAAGAGATGGTGGGACGCTATGACCGGCTGAAGCAGAAGGAGAACATCGCCAACTGGAAAGCAGCTACGGTGAGCCTGGAAAAACTCCTGTTCCGGCCTCACACGGATCCTGCCCAGGCCCATCATTTTGCGGTGCCCCAGGACCACCAGATCGAACAGACCTTGGACCAGGGCAAACTGGTGCGGATGTGCCGTCCGGCCCTGGAAGAGAAGAAACCCATCCGGGCCCGGCTCCGGATCGACAACACCAATCGGGTCACCGGGACCCTTTTGGGCAGCGAGATCTTCCGCCGGTACGGGGAAGAAGGGCTGCCGGCCGATACCATCCAGCTCTCCTTTGTAGGCAGTGCCGGCCAGAGCTTCGGGGCCTTCATTCCCCAGGGGCTGACCCTGCGCCTGGAAGGGGATGCCAATGATTATCTGGGGAAGGGCCTCTCCGGCGGAAAGATCGCCGTGTTCCCGCCGGCAGCAGCAGATTTTGCTCCTTCAGAGAATGTGATCATCGGCAATGTGGCCTGCTTCGGCGCTACCAGCGGAGAAGTTTATATCAACGGCCGGGCCGGTGAACGGTTCTGCGTCCGCAACAGCGGTGCAACAGCGGTGGTGGAGGGCATCGGCAACCACGGCTGTGAATACATGACCGGCGGGACGGCGGTGATCCTGGGGCCTGTGGGCCAGAATTTCGCCGCCGGCATGTCCGGAGGTACGGCCTATGTGTTGGATCTGGACGAAGCCTGCTGCAACCAGGGGATGGTGAACCTGGAGGCGGTGGCGGAACCGGCCGAACAGGAAAAGCTCCGGGATATCCTGGTCCGCCATGGAATCATGACGGGCAGTCCCCTTTCCAGAGAACTGCTGGCAGATTGGGAACATACGGTCCAGCGCTTCACCCGGGTCATTCCTCGGGATTATGAAGAGATGCAGCAGCTGATCCGGAAATACCTGGAAGAAGGATACGAAGAAAAAGAGGCCGTAGAACGGGCCTTTCAAGAGAAAATAGGGTGAAAAGAAGAGGGTGCTGCTGAGCTGACCCCCAATTGTTAGACCAAAAATCTAACAATTGGGGGTCAGTTTTTTATGGCAAAACACAGCTATGAATTTAAGAAAAAAATAGTACTGGAATATTTGAACAGTGACGAAGGGTGTATTTCTATTTCACGTAAATATGGGATGGCAAGTAGCAGCCAGCTGCTAAAGTGGGTTGCTGCTTACAAGGCATTTGGTGATGATGGACTGAAAAGATCCCGCTCTCAAAAAATATACTCTTTCAAAGAAAAACTTTCTGTGGTAGAGTCTTACTTAACAAATGAAATCTCATATCAGGAACTAGCAATTCAAGTAGGGATCAACAACCCATCAATGATTGCCAGATGGGTCAATGAATTTAGAATTGCGGGACCAGATGCTTTACGGTCACATAAAAAAGGCAGGAAGAGAACTTTGAACAAATCTCAAACCAAAAAAACAGATACCCAGGTTCAGCAGCCGATGGTCGACATCAGTGTGGAACATGTCAAGGAGTTAGAGGATGAAAATCTTAAACTCCGTATAGAGAATGCTTTTTTAAAAGAACTGAGGAGACTGCGTTTAGAGGACGAAGCAAAAATGAGAGAGTTGCGAAAATCATCTCCAGTCTCCGAAGATCATTCAAATTGAAAGACCTTCTCTCCTATACTCAAATGCCCAAAGCGACCTATATGTACTGGCAGAAACGGTTTGACCGCGTGAATCCAGACCAGGAAGTAGAGGACAAAATACAGGAAATCCGCAGCCAGCATAAAGATTATGGATATCGGCGCATGACCGGTGAGCTGAAGAATCAAGGGATTTGCGTGAACAAGAAGAAAGTTCAACGTATCATGCAGAAACTGAGCCTTCAGGTAACATCCTTTACCCGGAAAAGCCGTAAATACAGTTCCTATAAGGGTAAGGTAGGGACCATTGCTCCGAATAGAATACATCGTCGTTTTGAGACGAATATCCCACATCAGAAGATTACGACCGATACTTCAGAATTCAAATATTATGAAGTAGATACACAGGGACATCTGACCCTGCACAAGCTTTATCTGGATCCTTTCCTGGACATGTTCGATGATGAAATCATCAGCTATGGAATAGCCAAACGTCCTTCGGCTGAAAGCATACTGGAAGCTCAAGCTGAAGCAATCGAAATTACTGCTGATTGTCCATATCGAAGAACGTTTCACTCCGATCAGGGCTGGGCATACCAAATGAAGGCCTATACCAGGAAACTAAAAAAAGAACGAATTTTTCAGAGCATGTCTCGAAAGGGTAACTGTCATGATAACGCTGTAATGGAAAACTTTTTCGGCTTAATGAAACAGGAAATGTATTATGGAGTGATCTACTACAGCTACGAAGAACTAAAAGCCGCTATCGAACGATACATCAAATACTATAACGAACAAAGGATCAAGGAAAAACTGGGCTGGAAAAGTCCTGTTCAATACAGGCTTTCTTTGCTGGCAGCATAAAAAAGTAACGAGACAGTAAAAACCATCTCGTTACTAAGGTCTAACTTTTTGGGGTCACATCATGCATGTTTTGTGCAACACCCTCTTTCCTTATTTCTTCCCTCCTGCCGCTGTCTTGAGCCGCTGGAATTCTTCCTTGGCCAGGCTCAGGGCACGGAGTTCCGGAGATTTTTTATACTGGTGGGATTCCATCCGTTTCAGGATGTTGTTCAGGACGGAGACCCCTTCCACGATGTAGGGACCTTTGTTCAGCATGACGCATTCCGCCCGTTCCCCCATGGCCGCATCGGTAATCTCTGCTCGGGAGGGGAGGCCTGTCCGCACCAGGTTCTCCAGCACTTGGGTGGCCCAGATCACCGGCACATGGGCTGCTTCACAGATCCACAGGATCTCTTCCTGGAGTTCTGCCAAGCGCTGCCAGCCCACTTCCACAGCCAAGTCACCCCGGGCGATCATGATGCCCAAGGGCTGCCGGGAGGCGGCTTGGACGATGATGTCCGGCAGGTGGTGGACCGCTTCCCGGGTCTCGATCTTGGCGATGATGGCCTTCTTCCGGTACTGCCGGCCCAATCTCCGGCGCAGTTCCTGCTGGAGCCGGGCCATATCCTCTGCGGATTTCACGAAGGAATAGCCGATGGAATCTGCCTGGGCTGCCACAAAGTCCAGGTCCTCCAGGTCTTTGGAGGTGAGGGGGGAGATATCCAGCGGAGTCTGGGGGAAGTTCAGGCTTTTCTGGTTCTTGAGTTTGCTTCCCCCGGGACGGGCGTAAAGGATCTTTAGCCAAGCTCCCTGGGGGACGATCTTTTCTACTTCCGCCCGGATCTTCCCGTCATCGATGAGCACCGGGTCTCCCGCTTTCAGGTGCTGGAAGATTTCCGGGATGCTGCAGGAAATCACGATCCCTCCTTGGTAGGCCGGGTCCCAGGCGGCGATGCTGTCCCGGACCAGGAACAGGGAATCGCCCGGAAATACCCGGGCATCCAGGGAAAGCAGCAGGAGATGATCGATCCGCACCTTGGGCCCTGCCAGATCCATATGGACCCGGCAGCGGCGGCCGGTCTTTTGTTCTGCCTGACGGATGTATCCGATCATCTTTTCCCATTCGGCCTGGGTATCGTGGGCACAGTTGATCCGGGCACTGTCCATGCCGGCAGCCACCAGTTCCCGGATCAGCTTCCCGCCGTCCAGGGCTGCATCGGTGGGCAGGGTCACCATGATCCGGGTACCGCTTTTTTCCCGGCCGAAGAGACGCCCTGTATTGTAGGAGAGCAGGGTATCCCCGGAAAAGAACCGTTTGGGATCCGGATAGGGAATCTGCTGGGCTTCGGGCACCTGGCAGATCCGTCCCAGAGAAGCCATCACCGCATCCAGGTTGGTGATGGTCCGGGCTTCGCCCCGGCCCAGGGAAGAAAGGCCCAGGGGCAGGAGAGAATGCTGGATCTTCCGCAGGTCGTGGGAACGCAGAGCCAGATAAAAAGCCATGTTCAAGGCGCTGTTCAGGAAATGGGTCCGCTGGATCTGGGGACGCCAGGATCGATACAGAGCTTCCCCCTTCACCAGCACATCCTGGCGCAGCCGGCTCAGTCCCTGATAAAGCGCTTCCGGTGATTTGTACAGTTGATTTTTCATGGTCAAACACCCCGATTGATACAAAAAGCATTGGATTTTCCTTGTCTTGCTTTTAGTATAAACCACCTCCGTACTGGCACAGTGCCGGAAAGAGGAGATTTTACCCAGGTTTTACAGAACTCGTCAGATTTTACAGAAATTTTACAGAGGATCAAGTACGGAGGAAGGCTTGCAGAACAGGACGGCGGGCACAGTCTCTTTTTCCATGGTATAATGGAACCTGTAATGAACGAAACAGGAGGCAGTACAAATGACAGACGATCCACGTTTTGCCAAACAGCTCCAGTTCATCCTGGAACTGGATAAGGAAAAGACCATTCTCCGCCAGACCCATCTCACCGGATACCGCCGGCAGGAAAACGATGCGGAGCACGCCTGGCACATGGCGGTGATGGCCTGTCTTTTGCAGGAATATGCCAACGAACCGATCGATCTGGCCCGGACCCTTTTGATGATCCTCCTTCACGATGTGGTGGAAATCGATGCAGGGGATACCTATGCCTACGACCCGGAAGGGGTGAAGACCCAGCGGGAACGGGAGGAAAAGGCGGCGGACCGGATCTTTGGACTGCTGCCGGAAGACCAGGCGCGGGAATTCCGGGATCTTTTTGAAGAATTCGATCGGGGAGATACGCCGGAAGCCCGGTACGCCCATGCCCTGGACAATTTCCAGCCCATCCTGCTGAACGATGCCAATGACGGAAAAGACTGGCGGCTCCACCAGGTAGGCCGGCTGCAGGTGGAAAAACGGAACGCCCATACCGGTGAAGGCAGCGAAAAGATCGGCCAGGCCGTCCAGGCCATCATCGACCGGAATGTGGCAAAAGGGAACTTGAAGCCGTAAGAACAGGGCAGAGTGAAGAGTACAGAGTAGAGCGTGAAGAATAGGGACGGCTGACCATGGCTGCCCAGGGCCGTTGGCCCAGTGAGGAAAAGGACAGGCTGGCTGCAAAAATCGGAGAGTGCGTCTGGTGGCTGGCGGTACTGTCCCAGCGGCAGGATCTGGATTTTGCCGCTTGTGTGGAACAATTTTTGGAAGAAAAGGAAAAAGAACTGAAAGAGTAAAAGCACGACAGGAGGACTTTCATGAACAAACGATGGATACCCGTTTTCTGCCTTTGCCTGATGGCCCTCACCGGCACGGCCTGTGCCCGGACCCCTGGAAGCATTGGGCCGGGAAAGGAGAAGCAGCCTCCGGTCCAGGAACCCTACCGTCCCCAGAAGGTGGAGGGTCCGGTGGGGCTGGTGTGGGACTGGCAGGCTCCCGGAGAAAACGCTTCCCGGCTTTCCCGGGAAAAGAAGCTGCCGGGGATCAATGTCCTTTCTCCCAGCTGGTTCGTGATCGGGGATACAGAGGGGAACATCCAGGTGAAGCATGCGTCCCTGGACTATGCGCCCCAGGCCCATGCCCAGGGGTATAAAGTGTGGGCGCTCATCACCAACGGCTTCGACCCGGACCGGACCCATGGCCTCTTGGACAATCCAGCCGGCCGGAAGAATGCGGTGGAGGGGATCCTGTCCCTGGCGAAACAGTACCAGCTGGATGGGATCAACCTGGATTTCGAAAACATCCGGGCGGAAGACAGCGACCGGCTGACGGAGTTCGTGGGAGAGATCGCCGGCCCCCTGCAGCAGGAAGGGTATACCGTCTCCATCGATGTGACAGTTCCCTCGGACAACAGCAACTGGTCCCGCTGCTACGACCGGAAGGCCCTGGCGGGGAAGGTGGACTATGTGATGCTCATGGCCTACGATGAGCATTCCCGGCTGTCTCCCCGGGCCGGCTCCGTAGCCAGCCTGCCCTGGGTGGAAAAAGGCATCCGGAATACGTTACAGGAAGTCCCGGCAGAAAAACTGGTGCTGGGGATGCCCCTCTACATGCGGGACTGGAAGGAAGAAGAGGGAAAGGTCAGCGCCAAGACCCTTTCCATGGAAGGTGCCCGGAAGCTGATCGCTGAAAAAGGGATGGTGCCGGCTTGGCGCAGCGAAGAAGGCCAATATTATTTCGAATACCGGGAACAGGGGGTGCTCCATCGGGTGTGGCAGGAAGAGTCTCGGAGCCTGGCTCTGAAGAATGCCCTGATCAGCCGGTACGACTTAGCTGGCAGCGCCTACTGGCGGAAGGGTCTGGAAGAGCCGGACGTGTGGAGCACCATGGAAAAGTGGAAAAAATGACCCAAATTGGGTATAATAGGAAGAGCCGCGCTGGGAGAGGCGTCGGCTTTTCTTTTTATTTGTCAAATTACTCTTATATCCTATGTGTCGGAGGCCATGATGAAACCCCAGAAATTACCAAAAAAACAAGAGGCTGCCCTGCCCGTCGATCTCAGTAGCAGCACTGCGGACAAGGTCCAGGAACATTATCTGCAGATGCTGTTTGAAACCACCCCAGTGGAGGAACTGCTGAAGCCCATGAAGGGGAACAGCCGGAAATACCGGAAATACATCATCCAACTGGGAAAACTGGACAAACGGTCCCCCCGGGTGAGGGAGAAAATCGTTCCCTTTGCCGTCGAGCTGTACCAGGAAGGGGACCGGATCTACCAGGATATTGCCGCCTATACCTTCCAAGCCTTCCTGGGCCAGGTGTGCCGGAACTTGCAGCAGATCGTGGGGAAAGATCCGGAGAACATGAAAAAAATCAGCAAATACAGCCCGGATGCCATGGCGGACCTGCTGCTGAAATATGGACGGATCTGCCAGAAGAAAAAAGAGCCTTTTCGGCCCAACGCCCTGTGGATGGTGCTGGAAATGGCCGAAATGCCATATCCGGAAGGGAAGCAGCACCAGGCAGAAGCCCTGCTGAAGAAGAAAGAAAAAGAGGCCCGGGAAGCCAGGGAAACCAAAGAGACCAAAGAGACCAAAAACGGCAAAGGGACCAAGGGAGACCGGGAAGCCAAAGAGAACCGGGAACCAGAAGTCTCTGCAGAAGAAAACCCGGAAGAGCCTGCTGCCCGGAAGAACCGGGACAGCCGGATGCGGGATAAGGCTGTCCGGAACCGGAACGGCCGGGCAAAGAAGAATGCCGTCCTGGAACCGGCCCCGGAAGAAGTTCCGGCGGAGACCATGGCACCGGCCACCTCGGAACCTCAGGCCGTTTCTGCTGCCTTGGATCCTGCCCAGGCCCCGGAAGCGGCAATGGTGCCTGCAGGGCCCGCCTCCGCTCCGGAAAGCGCCGACGACGGACAGGAAGCCTCGGAAGAAAAGAACTTCACCACCTATGTGGGCCGGATCAACATCGTGGACAGCTTTTACAATTTCACGCCCATGGGGATCTGGCAGGATGAAGCCTACCGGGCCCTTTCGGGAGAAGAAATCGATGCCCTGATCCCCCGGGCAGAACAGTACAAGAACATCAACCTGTGGTACAGCCTCCACAGCGACCAGAAATATATGGAAGACCATTTCCATGAGAATGACATCATCTTCCTGGAAATCAGCCCGGAAACCCTGGTGGAAAACAAAGACAACCAGGGGAACCTCCGGTCCACCGCTTATCGGGTGTTCTGCATCGATGCCCTGAAGGAAGGGCACCTGCAGTATCCCTTTGAAAAGGGACTGTATACGGTGGTGCCGGAAAAAAGGCTCCTGGATCCCATTTCTAAAGATACGGTGCTGCGGCTCCAGGAAGAGGATCTCTTTGCCGGAGAGCAGATCCTGATCCAGCTGGAAAATGGCTGGATCGCCGGCCCTTATGAAGTCCAGAAGAACAACCGGTTCGGTTTCTTTGTGGAAAGCGAAGTGCCTGCCAACCAGTATCTCTTGACTGCCTGCCCGCCGGAAACCTGGCAGAAAGTGGTCTTCTCCCCGGCCGAAGGGACCTGGGCCAGCCGGCAGGAAAAGACAGAGTGGACCTTTTACCATCGTCTGCCGGGCACGGCTTCCCAGCTGGTGGATATGGCCCCGGATGAAGTACTGCTCCAGAGCCTGGTGAAAAGCGCCCAGGTGGATTCCGGCGACATGGTAAAGCCGGAAACCTTGAAAAACTTCCTGGAACGGGAACAGGACCAGCTGTTCAGCAATCTTCCCTCCGCCATCCGGCAGCAGCGGATCCAGCGGCTGGAAGCCATCTTGGAAGGGGATAAGGCGGCCCGGGAAGGCTATGAAGAGGTGGGGGACTTCCTGTACCAGCATCTCCTGGACAATGTGAACAAACGGTGGGGACAGGATTTCATCTCCGCCCTCTTGGAACGGTATCCGGATATCTGGCAGGAACTGGGAAACGCCAAGGGTGTATCCGCCCGGAACCGGAAAGCCTTGGCCCTGGTCCAGGAAAGACAGACCCGCCAGGCTCCGCCCCAGACGGAAGAAGAGCTGGCAGAACGGATCAACGGGATCCCAGCTTCCAGCAGCAACAATCGGAAATGCCTGGAATACTTGATCACTTCCATCCAGAAAGAACGGCCCCAATACAGCCGGAACCTGATCCTGGATCTCTTGATCTGCGCTACCCAGGGCTTTTTGACGGTGTTTTCCGGCTCTCCCGGCAGCGGCAAGACTTCTTTCTGCAACCTTCTGGGCAAGGTGCTGGGACTGACCCAGTTCGAACGGAAAATCGGGCCCCAGGATTTCATGAGCACCACCAATCGGTATATCCCTGTTTCCGTGGAGCGGGGCTGGACTTCCAAACGGGATCTGATCGGCTATTACAATCCCCTCACCAAGGCCTTCGAAGAAAGCAACCGGGATGTCTATGACGGGCTGCGGCTGCTGGATTGGGAAAAACGTCATGGAATCCGGCAGTATCCCTATTACATCCTCCTGGATGAAGCCAACCTTTCCCCCATGGAATACTACTGGGCAGATTTCATGAATGTATGCGATGATTGGAATGAGGAGCACACCATCAACCTGGGCCACAACCATCGGTTCCAGCTGCCGGAGACCCTCCATTTCCTAGCTACCATCAACAACGACCACACCACGGAGACACTTTCTCCCCGGCTGATCGACCGGGCCTGGATCGTCACCCTGCCCCATACGGAGTTCGTCCCAGAAGTAGACGGGGGATTGGGCAATGGGGAAATCCAGCAGGTCTCCTGGCAGCAGCTGAAGAGCCTCTTCGATGTGGCTCCCCGGGAAAGCTGCCAGCTGACCAGCGTGGAGCAGAATGTCTATGACCGGGTGAAAGCCCGGCTGGCGGAACAGAATATCTATCTGAGCATGCGGATTGAACTGGCCCTGCACCGGTACTGGCGGGTGGCTTCCCGTCTCATGGAACCGGAAGACCACATCCGCCCCGGGGTCATCGCCCTGGACTATGCCGTGGCCCAGAAAGTCCTGCCCAAACTCAGCGGCAATGGGGCAGAATTCGAAAAATGGCTGATCCAGTTCCGGGATGACTGTGCCAGCAACCGGATGGTCCAGAGCGCGGCGCTGTTGGATCAGATCCTGGAGTGGGGGAACCGGCGGATGAAGTTCTTCCAGTTCTTCCACTGAGATGGCCATGGAAAACACCATCCGTCTCCTGGAACAGAACGGGCCAGGACTGCTGCTGCCGGTGACCGATCAGGCCCGTCCCTATTCGGCAGAACGGGTCCTGGCGGCAGCGGGGCATCCGGGGGTGCGGGAAAACCTCCACTACGACCTGGAGCTCCCTGCCGGTTGGGACTGTGCTTCCGTAGCGGTGGCGCTGAACGGAAAGCCGCTGAACAGTATGTACGACCGGCGCCACGGCACCGTCCTGTTCCCCAACAATATCTTTGCCTACCATATGGGCCTGGTGGAACTGGAAATCACCCTCCAGCAGGAAGACGGCACTGACAGCACCTGGTATACCGACCTTCTGCCGGTGCTGATCCAGCCTTCTCCCCAGCAGCAGAACCTGAAAGCCATGCTGGAATTCATCTATGCCCACCAGAAGCCCTTGCTCCGGGAAAAGACCGGGGGCCTGGTCCAGGGGGAACGGAGCGATTTCCAGGATTTCCTTTCCCAACTGACCCTGGCCGATGAGATCCTCCAGGTCTATGAAGAAAGCTATGGGTATTTCAAGGCCAACTGCCGCCACACCTTGGAAACCGCCGAGGTGGTGGACTGGACGGAAAAAGTCCAGACGGTGAATTCCCATACCCTCCAGTATCTGGTCCGCCATCCGGAATATCTGAAGGAGTCTCCTGCTGGGATCCAGGTTGGGGACCGGCACTGCCTGCCCGAAAAGCTCCTGATGACCCAGGATAAGATGAGCCGGGATGTCTATGAGAACCAGGTGGTCCTCAGCTTCCTCAAACGGATGCTCTACGACATCGGGGAAGGACGGAAGGAAATCCAGGACCAGCTCCAAGGGCTGGAACTGCCGGATGCCCTGGAAAACGGCTATATCCTGTCTTCCCAGGTGCTCTATGAAAATGCGGCCCGGATGCTCCGGAGCTTCCTGGGACGGTGCGAAGAGGTGGAAGAGCGGCTCCAGGAGATGTTCGTCTCCTACCAGCAGATCCTTCCAGTGACCTTGTTGGATGGCCTCCAGTTGCCGGTGCCCACGGAACCCTTTTTCCGGATTCCTCAGTATCACCGGATCTACCTGTGCATCCACCAGTGGATCCAGAATACCTGCCACCACTTCCCCCGGGAGCAGATGCTGCTGAACCTGTATGAAAACACCTTCGTATTCGAAGTGTACTGCTTGGCCAAACTGATTTGCCAGCTCCAGGGAGCCGGCTACATCCTGGACAGCCGCCGCCGGCAGCGCTACAGCCAGGGGGCACGGAACCTGTACGACCCTTCCGGTTACCAGAATGTGTTCCACTTCCACAAGGGAGAAGAGAGCCTGACCCTGTATTTCCAGCCGGTGATCACGGACCAGGCGGAAAACGCCGAAAGGGGCATCCACCTCTACCGGAATACCACCTATGCCTTCAAGGCCCTGGAGGAAGGCCATTATTACACCCCGGACTATTTGCTGAAATGGCGGGGAAGAGGGCGGGAGACTTACTTGATCCTGGATGCCAAATACAGCTATAAGAAAAAAGTCCTCCAAGAGCTGATGCCGGAGATGGCCTATAAATATCTCCTTTCCCTGAGCCCCATGCCCTATGAGGAAGAAGGGGAAGAAGTGGACGTTTCCATCCGGGGGCTGGAGATCCTCTACGGGCTCACCAACGGAGACCAGGAACTGGAATCTTTCTACAACTGCCGGCTGGAAGGGAACCAGATCCGCCCGGCGGCCAATGTGATTCCCTCTTCCGAAGAAGTCAGCGAAGAGAACCAGCAGAAGAATCTCCAGGAACTTTTGCGGGAGCTGAGGGAGTGAAGAAGGGGCTGCTGCACGTGTGAAAATCACACGTGCAGCAGCCCCTTTTGAAATATTAATTTTTCATTTCTTCAGCCAGTTTCCGTACGTATTCTACTGGAACTTTGGTTCCGGCTGCGATTTGTTCCGCCTGCATACCGCTGTCCAAAAGGTTCATCAGCAACTGGCGGCGTTCGTTTTCACTGCCTTCCCGTTTCCCTTCCAGGCGGCCTTGCTCCAATCCTTGTTCTAATCCCTGTTCTAATCCTTTTTTCATGCCTTCTTCTGCGGCTTCTCTTTGGCGTCTCCTGATTTCATCGCTTAAAATCATATACTCTCGCCTCACTTTATCTATACTTTTAACAAAATGGACTTCCTGATCCAATCTTTCTACGAAATTCCCCTTAGCAGCTTTTCCGTCCACATACCGGAGAAAAGCAGCGATATCAGGATCTGTTGCATTTTCACTGCCCTTGCTGTTGAGAAACATCCGGGTCTCTTCGTCTTTTAATTGTACCTTGTAATCCTCTTTACAGCAATGGGTAAATGTGTATATGGGAAGTCCTTTGTGGAAAGAGTCAAATGTACAAATGAAGATTACATAAGAGGGATTCAGTTCTTCATACGGTTTGCCATTGTCCAGCAGTTCTCCATCGATCATACTTTGGTAGAAACGGCTGCGTTTGGCTAAGTCGTTCCTGGGGGAGTTGGAGCATTGCATCTCGATATCGTAGACCCGGCCTTCTTCGTCTTCTACATAGACATCCAAACGGATGCTTTTGCCGTCCAGACGGAGGTCGATGGTCTTTTCGAAATCCAGGTAGTGGAGGGAACGGACTTTGATATTCAAGATTTTTTCGATGAGATGGGTGCAAAGCCGTTCATTGCGCATGACATGCTGGAAGAGAAAATTATCCCGGATAGTGAGTTCGTCAAAGGTCTTGATTTTTTCCATAGTTCTGCCTCCTTATAGAATAGGTATAGTGATACCATTCGTCAAGAAACAAGAACTTCCTTCCTGGGTGGAAAAATACCGTCATTAAGTGGAAAAAAGTGTTGTAAGAGAGAAAAGAAGGCAGACACGGCCCTGTCTTCTTATCAAGGACCGGTCTGACGTCCTTCCCATTTGTCCCCCATTTTTCCCACTTTTTCTGCTACAATGAAAGTGCGGAAGGGGGAATGGATATGGAAAAACCATTATTGGAGCAGTTCGGACGGCAGCGCTGCGGGGTGTTTCTTTCGGCGAAGCCCAAGGATCTGGAAGCCCTGCAGCAATGGCTGCGCCTGGTGGATTTCCACTGTGAATGGGTATGGGGCGGCCGGCAGCCCTGCTGCCAGGTGCTGGTCCATATGAATGTGCTGTACCGGCCGGAATTGGAACGCCTGGGGCCTGCCATGAGCCGGCGGTTCGGGCAGAAGGGATACCTTTTTGTCGATGAAAATGGCCAGGCCTGGGAATTTTCTCAAAAAGGAGGCCCGGGCAAAGCCCTGGGGCCGCTGACTCCTCAGGTACTGGACCGGTTCTACAGCGGCCTTTTGGGGGAACCGTTCCATTTCCAGGAGTTCCGATTCATGTATCATGTGAATACAGGGGCACCGGCGATCATGATTGCCCAGCATATCCATGAAATGATGGTGAAATATGAAGACTGGGATGTGCGGTTCGTGGATGCATTGGAAGATCCAGAGGAGAGTAAGGAGCGGTGAAAATGGAGAAACTGACATTGGCCTATGAGGTGGCAAAGAAATATCATGCGGGACAGAAGGACCGGGCAGGAAAAGACTATATCCATCATGTGAAGTTCGTATCGGACCAGGTGCTCTCCTTGGGAGAGACATATGCCCTGGTGGGGATGCTCCATGACACCCTGGAAGATACGGCCATGGACCGGGAAACCCTGGAAAAATTATTCGGGAAGACCGTGGCGGAGGCGGTGGCCCTTTTGACCCACGACAAAAAGATCCCCTATCTGGACTATGTGCGGAACATCAAGGCAAGCGGGAATCCCTATGCCATCGCGGTGAAAAAGGCGGACTTGCGGAACAACATGGACCTGACCCGGCTGCCGGAAGTGACGGAAAAGGACCGGAAGCGGGTGGAAAAGTACCGGATAGCTTACAGCATCCTGATGCCTTGACTTTTCCTCCCCCCCGTGCTACACTAGAACAAACTTCAAAAGTACTACCTTTTAACCTAGTCCTGTGAGACTAAGAAAGGGACTTTTATCCAGAAGCATTTAATTAGAAGCCTTCTTGTCTTAGGACGAGAAGGCTTATTTTTATGAAACAGGATGGGGCACTGGCCCGGTCCTTATTCCAGCGAACTGTAACAATAGGAGGCTACAACATGACAAAGGCGGCAGTCAGCCTGTCCGGACGGGATATCCTGGATCTTTCCTCCCTGTCCGTGGAAGAGTACGATCTGATCATGCGAACGGCAGCAGAGATGAAAAAGGTCATGAAACGGGACATCAAGAAGCTCCCTTCTCTGCGGGGCAAATCCATTGTGAACCTGTTCTATGAAAACAGCACCCGGACCCGGAGTTCTTTCGAACTGGCTGGGAAGTACTTGGGAGCCGATGTGATCAATTTGAGCACCGGGACTTCCAGTGTGAAGAAGGGGGAATGCCTGAAGGACACCATCCTGACCATGCAGTCCATGGCCTGCGATGCCATCGTCATGCGGCACCCGGTGGAAGGAGCTGCCAAATATGCAGCGGATATCGCTGCCCCCATTGTGATCAATGCGGGGGACGGGGCTCATGCCCATCCCACCCAGGGTCTCCTGGACATGTTCACCATCCTGGAACACGGAAAACAGTTCAAGGGCCTGAAAATGGCCATCATCGGGGATATCCTCTACAGCCGAGTGGCCCGGAGCAACATTGCGGCCTGGACCAAACTGGGAGCGGATGTCCATGTGGCAGGGCCCATGACCCTGATCCCCCACGACATCCAGGAACTGGGGGTCACGGTACACAAAAGGGTGGAAGACGCCATCGAAGGGGCGGATGTGGTGGATGTGCTGCGGATCCAGCTGGAACGCCAGGATAAAGCCATGTTCCCTACGCCTCGGGAATACGCCCGGATCTACGGAGTCAACGAAGAACGGATGAAACTGGCCAAACCGGACTGCCTGGTGATGCATCCGGGCCCCATGAACCGAGGCCTGGAAATTTCCTGGGATACGGGCTACAGCGACCAGGCGGTGATCCGGGAACAGGTGACCAACGGGGTCGCGGTGCGGATGGCCGTGTTATTCTTGACGATTATGGGAGGAAAGCCAGTTGAAAACGCTAATTAAGAACGGACGGATCGTAGATCCCAGCCAGCAGCTGGACCAGGTGATGGACCTTCTGGTGGAAGACGGGAAAATCGCCCAAGCGGCGCCTCACATCGATGCAGCGGCGGATGAAGTATTTGACGCAACGGGCCTTGTGGTGGCTCCCGGCTTCATCGACCTCCACACCCATCTCCGGGAACCGGGGCTGGAAGCCAAGGAAGATTTGGTCACCGGCACCATGGCAGCAGCCCACGGGGGCATCACCCGGGTGGCCTGCATGCCCAATACCAAACCCGTGATCGACAGCTCCATTGTGGTCAGCGGCATCCAGGAACGGGCCCAGAAAGAAGGGTACGTCCATGTGGAAGTGATCGGGGCCATCACCAAAGGGGAAAAAGGCAAGGAACTGTCTGAAATGGGGGACATGGCCCAGCACGGGGTCATGGGCTTCTCCGATGACGGCCACTATGTGTCCAGCGCCTATGTGATGAACCTGGCGGCCCAGTATGTAAGCGCTTTCGATAAGCCCCTCATTTGCCACGACATCGATGAAGAAATGAACCACGAAGGGTTCATGCACGAAGGGGCCGTCTCTGCCCGGCTGGGGGTGCCCGGCATCCCTTCCATCGCCGAAGACATCTGTGTGGCCCGGGATGCGGCCATTGCGGAATACACCGGGGCCCACATCCACATTGCCCACATCGCCAGCAAAGGGGCAGTGGACATTGTCCGGCAGGCCAAGGCCCGAGGGGTGAACATCACCTGCGAAGCGACGGTGCACCACCTGACCTTGACCGACGAAGCCTGTGCCGGCTACAATACGGCCACCCGGGTTTCCCCGCCTTTGCGGAGCTGGGACCATGTGGAAGCCCTGCGGAAAGGTCTGAAGGACGGCACCATCGATGCCATCGTCACGGACCATGCGCCCCATGCACCGGAAGAAAAGGATGTGGAATTCCGGTATGCCCCCAACGGGTTCTGCGGTCTGGAGACTTCTGTGGGGGTGGTCCTGACGGACCTGTACCATACGGGAGAATTCTCCATCAATGAAATCGTAGATAAAATGAGCACCAGCCCCGCCCGGATCATGGATCTGGACGCTGGCAGCTTGAAAGTGGGCCGGAATGCGGATATCACCATCCTGGATCTGGACCGGGAATGGACGGTGGACAGTGAAAAATTCTATACCCGGGGCAAAGTGACACCCTTTGACGGAAAGCACTGCAAAGGCATGGCAGTGGCGACCATGGTCGATGGCCGGTTTGTGATGAAAGACGGTGTGGTATGCAAAAAGTAAAAGGCAAATTGGTATTGAAGGACGGAAGCGTCTATGAGGGAACCCTCTACAGCACCCACAAAGCAGTGGGGGAAGTGGTGTTCACCACCGGCATGTCCGGCTATCAGGAGACTTTGACGGACCCCTCTTTCTGCGGGCAGATCGTCATCTTCACCTATCCCCAGATCGGCAACTACGGCTGCAATGATCTTTTCAACCAGAGCGAAGGCTGCTGTTATAAAGGGCTGATCGTCAGCGAACTGTGCGATGAACCTTCCAGCTGGCGGGATGAGGGCACGGTGATGGAATTCTTGGAAAAGAACGATATCCCAGTGCTCACGGGAGTGGATACCCGGGCCATCACCCGGCGGATCCGGTCCTACGGGACTCTCCAGGGGGTGTTGGTGCCGGCGGATACTCCCGATGACGAAATCCAGGCTCTCCTGGCTACCCCGGAAGAACATGACCAGGTGGCCCAGGTGACCACCAAGAAGGTATATACCATGGGGCCGGAGGATGCCAAATACTCCGTAGCCGTCATGGACTACGGGGTGAAGCGGCACATCCTGGAATGCCTGGTGGAAAAAGGCTGCAAACTGACGGTGTTCCCGGCAGAAACTCCGGCAGAAGAGGTGCTGGCCATCGATCCGGATGGGATCTTCCTGAGCAACGGCCCTGGGGACCCGGCGGACTTGAAGCCGGAAATCGAGAACATCAAGAAGATGATCGGCAAGAAGCCCATCTTTGGCATCTGCATGGGGCATCAGGTGATGGCACTGGCCAACGGGGCCAAGACCAAGAAGATGCTCTTCGGCCACCGGGGCATCAACCAGCCGGTCCGGGATCTGGTGGATCACAAGATCTGCATCACGTCCCAGAACCACGGCTACATGGTGGACGAGGATTCCCTGAAGGGCCTGCCCATCGAAGTGATCAACCGTTCCCTGAACGACAATACCATCGAAGGCCTGCGCTATCTGGACCATCCTACTTTTACAGTGCAGTACCATCCGGAAGCTTCCCCCGGTCCCAGCGGCAACGCCTATCTGTTCGACCGGTTTATCAAAATGATGGGAGGGCACTGATATGCCAAAAAAAGAGAATGTGAAAAAAGTCATGGTCATCGGTTCCGGCCCGATCATCATCGGTCAGGCGGCTGAATTCGACTATTCCGGCACCCAGGCCTGCCGGGCCCTGAAGGAAGAAGGGCTGGAAGTGGTGCTGGTGAATTCCAACCCGGCCACCATCATGACCGATGTGCACATTGCGGACCGGGTCTATGTGGAACCGTTGGACGTGGAGTTCCTGGAAGCCATCATCGCCAAGGAACGGCCGGATTCTCTCTTGGCCACCCTGGGTGGGCAGATCGGCCTGAACCTGGCCATCGAACTGGATAAGAAGGGCATCCTGAAGAAATACAATGTACAGCTCCTGGGCACTCAGATCGCCAGCATCATGAAGGCGGAAGACCGGGAACTGTTCAAGGAAACCATGGAAAAACTCCACCAGCCCATTCCCCAGAGCACCATCGTGGAAAGCGTGGATGCGGCCAAAGAATTCGCCAAGAAGGTGGGCTTCCCCCTGATCGTGCGGCCGGCCTATACCTTGGGCGGCACCGGGGGCGGCATTGCCCACAACATGGACCAGCTGGATGACATCACCACCAAAGGGCTCATGTACTCCCTGATCGGCCAGGCCCTGATCGAACGGTCCGTGGCCGGCTGGAAGGAAATCGAATACGAAGTGGTCCGGGACCATGAAGACAACTGCATCACTGTCTGCAACATGGAAAACATCGATCCGGTGGGGGTCCATACTGGGGATTCCATCGTGGTGGCGCCCTGTCAGACCCTGACCGACCGGGAAGTCCAGATGCTCCGGACCGCTGCCATCGACATCGTCCGGGAACTGGGCGTGGAAGGGGCCTGCAATGTGCAGTATGCCCTGAATCCGGACAGCGAAGAATACATCGTCATCGAAGTGAATCCCCGGGTGAGCCGGTCTTCTGCTCTGGCTTCAAAGGCGACGGGCTATCCCATCGCCAAAGTGGCCGCCAAGATCGCCGCCGGGTACACCCTGGATGAAATCGAGAACGCGGTGACCAAGAAGACTTCCGCCTGCTTCGAACCCACCTTGGACTACTGCGTGATCAAGATCCCCCGCTGGCCCTTTGACAAATTCGTCAATGCCGACCATACCCTGGGGACCCAGATGAAGGCCACCGGGGAAGTGATGGCCATCGAACGGAACATTGAAGCCGGCCTGCTGAAGGCAGTCCGCTGCCTGGAAATCGGCTTGATCCATATGGATATGCCGGAACTCCACAAGCTGACGGACCAAGAAGTGTTCGACAAAGTCCGGAAAGTGGACGATGAACGGCTCTTTACCATCGCGGAAGCCTTCCGGAGAGGGATGACCGTGGACCAAGCCCACGCCATCACCAAGATCGACGAATTCTTCCTGCGGAAGATCCGCCACATCGTGGAACTGGAAGTGCGGCTGAAGAGCGAGGAACTGACGCCGGAACTCCTCCGGGAAGTGAAGGAACGGGGCTTTGCCGATGTGACCATTGGGAAGCTGGTGGGGAAGACCGGCCTGGAGATCCGGGCCCTGCGGAAGGAATGGAAGATCCTGCCGGTGTATAAGATGGTGGATACCTGTGCGGCGGAATTCGACGCAGAAACTCCATACTACTACTCCACTTATGGGGTGGAAGACGAAGTGGAAGATACCCCCAACAAGAAGGTGCTGGTGCTGGGCTCCGGCCCCATCCGGATCGGCCAGGGGGTGGAATTCGACTACTGCTCCGTCCATTCTGTCTGGGCCCTGAAGGAACTGGGCTACGAAACCATCATCGTGAACAACAACCCGGAAACGGTTTCCACGGATTTCGATACGGCTGACCGGCTGTATTTCGAACCCCTGACCCTGGAAGACGTGCTGAACGTGATCGACCGGGAAAAACCGGAAGGGGTCATCGTCCAATTTGGCGGCCAGACGGCTATCAACCTGGCGGGGCCTCTGAACGACTGCGGGGTGAAGATCCTGGGGTCTTCTGTGGACAGCATCGACCGGGCAGAAGACCGGGAACGGTTCGACGAACTGCTGACCAGCGTAGGGATCCCCCGTCCCAAAGGCCATACGGTATTCGACATCGAAGGAGCCCTGAAGGCGGCCAACGATGTGGGCTACCCTGTGATGGTGCGTCCTTCCTATGTGCTGGGCGGCCGGGCCATGGAAATCGTCTACAACGATGATGAACTGAAATACTATATGAACAACGCCGTGAAGGCGTCCCAGGAACATCCGGTGCTGGTGGATCACTACCTGATGGGCACGGAAGTGGAAGTGGATGCCATCTGCGACGGCAAAGACGTGCTGATGCCCGGGATCATGGAACATATCGAACGGGCTGGGGTCCATTCTGGGGATTCCATTGCGGTATATCCGCCCCGGACCCTCAGCGAGCACGTGATCGAACAGATCATCGACTATACCAACAAGCTGGCCCTGGGTCTGGAAGTCCATGGGATGATCAACATCCAGTACATCGTCCGGGACGAAAAGCTGTATGTGATCGAAGTGAACCCTCGGTCCAGCCGGACGGTGCCCTTCCTGAGCAAGGTCACCGGCATCTCCATGGTGGATGTGGCCACCAAATGCGCCATGGGCGTATCCATCCGGGAGCAGGGACTGGAACCGGGCCTGAAGCTCTTCCCGGATTACTATGCGGTGAAGGCACCGGTCTTCTCCTTCAACAAGATGACCGATGTGGATATCACCCTGGGGCCGGAAATGAAATCCACCGGGGAAGTGATGTGCATCGACGCCCAGTTCCCCAGAGCCCTGTATAAGGCATGCATCGCTGCCGGCACCCATATCCCCAAGAGCGGGGCCATCCTGATCACCGTGGCGGACCAGGACAAAGACGAAGTAGTGCCCATTGCAGAAGGCTTCGAAGACCTGGGCTATGAACTGGTGGCTACTGCCGGGACAGCCAAGTTCCTGGAAGAAAAGGGCATCCATGTAGGCCGGGTGGAAAAGGCCAGCGCCGGGACCCCCAACCTGCTGGATGACATCAAGGAAGGCCGGATCTGCATGGTGATCAATACCCTGACCCACGGCTCCGATGCCACCCGGGACGGCTTCAAGATCCGCCGCTCTACGGTGGAACATGCCATTCCCTGCCTGACCAGCCTGGATACCGCACGGGCCCTGTACAAGGCCATGGGAGCCATGCGCCGGCGCCATGTGGTGAGTGTGGTGGCCCTCCAGGATCTGAAAACGGAGTGAGCCATGGCAGTATATTTAGAAGGAACCATTGTCCGGCAGGAGAAACTCTCCCCGGATATCCGGCTCATGGAGATCCGCTGCCCAGAGGTGGCGGAATCGGCCCAGCCGGGACAGTTTGTGACAGTACGGGTGAACAAACTCCACCAGCCCCTGCTTCGGCGGCCTTTCGGGGTAGCCGGGGCAGACCGGGCTGCCGGGACTTTTTCCCTGATGTACCGGATCGTGGGAGAGACCACGGAGCTCATGGATGACATGGAGGCCGGGGAACCCATCAGCGTGGTGGGGCCTTTGGGCCACGGGTTCCATCTGGGAGCCAAACGGGGCCTTTTGGTAGGCGGCGGCATGGGCCTGGCACCTCTGCACTTTCTGGCTCAAGCAGACCCGGACCACAAAATGGAAGTGATCGTAGGGGGCCGGACCAAAGCGGAAGTGTTCTGGGCAGATCTGTTCAAGGATAAGACCGCCAAGCAGTATGAAACCACCGATGACGGCTCATATGGGGTGAAGGGCACGGTGAATGCGGTACTGCCGGGACTTTTGGCCACGGGACAGTACGACTGCGTGTATGTGTGCGGCCCCAGCCCCATGATGAAGGCTGTGGTGGAAGTGGTGGACCAGTACGGGGTGCCCTGCCAGGTATCCCTGGAAAAATACATGGGCTGCGGCCTGGGAGCCTGCCTGTCCTGTTCCTGTGAGGGCAAAGGCGGCAGGCGGATGAAGATCTGTAAGGACGGCCCAGTGTTCTGGAGCCAGGAGGTGGTGGAATGGTGAAGCCTTATGAAGATCCCCGGATGCAGGTGGACCTGGCGGGGGTGACCATGAAGACACCGGTGACCACTGCTTCTGGCACCTTCGGGTTCGGTCTGGAATTCACCGATTTCCTCAACCTGGACCATATCGGTGCCATTACCGTGAAGGGGACCACCCTGAAGCCCCGGCCCGGGAACAAGGGCCAGCGTCTGGTGGAAACCCCGGCAGGGGTGCTGAACTGTGTGGGGCTGGAAAACCCCGGGGTGGAATTCTTCCTCAAGGAAACCCTGCCTCATCTGCGGCAGGTGACCAAGACTCCGGTGATCGTGAACATCGACGGGGACAGTGCGGAAGACTACGGCACTCTGGCAGAGCTGCTGGATGTGGACGGGGTGGACGCCATCGAGCTGAATATCTCTTGTCCCAATGTGGCCCAGGGGGGCCTGGCTTTCGGCACTGACTGCCATGCGGCAGGAGAAGTGGTGAAAGCGGCCAAGCCCCGCACCCATAAACCGGTGATCACCAAATTGTCTCCCAATGTGACGGACATCACGGAAATCGCCCGGGCGGTGGAAGCCGCCGGAACCGATGCCATTTCTCTCATCAACACCCTGGTGGGGATGAAGATCGACATCCAGAAGAAGCGGCCGGTGCTGGGGAACATCGTGGGAGGCCTTTCAGGCCCGGCGGTGCACCCGGTGGCGGTGCGCATGGTGTATCAGGTGGCCCAGGCGGTAAAGGTGCCTCTCATCGGCATGGGGGGCATCAGCTGCTGGCAGGATGCAGTGGAATTCATCCTGGCCGGGGCCACGGCAGTGGCTGTGGGCACCTGCAGCTTTACGGATCCCAGCCTGGCGGAAACCATCAGCCAGGGGATCCAGGACTATCTGGACGCCAGCGGGGCGGCTTCTCTGGAGGAACTCCGGGGACAGGCCCTGCCGGGACGGAACTGAGGAGTGGAATCCATGGATGCAAGAGACAGACTGATCACGGCCCTAGATTTCCCCACCTTCGACCGGGCCAAAGCCCTGGTGGAGGAACTGGGGGATGCAGTGACCTTCTATAAAGTGGGGATGGAACTGTTCTACGGAGCAGGACCGGATATCATCCGCTATCTGAAAGATAAAGACAAAAAGGTATTCCTGGATCTGAAACTCCAGGACATCCCCAATACGGTGGCTCACAGCCTGGCGGTACTGACCCGGCTGGGGGCTGATATCATGAACGTCCACGCGGTGGGCGGCCCCAAGATGATGGCGGAAGGCATGAAGGCGGTGCAGGAAGCTGCAGCGGAAATGGGCCGGCCCGCCCCTAAGCTGATTGCCGTCACCGTGCTTACCAGTATGGATGAAGCCCAGTGGAAACCCCTGAACTATGCCAAACCCATCGGGGAAGAGGTGCTGGACCTGGCGGCCCTTACCAAGGAAAGCGGCCTGGACGGGGTCGTAGCTTCCCCCCGGGAAGCGGCCGGGATCCGGGAAAGATGCGGAAAAGATTTTCTCATCGTGACCCCGGGAGTGCGTCCGGCTTGGGCGGCTGCCAACGACCAGAGCCGGATCGCCACTCCGGCGGCAGCCATCGGCAACGGGTCCACCCATCTGGTGGTGGGACGGCCCATCACCCAAGCAAAAGACAAACAGGAAGCTGTACGGAAAATCCTGGAAGAAATGGAAGGAGCCTTTTGATAATGAACGATACAACGGTACTGCATATGCTGGAAGAAACCAACGCGGTGATGCATGGTCATTTTCTGCTGACCAGCGGCCTGCACAGCCCTACTTATGTGGAAAAATTCAATGTACTGCAGCAGCCCCGGTACACGGAAGCACTGTGCAAGGAAATCGCCGCCCGGTTCGTCAACGACAACGTGGAACTGGTGGTGGGCCCTATGACCGGCGGCATCCTGCTGGCCTATGAAGTGGCCAAGAACCTGGGCACCCGGTTCTTCTTCACGGAACGGGTGAATGGGAAGATGACATTCAAGAGAGGGTTCCACATCGAACCGGGCACCCGGGTACTGATCGTGGAAGACATCGTCACCACCGGCGGCAGCGTACGGGAAGTGCTGGACGTGGTGAAAGGCGAAGGCGGCGTACCCATCGGGGTGGGCCTTTTGGTAGACCGGAGCGGCGGCAAAGTGGATTTCGGCGTCCGCACCGAACCTCTGCTGCGCCTGGACGTAGAAGCCTATAAACCCGAAGACTGCCCCCTGTGCAAACAGGGTGTACCCTTGACCCAGCGGGGACGGACGGGGAAATAAAAGAGGGGGGTGTTGCACGTAACGTGCAACACCCCCTGTCAATTGACAAAAAACAGGCTGTCGCAGTGACTGATGTGACCCCAAAAAGTTAGACCTTAGTAACGAGATGGTTTTTACTGTCTCGTTACTTTTTTATGCTGCCAGCAAAGAAAGCCTGTATTGAACAGGACTTTTCCAGCCCAGTTTTTCCTTGATCCTTTGTTCGTTATAGTATTTGATGTATCGTTCGATAGCGGCTTTTAGTTCTTCGTAGCTGTAGTAGATCACTCCATAATACATTTCCTGTTTCATTAAGCCGAAAAAGTTTTCCATTACAGCGTTATCATGACAGTTACCCTTTCGAGACATGCTCTGAAAAATTCGTTCTTTTTTTAGTTTCCTGGTATAGGCCTTCATTTGGTATGCCCAGCCCTGATCGGAGTGAAACGTTCTTCGATATGGACAATCAGCAGTAATTTCGATTGCTTCAGCTTGAGCTTCCAGTATGCTTTCAGCCGAAGGACGTTTGGCTATTCCATAGCTGATGATTTCATCATCGAACATGTCCAGGAAAGGATCCAGATAAAGCTTGTGCAGGGTCAGATGTCCCTGTGTATCTACTTCATAATATTTGAATTCTGAAGTATCGGTCGTAATCTTCTGATGTGGGATATTCGTCTCAAAACGACGATGTATTCTATTCGGAGCAATGGTCCCTACCTTACCCTTATAGGAACTGTATTTACGGCTTTTCCGGGTAAAGGATGTTACCTGAAGGCTCAGTTTCTGCATGATACGTTGAACTTTCTTCTTGTTCACGCAAATCCCTTGATTCTTCAGCTCACCGGTCATGCGCCGATATCCATAATCTTTATGCTGGCTGCGGATTTCCTGTATTTTGTCCTCTACTTCCTGGTCTGGATTCACGCGGTCAAACCGTTTCTGCCAGTACATATAGGTCGCTTTGGGCATTTGAGTATAGGAGAGAAGGTCTTTCAATTTGAATGATCTTCGGAGACTGGAGATGATTTTCGCAACTCTCTCATTTTTGCTTCGTCCTCTAAACGCAGTCTCCTCAGTTCTTTTAAAAAAGCATTCTCTATACGGAGTTTAAGATTTTCATCCTCTAACTCCTTGACATGTTCCACACTGATGTCGACCATCGGCTGCTGAACCTGGGTATCTGTTTTTTTGGTTTGAGATTTGTTCAAAGTTCTCTTCCTGCCTTTTTTATGTGACCGTAAAGCATCTGGTCCCGCAATTCTAAATTCATTGACCCATCTGGCAATCATTGATGGGTTGTTGATCCCTACTTGAATTGCTAGTTCCTGATATGAGATTTCATTTGTTAAGTAAGACTCTACCACAGAAAGTTTTTCTTTGAAAGAGTATATTTTTTGAGAGCGGGATCTTTTCAGTCCATCATCACCAAATGCCTTGTAAGCAGCAACCCACTTTAGCAGCTGGCTGCTACTTGCCATCCCATATTTACGTGAAATAGAAATACACCCTTCGTCACTGTTCAAATATTCCAGTACTATTTTTTTCTTAAATTCATAGCTGTGTTTTGCCATAAAAAACTGACCCCCAATTGTTAGATTTTTGGTCTAACAATTGGGGGTCAGCTCAGACAGCCTGTTTTTTATTTCTTTTCTTCTCCTTCAACCTCTGCAATGCAGTCGTTGATGTCGGCAATCAGGGCATCCACGTCGATGCCGTGGGCAGCAGCGCCTTGGCCGATGGTTTCGAAGTTGGCGGCCATGCAGCCGATGCAGCCCAAACCATACTGCATGAAGATATTGACGATTTCAGGGTGCATCTGCACCGTTTCGATAATGCTGGAATCAGCAGTTACTTTTTCCATCTGAATCCTCCTCGATTACATTTAATGGGTATGCAATCATTATATCATATTTTGTCAACCCTGTAATCTAAGTTTACCGTTGTCTTGTCCGATTTTTCATTGATTTTTCCCTAAAAACATTCTATAATGGTGAAAAGTGGTGAAAAGTGGCGAATTTTTCTCAAGGTCAGGAGGGACGGCTTATGTTGATGGGTGAATTTGAACATGCCCTGGACAGCAAGGGCCGTTTGTTCGTCCCGGCCAAAATGCGGGAAAGCCTGGGAACACCATTTGTTGTGACCAAAGGAGTGGATGGCTGTCTGGATGTGTATCCCATGGAAGCCTGGGAAAAACTGAAAAATAGCTTTGCACAGAAAATGATGCCCAAGCAGAAAATGCGGGACGTGTCCCGGTTCATTTTCGGCGGCGCCTGTGAAGCAGAACCGGATAAACAGGGGAGGATCCTCTTGCCGGCCAATCTGCGGACCTATGCCCAGATTGGGGAAACGGCCCTGATCGTGGGAGTGGGGAACAAGGCAGAAATCTGGGATGCCCAGCGCTATGCGGAATATACCAAAGCCGTGGAAAGCGATGTGGCAGAACTGATCGAAGAATTGGATTTTGAGTAAAGGCGTTCGGCCTGATTGGAAACGGAGCGGGCGTGGCTAACCCACCACCAGCCTGGCGGCTGGGCCCCCGCCCTTGGAAAAGGGCGGATAGAGAAAGTGACTGCAAGATAAAATAGGCTGCGGTGCGGCCTTTCGGATAGAATGGGGTTTGACATGGAATTTGTCCATAAAAGTGTATTATTGGAAGAAAGTGTCCAGTGGGTGGTCACGGATCCCAAGGGGATCTATGTGGACTGCACCCTGGGCGGGGCGGGCCATTCCCATCGGATGACGGAACTTTTGGACCCGGAAGGGCTGCTCATCGGCATCGATCAGGATGAGGATGCCATTGCGGCAGCTACCCAGCGGCTGAAAGACGCCCGGTGCCAAGTGAAGATCGTCCATGACAATTTCCGGAACCTGGATCGGATCCTGGAAAACCTGGGGATCTCCCAAGTGGATGGGATCCTTTTCGACCTGGGAGTATCCTCCTACCAGCTGGATACTCCGGAACGGGGCTTTTCCTACATGCATGACGGTCCTTTGGACATGCGCATGGATCAGGAAGCCAGCCTGACGGCGGAACAGGTGGTGAACCGGTATAAGGAAGACGACCTGGCCGGGATCATCTACAAATACGGAGAAGAACGGTGGGCCAAACGGATCGCCCAGTTCATTGCGGCGGCTCGGAAGGAACATCCCATCCGTACCACCGGGGAACTGGTGCACATCATCAAGGCGGCCATCCCCAAGGGGGCTCGCCAGGACGGTCCCCATCCGGCCAAACGGACCTTCCAGGCCATCCGGATCGAAGTGAATGACGAACTGAAGATCCTGGATGCCACCATGGAGGCAGCGGTCCATCATCTGAAGAGCGGAGGCCATATCGGAGTGATCACTTTCCATTCCTTGGAAGACCGGATCATCAAACAGGCTTTCAAACGGCTCCAGAGGGGCTGCATCTGTCCGCCGGAACTGCCGGTATGTGTCTGCGGCCGGAAGCCGGAACTGAAGAAACTGAAGGAGTTCACCCCCAGTGAAGCCGAACTGACTGAGAATCCCAGAGCCAGGAGTGCCAGGCTGCGGGGAGCCGTAAAAATCTAGGAAGATATCCATCCAACAACGAAGGAGAGGCAGCATGGTTACCAGGAAATCCAGTCGACCCATGGAGTGGCCGTCTCATCATCCATATAGTTATGGCTCCGCGGCTGTCCAGGAAGAACCTGTTCCCGGGCATGACCGGCCTTCCCGTCCGGTGAGGCCGAAAAAAGCCGTAAAGGAGCAAAATATTGTGCTTCGTCGGGTTGCATTTTTGGTGTGTTTGGTATTATCATTAGTATTCGTGAATATTGCCCTGAGTGCCCTGTATTATACCCGTTCCCAGGCATTGGTCCAGCTGAAAAGCGAAGAGGCCAAATGCTTGGATGAAAATGAGACATTGAAAATCGACGTGGAACGGCTGCGGAGCCCGGAGCGGATCACCAGCATCGCCGAAAAGAAACTGGGGATGCAGACTGCCCGGAGCAATATTTATGTAAGAGAGTAGGCAGCGGAGCTGCCTGTGCTTTGGGCAGTATCCTGTCCAAAGCGGTCACGGGTCTCGAGACGCGAGACCGGGCCCGAAAGGCCCACATAGCCATTGGCAGACAGCCTGTTTTCCAGTTGTCTGCCAATCATAAGGGGGATCAACATGGAAAGGAAACTGCAGGATGTAATCAGCCAGCTGCCTGGTGCCGTGGTTACAGGGAATGGAGCGGATCAGATTGTCAGCGATTTGACCATCGATTCCCGGACCGCCGGCCCTGGCAGCCTTTTTATATGCATCAAAGGGGCCAATACGGATGGCCACAAATACATCGGAAAGGCCGCAGCCCAGGGAGCTGCAGCTGCCCTGACGGAAGAAGAAACGGAAGCACCGGAAGGGATGACGGTGATCCGGGTCCCCAGCACCCAGGAAGCGGTGAAGACCCTGGCACCTTGGTTCTACGATTGGCCAGCCCGGAAAATGCGGATGATCGGGGTCACCGGCACCAACGGCAAGACCACCACCACCAATATCCTCCGGACCCTCCTGACCCGGACCGGCCACAAGGTGGGTCTCATCGGCACCATCAATGTGATGATCGGGGAAAAAGTCCGCACCAGCCACAATACCACCCCGGACGTGGTGGACCTCCAGAAGATGCTCTATGAGATGGTGGAAGACCACTGTGACACCTGTGTCATGGAAGTCTCTTCCCATGCCCTGGCCCTGGACCGGGTGGCCGGCATCGAATACGATACGGCGGTCCTTACCAATATCACCCAGGACCATCTGGATTTCCACAAGACCATGGAAAACTATCGGGAAGCCAAAGCTTTGCTGTTCACCCGTCTCCATGAAGGGGTGAAACCCAATAAGACGGCGGTGTTCAACAGCGATGATCCCAGTTCGGCCCTGATCATGCCTCGGGTGAAGACGAAGATCATGACCTATGGAAAGGGGAAGGAAAACGATGTGTATCCCCTCACCTTCCACGTGGCTGCCACCCATATGGAACTGAATCTCCATACCCCTGTGGGGGAAATGGATCTGAAACTCCACATCACCGGGGAATTCAATGTATACAATGTGATGGGGTCCATCTGTGCCGCCATCGCAGAAGGCCTGTCCCGGGAAGATATCATCCGGGGACTGGACGATTTCGCTGGGGTGCCTGGCCGGTTCCAGCTGATCCATGCAGGCCAGCCTTTTACGGTGGTGGTGGACTATGCCCATACTCCGGACGGTCTGGAAAACGTGCTGAAGACGGCCCGGCAGATCACGAAAGGGAAACTGTGGGTGATCTTCGGGGCCGGAGGAGACCGGGACCGGAAGAAACGGCCCATCATGGGGCAGATTGCCCTTGATTTGGCGGACATCGTCATCGTCACCAGCGACAATCCCCGGACCGAGGATCCGGAAGCCATCATCCGGGATATCGAAGAAGGATTGAAAGAGAATCCGGAAGGAAAAGAAATCCACAAGATCACCGACCGGCGGGAAGCCATCGACTATGCCATGGCCCATGCCAAACCGGAAGATGTTGTCATGATAGCGGGAAAAGGCCACGAAAACTACCAGGTCCTGAAGGACCGGACCATCCATTTCGATGATGGAGAAGTGGTCCGTGACTTTTTCCAGAAGGGGAAGACCAATGCTTGATGTTGCTTTATTGAAGGAAGCACTCCAGGTGCCTATGGCCCTGGGGGATTTGGAAGAGTTTACGGATGTCACCACCGATTCCCGGGCCATTGTGCCCGGGTGCCTGTTTGTGGCTCTGAAGGGAGAACGGTTCGACGGCCACCGGTTCGTGGCCCAGGCCCTCCAGGAGGGAGCCCGGGCAGCGGTGGTCTCAGAAGTGCCGGAAGGGGTACCAGCGGACCGGTGCATCCAGGTGGACGATACTCTGGAAGCCTACCAGAAGATCGCCAGCTGCTGGCGGCTGAAACAAAAGGGACTGACAGTGATCGCCATCACCGGCAGCAACGGCAAGACTTCTACCAAGGACTGCATCGCTGCTGTATTGGGAGAAAAATATAGGGTGATCAAGACCCAGGCCAATTTCAACAATGAAATCGGCCTGCCCAAGACCCTCCTGACCATCCGGGAGGATACGGAAATGGCCGTGGTGGAAATGGGCATGCGGGGCCTGGGACAGATCCGGGCCATGAAGCACATTGCGTTCCCGGATGCCGCCGTGATCACCAATGTAGGGGATACCCATCTGGAACTGCTGGGGTCCCTGGAAAACATCGCCAAGGCCAAAAGTGAGATCTTGGAAGATTTCACCCCTAAGAACCATGCTTTCCTGAACGGGGATGATCCTCGGGTCAGCGTCATGGAAACCGGAGCTACGGTCCATACCTATGGCATCGACAGCGACGCCGATGTAAAGGCAGTAGAAATCACTGCCGACGGACTGGCCACCCGATTCGTGTATCGGAGCCGGATCACAGGGAACACACAGGCAGTGAAGCTGCCTCTTTTAGGTCGGCACAATGTAATGAACGCCCTGGCTGCGGTGGCAGTGGGGGAAGTGTACGGCGTCCCTGACGAAGCCATCGCCCAGGGTCTGGAAAACCTGAAGATGACCGGCATGCGCCAGGAAATCCTCCATTTCGGACCGGTGACGGTGATCAACGATGCCTACAATGCCAGTCCAGCTTCTATGGAAGCAGCCCTCAAGACCCTGGGAGATGTAGTAAAGGACCAGGGGAAAGGGCGGGCCATCGCCGTGTTGGCAGATATGCTGGAATTGGGAGCCCATTCCCGCAGCGGCCATACCCAGGTGGGAGAATGGTGCGGCAAATACGGAGTGGATGCCCTCATCTGCTATGGGCCGGAAAGCCGGTATACGGCGGAAGCGGCAGAAAAAGCCGGTGTCCCTGTCCACTATGTGGAAAATAAGGAAGCGGCAGCTCCAGTGCTGGAACGGCTGGTCCGGCCTGATGATGTGGTGCTGCTGAAAGGCTCCCATGGGATGGAAGTCTATTCTTTGATCGATACGGTGTTCCGGAAGGGGGCCAAGACATGCTGAGCGGCGTGGGCATCCTGGTCACTTCCTTTGTCCTGACGGCCCTGTTCGGCCGGTTCCTGCTGCCCCTGCTCCACAAATGGCATTTCGGCCAGAGCATCCGGGAATGCGGCCCCAAAGAACATCTGAAGAAAAGCGGCACTCCCACTATGGGAGGCCTGATGATGATCGCTGCGGCCATTGCGGCGTCCCTTTTGTGGATCCCCTTGGACTCCCGGACCATCGTGGCTCTGTGGCTCTTTGTAGGCTATGGGCTCATCGGATTCATCGATGACGGCCTGAAGATCTTCTTCAAGCGGAACCTAGGCCTTACGTCCAAACAGAAGATGGCCCTCCAGATCCTGGTGGCGGCTGTCTACCTGTTCTATCCTGGGGACGTGACTGTGTACAGCACCCGGATCTGGGTCCCCCTGGTGAACACCACGGTGGACCTGGGCACCGGATATTATCTCTTCCTGCTGCTGCTTTTGGTGGGCACCACCAATGCGGTGAACCTGACCGACGGACTGGACGGGCTGGCTTCCAGCGTGACCATCCCGGTGATGCTGGTTTTTGCCTATATCGGTTTTGCCAGCGGTCTCCTGCCGGAAGCCCTGTTCGCCCTTTCCATCGTGGGCTGCTGCCTGGGTTTCCTCATCTACAACCATCATCCGGCCAAGTGCTTCATGGGGGATACCGGCTCTCTGGCACTGGGCGGGGCGGTGGCCGCGGTAGCCATCGGGACCCATACGGAACTGCTCTTGGTGGTGATCGGGGGCATCTACGTACTGGAAGCTCTGTCCGTGATGCTCCAAGTGGGGTATTTCAAAATGACCCACGGGAAGCGGATCTTCCGGATGGCACCTCTCCACCACCATTTCGAACTGGGAGGCTGGAAAGAAGTCATTGTAGTGAAGCGGTTCTTCCTGGCCAGCTGCCTGTTCTCCCTCTTGGGTGTGGGGATGTATCTGATGAAGTAATAGGGCTGCTGATTGAACAATAGCCCGCAGTCGGAAGTCTGGAGTCAGAAGCCTTAGGACAGAATCCGTCTGGCTGGACGGATTCTACTGAATATGTAGAACCAGTAAAGAAATTCTCATGATGACCATTTCGTACAAAGGTTATACATATTCAAAGAATTTGCTTTGCAAATTCATCCCGGGGCTTCCGACTTCTGACTTCCGACTCAATAAACGATTCACGATGGACGATAAACATAAACTTGGGGGGCATCATTCATGGATGACAAGAAGAAAATCTTTGTGTACGGGGCCGGCATCAGCGGCCAGGGCGTTTCAGAAGTCTTGGCCCAAAAAGGTGCTGGGGTGATCCTGTACAATGATGATAAAAAAGATCTGGATCCGGCCTGGCTGCAGGCTTTCCAGGAAAAGGGAGGGATCTACGTCTGCGGGGAAGATCCAGAACCTTATCTGGAACAGTGCCGTCTCTTCATCATCTCTCCCGGGATCCCCTTCACCACGGAAACGGTGAAAAAGGCCCGGAAACTGGGGATGGAGATCATTGCTGAAGCGGAAGAAGCCAGCCGGCTCTACAAAGGCCACTGGTGCGCCGTGACCGGCAGCAACGGCAAGACCACTACCACTACTCTTTTGGGCCGGATGCTGGCTACCTTGCCGGTGAAGACCACCGTGGCCGGGAACATCGGTTTTGCCTTGAGCAAGGAGCTCCAGGAATTGGACGCTGATTCCTGGGTGGCCGCCGAACTCTCCAGCTTCCAGCTGGAAGGGACCACCAGTCTGGCACCGGACGTGGCCTGCATCGTAAATATCACCCCCGACCATTTTGAACGGCACGGGGACATGGCCGGCTATGTGGCTGCCAAATCCAAGATCTTTGCCTTCCAGACTCCGGATCAGATCCTGATCCTCAATGCTGACGACCCGGTTTCCAGCAAACTGGGAGATAAGGCCAAAAGCCGGGTGATCTGGTTCAGCACCCAGAAAGTGCTGCCGGAAGGGGGCTTCATCCAAGACGGATGGTTCACCCTGGCCCTGGACGGGAAGACGGAAAAGATCTGCCAAGTGGCCGACCTCCAGATCTTCGGGGCCCACAATGAACAAGATGTATTGGCTGCCTGCCTCTCCGCCCATTTTGCTGGCGTCACTGCGGTCAACATGGCCCGGGTACTGAAAGATTTCCGGGGCGTTGAACACCGGCTGGAATATGTGACCACCATCAACGGAGTGAAATACTACAACGATTCCAAGGCCACCAATACGGATTCTGCCATCAAGGCCCTGGAAGCCTTCAAGGACGGCCATGTGATCCTCCTGGCAGGAGGCCACGATAAGATGACCGGCCTGGATGATCTGATGGAAACGATTAAGGCCAAGACCGATGCCCTGATCCTTTTGGGAGAAGCTCGGCAGCGGTTCTATGAAGCAGCACAAAAACACGGGGTGCAGCACATCATCATGATCGACGGTACCTTCGAAGACGCCGTGCGGAAAGCCTACAGCCTGGCCCGGGCACCTCAGGTGGTGCTCCTTTCCCCGGCCTGTTCTTCCTATGACATGTTCGCCAATTTCCCAGAACGGGGCCGGGTGTTCAAGCAGATCGTCCATGATCTGGCCAAGGAGGCAGAAGCGTGAAAGTTGTACTGTCCGGCGGGGGAACCGGCGGCCACATCTATCCGGCACTGACCATTGCCGGTGCCCTGCGGCGGCTGGACCCTGACTGTGAAATCACTTTTGTGGGGACCCGGAAGGGATTGGAAAAGGACATCATCCCTCGGTACGGCTATCCCCTGAAATTCATCCAGGTGGCTGGCTTTGAACGGCACTTGGGCCTGGGCACTCTGAAAAGTGCCTGTGAGCTGGTGTTGGGTATGAAGGAAGCCTACAGCCTGCTGAACCAACTGGATCCGGACCTGGTGATCGGCACGGGGGGGTATGTGTGCGGGCCCATCCTGTTCTGGGCGGCCATGAAACGGGTGCCCACCTGCATCCAGGAACAGAATGCCATGCCCGGGGTCACCAACAAGATCTTGTCCCGGTTCGTGGATGAAGTGTTCCTGGGCTATAAGGAAGGGGGCCGATACTTTGCCTCCCATGCCAAAAAAGTCTATACTGGGAACCCGGTCCGCCAGGAGATCCTGGAAGCCAGACGGGAAGAAGGTCTGGCAAAATTCGGCCTGGATCCAGAAAAGACGACCCTGCTGGCCTTTGGGGGCAGCCGGGGAGCCCGGACCATCAACCAGGCCATGGTGACGGTGGAACAGAAACTGGCGGGGAATCCACGGATCCAGATCCTCCATGCCACCGGGACCGCCGGCTATGAAAAACATGCAGAAGCCTTGGGGGACAAGGTGCTCCATGCGGGGAACATCCATGTGGTGCCCTATCTCCACGATATGCCCCTGGCCCTGGCTGCGGCAGATTTGGCCGTTTCCCGGGCCGGCGCCATCGGACTGGCGGAACTGATGGTGAAGGGGATCCCGTCCATCCTGGTCCCCTATCCCTATGCTACCGCCAACCACCAGGAATACAATGCCCGGGCCCTGGCAGCCCAGGGAGCGGCCCTGGTGGCGCTGGACAAAGACCTGACAGGGGACTGGCTCCTGGAAAAAGTAGAAAAACTGCTCCGGGAACCGGAACGGCTGGAAACCATGCACCGCAGTGCCTTGCGGGCAGCCATGCCCCAGGCGGCGGATGCCATTGCAGAGGCTGCCATGGAACTGGCAGAACGGAACAAATAGGAGGAACGACCATTGGTTGATTTGGATACGATTAAAAACATACATTTCATCGGTATCGGAGGGGCCGGCATGAGCGCCCTGGCCTATGTGATGATCAAACGGGGCTATCATGTGTCCGGCTCCGACGCCAAACCCGGCTATATGGCTACCAAATTGGCCAAAGAAGGGGCTCTGGTATTCATCGGCCATGCGGCCTGCCAGATCGAACGGGCGGAAGTGGTGGTGGTTTCCACTGCCATCCATCCGGACAATCCAGAACTGGTGGAAGCCCATCGGCGCCAAGTGCCGGTGATCCACCGGAGCGATGTGCTGGCCTACCTGATGAACAAGCACAAGGGCATTGCCGTGGCTGGTGCCCACGGGAAGACCACCACCAGTTCCATGCTCAGCTGCATCACTTATGACTGCGGCCTGGATCCCACCATCGTAGTGGGGGGCATCGTAAACAACCTAGGGTCCAATGCGGCCAATGGGAAAAGTGACTATGTGGTGGCGGAAGCGGATGAAAGCGACGGTTCATTCCTGAAATTCCGGCCGTACATCGCCGTGGTCACCAACATCGAGGATGACCATCTTGACCATTACGGCAGCGAAGAAAACATCCAAAAGGCCTTTGCCCAGTTTGTCTCCCAGATCAAGGAAGAGGGCTGCGCCGTCCTCTGCTATGACAACGCCAAGGTGCGGACCATCGGGGAACATACGGACAAACGGGTGATCAGCTACGGCATCGACAGCACGGATGCGGATTACCAGGCCAAGGACATCGTCTATGGCACGGATGGCACCCATTATGATGTGGTCTACAAAGGAGAGATCATCGGCCGAGGCCATCTGATCATCCCTGGCCGGCACAATGTGCTCAATTCCTTGGGAGCCATTGCAGCAGCCCGGGAATTGGGCCTTCCCCTGGACGGGATCCTGGCTTCCTTGGAAAAATTCAGCGGGGCCAAGCGCCGGTTCGAGACCAAAGGAAAAGTGGACGGTATTTGGGTGGTGGACGATTATGCCCATCATCCCACGGAAATCGAGGCGACTTTGAAAGCAGCCCGGCAGACCCATCCGCAGCGGCTGATCGTGGTGTTCCAGCCTCACCGGTATACCCGGACCCAGCTGCTCCTGGATGAATTCGCCGTGGCTTTCAAAGATGCGGACCAGCTGATCGTAACGGATATCTATGCAGCCAGCGAAGACCCCATCCCCGGAGTCACCGGCGAACTGCTGGCGGATAAAGTGCGGGCCACCACCGGCCAAGAAGTGACTTATCTGCCGGACCAGCCGGCCATCCTGGACCGCCTGAAAGAGGAGGCCCAGAGCGGAGATTTGATCATGACCATCGGGGCCGGCGATATCTACAAACTGGGTGAACATCTGGTACAGGCACTGGAACGGAGGAACTGACAATGGATAAAAAAGATCGTATCGCAGTCGTCATGGGAGGCCCTTCCAAGGAACGGGAAGTCTCCTTGAATACCGGGAACGCTATCCTGAATGCCTTGAAAGGAAAAGGGTATGACGCCGTGGCCATCGACCTAGATCCCCATCACATCGTGGACCAGCTGAAGGAATCCGGGGCCAAGGTTGTGTTCAATGCGGTCCACGGGCTCTACGGGGAAGACGGCCGGCTCCAGGGCATCCTGGAAATGCTGGGCATCCCCTATACGGGCAGCGGCGTCCTGGCCAGTGCCCTGGCCATGGACAAGGTCTATACCAAGCACCTGTTCCAGAACAACCATGTACCCACCGCTAAATGTATCTTCCTGGACAAAAAAATAGATAAGGAACCCAAGGTCCGGATCCTGAAGGAAATCGGGATCCCCTGTGTGGTGAAACCGGCCACCCAGGGCTCCAGCATCGGCGTAGTGATCGTCAAAGACGAAAGCCAGCTGGACGGGGCCCTGGACGAAGCTTTCAAGTACGGCGACCATGTGCTGTGCGAAGCTTTCTTCACCGGCAAGGAAGTAGCTGCCGGCGTAATGATGGGGGAAGACGGACGGGCCATTCCCATGCCTCTGGTGCTCATCGAACCTCATGTGAATTTCTATGATTTCCACAACAAATATACCAAAGGGGCTACCACCTATACCTGCCCGGCTCCTTTTGATGCAGCGACTACCCAGCGGCTCCAGAAAATCGCTGTGGCGGCTTATGAAGCCCTGGGCTGCAGCGGGGTGGCACGGACGGACCTGATGCTGGCGGACAACGGGGACTGCATCGCCCTGGAAGTCAACACCATCCCAGGGATGACGGCTACCAGCCTGATTCCCAAAGCGGCAGCGGCCATGGGTATTTCCTTCCCGGATCTGTGTGAGAAGATCCTGAAGACGGCCCATTGAGATGATGAGGCCCAAATGGCTCCAGCCCCGGATCGGGCGGGGGCACCGGGGAAACGGGGAGGACCTTCGGAAAAACCGGCAGGTAGAGGTCCGGAAGGACCAGCCTGACCAGGGTGGTCCCCAGGAAAAACCGGCAGACGGTCGGCAGGGAAGAGCCGGGGACACGCAGCCCAGGACCAGCAGCTTCCGCCAGGAGATGCGGGCGGCCCGGCTGCGCCAGGAAAAAGCCCGGAAACAGGCAGAAGTGAACGCCCAGGAACGGGAAAAGATCCGGCAGGAGGCCCAAGCTTACATCTATGGCCGGACCGAGGCCCAGGAAGCCCAGGCCCTGGAAGACCGGGCTGCGGGACGGGAGACATTCCGGTCCCGGCAGGGACAGCAAGAACAGCAGGGAACCCCTCCTGAAAAAAGCAGGCGGAGAAAGGGACGGAAACCACCGGACTCTGGAGAGAAAATGAGCAAGAGGAAGCCCCGGCGCCGGTTGAACAAGGCCCGGGCCGCGCTCTTCCTGTGTTCCCTCCTGCTGCTCATCGCTTCTTATGTGCTGCTCCATCAGCCTTGGCTGGCCTTTGGGCAGCTGCAGGTGGTGGGGGATACGGCGGTAACCTTGGAGGAAGTCCGGGAGATGGGGGATGCAGGGGAACCTCTGAATATCTTCAACATCAACCGACAGAAACTCCTTGCCAGCCTCCGGAGCGATTACCGAGTGGAGAAGGCGGAGCTGGCTCTGGGCTGGCCCAATGTGCTGAAAGTGGTGATCACGGACCGGAAGCCGGCTCTGTATGTGGCCATGGAAGGGAAACAGTATGCCCAAGTGGATCCCACCGGCCATATCATCGGCGTAGCGGATGGGGTCACCGGCGGGGAGGCTCCCTTTGTTTCCGGTTGGCATATCGCTGCAGCAGATTTGGGAGATGTGACGGAGGATGAGGAAATCCAAGGAATCTTGGGCTTTTTGGGGAAACTGGATCCGGACCTGCGGGACCGGATCATGGAAATCCATGTGGGCGAAAACAAAAGCCTCAAGATCTACCTCCACAACGGGATCCCCATCATCCTGGGGACCTGGGAGAACGGAATCCAGAAGCTGGAAACCTTCAAGTCCATCTGCCAGGAGCTGGAAGCCAAGAAAATCAAGGCACAGTATATCGATCTGACGTACGAGAAACCCTATATCAAACTGTAGTTAGGAGAATGGCATGGCTGCGCACAGTCCAAGAGAGAAATTCTTCGTGTTCCTGGTGTGTTTGATCGTAGGAGCGATGATTTCCACCCAGTTCCGCAGCGCTGAACAGGCCAAGCAGTCTGTGAACCAGCAGCGGGCGGAAGATCTGGTGGAAAAACTGAAGAATGCGGAGAAAGAAAATAAGGAATTGTCCGCCAAACTGGAAGAAATGGAGACCCAGGGAGCCGGCGGAGACCGGAAAGTCCTGAACGACCTGAAAATCAAGGCGGGGGAAGTCCCTCTCCATGGCCCCGGGGTCCTGGTGGTGGTCAATGACAGCAAGGTGACTCCCAAAGCCGGGGAAAATCCCAATCTGTATGTGATCCATGATGATGACCTGCTCCGGCTCCTGAACGAACTCCGGGCAGCCGGGGCGGAAGCCCTTTCCATCAATCAGGAACGGCTGCTGGATATTTCTGAAGTGCGGTGTGCCGGTCCCACGGTCTCCGTGAACAATACCCGGTTCAGTCCTCCTTACGAGATCCGGGCCATCGGTGACCCTAAGACCTTGGAAAGCGCTCTGCGGCTCCGGGGCGGAGTGGTGGAGAACCTGAAATTCTGGGGCATCACCGTAGATGTGAAGAAAAAGGACAATCTGGTGATCCCGGCTTACAAAGGGACCCGGCACTTTGAATATGCCCGGCCGGAGGAAGGGGGCAAAGGATGATCTACGCATTGTTGGGGCTGGCGGCAGGGATTGCCTTGGGAGCTTATTTCCCTGTGGTGCCGCCCATGTACAGCAAGCTGGTGGCGGTGGCCTTCATGGGCTGTCTGGATGCGGCTTTCGGGGGCTACCGGTCTTCTTTGGAAGGGCATTTCAACCACCGGATCTTTCTCAGCGGCTTTTTTGCCAACGGGATCTTTGCCGTGTTCCTGTGTTATTTCGGCTACCGGCTGGGCATCGACCTGTATTATGTGGCCCTAATCGCCTTCGGTCTCCGGATCTTCAACAACATCGCCATTATCCGGCGGCTGCTGATGGGGGACTGAGAGGCGGTGAACAATCTCCACCAAAGAAGGCAAAATTTTCCCCAAAATGGGGATGAAATATTATCTGTTAAATGGTATACTAGATATAGTGTACGAAGAAACAAGTATCTTATCACACAATAGATGAGGAGGACCATGAAACATGTTTGAGGCAGACAAAGATACGATGGATCAGCCCCTGGAAAAAATCAAAGTCATCGGCGTCGGCGGCGGCGGCAACAACGCTGTGGACCGCATGATCGAAGCCGGACTGCAGGGTGTGGAATTCATCGCTGTGAACTGCGATGCACAGCAGCTGAAGAAATCCAGCGCCCCCACCAAGATCCAGATCGGTGAGGACGAAACTAGAGGCCTGGGTGCAGGGGCCAACCCGGAAGTAGGGGAAAAATCTGCAGAAGAATCCAAAGATGTACTGGCAGAGTGCGTAAAAGGTGCCGACATGGTCTTCATCACCGCCGGTATGGGCGGCGGTACCGGTACCGGAGCTGCCCATGTGGTGGCTGAAATGGCCAAACAGGCCGGCGCACTGACCGTGGGTGTGGTGACGAAACCGTTCTCCTTTGAAGGACGCCGCCGTTTCAACGTGGCTGAACAGGGAATCGCTAACCTGAAAGCCAAGGTGGATGCCCTGATCACCATCCCTAACGACCGTCTGCTCCAGGTCGTGGATAAACGGACTTCTATGAAAGATGCCTTTAAACTGGCCGATGATGTGCTGCGCCAGGGCGTACAGGGGATCTCTGACCTGATCAGCGTCCCCGGCCTGATCAACGTGGACTTCAACGATGTGAAGGCTGTCATGACTAATGCCGGTTCTGCCATGATGGGAATCGGTACGGCCAAAGGGGATGAAGGCGCTGCGGCTGCTGCTGAAAATGCCGTGAAGAGCCCGCTCCTGGATTCCACCATCGAAGGCGCTAAGGGTGTGCTGCTGAACATCACCGGCGGTCCCAACCTGAGCCTGATGGATGTGAATGAAGCCAGCAAGATCATCACCGATGTGGTGGATCCGGATGCCATCATCATTTTCGGGGCCAACATCGATGAGAACATGGAAGATGAAATCCGTGTCACCGTCATTGCCACCGGCATCGATGAAGGGAAACCTTCCGTGGGCAATACCCCCAAACCTGCTTCCTTTGTGAAACCCCAGACTTCTACCAGCCGGATCACCAAGGCTGCCGAAGAAGCTGCCGGTTCCAAGGTGAGCAGCTTCACTTCTCCCACTTCGGAGATTCCGCCCTGGATCCGCAACAAATAAGGAACAGGGGGTGTAGGTTATGAAATGTCCATTCTGTGGCTGCGAAGATAGCCGTGTCATCGATTCCCGTTCCGTTGAAGAGGGGGCGTCCATCCGGCGTCGGAGGGAGTGTCCCCGCTGCGGCCGGCGTTTCACGACTTACGAGAAATATGAACAGATCCCTCTCTTGGTCATCAAACGGGACGGCCGGCGGGAAATGTTCGACAGCAAGAAGATTTTGGCAGGCCTCCTGCGGGCTTTTGAGAAGCGGCCTTTCACTTACGAACAGATCTAGAGTTTGACCAACCAGATCGAGAATGAGATCCGGGCATCTGGAGAAAACGAGGTGAAATCCACAAAAATCGGTGAAGTGGTCATGGCCCATCTGGAAAAGATCGATCAGATCGCTTATGTCCGTTTTGCTTCTGTGTACCGCCAGTTTGCCGATGTGAACAGTTTCATGCAGGAAATCCAGAATATGCTGGATAAAGGGAAAGAGAAATAAAAGAAGAGGGGGTGCTGCACGTTCTGTGCAGCACCCCCTCTGGTCACAGATCGTGACAAAAAAGGACTGTGAAAAAATGATTTTTCATTTTTTCACAGTCTTTTTTTACCAAATGCCGGTTTTCTTACACTTAATGACGGTCTGGGAAGGGATTTCCTTTTCTTTCCCGAAAGGGAAACAGAGAAGGGAGGTGAAGCAAATGCCTTATTATGCCTGGAAAGCACGGAATGGAGAAGGCCGGGTCCGTAAGGGAATCCTTGCGGCAGGATGCCTTAGGGAAGCGGGAAAGGAGCTGGAAGCCCGGTTCCCCCACATCCTGCAGCTCCGGCCAGTGAGTCCTTTCCAGCGGCTGTTTTTGGGCCGGCAGAAGTTGACGGATCTGGACCGGGAAACTTTTTTCCGAAAACTGGGACTTCTGCTCCAGGGGGGGCTTCCCATCCTGCGGGCGCTCCGTGCCTTGGAAGGCCATGGATCCCCAGGGCTCAGGGCTTTCTGCCGGGAATTGGAGCGGGGGCTCCAGCGTGGAATGTCCCTTTCCCAAGTCCTGGCCCGGCAGAAAAAACAGGCTGGGCTGTTGGCTGCCTCGTTGGCGGAAGCTGGGGAAAACAGCGGACAGCTTCCCTTTGTCTTCCAGCAGCTGGCTCTTTTTTATCAGAAAAAGCGGGAAAATCAGAAAACCGTTCTCCAGGCCTGTCTCTACCCGGCCCTGGTCCTTTGCTTGGCCTTGGCTATGGGAGCCTGTTTCTGCTGGTGGCTCGTGCCCCTTTTCGGGGAGCTGTATGCTTCTTTAGGGCTGCAGCCGGGCAGGGGATTCCTGGTGCTGCTGGCCTGCCAGGATTTTTTCCAGAGCCATCTTCTGCTGCTCCTCCTTGGGGTCCTGGCCCTGGGGAGCCTGCCTGTATTCCTTTGGAAAGAGAGAGACCGCTGGCTGCCGTCCTGTCCTTTGGTTTCCCAGCTGCTCCGATCTTTCTGGGAAATCCGTTTCCTGCGGCTCCTGGCCCTGCTCCTGCGGGGCGGGCTGCCCCTGGACCAAGCCCTGCCCCAAGCTTCTGGGATCCTTCCAGCCGGGATTTTCCGGCTCCAGGCTGCTCGGCTGGAAAGAGCGGTGATTGCAGGTTCTTCCCTGTCGGCCATCGCCCGGGAGACGCCTTTTCTGTTCAGTCCCCTTGCAGTGGAATTCATGGCCTTGGGAGAAGAAAGCGGCCAGCTGCCGGCTCTTTTGACAGAAGCTGCCCATATCCTGGACCAGGATTTCCAGAGCTGGCTGAAAAATGCCAGGACCCTCTTGGAACCGGCCCTCTTGGTCTTATTGGCAGGAGGATGCGCCAGTCTCATGGCCCTCCTCTTGTCCCCTCTGTGTGATTTGCTGCAGGGACTGCCCCTGCTGACCTGAAAGGAGAAGAAGAACATGACTTGCAAAAAGATGATCCAACGGAAAAAGAAACCTGGTTTTACTTTGATCGAACTGATGGCAGTCCTGGCTATTATCGGCGGTTTGGCCGCCTTCCTGCTGCCTTCTATCCGCAATGCCATCAACAAATCCAAGGATACCCAGCTGATCTCGGACATGGCCTTGCTGGAAAGCGGAGCCCAGCTGTACCGGATGGAAAAAGGCGGGGAGGAAGTGACCCTGGCCGCCCTGGTCAATGGGAAGTATGTGCCCAACCGGGATTATAAGGGCATCCAGATCGAAGATGGAACCGCCGATCCAGTGATCTTTACGGCTGAACTGAGCAATGGAAATATCGTGCGCAGTGACCAGCTGGGAGAGAAACCGGAGGGCAATTCCGGAGAGCAATCATGAAAAGGGCAAGAAAGAAGCATCCGGGCTTTCTCCTGGCAGATCTCCTGCTGGGGCTGAGCTTATCTCTTCTGGGGATGGCCCTGACCCTGCCTTGGCTGGGACAGTGGAAAAAATGGCATTCCCTGGGGCAGCTGGATCTGGCAGAACGAGCCTTGGCCGGATCCTTGACGGCTCTCCAGCAAAGGACCCAGTATCTCCATCATTATGATATCCGGTTCCGCTGCACCCCGGACGGGAGTCGCTTGTATGCGGTGGCAGGCACCCGGCGGAAAACGATCCTGGATTATCCCCGGCTGGGACTTGGGGAAATTTCTCTTTCTGGGGCCGGGGGAGGCTTTACCCCTGGCGGAAATGTGGAAGAGCCCCTGACCCTGGAACTGCGGCATCTGAACCAGCCGGAGTTGGGCCGAGAGATGACCTTTGAACCGGTGACCGGGAGGATGAGCTATGGGAATCCCTAAGAAACAGGCCGGGTTCCTGCTGCTGGATGGATTAGGGGCCTGGGTCTGTGTCCTTATTGGAGGTCTCCTGGCTCTGGAAGTGTTCCAGGCCGGAAAGGGTCTTTTCCTGGCCCGCCGTACCCTGGAAGAAAGCAGCCGGGCTGCGGTGCATTTGCTGGATACCGGTGCCCTCCCTCCCCGCTGGGAAAAGGAGTTCCAGGCGGATATCCGGCAGGATACGGTGGCTGGACTGCCTGGGGTGGTTTTGCGGAAAGTGACCCTGCGCCAGGGAGAAAGGATCCTCTGTACCTATGGGTGCTATGAAAAAAAGCCAGGGCAGCCTGGTGGCTGAAGGATATCTGGTCCTTCTTCTGGGTATGCTCCTTGTGGGACTGCTGCTTCGGGCAGTGCCCCACGGACTTCATGCTCTGGGACGGCTCTGCCTCCAAGCGGAACTGGATCGAGTGGAGCAGGATCTCCATGCTCGGCTGGAAGCCCGGTTCCTGTTCGATGTGGAACAGGTCCAGGTGGCAGAGGGGCCGGAAGGGACGGTGGTACGGTGTTATGGAGGCCCAGGATTTGCCCGGCGGGATTATTATGTGAAGGAATCGCCTTCTTCCCGCTGTCCGGTCCTGTACCGGCGGACCTGGAATCCCCAGGCCAAGAAACCTGGCGTCAACCCCATTTCTCCTGACCATGTGGCAGTCACTGGTTTTGCGGCAAAACTGGCAGGACCTGGCCGGCTTTCCTGGAAGATGACCTTGATCCATCGGAAAACCGGGGTGGAAAAAGAATTTCAGGAGGTGTTTTCCTATGGACCGTAAGCGGTCTCCTGGAATGCTTACTCCTCTGCTGCTGGCAGGGCTGGTGCTTCTGGGCAGCTTTTCCTGGGCTTTCCTGCGGACAGCAGCCCAGAGCCTCAAGACCCAGCAGCTCCAGCAGGAGGCCCGGCAGTGGGCAATCCTAGGGAAGAGCCTGGCCCGGATTCGGGAAGGGGAACCGTTTTTCACTGTATCTGGGGAACGGAAGCTGCCGGGAATTTCTTTCGGTCCCCAGTCACCGGAGGTATTCCTCACCCTGGAAACGAAGGGAAAGAAAAAGGATCTGCTCCGCCAGGAACGGCTCCAGCTCCGCCATGGTTCAGGAGAACCCTTGATGCAGGGCAGCCGTTATGAAATCTCCATGCCGGGGACGGAGGAAGGTAGCTCCTTTCCGGAAACAGGAATCTGGAGCAACGGTTGGGCGGAGCATGTCCTGTATGTGAAAGAAACGGTGTTTTCCAGGGTCAGGAGCTGGCCCCTGCCGGATGCCCGGAGGATGGAAATGCCCCTGACAGGACAGCTCTGTTATGGGAAGGAACGGCTCCGTTGGGGCGGGAAGAGTATCCTCCGGGGGCGGGCTGTCCTGGTCCACGGCCGGGACTTAGACCTGGAAGGGCCCTTCGCAGCAGAAGGGGATTTCCGGATCCTGGTGTTCGGAAAACTGCGGGTGGGGAGGGGAGTGCGGCTGGATAAGGCTTACCTGTATGCAACGGGCGGCATCACTTTGGAAGAAGGGGCTGCTGTGCAGGGTATCCTAGCTTGCCGCAGAGACATCCAGATCCATGAGAAGGCTCTTTTCCAGCCGGATCCCTCCGTATTGGAGCCCTTCTGCACCCGGTATGTGTTTTGAGTTCCCCAAATTTTCATCCCTCTGTCCTCCTTTTTCGTGTACAATAAAGAAAGGATACCGGAGCGGCTCAGTCTGCCAGCCCCGGCTCCTGCTGCAGAAGAAATCTCTGCAGCAGCTGGGCAAATCGAAGGAGGAATCCATCCATGCATCTGAAACAATCTGCAGCCGCATTGGCACTGGGCATCACATTGGCGCTGCCGCTGCCTGTTTTCGCGTTTGGCCATACCACCCTGCTGCGCCAGGACTATTCCGAAGGGAAGGCTTCCGGCCAGGTCCCTTTTGTAGATGGGCTGAAAGAACCTTATCAGCAGAACAACCTGAACCATTTGATCAAGGAAAAAGCCAATGCCCTGGGCAAGGCCGCAGGAGGCAAGGCTGTCCTTTCTTATGAAGTGACCATGAACCGGCCCACTTTGTTCAGCGTGATCCTGAAGGCGGAAGGGGACCGGACTGTCTATGGCGGGCTGAACCTGGACGTATCAGGAGGCAAAGCCCTGGAGGATCAGGATTTGCTGTATACCAATTCAGCAGAATATGCCAAGTATCTCCAAGGAAAGGAATACGTGTTTGCAGAAAACGGCATCCGGGTAGCTTCGGCTCCGGAAGGACCTTTGGACACCATGGTGCCTTATACCCAGTTGGTCAAGGCCATCAATGTGGCGGAAGGAGCCCGTCTGCTGACCAGCTATAAACTGGACAGTGCTGCGGAGGACATGACACTGGACCTGAAACCTGGGGAACTGGTGGCTCTCTATATGGAAGCCAACCCTACCAGTGGGAACCAGTGGGTCCTGGTGGACCAGAGCAGCCAGCCGGGATTTGCCAATCTGGGCCATTCTTTCACACTGCCCCTCCTGAACCCTACCGGCCAAGCCGGATCTCCTGGGGTGACCATCTTGTTTGCCAGCTTCACCCAGCCGGGGGATTACCAAGTAAAGGCCGTCTATGCCAAGACCATGGCGGCTCCCCTGCGGGAACGGGTTTTCAAGTTTAAGGTACGGTAGAGCAGGGAATGAGAAGGGCTGTTGCGCATGCAGCAGCCTTTTTCTTATGCCCCTGTGTCTCGGGGAGAGCTGGCAAGGGCCGGAAGAATATGGTAAAATAAAAAGTCATGAATGAAGTGTTGAACGGGAAGTTTTCCCTTTTTGAAAAGGAATAGAAGGAGCAATCATGGAAAGAAAAGATATCGAACTCTTGTCCCCGGCCGGGACCTGGGCTGCCCTGGAGGCCGCTGTCTTCGCCGGAGCCGACGCGGTGTACCTGGGAGGCAGCCATTTCGGGGCCCGAGCCTATGCGGAGAACTTCGGGCCGGAAGAAATGACTCGGGCCATCCAGTTCGCCCATCTTCATCGGGTGAAGATCTATGTGACCGTGAATACTTTGGTGGACGATGGAGAGATGCCCGATTTGGGGGAATATTTGTGCTTTTTGAGCAACATCGGGGTGGACGGGATCATCGTCCAGGATCTGGGCGTGATCCGAGTGGCCCGGCAGGTGGCTCCGGAACTGCCTCTCCACGCCAGTACCCAGATGACAGTGACCAATTCCGCTGGTGCTTTGTTCACCTACCACAATGGCATGGAACAGGCGGTGATGGCCCGGGAAACCACTTTGAAAGATTTGAAGACCATCTGCGCAGCCACTCCAGGCAAAATCGAAGGCTTCATGCATGGAGCCCTGTGCGTTTGCTACAGCGGCCAGTGCCTCATGAGCAGCCTGATCGGGGGCCGCAGCGGCAACCGGGGCCGGTGTGCCCAGCCCTGCCGGCTGCCCTATACCCTAGTGGATAAGGAGGGGAAGGACCTGCTGGCCAAGGTGGATGCCGGCCATTACCTGCTGTCCCCCAAAGACTTGAACACCCTGGATGTGCTGCCTCAGCTGATCGAAACAGGGATCCATTCCTTTAAAATCGAAGGCCGGATGAAGCGGCCGGAATATGTGGCGGTAGTGACGGATATTTACCGCCGGGCCATCGACAGTTACCTGGCCGGCCATTATGAAGTGCCCCAGGAAGACAGGGACAACATCGAGCAGATCTTCAACCGGGATTTCACCACTGCCTATATGGTGAACCGTCCCGGACGGACTATGATGAGCGACCGGCGGCCCAACAACCGGGGGGTGCTCCTGGGGCGGGTCCAGAGCCTCAGCAAGGACCATACGGCCGGTACCTTGAAGCTGGACCGGGACCTGCACCTGGGCGACGGACTGGAATTCTGGGTCAGCGTGGGAGGCCGGGTAGGCACCTCCGTGGAACAGATGACCGTAAACGGAAAACAGGTGCCGGTGGCCCGGGCCGGCAGCAGTGTCACCATTCCCGTGCCCCGGGGGATCCGGCTCAATGACCGGGTGTTCCGGACCTATGACAATGAACTGATGCAGTACGCCGCCCAGTATTTCGGGGAAGACCACAAGAAAAGGATTCCTCTGTACGCGGAAGTCACTGCCCGTCTGGGCCAGCCCATGGAGGTAATCCTTACGGATGAAGAGGGGAATACCGGCTCTGCCCAAACCGGGTTCATCGTGGAAAAGGCCAGGAAGCATGCCCTGGATGAAGCTGCTGTGAAAAAGCAGCTGGACCGGCTGGGGACCACGGAATTCTCCCTGGGAGAATTGGTCTGCCATTTGGATGAAGGGGTCATGGTGCCCATGAGCGAAATCAACGAAGCCCGCCGGGCCGCAGTGGAAGAACTGACCCAGAAGAGGTTGGATGCTTTTCTGCCGCCTCGGAAGAGGGCCGTGTGGCACAAGGAGGTGCTCCGGCAGCGGGAAAACCATGGTACCCGGAAACACAGCCAGCTCAGCGTCCAGGTAGACACCCTGGAAAAGGCCAAGGTGGCCCTGGAAGCCGGGGCCGATGTGCTGCTGGTGGGAGGAGACAGCTATACCCTGCCGCTTCTCACTTTGGAAGATTACCGGACCATCAGCGGGTGGACCCGGGCCCGGGGGAAACAGTGGCTGGCAGCCACCAGTAGGATCGTCAGCGAAGGCCAGCTGAAATACTTCCGGAACACCCTGGCCCAGTGGGCGGCCCTCCAACCGGACGGGTTCCTGATTGCCAACAACGGGCTGGTGGAAATGGCCCGGGAGCTGGGACTGCCTCTGTGGCTGGATTATGACATGAACGCCTACAACAGCCAGAGCATCCTGTTCTGGCAGGAACAGGGCTTTGCAGGGATTACCCTGTCTCCGGAACTGACCCTCCAGCAGGTGGCGGCCCTGGTGAAAAAAAGCCCTCTCCCTATCGAATGTCTGGCAGAAGGGGCCCTGGAAATGATGGTCAGCGAATACTGCGTGGAAGGGAGTTTCTTAGGGAACCTGCACAAAGGGTCCTGCAGCTTCCACTGCAAAGAACAAGGGTTCCTGGAAGACCGGAAGAAGGAAAGGTTCCCCCTGAAGCAGGACCAATTCGGCCGGATGCACGTGCTCAACGGCCATCCTCTTTCCATGCTGGCCAATGTGCCGGATCTGGAAAAGGCGGGGATCGCTCGGATGCGGATCGACGGCCGGGGCTATACTGCCGAAGAGCTGGGTGAACTGACGGCTATGTACCGGGGCGTGCTGGATGGGGACACCAAAGTGGAAGAGAACCGTCCCCACACCACTCGGGGACATTATTTCCGGGGAGTCCTGTAAAACCGGTCAGCAGTCAACAGGCAGCGGCGGAAGCCCGCCTTTGGCTGCTGACTTTTCAATATTAAAGGAGATATTATGGCGAAATTTGCTGTCAATACATTGGAATTCGATAAAGTGAAGGTTCTCTTGGCGGACCAGGCGGGGACTTCTCTGGGCCGGAGACTGGCCCTGGACCTGGTGAGCTCCAGCCGGTTCGAACAGGTGAAACTGGCCCAAGAGGAAACTGCCGAAGCCGTCCAGCTGTTGGACGAAGGGAAGCGGCTGCCCCTGGGGGGCATGACGGATATCAGCCCCCTGGTGAAACGGACCCGGGTGGGAAGCATCCTGGAACCGGAAGACTTCAAGGCCATCGGAGATACCATCGATGGGCTCCGTCATCTGAAACAGTTCCTGCTGGAAGACACGGAAAATGCTCCAGCCCTCCGGGACTACGGCCCCCAGCTGGGAGATTTCACCCGGCTGAGCAAGCAGCTGTCCAGCGCTCTGGATGAAAAAGGCAACATCAAGGACAATGCTTCTGTGAAGCTCCAGGGCCTGCGCACCGGGATCCTGGCGGCCAAGAACCGGGTCAAGGACAAGCTTACCAATATCTTACACGATCCCAACAACCAGAAATATTTCCAGGATGCTCTGGTGACCATGCGGGAAGACCGATACGTGATCCCTATCAAACAGGAATACCGGCTGAACTTCCCCGGGGTGGTCCATGATCAAAGTGCCAGCGGGGCTACCCTATTCGTGGAACCCATGGCCGTGGTGAACCTGAACAACGACATCAAGAAATACCGGCTGGAGGAGCAGGCGGAAGTAGAGCGGATCCTCCGGACCCTGACCGGCCATGTGGGCAGCGAGGCGGAAAACATCCTCAGTTCCCTAGAAGTGGCTGCCCAGGTGGATCTGATCGGGGCCAAAGCTGCCTTGGCCCAGAAGCTCCACTGCTGCCGGCCTATGATGATCCTCCAGCAGCGGCTGCGGATCACCCAGGGACGCCATCCTCTCTTGGACCAGGAAAAGGTGGTGCCTTTAGACATCAACTTGGGGGATGATTTTACCACCCTTTTGATCACTGGCCCCAACACCGGGGGCAAGACCGTGGCCTTGAAGACCGTGGGAGTGTTCGCCCTCATGGCCCAGGCTGGGATGTTTGTCCCAGCCCAAGAAGCCATCCTGCCGGTATTCGGGGGCGTCTATGCGGATATCGGGGATGAACAGAGCATCGAACAGAGCCTGTCCACCTTCTCCGGCCACATGAAGAACATGATCTCCATCCTGGAGGAAGTCCGGGAAGGGGATCTGGTGCTGGTGGATGAAGTATGCGTGGGGACCGACCCCACCGAGGGGGCGGCCTTGGCCATGGCCATGATCGAGTACCTGTACAACAAAAAAGTGCTCACCATCATGACCACCCACTACAGTGAACTGAAGACCTTTGCCTACGAGCATGAGGGCATGGAAAACGCCAGCGTGGAATTCGATCCGGAAACCCTCCGGCCCACTTACAAGCTGCTCATGGGGGTGCCCGGCAGTTCCAACGCCTTCTATATCAGCAAACGGCTGGGCCTGCCACAGGAGATCCTGGACGAAGCCAAGACCTTCATCGGGGAAGGCCACAGCAATATGGAACGGGTGCTCCAGAATCTGGAAGGAGAGCGCCGGGAATACGAAAGCCGGAAGGATGAAATCGCTTCCCTCCAGCGGGAAGCGGAATACCTGAAGAACGAACTGACCCGCCAGAAACAAGACTTGGAAAAGAGCCGGAACGCCATTTTGCGGAAGGCCCGGGAACAGGCGGACGAACTGTACCGGAACGCCCGGCGGGAATCCACCTCCATCCTGAAGGAGCTCCGGGCCAACCAGGACATGGTAGAAAGCCGGAAGGTGGAACAGCTGGCGGAACTGTCCCGGAAGGTGCTGAACAAGAACTTCTCCATTGACGGGAAGCCCCTGCCGGAAGGCCAGGGGCTCACCAGCGGCAATGCGGCGGTGGGCAAGAAGGTGTATGTGAAGAAGATCGGCCAGAGCGGCACCATTGTGGCCTTGAACGGCAAGGAAGTCACCGTGCGGATCGGGATCATGAAGATGAACCTGAAGCTGAAGGACTGTCTGCTGCTGAAGGAAGCCCCCAGCCAGCCCCGGAGCACCCACCGGACCTTGAAAAAGAGCACCAGCCAGGGCCATAATCTGTTTGTGAAGAAGGCCCAGGATGCCACGGTGCAGATCGATGTACGGGGCAAGACCGTGGACGAAGCCATCCCCTATGTGGACAAGGCCATCGACGACGCCCTTTTGGCCGGCATGGATCGATTCCGTCTGGTCCATGGAAAGGGCACCGGCATGCTCCGAAAAGGCCTCCTGGAATACCTGGACCAGCACCCCAACGTGCTGAAAACAGAAATGGCCCCCTTGAACGAAGGGGGATTTGGGGCGACCATTGTGTGGGTGAAATGAAAAAAAGGCTGTGAAGAAATGCATCGTACATTTCTTCACAGCCTTTTTTTACTTCACCTCTTCCACTATCCGTGCCAGCCGGCTCTGGAAGATATCTCCCTGGGTAATGGCGCTGGCGGGTTTCCACCAGACCAGGGACTCCCTGGGATTGTTCAGGAAGGTCTGGCTGAAGGGGGTGCCGATTTCCCGGGGGGCAGCCCAGGAAAACAGGGTCAGGTTGGGCTTGAAGACCTCCAGCTGTTCTCCCGTAGGAGCCAGGCTTCCCGTCATGGGCTGGACGATGGGGCGCAGGGGAATCTTCTGTACCTGTACCGGACGGGACGGGGTCACAGGGGAGTAAACGGGAGTAGGGATGGGATTCCGCCGTTGATAATCACCGATGGGCACAGTGGGGCGGGGCACCGCGGCTCCGATACGGCCCGGTTTGGGCACCGGGATCGCTCCGGCTGCCAGAGCAGAACCACAGACGGAAAAAGCGGTCAGGATGGTCATAAAAAGCCGTGTCCAGATGGACTGTTTCATGGGAATCACCTCTTTGGTCCTATTATAGCATATTGGAAGGGGTTGTTGCACGGAACGCGCAACAACGGTATGTGTCAACAAGTTCTCGGTGAAGCCTTCATCACAGTATAGTTATTCATTCATGTCCGAAAGTGAAGAGTGCAGAGTGAAGAGTGAAGAGCATGGGCCCGTAGAGGCCGCACAACCGGCGGCTCGCCAGATGTACGAGTCTTTGACCCCAACGATGTAGACCAACTATATAAAGTCAAGCCAATTTTAAAATAAATTTCAGTTGCTATGGATCTTGGCAAAAGGGCGCACTTACCCAAGCCCCCTTTTGTGGGCTTAAAAAAATCAGGCTAAATAAGGGCAGCCACTAATACCAAGCCGGTAAATCAATCGGATCAGTTTCTTGGCTACATGGGACAAAGCGATTTTGTAAGGCTTGTGTTCTGACAGTTTCTTTTCAAGGTATTCTTTGAATTTCGGTACGTTCTGTGCAACCAGGCGGGCGGCAAGGTACAGTGTCTTTCGCAGATAGGGGGATCCTCTTTTTTCCATCTTGTTATGCTTCGAATGGTAGTCTCCAGAGTCATGTTTGGAAGGTGACATCCCTGCGTAAGCCAGGAGCTTGTCGACATCCGGAAAACGCTTGAAATCACCAACTTCGCCCAGAATGCTGGCACAAAGGGTATAACCGATCCCTGGTATGTCAATAATCGAAGATTCTTCCTGGTCCACCATTTCCTTAAGCTTCTCATCGATTTCAACGATATGCTGCTTCAACACTTCAATATCCGTAATGGTATGGACGAGTTCCATAGAAGCCGAAAGCGAGACTTTACCGATAGAACGGCATGCTGCCTGGTGGATTTCCAAAGCCTTGCTTTTGTCAAATCTCCCCTGTGAGGCATCACTTAACAGGCGCGTCAGCCGCTTCATGCTGCAATGAGCAATCTGTTCATGGCCAGGATAGGCTTTTAGAAGCGCATAGATTGAAGCAAGATGGATGGAAGATGTCAGCCCTTCCAGCTCTGGGAATAAAATCGTAACCAGACGGGAAACTGATATCTTTAGCTTGGAACACTTCTGCATGGTTTGAGATCTGTAACGAGAGAGTGATTTCATTTCCTCGTTATGGTACAATGAAGAAGAGTAGGTTTGGGATCCTTTCCCTGACACAATCATCTGTGCAATAGCGCAGGCATCGACTTTATCAGTCTTAGTTTTACGCAGGCTGAATCCTTGCTTGTATCTATTCGTGAGAAGCGGATTGAAAGTGAGCAGTGGAAGGTCATGTTCTGAGATGAAATGGGCGAGATTCGAGGAATAGTGACCGGTTGCTTCCAATCCTACTCTTATTTTATCTTTTGGAATGCCCAGTTCAGAAATCTTGGAAAGGAGCATGTCAAAGCCTTCCCGTGAATTGGGAAATGTAAAAGATTCAACTGTTTTCAATGCATCCGAGTCAATGATACAGCAGTCATGTTTCCGCTTTGCAACGTCAATTCCGACACAAAGCATAAAAATCAACCTCCTTTTTTTGAATTGGCAGCTGTGCATCAAAGCCACAGAGACTTCATCATAATGTATCCTCGCTAGATATGAACCGTCGAGCGGTATCCAACTCATTAACAAATTGAATGAAGTCTGTGGTCGGACTCTACGAAAACCGTCAAGCGGTAGGGGCGAGCAACCAATCCACAGCTCCATTCTAATCGTACCGTAATTCACTATAAAAGAGAATATCTGGTACAACTCTATTATACGAGGGGTTCGCCGCAGGCAAACCCGTCCCGGCCTCCCAGAGGGAAAAAGTCCTCCTATACCCGTACTGACCTGCACCTCACCTTTCCGCCGGGAGGGCAGACCCGTTCGTCCCTGGCGGGAGGCTCACAGCCTATCGCCTTGCCCTGTCGGTCAAAGGCAGCGGCTACGGACCAGGAAGCCGGACACTATCGCCCGCGTGCTCCACCCGTGGAACGACCACTGTCGATGTTATCCCGCCGACTCCTCCTGGGCCTGCCCTCCCAGCTCCCGGGGTATCGACGTATACCCGCAAAGAGTACCAGCATAGCCGGAGGCCAAGTCCGCCCCTCACAGGGCGGACTTTGGGACCGTCCTTATCACCAGTTCAGTGCTGCGGCCAGCAGTCCCAGATTACCTTGACCATTGCCAGGCCGCCTCTATAGCTCCAGCGCCGTCCCTGTTTCTTCATCCGATAGGTATACGTCCGATGGTTGCTTTCACAAGTCCCCAGCCCTTTCCGACAGTCTTCCAGTCCCTCCCTCAGCGGCAAAGGAGTCAGGCATTCCCAGTTATGTTCCAAATAAGCCCGCAGTTTCCTGACATTCTCTTCCTCTCTGTAGTGGTATAGGATGAAGGTCTTCCTTTTTGCAAGTTTATAAGGGATTATTCATTTCACCGAGAACTATTTTACACTAAGTGCAACAACCCCTGGCTATAGAGCCGCATAGCGAATCGGTCGCGGGTCTCGAGACTGACGACTCGGGACTCCTAAAAGGGGCTGTTGCCCCTGCATCAGCCTTCCCCGTTTCGAACGATAGTGTAACTTATGTTATAAAAGTTCGATAAAACATTGACAGAGAAACAGTCCATTGATAGAATAAGAGAAGAAAAATGATTGTGGTGGTTTGGCTCTGAGAAACTTGAACACTGGCTGTGCGGGCGGTATCAAGGGCCTTTTTTCATTGGAGGTGCTCACGAATGAAAGTAGCAATTATCATGGGAAGTAATTCGGACTGGCCGGTGCTGGAACCTGCGGAAAAGACCCTGAAGGAGTTCGGGGTAGAGGTGGAAGTGGTGGTAGCCAGTGCCCACCGGACTCCGGAACTGGTCAAGGAATTTGCCGCTGGCGCCCGTGATCGGGGTGTGGAAGCTATCATCGCTGCTGCCGGGGCGGCAGCCCATCTGGGCGGCGTGATTGCATCTTATACCACCCTGCCGGTGATCGGGATCCCCATCAATGCTACGCCCCTCAACGGGATGGATTCTCTCCTGAGCTTCGTCCAGATGCCTTCTGGGATCCCTGTGGCCACCATGGCTATCAATGGAGCCAAGAACGCTGCCATCTTTGCAGTGGAGATCCTGGCCGGAGCCCATCCGGAATTGGTGAAGAAACTGGCGGATGCCAGGGTGAAGATGCAGGAAGAAGTGAAAGCCAAAGGGGAAAAACTGGCCCAGGCCAGAGCCGCTGCTGCCAAAGCATAAAAAACGGGAGGAATTATGGGGGAAAAGTATTTCGCAGAAGACAAGCTCCATGAAGAATGCGGTGTCTTCGGCATTTATTCCAAGAAAGACGATGTAGCACTGAATACCTACTGGGGGCTGTTCGCTCTGCAGCACAGAGGCCAGGAAAGCGCCGGCATTGCAGTGACCGACGGCCGGAACATGCACATCAAGAAGGGCATGGGTCTGGTGAACGACGTGTTCAAGGACGGCTTGAAGGGCCTGGACGGATATATTGCTACGGGCCATGTGCGCTATTCCACCACAGGGGCCAGCATGCCCTACAATGTCCAGCCTCTGAAGGTGTTCTACGACGGGGGCAACTTGGCTATGAGCCACAACGGAAACCTGACCAACGCGGCCCAGCTCCGGAGGGACCTGGCCAATGACGGAGTGGTGTTCCAGACCACAATCGACAGTGAAGTGGTGCTGAGCTTGATTGCCCGGAGCCGGAAAAAGACACTGCCGGAACGGGTGGCGGAAGCCGCTGATACCATCCGGGGTGCCTTTGCCATCCTGATCATGAATGATGACCAGCTGATCGCCTTCCGGGATCCCTACGGGTTCCGGCCTCTCTGCCTGGGCCGGCTGGATCATGGCTGGGTGGTGACCAGTGAAACCTGCGCCCTGGACCTGGTGGGGGCCCACTATGTGCGTGACGTGAAGCCCGGGGAAATGATCGTCATCGACAACGAGGAAACAGAACCCAAGAGCATCATGTACAGCACTCATGTGCCGGCTCACTGTGCCCACTGTATTTTCGAATACGTGTATTTTGCCCGTCCGGACAGCATCATCGACGGGGAAAGTGTGTACCAGGCCCGGTTGAACATGGGACGGATCCTGGCTAGGGAAACCAAGGGAATCAAGGCGGATGTGGTGATATCCGTCCCGGATTCCGGTACGCCCGCTGCCATCGGCTATGGCTTGGAAGCAGGAATCCCCTTTGTGGAAGGCCTTACCAAGAACAAATACATCGGCCGGACTTTCATCCAGCCTACCCAGAAGCAGCGCCTCAATGCGGTGCGGCTGAAACTGAACGCCAACCGGAGCCTGGTGGAAGGGAAATCCGTGGTAATGGTGGATGACTCCATTGTCCGGGGTACCACCAGCGGCAAGATCGTCCAGCTCCTTCGGGATGCCGGGGCTACGGCCGTCCATGTCTGCATCAGCTCTCCTCCGGTGATGGATTCCTGCTATTATGGCATTGATACTTCTGAACGGAAAGAACTGATTGCCGCCAGCAAGACGGAAGAAGAGATCCGCCAGTACATCAAGGCGGACAGTCTCCATTACATTACCATGGAAGGCCTGCGGGCCAGCCTGTCCGTGCTGAACCCGGATGATATGTGCTATGCCTGCTTCAATTCCCATTATCCGGATGAAGCAGATAAAGAGATGAAAAAAGGATCCAAATTACAGTTTGAACTGGGTTGCTAAGGAGGAAACAGCGTGAGCGAGAAAAAGGTCATTACATACGCAGATGCAGGGGTGGACATCGACGCAGGAAATAAAGCCGTGGAACTGATGAAGGACAGCGTCCGGGCCACCTACCGTCCGGAAGTCATTGGGGATCTGGGGGGCTTCGGCGGTCTCTTTGCCCTGGGGAATAAATACCAGGATCCGGTGCTGGTATCCGGCACCGATGGTGTGGGCACCAAGCTGAAAATCGCCTTCCTGATGGACCGGCACGATACCATCGGCCAGGACGCCGTGGCCATGTGTGTCAATGATATCCTGGTCCAGGGGGCAGAACCTTTGTTCTTCCTGGATTATATCGCTACTGCCAAAGTGGATTCCCAAAAGATCGCCGACATCGTCAAAGGGGTGGCCAATGCCTGCAAAGAAAGCGGCTGTGCCCTGATCGGCGGGGAAACCGCTGAAATGGCCGGCTTCTATGCCAAGGATGAATACGATATCGCCGGTTTCAGCGTCGGTGTGGTGGAACGGAGCAAAATGATCACCGGAGATAAGGTGAAAGCGGGGGACGTGCTCCTGGGTCTGCCTTCCACTGGGGTCCATTCCAACGGGTTCTCCCTGGTCCGGAAGATCTGCTTTGAAGCCCAGGGCTTCACGGTGGACACGTATATCCCGGAATTCGGCAAGACCCTGGGAGAAGAACTGCTGACCCCCACCCGGCTGTATCCCAAGACCATCCTGCCCATGATTAAAAAATTCGACCTCCACGGGATGGTCCACATCACCGGGGGTGGTTTCTACGACAACATTCCCCGGATCCTGCCGAAAGACTGTGATGCAGAAGTCCATGCAGATGCCTGGGAAGTGCCTGCCGTATTCCAGAAACTCCAGGAATGGGGCAATGTGCCGGTGAAAGAGATGTACCGGACCTTCAACATGGGTGTGGGCATGGTGCTGGTGGTGGATCCCGCCGAAGCCGATGCTGTCCGGGCCCATCTGAAAGAAAACGGGGAAACTTTCTACGAACTAGGCCATGTGGTGCCTGGGACGAAGAAGACCGTCATGAAAGGCGGGGTCTTCGGTGACTAAACGGAAAATCGGAGTACTGGTCAGCGGCCGGGGAAGCAATTTCCAGGCCGTGGCCGACAAGATCCAGAAGGAAAATCTCCCCATCGAGATCGCCGTGGTGATCAGCGACAGTCCGGAAGCCTATGCCCTCCAGCGGGCGGAGAAGATGGGAATCCCCCATTACGCCATTGCCCGCCAGGACTTTGTGGACAAAGCTTCCTTTGAAGCAGCCATCGACAAGACACTCCGGGAAGCGGAGGTGGAACTGGTGGTGCTGGCTGGGTTCATGCGGATCCTCAGCGGAGATTTCGTGAATTCCTGGTACCATAAGATCATCAACATCCATCCGGCCTTGCTGCCTGCCTTTACTGGGCTGGACGCCCAGGGACAGGCCTTGAACTACGGGGTGAAGATTGCCGGCTGCACCGTCCACTTTGTGGATGCGGGGATGGATACCGGCCCCATCATCATGCAGGCTGCTGTGCCAGTGCTGGATGAAGATACCCATGATACCCTGGCCGCCCGGATCCTGGTCCAGGAACATACCATCCTGCCGGAAGTGGTGAAGCTGTGGGCGGAAGACCGGCTGACCGTAAACGGCCGGAAAGTGAAAATCCGGAAATAAGGAGAATGATCCATGTTAAAAATTCGCAGAGCATTACTGAGTGTTTCCAATAAATCGGGCATTGTGAAGCTGGGCTATTTCCTCAGCAACAATGGAGTAGAGATTATTTCCACCGGCGGCACCATGAAAGTACTGAAGGAAGCCGGCGTGCCGGTGACTTATGTGAGTGACGTGACCGGGACTCCGGAAATGATGGACGGCCGGGTGAAGACCCTGAATCCCAAGATCCACGGGGGCATCCTGGCGGTGCGTAGCAACCCCAAACACATGGAAGACATGAAGAAAAACGGGATCCAGCCCATCGACTTGGTGGTGGTGAACTTGTACCCGTTCCAGGAAACCATTGCCAAACCGGATGTGACGGAAGCCGAAGCCATCGAGAACATCGACATCGGCGGTCCGGCCATGGTCCGGGCTTCCGCCAAGAACTTCCATGATGTGGTGATCATCACCAATCCGGACCGGTATGAAGACTTGATCCACATGCTGAAAGAAAAAGGGGACATCGATCTCCATACCCGGAAACTGCTGGCCCAGGAAGCCTTTGCCCATACGGCGGAATACGACACGGCCATCGCAGCCTATCTGAAGAAACAGCTGGAAAGCGCAGAATAAGGGAGGCCATAGCATGCAGGTACTGGTAATCGGGGGCGGCGGCCGGGAGCATACCCTGGTCTGGAAGCTGGCCCAAAGCAAGAGTGTGACGAAAATCTATGCAGCACCGGGGAACCCGGGGATGAAGGGCCTGGCGGAATGTGTGGACCTTGATATCGCGGACCTGGACGGCCTGGCGGACTGGGCGGAAAAGCATGCCATCGACCTGACGGTGGTGGGGCCGGAAGCTCCGCTGGTGGCCGGCATCGTGGACGTGTTCAAAGCCCGGGGACTGACCATTTTCGGACCCAGTGCCAAAGCGGCGGAAATCGAAGGCTCCAAGATCTTCTCCAAGGAGCTGATGGAGAAATACGGAGTACCCACGGCCTTCTTCAAAGTGTGCGACAATTTGGCTGACGCCCGTGCCTTTGTAGAGGAAAAGGGCGCTCCCATCGTGATCAAGGCAGACGGACTGGCTGCCGGCAAAGGGGTCGTGGTGGCCATGACCAAGGATGAAGCACTGGATGCCCTGGACGATATGATGGGGCATCACAAGTTCGGCAGCGCCGGCAACCGGGTGGTCATCGAGGAGTTCATGGAAGGGGAGGAAGCTTCCCTCCTGGCCTTCACCGATGGAAAGACCATCGTCCCCATGCTGGCCGCCCAAGACCACAAGCGGGTGAACGATGGGGACCAGGGCCCCAATACGGGGGGAATGGGCGCTTACTGCCCAGCGCCTGTAATGACCGCTGCCCTGAAAGAAAAGACCGTGAAAGAAGTGCTGCGCCCCATCGTGGATGCCCTGGCCAAGGAAGGACGGCCTTATTCCGGCTGCCTGTATGCCGGCCTCATGATCAAAGGGGACAGTGTGAAAGTGGTGGAATTCAACGCCCGGTTCGGGGATCCGGAAACCCAGGTGGTACTGCCCCTCTTGCAAAGCGACCTGGCCGAGATCATGACGGCCTGCGCCAAGGGCACCCTGCGGCCTGAAATGGTGGAATGGAGCGATAAGGCGGCCGTCTGCGTGGTCATGGCCAGCGGCGGCTATCCGGGATCTTACAAGAAAGGTCTTCCCATCACCGGCTTGAAAGCAGCCGGCGCCATGGAAGACGTGGTGGTGTTCCATGCCGGTACCCGGGAAGAGGATGGGAAGATCCTCACCAACGGCGGCCGTGTGCTGGGAGTCACCGCTGTGGCGGACGATATTCCCTCTGCCCAGCAGAAAGCCTATGACGCGGTGGATAAAATCCATTTTGAAGGAGCCCATTTCCGGCAGGATATTGCTTGGAGAGCCCTGCGCCGGCTGAAAACGAAATAGTGTACAGACACCAGACCGCAGCCCGATACCAGCCGCTGCGGTCTGTTTCTGCAGTGGATCTGTTGTTTTTTGGAAAAAACCAGAAAAACCTGTTGCATTTGTGACAGACTGGTGCTAAAATGGAAAAAATATTTTAAAGGGGGATATACAATGGCTTTTATCTATGATGAACCTGCCCATACTTTCAGTGAGTATCTTTTAGTTCCTGGATATTCATCCAGTGAATGCATTCCGGCAAACGTGAGTCTGAAGACTCCGCTGGTGAAATTCAAAAAAGGTGAAGAACCGGCGATGAGCTTGAATATTCCCCTGGTTTCTGCCATCATGCAGTCTGTATCTGATGACAATATGGCCATTGCCCTGTCCCGGGAAGGGGGCATCTCCTTCATCTACGGGTCCCAGACCATTGAAAGCGAAGCTGCCATGGTAGCTCGTGTCAAGAGCTTCAAGGCCGGTTTCGTGGTCAGCGATTCCAACCTGCGCCCTGACAGCACCCTGGCTGATGTGCTGGCCCTGAAGGAAAAGACCGGCCACAGTACCATGGCCGTGACCAGCGACGGCACCAAGAACGGCCATTTGGAAGGGATCGTCACCAGTCGTGACTATCGGATCAGCCGGATGGACATGGAAGACCAGGTACGGAATTTCATGACTCCGGTTTCTGAAATGGTGGTCGGCAGCAGCGACATCACCCTGAAACAAGCCAACGATATCATTTGGGAACACAAACTGAACACCCTGCCCATCATCGACAAGGAAGGCAATTTGATGTACATGGTGTTCCGGAAGGATTATTCCACTCACAAACAGTATCCCCTGGAACTGCTGGATAACCAGAAGCGCCATGTAGTAGGCGCCGGCATCAATACCCGTGACTACGAACAGCGGGTACCGGCCCTGGTGGATGCCGGTGCAGATGTACTGTGCATCGACTCTTCCGAAGGCTACAGCGAATGGCAGAAACGGACCCTGAAATGGATCCGGGACAAATACGGTGATTCCGTCAAGGTAGGGGCCGGCAACGTGGTTGACGCCGAAGGCTTCCGTTTCCTGGCAGAATGTGGTGCCGACTTCGTGAAGATCGGGATCGGCGGCGGCTCCATCTGCATCACCCGGGAACAGAAGGGTATCGGCCGGGGCCAGGCTACGGCTGTAATCGAAGTGGCCAAGGCCCGGGACGAATACTACAAGGAAACCGGCATCTACGTGCCCATCTGCTCCGATGGCGGCATCGTGTATGATTACCATATGACCCTGGCGCTGGCCATGGGGGCTGATTTCCTGATGCTGGGCCGGTATTTTGCCCGGTTCGATGAATCCCCCACCAACAAGGTGAACATCAACGGCACCTACATGAAGGAATATTGGGGCGAAGGTTCTGCCCGTGCCCGGAACTGGCAGCGGTATGACCTGGGCGGCGACAAGAAACTCTCCTTCGAAGAAGGGGTGGATTCCTACGTACCCTACGCCGGCGGCCTGAAGGACAATGTGAACCTGACCATCTCTAAGATGCGGTCCACCATGTGCAACTGCGGGGCCCTCACCATCCCCGAACTGCAGAAAAAGGCCAAACTGACCTTGGTATCCGCTACCAGCCTGGTAGAAGGCGGGGCCCACGACGTACTGCTGAAGGAAAATTCCAGCAGCAACTATCCGAAATAATCCAGAAACAAAAAAGAAGGACTGTGGATCATCACGGTCCTTCTTTTTTGCGTCTTTAGGGAGAATCAAACCACTCAACATTCCTGTTGTATTTCCCAGTCCAGAAAATGCCACAGATGATATGGTATACTGTAGAAAAAGGGGAGGAGATACCATGGCAGTGAAAAAGAAGGCACTTGGCTGGGAACTGATAACGGATCTGGAAACCTATGGCAAGGTAACGGAAAAACGGCTGAGGGAACAGCTGGAACGGCTGGAAAGGCAGGAAATCAAATTCCTGGTTCTGCAGCCTTCCCGTATGATTGGAGAAACTGCTTTTTTGCAGGCATCTTATGAATTTGATCCTGCTGATGGTATGCTTTATGGAATCGAATTCGGATTCAGGCTGAAAGATGGAGAAAATATGATCATGCGGAATTATCCGGCTCCCCAGTCTCAGTTGGAAAAAATCTTTGAGGAGTATTTTACAGCCCATAGGGTTCCTAATTTTAGTGGATGGCTGTTCGTCAATGTCTTTGGTTCAGGCCCTCTTATGGGCAAAGGGCAGCTGCACTGGAATTTTCCTTCCCAGCCCTACCAAGATACCCATACTTTTGTAGAAGCTGTCAACGCCTTTAGCCCCGGGAATGCAGGAAATTGGCATCCGGATTTCACGGCTGTAGCGTACCCTGTATGCTATCTGGACTTGCTGTTTTGTGAAAAAGAGGAGCCATATCTGCGAGAGAATGAAAAGCTGATCAAGAAAGAAGAAATCCCGGGAAGCGCCTATTCCCGTTTTATCATAAAGGCCCGGATCCAGGCAGAGAACAAAATGGCTTTTACCGAAGGGGAACTGCTGAAGGCGGTCCATAATCAGCTTGCTGGGCGGTATACAGGGATTTGGAAGGAGGCATTTATCCTGAAAAGGACTGAGGCCAAAGCAGATGGACCGCTCCTCTCTTTTTACCGGGGCCCTTTGGGACGGCGGGCCATGGGCATTGCCTCTTCCGGGGAACAGTCCCTGTATCAGAAAATCCATCACGAACTGGAGGAAAAGGGAAGCCTGTCTCCTGATTTTACCTTGCGCCCTCCCAAGGAATCCCAGAAATCTTCTTTCATCGATGGGTTCCCGGATGGGGTCGGGTATCATCATGCTTATGTTCCCAGGCCGGTGCCACGGCCTCTGAAGAAAGCCTTCCGGCTGGCCAGCCAAGGAGATGGCGTGGCTGCGGAAAACTGCCTGAAAGCATTCTTTGCCGATTCGGATGAGATCCTGCTCCCTTATATGGATGCACTCGGTTCCTGGCTCTACAGGCACCAAGAATCTTTGGATGTGTACAAGCTGTTGGATTTTGCCTGGAATCTCATGGAACGTTCCGGAGAAATCGAATGTGTCAAAGCAGCTCTGTTTTTGACAGCACAGAGCCGGCATCCCTGGGAAGAAAAGGACAAAGAGATGCTCCGTGAACTGGGCCAGGCAGATGAATTCACTTTCCATGTGCTGCGGAATATGGAAAATTGGGAAAACCGGGATGCTGAAATCTTTCAGTTGGCGCAGAAAGTCCATGGCTGGGGACGGATCTTTGCGGTCCATCAGCTGCAGCCATGCAATGAAGAAGTCAAAGCCTGGCTCCTCCATGAAGGCATCGACAACATCATCCTGCCGGAATATTCCTCGCTGGAAGCCGCTCAGAAAATCGATCTGACAGAGGTGGTCAGGAACTGCCAGCCGGACAGCGCAGATCTTCTGGATGCCGGAAAGATCCTTTGTTCCATGATCAAAGGTGGTCCTGCTCCGGATATCGAAGCCTATCATGGGAAAAAGGAACTGCTCCGCAGCTTCCTGGAGAAAATCGGCAAAGCGGAACCCGACGGCACCTTGTATCAGATGGCTTTCTACGTCCAGCAGTATGCAGAACGGACCCACAGAAAGAAAATTGTGCAGCAGGCGGAGCAAATTCTCCAAACTCCTGTTTGCCTGGAGTATCTCCAAAAGCAGCAGGAACAGGGGAATTTGGTTTTCCTGGCTGCCATGGAAGGATTGGACGCTGCCCAGGGAGCCAAGATTGCTTTCCGCAGAGACTGGGAGGCAAATTTCCACCTGCTGCATCTGTTGGATAAGCCATCAGATATCCAGGAAATGGCAGATTTCTTTGTGGAAAAAGTCACCGGAGGGAAGGAGAACTGTCTGGACGGCCAGATTTTTCTCAATTTGGAAATGGAGGCCTATCAGACAATCCTCCAGGTGATTGACGAAAGCCAGGTGGATATCGACGAGGAGAAGCTGCTTCAGTTCGGCCTGACCCTGCCAGGAAAGAGCTGCAAAAAATTGACCCGGGCCCATATTCAAAGACTGAAGGAGCAGGGACGCTTAAGTGAACAGCTGGAACAGGCTGCAGCTTTATAAGGCACTGTAGTCCGCCGGCAGCTGCCCTCTTGCCCCCTTTTTCCAACTGTGCTATAATATTTTCATTCAATTCCATACCTTGCCATGAACAGGAGAGTACGCATTTCCGGAGGTCACAGAGAGTGGGGAGCAGGTGGGAGCCCCGCACGGAAAGAGATGAGGAAGTTCACCTGGGAGCAACCGGACTGAACGGAGTAGGCCCGGCGCTGGCTGCGTTATCGGCTGAATGAGTGAAAAATAGGGTGGTACCGCGAACCTTCGCCCCTTGTGGGGCGGAGGTTCTATTTTTTAGGAGGCGTGAACATGAGTGACAAACTGCAGGAACTGCGGGAGAAGATCCAGAAGGATCTCAGCGAAGTCAAAAGTGTGGAAGATCTGAAGAACATCCGGGTCCAGTACCTGGGGAAGAAGGGGGCCCTGACCTCCATCCTCCGGAGCCTGGGGGACGTGGCGGCAGAAGAACGGCCGAAGATCGGCAAGATGGTCAACGAAGTCCGGGCTAAGATGGAACAGCGGATCAATGACCAGATGAAGCTGCTGGAAGCCCATCAACTGGAAGAAAAACTGGCCAGCGAGACCTTGGATTTCACCCTGCCGGGGCGGAAACCGGCCCTGGGCCATCTCCATCCGGTGACCCAGACCCTGCGGGACATCAAGAAAGTCTTCATGCGGATGGGGTTCGAAGTGGAAGAAGGCCCAGAAATCGAAACGGACTACTTCAACTTTGAGGCCCTGAACCTGCCCAAGGACCATCCGGCCCGGGATATGCAGGACACCTTCTACATCACCGATGATCTGCTGCTCCGGACCCAGACTTCCGGGGTACAGGCCCGCACTATGCAGAGCCGGGAACCCAATACCCCCATCCGGATGATCTGCCCGGGCACCGTGTACCGGAATGACTACGATGCCACCCATTCTCCCATGTTCCATCAGGTGGAAGGACTGGTGGTGGATAAGGATATTTCCCTGGCGGACTTGAAAGGGACCCTGGAACTGTTCTGCAAGGAAATGTTCGGGGACAGCGTAAAAATCCGGCTGCGGCCCAGTTTCTTCCCCTTTACGGAACCTTCCTGTGAAGTGGACATCAGCTGTGTCATGTGCGGAGGCAAGGGCTGCCGGGTGTGTAAGAATTCCGGCTGGCTGGAAATCCTGGGAGCTGGGATGGTGCATCCCAACGTGCTGCGGATGAGCGGCTATGATCCGGATAAGATGAAGGGCTTTGCCTTCGGGATGGGCGTGGAACGGATCGCTATGCTGCGCTATGGCATCGACGATCTCCGTCTGTTCTTTGAAAATGATCTGCGGTTCATCCGTCAATTCTAAGGGGGCAAAGAGATATGTTAGCTTCGATCAACTGGTTAAAACAATATGTGGATATTCCCGTTACGCCGGAAGTGCTGGCGGATAAACTGACCCGGGTGGGTTTGGAAGTGGAACAGGTGATCCATCTGGGGGAAGGCCTGGAAGGAGTCATCACCGGGAAGGTGGCCCAGATTGAACGGCATCCCGATTCCGACCATCTGTGGGTGTGCCAGATGGACCTGGGACAGCAGGAATTGGTCCAGATCCTCACTGGAGCCCAGAACGTACACCAGGGAGATATGGTGCCGGTGGCCGTGGTGGGGTCCCATCTTCCCAACGGCATGACTCTGAAAGCCGCCAAGATGCGGGGACTGGATTCCAACGGCATGCTGTGCAGCGCTGGAGAACTGGGCATCGATGCCAAACTGCTGTTGCCGGAACAGAGGGACGGGATCTTCATCCTGCCGGCCAATACTCCCATCGGGGTGGATGTGAAGAAGCTCCTGGGCCTGGACGATGTGGTGCTGGATATCGATCTGACCGCCAACCGCAGTGACTGCTTCAACATGCTGGGCCTGGCCCGGGAAACGGCGGCGGTGCTGGGTGAGAACCTGCGCCTTCCCAAGTTGGCCACCCGGGATGCAGCTGCTGGCAGTGCGGCAGACTGTGCCAAGGTGGAAATCGGCTGCCCGGATCTGTGCAGCCGGTTCGCTATGCGTCTGGTGAAGGACATCCAGGTAACGGAATCCCCTGAGTGGATGCAGAAACTCCTCCGGGCCGTGAACATCCGTCCCATCAACAATGTGGTGGATGTGACCAACTATGTGATGATGGAACTGGGCCAACCCATGCACGCCTACGACTATGACACGGTAAAGGATCACACCTGGATCGTCCGTCGGGCGGAAGAAGGGGAGACACTGGTGACCTTGGACGGCCAGAAACGGGACCTGACCTCCAATATGATCGTCATTGCAGACCCGGAAAAGGCCATCGGCCTGGCCGGGGTCATGGGGGGATTGGCGACGGAAGTCACCGGCAAGACCGTGAACGTGATGCTGGAATCTGCCACCTTCTACGGACCCAGCATCCGGCATACCTCCAAAGATCTGGGCCTGCGCAGTGAGGCTTCCCAGCGGTTCGAACGGGGCGTGGATACCATCCGGGACCACGATGCCCTGGACCGGGCCGTCCATCTGCTGGAAGAGATGGGGGCCTGCAAAGCTGTAGCCGGTGTGGTGGAAGACTACCCGGTGCCCCAGGAACCGGTCCGGATCAAAGCCGTGCCGGAAGCTCTCCGCCGCCGGATCGGCACGGAAGAAATCACGGATGACCAGATGCGGACCATCCTGGAAGGACTCCGGTTCGAAGTGGAACCCCAAGCCGACGGCAGCTGGCTGGTGACGGTCCCTACCTGGCGGAATGACTGTACCTGCGATGCGGACCTTTCGGAAGAAGTGGCCCGGATGTACGGTTACGACAAGATCCCGTCCACCCTGCCTCAGCTGGATATGGCCCGGGGCGGGCAGGCTCCCATCGAAGATGTGAAGGATAAGATCCGGAATTACCTGGCCGATGCAGGAATGGACGAAGTGATGACCTACACTTTCATCAACGCCGGAGATTTCGATAAGCTGGGCCTTCCGGCAGAAGACAGCCGCCGGAAAGCCATCCAGATCATCAATCCCATCAGCGACGATTTCCGGACCATGCGGACGACTTTGGTGCCCAGCCTGCTGAATACCGCTTCCTATAACTTGGCCCGGCAGAACGACCGGGTGGCCCTGTTCGAAGTGGGCCGGGTGTTCCTGCCAAAAGCCCTGCCTCTCACGGAACAGCCGGCGGAAAAGACCCGTCTCTGCCTGGTATTGGCCGGGAAACGGAACGAACTGAACTGGACCGAAAGCAAGGATGCAGTGGACTTCTTCGATTTGAAGGGGGTTCTGGAAGGGGTGCTGGAAGTGCTCCAATCCTCCGGCGTCACTTACGCCAAACCGGAAGAAAAGTTCCTCCATCCCGGCAAGAGCTGCACCGTGCTCCACAACGGGAAGGCTGTGGGCTTCATGGGGGCTCTCCATCCGGAAGTCCAGGAACGGTTCGGCCTCAGTGCGGAAACCTATGTGCTGGAGATGGACCTGAGCAGCTTCGTGGAAGACGCGGAACGGATCCCCCAGTTCACCCATATTCCCCAGTTCCCCAGCACCAGCCGGGATATCGCCGTGGTGGTGCCTAAGGCCGTGAGTGCCGTGGATCTGATGGCGGAGATCCGCACACAGGCCGGTCCTCTTCTGAAGGATGTACGTCTGTTTGACGTGTACAGCGGCAGACAGGTGAAGAGCGGCTGCAAGAGCGTGGCCTTCAGCCTCACCTTCCAGGATCTGGAACGGACTCTCAAAGACAAGGAAATCAACGACATCATCAACCAGGTGGTGAAGAAAGTACAGGATCGCTTCGAAGGAGCGCTGAGAGAGTAAAGGGATAGGGGGCTGTTGCACGTGTAAAAACTATACACGTGCAACAGCCCCTTCTTAATTTACTTTTCCGAAAACGGACAAACTGTGGTACAATGGGTTACAAATACAGTACCTGGAAAGGCGGAGGATCATGAAACAATTTGACGCAAGGAACCTGTCCATGATGTTCGACTTGTACGAAATGACCATGGCCAATGGATATTTTGAAGATAAAGAACGGGACCGGGACGATTACGTATCTTTTGATGTGTTTTATCGGAACAATCCGGATGCCGGCGGTTTCGCTATTTTCGCCGGGCTGGAGCAGGTCCTGGATTATCTGGAGAACCTGCATTTTTCCACAGAAGACATCTCTTATCTCCGGAGCCTCCATGTGTTCAGCGAACCCTTCCTCCAGTGGCTGGAAACCTACCAGTTCCGGGGCAGCGTCTATGCCATGCCGGAAGGGAGCATCATCTATCCCGATGAACCCCTGCTGACAGTCTATGCTCCTCTCATCGATGCCCAGCTGGTAGAAACCGCCATCCTCTGTGAGATCAACCACCAGTCCCTGATCGCCACCAAGGCCCAGCGGATCGTCAAGGCAGCCCAGGGGCGGGGTGTCTCTGATTTCGGAGCCCGCCGGGCCCACAACATGGATGCTGCCGTTTACGGGGCTCGGGCTGCCTACATCGGCGGGGCCAACAGTACGGCGACAGTCTTGGCCGGGCAGATGTTCAACATTCCGGTCAGCGGGACCATGGCCCACAGTTGGGTCATGTATTACGATGACGAATACACTGCTTTCAAACGGTTTGCAGAAATCTATCCGGACAACGCCATCCTCTTGGTAGATACCTATGATGTGCTGGATTCCGGGGTCCCCAATGCCATCCGGGTGGCTAAGGAAGTCCTGGAACCCATGGGCAAGCGGCTGAAGGGCATCCGGATCGATTCCGGGGACCTGGCCTATCTGTCCAAGAAGGCCCGGAAGATGTTGGATGCAGCTGGGCTCACCGATGCCATCATCGTCATGAGCAACTCCTTGGATGAATACACCATCAGCTCGATCCTGGAACAGGGAGGCTGTGTGGATTCCTTCGGGGTAGGAGAGCGGCTGATCACCGCCAAGAGCGATCCAGTGTTCGGAGCGGTGTACAAACTGGTTGCCGTCCACAAGGACAAGGCCATCATCCCCAAAATCAAGATTTCCGAGACCTTTGAAAAAATCACCAATCCAGGCCGGAAACGGGCTTGGAGGGTGTATGATAAGACCGGTCATGCCATTGCGGATCTCTTGACCCTCTTGGATGAAGATCCTCGGGAAGTGAAGGAATTCCCCTTTGTGGATACCCAGCGGCCCTGGAAGAAGATGACTTTCCGGGACTGCACCTTCCGAGAACTCCAGGAATTGGTCCTGGAAAAAGGGAAACGGACCCATCCCTCTCCATCTCTGGAAGAAATCCGCCATTATGTACGGCAGCAGCTGGATCATGAGATCTGGCCGGAAGAACAGCGCTTCAGCAACCCCCATACCCATTTTCTGGATATGAGCCCCAAATACTATGCCATGAAGATGCGGCTGCTGGAAGACGCCAAGAAAGGGAAATAGGAGGGCGCAGGATGGCATTCTTTGACCTATTGGCAAAACGGCGGAGTGTCCGCCATTATACGGAGGAACCGGTGAGCCGGGCGGATCTGGAGAAAATCACCGCAGCCGGACTGATGACTCCCAGCAGCAAGGATCTCCACAGTACGGAACTCCTGGTAGTGGAAGATCCGCAAACCATCCATGCGTTGGCCCGCTGTAAACCCCATTTCGCCGGGATGCTTGAAGAGGCTCGGGCGGCTGTGGTGGTCATGGGGCAGCTGGCTTCCCATGCCTGGGTGGAAGACGCTTCTCTGGCTCTTTTCGCCATGATGCTCCAGGCAGAAGAACTGGGGCTGGGCAGCTGTTGGGTCCAGGTGCGTCATATGGTTTCGGAAACCCTTGGCAAAGACGGTCAGCCGCTGACCTCCCATCAATATCTCCAGCAGCTCCTGGACCTTCCGGAAGGGGTGGAAGTAGAAGCCATCTTGGCCCTAGGCCATCCGGCCCGGGAACTGCGGCCCCGGACCCTGGAAGAAGCCCGGCCGGAACGGATCCACTGGGGAAAATACTGAGCATAAGGCCAGCCGGAAGCAGCGGAGCTTTTCCGGCTGGGTCCTTTTTTATCTCTTTCTAAAAAAAGAGAGTATAATGAAAAGAGATGCAGGGAAGGAAGAGGGTGGCAGGATGAAGAAAAAATACCTTAAGGATATAGTATATGATGCCATCATGGAAGACATCTATGCAGGAGTCCATAAGCCCGGGGACATCCTGAACGAGGGGACCCTGGTGGCGAAATACCGGTGCAGCAAATCTCCGGTGCGGGAAGCCCTGATCGCCCTGTGTGAGAACCATGTGCTCCGGAACATCCCCCGATATGGCTACGAAGTGACCCGGCTGACCATGGATGATATCCGGGAAATGCTGGAATTCCGCTATTGTTTGGAAGGCGGGGCCCTCTTGAACCGGGGAAATCGGATCACCGATCATCAGATCGACGAACTGGAAAAGCTGAACCAGGAATGTCTGCGGGATGATGTGACGCCCCGGGAACACTGGATGGCCAATCTGGCATTCCATGTGGCTCTGATCCATGCCTGCGGCAACGACTACATCGATCAGCAGGTAAAGAACTGTATGGGACGGCTGACCCGTGCCTATGCCCAGTTCCGGTGGGGAGTGGACAAACAGGAACTCCACATGTCCTGCGACTGTCGGCATCACAAAGCCATCTTGGGAGCCCTGCGGGAAAAGAACAGTGCCAAAGCGGTAAAAATGCTGAAACAGGATCTGGGAGATTTTACCTTGTTGAAGTGAAAAGGGGCTGCTGCATGTGTGTGAAGCCTGATGTGACCCCAAAAAAAGTTAGACCTTAGTAACGAGATGGCTTTTATCGTCTCGTTACTTTTTTAATTGCTAGCAATACACTATGTATTCAGAAAATTCTTGCACACTAATCATATTAGTGATATATTATAAACAAGGACAATAATCCGAAATCTCTTGGAGAAAAGGGGTAAGCAAGATGGCACTGTCTGCTGCAATCATGGATAACTATTCGCAAATCCTACAGGAGGAACTGATCCCCGCAATGGGCTGTACAGAACCCATTGCCATCGCCTATGCCGCTGCCAAGGCAAAAAGCTACCTGCCGGAAGAGGTGGTCCGTTACGAGGTGGACTGCTCCGGGAACATGATCAAGAACGTGAAAGGCGTAACCGTCCCCAATTCCAACGGCCAGAAAGGGATTCCAGCGGCTGCGGCACTGGGCATCTGCGGCGGGGATCCGTCGAAGGTCCTGGAAGTCATTGCCGGTGTCACCGACGCCCAGCGGGAAGCCTGCCGGGAACTGGTGGCTCGGAATGTATGTGATGTGGAATTGGTGGAAGGGGTTCCGGGGCTGTACATCGATGTAAAGCTCTGGGGAGAGAAACACAGTTCAGAAGTGATTCTTTCCGGGAACCATACCAATGTGTACAAAATCGTCCAGGACGGCAACGTCCTCTATGACCAGAGCCTGGAAGCCAAGGAAGGGAAGCATAAAGGGGCTGATCGGAACCTCATGTCCCTGGAAGGGATCCTGGAATATGCTTCCACGGTGGATCTGGAAAAAGTGCGGGATGTACTGGAAACAGAAATCAAAGACAATGCGGCCATCAGCCAGGAAGGGCTGGATCATCCTTGGGGGACGCAAGTGGGCCGGACCATCCGGGAGACCATCGGGGATAGCGTCATGGCCCGAGCCGAGGCAGCCGCTGCCGCTGGGAGCGATGCCCGGATGAGCGGATGCCCCAAACCGGTGGTCATCAATGCCGGGAGCGGCAACCAGGGGATCACCGTCACCATGCCCATCTTGGTCTATGCCAAAGAATGGGGTCTCTCCCACGATGAGACACTCCGGGCACTGATCGTCGGGGATCTGATCTCTGTCTACATCAAGCATTATATCGGGCCTCTTTCCGCTTTCTGCGGTTCTGTCAATGCCGCCTGCGGGGCAGGGGCAGCCATCACCTGGATGGCCACCCGGGATTACCAGCATGTGGCAGATACCATCACCAACACCCTGTGCAATGTGGGCGGGATGGTCTGCGATGGTGCCAAACCCAGCTGTGCCGCCAAAATCGCCGCTGCCGTCCATGCAGCTCTCATGGGCCATTATATGAGCATGCACGGCCAGGTGTTCAAGGAAGGCGAAGGACTGGTGGGCAAAAATATCGAAGAGACCATCAAAAATATCGGGTATCTGGGAAAGGTAGGGATGAAACAGACGGATATCGAAATCTTGAAGACCATGATCGGTAAAGTCGATGTAGATGCTGCACTGCAGTAACCTGTCCAATACGTAACAGGAGATGAAAAAAATGGAGAAAAAAGAAAAAAAGAAAGTGGGCACGATCAATGCCTTTGTCATTGTCTTCGCTGTCATCATAGGCTGCTGGCTGCTGTCCTTCCTGATCGCCCCTGGCGCCTTTGAACGGACGGGCATGAACGGACGGACCGTAGTGGTCCCCAATTCTTTCCACAGTGTCCCCAAGATCTATCTGGGACCCCAGGCTATCTTCCAGGCCATCCCCAACGGGCTGGTTTCCAGTGCCAGCATGATGTTCCTGGTCATGCTGGTAGCAGGGTGCATCGAGGTCTACAAACAGACAGGTACCCTGGATAAGGCCGTAGCCGGCGTCCTGGCCAAATCAGACACCATGGGCTCTGAAAAAATCCTCTGCGCCATCATGTTCGTCTTTGGCTGCCTGGGCGGCTTTTTGGGGTGGAACGAACAGATCGTTCCCTTTATCCCCATCATCATTTCCCTCTGCCTGGCTTTGGGCTATGACCTGATGACCGGTGTGGCCTGTTCCGCCATGGTGGATATGATCAGCTTTTCCTTCTCTCCCACCAGTGTGTACACCGTGGGCATTTCCGATGAAATCGCCCAGCTGCCTATGTTCTCCGGTTTCCTTTTCCGTCTGGTGCTGCTGATCATCGCCAATATCATCATGGCCGTCTATGTACTGCGGTATGCAAGAGGCGTGAAATCCGGCAAGATCACGTCCTTGACGGCGGATCTGGACGACAGCAAATTCCGCATCGATTACAGTGAAACCTTGAAAGACCCCCTGAACAAGCGGCAGAGCATCTCTCTGGTAGTGTTCCTGGTCACCTTCGTAGCTTCCATCGTGGGGGTTTCCACCATGGGCTGGTCCATGAATGACCTGTCCGCCTGCTTCCTTTTCACGGCCATCGCTGCCGGGCTGATCAACCGGATCCCCGCCAGCAAACTGGTCAATGTGATCATCGCCGGGGCAAAAGACGGCCTGGCACCGGCACTTGTCATCGGCCTGGCAAGAGGGATACAATGGATACTGACCGCTTCTGCCATCATCGACCCGATCATCAACAGCATCTCCAAACCTCTGATGGCTATGCCTAAATACCTGACTCCGATCGCCGTCATGATCGTCATCGCCCTGTTCAACGGACTGATCACTTCCGGTTCCGCCAAAGCCATGGCCCTCATGCCCATCCTGATCCCTCTGGCAGATTTGGTGGGGATGACCCGGCAGACCATGATCCTGGCCTTCCAATTCGGGGATGGGCTGACCAACTCCGCCTGGTTCACCAGCGGCACCCTGCTGATCTTCCTGACCATTGCTGGGATTCCGCTGAAGAAATGGTGGAAGTTCGTGACGCCATTGCTGCTGATCTTGACTGTGGTATGTGTGATTGCACTGCTGGTCGCTACAAAAATCAATTATGGTCCATTTTGATCTGGAGGCGTTGAACAATGGATGTAAAAGAACAAGTCAATGGAATCCAAGAAGAACTGGTTGCCCTGCGGAGACATTTCCACGAGCATCCAGAAAGATCTTGGAAGGAATTTGAAACCCAGAAATACATCATGGAGTATCTGGGGAAATTGGGGATCCCCTGCGTGAAAGCCTGCAAGTCCGGTGTGATTGCCACCGTCAAGGGGCCGCATTCTTCGGACAAGATCATCGGCATCCGGGCAGATATCGATGCTCTGCCCATCACAGAATTGGGGACGGAAGCCTATAAATCCCAGAATGAAGGCACCATGCATGCCTGTGGCCATGATACCCACATCACCATCCTGCTGGGGACGGCCAAGATCTTGGCTGGGATGAAAGACCAGCTGAAAGTCACTGTCCGGCTGTTGTTCCAGCCGGCAGAAGAATTCATCGAGGACAGCGGGGCTTACTATATGAAGGAAGAACCCCTGGTGAAGGAATGTGACCGGCTCATCGCCCTGCATATTTGGAGCAAGATCCCAGCAGGCTGTGCTTCCCTGCGCTATGGTCCCGTGATGAGTGCGGCGGATACCTTCGATATCTATGTGGAAGGGAAAGGGGGCCATGGGGCCCTGCCTCATCAGACCATCGATCCCATTGTGGCTGGTTCAGAATTCGTCACCGCCCTCCAGACCGTGGTCAGCCGGGAAGTCAATCCCCTGGAACCGGCCGTGCTCAGCGTCACCAGCTTCCAGAGCGGCACCACTTCCAATGTGATCCCGGGCGAAGCCCATCTGTCCGGCACTGCCCGTACCTTCAATAAGGAACTGCGGGAAGCCTACCCCCATATCTTGGAACGGGTAGCTCAAGGTGTCGGGACCGCAACCCGGGCTGCCATCCGCACTGAATACCACTTCGGACCGCCTCCTATGATCAACGATGATGCCTGTGTGGATACGGGACGCCGGGCCTGTGCAAAGGTCTTCGACAAAGACAAGATCATCGACTGGGAACTGCAGATGGGTGGGGAAGACTTCGCCAAGTATTACAATCCCAAATGCCTGCTGCTCCTGGGCGGCGGCTTTGCAGATGAAGCCAAACGGTATCCGCAGCACAGCCCTTATTTCGACATCGACGAAAAAGCCCTGGGCCTGGGTGTCCAGTATTTCGTCCAGTATGTCTTAGAATGGGAAAAAGAAGTGGCTGAATGAATTTTTTCGCAGAACGTTGTCATACCAACTGTCTGCATTTCCCCTTTGCCCTATACTGGAGCCAGAAAGAGCAAGGGAGACGGTCAACGGGACCGGCTCCTGGCTCCAGTAAAAAGGGGAGTGGGAAATATGAAATTCAAAGTCAATGAAACTTGCATCGGTTGTGGTTTGTGTGAAGGGACTTGCCCGGCAGTGTTCCATATGACGGATGCCGGCCAGGCAGAAGCCATTCCGGATGCTGTGCCTGCAGAGGAAGAAGCCAATGCAGTGGCTGCCATGGAAGGCTGCCCAGTAGGTGCCATTGAAAAGGTGGAAGATTAAAAATTCCCTTGACAATCTGGCAGATGTATCGTATACTAAACAAGTCGACAGCGCTGGAAGGCGTTGAGGCAACGGCCCAGTAGTTCAGTTGGTTAGAATGCCGCCCTGTCACGGCGGAGATCGTCGGTTCGAGTCCGTCCTGGGTCGCCAATGCGGAAGTAGCTCAGTGGTAGAGCATCACCTTGCCAAGGTGGGGGTCGCGAGTTCGAATCTCGTTTTCCGCTCCATAGGAGTATAGTTCAATGGTAGAGCAACGGTCTCCAAAACCGTCGATCTGGGTTCGAATCCTAGTACTCCTGCCAGAGACTTTAAAGGACTTTCCGAAAGGAAAGTCCTTTTTTCGCAATGGAGCTTTGTTTCTCAGGATTTCGACCTGTTGTCATGTATCACTAAATATCGTGTAATGCACGAACGGATTCCCTATATTTTCCCTATTCGGAAAATATAGGGATATTTTTTATAAAAAATAGGGAATCATACCCCGCAGAACAAGGCAGGGTGCGGTTTTCCAGCAGGATATGCAGGGAAAGGCAATCCCAACACTGTCCTGGGCGGAAGATGCCAGCTTTCAATTCTGCTTTGATGGGATTGAACCCGGCGGAACGGTTTCTGTTTCCACCATCGGAGTGAAACGAGATAAGGAATCCATTGCCTCTTATCTGTCCCCCATTTTACCCATCAAATCTTCTATAATGGAAACAAGAAAAGGAAGGTGGGAAATATGAAAAAGATTTTCATTACGATCACAGGCTGCAATCATTATATGGGTTACGGAGTATTTCGGCGGAAAATGGAGCTGGTGCTGAAAAAGGAGCCGGACAATGAGTATGATCGTGAAGCCATCCGAGCAGAACTGCCGGGTATCGGGAAAGTGGGCTACGTGGCCAACAGCACCCACACCGTGCTGGGAGATACCTGCAGTGCAGGACGGATCTATGACAAGATCGGCAAAAAAGCCCATGCCAAAGTGGTGCTGATCACCGACCGGGGAGTGGTGGCGCGGGTGAAGGGGTGAAAAGCGGGGAAGCCGCTTTTCAGTCTAACGCTCATTGTCTCTCGTCTCGCGTCAAAGGAGACCCATCTGCCAGGAGGCAGATGGGTCTGAACTTGTAAAACCGCAGGCCGGGACGGGCGGGCCTGCGGCACTCCCCTACCACGTTAGGGGCGGATGGTGACTGTTCAATCGGGTGGACGGAATCTGCGGTTGTCCGTGCAAGAGGTCCGGCCAGCGGCCGGCCCGCCAAGGACAACAACCGGAGGACACCGTTGTTCTCGGCCGTAGGGCAGCGACGGCGTAGACCAACTATATAAAGTCAAGCCAATTTTAAAATAAATTTCAGTTGCTATGGATCTTGGCAAAAGGGCGCACTTACCCAAGCCCCCTTTTGTGGGCTTAAAAAAATCAGGCTAAATAAGGGCAGCCACTAATACCAAGCCGGTAAATCAATCGGATCAGTTTCTTGGCTACATGGGACAAAGCGATTTTGTAAGGCTTGTGTTCTGACAGTTTCTTTTCAAGGTATTCTTTGAATTTCGGTACGTTCTGTGCAACCAGGCGGGCGGCAAGGTACAGTGTCTTTCGCAGATAGGGGGATCCTCTTTTTTCCATCTTGTTATGCTTCGAATGGTAGTCTCCAGAGTCATGTTTGGAAGGTGACATCCCTGCGTAAGCAAGGAGCTTGTCGACATCCGGAAAACGCTTGAAATCACCAACTTCGCCCAGAATGCTGGCACAAAGGGTATAACCGATCCCTGGTATGTCAATAATCGAAGATTCTTCCTGGTCCACCATTTCCTTAAGCTTCTCATCGATTTCAACGATATGCTGCTTCAACACTTCAATATCCGTAATGGTATGGACGAGTTCCATAGAAGCCGAAAGCGAGACTTTACCGATAGAACGGCATGCTGCCTGGTGGATTTCCAAAGCCTTGCTTTTGTCAAATCTCCCCTGTGAGGCATCACTTAACAGGCGCGTCAGCCGCTTCATGCTGCAATGAGCAATCTGTTCATGGCCAGGATAGGCTTTTAGAAGCGCATAGATTGAAGCAAGATGGATGGAAGATGTCAGCCCTTCCAGCTCTGGGAATAAAATCGTAACCAGACGGGAAACTGATATCTTTAGCTTGGAACACTTCTGCATGGTTTGAGATCTGTAACGAGAGAGTGATTTCATTTCCTCGTTATGGTACAATGAAGAAGAGTAGGTTTGGGATCCTTTCCCTGACACAATCATCTGTGCAATAGCGCAGGCATCGACTTTATCAGTCTTGGTTTTACGCAGGCTGAATCCTTGCTTGTATCTATTCGTGAGAAGCGGATTGAAAGTGAGCAGTGGAAGGTCATGTTCTGAGATGAAATGGGCGAGATTCGAGGAATAGTGACCGGTTGCTTCCAATCCTACTCTTATTTTATCTTTTGGAATGCCCAGTTCAGAAATCTTGGAAAGGAGCATGTCAAAGCCTTCCCGTGAATTGGGAAATGTAAAAGATTCAACTGTTTTCAATGCATCCGAGTCAATGATACAGCAGTCATGTTTCCGCTTTGCAACGTCAATTCCGATACAAAGCATAAAAATCAACCTCCTTTTTTTGAATTGGCAGCTGTGCATCAAAGCCACAGAGACTTCATCATAATGTATCCTCGCTAGATATGAACCGTCGAGCGGTATCCAACTCATTAACAAATTGAATGAAGTCTGTGGTCGGACTCTACGAAAACCGTCAAGCGGTAGGGGTTCGCAACCGATCCACAGCTCCATTCTAATCGTACCGTAATTCACTATAAAAGAGAATATCTGGTACAACTCTATTATACGAGGGGCTTGCCGCAGGCAAGCCCGTCCCGGCCTCCCGGCAGGGCCTATATGTTTCAAGGCAAATGCGACATCATTTGGCCTCCTTTGTATAAAATGAAAGAGAGGAATCCTGCATGAAACTGAAAACCACTGATATCCTTATGACAATCTGTGTACTGGGATCCACTCACAAGATTGACACATTGAGTTATATCATCTGGGGTTTGTATGTTATCTATATGATATGCAGATTTTTGGATTGGAAAAAGAAAAAATGAAGAAAAGAAAAAATATCCCCTGGCTGGACAATGCCATTGCTTACGCGGCAACAGGAGAAATCCGGCCCTGTCCACGGTGTGGCAGCAGGGATATAGAAATAACTGTTTTGGATAAAGGCAGAAGATCCATTACCCTGGTTTGCAGGAAATGTGGCAGCTGGAGACATTTTGATGGAGGAAAATAGAAATGATGATTCAACCGTCAAAAGAAGAATATGAAATATGCGAGAAATTAAAAAAATGTACAGATGAAAAGGAACGAAAAATCCTGGAAGAAAAATGGGCTGAGTGTGTACGGAGGAATCCTATACCTGAATTAGATACACAGCAGAGGTAATGAGTGCAGGGAACTGTTGCCCTGAGAAATTCATTAGCTCTACAAATGGGAAAAACCTGGATTTAAAAATCCGTGTGCTTGCTGCGGTCATCGACGGGGAAAACGACAGCTTCGAGACTCACCAGTACACCTTCGGGGGGATTGCCGATACCTATGACCGGTTCATGATGGACGTAGCCGGAGCCGCAGAGACCCCGGTCACCAAACTGTTTGGCCGCAGCCCTGCCGGTATGAATGCCACAGGGGAAAGCGACATGCAGAACTACTATGACACCATAGAAGAGAAGCAGGAATCCATCCTCCGACCCATCTATGACAAGCTGCTGCCCATTATGGCCATGTCTGCCATTGGGGCTGTCCCGGACGGCCTGGACTTTGAGTTTAACGCAGTCCGGCGGCCAGACGAAGATGAAATGAGCGACCTGGCATCTAAGAACACCAACTCTGTGACCATAACCTTCCAGGCTGGCCTGATCTCTCAGCGCACAGCTCTCAAAGAGCTGCGCAGCCAGAGCGAGATCACCGGGATGTGGACCAACATCACCGATGAGGACATCGAAAAGGCTGACGATACCATACAGGACCCCAACAAGGGGATGGGCGACATGGATGGATTCTTTGGAAATGCCCGCAGCAGCCTCGGAAACCAGGGTGAGAGCGGGGAAAATGGCAAGCAGGACCCGTCGCCTAGGCCGGACGAATCTGCACAACCTAAAGGGCCCCAGAGAACTATGGATTCCTGGGAGGAGGGGAAACATCCCAGGGGAGGCAACCCTAACAACACGGGCCAGTTCTCTAAAGCAAGCGGTAGCAAGAACAGCTTGAAAAATCCCAGAAACAATGGTAAGGTGAAGACGTCAAGGAAGATTGATCGTCAGCATCGAGAGGTTAAACTTCCAAAAGAGGAATATGCTAAAGTGGTCAGTGAGCTGAATACCAACCTTACTGAAGAAGAAAGAGCAAAGCCGGTACTTCAAAGAGCAATCGGGAACTATTTATACACATTTCGGAATTGCGGGTTTAATCAATACCAGTTTATAGGGAGAAGAAAACTGAAATGAATGGATATAAACTGCCGAAGCCTACGGCTATCGAACAAAAAATGATAGAGGCGCTTGAAAGTATATCCAAAGATGAAAAATTTCTGTTTGGAATCCGGGCGACTCTTGAAACAGATGAGCTGCGCCAGGAAATGAGTGAAGCTATTAAAGATGGCGACGTCCAGACAGAAGAAGATGCCATCTATTATGCTCTTCAGCTAGATAAAGAAGGCGTTCCTCATGGATAACATCCGAATCATTTACCGTATCCTATCCGTGTTGAATTCCAGCATGGATACAGAAACCTTCGATGAGCGCAGCCTTTCGCCGGAAACCCTGGGAATCACCCGGGTCAGGTTTCTAGCCTTGATGAGGATGCTGATCCAGGGAGGGCTGGCGGAAGGAATCTCCGTGGACGTGGATACAGATGGACACTTCCTGGTCAGCAAAGGACGTCCAAAGATTACTCTGAAAGGCCTGGATCGACTGTACCCTGATGATTATGAAAAAACAAAGCTCAACCCCTTATATACACCTGGATTTTAACAAAACCGCCTTCGTGAAAACGTCGGCGGTTTTTTCATGCCTGAAAGTGAGCAACCATGAAAAAGAACCGTCATCTCTGGGAGCCCAAACGCCGTATTGAGGCAGCGTTCCGGCGCCGGCTGCTGGCCATTGTCTGGATCATCGTAAAGATGTAAAAATTGGATTTCATCCGAAAGGAACTCAATGGCAATCCATCATAGTCCATGAATATGGTCATGTGATAGACGAATTTTTAACCAAGAATAACGCAGCAAGTTCTACTGTTAAAAATTTCAGCGATTATATAGTTTTGGATGTGTGTAAGATGAGGGGGAAAACTGAAAATGAAATTACACGTCTTCTAAGCAAATATGCATACCAAGACCATGCAGAATTTTTTGCTGAAGCAATAGCGGAAGCCTTAACATCACCGCATCCTAGAAAAACTGCTTCCCAAGTTCTTGAGGAAACAGAACGATTCATGAATGACGCGAATATTAAATTTTAGTTGACTTCTTCGGGGGATAGGAGATAATTAAACTTAAAGGGGGTAGATGCCATGGAAAAAGATTATTCAAAATGGGGATATCGGGAATTCTGGGATTATCTCGACAAGAATGCTCCAGCGTGCAGCAACAGGCTAAAAAAAGATACTCCTTTAGAAATCCAAAAAGCATTTGCAAACTATTTAAAGTGGAAAAAGGAAATGCGGGAAAAAAGAGGAATCATTGTCGACTGATTGAAAGTAGCCGTCCCTAGCGGGGCGGCATTTTTATACCCGAAAACAGGAGGAAACAGGATGAAAACAAAAGATGCACTGGCAATCGGAATCAAGCTGGGCAGGATGCAGCGGACCCTGGACGCCTGGGAAGAAAGCAAGCACCCAAGAGCGAACAATGGGCAGTTTTCACATTCAGCAGGAGGCGGGCGGCTCTGGCAACATTTTGCCAGGGGCAAAAGTTTTGAACCGCCCCTACGGGGATTATCATCGGTTGTTCGGTGTTGCATCGGCCGTAGGGCAGCGACGGCGTAGGGGCTTGCCGCAGGCAAGCCCTTCCCGGCCGCCCGGCAGAGCAAGGCAAGAAGTCAGGGCCGGTCTGATTTCTTGCCGTTTTATACCCCAAACAGCTTCCCGATCTCCTCCTCCGGCAGGGTTCGGTCTGTGGGGGCGTCCTGGGCATGGGACAGCATTTCTTCCACCCGGCTTTCCAGTTTCTGGCCGATCAGCTTTTCCACCGAGATACCTCTCAGCTGGAAAAACAGGAAGGGATTTTCGTCGATACGCACCCCCACGCCGTAGAGTACGGCGGCCGCATGTTTGCACAGAATGGCGTCGTCAGGGCAGCTGCAGCGGATATGGAGTTCCCAGCGCCGGGGGAATAAGCCCCCTTCCTGGGTGAACACCTCCGCTACCGTGGGAGGCAGATCTCCGTTAAGCAGCGCTTCCATGTTGGGAAGGAATCCCACACAGGCTTCCTCGATTTTCTTCCGGTTCTGGTCCGAAAGAGGGCCCAGGGTGATCTGGACCTTATAGGGTCTCACCCGGGATCCCTGGACCAGGGCATGGATTTCTCCCGGTGCCAGCTGGAGATCCAGTACGGTATCCGCCTTCAGGTACCGGCGTCCCCGGGCCAGCCGGTTGCTGATATCTGAATAGGATTCGATGGCCCTGCACCAGGCTTTGCCCCACCAGTGGCGGCAAAGCTGGGTCCCGGTTACATGGACCGGCTGATACTGTCGGCTTTTTTCACCGGCCTTCCGCAGGGTCTGTTCTGCCTGCTTCTGCAGGGCTTCGATGGTAGGCTGGGGATACTTTGCATAGGAAAAACCCCAGGAATATTTTCGTTTGGCACTCATGGACTACCGCCTCTTTTCCGGCAGGTCCAACTTCATCAGATCCAGCAGCTCCCGGTCGGAAAGCTCGGTGATCCATGTGGTACTGCCTCCAATGACCTGTTCTGCCAGGTCTTTTTTACTGTTGATCATGGCGTCGATCCGTTCCTCGATGGTACCGGAACAGATGAATTTGTGGACGATCACATTCCGGGTCTGCCCGATCCGGTAGGCCCGGTCGGTGGCCTGGTTTTCCACGGCCGGATTCCACCAGCGATCGAAGTGGATCACATGGCTGGCGCTGGTCAGGTTCAGTCCGGTGCCGGCTGCCTTCAGGGACAGGACCATATAGGGCATATAGTCTTCCCCGTTAAAGGCGTCCACCATGGCCTGCCGCTTCTTCACCGGTACGCCCCCGTGGATCACAAAGCCGGGCCGGCCGAATACTTCTGTCAGGAAGGCAGACAGGGCATCGGTGATTTCCCGGTACTGGGTGAATACCAGTACCCGCTCCCGTTTTTCGTAGATGTTCCGGCACAGTTCCCCCAGACGGCGGAATTTCCCGCTTTCGGTTTCCTGGTAGTTCCCTGTGCCCAGGAACTGGTCCGGATGGTTGCAGATCTGCTTCAGTTTGTTGAGCATGGCCAGCACCAGACCTTTCCGTCTGATCCCGCTGATTTCCGTGTCTTCCTGGAGCAAGGTGCGGAAATGGCTGACTTCGCTGCGGTACAGGGCCACCTGGCGGGGAGACAGGGAAATGTACTCGTTCTTTTCGATCTTTTCCGGCAGATCGGAGATAATGGACTTGTCCGTTTTGAGGCGGCGCAGGATAAAAGGAGAAAGAGCCGCCCGCAGGGGTTCGTAGTTCCCGCTGTTTTTCAGGCCTGCGGCGTAGGCAGCGAACTCTTTCCGGCTTCCCAAGAGTCCCGGGTCCAGAAAGTCGAAAAGAGACCACAGATTGGACAGGTCGTTTTCCACCGGCGTCCCGGTCATGGCCAGACGGTGGCGGGCTTTCAGCTCTTTGATCTGACGGGCCTGCCGGGTGCCCGGGTTCTTGATGGCCTGGGCTTCGTCCAGGATCACTCCGTCCCAGGGGATTTTCTGGAGGCCGGCCAGACGGGGGACCAGGGCATAGGTGGTCAGGGTCAGGAAGGTCTGAGAATCAGCCAGCACTTCTTCCAGCTTTTTGGCCGTCCGTCCGTGGAGCACGGTATAGGAAAGGGAAGGAGTGAAACGGTCCAGTTCCCGGGACCAGTTGTCCAGCAGAGAAGCCGGGACTACCAGCAGGAACCGTCCTTCCGGAAGCTTCTGCTGCTGACGGGCCAGATAGGTCAGGACTTCCAGGGTCTTTCCCAGCCCCATGTCATCGGCCAGACACATGCCGAATCCATAATCGGACAGGGTGCACAGCCAGGAGAATCCTGTTTTCTGGTAGGGACGGAGGGTGGCCTGGACAGCTTCCGGAACCTCCAGAGGAGCTGCCTTTTCCGGGTGGCGCAGCCGGTCCAGGAGCCTGGTCAGCCACTGGCCGTGGGTGAAAGTCACCCCGTCCTGAACGGACAGTTCTTCCCGGAGGGCCACCGCCACGGTGACGGTGCCGGAAAATCCCTTCAGTTGCTGGAGCAGTTCCTTCAGATGCTGGTGGTCCACTTCGACCCATTTGCCCTTGATCAGGGCCAGGCCTTCGGTACCGGACAGCAGCCGGGCAATGTCTTCCGGGGTGAGGGTTACCCCGTCCACAGTCAGGGAAGGTTGGAGGGTCAGCAGGGTCTCGGCGCCCAGCAGGGGTTTTTCCTGGTCTCCGATTTTCACAGACAGGGAGACCTGGCGTTTTCCCTGGCGCCACCAGTTGGGGATCCGGCAGCGGATGCCCAGGCTTTCTACCTGGGGGATGGTCTTCAGGAATTCATAGGCTTCCGAAGGTGTCAGTCCAAAGGGGTGGAAGATCTCTCCCGAGGAGATGAACCGGCCGTGGAAGGGAGAAATCTGGGCCACCTTGTCCAGGGAGGAAAGCAGCTGCATGAGCTTGTCCCGGTCATCCTTGTATTCCTGGAGGGCATAGGAAAGAGGCATGTGACGGGCCTCTTTCTTTGCATCATAGGTTGCATAGGTGGCCAGGAAGGCGAAAGGATAGGTTTCGCTCCTTTTGTTTTCCACCAGGTGGAAGTAGATCCGGTCAGCCGGGCGGAGGGCACCGCTCCGGGTCTTCAGATAATCTTCCACAGTGCCGGAAAATTTCCCCAGATCCTGGGCAAAGGCCTGATTCAGCTGGTCCCAGGCGTGATGGAGCCAGCCTGAGTCGATCCAGGTGCTGCCGGGGGCAAAGGGAACCCCGTCCAGCAGCCTGTCCTCCTGTTCCGGGGAAAGAGGGATTCGGGTTTCTGACAGGGATATCTGGAGGAACGGATCATGGCTCAGGGCTTCCACAAAAGCGGCGGCTAGACGATGAAGGAACTGGAAGGAAGGACTGGCATCCTGAGAAAGGGAAGAGAAGCCCAGCTGATACAGGGTCAGCCAGGGATGTTCCTGGAAGTTTTTCCGAAGCCGGGCTTGTTCAGCAGATAGACCTTTTTCCGGGGAATCCGGCTGGAAACCGCCGGGGGTAAAGAAAAAATCCAGGGGTTGTGTGCGGGCTTTCATAGACAGATCTCCTTTATACTGCAGGTAATTTCATTGTAGGGAAAAGGGGGAAAAGAGTCAATATTTCCTTTATATGCTACAATAGAAAGAAACAAGGAGGACGGCCACGATGAAATGTCCACGAAAGACCATGGCCCTGGCGGCCCTGTGCCTGCTGCTGGTCCTTCTGGCAGGATGCAGGGTGGACCAGAGGCAGCGGGACGGAAAGACCGGGGCATCGCCGGTGAGGATCATGGCCCAGAGGGCCGGTCTGACTTCTTTCTTATGGCTTCCGAAACGATGAACAATCCACGCTAAACCATGGAGGAGTATATGTCATGCCTTTCCCATTTACCCCGCTTACAACGGGGCTTCTTCTGATCAACGCCATTACTTTTGCCGTGTACGGCTATGACAAATTCTGTGCCAAAAAGGGGGCCTGGCGGGTGCCGGAAATCCGGCTGCTGGGTCTGGCGGCCCTGGGGGGCAGTGCAGGGGCCCTTTTGGCCATGTTTCTGTTCAGGCACAAGACGAAACATCTGAAATTCACCATCGGGGTGCCGGTGATCCTGGGGCTGCAGATTTTTGTGGGAGCGCGGGTGATGGGGTGAAACAATTCCCTCTTGCCAAACGTCAAAATGTCAAATATAATAGAGCATGGGAGAACCTGTCTTTCCCATAGGAGGTAATCATCATGCGCAATATAGCAGATGCCATAGAGCAATTCATCATCAGCGAGCTGTTCGCCAACGAACAGGACCGGGTGGACGTAAAGCGGAGCCAGCTGGCGGAAAAGCTGTCCTGTGCGCCCAGCCAGATCACTTATACCCTGACCACTCGCTTTACCCCAGAACGGGGCTATGAGGTGGAGTCCAAACGGGGAAACGGGGGCTTCATCCGGATCATCCGCCTGCCTCGGCAGACAGCCGTCCAATCCCAGCTGCCAGCGGGCAAAGGAGACCTGTCTTCCAATCAGCTGGTCCAGGCTCTGGCCGCCCACAAACTGATCACTGGCCGGGAAGCCCGGCTGCTGGATTATTTCCTCCATGTGCTGGGAGACCATGTCAGCGAGGAAAACAAGGAACAGATCGTGCGGAATGCGTATCGGCTGCTCCAGGAGGAAGAATAAGTGGCCAAAACACAGACCCATTACGTATGTCAGAACTGTGGGTATTCTACACCCAAATGGCTGGGTAAATGCCCGGAATGCGGGAAGTGGGATACTCTGGTGGAAGAAACTGCAGTTCCGGCTCCCAGCCGGCAGCGGCCTTCCTATCTGGCGGTGACGGAATCTCCTACCCCTAAGACCTTGAAGCAGGTGGAGAAGGTGAAGGTACGGAGGATGACTACCGGGATCCACGAATTCGACCGGGTGCTGGGGGGCGGCATCGTCCCCGGTTCCCTGATCCTTTTGGGCGGGGCTCCGGGCATCGGCAAATCCACCATCACCCTGGATGTTTCCATGAAGGCGGCAGCTAGTGGAGAACGGGTGCTCTACGTATCGGGGGAAGAAAGTGAAGCCCAGACGGCCATGCGGGCAGAGCGGCTGGGACAGGCAACGGATGCCCTGCAGATCATGACGGCTACAGAACTGGGGACCATCCTGGTCCAGGCCAAACAGGTGAAACCCCGCCTCCTGGTCATCGATTCCATCCAGACCATGTACAACCAGGAGCTGGAAAGCGCGGCGGGCAGCGTGGGCCAGGTGCGGGAATGTACCGCCAAGCTGCTGACTTTTGCCAAAGAGACGGGGATCGCGGTGATCATCATCGGCCATGTGACCAAAGAGGGGAACATCGCCGGGCCTCGGCTGCTGGAACATATGGTGGACGTGGTGCTCCAGTTCGAAGGAGACCGCTCCTACACCTATCGAGTGCTCCGGGCGCTGAAGAATCGATTCGGCTCCACCAGTGAATGCGGGATCTTTTCTATGGAAGAAGAAGGGCTCCGGGAAGTGTCCAATCCTTCCGGCCTGTTCTTGGAAGCCAAAGAAGAGGCGGTTTCCGGCTCGGTGATCACGGCGGCCATGGAAGGGAACCGGCCGATCCTCACAGAAATCCAGGCCCTGGTTTCCCATACTCCCTTTGGCTTGCCCCGGAGGACCGTGGTGGGAGTGGATTTCAACCGGGTGAATATGCTGCTGGCGGTGCTGGAAAAGCGCTGCGGCATGAATTTTGGAGACCAGGATGCCTATGTGTGCGCAGTAGGCGGTATGAAAATCAAGGAACCGGCGGCGGACCTGGCCATCCTGGGGGCCTTGGTTTCCAGTTATCGGAACCGTCCGGTGCCCATGGGGGTGCTGGCCATCGGGGAAGTGGGCCTTACGGGTGAACTGCGCCGGGTAGGACTGACGGACCGGAGGATCAAAGAAGCTGCCCAGCTGGGATTCAAACGGTTCATCGTCCCCAAAGGCAGCTTCCCATTCGGAAAAGAACCAGAAGGATTGACCATCATCCAAGCAAGGACCGTGGAAGAGGCTATTGCAGGGATGTATAGGGAGTAGGGGCTGCTGCCCGGGCAGCAGCCACAGGTCGCGGCCCGTGACCGGGGTGTGAATTTATTCACACCCCTTATTTATTTGACAGCCCTCTTTACTTTTTATATAATTTATGGGATACGAAAGAGAATTTAATTTTCTGGCTGATGGGATGCAGTTTTCCTTTTTGCTGGAGCGAATTTGGGAGAGTTGGTAATGAAATATTTAAGTGGTAATGAGATTCGGCAGAAATATCTTGATTTCTTTAAGGAACGAGGCCACCTGGTGCTGCCCAGTGCGTCCCTCATTCCCCACGATGACCCTACGCTTCTCTTGATCGGCGCAGGCATGGCTCCTTTCAAGCCGTATTTTACCGGCAAGGTGAAACCGCCTGCGACACGGATCACCACCTGCCAGAAATGCGTCCGGACCGGAGATATTGAAAATGTGGGCCGCACTGCCCGGCACCATACGTATTTCGAAATGTTGGGGAACTTCTCCTTCGGGGATTATTTTAAGAAAGAAGTGATTCCCTGGGCCTGGGAATTCCTGACGGAAGTCCTGGAACTCCCCAAAGACAAACTGTGGATCACGGTCTATCCCAAAGATCAGGAAGCCTATGACCTGTGGCATGATGTATGCGGAGTCCCGGCGGAACGGATCGTGAAGCTGGACGACAACTGGTGGGAAATTGCCAGCGGCGGCCCTTGCGGACCGGATTCCGAAATCCACATCGATCTGGGCGAAGAACGGGGCTGCGGCAGTCCTGACTGCGGACCTGGCTGTGACTGCGGCCGTTTCCTGGAACTGTGGAACCTGGTGTTCACCCAGTACAACAAAGAAGCGGACGGCAGCTACACCCCGCTCCAGCACAAGAACATCGATACCGGCCTAGGGCTGGAACGGGTGGCTTCTGTGCTCCAGAACAAACCCAGCAACTTCGAGACGGACCTGATCTTCCCCATCATCGAATATGCCTGCAAGATTTCTGGCAAGACTTACAATGCGGATCCCAAGGATGATATTTCCCTGAAGGTCATTGCCGACCATGCCCGTTCCGTCACCTTCATGATCGGGGACGGGATCCTGCCTTCCAATGAGGGACGGGGTTATATCCTCCGCCGGGTGCTGCGCCGGGCCATCCGCCACGGCCGTCTGCTGGGCATCCGGAAGGAATTCCTGGTAGGAGCCGCGGATCTGGTCATCGACATGTATGGGGACCATTACACGGACCTGCGGGAAAAGAAAAGCTACATTGAAAAAGTCATCGCCATGGAAGAAAATTCCTTCCTCCAGACCCTGGAACAGGGGACGGATCTGCTGAACCAGAAAATCGATGCCATGCGGAAAGCTGGCAGCACGGTCCTTGACGGGGAAGATGCCTTCCAGCTCTATGATACCTTCGGCTTCCCTTGGGAACTGACGGAAGAAATCCTGGAAGAACAGGGCTTCACCATGGATAAGGAAGGCTTTGAAAAGGCCATGGAAGCCCAGCGGGAAAGAGCCCGGGCTGCTCGGAACGACAAAGAGGGCAAACCGGTGCTCTACGAAACCCGTCACCTGAAATTGGGGAACTTGACCGTAGATGAAGCCAGCAAGAGTGGCAAAGTAGCTGCCATCTTCCCGGCTCACGATACCCAGGCCATCCAAAACGCCAAGAGCGGGGATGAACTGGCGGTGATCCTAACCAATACGGCCTTCCATGCTGAAGGGGGCGGCCAGCTGGGAGATACGGGACGGCTGGTGTCTGACAAGGGCATCTTTAATGTAACGGATACGAAAAAGCTGCCTGACGGCTTCACCATCCAGCTGGGGACCTTGGAACAAGGTACCCTGAGCGTAGGGGATGAAGTGGAATTCGAAGTGAACCTGAAACGGCGGGCAGACATTGCCCGGAACCATACGGCCACTCATTTGCTCCATGCAGCTCTGAAACAGGTGCTGGGCAGCCATGTGAACCAGGCCGGCAGCTATGTGGGACCGGACCGTCTCCGGTTCGACTTCTCCCATTTCTCTCCTCTGACGGAAGAAGAACTGGCCCAGGTAGAAGATATCGTCAATGAAAAGATCCTGGATGCGGTGGATGTGGAAATTTCCCAGCAGGAACTGGAAAAAGCCAAAGAAATGGGCGCTATGGCTCTCTTTGGAGAAAAATACGGCAAAATCGTCCGGGTGGTGAATGTGCCCGGTTACAGCATGGAATTGTGCGGTGGGGTCCATGTGTCCAATACCAGCCATATCGGGCTCTTCAAGATCCTTTCCGAATCCAGCGTAGGCGCAGGGGTGCGGCGGATCGAAGCAGTGACCGGCCGGGGTTCCCTGGCTTACACCCGGGAACTGGAAAGCCTGATCGGAGAAGTGGCGGCTGCGGTGAAGGGCCGTCCCAACAACCTGGTGAGCCGGATCAATGGACTCCAGGAAGACCTGCGGGCAGAAAAGCACCGGGCCGATGAAATGGAAAAGAAACTGGTGGCTGCTCAGGCTGCCAGCGTCACGGCGGATGCCAAAGAAGTAAAAGGTGTCCCTGTGCTGGTCCAGGAAGTAAAAGTCCAGGATGTAGATGCCCTGCGGAAAATGGGTGATACCCTTCGGGATAAGACCGGCGGGGTGGTGGTCCTGGCAGCTCCCATGAGCGCCGACAAGGTGAACATCCTGGTCATGGCTGCTAAAGAGGCAGTGCAGAAGGGCATCCATGCTGGCAAAATCGCCAAAGGTGTGGCCCAGGCCATGGGCGGCAACGGCGGCGGACGGCCGGATATGGCCCAAGCTGGCGGCAAGGATGCCAGCAAACTCCAGGCCGGGCTGGATAAAGCTTGGGAACTGGTGGAAGGCCAGCTGCAGTAAAACAGAAAATACGATTGCTTGACAAGAAGGTGTGGAAATGGATCCAAAGGAAAAACTGGGAAAAGCCCTGTACCATCTGCTGGAGAAGAAACACCTCCGCGACATCACGGTGGACGAGATTGTCCGGGATGCGGGGCTGAAAAACGAAGATTTTGAGCGCTGCTGCAAGAACAAGAAGGAACTGGCCCACTGGGTGTATCTGCATATCCTGGCCCGGCATGGGCGGGAAATCTTGAAGAGCCGGTGCTGGTCGGAAGCCTTGTACAAAAAGTTCAAATTGTACGAAGCCAACTTGAAATTCCTGCAGAATCTGTATGCCAGCTGCGATGTGGAAGACATCCGAAAGACCAACCGGCGGTTCGTCCGGGATGCCTATCACCTAATGCTAAAAAAAGCCGGTGCGGATCTGAAGAACCCCCATATCCAGTTCGCCACAGAAATGGTGATCTACGGGGGAGAAGAAATGACCATGCGCTGGATCCAGGAAGGGATGAAAGTCCCCATCGAGGTGATGCTGGTCCTGTTCCAGGAATCCATTCCACTGATCATCAGTCAGTATTTTTATTGAGTGGATTGGCCGAACGTGAAAACCGCACGTTCAGCCAATCAGTCTCAAGTCTCTAGCCGATGGATAAATTTGCAGGCAATTTTTTTTGAATGTGGGGAACCAGATTGTCTGAAATCCAGATATGCGTTTCTCTATACAGTACGGATGTGGTTCTGTATAATCAAAAGAACCCGGCATTAAGGGACGGGTCCTCTCCATCGGCCCGAGACTCGAGACCCGAGACTGGGGCTGTTGCACGCAACAGCCCCTTCTTGACAAAAAAGGAGGGAGAGACATGTCTCGTACTACACAGGAAACCACTATGTTCAAACCGGTTCCGGAAACCAAGAGTGTGGCGGAAACCATCCGGGAGGTGGCAGAAGCCCTGAAAGAAAAGGGATACAATCCCATCGATCAGCTGGCTGGGTATCTCCTGAGCGGGGATCCGGCCTATGTGACCAGTTACAAAGATGCCCGGCTGAAGATCCGGCGTTTCGAGAGATATGAGCTGATCGAAGCCCTGCTCCAGGCTTATCTGGAAGAATCGGGCCGCTGATGAGGATCATGGGCTTGGATCTGGGCACCCGGACCATCGGGGTGGCCGTCAGCGACGAAACCGGCTTCTTGGCCCGGGGGGTGGAGACTATCCGCCGGAAAGGCCTGGAAAATGACCTGCAGCGCCTGGGAGAACTGGTGGCAGCAGAAGGAGTGGGGCAGTTTGTACTGGGCTACCCCAAGAACATGAACGGGTCCATTGGCGACAGAGCCAGGGCCAGCGAAGAATTCAAAAAAATCCTGGAGGAACGCTTCCCGTCCATCCCGGTTGTCCTGTGGGATGAACGGCTCTCTACGGTAGCAGCGGAAAAAGTCCTGATCGAGGCGGATCTCCAGAGGAAAAAACGGAAGAAGATCATCGACATGATGGCCGCTGTGGTCATCCTGCAAAATTATCTGGACAGCCCGAGGAGGAACTGACAATGGAGAAGAAAGACGAAAAGCTGCTGGCGACGGAAGACCAGGAAGCGGTGGTGGTGATCACCGACGAAAAGGGGAATGAGACCTATTACCTGGAAGAAATGGTGATCCCCATGGACAAGAAGAATTTTGCCCTCTTGACCCAGATACCGGAAGACGATGATACGGATCCGGATGATGGGGAAGACAATGTGATCATCGCCCGGGTGGATTTCGATGAGAACGGGGAACCGGTGTATCTGGACCCCACCGATGAAGAATTCGAAGCAGTCCGCAAAGCCTATGAAGAAATCATGGACGAAATGGACGCCCAATAAGAGAGACTGAAGCATCATGCGGAAAAAATTCTTACCCATCGGGATCGCACTGCTGCTGGCGGCGCTGTTCGGTGCCTACTGGTACCTGGATTATTTCAATACCAACACCAGCCTGGCTACTGGGCAGAAGATAAAATTCACCGTAACCCAGGGCATGACCACCTCGGATATCGCCACTATGCTCCATGACAAGAAACTGATCCAGACCCCGGAATCCTTTCGGCTGGCAGCCCGGGTCAAAGGTCTGGAGAACCACCTCCAGGCCGGGACCTATGAAATCACAGCCGGCATGAGCGATGGGGAAATCATCAATATCCTATCCAAGGGCAAGGTCCATTCCAACCGTTTTGCTGTGCCGGAAGGCGCTACCATCAATGAAGTGGCTCTGAAACTGGAACGGGAACACCTGGCCACAGCCCAGGCCTTCAAGGATGCCTGCCGGAATTACACCCCTTATACCTATATGGAGACCAGCAATCCGGATGTGGTCTACAAAGCGGAAGGGTTCATCTGCCCGGCCACCTACAATGTACCGGAAAATGCTACAGCCAAGGACATTGTGGCCATGATGGTCCAGGAGTTCAACAAGAAACTGACGCCGGATCTGCGGAGCGATTTGAACAAAAGCTATCTGCCCCTGCGGGATATCGTGACATTGGCTTCCATGGTGGAACGGGAAGCCACCCATAAGGAGGAGATGCCTCTTATTGCCGGCGTTTTTGAAAAACGGCTCCAGATGGGGATGCCCATCCAGTCCGATACCACCATCCAGTATATCTTGGGGGCCCAGAAAAAAGAAGTCACTTATGACGATCTGAAGCTGGAATCTCCCTACAATACCTATCTGAACAAGGGGCTGCCCCCAGGACCAGTGGGGAACCCCAGTATGGATGCCCTGCGGGCGGTGATCCATCCGGTAATGACCGATTATCTGTATTTCGTGGCTGACAAGGAAGGCTATCACCATTTCACCAAAACCTACGAAGAACATGTAGCCATGATACAGAAACTGAACCCTGGAGAAATCATAGGAGAAGCACAGTGAACAAACCAGAACTGCTGGCTCCCGCCGGGAGCCTGGAAAAGGGCCGGATGGCCCTGCTGTACGGAGCCGATGCCGTTTATCTGGGAGGAAAGGCTTTCGGGCTCCGGGCTTTTGCCGCCAATTTTTCCCTGGAGGAGATCCGGGAACTGGCGGCTTTTGCCCATGCACGGGGAAAGAAGGTCTATGTGACCGTGAACATCTACCCCCACAACAGCGATCTTACCGCGCTGCCGGAATACCTCCGGAATCTGGAAGAAGCCGGGGTAGATGCCCTGCTGGTTTCTGATCTGGGCGTCTGGATGACGGCTCGAAAGACGGTACCCAAACTGGGACTCCATGTGAGCACCCAGGCCAATGTGACCAACTGGGCTGCGGCAAAGGCCTGGGAAGAGCTGGGAGCAGAACGGGTGGTGCTGGCCCGGGAACTGTCTATCCAGGAAATCCGGGAGATCCGGGAAAAAATCTCCGCAGACTTGGAAGTCTTCGTCCATGGGGCCATGTGTATCTCCTATTCCGGCCGCTGCCTCCTGAGCAATTATTTCACCGGCCGGGACAGCAATCGGGGCGCCTGTGCCCAGGTCTGCCGCTGGGAGTTCGGCCTGACGGAAAAGAACCGGCCTGGAGAGGTGTTCCCGATAGCGGAAGATGAGCGGGGCACCTATATCATGAATTCCAAAGACCTGTGCCTGATGGAGTACCTGCCCCAACTGATGGAGGCAGGGGTCAGCAGCCTGAAGATCGAGGGACGGATGAAAAGCGTCCATTATGTGGCTACGGTGGTCAGCGCCTACCGGAAGGCCATCGATCTGTGTTGGCAGGATCCGGCCCATTTCACCGTGCCGGAGAGTCTCCGGGAAGAACTGGAGAAAGTGTCCCACCGGCCCTATACTACGGGATTCGCTGTCCGCAGGACCGGCCCGGAAGACCAGGTCTATACCACCAGTTCCTATGAACAGAGCGCGGATTTCGTGGCCTTGGTCAAGGGCTTTGACCCTGGCACCGGCCGGGCAGCCTTGGAACAGCGGAACCATGTGAAGGAAGGCCAGCAGCTGGAAGTGCTGACTCCCGGCGGGGAAATCTTCTCCTGGACCTTGGAAGAGATGCAGGATGGAGAAGGGAATCCCATCCAGGCCGCTCCCCATGCCCAGATGATCTTTACTGCCAAAGGAGATTCCCGGATGGAACCTTTCTCTTTGGTACGCCGGCTGAAAGGATGAACCGAAACTATTTGTAACAAACTGTATAGAAACCCTTGCTTTTTTCAGGGGTTTAAGAGTAAAATAGATTAGTCGAACTGATTCTGTTCGACCATGGACGAGGAGACGATAGGATGAAGGCTTTGGACAGGCTGCGGACTTTCCTGGAACAGGAAAAGGTGGATGGCATCTTTATCAAAGGCGATTCCTCCATCCGGTACTTCACCGGGTTTACAGGAGGAGAAAGCCTGCTGTATGTGGATCCCCGGCGGGCGGTGATCATCACGGATTCCCGGTATACTTTGCAGGTACGCCAGCAGTCTCCGGAATGTGAACTGATCGAACACCAGCATGGATTCTGGCCGGAAGCGGCCAAGCTGCCGAATTCTGAGAACCTGGCCCTGGATGGAGACTATTTTTCCTATACGGAACAGTGTGCTCTGGCAAAAGCCCTGCCGGATGTCCGCTGGAAGAATGTGAATCTGGTAGGTCTCCGGGCGGTGAAGACCCCTGAAGAGATGACCCTGATCCGCAAGGCCGTAGCGATTTCTGATGAGGCTTTCCTGCAGCTGCTGCCCCATATCCGGGCCGGCCGGAAAGAGAGCGATTTGGCAGCTGAGCTGGAATACAATATGCGGAAGCTGGGATCCACCAAACCTTCCTTTGAGACAATCTGTGCTTCTGGGAAACGGAGTGCCCTGCCTCACGGGGTGGCTTCGGAAAAGGTGGTGGAGCCGGGCGATTTCATCACTTTTGATTTCGGTGCTACCTACGAAGGCTACTGCTCTGACATCACCCGTACGGTGGTGGTGGGGAAGGCAGCGCCCTGGCAGAAGGAAATCTATGGAATCGTCCTTGAGGCCAACCTGCTGGGGGAAAAGACCCTGAAGGCCGGGCTGACCGGCATCCAGGTGGACCGGGCTGTGCGTGATTTCATCACTGCCAAAGGATATGGACCGAATTTCGGCCATGGACTGGGCCACGGCGTAGGATTGGACATCCATGAAAAACCGGTGCTGAACAAAGCCAATGACCGGCCGCTGCCGGCAGGGGCAGTGGTGACCATCGAACCGGGCATCTACCTGCCTGACCAAGGCGGGGTCCGGATCGAAGACACGGTGCTGGTCACCGGGGACGGCTGTGAGCGGCTTACTTCCGTCCCGAAAGAATTGGTAGAACTTTGATTCTTATAGATTAGAAACTACTATTTTGGAGGTTGTTTTCATGATTTCTACAAATGATTTCAAAACAGGCGTAACGGTTGAAATTGACGGCGATGCATGGCAGGTCGTTGAATTCCAGCATGTAAAACCCGGCAAAGGCGCCGCTTTCGTACGGGCCAAGATGCGCAATCTGTGCACCGGCGCTGTGGTGGAACGGACTTTCAACGCTGCTGAACGTCTGGAAAATGCCATTGTTGAAAGAAAGGGCATGCAGTATCTGTATGAATCCGACGGCACCTATGTGTTCATGGATAATGAAACCTATGATCAGCTGGAACTGAACAAGGACCAGCTGGGCAAGGCCGTGAATTTCCTGAAAGAAAACATGGATGTGAAGGTCATCACCTTCAAGGACCGGATCCTGGGCGTGGAACTGCCCAACACGGTGGAACTGACCGTAGTGGAAACCGAACCGGGGATCAAAGGGGATACCGCTACCGGCGGCAGCAAGAACGCCAAGATGGATACCGGTTATGTCGTAAAGGTCCCTCTGTTCATCAACGAAGGGGATGTGCTGCAGATCGATACCCGTACCGGCGATTACATTGCAAGAGCTTAAGAAGCAGAAAATGGGGCTGTCCGTGGACAGCCCCGTTTTGTATCCTTTTGTTTCTTGCTGGCCTGGAATGTTTAGAAAAGGATGGCTTTATGAAGACGATTTATTTGGTACGCCATGGGGAGACCTTGGCCAACCGGCAGGGCATCCTCCAGGGCTGGAGCAACAATCCCTTGGATGATACCGGCCGGAAGCAGGCGGCGGCCCTGGTGACCCGGGCATCCCGGGTACCAGTGGATGCGCTCTATACCTCGGACTTGATCCGGACCCAGGAAACCGCTGCTCCTCTGGCTGCTGCTCGGGGCCTGGAACCAATGGTGGTGCCGGGCCTGCGGGAAATCTCTTTCGGCAAATGGGATGGCCACCATTTGAAAGAGATCCAGGAAAAGGATCCGGATACGCTCCGGGATATTTTCCTCAAGCCGGGACAGGTGGATCTGGCAGCGGAGGAAAATCTGGCCGCTTCTCAGGAACGTGGCTGGAAGGCCTTTACAGATCTGGTAGAAGAAATGGAACCGGACGGCACCATCCTGTGCGTCAGCCACGGAGGATTGATCCGGCTCCTGGTCTGCCGGATCCTAGGCTTTCCCATTGATAATATGTGGCGGATGAGCCTGGCCAATACGGCCTTCGTCCAGGTAGTCCAGACGGAAGATTACGGCTTCCGGGTGGATCGGCTGAATGATATGGGGATGCTGTAAGGGGGGCTGTTGCCTGCCCGCTGGCAGTTTATGCCTCTTGACTCATCTGTTATAATAATAGATACAAATCAATCATCTTACAAATGAGGGAGCGATTTTTATTTTAGAATTCAAGCACATCAGTATTGACGACAAGCCGATATTCGATGATTATTTTACCGAAGAGGATTACCATGCCTCGGAATGCTGTTTCGGTTCCATCTTTATTTGGCGGAACCAGTATGACAGTTATTGGGGCATCAGCCATGGCTGTCTGCTCATCAAAGTGACCGTGAACGGAAATACCTTCGTCCTGCCTCCGTTTGGAGGAGTCAACGAGGATCTGCCCAAAGTGATCTGTGCCCTGAAGCAGTATTTCAAAGGGGAACCTTTTGAAATGCATGGCATCTACGAGCATACCATCGAACGGTTCCAGAAGTATCTGCCTCAGGTGAATACCTTCACCCCTGACCGGGACAACTGGGACTATGTGTATCAGCGTGCCAGCCTGGCCAGCCTCAGCGGGCGCAAGCTCCACGGCAAAAAGAACCATTACAATCAATTCATCAAGGACCATCCGGATTTCGTCTACGAACCCATCACTCTGGCCAACAAAGATGAATGCATCGCCTATGGCAAACAGTGGGTGGAAGAACGGGAACTGACCGATCCTTCCATTGTGGCGGAATATGATGCCATCCGGGAAGGCCTGGATAATTTGGACAAACTCCAGCTCCGGGGCGGGCTGATCCGGCTGGACGGCCAGGTGAAGGCCTTTACTTTTGGCGAGCGGACCGGCAAGAATACGGCGGTGATCCACGTGGAAAAGGCGGATCCGGACATCCGGGGCCTGTACACCGCCATCAACAAGGAATACATCGCCCATGAATGGCCGGATGTGACCTACATCAACCGGGAAGAGGATATGGGCAAGGAGGGCCTCCGGGAAGCCAAGGAATCCTATAAGCCTGTGTTCATGGTGAAAAAATACAATACGATCATCCGCTAAAAGGAGGATTGCCATGGATTTTCGTTTGCTCCAGCAGGATACCCTGTCCCAGGCGGCGGACCTATGGGATTACTGCTTTGAGAAGAAGGGGACGCCCTTTTACGAATGGTATTTCAAGGAATATGCCTTGAAGCAGAACCGGATCCTGGGCGGGTTCCAGGATGGGAGGCTCCAGACTATGCTCCATCTGAACCCCTATGTGCTGCGGGTCCGGGGAAAGGATTGGAAGGTCCCTTATATCGTAGGCGTAGCTACAGATCCAGTGGCCCGGGGACAGCATGCAATGGGCCAGCTGATGGAGACGGCTTTTACCACTCTCCGGGCCATGCAGGTGCCTTTTGCCATCCTCATGCCCATTTATGCCGGGATCTACCAGCCTTACGGCTTTGCCTGGACCCATCTGCGGAAACGGTATACCCTGCCCTTGGCCCAGTTGGACCTGGCAGGCCGGATCTTGGACGGCTTTACGGCGGAACGGGTAGATACCCGGCAGGCGGAAAGCCTGCTGGCTCCGATTTACGCCAAAACCATGGTCCGGTACCACGGCTATGCCGAGCGGGATCACCGGGTCTGGGAAAATACCTTAGTGACGGCAGCCCAGGAGAATTTTGAGACGGTTGTTGTAAAGTTTGACGGTGCACCGACGGCTTATGCGTTGTATAATAGGGAGAGTGGGACGGTGACGGTCCAGGAACTCCTGGCTGTGGATGCGCCCAGCAGGATCCGGCTGCTCCAGTATTTCAAAGGCTTGGCCGGCATCTATCAAAGGCTGAAATGGCTGGCTGCGGAGGATGATCTGACATACCTCCAGCTGCCGGACCAGGCCCTGGCCCCTCAGGAAGCCCCTTTCATGATGGGGCGGGTCCTCAATGCCGCGGCCTGTCTGAAAGCTATGCCCGTACCCCGGGAACTGGTGGGAAAGAAACTGGTCCTGGGCTTGAAAGATGAACAGATCGCCCTCAACACCATGCTGGTGAAACTGGACTTCACGGAAAAGGGCATCCAGCTGCTGAATACCTTGGATGATCCGGAAGTGCTGCTGGATGCGGGAACCTTCACCCAGCTGTTCTTCGGACTCTATGGGGCCCGGCAGCTCCAACAGGCTGGCATGATTTATGGGGACAGTGAAAATGCACTGGAAATCCTTGACAAATTGTTCCCCCGGGAGAATAATTTTATCAATGAGTATTTTTAAGGGAGGCTGTCATGAGCGACAAGATTACAAGAATTTATGTGGAGAAGAAGAAAGCATATGCTGTGGAAGCAGCAGGTCTGTGTTCTGATCTGCAGCAGACCCTGGGCCTGAAGAACCTGAAAAGCGTCCGGATCGTCAATCGGTATGATCTGGAAGGCCTCAGCGAGGAGGACTACCAGGCTGCCAGGAACCTGGTGCTCAGCGAAGCGCCGGTGGATGTGGTCCGGGACGAAGAACTGGAGATCCCTGCTGGGGTCCGGAGCTTTGCCGTGGAACTGCTCCCCGGCCAGTATGACCAGAGAGAAGATTTTGCCGCTCAGTGCATCCAGCTGATCACCCAGGGACAGCGTCCCATTGTGGCAGCCGCCAAAGTATACCTGCTGGAAGGGGATCTGTCCGACGCCGACTTTGAAAAAATCAAGGATTACTGCATCAACCCGGTGGAAGCCCAGGAAGCCGCCATCGAAAAACCGGAAACTTTGGATATGACCTGGGACGTCCCCAAACCGGTAGCCGTCTTGAAGGGGTTCCGGGACCTGGACCGGAAAGGGCTGGAAGATTTCCTGAACAAACAGGAACTGGCCATGAGCCTGGAAGATCTGGCTTTCATCCAAGAATACTTTAAAAAAGAAGACCGGGATCCTTCCATCACCGAAATCAAGGTGCTGGATACCTACTGGTCCGACCACTGCCGGCACACCACCTTTGAAACCAAACTGGAAAACGTTTCCATCACCGACGGTGTCTACACCCAGCCGGTGGCAGAAGCCTACGACCTGTATAAAAAAGACCGGGATTTCGTCTATGGGAAAGATACCCAGCGCCCCATCACCCTGATGGACATGGCCTGCCTGGCCACCAAGAAGCTGAAAAAGGAAGGGAAGATCCCCGATTTGGATGCTTCGGAAGAAATCAACGCCTGCAGCATCGTGGCCCCCATTGACGTGGACGGCAAAAAAGAAGACTGGCTGGTGATGTTCAAGAACGAGACCCACAACCATCCCACCGAAATCGAACCTTTCGGGGGCGCTGCCACCTGCCTGGGCGGAGCCATCCGGGATCCCCTCAGCGGCCGGAGCTATGTATACCAGGCCATGCGGGTCACCGGATCCGGCGATCCCCGGACTCCTTATGAAAAGACCCTGAAGGGCAAGCTGCCTCAGCGGAAGATCACCCTGGGGGCCGCTGCCGGGTACAGCTCCTACGGCAACCAGATCGGTCTGGCCACCGGTTCTGTGGAAGAATACTATCATCCCAAATTCGTGGCCAAACGCATGGAAGTAGGGGCCGTCATCGGGGCTGCTCCCCGGGATGCTGTGGTCCGGGAACGGCCAGCTGCCGGCGACCTGATCATCCTTTTGGGCGGCCGTACCGGCCGTGACGGCATGGGCGGCGCCACTGGTGCCTCCAAGGAACACACCACCAAGTCCCTCAGCGAATGCGGTGCAGAAGTCCAGAAGGGGAACGCTCCCAACGAACGGAAGATCCAGCGGCTGTTCCGGGATCCGGAAGTGACCCGTCTCATCAAACGGTGCAACGACTTCGGGGCTGGCGGCGTCTCTGTGGCCATCGGGGAACTGGCGCCGGGTCTTGTGATCAATCTGGACAAGGTACCCAAGAAGTACGAAGGCCTGGACGGCACGGAACTGGCCATCAGTGAATCCCAGGAACGGATGGCGGTGTGCATTGCCGCCGGCGACCTGGACAAGTTCATGGCTGCTGCCGCCAAAGAAAATCTGGAAGCCACGGTAGTGGCTGAAGTGGCGGAAGATCCCCGTCTGGTGATGTACTGGAGAGGGGAAAAGATCGTGGACCTGTCCCGGGCATTCCTGGACACCAACGGCATTCCTCAAAAGTCCAATGTTGTGGTGGATGGAGTGGAAGAAACCTCTCCTTTCAATAGCACCCCTGCAGAAGTGGAAGGGAAGAAGGACATCAAGGAAGCCTGGCTGGCCAACTTAGACCGGCTGAACGTATGCAGCGAAGAAGGACTGGGTGAACGGTTCGACGGATCCATCGGCCGGGGCAGCGTACTGATGCCCTACGGCGGCCGGAACCAGCTGACCCGTACCGAAGGTATGGCAGCCCGTCTGCCCGTCCTCCATGGCAAGACCAACGCTACCTCCATCATGGCCAGCGGCTATGATCCCAATGTGTGCTGCTGGAGCCCGTACCACGGGGCTATGTACGCGGTGGTGGAAGCCGTGTGCCGGGCTGCGTCCATGGGCGCCGATCCGAAGAAACTGCGTCTTTCCATGCAGGAATATTTCCCCAAACTCCATACGGAACATACCTGGGGCCGGCCCTTTGCCGCTCTCCTGGGTGCCTATAAAGCCTGCTGCGAACTGGAACTGCCGGCCATTGGCGGCAAAGATTCCATGAGCGGTACCTTCATGGATCTGGAAGTCCCGCCTTCCCTGATCTGCTTTGCAGTGGGGGTCATGGACGGCCGCGATACCATCTCCAACGAATTCAAACAGGCCGGCAACACCGTGGTTTTCATCCCCGTGCCCTGCGATGAGCACGAAGTGGTGGATTACCCGGCCCTCCGGACTCTCTTAGACAATGTCCACAAAGCCATCCTGGGCAAACGGATCCTCACCGCCGGTGTGGTGAAGGAAGGGGGCGTGGCAGCCGCCATCTCCACCATGTGCTTGGGCAACGGATTGGGCTTTGGCTTCGTGAAACCCTTCCTCCATGAGGAATGCCTGTTCACCCTGCAGCCCGGCGGTTTCCTGGTAGAAATGGCACCGGGAGCCGATGTGGAAAAAGTCTTTGCAGGCAACGACTTCCTGGTGCTGGGGTCCCTGACTGACGATGGGAAAGTCACCGTCAACGACACGGCCATTACCCTGGACGAAATCAAGGCTGCCTATACCCGTACCCTGGAAGGAGTATTCCCCTCTGTGGTGAAGGATTCCGGAAAGGATATCTGTCGGATGCCCTATTACCGGAACGACCTGCCTCTCACTGCACCGTATAATGTGGCTCAGCCCCGGGTCTTCATTCCCGTGTTCCCGGGCCTGAACTGTGAATACGACACCGCTGCTGCCTTTGAAGCAGCCGGTGCCAAAGCCGATATCTGCGTGATCCGGAATCTGACAGCGGAAGCCATCAAAGAGAGCGTGGAAGAAATGGCCAAACGGATCAAGGAAGCCCAGATCCTGGCCATCCCTGGCGGATTCTCTGCCAGTGACGAACCGGAAGGTTCCGGCAAGTTCATTGCTACCATGTTCCGGAACCCGGCCCTGAAAGAAGCCGTGATGGATCTCCTGTACAACCGGGACGGCCTGGCCCTGGGAATCTGCAATGGCTTCCAGGCCCTGATCAAACTGGGCCTGGTGCCTTACGGAGACATCCGTCCTCTGACGGAAACATCTCCCACCCTGACCTTCAACACCATCGGCCGGCACATTTCCCGGATGGTGGAGACGAAAGTGGTTTCCAACAAGTCCCCGTGGCTGGCCCTGACGGAACCGGGAGATATCCATACGGTGGCTGTTTCCCATGGGGAAGGCCGGTTCGTGGCCACGGAAGAGGAAATCAAGAAGCTCTTCGCCAACGGCCAGGTAGCCACCCAGTATGTGAACCAGGCTGGGGATCCCACCCTGGAAAGTCCTTACAACCCCAACGGTTCCCTGTATGCCATTGAGAGCATCACCAGCCCCGACGGCCGGATCCTGGGGAAGATGGGCCATACAGAACGGTTCACTGACGGCCTGATGAAGAACATCCCAGGCAACAAACTGCAGCCCCTGTTCCTGGGCGGTGTGCAGTATTTCAAGTAATTTTTCAGGGAAGGGGAGACTGCTATGGAGCAGCTCCCCTTTCTTTTATACAAAAGACGAAATCAGACACAAAGGAGAAGATTCTGCATGGAACTTTCTGTTGGAACGAAACTCCACGGTTTTACCGTACAAAAAATCACAGCCCTGCCGGATATCGAAGCTACAGCCTATGAGATGATCCACGATGCCAGCGGTGCCCATTTGTTCTATCTGGGCTGTGCCGATGACAACAAGGTGTTCACCATCGGTTTCCGGACTCCCAGCCAGGATGATACTGGGGTGGCTCACATCACGGAACATTCCGTGCTTTGCGGCAGCCGGAAATACCGCCTGAAGGAACCCTTCGTGGAACTGGTCAAAGGGTCCTTGAACACGTTCCTGAATGCCATGACCTATACGGACAAGACGGTGTATCCGGTGGCTAGCCGGAATGATAAGGATTTCCGGAACCTGGTGGATGTATACCTAGATGCGGTGTTCTATCCCCTGATTGGAGAAAATCCCTTCACACTGCGCCAGGAAGGCTGGCATTACGAACTGGGGAAAGAAGGGGATAAACCTCTGATTTACAATGGGGTGGTATACAACGAAATGAAGGGGGTCTATTCGTCCCCCGACGCCATTGAAGAACATGAAGTGATGAAGGCCCTGTTCCCGGATTCCCCCTACCGGTTCGAATCCGGCGGCCTGCCGTCCGCCATTCCCCAGCTGACCCAGGAAGGCTTCGTGGCCTTCCACAAAAAGTACTACAGCCCGGAAAATGCTTATATCTATCTGTACGGGAATATGGATCTGGAAGATTATCTTTCTTACCTGGATGGGGACTACTTGAGCCATTTCCCCAAAACGGGGAAGCTGAAGGTGGAAATCCCCCTCCAGGTACCTTTCGACCAGACCCGGGAAGTGAAGGCATCTTATCCGGTGCCGGAAGGGGATGACACCGCTCACAAGACCTATCTTTCCATGAACATCGTAGTAGGGTCCGCCCTGGACCAGAAACGGATCATGGCCCTGAAGCTCCTGACCCATGTGCTCCTGGACGGGAATAATGCTCCCCTGCGGCTGGCCCTTCTCCGGGCGGGCATCGGCAGCGATGTGTCCGGCAGCCTGAATGGATCCCAGCTCCAACCGGTGTTCTCTGTGGAAGTGAGCGGATCCGATCCGGATAAGGAAGACCAGTTCGTGAAGGTATTGTACCGGACCCTCCAGGAACTGTCCCGGAACGGGATCCCTCGCCGGCTCCTGGAAGCAGAACTGAATTCGGAAGAATTCAAGATGCGGGAAGCGGATTTCAATATCTATCCCAAAGGCCTGATCTATGGCCTGAATGTGATGGAAACCTGGCTCTACGGGGGAGACCCTACTGCTTGCCTCCGGTTCACCGACTGCCTGGACTTCCTGCGCAGTGCCATTGACAAAGGGTATTATGAACAATTGATTGAAACGGTGCTCTTGGACAACACCCATAAATGCCTGGTGACACTGACCCCTGAACCGGGGAAGGAAGCCCGGGATGCTGCCCAGTTCGCCCAAGAGATGGCGGAAAAGAAGAGAAAGATGGATGCCAGTCAGCTCCAGGAAGTGGAAACCATCGCCGACGAGCTCCATGCCCGCCAGGCTGCCCCTGACACTCCGGAAGCCCTGGCTTCCATTCCTCTGCTCCAGCGGTCCGACATTACCCGGAAAAATGATTTTGAACATCCCCAGGTGACCCAGGAAGGGAAACATATCCGTCTTGTGCTCCATCAGTTCACCAACAAGATTGCTTATTTCGACTGGTGCTTCGATCTGACCGGGGTGCCGGAAGACTTGCTGTGCTATGCCTATCTGCTGACGGATGTACTGGGAAAAGTGGACACCGACGACTATTCCTATGAGGAACTGACCACTCTGGCGGACCTGTATCTGGGGGGACTGAACTTCGAAGTGAAGCCCTACACCTGTTACAATGACACCAATACCTACCGGAACGTGTTCAAGGTGTCGGCCAAGGTGCTGGAAAAGAACGAGGACAAGCTCTTTGAGATCCTCAGCAGCATCGCTCTCCGGAGCCATCTGGATGACAAGAAGCGGCTGAAGGAAATCGTCAGCGAAGTGAAGACGGACTGGGACAACAACTTCTTTGCTCGGGGGATGACGGTAGCCACCCTGCGGCTCATGAGCTATTTCTCCAAATCTGCCCGGAGCATGGAACACGACCAGCTGACTTATTACCAGTTCCTCCAGGATCTGTGGGCCCATTTCGAGGAGCGGGTGGATCAGGTGATCGAAAAGCTCCAGCAGCTGCTGCCGGCTTTCTTCCACCAGGATGAACAGCTCCAATCCCTTTCCTGTGACAAAGAGATGGAGAAGGAAGCCCTGGAAAAGATGGCTGCCTTCACGGAACAGCTGCCCCATTCTCCCTATGCAGGCCAGCCCATGCCCCGGCTGGAAGCACCTGGGAAGGATGAAGGGATCATCACTTCCGGAAAGGTCCAGTACGTGCTGGCTGGAGGGAACTTCCATGACCATGGCTACCATTATACGGGAGCCATGAAGGTGCTGGAGACCATCCTCCGGTATGGCTATCTGTGGACCAAGATCCGGGTCCAGGGCGGCGCCTACGGAGCTGGTACCCGGTTCGATCCCAGCGGTACCTTCTATCTGTCTTCCTACCGGGATCCTAAACTGGCGGAAAGCCTCCAGGCCTATCGGGATCTGCCGGCTTACCTGGAAAAATTCCAGGCTTCCGACCGGGAAATGACCAAGTATGTGATCGGGACCATCAGCTTGGTGGATACCCCGCTGACCCCGGCTATGCATCTGGAAAAGGCCATTACCGCCCGGCTGAAAGGGACGCCGGAAGCCGTCGCCCAGAAGAAGCGGGACCAGATCATCGACTGTACTGTCGACGATATCCGGGCTCTGGCACCCTTGGTCAAAGACACGCTTTCCGATGGATACCTTTGTGTAGTGGGCGGAGAAGGGAAGATCCAGGAGAATAAAGAGCTCTTCAAGAAAATCATCAAAGCATAAGAGCGTAAGAAAGAAGGGATACAATGGAACTGGAAATGGAATTCATCCGGAAAATGCCCTCTCCCCAGGAATTGAAAGTGGAACATCCTGTGGAGCCGGCCATCTATGAAACCAAACGGCGGCGGGACGCCGAGATCCGGGATATCCTCACTGGGAAGGATAAGCGCTTCCTGCTGATCATCGGTCCCTGTTCTGCGGACAATGAGGATGCGGTGGTAGATTACTGCCACCGGCTGGCCAAAGTCCAGGAGCAGGTGAAGGATACCCTGTACATCATTCCCCGGGTCTACACCAACAAGCCCCGGACCATCGGAGTGGGCTACAAGGGCATGGCCCACCAGCCCGACCCGGAAGGGAAGGAAGATATGCTGGCGGGGATCATTGCCTGCCGGAACATGCACATCCGGGTCATCCGGGAAACCGGCTTCACCTGTGCGGAAGAGATCCTGTATCCGGAAAACCACCGGTATCTTTCCGATTTGGTCTCCTATGCAGCCATCGGAGCCCGGTCCGTGGAAGACCAGCTCCACCGGATGATTGCCAGCGGGGTGGGGATCCCGGTGGGGATGAAGAATCCCACTTCCGGCGACATCTCCGTCATGCTCAATTCCATTGCCGCTGCCCAGCATGAGCAGCAGTTCCTGTTCCGGGGCTGGGAAGTGCGGACCAAGGGGAACCCTCTGGCCCATGCCATCCTCCGGGGGTATGTGGATAAATTCGGTAAGAGCCTGCCCAACTACCATTATGAAGACCTGGTCCGGCTCTACGAAGAATACGGGAAACGGGACCTGGTGAATCCGGCCGTGGTCATCGATGCCAACCATGCCAATTCCGGCAAGAAATACCTGGAACAGATCCGGATCTCCAATGATGTCCTGTACAGCCGTCATATGAATACGGATCTGAAGAAGATGGTGAAAGGCATCATGATCGAAAGCTATATCGAAGACGGCAGCCAAAAAATCGGAGAAGGGGTCTATGGGAAATCCATCACCGATCCCTGTCTGGGCTGGCAGAAAACCGAAGAACTGATCCTGGAACTGGCAGGCCGGGTGGATTACTGAGAAAAAGGAGGCAAACTGCATGCTGAAGCAGATTTCTATTTTTGCGGCCAATCACAAAGGGGCCTTGGGAAAGATCACCAATGACTTGGCTAAGGACAACATCAATATTTACACCATGCTGGCTACGGACAGCGCCGAATTCGGCATCATCCGGCTGATCGTGGACAATCCTGACAAGGCGCTGGACACCCTCCAGGAAGCCGGCTACCAGTGCCGGATCGACTATGTGCTGGCTGTGGATATGGGCTCCGACCAGCCCGGTACCCTGGATAAGATCCTGACCCACCTGAGCCAGGCCAACGTGTTTGTCCGTTATCTGTATATTTCCTTCGACCGGAAGACTTCCAGCCCCATCGTGGTGCTGAAAACCGATGAGCCCGAAACCGAAACCTTCCTCCAGGGGAAGGGGTATACCCTGCTGGACCGGTTCTGAGAGAACAGAGAAGGGGATGCTGCACGTGAAATGGGTGCAGCATCCCCTTCAGTCTTACGCCGGCCGCTGACCGTTGACAAAGACCGCCGGATTTTCCGGCGGCCTTTTCCTACCTTTGTGCTATAATTATCCCGGTATGGGAGGTGGAATTATGGAACCTGATTATAAAAACTGGTTTCCTGAAAAATTTGTCATCCAAAGCGGCGTGAAGGCCCTGATCCCCCTGCTGCTGGCCATTGTGTTCGGGGCATGGGGCGTGGGAGGTCTTCCGGTACCCATCCGTCTGGTGCTGGTGTTCTGTTTTACCATGGCCGCATTCTGGTTCGGGTATCGGGCCTGGGAACTGTGGACGGCCTGGAAAGCCATGGATCTGACCAACCCCAGTTCCTTGGCCTGGAAGATCCTCAAAGGGGTGGCCTCTTATGTGGAACTGCCACCCAGGGGCAGATGTCTGGATATCGGCTGCGGCAGCGGCGCCCTGACTCTGGAAGTGGCCAAGTCACATCCTGACGCCGTGATCATCGGCACCGATCCCTGGGATCCCAAAGTCACCCCGGGCGTGGACCAGAAACTGTGCCAGGCCAATGCCAAAGCCGAAGGGGCAAAGCACGTGGTCTTCATGTACGGCATCGCCCAGAAAGTGGAATTCCCCGACAACACTTTCGACGCCGTGATCAGCAACTATGTCTATCACCACGTCCGGGGTATGGATCGGGTGGACGCCATTCTGGAAGCCCTGCGGACCTTGAAGCCGGGAGGTATTTTTGTGATCCACGACCTAATGACCAAAGGATTCTATGGAGACCGGGACATCCTGCTGAAACGGGTCCTGGAAAGCGGCTGCAAAGAAGCCAAACTCATCTCTACCGATAATGGAACCCTCATGACAAAAGAAGGAGCCGGCAGAGCCATGCTCACCGGGTCCTGTCTCCTGGTGGGAAGAAAGTAAGGAACAGGGAAGGGCGTACCCTGGCTGCCCGGAAGCCGATATGTTCAAAGGCGGATGCAGCGGCGCAGGTGCGTCCCTCCTTTTTTCTTTAAACAATACAAAAAACGTATCGTTAAACATGAATTATAACAATTAGCAATGGATACCAATCTGTGTTACACTGGTCCCTGTAAGAAACACAGCACCTTACCCTGGATTCCGGGGCGGGAAATACGCTGGAGAGACAACAGGAGGTCATATGAGCAAAGTACTTGTAATCGGGACCAGTCTCCGGACTGGAAGCAACTCTGACAGATTCGCGGAAGAAGTGGTCCGGGGTGCCAAAGCCGCCGGCCATGAGGTGGAATGGGTGACGCTGAAGGGAAAAGAAATCCATTTCTGCACCGGGTGCTTCGCCTGTCTGGAAAACCATCAATGCATATTCCATGACGGGGCTGCGGAAATTGCGGAAAAGGTCCGCCGTGCCGATACCCTGGTGTTCGCTACGCCTATTTACTACTATGAAATGAGCGGCCAGATGAAAACTCTGCTGGACCGGTGCAATCCCCTGTTCGGGTCCGATTACCAGTTCAGGAAGGTGTATCTGGTGTCTACTGCGGCAGAGGATGCTCCTCATGTGCCGGAGAAGGCACTGTCCGGGCTCCAGGGCTGGGTGGACTGCTTTGGCCGGGCAGAACTGGCAGGTTCTTTCTTCTGTGGCGGTGTCAATGATGGGAAAGAAGCAGAAACCCGGGAAAAGGATCTGGCCAGAGCCTATGACTTTGGAATGAAACTGCAATGATTTGGACAAGATAGGGAGGAAACAATCAATGGATGCAAAGATGCTGGAGGGAAAAGTGGCCATTATTTCGGGAGCCAGTTACGGTATGGGCTTTTCCATGGCTGAGGTGTTTGCCCGGGAAGGGGCCAAAGTGATCATGACTGCCCGTGGCCAGGAAAAATTGGGAGCGGCGGTAAAAGCGCTCCGGGACAAAGGATATGAAGTAACCGGAGTGGCGGCGGACAACAAGAATCTGGAAGATGTACAGCGGGTATTCCAGATGGCATTGGAGACCTACGGAGATCTGGATATCGTCATCAACAACGCGGCCATCGGGGAACAGAAGATGATCGATGAAACCGATGATGAATGGCTGGAATATGTGTACCAAACCAATGTGTTCGGACCCTTCCGGTTCATCCGGGAAGCCCTGAAAATCTTCCTGCCGAAAAATGAAGGGTGCATCATCAATATTTCTTCCGTAAACGGGACCCGGCCTTTTTGTGGAGCTTCCTATACTTCCTCCAAAGGCGCCATCAATACGCTGACCAAGAATGTGGCCATGCGGCTGATCGATACCAATATCCGGATCAATGCGGTGGCTCCCGGATCCACCATTACCCCGGCTCACTTGGCCAACAAAGCGGGCAAGCAGCCGGGAGGCGCCAAAATGCTGGAATACAGCAAGCATTTTGTGTATTTCCCAGGACCGGAATGTGAACCGGAAGATCAGGCCAATGCCTGTCTGTTCCTGGCATCGGATATGGGAAAACATGTCAAAGGACAGGTCATCCAGGTCTGCAACGGTGCATTTCTGTAAGGAATGGATTTGACTGGCTGGATGGGACTGTTCCATTGTACCAGCAAATACGGTCGTCAAGAGGCCGATAAGTTTAAAACCAGATGGGGGAGCATCTGATCTCCAACGCCCATTGACAATCGACAATTGACCGCTGACAAAGGCCGCCGGACCAACCGGCGGCCTTTCTGCCATTTACTTTCTCTCCCCAGTACGGTACAATAAGAACCGTCTGATAATTTTTGAGAAAACTGACAGAATGGAGCCAATCATGAGCAACGAAAACAAAAAAGTGAAAGTCCATTATGAAGGCACCCTGAACGACGGGACCAAATTCGATTCTTCCTATGACCGGGGAGAGCCTCTGGAATTCGTGGTCGGGGCCGGCATGATGATCAAGGGATTCGATGATGCGGTCCGGGACATGGCCGTAGGGGAAGTGAAGAACATCCATCTGATGCCGGAAGAAGCCTATGGGCAGCCCAATCCCCAGAACATCCTCACCGTGGAAATCGCCAAGATGCCCGGCTCGGAAAACCTGGAATTGGGCCAGCGGGTGGCCCTGGGCACCCCTAACGGCCAGCAGATCCCGGTGCGGGTCACCGAAAAGACCGGGTCCACCATCACTTTCGATGCCAACCACGAAATGGCCGGCAAAGAACTGAATTTCAAGATCGAACTGGTCGAGGTGGAAGGGTAAAGGGAGGATTCTCATGAACCCTTTGTATTTCCTGGAACATCAATTCTTCCCTGCTGTGGTCTATCCGGATCCGGAGGGGAAGCAGATCAGTCCTTTCCTTTTGGGAAATGCCTTTGGGACCCTGTGTGCCAGTGTCCTGACGGACCTGCCGGAAACCGGGGACGAGAACGAAAGGTTCTATCAGGAAGAAGATTTCGCTGCGGAAGGACTGGAAATCCGCAACGAACACACGGGACAGCCCCAGTGCTATGTGCTGCGGATGCATTTTCCCTTTGAAGAAGGCTGGAACTTCAACACCCTGTGTCCTCGGGCCTATCTGGTCCACGGGCTCCAGGGAGAAGATCCCCGGTATTATACTGTGGAATATGATGCCAACACCATGGGATACATGCTCTGCAGCTGGGACGGAGAAGGGAACCACACCAACTTCGGCCCGGTGGATCTGGGAGAAGACCCAGAACTGGCCCTGATCCTGAAACGGGAGAAGGGGCGGATGGTGTAGTGCTCGGAAGGAAAACGTCCGGGCGTTTTCCAACCATTCTATTTCGAGGCGATATTCATGGATAAAAATTGGCGGAGCCCGCTGCTCTGCACCTTGGTGATTGTAATTTGGGGGAGCCTGTACATTTCCGGTCGGCTGGTGCTCCAGCAGATTCCGGCCCTGTGGGTGCTGTTCATCCGGTATGCCCTTTCTTCGGTGATCCTGCTGGGGGTGGGATACCACAGTCTCCACGGCCAAATCGCCATTGCCCGAAAGGATTGGGGCGAGCTGCTGTTTGTGGGAGTGGTGGGATACTTCCTGTCCAATGCGGCTCTGTTTCTGGGTATCCAATATTCCAGTGCTTCTTTTGCTTCCCTGATCAATTCCCTGACTCCGGTGGTGATTTCCGGCCTGGCCATTGTTTTGCTGGGGGAAAAGGTGACCAAACTCCAGGGGTTATCCCTTTTGGTGGCGGTAGTGGGGGCAGCCGTCATCATCGGCAGGCCCACCCAGGGGGTGACCACCGCCGGTATGGTGATCTGCGTCTTTGCCCTGTTTTCCTGGGCCTATGCCACCATCCATCTGAAAAAACTTACCGCCCGGTACGATCCTTTGCTGGTCACCGGGTACGGCATGGCCATTGCGGCCCTGCTGTCTCTGCCCAGCGCCTGGGTGTTTGTACGGACCACCGGGGCTGCGGTATCTTTTACGGGGAATATCTGGGCTCCTTTGTTGTACACTTGTATTGTGTGCACGGCCCTGGCCCATCTGCTGTGGAATGAGCTGCTCCAGAAGCTGCCGGCCACCTACTGTGCCTCCTTTTATCCCCTCCAGCCCCTTACTTCCATGGTCCTAGGGGTAGCCATGCTGGGAGAAGTCATGACCCCGCACCTGCTCCTGGGAGCCGCCTGCATCGTAGCGGCCATGGTACTGAACAGCCTGGCGGCCCGCCAGGGGGCTTGAGAAGAAGTCAGACGTCAGTTTTGTACGGTTAAGCAGCAAGTCCGTCCTGCTGATTGCCAACAATCTGACGTCTAATTTCTGAAGGGCCCGTGAAGGCCGTTTTGACTTCTTTCTATTCATCGGAAGGAAAACGCCGGGATGGCCGTTTTCCAACCATTCCATTTGTGCTATAATGGGGGCAATTCTGTACGAGAGAGGCTGGCTGGTACTTATGGGTATTTCATTGACAAACGGGCGGCGGGAAAATATCATCCTGCGGACCAGCTGCATCGGGATCCTGGTCAATCTCCTGCTGGCTGGATTCAAGGCTGTGGTCGGCTTCAGCACCAACTCCATCGCCATCCTGATGGATGCACTGAACAACCTGTCCGATGTGCTGTCTTCAGTGATCACCGTGGCCGGAGCCAAATTGGCGGACCGGAACCCAGATTTCGAGCATCCTTTCGGCCATGGCCGATATGAATACCTCAGTGCCCTGGTGATTTCCATCATCATCTTTTACGCTGGCGTCACCGCCATGGTGGAAAGCGTGAAAAAGATCCTGGATCCGGAAGTTCCGGAATATACCACGGCTTCCCTCGTGCTCCTGGCGGTGGCTGTCATCGTCAAGATCATCCTGGGCCGGTACGTGAAGCGCAAGGGAGCAGAAGCTGATTCCGGGGCCCTGATCGGTTCCGGATCCGATGCCCTGTTCGATGCAGTCCTTTCCTTTTCCGTCCTGGTGGCGGCTTTGATCTACCTGGGCTGCGGAGTCTCCCTGGAATCCTATGTGGGCACGGTGATTGCCTGTTTCATCCTGAAAAGCGGTTTTGGCATGCTCCGGGATACCCTGAACGAAATCTTAGGAGAGCGGCCGGATCCCCTTCTGGTCCGGCAGATCAAGAACCTCCTGGTGGAAGAACCGGAGATCCGGGGAGCCTACGACCTGATGATCAATAATTATGGACCCGGCCGAAACTATGCTTCCGTCCACATCGAACTGCCCGATGTGATGACCGTAGAGCAGGTGGACCGGCTGACCCACCGGATCCACGAAAAGGTCTTCAAAGCCACCGGCGTCCATCTGTCCGGGGTCACCGTGTATTCTTACAACACCCGGGATCCGGAAGCGGCCCAGATGCGGGAACAGGTGAGCCAGCTGGTGATGAAGCATCCCTGGGCACTCCAGGTCCATGGATTCTATGTGGACAGGACGAAGAAAACCATGCGCTTTGATGTGGTGGTCACCTTTGGCCGGGATCGGGAGCCGCTCATCCAGGAGCTCCAGCAGGAAATCACCCGGCTGTATCCTGATTATCAGGTCTCCGTGGATATCGACCGGGATATTTCGGCTCTCCAAGGATAATCCATTTGCCTATGAGGAATGGTCATTTCCTGGCGGAATGAATAGGTCTTGGAAGGCCCGTCCTGCCAATTTGCACATTTCCTTTGCATAGTGTAGAATAGTATGTAAAGACTATCAAAATTCAGGCATCTTGGATGCTGCAGCAATAAGGTGAAATGAATGGAATACCATGAATCTGAATCGACGGAAATGTACCTGGAAACCATCCTGGTGCTGAAAAATCGGCTGGGGCTGGTGCGCTCCATTGACATAGCCAATGAAATGGGCTATTCTAAGCCCACCATCAGCGTGGCCATGAAAAAATTCCGGGGAGAGGGCCTGGTCACCGTGGATGAATCCGGGTTCGTCAACTTAACGGAAGCGGGGCGGGATATTGCCGAACGGATTTATGAACGGCATCAGGTGCTGACCCATATCCTTATGTCCCTGGGGGTATCTCGGGAACATGCGGAACATGACGCCTGCAAGATTGAGCACGATATCTGCGATGAGACATTCGATGCCCTGAAAAAGGAATATCTCAGGCTTCGTTCTAAAAAATAACCGATCACAGGGGTGTTGCGCGGATCACGTGCAGCACCCCTGTGCTTTCACAAAAGGAGGAAACAACATGCGTTTTACGGCTTACGAACAGCTGCCTCAAGAAGCACGGGCTCTGCGGGAAGAGGTGTTCTGCGGGGAACAGGGTTTCCAGGAGGAATTCGATGAAACCGACCGCACGGCCCATCATGGCCTCTTGTGGGATGATGGAGGCCAGCCTGTAGGGGTCTGCCGGTTCTTCCCAGGCCCAGAACCAGGAACCTGGATCCTGGGGCGGGTGGCTGTCAAAAAAGCCCTGCGGAAAACCGGTGTGGGATCGGAACTGATCCGGGGGATGGAGGAGGCTGTCCGGAAACTGGGCGGACGGGAAATCCAGCTCCATGCCCAAGTACGGGCCCGGCATTTCTACGAAACCCTGGGGTATCAGGCCTATGGGCCGGAAGAACCAGAAGAGGGCGTGCTCCATCAATGGATGAAGAAGACCTTGGAAATGGAAAAATAAAAAAATCCCGTCTTTTTGAAATTTGTTGTTGACACCAATGAAGATTTCGTGTAGAATAATCTTCGTTGAGATTCCCCGATAGCTCAATGGTAGAGCACTCGACTGTTAATCGAGTTGTTGTAAGTTCGAGTCTTACTCGGGGAGCCAATTGCAAATCATGCCGGACGGATGTCCGGCTTTTTTTAAATTATAATGGGTTTGCCGCTTTGCCCGGCACCGAAGCTGTCCAAGAGAATATGAGGTGTTTTATTTGGTTGGAATTTTAACGGTTGATCAAGATAAATGTGTAAAGTGTGGGATCTGCTCCAAAGTCTGTCCCAGCTGTATCATTGAAATGGGAGAAAACGGCCCCGTCTGCATCAATGATATGTCCTGCATGTCCTGTGGTCACTGCGTTTCCGTCTGCCCCACCGGTGCTCTTGACAATTCCCGCTGCCCTTATGCAGAGACTGAACCCATCCCCATGGAAGTGCTGGATGCCAAGACGGCCTACAACTTCCTGCGTATGCGCCGGAGCATCCGGAATTTCACGCCTGAACTGGTCAGCGAAGAAAAGATGAAGCAGTTGCTGGATATCGCTCGGTATGCTCCTACAGCTGCCAATTCCCAGGGCTTGTACTATATTGTTGTGTCAGACCGGGAACTGATCAAAAAGATCACGGACTGTGTGGCCGACTGGATGCAGGAGGAAATCGACAACAATTCTCCCCGCCGCCGGTATTTCCGGAAAGTCTTGGAAGTCTACCGGGACCGGGGCGTGGATATCATCGGACGGAATGCCAAACAGCTGGTCTTTGCCCTGGCCCGCCGGCTGAACGTCACTGGTGTGAGCAACTGCGAACAGGCTTGGGCCTATGTGGAACTATATGCACCCACCCTGGGCCTGGGAACCACGATCATGGGCTTTATTGAAACCTGTGCCCGGGCAGATTATGCCCCCTTGCGGGAACTGCTCCAGGTGCCTCAGAAACAAGTCATTGTAGGGACTCTGCTGGTGGGGTATCCCAAGTATAAATATAACCGTTTGGTGGACCGGCAGCATCTAAAGGTAGAGTTCCGGTAAAAAGGAGCTGATTCCATGATCCAGGGAAAAACCATTATCTGTGAAGAAGTTTTTGTCCAGCTGGTCCGTCTGGCTGCTGCCCGGGTGGAGAAAGTGACCCTGTGGGAACAGAGCGGAGGCGGCCTCATGTCTTTTGCCAAGGGGCTGGCCGGGAAGAATACTCCTGCAGTCTCGGTGGAAAAGACGGATGCGGAAGTCCAGGAAAATGGCACGGTGAAAAAAGGCCATGTGAGTTTTGTCCTGAAAGTGTCCGCTGCTTATGATGCTTCCATTCCGGAAACTGTGGAAGAACTGCGGGAAGCCGTGGTGAAAGAAGTGGTCCGGATCACGGATTTCCAGGTGGACCGGGTGGATATCATCGTGGCCCAGCTGGAAGGAGCGGAACAGCTTCCCATTGCTGCGGAAGAGACGGCTGAAGAAGAGCAAGACCGGGAGAATGGTCAATGAAAAGGGGAGCTGCTGCATGTGTGGATTTGCACACGCAGCAGCTCCCTTTTCAATTGTCCATTTGGAATATACAGAATTCTGCTCTTTTGCCTTGACGGTACACAGTCCTTTGACAGAAAGATAAATTATTGGAAATTATCGTAAATTAATAAAATTCATACTAGACGAATAATTCAATATCTCTTATAATGAGTGTAATCAAATCATTATAAGAGGTGATCCCATGGAAAAAGAAAAAAAATCTCTCATGAACCGCTTTATTGATATCATCGAAAAAGGCGGCAACAAACTCCCGCATCCCTTCATCCTGTTTGGTATCCTCCTGGTGGCAATTCTGGTCTTATCCTTTATTTTCAGCCAGCTGGGAACCAGTATCACCTACTACAGCGCCTCTAAGACGGCAGGCGCTGCCGGAAAAGAAGTGACGGTAAAGGTGGTCAATCTGCTGTCTGCAGACAACCTCCGGTATCTGATCACCAAATATCCGGACATCTATGTGGGGTATACCCCCCTGAAGCTGACCCTGGTCATGATGGCTACAACGGCTTTCATCGATAAGACCGGCTTCTTTGAGACCTTGATGAAAAAATACTTACTGAAGGCTCCTAAATCCCTGATCACTTTTGCCGTTGCTTTTATGGCTGTCAATGCCAACCTGATGAGCGATGCCGGGACCTACTTCTCCCTGGCCATCGGCGGGGTCATTTTCCACGCCATGGGCCGAAATCCTCTCATTGGGGTGATCCTGGGCTATGCAGGGTGCAGCGGCGGTTTTACGGCCAACCTGTTCCTGGCTGGAACGGATGCTCTGCTGGCCGGCATTACGGAAAACATCGTGGAACAGATGGGCCTTCCTGTGGCCATCAACCCAGCCATCAACTATTTCTTCATGGCTTCCGCCACATTCTTCCTAGCCATTACTTTGACCCTGTTCACGGAAAAAGTGGTCTGCAAGATGGTGGGGGATGGGGAAGGTGTGGTAGACCGTTCCCTTTTGGAAAAATATAAACCCACGCCGGAGCAGGAAAAGGGCCTGCGTTGGAGTGCTTACGGGTTCCTGTTCTTCTTGGCGGTGATGGCCCTTTTGACCGTACCCCAGGATGCCATTTTGCGGAACGAGGCGGGCGGCTTCCTGCCAAAATCTCCATTGTTCCAAGGCATCACCATGATCATCGCCTTCCTGTTCGTGAGCACCGGTATGCCCTATGCCTTTGCCACCGGGCAAATCAAGAAAGGCCGTGACCTGGCTGGCATCCTGAACGCCGGACTGAAGACAGCCATTCCCCTCATGACCACCACCTTTATGGCCTGCGTGTTCATCGATATGGTGAATAAATCCAACATCTTCCGGATTGTCGCCATTGCCGGAGCAGAAATCCTGAAAGGGGCCGATGTGGGCGTGCTGCCTCTCTGCCTCTTGGTTATCCTTGTGACCACGCTGGTGAACCCCTTCATGACCAGCGGCTCTTCCAAGTGGCTTTTGATTGCACCTATGATTGTTCCCATGTTCGCCATTCTCCATGTGCATCCAGCTTATGCCCAGCTGGCCTACCGGATCGGGGATTCCTGCACCAATATCTGCTCCCCTCTCCATTCAGCCCTGCCGGTGATCATCGGTCTCTTGGAAGAATACCAGAGTGAAGGGCTGATCCCCCTGCGGCCGGGAGAAACGGAACAGCGGGATATCGGGATGGGGACCATATTCTCCCTGACCATTCCCTATTCCATGGTGCTCCTGTCTACCATGACTGCCATGTTCATCGTCTGGATGCTCCTGGATCTGCCCATCGGGCCGGGGGTGACGCTGTATATTTGAGTGGTGTGGGAAGTGCAGCGTGCAGAGGGCAGTGCTTTGCGCTGAACGTTGAACGACCAACGACGAACGATGAACGACCAACGATATAAGGAGGTAAAACTATGCTGATCCGCAATGCCAATCTGTTGAACCCCGGTACGGAACGGGGCATCTATGACATCTTGATCCGGGATGGGAAAATCGCCCAGATCGCTCCCCATATCGATGCCGAAGAAGAGGTGGAGCTGGATGTCCAGGAAATGTATGTGACGCCCGGCCTGGTGGACGCTCATACCCATCTGGGACTGAAGGCAGATTCCCAGGGAGAATTCTATTCCGACCACAACGAGAAAAAGAGCATCCTGTCCCCGGAAATGCGGGCCATCGATGCCATCGATCCCCAGAACGTAACCTTCCAGGAAGCGCGTAAAGCAGGGATCACCACCTGTGCCAGCGGCCCGGGGTCCCTGAATGTGGTGGGCGGCCAGTATGCCTGCATCAAGACTGCGGGGGAGATCATCGATGATATGGTCCTGGATCCTTATTTCGCCATGAAATGTGCCTTGGGGGAAAATCCCAAGAAAGGGTATGAGACCACTCGGATGGGGATCGCCGCTACCCTGCGGAATTTTCTGTTCCAGGCCAAAGCCTATGCAGAAGATCCCAATCACAGATTCGATATGAAACTGGAGCCCATGGTGCCGGTGATCCGGGGAGAGAAAGCCCTGAAGATCCACTGCCATGAAGGCATCGACATTGTAACGGCGGTGCGGATCTGTGATGAATTCCACCTGAAATTCACCTTGGACCATGTGACCTGCGGAACCGATGTGCTGGAATTCCTCCGGAAACGGCCGGAAATCCCTCTGCTGCTGGGACCTAGCCTGGGACATCGGAGCAAGGTGGAACTCCACGGAAAAGGCTTTGAAAATGTGGTGAAACTGGCGGAAGGCCGGGATGTGTGCCTGATCACTGACGCACCGGTGATTCCCCTCCAGTATCTGCCCCTCTGTGCGGGCTTGGCCATTGCCAAAGGAATGCCCTATGAACGGGCTCTGGAGGCAGTGACCATCAACCCGGCAAGGGTCATGGGCGTGGAAGACCGGGTAGGCAACCTGGCTGTCGGCAAAGACGCGGACCTTGTCATCTGGAAGGACAAACCTTTCGTGGTGATCCAGGATCCGGTGGCAGTATTCATCAACGGGGAAAGAGTGTAAGGAAAAGGGGCTGCTGCACGTGCGAAAACCACACATGTGCAGCAGTCCTTTTTCACTATTTTTCCCAATAAGCATAAGATTTTTGATGTATGGTTGTAAAATGTCTCGTTTTATTTTAAAATAAAATACCCAACAGCACAGTTGTACCCTGATGATGGAGCAGGGAAATGAGATGTTTGAACGAAAGGAGAAACAATATGGCAGTGCCTTTTCATTTTTTTTATGAAGAGCCGCAGAACCATCTTGCCCTGAAAGAGTATATTTACAAGATTGGTACATTCCATTATCATTGGCACAGGGATTTGGAACTGCTCCTGCTGCTGAAAGGTGAAGTGGAGCTGCTGAACAACGGAGTGAGGACCATTTTGCGGCCCGGCGATTTGGTTTTGGTCAATCCCGGAATCGGGCATGCCACCCTGGCTCGGGAACCAAAAAGCATCGCCCTGCTTTTTCGCCTGGACCCGGTATTTTTTTCCGACAACGGTCCTGGCTGCCAGAACATGACATTTACCTTAAACTCCAGGATGTATCCGGAACAGTCAACTTGGTATCCTGTATTCCGCAGGGATATGGCTGCCATGATGCTGGCCATGGTGAAGCGGGACAAGATGGATAAAATTGCTTTCTTTCAGTCTTTTTATGACGTACTTTTCCTCCTGACCCGATACTATAAGGATCCGGATCCGGAAGAAAAGAAGAGGACACAGAAAACAGTCGAAAAACTGCGGATGGCCACGGATTTTATCGATGCCCATTATATGGAGAAACTGACATTGACAGAAACTGCGGAGAGAATCGGTTACAGTACAAATTACTTGTCTCAGCTGTTCAAAAAGGAAATAGGGGTCAACTTTTATGAATATGTAACCCGGAAAAGACTGCGGGAAGCTACCCGTGAACTGGACCGTACAACCAAAAAGATCCTGGAGGTCGCCACGGATAACGGGTTCCAAAACTTGAAATCTTTCAATGTGAAATTCAAGGAAGTTTTTGGAAGGACACCTTCTCAGTACCGGGAACTGCTCGAAGATATCGAAGTACGAGACGTGAAAGATTACCATGTCAGATACATCGACCAGAGCAATAAAGAGATTTGGTCCATACTAGAAAGATACAGCACCTATGGAGAAGCAGAAAAAACTCCAGCAGAAGAACGTCAGGGGCAGTCATTCCCGGAACGGGAGGAAATCCAGGCACTGGCTCGGATACTCCTGAATCGGACAGAAGAACTCCGGAAACAGACTCGGAATTTCTATGAAAAAGTCTGTCCGGAATCTGAAAAATCGACTAGGTCATAAATTATGGAATCTTATATCCATTTTGACAACAAAGAATTGGCAGACAGCCTGTTTTCCGCCGGCAGAGAACGGAGGAACAGGCTGTTTTTTTAGTCATTATACTATGCTCGACAGCTGCATCCAAAAGAAAAATCATTGAAATTTCAGATAGAATGCTAAAAATAAGCAAAGAAAAAACTTCTGCCTTCAGATATAGTAAAGACAAGAATTCTGAAGGAGGAAGTAGAGATGAGCAATCTAACCATTTGTCTTACGATTTTTGCCGCGTGTATGCTTCTGTTTGCCTGGAATCGATTCCCCATGAGTGTGGTATCCCTGGCAACCTTACTGGCATTGGTGGTGACTAAGTGTCTCAAGCCCCAGGAAGCGCTGGCCGGTTTTGGGGATACCAACAACATGATCATCATCACCATGTTCATTGTAGCTGCCGGGCTGAACCGCACCACATTCACGGAAAAATTGTCCCGTTTCATCGTGAAATGGTCAAGGGGATCTCTGAAATATGCATTTTTAGGTTATCTAATCATGGCATTTTTCCTGACCAACTTCATCTTCAGTCCTTTGGCTGTTTTTGCTATTGTATTTCCTATGAGTCTGTCCCTTTCGGAAACTTTCCATCTGGAACCCTCCAAGACAGCCTATCCGTTGGTCGTGGTGGCCATTGTCTGCTGCTGTGCCCTGCCACTGAGCATCGCCATAACCAATTCTGGGATTTACAATGGATATCTTGCAGAATACGGGCTTTCTCAGTATCGCATGGTCCCGTTGGATTTCATGTTCGCCCGTCTGCCTCTGGCCATTGTGACCTTGCTGTGGGCCTATTTTTACGGGTTTAAACATGCGCCGGATAGGCCGGTCGTTCCGATTGAATATCATATGGCGAAAACGAAGGAAAAGAAACCCCTGTCGCCTTTCGGGGAACTTATGGGAGTTGTGATTTTCTTCGGGGTGATTTTCCTGCTGATTACCCAGCAGTTTCACGGTATCCCTACCTGGGTGGTCACTTTTGGAGGTGCCTGTCTGACGGTTTTCTGCGGTGTACTGACAGAAAAAGAAGCTATTGCAGCGATTCCCGTCTCTGCTTCTACAATCTATGTAGGCTGTTTGGCCATGGCCAAAGCACTCACAGTGACTGGTGCCGGAGATATCGTAGGGGCAACGGTTTCCCAATTCCTGGCAGGATCCCACAACGGTTATCTCCTAGGCGGTATTTTTTTCCTGGTACCGTTCCTGCTGACTCAGCTCATGCTGAATAAAGCGGTCATCGGAATCTTCATCCCCATTGCCATCCTGACCTGCAAAGCAGTGGGGGCCAACCCCATCGGGCCAATCCTGCTGGTATATTCTGGGGCACTGGCCGCTATCCTGGCTCCCATGGCTACACCTGCCCTTCCTTTGGCCATGTCTGTAGGCGGCTATGACCAGAAGGCACTCTTGAAACAGGGTTGGCTCCTTTCCATCCTGTTGAGCGTGGGCTATGTTTTCTGGGTCATGACAATCTACCCGGCATTTTGAGGAGGTCAAACATGAAAATCACGAAAATTGATACTTTGCTTTCTGGAAAAAGGTATCTCTTCCTGAAAATCCATACGGATACTGATCTGGTGGGAATTGGAGAATGCGGCGCCTGGTGTTACCAGGAAGCTACGGCAGCCTGCGTCCGTACTATGGAAAAGCTGTTGATCGGCCGGAATCCCCTGGATATTGAATTCATCAATACCGGTCTGATGCGAGCTATGCATTTTCGAGGTTCCATCATCCAGGCGGCCATTTCTGGGATCGATATTGCATTGTGGGATCTAAAAGGGAAATACTACGGTGTTCCCATTTATGAACTACTGGGAGGAAAAGTCAGGGATAAGGCGCGAATCTATGTAAACTATAAAGGAGATACCTGTGAAGAACTGGCCCGAAAAGCCGTGTTGTTGAAGAAACAGGGCTATACAGCCATCCGCTATTCCATGGGCCATGAGACTGATGAAAAAGGCCGGGGCACGGAATCATTTACCCGGGTGGTGAAACGGATGGAAAAACAACTCCAGGCAATCCGTGGGGCAGTGGGCGGTGACATGGATATCGCTATCGAATGCCATCGGGGTATGAAGCCGGCAGAAGCCATTGCCTGTGGGAAAATCCTGGAAAAGTACAATCCTTATTTTTACGAGGATCCAATCCCCGACAATCCCCTCGCTATGGAACGGCTGATTTCTCAGGTGGATATACCAGTAGCTACGGGCGAACGGTTCATCAATCTGATGGAATTCGACCAGCTGATGACGGAAACCAAGGTCGCCTATATCCGTCCGGATCTGTGTCTGGCTGGGGGAATCACTGCTGGAAAGAAAATCGCTGCCTTGGCAGAAGCCAAACAGATTTATGTTATTCCCCACAATCCCTTGGGCCCTGTCTCTACAGCTGCCTGTCTGCAATTGGATGCCTGTATCCCCAATTTCGAAATCCAGGAATACCCTGTGGACAGTGAAGGGAAATGTCGGCTGGATGAGCAGATGAAGGAGCCATTCCTGTTCCAGGATGGTTTTATCCGGATCCCGGATGGGCCTGGGCTGGGCATTGAACTGGTAGAGGGCATTGAAACCCGTTTTCCATTCGAGGGACTGTATGGGAAATTCTATCTCCAGGATGATGGTTCCATCATGGACCGCTGATCATTTTACCCAAGAGCCTGGAGACTCGTGAAGCGATACCCAAAAAGTGCTGCTGCATATGTGAGAATCACATATGCAGCAGCACTTTGCTCTTTTCGGAAAAAAACGGGGAAGCCTGTCCATAGTTCTGTTTTCTATTCTGTTTTCTGGCTGTCGGCTTCAGCTTCCATGATCCGGATGAATTCCCGGCTGGCGGCACTCAGCGGCAGGGCAGGATTGGAGGCGGCAAAAATGGAACGCCGGGGCGGCAGTTTCCTGACTTTCAGGATAGCAATCTGCCCCTGCTGTATCCACTGCCGGGCAAACAGTTCGGGGACACAGCCGATAGCGATGTTGTTCTGTACAAAGGGAAGAATGTAAGAAGTAGTCAGCACATGGAAGCGGGGCTGCCATTCCAGCTGTTCTTGTTGAAGCCAGCGAGTCAGGTTCCCTGAAAAACTGCTGCCAGGACTGGCAACCACTAGGGGAAACTGGGTTAGCTCTTTTGGATCCAGTTCCCGGAGAGCAAGATCTGAAAAAGCTGAACCGGCAATAAAAACATCTTGGAAAGTCTGAAGACAAGCAAATGTGAAGCCGGATTTGCTGGAAACCGGTGTCACCCCGAAGGCCACATCAATCTTGCCTGCTTTCAGCATTTCCAGCAGTTCCCCAGAATGACAGCCTTGGATATGGAGACTGATCCGAGGATACCGTTGGGAAAAGGCATTGACATGGGGCAGCACATGGAAATCCAGGGCCGTTTCAGTGGCACCGATATACAGGTCGCTGTTTTCCAGGCTATTGAATCGGGATAGTTTGACTTCACCTGCTGTCAGCAGCTCAAAAGCCTTGTCTACATGAGTAAAGAGCAGTTTGCCTTCCGGGGTCAGATCCATGCCATGAGAGTTCCGGATAAACAGTTTACAGCCGCCTAGGCTATTTTCCAAACGATGGATGGATTGGCTGACAGCCGGCTGGGTCAGATACAAATGCTCTGCGGCCTTGGAATAACTGCCAAATTTGGCCGCATAGTAGAACGCACGGTAATATTCCAGGTTAAAGTCCATAATGGCTCCTATTGATATTAATTAAACTAATATGAAGATGAATACAAGTAATTTGATATTACCATAAAACCCTCTTATAATGCAAGATATAGAAAATAAAACATTGAAAGCACAAAACTAGATGTTAATTTTCTTTATATCAAAAATGGGGTGAGACAGATGAAAAAAATCGCTATCGGCGGTGGCCAGGGCTTTTGGGGGGACAGCCCCGATGCAGCCATCCATATGATCCGTAGGGCTGATATCCAGTATCTGAGTTGTGATTATCTGGCAGAACTGACACTGTCCATCATGGCCAGGCAGCAGGTAAAGAATCCCAAAGCGGGGTATGCTCCAGATTTTGTGACCCGGCTGCTGCATTCAGCTGGCAGGGAAGCTTGGGATAAACACATCCGGATCTGTACCAATGCCGGTGGGATGAATATCACTGGCTGTGTGGATGCCATCCGGGAGTGGGCAGAAGGGGAACACATGGCGGGGTATAAAATCGGTTACGTAACCGGGGACTCTATAAAAGAGAAGATCCCTCAATTGCTGAAGGATGGGTGGACATTTCCTAACTTTGACGGTGAGGGAGATTTCACGGAGATAGCTGATAAGATTTACAACTGCAATGCCTATATCGGTCATGAAAGCATTGCAGGATGTCTGGCTCAGGGGGCCGATGTGGTAGTAACTGGCCGGGCGGCTGACAGCGCTCTATTCCTGGCTCCTTTGCAACACGAATTCGGCTGGGCAGCCGATGACTGGGACAATCTGGCCCGAGGAATCATGGCCGGCCATCTGCTGGAATGCGGGGGGCAGGGTGCTGGCGGAAACTTCATGTATGACTGGCGCAGTGTCCCCCGGATGGATGAATTGGGATTTCCCATAGCAGAACTTACCGAAGAGACACTGGACATCACTAAAGCACCGGACTGCGGGGGAATCATCAGTGAAGAAAGCTGCAAAGAGCAGTTTCTATATGAAATACTGGATCCGGCCAATTATCTGACTCCAGACGTCAATGTGGACGTGTCCCATGCTGTTATCAGACAGGTGGGGCCGGATCGGGTCCGTATTTCTGGAATCAAAGGAAAGCCCAGACCGGATACCCTGAAACTGTGTATCGGTTATCACAAAGGCTGGAAGACAGTTTCCATGCTTTCCTTCGCCTGGCCCGATGCTTATGAGAAAGCTCGGTACTGCGGTGAACTGATCATGAAGAAAATGCGGCGCCTGGGAATGAAAGCGGATGATGTCCATATCAGTTATATCGGTCTAAACAGTCTGCATCTAGGGGTGGCCGATATGAGCGAAGAGGCACTGGCAAATCTGAATGAATGTGTCCTGCGGATTGCCATATTCAGTAAAGATAAAAAAGAATGCGCCAAGATCATCCCAGAAGTCAGTCCCATGCAGCTGAATGGGCCCCCTGGAGCCTCTTTCTTTGGGGGCAGACCTCATGTACAGGAAGTCATGGCACTGTGGCCCACTTGTGTGCCCCGGGATGCTCTTCAGATTGAAAGCCATATATTGGAGGTGAAATGAAATGCCAGAAATCTATTTGAATGATATTGCCCATGGGCGCAGCGGGGATAAAGGGGACACCAGCAATGTTTGTGTTTTCGCTCGGAAACCAAGCTATTATGCCATTATAGGGCGGGAAGTGACACCGGAAAAACTGAAAACCTATTTTGGAGATATGGTCAAAGGAGAAATCACACGGTACGATATCCCCACCCTGGGTGGCTATAACTTCGTCATGGAACATGCCCTGGGAGGGGGAGCGACTATGAGTCTGCGCCTGGACAGTTTAGGAAAATCTATGGGCAGTGCTGTGATGCGGATGAAGATCCATGTGGATGAAGGGGAGTTGAAATGAGCGGGCATATGGCACTCGAAAACCTGACGGTGCTGGATTTGACCCGGGTCCTTGCGGGTCCGTTCTGTACTATGATGCTGGCGGATATGGGGGCCAGGGTCATCAAAATCGAAAGACCCGGGACCGGGGATGATACCCGCAGTTATCCTCCGTTCCGAGAAAAAAATCTGTTGGGTAAACGGGAAAGTCTTTATTATGCCAATCTCAATAGGAATAAAAAAGGGATCACCCTGAATCTGAAAGCTCCGGAAGGCAAAGAATTATTCCGCAGGCTGGTAAAAAAGGCGGATGTGGTGGTGGAAAACTATCGGCCCGGGGTTATGGATAAGCTGGGACTGGGGTATAATTCCTTGAAGGAACTAAATCCTCAGTTGATTTATGCAGCGGTATCCGGCTTTGGCTGCTACGGCCCCTACCACAGCCGTCCAGGATATGACATCTTGGCTCAAGCCATGGGCGGCATGATGGCCATCACCGGTCCCAAGGGCGGGGCTCCCACCCGGGCAGGCAGTGCCTTGGGCGATATACTGGGTGGACTGCATACGGTGATCGGAATCCTGGCCGCCGTCAATGCACGGTCCCTTACCGGCCGAGGACAGCGGGTGGATGTTTCTCTGATGGACAGTGTCATTGCAGCCACCGAGAACACCGCTTTGAAATATCTGGAAAGCGGGAAACTCCCTCCGCGGATGGGCAATCGGTATGCTTCGGTCTCTCCTTATGACGGTTTCCGATGCAAGGATGGGGTGGTAATCGTGGCTGCCGGCAATCAGCACCTTTATGAAAAACTTTGCGTGGAAATCTTGGATCGGCCCGATATGGTGACAGATCCCCGATTTATAAATATGTCCGGGCGTCTGGCCAATCAGGACGCCATCCAAGAGGTCCTTGAAGCTTGGCTGGCAGATAAGACCATGGAGGAAGCCGTAGAAATCCTGCTGCGTCATGGCATCCCTGCCGGTCCTATTCTGGACATTTCCCAAATCTTGGCTGATCCCCATGTCAAAGAACGGGAAATGTTCGTGGAAATGGACCATCCCACCCTGGGAAAGATTACGGTCAACGGCTGTGCCGTGAAGCTGATGGATACCCAGACTAAGATCCGGACACCAGCACCGTCCCTTGGACAGGATAACAAAGCAGTCTTTGGCGGTCTACTGGGCCTGCGGGATAGCGAATTGGTTAGGCTCAGGGAGAAAAAAATCCTATAGCAGCAAAAGGCCGCTGACAATTTATTGTTGAAAAGGTGCTGCACGTGTGAAAATTAACACGTACAGCACCTCTTTTTATTCCTCCAATATCTTCCGGAACACCTGAGGGTCTTTCAGGGCGGCCCGGCCCAGGCCTATGAGATCGGCCTGACCGGTGGCCAGGAAGTGTTCTGCCTGATCTCCGGTTTCGATGCCTCCGGTAAGGAGCACCGGGATCCGGTCCGTTTCTTTGGCGGCCTGGGACAGTTCCGCAAAATAACCGGGTTCCGGATGGCCGGGACGGAAAAAGATGCACATGCCGCCGGAAAAACTGATGCCATCCAGGCCTTCCTGCTGCAGCAGTTCCACTGCCTGGGGCAGTTCCTCCGGCCGGGAGCCGCCTTCCATGTAGTCACCGCCTCCCAGCCGCAAGGTCACCACAAAATCAGCCGAGACGGCGGCCCGTACGGCCTGGATCACTTCCCGGAGATAACGGGTACGGCCTTCCAGGGTGCTGCCGGTATAGGCATCCGTCCGTTTGTTGGTGAGGGGAGAATAGAACTGGTTCAGCAGGTACCCGTGGGCAGCGTGGATCTCCACTCCGTCGTAGCCGGCTTCCCAAGCCCTGAGGGCAGCTGAGGCGAAGGCGTCCTGCACCCGGATCAGATCTTTCTCCGCCATGGGACGGGGCAGTTCCGGCTGTCCGTAGGCGGAAGCGGTCCGGGCCGGGTTCAGGACGGCACTGGGCCCCAGAGGCTCCTGTCCTGTCAGGGCCTTATGGGCCGCACTGCCTGCATGGCTCAGCTGGGCCAGGATGGGGACCTGGTGCTGATGGACGGCGGCGGTGATCCGTTTCAATCCGTCCAGATCCGCCCTTTCATCAAAAGCAATTTGATGGACACTGGCCCGGCCTTCCGGAGAGACGAAGCAGTGTTCCTGGATCAGGAGACCGGGCCCGCTCTGGGCCATATTTCCATAATAATCCACAAGGGCCTGGGTCACCTGGCCTTTGTCCGCTTTTTCCGTAGCCATGGGAGGCAGCACCAGACGGTTCTTCAGGGTCAGGGAACCCAGAGGGATGGGCTGGTGGAGCAGGGGATGGTTCATGAGATAGCTCCTCCTGTAATTATTTTATATACAATTGTCATTATACAAGGGAGCAGGAGGAAAAGCAAGGGGCTGCTGCATGGGCAGCAGCCCCTTTTTCATATCCCATATTCCTTCCTGACACTCTCCACATGCTTTGCCATCCCTTCTGGGGGCAGTTTGGCGTATTCCAGTACCAGCCGGGCTTCCGGGGCCTTTTCTTTCAGGGCCTCAAAGAAGGGGGCCCACTGGATGGTTCCATTTTCCAGATATTGGTGCTGGTCTCCGGTACCATCGTTGTCGTGGAGGTGGCAGCCTTTCAGCCGGTGCCCCAGAGCCCGGACAGTGGCGGCCAGATCCCAGCCGTTTACATGGGCGTGGCCCACATCTAACAGGAATCCCGCTTCCGGGAAGATCTGGGGTAGTTCCAGGAACTGTTCCCGGTCGAAGAGCAGACTGCCGGAAGGCCGGAGTCCCACGTTCTCGATCACGGGGGTGACGCCCATTTCTTTGCCCAGTTGGAGCAGCAGGGCCAGCTTCCGGATCACCCGCTGCCGTAGCACAAAGGGGTCTTCCTCCGGAAGAGCCTCATTGGTGTGGACCACCACAAATTCTGCCCCGATCTTTTGGGCATACCGGAAGGTGTCCAGGAACACTTCCAGGAACCGGACATTTTCGTCCACCGCCAAGTTTACCTGGACGCAGGGGCCGTGGACGCTGACTCCGTTCTGCCGGCCCTCCAGCATCAGGGGCAGCACCGTATCCCAGTAGGTGGGAGTACCGAATTCGTAGAAAAATTCCAGGCCGCAGGTTTTGGGCAGCTGGCAGAAATCGTGATACCGGAACCCGGCATAGGCCAGGTCGCTGATAGAAAGTTTCATAACAGTTCCTCCTTCGTTCCGTCAAAGAAACAGGCATCCTGCCAGGCAAAGGCAATGCCCTGGGCGTCTTCCGGCATGGGAGCCGGGCTGCTTACCTGGAGCTTTTCGCCGGTAGGTAGTTCCAGATAAGTGATCCAGTGGCTTCCCAGGTCTTCGGTGTAGATTCTTTTTGCCGGGATCATGGGTTGGTCGGAAAATCGGCATTTTTCCGGCCGGATCCCCAGGATCACCCGGTCCTGGAGTCGGATCTTCTCTTCTACAAAGGACGGTACGGGAAGCCGGTGGTCTCCCCATTGGAGGATATCCGTATGGACCTGGGCAGGCAGCAGGTTCATGGCTGGGGTACCGATGAACTGGGCCACAAAAGTGTTGGCCGGCCGGTGATACACTTCTTCCGGAGTCCCGATCTGCTGGAGGGTCCCTTGGTTGATGATGGCGATCCGGGTGGCGACGGTCATGGCTTCCACCTGGTCGTGGGTCACATAAATCATGGTGGGGTTGTAGAGCTGATGGATCTTCACCAGCTGGGTCCGGGCTTGCTGGCGTAGCTTGGCATCCAGGTTGGAAAGGGGCTCATCCTGAGCTGACCCCCAATTGTTAGACCAAAAATCTAACAATTGGGGGTCAGTTTTTTATGGCAAAACACAGCTATGAATTTAAGAAAAAAATAGTACTGGAATATTTGAACAGTGACGAAGGGTGTATTTCTATTTCACGTAAATATGGGATGGCAAGTAGCAGCCAGCTGCTAAAGTGGGTTGCTGCTTACAAGGCATTTGGTGATGATGGACTGAAAAGATCCCGCTCTCAAAAAATATACTCTTTCAAAGAAAAACTTTCTGTGGTAGAGTCTTACTTAACAAATGAAATCTCATATCAGGAACTAGCAATTCAAGTAGGGATCAACAACCCATCAATGATTGCCAGATGGGTCAATGAATTTAGAATTGCGGGACCAGATGCTTTACGGTCACATAAAAAAGGCAGGAAGAGAACTTTGAACAAATCTCAAACCAAAAAAACAGATACCCAGGTTCAGCAGCCGATGGTCGACATCAGTGTGGAACATGTCAAGGAGTTAGAGGATGAAAATCTTAAACTCCGTATAGAGAATGCTTTTTTAAAAGAACTGAGGAGACTGCGTTTAGAGGACGAAGCAAAAATGAGAGAGTTGCGAAAATCATCTCCAGTCTCCGAAGATCATTCAAATTGAAAGACCTTCTCTCCTATACTCAAATGCCCAAAGCGACCTATATGTACTGGCAGAAACGGTTTGACCGCGTGAATCCAGACCAGGAAGTAGAGGACAAAATACAGGAAATCCGCAGCCAGCATAAAGATTATGGATATCGGCGCATGACCGGTGAGCTGAAGAATCAAGGGATTTGCGTGAACAAGAAGAAAGTTCAACGTATCATGCAGAAACTGAGCCTTCAGGTAACATCCTTTACCCGGAAAAGCCGTAAATACAGTTCCTATAAGGGTAAGGTAGGGACCATTGCTCCGAATAGAATACATCGTCGTTTTGAGACGAATATCCCACATCAGAAGATTACGACCGATACTTCAGAATTCAAATATTATGAAGTAGATACACAGGGACATCTGACCCTGCACAAGCTTTATCTGGATCCTTTCCTGGACATGTTCGATGATGAAATCATCAGCTATGGAATAGCCAAACGTCCTTCGGCTGAAAGCATACTGGAAGCTCAAGCTGAAGCAATCGAAATTACTGCTGATTGTCCATATCGAAGAACGTTTCACTCCGATCAGGGCTGGGCATACCAAATGAAGGCCTATACCAGGAAACTAAAAAAAGAACGAATTTTTCAGAGCATGTCTCGAAAGGGTAACTGTCATGATAACGCTGTAATGGAAAACTTTTTCGGCTTAATGAAACAGGAAATGTATTATGGAGTGATCTACTACAGCTACGAAGAACTAAAAGCCGCTATCGAACGATACATCAAATACTATAACGAACAAAGGATCAAGGAAAAACTGGGCTGGAAAAGTCCTGTTCAATACAGGCTTTCTTTGCTGGCAGCATAAAAAAGTAACGAGACAGTAAAAACCATCTCGTTACTAAGGTCTAACTTTTTGGGGTCACATCATCCAGCAGGAAGTAGGGTGCCTTTTTCACAATGGCCCGGGCCAGGGCTACCCGCTGTTTCTGTCCCCCGGAGAGTTCTTTGGGGTAGCGCTGGGTCAATCCATCCAATTGGAGAATCTCCACTGCCTGGTTGGTCCGCTGGGCGATTTCCTTGGGGTCCAGTTTCTGGATCTGCAGGCCGAAGGTGATGTTGTCCCATACAGTCATGTGGGGATAGAGCGCATAGCTTTGGAACACCATGGCGATGTTCCGTTCGCCGGGAGCCAGGTCGTTGACCCGGGTCCCGCCCATGTACAGGTCACCGCTGGTGATGGATTCCAGTCCGGCAATCATCCGCAGGGTGGTGGTCTTGCCGCAGCCGGAAGGTCCCAGGAGGATCAGCCGTTCTCCGGGCTGGATGGAAAAATCCAGGTCCCGGACCACCTGATTGGTGCCGTAGACTTTGGAAACATGATGGAAAGTGAGACCGGAAGAAGAAGTATTTTCTTGCATGGCATTGTCCTTTCAGCCCTTCATGCCTGACTGCATGAAGGTATTGAGAATGAATTTCTGGGTGAACAGATACAGGATCAGGGGCGGCAGGGTGGTGAACATGGCAACGGCCATGGCGATGCCCCATTCGCTGCCCCCTTCAGCACTGATGAACATCTGGAGGGCCAGGGGCAGGGTATAGTTGTCCCGGTCCGCCAGGATCAAAAGCGGCCAGAAATATTCATTCCAAGAATTGATAAAGAAAAAGATACTGGTGGCAAAGATAGAAGGTTTTACCAGGGGCAGGATGATCCGCCGAAGGATGGTAAAGGGGGTGGCCCCGTCCAGCCGGGAGGCTTCCAGGAGCGCTCGGGGGATGCCCCGCATGGTTTGGCGCAGGAGGAAGATCCCCATGCCGTCTGCCAGTTCCGGCAGGATGACACCCCAGGGATTGTTCAGGAGGCCCATTTTGCTCATGAGCAGGTAGTTGGGCATCACCAGCACTGTGGTGGGGATGAAAAAGGTCAGCAGCATGGCGGAAAAGAGCTTTTCTTTCCCTCGGAATTCATAATAGACAAAGGCAAAAGCAGCCAACAGGCTGGTGGCCAATTTCCCCAGGGTTACGATGACAGCGATATACAGGGTGTTCCCCAGGTACTGGTAGAAGGGGAACTTTTCCAGCACCACTTCATAGTTGGCCATGGTGGGAGGCCAGGAAAAGGGATTCAAAGAGGCCTGGAAAATCTGGTTCATATCCTTGAAGGAAGTGGAGAACATGAACAGCAGGGGATAGAGCATGAGGAAAGCAGCCAGTCCCATGACGAGGATCCAGCCTTTTTCCCACAGGGATGAAGCAGGTTCAGGATTGTGCATGGCAGCCTCCTCAGTTTTCATAATGGACCCGTTTGTCCAGGAAACGGGCTTTCAGGAACAGGAAAATCACGTAGACGGCCATACACAGCATGGCAAAGGCAGCGCTTTTCCCAGTCTGGAAAAATACCAGGGCATACTGGTAGACGATATAGACAATATTGGAGCTGCCCTGGTCCGGGCCCCCCTGGGTCAGCATGTTGGTAGGCACCAGCATGTACTGGAGACCGAAGATGATGGTGATGGTGAACACGTAGAGGGCAGTAGGGGAAGTCATGGGCACGATCACCTTCCGGAAAATGGTCCAGTTGGAGGCATTTTCCAGTTTGGCCGCCTCGATCAGTTCCCGGGGCACGGAAACCATGGCGGCAATCAATACAATCAGGTTATAGCCGAAGGCTTTCCAGCCGATGATGGTGGACAGGGCAAAGATCACCAGCCCGCTTTCTTTGAACCAGCGGGGACTTTCCAGCCCGAAGGCCTTCAGCACCAGGGATACCGGCCCTGCCAGTGGGTTGTACATCCACAGGAAGATGATGCTGGCCACCGCCAGGGAAATGGTGCTGGGCAGGAAGAACACCGAGCGGAACAGGGCCTGGGCCTTTTTGTTCCCAATCAGCTGGGTGAGCACAAAGGCGAACCCGTAGGGCAGCAGGAAGTTGAATATGAGGAGGAGCACCACCAGCACCCCGGTGTTCCCCAAGATTTTGCCGAATTCCTTGCTGGCAAAGATCTGCTGGTAGTTGGAAAGTCCTACGAATTTCATGGTGGGGCTGATCATGTTCCACTGGAAGAAGCTCAGGTAGGCGTCTTCCAGCAAAGGTCGGTAATAAAAAATGACAAACACCAGGACGGCAGGGAGCAGGTAGAGCCAGGCACGGTTCCCGCCAGTCCGGGAGGAAGAATGGAGCATAGGATACCTTCTTTCGTTAATAAAAGAGGCTGTTGCATGTGCAACAGCCTTGTCAACGGTCAGCTGTCAACTACAGTAATTCGTTGACCTTTGCTGCGGTTTCCTGGAGGGCCTGGGCGGCGGGTTCCTTGCCGCTTAAGATCACGTCCCGGACATCGATCAGCAGCTGTTCTGCTTTGAGACCGTTCTGGCCAGGGAAGCTTGCCCATTTCACCAAGTTGGGCATGGTGGACAAGGCGGCCTGGATGTTTTTGTTGGAATCGATGACTTTCTTGAAAGCACCTTCCTTGTCCATGCCTTTGCGGGGCGGCAGGTAGCCGGTGCCAGTGGACCATTTGGTCAGGGCATCATTGGATTCCAGATATTTGATGAATTCCCAGGCGGCTTTCTGTTTGGCCGGATCCTTGGAGAAGCACATCAGGAAGTTGCCCCCTGCAGGGACTTTCCGAGGTTTGCCTTGGAACACAGGGAAAGGAGCAGCTACCACCTTGAAGTTGGCGCTCTTTTCAAAGTTGGCCCGTTTGCCGATGGTGGTGCACACCATCCCCACCTTGCCGGACAGATAAGCCTGGAATCCTTCTTCGTTGGTGGCATGGAGTCCGCTGCCGTCTTTTACCATGTCAGCCAGCAGCTGGTAGGCTTGGGCAGCTTCCGGGCTGTCGAAGGCTGCACGGACTTTGCCGTTTTCTTTTTTCAGCATGGCTCCGCCGTTGGATTCGATGAGAGCCTGCTGGGCCCAGTTGTCTGCATATTCCTGCATGAAGAACCCGGCGTTCCCCGTCTTGGCTTTGATGGTTTCCGCTGCTTTCTTCACTTCATCCCAGGTTTTGGGAGGGTTGTCCGGATCCAGGCCAGCTTGTTTGAACAGATCCGGGTTGATGTAGAGTACGGGAACAGAAACGGAATAGGGAAGACCGATCTGTTTGCCGTCTTCGGTCTGGGCCAGAGCCAGCACGTTGGGCAGGAAGTTGTTCTTCAGGAAGTTCTTGTCCTTGTCGTCCTGTTTGGCCAGGTCGTTCAGATCAGTGTACTTCAGGTTGTCATTGGCATAGTTCAGATAGCTGTAGCCCATCTGGACCACGTCCGGATTCTTGCCGGAAGCCATGGCCGCCTGAAGATTCTGGGTCAGGCCCTTGTACATGTCCGGATTGTATTTGGCGGTGACTTCGATATCCGGATGGGATTTGTTGAATTCATCTACCAGTTGCTTCACCGTAGCGCCTCCGAAGCTTTCAGAAGCCACATGCCAGTATTCGATTTTCACTTTCTTGTCAGCACTCTTGGATCCAGTGCTGCCGCCGCATCCCAGTACCCCCAGGGAAAGGACCCCAGCCAAGGCCAGCGCCATCGTCTTTTTCCAGTTCATTCCGTTACCTCCCTATCAGTCATTACAATGATTTATTTGGAAACAAAATCAGTATATGAAAATAAGGTAAAAGTTTCGCAGTCCATAAGTAAAAATGATGTAATTTATTGCAGTGCTTTGTAAAACTCTGTAAGATTGCATTCCCTAGGTTAGCTTGGTATAATAAAGAAAAAGCGGCAGGGAAGGACCTGCAAGGGGGTATGCATCCATGAAACAGCATAAATTCTGGGCTTGGGCCACGGTCTTCGCCTTTGCCATGACCATGTTTACTGGAATGAAAAGAAAATAAAAAAGGAGGCTGCTGCAGATGCGGCAGCCTCTCCTGTATACGAAAGGAGATGGGACTATGCCTTGTACCACTTTATTAGTAGGAAAGAATGCAACCGTTGACGGATCTACCATGATGGCCCGGAACGAAGATTCTCCTTCCGGGAAGTTCACTTCCAAGAAATTCATCGTGGTCCGGCCGGAGGATCAACCCCGGAAGTATAAAAGTGTGATTTCCCAGGTGGAGATCGCTCTGCCGGACAATCCCCTCCGATATACGGCCATGCCCAATGCCCAGGCTGTGGAAGGGATCTGGGGGGAAGCGGGGATCAACGCCGCCAACGTGGCCATGACGGAAACGGAGACCATCACTTCCAATCCCCGGGTCCTGGGGGCCGATCCCCTGGTGCCAGGAGGCATTGGAGAAGAGGACCTTTTGACCTTGGTACTGCCCTACATCCGGTCCGCTCGGGAGGGGGTACTGCGGCTGGGAAGCCTGCTGGAGCAGTACGGCACCTACGAAATGAACGGCATCGGATTCCAGGATGTGGACGAAGTCTGGTGGCTGGAAAGCATCGGCGGCCATCACTGGATCGCCAAGCGGGTGCCTGATGATGAGGCGGTGGTGATGCCCAACCAGCAGGGCATCGATTTCCTGGATCTGGCAGATGCCCTGGGAGCGGGGAAGGACAACCTGTGCTCCCGGGATTTGGCAGCCTTTATTGAAGAAAACCATCTGGACCTGACCCTGGCAGAAGACAGGGAAGGACCGGTGGCGGAAGATACGGCTTTTGACTGCCGGTCCGCCTTTGGCAGCCACGATGATGCGGACCATACCTACAATACGCCTCGGGCCTGGTACATGCTCCGGTGCCTGATTCCCTTCAGCATCCAGTGGGAAGGCCCGGAAGTCCCTTTCCACCCAGAAGATGACGACTTGCCTTGGTCTGTAGAACCGGACCGGAAGGTGACGGTGGAAGATGTGAAATATATCCTCAGCAGCCACTACCAGGGGACTCCTTATGATCCCTACGGCCACAAGGGAGATGGGAGCCTACGGGGGGGGGGAAATACCGGCCTATCGGTATCAACCGGACCAATTTCCTGGCCCTCACCCAACTGCGGCCGGATCTGCCGGAAGACCGGCGGGCGGTGGAATGGATCGCCGAAGGGTGCAACGTGTTCAATGCCTTTGTGCCATTTTATACCAATGTGGACAAAACTCCGGAATATCTGGCGGTTACAGGAGAAGAACCGGATTCCAATCAGTTCTATTGGGCTAACCGACTCATCGGAGCCTTGGCCGATGCCCATTTCGGTGCCTGCGCCAATTTGATCGAACGGTACCAGAACAAGGTAGCTGCCCGGGCTCATGCCCTGCTGAAGGAAGGGGACCGGGGAGAAACTGGGGAAAATCCGAGTCTGTACTTGGAAGCAAGGAACGAAAAAATGGCCGCTATGGCTAAAGAAGAGACCCAAAAAGTCCTGGGTCAGGTGCTCTACGCTGCCAGCAACGGGATGAAGAACGGATTTGCACGGTCGGATGCGTGAGCCGCTTTGCGACTCACTATAAAGGGGATGCTGCGTAAGCGGCATCCCCTTTTGTGGTATAATAAAAACAACAACGACTATTGGAGGGATTGTTATGGCTGAGAATCAGCTGCCCCACAATCATGGAGAAAATATCAATTATATCTTGAAAGATCTGCCGGAAAACGCCAACTTTTCTGCGGTGTCTGGGCTGTTCAGCAGCCTGGCGGATGCCAATCGGATCAAACTGTTCTGGTTTTTGTGTCATATGGAAGAATGCGTCATCAACCTGTCGGCACTGATGCACATGAGCAGTCCAGCTCTGTCCCATCATTTGAAGATCCTCCGGGAAAACGGCCTCATCATCAGCCGCCGGGCCGGGAAAGAAATGTACTATAAAGCCGCCAATACCGAGGAAGTGTGGCTCCTCCACCACATGATCGAACTCCTCATCGACATCACCTGTCCAGAGCAGGAGGCGGAAGCAGAGAAGAGTAGTGAAGAGTGAAGAGTCAAGTCCGCTTTTTCTTCCTGTACTGGAAGGGCGTACAGTGGAACTGCTGACGGAAGGCTTCTATGTAGTAACTGGGGGAGCGGAACCCACAGTTTTCTCCAATTTCACTGATGGACTGGTCGGTGGAATCCAGCAGTCGGACGCTCTGTTCCAAGCGCAGTTCCCGGAGATAGGCAAAGATGGATTCGCCCGTGAACCGTTTGAAGATGCGGCAGCATTCGCTTTCCGTATAGGAGGCATAAGCGGCTATTTGAGCCAGGGTGATTTTTTCCCCATAATGGGCTGTCAGGTAGCTGAGGATCCGCTGGGCCACGGTATTGGCCCGGGACCATTTCCGTGTCTGGAACTCGTCCGATGGCTGGTGGCAGAGGACGGCAGCGAAAATTTCATAGAGCCGGGCTGTGGCAAAAAGTTCCCAGCCCGGTCTTTTTGTTTCACTTTCCTGGTAGATTTCACGGATCTTCTGGAGAACATCCGCCTGCCAAGGGACCCTTTGATATAGAGGCCGGGCAGTCAGTACAGGATCTGAGAGGGCCGGAAGCACATAGTCTTGTTCCAGTACGGAGCCGGGGAATCCGCAGAGCAGCCGGGGATGGATATCCAAGCAAATGTAGCCGGCATCCGGATTTCCCAGGGGGCGGGCCATGTGGAGATAACCGCTGTTGATGAAGATGCCGTCTCCGGTCTCAAGCTGCCAGCTGGCTTCGTTGACGGAAAAGGTCACAGTACCCTGGACTACGGCACAGAACTGCAGTTCTTCATGCCAGTGGAGCCGGGTATAACCCAGTACATTGCGGCTTAGGATGGAATTGTAGACAGCCATGGGAAATCCATGGGTCCCGTGGCGGGTGGATTCCCGGTTTCTGGCATCCACTGGGATGTTGGTGACCTGCATGGAAAAACTCCTTTCGTCTGAAGAAGATGGATTTGGTTCCAGTATAACAGATTTTTCAAAAAACGCAATTTAGTGATATTTTTCATCAGGATTCGCATAGAATCCCTTCTAGGGATTTCTTATAATGAAACCATCAAGAAAGGGAGTCCAAGGAGGTATACAGTATGGAAATCAATGGAAAGCGTCTGATGGAACATATCAATACTTTGGGAAAAATCGGCATTGGAGAGGATGGCAGGCGGATCCGGCTGGCGGCCAGTGATACCAATCGGCAGGGCCGGGATCAGGTAGCAGCATGGATGGAGGAAGCTGGTCTCCAGGTAGTGGTGGACCGGATCGGGAATATCTTCGGCATCTGGGAAACGCCGGAAAACAAGGGAGAAACCCCCATGATGGTGGGGTCCCACATCGATACGGTGATCAATGCCGGTCAGTATGACGGCTGTCTGGGGGTGCTGGCTGGCATCGAACTGTGCCAAACCCTCCAGGAACAAGGGGTCCGTCCCAAGCATCCTCTTGTAGTGGGAGTGTTCACCAACGAAGAAGGGGTCCGGTATTCGCCCGATATGATGGGCAGCCTGGTGTACGCAGGGGGACTTTCCTGCGAAGAAGCCCTGGCTTCTGTAGGCACGGATGGGACCATCCTGGGGGAAGAACTGAAGCGGATCGGATATGGGGGCACCGTGGAACCCGGGTTCCTGAAGCCTTTTGCCTTTCTGGAACTCCACATCGAACAGGGCCCCATCATGGATGTGGAAGGGTACGATATCGGAGCTGTAGAAAATCTCCAGGGCATCCACTGGCAGCAAGTGACCATCAAAGGAGCAGCCAACCATGCAGGGACTACGCCCACACGGCTCCGCCACGATGCGGGCCTGGCTGCGGCCAAAGTCAATGTGTTCTGTCGGCAGATGGTGGAAAAATCTGGCGGGGTGTGCACCATCGGCACCATGGCCTACCAGCCCAATGCGGTGAACGTGATCCCCAGTGAGGCGAAATTCACCATCGACCTGCGGAATCCGGACAAGGCCAGATTGGATGGAGATGAAGAGATCCTGGCTGCCTATCTGGAACAGCTGGCCCAGGAAGAGGGCGTGGAAATCACCGCCAAACGGATGACCTGTTTCGATCCAGTGTCCTTTGATGAAGGAATTTGTCAGAAAGTGGAAAAAGCCGCTGCTGCCCGGAACTTGAAATGCCGCCGGATGGTGTCCGGAGCCGGTCAGGACGCCCAGATGATGGCTCGGATCTGTCCCACCGCCATGATCTTTGTACCCAGCGTCAAAGGCATCAGCCACAATCCGGCCGAATACACCCCGGACCAGGCCTGCATCAACGGGGCCAATGTGTTCTTGGATGTGGTGCGGGAAATGATCGGGGCATAAGAAAGGGGAGAATACTTTATGGAAATCATCCGCACAATGAACAACGTATTCTGGGGCTGGCTGGTAGCGGGCATCCTGCTCCTGACAGGGGTGTTTTTCACGCTGCGGCTGCATTTTCCCCAATTCCGCTACTTCACCCGGCTGTTTGGCAATCTGGCCTGCAGCATGAAAGGCAATGAAAAGGCCGAGGGAAGTGTGTCGGGATTCGGAGCTCTGTGTGCCGCTGTGGGAGGACAGGTAGGGACCGGATCCCTGGTGGGTGTGGCCACAGCCCTGGCTTCCGGCGGTCCGGGAGCTATCTTCTGGATGTGGGTGACGGCCGTGCTGGGAATGCCCATCAGCTTTGCGGAAGCGGTGCTGGCCCAGCTGTTCCGGGTAAAGAATCCAGATGGGACCTATCGGGGCGGACCGGCTTATTATATGGAAAAGGGGCTTCACAGCAAGGCATTGTCCATCCTGTATTCTATCAGCATTTTGGTGGGCATCGGGTTCTTCTACTGCATGATCCAGAGCAATTCTATTTCTGTAGCTCTTACAGGGGTGGCACCGGTCTCTCCTCTGGCAGCCGGCATCCTGCTGCTGATCCTAGTAGCCTTGGTCATCTTCGGAGGCATCAAGCGGCTGTCAGAAGTGGCATCCTACATCGTGCCCTTTATGGCTCTGGGATACCTGCTTATGGCCATCTGGGTGATGGTGGTCCATGCTTCCATGCTTCCGGAAATGCTCCGCCAGATTTTCACAGGGGCCTTTTCCGGCCAGGCAGCTGCAGGAGGTGTGGCGGGCTATTCAGTGCAGCAGGCTTTTCGGTACGGAGTGGCCCGGGGATTGTTTTCCAATGATGCAGGCAACGGCACAGCACCTACCATGCATGCTACAGCTGTAGTTCCCCATCCAGTGAACCAAGGCTTTGCCGCCATGTTGGGGACTTTCATTACAACCATCATCATCTGCAGCTGTACAGCTTTCTGTATCCTGCTTTCCAATCAGCTGGGTACGGGGGAAACGGGAATTGCGCTGACCCAGCTGGCCTTTGAAAGCAATCTGGGAAGCATAGGCCGGTGGGTTGTGTTCCTAGCTATGTTCTTGTTCGGTTTCACCACTCTGCTGGCAGATATTTATTATGGAGAAGTGAATTTGATGATCCTGGTGAAGAAGCCCCAAGCTGTCACGATCTATCGGGTGCTGTGCTGCGCCATCATCATCGCTGGTGCGGTGGCTCCAGTTCCTATGGTGTGGGATCTGGTGGATTTTGCCAGCGCCTTCATGGTATTCTTCAATGTGATTGCATTGCTGAGACTTTCCAGATATGTGGTCTTGGCCCTGAAAGACTATGCCGGACAATGGAGTGCCAAAAAAGAAGCTGGCGCTCGGCCGGTGTGGGATTTTACCCATCAAGTGGATGAAGAAGATCTTGACTGACAAAGAAAGGATGGGATTGAAATGGATTTCAAAGAACAGCTGACGGCTTGGCGTCATTATCTCCATCAGCATCCGGAAACAGCCTTTGAGGAGAAAACGGCTCCCCAGCTGACTGCAGAACAGATGCGGGCCTGGGGGATCCAGGTCGAAGAAGGCATCGGCAGGACCGGAGTGGTAGGCACTCTCCGGTGCGGGAATGGCGGAGGCTGTATCGGCATCCGGGCGGATATGGATGCCCTGGATATCACAGAACGGAGCTGCCATGACCATATCTCCCTGTGTCCGGGGAAAATGCATGGCTGCGGTCATGACGGCCATACGGTGATGCTGTTGGGAGCGGCCAAACTGCTGGCGGATCGGAAAAATTTCAATGGCACGGTCCGCTTTATCTTTCAGCCGGCAGAAGAACCGGGCCGGGGTGCCCAGGCCATGATCGATGACGGGCTGTTCGAACGGTTCCCCATGGATGAAATCTATGGCCTCCACAATGCGCCTTTCCTGCCGGCCGGGACCCTTTCCACCCGGGTGGGGGGCATGGCTGCCAGCGAAGATGATTTTTCCTTCACCATTACTGGAAAAGGGGGCCATGCTTCTTCTCCCCACGAAGGAAATGACCCACTGGCCTCTTTTGCAGAAATTTATCTGGCACTTCAGACCATCGTCAGTCGGAATGCGCCGCCCATGCGTCCAGTGGTGGTCTCCTGCACGGAAATCGAGACAGATGGGGCTCACAATGCCATCCCCACCACCGTGACGGTACGGGGAGATGCCCGGACTACCACGCCGGAAGACCAGCAGCTGGTGGAAAATCGGATGCGGGATATTGTGGAGGGAATCTGTCGGATGAACCACGCCCAGTGCAGCTTTGCCTACACCCATGAGTTTTTCCCCACGGTCAATGACGCCGGATGCGTCCAATATGCGGTGCGGGCTGCCCAGGCGGTGGTGGGAGAAAACCGTACTTTTGGAGACTGTGAGCCATGGATGGCGTCGGAAGACTTTGCCGCTTTCCTGAAACATGTGCCTGGCTGTTTCCTGCTTCTGGGAACCGGAAAAGAGAAAAGCGGAAATGTCTCTCTTCATCAGAATATCTATGACTTCAATGATGATGTATTGGCAACGGGAGCAGAATTTTGGGCCGAGCTGGTAAGACTCCGGCTAGCAGCATAAGAAGGGAGCATGACGATGGAGAACGAAATCAAGATCGTGACCCGGAAACCCAGCGGGAAATGTCAATGGGACGGGCTTTTTACCCGACAGGCAGCAGAAACGGCCCGGAACTTCCATCGGACTATCCCAGGATATGCGCCCACGCCCCTGGTGGATTTGAAGGGATTGGCAAAACACTTGGGGCTGGAGGCGTTCTATGTGAAAGATGAAAGCTTCCGGTTCGGCCTCAATGCCTTCAAGGGACTGGGAGGCAGTTTCTGCGTGGCCCAAGTCCTGGGAGAGAAACTGGGGATCCCCATAACAGAAATGACCTTTGCCCTGCTCCAAGATCCTGCAGTCCATGCAAAGATCAAAGACCTGTGTTTTGTGACGGCCACCGACGGGAACCACGGCCGGGGCATTGCTTGGACCGCTCACTGCCTGGGAGTGAAGAGCCGGGTATTCATGCCCAAAGGAAGTTCCCGGGAAAGGCTGGAGAACATCCGGGCTTTGGGCAGCGATGCCTGTATCACGGAATTCAATTATGATGATACGGTGCGCCATGCTGCTCGGGTGGCGGAAGAAACTGGCGGAGTATTGGTCCAGGATACGGCTTGGGAAGGATACGAAACCATTCCCGGGTGGATCATGGAAGGGTACACCACCCTGGCCCTGGAAGCGGCAGAGGCTCTATCCCAGCCTCCCACCCACATTTTCCTCCAGGCGGGAGTGGGGGCCATGAGTGGGGCACTCACCGGATTCTTCGCCGATTATTACGGCAGCCAGAAGCCCGTGATCACCATTGTGGAACCCAATCGGGCGGACTGCATCTTCCGTACTGCTGCTGCCGGGGATGGGAAGCTCCACACTGTGACTGGGGCATTGGACACCATTATGGCCGGATTGGCCTGCGGGGAACCCTGTACCTTGGGCTGGGGGGAACTGGCAGCTCATGCCGAGCATTTTGCTTCTGTCCCTGATTGGGTGGCGGCCCAAGGCATGCGGATCCTGGGCGCGCCGGTCCCCGGGGACCCCAGGGTGATTTCCGGAGAAAGCGGAGCGGTGACCAGCGGCTTTGTCTGTGAACTGTACCGGAACAAAGAGCAGGAACCCCTGAGAGAGGAGCTGGGCCTGGACAAAGATTCCCGGGTCCTGTGCATCAGCACTGAAGGCGCTACGGATCGGGAGAGCTACCGGCGCATCGTCTGGGATGGAACCTGGGCAAGAGGCTGAGTTTCCCCTGGCTGTGCAATGATTTTGGGAGCAGTTCCTGCATTTCCCAGGTCCTCTGTATCAGCACAGAAGGGGATACGGACTGGACCCAGGAAGGCAAATCCTCTGGGAACGATACTGGGCAAGAAGCTGAGCTCCACCGTCCGTGGTCCAATTCCATACTTGCTTCCTTCCTCAGATGTCGGTCTGGGGCGGAAGTTGTAGTTGATTCCCCCTAACGCTGCGTAAATTTCATATCTGTTCTCGGGTTCGCGGATCATCCGGTTGAGTTCCAACTTCAGCCGGATGATCCTTTGCATCTTTTCGGTCAGATCCTGTGCCTGCTCCAGGGCGTCCAGAAAGGGATCCCCGGCATCAGCAGGATCGATCCATTGATCCTCCAATAATCCTCTGCAGTCAGTACCATCCAAGCCATCTTTCTCTAATTCCGCCAAGTCGATGGCCGGACTGAGCAGCTGAGAAACACATTCCTTGTAACGGACATCTGCATTCAGGTTTATTCTTTCTTTCTCTCGGATGTCATTTATCTCATGCTTGATCCTTTCAGCACGCTGGGCAAGAAGATAATAGGCGGCTGCGAGCTCCTTCCGGTCCTGGAGGCCGTAAAGCCGGGAAGTATACAGCTTTTCCTTTCCCTCTTTTCCCATGATCACTTTTAATCGATTGTAGAGGATCTCTGCAGGATCATAGGTGATCAACGTATCTGGCGATGGGGTATTTTTATAATCCAGGATGGCGTTCGTCAGGGGCCAATATCCGTATTTGATGGCTTTATACAGTTTCCGGTGCAGGGGACTGTACCAGCGGCCCCGAAGTTCAGGGCTTATATCTTCCCCGTGCGACACGTCTGCCAGCAGGTCTTCTTCCCACAGATAAAAGCTGGGGTGACGGGGATCGTTGGGCGCGGCAGGGACCAGGGAAAGGCTGCCCTCGAAGGAACCCTTTACAATCCAGGCATCAAGAGCTTTCCGGCTGGGAAGCTCCAGGAGCTCCTGGGCTTCTTCCGACGTGTAGAGCTGCTGGAGGATGATTTGGAGATAATCATATTTCCTTTTGCCCAGGAAGGACCAGTCCTCCTGATGCCACCGAAGAGCTGCTTCTTTGTGGTTGGTGGATATTTCACCGGCCTTTATCCTGAAAAAATATTCCACATACAGCTGGGCCAGCCGGTTGGCATCATATAATTGCTTATGTCTGTCATTGGGTTTTGGCTTTTGGAAACTGTTCTGGTAGGGGGACAGGAATTTCGCTAAGGTATTGCTATCGCTATTGTTGTTGTTGATAAAATGTCTCCTAAAAAATCCCTTGACGTTCGGATCCTGGAAAATATCCAAAGAATTTTCAGGATGGTCCTTTTCTTCCGGTCCTTTTGGTTTATCTTTGAGACAAAGATCTTGCAGATATTTTTCTCGAGCCTTCCGCTGTTTGCCAAGATTCTCATATGCTGGATATTCCGTGAAACCGGTGTACAGCCAGGGATGGACAACTGGGCCGCAGAATTTTTTCATCAAATCTTCCAAAGGCAGCCAGCATTCGTTGATTGCAGATTGGATGGTCATGATGTTCTTATCTGGATCAGGAAGGTCGATAACGTCTTTCCTTGTCTGTCTCATAGTCATGATGTTCACCTCAGGAAAAAATAAGGAAAATGGCTATTTTACCTTTGTCTGGAAGGATCCGGCCGTGTATAGTGGAGGCAGCAATAATAAAGGAGTGGATAAATATGGAAAACAGTAATCTTCTGAACCACATGAGGATCTTCAATGGTACCCCGCACCCAATCCGTCTTTTTCGCTACCAGGAGTACCCGTCTCACAACCGAGGCCTGAAGGGGCATGGGATTGCCTGGTATCTGGCAGATTTTCAGAGGGATCCGGAAGTAGACATGGAAATCCCCGAGGATCATCCTCTCAGTGTATCCGGGGGGAAGCATTCTTTTATGGACAAAGAGCATCATGTGGCACTGCCCAATGGCATGGATCCGGATATGGAATTCGATAGCCCCGCTGGGTGGTACGATGTGGTCGTGGTAAGCAGCCGATATGCCAAGGTCGCAGGAACCCAGAAGGGCAGTATGGATCCCTTTTATCTGGACAGCCTGTACCTGGCTGAACCCCTGTATAAGGGCGACCCGGATGAAGACCCCTTTGCCAGGAGGATAGGAACGGCCTTTTTGTCCAAATTCAAGCATCCGCTGCCGCCAGCTGCTTATCTCCAGCGGCTGGATCCCCATTCCTCCCTGCTCCAGTCTCCTTCCTGGGGAAATGAACAACAGTTGGGACAGCAGCTGGCTTCCTATTGGAAAGATCCTTTGAACGCAGGAGTTTCGCTGGCAGGGATGATCGCCAGCCAAAAGGTGTTTGATCCCCAACAGGATCCCCGACAGGGCAGCAGCTGGCAGGATTACCGGAATTGGAGGATGCTCTCCGGCGCAGTCGGCCAGTTCCTGGAGTATCGGGAAATGGAACAGCAAAAAATCTTCAGCCAACCGGCATTCGTCTATTGTAACCAGGCAGGAATCTGAAGAGAAATAAAAGAAAGATCCGTGATTAAAAAATTTTAAGCAGAGTGCAGGGCAGTTTAGGAATCCTGCAAATACTATTATACATGAAAGAAAGGGGCCGTTGTACGTTCTGTGCAACAGCCCCTATCCTATTTGATTTTCGTCTTATTCAATTTAGCCGAGATCCGATTCCCGATGGTCTGGACCACCTGGACCAGGACAATCAGCACGATGACCGTGGCCACCATGGTGTCCGCCTGGAACCGCTGATAGCCGTACCGGATGGCCAGGTCTCCCAGGCCGCCGCCGCCCAATGCTCCGGCCATGGCACTGGAACCGATCAGGCTGATCACTGCCAGGGTGATGCCCAGCACGATGGAATGCATGGCTTCCGGCAGCAGCACTTTCCAGATGATCTGCATGGGACTGGCTCCCATGCTCTGGGCTGCCTCGATGACCCCTGGATCCACTTCCAGGAGGGAGGATTCGATGATCCGGGAAATGAACGGGGTACAAGAAATGGTCAACGGGACGATGGCAGCGGTGGTCCCGATGGAAGAACCGACGATCAGCCGGGTCAGGGGGATGATGGCAACCATGAGGATGATGAAAGGCACGGAACGGAGGGCATTCACAATGGAGCCCAGGGTTTTGTGGAGGGCAGCGTTTTCCTTGATGTGCCCTTTCCCGGTAATGGTCAGGATCACCCCTAGGGGGATGCCGAAGAGGGATGCAATGGCAGCGGACAGGGCCACCATGTAAAGGGTTTCCCCCAGGGCCTTGATCAGCAGATGGATCATATTAGGAGACATAACCGATCACCTCATCTTTTACTTTTCTTTCATGGAGGTAATCCAGGGCCTTTTTCAGATGGGCCTCGTCACCTTCCACTTCAATGAGCAGGGTCCCGAAGGGGGTATCCTGCAGGGTCTCGATATTGGCCGTGAGGATGTTCACATTGGTATCGTATTGTTTGATCAGCACAGAGACGATGGGTTCTCCCGCACTGTCCCCGATGAAGCTCAGGCTCACCAGGGCCTTGTCCCCAGGCCGGTATTCCTTGTGGATGTCCAACTTCTTGACGAAATCCGGCAGGTCATTGTGCTGGATGCTGGCTACGAATTCCTTGGTGGTAGCCTTCTGGGGATTGGTGAAGATATCCACCATGGAGCCCTGTTCGATGATCTCTCCGTTTTCGATGACGGCCACTCGGTCGCAGATTTCCTTCACCACGTTCATCTGGTGGGTGATCATGACGATGGTGATGTGGAGCCGTTTGTTGATGTCCCGGAGCAGGGAGAGGATGCTTTCCGTGGTCTGGGGATCCAGGGCAGAAGTGGCTTCGTCGCACAGGAGCACTTTGGGATCGCTGGCCAGGGCACGGGCAATGCCTACCCGCTGTTTCTGCCCGCCGGAAAGCTGGCTGGGGTAGTGGTCGGCCCGGTCACTGAGCCCGACCAGTTCCAGCAGGGGGGCCACCTTCTTTTGGATGGAAGCCTTGTCCATGCCTTGGATTTCCAGGGGGAAAGCGATGTTGCCGTAGACCGTGCGGCTGGAGAGCAGATTGAAATGCTGGAAGATCATGCCGATATTCTGCCGGGCTTTCCGCAGCTGTTCTTCTCCCAGGGCGGTCATTTCCTGGCCGTCCACGATCACTTTGCCGCTGGTGGGCTTTTCCAGCATGTTGATGCAGCGGACCAGGGTGCTTTTGCCGGCCCCGGAAAGGCCGATGATCCCGAAGATCTCGCCTTCATTGATGGTCAGGTTGATATCCTTCAGGGCGTGTAGGTCCCCTGAAGCTGTATGATAGATCTTTTCGATATGCTGCAGTTCTATCATGGGGGTTCACCTCCGTAGAAATAAAAAAACCTCTTCATCTGATGTGAAGAGGAATCAGTTGGGCTTACTCATCTTCATCTTTCAGGCACTGCCTGGTGGACTTAGCACCGTTCAGCCGGCTGCGCCGCTGATGGTTGCCGTAACTTCATTGGGCCAGTCCCTCCGTTACTCTCGATGAAATCAATGCGCTTTAAATGATACCGTATAAAGTACAGTTTGTCAATGGGGATTGGGGAAACCTAGTAAAGAGACTCAATTCACCCAACCGCCTAGCTACTGAATCGCTTAGCCTTCTCTATCCTCCATCCGTTGACACCCTACTCCTCCCGTGTTACAATCCTCCCCAAGGAGGGAAGAAGCATGGATACCAGGGCCATCCGCTGTTTCCAGCAGGTTTATGAAAAGAAAAGCATCCATCAGGCGGCCAAGGTGCTGTTCCTGACGCCCCAGGGGGTGAGCCGGATCATCGGTGTGCTGGAAGGGGAGCTCCAGGCCAAGCTTTTTGTCCGCACTCCCAAAGGGATGGAGCCTACCCGAGAGGGAGACTATTTCTATGAACACAGCCGTTCTTTCTCCGCCCAGCTGCTCCGGCTCCAGTTGGGGATCCAGGAAATGAAGCGACAGCAGCAGGGACTGCGGATGGGCTTCGCCTGCGGGGTCCTCCATGTGATTTCCATAGGGAAGCTCCAGGAGGCGGCTGCCCAGCATCCGGAATTCCGGCTGGAATGGGTGGAGGATTTCAATGAAAATATCCTGCGGCTGCTCCAAGAAGGGACCCTGTCCTGCGGGTTCTGCGTGGGGACGCAGGCTCCGGAGGGGTTCTTTCGCCGAGAACTGTTCCGGGCGCCGGTGGGAGCAGTGGTGTACCCAGGGCATCCTCTCTATGGCCGGGACAGCCTGTCCCTGGAAGACTTGAAAGGGGAGCCCCTCTTGTGCCTCAACGAACATTTTTCCATTTATCACAATGTGGCGGAGCGGTGCGGGGATTTTGGCTTTACGCCTCATTTTGCGGTGAAGACCATGGAAAGCAGCCTGATTTACCAGTTCTGCAGGGAGGGTCGGGGCATCGGCATCGATGCGGCCATCCATCCTGTAGAAGCTCCTCTCCGACAGATCCCTCTCCGGGAAACCGCCCCTTGGCAGGTGTTCTTTGTGTGCCCCCAAAACCGGGCGGAAGACACCCTGTTCCAGGAGCTGCTGGCGGTTTGTCCCCGACTGGTATAATCTATCAACAATTTATTGATACCTACTGCCGCTTCCTTGCTGGACGGCAGTCTCTTTTTTATGATAGGGTGGAAGACAGATACAATAGAAATGATTTTTGAGGAGGCAATCACATGCAGCGCAAATTTCCCCATCTGTCCAGCCCCATCACCTTGGGACGCACCACTTTCCGGAACCGGATCTTCTCCGCTCCCATGGGAGGTACGGACATCACCAATGACGGATGCATCGGCCCTAAATCCACGGCCTTTTATGAACTCCGGGCCAAAGGAGGAGCCGGGGCGGTCACAGTTTCGGAACTGATGGTCCATCCGGCCACCGACGGCTCCCATGCCTACCATCTGGATGAAAGCATCCTGAATTCCCTGGCCTGCGCCACCTATACGGCAGACGCCATCCGTCGGCATGGCGCCATCCCTTCCCTGGAACTGTCCCATTCCGGTCAGTTTGCCGGTACCTACATGACGGATAAGGAAAAGCAGCACAGCCTCCATCAGTGGGGCCCCAGTGACGGAGTCCGGGCCGATGGGGTTCCGGTGCGGGCCCTGACCCAGGAGCTGATCGATGACATCGTGGCTGCCTACGGCCATGCTGCTGGCCTGGCCAAACGGGCGGGCTTTGAAATGGTGATGATCCATGGAGGCCACGGCTGGCTGATCAACCAGTTCCTATCCCCCCTGTTCAACCACCGGAAGGACGGATACGGCGGCTCCTTGGAAAACCGGGCCCGGTTTGCGGTGGAAGTCCTGAAATCGGTGCGGGCTGCGGTGGGGCCCTTTTTCCCCATCGAGTTCCGGATGAGCGGGGCGGAATTTGCGGAAGGAGGCTACGGACTGGACGAAGGGGTGAAGATTGCCCAGGCCGTCGAACCCTATGCGGACCTGATCCATGTATCCGCCGGCACTTACCAGAAGACTTTCGGGATCACCCATCCCTCCATGTTCGAGGACCACGGCCGGAATGTGTACCTGGCGGCGGAAATCAAGAAGCATGTAGCAAAACCGGTGGCTGCCATCGGGGGGCTCACGGACCCGGCCATGATGGAAGAAATCGTCGCTTCCGGAAAGGCGGATGTGGTGTACATGGCCCGGCAGCTGCTGGCAGATCCGGAAACGCCCCGGAAAATCGAAGAAGGCCGGGAAGAGGAAATCGTCCATTGTCTCCGGTGCTTCACCTGCATGGCGGAACGGGCGGCCACCGGTACTCGCCGGTGTACGGTGAACCCCTTCATCGGACGGGAACTGGACGGGACGGAAGTCCAGCCGGCACCGGTGAAGAAGAAAGTGGTTGTGGTGGGCGGAGGCCCTGGGGGCCTGTACGCCGCCTATACCGCTGCCCGCCGGGGCCACCGGGTGATCCTGATGGAAAAAGAAGGGGAAGTGGGGGGCATCCTGAAAAGTGAGCAGGCCATTCCCTTCAAGAAAGAGATGTACCAGCTGGCCCATACCTACGAACTGCTGGCCCGGAAGGCAGGAGCGGAGATCCGGCTGAACACGGAATCCACCCCGGAAACGGTGGAGGCGGAAAAGCCCGATGCCCTGATCATCGCTGCTGGCTCCACGCCTCTGGTGCCTCCCATCAAAGGACTGGACGGGGACAATGTGGTGATCGTGAACAACTACTACAAGGAAAAAGACAAAGTGGGGGACCATGTGGTGGTGTTCGGCGGCGGCCTGGCCGGGTGTGAATGTGCCATCCACCTGGGCCAGGAAGGAAAAAAGGTGGAAATCGTGGAAATGCGTCCCACCCTGGCCCCCGATGCCAATGTGCGCCACCGTCCTTTGCTGCTGGCGGAAATCGCCAAAACAGCCACGGTCCACACGGGATACAAAGGGGTAGAAGTGACCCAAAAGGGTATCCTCTGCACCGATCCTTCCGGAAAGCAGGTGTTGGTGCCTGGGGATACGGTGATCTGCGCCCTGGGCCAGCGGTCCCGGACGGATGTAGTGGAGGCTTTGCGGAACAGTGCCCCCTTTGTCAGGGTCATCGGAGACGCAGCACGGGTGTCCACCATCACCAATGCAGTGTATTGGGGACATTGGGCAGGGATGGATATTTGAGGTCTCGGGTCTCGAGACTTGAAACCGAGCCGCTATGCGGCTCATGAGACCGGGCTGTTGCACATTACGTGCAGCAGCCTCTTTTTTAATGGAGAAAACCGCATAAAAAATTTTCACAAATTCCCAAATACTACTTGCATTTATCGCATCATCGTAGTAAAGTATTAAATCAGTAAAGCAATTGTTCCGGAAAGGTCCGGAACGGCAAAGATTCCAGAAAAGAAAGGGGTTACGATCATGGTAGCCGGATTGAATGAACGGGAACTGAAACAGCTGGCCAAAGCCTTTACCCTGCTGCAGGATGTGGACGGCAGCCTGGCCTTCCTGGAAGATATCTGCACCCCCAATGAGCTGAAGGCATTGAGCCAGCGGCTGGAAGTGGCGGTGCGTCTTCATCGCGGCGAGAACTATGCGAAGATCGTCAAGGATACGGGCGCCAGCAGCACCACCGTATCCCGGGTCAATCGTTGTCTGAACTATGGAGCGGGAGGGTACCGTACCCTGATCCCCATCTTGACTGAAGGAGCTAACGAGAAATGAGCAACAGTACTGTACTGCGGATCCCTTACGGGACCAAAGATATCCTGCCGGGAGATGCCCGGATGAAACGGGAGCTGGAAGATCGGATCGCCGGGAATTTCCTTTCCTGGGGCTACGATGAAGCCATCACCCCTACCATCGAATACGCCGATACTTTTGCCCTAAGCGGGGCTGGCATCAGCGATGAAAGCATGCGGTTCATGGACCGGAACAACCGGACGGTGATGCTCCGGAGTGAAATGACTACCCCTCTGGCCCGGATGGTGGCTACCCGGCTGAAAAACGATAGGGGCGTGAAGCGGCTGTTCTACATCGCCAATGTGTTCCGTCACGAACAGACCCAGGCCGGCCGCCAGTGCGAATTCTCCCAGGCGGGAATCGAGATGATCGGGGCGGAAGCCCCCATGGCAGATGCGGAAGTGCTGGCCCTGGCCGTCAGCAGCCTGAAAGCCGCCGGACTCCAGGATTTCCTCATCAGTATCGGTCACAGCGCTTTCCTGGCTGGGCTCATGGAAGAAGCCAAGCTGACGGAGAAACAGGCGGACTTCGTAAAGACCATGATCCTGAGCCACAATGCAGTGGGCTTAGAAGAAGCGGCAGAACGGTTCATCCCCAAGGAACTGAAGGACCTGTTCCGGGATCTGCTCTATCTCCAAGGCGGCCGTGACCTGCTGGATACCCTGGAAACCCGGGTGAAGAATCCCAAGAGCCTGGATGCCCTGAAGAACCTGAAAGCCATCTATAAACTGGCAGAATCCTATGGGGTGGAACAGTACCTGTCCTTCGACCTGTCCCTGATCCGGAACTTCGATTATTACACCGGCATGGTGTTCGAAGCTTATGCCCCCCAGATCGGGTTCAACATCTGCGGCGGCGGGCGTTACGACCATATGATGGAAGCTTTCGGGGATCCAGAACCAGCGACGGGGTTTGCCATGGGCATCGACCGGATCATCCTGTCCCTGCGCCGGGACGGCCGGTTCAACCGAGAATCCAAATGGGATATTTACGTAGCCTGGGCACCCGGCTGCCAGGGAAAAGCCATCCAGAAGGCCATCGAGCTGCGCAAGGGCGGCAAGAACGTAAAAGTGGCTACCAATGCCCTGACCCCGGAAGAAGCAGCCAAAGCCTGTGCGGCCAACCGGTGTGAAGCCGTAGCATATGTAGGATAGGAGAGAGACGGAATGGATTATTTGACAATCGCCCTGCCTAAGGGGAAACTTTTTGCAAAATCTGTGGAACTCCTGGCCAAAGTCGGTTATGCGGCGGAAAATGTGGTGGAAGATTCCCGGAAACTGGTCATCACCAACGAAGAGACCAAGGTGAAGTTCATCATCGTCAAGACCGTGGACCTGCCCACCTATGTGGAATACGGAGCGGCGGATATCGGCATCATCGGCAAGGATGTGCTCAATGAGGAACGGAAGGACATCTACGAACTGCTGGATATGGGCTACGGGGGATGCCATCTGATGATGGCGGTGCCAGAAGCCAAGGTACTGCCGGAAATCACCGATTACGCCCATATGCGGGTGGCTACCAAGTATCCCAAATGCGCAGCGGATTTCTTCGACAAGCTGGGGATGCAGATGGAAATCATCAAACTGAACGGTTCCATCGAACTGGGGCCCATCGTGGGGCTCAGTGAAATGATCGTGGATATCGTCCAGACAGGCCGTACCCTGAGAGAGAATCATCTGAAGGAAGTGGCCACGGTATTCCCGTCCACGGCCCGTCTCATTGCCAATAAAGTCAGCTTCAAGATGCAGTACGACCGGATCCGGAAGCTAGTAGAAGATCTGAAAGTAGTCCTGAAGGAGGAAAAACCGGAATGAAAGTCTATGATGAAAGAAAAAGTACGGCGGAAGAGATCAGCCGTCTCTTGGAAAAGAAATCTTTTGATGAAGTGAAACTGTCCCCGAAAGTGGCGGCAGCCGTAGAAAAAATGTTCGGCCGGCCTCTCACCGCAGCGGAAGAAGTAGACATCATCGTCAATGATATCCGTGCCAAAGGGGATGCCGCCCTGTTCGAATATACCAAGAAGCTGGATGGAGCGGATCTGACTCCCGCCACCATCCGGGTGACGGAAGAGGAATTTGCGGAAGCGGAAAAGGCCGTGGATGAAAAGACCATGGGCGCTATCCGCCGGGCCATCGCCAATGTGCGGAAGTTCCATGAGGAACAGCTGCCCAAGACCTGGCTCACTCCCCGGGCTTATGGGTCCTTCCTGGGCCAGAAGATGACCCCGGTGGACAGCGTGGGGATCTACGTCCCCGGCGGCACGGCAGCTTATCCTTCCAGCGTGATCATGAACGCAGTGCCTGCCAAAGTAGCGGGAGTGCCCCGGATCGCCATGGCAGCTCCTGCCGGCCGGGATGGGAAGATGAATCCCTATGTACTGGCCACTGCCAAGGAAATCGGCATTACGGAAATCTATAAGATGGGCGGGGCCCAAGCCATTGCAGCCCTGGCATTCGGGACAGAAACCATCCCCAAAGTGGAAAAGATCACCGGCCCCGGGAACATTTTCGTGACCCTGGCCAAGAAAGCGGTTTACGGACATGTGGACATCGACATGCTGGCCGGCCCCAGCGAGATCCTCATCGTGGCGGACAAGACCGCCGATTACCAGTACTTGGCGGCTGACCTCTTGAGCCAGGCGGAACATGATCCTCTGGCCTGTGCCATCCTGATCACCGACGATGAAGGATTGGCAAACAAGGTGGCGGACGAAGTGGAAGTCCAGCTCCAGAAGCTGCCCCGGAAGGAAATCGCTGCCCAGTCTTTGGCCGTCCAAGGGAAGATCATCCTGGCCAAGGATATGGACACCGTGGTGGAAATGGCCAACATCTCCGCACCGGAACACATGGAAATCAACACCAAAGAACCTTTTGCCCTGGTGCCCAAGATCCGCAACGCCGGCGCCATCTTCTTGGGAGCCTATTCTCCAGAACCTCTGGGGGACTATTACGCCGGCCCCAACCACATCCTGCCCACTGGCGGCACGGCTCGGTTCTATTCCGTGCTGAATGTGGAAACCTTTATGAAAAAGACCAGCATCATCTCCTATACCAAAGAAGCCCTGGCGGAAGCCGCTGACGACATCATCGCCATGGCAGAAGCGGAAGGGCTCCAGGCACATGCCAATGCCATCCGGATCCGGAAGGAGAAACAGCTGTAAAACGGTCAGCTGGCCGTTGACTATTGACTGTAGACAAAAGTGTGCTGCCGGTGCAGCACGCTGCAATCAATCAATGAGGGGGAGCTGTTATGAGTAATATCCTTGCCCGGGAGAGCCTTTCCCGGATCGAAGACTATCAGGTGGAAACGGTACCTGATGCAGATATTGTTGTCAATGCCAATGAGACCAACTGGGACATGACTCCAGAGATCCGTCTGGAACTGGGGAGCCGGCTGGCGGGACATGCCTTCAACCGGTATCCTTCCATGCATGGGGAAGATCTCTGCCAGGTCATCGCCGACCGGCTGGGATTCGATCCCAGCCAGGTGGCCATCGGCAACGGTTCCAGCGAACTGTTGGAAAAAGCCTGCTACGCTTTCGGGGGTGCGGGCCGGAAGATTGCTTCCGCCAATCCTTCTTTTTCCATGTACCAGACCTATGCCATCCTGGCGGACAGCGAACCGGTGCTGTTCCCGCTGACGGCGGACGGATATGTGGATCCGGATGGGGTCATCAACTTCTGCCGGGAAGAAAAGCCGGCCCTCCTGATCATCTGCAATCCCAACAATCCCACCGGGAACTTCAATCCCAAGGCTGGTATGGAAAAAATCATCCGCAGTGTGGACTGCCCGGTGATCATGGATGAAGCCTACATGGAATTTGCGGTGGAAGAAGGGAAGATGGAAGACCTGAGCACCCTGTCCCTGGTGAACCAGGTGGACAATCTGCTGGTACTGAAGACCTTCTCCAAAGCCTACGGCCTGGCCAATCTCCGGATCGGCTACGGCATCGGCAGCGCTCCTCTGATGAAGATCCTGAAAAAAGTGCTGCTGCCCTATACGGTGAACGGGGTGTCCATCCTGACGGCAGAACTGCTCTACAGCAAGCCGGATGTACTCCGGGAACGGGTGAATGCGGTGCTTAGTGGACGGAAATATCTGCGGGAGCATCTGGAAGCGCTGGGCTTCCGGGTCCTGCCCAGCGCCACCAACTTCCTCCTGGCCCTGCCGGCTGGGAAAGCCCTGGAAAGACTGGCCGTGAAAGCCAAGGCGGACAGCCTGCCCAGTGCGGAAAAAGCCATGGCCGCCGGCGGATACTTGTTCCGGGAACTGCTGGCCCGGAAGATCCTGGTGCGGAACTACTCGGGGAATCCCCGGCTGCCGGGGGGCCTGCGGATCACTGTGGGCACGGCGGAAGAAAATCCCCTGATCATCGGGGCTGTCAAGGATATCATCCAGTAAGCTGAGGGAGGCCATGGATATGCGGCAAGGGAAAGTGGAACGGAATACGAAAGAGACCCAGATCTGTGTGGAATTGGATCTAGACGGCACCGGCAAGGCAGATATCTCCACCGGAGTAGGGTTCCTGGATCATATGCTGACCCTGCTGGCGGTCCATTCTTTTATGGACCTGAAGGTGCGGGCCCAGGGAGATCTGGAAGTGGACTGCCACCATACAGTGGAAGATGTGGGAATCGCTTTGGGCCAGGCCATTGCCCAGGCCTTGGGGGACAAAAAAGGCATCCACCGGTACGGCAGCTTCCTGCTGCCCATGGATGAAGCCCTGGCAGAAATCGCCCTGGACTTTTCCGGACGGCCCTACCTGGTGTGGAACGCCGAGATCATTCCCCGGGTGACCTTGGGGAATTTCGATACGGAGATGGGAGAAGATTTCTTTCGGGCTCTGGCCATGAACTGTGGCCTGACCCTCCACATCAATGTGCCTTATGGGAAGAACACCCACCATATGCTGGAAGCCATCTTCAAGGGTGTGGCCCGGGCCATGAGCCAGGCCGTAGCCCTGGATCCCAGGGTCCATGGGGTGATGAGCAGCAAGGGGGCATTGTAAATGGACAAAGATACCATTGTGATCATCGATTATGGACGGGGGAATCTGCACTCCGTATACAACGGCCTTCTGAAAGTGGGAGCGTCCCCAGTTGTTTCCGGAGACCCCAAGGTCATCGCTGAAGCCCCTCGGGTGATCCTGCCCGGGGTGGGGTCTTTCGGGGACTGTATGGATACCATGCGGAGCCGGGGCCTGGAAGAAGCAGTCCAGGAAGCCCTCCACAGCGGCAAGCCCTTCCTGGGCATCTGTCTGGGCGAACAGCTGCTCTTTGAAGGCAGCGAGGAAGCGCCGGGGGTGAAGGGCCTGGGCTATTTCAAGGGCCAGGTGAAGAAGATCGTCACTGGATACAAGATCCCCCATATGGGATGGAACCGGATCTCTACGGTGAATCCGTCCCCTTTGATGGAGGAAGCGGACGGGAAGTATGTGTACTTCGTCCACAGCTTCCATGCGGTGCCTGATGATCCTTCCATCATTACCTCCGTCTGCGATTACGGGACCCAAATTACGGCCAGCGTGGGCCGGGGCAGCGTACAGGGCTTCCAGTTCCATCCGGAAAAGTCCTCATTTGCCGGACTGGCCATGCTGAAAGCCTTCAAGGAGTGGAAACTATGAACATCTATCCAGCCATCGACCTGCGGGGAGGCAACTGCGTCCGCCTGGTGAAAGGTGATTTTTCCAGAGAAACAGTGTACAGCACCGATCCTGGTGCCATGGCAAGACAGTGGGCCCAGGCAGGAGCCAGCTGCATCCATGTGGTGGATCTGGACGGTGCAGTCGCCGGGGAAAGCCGGAACCTCCAGTCCATTGACGCCATCTTAAAAGAGGGCGGCATCCCCATCGAGGTGGGGGGCGGCATCCGGACTATGGAGCAGATAGAACGGCTGCTGGACCGGGGGGTGCACCAGGTGATCCTGGGGTCTGCAGCGGTGAAGGACCCAGATCTGGTGAAGGAAGCTTGTGAAAAGTATCCGGGCCGGATCGTGGTGGGCATCGATGCCAAGAACGGGGACGTGGCAGTGGAAGGCTGGGAAGCCAGCGGCCATATCCAGGCAGAAGACCTGGCCCGGAAAATGGCGGAAGCAGGCGTCCGGCGGATCATCTTCACGGACATTGCCCGGGACGGCATGCTCAGCGGGGTGAACGTGGAAGCCACCGTGAAAGTGGCCCAGGCTTCCGGTCTGGCGGTGACAGCCAGCGGCGGAGTGGCCAGCCTGGAAGATTTGAAAATTTTGAAAAAAAGAGAAACAGATGGCATTGAAGGGTGTATTATAGGTAAGGCGCTGTATACTGGCGCCATTGACCTTCGCCAGGCTGTAGCGATTGCGAAGGAGGCGTAGAGCCATGCTGGCAAAACGGATCATTCCCTGTCTGGACGTAAAGGATGGACGGGTGGTAAAGGGGACCAATTTCGTCAGCCTCCGGGATGCCGGAGACCCGGTGGAACTGGCTTCCCTCTATGAAAAGGAGCAGGCCGATGAGCTGGTGTTCCTGGATATCACCGCTTCTTTGGAAAAGCGCAAATCCATGGTGGAAACCATCGAACGGACGGCCCGGGAAGTGTTCATGCCTTTGACGGTAGGAGGCGGCATTTCTTCCATCGAGGACATGCGGGCCGTGCTCTTGGCCGGAGCGGACAAGACCAGCCTCAATACCGCGGCAGTGAAGGATCCCAGCCTGATTTCCCGGGGCGCAGAAGCTTTCGGGAACCAGTGTGTGGTGCTGGCTGTGGATGCCAAACGCCGGGGAGAAGATTCCTGGGAAGTCTACATCAACGGGGGACATACGCCCACCGGGCTGGATGCCTTGGAATGGGTGAAAAAAGCCGTATCCCTGGGGGCGGGGGAAATCCTCCTGACCAGCATGGATGCGGACGGCACCAAGGATGGCTTCGACATCCCGCTGACCCGGAAGGTGGCTGAAGCGGTCCCTGTACCGGTGATCGCTTCCGGCGGGGCCGGTTCTTTGGAAGATTTCTATGAAGTCCTTACGGCCGGCAAAGCCGACGCAGCTCTGGCCGCTTCCGTATTCCATTACAGGAAATTCACGATCCGCCAGGTGAAGGAATACTTGCGGAGCAAAGGAGTGGAAGTACGGTTATGAAAATCGATATCAGCAAGCTGAAGTTTGACGACAGGGGCCTGATCCCTGCCATCGTCCAGGATGTGAAGACGGACAAGGTGCTGATGCTGGCTTACATGAACGGCACCAGTCTGGCCCGCACGGTGGAAACCGGCTATACTTGGTTCTGGAGCCGGAGCCGGCAGGAACTGTGGAACAAAGGCGCTACCAGCGGCCATACCCAGAAGGTGTACAGCATCACCTATGACTGCGATGGGGATGCGCTCCTGGTCAAGGTGGAGCAGAAAGGCGCTGCCTGCCATACGGGGAACTATTCCTGTTTCTTCAATCCCCTGTGGAACAGTGCCTCCGGGGAAAGCCTGCCTGTGGCTGACAACCGGCTGCCCCAGGTGATCAACGAATTGTACAAACAGATCGTCTGTTACCAAGAAAAACAGAAAGAGACTCGGAAGCTGCTGCCGGCTCCCAGCCAGGACAATCTCCTGGCAGAATTGGGCGCCAATACCACCCGGACCATCCTGGCTTCCAAGAACAGCGACGCGGACCAGGTTGTTTACGAGATGGGGGATTTATGGTATCATTGCTTAGTGCTGTTGGCTTACCATAACATTACTCCCGGTGAAATGCTGGTGGAAATGGCAGGCCGTAAAGTAGAAGAAGAAAAATAAGCAGCAAAATCCTATACAAGCTGGAGGGCTCTGATGGCTAGAATGTTTGGAACGGACGGCGTCCGCGGCGTCGCCAATGGTCCTGTACTCAATGCGGAACTGGCATACAGGCTGGGCCGTGCGGCGGCTCAGTATTTCGGACGGGAGGTGAAGACACCCAAGATCCTGATTGGACGGGATACCCGTCTTTCCGGTACCATGCTGGAAAGCGCTTTGGCGGCCGGTATCTGCAGCGCGGGAGGGAACGCCCATCTCTTGGGGGTGATCCCCACACCGGCGGTCTCTTATCTCACAGAAAAACTGGAAGCCAATGCAGGGGTGGTGATTTCCGCTTCCCACAATCCCTTTGAGGACAACGGGATCAAGTTCTTTGCCCGGACCGGCTACAAACTGCCGGATGCAGTGGAGGACGAAATCGAAGCCATCGTGAACCAGCCGGTGGATTATACCCAGACGGTGACTGGGTCCAACCTGGGACAGGTGATCCAAGAACCGGATATGGGCATGCTGTATGTGAAACATATCGTGGACAGCTCTGATGTGAAGCTCAATGGGCTGAAGGTGGTCATGGACTGTGCCAACGGGGCCAACAGTGAGATTGCACCGGCCATCCTCCGGACTCTGGGAGCCCATGTGATCCCCATCTTCCATGAACCCAACGGGATCAACATCAACAACGGCTGCGGTTCCACCCATCTGGAAGCCCTCCAGGCCAAGGTCCGGGAATTGGGCGCTGACTGTGGCCTGGCCAACGATGGGGATGCGGACCGTCTCCTGGCTGTAGATGAGAACGGGGAAGTGCTGGATGGGGACCAGATCATGCTGATCTGCGCCCTGGACCTGATGAAGGCCGGCAAACTGAAGGACAATGTGCTGGTCACCACGGTGATGAGCAATGTGGGCCTGGCCAAGGCCATGAAGGAACATGGTGGCTCTACGGTGAAGACCTCCGTGGGAGACCGGTATGTGCTGGAAGAGATGCTGAAGCATGATTACAAATTGGGGGGCGAACAGTCCGGCCACATCATCTTCGGGGACCTGGTACGCACCGGGGACGGGATGATGACTGGGGTGAAGCTCCTGAGCAGCCTGGTGCGCCACAACCAGACCTTGTCCCAGCTGGGGGCCCTGATGGTGAAATATCCCCAGACCCTGCTCAATGTGCGGGTGAAGGACAAGAACGGCTGGCAGGACAACCAGGCCATCGCACAGGTGGTCCGTCAGTATACGGAAGAACTGGGGGACGACGGCCAGGTACTGGTCCGGGCCAGCGGTACCGAACCCTTGATCCGGATCATGGCCCAGGGCCCCAACCAGGTGGAACTGGACAATATCACGGAAGCCATTGCGGAAGTGGTACGGAAAGAGCTGGCATAAAGAAAAGAGACGCTGCTGAGGCAGCGCCTTTTTTTGTCAGCTGTCAGCGGCCGTTGACAGCTGACCGCTGACGGGGATGCTGCTCATGCAACACCCCCTTCCCAGTTGACCCCATGTCCAAAACATAGTATGATAAAGTATCTGCAGAAACATGCTCTCCGGGCATACCGGACTGGAGGGCCGCTCGTTTTTGAGGGGGAACGGGCCAGGAGATTTCTGCAAATCTTTGAGCGCAGGTGCCAGGCATGGCCTGGCCGACGAGGAAGAGGTCCATCGAGTCGTCAGCGGATGCCTCTCGGTAAGCTGCAGACCGTAAGCTGTCCTACAAATCCCTCCGGCAACGGAGGCATACAGAAGGGACCGCGGCAGACGGTAACTACAAAGAATCGCAGGAGGGCACAACTATGTGCGGAATCGTAGGATATATCGGACGCCATCAGGCAACTCCTTTTTTGATGGAAGGCCTGAGCAAACTGGAATACAGAGGGTATGACTCTGCCGGCATCGCCGTTTACAACAATGGCAAGATCGATGTTGAAAAATGCGTGGGCCGGCTGGATGCCCTGCGGCAGAAAATCGTAGGCCATGAACCGGCGGGCACGGTGGGCATCGGCCATACCCGCTGGGCTACCCACGGGAAACCCAGCGATATCAACGCCCATCCCCATACGGATGAAAGCGGCCAGTTTGCCGTCGTCCACAACGGCATCATCGAAAATTATATGCCCCTGAAGCAGGCTCTGCTGAAGAAAGGCCATCACTTCCGTTCCGAAACCGATACGGAAATCGTAGCCCATCTCATGGCAGATCTGTGGGACGGGGATTTTGAAAGCACCGTCCGGAAGGTGCTCCACACCATCAAAGGGTCCTATTCCCTGGTGTTCCTCTGCGCCAAGGATCCCAGCAAGTTGATCTGCGCCAAGAAGAACAACCCGCTGGTCATCGGCCTGGGCAAGGGCGAAAATTACATTGCTTCCGATATCCCGGCCATCATCAGCAAGACCCGGGATACCTATATCCTCAGCGATGGGGAGATGGCCGTGGTGGAACCGGACCGGGTCACTGTCAAAGACCTGGAAGGGAAGAAAATCGATAAAAAAGTCTTCCGGGTCACCTGGAATGCGGAAGCAGCTGAAAAGGGCGGCTTCGAGCATTTCATGCTGAAGGAGATCTACGAACAGCCCAAGGCCGTCCGGGATACCCTCCGGGGCCGGGTGAGCAAGGAAAGCGACAAAGTGGTATTCAGCGAACTGGGCTGGACCGCTGAGACCCTGAAGGACATCAAGAAGATCTTCATCGTGGCCTGCGGCACGGCCTATCATGCGGGGATCGTGGGGAAATATTACATCGAGAAGATGGCCCGGATCCCAGTGGAAGTGGACATCGCTTCGGAATTCCGCTACCGGAACCCTATTGTGGACGAAAGCTGCCTGTGCATTGTCATCAGCCAGTCCGGGGAAACCAGCGATACCTTGGAAGCCCTGAAAGAAGCCAAGCGCCGGGGAGCCAAGACCATGGCCGTAACCAATGTGGTGGGTTCTTCCATTGCCCGGGAAGCCGACCAGGTGGTCTACACCTATGCGGGACCGGAAATCGCCGTGGCTTCTACCAAAGCCTACACCACCCAGCTCATCGTCATGCTGCTGCTGAGCATGTATGTTTCCCATATCAGAGGCAAACTCAGTGACGAACGGCTCCATGAACTGATCCAGAGCGTCCTGGCGGTGCCGGAACAGATGCATGAGATCCTGGACCATGTAGACCAGATCAAAGTCTACGCCACCAATTATGCCAACCGGGAAGACGCTTTCTTCCTAGGCCGGAGCCTGGATTACGCCGTGGCCCTGGAAGGGGCTCTGAAGCTGAAGGAAATCTCCTACATCCATGCGGAAGCCTATGCCGCTGGGGAACTGAAGCATGGGACCCTGGCTCTCATCACAGAAGGGGTTCCAGTGATCGTCCTGGCCACCCAGTCCAATATCTATGACAAGACCATCAGCAACCTCCAGGAAGTGAAGACCCGGGGTGCCATCGTGATCGGCATCGGTATGGAAGGGGATACGGAACTGGCCAAACATGCCAATAACGTGATCATCATCCCCAAAGCCGATGAAGACCTGGCTCCCATCCTGGCCGTCATCCCTCTGCAGCTGCTGGCCTATTATGCGGCCCTGGCCAGAGGCTGCGACGTGGATAAACCTCGGAACCTGGCCAAGAGCGTGACAGTGGAATAAATTCATAAGGATAAAATGCTCCCCGCGGGGAGCATTTTTTTATGGAAAAGGTCACGGGTCGTGAGTCGCGGGCTTGTTGGTGGAGAACGAAAATCCGGTTTTCCAGATTTCATTCGATTTTCTCTCATCATTCTATAGAAAAAGGACAAACAACTTGAACGTCCAGGCTCGCGACCCGAGACTCGTGCCCGTGACCGGGGGTGTGGATCCATTCACACCCCCGCCTTGCACTTTCTCCGGAAAACAGCTACAATGGATTCATTGCATTATCTATTGACATCTGTTGACATGACAATAAAGGAAAAATCGTGTATAATGTACCCAATACTTCGGAGCGGTGCCTTGCTGCGGCATCCTCCGTTTCTCAAAGGAGACCTGACCCATGGAAGACTTGTTCGATGCCATCATCCGTTTGAAAAAAGAACGGAATGCTGTGATCCTGGCCCATGTATACCAGCCGGAGGAAATCCAGGAAATCGCGGATTTCTGCGGTGATTCTTTTGCCCTGTCCCAGCAGGCCGCCCAGACCGATGCGGATGTGATCGTTTTCTGCGGGGTCCGGTTCATGGCGGAGACTGCCAACATCCTTTCCCCGGAGAAAATCACCCTGCTGCCGGCCATCGACGCGGGCTGCCGGATGTTCGACGATACCTTGGAAGCGCGGGTAAAGGCTTTTCTGTCAGACCATCCGGAATACAAAGTGGTTTCCTACGTGAATACCCCGGCCAGCGTCAAGGCCCTCAGTGAAATCTGCTGCACATCCTCCAATGCGGTGAAAGTGATCGAAAGCCTGCCGGCAGAGCAGCCCATCCTTTTCGTCCCGGATCAGAACTTGGCCACTTTTACGGCGGAAAAGACCCATCACACCATCCTGCCCTGGCGGGGAGCCTGCCCCACCCATCATGCGCTCAGCGTAGAGGAAGTGGAAGCAGCCAAAAAAGAACATCCGGCGGCCAAAGTGCTCATGCACCCGGAATGCCGGCCGGAAGTCCGGGCCCTGGCGGATTATGTGGGCAGCACCATGGGCATCATCCACTATGCGGAACAAAGTCCGGAAGACGAATTCATCATCGCCACGGAATGCGGGGTGCTGACCCAGCTGGAATGGAGCTGCCCCCACAAGAAGTTCTACATGGCCGGCGGCAATCTGCTGTGCCCCAATATGAAAAAGACCACCTTGGAACTGGTGAAGCGTTCCCTGGAGACTTTGGAACCCCGGATCGTGGTGCCGGAAGAAATCAGAGTGAAAGCCCGGACGGCCTTGGAACGGATGCTGGAAGTGAAGTGAACTGAACTGGCTGTCAGCGGCAGCTGCGTTTCTCTTCAAGGAACCCGTCGATCGGGTTCCTTCCCTTGTCCTACCAGCTGTAACAGGCTGCTGCTCAGGCGGCCACTTGTAAAAGGAGGATTCCTCATGGAAACCTATTGGACGCAATTTGATACGGCGGATGCGCCGGTGATTGAAACGGATATCTTGGTAATCGGGTCCGGGGCTGCTGGGCTCCAGACTGCCTGGTCCCTGGCGGAAGCCGGACGGGAAGTGCTAGTGGCGGTCCGGGATGAGCTCCAGGACAGCAATACCGCTAAAGCCCAGGGAGGCATTGCTGCAGCCCTGGGGAAGGACGATGATCCATCCCTCCATTACCAGGATACCCTGGTGGCCGGAGCCGGCCTGACCGATGAAAAGATGGCAAAGATCGTAGTGACGGAAGGTCCTCAGGCGGTGCTGGATCTGCTCCATCACGGAGCGCAGTTCGACCGGAACCCGGATGGGACCTTGGCACTGGGACGGGAAGGCTGTCACAGCCGGAACCGGATCGTCCACGCCAATGGCGACAGCACCGGCGCGGAAGTCTCTCGGGCCCTCCGGGCGATCGCCGGCCGGGAAAAACGGATCCGTACCTTGGAACACTGCTATGTGACGGATCTTTTGGTCCGGGACGGCATCTGCTGGGGTGCTATGGCCCTCTATCAGGGAAAGATGCTTCATATCCGGGCCCGGGGAACAGTCCTGGCCACCGGGGGCGTGGGCCGTCTCTTTGCCCATACCACCAATCCGGAAGGGGCAGTGGGCAGCGGACTGGCCTTGGCCTACCGGGCGGGGGCGGAGCTGATGGATATGGAGTTCGTCCAGTTCCATCCTACGGCCCTGGCCATCCCCGGCCATCCCAGCTTTTTGGTCTCGGAGGCGGTCCGGGGCGCCGGAGCCCTTTTGTACAATACAAGGGGAGAACGGTTCATGCCCGGATACCATCCCATGAAGGAACTGGCTCCCCGGGATGTGGTGGCCCGGGCCATAGCCACGGAAATGAAGGCGTGCGGCAGTGACCATGTACTGCTGGATGCCACAGTCATCGACCGGGTGGAGGAAAAATTCCCCATGATCTTCCGGACCCTGCTGGAATATGGGGTGGATATGCGCAAAGAGCGGATCCCCATTGCGCCGGCTGCCCATTATATGATGGGCGGCATCCGCACCGATGCCTGGGGCCATACCAGTATCCAGCGGCTGTACGCCTGTGGAGAAGCGGCCTGCACCGGGCTCCAGGGGGCCAACCGGCTGGCCAGCAATTCTCTTTTGGAGGGACTGGTGTTCGGACGGAGGGCGGCCCAAGCCCTGTGCAAGGATCTTCCGGCTGGCCAGTCATTTGCGGAAGAAAGCGATTGGCAGTCTCGGCTCCAGCCCTGGGAGATTTCCCCAGGAACCCTGGAGGCAGACCGGAAGGCTCTCCAGGAAATCATGAGCCGGCAGCTGGGCATTGCCCGGGACCGGGAATCCATTGAAAAAGCCCTGGATGCCCTGGCAGCCATCGGCAAAAAATATGAAGGGGCAGCGGCTTCTGCCAGCGCACAGCTGGACCTTAAGTCTCAGCTCCTGGTTTCCCGGCTCATTGCCCAGGCAGCCCTTCGGCGGGAAGAAAGCCGGGGTGCCCACTATCGTCTGGATTATCCGGAACCGCGGGAATGCTGGAAGCATCACAGCATCGAAGAACTTCAAGGAGGCGCACCCCATGTACAGCGGAACATTGGATAAACAGCTGGAAGAATGGCTGGCAGAAGACATCGGCAGCGGCGATTTGACCAGTGAGGCCCTGCTGCCTCCGGAAGCGGTGACCTGCGGCATCATCCATGCCAAGGATACCGGGGTCCTGTGCGGGATGGAGGCGGCCCGGAAGGTCTTTGCCAAAGTGGATCCCCGCTTGGAATTCAAAGCCTTGGCCAAAGACGGGGACCTGTTGGAACCGGGCACTCTCATTGCCGAAGTCAGCGGCTGTGCCCGCAGCGTGCTCATGGGAGAACGGCTGGCCCTGAACCTGCTCCAGCACCTTTCCGGCATCGCTACCCGGACCAAAAAGCTGGCAGATCTGGCCAAACCTTACGGTACCCGGGTGGTGGATACCAGGAAGACTACTCCGGGGCTGCGGTGCCTGGAAAAATATGCCGTCCGCACCGGTGGGGGCCACAACCACCGGTTGGGGCTCTATGATGCCATCCTGATCAAAGACAACCACATTGCCGTGGCCGGTGGCGTAAAAGAAGCCCTGGCCCGGGCCAAAGCCTATGCCAGCCATATGACCAAGATCGAGATCGAAGTGGAAAGCCTGGCTCAGGCCAAAGAAGCCTTGGAAGGGGGGGCCGATGTGATCATGCTGGACAACATGGCTCCGGAAACTATGAAAGAATGCGTAAAGATGATCGCTCACCGGGCGGTGGTGGAAGCTTCCGGCGGCATCGATGAACATAACTTGGCAGCCGCTGCGGCAGCCGGCGTGGACGTAATCAGCATCGGAGCCCTGACCCACAGCGTAAAAGCCCTGGACATCAGTTTGGATGTGGGGGAGATAAAATAACAGGTGGGTCGCGACTCGTGACCCGCCCTGCCTGGCAGGCAGGGCAGAAAAAAAGGAAGGGCGCCCCCTTCCTTTTTTTCTTATCTATGCTATAATGAAGTCGTAGTAAATTTATTTTTTTCGAACAGGGTGGGACGTAAAAAGTACCACGAGGGACAAAATGTGCAACATCAGCTTGGATCGAATCATCAACCTGCAGAATAAACTGGTCCCGGAAATGGTGGATCTCCTGACTGAGCGCTACAAAGTGCTCCGGCAGATCAGCCATGACCAGCCCATCGGCCGCCGGACCCTGGCCAAAAAGCTGGGGCTCAGCGAGCGGATCCTCCGCTCCCATGTGGATTTCCTCAAGGAAGCGGGTCTCTTGGACTTCACCCTCACCGGCATGAGCATCACTGATGAGGGAGCTGTGCTCCTCCAGGAACTCCGGGACTATGTGAACCGGCTCCAGAAGCTTTCCAGCCTGGAAACCCTGCTCCAGGAAAAGCTCCATCTCCAGAAAGTGGTGGTGCTTCCCGGGAATGCGGACCAGGATAAAGTGGTCACCCGGGAAATCGGGCGAGTGGCAGCCGGTATCCTGCTGCGCCTTCTTGCAGATCATGGAAGGCACATTGTGGCTGTCACCGGAGGAACCACGGTGGCTGCCATGGCGGAAAACACCTTTGGCAACGAACCGGAGACCATTGTGGTCCCGGCCCGGGGTGGCTTGGGAGACAAAATGGAACTCCAGGCCAACACCATTGCTACCGTGCTGGCCGGCCGCCTCAAGACCCGGTACCTGCAGCTGTATGTGCCGGACAGTGTCAGCGAGGATGTGCTCCAGAAAATCCTGGAAGAAGATGCCCGTGTGAAGCAGGTGGTGGAAACCATCAAAAGCGCGGATATCCTGGTCCATGGTATGGGACAGGCCTTGGTGATGGCAGAAAAACGGGGTATGGATCCGAAGCTGATGCGGCAGTTGGAACAGGCCGGCGCCGTAGGGGAAGCCCTGGGGCAGTATTTCGACCTGAAAGGCCGGGTGGTCTACAGCACCGACACCCTGGGGCTCATGGTCAATGATCTGGAAAAGATCCACACGGTCATGGGCATTGCCGGCGGGCGTTCCAAGGGAAGGGCGATCCTTTCCATGCTCCGCAGCGGCCAGGATGATATCCTGGTCACCGATGAAGCTGCCGCCCGGGAAATCATCGATTGTCTGCAAGCTGATTCCAACCATCAGTAAAAAATTTAGGAGGAATGAAAAATGGTAAAAATTGGTATCAATGGTTTTGGTCGTATTGGACGCTGCGCGCTGCGTATCGCTGTGAAGAATCCTGAAGTGGAAGTGGTAGCGGTCAATGCCCGTTCCGGTATCGATACCTATGCCCACCTGCTGAAGTACGATTCCATCCATGGCACCTTTGATGAAGATGTGTCCGTTGATGGAGACGTGATGCATGTAGGGGATAAAGCCATCAAATTCACCCGCTTCACCGAACCGAAAGAAATCCCCTGGGGTGACATGGGCGTGGATGTGGTGCTGGAAACCACCGGTAAGTTCAAGACCCGGGAAACCGTACAGCCCCATCTGGACAATGGCGCCAAGAAAGTGCTGATCGCCTGCCCGGCAAAAGGCGAAGACATCACCATCGTGCTGGGGGTCAATGAAGATAAGTACGATCCCAAGAAAGACCACATCATTTCCAACGCTTCCTGCACCACCAACTGCCTGGCTCCCTTTACCAAAGTCCTGGAAGACAACTTCGGCATTGAAAACGGCATGATGACCACTGTCCATTCCTATACCAACGACCAGAAGATCCTGGATGCAGCCCACAAAGACCTGCGCCGTGCCCGTGCCGGTGCCTGCTCCATCATCCCCACCACCACCGGGGCTGCCAAAGCCATCGGTCTGGTCCTGCCGGAACTGGAAGGCAAACTGAAAGGCATGGCCATCCGCGTCCCGACTCCGGATGTTTCCCTCACTGACCTGGTTGTGACCTTGAAGAAAGACACCACCAAAGATGAAATCAACGAAGCCATGAAAGTCGCTTCTGAAACCACCATGAAGGGGATCCTGGGTTACAACGAACTGCCCCTGGTTTCCAAAGATTACAGCGGCTGCCCCCTGAGCTCCATCGTGGACGGCCTGTCCACCATGATGGTAGGACCTCGTGTGGCCAAAGTGGTATCCTGGTACGATAATGAATGGGGTTATTCCAACCGTCTGGTGGAACTGGCTCTGTTCGTGGCCAAAAAGGGCCTGTAAGAGAAAGGCAGTGCGCTGAGCCATGGATAAGAGAACAGTCAAAGACATCCAACTGACCGGCAAACGAGTGCTGGTCCGGGTGGATTATAACGTCCCCATGAACGACAAGGGAGAGATCACGGACTTCATCCGGATCGAAGCCTCCCTGCCCACCCTCCATTACCTGCTGGACCAGGGGGCCGCTGTGATCCTCCTGGCCCACCTGGGCCGTCCCAAAGGCAAGGTGAACCCCAAGTTCAGCCTGAAGCCGGTGGCAGAAGCCCTGAGCCAGCTGATCCACCGGCCGGTGCAGTTCTGCTCGGACTGCGTGGGAAAAGAAGCCCAGGCCGCAGCTGCCCAGCTGCGGAACGGGGATATCCTGCTGCTGGAAAATCTCCGGTTCCATCCGGAAGAAGAAAAGAATGACCCCCATTTTGCCCAGGAACTGGCTTCTCTGGGGGATGTGTTCGTGAATGATGGGTTCGGGGTATCCCACCGGGCCCATGCCTCTGTGGAAGGCATTACCCATTATCTGCCGGCTGTGGCCGGTTTCCTGCTGGAAAAGGAAATCGCCTACCTGGGCAATGCGGTGGATAAACCACAGCGTCCTTTTGCCGCCATCATCGGCGGGGCCAAAGTAGCAGATAAGATCGCTGTCATCCGCAGCCTGATCAAGAAAGCGGATGTGATCCTCATCGGCGGCGGCATGGCCAATACCTTCCTGGCTGCCAAAGGCTACAACCTGGGCAAATCCCTGGTGGAAAAAGAGAGCCTGGGGATCGCCAAGGACCTCTTGGCAGAAGCTGCGGCCCAAAAGACCAAAATGCTCCTGCCGGTGGATTTGATCATGGCTGCCAGCTTCTCCAATGAAGCGGACCATGAAGCAGAAGACCTGGATGCCCTGAATCCGGAATATATGGCCCTGGACATCGGTCCCAAGACGGCGGAACTGTATGCCCAGACCTTGGCCGGCATGAAGACCATCGTCTGGAACGGGCCCATGGGCGTGTTCGAAATGCCCAATTACGCGGAAGGGACCCGGCGGGTGGCGGAAGCCATGGCCGCTTCTGACGGCATCACCATTGTAGGCGGCGGCGACAGTGCTGCAGCGGTGAAACAGATGGGCCTGGCGGACAAGATGAGCCATGTGTCCACTGGCGGCGGTGCCTCTCTGGAATACCTGGAAGGCAAAGTGCTGCCGGGCCTGGCTGCCCTGGATGATCTCCGGACTCCCATCGTGGCCGGCAACTGGAAATGCCATAAGACTGTGGAAGAAGCCATGGAATTGGCCCATCAGGTAGCCCATGGCACGGAAATGGCCCGGGCGGAAGTGGTGCTGTTCCCTCCTTTCACCGCTCTGGAAAGCGTGGCGGCCATGGTGGATGATGACGGCATCGGCTACGGCGCCCAGGATATCTTCTACGAAGATGAAGGCTCCTATACCGGCGCTGTCTCCGGTCCTATGATCGCAGAAATCGGTTCCCGGTATGTGCTGGTGGGTCATAGTGAACGGCGGAAATTCTTCCATGAATCCAATGAAATCGTGGTGAAGAAGGTCCTGGCCGCTTTCCGGAACGATCTGGATCCGGTGCTGTGCGTGGGCGAAGATGCCGATGAACATGAGAACGGTTCTACCAAGGACAAAATCCTGAGCCAGCTGACTCCTGTCCTCAATGTGCTCACCGACGGGCAGATCCAGCACCTTTTGGTTGCCTATGAACCGGTCTGGGCCATCGGCAGCGGCAAGAGTGCAGAAGTACGGGATGCCGTGGCGGCCGCAGACCTGATCCGGAAAGCTGTGGCTGAGAAATTCGGCAAAGAGGCAGCCCGCCGGGTGCGGATCCTCTACGGCGGAAGCGTGACCAGCGAAAATGCCCATGCCTTCCATGAAGACGGCATCGACGGCGTCCTGGTAGGCGGGGCCAGCCTGTCTGCCCAGGAATTCTGCGCCATTGCCAATACTTTCTGAGGCGTCCCATGAGAAAGAAACCTGTGATGCTGATGATCCTGGACGGCTGGGGGATCGCACCTCCCAGCTCCACCAATGCGGTGACCCGGGCCCGGACTCCTCATCTGGACTATTACTTCAACCGGTATCCCCACAGCCAGCTCCGGTGTTCCGGGGAAGCGGTGGGGCTTCCGGAAGGCCAGATGGGCAATTCGGAAGTGGGACACCTGTCCATCGGTTCCGGCCGGATCATCTACCAGAGCCTGACCCGGATCAGCCGGGCCGTGAAAGACGGCAGCCTGGAAAAGAATCCTGTCTTGGTGAAAGCCATGGAAGAAGCCCGGGATGGAGAAAAAAAGCTCCATCTCTTGGGACTCCTCAGTGATGGGGGCGTCCACAGCCATATCGATCATCTGCTGGGTCTCCTGGCCATGGCCCAGAAAATGGGCGTTGAAAAAGTCTGCGTCCATGCCTTCTTGGATGGACGGGATACCCCTCCTCAAAGTGCTGCTCCCTTCTTGGAACAGGTGGAAAAAGCCTGCAAGGAACTGGGTGTGGGGCAGATTGCCACCGTTTCCGGCCGGTATTATGCTATGGACCGGGACAAAAGGTGGGAACGGATCCGGAAAGTCTATGACTGCATGACCGGCGGGGAAGCACTGGAAGCACCCAGTGCGGCGGAAGGCTTGGCAGCTGCTTATGGAGCCGGCCAGACCGATGAATTCGTGGTGCCTTTCCGGGTGGCCGGAGTGGATGGAAAGGTGGAAAAGGGCGACAGCTTGATTTTCTTTAATTTCCGTCCCGACCGGGCCCGGGAGCTGACCCATGTGTTCACAGATCCGGAATTTGCTGGATTCCCCCGGAAGGAAACTGCCCTGCCGGTCCACTTCGTTTCCATGACGGAATACGAAAAGGGCCTCCAGGCAGCGGTTGCCTTTCCTCCGGAAGCAATCAAGGATACCCTGGCGGAAGTGGTGTCCCGGGCCGGCCTCCATCAGCTCCACATTGCGGAAACGGAGAAATACGCCCATGTGACCTTCTTCTTCAACGGCGGACGGGAACAGCCCTTCCCCAATGAAGACCGGATCCTGGTGCCTTCTCCCAAAGTAGCTACCTACGACCTGCAGCCAGAAATGAGCGCCTACCTGGTGACGGAAAAGCTCCAGGAAGCCCTGGCCAAGGATTTGTATGACTTGGTGATCCTGAACTTCGCCAATCCGGACATGGTGGGCCATACCGGTTCCCTGGAAGCAGCGGTGAAGGCTCTGGAAGCCGTGGACGAATGTGTGGGCAGCCTGGCGGAGACCGTGCTGCAAAAGGGCGGTGCCCTGTGTATCACTGCGGACCATGGGAACCTGGAAGAGATGGAAGATCCGGTGACCCATGCTCCTATGACCGCCCATACCACCAATCCGGTGCCTTTCCTGGTGGTGGGGGCGGAGCCGGGGACCCAAGTGGAAGACGGAGGCCTTTCCGATATTGCCCCCACCCTGCTGGATCTCCTGGATCTGCCCGAACCGGAGGCCATGACTGGCCATTCCCTGCTGGTACGCAAGTAATCTTTTCAAGTTGTTTCCATATTCAAAATCAATTTGCCAAAATTGATTTCCATCGGCTAGAGACTAGTGACTAGTCTCTAGTGACCAGCCTGGGGATGCTGTTCCCCAGGCTCAACCATAACGAGGTGATTACCATGCCAATCATTGAAAATGTGTGTGCAAGAGAAATCCTGGATTCCCGGGGCAATCCTACGGTAGAAGTGGATGTGCTGCTGGATGACGGCACGGTGGGACGGGCTGCAGTTCCTTCCGGAGCCTCCACCGGGGTCCACGAAGCCGTTGAACTGCGGGATGGGGATAAAGACCGTTTCGGCGGCAAAGGGGTCTCCAAAGCGGTGGACAATGTAAACGACACCATTGCTGATGCCATCATCGGGCTGGATCCTACCCGTCAGGTGGAAATCGATGAAGCCATGATCCGTCTGGACGGCACCATCAACAAGGGCCGCCTGGGGGCCAATGCCATCCTGGGAGTCTCCCTGGCGGTGGCTAAGGCTGCGGCTCTTTCCATCGGCCTGCCTCTGTACCAGTATCTGGGCGGGGTCAACGCCAAGGAACTGCCGGTTCCCATGATGAACATCCTGAATGGCGGTGCCCATGCGGACAACAACGTGGACATCCAGGAATTCATGATCATGCCGGTGGGGGCGGACAGCTTTGCAGAAGCCCTGCGGATCAACGCGGAAATCTACCAGGCCCTGAAAAAGGTATTGAAGGACAAAGGCTTGGCTACGGCTGTAGGGGATGAAGGCGGCTTTGCTCCCAACCTGGACAGCAACGAAGAAGCCCTGCAGGTCATCGTAGAAGCCATCAAAAAGGCCGGCTACAAGCCTGGCAAGGAAGTGATGCTGGCCATCGATACGGCAGCCAGCGAACTCTTCGAAGACGGCAAGTACAACCTGAAAGGGGAAGGGGTCGTGAAGACTTCTGCCGAAATGGTGGAATGGTATGCTGCCCTGTGCGACAAATATCCCATCATCTCCATTGAAGACGGTTTGGCCGAAGACGACTGGGACGGCTGGAAACAGCTCACCGATGCCCTGGGCAAAAAAGTCCAGCTGGTAGGGGACGACCTGTTCGTCACCAACGTGGAACGGCTGAAGAAGGGCATTGAAATGGGCGTGGCCAATGCCATCCTGATCAAACTGAACCAGATCGGGACCCTGACCGAAACCCTGGATGCCATCGAAATGGCCAAACGGGCCGGGTACACTGCCATTGTTTCCCATCGGAGCGGTGAAACGGAAGATACCACCATCGCCGATGTGGTGGTGGGCACCAATGCCGGACAGATCAAATCCGGAGCTCCCTGCCGGACCGACCGGGTGGCCAAGTACAACCAGCTGCTGCGGATCGAAGAAGATCTGGGAGCCGCTGCCCAGTACAATGGGATGGATGTGTTTTACAACATCAGATAAAAACTGTCAACGGCCAGCGGCCGGATGACAAAAAGGTGTGCTGCATGGAGCGTGCGGCACACCTTTTTTACGAAAGGAAAATCTCATGCTAGACAAACAATCTGTTTCTGCTGCTTTTGACCGGTATGTTTCTCAGTTCAATCCGGATACTCCCGGCATCCTCAGCAAGCAGCGCCATTCCCGGACCGTCAGCGTCCTGTGTGAGACACTGGCCCGGCAGCTGGGCTGGCTTCGGAAGGACCAGGACCTGGCCTGGGTGCTGGGGCTGCTCCATGACATCGGCCGGTTCGAACAGGCTCGGCGGTTCCATACCTTCATCGATTATAAATCCATGGATCATGCTCGGTATGGGGTCTGGTATCTGTTCGAAAAAGGCCATATCCGGGATTTCCTGCCGGATCCGGAGCCAGAACGGGAACGGATCCTGGAATTGGCTATCTTATGGCACAATGGCTATGCAGTCCCTTCCAGTATCACCGGCCGAACCCGGGATTTCGCCCTGTTGATCCGGGATGCGGACAAGATCGATTTATTCCGGGTCTATGCCGGGTATCTGGAGCATCCGGAACAGATATGGCAAATGTCTCTGAAAGATCTGGGCAGCCAAGAGATTTCCCCCAAGGTGCTGGAAGAAGCCTTGGGGGAGAAGCTGGTCCATACATAAGTGAAAAAGACAGCTCTGGATTTTTTTACGGGCTGTCTGTGCCAGCTCTTCGATTTTACCTATGGGCCCAGTCTTGCCCTGGTCCGGCAGCAGGGATATTTCCAAGAACTCCTGGACTTCCAGCCGGTCAACCCGAAAAGCGCCCGCCAGCTGGAAAGCGTGAAGGAAAAAGCAAGGAGGATATTGGAAGGGGCTGGCTGAGTACCCCCAATTTTCATACAAATTCCATATTCCTATGATACAATAACAAGAAAAGAGATGTGAAAATAACTCCCAAAGGAGGAATTGATTTGAACCAATCCATGGGCAGCAGCTATGAAGACTGGCGGCCGGTCCTGGAAAAAGTCCAGGCACAGCTGGTCCGGCAGATCCAACAGTATAATCAGAAAGAGATGGAAGAACACAAGGAAAATGCCTATGAACATTTGATCTACCGCATCAAGGACCCGGCAAGCATGGCGGAAAAATGTGGACGGAAAGGTCTGCCGGTCAATGCCCGGTCGGCTCTCCACGGGGTCTATGATGCCATCGGCCTGCGGATCGTCTGCCGCTTCCTCAGCGACATCGACCGGAACCTCCGTCTACTCCGGCAGATCCCTGGCTGCACCATCATCCGGGAAAAAGACTATGTGCACAATGTGAAACCCAATGGCTATCGGTCTTATCATCTGATCCTTCGCCTGGAGGAGCCCTTTCCCGATGTGGAAGGGAATACTCCGGGGATTTTCTATGCGGAAGTGCAGCTGCGGACCATTGCCATGGATTCCTGGGCCAGCCTGGAACATGAGATGAAGTACAAACGGGATATCAGGAATCCGGAATTGATCGGGCAGGAACTGAAACGGTGCGCCGATGAACTGGCCGCCTGCGACCTGTCCATGGAGACCATCCGGAAACTGATCCGGGAAAACTGATGAGCCACTCTGGAAAGGAGCCAAGAATCCATGAAAATATTACTTGCGGAAGATGAAAAAGCCATGTCCATGGCCCTATGTGCCGTGCTGGAATATTCTGGCTATCAGGTGGATGCCGTCTATGACGGGCAGGCAGCTGTGGAAAAGGCACGCCAGGAAATCTACGATGCCATGATCTTCGATATCATGATGCCGGTGAAGGACGGGATCAGCGCCCTGACAGAACTCCGAGAGGAAGGGGACCGGACTCCAGTGATCATGCTCACCGCCAAAGCAGAAGTGGATGATCGGATCAATGGCCTGGATGCAGGGGCGGACGATTACCTGACCAAGCCTTTTGCCATGGGAGAACTCCTGGCACGGCTCCGGAGCCTGACCCGGCGCCAGGAGGATTTCAACCGGGATACCCTCCAGGCCGGGACGGTGACCCTGAACTGTGCGGAAGGGGAACTGTCCAGCAAGAGCACAGTCCGGCTCTCTCCCAAGGAGACCCAGCTGATGAAATTTTTCATGCAGCATCCTGGAAAACCCTGTGAGACACGGGTGCTCTTCGATCGGATCTGGCAGGATGAAAAACAGGAAGACCCAGGGATCGTGTGGATCTATGTGTCCTACCTCCGGGAAAAACTCCGGGCCATCGGCGGCAATCTGACCATCGATGGTCACCAGGACGGGGCCTTTGTGCTGCAGACACCGGCCCTGGCCAGTTAAGGAGCCTGCCCTATGGATATGATCCATCGTCTGCGGCGGAAATTCCTGCTGCTGGCTTTTATCGCCGTGGTCATCATCTTGGCCGGGGCCCTTGGGCTGATCAACGGCATCACCTATATGAAGATGCGGTCAGAAGTGAACACCCTTCTTACCGCCATTGTCCAGAACGATGGCATCATGCCCTCCCACCAGCCTGGGACCAGCACGGAAAGCTGGCTCAGTGATCCGGAATGGTACAATGATACCCCGGAATTTGCCCACCAGACCCGGTATTTCAGCGTCATCCTGGATGAAAACGACAAGATCCGCCGGCTGAACCTGTCCAACATTTCCGCCTTCAATGAACTCCAGGCTTTGGAGATTGCCCGGAGCTTGGCAGATGGCACCCAGACTCAGGGCCTGTTCAAGAACAAACGGGCCAGCTACTGCTTCAGTGTGACACCTCGGACCGAGGGAGGAAAATTGGTGGTGGTCATGGACTGCACCCGGGATGTGGGGGCTGTGGAGGCGTTCATGCGCTATTCCCTCCGGTTCGGCCTGGCCTGTATCCTGCTCTATATGCTGATCCTTGGCCTTTTGAGCAATTACGCCATCCGTCCTTTCGTAGAGAACCTGGCCAGCCAGAAACGGTTCATCACCAATGCAGGCCATGAACTGAAGACCCCCATTGCCATCATTTCTGCCAATGCAGAGGCATTGGAGCTGATCAGCGGAAAGAGCCAGTGGACGGACAACATCCTGTTCCAGGTGAAACGGGTGACCCGGCTGATCAACGAACTGATCATGCTGGCCAAGTTGGGAGAGAAGAAAGAACAGGAACTGAAAAAAGAACCGGTGGATATCAGCCGGACCTTCCAGGAAGCTGTCCAAGCTTTTGCTCCGGTGGTCCAGAGTGAAAAGAAACAGCTGGTGACAGAGATCCCGGAAGGGATCGTACGGGAAACCGATCCCAAATACCTCTATGAAATCTTCAATATCCTCATGGACAACGCCGCTAAATACTGCGATGAGGGAGGCACCATCCGGGCCTTTTTGGAAACCCATGGCCGCCATGGTTTCCGGGCCAGTGTAGCCAATGACTACAAAAACGGGGCAGGGGTGGATTACACCCACTTCTTCGAACGGTTCTACCGGGGAGATGAGAGCCACAACAGCCAAAAAGCCGGCTACGGCATCGGCCTTTCCATGGCGGAAGAAGCCACCCATCTCCTGGGAGGGAAGATCCAGGTGGAATACAAAGAGGGAGTGATCACCTTCGGTGTGACCTTTTGACCAGAAAAGGAGGCTTTTTTCATGAAATTGGCCATGCTGGGCACTGGCGCCATTGCTCCTGTGGCCTTGGCTGCTATGGAGGCGGTGCCGTCCATCCAGGTGGAGGCCCTGTGGTGCCGGCAGCACAGCCAGCAGCGGGGAGAAGCTCTGGCCCGGGAGTATGGGATTTCCAGGGTATATACGGACTGCCGGGCCCTTTTTCAGGAAGCAGACGTAGATACGGCGTACATCGCCCTGGTGAACCCGGTCCACTATGCCTATGCTCGGAAAGCTCTGCTGGCTGGAAAAAACGTGATCCTGGAAAAGCCCTTCTGCACCCGGTTGACCCAGACCCAGGAATTGGCGGAACTAGCCCGGAAAAAAGGCCTCATCCTGCTGGAAGCCATGCCTCTGTGGCACGGGGCTCTCTTTCGGAAAATCCGGGAACTGGTGCCGGCCCTGGGTCCCATCCGGCTGGTCCAGGGAAATTATTCCCAATATTCCAGCCGGTATGACCGGTATCTTACAGGGGAAGTGCTCCCTGCCTTCGATCCGGCACTAGCAGGGGGAGCCCTGTACGACCTGAACGTGTACAACATCGCCTGGACCACCGGGCTCTGGGGCCTGCCGGAAAAGGTCCTGTATGCCCCCAACCGGGGATGGAATGAGGTGGATACCTCCGGCGTGCTGCTCCTGGGATACCCCGGGTTCCAGGCAACTCTGTCCGCCGCCAAAGATTCCGACAGCCCCTCCGGGTTCCTGGTCCAGGGAGAAAAAGGGTGGCTGAAAGTGGAAGGAAAGCCCATCCACCCGGAAAAACTGGAGTGGACCCTGATCCAGGGACCGGACCAGGACCAGTTCAGCACCGCCGCTGTGAAAAATGAAAAGGTGACTGAAAGCTGGATTCCGCCGAAACGGGAAAACCGGATGGTGGAAGAGTTCGAGGATTTTGCCCGGATCGTGGACGGGAAGAAAAAAGAAGAGGCGGAGGCTTATTTAAAGATGACCCTTGCCGCCAGTGAGGTGCTGGAAAAAGCAGCTGGTCATACGATTTGACCGCCCCTGTGGATAGGAAATCTCCGAAAGTTGGTGAACGAGTGCCCGACTCCAACGTNCATAAAAATCAACCTCCTTTTTTTGAATTGGCAGCTGTGCATCAAAGCCACAGAGACTTCATCATAATGTATCCTCGCTAGATATGAACCGTCGAGCGGTATCCAACTCATTAACAAATTGAATGAATTCTGTGGTCGGACTCTACAAAAACCGTCAAGCGGTAGGGGCGCGCAACCGATCCACAGCTCCATTCTAATCGTACCGTAATTCACTATAAAAGGGAATATCTGGTACAACTCTATTATACGAGGGGCGGGCCGCAGGCCCGCCCTTCCCGGCCTGCGGCTTTTCACCCTTTGTCTGGCGGGCCGCCGGTTGTGCGGCCTCTATAGTTGGTGCCCTTCTTCCCTTTGTACTATTGACCCTTTAATGAATAAAATATAATATACTGTGCTTAAAGCAGAATCGGAAACGGTTCTGCTTTTTTATTGCCTGCAATCTGGTTAGGGAGGCGGATAAACTCTGGAGCACGGCAGCGAAAAAGCCGCCAAGAGAGCCCTCCAGAACGCCATACAGGAGAAAAGCCGGTACGTGGCGGAACGGATTGCCCGGACGGAAGGGGCCAGGGCCCGTTACGATGCCTTCATGGCCCGGAACGGGGAAGATGAAGACGTGGTGGCCTACAAGTGGAAGCTGGGGAGCCGGCACCCGGCGGAAGACATCTGTGACATGTACGCCAATGCGGACCTGTACGGCCTGGGGAAGGGAATTTTCCCCAAGGACAAGGTAGTACCCCAGCCGGCCCATCCTCATTGCTTGTGTCATTATGCCCCTGTGTACTGGGGTGAGATAGATGAAAAGAAACGGTCCGACAACGTGGAAGAAAACGGCCGTGTCTGGCTGGCCAAACAGCCCCTGCACATCCGGCAGGCCATCCTGGGAGTGAAAGGCGAACAGGAGTGGAGAGCCGGAAGGGTTGGGTGGATGGAAAAGGCGAGAAACTTGTCTGATGTATTTGGAAAGACAGAAAGCAGGCTTTCTGAAATGGTTTCATACGCCAGGAGAGAAAAAGTCGAAATAACAGATAAGACAATTCAAAATGTAAGACGATTTAAGTATCCTGGATTATCCGATAAACAAAATCTCATTATGCAAAATTGGCAAATGAAATTATTAAAGTTTGCTAAAGATGAAAATGACAGTAATGAAGGCGCCTTTTTGCTAGATAATCACTTAAATCTTATTGATTCCGTAAAGGGCTCGGAAAGCAATCTTAATTTATCAAGCAGTGTCTTTTATAGTAGCTGGTTGCTGCATAATCATCCTAGGTGTGGAGGCTTTTCACTAGATGATTTGAGCGAATTCTGCAAACAAGAATCTCTAAAATATATTTCCGCAATTGGAAATAATGGTCACATTCAACTATTGACCAAGACTGATGAATATGATATTCTGAAAACAAAGAAAGTGACTTATTCCCATTTTAATAGTCTTCAAATGGACAATGCTTATCAAAAGGCATCTAAGAATGAAAAGGATATTATGATTACATACATGATGAAAGACCTTCTATTAGATTTGCATGCGAGAGGGCTGATTTTATGGAAAAAATAAAAAACATTACGCCTTTTCCAGAGAACAAAGATAATCATATTATTGATCGGAATGATCAGGTAGCATTTTTTGAGCAATGGTATGATGAATTGAAAGAAGACCAACAGAATGAAAAGAATTAAGCCCCCTGCTCCGGCAGCGGGCTTTTCTTATGCCTGAAAAGGAGGGGAACATGAAAGAGAATGACACTAAAACTTTGGAAGAAGGAATCCTGAAAGATATCACCAGGGTGATTGTGGAAACAGATGAAGAAAACCCTGTATCCATTGCTGTTATCACGGCTGATAACATTCAATCGGCAAATGGGTACAGGGTTCGGATGCGGCCTAAATATAAATAGCTTTTTGGCAGACCATAGGGTCTGCTATTTTTATGCACAAAAAGGAGAGATGCAAGATGAAGAACGTGAAAACTATGGCGATGACTCTGGCTCTGGTGGCCGGTGTGGCGGGAACGGCCTTTGCGGCCGACATCCGGGACATTGTATTTACCCCATCAAGCAAATATGCTTGATAATAAATAGAAAGCACTGTAAAATTTAATTATCACTTTATTGAAAATTCTAGGAGGAAGTCTAAATGAATCCAATCGATGAAGTTATGAGTGTAACGGAAGCCGCAGAATTGTGGGGCCTTAAGCCTGTGACTGTACGGCTGGCCTGTACTGGGTACAGCCGGGCAGAGCCCCGGTTCCGCGCTGATGAAGCCCGGAAATCCGGCAGTACCTGGCTGATTACTCGGTCTGGGATGGAACGGGTATACGGACCGGCAGACGGCAAAAAAACGGCAGAAATTTAATGAAATCCTTGGAGCGGGCGGCTCTGGCGACATTTTGCTTTGCAAAAGTCTTGAACCCCCCTACGACCGCCCCCTGTGGAGCCTTATCGAAAGGTCCGCGAACTCCGTAGGGGATGACTCAGGGCTACGCAGCAATCCCGCCCGGTCATCCCGCAGGCAGGGCCAAACGATGGAGCAGCGGGCGGCCGGGCCTGCCGCTCCTACATTTGAATTGCCGGTCTACCATTGCCGGAAGCCTGTACGGTCCTGAAGATGGGCACAAACAGGAAGGAAAACGGATCGCCAGGGACGAAAAAGGGCGGAACTACTATTTGCCGGCGGATATGACCTATAGCCAATGGCACGACAAGTATGTGGTAAAGGCCCAGGTGCTTCCGAAAAATCCTCATGCCGGCAAGGTGGTTCTGGTGGATATTACACCAGGAAATAATGGCGGGGATACGGTGAAGGTGCACGAAGGGGAGAAAATCCCTCATAGGCTGGCTACTGAAAAGAAGCTGAAAGAGCCCATTACCTATGACTTGACTGATCCGCGGTATAAAGTCGCATTTGTTAAAAAAGAAAGGAGGTTTGGAATATGTTTCCGATAAATAGATGTAGGTGCTGTAAGCATTATGTGGTTTATCCGCGGGAAGATATGCGGGGATGTCCCTACTGTGATGCATTTCCAAAAGGGATTCCTTTTGATATTTTTACCGAAAAGGTAAAGCATGATAAGCCGTATCCAGGCGATCATGGGATTCAATACGAACCAGCGCATCCAGAAGCTGAATAAAATCTAACAGAAAGCACCTAGCAGAAATGCCTGATGCTTTTTCCATGCCTGAAATGAGGTGATGTTTATGACTACGTTCATGGAACCGGCCGCTGCGGAAGCGGAAATCCAGAGCAATGTGGCTGCCATCCGGGCAATGAAAACGGTCTCAGGCCCGCCCTTCCCGGCCTGCGGCTTTTCTCATTCAAAAGCATCTGCCCCTGCAGATGGTCTCCTTTGACCGTCAGGACAAGGCGATAGGCTGTGAGCCTCCCGCCAGGGACGAACGGGTCTGCCTTCCCGGCGGAGAGCCCTCGCGGGTGTATAGGTATAGAAGTTTTTGCCCTCTGGGCGGCCGGGACGGGTTTGCCTGCGGCGAACCCCTCGTATAATAGAGTTGTACCAGATATTCTCTTTTATAGTGAATTACGGTACGATTAGAATGGAGCTGTGGATCGGTTGCGAACCCCTACCGCTTGACGGTNCCTGCTGTGGATCCCTCAGGCCCGCCATGTGATGACATTATATAAGGGCCGGCAGGCCATTTATGCTGCCATTGAGGCCTTTTTGGAGGAATAAGGAATATGGAAAGAACCAGAGATACCATGTGCTTCGGCTGCGGGAAGGACAACCCTATGGGGCTCCATCTCCATTTCCGTACCGATGCGGAAGGCTGCTATACCAGCTTTGTGCCCCAGCCCGTCCATCAGAGCTATGACGGCCGGATGCACGGAGGCTTGATTTCCACCCTGCTGGACGAAACCATGGGGAATTACCCCTATATGTATGAACACAAAGTTGCCTACACGGCCCGGCTGGAGGTCCGCTTCCGGCAGCCGGTGCGGATCGGGGAACGGATCGAAGTGATCACCAAAGTGAAGCGGAGGAAAGGACAGCTGCTGGAAATGACCGGGCAGGTGGTCCGGGAGGACGGGACCATTGCCGCGGAAGCGGACGGCAAGCTGATGTATGAGGAGAGATCATGACAAACACGGAATTGGAAAACCAGCTCCTGGGGTATATGAAGGAACATCCGGTAGCTCCCTTGGGGGCGGAAGAACTGCTGAAGGCCCTGGCGCTGGAAGGCAGTGACCTGAAGCTGTTCTGGCAGGTGCTGAAAGATCTGGAAGACCGGGGCCAGGTGGTGAAGACCCGGTTCAATACCTACGGGCTCCCCGCGGCTATGGGCTTGGTGGTGGGGCGCTGCCAGGTGACCAGCAAGGGCTTTGCCTTTGTGATCCCGGAAGAGAAGACCGCCGATGGAGATCTCTTTATCCCGGCCAGCAGCCTCAGCGGCGCCATGGATGGAGATACGGTCATGGCCCGGGTGATGAAAAGCGGTTTCGACGACCGGCAGGAAGGGAAGATCATCCGGATCCTGAACCGGGCCCATCACAAATTGGTGGGGACCTTCAGCAAATCAGGCGAGTTCGGCTTTGTGATCCCGGACAACAAACGAGTGGGCCGGGACATCTACGTGCGTCGGAAAGATTTCAACGGAGCACGGGATAAGGAAAAAGTGGTGGTGGAAATCACCACCTGGCCGGACGAACGGCGGAATGCAGAAGGAAAGATCGTGGAGATCCTTGGGAAACCTGGGGATATCGGCCTGGAAATCCTTTCCATCATCAAAGATAACGATTTGCCCACCAAATTCCCGGAACCGGTCCAGGCAGCTGCGGAAAAAGTAGAGCAGAAAATCAAAAAGAAGGAGCTCCAGAACCGGCTGGACCGGCGGAAATGGAACATCATCACCATCGACGGGGTGGATTCCAAAGACTTGGACGATGCGGTCTATGTGGAAAAACAAGGAGACAATTATTTCCTGGGGGTCTACATCGCCGATGTGAGCTATTACGTCCAGCCCCATTCCCTGCTGGACCAGGAAGCCTATGAACGAGGCACCAGCGTATATCTGGTGGACCGGGTCCTGCCTATGCTGCCGGTGGAACTGAGCAACGGCATCTGCAGCCTGAACGAAGGGGAAGACCGGCTGACCATGGGCTGTGAGATGCTCATCGACGGAAAGACCGGCCGGACCATCTCCTTTACCCTTTCCCCCAGCGTGATCAACAACCATCATCGGATGAACTATCCCGATGTGCGGGCCATCCTGGTGGACCAGGACGAAGCCCTGCGGAAAAAATATGCAGATATCGTCCCCATGCTGGAAAACATGGCCCAGCTCCAGAAGGTGCTCCACAAAAAGCGGGAACGCCGAGGCGCCATCAATTTCGAACTGCCGGAACAGAAGGTGCTCCTGGATGAACAGAAACATCCAGTGGCCATTGTGAAGCGGGAACGTTCCGTGGCCGAGATGCTCATCGAAGAATTCATGCTGGCTGCCAATGAAACGGTGGCAGGCTATATGGCCCGGCACAAACGGCCCTTCATCTACCGGGTCCACGATCTGCCGGATCCGGAAAAGATCCAGAACTTGGCCAAGCTGATGGCCCTCTTCGGGGTCACGCTGAAAGTGGAAGAAAAGATGCGTCCCAAAGATCTCCAGCGAGCTTTGGATAAAGTGGCTGGAAAGCCGGAGGAAAAATTGATCTCTACGGTGGCCCTCCGGAGCATGCGTCAAGCAGTCTACCAGACAGAGAACATCGGCCATTTCGGCCTGGCTGCCCATTTTTACACCCATTTCACGTCTCCCATCCGCCGGTATCCGGACCTGATGGTGCATCGGCTCCTGCGCCGGCAGCTGGATGGAGAACGGCTGACCCGGCAGCAGGCAGAAGAGCGGACCCAGCGCCTGAGCCTGATCGCTTCCCATTGTTCCATCCGGGAACGGGGAGCCATCGATGCGGAACGGCAGACCGTGGACCTGAAGATGGCCGAATACATGCTCCAGTTCGTGGGGAAGGAATTTGCCGGGACCATTTCCGGAGTGTCCTCCTTCGGCTTCTTCGTGGAGCTGGAAAATGGGGTGGAAGGGCTGGTCCATATCTCCAGCCTCACCGACGATTATTATGATTATGTGGACGGCCAGTATGCCCTGATCGGCCAGCATCTGGGCCATCGGTACCGTCTGGGCGACCAGGTGGAGATCCAGGTGCTCCAGGTGGATGTCTCCGAACGGAAAATCGATTTCGTCCTGGCTGGATTGACTCCGGAGGCAGCGGACCAGATGCGCCGGGAACTGGGACGGCAGAAAAAGACCAAGACCGGCATCGCCACCGGGAAACTGCGGAACGAGACCACCGGCCGGAAGTCCGGGGACCGGAAGGCATCTGGCAAAAAGAACAGCAGCCGTCGAAAAAAGAAGAAAAACACGCCCCAAAAAGCGGAAGGAGCAGCTCTGAGCCAGCTGGTGCCCCAGGGGACGGCGGCAGAAAACACCGGAAAGAAGAAAAACAACCGCCGGCGGCGGAGAAGAAGGGATCGGAAACATGGAAAAGCCAGTGAAGGTAATCGCAGAAAACAGGAAAGCAAGGCATGACTATTTCATCCATGAAACCTATGAAACCGGCATGGTCCTCACCGGGACGGAAGTGAAATCCCTCCGCCAGGGGAAGGCCAACCTGAAGGATTCCTATGCAGCGGTGACCAAGAGCAGCGAAGTGTATATCTACAATCTCCATATCAGCCCCTATGAACAGGGGAATCGGTTCAATGTGGATCCCCTCCGGGACCGGAAGCTGTTGATGCACAAAAGGGAAATCCAGAAGCTGATCGGGAAGACCAAAGAAAAAGGGTTCACCCTGGTCCCCCTCCAGCTGTATTTCAGCCACGGACTGGTGAAATGCAAACTGGCCCTGGCCACCGGGAAAAAACTCTACGACAAGCGCCAGGCCATGGCGGACCGGGCTGCCAAACGGGATATCGACCGGGCCATGAAAGAGCGGAACCGGTAAACTGGAACAAAATGAGCTGCGGACCATGCCGTCCTGGAAAGGAACGGTGGGGACGCAGCTTTTTTGCAAGGGGAAAAGAACGGAGGGTACATCATTTGCAGGAAGGTGTGCATCGGGGAGTTTTTTTACCCACGAGATATGATATAGTAAAAGGAACAGAAGGAGGGGATGAAGTTGCAACAAGTGATGGTGAATGGAAAACCATATTTGGCCCATCTGGATCCAGCGGGGAAACGGCCGCCTCAGCTCCTGCTGGACCATCTCCGGCAGGTGGCCCGGCTGGCGGAGAAGTTTGCTCCCACTCCGGAAATGAAGGAGGCGGCCCGGCAGTGCGGGCTGCTCCACGATATTGGGAAGTACTCTGGGGATTTCCAGAAGTATCTTTTGGGGCAGAAACATGGCCGGGTGGATCATTCTACGGCGGGGGCCCAGCTTTTGGCAAAAAATGGAAATCTCACTTCTACTATGGAAGCTTTCTGTATCGCCGGGCACCATGCGGGGTTGCCGGATTTGGGAACAAATGCTGATTTGCCTGGAGAAAACACTTTTGCAGCCCGGCTGAAAAAAGCGGTTCCGGATTGCTCTTCCTGGCGGCAGGAATTGAAAGTGCCGGTTCAAGTCCAGGGAATCGAACAAGTCATCCAGGATTTCCAGATCCAGGGGAAGATGGATTTCATTGGGTGCAGTCTTTGGCTGCGGATGCTGTATTCCTGTCTGGTGGATGGGGATTTTCTGGATACGGAAGACTATATGCAGGAGGGAGCGGTGAAACGGAGCGGTTTTGCCTCCCTGGAACAGCTCCATGACCGGTTCTTTTCTGCCTTGCAGGAAAAGGGGTTCTTCCATCCGCAAAATGATCTGAACCGGAAGCGATATGAGATCCTCCAGCGTTGCATCCAGATGGGGAAGAATCAGGAAGACCGGATCTATACCCTGACCGTTCCCACCGGCGGAGGCAAGACCATTTCCGCCTTTGCCTGGGCGCTGGAAAAGGCCAGGACCTGCGGAAAAAAACACATCATTTATGTGATTCCCTATACTTCCATTATCGAACAGACGGCGGACATCCTCCGGTCCTACCTGGGAGAGGAAAATGTCATTGAACACCACAGCCAGGTGGAATATGAGGACACGGACGAAAAGATGGACACCCGTCGGCTGGCCACGGAAAACTGGGACGCACCGGTGATCGTCACCACCAATGTCCAGTTCTTCGAATCCCTTTTTGCCAACCGGTCTTCCCGGTGCCGGAAGCTCCACAACATGGCCAACAGTGTGCTGCTGTTTGACGAGGCCCAGATGTTCCCGGTGAACTATATGACTCCGGTGCTCCGGAGCCTGGAGGCCCTGGTCCGGCATTTTTCCTCTTCGGCTCTTTTGTGCAGTGCCACCCAGCCCCGGCTGGAACGGTTCCTCCAGGAAAAGCCCCAGGAATTGATGGAAGATATCCCCGGCCTTTACCGCTTCTTCAAACGGACCCGGCTGGTCAATGAGGGGGTGCTGTCCTATGACCAGGTGGCAGAAGCCATGGAAGGGCAGCCCCAGAGCCTGTGCATCTGCCTGACCAAAGGGGAGGCCCGGGAAATCAGCAGCCGGATCCAGGGAGAGCACCTTTATCTTTCCACCAATCTTTGCCCGGCCCATCGGCAGCAGGTGATCCGCACCATGAAGGAGAAGCTGAAAAAAGGAGAACCCTGCCGGGTGGTCTCTACCAGCATCATTTCTGTAGGGGTGGATATCGATTTCCCGGTGGTGTATGTGGAAGAAAACGGGGTGGATGCCCTGATCCAGGGGGCCGGCCGGTGCAACCGGGAAGGGAAGCGCAAAGCGGAGGACAGCCTGGTCTATGTCTTCGCCACGGAAAACAGCCAGAAGTCCCGCTTCCTGGAACAGGAACGGCAGAGCACCCAGCTGGTGGCACAGAAGTTCCAGGACCTGGCAGCGCCGGAAGCCATTGCCAATTACTTTGACTGGCTTTATCGGGCAAAAAACGGTATACTGGATGAAAAAGGAATTGTCGATTTATCTGGCAAGGGAGCCTATGCCACCATCGGTCAACAGTTCCAACTGATCGAAGACCATACCAGGAATGTGCTGATCCCCTGGAATGAGGAAGCCCAGGAGATTGTCCGCCAGCTCCAGTGCGGCATCCGGACCCGGAAGCTGCTGCGGAAAGCCGGCCGTTATATGGTCAGCGTATGGTCCCAGACCGGCCCCCGGCCAGGGCTGTATGAACAGATGCTGGCGGACGGGGTGACGGAGGCTCTGGACGAACAGATGGCAGTGCTGAAAGATCTGTCCGTATATAAGGAAGAAACCGGCCTTACTTATCAACAGGAAGAAGGACGGGGGCTGTTTGCCTGAAGCGATATCAACGAGAAACAGAGGTGGTTCCATGAGTTATGGAGTACGAATCGACTGCTGGGGGAAGTATGCCTGCTTTACCCGGCCGGAACTGAAGGGGGAGCGGATGAGCTACGATGTGATGACGCCTTCCGCGGCCCGGGGACTGGTGGAGGCCATATTCTGGCATCCGGGGCTGCGGTATGTGATCGATGAAATCGATGTGCTGAGCCCCATCCAGTTCACCAATATCCGGCGGAATGAACTGAAAAGCAAAATTTCCGGGACTACGGTCCTGGCCGGTGCCCGGGGTGGCAAGCTGCTGGCCCAGGCAACCCATGAGGATATTATGCAGCGGGCTTCCACGGTGCTGAAAAATGTCCATTACTGCATCACCCTTCATTTTGAAATGACAGAAAAGGCCAATTCTTCGGATAATCCGGGGAAATTCCGGGAAATGCTCACCCGCCGGGCCCGGAAGGGGCAGTGCTACCATCAGCCTTATTTCGGAACCCGGGAATTTCCGGCTTCTTTCCGGTTGGTGGAGGATGACGAGGAAATCCAGCCCTATCCCCTTACCCAGGATCTGGGACTGATGCTCTACGACATGGATTATCGGAATCTGCAAAACATCATGCCCCGGTTTTTCCGGGCGAAACTGGTCAATGGAGTCCTTGATCTCCGGAACTGCGAGGTGCACCAATGATCCTGCAGGCACTGGTGAAGTATTATGAAACCCTGCTGAAACAGGGAAAGGTGGAGGAACCAGGCTGGAGCGCGGCCAAGGTATCGGCGGAAATCCAGCTGGACGAGGAAGGGAAGCTGTTGGGCATCCTGTCCCTGCGGAATGAAGTCCAGCGGGGGAAGAAAACCGTCCTGACGGATCCCCTGCTCCAGGTGCCGGAAGTGTTCAAACGGTCCAGCGGAGTGCGGCCCAATTTTCTCTATGACGGCTCATCCTATTTTTTCGGTGTGGACAGTAAAGGGAAACCCAAACGGTCCATCCAGTGTTTTGAGGCGGCCCGGACTTTTCACCACCAGCTGCTGGATGGGTGTGATTCTCCGGTTGCTCAGGGAGTCCTGAAGTTCTTTGACAGCTGGCAGCCGGATAAGGCGGAGGAAAATCCGGTATTCCAGCAGAACCGGGATGCGATTGTGGGGGCTTCGGGACTGGTGTTTGCCGTCAACGGCCAGGAAGCCCAGCAGGATCCGGAAATCCGTCGGCGCTGGATGGATTACAAGAAAGAAGGCGGGGGAGAGAACAGCGAAAAAGGCCAGTGCCTGGTGACTGGAAAGGTGGCGGAAATCGCCCTGACCCATCCCAACATCAAAGGAGTACGGGATGCCCAGTCTATGGGAGCAGCACTAGTCTCTTTTAATGCCAAATCCGTAGAATCCTTTGGTCATGACGGAGAACAGGGGCTGAATGCCCCAGTCAGTGAATATGCGGCCTTTGCTTATACCACGGCCCTGAATCAGCTGCTCCGGGACGGAAACAGCATTTTCTGCGGAGATACCACGGTGGTGTTCTGGGCCCAATCGGCCGAACCGCTGTATCAGCAGGTGTACATGAACTTCCTAAACCCGTCAGGAACCGGGGAAAACAGAGAACAAACCGTAAAAGCCGTGCTGGAAAAAATCCTCCAGGGCGTGGCTGCTGATGTGGATGGCATCACCCTTTCACCGGATGAACCGTTCTATGTGCTGGGGCTGGCACCCAATGCGGCCCGGCTGTCCGTCCGTTTCTTCTGGCAGAATACCTTCGGGGTCACCTTGCAGCATCTGCAGAATCACCAGAAACGGTTGGAGATTGTCCGTCCCTCCTGGGAAAAAGAACGAGGTGATTATCTGCCTTTATGGCGTCTCTTGAAGGAATCGGTGAATCCCAATGCCACCAAAAAGCAGGCACTGCCCCTTTTGGCCGGGAGCCTGCTCCGGAGCATCCTCCAGGATGCCCCTTATCCGGAAGCCATGTATCGGCAGTTCCTGCTGCGGATCAAGGCAGAATCCGGGGATGCAAAAATCAGTTATCCCAGAGCGGCCTTTGTGAAGGCCTATCTGTTGAAGAATCATCAGGAAAAGTGGGGTGGAGAAATTACCATGAACGTCAATGAAAACTGCAAGGCAGTTCCTTATGTGCTGGGCCGGCTGTTTGCGGTGCTGGAGGGACTGCAGCAAGATTCCAGCGAAGTCAGTGCAACCATCAAAGACCGGTATTTCAATGCGGCTTGCGCCACGCCGGGGGCGGTATTCCCGGTGCTGCTGAAACTGGCCAATGCCCATCTGAATAAATTGGGCCGGACCAACAAGGGACTGGCGGTGAATACCCAGAAGAAGCTGGGCAGCCTGATGGAAAAGATTACCATGCCCGATGAAGGGAACCCCATTCCCGGCCGGCTGACTTTGGACGAACAGGGAATGTTCATCCTGGGCTATTATCAGGAAACCCAGGCTCGCTATACCAAGAAGGAGGAACAGGCATAATGGAAGAAAACAAGGCAATTCGCAACCGGTACGATTTCGTGGTGCTTTTTGATGTGGAAAACGGCAACCCCAACGGGGATCCAGATGCAGGGAACATGCCCCGGGTGGACCCGGAAACCGGCCTGGGCCTGGTGACGGATGTGTGCCTGAAACGGAAGATCCGCAATTATGTGGAAGCTGCCAAGGAAGACCAGCCCGGGTATCAGATCTATGTCCGGGAAACGGTCCCCCTGGAAGCCAACGACAAGAAGGCGCTGGAGTATCTGGGTGTGGATGATGTGAAGAAAATCGACAAAAAGAAAGATCCCGATGCGGACCGGAAGATCCGGGACTTTATGTGCAGCAATTTCTATGATATCCGTACTTTCGGGGCTGTGATGACCACCTTCGTGAAAGGGGCTCTCAGCTGCGGACAGGTCCGGGGACCGGTCCAATTGGGATTCGCCCACAGCATCGACCCCATTATGCCTCAGGAAATCACCATCACTCGGGTGGCCATTACCACTGCCAAACGGCAGGAAGAAGGCCGGAACACGGAAATGGGCCGGAAGTACATCGTTCCCTACGGTCTGTACCGGGTGGAAGGGTATGTGTCCGCCAACCTGGCTCGGAAATCCACGGGCTTTTCCGACGAAGACCTGCAGCTGTTGTGGAAGGCCATCATCAACATGTTCGAAAATGACCATTCTGCCGCCCGGGGGAATATGGCTGTGCGGGAACTGATTGTGTTCAAACATGAATCAGAACTGGGCAATGCGCCGTCCTACAAACTGTTTGAACGGGTGCAGGTGGAGAAAAAGGATCCCCGGAAGGCGCCTCGGTCCTACCATGATTACCAGGTGACTGTGGATACGGAAAACCTGCCGGAAGGGGTCACCTGCCAGAGAATGGTATGACCTGGCGGGAAGAGGATTACCTGATGATCTCAGGAATCCAGCATTTCGTCTTTTGCCGGCGCCAGTGGGCCCTGATCCACATTGACCAGCAGTGGGAGGAGAACCGCCTGACGGCAGAGGGGCAGCTGATCCACCAGAATGCCCACAACGATCGGTTCGTGGAAAAACGGGCCGGGGTGATGACGGTGCGGGGTCTGCGGATCAGTTCTCCCACCCTGGGGGCTTCGGGAATCTGCGATGTGGTGGAATTCACCCAGGCAGATGCCGGAGAAGAAGGGGCTCATCTGGCAGGGCACCGGGGGTTGTGGAAGGTGCTGCCGGTGGAGTACAAGCGGGGAAAGGATAAATCCGATGACTGTGACATCCTCCAGCTGGCTGCCCAGGTGATCTGTCTGGAAGAAATGCTGGGCTGTGCCATCCCCCGGGGCTGTCTGTACTACCATGCTCTGCGGCACCGGCGGGAAATCCCCATGACGGAAGAACTGCGGCAGCGGGTCCGGGATATGTTTGCCGAGATGCACCAGTATTATGAGCGGCGCTACATTCCCCGGGTGAAGCCCAGCCAGACCTGCACCAGCTGTTCTTTGAAGGACCTGTGTCTGCCCAAACTGCAGAAGGATGGGCTGGTGGCCGATTATTATGCCGGACGGTTCCAGGAGGAGGGGCTATGAGACGACTGCTGAATACCCTGTTCATCCTGTCGGAAGACCTCTATCTGTCCCTGGAGAACCAGAATCTGACGGCATGGAAGGATGGAAATGTGGTCCAGAGGATTCCCCTGTTGAACCTGGAGAGCATCTTTTATTTCGGATACAAAGGGGCGTCACCGGCTCTTCTGGGGGCCTGTGCGGAACAGAACATCGGCTTTACTTTTCTGACACCCCAGGGAAAATTCCTGGCCCGGATCAGCGGAACCGGGCTGGGAAATGTGCTGCTGCGGAAGGCCCAGTATCGGAAAAGCGACAGGGAGGAGGAAAGTCTCCAGCTTGGCCGGTGGTTCCTGACAGGGAAAATCTGGAATGCACGGGTCACCTTGATGCGGTTCCTCCGGGACCATCCTCTGTCGGTGAAGGAGGAACAGTTCAGGGAAGCCATCCAGACTTTGAAAGGGGCACTCCGTGATCTGCAGCAGGCCAGGGACGGAGACCAGCTGCGGGGGATAGAAGGGAATGCCGCCCATGTGTATTTCTCCCTGTTCGACCAGCTGATCCTGGGGGATAAAAAGACCTTTTTCTTCCGGGAACGGAACAAGAGGCCGCCCCTGGACCCCATGAACGCGCTGCTGTCCTTTGCCTACACCCTGCTGGCTGCTGACTGCGCCCATGCCCTGGAAGCAGTGGGACTGGATGCCAGCGTGGGATTCCTCCACCGGGACCGGCCCGGGAGAAAATCCCTGGCCCTGGACCTGATGGAAGAGTTCCGTTCTCTGGCTGCCGATCGGTTCGTCCTTTCCCTGGTCAACACCCGGAGCCTTACTGGGAAACACTTCAAAAAGACGGAAACCGGTGCCGTTCTGATGAACGAAGAGGGAAGGAAGATCTTCCTCACCCGGTGGCAGGAACGGAAGCAGGAAAAACTGGAACATCCCTTTTTGAAAGAAAAGATACCCTGGGGACTTTTCCCCTACGTCCAGGCCCTGCTCCTGGCCAAATGGCTGAGAGAGGATCTGGATGGGTATCCGGCATTTTTGGGGAAGTGAAGCAATGTTGATCTTGGTAACCTACGATGTAAACACCGAAACCCCGGCCGGGAGAGCCCGGCTGCGGAAAGTGGCCAAATGCTGTGTGGCCCACGGACAGCGGGTGCAGAATTCCGTATTCGAATGCCTGTTGGACCAGGCCCAGTTCGTCCTGTTGAAAGGAGAACTGGAAGCCCTCATCGACAAAGACCACGACAGCCTGCGGTTCTACAACCTGGGCAACACCTATCAGAACAAAATCCAGCACCTGGGAGCCAAAAGGACTTACGACCCTGAAGCCCCCATGGTGCTGTAAGCGCGAAGGGGAAGCAAACAGAAAGAAAAAGCACCGGATAACGGGGCTTAGGAAATCTGAAAACTGACCTTCGCGAAAAAAAGACGGGAACGTCAGATGGAATCTGACTGCCTCGTCTGACAGTCGCCCCCGCGAGGGGGCGTGGATTGAAATACCCGATGATCTTGGATCTCTTCCTGAAAAAGATAAGTCGCCCCCGCGAGGGGGCGTGGATTGAAATTAGCCCGGTCGGTTTCAAGGGCCGTGCCGTACTGGTCGCCCCCGCGAGGGGGCGTGGATTGAAATTCCCTGCCCGATGACAAAAGCGACAACCGGATCCGTCGCCCCCGCGAGGGGGCGTGGATTGAAATCGCCGGGTCCCGGCCCTGGTCCACATTTCAATCCGTCGCCCCCGCGAGGGGGCGTGGATTGAAATTTTGGTTTGTTTTTGCTTAATATTGTTTTTGTATTGTCGCCCCCGCGAGGGGGCGTGGATTGAAATTACCCCGGGTGTTCCGCCAGCTGGAAACCATGCCCGTCGCCCCCGCGAGGGGGCGTGGATTGAAATACTCCGGACTCTACCAACCTCCAGGATGCCAAGGTCGCCCCCGCGAGGGGGCGTGGATTGAAATGATGATAATATCGTGACCAATAAGATGCTGCAGGTCGCCCCCGCGAGGGGGCGTGGATTGAAATGAGAACTTAACCTGGAAAAAGCACAGCAAGTGATAGTCGCCCCCGCGAGGGGGCGTGGATTGAAATCCCTCTGCCTTACATCTTGCCATCCATTCTTCAGTCGCCCCCGCGAGGGGGCGTGGATTGAAATATAGTTTTCTTGATCCTGACGCCCTATGCGGTAGGTCGCCCCCGCGAGGGGGCGTGGATTGAAATAGCGAAACACTGAATCATACCTGGAAGCGCAATAGTCGCCCCCGCGAGGGGGCGTGGATTGAAATGAATTTGTTCGTAAGCAAAAAGCGCAAGATCAATGTCGCCCCCGCGAGGGGGCGTGGATTGAAATATAAAAGTATTGATTGCAGTTGGAGTCTTAACCGTCGCCCCCGCGAGGGGGCGTGGATTGAAATATCATATACTATACTTAGCATTTTGTCAAGTGCAGTCGCCCCCGCGAGGGGGCGTGGATTGAAATTTACACCATCAGCTCTGTAATTTGGGACTGACGGTCGCCCCCGCGAGGGGGCGTGGATTGAAATCGGCACACCCACGCGTCACTACTGGCCGAGGCGGGTCGCCCCCGCGAGGGGGCGTGGATTGAAATCGCCCCCGTGTTGGTGCTGGTAGCCAGGAATCCCGGTCGCCCCCGCGAGGGGGCGTGGATTGAAATTATGCAGGTCATTGAATATGCACAGAATGAGATTGGTCGCCCCCGCGAGGGGGCGTGGATTGAAATAATTTTACAATAAGGAGCCGAAGTCTTAAATCCTAGGTCGCCCCCGCGAGGGGGCGTGGATTGAAATGCCTACATCCACTGTAATACTCGCCTCCCCCTGAAGTCGCCCCCGCGAGGGGGCGTGGATTGAAATTTCCGGCGAATACTCTATAGGTCCCAAAAGGAAGGTCGCCCCCGCGAGGGGGCGTGGATTGAAATGCCGAGGAGCATCGGGATCCGGAAGATGATGAAGGGTCGCCCCCGCGAGGGGGCGTGGATTGAAATGTATTATGAAGAACTGTATGACAATGATTCGTACGGTCGCCCCCGCGAGGGGGCGTGGATTGAAATTCAATGTAACTGTATACGTCCAAAACGTCAATAGTCGCCCCCGCGAGGGGGCGTGGATTGAAATTGGATATGCTGACACGGAAAAATTTATTGAGGGAGTCGCCCCCGCGAGGGGGCGTGGATTGAAATCAGTTACAAAAAAAGAAAAGAGGTAAATAAAAAGTCGCCCCCGCGAGGGGGCGTGGATTGAAATCGCCGGAGCCGCTCACCAGGCCGCCGCTGGCAAAGTCGCCCCCGCGAGGGGGCGTGGATTGAAATTGCCGGTTTTGTAGTCGCATTGAGCACACCTTGGGTCGCCCCCGCGAGGGGGCGTGGATTGAAATTACTCCTTATGCCCCGGTGGTTACTTCGGAGATTGTCGCCCCCGCGAGGGGGCGTGGATTGAAATCGGATGTTGTCCGGCCAGTCAAAGCCAGATTCGGTCGCCCCCGCGAGGGGGCGTGGATTGAAATACTCTTGATGGGAGCGCCTTCCGGAGCGGAGGGGGTCGCCCCCGCGAGGGGGCGTGGATTGAAATCTGCCTGGTAGCAGCAACACAATGTTACTCCAACGTCGCCCCCGCGAGGGGGCGTGGATTGAAATTTCCTTGGCTGTGACCATGGGGAGCGCTCTCCTGGTCGCCCCCGCGAGGGGGCGTGGATTGAAATGTAGCTCGTCCAACATCCTAAAATACCAGTCAGGTCGCCCCCGCGAGGGGGCGTGGATTGAAATCCTTTGGACAAGATGGAATCTGCTCATAAGCAAGTCGCCCCCGCGAGGGGGCGTGGATTGAAATCGCTGTTTGGGCCTGCCCGTGTTAAAACAATCTGGTCGCCCCCGCGAGGGGGCGTGGATTGAAATAGGCTACCGTGAGGGGAAGATCTACTGCACGGCAAGTCGCCCCCGCGAGGGGGCGTGGATTGAAATATGACTGGCGAAAGCTGCTCAGATGGGCCGAGGTCGCCCCCGCGAGGGGGCGTGGATTGAAATGTGGACCAGGGCCGGGACCCGGCGGGGGAGGTCCGTCGCCCCCGCGAGGGGGCGTGGATTGAAATCCGGAACGAAAATAATCAAATCATGGGAACCTGGTCGCCCCCGCGAGGGGGCGTGGATTGAAATTGTTGATAACAATTATCATTTGCGTACTAGCAATCGTCGCCCCCGCATGGGGGCGTGGATTGAAATGAGAATCTACTATTGCGACAATACAGGCAGTGACGTCGCCCCCGCATGGGGGCGTGGATTGAAATTGCCCCTCGCAAGAAGCTGAACACCGTGGATAGGTCGCCCCCGCATGGGGGCGTGGATTGAAATAACTACAAATCTCCGGACATCAGCGGTCCTGCCGTCGCCCCCGCATGGGGGCGTGGATTGAAATTGGTCCATGAGGTAGATGGGCATTTTGCCGATGGTCGCCCCCGCATGGGGGCGTGGATTGAAATTGGCCTCGTTGGGGCTGTAGATCCCGGAGGCCACGTCGCCCCCGCATGGGGGCGTGGATTGAAATTACAGCCCGGGAGTGGGGAGCCGTAGACACGACTTGTCGCCCCCGCATGGGGGCGTGGATTGAAATTGCTGCCGTAGATCCGGCAGAGCCAAAAAGACCGCGTCGCCCCCGCATGGGGGCGTGGATTGAAATTGCTGCCGTAGATCCGGCAGAGCCAAAAAGACCGCGTCGCCCCCGCATGGGGGCGTGGATTGAAATCGGCAAAAGACGTTGCAGCCATCAAAGAGCACAGGTCGCCCCCGCATGGGGGCGTGGATTGAAATTGCTGCCGTAGATCCGGCAGAGCCAAAAAGACCGCCGTCGCCCCCGCATGGGGGCGTGGATTGAAATAAGCCAAACCATTTTTCCACCAGCCCCAAACGGCAGTCGCCCCCGCATGGGGGCGTGGATTGAAATTGTAATCCCTAGCCAGGTGTCCAGGGCTTCCTCACCGTCGCCCCCGCATGGGGGCGTGGATTGAAATATTGCAAATATGGCAAAAACCCGCCACATCGCAGTCGCCCCCGCATGGGGGCGTGGATTGAAATCATGTCCTCATGAAATTCAGCAGCGTAAAAAATCGTCGCCCCCGCATGGGGGCGTGGATTGAAATTCCGGTATTCCGGTTAAGAAGATGGATTGCATGACCGTCGCCCCCGCATGGGGGCGTGGATTGAAATTCCGGATCAGAGACGAGGTGCCTTATACTGCCGAGTCGCCCCCGTGAAGGGGCGTGGATTGAAATATCCTGATTACAAATCCTTTGCTCATGTCCGCACGTCGCCCCCGTGAGGGGGCGTGGATTGAAATGATGGCCACTTGCTGCCGGTCAAAAAATGCCACTGGTCGCCCCCGTGAGGGGGCGTGGATTGAAATCATCCTCACGGCGATAGCCGTCCGACCATCCGGGGTCGCCCCCGTATGGGGGCGTGGATTGAAATCAGGGGCGCGCCCGCTGCTGCATATCCCAGCATGGGGTCGCCCCCGCATGGGGGCGTGGATTGAAATAATAGGGGGCGATACACCACCTGCTGGGGTTGACTGTCGCCCCCGTGAGGGGGCGTGGATTGAAATATTGCCACCCTGGACAACCGTACAACGCCGATTTGGTCGCCCCCACATGGGGACGTGGATTGAAATATCAGGCCCATCTGGGCCTGGACGGCCTGCTTGGTGTCGCCCCCGCATGGGGGCATCGGCGTCAGCCGATATTTTGCAGGACCGGCCGAAAACGATGGAGTGTTCGGCAGAAGTAGGAATATGATGATTGCAGTATCCATTGCTGTATCTCAGGTGGATAGTTCCCGTACCTTCGTCAAGATATTTGGTCCTTTTAGGAACTCATACCTCCACCACCGGGCAAGCTCGGTCCTTAGCTACGGTATAAGCGACCTCGCTATCCGCTTGAAGTGGATGCTCTCTGCTTACACCCCTGCAGGGCGGAATTGGCCTCTGGCTATGCTGGTACACTTTGCGGATATACGTCGATACCCCGGGAGCCAGGAGGTGCGGGGGTCAGGTCAATACGGGTATAGGAGGACTTTTCCCATCTGGGAGGCCGGGACGGGTTTGCCAGCGGCGAACCCCCACGCCGTCGACCTCGAAGCAGCGATGAAAAATTTTTGACCCCATTTCTGAATAACTATACCGTGATGAAGATTTCACCGAGAACTTGTTGACACCTACCAATTCCCCCTTTTTTCTTCATCTTCCTCTATTTATATGGTAAAATAAAAATTATATATAAAATACGCAATTTGCTGTGTAAAAGGAGCGCATTTATGTCTCATACTGCCTTTTCGGAAAACCATCCCGATTCCTTTATCCATCATCATCTGAACTATTTTCTGCCCACCATCTATACCATTACGGACTGGCTGATGATCCTGCTTGCGGAATTCTTTGCGTACCATCTGCGGGGAGCTCTAACCGGGAATGCCCATTTCCACATGCCCTGGCTCAACCTGTGGGTGGCATTCCCTCTGCTTTTTCTGTTGTTTTTCCGGCAGGGAGGTATCTATACGAAACACATGGGCTATTGGAAGCTCATGGAATGCATCTGCCGGGGCTGTACCTATGCCATCGGCGCCATAGTGGTCTTTGTCTATCTGTCCCACATTTCCGCCAGCACTTCCCGGCTCTTTGTGGGCCTGTTATGGATCTTTGCCCTTGTCTTGGTGACCCTTTCCCGGTATATCATCGCCCATATCCTGAACTGGGCCGGGGTGGGGAGTGTACCCGTCCTTCTGGTGGGAGCTGGAAAAACAGCCAATCTTGTGCTCCAGGGTATCCGGGACGATGTGGGCTTGAACTTCAATATCATAGGCTATGTGGATGATGCCGGGCCTCAGGAAGAAAACGTGGGGAATCTGCCCTATCTGGGGACCTTTGCCCAGGCAGTGGACGTGATCGAAAAGACCCAGGTCCAAGATGTCTGCATCGCAGCCCCCGGCCTTTCCCCGGAAAAATTGAACCGGCTGATCCATACCATCCAGCCCCATGTGCGGAACCTGGCCTTTGTACCCGATCTGATCGGTCTGCCGGTGAACGGCATCGAAGTGGAATCCCTGTTCAACGAACGGCTGATGTTCATGAGCCTGAAGAACAACCTGGCTCGGCCTTACAACCGGTTCATCAAGCGGGTGTTCGACCTGGTGCTGACCACTATCGGTGTCATCGTCTTGAGCCCTATCTTTCTGCTGCTGGCACTCCTAATTAAACTAGATTCCCGGGGGCCCATCATTTTTGCCCATCAGCGGATCGGCAAGGATGGAAAACTATTTCCCTGTCTGAAGTTCCGGACCATGTGCGTGGATGCGGACAAGAAGCTGAAAGAATATCTGGCGGAAAATCCGGAAGCCCAGAAAGAGTGGGAAGCAGAATTCAAGCTGAAAGATGATCCCCGGGTGACCCGAGTGGGGCGGGTGCTGCGGAAGACCAGCCTGGACGAACTGCCCCAGCTGTTCAATGTGCTCATCGGCCAGATGAGCCTAGTGGGGCCTCGGCCCATTGTCACCGCCGAAATCCCCAAATACGGCCCGTATATCAAAGATTTCTACATGGTCCATCCTGGCATCACCGGCATGTGGCAGGTGAATGGCCGCAGCGACACCACCTACGACGAACGGGTCCAGATGGATTCCTGGTACGTCCGCAACTGGGGCGTCTGGCTGGATATCATGCTGCTATGGAGGACCATCGGAGTGGTCCTCCAGCATAAAGGGGCGTACTGAGGGGCGGCGGTTAGGAAGAAGTCAGACACAGCCCCTTAACGGGGCCTTGAGACGTCAGATGCCAGTTTTGTACGGGTTTAGATGAAGGACCGATTTGCTTATAGCCAACAAGCTGACGTCTGACATCTGAAAGGCCCGAAGGATCGGTCTTAAGGCGAGAGACATTAAGCGTGAGACGAGAGGCGTTACCAAGACCGGCGCAGCCGGCAATCGAAAAGGAGCTTAAAACCATGACTCAATACAATTACTTGATCGTTGGTGCCGGTCTGTACGGTGCCGTTTTTGCCCAAAAAGCCAAAGCTGCTGGAAAAAAAGTCCTGGTCATCGATAAACGGGATCACATCGCCGGGAACATTTATACCAAAACGGTAGAAGGCATCCATGTGCACCAGTACGGCGCCCACATCTTCCATACCAACAACCAGACTGTATGGGACTATGTGAACCAGTTCACTGCCTTCAACCGTTTCACCAATTCCCCGGTGGCCAATTACCATGGAGAACTGTTTTCCCTGCCCTTCAATATGTACACTTTCAACAAAATGTGGGGGGTAGTGACACCGGAAGAAGCGGCAGCCAAAATCGAAGAACAGAAAAAAGCGGCCTGTATCTCCAATCCCCGGAATTTGGAAGAACAGGCCATTTCCCTAGTGGGGACGGATATCTATGAAAAACTCATCAAGGGATATACGGAAAAACAGTGGGGGCGCCCCTGCACCGAGCTGCCAGCTTTTATCATCAAACGCCTTCCCGTGCGCCTTACTTTCGACAATAACTACTTCAACGCCCTGTATCAGGGAATCCCTGTGGGAGGCTATACCAAGCTGGTGGCCAATCTGCTGGACGGCATCGAAGTGCGGCTGAACACAGATTATCTGGCCAATCAGGCAGAACTAGATGCCCTGGCCGAGAAAGTCGTCTATACCGGGCCCATCGATGCCTATTTTGGCTACAAATTGGGGCCCCTGGAATACCGCAGCGTCCGGTTTGAAACGGAACTCCTGGACAAACCCAATTACCAAGGCGTGGCTGCCATGAACTACACTGACCGGGAGACACCTTGGACCCGGATCATCGAACACAAATGGTTCCAGTTCGGCAAAGATGATGCAGGCGATGACCTGCCCAAGACCGTCATCAGCCGGGAATACAGCTCTGAATGGAAAGTAGGGGACGAACCCTACTACCCGGTGAACGATGCCAAAAACAGCGCCCGGTATCAAGAATACAAAGCCCTGGCCGATCAGGAAAACAACGTCATCTTTGGAGGCCGTTTGGGAGAATACAAGTATTATGATATGGATGCGGTGATCGCCCGTGCCTTGGAAGTGGCGGATAGGGAAAAGCTGTAAACCGCTCTTCAGTCTCACGCCCGGGGCAGTCACTAGGAGACAGCAGTGAAAAAGCATCTAGCTGCTTTTTCAGTCTCACGTCTTACGCTTAACGTCTCACGCTGATGGAAATCAAATGCTTTAGGCATTTGATTGAAAAATATATAGGCAATATTCATAGAAAGGATGCAGATTAGACATGTACTATACGCACCAAAAACTTATTGTATGGCAGCGTTCCATTCGGCTTGTTGATTTGATTTATGATATAACGGATAAATTTCCTCAAAAAGAAATATTTAATCTGGTAAGCCAAATGCAGCGAGCAGCAGTTTCTATACCCAGCAATATCGCAGAAGGTAGGGCTAGGGGAAGTGATAAAGATTTTATTCACTTTTTGTTAATTGCCAGAGGATCCGTCTGCGAACTAGATACCCAACTTCTGATTTGTAAAAAACGAAACTACATTAATCAGGAGAACTTTGAAAAAGCCTGTGAACTCTGTGATGAAGTTAACAGGAGACTGACTAAACTGATTATGTCAATTAAAGCAAAGTAAAATGCGAGAAACGCATTTTAGCCTCACGTCTCATGCTAAACGTCTCATGCCGAAGGAGGCCAAATGCTTTTAAAGCATTTGGTTAAATAAAAAATTGTAGATGCCGGGAGCTTCACTAGAGGGAGCAATAAAAAATTCATTCTTTATTGATTCAGGAGCAAACCGGCAAATGTGGTTTGCCTCCATCGGCGTGAGACGTGAGACATTAAGCGTGAGGCGCTTGCACCGACAAAAGATGCGTGTGTAACTGTCGACTTTAAATAAAAATTAAAATGAAAGGACAATAGCCGTCATGGACACCAAAATCCTCATCGCCATCCACAAACCCTACTGGATCCCATCGGACCCTGTTTACTTCCCTCTCCAGGTTGGGGCGGAGGGGAAGGCTTCGCTGGGGTTTGCAGGGGACAATACGGGAGATAACATCTCTTCCAAAAATCCCAACTACTGTGAACTCACCGGGCTGTATTGGGCCTGGAAGAATCTGGACTGTGACTGCATCGGCCTGTGCCATTATCGGCGGTATTTTGGCCACCGGGTCCGGTCCAATAACCTGGAAGACAAAAAGAAAGCCATCTTCACCCAGGCCGACTACGACAGACTCCTTGGCCAGTACGATGTGATTCTGCCCGTGAAGCGGAACTACTACATCGAAACAGTCCGAAGCCAGTACGAACACGCCCATTACAAAAAAGATCTGGATGAAGTGGAAAAAATCATCGCCGAAAAATACCCAGAATACAGCCAGGCCTTCACCACCGTCATGAATCGGCGGAAGCTCCACATCCTGAACATGTTCGCCATGAAAAAGACTCTGTTCGATCAATACTGCAGCTGGCTGTTCGACATCCTTTTTACGCTGGAAAGCCGCATCGATATCAGCAGCTACAGTCCTTACGAAGCACGGATCTATGGCTTCCTCTCCGAACGCCTCTTCAACGTATGGCTGGAAAAACAGCACCTGAAAGAAGTGGAAGTTCCGGTAATCTTCCTGGAACGGGTGGACTGGCCTAAGAAAATCCGGGAGTTCCTGGCACGGAAGTTTTTGGGGAGAAAAGGGCGTTGAAAAGTGGCAAGCCACTTTTCAAGTCTCACGCCCAACGTCTCACGTCTCATGCCAAAGGATACCATCTGCCGGGGGTAGATGCTCTTGAACATAAAAAAACTGCAGGCTCGCCCTTCCCGGCCACCTTAAGGGAAGAAATTCAGTGCAAAGCAGGGATGGTGGAAACCGGTTCAAAAATATATTATAATATATTTAACATTCATGCTCATAAATTTTAAAATATAAGCGCGTATAGAAAGGAAAAACTGTGGACAAGCAAAATATCCTTTATCAATTAACAGAAGAAACCAGTGGGTATCTGCTTGTGCGGGAAGCAGTTTCACTGGGTATTTCTCGGCCAACTATCGCATCATTCATTAAAAAAAAATCTATGCAGAAGATTGCTTCCGGCATCTATAAGACAGAAGAGGCTTGGGATGATATCTGGTTTGTATTGCAGAGTCAATATCAGGAAACTGTCTTTTCTGGGGCTACTGCACTTTATTTTCATGGGCTTTTAGACCGGGAACCCAGCATAATTACCGTTACCGTTAAAAAAGGATATAATACTTTATCTTTACATAAAAAAAAGATTAAAACCTACTATACGGATCCCCAACTGCTATCTTTGGGTATGATTTCTATGGAAACGCCTTTTTGTCATTACGTGAATGTTTATGATATGGATCGTTCCATCTGTGATCTGATCCAGCATAAAAATGACTTTGATATCCAAGACTTCCAAACAGCGTTGAAAGAATATTTTCATAGTCCTTCAAAAAACATTCATCAATTGATGAAGTATGCATCGAAACTAAATATGGAACAGAAAATCCGGCATTATACGGAGGTTTTGCTATGATCCAATCTTCTGGTCAACTAAAAGATAAAATTAGAAACTTGTCCAAGGGAGATAGTTGGAAGGCACAAACACTGATTCGCAACTATATGATGGAACGGTTTTTAGAAAGATGTTCTGTTTCACCTTATCAAGATAAATTTATCTTAAAAGGTGGAATGTTAGTTGCTTCTATGATTGGGCTAAATATGCGAGCGACAATGGACATTGATGCTACTATTAGAAATTATCCTCTGACACTACAAAAGGCCAAAGAAATGATAGAAGAAATCGCCGGAATAAGGTTGCCGGATCAAGTTGAATTTTCTTTGCAAAGTGCCAGAGAGATTATGGAAGAACACGAATATCCTGGGTTGCGTTTTATGTTGAATGCCTATATGGATAAGCTCCGACAGTCAGTAAAAATCGATATCTCAACGGGAGACATCATAACTCCGGCTGCTGTTTCTTATCAATATCCGTTGATGTTTGAAAAAAGAAACATCAATATCATGAGTTACAATCTGGAAAGCGTATTAGCAGAAAAGTTGGAAACGATTCTTGCCAGAGACATTGCGAATACTCGAATGAGAGATTTTTATGATATCTGCCAACTATCAACGACCTATGGGAATCAAATTCATAAGAAAATATTAGAGGAAGCCTATCAGGCAACGGCTATGAAACGAAAGTCCCTTGTGGACAAAGATAAGGGAGAAGAGATTCTGAAAAGAATCAGCGCAAATAAAGATATGAAGGAACAGTGGGAACTATATCTTGAGAAAAATTCCTATATAGGATGTTTACCATGGGAAGAAGTGATGGAAACAGTTAAAAGCTTGTATAGGAGTATATGCGACTAAATTAGTACAGGCAGATATCGGTCAATCCATTGCGAATCCGTAGGGATCGATTGCTGCACGGCCTCAAGCGTCTCACGCTCAATGTCTCACGCAGTCGGATATCATCTACCCGGGCAGATGCTTTTGATTGGAAACGCAGTCCTGGGGATTGCTGATTCATTGCCATCCTTTGTTCTCGTCCACCCGACAGCGACGGCGTAGGGAATCGCCGAAGGAGAGCCCTTTCCGGCCGGCCGCCCAGAGGGAATAATTTCAGTGCAGAGGGAAGAGCAGGACGGCGGGAATCAGCCAATCTAATGCGATACGGAGGAAAAAATGCAAAACCAGGGGCTCATATTCTGTATAATAGTTTCTCCGTATATTTTTTGTAGATTTATGTTAACTCTGCTATAATGGAAGAAATCGTAAAGGGGTGATTGATATGGATGAAGGTTATAAAAAGCCCGTAATTGCCATCTGCTATGACTTCGATAAAACGCTGTCTCCTGATGATATGCAGGCACAGGGATTCATCCAATCACTCGGTTACGATGTAAAAGATTTTTGGCAAGAATCAAATGGCCTGGCTGCGGATAATGATATGGATCAGAATTTAGCTTATATGTACATGATGACCAAGAAATCCCGCGGAGCGATGGTATTCAATAAAGAGAAAATCATGGAATATGGCTCAAAGTTGAGCCTCTTTCCTGGAGTTGATTCCTGGTTTGACCGAATTAATACTTTTGGTATTGAACAAGAGGTCGAAGTTGAACATTATATTATCTCATCCGGATTGAAAGAAATGATTGAAGGAAGCAAAATCGCTGACCAATTTAAAAAGATTTATGCTAGTTCTTTTTATTATGATCAGGATGGGATAGCGGTCTGGCCGGCACAAGTGGTTAACTATACCAATAAGACACAGTTTCTTTTTAGAATCGAAAAGGGTGTCCTTGACGTGAATGACGCAGCAGTCAACGATTTTTATCCTCCAGATAAAATCAAGATTCCTTTTAGGAATATCATCTACATCGGGGACAGCGATACAGATATTCCCTGCATGAAGCTGGTCAATTCCTATGGAGGCTATTCCATTGGTGTGTACAATAGCGATACAAAGGATAAAAGCAAAGTCTATAAAATGCTGAGAGAAAACAGAATACGTTATTTTGCGCCAGCAGATTATAGCAAAAATCAACCTTTGGAACAATTGGTCCAGAATATCATCAAAAGGACGAAGGAAAATGAAATCCTTGAAACAATCCATTACCAATGTGAAGCTGAGATGAATCAGGAATTTGCCAGCCAGCCAGACGAACAGCAATATAAGATAAATTTGCTTAATATGCTGGAGGAAAGCGGTTCATTTGCCCAAACTCATAAAATTATTGAGAAAATGAATCGAATTCAAAATTGGTCACCAGATGAGAAAAAAAGGATTATCCGTATTGGGGAAGCAAACCATCAAGTCTCCTATATATTGGAAGATAAAGATATTGCTGCGTTTTATAGAAAAGTGAGAAATGGTATTGATGACGACTGAACAATTCATACGTGGAGATTGTATAATCCAAGTGCAATAAGGATTTTCTTTGAAGAAACTGATACAAGGGCTTCTGTTACAGTTCATTTATTGTGATTTTTCTTTTTTGGTTGCCTTTTCTCCTGGCTTATTCTACAATAATACTTATAGACTTACATAACCAAGTGATTTCCATTTTCAGTAGGTGAGTATAAATTTTATGGCATCTCCAATTCGTATATTACAGGCTACGGTCAGTAACGACAAAGGTGGGCTGACTGGATATATTTGCCAGAACTACCGATATATTGATAAATCCAAGGTACAGTTTGATTTTCTCACTTATGAAACACAGCTGGATTTTCAGAAAGAATTCGAGAAGATGGGTGCACGATTCTATGTTGTGCCCAAACCTTCTCATTTTTTTGCATACATGAAGGCTTTGAAGCAGATCTGTAAACAGTCTGAATATGGAGCCGTTCATTTTAACATTTCTTATGCCAATTTTCTTCCTTTGCTGGCTGCTAAATGGGCTGGCTTTAAACGGATTATTGTGCATTCCCACAGTACAGAAATCGATGATAAAAGAAAACTGGTCAGAGGCATGAAAAAATGCATCCATTATGTTGGCAAGATGCTGATGCCGGTTTTGGGGACGGATTTCCTTGCCTGTTCCCAGCTTGCTGGAGAATGGATGTATCCTGCTTCTGTTCTTCATGGAGGAAAATATCATCTGGCAAAAAATGCTATCAATTTGGAGAAATATCGTTTTAATCCTGTAATCCGTAATGCAGTTAGAAAAGAGTTGAGGATTGGCGAGAAAACATTTTGCATTGGTCATATAGGGCGTTTTTCCTATCAAAAGAATCACAGTTTTTTAATCCAGGTATTTGCGGAAGTCCATAAAAAGCAACCGGATTCCTGTCTACTTCTTATTGGCGGCCATATGAATGGAGACGAATATTATACGGAAGCAAGGAAAATGGTAAAGCAATTTCATCTGGAAGACTCAGTTTGTTTTCTGGGCGTTCGTAAAGATGTTCCAGAGTTGCTGCAGGCAATGGACTGTTTTGTACTGCCTTCTCGATTTGAAGGATTAGGAATCGTAGGGATTGAAGCGCAGGCTTCGGGATTGCCATGTATTGTATCAAATTCGGTCCCTAGAGAATTAAATGTTTCAGGGTCAGTAAAATTTTTACCATTGAAAAGGGAAAAATGGACTTATGAATTAATGCTATCATCTGTATTTTATAAAAGAGAAAAGCAATCTGATTTGTTAGCGCAAAATGGTTATGATATTTTTACTGAGATTAAGAGTATAGAAAAATATTATACAAACAAAGTGATAAACAAGAAATTGGATTATACTACAAAACTGGAGAAAAAGTGAAAAGATTAAAGATATTGGTCGAAATGAAACACGGTCTCGGAGACTGTGTTTGTATGCTTCCAGCTCTTTCTGCCATTCGGGAAAATTATCCGGATGCTTATATTGCATTGCTTGTGAATGGGCGGGCAAATCAGGAAATATTTGAACATAGTCATATTTCTATTGACGATTATTTTTATTTCAGCTTGAAAAACCGAAGTATAGGGTATACAGTGGAAACCTTAGTTAAGTTGTTTTTCAAACACTTTGATATTGGTGTCTTGGCTACAATGACTCCCCCAAAAAAGGGCATGGGTCTTTTTAAACTTTTGGGGGTTAAGCGATGCTTTGGTGAGCAATATGATGGCTTGAATTTCCTTGACTTAGATGATAGTCTTCATTTCGTGCATCGTAATCTAAACATTGTTAGCAATTTTTGTCCTAACCTTAAAAATCAGCAGCCTCTATTGTATCCAAAGACGGAAGATGGGGTAAAATTCCAGGATCTCAAAAAATCAAAGCATATAAAAATCGCTGTTAGTATTGGCGGGGCTGATAAAAATTATTATAAGGGTAATTATGTGTTTACCAGGAACTGGAAAAAAGAATATATGCATACGTTAGTAGATCTTTTATCCAGAAATCAGGAATATGACATATTTTTATTAGGAGGTAAGCTCGAAGAAAGTCTGATAGGGGACTATGTAGATTTGCTAGGACGCAATAATATATTTAATTTTGTAAATCAAACGAATATTGGAGAGTCAATCTATTTGTTGAGTCTTTGCCAACTGGCGGTTGGTGTTGACACGGGAATGCAACATATTGCCGATGCTTTAGAAGTGCCGACAGTCTCTATTTTTGGACCTACAAATCCAAAAACTCATGGAGCATTCTCGAAGAAAGCCACATTTGTTTTGTGCAATCCAAAGTTGGATTGTCAATTTTGTTTTGACCATGACATATATTATACTTGTCCGGACCGCAAATGTCTAAATGAGATTCCGGCGCAAATGGTGTATAATGAAATTCTAAAAAAGTTAAAAGATGGACGGAGAGAAAAATATGATAACCGAACAGATTAACGAACATCAGCAAGTTGTAAAAGCTCTTCTTGATCAATGTATTCCTTGTATTGAAGAGATCGCCATGGTTTGCAAAGAGGCCATTAGTTCCGGACATAAGATTATGTTGTGTGGTAATGGCGGAAGTGCAGCTGATAGTCAACACATTGCTGCAGAATTTGTAGGCCGTTTTCTTAAGGAACGGAAAAGTTTGCCGGCAATAGCTTTGACAACAGATACGTCTATTCTTACTGCTGTGGGAAATGATTATGGCTTTGATAAAGTGTTCAGCAGACAGGTTGAGGCTTTAGGTAATCCAGGCGATGTATTAATTGGGATTTCTACTTCTGGGAATAGTAAAAACGTAATTGCTGCTTTTGAAGAAGCAAAGGCAAAGGACATGAAGACAATAGCATTTACTGGAAATAAATCCAGTCAATCTGAACGAATGGCAGATGTGACATTGAAAATTCCTTCCACTGTCACTGCCAGAATTCAGGAATGTCATATCTTGGTAGGACATATTATTTGTAATGCTGTCGATGAGATGTATTGAATATTTAAGAAAGGCTAAAGGCTATGAACAACAGTCAAAATAGAGCTATTCATGTTGCATTTGGGTTAAGTGACGAATCTGGTCAGTATAGTAAATATGTTGCAACAGCAATAGCTTCAATTTTGCTCCATACACAAGAAACTATTATTATCCATATTCTTTGTGATGATTCAATTTCTGATGAAAATATTGATAAAATTAATCAAACAGTGGAATGCTACGGGGCTAAAATAATATATCATAGAATAGAACTTCCAACATATTTTCAGACTCTTGATTCTATTAAAAATATAACTATAGGGACTTTATTCCGGCTGTTTATTCCTGAAGTATGTGAAAATATAGATCGTGTAATTTATTTAGATGCAGATACTCTTATCCAATGTGATATTTCGAGAATGTTACAATATGATTTGAATGATAGCTATGCGGGTGTTGTTTTAGACGTATATAAGACTAGAAGAGATTACATTAATACTAAATTATATAAAAAATTAGGAGTTAACAAAGACATATATTTTAATGCTGGAGTCATGGTATTTAACTGTGTTCTTATCCGCAAGGAAATGAATTTAGTAGATAAGGGATTAGAAATTTTAAATGTGATGCCATTTCTTCCTTTTGCTGATCAAGATATATTAAACATATTATTTAAAGGTAAAATAGTCTTGATGGATAATATGTATAACTATCAGATTGACCTAATTGCTTCCGATATTCATCCAAATGAATTGGATAAAAAAGGCATATTACACTTTTCTGGATATTTAAAACCTTGGAACTGTGCGAATACCCAAGTTATAAGATATTATTATGCGGTAATGGCACAAACCGCGTATGTTAATACGATTGATGATATGAACACTGCAATGTCTACAATTAGTTATAACTTTCATATGAAATACGATTTAAAACATGCACTTATGGGTAGAACAGAGCCTAGTAATAAAATTATTAAGATATTATGCCTCTTTTCTTTGATTTTTAGCGGTGAAATTTATAAAAAAGTTCAAAGAAGTTTGTGGCTTTTAAGAGAACGTGTCAAGTTGAACTATATTTATCCTTTTAAAATTTAAGACGCACTACTTGCAATTTAAGGTAAGATTTAATATTAGATTATGCATAAAATTATGAAGAAATTAGTTTCATATGCCTTTAGTGTGAGGGAAGGGAAAATGTTAAACTTATGATATATTATTTAGTCTATGTACGTGGGATTAAGCAGTGAAAGGGTATTAATATGCTGATAAGTGTGATTGTTCCAGTATATAATGTAGAATACTACCTACGGAGATGTGTGGAATCTATTAGATCGCAGACATACAAAAAAATAGAAATTCTACTTGTGGATGATGGAAGCACGGATGGAAGTAATCGGATTTGTGATGCCTTAGCGCTCAGAGATAAACGTATTCGGGTATTTCATAAAGAAAATGGAGGCGTCAGCAGTGCTAGAAATTTGGGAATTGAACAGGCCTCAGGTGAATATATCTGTTTTGTAGATGGTGATGATTGGTTGGATGAGGATTACTTTGAAAAAGCAGTATGGGTTTTAAAAAAAGAACATCCAATACTTTTAATAAATAATTATGTAAAAGACGATGGAGAGGGGCATATATTTTGTAAATTTTCACCATCGCCTTTTTTGCACTTCTATGCATCAGATGCATTTTTTGAAATGGTGAAGGGAATCCATTTTGGATGGGAACCTGTTGCTTCATTTTATGAAGCAAATGCGTGTAAAAAGGTAAAGTTCGATTCTAATATTGTTTTTGGGGAAGATTTGCTGTTTCGTTTTCAATTTACACAGGTAAATGAAGGAATTTATATTTATCAATACTTGCCGAAGTATCACTATTATAAGAGAATAGATAGTGCTGTGCACAGCTATCCAATTTATAAAAAAGTCGATGACTTAAAAGTACTCGAGCAGGTTATGTCTACAACAGATAAGAGAACGAGACAATTGTTGCTTTGTAATGAGTACGTCCCCAGATTACTGAAGGATTACTTTTTAGGAATTCATAGTAATGATTATCGAAATAAAAAAATTACAAAAAAATTACAAAATAAGATTCGACAAAAGATATGGTGTTTTTATAGAGAAAATCAGCTTTGTTTGTTTTTAAAATTAAAATTGACTATCTGTTTCTTTCCTCAATCAATTGTAAAAAATCTCCGGCAAGGATATCATACGTTAAAATTATTCATTAAAAATAAATAACTGTTACAAGTAGAGTAATATTACAATTCCTTGATAAAAACATAGAGTAAATTTATAAAAAGTAAACATGTATTTTTAATTGTGCTTTGATAGACTTGGAGAAAAATGATAAGTGAATTAAAAGAAAGAGGATACCATGCCCATAGTATTACGAAATAAATTGTTCTTTGTTATAGTTTTTTTTGTTATTTTTCCCAATGTACCACATCTGTTGCAAGCCAATTTTATTGGTGCTTTCTTGGGAAAGGACTTGAGTTTTTACCCTATTTTAGTAGGGGTACTTTATTCCGTCTATACGTTATATAAAGGGAAAAAAATTCTAATTCATATGGAAGAAAAAGTGCTTTTTCTCTATATTTTTGTTTATATGACAATACTAATAGTTTCTTTTTTACATGGATTAGCAGTTTATCCTTACTATGAAGCTATTCTATCTGGACCGGTAAATCAGGTCGAAAAATTACCAATGTTGCACAATTACTTAAATAAACTTGGGATAATAATAGAAGCTAAATCATTATTAAAGATTTGGATGATTGTCCGTCCTATTAAAGGTTTAATTCTAGAGATATTTTGGTATTTTACATTACCTTATCTGATTTTTTCTTGGTATAAAAATAAAGGACAGGAAGGGTATTCAATTTTAACGAAAGCAGTTTTTGCGGCTACAGTACTTGTCTGCGGCTATGGTATAATTGATTTTTTTTATTTATGTGGAAGCGATATTGCAGAGAATGTCTTACTCATATTAAACCCAATTGTTCACGATATAAAGTCCAATGGAACATGGTGGCCTCCACTCTTATGGAAGGGACAGTTGAGATCACTTTTTGCAGAGCCTTCTTATTATGGTATTTATTCAGCATTTGCTATGCCATTTCTATGGTATAAATTAATACAAAGTAAAAATGCAAAAAGCAAAATTGGATTTATCTTTCTTATCTTTATATTTACATATGGGCTCTTTTTAACAAAGGCAAGAACGGCAAATGTTCTTTTAGTAGGCGAGCAGATTCTTTTGATTCTGTTTTCCATATGGAATAGAAAAAAAACGTTTTTTAAGCAGACAATCCTTATTGTTATATGTTCTATTATAACTTTTATTATTGCAACGCTTTCGTTAAGTTTTATGCCTGGAAGTCCTAAAGGCAAATCCATGGGATATAGCAATAAAGGTAACTTGGAGATGGTTTCATACTTGGAAGATAATTTGGGCTCTTTAGCAGCAAGAAGTAAGAGAAGCAATGGGGCTCGGTTCTCTATCCTTGAAGCGAATATTGCCATAGGAAAAGCATATCCGCTATTGGGCGTTGGAAAGTCTTTAAGGAATGCATATATACCCGATTATTTATCAGAAGAAGGGAAAGCAAACTCTGAAGTACAATATTGGATGAAAAACCAAAAAGAAAAGGGAATCATGAAATCAGGGTTTCCAGCATTAGGTGAATATTCTTCACGGTTTGCAGAAACTGGGATTCTTGGCCTAGCAGTTTATTTATTCCCTTCTTTTTATTTGATAATGATGCTGTTAAAACGAATTAAATTAGCGAAGGAACAACAAGAGAAAGAACGATGTATCTTTTTCTTTATTTCTTTGGCAGGGATTATGGCTTCTGGATTGGGAGATACGTTGAATATTACTTGTTCTTACTGGATTCTCATGGGACTTGGCTATGCATTGATTTTATCCCCATATAAAAAGGAAAATCATGAACGAACGTAAAATAGGAATCTTACTCAGCTATCTGAATATCGCTTTCCATGCCATTGTAGGCTTCCTCTACGTCCCTATTCTCCTGCACTATATTGGAAAATCGGAATACGGCTTGTATCAACTGATCGGGTCCCTGATTGCTTATTTCAGCATCATGGATTTTGGTCTGACGGCTGCGGTTACCCGGTTTTATACCAAATACAAGACTTTGAAGGACAGGGTGGGGATGGAGAACATCCTGGCCATTTCTCTGTATGGGTATGGAGGGGCCACGGGACTTTCTCTTTTGGTTGGAGGTATCTGCTACTGGAACCTGGACAGCATCTTCGGGGCCAGTATGACTGCAGGGGAACTGCTGGAAGCCCGGCATATGTTCCTTTTGTTGCTGTTCAACATTGCAGTGAGCCTTTCCACCATGGTGTTCCGGTCGGTGATCAATGCCCATGAAAAGTTTCTGTTCCTGAAAGGCCTGGAAACGGTACAGCTGATTCTGCAGCCGGCGCTGGTGATTTTGATTCTCCAGAAGTATCCTACGGCTATGGCAGTAGCGGTGGCCCAGACGGTGCTGAATGTGGGGCTGATCCTGGCACGGATTTATTACAGCTTTGCTCGGCTGCACATTACCATTCAGTTCCATTACTGGAACCAGGAGCTGTTCCGTGATTTCAAGAAGTTGGCGTTAAGTGTTTTTGTGGTAACATTGATTGATCAGGTATTCTGGAAGACCAACCAGATTATCCTAGGGATTGTCCAGGGGACAGGGGCTGTGGCGGTTTATTCCATTGCTTCCCTGATTTACATGAACTACATGGCTCTGTCCACAGCCATTTCCGGGGTCTATCTGCCCCATATTACGGAGATGGTAGCACAGAGAAAGCCCATGGAAGAACTATCGGCTTTGTTTATCCAGATCGGTCGGTGGCAGTATTATCTTCTGGCGTTGGTAGCCACCGGCTTCATTATTTTCGGCCGGCAGTTTATCCAGTTGTGGGCTGGAAGCGGATTTGAAGATTCTTATTGGATCACCATTTTGATCATCTTGCCTTTTACCATCGACCTGATCCAGAACATCGGCCTGGCCATCCTCCAGGCTATGAACCGGTATGACTTCAGAGCAAAGATCTATTTCCTTACTGGTGTGTTGAACCTTGTACTGGCAATCCCTCTGGGGATGAAGTACGGCGGCATCGGGTGTGCCGTTGCCACCGGATTTTCCATGCTTATGGGGAATGGTGTGGTGATGAATTATTTCTATAAGAAATACATCGGCCTGGATATTCCTCAATTCTGGAAACAGATTGGACGGGTCAGTCTGAGTGTGGGGTTGTGTCTAGTTGTGGGGTATGGTGTGGATCATGTAATTCCCGGTACCGGAAAACTTCTCTTTCTTCTTAAAATTCTGGGGTATACGGTACTTTATGGGGTGATGGTGTATTTTACAGCCATGAGCCCGGAGGAGAAGGAGAAAATACGAGGGATGGGGAGAAGACTGGGGTAATTCCCCCTAGAATCTATTAAGCTAGTAGTTTCTTGCTTGATAAACTATCAGTATATTAGCCAACTATTCAATCAATTTATAATCTTAGTGTAAAATAGTTCTCGGTGAAATGAATAATCCCTTATTAACTTGCAAAAAGGAAGACCTTCATCCTATAGTATTAGTTACCACACCACTACAGATAGGAGAGAAGGTCTTCCATGGATTTCATTGTATCAGAATCCATCAACTTAATAAAGGGGTGTTCCAACGGGTTGGCACTGGAGAAGGAGGTCTGGCGGCGGGGAATCGAGCTCCAGTCCCAGGCCTTCGCCCGGGCTCTGGAGATTTACGATGCTGAGATGGCCAGGCAGTATGCGGGAAAACAGGAAGTACTGCGGATCGACCAGCGTACTGTGCTTTGCATGTTCGGGACGGTCACATTTTCCCGCCGTCTGGTCCGGCGCGAAGGCGGAAAGCCATTCTATCCTTTGGATAATATCCTGGGTCTGTCACCTTATCAACGGTATTCTCCGTTGCTCCTGTACTCAGTAACCAAAGTGGCAGCCGGCAGCGTCTATCGGGCTGCAGCTGAGGCAGTGAATACCCTGACTCCGCTGGATATCAGCCATCAGACAGTAGGCAGGATAGTCAGGACGGTGGGAGACAAGTACGCCCAGTACGAGGAATCCCAAGCCAACCCGGCCTTCTGCGGTGATGAACCATTGAATAAACCAAAATACCTGTTCATCGAGGGAGATGGTGTCCTGATGAAAGGGCAGGCAAAGGGCAGCGTGGAGGTACACCGGTTCCAGGTGGCGACTGGAGTGAAGCAGATTGGCAAGAGGCGGATCCTGACAGGGTTTCACGTTTTTGCCGGTTTCGACCGGAAGCATGTCCTGGAACTTTTGGAGGCCTATCTGGATAACCATTACGACCTGTCTCGATGCACCGTCTTGAGCAACAGTGACGGGGGCAGTGGGTATACGAAGGATGTGTTCGATAAACTGGCAGAAGGCAGCCAGCGTCACGAGCATTTCCGGGACCGGTACCATGTAAACGAGAAAATCCGTCAGCGGCTTGGGTGGGTCAGGAAGCGAGGTATGGTTGACTGTCTCCATCACAAGGTCTGGCAACACGACCTGGAGGGTGTCCACTGCTGCCTGGACATGCTGGAAGGAGAAGCCAGCACTGCCGAAGAGGAAGAGAACGTCAGGAAACTGTGGGCTTATTTGGAACGTAACTGGGAATGCCTGACTCCTTTGCCGCTGAGGGAGGGACTGGAAGACTGTCGGAAAGGGCTGGGGACTTGTGAAAGCAACCATCGGACGTATACCTATCGGATGAAGAAACAGGGACGGCGCTGGAGCTATAGAGGCGGCCTGGCAATGGTTTTTGTACGAGTATACGTCAATACCCCGGGAGCTGGGAGGGCAGGCCCAGGAGGAGTCGGCGGGATAACATCGACAGTGGTCGTTCCACGGGTGGAGCACGCGGGCGAGATCATTTGGCTTCCTGGTCCGTAGCCGCAGCCTTTGACCGTCAGGGCAAGGCGATAGGCTGTGAGCCTCCCGCCAGGGACGAACGGGTCTGCCCTCCCAGCGGAAGGGTGAGGTGCAAGTCAGTACGGGTATAGGAGGACTTTTCCCCTTTGGGAGGCCGGGACGGGTTTGCCTGGGACGAATCCCTACGTCGTCGACCTCGAAGCAACGATAAAAAATTTTTGACCCTATTTCTGAATAACTATACGGCAATGAAGGTTTCACCGAGAACTTGTTGACACATACATTTATAATCTATAGGAGGTTTAAAACTAGACTATGTGATATAATAACTAATGATGTAATCACATTACTTGTTCAATTTGATGGAGTAAACTATGGTATTTGATGTTAAACAAATTGAAAATTTAATATCAAGATTATCACAATTGGAGAATGTTTTAATTTTAGCAATAAAAGTTAATAGTTCAAAACGAAGGGGGAAAGACTATGCTTCTGAACAAATCATGTTAGATAGTACTGAACATATTACAGATTATTTAAATGATATTAAGGAGAACTATAGGAAAAAAGAGTATCTTTCTGTTGAACCTTATTTAGGTGATAAAAATGAAGATGCAATTTATTTTCTTGATATTAAAAGTCCATTAATACAAGAAGAATATGAGAAACTAATAAATGCTACTGTATCTTCGGATCATGAAAATGAAGATATTATATTTAATGGAGATGCTTTAATAGTTCAAGGTGAATTGATAAATCAGAATAATGATAATGAATGTCATTTAGTTAAATTGTTAACTTATAGAAAACCATATACTATACTTAAACATAAGTATAAAATTAATACTAGGAATATCCAAATTGGCAAAGAAACAACCTTTGAACCAATTAAAAATAAAGTAGTAAGTTTACCAATAAGCTTTGATATTTTAATTTATGATAATATACTTTATTTTTTAAACTTAAATGGAGAAAAATTTTTTAGCTTAGAAAGGTCCTTTCATAAAACTTGTGAGAATTGTATCAAAAAAATTAAAGAGACAAATATTATAAAGGATATTAATTTATTTCATGAAAGTGCTAGGAAAGGCCATAATCCTAGACGGTTTTTGTCATTTGATGAGGAAACTCTTGAAAATCTCAAGAATTTGGAAAAACGGAAAAAAATTGCACAAAGATTTAACATAAAATTATCAGATGATAAATTTTTGGTTGAAAACGATGATGATTGTACAAAGCTAATTAAGCTACTATGTAGAAAAGGAATGCTAGATCCTTTTACTGAAAATGCAATGGAAGTTTCAAGTGCTAAAAAATGGGACAATAAATAATGAATTTTTTATTTAAGGTAAGCATCTATTTTCTGTCGTATTTTATAGTCTGGATAAGCGTTATATTTATAGACTTGAAAAGCATCTTCATTGATAAAAATCTTACAACAACAACTGAATGGATATCATTAGGATGTATTCTTTTATTGACTATTATTTCATGGAAAATTATTAGTGGATTCATTAAGAGTACTACAAAATCACAACTAAGAACGTATCAGATTGATCGTGCTGAAGAGAAAAAGGATATCTCTGTTGAATTTATATTATCAACAGCATTACCTATGATATCATTCGATTTTACAATATGGTCACAAGTGGTTTTATTTTTAATTTTCTTTATTAGTATTGGGATTCTTAGTATTCGGCATAATATTTTTTGGATTAATATATATTTTGAAATTAAAGGATATCGAGTTTTTAATACGACGCTTTTAAATTACGAAAATAAAAAAATCCAAACTCTTGTCATATCGAAACAATACTTACCTAATTTTATTGGGACAGATATAGATTTAAAATCTATTAACAACCAATATTATATTCATATTTATCTTTCTAATGACAAAAGAAATTCCTAGAGGATAGGCTATCAATATAAAAAATGAAAAATATATCGCTAGAAAAATCAATAACTTTACAAAGAATTCAATGGATTGATATTGCCAAAGGGATTACCATTTTTTTCGTCATCATTGGTCATACTGCGCCTTTTGATATACTGGAACGGAATATGATTTTCTCCTTCCATATGCCGTTGTTCTTTATTTTGTCCGGCTATCATTTCAAGATTGCCCAGAATTGGGACGAAGCCAGAGAAAGATTTTGGAAAAATGTACGTCATTTATTGTTACCCTTGTTTCTTTTATAGTGCCTGAATTTATTGTTGCCGATGTTTCAGGGAAAGGAAATTTTCACAATATAGATAATAAAAAGGAACATAACTGCACTTTTCTGGAGTTCTGGGGTTACCTTTAAAGGACATCCGGGTCTAGGGATGCTCTGGTTCATGGTGTCTATGTTTTGTGGCTTTCAGATTATTAATGGTATAGGATTGCTGTTCCATGGAGAATATAGAGGATATCTGTATGCTTCATTGGTGTTTATCGGAATGTATCTTGGTATGACACAGAAGTGGCTGCCTCTAAATTTTGATGTGACTTTGGTTTGCGTATTTTTCCTCTATCTGGGAATGCTGTGGAAAAAACATCAAGACTTTCTGGAGAAATATTGCTGGTTTATTTTTGCAGCAGGTTCTGTATTTTGGAGCTTCTGTATCCAGAATCAATGGTATATCGAATTGGCTGCCCGCAGATATCCTCTGCTCTGGGTGGGAGTAGTAGAGGCAGTTGCAGGAACTTTTGCTGTGGCGGCTGTAAGTCGGGCTCTGGAAGGGAATGCTGCTGTCTGTAGATTTTTGAGCTTCATTGGTCGGAATACGATGATTATTTATGGAATTCACTATCTGGACAGATATTTACTTCCGAATAGAATCTATGATGCCCATTGGAAAATTGCCTGTGTTTATCGGATATTGATGGTTCTGGGAATTTTCTTGATAGTCTATTTGCTAAAAGAAATGATCTTCAAAAAAGTGATAAGAAAGATAAAAGTAAGATGGTGTAGAGATGAAAAATAGACAGTGTTCGATAGATTTAATCCGTACTTTGGCAATGATTTTGGTCATTATTGTACATACGAAATCATACTTCTTTTCTAATACTATCTATTTCCCTATCTTTTCTGTATGGAAAGTTGCTGGAACAATAGGAGTTCCGCTTTTTGTCATGTTAACAGGGTATCTGATGTTCAAAAGAAATTTTTCGGATACCGATTACTTAAAAAGATATATATACAGAAATTTTTTTCCTTTATTAATCGCTTTTCAGTTCTGGAATATTATATGGAATTTGTTGCGCTATACTTATGTATTTGATCCACCACAAAAATGGTCAGCTGTTGTGAAAGCGGCATTATTTATGGGAGATACCTTGTCTGCATTGTGGTATCTGCCAATGACGATTGCATTATATTTGGGTATGCCAATTCTTTCCATAGCATTTCACCAAATCCATGTATCTGCTTATCGTAAAATTATTGCTGTTGCACTGCTTTTCAGTGGAACGTTGATTCCTTCAGTTGCACCGATTCTTTTACTATTTGGGAAAAAGCTAGAAATCCATTCAGTCCTCCGTATGAACATCTTTGGAGCATCGGTCTGGGGCGAAAGTGTATGGATGATTTACCTTTTAGCAGGGTACTATATTTCTCAAAGCGGATTAAAAAAATCAGTAGCATGAAGCTTGGTTTGCTGGGTGTGGGAGTGCCATTTGGTGTAATGTACTTCATCGAAATGACAAAGCACAGTGTACAGCATTATGATTTTGTCTTGGTAGTGGTGCTCTCTATTTCTGTTTTTGAGCTGTTAACAAGGACTGAAACATTTTTACAAAAGCACCCTGTAGGCTATTCTTTGATAGAAAAAATCAGCGAAATATCGTTTGCTATTTATATGATGCATGTATATGTTTGCGGGGCAATTGTCAAAGGGGTTGAAAAATTCATTCTAAAACACCCAATCACGCAGTTTCTGTCCTGGCAAGCGGATGTGTTTTTTTATTTAGTGTTCATATTGCTGTCGGTTTTCTTCATTGGATGTCTAGCTAAAATTATGGCACGGAATAGAATCGTTAAAAAATATTTGTTTCTCATGAAATGAAAGGCAAAAAGCAATAGAACTTGGTTAAAAACGTCATTACCAGCGTGATGAATAGTGTAGAGTGAAGAGAAAAGAGCGAAAGAGGTAGTCACTGGAACCAGACAGCTGGTCCCCTGGTTGAGGAAAAACAGGTCCGAGGCTTGGAGACAGGAGTGGGCTATCCGGTGGATGGCCCCTATAAAGATGGAAATCTTGACTATAGCTGACGCTGTGATCTGATTGGACGTTATAAGATGAAAAGTATCTTTTTGTTCTCAAAATATGCTACAATAAACAAAGCAAATGACATCACATAAAATTTGCCAAAAAGGAGTACCCTCATGCAAAAAGTACGTAAGGCTGTGATCCCGGCTGCTGGGTTTGGGACCCGGTTCCTGCCGGAGACCAAGGCCATGCCTAAAGAAATGCTGCCTCTGGTGGACAAGCCCACCATCCAGTATATTGTGGAAGAAATCCTTGACAGCGGGATCGAGGAGATCTTGATCATTTCCGGCCATGCCAAACGGGCCATCGAGGATCATTTCGATTCTTCTCCGGAACTGGAGCAGCATCTGCTGAAACAAGGGAAGCTGGAGCAGCTGAAGCAGATCCGGAAGATCTCGGATGTGAAGATCCACTATACCCGCCAGGCGTACCAGCGGGGGCTGGGGGATGCCATCCTCTGTGCCAAGGATTTCATCGATGGGGAGCCTTTCGGGGTAATCCTGGGGGATGATGTGGTCTATACGGGAACGGAGGAACCGGCTCTGAAGCAGCTGATGGACCAGTATGATAAGACTGGGGGAACGGTGATCGGCTGCCAGGTGGTGGCTCCGGAAAAGGTATCGGCCTACGGGATCATCGACGGGAAGCCTACTGGGGATCAAAACTTACTCCAGGTGAAGGATATGGTGGAAAAGCCCAAGCTCAGCGAGGCGCCCAGCCGGTTTGCGGCTTTGGGGCGGTATGTGATCACGCCGGAAGTGTTCGAGATCCTGGAAGAGACCCGGCCGGGAAAAGGCGGGGAGATCCAGCTGACCGATGCTCTGCGGGTGATGGCTCACCAGGGCAATGTATATGCCTACAATTTCCAGGGGAAGCGGTATGATACCGGGGACAAGCTGGGATATCTGAAGGCGGTGGTGGAATTCGCCTTACGGAGAGATGACCTGGGCCCGGCGTTCCGGGAGTATTTGAAGAAGCTGGGAAAAGAGTAAAGAGAATCTAGACGGTTAGAGGGGAAGCCATCGAAAATGGCTTCCCCTCTTGCTTATTACGGTAAAATATGATAGAGTTAAAATTAACCTTAGAGGTAAATGAAGTGAGGCGTTTGATGTCCGGTATAAAAACAAGGAACTGCAGAAAATATGCACAGATGCGGAGACAGCTCGGGCTTCTTATGGCAAGGAAATGGCGCGGCAAATCCATTTTAGAATCGATCAGCTGAAGGCAGCAGAGTCGGTACAGAAACTGATATCAGGACGGATTGGACGATGTCATCGGTTGGAGGGAAAACGGCAGGGTGAATATGCCATGGATTTGCAGCAGCCATATCGATTGATTTTTAGAGAATTAGGAACAGGGATTCAAATAGTGATGGTCTTGGAAATTATGGATTACCACTGAAAGGGGGCGGAAATCATGTTGGAGGAAAGCAGACATTATATTGCAACGCCACCAGGAGCTACAATCAAGGAACAGCTTGTGGATCGGGGAATGACTCAAAAAGAGTTTGCTATCCGGATGGGGATGTCGGAAAAGCATATCAGCAAGCTAATCAATGGAGACGTGCATTTAACTCCGGACGTGGCTGAACGGCTGGAATTGGTCCTGGGGATTCCTGCTTCTTTCTGGAATAGACTGGAAGCTATTTATCAGGAGAAACTGGTAAAGGTCAGAAGAGACACAGAGCTGGAGCAGGAAGAAAGTGTTGCAAAGAGATATCCTTATAAGGATATCTGCAGGTGGCTGGGGCATGAACCTTCCCGTAAAAAAGAGCAGGAAGTCATTGACCTTTGCCGCTTCTTTGAAGTAAGTCGTTTACAGGTTTTAGAGAACCAGGCTCTAATACCTATTGCCTGCCGAAAAATGGGTGATACGGAGAAAAGCCATTATATTCTTTTATCTTTGGCTCAGTTGGCCAAACGACAAGCACGGGACATGGACGTGGCTGCTTTCTGCAAAGAAAAAATGGAAAAGGTTATAACAGAAATTCGCAGACTCACAGCTAAGATAAGTCTGGATTTTAAAGAACAACTTATTCATGTGTTTGGAGGCTGTGGTGTGGCATTGTTTTTTTTGCCAGAAGTAAGCGGCTCCTTCCTTCATGGAATCACTTTTGAGGGAGAAAACCATAAAGTCGTCCTGGGGATTGGTTTGCGGGGCAAAGATGCAGATCGTTTCTGGTTCAGTCTTTTTCATGAAATTGCCCATATTTTGTTGGGCCATATTTATCAGGAAAAAGGTATTTCTGAAGAGGATGAAGCCAGTGCCAATGCCATGGCCGCTGATTTACTAATTCCGAGGGAGTCAATTAGAAAGTTTTATAACGAAAGATTATTTTCTATTGAAAAAATAAAGAAATTTGCTGAGGAACAGGGAATTGGAGCAGGAATTGTAATTGGCAGGTTGCAGCATGACGGAATGATACCTTTTCACATGTATAATCAGTATAAGAGTAAATACGGAGTTTAATTGGATAGGAGAGTGCGGCCCACACGGGCCGCACTCTGCAGGACGATGACCAGGCGGTGAACATCGTTGTTATCATCTGTTCGACGGAGACGGAGTAGGGGCTACCCGCAGGGGAGCCCATCCCGGCCTCCGTAAGCGGCAATTGGCCAGTTTTATAGTGAGCGCCTCTTTTCTATTAAGAAAATAAAAGAATTCGCGCATCGGCAAGGAATTGGAATTGTAGTTGGCAGGCTGCAGACGGAATGATTTCTTTTCGGACTTATAATCAGTATAAGAGCAAATAGGGAGCTTGATCGATTAAGCGGGCCATTGGGGAGAATGATGGCGCCCAGCCGGTTTGTGGCTTTGGGGCGGTATGTGATCATGCCGGAAGTGTTCGGGATCCTTCCTCCTCTTCCTTATTCTTCTTTTTTATGATATGATGGAGTTGTCTGAAAAGAATGTTGAACAGAAGGTTGACCAACAAGTGTTTTTTTCTGCGAGGAGGCTTATTCATGGAACAAAAATTCTACAAATGTGCTCATTGTGGTAAGATCATTGCTGTTGTCAAGGAAACCGGCGTGCCGGTGATGTGCTGCGGGCAGAAGATGGATGAACTGGTGCCCAACACCACGGATGCTGCCCAGGAAAAACATGTGCCGGTGATTGAAGTTTCTGGCAATATCGTAACGGTGACCGTTGGTTCCGTGCTCCATCCTATGCAGCCGGAACATTACATTGAATGGATCTCCCTGCACACCAAAGAGGGGAACCAGAGAAAGGAACTGAAGCCGGGAGATGCTCCCAAGGCTGTGTTCGCCCTGGTGGATGGGGATGAAGTGGAATCCGCCTATGCCTACTGCAACCTCCACGGGCTGTGGAAGAAGTAAGAAAGGCGGTCAACGGTCAGCTGTCAATGGGCAGCGGCCGATGGAAGCCAGCCTAGCTGGTTTTGCTTGAAAGAAAAAAGAAAAGGCTGTGGAAGCTGCTGTGCGTTGTTTGCCGGCAGCTTGCCACAGCTTTTTTTACGTTCAAGATCTGGAAGCCGGGCCGACTGGGCGGGACTGCTGCACAAGCTAAGAAAAAATTATGAAAAAATTTTATGCTTATCATAGAATATACAAATGTAACAATTAGGCAATATATTTTGATTATATTGGATATAGACACTATTTGGTGTAACGAATACGTAATTTTTTTACGGAATGTCCACTCAAGATGAATTTATACAAATTGACTATGCATTTAAACATCATGCAAATTATATGTTTCACGTTGCATTGTGATAAAAATAAGTATATAATAGTCCGCGAAGAAAGGATACAAGACAAAAATGCAGCCACTTATCCAGCTTGGATTCAATACATAAGTGTATAAGATTTGCTGTAAGGAAGCCATCTGCCGGCTTCTTTTTGTTTTGGAGAAAAATAAAAAAGAAAGGTTTTGATGAGGATGAAAAGCAAGAAACAGCTGACTCTGGCCTTGGCCCTGACTCTGGCACTGGGGGGAAGTGTGCCGGTGTGGGCGGAGCATATCCAGGATAAGACGCTGACCAAAGGAGACTGGACGCTGGGAGAAGAACTCTACATGGAAAAGAGCCATATCACAGCGGATCGGGTTTCCCTGGATGGCAGCAGTATCCCAGCAGCCAATGATCCCGTAATGATCGTTAAGTCTTCTCTGGAAGGGGAAAAGGGCATCCAGATTTCCAACCTTACCGTTAAATCTTCCTTGGCTTCAACCGAGGGCGTCAATTTACAAAGCTCCACCTTGGCTGCCCCGACTATTTCCATCAGCGGGCTTACTTCCAGTAAAGACAGCCAGGCACGTTCTTTCTATGGCCTATTCTCGGAACCGGTGGAAGATTATGCCACTCACCAAATGGTCCAAAATAATCTGAAAGCGGATTGGCTCCATGTGGATGGCGTAACCACCGATACGGCGCTTTCGCTCTATGGGGCTATGCTTCAGGCTGTCAACCTGACTCCCTATACAGAGGGCGGCAAGACCAATGTGACCGTTGAGAACGTTGCCAATACCACGGACAGCCCGGATGGGACACTTGCTTTTGGCCTGGGAAACGTCCTGGGAATGATAAACCTTGACAATCCTGAACAGAGCAAAGATCTCCCCTTTGTGGTCACCGGGAAAACCCAGATCCGGAACATTTCTTCCACCAAAGGGTCGGCTGTGGGGGCTGTCCTGTATGGAGTTTCTGGATTTGACATGGATGACAGCCACACGGATTTCCATGATCTGGAAATCTCGGATATCCATGGCGGGGATCTGTCCGTAGGTCTCTATGGGGGCGTGGGTATTGTCAATGTAGAGAATGCAGATATCAACATGACGGGGAAAGAGAATGAGTATGCTGGGTCCTATACCGCCTCTGTCCCAGATTACCAGGCGGCAGACCTGCACCAGTTCGCCATTGCAGGACCCATGTTGGGAAAGATTAATTTCAATGATCCCGATGGGAATTATACCATCAATGGCAATGTGATCGCAGACGCAGGGAATCAGCTGCATATTGATGAAGCATACTATCAATATTATAAAAGTCAATTGGATGATCCTGACATAAACGAGGGTCAAAAAGAATATGTAGAAGCTTATCTAAAAGGGTTGGAGACAACCATTCAAACCATCAAAGACCGTCAATATGGGAGCATCAACCTGGCTGGCCATCTGAAACTGTATGGGGATGTCTATGCCAAAGATGGAGGCACCGTGAATCTCCATCTCCAGGACGGCAGCTATTTTGAAGGCCAGGCTGATGATTATGCGGACTTTGACGCTGCCGGGCAGCTGACTCCCCGCCAGGTGGATGTGTCTTCTGATTTGAATAAATCCGCGCTGGGCCATCTGTACGGTTGGAAAAATCAGGCAGACGAGGCTTATGCCAGGTACGGCGTCTCCCGCTTGAATGCCGGTACCATCAACCTGACCATGGACCCCGGCAGCAAATGGCAGACCCGGGGCAAGAGCTTCATTACCTCGCTGGACTTCAACCATGGGGGGCTGGTGGATACCCGGAAGGGACACGGGGTATCCGTTTCCATCGGCAAGCTCACTGGGGAGGGAGGCACCTTCCTCATGGACTTATCCAAAGATGCGGATAAATCCGACATGCTCTATGTAAGGGATTTGAGCCAGTCCGGGGTCCAGCACATCCAGGCCTATCTCCAGCCGGATACCAAAGTGGAAGAACTGAAGGGCATCCGCTTTGCCACCACCGGCGGGGATGATTACAAACGGGATCCGGCCGCCAAATTCGATGTGAGCCTGGCCAAGGATCAGGGCATCAACAACGTTACCTTAAAAGTGAAGAACGAGAAGTTCAATCCGGAGGATACCGCTGCCAATGAAAAATTCAACGGGGGCAAAAATGGTATGGGCACCTACAAGCCCGGCAACGACTATGTAACGGCGACTTTTTCCGGTAAAGGGTTTACCAAGGAAGTCCCGGATCAGGAAAAGATCATGACGGATGCCATGGCTGGGAAGCAGACCACCGATGATGCAGGGAATCTCCTGCCGGAATACCTGAAGACCGAAACCATTGAAAACCCGGTGAAAGAAGGGACCAACTGGTTCGTGGATGAAGCGGTGGTCACGCCTTCCAACAATGCCAAAATCATCAAGAAATCCATGCAGCTGAACTATATGAACGCCATTTACGGAGTCTATACGGACAACCTGGAAAAACGGCTGGGCGAAGCCCGCTACAGCGGAGACGGGGACGGCATGTGGGCCCGGATCCGTCACGACCGGGTGGGCCGGGATTCCCTCTACGAAGCCAACAACACCATGACGGAACTGGGCTTCGACTGGCGGAATGACCGGACGAAATTCGGACGGCACATCCAAGGGGCTGCCCTGGACTATATGGATGGCTCTGCAGATTACAAAGAAGTCACCGGACGCAGCGACAGCAAGCGGTACGGATTGTGGTTCTACGATACCCGCCTGGGGGACAAGGGCCATTATACGGACATTGTAGCCAAATACGGCCGGCTGCAGAATGAATACACCCTGTATCCGGAAATGGGCGGCCCGGTGAAGGGGGACTACCACAATGATTACTGGTCCCTGAGCTTCGAATACGGCCGGAAGAAGCCGTTGGCTTCCAACTGGTTCATCGAACCTCAAGCCCAGCTCCAGTACACCTACTTGGGAAGTACGGATTACCGGACCAGCCAGGGGACCCAGGTGGATCTGGCCGGTACGGACAGCCTGATCAGCCGGCTGGGATTCCGGCTGGGGAAAGATGTCAGCGACCGGACCAACTTCTATATCACCGGGGACTTCTTCCATGAATTCCTGGGGAACCAGGATGTGAGTGCTTGGGACCGGACCGGGCGCATGGATGTCACCGGTCACAACGACGGCAGCTGGTACAATGCCGGCCTGGGCTTCACCACTCGGGTAGGGAAGAACTCTTACGCCTATGCCAGCTTCGATCGGTCCTTCGGGCCCCATGTGGATCGGACCTGGACCCTGGAAGCCGGCGTGAACTGCCGGTTCTGATGGAAAAAACGATACAATGACGGCAAGATGCAGGAATTGAAGATACAGGAGGAAACGGCTATGAAAAGAACATGTGGAAAGACGTTGACACTGACCATCCTGGCAGCTATCCTGGCAGGGACGGTGCCAGCCGGGGCGGCGGTGTATTATGACCCGGATACGAAAACTACGACTATCGACGGCGATATAGTAGGTACCAGTTTTTCCGGAGGAGGGGAGTCGGGATCCACGTTAGCGATAACGGGGGGGACCACGACTTTAAAGAAAAACAATTTCTATGATAGCCTGGGAATTTATGGCGGATCGGGCAACAACGGGGTTTCCGGCGACAAGCTGGAAATATCCGGCGATGGGGCGGTTGTCAGTGAATCCGATGCAAGGTTTTATGGAGGCATAAGCTTCCACGGCAATGCTGATAACAACCAGGTGGAATTTAAGAGCAGTGGAAACAGTAAAATCACTTATCTGTATGGAGGATCTGCTTCGTCTGGAAGTGCCAATGGGAATGAAATCTCCATTACAAGCGGTACCCTTGAAGTTGGATATATGATTGGAGGCGATAGTGATGTGGAAGCCAACAACAACACGGTACTGATAGGAGGAGATGCGGAAATACATGCTAGTACTATTGAAAATGGAAGCGCAATTATCGGTGGTGATGGTTACTATACTGCAGGGGCGAACGATAATAGGGTTACCATCAATACCAGCAAATCTCTTGAGGGCATTGAAGGTATAGTTGGAGGAGCTTCCGAACGTGTGGCTACAGGGAATATTCTTTCCATAGAAGGCAGTCACGTAAACAATGCTTCTTATCTTACGGGAGCTTATTCAGCGATTAAAGCCAACAACAATACAGTTTCTTTAACAGGAGAGGCTTCCGTTTCTTCCATGGGGATTGCCGGTGGCTTTGTCTATCCTGATGGAGAAGTAAAGGTAGAAGCAAGAGGAAATCGGGTTTCCATCGACAATCCGGCGGCAGCGACGGCCGTGGTCATCGGAGGGGGGGCAGCTCAGGATGCTGCCCAGAACTTCCTGGATCTGAAAGGGACGGTCAACAGTTATCTGCTGGCAGGGGCCGGAGCCTATAATGCAGCTAACTTTGCAGAGGCTGGAGGAGCGGATGTGACTGGCAATGTGGTGAATCTGGCCGGGACCAAGCTGGTCCCCATCAAGCTGGATGATCCACTGATCAAAGCTTATGCAGAGAGTGAAACTTACAAGCTATATATAGACTTGCTAAAGAAACCGGGAGAATCCATCCACGTGGCCGGGGGTGCTCTGCTGGTGGGGGGCAAGGCCCAGGATAATACGGTGAACCTGAGCGGCACCATGGATCTGAGCCAGGCCAATTTGTACGGCTGGATCACCGGACCGGAAATCCTGGAAGATCCTTCCAAACTGGATGAACTCCTGGGCCAGCATCTGGATACTCCCGTGGAACACAGCGGCAACACCCTGAATGTGGGCTATACGGCAGAGATGACCACGGATAAAGACGGCAATGCTTCCATCACCGGCAAAGGGGCTGATTGGCATGGGAGCAAGGTCCAGGGCATCTACAATTTCGATAAGATCGCTTTCTACAACGTAGACCACTCCCAGCCGGCCCTGACGGTGACAGATACAGTGAGCCTGCCGGATAACGTGGCCTTGGATCTGGACCATTTCACTCCGTCCAGCAGCCCGGAAGACAGCGTGATCCAGGACGATGTGCTCATCGATGCTTCCGGAGCTTCGACGGTGAAAGGCCTGGACAAACTGTACGAATCTGGAAAGGACAAATACCAGCAGCCGGTGACCCGGACCTATGCCAACGGCGGAGTCACCGTGACCGGGAAGGACGGTCTGGCTTTATCCAATGACAACAAGCTGTATTATGGCCTCCATTCCCTGGACGCCATTACCTACAAGACCATCGACTGGAAGACCGACGGCACGGTGCTGACCCTGGGGGACAGCCAGAAGTTCGATCTGGCTGACACCAAGGTCCATACGGAAGACATCGGCTTTACGGCGAAATCTCTGGAAACCATCACCAAGGCTGGGAACTATGCTATGACTCTCTTGGACACCCAGGGGAACAAGACCCTTTCTGCCGGGAACCTGACCACCAAGAAGGGGACCTGGAATGTGGGGAACGCCCTGGAAGGCACCGGGGAAGCGTCCCTGGACAAGGACGGGAATGTGGTGTACCAGCTGGATACGGTGGAAAAACCCCAGGAACAGCCGGAAATCAAAGTGGATGCGTCCAAACAGACCCACAATGCCCTGATCGCCAACGAAGCGGCCCTGGGCACCCTGGCAGCCGGCCGGGACCGGATGGAAGGGGTGTTGGATACCTTTAACGGCCAGGAAGGCGGAGTGTTCACCTTTGCCAGCATCGGAGGCAGCAAGGACAAATACGATACGGGCAGCCAAAGCTCCACCTATACCTGGAACGGCCTGGCCGGGGTGGGGAATGATGTTGCCGCCCGGGACGGGGAATTCTCTTATGGGGTCTTCTACGAATACGGCAAGGGCCATTATGACGTGGACGGAGCCGGCTACACCGGCAGCGGAGATGCCCACTACAGCGGCGGCGGACTCATGGCCAAATACGTAGCCCGGAATAAGAACTACGGGGAAGCGTCCCTGCACTTCGGCCAGCTGAAGAACAACGCGGATTCCGTGCTCCACAGCCGCAGCGGCGGTGCCTATGGGTATGAGACGGACAGCAATTACTGGAGCGGCCATGTGGGCTTCGGCCATATCTTCGACCTGACGGACCAGGTGGCCAGCACCAGCCGGGCGGCACCGAACGGGCCAGCCGGGATCTGGATGTGTACGGGAAGTATTTCTACACCCATGTGGGCGGAGACAATTTCCGTGCCGGGGATGCGGATTACCAGCTGGATGACCTGAACAGCAGCCTGCTGCGGATCGGGGCCCGGCTGAACAACCGGTCCGGCCGGAACAACTACTACTGCGGCCTGGCTTGGGATTACGAATTCGACGGAGAAAGCAATGGGACCGTTTCTGCCGCCGGACTGAAGGCAGATATCCGGAAGGCGGACATCGGAGGCAGCAGCATGATGGCGGAAGCCGGCTGGAAGCTGGAAGCCACCAAAGACAGCCCTTGGGATGTGAACCTGAGCGTCAGAGCCTATGCCGGCCAGCACAAGGGAATCGGAGGCAATGTGGTGGTAGGGTATCATTTCTGATGAACTCCAGGCCGGGATGGGCTCCCCTCCGGGTAGCCCCTACCACGTCGGGGTCAGGGATATAACAAAAAATCACAGAACCGGGATTGTCCGAGGACTCCATTTCTGTGACCATTGGATTGCATGTCCGATGGCAGCGGCGTAGACCAACTATATAAAGTCAAGCCAATTTTAAAATAAATTTCAGTTGCTATGGATCTTGGCAAAAGGGCGCACTTACCCAAGCCCCCTCTTGTGGGCTTAAAAAAATCAGGCTAAATAAGGGCAGCCACTAATACCCAGCCGGTAAATCAATCGGATCAGTTTCTTGGCTACATGGGACAAAGCGATTTTGTAAGGCTTGTGTTCTGACAGTTTCTTTTCAAGGTATTCTTTGAATCTCGGTACGTTCTGTGCAACCAGGCGGGCGGCAAGGTACAGTGTCTTTCGCAGATAGGGGGATCCTCTTTTTTCCATCTTGTTATGCTTCGAATGGTAGTCTCCAGAGTCATGTTTGGAAGGTGACATCCCTGCGTAAGCCAGGAGCTTGTCGACATCCGGAAAACGCTTGAAATCACCAACTTCGCCCAGAATGCTGGCACAAAGGGTATAACCGATCCCTGGTATGTCAATAATCGAAGATTCTTCCTGGTCCACCATTTCCTTAAGCTTCTCATCGATTTCAACGATATGCTGCTTCAACACTTCAATATCCGTAATGGTATGGACGAGTTCCATAGAAGCCGAAAGCGAGACTTTACCGATAGAACGGCATGCTGCCTGGTGGATTTCCAAAGCCTTGCTTTTGTCAAATCTCCCCTGGGAGGCATCACTTAACAGGTGCGTCAGCCGCTTCATGCTGCAATGAGCAATCTGTTCATGGCCAGGATAGGCTTTTAGAAGCGCATAGATTGAAGCAAGATGGATGGAAGATGTCAGCCCTTCCAGCTCTGGGAATAAAATCGTAACCAGACGGGAAACTGATATCTTTAGCTTGGAACACTTCTGCATGGTTTGAGATCTGTAACGAGAGAGTGATTTCATTTCCTCGTTATGGTACAATGAAGAAGAGTAGGTTTGGGAACCTTTCCCTGACACAATCATCTGTGCAATAGCGCAGGCATCGACTTTATCAGTCTTGGTCTTACGCAGGCTGAATCCTTGCTTGTATCTATTCGTGAGAAGCGGATTGAAAGTGAGCAGTGGAAGGTCATGTTCTGAGATGAAATGGGCGAGATTCGAGGAATAGTGACCGGTTGCTTCCAATCCTACTCTTATTTTATCTTTTGGAATGCCCAGTTCAGAAATCTTGGAAAGGAGCATGTCAAAGCCTTCCCGTGAATTGGGAAATGTAAAAGATTCAACTGTTTTCAATGCATCCGAGTCAATGATACAGCAGTCATGTTTCCGCTTTGCAACGTCAATTCCGATACAAAGCATAAAAATCAACCTCCTTTTTTTGAATTGGCAGCTGTGCATCAAAGCCACAGAGACTTCATCATAATGTATCCTCGCTAGATATGAACCGTCGAGCGGTATCCAACTCATTAACAAATTGAATGAATTCTGTGGTCGGACTCTACGAAAACCGTCAAGCGGTAGGGGTTCGCAACCAATCCACAGCTCCATTCTAATCGTACCGTAATTCACTATAAAAGAGAATATCTGGTACAACTCTATTATACGAGGGGCGGGCCGCAGGCCCGCCCCTCCCGGCCGCCCAGAGGGTAGATGATATCCTTTTTTAATTTTTCTCAAAATATTCCATCAATTTGTATACAAAATACGAAAAACATTGGAATTTTTTAGGTTCCATGCTACAATATAGGCAATGGGCAATCCTGGAGGGGCTCCGGCTTGCCCAAATTGTGTGCTCAATGATATAGGAGGGTATTGCTATGAAGGTTTTGTGTTATGGTGTACGAGACGTGGAAGTGCCCATTTTTGAGGCCTGTAACAAGAACTTCGGCTACGACCTGAAACTCGTTCCCGATTATTTAAATACGAAAGAATCTGCTGAAATGGCCAAAGGGTTCGATGCCGTGCTGCTGCGGGGCAACTGCTTTGCCAACAAACAGAATCTGGATATCTATAAAGAACTGGGCGTGAAATACGTCCTCACCCGTACTGCCGGCACGGACCATATCGATGTTGCCTATGCCAAGGAACTGGGCTTCCCCATGGCTTTTGTTCCTCGCTATTCCCCCAATGCCATTGCGGAAATGGCTGTGACCCAAGCCATGATGCTGCTGCGTCATACCGCTTATTCCACTTCCCGTACGGCCAAGAAGAATTTTGAAGTGGATTCCGTCATGTTCTCCAAAGAAGTCCGCAACTGCACCGTGGGTGTGGTGGGCCTGGGCCGGATCGGCCGCGTGGCTGCACAGATTTTTCACGGCATGGGTGCTACGGTCATTGGGCAGGATGTGTTCCAGATCAAAGGGATCGAAGACTTCTGCACCCAGGTGGAACTGGATGAAGTCCTGGCTAAATCCGATATCGTCACCATCCATGCTCCCTATATCAAAGAAAACGGTGCCCTGGTCACCCGTGATTTCCTGAAGAAGATGAAAGACGGCGCCATCCTGATCAACTGCGCCCGGGGCCAGCTGGTGGATACGGAAGCGGTCATCGAAGCCGTGGAAAGCGGCAAACTGGATGGCTACGGCTGCGACGTGCTAGACGGCGAAGCCGAAATCTTTGGGAAGGATCTGGAAGGCCAGAAACTGGAAAACCCGCTGTTCGAAAAGCTGGTGGCCCTGTACCCCAAAGTCCTGATCACTCCCCATCTGGGTTCCAATACCGACGAAGCCGTCAAGAATATGGTAGAGATTTCCTTCGAAAACCTGAAAGATCTGGCTGAAAACAAAGATTGCCCGAACAAAATCAAATAATTGAGCGTATTCTCTAGGGTGCTGCAGCCGATGCAGCACCCTTTTCGTGTTATAATAAGGTATCACAGGCAAGTGGGAAAGAAGGCAGTCATATGCTGGATAAAATCGATCTGAAAACGAAGATTTCCAAAGAAAGATACACGGAACTTATGGGGGAGGAAGAGAACCGTCTGGGCTTCCTCCAGCGTTCCATCCGGGATGCCAAGATCCCGGTGGTCATCCTATTCGAAGGGTTCCGGGCTTCCTGGCGCAGCGAACTGATCAACAAGGTGATCCACGCCCTGGACCCTCGGGGCTTCCGGGTGTTTTCTGCTTCCAAGACTACGGAGAAAGAAAAGGAGAGCCCATTTTTCCTCCAGTTCTGGAAGGAGCTGCCTCCGGCGGGGCAGATCTGCATCCATCACCGGGCCTGGTATTTCCTGCGGAATGAACATGCGGTGGGAGACCCGGATGAAGCCTCGGAATGGTACGATGTGAAATTCGATGAGATCAATGCCTTTGAACGGGAACTGGTCCAGGGAGGCTGCGTCCTGATCAAGATCTTCACCCATATTTCCAAGAAGAAACAGAAGGAGAACATGGAAAAGGGCCAGGAGACCATGGGCAGCCGGTGGGAGAAGCTGGCCCCCGGCGGCATCGAGGGAATCGATTACAATGCCTACCGGAAGGTCTACGAAGACATGCTGGCGGCCACCAATACGGATCTGGCACCCTGGCACATCGTCCCTATGGAAGACAAGCGGACGGGCACCGAGGCCGTCTTCCGGGTGCTGATCACGGCCCTGGAAGAAGCCCTGAAGGACCGGCAGCGGCCAGTCGATCCGGAAAAAGGGCCGGCCAAGGACCTTTCCATCCCCGATATCCTCGGCCGCTACACCCCTTGGCAGCCTATGGAACAAGAAGAATACGACAAGAAGCTGAAGAAATACCAGAAACGGCTGGGAGAGCTCCAGTATGAACTGGCCAAACGGAAAATCAGCACGGTGGTGGCTTTCGAAGGACAGGATGCTGGGGGCAAGGGCGGCGCCATTAAGCGGCTGTCGGAATCTTTCGACCCTCTGGGCTATCGGGTGAATCCGGTGAGTGCCCCCAATGAATGGGAGAAACAGTTCCATTATCTGTGGCGGTTCTGGACCCGGCTCCCGGAACCGGGGGAAATCGCCATCTTCGACCGGACCTGGTACGGCCGGGTACTGGTGGAACGGGTGGAAGGCTTTGCCAAGATCAGTGAATGGCGCCGGGCCTATGAAGAGATCAACGATATGGAAGCCCAGTGGGTGAAGCAGGGGATCATCGTCCAGAAATTCTGGATGCAGATCGATGGGGAAGAACAGCTGAAACGGTTCCAGGACCGGGAAAATGACCCCAACAAGACCTGGAAGATCACCCCGGAAGACTGGCGGAACCGGGATAAATGGGATGCTTATGTGGATGCGGTGAACGAGATGCTGTACCGGACGGATACCCGGGAGGCTCCTTGGACGGTGGTGGAAGCCAACAATAAACTGTACGCCCGGCTGAAAGTCCTGGAGACCATGATCCGGCGGATGGAAGCCGTGTTATAACGTTTACAAAACAGGAAAAAAACAGTACAATGAAAGTTGCTGGAATGTTTTCAGGCAAGGCTTGACCAGCAGAAAATGAGATGAAATGAGGTGGGGAGCATGGCTGATTTTTCCTTTGCAGGGGCAAAGGGTGTGGAATGGGGCTGTTTCCCTGCCTGGGACCAGTGGGATGTGGTCCATGGGTTCCTTTGCCGGACTGGGGGCTGCAGTACGCTGTTCCCGGGAGGGCTCAACCTAAGCTACAATGTGGGGGATGACCGGGACCATGTGCTGGCCAACCGGCAGAAAATGGCGGAAGCCCTGGGCTTTCCCCTGGAACGGGCCGTGGCCTGCCAGCAGGTCCATGGGACCCATGTAGCGGTGGTGACGGAAAAAGACGCAGGGAAAGGGATCTATTCTTTGGAGGATGCCATTCCGGAAACCGATGGGATGGTGACGGACTGTCCCCAGCTGCCCCTGTTGATTTCTTTTGCAGACTGTGTCCCCATCCTTTTGGTGGATCCCAAGAGGGGCGCCATCGGGGCGGTCCATGCAGGCTGGCGGGGCAGTGTGGGGAAGATCCTCCCCCAGGCCCTGGAAGTCATGGAGGAAGCCTTCGGGACGGCCCCCCGGGATGTGATGGCAGGCATCGGGCCTTCCATCGGCCCCTGCTGCTATGAAGTGAGCCAGGAGGTGGCAGACCGGGCAGCAGCTTATCCTTCCTGCCTGAAACCCCATGGGATCGGCCATTACTTGTTGGACCTGTGGGAACTGAACACCCTGGAGCTTATGGAAGCGGGGGTCCCCCGGGAGCAGATCTTCCGGGCTGACTGCTGCACCAGCTGCCATCGGGACCGGTTCTTCTCCTACCGGGCAGAAAAGGGAAAGACAGGACGGCTCTATGGAGTCATTTACAAAAAATAAAAGGAGATGGGAATTCCCATGTTACAGGATAAAATCGCAGAAGTCGAAGCCAAGATCAAGGATGCACTGGATAAACGGACAGAACCGAAAGTAACGGGGGACCAGGTGACCATCCTGGCGGTGACCAAGAACCATCCGGCGGAAATCGTTACGGAAACCCTGGCGGCCGGACTCACGGAGATCGGGGAAAACCGGGTCCAAGAGGCCATGCACAAGCAGGCGGTGCTGCCCAAGGGAGGCCACTGGCATCTCATCGGCCATCTGCAGACCAATAAGGCCAAACATGCGGTGGAACATTTCGACTTGATCGAAAGTGTGGACAGTCTGAAGCTGTTGGGCCATCTGGAAAAAGCCGCAGCGGAACTGGATAAGGTCCAGGATGTGCTGCTGCAGATCAACGAAGCGGGCGAAGTGCAGAAAAGCGGCTTTGCACCGGCAGATTTCCGGGCGGCGGTGCCGGAACTGTCCCAGTATCCCCATATCCGGGTACGGGGCGTGATGGTGATCGCCCAGGCGACGGACAATGTGGAAGAGACCCGGCCGGTGTTCGCTGCCGGGTATCGGGATTTCCTGTTCCTCCGGGACGCCCTCCACAGCGATGCAGTGGATATCCTTTCCATGGGCATGACCCACGATTATTGGATCGCCGTGGAAGAAGGGGCCAATGAAGTCCGGGTGGGTTCCGCTCTCTTCGGGGCCCGGGACTACTCCCTCAAATTTTAAACAGAAATGGTGGATTGTATGAAAAAACTCAAAAAAATCTTGGAATACATCGGGGTATACGACGGGGATCCCGGCAAACAGGAAGAAGAAGAGACCACGGCGAACCAGGAAGAGGGGAAAGTGGTCCCTATGTTCGGCAGCGGTTCCGGTACCTGGCGGGAAAAGAGCTACGACCAGTATGATAAGTCCTATGACAAACCGTACGAAAAAACCTACGAAAAACCTTATGATAAGGTGTTCGATAAGGATTATACCAGTTCCACCGAGGAAAAGCGGGAGGATCCGACTTCTACCCGGAGCGGGGATAAGGTGCTTTCCATGCCTGTAAACCGGAGCCCGGTGAGCGTGGTGGTCATCGAACCCATCGATTTCAATGATTCCCAGAAGATGGCGGACTACTTGTGCAAGAACCAGCCGGTGGTGATCAATTTCGAAGATACGGATGCGGACGTGCGGAAGCGGATCATCGATTTCATCAGCGGGACCATCTATGCCCTGGATGGGACTCTGCGGAAAATCGGCCGGAATCTGCTGGTGTGCGCCCCTCCCAATGTGGATATCGATACGGAAAACACCAATTTCGGGTCAGAAGGGAGCAATGATCCATGGCAAAGATAAACGAAGGGTATAAGATCGTTTTCATCGGCTGCGGGGCGATGGGAGAAGCCATCCTGAAAGGCATGCTGGGAGGCGGCCTGGTAAAGAAGGAACAAGTGACCGCCGCTGTGCCTACGGCCAAACGGCAGGCCTATCTGCAGGAAACTTATGGGATCGCTGTGACCGGCGACAACAGCGCAGCGGTGAAAGAGGCGGATCTGGTGATCTTGGCAGTAAAGCCCCAGATGGCAAAAACCGCCGTGGACCAGGCTCTGGTGGACGCCCTGCCGGAAAAGGCCAATATCCTTTCCATCATGGGCAGCTACGACTTGGCCATGCTCCATGCTCTGGTGCCGGGCCATCCGGTGATCCGCTCCATGCCCAATACTCCCCTGGCTGTAGGGATGGGGATGACGGCGCTGACGGCGGACAGCCAGGTCAGTGAAGAGACCCTGGAACTGGCCGAGACCATCTTCCGATCCTGCGGGGAAACGGTACGGGTGGATGAAAAGGCCATGGAAGCCATTACGGCCATCAGCGGCTGCGGCCCTGGCTATTTCTTCGTGGTGATGGATGCCTTGGCGGATGCAGGGGTCATGGCGGGACTGCCCCGTGCCCTGGCCATCAAACTGGCGGCCCAGACCATGGCCGGCAGCGGCGTCATGGGACTGAAGACCGGGCTCCATCCGGCCCAATTGCGGGACCAGGTGACCAGCCCCGGCGGCACCACCATCGCGGGGATCAAAGCCCTGGAAAATCATGGAGTGAGAGGAGCGTTTTACGATGCGGTACAGGCGGTCTTGGACCGGAGCGCCGCATTGAAGAAATAATATGGCAAACACCACGCAACAACGGGAAACGGTATTACGGTATTTCAAGGCCAGCGGAGATGCGGAACTGGCGGCCCAGCTGCTGGATCTGGCGGAAGGGGCCCGGAAGAGCCGGCGGTTCAAGGTGTCCGGATTCCTAGACCCTCATGGCCAGAATGTGGCGGAGATCGTCGCAGCCAACTTCCCCCAGGTTCGGATCGAAATGGGGGGCGGCTTCCAGAATGCGGAACGGCAGAAGGCAGCTTTCATCGCAGAAGATTTCTATGGCCAGCCGGATTTTTCCATCACGGCCCTGGAAGTGCTCTGGGACAAGCGGTATTATGACATCGGTCATCGGGATGTGCTGGGAGCCTTCATGGGCCTGGGCTGCAAACGGGAGATCCTGGGGGATATCGTGTTCATCGACGAAGGGGCCCAGCTGGTGGTGGATACCCCCATGGTGGATTTCGTCTTGAGCAACCTGACCAAGATCGGGGCGGCCACGGTGGAAGTGAAGGAAATCCCCCTGACGGACCTGAAGGAAAAGGAACAGAAAATCAAGCTGATTTCTGCGACGGTAGCGGCCCTGCGGCTGGATGCGGTGGCGGCCAGCGGCTATGGGGTGTCCCGGAGCCGGATGGCGGATGAGATCAAGGGGCAGAATGTGAAGCTGAACTGGCAAGATGCCAAGAGCCCTTCCCAGACGGTGAAGGAAGGGGATGTGATCTCTTTCCGTTCCCGGGGGAGAGTGGAACTGGCGGAAGTCCGGGGGACCACCAAAAAGGGACGGTATGCCATTACCCTGAAACGGTATATATAAGGAAGGAACGGCATCATGATTTTGCTGATTCGACATGGGGAAGCCGATCATCATGTAAAAGAACTGACGGGAGGCTGGACGGATTCAGCCCTGACGGTACGGGGAAAACGGCAGTTCCAGCAGCTGGCGGACTGTCTGGCCTGGGATTTTTCCGGACGGAGCCTGCCCCGGATCGTTTCCAGCGACCTCCAGCGGGCCCGGACGGGAGCGGAGATCATCGCCCAGACCCTGGGGGCGGATCAGGTGGAGTGTTTTCCTTTCCTGCGGGAAAAGAACAATGGGAAGGCTGCAGGGCTGAACAAAAAAGAAGCCTTGGCCTTTTACCACCCGCCGGAAACCGGCCGGGAGCTGGACCATGTGAATTATGATGGGGGCGAGACCCGGCGTACCTTCTATGAACGGACTCTCCGGGGCTTCCGGGAACTGGAAAAACAAGACCGGGACCTGATCGTCGTCTCCCATAAGGGGACCATCCAGAACATCCTGTTTGCCTGGTTGGGCCTTTCCATCGAAGAAGTGGCGGAAAAGAAGATTTCCTTCGACATCCGCCCAGCGTCCCTGACCATCTTGGGGATCAACAAATGGGGTGAACGGGCCATCTTCGCCCTCAACGACACATCGTATCAATGGAAAAAAGGACCCATTGGGATCTTCAAGTATCCCTTTGGGGAATAAAATAGGGGCTGTTGCGCAGGCAACAGCCCTTTCCCTTATGACAGGATAAAAAATCAATAATAATTATCAGTTGCGAAAACTTCAAATCCATAGTATAATCTTTATAGACAGAAAAAACAGTATTTTACCATAAAGGAGGCTGCAATCATGAATATTGCTGTATTGGTGAAACAGGTACCGGCCGTTTCCGATATCCAATTGTCCGGGGACAATAACTTGGTCCGGGTGGGGGCGCCTTCCATGCTGAACCCAGTGGATCTCCATGCTCTGGAGGCAGCCCTGGCCCTGAAAGATCAGGAAGGGGGCACGGTGACCCTCCTGACCATGGGCACTGCCCTGGCCAGCGATATCCTTCGGGAAGGGATCGCCCTGGGAGCGGACAAGGGCATCCTGCTCTCCGATGAACGGATGGCCGGCTCCGATACTTTAGCTACGGGACAGATCCTGGCGGCGGCACTGGCCAAACTGGGGCCTCTGGATCTGGTGCTGGCGGGCAAACGGTCCACCGATGGGGACACTGGTCAGATCCCTCCGGCCCTGGCCCAGCGGCTGGGCATGACCCTGCTTTCTTATGCAGATGAACTGGAAGTAAAGGAGGGGCAGGCCACCATCCGCCGGCTCAATCGGGGCGGCGTAGAGACCCTCCAGGCTGCCCTCCCAGCGGTGATCTCAGTCACGGAAAAATGCGGGAATCCTCGGACGCCCGGGATCCGGGGAAAAATGGCTGCCAAAAAGGCCGTATTCCCTGTGTGGCGTCTGGAGGACATCGATCTGGCCCCGGAAAAAGCGGGGAAGGCCGGTTCTGCCACCCGGGTAACGGAACTGTTCGCACCGGAACCCCAGCCGGTGGGCACCCTGATCCAAGGGTCCACTCCGGCGGAAGCTGCCGCCAACTTGGTGGATGAACTGCGGAAGAAAAACCTGCTGTAAGGAGGAAGCAATCATGGAATGGAAAAACAATATCGGAGTCTATCTGGAAACCTCTGACGGCAGGCTCACTTCCCTCAGTGTGGAACTTTTGGGCAAGGCCCGTCAGCTGGCTGCTGCCCGTCCCAACCAGGTGCTGGGCATCCTGGCCGGGGAAAATCTGGAAGGGGCTGCCCAAGAAGCCATTGCTTACGGAGCCGATGGGGTGGCCCTGCTCCAGGCACCCAGTTTGGCATCTTTTGACGCCGGGCCCTATACGGAAGCCGTGGCCAAAGCCCTGAGCCTGTATACTCCCAGCGTCCTCTTCATCGGCGCTTCTCCCAACGGCCGGGATCTGGGCGGCCGGCTGTCCGCCCGCCTGGATGCGGGCCTGGTGGCGGACTGCATCGATGTGCGGTACGAAGGGGAGGACGATACCCTCACTTGGATCCGTCCTGCCTACACCGGTAAGCTGTTCGTAAAGATCCAGACCACTACCCGGCCTCAGCTGGGCACGGTCAGCGACAAGATCTTCCACGGCAATCCCAAAGATGCTTCCCGAAAAGGGGAAATCTTCCCGGTGCCATTGGAAACGGCAGAAGCAAAACCGGCTGTAAAGGTGCTGGATTTCACGCCCCTGGAGCAGATCAAAGAGGTGCTGGATCTGGATACGGCGGAAATCGTGGTGGGCGCCGGGCGGGGCGTCCAGAACGAAGAGGGCATGCGGGAAGTCCAATCCTTTGCCAAACGGATCGGAGCGGCCTTCGGAGTTTCCAAACCGTTGGTGGATGCAGGCTGGGCCCCTTATGAATGGCAGGTGGGCGTCACCGGCAAGAAAATCGCTCCCAAAATCTACATTGCCCTGGGGATTTCCGGTGCCATCCAGCACAAACTGGGAATCCAGGAGGCCGGGCTCATCGTGGCGGTGAACAAGAGCCCTGAGGCACCCATTTTCCAATTCGCCCATTACGGCATCGTAGGGGATATGTTCGATGTGATGCCGGAACTGGAAAAATTGTTGAAAAAAGAGTGAGACAGGATTCCTCCTTGACAAATCCTAGGATTCTTCTATAATAAAGGGCACGGAAATACCCATACGAGGTATAGGGTATTCCAGCAAGGAGGATGGACTATGGTCAAAATGATTGTTGGTGTCGAAGGCATGGCCTGCGGCATGTGTGAATCCCATATCAACGATGCGATCCGGAATGCGTTTTCCGTAGATTCGGTTTCTTCTTCCCGTTCCAAAAAGGAAACGGACATCATTGCGGAAAAACCCATCGAAGAGGAAAAAATCCGGAAAGTCATCGATCAGACGGGCTATCAGGTAGTCAGTTTTAAAGTGGAACCTTACGAAAAGAAGAAAGGCTTCTTTGCCCGTTTGTTTGGCTGAAAGCAGCAGGATATCATATGAAAAAACAGGAAAAATCTTTTGCCGGTACCCTGCCGGGTACTGGCAGGAGTCAGCTGGCCTTCCCGGAAACCTATGTGGTGGTGGATCTGGAAACCACCGGGCTCGATCCGGAACGGGACCAGATCATCGAGATCGGGGCCCTGGAAGTGGTCCAGGGGAAGCGGGGGAGGACTTTTTCTACCCTGATCCAACCCCGGACTCCCTTGTCCGGCCATTATGTTTCTCCTTTCATCACCCAGCTCACCGGCATCACCGATGAGATGCTGGCCGCTGCTCCCCAGCCCCGGCAAGCCCTGGAAGCCTTCGGGAAGTTCCTGGGCAGCCGGGTTGCGGTGGGCTACAATGTAGGCTTTGACATGGGGTTCCTCCAGCAGCAGTTCCAGGAACAGCTGTTCCGGCCCCTGGCCAATGATTGGGTGGATCTGCTGCCCATGGCCCAGACCTTGTTTCCCCTGTGGCCCCATCATCGGCTGAACAATCTGGCCGCCTGGTACCATGTGGTGAACCAAGATGCCCATCGGGCCCTCAGCGATGTGGAGACCACAGAAGCCTGTTTCCAAAAGCTGAAACAGGATGTGCTGCGCCAGTATCCCTCCGCCCAGGCCTTTTTGGAAGAGGTGCGGAAGAAGGTCCAAGGAAAGGGAGAAGAAGAACAGTTGAGTTTATGGTAAAAAAAGTAGGGGTGTTGCACGCAACGTGCAACACCCCTACTTTTTTACTTCACAAACAATCCATCCACATCTACTTTCTTTTCCATCATGCCCGAGGCGACCAGGAAATCCTGGGTCTTCTTCAAGGAAGCGATGGCTTCCGGGGTGATGGTCATGCTGAAATCGTAGAGCGGATACATTTCTTTGACGGCTTCCGGTTTCAGTTCCGTGGCCTTGGCAGTCATTTCCAGGGCCTTGTCCGGATTCTTCTTCATGAAGTCCAAGGTTTCTTTCTGGACGGCCAGGAAGGTATCCACCAGGTCTTTGTGTTCCTTATAGAACTTGCCGCTGACGGCGGTGACGGTCAAGCCAGAAACCAGGCCGTCCCCGGTGGTGACCACATGCATACCCTTCTTTTCCACGTTGTAAGCCAGGGGCCCGGCCAGGAGGGCACAGTCGGCGCTGCCGTTTTCCAGGGCGGAGGCTGCAGCCGGCAGACCCATGGAAACGAATTTCACATCCTTCATGGAAAGACCGGCCTTCTGGAGGTAGGCAGCCAGCAGTTCGTGGAGGATGGTGCCTTTGGGTCCGGCAATGGTCTTGCCCTTCAGATCAGCGGCACTTTGGATGCTGCCGTCTTTGGAAAACAGCTTGAAGGCCTTGGGAGCCTGGGAATAGAGGCTGATGATCTTGATGTCGTTGCCGTTGGCTGCACTCAGGAGCACGGAAGAGCCGCCTACGCAGTTCAGGAACTGGATATCCCCGCTGGCCAGGGCTGCGGTCTGGTCAGCTCCGGAAGTGATGGTGGAATAAGAAGCCGTGATGTTCTTTTCTTTGAATTTCTTTTCAAAGCTCTGATTGGCTTTTTCCACGATGGAGGGGACGTTGAGAGGTGCCTGGACATAGGTGATGCTCACTTTGTCCACTTTGGGGGCAGCTGCCTTCTGGGCAGATTTGTCACTGCCGCACCCAGCAGCCAGAGTCCCTGCCGCCACCAGGCAGCAGGCCAGGAGTACAGAAAGTTTTTTCTTCAAAGACATGGTAACAGATCCTTTCATGTGATAGAAATTGATTGTCAGCAGGCAATTGCTGATTGATCAACTTTGCAGGCAAATTTTTTGAAGGGAAACGCCGTCGACTGCTAATCGTTGACCGGGCTGCTAGGCAGCAGCCCTTATGCCAATTCCTCCAGCAGCCGCTTTTTGACGGCAATCAGGCTGGGGGAGAGCAGGTCCCGTTTCCCTGGGGGAAGCCGTTCTTCCCAGACCATGGTCCCTTTCCTTAGGATCAGCAGCCGGTCCCCTAGGGTCAGGGCTTCATCCACATTGTGGGTCACCAGCACCACCCCCATGGACATCTGTTCCACCATGGTCCGGAGTTCCTGCTGGAGCTGGGCCCGGGTGAAGTAGTCCAAGGCTGCAAAGGGCTCATCCATCAGGATCAGTCCGCTGTGCATGGCTAGGGTCCGGGCCAGGGACGCCCGCTGCTGCATCCCGCCGGACAGCTGGGCTGGGTACTGATCCGCGGCTTCCGTCAGCTGCACCAGGCTGAGCCAGTGGTCCACTTCCTGGGGGATGCTGCCTTGGGGGAGGCCCAGGGCGATGTTTTCCCGGCAGGTGAGCCAGGGAAAGAGCCGGGCTTCCTGGAACATCATGCCCAGCTTCAGTCCGGCGGGACGGCTGATGGTTCCCGTATCCGGCTGTTCCAGGCCGGCCAGGAGCCGGAGCAGGGTGGTCTTCCCGCAGCCGCTTTTCCCCAGGATCACCGTACATTCCTGGGGAGAGAGGGTAAGGGAAAGGTCCCGGAGCACCACTCGGGGGCCGTAGGTTTTGGTGATGTGGTCCAGTTTCAGCGCATCCAACAGAGTACCTTCCTTTCCAAAAGGGCGAAGATCCCGTCCAGCACCAGCCCCAGGGCACCGATGGCCAGGATTCCGATGATGACCTTATCGCTGCGGCTCATGGCCTGGGCGTCCAAGATCAGGAACCCCAGTCCGCTGTCGGCGGCAATCATTTCCGCTCCGATGATGGCCCGGAGACTGTAGCCCATACCGATCCGGAGCCCCGTGAGGATCCCTGGCAGAGCCGCAGGCAGACGGATCTTCCACAAGGATTTCCAAGGGGAAAAACCCAGCATCTGGCCCACTTCCAGCAGCTTCCGGTCGCAGCGGCGGAACCCGTCATCCATATTGAGATACATGGGGAAAAAGGAAGCCAGCACGATGATGATGGTCTTGGGCAGTTCCCCGATACCGAACCAGAGGATCAGCAGGGGAATCAGGGAAAGGGGAGGTACGTGGCGGAACACTTCCAACAGGCCGCTGTAGCAGTTCCGGAGCCGGGGAAAGAGCAGGTTCAGGCTGCTGAGCAGGCAGCTGGCCAAAAGGGCCCAGGAAAATCCCCACAAGATCCGCTGGAGGCTGATCCGGATATGGCGGAACAGTTCCCCGTTCTCCAGCATGTGGAGCAGGGTGCCCCAGACCCGAGCCGGAGAGGGCAGGATGTAGCTGCTCCAGAAGCCCTGGGAAGCGGCATAGTCCCACAGGAGAAAGACCGCCAGGAAGGGCAGGCAAAAATGCAGTTTACCCTTCATGGTTCTCATGGCCCGGGGTGACCTTGGCATAGGCCGTCTTGGAAGAGACCCCTTTTAGTTTGCCGATCTTTCCGGAAAGATTGCTGATGATATCCTGGGGTGCATCCACCACCACGCTGATGATGTGGATGTTCCGGGCATGGTAGGGGATGCCCATCCGGCCGATCACATAGGGCCCGAAATCGTGGAGGATGGCATTCAGTTCTTCCACAGCATCCGGGTCCTCCACGATGATGCCCAGGATCGCCACACGTGTTTCTTCCATCAAATAACCTCCTCGCATATATCCGCCTTAGTCCCGTGGACAAGGGTGGGGGACCAGCCGTAAGGCTGGTGGTGGGTTAGCCGCATCAGCGGCGTTTCCATTGACAATTGACAGGGGGTGCTGCAGCGGCAGCACCCCCTTCAAATCTCCGTCCGTCTTCCATCGCAAGGGGTCTTTTGATGTGAGAAGGCGCTTATTATTTCATTTCGTTTTTCTTACTGGCTTCGTCGATTTCTTTGTCTTCTTCCGCCAAAACTGCTTCATCCGCTTTCTTTTCCTTCTTGAAGAACTTCATCACAAAAGGAGAAAGCAGAGACAGGAGGCACAGGGCCAGCAGGATCTTGCAGATGTTGGTGGAAAGGAGGATGCTGGTATCCCCGCCGGAAAGGCTCAGGCTCCTGCGCAGTCCTTTTTCTCCCAGAGGTCCCAGGATCAGGGCCAGGACCACGGCAGCGGTGTTCATATTGCATTTCCGCATGAGATACCCGATAATCCCGAACACGAACATCACCTTCACATCAAAGGCACTGTTGTTGATGGCAAAAGAGCCCACCACGCACAATACGAAGATGCTGGGGATCAGGATGGCATCGGACACCCTGGCAATCTTGGCAAACAGCCGGCAGCCGATGAGACCGATGATCAGCATGAAGAACTGGATCACCACGAACCCGCCAAAGAAAGTATACGTCATGGGAGCATACTTTGTAAAGAGTTCCGGTCCCGGCTGGAGCCCGTGGATGATCAGGCCACCCATGAGCACGGCGGTGACGCTTTCCCCAGGGATCCCCAAGGTCAGGG
>NZ_LT608315.1:691464-1978284 GCF_900095825.1 Acidaminococcus massiliensis | reverse complement strand
CAAAGAAAGTATGCGTCGTGGGACCATCCTTTGTAAAGAGTTCCGGCCCCGGCTGGAGCCCGTGGATGACCAGCCCACCCATGAGCACGGCGGTGACGCTTTCCCCAGGGATCCCCAAGGTCAGGGTGGGAATCAGGGAACCGCCGGTCACCGCATTGTTGGCCGCTTCGGAACCGGCCACCCCTTCAATGGAACCATGGCCGAATTCTTCCGGATGCTTGGAGAACCGCTTGGCTTCATTGTAGCCCAGGAAGCAGGCGATGGAAGCCCCGGCCCCGGGCAGGATCCCGATGATGTTCCCGATGATCCAGCTGCGGAGCACTGTGGGGGTGATCCGTTTCATTTCTTGCAGGCTCAGCATGATCCGGTCGCTGAATTTGGCGGCCTTGGCCCGCTTCACGATGGCTTTTTCTGCCAGGATGAAGGCTTGGCTCATGGAAAAGAGCCCGATCAGGGCACAGGTGATGTTGATGCCGTTATACAGGGAATCCTGGCCGAACATGAACCGTTCCACCCCCTGCATGGGATCCATGCCGATGGTGGACAGCACCAGTCCGAAGGCCCCGGACATGAGCCCCAGGATCATGGAATCCGTATTGATGCCGGCGATGATGGTGAGACCGAAGAGGCTCAGCCAGAAATATTCCGGGCTGCCGAATTCCATGGCCAGTTTGGCCAGGGGCGGGGCAAAGAAATACAGGGAGATGCAGCTCAGGAGACCGCCCCAGAAAGAAGCGATGCAGGCAGTGGCCAACGCTTTCCCGGCTTTTCCCTTTAAGGTCATGGCGTATCCGTCCAGGGCAGTGGCCGCCGAAGCCGGGGTGCCGGGGGTGTGGATCAAGATGGCGGAAATGGATCCGCCGAAGATGGCCCCGCAGTAGATGCCTCCCAGCATGATGAGCCCCGCAGAAGGTTCCATCCCAAAAGTCAGAGGCAGCAGCAGGGCTACCCCCATAGCCGCGGAAAGACCGGGCATACAGCCAATGATGATCCCCATGGTCACACTGGCGATCATGATGACGATGTTCATGGGAGAAAGCGCGTTGACGAATCCCATGGCCATCAATGCATATTGATTTTCCATTTATCCATCCCTCGCTTCCTACAGCAGTTCTTCAACCAAGAGGCCATCCGGCAGAGGCACGGCCAAAAATTCGCTGAAGACCACATAGATCAGGACCATCAGGACCAGGACGGTGATGGCCATGTATTTCTTTTCGATATGGAAGAAGTGCATCATGAATAATAGATAGATGATGGCGGAAGGATAGAATCCGATGAAGATCATCAGGATGAAGAAAAGAATCGATGCACCCAAGAATGTGAAGAACTGTTTTGGCAGGAAATTGGTCCAGACTTCCGGCAGGTCATTGATGACGGTAAAGTGCCCATGGCAGCTGCAGGCCATTTTCACCAGCTGCATCAGGGTCAGGACGGCCAACAGGCCGATGACGAATTTGGGATAGCTTTGTGCCGCAGGAGGCAGCTGCAGTGTCTCATAAAAAAAGAAGGCACAGAATCCCAGCATGAAGATGACGACACTGAGTTCCGATTTTTTCATAATGGTTTCCCCTCAAACAGGGGGGCTGCCCGGAAGCAGCCCCTTTGCAGATCCGATGTGTTGCTGATCAGGCATCCTGGTACAGTTTGCTGACCACTTCTTTGCAGAAGGTCATCTGATCCTGGATCAGTTTGCCCAATTCCTTGCTGTCCATGTAGTGGAGTTCCAGTCCGGCATTCTTATGGTCCCGGATGGTCTGTTCGTCGGTCATGGTCAGTTTGAAAGCCTGTTCATAGAATTTGATGATGTTTTCCGGAGTGCCTTTGGGAGCTACCAGGGCACGGGCAGAGCCATACCATTTGTTATAATAGCCCAGTTCACCCAGAGTGGGGACATCTTTGTAATCATCCAGGCGTTTTTCAGAGAACACGCCCAACAGTTTCAGAGCGGCATTGCTGCCCCGGATCAGGGGTTCCACATCCCCCAATTTGGCGCAGGAGAAATCCACTTCGCCCTGGCGCAGGGCCAGCAGCTGGTCAGCCGTGCCGCCGTAAGGCACCGCATTGTATTTGAATTTGGCCGTGGTGGAAAGCAGCTGGGCTGCCGTATGGTTGGAAGCCTGGACCCCGTTGGTGGAAGCTTTCAGTTCGCCGGGATGGGCCTTGGCGTATTCCACCAGATCCTTCAGGCTGTTGAACTGGCTGTCTTTCCGGACCACCACAACCCCGGTCTCCTTCAGATGGTTGCAGATGGGGACGATGCTCTTGTCATCAAAGGAAGCATTCTTGGCCAGAGCCAGAGTGGTGTAGGTGGGCAGGTTGATGAAGCCGATGGTGTAGCCGTCCGGTTTGGCCTTGGACAGTTCCGTCCAGCCGATCTTCCCGTCCGCACCGGGCTTGTTTTCGATGATCAGGGTCTTGCCTACGAATTTTTCCGCATCCTTGCACAGGACCCGGGCCCCTGTATCCGTACCGGACCCCGCCTTATAGGCCACGATCACTTTGATGTCCTTGGTGGGCTTCCAGTCGCCGGCCGCCTTCTGCTGTGTCTTTTTGCCACCGCCGCAGGCACCTACAGCCAGAGCCAGTGCGCAGATGGCGGAAGCGGCCAACCATTTTTTGAGTTTCATACAAATCTTCCTCCTTTGTAAAGAATCTGTCAAAATGTAAAAACTCTGTAAAACCATTGTAGCATATTTCTGAAATTCCGCCTACTGAATTTTTGGAAAAAACAGTCGAATCCGTTTCGTGAACAGGGTTTTCATTATCATATTATAAATGAATAATTATTGTTAATTATGATAAATCTATGGTATAATCTGTATCAGGAAAGACTACATTTAAAGACTGTATTTGAGGAGGTCGATCATTATGGCAAGATTGCGTCTGATGCGTGCACCGTTGAAATATGTACAGGGCAGCGGAGCTCTGAAGGAATTCTACGATTATTTCAAGGATCTGGGGAAGAACTGGCTGTTCATCTGCAGCCGGAGCGGCCATCGGGCCTGTCACGACAGACTGGAAGAAAGCTTTGGGAACAGTGAGACCCATCGCCATTATGAAGTGTTCGGGGGGATTTCCAGCGTAGGGGAAATCGAAAAGTTCCGGAAGATGGTCCGGGCTGAAAATATCGACGTAGTGGTCGGCGTGGGCGGCGGTTCTGCCATCGATACGGCCAAAGCCACGGCCCATTATGAAGGGAAACGGGTGGTGATCATCCCTACTGTGGTGGCCACCGATGCTCCCTGTACCGGGCTTTCCGTCATTTACAATGATGACGGGTCCTTCAACACTTATCTGTTCTATCCCAACAATCCGGATGGTGTGCTGGTGGACAGCTATGTGATCGCCCATGCTCCGGTGAAATTCTTGGTGGCCGGCATGGGGGATGCCTTGGGGACCTATTTCGAAGCCCGGGCCTGCTATCGCACCGATGCACCCAGCTTGGAAAACGGAGGGATCACCCGGTCCGCCATGGCCCTGTGCGAACTGTGCTACGAAAATCTGCGGAATTACGGAGCCCAGGCCAAAAAGTCCGTGGAAAAACAGGTGGTGACTCCGGCCCTGGATGCCATCATCGAAACCAATGTGTATCTGTCCGGGGTGGGTGCGGACAACGGCGGCCTGGCCTGCGCCCATTCCTTCTACAATGGCATCACTTCTCTGGGCGGCCATAGTGCACCCCATGGGAACTGCGTGGCCTTCGGTACCTTGGTCCAGCTGGTGCTGGAAGGGGTGGAAGAGGATGAATTCCGGGATGTCCAAGGCTTCTGCAAAGAAGTGGGCCTGCCCACCACCCTGGCTGAACTGGGGATCACCACCGACGAACAGATCCGCCAGATCGCCAAAGCAGCCTGCGTGCCCGGTGAAAGCATCCACAACATGGTGGCCGATGTAACCGAAGAACAGCTCTACGCCGCCATCATCCAGGCGGATGCGTTGGGGAAATAAGAGCCGCAGAAATAGAACAAACGGCTTGAACGGCCAGGCTCGCGACCCGTGACTCGCGAACCGCGACCGGGGGTGTGAATTTTTTCACACCCCCTTTTTATGGTATAATAAAAAAAATACCCGTCCGCTGTCGGACAGATAGGCGGTCCTTTTATGATTGATCCTACACCCAAAAACTCCAAAGAAGCCCAAAAATACAAGAAAATGCTGGAAGCTCCGGTGAAGCCGCTGATCGCTTCCCTGGCGCTGCCCTCCATCATCAGCATGCTGTGCACCAGCTTCTATAATATGGCAGATACTTACTTTGTCAGCAAGATCGATACCACCTCCACCGCAGCCGTAGGGGTCACTTTTGCCACCATGGCCATCATCCATGCCATCGCCTTTTTCTTCGGCATCGGTTCCGGCAATAGCATTTCCCGTCTTTTGGGGGCGAAGAAACGGACGGAAGCGGCGACCATGGCTTCCACCAGCTTTTTCTACACGTTTTTATGCGGGCTCTGCATCGCCATTCTTGGCAACGCCTTTGCGGCCCAATTGGCCACCCTGATCGGGTCCACCCCCACCATCCTGCCCTATGCCATCCAATATATGAGCGTGATCCTCATCGGGGCTCCGGTGATGATGTGCAGCCTGGTGATGAACAACCATCTCCGGTTCCAGGGCAGTGCGGCCTTCGGGATGGTGGGCATCACCGTGGGGGGCTTCCTGAATGTGTTCCTGGATCCTCTCTTCATCTTCAAATTCCATATGGGCGTAGCGGGAGCGGCTTATGCTACCATTTTGAGCCAGTTCGTCAGCTTCTGCATCCTGTTCGCCATGACCTGGCGGGGTGGGAACATCCCCATCCGGCTGGGGAACATCCATCCTTGCTGGCCCATTGCGAAAGAAATCGTGGCTGGGGGAGCGCCTTCCCTGGTGCGCCAGGGGACCCAAAGCCTTTCCACCATTTTCCTCAACGTAGCAGCCGGTGCCTTCGGGGATGCCGCCATCGCTGCCATGTCCATCGTGACCCGGCTCAGCTTCTTTGCTGCCTCCGTGGTCATCGGTTTTGGCCAGGGATTCCAGCCAGTGTGCGGATTCAGCCATGGGGCCAAAAAGTACGGACGGCTCCGGGAAGGCTTCTGGTTCGCGGTGAAAGCGGGGACCCTGTTTTCCCTGGCAGCCGCTGCCGTGGCCATTTTTTGGGCCACCCCCATCCTGGAAGAATTCCGGGATGATCCTTTGGTGATTTCCGTAGGGGCTGCTGCCCTTCGGGCCCAGGCCGTGACCTTTTTCCTGGTGCCCCTGACCATCCTGTCCAACATGTGCCTCCAGACCACCCGGCATACAGTGGGCGCCATGCTGGTGGCAGCCGGCCGCAGCGGCCTTTTCCTGATCCCCACCCTGATGGTGCTGCCTCGGAACTTCGGCCTCACGGGCCTGGTATGGAGCCAGAGCGTATCCGATATCTGCGGCTTCCTCCTGGCAGCGGTGCTGATCCGGGGATTCTTCCAGCAGATCCCGAAAATGGATGGAGCAAAATGAAGAAGAAAATATGCGAAAATCAAAGCTGTGATATGAATGTCGCTCTTCGTGTACATATTCACAGCTTTTTTTTGCATACATAAAGAAAAATGTTTTAGGAGAAATTGGAAATAAAAGATTTTAAAACATAATTCAGTCATAAATATGATATAATTAATACATAATTGAGGAGGTGATTTCAATGAGGATCATTCCTATGCGGGATTTGAGAGATACCGTAAAAATTGAAGAACTTTGTGTGAGAGAACAAGGCCCAGTCTATGTGACCAAAAACGGTTATGGCCGGCTGGTGGTCATGGATATCGACTATTATGAAAAGACACAGCAGCAATTGGAAGAAGCACGGCTCCTACTCAAGGGGCTGCAGGATGTAAAAAAAGGAAGGGTTGTGGATGGAAGTGACACTCTGGACCGGCTCAAAGAGAAGTACCATCTGTAATTATCATTTTCAATTCACTGAAACAGCTGTAGCTGATTTAGATGAAATCCTTTCTTATATTGCAAATGAATTGAATAATCCACAGGCTGCGGCTGTCTTTTTTTCAAATTTAGAGGATAAGATACAAGAAACCTGCCATTATCCTTACAGCGGTCCGGAACTTCGGAATGATTTCATAGTGACAGAAACAGTACGGATGAAAGTGGTTGATTCGTATCTTTTCTATTACGTAATTCGAGAATGCTTAGAAACCGTCATTATTTTGCGAATTGTTTATGGACCGAGAAATCAAAAAGAAATCCAGCAAAACCTGAGTCTGTAAGTATTTCCTGAGAGGGAGGCTATGGCTAGGATTGCTCTTCTTTTGTTGTCCTTCCAACGTACTTTCCTTTGTTTCCATGCTACAATACAGGCAAGAACAAGGAAAGCAGGTGGTGGTATGGAACTGGAAGCGGGGAAGGCCTTCCGTCTCGAAGAAACGAATCCGGCGGTGGCCGGGTGTACGGTTTCTCAGCAGATCGCTGGGGGCAGGAATCCCCTCTGGATCTTTTCGCTGGGAAAGGGGACGGACATCAGCGGTGAGCTGTATCCCTATCACAAACTGCTCCTGGTCCAGGAGGGGCAGCTGAAAGTCCGGGCGGACCGGGCAGAAACAGTGCTGGATCCGGGACAGTGCTTCCTGGCCCCCACGGATGTGCCGGTGGGGATGGAAGCCCCTACAGATACCGTGTATACGGAACTGGAAATCCAAAAGGAGGATATCATGAACAACGCAGTAGAAGCAGGAAAAGCTTTTCGTCTAGCCGATCTGGTGCCCTATCAGGAGGGACGGATCGTCAACATGGATGTGGTCCATAACGACAAAATGAAATTCGTGGTCATGGCCTTTGCTGCCGGTACCGGGCTCAGCGAACATGCAGCCCCTGGGGATGCCCTGATCTTTGCTCTGGAAGGAGAAGGGGTCATCGGCTATGAAGGTCAAGCCCATATCTTGAAGGCTGGCGAACAGTTCCGGTTCGCCAAGAACGGCCTCCATTGGGTGAAAGCGGAGAAACCCTTCAAGATGGGTCTCCTGCTGACCCTGGAATAAGGAAAAAGCCATGGCAGGACGCAGACCGAAGATCCGGATCACCGTAACGGACCGGAGAGGGAAGATGGGCTGCCACCGGGGCCATCATGTAGGGGAAGTCTTCGATTTCGACGAAGACCGGGGCAAGATCTGCCCCATGGCCATGCACTGCGCCTTTCCCTACATCGACATCCTCCGGTACGGAGGACAGATCCCAGGCCAGCCCAAAGGCACCGCTGAATTCTGCTGCAGCGATGCGGATACCATCATGGTGTTCAAAGCAGAAGTGGTGGAAGAATAGCTAGGGGGTGCTGCATGCAATGTGCAGCACCCCTTGTTCTGTCAGGGGAACCGGCTTTCATCGTCCCCACGCCAACCCCGTCCAATCAATAGCACGAAAACCCTCGACCCCAACGTTGTAGGGGATTCCCGCAGGCAAGCCCGTCCCGGCCGCCTGGGGGGCAGAAAAGACGTCAGACCCGGCCCTAATGGGCCTATCAGATGTCAGACGTCAGCTTGTTGGCGATAAGCAGGATGGACCTACATCTAAGGCTTCAGAGGCCGGGGAAGGGCGGGCCTGCGGCTCNATTGATTTACCGGCTTGGTATTAGTGGCTGCCCTTATTTAGCCTGATTTTTTTAAGCCCACAAAAGGGGGCTTGGGTAAGTGCGCCCTTTTGCCAAGATCCATAGCAACTGAAATTTATTTTAAAATTGGCTTGACTTTATATAGTTGGTCTACGCCGCCCCGGTCGTAGGTACGGCAGGGATGCAGGGAACCGGTTTTCATCGTCACTGCGCCAACCCCGTCCAATCAATAGCACGAGAACTCTCGACCCCAACGGTGTAGGGGCTCGCCGCAGGCAAGCCCGTCCCCGGCCGCCCAGGGGGCGTAATCCCAATCGTCTTATACCCTTCGTCCATATGGCGCAAATTGATATAATCATGGCTCTTTAAGATGTTCTGGAAACTCCTGTGATTTCGTATAATGGTACCATCATATGGCACAGGAGGACTCTGAAATGGAAAAGAAAACGGCACTGATCACCGGATCATATGGCGGGCTTGGCACCTGCTTTGTAAATATCCATGCTGGAAATGGCGGTGCTCTCATCCTTGTGGGACGCAGCCAGGAAAAACTCAATGAACAGGCTGATACTGTAAAAAAACAATATAGTGTGGAAGTTCACACGATTGCTGCTGATCTTTCTGTTCCAGAGGCGGCACAGAAGATCTATGATATCTGCAGGGAGAATCACTGGACGGTTGATTATCTCATCAACAATGCCGGATTCGGTGGACAGGGAGATTTCGCCCGTGAGCGCACCATGGAGCAAGACATGTCCATGATTGCGGTCAATATCGACACCCCCACCAGGCTCTGTAAACTGTTCCTTCCGGACTTCATCAAACGGGGACAAGGCAGAGTCCTGAATGTCTCATCTACAGCAGCTGTCATGCCCGGCCCACTTCAGGCGGTCTATTATGCCACAAAGGCCTATGTGACCAGCTGGTCAAATGCGCTGTGGCGTGAGCTTCAGGGAACCGGCGTAACCGTTACGGCGCTGATGCCGGGAGTCATGAAGACTGGCTTTGCCAATGCAGGGGGTCTCTCTGATACCAAGATGTTCGCAAACGCCGTTGATCCAATGGCCGTAGCCCAGGATGGGTACCATGGGATGCTGAAAGGCGCACTGAATGTTACCTCAGGTCTTCTGGACTGGCAGAAACCGGTGGTAGCACTTGCGCCCATGTTCCCGAAGAAGGCCTTGCTGAACTTTATTTATAAGCAGCAGATTGCTGGAAGTGCAAAGAAATAAGGGATGAGGAATGGACAGGTACATACTGGATGGTCAATACGGAAAATATCTTGAAATGATCGGCGTCCGGGTTGGTGAAGCATTAAGGGCTGCTGGCGTACCGGAAGACTTGTTCAGTCATAAAAAGCCGGTATTGGATGAGGCCGCCTACTATCGTTTCATGGAAGCGGTCGGCGGTCAGATCACCGATCCACAGCTGCCGATTAGGCTTGTCACGGCAGATAACATTGAAAGCTTTTCGCCACCGATATTTGCTGCTTACTGCAGTAAAAACGGGAAAACCTGTTTGGAACGTCTGTCCCGGTACAAGCGCATCATCGCGCCAATGAAGTATGAACTCCGGGATAGGGAGGGAGAAACCACCCTGGTGATTGCCGCAAGTACGGATGAACAGGTTTTACCGCAGTTTCTTACGGAAATTGAGATTGTTTTTGTGATTCATATTATCCGGGCCGCAACCAAAGATCCTATCACACCGATTCGGGTTCTGATGCAGCAACCCGTGATGGATGATGTATTCGCAGGATTCCTTGGCTGTCCGGTGGAGCAGGGCGAAGAAAATGTGGTTGTTTTCCGGACAGATGATTTGAAAAAACCGTTTATCAGCCATAACGATTCTATGTGGGAATTCTTTGAACCGGAGCTACAGAGACGTCTTTATGAAATGGAACAGGAGGATACTTTTGCCGCAAAGGTACGCAGTGCCTTGACGGAGCTTTTGCCTGGAGGTGCTGGGACGGTGGAGGATGTTGCCGCCAAGCTGGGTGTAAGTAAAAGGACTCTCCAAAGAAAGCTGATGGAAGAAAATACATCCTTTCGAAAGCAATTGAATGGAACCAGAGAGATCCTTGCCAGGCACTACATCCGCAATACGGATATGAGCAGCGATGAAATCGCTTTTCTTCTGGGCTATCAGGAACTGAATTCTTTTCTCCGTGCATTTAATCTATGGACAGGTATGAGCATCAGAGAGTACAAACAGTCCCTGCAATAGGGAATTGAAGGTACGCCCCACCACCGTAGGGGCGGTTCAAGACTTTTGCAAAACAAAGTGCTGCCAGAGCCGCCCGCCTGCACGGGGGTATGTTTTCCCACCCGACCGGCAAACGAGCGCACCGGGCGGGATCGTTCCACGACCCTTGGTGCGCACCCTACGGATTCTGTGGGTAAATGGGAGCTGGTTTCCCCAGAGTTACAATGCATCCAGGCTGGCGATGGTACGGATGCTTTGCCAAAAGTGGTGATAGACTTCTTCGGGGGTATCTTTTTGTCCCCGATGGATCCAGGTGGAAATGGCAACCGGCAGCAGGTAGCTCATGATGTCAATGAGGTATTCTTGACCTGCCTCTTCCAGTTGGGAAGGAATACCGATCAAAGAGCCCATGTCTTTGAAATACCGCCGATGATTCTGGGCCAGGGCATCCAGCCGGTTGCATTTTTCCAGTGCGGCAAACAATTCTGCATGTTCCATAATGGTTTGGAAAAACGAGAAAAGGACGGCTTTCCGGGTTCCTTGTTGGGGCAATTCCCTGACAAAACCGGCAAAAAGTTGGTCCATCTGCCAAAGCAGCACATCTACCGGGGTATCGAAGAGACGGTAAAAAGTGCTGCGGCTGACCGAGGATGCCCGCTGGATGGCCGCAATGGAAAGCTTGTTGGCTGACTTGCTTTTGGAAAGAGCCAGGACGCTTTGGGCAATCAGTTCTGCACTTTTCCTGGCCCGGGGATCATTTGCAATATGATACATTTTTACGCCTTTCTGTTCTATATCCCAGGAGTGGGTAGTTGGAGCCTGTTTACTGTGATACAATCGTATCACAAGTCAGCAAACAGAACAAGAAAGGCGGTCTTTTTATGACATTGTATACTGGGAAAAAAGTGGGCGTCAGCAAGGAAGAGAAAACCCTTTCCTATTATCCCCTGTTCCAGCGGAAAATGACGGAGGTGCCGGCTGCGAAACTGGCCCTGATCGAGAAACCTTCTCCGGTCCCTGCCGTTCCTTTTGCAGAGCGGAACCGTTTCCTCCAGGGGATGGACAAGGAATTCTGTCAGGTGGGCTATGGCGTGGCTGCTGACGGGACAGGGTTTGTCTGCAATGCAACCTATATGCCCGGAGTGACCGGCGATATGCTGGACTGGTGGTTCCCCTGGCACAGCGTAGGCTCTGACCTCCGTTACAAAATCTGGGACCCGGAGGATCATTATTTTGCCCGTGCCAATAATGCGGCATACGTTTGCGACCCTTCCGTCCCTGTTTCCCAAAAGACTTGGGATGTGGATCATTACATTATGGAAGATATCGGCTTCGGACCGTCCTTCCTGCATTTGCAGTTCAAGCGGCCCAGGGATTTCGGGTATGATGAATCCCTGCTGGGGACTGCAGCCTGTCAGTCCTTGGTCTGCGCCATTGGGGCAGGGGATTGCGGGGCGGCCATGACCCATAAATGGTTCCCGTATAAAGAGGGTGTCCTGTTCTGCTCCCGGTTCTGGATCGGATATGCCCTGCACCAGGGGAAGATCATCAAAGCTCTGCCGGAAGGGGATTCGGTACCGGTGGAAGTGGCTCGGGGCCTTTTTGCTCACAATATCAAGGAATTTACCAACCTGGCCGCTATTTTGCCGGAAGTTTACAGGAAGAATAAGGAGAATTTTTGAACAAGACGTCAGACCCGGTAGGGCCGGTCTGACGTCTTAAATCGAAATGATCCGGAAAGAAAGACAGCCGTGGTGGGAGTTCCTGCTAGGGCGTTTTTCTTTACCTGTCCTAAAATTTCTACAGCGGCTATGGTATAATAAACCATAGTGTTAACAGTAGGAAACAAGAAAATGGTTTCAAAAACTGATATCTATGATGGGAAAGGAGCCTTCGTATGTCCGCACTTTCAGTAACAATACAGCCCTATCCAGCACGAGTCAAGGAAAAATACTGGTTCCGGGAACTCAAACAGGCTGTTTCTTTTGGGTGAATGACCGGTATGTGGTCCTGGCCAAAGGTATGAGCGTCTTTAAAGCCTCTGGGGGCATGAACTACGTCCACGGGGGATATTCCCCCCAGGAACTTTTGGTGCCTAGTTTGTTTATCAGCACAAAAACAGGATATTGGGAATAATGATGAAGAACTGCTTCATATCTCTTCAGGATCTGCTTATGGAGTAGGGAAAGTTACACCGGAAGGCTTTGTAGTTTTACAAGGAGCCAGACTGAATGAAAAATTAAGTGCGAAATCTCTCAGCAATGGAATCGTCAAACTGAGAGAGAAATGGATGGCTGATGAAAAAGTAAAAGATTGGGTAACTACAGAGGATCTACTTTTTTCCAGCTCTTCTGCAGCCGCTGACTTTGTTCTTGGGTATAGCGTCAGCGGACCCAGGGTGTGGAAAAATGCGGATGGAAAGTCGTTAAAAGAAATCGAAGCAGAACAAGATCACTAAGATAGTAGAAGCAATATAAATATTTTAAACTATTGATTGGGGGAGTTTCTCATGGGATGGAGAATGAGAAAACGTATCAATTTGGGATTTGGCTGCCATATCAATATCAGTAAAAGTGGAATCGGCTACAGCTGGGGAATGAAGGGAGTCAGATTCACCAAAACGGCCCGTGGGGGAGTTCGTGAAACATATTCTATCCCTGGAACGGGGATATCCTATGTGCAGGAATACGGTCCTAAAGGACGGAATGGTGTCCCCGGGACCCCGCCAGTTCAGCAGCCATTAGAACCTCCTGATGTCAGTACCGAAAAAATAGAAATTAGTGAATATCAGGATCCGGAATATGCCGAATTGCTAAAAAAACTGAAAGCGGTCCAAAGATACAATTATATCAGTACTCCATTGTTGGCCACGGCGGTATTATCCATAGTGTATCCGGTTTTTGCCCTGACGGCATTGCTTGGGGCAATCCTTAAGGTTCTTGTCTATACAAAACTGCGGGTCCCTGTGGAATATTCCTTCGACGAGGAATCCAAGCAAAGATACGAGCATTTATCTGCACTATGGATGCAATTAGGTAATAATGCTAAATTCTGGCAGGTGATTTCGGAAAGCAGTCTGGAACGTAGAACCAACGGCGGCGCATCAAGGGGAATCAAGCGGATTGCAGCGAGAGTTACCAATCAACTGCCTTTTTATATCCTTTCTAATGTGTCCTGCTTTGGGTTAAAACTTCGAAAACAGGCTCTTTACTTTATGCCCGACAAGCTGCTGGTCGTTTCAGCGATGGATGTGGGGGCGGTCAGCTATTCAGATATTCTGTTGGATTTCAAGAAAACATCCTATGTGGAAGAAGAGCTGGTTCCCAATGACGCTGAAGTCATCGGCCAGACATGGCTGAAAGTCAATAAAAATGGAACACCTGATAAACGATTCAAAGACAACAGGCAGCTTCCTATTTGTGCGTATGGGACGATCATTATCCGTTCAAAAAACAAAGATCTGTATGTGGAATTGATGTGTTCGAATAATAAGACCGTTGAAGAAATGAAGAAACTAGCACAAAATCCCTCGTAATGCTGATTTGAGGCTAAAGACTGTTATATATGCGGCATCTTTCTGATAATATGGTTGTCCTCTCTGCACTCTTCACTCTGCACTTTCGGCCCATGAATGGATAACTATACTGCGATGAAGGTTTCATCGAGAACTTGTTGACACATACCCATTTATACGGTGTCGTGATTTTGCCCCAGATAAGGTGATATAATAACTTTTGGAAGATCTTCTTGGATAAACCAAGCTGGAAAAGATGCTGCAGGAAAATGGGGGAGTCATCATGAAAAAAACAGTTTCTTTACTCATCCTTTGTTTCACCTTCGCTTTGGCTGCGGTCTGCCAGGCACGGCCCTTGCCCAATTCGGAATTTTCCCTGGGAGGACTGAACGTGACCCATTGTACCTTGGACTACGCGTCCAGTATCTATGGGGAGCCAGAATATATCACGGATGATGGCCGGTATTTCCAGTACCATTATGGGGAGAGCGTCCTCCTGAAAGGGTGGAGAGGGACGGATGGCACGATCCATATCAATTATGTTTCTACGCGGGCTGACAATGGATGGGGGACGCCGGCGGGATTGACTGTTGGTATGAATAAATCGGTGGCAACGGATTTATATGGTTACGAAAGCGCTCGATACGATAAAAGGAGCGGGCTTTACAAAACCATTTATCCCCATATAGGATCCGGTTCGGGTGCGGGGATGTTTGTGTATACGGACTCGCAAGGGATCATCCAGCGCATCGATGTCATCGATTGATCATGAAAAGCCTGCTCTTAGGTTGACAGAGCAGGCTTTTTGGTATAAATAAAAGGTGTAAGATTGTACGCAGGAGGATTGACAGAATCGAAAAACCTGGATTGGAAAAGAGTCATGTGATATGGTCCTGCTGCACCTGGACTGAGGCCCGGGCCGGTGTCTCTCCCTATATTTCGACGAGGATTTGGCACATGGAACCGATAAGTTTTCGGAGAGGTGAGAAAAATGGACAACGGCTGGGAAAAGGATTTCGACGATATGTTCCTGTGGGATACGGTGAATGAGGGCCCTTCTCAGAAAAAAAGGGGAGAAGGTTCCCGGGAGCACCCCCATTCTCAAAGCAATGCATTCAATACAATCAACGAGGATGCGGAAAAACAAATGGAATTGTGGAAAAGGGAACATCAATTCATTGAGGAACAAGTCAAAAAATATTCGAAGCATTGAAAAAGCGATTCCAGGGTAAGGAAAAGCCATGGCGGGAGTGGGGAATTCCTGCCATTAGGAAAAAACCGAACAGCAGAAAAAGGTCCACAGTCGGCAAGATTGTGGACTTTTTCCCGTGGCTGTTGATCAAGGTCAAGGTGCGGGGATGTTTGTGTATACGGACTCGCAAGGGATCATCCAGCGCATCGATGTCATCGATTGATCATGAAAAGCCTGCTCTTGGGTTGACAGAGCAGGCTTTTTGGTATAAATAAAAGATGTAAGATTGTAAGCAGGAGGCTTGACAGAATTGAAAAACCTGGATTGGAAAAGAGTCATGGTGATGCTATCCGTGCTGGCCTTGGGGCTGCCGGCTGCAGCGTGGGCGGAAGAAGCCTTTACCCAGACAGCCAGCGTCAGTTACCGGTCCGCCGATGGTACCCAACAGGAAGTCTATTCCGGGTATGGAATGGCCGTCCAAGGAAGTACCCTGACCTTGGACCTGAAAGGGAATGCTGCCGGAGGAGCGGGCTGGGATGTGGAGGATCTGGATCCTGCTATGCTGCGGCTGGATTCCCAGACTGTGACCCGGCTTTCTGATACAAAACCCCAGCTGGCGGTGACCAAACTGCAATTTACGGCTCTGAAGCCTGGCACAACCGTTTTTCAGATCCGGCAAAAGGGAAATGATCCGACAAATGATCTGGAAGTCCACCTGACCATCGACCAGGCCAAACAGATCAGCAGCGTCCATTTCACCCGTCCTGGTGCGTCTGGGGAAACGGATGGGAAAACCGCTGCTTCTCTCCGGAAATCTTTGGCATCTGTCAAAGATCCTTTCCAAGAAACCCATGAGGGCCATCTGATCCGCAATGGGTTCACTGGAGAGGCCTATTCCGATGATATGGTACTGCTGCACCTGGACTGGGGGATGACCCAAAAAGACGTAGAAAAGCTGGCGAAAAAAATGGACTGCAGCGTCCAGTATTACATGCCCATGCTGAGCATGGCAGCGTTGAAATTGGACAAGCCGGTGAAAAATTCCCAAGAAATGCAGCAGCTCCTGAGCAAATTGGACGGGACTACAGGGGTCATCATGGCCGACGTGGACCGGGTGCTGCAGCTGGACTGAAGGGAAATTGAAGAATCAAGAACCGTTAAGGGATGACCAAAGGCTGCAGAGCGTTCCCGACAGGTCGTCCCGTTTGTACGGGCGTTGTTTCACTGGAGAAAGAAGGGAAATCTTATGGATACGATCAAAAGGCTGCTCTGTACAGGCTTTGCCGCATTCTGCCTGGGGAGCGGTATGGCCTCTGCAGCTTCTCCGGGGCCGGCAGTGCAGCCAACTGGCATAACGGCCGCTGTTTCTGCTGAAAAGGCCGGGGCGCCAGCCGCATCGAAAAATGATGGGATAAAGGCCATCCGGGATCCGCTGGCTGAGGCGGATGCCAAGATCCTGGAGAAGTTCTGCCTGGTGAAGGGCGGGACGTACAAAAAGGTGACGGCCTGCCTCCAGGGATTGGATAAGGGCGCTACCGGTCTTGACCCGGCGGGCAGGCCTTATTACCTCCGGGTGGATCGGGAACTGACGGATAAATTCTTCCGCAGGGTCCGGGCCTACGATGAAAAAGACAAAACCCAGATCGGAGAGTATTACGTAGCCAAAGATCTTTCATCGGTGTGGCGGCTGGACGGAGAAAAACCGGGCATGATAGCCGGCTCAGCGGATAAGGTCATGAAGAAGACCAGGCTCCAGGTCTATCCCCGGTATCTGCAGCTGGGGGAAAAGGGGATCGTGCGGCTCCGGACTCCGGGGGAAGTACCTTACACCCTGAAGGTGAAAAGCCTGAACGAGAACGTGGTCTCTGTGGACAGCAGCAACCAGCTGATCCCTCAGAAATTGGGAAGGACGGATATCCTGGTAGAGGCCCAGGTGGGGAACGTGAAAGATTCCGGCACGGCCCGTGTCTTTGTGGTGACCAAAGAAGAACTGCAGCAGATGGCCTATCGTTCTTATCTGAACCGTCTTTATCTGAACGAAATGATGATGCTGGACGATTTCTACTGGCGCAGCTGGTGGGGTGCCCCGTTCTACGGTCCTGCTTACATCGGCCACCGTCCGCCTCCGCCCCACCATGGCGGGCACCGGCCGCCGCCTCCCCGGGGACACCGGTGAGAATAACAAGATATCATGGAGCAAAGTGTAATTTGGGGAAGAGGGGAAAGGGCTTTGAAAACAGTAGAAGTTGGGACGGCGTTCCGCAATCACCTGGGCAAAGACAGGGCTGCCCTGGTTGTTACGCTGAAGGAATTTCGGGAGGAGACCACCCGGGAAAGCTTCCTAACCGCCTGCCACGATTTTGTGGAAAAGACTTGCGGATACCCGGTAGAGCCTGCCAATGACCGTTCTTGGCGAGACTGCTATGATTTCCTCAAGACATATCTTCCGGCGGATACCGGGCTGGACCCCTTTTCCATGGTCTTTGAATATGTTATGCCTGATTCGCGGAAACAGGCTGATGTATTGCTCCTTACCCAACATAAGGTGATCATCTTGGAGTTCAAGCAGAAAGCTGTCATCTTGAAAGAGGATGCAGCCCAGGCTGCCGGATATCGGCAAAGTCTTTCCCATTACCATTATGAGACAGAGAAGAAGGCCATGAAGGTGGAAGCCTACTTGGTCTATACCCAAGGGAATCCGGCAGGAAACCATCATTTGGTAGATGTGCTGACGCCTGAAAATTTCACTGCCGCCCTACGAAACGCGCTCAAAGACCAACTGCCGCTTTCTGAAAAAGAATGCTGTACTTGGATCGCTTCACCCTTTTATCCTTTGAAAAATATTGCAGAGGCCACCCTGCAGCTTTTCAAATCGGGTGACCTGCCGAATATCAAGACCATCCGGGAGGGGGATATCAAAGAGACCTTGGAGGCCATCGATGGTGTCATCGCTGACCGTTCCACGCAAAAGAGCATCCTCTTTGTTTCAGGAGTCCCAGGCTCTGGAAAAACACTGGTCGGGCTCAGGACAGTCTACGACCATGCCCACGACCAGGAAACATTGAACCCCATTTACCTTTCTGGGAATGATCCCTTGGTCAATATCCTGCAGAACACCTTATCCAACCATGGATTCGTCCAAGAGGGCAAAAGCTATATCCAAGCTATGAAGAATTTTAAGACTCTGGCCCATGGGACTTCTGTTCCCCTGCACAACATCATTGTATTCGATGAAGCCCAACGGGCCTGGGATACGGATTACAGGGAACCAGGAGAAACGGAAGCGACCCTTCTTTTACGGCTAGGAGACCGGATCGCCGCGAAATATGGGAAAGTGACGATCCTCTGTTTGATTGGAGAAGGACAGTCCCTTTATTTCCATGAAGAAACAGGCATGCCTTTATGGGCCAAAGCTTTAGCTGGTAGAAAAGATTGGAATGTATATATTCCGGCTTCGTATCAAAAGGTCTTTGGGGGAAGTCCCCATATCCATGCCAGTCCTCATTTGACGCTCAATACGTCTATCCGCCATGATTTCATCGATGTGAGTCCTTGGGTGGAAGCCATCCTGGATCTGGATCTGGAAAAAGCCAGGAAATTCTACTGCGAAATGGTGGCGCAAGGGTTCGTCTGCTGGAGGTTCCGGGATGCCAGCAAATTGCCCCAGGCAGTATCCTATGTTAAGCAGCATGCTCCAGGAGCTCATACCGGCATCATCGTTTCTTTCCATCTCCGGGCAAAGCAAGGGATGTTCGGCCCCCAGTATCGGGGATGCTATGTAAAAGCTGAAGAAGCCTACCACTGGTATACAGAGGAAAGCTATCAGCTGACCCGCGGGGCGTCGGAATTCATGATCCAGGGCATCGAGCTGGAATACCCCATTGTCTCCTTTGTGGGAGATTACTTTATCCAAGATGGAAAATGGAAGGTGGATCCCCATGCCTCCAATCCTGGCTTCAAAGACCTGGAGAAAGTCATCCAAAACGTGTACCGGGTGCTGCTGACACGGAGCCGGAAAGGGATGTTCCTGTATTTTCCCAAGGATCCGAAGCTGGATGAAACCTATGGGTGGTTTGCGTCGATGATGACAGTGGAAAACGATTGACTATTCAACTTTTTCCGTGCTATAATACGATGTACACATCAAACCCGGGGATGTACCGGTTTCGACGGGGGTAGATGGTGTGCGATAAGCGAGCTGGGATCCCGCCAACCCCATTAAACGGTGGAAACGCGTTATAAACGCAGACGATTCTTACGCTTTAGCAGCTTAAATTGCTAACGTCTTTCCTCTTCATTCCTGCTGAAGAAGAATAGACGACACTTGCAGGATACTTGTCTTCCAATTCTCGGAGGAAGGCAGGGAAACCCATCGAGATAGCACGTTTCCTGGCCCGTCTGCAGGCAAGGGAGCTGCGAAATAAAATATGCAGTCTGCGCTCGGAGAAGTTCGCATGGCAATGCTTTCGGACAGGGGTTCGACTCCCCTCATCTCCACCAGCCTTGAACATATGTTCGTGTGGAGACACGGTTAAAGGGCTGTTCCACGTGTGAAAACAAGACACGTGGAACAGCCCTTTTGTTATAGGTCAGCAGGGGATATCTCTTTTTTTGATGCGCTGCTTCCTCTTTCTCCCAACATATAAAATTTGTATGACGGTGTATGTAATCTAAGCATTTTTCATATCAATCCATTCCTGTTATACTGCAAGAAAGCAGGCTGGAATGTCTTGGCCTGCTGGGGTTGATTTTCCTTGACCGACAGTGGACTGCTGGTTGTATAACAAAGTTTGAAGAAAGATAACAGGAGGGATTGGTATGAAAGATATATCCAGACGGGATTTTTTGAAAGTCATGGGCGGAGTGGCGGCCGGCGCCTTTTTGGCCAAAAGCGGTCTGCCCAAAGTGATGGCTCAGGCTCCTGTGGTGGGGTCTGAAGACGAAACCGGCAAAAAAGCGGCGGACGGAGAAGGCTCCCGGGCCAAAGTGTATTACACCAAACACATTGATGCGGCCCATCTCATTGCCCTGTATGACAGAATCAGCGAAGGGATCTACGGAAAAGTGGCTGTGAAACTCCATACCGGTGAAAAACATGGCCCCAATATCCTGCCGAGGGATATGGTGAAGGCCCTGATCCAGCACATTCCCAACAGCAACATCGTAGAAACCAATACCTTGTACTCGGGCGACCGGTACACCACCGAATCCCACCGGGAAACCCTGAAGGTCAACGGCTGGGACTTCTGTCCGGTGGACATCATGGATGAAGAGGGAGATGTGAATCTGCCGGTACGGGGCGGCAAACACCTAAAGGAAGTGGCCATGGGGGGCCACATCATCAACTACGATTCCATGGTGGTACTGACCCATTTCAAAGGGCACACCATGGGGGGATACGGGGGATCCCTGAAGAACATCGCCATTGGCTGTGCCTCCGGCCAGCATGGGAAGCGTCAGGTCCACGGCTATACCACCGGTCCCATGCCTCCTGCGGGAGAAGCCTGGGGGAAAATGCCTATGCAGGATACTTTCATGGAACTGATGGCGGATTCCGGGAAGGCCACGGTGGACTATTTCGGGAAGCACATCGTCTTCCTGAATGTGCTGCGCCGGATGTCCGTAGACTGCGACTGTGCCGGGACTTCGGCAGCCGAACCCAAGATCGCCGATCTGGGGATGCTGGCTTCTACGGATATCCTGGCGGTGGACCAGGCCAGTGTGGATCTGGTCTATGGCCGGAAAAACGACGACAAGAAGGATCTCATCGAACGGATCGAATCCCGTCATGGGCTCCACCAGCTCCAGGCCATGCGGGACCTGAAGATGGGCAACGACAAATACGAACTGATTTCCATTGACTAAGGAGGGGGAGACATGTTTGGACTGGGTGTACCGGAACTGCTGCTGATCTTGGTGATCGCCCTGGTGGTCTTTGGTCCGGGGAAGCTGCCCTCCATCGGGGCCGCTTTAGGCAAGAGCATGCGGGAATTCAAGGATGCAGTGAACGCGGTGGAAACCATTGAACCAGCGGAAACCAAAAAAGAAACGCAGGAACCGGAAAAAAACGGACAGACGGGGAGTGCGGCCCCCAAAGCATGACCTTCACTGAACATTTGGGAGAACTCCGCACCCGGCTGATCCGCTGTCTTATGGGACTGGCTGTGGGAGGGGCCCTCAGCTTCTGGCAGATCGACCGGATCGTGGCCTTCCTCACGGCTCCGGTGCCCCAGCTGTATGTGATGAAGCCGGCAGAAGCCTTCATGATTTACGTGAAGATCGCCCTTTGGAGCGGGGCCATCCTGGCTTCTCCTCTTTTGGCCTGGGAATTCTGGGCCTTCCTGGTGCCGGCTTTCACGAAACGGGAAAAACGGGCTCTCTTGCTGTTCGTCCCTTCTTCCGTCCTTCTGTTCCTGGCCGGGTTGGCTTTTTCCTATGGACTGATCCTGCCCCAGGGGCTGTTTTTCCTCCGCAGTTTCAGCTCCGGCGCGGTGCAGCCCCTGTGGTCTCTGGAGGCCTATCTGGATTTTGTGGTGCTGATGGTGCTGCCGGTGGGGCTTTTCTTCAATCTGCCCCTGGTGCTGCTGCTTTTGGCCAAAATGGGCCTGGTGACTTCGGAACGGCTGAAAAAGGCCCGGCGGTATGTAATCGTGCTGGCCTTTGTGGTAGCGGCCATCATCACCCCCACCACGGACATGGTATCTCAGACCCTTTTGGCCATTCCCCTGATTCTATTATATGAAATCAGCCTGGTACTGATCAGGGTGCTGCTGAAACGGTAGGAATCCTGTCCCATTCTGGCCATCCATGGTATAATAAAGAAAAAGGACGGAGCACAGGCTCCTAAGAAAATTTCATAAAATGTCTAAGAAATAGAGTCTTCCTTTCAAGACTCTATTTCTATAAGATGAAAGAAACCCTACAAGAAAGGAAACCATTTCATGGAAGAATCTGTAAACAGAAATAAACTGGAAAAACTCCAGAGTATCCTCCGCCAGCTGGGCAGTGTGGCCGTGGCTTTTTCCGGCGGGGTGGATTCCACTTTTCTCCTGAAAGTGGCCCACGATACCCTGGGGGATAAGGTGCTGGCAGTCACCGCCCGGTCCTGCTCCTTTCCGGAACGGGAACTGCAGGAAGCCAAAGCCTTTTGCGCCAAAGAGGGCATCCGCCACCTGGTGGTGGATTCGGAAGAACTGTCCATCCCGGGCTTTTCCCACAACCCCACCAACCGGTGCTATCTGTGCAAACACGAACTGTTCGAAAAGATCCTGGAGGTGGCCAAAGAAAACAATCTGGCGGCCGTGGCGGAAGGCTCCAACCTGGATGACGAAGGGGATTACCGTCCCGGGCTCCAGGCCATTGCGGAACTGAAGATTGCCAGCCCCCTCCGGCAGGCCTGCCTGTATAAAAAGGAAATCCGGGCCTATTCCAAGAAATTGGGGCTTCCCACCTGGAACAAGCAGTCTTTCGCCTGTCTGTCTTCCCGGTTCGTCTATGGGGAAGAGATCACCCCCAAACGGCTGGGCATGGTGGACAAGGCGGAACAACTGCTGCTGGACATGGGATTCCATCAGCTCCGGGTACGGATCCACGGCGGGAACCTGGCCCGGATCGAAGTGCTGCCCGACGAACTCCAACAGGTGCTGGACCACCGGCTGGAAATCGCGGAAAAGCTGAAGGGATACGGGTTCACCTATGTGACCTTGGATCTTTTGGGCTATCGGACTGGAAGCATGAATGAAACCCTGCCCCCGGAAAAGAAGGACTGACCATGGAAACGAAGGAAATCCTGGAAAAAGTCCGGAATGGAGAGATCTCTGTGGAAGCCGCGGAAAAATTCTTCCGGCAGAAGCCTTTTGAAGACCTGGGGTTCGCCAAATTGGATACCCATCGGAAAATCCGCACCGGCTTCGGGGAAGTGGTGTTCTGCAGCGGTAAAAGCGATGCCCATCTGAAACAGATCTTCCAGAAGCTGGCAGAAGACGAGGGCAATGTGCTGGGGACCCGGGCCAGCCGGGAGCAATTCGATCTAATCCGGTCTCTGTGCCCGGATGCAGTGTATGATCCGCTAGCCAAACTGGTGAAGGTGATCCGGAAACCGGTGGGGCTCCAAGGTTCCGTGGCCGTATGCACGGCGGGGACGGCAGATATCCCCGTGGCGGAAGAGGCGGCCCAGACGGCGGAATTTTTCGGAAGTAAAGTGGACCGGGTCTACGATGTGGGGGTCAGCGGCCTCCACCGGCTTTTGGCCAATCTGGACCCCATCCAGGAAGCCAACTGCGTCATTGCGGTGGCCGGCATGGAAGGGGCTCTGCCCAGCGTATTGGGAGGCCTGGTAAGCAACCCGGTGATCGCCGTGCCCACTTCCATCGGGTACGGGGCCAGCCTCCAGGGTATTTCGGCTCTCCTCACCATGCTCAACAGCTGTGCCAACGGCATTGCGGTGGTAAACATCGACAACGGCTACGGAGCCGGCTATCTGGCCACCCAGATCAACCGGCTGGCCTGCAGAAAGGAAACGGGAAATCATGGATAAACTGCTTTATCTGGAATGTAAAAGCGGCATCAGCGGGGACATGACCGTAGGGGCCCTGCTGGATCTGGGGGCAGACCAACAGGTGCTCCGGAAGGCCCTTGCTTCCCTGCCTCTGACCGGGTATACGGTGGAAATCAGCCGGGTGAAGAAGGCTGGGCTGGACTGCTGTGATTTCCTGGTGAAACTGGATGCAGAACACGAGAACCATGACCATGATATGGATTATCTCTACGGGTTTGCCAAAAACCAGGCAGAAATCCCGGAAGGGGAGGGCCACCAGCACGGGCACCATGTCCATCACCATGACCATGAACATGAACACCAGGAGGCTGGCGCCGAAACCCATACCCATCATCACCATCATGCACATCGGGGCCTCAAGGAAGTACTGGACATCCTGGCCCAGGGGGACCTGACGGAAGGGGCCCATGCCCTGGCGGTGAAGATCTTCACCATCCTGGGAGAAGCGGAAGCCAAAGCCCATGGCACCACCCTGGAAGAAGTCCATTTCCACGAAGTGGGAGCGGTGGATTCCATTGTGGACATTGCGGCGGTGGCGGTGTGCCTGGACAACCTGGGGATCCGGGAGGTGGTGATCCCGGTGCTGAATGAAGGGACCGGAAGCGTCCGCTGTGCCCATGGCATCCTGCCCATCCCGGTTCCAGCAGTGGCCAACATCGCCGCTGCCCACCATCTGCCTCTCCACATCATGCCCTTTGCCGGAGAATATGTGACTCCCACCGGAGCCGCCATTGCAGCTGCCCTCCGCACCCGGAGCCAGCTGCCGGATACCTTTACGGTGGCCAAGGTGGGCTTGGGTGCCGGGAAACGGGAACAGGCCATGCCCAGCCTGCTTCGGGCTATGGTCCTGGAAGTACCGGAAGAAGCAGTTCCGGCCCCTTGGGAGGAAGATACCATCTGGAAATTGGAGACCGACCTGGACGACTGTACGGGGGAAGCCCTGGGCCATGTGCTGGAACATCTCTTGGCCGCCGGGGCAAGAGATGTGCAGTATGCTCCGGTGTATATGAAGAAGAACCGGCCGGGATGGCTGGTGACAGTGCTGTGCAAGGAGCCGGAACGGCAGGCTCTGGAAGCCCTGCTCTTTGCGGAAACCACCACCATCGGCATCCGCCGGAGCCGGATGGCACGGAGCATCCTGAAGCGGAAGGAACAGGTAGCAGAAACTTCTCTGGGACCGGTGGCGGTAAAAGCGGTCCAGGTGCCGGCTTTGGATGCCGAAGGAAAAATGACGGGAGAAACAGAAACCCGGCTCTACCCCGAATATGCCGGCATCGCAGCCCTGTGCCGCAGCACCGGCCGCAGTTATCAGGCCATCTGGCAGCAGGTGCTGGGAGAACTGGCTCCTGCCCCGAAAAAGGAGGAATGACTTATGCATATGGCGGACGCTCTGCTGTCTCCCGGTATAGCAGGGACTATGTATGCCCTTTCCGGCGCGGCAGCCTGGTATGCAGCCCGCAAGGTTAAGCAAGAAAACCAGGAAGGCATCGTTCCGGAAATGGGGGTCTTGGGGGCTTTTGTCTTTGCTGCCCAAATGATCAATTTTGCCATTCCCGGCACCGGTTCCTCCGGTCATCTCTGCGGCGGCATGCTCCTTTCTGCCGTGGTGGGGCCTTATGCCGGCTTCCTGACCATGATCGGCATCTTGACCCTCCAGTGCCTGGTCTTTGGGGACGGGGGCCTGCTGGCCCTGGGAGCCAATGTATGGAATATGGCTTTTTACGGCTGCTTTATAGGCGGCGGGATCCTGTGGCCCCTTTTGACCCGGCAAGGACTGACCCAAAAGACCATTGCAGCAGCCAGTGTGAGCGGCAGTGTGCTGACCCTTCAGCTGGGGGCCTTTTCCGTTGCAGGCGAGACCTTTCTCTCGGGGATCACGGAACTGCCTTTTACTGCATTCCTGCTGCTGATGCAGCCCATCCATCTGGCCATCGGCCTGGGGGAAGGCCTGATCACCGCTGCAGTACTGGGCTTTGTATATGAAAACCGCCCGGAGCTCCTGCGTCAGCCCGTTCTGTCTGGGTCGGCCGTACGGAAAGGGACTTGGAGCCGGAAGAAACTGCTGGGCGCCTTGGGGGGCCTGTCTCTTGCAGTCGGCGGAGGGCTATCTCTGCTGGCTTCCGAAAATCCAGACGGACTGGAATGGTCCATTGCCCGGCTCACCGGCCGTACGGAATTGGAAGGCTCGGAGCAGGGGATTTACGGTGCAGCAGCCCGGATCCAGGAACTGACGGCTTGGTTCTCAGAATATCAGATACCGGGGCTGGAAGGGCCTTTGGGGACGGCCCTGTCCGGGATCATGGGGAGCCTGCTGATTTTCGGCATCATCTGGTTCCTGGGCCGGAATTTGCGGAAGACAGGGCATCATGAAGTCTCTCAAGAACGCCATTGAAACCATCCATCTGTTGGATGATCTGGCAGGGGAGGATACAGTACTCACCCGGCTTTCTCCCCTGGCCAAGCTGGGTTCTTTATTCATCTTTTTGGCAGCCCTGGCTTCTTTGGGCCCGGAAAAGCTTACCAATGCTCTTTTGCTGCTTTGGGTGCTTCCGGTCTGGTACCGGCTGGGCCGTTTATCCTGGAAGCATCCGCTGCGCCAGCTGGGTCCGGTACTGGGAATGGTGGGCAGCATCGGCCTGGTGAATCTGTTCTGGTTTCAAGGAATGCCTGTTTCTCTAGGGCCTGTACAGATTCCGGGAGGAATCGGGGTGCTGCTCCTCCTCTTGCTGAAGGCCACGGGCTGCGTGTTGGGCGCATACCTGCTCCTGGCCACCACCTCTCTGGAAAAGCTGGCCTGTGCCCTCCAGAAGCTGCCCTTGCCTCAGGTGTTGGTCATTTCCCTGCTGCTGACCTGGCGGTATCTGGTGCTGCTGCTCCAGGAAGGAACCCGGATGGCGTCTGCCTATCGGCTCCGGGCTCCGGAAAGCCGGGGAATCCCATGGAAGATCAGCGGCAGTCTCCTGGGGCTGCTGTTCCTCCGGAGCCTGGAACGGGCCCAGCTGGTTTATGAAAGCATGAAGCTCCGGGGCTTCCAGGGCCGTTTCCCAGAACAGAAAAACGCTGGATCCCTGAAAGGGGACTTGCTGCTGCTCAGCAGTACCCTAGCTTGGTGCCTATTCTGCCGTTTCGGGCTGTACTTCTTTCATATTTGATGCCATTTGGACGCATCAGGGAGGTTCCTGTGTCTGCCATTCTGACTCTTTCCCATATCCAATTCCAATATCCTGCATTCCGGCCCGGCCAGGACCCGGTTCCCGTACTCCATGATCTTTCTTTTTCTCTGGAATCCGGGGAAAAGGTGGGTCTCATCGGCAGCAACGGGGTAGGGAAGTCCACCCTGCTGAAGCTGGTGGTAGGGCTCCTGCCTCTCCAAGAAGGGACCCTCATTGTGGGCGGTCTGCCTCTTACTCCACAGAATCTTCCAACCATCCGCCGGAAAACAGGCTATGTTTTCCAAGATTCCGAAAGCCAGCTGTTCATGCCCACGGTGGAAAGCGATGTTTCTTTTGCTCTGCGGAATGCCGGTCTTCCGGCGGAAGAAGTGGAGGGCCGGACAGCAGCGGCCCTGGAAAAGGTCGGGATGGAAGAATTGGCCCAACGGCAGATCTATCGGCTTTCTGGGGGACAGAAAAAGCTCACTGCCATTGCTGGGCTCCTGGTCCAGGATCCGGACCTGCTGCTGATGGATGAACCTTCTGCTGCCCTGGACCCTCGGAACCGGCGGAAACTGACGGAAATCCTACGTCGGCTGCCCTGTGCCCAGCTCATTGCCTCCCACGACCTGGACTTCATCTGGGATACCTGCGACCGGGTGATCCTGCTGTCCGATGGCTGGATCCAGGAGGATGGCCCGGCCCATGAGGTGTTGTCCAACCAGGCTCTGCTGGAATCCTGTGGATTGGAACTCCCTCTGCGGCTGCAGAAGGAAATCTAAAATGATGGCGCAATTGACGGAAATTTATTAGAATATGGAGGAAACAACATGAAACTTGCAGTGACTTATGACCCAAAGAATGGGGAAATCTTCCAGCATTTCGGCCGGACCGAATATTTCAAAGTCTATGACCTGGCTGATGGGAAAGTGCAGAAAACTGAAATCCGCAGTACCCAGGGACAGGGCCATGGAGCCTTGGTGGGAGTGCTCCAGCAGCTGGGAGCGGAAATCGTCATCTGTGGCGGTATCGGCGGCGGAGCCCAGGAAGGCCTAAAAGCCGCGGGCATTGCTTTTTACGGAGGCTGCAGTGGCCAGGCTGACCAGGCTGTCACTGATTTCCTAGCGGACAACCTCCACTACCAGGAAGACATCCAGTGCAGCCACCATGGTGAACACCACGAAGGCGGCTGCCATCATTGAGAAAAAGGGACCTGTTGCGTGCAGCGGGCCCCTTATGATATTATAAAGAAAAATTCCTGATTAAAATTTATTCCACAGGAGGGATTTTATGAAACCCAAGCTGATCTTTTCTGCACTCCTTCTATCCGCTGTTCTTCTGGCTGCCGGCTGCGGCAGTGCTTCCGGGACTTCCCAGGGCAGTGCTCCAGCAACTGCTTCTCAGGCTTCTGCCCAAAAGGTCCAGGCGCCGGGGTTTACCTTGAAAGATGCCAAGGGGGCTTCGCATTCCGTCCAGCCGGGTGATGGCAAGATCTACGTAATCAACTTCTGGGCTACCTGGTGTCCTCCCTGCCGGAATGAAATGCCGGAGATGAACGCTTTTGCCGGCAAATATAAGGATAAAGTGACTTTCTATGCCGTGGACCTCCAGGAAGAGGGCAGCAAAGTCCAAGCTTTTTTGAAGGACAATGGGTATACCCTGCCAGTGCTTCTGGACCAGGAGGGGAAAGCAGCTGACCTGTATAAAGTCCGGGTAGTTCCCACTACGGTCATCCTGGATGAAAAAGGGAATATCCTCCAGCGCCACGAAGGGATGGCCACCGCCCAGCAGCTGGAAGGATTTTTGAAAGGGAAATTGTAATGGGTTCCTTGACCTTGGGAGCCGCTTTTGGGGCGGGGCTCCTTTCTTTTGCTTCGCCCTGTGTCCTGCCCATGCTGCCCACATTCCTGCTGCTCCTGGCCGGTTCCAGTCAGGAAGAAGGCCGGGGAAGGAGGCGTCTCCTGGGCAATACCCTGGCTTTTCTCGCCGGTTTTACTTTGGTTTTCCTGGCCATGGGAGCCACGGCAACGGTTTTAGGCCAGCTGGTACTCCGTTATTGGAAAGTACTGGAAAAGGCGGCAGGGGTGATCTTGATCCTCCTGGGACTCTTTCTGAGCGGATTGTGGACGCCCTTGTTCCTCCTTCGGGACAGGAGGCCCTTCCTCCAGCAGAAAAAAGAGGGGGTACTGGGTTCTTTCTTTTTGGGTGCGTCTTTCACCCTGGGCTGGACTCCCTGTACCGGTCCTATCCTGACTGCTATCCTCATGGCCGCCGGCAGCCAGCAGACTGCCCAGCAGGGAATCTTTTTGCTGCTGGCCTATGCCCTGGGCTTCTGCATCCCTTTCCTCTTGACAGCTCTTTTTTGGCAGAAAATCGGCTCTGCCCTGCGGAGAGGATATGTTTGGCTGCCCCGGATCCAGAAAGCTGCCGGCCTTTTCCTGATTCTCTTCGGTGTCCTGATGCTCAGCGGCATGACTCTCCGGGTCATGGCCTTCCTGGCAGGGTAGGGAGGCGCGGCAGGGGCTGTTCCATGGGCAGCAGTTCTTTTTTAAATATTCTGGATTTTCAGACTAGTATATTTCTGTCTATATGCTATAATGGATACAGGAAGGACTGTTGATAAATTCAATACAGTTCTTTCTTCCAGAAGGAACAAAGGAGGCTGATTGCAATGGACGGAGAACAAAAGAAAAAGAAGATCCCTCTGGCCGGACAGATCTTCATCGCGCTGGTCTTGGGAATCATCGCGGGTCTGGCACTGCAGGGGAATGTGGAATTTACCGTGGCGTACATCAAACCATTCGGCACCATTTTCTTGAATCTCGTAAAATTCATCGTTGGGCCCATTGTCCTGTTTTCCATCATGGCAGGGGTGGTTTCCCTCAGTGACATCCGGAAATTGGGATCCATCGGCGGCATTACATTGGTCTATTACTTCATTACTACAGCCATTGCCACCACCATCGGACTGTTCATCGCCAACAGCTTCAAACCCCTGTTCCCAGCCCTGTCCGTGGCTGAACTTTCCTTTAAGGTCAAAGGAGGATCCACAGGGCCCATGAAGATGCTGGTGGATCTGTTCCCGTCCAACTTCCTGGCACCTCTGACCAGCGCCAATATGCTCCAAGTCATCGTCATGGCGCTGCTGATCGGGATTGCCATCATTGCCCTGGGGAAACAGGGAGAACAGGCAGCAGAGTTCATCAATACCTGGAATGATGTATTCATGAAAGTCATGGAAATAATCCTAGCCCTGTCTCCCATCGGTGTATTCTGCCTGCTGTGCCCGGTAATTGCCCAGAATGGGACTGCTGTCATCGGCTCCCTGGCCAAAGTCATCCTTTGTGCCTACATCGCCTATGCCCTCCATGCCATCTTGGTCTATTCCCTGGCAGTCCGGGCCATCGGCGGCATGAGTCCGCTGAAATTCTTCAAGGGTATGATGCCGGCCATGCTGTTCGCTTTTTCCAGTGCTTCTTCTGTAGGTACCCTGCCCATCAATATAGAATGTGCCAACAAACTGGGTGCCTCTAAAGAAGTCACCAGCTTCGCCCTGCCTCTCGGTGCCACCATCAACATGGACGGGACCGCCATTTATCAAGGCGTCTGCGCCGTATTCATCGCTTCCTGCTACGGCATCGACCTGACTATATCCCAGATGCTCACCATCGTGGTGACGGCTACTCTGGCTTCCGTAGGGACAGCAGGGGTTCCCGGTGCCGGGATGATCATGCTGGCCATGGTGCTGGCGTCCGTCAATCTGCCGGTGGACGGCATCGCTCTGGTAGCCGGTGTGGACCGGATCTTCGATATGGGGCGCACCACCCTGAACATCACGGGAGACGCATCCTGCGCCATCATCGTGACCCATTTGCTGGAGAAAGAGAAATAGATGTGATAAGGGACTGTGAAAAAATGATTCTTCATTCTTTCACAGTCCCTTTTTTATGCAAATTTTCTCACTCTCAATTTGATGCCGCAGCTTTCTGCCACTTTTCGGCTGGCTTCGATTTGTTCTGGGGGAAGCACGTCCACCACGGTCATCCGGGTGTCGGGAATCTTCTTTTTGCATTCCCGGGCGAAATCCAACATAGCCTGGTAGGCGCCTGGCAGGGTAGGGCGGGTCACTTTGTTATAATCCGCTTCATTTGGAGCATTGAGGCTGATGGATACCGCATCCAATACCTGGGCCAGGTCCGGTACGATATCTCGGCCGTTTTCCAAAGACCCCAGCCCATTGGTATTCACCCGCAGCTTCAATTCCGGATGGATCTTCCGCACATACCGGGCAGTCTTCAGCATCAGGTCCAGAGCACAGGTGGGTTCCCCGTACCCGCAGAACACCAGTTCCTTGAATCCGGTGAAATCAAAGGCGTCCACCGCTGCCTTGACCTGCTCCCAATTGGGATTCACCTTATGCCAGAGGGTAGGGGCATCACCGATTCCCTCATGCTGGAACCGGACACAGAAAGTGCACCGGCAGTTGCACAAATTGGTTAAATTGGCGTATACGCCGTCTTTATAAGTATAAAGAATCTGAGCCATGGAATTTCGTCGTCCTTTCCGTCTTTACAAAGATTCGATTTTTCACATCTTGTTTATCCAACACGCCGGCAACCAGGTAATAGAACAGCAGGCTTCCGCCGGATTGGATGGCACTGCCCATAATGGAAGTGACCAGGGCCGCATAGGTCCCGAAAATCAGTCCCTCTGCCAGGTAGTAGCCAATGGTGGAAATGATCCAGGACAGGAACGGAGCGATCCGGTTCCGGGTGCAGAGCAGCTTCTGGGCTTTCCAAGTAAAGGGCAGGGTAATCAGGGCCTTGATGATAATGGTAGCCGGAGCCCACATGGGCGAAGTCAGGAGATCAGCCAGTCCCCCGCCGATAGCTGCCGCCAGGAGGGCATAGGGTTGGGGCAGGAGGGAAGCTGCCACGTAGATCAGGGTATCGCCGAAATGCAGATAGCCGCCATTGGCGCCCATGGGGATATGGCAGATATAGGCCGTGAACAGACAGATGAGCCCGGCGAAGAGGCCGGTCAGGACCAGCAGCCGGAGCCGTTCCTGTGGATTCCTTTGTTTCATGAGCAATCAATTCCTTTCAATATAATTTAATGTACATAGTTCATTGTATCAACCATAATCGCAGTAAAGCAGCATATCCTCCTCATTTTTGTGCCTGACAGGTTCCTCTTTGCCCCATAGTCTGTAAAGAGGAAAGAGAGAGGAGGTTCAGATAGGGCTCATAATTGATCCCGTCATTGCAGGGAGTGTGTTCTTTTTGGGCATCGGCAATCCCCCTTACGATGAGTTCTCCCGCCAAGCGTACACCCTGTTCCAGGTTTCTTTTCTGGAGCTGACTGCCCATCAAGACGGCCGCAAAAAGATCGCCTGTACCGGAGTAGCTGCCGCCCAGATGGGGAGAAGGAATGGCCACCGGAGTTTTCGCGTGGTCAATGATCAGATTGACCAAGAGCTGTTGATCCCGTTCTTTTATCGGGATCCCTGTAATGACAAGTGCCTGATCTTTGAAGAGATAAGACCGGTATTGCAGAAGGCGGTACAGCTCTTCCGGATTTTCTTGTCCCAGCTTTTTGAGAGAATCCATCTCCGTATCTGTGAGGATGCAGAATTCCGTCAGATTGGGTGTCAAGAGATCCGCTTGGAAAGCCAGATGGCGGACGGCTTGGATGGAAGCATCGGTAAATCCACGGTAGGCCTTGCCATTGTCGCCTAGGACAGGATCGCAAAGGTAGAGGACGCCGGGTTTATGGAACTTTTCCAAGAAGTCCTGTACTTGTGTGGCTGCATCAGGAGTGGCCAGATACCCGGACAGGATGCCTTGGAATGATACCTGTAGTTCCTGCCAGTGTTCCGTATAATTGCACATCTGTTTGGTAAAAGGAACACAGTGATAACCAGGATACCCAGTCTGCGAAGTCAGCACAGCCGTAGGCAGCGGACAGGCTTCAATGCCCATGGCAGCCAGGACGGCGATATCGACAGTCAGTGAACAGCGTCCCAAGCCGGACAGATCATTGATGGCGGCAACGCGCTGGTGCATGATGAAGAACTCCTTTGTAGATCGATTTTCCTTATTGATTGGACAATTCTTGTTATAACACAGAAGGTTCCTGAAAAAAAGGAACGGTTTTTAAATTTCCTGAAGCAAACTGTGTCGGTATGCGGGTCATTTTCCAGCAATCCTATGGATACGGACAGTTTCCTAGGTCGAGTTATCAACATTATTTTACATAATATATATTATCGGACGTAAAAATTTTGAGTGGAAATGCCTGTCCATGTATGCTGGAATGCTTGCCTATTTCCTTTCCGATGCACTCCTCATGCCGGTCGGCGGCCTTTTCCTTCAGGAACCTGCGTTTCTTGGACCGACAGGATCATGGAAGATTTTTTCTGGAATCAAATTCTTTTTGGACTGCTTGTGTTTTCCTGTCGTTTATACGGTTCTATGGCTGATCCTGCTTCTGGATTTTACTTGATTCAGATCTGTTATCTTTTTCCTTGATGATCTTCTCGTTCATCAAACGCCTGTTTGACACACAGCTGTTTTCTTGTTATACTAAATTTATCTATCGTGGATCCGTGTACCGCTTATCCATCCTGATAAAGGAGTTTTGTCCTATGACTGAATCTGAACTGAAAAAAATGAATACCCGCTCCATCAATGCCCGCCAGAGCCAGATTCTGGAATACATCAAACAATATATCTTTTCCAATGGTTATCCCCCTTCTGTCCGTGAAATCGGCAAGGCAGTGGGCCTTTCTTCCAGCGCTTCTGTCCACAACAATTTGAAGAAATTGGCAGAAGCCGGATTTGTCAGCTGGGACCCGGAGAAGCCCCGTACTTACGGGCTGACTGATGAAATCAGCTGGCGGAAGAAAAGTATGGTTTCCGTCCCTCTTGTGGGTGCTGTCCATGCAGGGGATCCCATTTTGGCAGTGGAAAATATTGAAGACACCTACCCCATCCCTCTGGATCTGATCGGCTGCAAGGAAGATGTGTTCATGATGGTGGTGGAAGGCGACAGCATGAAGAATGCTGGGATCTTGGATCATGATTATGTGTTCGTGCGGAAACAGAATTACGCCACCAACGGGGATATTGTGGTGGCGTTCATCAATGGTGAGGAAACCACCATCAAGAGATATTTCCGGGAACTGAAACAGATCCGTCTCCAACCGGAAAATGATGCCTATCCCCCCATTGTTGGCACGGACAATATCGAAATCAAGGGAAAAGTGATTGCCGTATTCCGGACTTTATAAGTGGAAGAAGCAAAAACAGTCGATTCTCTCTCAGACGCTCAAATTTTCGATTTGAGCGTCTTTTTCCATTTTTATTACTCCTTTACTTGCAGAAACAATAAAAACGGCCTCTGAAACAAAATTCAGAAGCCGTTTTTTTGCAGGTCTTATTTTTTTGCCATAATCTGCCGGGCAGCTGCCATGACGGCAATCCAGCCGTGTTCGAAAGTCAGACCTCCCTGCATGAATACCTTGTAGGGGGCCCGCATGGGACCATCTGCACTCAGTTCGATGGAAGCGCCCTGGACGAAGGTCCCTGCAGCCATGATGATGTCATCCTGGTAACCAGGGAGCGGAGAGGGCACCGGGGTCACATGGGAATCTATGGGAGAATGGGCCTGGATGGCTTCGCAGAAGGCACAAAGATTTTCCGGAGTGTTCAGGGTAATGGTCTGGATGATGTCGCTCCGGACATCATCCGGGAGAGGAGAGACTTCAAAGCCCAGGGATTGGAATACGGAAGCTGCGAACATAGAAGTCTTCACCGCCTGGAGGGCCACATGGGGCGCCATGAAGAGCCCCTGGTAGAATTCCCGGGCCGTATCTCCCAAGGTGCAGCCCATCTCGCCGCCCAGACCGGGAGCCGTCAGCCGGTAGGAAGCCTGTTCCACCAGATCCTTTTTTCCCACGATATAGCCGCCGGTGGGAGCGAAGCCGCCTCCCAGGTTCTTGATCAGAGAGCCGGCCATCAAGTCGGCGCCTACTTCCGTAGGTTCTTTGTCTTCAATGAATTCTCCGTAACAGTTGTCTACAAAACAGATGATATCCGGACGGACAGCCTTCACGGCCTGGAAGATCTCTCCGATCTCCGCTACGGTCAGGGTCTTCCGCTTGCTGCTGTAGCCGCAGGACCGCTGCACATGGACCAGACGGGTCTGAGGGGTCAGGGCAGCCAGGAGGGAAGGGATATCCGGGCGGTCCCCTTCCATGGGGATTTCCTTATAGGTGACCCCCAGATCCACCAGAGAACCAGGCGTCTTTACGGGATAGCCGATGATGGTCTGCATGGTATCATAGGGTTCTCCCGTAGCGCCGATCATTTCGTCTCCCGGATGCAGGTTCCCCAGGAGGGCCACAGCCAGGGCATGGGTGCCGGAAACGAACTGAGAGCGGACCAGGGCGGCTTCCGTCTTGAAAATCTCGGCATAGATCAGATCCAGCTGATCCCGGCCGGTATCGGAATAGCCGTAGCCCGTGGTAGGTTTCAGGTAATAATCCGCCACCTGGTATTTGGCGAAGGCATCCAATACCTTTTTGGTATTGGCCAGGGCGGCTGCTTCATGGCTTTTGGTATGCTGGGCAACGGTGTCCAGTGCTTTCTGTTCGATTTCGTCCCATTGGATGGTCATTGGGTTCAAGTTCCTCCTTGTTCATTCTTTTTGGATATACTTTTCCAGCTGGTCCGCCAGCGTTTTTTTTTCAGTTTGACTTTCATCTGGATCCCGGTTTCTCCATAATTTTCTTCCAGGACTTTGGCGTCCTGGTGGAGCCGGGCTGCCAAACGGCTTTCTCCGTAGGGAATGGAGAGTGCCACTTCTGTCATATCTTGGCCCAGGAGCTGGGCCAAGGTTTCCAAGAGTTCAGGGATCCCTTCTCCGGTCTTGGCCGAGACACAGAGGCTGTCTTCCGTCTGTTCCAGCCGGCGGCGCAGCCCTTCATGCTGCCGGAGCCGGTCTACTTTGTTGTAGACGGTCAGGATGGGCTTGTCCGTGACTTCCAGCTCCCGGAGTACCTGATACACGGCATCCGCCTGTTCCTGATACAGTTCGTGGGAGCTGTCGATCACATGGACCAAAAGGTCCGCATCCTTCACCACTTCCAAGGTGGATTTGAAAGCCGCCACCAGCTGATGGGGCAGCCGCTGGATGAATCCTACCGTGTCGGTCAGGGTACAGATGCTGCCGTCGGGAAGCCCCAGCTGGCGGGTAGTGGGATCCAGAGTAGCGAATAGCTGATCCTGGGCATAGATGTCCGAATGGGTCAGGGTGTTGAGCAGGGTGCTTTTCCCCGCATTGGTATAGCCCACCAGGCAGACTTGCTTCACTTCGTTCTTGTTCCGGGCTCGCTGCTGCTGCTGCCGGCTGCCTTTCATCCGGCGGATCTGCTCTTCCAGGAAGGAGATCCGGTCCCGGATCCGCCGCCGGTCCACTTCCAATTTGGTTTCCCCAGGGCCTCGGGTCCCGATGCCCCCGCCCAGACGGGAGAGGCTGGTCCCCTGCCCCATGATCCGAGGCAGCATATACTGGAGCTGAGCCAGTTCCACCTGGAGTTTCCCTTCACTGGTCCGGGCCCGCTTGGCGAAAATGTCCAGGATCAGCCCGGTCCTGTCGATGATCCGGACCCCTAAGGCCCGTTCCAAGTTCCGCTGCTGGGCCGGAGACAATTCGTCATCGAAGATGCACAGATCGATGTCTTCCTGTTGGGCGAAAAGGGACAGTTCCTGGACCTTGCCCTTTCCGATGAAGAACACCGGGTCCGGTTTGGGCCGGGACTGGACGAATTTCCCCACCACTTCCGCACCGGCGGTTTCCGCCAGCTGGGCCAGTTCCTCTACAGAATCCTGGGCACTCCAGCGGGAGGCTGTATCCCCCCAGGCCAGGGAGATCAACATGGCCCGTTCCGGACCTTCCGCCAGATTGTGGCCCCGGGACCGTTTGGCCAAGATCTTCTCTACAGTATGGACAACATTGCCAAAGGGCATGGCCGCCACATCCTTCACCTTGAAGGGACCGAATTCCTGGAGCACGGGCTGCTGATCTCCATCCAGGTCCGTAATCATCCCAAAACTCAGGAGAGGCTCGCTCTGAGGCGTTTCCCAGGCCATGGCAGCCATGGCGTCAAAACGCAGGTCCCGCAGGGCGGACAGATCCACCCCACTGAGCCGAGGCGCGCCAGAGGGATGGGTGTGGATGCAGGAAACCCCGCAGAGCCGGTTCTGGCTCCTCCGGGAATCCGTGCTGGGCAGTTCCACATGGCAGTCGCTGCCTACGGCGACTGCCGTCACCTGGCCCTTCCGGTCGATATACAGAGAAATCTCCCGGTTGATGGCCTCGGTCAGGTCCCGCAAAAGGAGGGCCAACTCCATACTGATCAGTTGGCCCTCATCCGCTCTCAGCTCATAGATCGCTTCCAATTGGGTGAGGACCTGTTTCTTCAGGCCCTCCGTCCTTCCGTAGATCGTTTGAGTCATAAGAGAACTCCTTTATGATTATACACGGGCTTTGGCAGGTTCCATGTTCACCCGGCAGCCCCGGATGGTATTCCGGTGCATGACGCCCAGGACTTTTTCCGCATATTCCATGGGAACTTCCACAAAGCTGAACTTGTCATAGATGCTGATCCGTCCGATGCTCCGGGCTGGGATCTCCGCTTCGATGGCAATGCTCTGGACAATATCCCGCACGGTGACCCGGCTGGACCGCCCGATATTGATAAAGAGCCGCACCATGCCTGGTTTGGCACCGGTATTGGCCAAAGAATCCGGCAGGGATTCCCCTTCTTCTTCCGGTTCTTCCAAGGCCTTGGCCCCTTCCTGCATGAATTTCAGGGCAGCGGCTGCGATATCTTGGATATCATAATCTTTTTCCAGGGTCTCCACAATGGGCAGGTAATCCTGGTACCGATCCTGCTCCAGGATGGTCTGCATCTTGGAAACGATCTGTTCCCGCTGCCGTTCCAAGACGCTGGCATCGGTAGGCAGGGTACCCCGGAGGATCTTGGTCTTGATGCTCCGTTCGATCAGCTTCAGCTGCCGGAATTCCCGAGGAGTGATGAAGGTCAGAGCCACACCGGAATTCCCCGCACGGCCGGTCCGCCCGATCCGGTGCACATAGCTTTCACTGTCGCTGGGCACGTCGAAATTCACCACATGGGTGATGTTGTCAATATCCAGCCCTCTGGCCGCCACATCCGTGGCCACCAGGATGTCTACCTGGCCGCTGCGGAACTTCTTCATGACCCGGTCCCGCTGGTTCTGGCTCAAATCCCCGTGGAGGCCTTCCGCCTCGTAGCCCCGGGTAGCCAGGGCGATGACCAGCTCGTCCACCCCTTTTTTCGTACGGCAGAAGATGATCATCTTGCAGTCGTCGGTGGTGTCCAGGATCCGGCACAGCCCGTCCACCTTATCCCGGGTTTCATAATAGTACTGGTCGATGGTGGGAGCTGTGACCACTTCCTTGTGGATGGCCACCATCTTGGGTGCCCGCATGTACTTCTTGCTGATGCTCAGGATGGGCCGGGGCATGGTAGCAGAAAACAGCATGGTCTGCCGTTCCGGGGGAACATTCTTGATGATGTTCTCCATATCATCGACAAAACCCATATCCAGCATTTCATCGGCCTCGTCCAGCACCAGGAAATTCACGTATTCTAGATCGATGGTGCCCCGGCGGATATGGTCCAAAAGACGGCCGGGAGTCCCGATGACAACCTGGATGCCCCGTTTCAGGCTGCGGATCTGCCGTTCGATGGGCTGTCCTCCGTAGACCGGGAGCACCCGGACCCGCTTGGTCCGTCCGATTTTGCTGATTTCATCCGCTACCTGGATGCACAGTTCCCGGGTGGGGCTCATGACCAAGGCCTGGATGTGTCGGTCCTTCTCATTGATCTTCTGGATGATGGGGATCCCGAAGGCAGCGGTTTTCCCGGTACCAGTCTGGGCCTGGCCGATCAGATCCTCCCCTTCCAGCGCCAGGGGGATGGCCCCTTTCTGGATGGGGGACGGTTCTTCGAATCCCATGTCTTTCAGGGCTGCCAGGATCTTGCGATCCAGATGGAGGTCTTCAAAAGAAGTGATCTCCTGGGTATTTTCCGTTTGTATGGTTTCTGTCATAATTTCTCCTTCTTATAGTTCCTTTACCCGGTCCATGGCCAGGGAAAGGGCGTTCATGGCAGCCCGGAGCTTGATGGTGGTCCTGGCCGCTTTGAACCGGCATTCCAGGACTTTCGTCCCGTTCTTGTCCGCGGCGCCGATATAGACCAGTCCTACAGGCTGGGTGGGGGTGCCTCCCCCAGGGCCGGCGATGCCGGTGATGCTGATGCCCAGGTCCGTACCGATCTTTTCCCGGATCCCTTGGGCCATTTCCCGGGCCGTCTGTTCGCTGACCGCCGTATAGGTATCCAGAGTCTCCTGTTTCACCCCCAGGAGCCGGTGCTTCACATCATTGGTATAGGAAACCACCGAACCCATGAGATATTCCGAACTGCCGGGGATATCCGTCACCAGGCTAGAAGCCAGGCCGCCGGTACAGGATTCTGCAAAGGCGATGGTCAGGTGCTTTGCTTTCAGCCGCTTTCCCAGGGCTTCCGGCAGGGTCTCATAATCCACACCGTAGATGTACTGCCCCAGGATGGCTCGGATCTTTTCTTCGATGGCCAGGTTCATGGCCTCGGCTTTTTCCAAGGTATCGCTCTTGGCGGTGATCCGGATGATGATTTCTCCCTTCCGGGCATAGAGGGCAATAGTAGGATTGGTCTGGGCCATGATGATGGCATCCAGTTTTTCTGCCACCATGGATTCTGTCAGCCCCCGCAGATGGAGTACCCGGGAATGGATGATTCCTTGGGCCGCGTAGCTTTTCCGCAGATAAGGCATCACCTGCTGGCTGAACACATGGGTGGTTTCCGCCGGTGGACCCGGCAGCATGATGATCAGTTTGTGATCCGGCGTCCAGACCCCGATTCCCGGTGCCGTACCCACTTCATTGTTGAACACCACGGACCCTTCCGGGATCATGGCCTGTTTCTTGTTGTTCTCGGTCATGGTCACCTTCCGAGCTGCAAAATACCGGGTCAGCTTATCCAGCCAAAAGGCACTGGGGACCAGGGGCAGATGGAGATACTGGGCCACCATTTCCTTGGTGATGTCCCCCCGGGTAGGCCCTAGTCCTCCGGTGGTGATGATGATGTCCGCCCGTTTCAGGGCAATGTCCAGCACTTCCAGCAGCCGGTCCCCGTTGTCCCCGATGGTAGTCTGGTACAGCACATTGAAACCGGCATCATTCAGCATCCGGGACAGGTACTGGAAATTGGTGTTGACAATATCTCCCAGCAGCAGTTCCGTCCCGGTATTGATGACTTCCACGTTCAAGAGAGATCACTCCTTTACGATCTGCCCCACAGCTTCATAGGTAAAGCCCTGGCTAATCCGGACTTTCACGAAGTCCCCGGCCTTCAGGCCCCCTGCTTCTTCCACATAGATCTTTCCGTCGATGTCCGGAGCTTCTGCATAGCTGCGGCCCACCGCCAGGTTGGGATCTTCTTCGTCCTTGCCTTCGATCAATACTTCCAAGGTCCGGCCTTCCCGCTCCTGCTGGATCTCTTCCGAGATTTCCGCCTGGAGGCTCATAAGGGCATGGTACCGGTCCTGCTTCACTTCCTCAGGGATCTGGTTGGGCATGGCTCCGGCTTCTGTGCCATCTTCCTGGCTGTAGGTGAATACCCCGGCACACTGGAACCGTTCTTTTTTCACGAAATCCAGCAGTTCCTGGAACTGTTCTTCCGTTTCCCCAGGGAAGCCTACGATGAAAGTGGTCCGCAGGCAGATATCTGGCATCCGTTTCCGGAGCTTGGCCAGGAGAGCTTCCACCTGTTCCCGGGTATCCCGCCGGTGCATGGTGTGGAGCAGGCTGTTGCTGGCGTGCTGGAGAGGCAGATCCACATAGTTGCAGACCTTTTCGCACTGGGCCATGGTCTCGATCAGCTCGTCCGTAAAGGAATCAGGATAGCAGTACAGCACCCGGATCCATTTCAAGTCCGGCAGGGTGTTCAGATCCCGGAGCAGTTCCGACAGCCGCAACTTGTGGTACAGGTCGATGCCGTACTGGGTGGTATCCTGGGCTACCAGGATCAGTTCCCGGACCCCCTGCCCCACCAATTCCCGGGCTTCTTGGAGGATCTCTTCATAGGGGCGGCTCCGGTACGGGCCCCGGATCTTGGGGATGGCACAGTAGGAACACCGGTTGTTGCATCCCTCGGCAATCTTCAGATAGGCCGTGTACTGCGGGGTGGTCAGCACCCGTTTGGCCTTCTGGGTGTATTTTTGGGGCGGCTGGAGCAGGGTGAACCGTTCTCCCGCTTCCACCCGGTCAATGACGCTGCCGATCTGGTCATAGCACTCCGTGCCGATGATGGCATCCACTTCCGGCAGATCTGCAAAAAGTTCGTCCGCATACCGCTGTCCCAGGCAGCCGGTGACGATCAGTTTCCGGTTGGCATCTGTTTTTTTGTATTCGGCCATCTGCAGGATCGTATTGATGGATTCTGTTTTGGCACTTTCAATGAAGCCGCAGGTGTTGACGATGATCACATCCGCATGGGTGGGATCGTTGGTGATGGTCCACTGCCGGTCCCGGATCAGGCCCATCATGACTTCTGAATCCACCAGGTTCTTGGGACACCCCAGGCTGACTACTCCGATTTCCAAAATATTCTCCTTCCTATGCGCTTGCTCTTACTTGGCTTTGAAGGTCCGGGTCACCACGCCCCATTCTTTCGAACCATAGGGCACATCTTTCCCGTTGACTGTAATGACCACGTCCCGGATACTGCCAAAATTAATGGAAACACTCTGGTTCCCCTTGTACGTACGGGTGGAACCTTTGGCCACCGTGGCGGCCTCTACCTGTTTGCCGTCGATGGTGGTCTGGGTCCAGACTGGTTTTTTGTAAGTGACCACAACGGTAAGCCCGCTGCCCTTCCCCAGGGTCTTTTCATCCCCTTTGGGTTCTTCTTCCTTCTTCGGGGCCACCGCTTCTGTGGCTTTCTTATTCTCTTCGCTCTTTTCCGAAGAATGATCGGACTTCACCCCATCGGTGATGGTGTTGGTGGCTTTCAGTTCCGGCGTGGTCTTCCCGCCGAAGACAAAATAGGCCATGACGATGGTAAAGATGGCCAGGCAGACCACAAATACCGTGGTGAACACTTTGAAGCTGAAAGCCGGAGCCTTGCTGTCCCCAGCGGAAGTAGCACCGAATTCTTCGCCGGCTTCATCTTCCGGGACAGTTTCATAGAGATTTTCATCGATGAAATCCCGGATCCGGTCCAGCCAGCCGCCCATTTTGGCTTTCCCTGCATCCAGTGCCTCTTCCATGTTCTCCCGGTCCAGGGCATGTTCCACGGTTTCCAGGACCTCTTTGGGCGTCTCATGGGCAGGAGACGGGGCTTTGGGATTTTGGGATTCTTTTCCTCTCGGAGCGGCAGTCCGTCCCTTCTTTTCTGTTTTTGAGGGGGCTGCCTTTCCGGTCAGGGGCTTCCCGGCTGATGCCGTCTCTCCGTTTTTGCGGATTTTGTCCTGTCCGGGCTTTTCTGGCTGGGGCTGGCCAGCGCGGTCTCTTTTCTGCGCCGGGGGAGCTGCCTTCAAAGGAGGCATGATCCGGGTTGCATCCAAATCTGTTTTCCCGGCAGGGGCCTCTTTTTCAGTTTTGGGAGCTCCCTCCCGGCCGTTCCGGCGGGAAGCCCCATATCCTACTGGTTCCATCTGTTTCAGGGCCGTCACTTTGTCGAAAGGCTCTGCCTGTTTCCCGGTTTCCGGTGCAGGGGCAGCCTTTGCTTCCGGTGTGGCCTTTTTTTCCGGTTGAGTAGCGGGTTTCCGAGGGATGAGGGTGTCCCCACTGGGGGCAGGGGGAACAGGAGCCAGCTCTTCTACAGCCTTCAGGATCTTTTCCGGTTCACTCCCCGTCCGGTAGGCTTCCACCAGGCCGTTTCCGTCCAAGCCCAGATAGTTCCCGTAATTCCGGAGGAATCCCCGGATGAACACATCTCCCGGGATCTTGTGGAAATCTCCTTCTTCCAGGGCAGCCAGGTAGGGCTCCCGGATCCCGGTCTGTTCAGCAGCCTGCTGCAGGGTCAAATGTTTTTCCTCCCGGTGCTGCCGTAAATAGGTTCCAATTTTATTTTTCATGGTTCGTCCTCTTTCTTAGGCGGTATGATCAACATTTTCAGCAGGGGAAATCCCCGTATTAGGGCCTATTCCCCTTCCTGCTTCAGTCCTTTGGTAAAGAACTTTTCCTTGATGGTGGTGGGGCTCATCAGGAGCGGCCTGGGTTTGCTGCCGTCCGCCGGCCCTATGATGCCCTTTTCCTCCATGGCATCCACCAGCCGTGCGGCCCTTGTGTAGCCGATCCGGAACTTCCGCTGGAGCATGGACGAAGAAGCCTGCTGGGTGGCCATGACCAGTTCCACTGCATCCTGGAACAGTTCATCCTCCTCGCTGCCTTCTTCTTTCTTCTCCCCCTCCGCTCCGTTGAGCTGCTGGGTGGTCACTTCCTGGGAATAGGAAGTGGGGATGGCTTCTGCTTTGATGAAATCCACCACCCGATTCAGTTCGTCATCGGCGATATAGGCCCCTTGGACACGGATGGGCTTATTGGCTCCCGTAGGGAAGAACAGCATGTCCCCCCTGCCCAGGAGCTTTTCCGCCCCGCTGGCATCCAATATGGTCCGGCTGTCGATCTGGCTGGAAACAGCGAAGGCGATCCGGGAAGGGATATTGGCCTTGATGGTCCCAGTGAGCACGTCCACAGAAGGCCGCTGGGTGGCCAGGATCAGATGGATCCCTGCTGCACGGGCTTTCTGGGCCAGGCGCAGGATGGCATCTTCCACGTCCACCGCCGCCACCATCATCAAATCGGACAACTCGTCGATGATCACCACGATGAAGGGCAGCTTCTCACCGGGCTGCACCAGGGCGTTGTAATCATCGATCTTCCGGACCTGGGTCTTGGCAAAGAGGCTGTAGCGCCGTTCCATTTCCACCACGGCCCAATGGAGGGCCGAAGCCGCCTGCTTGGGACCGGTGACCACCGGGGTCAGGAGATGGGGAATGCCGTTGTAATTGGTCAGTTCCACCACTTTGGGATCCACCAGGATCAGTTTCACTTCATCAGGAGCCGCCTTGTAAAGCAGACTGCAGATGATGGTGTTGATGCACACGCTCTTCCCGGAACCGGTGGAACCGGCGATGAGCAGGTGGGGCATCTTGGACAGATCTGCCACCACTACCCGGCCGGAGATGTCCTTCCCCAGGCCGATGCAGAGCTTGCCTTTGGCATTCTTCACTTCCGGGCAGTCCACGATGGACCGGAAAGAGACCGGTTCGGAAGTCTTGGCAGGCACTTCGATCCCGATGGCAGCCTTGCCCGGGATGGGTTCGATCCGGACACTGGAAACCGCCAGCTTCAAGGCAATGTCTTCCGACAGGTTCTGGATCTTGTTCACTTTCACCCCGGGAGCCGGCTCCAGTTCATACCGGGTCACCGAAGGGCCTTTGGTCACATTCACCAAGGTGGCATTGACCCCGAAATCATGGAGGGTCTGCTCGATGGTCCCTCCCTGGGCTTCGATTTCCGCCTGGAAATTCTTCTTGTTCACCGGCTTGTCCCGGTTCAAAAGATCCAGAGGGGGGAATTCGTAAGGGATGACTTCCCCGGTTTCCGCATTCTCCAGACGGGCGGTCTGTGCTTCCGGAGCTGGAGCTTCCCACTGGGGTTCCTCCTGGGTCCGGGCATCTTCCGCCGTAGTGATGGTGAATTTCCGGGGCGGTTCTCCCGTCCCCACCTGTTCCTTCTGGAATTTCAGGAGAGGCGCGGAGCCGGCAGCCGTCACTTTTTCTTTCAGCCGTTCTGCCAGGGTGGGTTTCTTTTCCGGTTCCGGCTTCCGGCTGTAGTTGCCGTCGTCCTTTTCCTGGTCATAGAAAGAATCGTGATGCTTCTTCCGCCGTTCCTGGTAGTCTTCCCATTTCTGGGCTACGGCATCTGCTCCTTCCTTCACCCCATCCTGGGCCGTCAGGAGCGGGCTCCGGAGGGAGAATTTCCCAGAAAGGACCATGGATGCAAGAGCCGATGTGACCAGGACGATCAGGGAGCCGATCCGTCCCACAGCTTTTGTTAAAACAAACACGATGGCGCCTCCCAGGAGGCCGCCACCGGTCATAAGGTACTCAGGAAGCAGTTCATGGCCTTCCGGCACCTTGTACATGTGCCACAGGCTCAGGATAGAAACAAGGAACAGCAGGAGGGTGAAGAACTTTTTGGAAAACCGCAGATGTTCGTGATTCACCACATAACCGATGCCCAGGACCAGCACGTACAGGGGAAAGAGGAAAGCCCCTACGCCCAGTGCATAGGTCAGGACCTTCTTGAGGAAATCCCCGGCGCTCCCCGTAGCGAGCCCCGCCAAGGCGCAGAGCATGAATACGGCGAAAGCCCCCAGCAGGATCCCCAGGACTTCCCGGTTGAAGGTAAATTCGATTTTCTTATTGTTTCTGCGAGTCCGTTCTTTTTTTTCCACGCTGTTCCCTTCCTGAAGATTTTTATTTGTTGGCTCAGATTTCCATGATCAGAGGAAGGATCATGGGACGCCGTCTGGTCTTTTCGAACAGGTACCGGCCCAGGCTGTCCCGGACGGCACTCTTCAAGGCGGACCATTCGGTGATGTTGTTTTCGTGGCATTTGTCCAGAGTACTCAGCACCCGGTCCCGGGCCCCTTCCATCAGCTCTTCCGATTCCCGGACATAGACGAATCCTCTGGATACGATATCCGGGCCCGCAGCGATCCGGTAGGTGCTGTGGTCGATGGTCACCACCACGATGAGAATCCCATCCTGGGACAGCTGGCGGCGGTCACGGAGCACCACATTGCCCACATCGCCCACACCCAGGCCGTCGATCAGCACACGGCCGGCAGTGACTTTGCCGGAGATCCCGATGGAATCCCGGGTCAGATCAACGACAGAGCCGTTTTCTGCGATCACGATGTTTTCCTTGGGCAAGCCCAGCTGCATGGCCAGCTTCTTATGCTTCACCAGATGGCGGTATTCCCCATGGACCGGCATGAAGAACTTGGGATGGACCAGCCGGTGCATCAGTTTGATTTCTTCTTGGCTGGCGTGGCCGGAAACATGGATCCCCTGTTCCCGTCCGTAGATCACTTCGGCTCCTTGCTTGTACAGGTTGTCGATGGTCCGAGCCACACCCTTCTCGTTGCCAGGGATGGGAGTGGCAGAGATGATCACCGTGTCTCCGGGCATGATGGAGACCTTCCGGTGGTCGCTGTTGCTCATCCGGGTCAGGGCACTCATGGGTTCGCCCTGGCTGCCGGTGGTAATGATGGCGATCTGCCGGGGGGCATAGTTCCGGGCTTCGTCGATGTCGATCAATACACCCTGGGGCACCTTCAGATACCCCATCTCAATGGAAATGTTCACCACGTTCACCATGCTGCGGCCGATGACAGCTACTTTCCGGCGGGTCATCACCGCGGCATCGATCACCTGCTGGATCCGGTGCACGTTGGAAGAGAAGGTCGCTACGATGACCCGGTTCTTGGCCAGCCGGAACTGTTCGTCCAGGGTCTTGCCCACGCTTTTTTCACTGGGGGTGTACCCGGTCCGCTCGATATTGGTGGAATCGCTCATCAGCAAGAGGACCCCTTTGCGGCCCACTTCTGCCAGTTTGGCGTAGTCCGTCACCTGCCCGTCCACCGGGGTCTGGTCGAATTTGTAGTCGCCGGTGTGGACGATGACCCCCACCGGGGTATGGATGGCCAGAGCAACCGCATCGGGAATGCTGTGGTTGACCCGGATGAATTCCACCCGGAATGCGCCGGCCCGGACCGTGGCGCCTGGCTTCACCATCTTGCATTTGCTGTCGGATACGCCGTTTTCCTTCAGCCGCCCGGAAAGGATCCCCAAGGTCAGCGGGGTCCCATAGACGGGCACATCAAAGTCCTTCATGACATACGGCAAGGCACCGATATGGTCTTCGTGGCCATGGGTCAGGAAGATGGCCTTGAATTTTTCTTTGTTCTCCATGAGGAATGTGGTATCTGGAATCACCAGATCGATCCCCAGCATGTCATCATCAGGGAATGCCAAGCCGGCATCCACCAGGATCATGTCATTGCCGTAAACGAATGCGGTCATGTTCTTGCCAATTTCTCCCAGACCGCCCAGGGGGATGATGGATACTTTTTTTTGCTGCCCTTTACTGTTATTCAAAGGGACACCTCCTTTGTAATTTTGCATATTAAAAGACTGGAGTATCTTGGCGTTCCATACTCCCATTTCGAAACTATGTTTTCAATTCCCGTATCCCCTACGAATCCGAACGATTGGTTTTCTTTCGGATCCTATAGGACTAGTCTCTTGTTCAACATTATACAGGTTTGATGCCTGTTTTGCAAATGGAGTTTTGTTTTCTGCCTCAAGAACCGACTTGAACTCGATCTCTGAATTGTTCGGCACTGGGTGCTAACGGCAGCAGGGGCGCCTGGAAAAACGTTTTTTTCGCTTCCCGGGAAAGATAGGGATATTTCCCCTGGAGTTCCGGCCAATGAGCCCAGAACCGCTGGAGGATCCCTGCCAGGGCCTCCTTGGAAAGCCGCGGCCGGGTCACCAGGAGGCACTGGACGGCTACGCTGCTGCAGGCCTGTGTCTGGTTGGGATAGGTCCCCACCGGGATGGTCACCGGCTGGTACAGGGGATAAGCCCCCAAAAGGTCTTCCAAAGCCTGGCCCGTTACTGGGATAAGGACCAGACGCCGCTGCCGGGCCAGCTCCTTCAAGGCCGGATGAGGCAGGGAAGAAGTCAGGAAAGCTGCATCTACAGTGCCTTCCTTCAGGGCCCGGACCGTATCGGTCACCGTAAGGTACTGGACCCGCACATCATCTTCCGTCAGGCCGGCAGCTTCCAGGATCTGCCGCGCATTCAGGGAAGACCCGGATCCGGCTGCTCCCACAGAAACTGTCTTCCCCTTCAGATCCTGGAGTTTGCGGATCCCGGTCAGGTCATAGGTGATGATCTGGACCGTTTCCGGATAGAGCACCCCCACCTGCTGGAGATCCTCCAGGGGACGGTCCTGATAAAGATCCGTCCCGGTCCGGGCATACCAAGCTACATCGCTCTGGACCAGAGCCAGATCTGCCTTTTCCTGGCGCAGGAGTTCGATATTGGCCAAGGAGCCGGAACTTTCCAGTCCCTTCAGAAGAGGCGTCCTGCCGTCCTGGCTCACCAGGGCGGCCAGATCATTCCCCAAGTTCCCATAGCTGTCCAGGCTTTGACCGGTGGCCAAGGTCAGTTCTTTTGCCGGCGTCCTGCTGCCAGGTGCCTGGACTGCTTTTCCCCCACAGCCTGTGGTCAAGAAAAAAAGCAGGGCCAGAACCGAAAGGACGATTTTTTCCATGCCGTTCCCTCCTTGTTCTCCCTGCTCCCCTTATTTTTGGAAATAGGCCATGGTCTTGGCCAAACCCGTTTCCAGATCCGTATATTCCCGCATCCCCAGGGTTTCCACCAGGGCTTTGTGGCTCAGCACAGAGGCATAGATATCTCCCGGACGGACCGGGCCGTACCGGACATCCATCCGGTGTCCCAATACCTTTTCCAGCACCGTGATCAGCTGGTTCAGGGAAACTTCCTTGTTGGTAGAAACGTTCAGGGTGGCGCAGCCCGGAAACCCTACGGCCAGGCACATGGCCCGGGCGATATCTCCGGCATAGACGAAGTCCCGGGTCTGGTTCCCGTCTCCGAAAATGGTCACTGGCTCCTGCTGGGCGATCTTCCGGGCAAAGATGGAAATCACCCCTCCCTCTCCAGTTTCTCCCTGCCGCTCCCCGTACACATTGGCGAAGCGGAAAATCACATGGTGCAGGCCGAAAGCCTGGCTGTAGAGCCGGATATAGCTTTCCCCCACAGCTTTGGAAAGGCCATAGAAGGAAGTGGGAGCCGGCACTTCCGTTTCTTGGAGGGGCAGGTTCTGGTTATCCCCGTAAATGGCAGCACTGGAAGAAAAGATGATCTGTTCCACACCGCTTTTCCGGCAGCCTTCCAAAAGATGCACCAGGCCGGCCACATTCAGGTCCTCATCGGCTTCCGGATGTGCCATGGAATAAGGCACTAAGGTCTGGGCCGCCAGATGGATCACCGTCTGGAATTTTTCCCGGGCCAGGAAGTCTTCCAGTTCCCGGGAGCGGATATCCAACAGACGGAAAGACACTCCTGCCGGCACATAGGCCCGCCTGCCGGTGGACAGATTGTCCAATACCGTCACTTCACAGTCTCCCCGGTCCAAAAGAGCCGGGACCACATGGGAACCGATGAACCCGGCTCCCCCTGTCACTAAGATTTTTCTCATGAATCCATATCCCTCCGATCACGGATTTTGGTCAATATATCCAAGCCAAAGCATTTGATGGTCACAATGGCGCCGATGGTGAAAGGGATGTATTCACAGAAAAACCGCCAAAGGACAGCCAGGACCCCGGAAACCCCGGGAGGAAGCAGCGAATTGAAAAGTACCAGGAATCCCCCTTCGGCCACGCCGCTGCCTCCGGGAGTGGGAGTGAAATAGAGCACCAGGTTGATCAGGCACATCCGCCCCATGACGATGTAATAAGGAAGGCTGATGCCGAAAGCCTTGATGAACACCGGCACCACCGAATAGATGAACAGCAGGCTGATCCCAGATTCCACGAAAGCACGGAATACCTGCCGGGGATTGTCTTTCAGCATGAACATGGCCTGCTGGAAATCCCGGTAGCCCAGGAAAATGGCTTCCTGGACCCGGGGAGAGAACCGGCGGCTGAACCGGGCCAGCCATCTTTCCAGGCGCCCGCCCATGATGAGATGCCACAGGAGCCAGGGAGCACCGATGAAGAAGGCGCACACCAGGATGATGACACTGGTGGGCATCCAGCTCACCAGGACCGGATCGAAAAAGAACACCACAGGCATCATCAGGAAGAGGAACAGGATGGAAAAGACAGTCCGGACGATGACGATCAGGGTGGATTTGGCCACCGGCACCCCAGCCCGCTTCATGAACATGAGCATGGCGATGCCGCCCCCGCCCTGTCCCGGGGTGAGCAGTGCCAGGAAATAATTGCTGAATACCGCATAGAAAATATGGGCATAGTCCATTTTCTCGCCGGAAAGCCGGGTGAGGGTGATCAGGCGGGTGGCATCGAAAAAAAGTCCCACGGACAAGACGCCCAGTGCCAAGAGCGCATAATACCATTTGAAGGTTGTGAGATATTCCAGTGCCCGTACATCAAAAGTAAAATAAAGAACGCCTGCTGATACGAGGATGATGACAAAAAACAACACGCACAGCATGCGAAATAAGGTTTTGTTCATAGAGTATGACCTGCCAGTGATTTTTATATTTTATGGATTCGGGGAAATTTTCCAGGCTCCCGCTTGAAACATCTTCTCCTATTATAGCATAGTACCGAGGGAAAAAGGAAAACAAATGGTAAATTGCAGGAGGGCAGCCTGCCATTGCAGAAAAACATCCTTCTGCACCGGACAGCCGCCCTTCGGTTCCAATCGATCATTCCCCTGCCCGCTCTTTGCCAGACTCCTCTCCCGTTCCGGGAACGGATTCCGGTGGTTCCTGGAGATTCTTGGGGATATCCGGAGGACGTACGGTCAGGCTGCGGATGGAAACATCGATGTTCTTCACCGGCATGCTGGTCATGCCTTCCACCTTCAGCTTGATCTTGGTCTGGAGGCTCTTGACCACTTCATAGATGGGAGCTCCGAAGAACAGGATGATTTCCAGATAGATGGTCATCCCCTTGCTGGTATCCGAAGGCCGGCGGACCTTGATGGAAGTGATCCGGTCCACTTCCCGATTCTTCTTCACCACGATGCGGACGATATCACTGACCACGTAATCGGATACGGTGATCTTCCCATAATAGCTGAAGGCTGGACGGACGATGGACTTTTCTGCCAGGGCATGATGTTTCTTGTTCCGGGAAAACAGCCTATGGGGCAGGTCCACCAGTACTCCGGAAAGATGGGGCTTCAATTCGATGGTGGGCACCGGCACCACATGTTTGCCTTCCTTGATCCGAGTCTCCCGGGCTTTTTTCATCTCCCGGGTGGTGGAAATATCCTGGATATAGACCGTTTCCGAAGGAGCCGGCACTTGGAGCCGTTTGCAGATGGTCCGGACCATCTTGTCAGAAGTCCCGATCACCAGGAGAGTCCGGATGTCGCTGCGGGTCAGGGCTTCCCGTACCGCCTGGCAGTGGTCCTTTTCCATAAAGATGGCCCGTTTCACCGCTTGTACCTTGTTCTGTTCCGTTTTGGCACTGGTCCCGGCCAGGATCTTGGTCCCTTCGATCAGGAGGCCGTCATCGATGATGCCGTCGCAATGATGGTCGTGGGCCACCCCGATGGCCCGGAAACTTTTGCCCGTGCCGCTGGGGCCCACAAAAGCTACTACTTTCATGTTCAACACCTGCTTTTCAAGGGAATACGGCGGCAAAGCCGTTTCTTGTCAGTGATGAAGGAAGTCAGGAGCGCTTCCCTGCAATGATGTCTGCCACATCCTTGTACAGCACCGGGAATTCTCCCAGATGCCGGGGGAACCGTCCTGGATTCCCGTGGAGGTCGCTGCCCCCGCTGGTCATCAGATGATGGTCCCGGGCCACTTGGAGCCAGTCATGGGGAGGATTCTCCTGGAGGGTGGAAGGATGCCACACTTCCAGACCGTCAAAGGGCACCGTGGAAAGAAGCTCTTCCACCAGATCCGGATCTGCGATTTCCGCCGGATGGGCCAGCACTCCGATACCTCCCGCCTGATGGAGCAGATCCACTGCCTCTTGAGGGGAGAGCTTGACCTGCCGGAAATAGGCCGGCTTCCCACTGCCGATCAAGGCATCGAACACCGCCTGGGTGCCGGGGAACAGCCCTTTCTTCACCAGGGCCCGGGCAATGTGAGGACGGCCCAGGCTTTTGGCTCCCTGGGCTTCTTCCAGGACTTCCTTGAAAGTCAAAGGATAGCCTAGGGCATCGATCTTTTCGACCATCTTCTGCACCCGCTGGATCCGGCCGATCCGGGTCCAAGTCATGGCCTGGAGCAGATCCCGGTTCTCCGGGTCGAAATGATAGCCCAGCACATGGACATCTTTTCCTTTGTAATCCGTATCGATTTCCACCCCCCGGATCAGTTCCAGTCCCAGATGGCGGGAATGGACAGCCCGGGCGGCCCGGTCATAGGCCTGGATATTGTCATGGTCCGTAATGGCAAGGGCTGTGATGCCGGAAACCAGGGCTTGGGCAATGATCTTTTCCGGAGTATAGACCCCGTCCGAAAAAGTGGTATGGATATGTAAATCAGCCAGCATGGCACTTCTCCTTCGTTGTTTCTTATCTTTTGATTATACCATAGAGAAAGGAAAAAAGAAAAAGGGGGTGCCGCACAGACTGTGCAGCATCCCCCTCTTTTCACGCTTCTTCCAGTTCTTCCGGTCCTTCTTCCGTCCTTACTCTCCGTCTCCGGGCGTAGAGCAGCCAGTAAAGGACGGCACACCCGATGGCGCCCAAGCCTACCGCGGAATAGATCCCCTGGAAGCCCAAGGATTCCTTGAAGGCACCCAGGATATAGGGCCCTACCCCCAGCCCCAGGTCCAGCATCACGAAATAGGTGGAGACCGCCACTCCGATCCGGACTTCTTCCACCAGCTTCACACAGATGGCCTGGCCATTGGACATGAAGGTCCCGTAGCCCAGGCCTACGAATATCCCGGCCAGCAGCATCTCCCAGCTCTGGGTAGTGAAGGAAAGCACCAAAAGGCCGATGGCCAGGCAGGCATAGGTGGGATACATGACGAAATCTTCCCCTTTCCGGTCGAACATCACGCCGGCAATGGGACGGGCCACCGTAATGGACAGGGCGTAGACCACAAAGAACAGAGTCCCCGCCGTCATCAGGTGCAGTTCTGCCGCATAGGTGGCGAAAAAGCTCAGCACGCTGGAATAGCATACCGCCACGAAAAAGCCTACCAAAGAGATCCCCATCACCCGAGGTTCCAGGAAATTGGCCAGAGACAGCTGTTTGAGAGCGGCCCGATGTTCTTCCGTCAGCTGGATCTCATCCACCTTCATGACAAAGGCAGCTCCCAGGCAGATCAGCACCATCCCGATGGAGAACAGGATGATCACCCGGAAGGGGAACATCTGCTGCATGATCATGCCGATGAAAGGGCCGATGGCTGCAGCCAGGCTCATGCTCAGGGCATAATAATTGATGCCTTCTCCCCGCCGTTCCGCCGGGATCATGGCGGATACGATGGTGCTGGTGGCAGTGGAAGCAATGCCGTAGCCCACCCCGCTCAGGAACCGGACGATGTACATGGTGGCCAGAGAATCGATGAGGAAATACATGCAGGTGGTTGCCAGGTAAAACAGGATTCCGGCATAGAGCATCTTCTTCCGGCCGTACAGCTCTACCGAACGGCCGGCAAACAGCCGGGCCACCAAGGTCCCCAGTACGAAGATCCCAGCGGCCAGGCCGGCCTCACTGACGGTGGCATGGAGGGAATGGATGGCTTCCGAAGCGATGATCACCATCAGCATGTAATAAATGATGTAAATCAGGAAATTGACCAGGGTATCCAGGACGAATCCTCTGGTCCAGAGACGGGGTTTTGCAGTCATGGACAATCAGCGACCTTTCTTTAGCAGGATAGCGGTTTTCACTCTGATTCTGATTATACGTGGCCGCCGGCTCTTTTTGTAGCGGATAAAAAAGATGGGTGTGATCGCAAAAAACGATCACACCTACATCCATCGCATCATTCGATGACTTTTTCTTTTTTCTGCTGGAAGCTGGCCATCACCTGTTCCACATAGGCCTGGATCAGGGGAAGCTTGGGGTTTTTCTTCCGGTAGATCAGATACCCTTCCGCCTGGAGAGGGACCTGGAGCTCGTGCCAGCCGTTGTGGTGTCCCAAGGTCTTCAGCATCCGCTCCGGCAACAGAGCCCCCGCCTCGTTTTCCTGGCAATAGTGGATCATGGCATAGGGGGTGGAGAGTCGGGCAGAGATCAGCGGTTCCATGGGGGTGCTGGCAAAATACTGCTGGTAGATCTGGTTCATGAAATAACTGGTGGGATACAGCACCAAAGGGTGGTTGAGGATCTCTTCCCGGGTGAGCGGGCGTTCTCCTACCGGCAGCAGCGGCGCATAGTACACCAGGTTATCCTGGCAGAAATGGACCACTGCAAAAGCTTCGGCCTTCTCCCGCCGGGGCAGGCTTTCTTGGACGAAATATGTGGACACTACGTCCAGCCGGCCTTCCGTCAGGGCCTGGTGGATCTGGTAGGTGGCCAGGTCGAACACATTGAACCGGAGATTGGGCTTGGTGTGCCGGAAATAGGCGATGTGCCGGTTCATATGGATATCCCCCAGGGACCGGAGGATCCCCACATTTAATTCCACCGGCTGGGATTCCGCTGCTGACCGGGTCTCATAGACGATTTTCCGCAGTCCGTCCATCCAGGCTGTGATCCGGGTCAGGAACGCCTCCCCTTCCTCTGTCAGCTGGCTGCCCCTTTTGGACCGCTGGATCAGGGTGATCCCCAGGGTGGTCTCCAGGTGTTTGATCTGGGCACTGAAGGCCGACTGGGTGATATGGGCCTCCTGGGCCGCCCGGGCAAAGTTCCCTACCCGTCCGTATATAATGAAGCATTCCAGTTGTGAAATGGTCGGTAAATCTCCTGACATGGCAGTCTCTCCGTAGATGATAAAAAGTTTGGTTTCAAATCATGGAACTCTTACAAGATGGTTCTTATTCTACCCTGCTCCCTCCCTCTTGGCAAGAGAGTCCCGCCGGTCATGGCCTTTTTTGTGCCGCTACCAGTTCATCCCCTGCTCGGAGCACCGTATCCCCAGAAGGGATGAGGACTTTCTCTCCCCGGCGGATCAGGAGGATCAGCTCATCGTGGAGGGAAAGGTCCGCCAACTTCTGACCGGTCCACTCATCTCGGGGAGAAAGACGCACCTGGTAAAAACCGCTGCTTTCTGCACTGCCCCCTTCCAGTCCGCACAGGATGATCTCATCTCCCTCTTGGAGCACCGTATCCCCTTTGGGCAGGATCTCCTGCCCTTGACGGATGACGGCAGCCGCCAAAGAACCTGGGGGCATGGTAATGGCGGCCAAGGGTTTCCCTTCCCAAGGATGATCTTTACGGAGGATGCATCGGACGAACTGCACGGGCATTTCCCGGGTGTAATCGTTGAAGGTGGCCATTACGTCTTCCGTATCGTCGATCATGTCCAGCTTCCTGGCAGCTGGCGGGATCAGCGTCCCCTGGACCAGGATGGAAAACAGGACGATAAAGAATACCATGTGGTATAAATCATAGGAAAGTTGCGCCCCGCCGCTGATGGCCAAGATGGCAAAAGCGATGGAAGCCGCTCCCCGCATGCCCGCAAAAGAAACGAAACCGATCTGGTTCAAAGGACAGCGGAGAGGCACCAGCACCAGCGCCACCGCAGCCGGTCTTGCCACAAAAGTCAGGAAGAGCGCCGTCCCCAAAGCAGGCAGGGCCACCGCCGGGAGCCGGGAAGGAAAGGCCAGGAGTCCCAGCAGGAAGAACAGCAGCATCTGCATCAGGCCGGTCAAATTGTCGAAGAAACGGATGCAGGCCCCTTTCCCAGGGATCCGGCTGTTGCCGATGAGGATCCCGGCCATGTAGACGGAAAGATAACCGTTCCCGGCAAGGCCATTGGAAAGAGCATAGGTAAGCAGGCCTGTGCCCAGGAGCAGGGCGTCTGTCAGGGTCTCTTCTTCCAGATGGAGTCTCAGCAGGAGCTTTTTCACTGCCCAGGCCGCTCCCACCCCCATGGCCAGCCCTATCAGCACCTGGAGTGCCAGCATCCGGACCATGGCCCAAGGCCCCAGGTCCGCTCCCTGCATCAGGGCCAGTACACCACGGTGGCCATATAGGAAAAGGGGTCGTTGGAGCCGCTTTCCAGTTCCAGCAGGGAAGCAGTCCCGTATTTCAGGTTCATCTTCTGGGAACGGAGGATGGAGAACACGGAAGCCGCGTCCGTAGAACAGATGACGCTGCCCAGGAGCATCCCCTCCAAAAGCGGCAGGCCCAGGATCTTCACCCCAAAAAGGCCCACCAGGGCTGCCGTCATGAGGGTCCCCGCGCAGGAAAGGAAAAGGGATTCCTTCAGCACCGGCCGGGCCGCTTTCAGATTGGTCCCCAGGCCCCCATAGAACATGATCAGCACCAAGGCCGCACTGCAGAGATTTCCCGCATGGACGTAGTTGTCAAAAGGAATCTTCAAGAGCCCATCCGACCCAAAGAGCATCCCCAGCAGGATGAAAAGGAACAGGCCGGGTACACCGGTCCGGCCGAATATTTTGTCAAACAGGGCACAGGAGATCAGCACGATCCCTGTGAGCAGAATCAGATGTTCCATAGAAACCTCCTTGGGTAGCGGCAGTGCCCGCAGGGGCGCCAACAGGATATTTTGTCTATTATACCAAATTTTTCCCTTTCCTGCAGGGCTGGCATCTTCCGGGGTATGTATCAACAAGTTTTCGGTGAAACCTTCATCACAGTTTAGTTATTCAGAAATGGACCGAAAAAGCTTCTATACTCTTCCACCCGCGAAGGCTCTCCCGGCTCCCAGGGAATCGACGTATACCCGTATGGTATTCTAGGCAATGCCTTCAGTTAAGAACATTATGCTGTAACTATTTCGTATTATATTGCTTTGTAACAGTATTCTGTTTCATAACGTTTGTTTCATATGTACAATACGGAAGAATTGTGAATATTTATTTTAAAATGTTCTTTATATTAGTACAAAAGTGGTCTAAACTTGATAAATAAAAATAGATATCTGAGATTTGCAATAGGGAGGCTGACAAAATGGATAAACAGAATCTCAAAAATCTTGCATGCCAAATCATTGATGAACATCATGATCAAATCATGGCTCTGGGTGACAGTATTTTCGCAGAACCTGAAACGGGCTGGAAAGAATTTAAGACAGCGGAAAAGATTAAAAAGGTCTTTGAAAGTCTTGGCTTCCCCACCAAAGATAAACAGTGCATCACAGGCGTCATCGCCCAAGTGAAGGGAAAGGAAAAAAAGCTGAAGGTTGCCGTCATGGGTGAATTGGATGCGTTAGGGTTGCCGGAAAGTCCCTATGCCGATCCACAGACGGGAGCCGCCCACATGTGTGGACATCACTGCATGATTGCTGCCCTGTCCGGAGTAGCTTATGCCCTACATGACAGCCGTATTTCCGGGGCTCTCAGCGGTGATGTAGCTCTGATGGCCGTCCCTGCAGAAGAATTTATCGAAATCGGATACCGCAATCAGCTTCGCAAGGAAGGCAAAATCAAGATGTTCGGCGGGAAACAGGAATTTATTTATCGGGGACTCCTGGATGACATTGACATGATGGTCATGCAGCATACTACGCCGACAGAAGGAGAACAGGAGACTCCTATCAAGGCCAATGTGGGTGGAATCTCCAACGGATTTGTCAGTAAGGAAGTCTTCTATATCGGCAAGGCGGCCCATGCTGGCGGTGCCCCAGAAAAAGGCATCAATGCGCTGAATGCTGCGAAAATCGGTCTCATTGCTATTGATGCCCAACGGGAAACTTTTCGGGATGAAGACCACATCCGAGTCCACCCCATCATCACTAAAGGTGGTGATACAGTAAACATCGTTCCCGCTGATGTACGGGTCGAGACCTATGTACGAGGTGCTTCCATCGAATCCATCCTGGATGCTTCCGCCAAAGTGAACCGGGCTCTCAAGGCTGGAGGCTACGCCGTAGGAGCTGAAACGAAAATCGATGAGATTCCCGGCTATCTTCCCATGAATCCCTGTTCTGCCCTCCAGGACGTGATGTATGCCAATCTGGTCACGCTACTGGGGAAGGAGCATGTAGCCCGTCACATCCCATTCAATGGAGGCAGCAGTGATGCAGCGGATGTGGCTGCCTTGATGCCGGTGGTCCATGCATACGTCGGCGGGGCATCCGGCAGGGCACACACCAAAGACTATCACATCGTAAATAAAGAACTTGCATATATCACTGCAGCCAAAGTCCTCATCATGACGGTCATCGATCTATTGGCCGAGGGAGCAGCCACGGGTATCGCCATCAAAGAAGGATTCACTCCTGCTATGACGAAGCAGGAATATATCGACAAGTGGGTAAACCAGTAAAAACAGAAAATGAAGAGTAAACAAAAGGAGGAGTCGATATCATGAAAGATTTTTTCAAAGACTGGAAAATCCATGTTTTCTGTGCAGTCATTGCCCTGGCAGCAGAACTGATCGGCGTAAGGAAGTTCAGCATTACAGCTTCCGTCGGCTTTAGCCTGTTCCCCATGCTGTATGCTATGGCCATCGGAATCGTATTAGGGGGATGCAAGCTTTTTTCCATGGAGACCATGAAGCGATCTTCCAGCTACATTACTATTTCTGTCATGTTCCTCACGGCGAAAGTTGCTTCTGGGATTTCCCCTGGAATCTACGATATTTATCAACAGGGAAAACTGGTAGGTTCCGGCTTGGCCCTCATCTTGCAGGAATTTGGCAATATGGGAACGGCCGTCTTGGGCCTGCCTATTGCCGTCCTGGTTTTCAAGATGGGGCGTGCTGCGGTAGGCTGCACTCTTTCTACTTCTCGTGAATCCACCATTGCCATTATTGGAGAACTGTATGGCCTGGACAGTGAGGAAGGCATTGGCGTTATGGGCGGTTATGTAACCGGGACCGTTCTTGGTACGGTATTTTTTGGACTGATGGCTTCCATTTGTGCCCATACAGGATTTTTCCATCCATATGCCCTGGGTGCGGCCTGCGGTGTCGGATCCGCTTCCATGATGTCCGCTTCTTTGGGAGCACTGGAAGTAGAATTCCCTCAGATGGCCGAACAGATCCAGACCTATGCTTATACTTCCCAGGCCCTGACTAACGGAGACGGTATGCTGATGAGCATTCTCCTGACCCTGCCCTTGACAAACTGGCTCTATAAAAAATGTGCCCACATCCGGGGCATCGATACAGAAGTCACTCCTACCGCTGAAATGGTCACAGCTGGCCAGGAACTGGCAGCCGCCTGCCAAGCAGAAAATGATGGAGAAGGAGGGACTGAAAAATGACAAGATATGCAATGCTGATCAAAGGATGGTGCGTTACCGGGGTCTTAGCTGCTATTTGCAACTATATCTATACCCTACGGATGAATAATCCGGCAAAAGTGGTCACGCCCCTTGATGCAGTCCCCGGCCTTTTGCTGATGCTGGGGATGATCATTGCCAGTCAGCTGTGTCACAAGCTGATGCAGAAAATCGCTCCTGGAGTCAAAGCTCCTGTGGTCCTCTATATTACGATTATCGGGATTTTGCTGACAGCTCCTGGTCTATTTCCGTTTTCTGGTTTTGTTTATAAATCCATCAGCAAAGTCAGCTTGCTGCCTCTGTGTACTCCCATCCTGGCCTATGCGGGAATCGGCGGCGGCAAAGATCTGAAAACATTTAAACAGCAGGGTATCGCCATTGTAGCGACCACTCTAATTGCTCTTTTTGGGACCTTCATCGGTTCCGCCATCATCGCCCAGCTTGTTATGAAAGGAACTGGGGTCATTTAATCAACTCAAAAAGAAAAGGGTGTGTTGCATATGGCCTGCAACACACCCTTTAAAACAGCCTCCCCTGCCTGTCCCTCCAGCTTTCCTGATGAGCTTGGCGGAGCTGATCTCCGGGCTGGAGATGGCCGATGAGGAGCGGGGAGCGGGAATCGTGGCGCTGGCGGTTCTGCAGCACTGCTTCCCGGCTGGTGTTGGCGTAACAGTACCGGCACAGGTGGGCGCAGGTATCGTAGGCGCCGATATCACAGGTGATGTGACAGCTGCATGCTTTCCGGGCTCCCCGCTGTTTGGGGGCCCGGATTCCTTCGCCCAAGGCCTTTTCCAGGATCCCCAAGGTCATGCACCCTCCGCAGTCGGCTCCGTAGGGAGCCAGTTCGCTGCCCTCTCCGCAGGGCCGCAGGACCATGCCGTTGGCCCGGGCCGTCTGGATCATGTATTGTCCCAGGGCCAGCCGGTCTTCCCGGCCCACTGGGAGGGCTTCCGGGAAGTTCCTGGTCACTTTGGGGTATAGGTCGATGAAGCTGATGACGCAGGCGTGGGTGTATCCGGCCAGTGCTTCGGCCATTTTGGCAAAGGCCCGGCGGTGGAAATCCAGGGTGTACTTGTCAGAAAGGAAAATGGGATCATACCGCCATCCCACCCGGTCCGCACCCACCTGGTCCGACAGCTGCCGGAAAGATTCCAGTACCCGTTCCACAGGCGGCACCCCCGGCTCTATGTCCCGGCCGTAAGGGGTGATGGTGACGAACCAGTACTGGCCGTAAGGTTCCAGGGCATCCAGATGAGGCAAGAGGGGCTCCGGGTCCTTGGTGCAGAACCCAATCAGGTCCACCACATCCGGAGAAAGCCGGTACCGAGTCACCTGTTCCGGCCGGTAAGGATTCCGGACCAGCACAAACCTCTCCCGGAGCCGGTTCAGGAACCAGGGTGTATAAAAAGCAGGGATATCCGTCCGCATGCCGGTGTTGATGATCATATGAGGTCCTCCTTGGGTAAGACGTCAGATTGACCCGCGATAAACAGATCGTTCCTAGTGCTTAACCGTACAAATCTGAATTCTGACGTCTCAAGGCCCCCTTGGGGGCCATTCCTGAATTCTTCTCTACCTCCCCGTCAGCGCCGACTTTAAGATATACTTCCGGCACTGCAGATATACTACCGCCAGCACAGCGGTGGCGATGATCCAGCTGATGGGATAGGCCAGGATCAGGGTCAAGTAGTCCCGATGGGCCGCAAACACGGTGTAGATCCACACCAGCCGCACCCCGCAGATCCCCACCAGGGCCACGATGGCCGGAGGCAGGGAATAGCCGTAGCCCCGGAGCGCCCCGGAGAGGATATCCATGGCCCCGTTGAGATACAGCATATCCGCCACCCACCAAAGGCGCAGCACTCCCAGCTGGATGACTTCCGGATCCGGATTGAAGAATCCGATCACATGCTTCCCTAAAAACAGGATGGGAGCGGTAATGCACAAAAGGAACAGCCCTTCCACCCAGAAGGCCGCCTTGGTGGTGGCGAAACACCGGCTCAGCTTCCGGGCCCCGTAGTTCTGCCCCACAAAGGTGGTGGTCGCCTGGCTGAAGCCGTTCACGAAGCAGTAGATGTTGAATTCGATGATCACGGAAGCCGCCGCTGCAGCCATGGCCACCGTCCCCAGGCTGTTGATGGAAGACTGGATCACCACATTGCTCATGGCAAAGACCATGCCCTGGATCCCGGCCGGCAGCCCGATATGGAGGATCTTCCGCAGTTCGGTGCCGTTCAGGCGCATTTTATGCCGCTGGAGCCGGATGGGCTGGGGCGTCCTGCACAAAAGGACGAACAGGATCCCCGCATTCACCGCAAAAGACAGCACCGTGGCACTGACCACCCCGGTAAGTCCCCAGCCGAAGATTTCCACGGACAAAAGGTCCAGAGAGATGTTCAGTACATTGGCGGCCACCAGGCTGTAGAGCGGTGTCTTCCCATCCCCGCAGCTGCGGAAGATGGCCGCTTCGAAGTTGTACAGGGTCAAAAAGGGCATACCCAACAGGAAAATCCGCAGATACGTGGAAGCCAGGTCATAGACATCCGCCGGCACATCCAGGATCATCAGGGCCGGATGGGCGATCAGTTCCCCCACCGCCGTAAGCAGCACCCCCAGGCCCAGGGCCATCACGATGGCCGTCTGGACCGTTTCTTCCACTTTGTCCTGTTTCCCCGCTCCCAGATACTGGGCAATGGTCACGTTGGCCCCTAGGGAAATCCCGATCAAAAGAGTCACCAAAAGCCCGATCACCGGCATGTTGTTCCCCACGGCAGCCATGGCATTCTTTCCCACAAAATGCCCCAGGATGAACACATCTGCGCTGTTGAACAGCTGTTCGAAAAGTCCCATGAGCCCGATGGGCATGGCAAAGAAGAACAGCTTATCGGCAATGGAACCATGGAGCATATCCATGCCGCGGTGTTTGGGTTGTGTCTGTGTGTTTGTCATAGTCCCTTCCTTTCTGTTGCAGCGATCCTGCCTGCTTTCTTTCCCAGTCCTGCCAAGATCAGCGCCGGGCTTCTGCCCATTCCCTGATCCGCTTCCTTACGTCTTCCAGGTTCAGCACCCCTAAGGCGAATCCCTTTTTCACCAGCTGTTCCGGCAGGTATTCATCATATTTGTCAAAGAGCGGCACCTCGTGGGGGTAAACCAGCTCCAACGGGTCGATTTCCTTTTCGATTTCCTCTTCCACCACCTGGAAAAAGGTCTCTTCGTCCGCTTCCATGGTGAACTGCATGAAAAATGGCCGAAACGGGTCCAGCTTCTTCAGCCCCAGTTTCTGGGCACATTTCAGGTTCAAAAACCGTTCCAGGGCTAAAAAGCCGTAACTCCCCAGCCAGGGCAGGAGGCACCACATCTTTCCCCCCAGCTGGATCAGGGGCTTTTCCGCTGCCCCCGAAGCCTTGGCAGTGAACCGGGCCTGCTGGAGCCGGGCCACCGCGTTTTTCATCAGATAGGGATAGCTCCGATCTTCCTGGAGCACCTGGCGCATCCGTTCCAGTACTTTGGTATGGATGTCTCCGGGACATTCCCCGAAATACGCCGGCACCTTGCCCTTCACCAGTTCGCAGTAGATCACATGGCGCTTCCGATCCACTTCCAGCACCCGCCACACATGGCCGGCCAAAGCGATCTTTTCTCCCGGAGGGGGCGGGGCCACCACGGTGCCCAGTTCCTGGGAATCGCAGCGGACGGTGAATTCCTCGTTTTCCTGGAACACCCCGTAGAATTTGAAGGAACTGATCACCCGTTCCCCGGCCAGGCCCACGATCAGGCCCCCCTGTTCCGTTTTTTCGATATGGTCTTCAGCGATCAGATACTGGAGCAGGATTTTGTAATCCTCCTGGCTGATCCGGTGGAAATAGCTGAGCCGGAGCACCCGATCTGCCAGGGCTGCCGGGGACATTTCCCCATTGCTGGCCAGGACGCTCATGGTCTGGTGGTACAAGAGACTGTAAGGCAGCCGGTCCAGCCGGGGCGGTTCCACCCATTTTTCCTCCAGGTACAGCTGGATCAGGGCGATCCCTTGGAGCAGCTTCCAAGGGATGGTGGCAGGCAGCATGGCCCGGATCTCCGGCTCATCTTCCCGGATCACGAACCACATTTCGGGAGGCAGGTCCCTCCGGCCTGTCCGGCCCATCCGCTGGAGGAAAGAAGATACTGTCCAAGGGGCGTCGATCTGGAAGGCCCGCTCCAGCCGGCCGATGTCGATGCCCAGTTCCAGGGTAGAAGTGGTGACCGTGGTCAGGTTCCGGCTTTCGTCCTTCATCAGTTCTTCCGCCGTCTCCCGGTAGGAAGCGGAGAGATTCCCGTGGTGGATCAAAAACCGGTCCGGTTCGTGGTTCAGTTCGCAGTACTGGCGCAGGCTGGTGGTGACCCCTTCACATTCTTCCCGGGAATTGACGAACACCAAGCACTTCTTCCCCCGGGTGTGCTCGAAGATGTACCCCAGCCCCGGGTCAGCCTGGGCCGGCGCCTGGTCGGTCTTCACGTCCAGGGTGGGCAGAGCCTGGAGATCCGTCCGGTCCTCCCCGGCCTGGGCGTCTTTCACGTAAAAATGTTCCATGGAAAGCCGCCATTTGGTCCCCGGGGCCTTCACCTGGGGGATCAACGTCTTCCGTCCCGTGCCCAGGCTCAGGAATTCCCCCACTTTTTCCGGCTCCCCCAGGGTGGCCGAAAGACCGATCCGCCGGGGATTCACCCCTGCCAGCCGGGACAGCCGCTGGATCAGGCACAGGGTCTGACCGCCCCGGTCCCCCCGGAGCAGGGAATGGACTTCATCGATGACCACGAACCGCAGGTCCCCGAAAAGCCGGGGAATGGCCATGTGCTTATGGAGCAGCAGGGCTTCCAAGGATTCGGGCGTGATCTGGAGGATCCCGGAAGGGTGCTTCATCAGCCTGGCCTTGTGGGACTGGGACACGTCCCCGTGCCAGTGCCATACCGGGATCCTCCCTTCTTCACAGAGCGGCTGGAGCCGGAGGAACTGGTCGTTGATGAGCGCCTTCAGGGGACCGATGTAGATGCATCCAACACTTTTCGGCGGGTCCTGGGCGAACAGGGACAGGATGGGAAAGAAGGCGGCTTCTGTCTTCCCAGAAGCCGTAGAAGCCGTCAGCAGCAGATTCTCATCCGTATTCAGGATCACATCCCCCGCCGCTACCTGGATGGGCCGCAGCTCCGACCAGCCCTGGCTGTAGATGAAATCCTGGACAAAAGGTGCATACCGGTCAAAGATATTCATGGCAATCCTTTCTTATACGGTGAATTCCGCAAATTCCGGAGCCGTTTCCTCCCCTTCCACGGCATTTTTCGCATATTGGAAGCTGTCCGAATGGAGCAGTCCTTCCACCGTCAGTTCTGGATGCTGGTAGAGGATGTCCAGCACCTCGATGAAATCCCGGATCACTTCCCGGGGGGTAATGTGGGAATCCGCCCCGATCCGCTGGAATTCGATCCGGATGAAAGCCGCCAGGTCTTCCTGGGTCACTTTCGGATCATATCCGTAGAGCACCCCATGGATCTCCGCCAGTTTTTCCACCAATACCAGCATTTCGTCGCTGGTGAGAGGCTGGAGCCGGATCACGGGAGCCAAAAGGTCCTTGTGTTCCCCGCCAAAATGGCCTTCCGCCAGCCGGGACCGGAGAGCCTCATAGCTGTAGACCCCCCGCCGAGGGTCTTCCATGCACTGGGGCGTGCCCCCCATGATGATGCCCAAGTAGTGGGCCTTCCCCTGGAGGGTGTCGTTGTACATGGTCAGGATCTTTTCGTAATTGTACTGCCGGGTAATGGCATGGGGAATCTTATAGATGTTCACCAGCTCGTCGATGCAAACCAAAAGACCGGCATACCCTGCCTGTTTCAGGAACAGGGCGAGGATCTTCAGGTATTCGTACCAGTCCTCATCGGAGATGATGATGTTCACCCCCAGCTCCTGCCGGGCTTCGGTCTTGGTGTGGAATTCTCCCCGGAACCACTGGATCACTTTGGCCTTGGTGGCTTCGTCTCCCTGGCGGTAAGACCGGTAGTACAAGGTCAGCAGCCGGGCAAAATCGAACCCGTGGACCATTTCATTGAGCGCCTGGATCACCTGGCCGATCTTCTGTTCCACCAGTCCGTCCAGCCGGCCGTCATTCAGGGCCAGCCCGGTCTCCGTCACCACCTGCTGCTGGATTTCACTGATCCACCGGTCCAGGATGAGAGGCAGGGCACCCCCTTCGGGCCGGGTCTTGGTGGCCATGTTCCGGACCAGTTCCCGATAGGTAGCCAGCCCCTGGCCCTTGGTGCCCTGGAGCCGCCGTTCCGGAGAAAGGTCCGCATCCACCACCACGAAACCCCTTTCCATCACATAGTTCCGGAGGGTCTGGAGCAGGAAGCTTTTCCCGCTGCCGTACCGGCCCACGATGAACCGGAAAGACGCACCCCCATCAGCGATCACCTCTACATCGTGGAGCAGGGCGTCGATTTCATTTTTCCGTCCCACGGTGATATAGGGCAGCCCGATCCGGGGCACTACGCCTCCCTTCAGGGAGCTGATCAGGGTCCGGGCAATCCGTTTGGGTATCTTCAAGGTCATGGTGCAATCGTTCCTTTCAAATCTTCCAGATAATCTTCTATGACAGAGGGCGGGTCCCCGGCTTCCAGGACCGTATCCCCGAATGCTTCATAACATTTTTCATTGATGCCATCCACCAGGAGGGAAGGCATCAGTCCTTGGGCCGCCGCCCAGGAGGTATCTTTCCCATAGAGCAGGTCTTTGAGATAGCGGTATTCGTCTTCTGTCAGGTTCCAAGGCCGATCCGTCCGTGCCCCATCCGGAGCTTTTGGGGCGGAAGCCGGGGCCGTTCCTGCCAGGGCGGAAGATTGGTCCATAGGAGCCGTTCTTGAGGCCGCAGCACCCGGAGCAACAGTTTGGAGTCCTGGGGATCCCTTATCCTGCTCCGGAGCCTCCAGCTGGCCCGTCAGAGAAGGCAGGATTTCCTCCCGCCGTTCTTCTTCGGTCATGAGTCTTTCCCGGGTCACCGCCGCATCCCGGCGGATTTTATCCAGCTGGTCCAAGTGGAACACCACTTTCCGTTTTTCTGCTTCCTCTTGTTCCTTTTGGTCCTCTTCCACCGCCTGGCGGACCAGTTTGGTGAGCCATTTGTAGGAAAGGGGCTGCTGGAGGGGCGGAGAAAAATCCAATGCTTCCCGCAGCAGGCCATCCAAGGTCTTCATCAGCTTCCCCAGCTTCCGGAGCTGTTGGGAGGCATATTCATAATGGCGGAGGGTCCAGACACCCTTCCGGTCCTGATAAATGCAGATGGGGTCCACTTGCACCTTGAATTCCCGTCCGTCTTCTTTCTGCAGGAACACCGCATTGGCAAAAAGTTCCAGCCAGTCATAGGTAGGACCGCCCACATGTTCCCGCAGGAACGGTTTCTTCCGGTGGGATTCCCAGTACGCCTGGATCATCCGGTAGATCCGGCCCAAAAGGCGTACAGCCGCCTCCGGCTGCTCCTTATACAGCTTGGACCGGCTGATATGGTAGGTAGAGAAAAGATCCAAGGCATCGAACAGATCCTGATCTGAAGCCTTTTTGTAGTCCTCCAGCACCAGATAAGCTTGGTCCTGCCGGGTCCGTTTGGTTTCCGGCAGCAGTTTCGGATCCAGCTGGTAATACAGCACATAATCCCGGAGCCACTGGTGGAGATAGGGAAGGATCCGGTCATCCAGCAGGCCGTAGTTTTCCTCGAACGCTTTCAGTTTCTCATACCCATCCTGAGGATTTTCCACCCCGATCTGGTTCAGCAGTTCGTATATATAAAGGAAGGCATAAGTCAGGGAAGTCCGTTCCAGCTCTTGGTGCCGCAGCCGGGTCCGCCAGCCGAAATACCCCCGGAGTTCTTTATCGGTGAGCACCCGGTAGGTGGGATAATAATGGAGCACCGGCAGATCGTACACGGTATCATCTTCATAGGCTGCCAGGGCTTTCCCCTGACGGACGAACAGCTCCGGAGTGGTTTCATACTGGGAAGTCGGATCCTGCTGCATGGCTCGGAGCTCCTGGAGCGGAGCCGGCAGAGGGGCCGCCGGAGTGCGGGGCTTGATGGGTTCGGAAGCATACAATTTCTGGAGCAGCCGGAAGGTCTCTTCCTTCTCGGCCGGTGTCTTCTTCACAAATTCCATGCCTCTCGTCCTCCTTTCCCCCAACTGCCCCCGGAACCACCCAAAAGCAAACATTTTTTCACCATTCTTCATTATAACCTGGAAGAAAGGGGAAAACAAGAGGGGCTGCTGCAAGCGCAACAGCCCCCTTTCGTCCCTCGCTCCCTCACGCCATACACGTAGTACAGTTCTTGGACTGGGGGAACAGCAGCTTCCACAGACACCCTTCCAGGACCACCCCTTCCTTGGGATCCGTCCCGGCTTTGATCGTGGTGTCGATCACGTAGCTGACAAAATCCGCCGCTTCCTGGACGCACCGGTTCAGATCTTTGCCGTTCAGCACATATCCCAGCAGGGTGCTGGTGAACACATCTCCCGTGCCGCAGGTGGCAAAGGGCAGCTTCTTCACTTCATAGGCTTCCGGGAACAGCTGGTTGGCTTCATAGCTGACGATCTTCAGATGGTCCTCATCGCAGGGCACACTGGTGATCACCACCTGTTTGGGTCCCAGGGCCAGCAGCTTGTCGCAGAGGGCTTCCAGCTCGTCGTCAGTAGGTGCCCCGGCTTTGCAGGGGGTATCCGTCAGCAGGCAGGCTTCCGTATAGTTGGGGGTGATCAGGGCGGCATGGGCCACCAGTTTCTTCATGGCTTCCACCATGGCACCATCGAACACCGGGTACAGCTTTCCGTCGTCCCCCATGGCCGGGTCCACCACCGCAATCCGATCTTCCCCGGCAAATTCCTCAATGGCGGCGATCACCTGTTCCACCTGGTCCGGTCCCGCCAGGAAACCGCTGTAGACCGCATCAAAAGAAAGCCCCAGTTCCTTCCACTGGTCCCGATACCCAGCCATCAGGTCCGTCAGATCCCGGGAAACGAATTTCCCGTAGGTCAGGTTGTTGCTGTACAGGGCCGTAGGGAACGGGCAGACCTGGTGCCCCATGGCGGACAGCACAGGTATGGCCGCCGTCAAGGAACAGCGCCCAAAAGAACAAAGGTCATGGATGGCCAATACACGTTTGATTTTCATGGAAATACCACCTTTCAGATGCAGAAAATTGGACACGGGCAAATGGTCAGCATTACTTGTATTGTACCCCATATGGGCCAGAGATGCTAGGGGAAGTGCTGCACACGCAACACTCTTTGAACGCATATTCTCCCTCGGCTGGTCACTGCTCTCCCAATCGTTGTACTGACAACGGATTTTCCCGCTTATCCACGGTATACTTGAACCATAGAAAAAACAGGCTGCTGCCAAAGGAGAGGTTTCACATGGGAAAGAAAATTACGGATAAAGTCACCTGGGTTGGGAAAATCGACTGGGAACTGACAGAGTTCCATGGCCATGAATACTCCACGGAAAAAGGGTCCTCCTATAATTCCTATCTGATCCGGGGGGATCAGAAAACGGTGCTGATGGACACGGTCTGGAAGCCCTTTGATGAGGAATTCGTGGCCAACCTGAAACAGGAGATCGACCTGAAGGCCATTGATTATATCGTGATGAACCACAATGAAAACGACCACAGCGGTGCCCTGCCGGCTCTCATGCGGGAAATCCCCGATACCCCCATCTACTGCACCCAAAAAGGGGAAGCCATCCTCCGGGGTCTGTACCACCAGGACTGGAACTTCGTCACTGTGAAGACCGGGGACACCCTGGACCTGGGGGGCAGCCAGCTGGTGTTCATCGAAGCCCCTATGCTCCACTGGCCGGACACCATGTTCACCTATATGACCGGAGAGAACATCCTGTTCAGCAACGACGGCTTCGGCCAGCATTACGCCAGCGAAACCCTGTTCAATGATGCGGTGGACAAAGCTGAACTGTACCGGGAAGCCATGAAGTATTACGCCAACATCCTGAACCTGTACAGCCCCATGGTCACCCGGAAGATCGCCGAAATCCTCAAGATGGGTGTACCGGTGAGCATGATCTGTCCCAGCCACGGGGTGATCTGGCGGGATGATCCGCTGCAGATCGTCAAAGCCTATCAGGAATGGGCCCAGAATTACCAAGAAAACCAGGTGACCCTGATTTACGACACCATGTGGAATTCCACCCGGCGGATGGCGGAATGCATCGCCGAAGGCTTGATGCAGGCGGACCCTACCCTAAAGGTGAAGATCTACAACTCTGCGGTGGATGACAAAAACGACATCGTGACGGAAGTGTTCAGATCCAAAGCCATCCTGGTGGGCTCCCCCACCATCAACTACGGGTTCCTGTATTCCATCGGAGGCATCATGGAGATGATCCGGGGCCTGAAGTTCAAGAATAAAAAAGCCGCCGCCTTCGGCAGCTACGGCTGGAGCGGGGAAGCCGTGAAACAGATCACGGAGCTCCTTAGCGGGGCCGGGTTCCAGGTGGTCAACGAAGGGCTCCGGTGCCAGTGGGCCCCGGACCAGGCCAGCCAGGAACTGTGCCGGAAGTATGGGAAAGAATTTGCAGAAGCGTTGAAGTGAGAAAAGAGGGTGCTGCTGATGTGACCCCAAAAAGTTAGACCTTAGTAACGAGATGGTTTTTACTGTCTCGTTACTTTTTTATGCTGCCAGCAAAGAAAGCCTGTATTGAACAGGACTTTTCCAGCCCAGTTTTTCCTTGATCCTTTGTTCGTTATAGTATTTGATGTATCGTTCGATAGCGGCTTTTAGTTCTTCGTAGCTGTAGTAGATCACTCCATAATACATTTCCTGTTTCATTAAGCCGAAAAAGTTTTCCATTACAGCGTTATCATGACAGTTACCCTTTCGAGACATGCTCTGAAAAATTCGTTCTTTTTTTAGTTTCCTGGTATAGGCCTTCATTTGGTATGCCCAGCCCTGATCGGAGTGAAACGTTCTTCGATATGGACAATCAGCAGTAATTTCGATTGCTTCAGCTTGAGCTTCCAGTATGCTTTCAGCCGAAGGACGTTTGGCTATTCCATAGCTGATGATTTCATCATCGAACATGTCCAGGAAAGGATCCAGATAAAGCTTGTGCAGGGTCAGATGTCCCTGTGTATCTACTTCATAATATTTGAATTCTGAAGTATCGGTCGTAATCTTCTGATGTGGGATATTCGTCTCAAAACGACGATGTATTCTATTCGGAGCAATGGTCCCTACCTTACCCTTATAGGAACTGTATTTACGGCTTTTCCGGGTAAAGGATGTTACCTGAAGGCTCAGTTTCTGCATGATACGTTGAACTTTCTTCTTGTTCACGCAAATCCCTTGATTCTTCAGCTCACCGGTCATGCGCCGATATCCATAATCTTTATGCTGGCTGCGGATTTCCTGTATTTTGTCCTCTACTTCCTGGTCTGGATTCACGCGGTCAAACCGTTTCTGCCAGTACATATAGGTCGCTTTGGGCATTTGAGTATAGGAGAGAAGGTCTTTCAATTTGAATGATCTTCGGAGACTGGAGATGATTTTCGCAACTCTCTCATTTTTGCTTCGTCCTCTAAACGCAGTCTCCTCAGTTCTTTTAAAAAAACATTCTCTATACGGAGTTTAAGATTTTCATCCTCTAACTCCTTGACATGTTCCACACTGATGTCGACCATCGGCTGCTGAACCTGGGTATCTGTTTTTTTGGTTTGAGATTTGTTCAAAGTTCTCTTCCTGCCTTTTTTATGTGACCGTAAAGCATCTGGTCCCGCAATTCTAAATTCATTGACCCATCTGGCAATCATTGATGGGTTGTTGATCCCTACTTGAATTGCTAGTTCCTGATATGAGATTTCATTTGTTAAGTAAGACTCTACCACAGAAAGTTTTTCTTTGAAAGAGTATATTTTTTGAGAGCGGGATCTTTTCAGTCCATCATCACCAAATGCCTTGTAAGCAGCAACCCACTTTAGCAGCTGGCTGCTACTTGCCATCCCATATTTACGTGAAATAGAAATACACCCTTCGTCACTGTTCAAATATTCCAGTACTATTTTTTTCTTAAATTCATAGCTGTGTTTTGCCATAAAAAACTGACCCTCAATTGTTAGATTTTTGGTCTAACAATTGGGGGTCAGCTCATGCCCACAGCGTGCAGCACCCCTTTTCTGTCCGCGGGGTTTGCTTTATAATTATAAGTAAAGTATGTATAAGGAGGCTTTCGCCGTGAATCTATCAAGGTTCCAAAAAGGCAAACTGGCCGGCTTCCTGGCCCTATCTGTGTTCTTTCTGGGGGCTGCAGGAGGGGCCCTGGTCTGGGCCTTCCTCAAAATCCTGGGAATGGGCATGGGATTTTTCTGGGAAACCCTTCCCCAGCACCTGGGAGCGGGTTCCTGGTACATCCGGTTCCTGTGTCTTACCGGCGGGCTGGCCATGGGTCTGTTCCAGCAAAAATTTGGGATCCTCCCGGACACCATGGCCGAAGTCATCGCCAAAGTGAAACGGGACGGCACCTACGATTATCACCGGCTGCCCGCCATTTTCACCGCCGTGCTGCTGCCTCTTTTTGCCGGAGGTTCATTGGGCCCGGAAGCCGGGCTGACAGGAATCATCACCTCCCTGTGTTTCGCTGTAAGGGATCGGATCCGCCAAATCGTCTTCCAGGTCCGTGCGCTTGTGCAGCTGGGCAGCCAGCCTGGCCTCGCTGTATTCTTTGCCCCCTCCCCTGCAGGTCCTCCTGCCGGAACCCCTCCCCCGATTTTCCCTGATCCGAAACAGCAGCACCGGGTGAAGGTCCTCATCTATATGGCTGGGGTCCTGGGCGGTGTACTGGCCCTTCTTCTGCTGCATTCTGCCGCCAGGCCAGGCCATGGACTGCCCCAGCTGATGTGGCGCCGTTGGGCGGGCCTGGCGGAATGGAAGTGGATGCCCCTTTTTGCGGCCGGCGGTATCCTCTTGGGAAAGTTGTATCAACTGTTTGCCAAAGGCGCCAATGCCTTGGCCCATCCCCTGGCCAGGAACCGGATACTGTCCTGTCTCACGGCCGGGGCCTTTGTCTCCCTGCTGGGGCTCTGGAACCTGGATAACCTGTTCAGCGGCGGGGGCCGTCTGCTTCCCCTGACTGCCGCCTGGCAGCAGCTGCCGGTGACCCTGCTCTTTCTCACCGCCGTCACCAAGCTGCTGACAACGGCCCTGTGCCTGGCCTTCGGCTGGAAAGGGGGCAGCATCTTCCCCATTGTGTACAGCGCCGTGTCCCTGGGGTATGGGCTGGCAGCCGTTACCGGAGCCGGAGCCCTTTTCGCTGCCACAGCCACCACCGCTGCGGCCTGCGGATACCTGTCCAGGCGTCCCCTGCTCTCCGCCGCTATCATGCTCCTGTGCTTCCCAATCCGCACCCTAGTCCCCATGCTCACCGCCGCTGCCGCCGGGGCGTGGGTGGGGAGAAGACAGTGCAGAGTGAAGAGGGCAGAGTGAAGAGCGGGATTCGTCTAGCGTCGGACGTTCAGCGTTTGTCGAGGGACCGTTGAGACGAAGGTACGATGGATTCGTCGTTCGATCACAACGGATGGTTCTGTGTTCGCCGTCCCTGTAGGGGGCCGACCATACAGCCGGCCCGTTCATCGGGGATACGATGAAAACCGCTCCTCCCGCCTTCACCTTCCCTCTGACACTGACGTGGTAAGGGCGCGCCAGAGGCATGCCCTTACCGGCCTCCCGTGAGGGTATACTCCGTCTTTTTTTGTTGTAAAAACAACATACCAGTTTCCTGTTCCATGCTATATTGTTTCCAGAAAGACGAAGAACGTAACATCACCTGGGATAACAGGAACGAACGGAAGGAGAATCGGTATGAAAAATCTGGAATGGAACGATAAAATCGGCAGCTTTAAAAAAATCGACGTGCGGGGCATTGCGGGGAATTTCCTGGAAGGGCTGAAAAAACAGGCATCCCTGCTCCCTGTGGGCCAGGGACTGGAAGTGATCCAGACCTTCGAACCCATCCCCCTCTATGAAGTGATGGAAATGCTGGGCTATGAACATGCCACCGAGAAAAAGGCCCCCAACGAATACCACGCCTATTTCTACCGGACCGAAAACAAAGGGAACACGGAAGAAGCCCCGGAACGGCCGGCGGTGATCACCAACTACCCCATGATCGACGAAAAACTGGGAGAACTGGCAGTGGAATTCTGGGATATGACCTGGAAAAGCGAAAAACGCTACCTGGATTACAACATCCGGCTGCTGCTGTCCCTGGCCAATGCAGTAGGTGCCGGACGGATGCGCCAGGCCATGCGGGAACTGCTGAAGGCCTATGCCAATGGCCTGGATTCCCGGGCCCTGGACGATGTATTCGAACAGTTGGCCTGGAACATGGGCATCGGCTTCTTCAGCTCCGAAATCGCCCCCTCTCCCCTGTTCCACGCCTACAAGCTGATTAAACAGATGGAAAAACAGGGCAAAGAAAGAGCCGAGATCAACCAGCTGCTGAAGGAACATTTTTCCGACAGAAAAGGCGGGTGCATGTAAGAAAGGGGCCGTTGCATGGGCAACAGCCCCGTCAACGGTCAGCTGTCAACGGTCAACGGCCGATGGAAGGAACCCGGGCTCCGGGTTCCTTTTATTATTTTCTCTTCCTCCTGCAGGGTATATAATCAAGGCATATCCATTTGAAATTTTTCTGCCCTGAAGGAGGGATTTCCATGCATTTTAGAAAACGACCGACGGTCTATGCTGTTTTGATGCTTTCTCTTTGTTTTCTGGGCTTTGGCCACCGTACCCTTGCCATGGATTTTACAGAACGGAACGGGAATTTGGTGACCCAAAATGGGGAATCCATCCGGGTTGCCCGGACCCATGCGGGAAAAGTGGCGGTGCAGCTCCAGCACGTGCCTTCCTCCAACCGGTGGTACCTGCGGCTCCAGGATCTCAAACGGGCGGCGGACAGCCAGTTCGGCCCCATTACCCTGGTGAACGGTTCCCGAACCCTGCCCCTCCAGCCCCAGTCCGATGCCACCGGCCGCACCTACCCTGCCGGCGTCCCCGGTCTGGACCGGTGGTACCTGCTGACCCCGGACGAAGCGGCACAGCTGTCCGTTCCTTCCAAGGACTGGAAACTGGAAGCCGTGAAGAACAACGGAAAGGCCTTTTCAGAAAAGCTTTCCACCCTGCCCCGGCTGATCCAGGGGCTCCAGGCTCCCAACCAGAAACTGGCCCCCTACGGTCCCATGTACAGTGTATTCTATCCGGGTATGGCACCGGAAAAGGTACGGGATGCCTTTCTTCTTTTTCTGAACGACAAGGTATCCTTCCCCTTCGAATACCAGATGGGTGACCATCCTCTGGCCTGTGAACTGTTTAAAACCGAAAGCGGTGGCAACTTTACCGGCAGCACCGGGTATGCCCGTTTTTCTCCCCAGGACGGAGGGACCTGGGTGGATATGGATTTCATCCAGAGCTGGTATGTGGCCGGCTACACCACCAAATACGGATACGTACCGCCACAATCGGGGATTTCCACCAGTCTGGAAAATGATTTTGTGGACCATATTTTCCAGGCGGCCCAGACCACTTATCGGAAGCTGGAACCCCACAATGATTACGGGATCACCCTGAAAGGGACGTTTACCAGCAAATCCCCCACCATCCAGACCGTGGATACGGCCAAACATCCGGAACTGGCTGCCGTCCGGCCCGGTGACCGCCTCACCGCCATCAACGGAGCCAAAGTAAGCCAGCGGAATTACCTGGCCCAGTATCTGCTGGATTATTCCCCTGCCGGCACTCCCCTCACCCTGACCCTGGAACGGGAAAAAGGAAAGCCCTATACGGTGCAGGTAAAGCCAGTGGTGGAACAGGCAGATGACCCCGATGCCGATTACACATCCCTCCGGGCCCTGGGAGATCAGGATTACCGGCTGACGGACAAGGACAAAGTACCGGAAATGACAAACATCGGCATTTTCTACGCAGAAAAATACGACCCCCTGGCAGGGGCCGGGGATCATATCGATTGTCCTACAGTGATAATGTTAAAAAGCTGAGCTTGTTTTTTCCTGTTCAAAGCCAAGCTCTGCTGTCATCCTTTAGCGGATGACCGTTGGCAGCTTACCATTGGCAGGCCCGCTGCTTGTGCAGCAGGCTCCTGCACCCTTCCTCCACATCCCGGTAGGTGCTGACAAAATCCCCCGTATACCAGGGGTCGGCGATTTCCCGGGGATGAGCGGTGAAATCCAGCAGCAGGTGGATCTTCCGGTCCGGGTCTCCCCCGGCGATCCGGCGGATCTCCCGAAGGTTCTCGTCGTCAAACCCAATGAGCAGATTATAGTACCCATAATCCCCCCGGGTCATCTGCCGGGCCTTCCGGGGTGCGTAAGGAATATGGTGGAGATCCAGCTGCTCCTTGGTCCCCCAGTGGGTATCGTTGCCGATTTCCTCCCGGCTGGTGGCCGCCGAAGCGATTTCATATGCCTCCTCAAAATGGTGACGCCGGACCAGCTCCTTCATAACAAATTCCGCCATGGTGGAACGGCAGATGTTGCCATGGCAGATAAAAAGTATCCTGGTCATGGACACAAAACTCCCTTCTATGCCAAAATATGCCGACTTAATGCGGGTTTGCAGGTTTCACCTGTTCACGAAGAAAAGGACATAATTTTGCAAAAAACGGCACAACTTTCCCCGTTGTAGTAGTAGAAATGGTAGTAAAACGGACTGTTCTTACTACCGTACTTTTTTGTGGGGTGAAATTTTCTCTGTTATTATAACAGAAAAAGTTGTAGTTTGACTTTGTTTCTGCTGGCCCATTAAATAACCTTTTCAACCAGAAAAGCCCTCTGTAGAAGCAGGGGGCTCAACCTCTATTACTATTGTTTTAAATGATTGAATCTTATCTATTTAAGCCCTTAAATTTATGTTTTCCTTGTACACCAGGATCAACGACATCATAGATGAGCCATTTACTTGGTTTCTCTGCATCCATAATTTTGGCTACACGCATATCAAGAGTATAAACATCCCAAACTCCACCCCAGTTATCTTTTGAAGGACCTACAATATCTTTATTCTGCATTTGCGCATTGCTTGATAAACGTCGTACAGCTGTATCAGCTGCTTCTGCTGCTGTACTTTGATTAATTGCATTATTACAAGCCAGAGAAATAATTATACTTTTTTTTGACTGATCAACCTTAATAGAAACATCCTGAACCATTTTTTCCTGGCTCAAAATATCAGACTTTGTTTGATTAATTATTTTTTCCCAATCAACTTTTTCTAAAGCAAGTGAATTTGCTGTTGCGGGTTTAGATTTAATATTAGACTTTTCAGCTGAATTATTGTCGCATCCTGCTAAAAAGCTGGAAATTACTAATACAGCTATAATGATCATAAATCTTATATGTCTTTTTTCCATATAGCTCACTCCATTTCTTAGAATAGCTTTTCTACTGTAAAGCGGTATTGCCTTATAGAATCCACACTTCAACACAGACTTAAACCTTTTCTAACTCATCTTGTTCATGTATTTATTTTTTATTATACCATATGACAAATGTAAAAATACAAAAAAAGGAAAGGCCCGCAGCCAAGTGGACTGTGGGCCTTCTCCCCTCACGCCTTATTGGGAAACCGGATCACCTTGGGCTGGATCTCGCCCACCTGCTCCAGTTCTTTTCGGACGTTTTCCATTTCCTTCTGCTGCCGGGTCTGGATGAGTTCCACTTCTTTCTGGGCATCATCGAACTTGATGTGGGTGTACACATTCAGGGTGATGGATATATCGCTGTGGCCCATCAGGTACTGGAGGGTCTTGGCACTGACCCCGGATAGGGCCATGTTGGTACAGTAGGTATGACGGCAGATGTGGGGCGTAATCTTGGGAAGCTGATATTTATAGATGTTGTTGTATTTTCGGACGCTATATTTAAAGTAATGCTCCCAGTGCAGCGCAATCATTGGGTTCCCATTCTTATCATAGTAGAGGAATTTTCCCACTCCATCGATGATGGGTTCCACCTTTGGGGGTCTTCTCCGCTCCAGAATGGTCACAAAGCATTGGTACACCTCATCGGTCATAGGCAGCAGCCTGGCTCCAGCTTTGGTTTTCGTAGAAAGGATGTAATATTTCCCATTCCCCTTTTTCATGATTCGTACCCCCCTAAAATTTCGTTTCTAAAAATAGCAGGACAGAAATGGCGAAATAAGTACTGACAACGCAAAAAAAAGCCATAGCAGGAAGAACTCCCACCATGGCTTTTATCATTTCCGCACTAAAGCTGCCAGCAGAACCGAACCTATTCCATAAGTTATGTTTCGCTGTACCTTCAGCTGTTTCTGTGTTCTATTGGTTTCTTTCTCGTATGCGGCTAAGGATTTGTTGGCAATCCGCGATTTTAAATCCTGGTTATAATACCTTTTGTTAAATCATTTAAATTCCGGAGAGCACTTTGGACATATCTTTCTTGCTTTTTCCCAATCTTTTACCTCAGGCACAAAACTTTCCTTTACATCTCGGCGTACGACAAGACCAATTTCACAGCATAGTCCGTCATCAATTTCTTTTTCCGAAAGAGGACAATACGCCATTAAATCTTTCATCATTTTTTACCACCTCGATTTTACCGAGCTTCTTTTCCTTCAATTTTTATATTTCCTATTTCATTATATCATCTAACCTATCCAAAAATCTCGACAGAAAAAGGTCTGCAATCTTCTCAAGACTGCGGCCTGCTTTTTTGCCCCCTGGGCGGCCGGGGATGGGCTCCCCTGCGGGAAGCCCCCTACCACGTTGGAGTCAGAGGATCTCCTTCGTTCGGTATGACTTGGTTGGCGTAGGGATGATTACCATTACGCCCACACATTCGGTGTGTTTTACGGGCCTCCCGGCGTGAGGCCCCTCCGGTGCCGATTTATGCACCAAAATACGGGCCGTGCACCAAAGCCGTAGGGGCGGCAGGCCCGCTCATCGAAGATTCGATGAAAACCGAAACTCCCTGCCCTCCCCGTTCCCCCGACCCTGACGCGGTAGACCAACTATATAAAGTCAAGCCAATTTTAAAATAAATTTCAGTTGCTATGGATCTTGGCAAAAGGGCGCACTTACCCAAGCCCCCTCTTGTGGGCTTAAAAAAATCAGGCTAAATAAGGGCAGCCACTAATACCCAGCCGGTAAATCAATCGGATCAGTTTCTTGGCTACATGGGACAAAGCGATTTTGTAAGGCTTGTGTTCTGACAGTTTCTTTTCAAGGTATTCTTTGAATCTCGGTACGTTCTGTGCAACCAGGCGGGCGGCAAGGTACAGTGTCTTTCGCAGATAGGGGGATCCTCTTTTTTCCATCTTGTTATGCTTCGAATGGTAGTCTCCAGAGTCATGTTTGGAAGGTGACATCCCTGCGTAAGCCAGGAGCTTGTCGACATCCGGAAAACGCTTGAAATCACCAACTTCGCCCAGAATGCTGGCACAAAGGGTATAACCGATCCCTGGTATGTCAATAATCGAAGATTCTTCCTGGTCCACCATTTCCTTAAGCTTCTCATCGATTTCAACGATATGCTGCTTCAACACTTCAATATCCGTAATGGTATGGACGAGTTCCATAGAAGCCGAAAGCGAGACTTTACCGATAGAACGGCATGCTGCCTGGTGGATTTCCAAAGCCTTGCTTTTGTCAAATCTCCCCTGTGAGGCATCACTTAACAGGCGCGTCAGCCGCTTCATGCTGCAATGAGCAATCTGTTCATGGCCAGGATAGGCTTTTAGAAGCGCATAGATTGAAGCAAGATGGATGGAAGATGTCAGCCCTTCCAGCTCTGGGAATAAAATCGTAACCAGACGGGAAACTGATATCTTTAGCTTGGAACACTTCTGCATGGTTTGAGATCTGTAACGAGAGAGTGATTTCATTTCCTCGTTATGGTACAATGAAGAAGAGTAGGTTTGGGAACCTTTCCCTGACACAATCATCTGTGCAATAGCGCAGGCATCGACTTTATCAGTCTTGGTCTTACGCAGGCTGAATCCTTGCTTGTATCTATTCGTGAGAAGCGGATTGAAAGTGAGCAGTGGAAGGTCATGTTCTGAGATGAAATGGGCGAGATTCGAGGAATAGTGACCGGTTGCTTCCAATCCTACTCTTATTTTATCTTTTGGAATGCCCAGTTCAGAAATCTTGGAAAGGAGCATGTCAAAGCCTTCCCGTGAATTGGGAAATGTAAAAGATTCAACTGTTTTCAATGCATCCGAGTCAATGATACAGCAGTCATGTTTCCGCTTTGCAACGTCAATTCCGACACAAAGCATAAAAATCAACCTCCTTTTTTTGAATTGGCAGCTGTGCATCAAAGCCACAGAGACTTCATCATAATGTATCCTCGCTAGATATGAACCGTCGAGCGGTATCCAACTCATTAACAAATTGAATGAATTCTGTGGTCGGACTCTACAAAAACCGTCAAGCGGTAGGGGCGCGCAACCGATCCACAGCTCCATTCTAATCGTACCGTAATTCACTATAAAAGGGAATATCTGGTACAACTCTATTATACGAGGGGCGGGCCGCAGGCCCGCCCTTCCCGGCCGCCCAGAGGGTTCCATTCAAAAATTTGCCTGCAAATTTTATCCTTCGGCCGCTGACCGTTGGCAAAATTCGTTCAGAATCATCTGCCTACAGCAGATGATTTCCTTCTGCGTAAGACGTGAGACTCTGAGCGTGAGACGGAAAAGCGGCAGAGCTGCTTTCCTCCATGCCCCTGGCGGGCCAACCGGCCTGCGGCCCATACGGTAATCATGTTGCAAATATAAAGCAATATCATTTATTGTATTGCATTTTTCATCTTTTTAACCTATAATCGAATTGATAAACAAAGAAAGAGGTGAATCAGGATGACTACTGCCAATATCAATGTCCGTGTGGATGCAGAGTTGAAAAAGGAAGCGGAAGGATTATTCAATGATTTAGGGCTGAATATGTCGTCTGCTATCACCATGTTTTTAAAGAGTGCTGTCAGATGTGACGGGATTCCCTTTGAAGTCCGCCGCAATGCCTTCAATGCTGAAACCCGTGCTGCCCTTGCCGAGTATGAGGAAATGAAAGCTCATCCGGAAAAATACAAACGGTACCACCGCTTTGCAGACCTTGTGAAGGATGTGGACAATGAGGCTTGAAATCATTGCTTCCAATAAATTCCGTAAAGATTTAAAGCTGGCTAGGAAACGGGGTTTGAAACTGGAAAAGCTGGACGCCGTGGTTGAAACACTGGCAAACCAGCTTCCTCTTGATACCAGATACCGTGATCACGCGCTTACTGGAAACTACGGAGATTTCCGGGAATGTCACATTGAACCGGACTGGCTCCTTATCTACCGTCAGGACGAGGATGTACTGGAATTATTTCTTTTTCGTACTGGCTCCCATTCTGATTTGTTCTAAAATATTACATATCGATAAATAGGGGATGTTGCACGTGAAAAATATGCGTGCAACATCCCCCTGCTTTTTTGCCCCCCTGGGCCGCCTATAGGGGCACACCAGAAGGCCAGGCTCTGCACTCATTGAACTGCTGACTTTAGAGTTTTCCACGTTTCTATGGAAATTACGATAAAATAATGATATTATATTGATAAAAGGAGGGTGATACTATGATTACGATCCGTCCGGTTTCTGATTTAAGGAATAAATTTCCCGAGATTGAAGAAACTGTTTTAGGTTCAAATTCCCCTGTATTCCTTACTAAGAATGGTTATGGAACCATGGTTCTCATGAGTCTTGAACAATACTCTGCTCTAACTGACACCGTGGAAAGAAAGCTTGATGAAGCTGATGCTTATGCTGCCAGTACTTCTGTCAGACTTTCCAAGGACGAAGTTTTTGACAAAGTAAGGAATCGGATCAATGGACAAGCCAAACTATAACCTGAAATTTCTTCCTCTCTTCGAGAATGATTTACTTGAAATTACTGACTATATAACCAATACTCTAAAGAACCCGCCTGCAGCTCATCGCCTTGTTGATGATATCGAATTAGCAATTGTCAAGAGACTTATAAAATGCCTCTCAGCTTTGCGCCCTATCCATCAGCAAAAAGAAGAGAATATCCTTACTACAAAATCAATGTAAGGAACTTCTCCATTTTTTATGTAGTCATTGATGACACAATGGAAGTACGCAGGCTTCTCTATTCAAGGCGAAATATCGATGGACTGCTGAAATAACTCTTTTCCAAGTGAAGCAGGCCCGCAATTCCTCGACTGCAGGCCTGCTATTTTTGCCCTCTGGGCGGCCGGGACGGGCTCCCCTGCGGGGAGCCCCTACCACGTTGGAGTCAATTGATTTCTCGCCTTCGATTGGACGGCATTGGCTCTGAGACGGGGATACGATGAAAATCGGATTTCCCTGCCTCCCCGTTCCCCCCATCCTGACGCCATAGGGGTGAGCCGCAGGCCCGCCCTTCCCTGGCCTCCCAGAGGGTTTATTTTTACTGCCATAAATCCACGCAATATCAAGTAATTTTCTTTATATTTTCCTAAATTAACGTTACAATAACGTTGAAAGGGGATGATTTCTATGTCCGAAACAAAGACCTTAAATCTTCGTGTCGATGCTGATCTGAAGCACCAGGCGGAACTGATTTTTTCTGACCTGGGTATTCCTACCTCTACAGCCATCAATATTTTCCTGCGTTCGGTGCAAAACCTATAATTCCGTGAAGGACCTTATGGAGGATCTGAATGCTTAAGATCCGCTATCGCAAGCAATTCAAAAAAGATTACAAAAAGGCCGTCCAACGTCCAGGACACAAGCCGGAGCTTTTCCAGGAGGTCCTTGAATACCTGGTCAATGAACAGGTCCTTCCGATTAAATATCGGGATCACGCTTTATCTGGAGATTACATTGGATTCCGTGAATGTCCTATCCTGCCGGATTGGCTGCTGATTTATAAAATCGAAGAAGATATCCTGACACTGACTCTGACCCGTACAGGAAGCCACAGTGATTTGTTCGGATAAATAAAAAGCAGGCTCGCCCTTCCCGGCCACCCGGAGGGGTTCCCTTAAAAAAATTTGCCTGCAAATTTTATCCTTTATAGACATTTGCCTGCTCATGGTTTTCGTTGTCTTGGGCATTTCCTATGATGCGACAATCACTTTTCTCAAAATCTTCGACATCGGCGGATCGATAGTTAATGCTTTCTATTGTCACCTGGCATCCTCCCGGAAGCTGCAGCCCTTTCCAGAAGAACTTGCTTTTCTTCTCTGCTCAAATTGTGCTGGCGGGAAAAAGTATAAATGCTGTTCCTGGTGATGATCGTATCTTTTTCTCCGCCCGGTTCCCAATCCCCCACCGTGCAATGCATCCATCCGCCTACACCCCACCAGCATATGGAAGAAAATCTTTCCTGGAGCCTTGTGCTCAGATTCATATAGGATGATCAGACCTTCCTTCCCGACAAAATCTGTCCGCCAATCTCTATAGGGCAGCTTGTCATAGCAATCCACCGCTGAAATGAGTTTTCCAAAGAAATAGTCTTTGAATCTGGTTGCCAGCCACAAAGCCGGAACCCTGAATTTTGCCATCACAACAAACCGATGTAAAAAATTAACAAAATGAAAACAAAAGCTCCAGTCTTTCGATGACTGGAGCTTTTTATGGAAAATAAGCCATTCGTACAGAACAAGTGTTCTGTGCAGTATCATAAGCTGCTTACTTTCATCTTCAAACTTGTACCCCATTCTCAACGTATAACTTTGCTAAAGGATCGGCCATCTATCTTTGTCCATTCTCTCCTGCCATTGGCCGAACGTCCCAGAACAACAATAGCTGCCGAAGATGGGCTGTCGAAAACATGGTCTTCTTGGAAGATATTTCCTTTGATTACCCCTTCTTGAGAAAGCTTTTCCCTTAACTCTACATAAGTCTTCTGAAGACCTGCTGTATTGCTTTCTGCAATCCGGCTTCCCTTCTTGACAAGAAATTTCCCATTATCCTGAGGAAGGCCCACTGCGTCTCCACCACGACCAGCAATCATGAAGTCTGGACTTTCAGTACATTTACCATCTTTTTTAAGATCCCATCCATCCACAAGTTTTCCTAATAATTGTTTCTGTCGTTTTTCCACGATTTCTGGAGTCCATTCCTGATAAGAAAGTACCTGGGTTGTCAGTTTATAAGAGCTTGTCCCCTTCTTCGACTGAAAATATTTTTCTTTTTTCGTTTGAAAATCGTAATTTTGTGCAGCCGAATTTCGTTGCCGAGTCAAAGGTACCAGATTTGCCAATCGGTTCAGCCACTTCACCTGCTGTTCTTTTGACCAACTCTTAGCCCATTCACTATCAGGATTCGGGTTTTGAGGCAGGACATGTTCAATGGTAAACAATTTTTCATTATAGGAAGCGCCACCATCACTGTAAAAAGAATCCAATCGCTGGATAATATAATTTCTCCGTTGAGAAGGCATCAAATAGATTTCTCCCTGCAGTGTATCTCTAAACTGTATTTTCTCCCATTCGGTTAACTCTATATTTTTCAAAGGATTGTCTAAAGTGGTCTGACGCCGGCTCTCCATTTCCACCAAAATCCATTTATATCTGTCCGTGCGCTGATTCACATCTCGAGCTGTTACCAGCAGATAGGAAGCCAACCGTTCTAATTTCTGCATAAACCAAAGCACATAAGCGGAATCATTACTGTGTTCTGCCAAGAATTTAATGGCTGGAGGCATCCAATCATAATTATTGGTTTTATTCAGCCACACCAAAAGATCATTAATTTCTTCAGCATGTTTAGTAGATTGATAAGCACAGTTTTTTAACTGGATATAGGCGTTCGCATAAGGTTCCAAGTAATCGTCAATCAAACTCTGAGGTGTAGTATGGCATAATACCGATTCCCGGAATTCTTCCAACAGATTTTTCTTTGGCCGTTCTTTGGCAAATATCGTTCTTGTATGGGTAAACACTTCATTAAAGCCATCACGCGTGGTTTCTACCTCTAGTTTTTCCCATTTATCTGTATATTCTTTTTGAAGATTTGGAGCTATCTTTCCAATGGTTTCTGATTTAATAATATCCGTTGGAAGCAAATCCAGCCCACGGCTATTCATTACAGAAAAAATTCGAAAAGCTGATTCCTGATTTTCCGTAGAAACTGCAATCAGGAAGCAACGGGTTAAAAGAAATTGGCTAAATTTCTGCAGTTCTTCATCTATAGAAAAATATTCTTTAAACCGTTCTCTTAGTACTCTGCAATTTTCCTGAATGTGCTTCTGAGCCTCGTCCTCAAATGTAACAGCATCTTTCTCCAACAGATCTTGAAGGTTAACGTTCTGGATATATTTCTCAAAAAAAGGCTGATCCTTATCCCGTAGGAAAAGGCGCGGTTTGGGTTTTATTCCTGTCAATTTATTCCCTTTTTCTTGCAAGAGTCTCTTGCAATCTATCTTTGCATCCAAATCTGCAAAGCAATCAGCCATCACAGAAAAAAGAATAGATAACGTAGTCAGGCATTGCTGGCCGTCAATCACATCGGCATGAGGCTTGCTTTCATCTTTAATCAATACAATGCTTCCCAAAAAATAGCTGTCTTGTTCTTCTTTTTGGTAAAAGTCATATAAATCATCAAACAGGTCCATGGTTTCTGTTTGCGTCCATGCATAGGGCCTTTGATATGCGGGAATGTGATACTCAAAATCTTCTCCAAATATCTTTGCAAGGGGGTATTCTTTACCCGAAATAGCATTTCCCATAAGAAAACAACTCCTCATTCAACTATTCGTTGTTTTTATTATAATCCGAAAAGTGATATAACTCAATTGGAATGATAGATTGGTAATATCTTAGTCATGTGAAAAAGGGAGAAAGGACCCGCGTCAGCGGGTAGAGAATTTTCTCAAGCGGGCAAAGGCTGCCGCTGCGGATACGTTTTCACACCTTCTTTTTCTGTATAGATGCTAAAATTTTGGTATAATCAAGTGGAAAGGAACTGCTTTTTTATGATGAAAAACATAGTAAATATGAACTGGAATATGTTTCAAAGGAAAACGAAGGACTTTCTTTCCTCGTGGAAAAGAAAACTAACAAAATTGTTCTGATCATGTATCAACAAAACAGGCATGACAACGCTTTCATCAGCCAATATGTACAAGATTATGGTCTGTTGGATACTTTTATAAAAAGATAAAAGTTACTGTTAGTTGGAAGAGGTGGCTGGCCTGCGGGGCTTCGGTTCACTCCCTCATTACAGAAAGAAGGTATTATCATGATCAAAGAAATCGTCCACGATATTGTTTTCCTCCAGCAGAAAGCCCTTCCCGCTTTTCCCGGGGACCGGCAGACGGCCCTGGACCTGCTGGACACCCTGGCCGCCCATCGGCAGGAATGTGTGGGCATGGCCGCCAATATGATCGGAATCCCTAAAGCCATCATCGTGGTGAATCTGGGGCTGATGGATCTGATCATGTTCAACCCGGTGATTCTTAAAAAGGAACATCCCTACGAAACCGAAGAAGGCTGCCTATCCCTATCCCTATCCGGAACCCGAAAAACCACCCGGTACCGGGAAATCCAGGTAGAATTCCAGGATATGGAATTCAAAAAACAAAAACAGACATTTAAAGATTTTCCGGCAGAAATCATCCAGCACGAGATGGATCATTTGCAGGGGATTGTTATATAAAGGAGGGGAAACGCAATTGCTAAAGCCCCCATTTCCCTGACCATTGGGGTCAAACATTCGAACCCAATAGCGTTAGGAGCAAGCCGCAGGGCACAATAGAAAAAATACTGTCCTTATTTTTTCTATTGTTTGTCCTATATACTAAAGTCAAAGATTCACCTCTGGCAGAGAAACCGTACTGCCAGCAGTAGCTGCCGAACATGCGAAGGCATCGACAGTGTGAGAATCTTTTTTATTGCCTTTCTTACTTCGATATTAATTCACTCAACCGTATCATTCAGGAATATTACTTCTCTTCTATACGTTGTAATACAATCCCTTTGCAAATAATATGGTATCCCCCAGCCTCGAAATCAAGATTACCTGTTCTCCTGTCCCTGTAACAATGAAAATCCAGGACCCAATCTACAAGGGGATCAATATTTATTTCGATGCTGCATACATCTTGAAAAGCGAACACAGCCAGAAAATCATCATACGCAAGTTTCAAGATTGCCTCTGTCTTAGTATGCTGAAAATAAACAGCCTCGCTGTCATGGAATTGAAAAGATTTTTCATCCATAAGTTCTCCATTTTCAATCAGAGAAACTATTTCCTTCCAGTTCTCCTCCGTATCCTCTTCATGCAGTGCCTGAAAATCCAGGAAATCACATTCTTCTTTAATATCAAGGTATTCTTTCCTGTTTACCTCCTGTCCGCAGGCAATTGCTTTTTCGTATTCCCTGACTGCTGGACTTAAAAACTTGCGGTATCGATCATTATCGTCGATTTTAAAATGCAGTTCATGAGCAATCATTGCCAAGATCCTTGCATACGTTCTATGATCCATATTCTCCCCATCAGCAACAGAAGCATAATAATAGGCATTCCATAAATAGAACCAGCCATCTTTGGGTTTTTCTTTCCAATTTTTATTTTTTTCAGGATTCTGCAGATATACTTTTGCTTTTTCATACAGACATCTGATTTTATCCCAATTCATTTTATCCGGAAGCATTTTTCTATTACTCCTTTACACCACTTTCTCTTTCTTCCTGCTTTATCCTCATTATAGCAAATGCCCTATCCAAAAATCCCGACAGAAAACGGCCCGCAATCACTACGACTGCGGGCCTGCTTTTTTACCCTCTGGGCGGCCGGGACGGGCTCGCCATAGGAAGCCCCTCGTATAATAAAGTTGTACCCAATATTCCCTTTCAAAGAAGAATACGGTACGATGGAGATGGAGCTGTGGATTGGTTGGCAGCCCCTCGTACATTCCATATGTAGATTACTTGCTTTAATGATAGCATACATGCTATCATTAAACAAGAAATACTGTAAGGAGTGCAGTCATGTAAAAAATTGAATTCTACGAAAATCAGCATGGCGAATCAGACGTCTGGGATTTCTTAGAAACGTTGCGTATAAAGAGCACAAACAACAAAGATGCTCGTATTCAAAACAACCAGATTATCTTCTACATTGACCTGCTTGCTAAAAACGGGACCAATCTCCCAACCAATATCACCAAGCATCTGGAAGATGATATATGGGAACTTCGGCCTGGAAATAACCGAGTATTTTATTTCTATTATGATGAAAGCCAATACGTACTGCTCCATTATTTCCGCAAGAAATCCCAGAAAACACCAAAACGCGAGATCATCTGAGCCAAGGCGGAACGGGATGACTATATCCGTCAGAAGGAGGAACAACAATGAGAACTTGGGAAGATTATAAAAATCACGTAAAGTCCATCAGTGAGGAAGAACGCCGCAACATGGAAGAAATCGAAGAAGTAAGCAATATTGTTTCTTCTATCATCCGGCGGAGACAGGAACTGGGAATCAGCCAACGTACTCTTGCCGAACGGTGCGGTATTCCCCAGTCTTCCATCGCACGCATTGAAACCCTTAAAACGACGCCCAAACTGGATACTCTTGTAAAACTGATGCAGGCACTGAACTTAAAACTGCAGGTAGCTTCTGTCGGTTAACTGCAAGTTGCCAAAAATCCGAGAAGGAGAACCCCTGCCCATAAAAAGCAGGGATTTTTCTTATACAAAAAGCAGGCCCCGGGAATCATAGACGCTTTCCTGAACATGGTTCCCGCAGCGGATGACCCGCCCAAGTTCCCTTGGTGTGACACAGGCTCTCGATAAAGGCTACCGCATAATCCGCCAGTTCCTTATTGTAGGTGGACGTTTTGGCTTTGAATTTTGTGGGCTTATACTTTTTGAGTTTCCGCATGGGGCTCCCTCCCTTCTTCTAATTTCTTTCTTGACTTTTTCCAAAGTGTTATATATGATAGGCATCATAATAGTGCACAAAGTTGCGTGACCACTGAACGGCTTCAAGTGTCCAAGCCCCGCAAGTCAATGTGCACTTTTTATATTACAAGAAAAGGAGCTCTTAGGTTCCCTTTCTCTATGTTCCCCGCTCCTCAAAGACTGAAGAAAAAGGCGGGGACTTTTGGGTAATTCAGTTTTTTAACTACATCCACCCCATGGATCACATTGCGGAACCGCTGAGTTTTTCCAGCAGGATCTTCCGGCAGTCTTTGTACTCCGATCCAATAAAGCCCAGCCGCAGGAGAAAACACCGGAAGGCATATTTCTCATTGGGAACTCCATGCTCTTTGGCGGTGATCCGTTTGGACTTCTTGGCCATTTGGCAAAGGGCCGTCACCAGTTTGGTATATACCTGGACCTTAGTGCTGTCAGCTTCATGGAACCAGGGGAAGGAAATCTTGCCATCTTCCCTTTGGATGGCCAGATCATCCGTACCCAATGCCTTCTTGAAAAGTCCGGCCTTGGAGGCCATCAGGTTAAGGAATGAGCTCATCAATGGGGATGAGCTTCATTTCTTTGGTCGTTTTTTCCATACTTTCTTTTCCCTCCTGTTACACCTTCCGAGACCGGAGCAGCCGCTCCATTACGTCATCCTGGGGCGTGTTTCCGGCAAACTCCACAGAGCAGTTTTCCTTCACCACCTGGTAGATCTGGTACCAGATCTGGTTTACCTGCTTCATATAGTTCTGGCTTTCTGGGCTTCCAGAGATTCATACGCCCCCTGGGTATACCACTTTGTTTCAGATTTATCATTCTGAGAGTCCATTTTTTCTTGTGATTTTCTGGCGCCACCGATCTCCTCTTTGGGCATGGATCCGGGCATGACAGGCTTTGCACAGGGCAATCAAGTTGTTCCAGGCATGGGCACCACCTTCGGCCAGAGATTTCTTATGGTGGACTTCTTCCGCCACCACGTACCGGCCGTGCTTCAGGCACACTTCACAAAGAGGATGGCTGGCCACGTAAGTATCCCTGATCTTCTTCCAGGTCCTGCCGTACCGTTTCTTCGTTGCCGGACTACGCTCATACTTTTCGTACTGGTTGGCCATGATCTTCTGGTGCTTCTCATAGTACCGCCCATCCGTCAGGTTCGGACAGCCTGGGAAGGAACAAGGTCGTTTTGGTTTTCTCGGTACAGCTGCCACCTCCTTTCGGAAATTAAAAAAATATATATAGGTTGAATTAATCCTATTTGTGGGCTATAATTAAATTATCAAACTTAAGGAGGCATCAACTATGAATGTCAATACAGAAAATCTTGTTTCCATCACAGAAGCAAACCAGAACTTTTCTCGTGTAGCCAGAATGGTTGATGAGAAAGGTCCTGTTGTCATTTTGAAAAACAACTCTCCTCGCTATCTGCTGGTTGAGTTCAACAACGCTGAACAGGAACAGCTTGCTAACGACGAAGATGTACTTGCCGTTTCCAAACGTTTAATCGCCAAGAACCGGAAAGCCTATGAGGTTCTCGCCAAATGATTGTTCTTTCAAAGAATCAAATCATCAAACTTCATTCGCAGCTGATTCAAGAAACAGGGGGAACTGATGGCATCCGGGATGAAGGATTGCTGGAATCCGTATTGGCCGCACCATTTCAGTCCTTCTCAGGCACAGACATTTATCCATCCTTACAACAGAAGGCTGCTCGTCTTGGATATGGTCTTGTAAAAAACCATGCCTTTATTGACGGCAATAAACGTATCGGTGCACATGTGATGTTGGTGTTTCTCGCTCTTAATAAGATTGAACTCACCTATACACAAGACGAACTGTCAGATACATTTTTAAAAATTGCTTCTGGAGAACTCTCGCAGCAAGATCTTCTTCACTGGATTATCATTCATCAAGAATAGCTCCATGCCTTTTGTTGCAAGAAAAAAGCCTTGTAGGATTTTTACATCCTGCAAGGCTTGTCTTTATTCCCTTTTCTCGTGATTTTATCATACCACGAAGAGTCTATCGAATTCTAGTGTGTATCTACTGCATTTTCCTGCAAGTCACTGCACGCCTCCAAAATTTTTTCAACGGCTGCCATCCCTTCCCCATGGACCGTGTAGACCCACCGGATTCCTTTACCCATGCTCCGGGCAATGTCCTCCCAGGCATCGAAATGAATGTACCGGTCCCGAAGGACCGACCGCTGGGCTTCATCTTCCACCTGATTCCCTCCAAATCCGCCTTGACAGCTTTAATCAATGCCGCCTGGGAGCTGTCTTTCTTTTCCAGGGCTTTCAGAATCCGTTCGTCAATGGTACTCGTGCTGGACGATCACCGTCCGGCTTTCCTGTCCCTGCCGCCAGAGCCTGGCCACCGTTTGCTGGTACAGTTCCAAACTCCATGTGAGCCCGAACCAGATCAAGACTGGCAACTCATCCAGGACCACCATATCAAAATCCAGCCGGCAGTTTTTCCAAAGTCACACCAGATTTTCCCGATTCACAATGTAAATATCCGCCAGTTTCTGGAGAGCCCGCCTTCGTTCTGTCACGGTCCCCACCACTATGCTGCAGGTGAGAGCTTTCAAGTGATCCCATTTCTCGACGCATGGTATGCCGGCTTTTTTGCAGCGGCCTTGGCTTCTCTCCTGGTGCCTTCACTTCCACAAATCTCATCACCTGATGGGGCAAAAGGACCAATTCGGTCCGGCATGCCGGAGAAGGACGGAGAAACAAACTTCAGAGCCACACCGCCCCGTTTCCGGGTTTCCTTCACAAGTTTCATTTCCAGGGTACGTTCCCGCATTTTTCATCACCTCGATGTTTTCCCCGGTGTCACTCTATGACGGTCTGTTCTTAAACTTTCTCTATAGGCTTTTTTCCATTTTTTCAGTCCTAAAAGAGAATTATCGGACCAAAGGAAGTTATCCCGGCTTCGGTAGCTGTTTTTATAGGCAGCGCAAACATGGTCAAATTGAGCCGCCGCTTTTAGGTCCTGAGCATTTTGGATTTCCCGTTTCTGAGGATACCGGCAGTTGGATTCCATCCCCGTACAAGATGCCGTAAACAGCGTAAATTTCACTTAGATCACCTCACTGATATACTTTGATGGCTTTCCCTTTTTCTGGTCATAAGGGGAACCTGGGCGGCTCTGCATTCCGGATAGCCTGATAGGCCGTGGGATCCGGGTAATGTTCAGCATTCCGTTTTTGATCCATCTCCATGGCCCACCTCCATCAGTTCCCGGGAACAGTCTTCACATAAGACGGCTGTCTCGAACAAGCCCCCTTTACCTTTGCCCAAGACTTTTTCCAGATTCACTGGCACTTCTTTCCCGCAAACCGGACACCGGCAGAACACATTCTTGTCCGTGATTTCCATCTGAAATTCCATATTGTCCGTAATCGGTTCCTTCACATAAAACATGGCGTTATCACTCCTTCAAAAAATAAATAGCAGATTCCAATCCCGCTACATGGACTTGAGAAGATTCCCTTCTCTACCTGTAACAGGACAGAATCCGCTGGGATAAGTACCAGAAAAGCAAAAATTAATTGACGGTTCTTCGGCTCTCTGATAGAATTACAGTTCCAAAGTACTCTTCTTTCTAGGCTTTAGGGCAGCGCTCTTTCCGGCACTTTGCGGAGCGGTGACTTCCGTCGCGGATTAGCAGTAATCTATATCAGGTTGCAGCTTTTCCGTCAGGCGGATTACTGTCCAGAATAGAATCGGCGCCGGAGCCGGTTGGTGAAGGTAGCCGCCACCAGAGAAGAGTACTTTCTTTTCCTGCATAACAGAACTGGGTATGTGATAATTTGCATACCCAGTTTTCTCCATTTGTTTTAATTTTTTTCCGTAAAAAAGAAAATTTTGAGCAGAATCTCTGGTTGTTTTTCTAGGTTAACTTCGTTATGATATTGTTGTAGAAAGATTCTTTTCGGCCTGATGATTTTCTGTTTCAGGAGGCGTATCACCAATATGGAAAAGCAGAAAGTCCATCCCTCTGAATCTTTTCGGGATGAAAAGATGGATGAGTTGCTGCAGCATATTCCCGATCCCTTATTTTTTGCAAAGGAAGAAAAAGCTCCTGCCGGCAATCTTGATTTTGCAACCCAGGATGTCTTGAAATTCCAATTTGATTTATCCGAGGATGAACGGTACCGCCTGAAATATAAAGGGCGGAATCTCACACCGTATGATTCCTTTCTCTTCTATGAACCTGGGCTCAAGGGGATGCTGGCCTTCTTTTATGCCCTTGACAGGGGGTATGAAACGGTCCATCTCGAAGAAGTCGATACCACGGACCCCGCCCTCTGCTTCCGTATGGAAGCTATTTCAGAGAAAGCTGCCGATTCCTGTCTCCTTACTTTTTCCTATTCCTTTAAGACCAGGAAATGCAAAATCAGCAAAAAGAAATCCATCAATTATTTCAAGCTCCAGATGCAGAAAAATTTTTCCGACGAGGAAAGGCTCCGGAACTACTTACGAGAAAGATTTAATGCGTACTGCAATCCGTCCGTTCTGGATGAAGAAGTAAACTATTTTGACCGGGCTGTTGAGACCGTGAATTTCATCCGAAGCCTTCCCTGGATATTCGGTACTCCCTTGCCGGCCTTAAGCCTAGCGGAGTTCCTATCCCCTGACCGAATCGCACTCTATGAAACGAAGAAGAAACAGGTAAACAAAGATAACTGAAATAAGAAGCGGCCACAAGAAAAATGGTTTCCTTGCGGCCGCTTCTTATTATTTTTCAGTCTTTCTGATAAAACTCGCACTCATATCCATCCGCCCGCAGGATCAGCCCCTCCGCCCAGGGCGGGGTCCGGCCCATCTGTTCGCAGATGGCATCTACACTGACGTTTTTCTCACATTCGATGATCAGTTCATCATGAACATGACCCACAATGGAACAGCACCGGAGGGTCTGCATGGCATAGCAGAGGATGTCTCTGGCCGTCCCCTGGACGATATTTTCCACGAACTTGGGCCCGTAGCTTTCCAGACGCTCCCACTTCTTGGTGGCCCCGATACCTTCGTAGGTCACGGATTCCCCACCGAACTTGTTTTCCCCGATCCGGGGTTTCACATAGGAAAGCCGCCGGCCGCCGGGCAGTTCGATGAATAGCATACCGCTTTGGCAAGAGAAGCGAATGTTGTTCACCCAGACAGGGATCCGCTGCTTGATGGCAGTCTTCACCGCCCCGTCCACCTGCCATCAGAAATCTACGATATGGGGATTGGCGGAGCGCCAGGACTGGACCAGGGAGGCCAGTTCTTCTTCCGGGATTCCCATGTCCAGGGCACCCATAGCCTTCAGTGCCCCAACGGACACCCCGTAGCCACAGGCCAGTTCTGCGATTTTCCCCTTTTGGCGGAGCTCCCCGTTGATTCCATGCTTTACTACCGGAAACCCCAAACATCTGACTGGCCGTTGAGCAGTAGATGTCCTTCCCGGCTGCAAAAGCTGCAGATTTCCACTTTTCACCAGCAAGCCACGAAATGACCCGCGCCTCAATGGCCGAAAAATCTGAGACCACAAACTTCATCCCCCGCCGGGGCACAAAGGCCGTCCGGATCAGCTGGGACAGGACCATCCGGGATGGAATCGTAGAGCAGATCCAGGGCTTCATAGTTCCCCTGCCGCACCAGCTCCCTGGCTTCCGAAAGGTCCGGCATATGGTTCTGGGGAAGATTCTGCAGTTGAATGTGCCTTCCTGCAAAGCGCCCAGTCCGGTTGGCCCCGTAGAACTGGAACATGCCTCTGGCCCTTCCGTCCTGGCAGGCCGTCATTTCCATGGCCTGGTATTTCTTCACCGAGGACTTGGCCAGTTTCTGCCGGAGCCGCAATACGCTGCGGAGAGGCTCCTGGGCCGTTTTCAACAGTTCCTGCACATTTTTCTTCCCCAGGGAATCTGTCTTCAAGCCGTGCTGTTCCAGCCAGTCCAGCATCTGGATGACGGAATTGGGGTTCTCCAGGCCCGTCCGTTCCTTCAGGGCCGCCATAAGGCTCTCTCGGCTCCGGGCATCCATGGCCACCGCCTGTCTGGCCAGTTCCAGGTCGATGCCAATGCCACGGTCGTTGATTTCCTGGTCCAAATGGTATTCCTCCCACACCTGCTCCGGTACCGGGAAGTGTTTTAGCCGCTGCTGGATGGCCACTTCCACTTCTACATCCCGCTTGTTGTACGATTTGAACAGGGCCCATTTGTCCGGGGCATGCCGGGGAAGGTTCCTTGTCCGGCCCCCATTGGTCTTGGTTTCCTTGCAGGGAACACAGAAGTAGCGGATCAGGTCCCGCCCTTCCTTCAGCTTCTGATTGTCCAGCTTCAGCACGGCCCCTACTCCTTCCAGAGAAAGGGGCAGCCCCATATAGGCGGACCAGACCATGGAACACTTCCATCCCGCGGGGTTCAGGAACCGGGCGCATTCCTGGGACAGGGGATGCCGGTCGTGGAACGGATCCAGGCTCCTTCCCAAGTCTGTAAGATACCGAGACAAACACACCCGTTCGAAGTTGGCATTGAAGGCCCATTTGGTAACGGTGTCATCAGTGAGGGCATCCAGGATTTCTTCCGGGATGGTTTCCCCCTGGGCCAAATCGATGACCTGCACCTCTCTCCCGTCCACAGCATACCCGAAAAGGAGGATTTCAAAGGCGGGAGACTCGGCATACTTATAGACACCGCATTTGGCCAGGTTCACATCGCTGTATGTTTCGATATCAATACTGAGAGTTTTCATAAACTTCACCTCGAGAAAAGCGGCGAGGCATAAAGCCCCGCCGCCACCATTTTCCGTTCTTTATTTCAGGAAAGATTCCATTTGTTTACGGTGATACTCTTCTTCCCGTTCTTCCCGATGCCGGGCGATTTCTTCATCACGCTGGTCTTTCTTGATGTCGGTGTAAGTCAGTGCCAGAATGAATCCAAAAATACCCAGTACAACAAGGCAATACAGAGCTTCCAGAATCAGTTTCAGTGTCGTTTCCATAATTTATCCTCCCTTAAGCCAGGAAATCATCATCGTCTGCAGAAGCAAAGTCATCTTCTGCCCGGGGCTTACCTCCCAGAGGTTCCCCGTTCCGGATCTTCTGCAAGTTGTTCAGGCCGCAGGCAATCCCCTTGTTCCCGTTGCTGTTGAAGGCATAGAAGTTGATGGAGGCCCGGCCATACACCCCAGAATACACTTCGGAGCGTTCCAGGATCTGCTGGCAATCGGCGTCCACGATTCCTGGTTTCGTGGCAGAGTTGGCATTGATGAAGAAGCTGTCTTTGTAGGCATCATCTCCCGGCCGTTCCAGATCCCCATCCCGGAGCGGAGTCTTGATGGCTTCCAGGGCCGGGACTACTCGGCTGTTCCCTTTCAGCTTCCCTTCCCCTTCCTGGTAGGCAGCCTTAATGGCAGTCCGGACCTTTTCCACCGTCTTGGTGTCGGATTTGGGGATAATCAGGCTGACGCTGTATTTAGGGGTTCCCCCATTGATGGATTTGGGTTCCCACACATTGGCATAACTCCAACGGGTATTGACCCCAGTGATTACTTTGCACGGATTCACATAATTCTTAGACATTCTTATTTCTTCCTTCATTTTCCTTAGAAAAATCATCAGCCGCCGTATGCATGGCCGGCCGTTTGTCCGTTTCCGGAACCAGCACCGGCTTGCCCTGGGGCTTTTCAATCAAATCAGTGAGAAGTTCATCAAACCGTCTCTTTCCCAGCAGTTTAGTCAGGGCCGTAATCCCCAGGAGTTTCTTCTCATAAGGAGAATATCCTGCCTCTTCCACTTTGGCAGCGACCGCTTCCTCATTGACGTACCTCCGGTTGGACCGTCCTTCCACCACTTTCCACCCGGCCCAGGTCTTGCCGGAAAGAGCCTGCTGCAGGGCATATTCCTTCACGTCCCCGGCCCAGGTCACCAGTTCATCGGCTTTGGCCAGGATGGCTTCCACTTCGGTATCTTCCAGGGTGGAAGGGCATGGCAAAGTCATATTTGGCCAGTTCCAGGTTGTACTCCGCCCGTTTCCGGCAGGTAGCCCTGATCTTGCAGAACCGGCAGTGGTCACCGGCCTTGTACTCCCCTTCTCCCCTGGATGCCAGTTCCGCCGTAGGCTTCAGCACCGTTTCAGCCCATTGGAGCAGCTCCTCCTTGGACAGGGTACAGGTGCTGACGTTTTCCCGCCTTGGCTGGAAAATGGTCATGGAGACTTTCTGGATATCGCAGATCCCGTCAAAAAGTTCCAGGGCCCCCAGGGCGTAACACATCATCTGGGGATTTTTCTCCGCTTCCACCAGGACTCCCAGCCCATGCTTGTAGTCGATGACGGAAAGGGTATCATCCGCCACAATAAGGCAGTCTCCCGTGCCGAATCCTTCCGGCACCCACCGTGAAAAGTCCAGGCGCTGTTCCACCAGGACCAGGGGATCCTTGCAGGTCGTTTTGGCAGCGGCCAGGGTTTCCAGTACAAACTGGGCATAGGCATCGGTGCATTCAGCCATTTCCTCATCGAAATACGTCAGGGACTTGGTGGGATCTTTCCCTTTCTGTCCCAGGGCCTTCTTCACCTTGTATTCGCAAAGGGCATGGGCTTCCGTCCCCTGTTTGGCAAAGTCGCTCTGTACATCCGGCAGTCTGGCGCATTCCAGAGCTGAGGGCGGGCAGGCCAGCCAGCGGTAGCTGGACGAAGCGGAAAGGACCGCATGGTTACCCGCATGGCCCATCACCTCCAGGTCCTTCAAGAAAGCATCATACTTTTCCGGATCCAGACTGGACAGCTTGTCCGCCCCGTAATGGTGGATCAGGTTCCGGACTTCTTCCGTGAACCCCTGCCGGGACTTGTCCGCCGCCACTTTCCTCACTTCTTCCAGTGTCAGCGTTCTGGGAACGGGTTCTTTCTTCGGGGATTCCGGAGCCGGTGCTTTTTCTTCGGACCGCAGGGCTTCCGCAATCTTCAGAAGGGCTTTTCCACAGATTTCCAGTTCAGCGGATAATTTGACCAACGTTTCCTTTGTCATAAAGTTTGACTCCTTTCGCTTTTCTCTCTTGTCTCAGGCTCATTATGTGCCGGGCCGCACGTTCTGCCGTGTCACTGATTTTCATCAGCACTCCGGCCAGTTCCCGGTCCAAAGCCTGACTCCGCTCTTGAAGCGCTTGTGCATTCTCCATGGCTTGTCCTCCTTTCTGAAGGTTTCTTGTTTTTCCCCCTTCACCATTAACAGGACAAGTTCACCTGGTTTAAGTACCGATTTTAGAAAAATCCGGCCAGAAATTTTCCAGCCGGATGTGCCAAACCTTTACCGATAGTCCTTCATCTGCTCCCGAAGCTGTTCCAAGAGCTTATGCTTTCTTTTATTTACCCCTTTCTGAGAAAGGCCCACCTCACGGCCAATGTCCACTTCACTGATTCCGTTGCTAGCCATGTTCAGGATGGTCCGGTCCAGTTCTTCCAACTTGGCCAGCTCCTCACGCAAGGCTTTCAGAAGTTCCTCTTTCACCAAAATCTCGTCCAAACTATCCTGCCCAGTTTCATCCATAAATCCGTATTCCGTTTCACACAGCTGCTCAAAGGAAACAGGAGTATCCCAACCCTGGACGGAGGGATCATACCGGTGTTCCTCTTGGGCTTTTTCCCGTTTCTTCCGTTTTTCGGCCAGCCGCTGCTGCCGTTTTTCCTCCTTCCACACCGGGCGCATGTAGGCTTCATACTGCTCTTTGGTAACCTGGACCAGAATGGCATAAACCTTCCTGTTCCCAATTTTCCACCATTTTCGTGGTGCGTCTTCATATTCCTTCGTGATGATGGTCCCTCCTTTACTTCCAGGGGAATAAAATACTGCTCTTTGACTCTGTTTTTCTCTTGATTGGCCATGTGCGGACTCCTTCGCAAAATGCGAAGCGAAGATCCACACAGGCAGCCTGTCTTTATTGACCATAAGATGCATCTCCGCTTCCATGGTCAACCACCCCAGTAGGCTGACGGTATATAGGGCCCGGCTCGCCGCTCTGGGCACTCCCGCGTCCGGGAATGAACCTTGAGCCGGGAATTTGGTTATCCTTTCTTGTTTCAACAAGTTACTTTTTGAACTTGCTGAAACAAAAAAATGGAGCCATCTACATGACCTTTCGGTCAAAGTAGATAGCTCCGTTTGACAGCTCCATATAAATGTAGGGCCGTACAGGTAACTTCTATTTTAGCATGTTACATTTGCACTTTTGGATGCTTCCACCTGGAATTTGATATCTTCCCAGGGAACTAATACTAATTCTTTTTTACTGTTTTTCAATTCGATCGTCACATGATCATCTTCGTAGATGGCGTCAAATATTCTTTCCCCATCTTCAGTCCCATCATGCAGATTACGGATGTGTTTTCTCAATTTCATATAACATTCCTCCTTGCTTAAAATGGAATTTCCTCATCAAAACCAGTGGGTGGATCATTTTCATTGTCATTTTTCATGAACGAATCTATGATATACTTAACGTCTGATTTTACTTTCGGATTTTTTGTATCTTCAGCTACCACAGTGTAAAGAGTATCAATGGTATCACCAAGTTTCTGATTTTTGAAGTTACTACATAAGAATTGTGGTCTTTTTCCAGGTATTGTCATCCAAAGTTCTTTTGCAAAAGCATCTTTATCGTCTAATTGATATGTGCCCTTTGATATGTTCATAATGTATAGATGCGACTCATTTTTCAATCTTAAATTATAGCAATTTCCATGTATAGCTGTATTGTTACCAAAAGTATGAGATTGAAAAACAACAGCTTTTATCTCTTCAGGATATCCAGTTTCTCCTTCTATAGAAATAGTCCGGTATTCAAAAAGAGGATGATCCGTATTTCCATTCATATCAGGTTCCAAATTATTAAGTATTTTGGCATTTTCCATTTCCCACGTCAGCAAATCATGGGCAGTATCATTTTCAAGCTTTGTAAGGAATGCCAGCAAATACTTCTCGGTCGGTGTTAAAGACGCTATCTCCACTTTCAAAAGGGTATCGATGCTCACATGAAGTACCTTGGCAATGTTCATGATAAAATCAATGCCTGGTTTACTTCCACCATCCTTACTGGTTCTGGAAATATATCCGGCACTGACCCCTGCCGCACTTTCCACCTCTCCTATTTTTCGGCTCTCACTTTTTATCAGGAATTCGATATTGTCAAAAAGGATTTGAGAATTAAAATGTTCCATTTTTCTACCTCCGCTTTTTACTTACATCATGATTTTATCGATAATGCTCGTTTTCGTCAAGTACTAGTTTTTCTTTTATGTATAAGTTGATTTATGTAAAATACTTGAACTTATATAAAGACCATGAGTTTCATTAAAGTCATACCCATTGGATCAGTTTTTAAATACGAACATATGTTCGTATGCTCATGGATTTATTATAACACAAGATGCTCATTTTAAAAGAGAAATTTTATGGAGAAATTTTTGATAGCGAACTTTATCGGAGTTGATGATCCTTAAGCTTGGTTATTGAAATAGCTAGAACAAAAAATCCGGTGCCGCTCATTTGAATTACCTCAAACAAGATGCACCGGAATAAATGGTCAATATTTAAATTTCCTTTTTACTTATCAAACCCAAAATCATCTGCTTTCAGCACTCTGCAGTTTTCAGAAACAGTCCGTACTGTAGAATCTTGAATCCCACCAGGTGCATCTACCTGCACTTCCAGTCTGATTTCAACCTTTGCTCCATCGATTTCTTGGAGATGTTGGATGACTTCTTTTACATACGTATCCACATCCCGGATCACCCGAGTATTATCCAGTGTTGCAGACAAGAAGAAATGGGTATTTTTCGGAGTTGCCGGAGCCTGAGGCTGTCCACTTTCCTCGCTCTGGGGTATAGTCGGTGTTTCTCCTGTGTGGCTATTTTCCTCAGGTTTACCAGGATAATCAGTCGGGCTTCCCTGCTCCGCCACGCCGCTCGGTCCTGCCGTACTTTCTTCTGCTTCAATCTGTTGTTTCGCCACATCGGCTTTGACCAGCAGATCGGATGGATTCACACTGAAAACGGGCTGATGCCACTTCAGGTCCATATACCGTTGTTTTTCTTCATCATATCCCGCAGCCAAACCGAAGAAGTCAGCAGCTGCCACACCTTTCCGGATGGCCTCTTCCAAAACTCCATAATTAGCCACTCTGGGCAAATAGCAGTAAGTGCATAGATAGATCCACAGCTGTTTAACAGAGATATGGTCTGCATTCTTCCAAAGATATTGGTCTAACGCCAGCTTCAAAGGAGCCGGTGCCCATTTAGAAATCACTTGTTCTGCCTGTTCCATGGTTTTAGCAGCTTTTTCTACAATATTGTCACTACCGCCGCCCATATCCAAGGTATCCCACTGGATGGTATTGGGATCAAACTGGTCGATATAAGGAACCAACAGCCAACAGTACGTTTCTTTCAGTCTGGCCTCCACCGTGGCGTTGCTGCGGTCTAAACTGTTTTTGGTTTCCTTTATCTGATTTCCATCCAGGTTCATCTCATCCTTATCTTTATCCTCAAAGATGGATTTCCATGCCAGATATCGTTTGACTTCCTGTCCCAACGCTCCAATTTTATTTTTATCGGGGGCAACAAAAGCAAGGGTGTTTCGATATACTCTGGGAGCCGTCCCCCGATAATCTAGGAACCCTTTGGCTTTTTCCATAGCTTTACAATCCAGGGAACCATTTTTAAAAGTATCGGTGGGCCACAGAATAACCAGTCTTACCGATTGTTCATCAGGTACATCGTTGGAAGAACTGGGACAAATATGGATACCAGAAAATGGAGCTTCCTTCCGGATCTTTTTCAGTCTTTCTTTGATTTCCATGTCCACATTGGCGGAAGAAATCTGACTGGCACGATCCTCAGCTACCTTTCTCAGCGTAGGTTTCGTATCATACCAATAGCGATCCCCATTCGGATTGTAATACAGATAAGACAAGGAACCATGAAGGGTATTCAGCGCATCTTTAAACGTTGCCGTATTTTCCCCTGGTTGCACAGTTCCCAGCATAACCCGGGAAATTTCTACCCCACGGATTCCTTGTTGCCGAATGGCCGCCGTACTAGGAGCACTGCCCAGCATAATAGTCCGGGTAATTCTCCGGCAGGCAATTCTTTGTCCATAATAGCTGTTAGCCTGGTCCTTTTGGTAGGGAATAGAGTCTTTTCCATCCACTTCACTATCTACAATGCTGTTCCAAGTTTCCGGCAAATAGCGGAGCAGTTCATCCCGTACATTGGATGTATCCAACGGAATGGATCCTGGCATGATCATGGCACTGGCGTCACTGGCCATCCATAACGCATGGATTACCGCCGCCATAAGACGCAGGACACCTCTAGTTCGCTGGAAATTTTCCAAGGTTGCCCAGTCTTCATACAGCCGTTCAAACACTTCCGGATGTATGGGATAACAGGAAATCAACCGTTTCTTATAATCCACCTCTTTGGCTTCCAGCGGAAAGTCTTTTGCATTTTCCTGATACATTGCACTGAAAGCTTCGCAAACCCTTTCTCTGGCTTCTGGATCCTTGCATTTCAGGAAAAGGCGGCGCCGGACCACTTCAAAGCCTTCGTTGGCCGCCACCGGTTTCCAGATGGCTTCCATCCGTCCAAAGGTATGTTCAATAGTTTCCAGGACCTTTTGTCCCGCTGTCCCCCCGATTTCAATATCGGATTCAGGGATAGAAGCAACCACCAAGCTGTTTTCACTGGCTCTGGCTGCTTCCGTGATTTCCTGGATAAAGGTGATAAAATTGTCGTAGGTTCCTGCCGGCAGATTGTCTTTCCCATACAGTTTCTTTCCATAGACAACCAGTTCATCCATCAGCACCAGACAGGGACCGCATTCGTTAAACAGATTCTTCAGCGCTTCCGAACCTGGGGATGTTCCATTTCTGTCCGCCTCCCGGATGTATTTCCCATAAAGTTCCGGTTTCCCTGCAGAAGTAACCAGTTGGAAGGCCATTTCCCCCCAAATAGTACTCACTCTATACCCAGGCAGAGTAGCCGGATTACTCCATTTGGCCGGATTCAGGGCTGTGCCCACTAAAACAGCTACATTGGCTTTGGGCAGTTCTGTAATTCCGACTTCTTCCAAGATGGGTTTCACTACCGGGATGGCTTCAGCGGTAGTTTTCCCCCGCAGTAAATGGTATAGTGCCAACATGCTATGGGTTTTACCGCCACCAAAAGCAGTTTTCAGTTGGATGACAGGTTCTCCGCCCCGTCCAGTTACCCGTTCCAGGGATTGGACCAAAAGCTTTTTCATCCCATCAGTAACATAGGTCCGATTGAAAAATTCCACTGGATCCCGGTATTCATAGGCGCCCTCTCCTTTGGCCACCTGAGAAAGATCCGCCGCAAACTCAGCAGCCTTATAGCGGCCTTCGGCCACATCCGGATGGGGTTCCATCACATCCCGCCAGCTGGGAAGATTCCCCTCTAAGTTGGTTCTCAACACGGCTGCAATCTTTTCCTTCTTTTTGGCTCTCAATTCTTCTGAAGAGAGCGCATTTTCTTGCACTCCTTTTGTCCCAGCTTCCGATCCATACCGTACTTTCCGATACAGGGCACGGATTTCCTCCGTAGCCTCTGCATCTATGGATTCACACAAAAGAGCCATGGTATCCAATGCCCGTTCTGCATAGCTTTGGGACAAATCTCCCGCTCCTTGATGGGCCACGGTATTCCGTACCCCCATAAGCTCTGAAGCCCAGTTTCTGTGGCTTAATGACATTTTTTGGCTGAATACATACTTCCATCTGCGCTGAATCAGCCGGAGACAATTGGCCATATCCAGTGAATCCTGCAGTTCCAGAGGCTCTCCCGAAATAGGTATATCCAACTGATGATTATCAGAATCCGTAAGTGCTTCCCGCACCTGTTCCCACCACTGGTCTTTATAGACACGCCTCAATTCCCCACATACAAAAGCAGAGAGCCAGGGCAAAAGGATATCCATCCCCTTTTGGACCAGCTCATAATTTTCCCGTTCAGCCATCATTTTCCTCCTCTTTCTGTCTTTCAACAGCATGTATGTAACAATAGTCCCTGACTTCCTGCCCAATTAGATTCAATGCATCAGAAAGAGACAAAAGTGTCCCATCCGCATTGAGTACCTTCTGAAACTCGCCAGCTATCTGCAGCCCCATCCCCAAGCCTATGATCTGTTTTTCATCTTCCTGCAGATTCTCCTCGTAAGCCATATCCAATAGAGCCGGGAGACGATGTTTGAGTCCATTGATGAACCCTCTCCGGGTTCCTATCACTTCATCAGTTTCTCTCCTGCGGAAAATTACTGCGACCCGTACCAGCTCTCCCTTCTTCTTGGAAATATTAGTCCTTACTGGCCACAATCCAGTAATACTGAACCCTGCATCTATAATTCCCTGCAAGAGAAAATCAAAAGCATTCTCCCTATCTGCTTCTCTGTAGGCAAAGAAGACTACAGAAGGATATTCCTTAGACGCATGGGGATAGAAATGAGCAAAAATTGTACGGATCTGCTCTTTGTATTTTTCTGCAGCAGCTGCTGCATTTCCTGCAAAATGTTCTGGAATCGAGCAAATTTCTTCTTTCGGAGTACTTTGTTGTTGGAAAACATTCGGGTAAATCGACTCCAATCCCTTTTTCAGCCAACCATAGAAGTAGTCAGACAGTTCCCCATATCCTACATTGTCAAAATAGGGCAACTCCGTAAACAGGATGGAGTCTTCGGGAAACGATACATCCAAGGCATCTGCCTGGAAAACATCAGCAGGACGCGAACCTGAAAGTCCAGAAATGGCATCCGTCATATTTTTCAGCACCGTATGGAAATTCCCTATGGGTCCGGAAATGAATGGGTTTCCTTCCCCAAAGACCCATGCTATGGGCAGTGCCTGTCGGTTGAAGACCGAACGGATATTGCCATTCCTGTTATCCCAGGTACAGAATGCGGAATGGAAGTCTGCCAGTTTACTAATGAGCAAGCTAAGATACACTCCAATAGCCTGGCTGTAAGCCAAAGCCCCCTTGCCTTTTTCTGCCAGAGGCATTCCATCATCCGCCATTTGTTTTTTTATGGCGTCCAATTCTGCTTCTTTGCAAATAACTGGAAGCTGTTCACACAGAGTATCCAGAAAACACTTCTGCCGTGGTGTGAATAGCTGGGAAAATTGGGTAATGCCGAACCGGGGCGGAGCGAACCAGCGGGCATTATTGGGAATCGTTCCCAATGCTTCTTCTTCCGTCCGGACACAGGCAGCTGCCTGTTTTTGTACAGCGTCCGGAGCCAGAAATACCCTCCCCGTCCGTGTCTGGACTCCCACCGCCATTAGTTGGATACCCAGATGGCCATCTTTCCCCGCACGAATTACTTCCTCATCCTGGGCAATGCTGCCGCAATGAGGACAAATGAACCGAGCTCCCTTGCTACCATGTTTATTGGTTTCTTTTCCATGAGGGCAAATTCCCTGATGAATCTGGAATGTCAGCTTTTTTCCTTCTGACACCGGTTCTGCCCAGTATTCTTTTCCTTTCGTCCTGGTAAGGACAAAACTGGAAGCCAAAGGCATTTCACAGCTGCATGCCGGATTGGGGCATTCCATGGTCCGAACCCATATCCAGGCAAATACGGGCAGTGGCTGCTGTTCACTCGGGAGATTGACCAGTGGATACTGGTTTTCCAAGAGAGTACATACCCTTTCCCCCAGCTTTTTCCCATAATAGGCCACATCTGCTTCCAAGCCTTCTGTCCCTTCTGTCAACAGGGCACTGGCATCGGGATTCACTGGCTGTCGTTCTCCAAATTCTGCCGGAATTTCAGCTGCTGCTTTGGTGAGAGTAACAGCTACCGGGTTCAGATCACTGGCAATAACCGGCAGCCCCAATTTCTGAGCTGCCATTACTAATCCTCCAAACCCTGCGAAAGGATCACACACTACCGGACCATTGGAAGAAGCTGGTATTTGTACTTTTCCACCGTCAGCAAGCTGTCCCAATCTTTCAAAGACAGTACGCCATTGTGCTTCTTCCTGGGGCGTATCTTCCAGTACAGCAGCCAGGAGAGCGGCAGAAGAATCAATAGGTGTCCGGTTCCACCAGGGATGGAGATTCCCCGGATGGCCTTTTTTCACCTTTTCCCCTATAGCTGATTGAGTGAGAATATGCACAGGGAGCCTGGTCTCTATGATTTTTTTCATGGGAACATGATGTGACCCCAAAAAGTTAGACCTTAGTAACGAGATGGTTTTTACTGTCTCGTTACTTTTTTATGCTGCCAGCAAAGAAAGCCTGTATTGAACAGGACTTTTCCAGCCCAGTTTTTCCTTGATCCTTTGTTCGTTATAGTATTTGATGTATCGTTCGATAGCGGCTCTTAGTTCTTCGTAGCTGTAGTAGATCACTCCATAATACATTTCCTGTTTCATTAAGCCGAAAAAGTTTTCCATTACAGCGTTATCATGACAGTTACCCTTTCGAGACATGCTCTGAAAAATTCGTTCTTTTTTTAGTTTCCTGGTATAGGCCTTCATTTGGTATGCCCAGCCCTGATCGGAGTGAAACGTTCTTCGATATGGACAATCAGCAGTAATTTCGATTGCTTCAGCTTGAGCTTCCAGTATGCTTTCAGCCGAAGGACGTTTGGCTATTCCATAGCTGATGATTTCATCATCGAACATGTCCAGGAAAGGATCCAGATAAAGCTTGTGCAGGGTCAGATGTCCCTGTGTATCTACTTCATAATATTTGAATTCTGAAGTATCGGTCGTAATCTTCTGATGTGGGATATTCGTCTCAAAACGACGATGTATTCTATTCGGAGCAATGGTCCCTACCTTACCCTTATAGGAACTGTATTTACGGCTTTTCCGGGTAAAGGATGTTACCTGAAGGCTCAGTTTCTGCATGATACGTTGAACTTTCTTCTTGTTCACGCAAATCCCTTGATTCTTCAGCTCACCGGTCATGCGCCGATATCCATAATCTTTATGCTGGCTGCGGATTTCCTGTATTTTGTCCTCTACTTCCTGGTCTGGATTCACGCGGTCAAACCGTTTCTGCCAGTACATATAGGTCGCTTTGGGCATTTGAGTATAGGAGAGAAGGTCTTTCAATTTGAATGATCTTCGGAGACTGGAGATGATTTTCGCAACTCTCTCATTTTTGCTTCGTCCTCTAAACGCAGTCTCCTCAGTTCTTTTAAAAAAGCATTCTCTATACGGAGTTTAAGATTTTCATCCTCTAACTCCTTGACATGTTCCACACTGATGTCGACCATCGGCTGCTGAACCTGGGTATCTGTTTTTTTGGTTTGAGATTTGTTCAAAGTTCTCTTCCTGCCTTTTTTATGTGACCGTAAAGCATCTGGTCCCGCAATTCTAAATTCATTGACCCATCTGGCAATCATTGATGGGTTGTTGATCCCTACTTGAATTGCTAGTTCCTGATATGAGATTTCATTTGTTAAGTAAGACTCTACCACAGAAAGTTTTTCTTTGAAAGAGTATATTTTTTGAGAGCGGGATCTTTTCAGTCCATCATCACCAAATGCCTTGTAAGCAGCAACCCACTTTAGCAGCTGGCTGCTACTTGCCATCCCATATTTACGTGAAATAGAAATACACCCTTCGTCACTGTTCAAATATTCCAGTACTATTTTTTTCTTAAATTCATAGCTGTGTTTTGCCATAAAAAACTGACCCTCAATTGTTAGATTTTTGGTCTAACAATTGGGGGTCAGCTCAACATCTGACTCCTTTGTTAATGGTTTGTAAGGTTAGAACAGATCCAATTGCTCCGGCTGCTGGGCTTTCAATTCTGCAGCCCGGCTTTGGATATCCGGCCAAGAAACCACCAGGGCATTGTAAGCAAAAGCTTCACTGGTCCAACCTTTCTGCTCGGCAACGGTGTACAGCCGGTAGGCCAGATCTTTGGCATGTTCTGCATTACTGCCATAGAGGGCAGCCGCCTGTTTGGCGCATTGTTCAATGCCACCAGTTTCCATGGCATAGGTCAACTGCTGTGTCAGCAGCCAAATATTGGTTTCATCCAAAAGAACCGCCTGGGGCAGATCTTCCCGCTTCACCAAATGGACCTTGCCGGCTTTGGCATACAGTACCCCATGATTCACCATATTGGGAATATGGGCCCCTTTGGCCGTGGAAAGGATTTCCGCTTCTCCAAAAGGAATATCTTCGTAAGCGTTCTGCAGATATAAGTCCACGCAGAACCGACTTTCCGTATCCAGACTGCCTACCTGTTCATTGAAATAGGCATCCACCTGTTCATTGATCACCTGCAGCGCGCTGCGCACGGTCATTTCGCTCCCATCGGCCTCCAAAACGCTGCTGTATCGGGAAAACACACCCATCCCCGGACCAATAGCCGCCTGGGCCAAGTCCACCGGAGCGATGTTGCTTTCCTGGAGTTTTTTCAGTGCGGGGTGCAGTTCTCTCCGGAGCTGGGCGATCAAAGTCCGTCGGGTAGTTTGCGGTGCATCTTCCGGTCGTTTTCGGCAAACAAGGACGATGGAAGAAGCAAGGGCATTGGTGCCAAGCCCTATCGTTCTTGCAGAACGTTCTGTTCGCATCGGCCATGTCCCTGTAATGCAAAAACCTGCACGAACAATAGCAGACAACATAGTTTCCCAACCTGATGAAGATTTTCCCTTCTCACTAGTATCACTTTGTTTATAGGCATAATAAATGGTAACCGGAATATTTCTCTTGAGAATATTTATAAATCTGTCGGCAAGCTGAAAGCATTCCACTTTCAAAAAACACTTTTGCCTTTTCTTTATTTCCCTCATGGCGATATGGTGTGGCAATCAGTTCTTCTACTTTTGGAACCAGCATGGTACTGAACAGGTTCGGATAAATATCTCTTAAAGATTGACGTATCCAAACATAAAAATAATCTGATAGGTCTGCATATCCAATATTATCATAGTAAGGAGGATCCGTAGAAACCATAATATTTCGTAATCCGCAATCCGTTTGAGCATCAAATTGTTCAGACTGTCCTAAATTAGTTCCATTAAATTCCTTAATGGCTTCATAAATCCAGCCAACACATGCATCTGACCAATTACCACATGATCCACTAAAAGGATTAACTTCAGTAAAATCCCAAACCATTGGTAAGGCCTGTCGAGCAAAAGTATTTCTTGAGGCCTCTACAGTATTTCTCCAACTAACTAAACTAGACCATGCATCGGAGGCTCTATCTATTGCAAATGCCAAATACACCCCTACAGCTTCCCCATAGGCTTTGGCTCCTTGGCCACCTGCATCCAGACCTTTTCCATCATTCTCCATACCCGCCGCCAGAGCATCTTTTTCCGCTTTGGCTATGACATCGGAAATCAGGGAACTGAAGGTAGTGAGTGCGGTGAGTTGGCGGTTGGTAAATAATTCTTTCCACATCGTGATTCCATAGCCTCGTCCGCTTACTAAATCAGGTGTATTTGTATTCATTTGATCTTCTGGAACCCACTTCGGCATTGCAGATAGTGCAATTTGACTTTGTTCTTCAAAGGGGGAAATATATATACGACTCTTTTTCCCTTCAGCTACTATTGCCATTAATTGAGTATCGTTTCTATGAGCCATAAATTCATCATGTATATATTTTTTCTCAGTAACAGAACCACATTTTACACACCTAAATGAAGCCCCTTTATTCAATTTAACCGACTCTTTTTCTTTTGGACATTTTCCATGACGAATATTATATTTAATTTCATTGTTTTGAATAATCGGTTCAACCCAAACTTCTTTTCCTTTTTTCTTGGATAACACAAACGAACTGGCCAGCGGCATTTCACAGCCGCAGGCCGGATTGGGACATTTTACAGTCCGTACCCAGATCCAGGCAATCACCGTTGCTTCCCCGCCCCCTTCTTCCGGAGGCAGCTGGACTTTGGGGTACAGATGTCCGATTTTTTCATAGGCTTTCTGTTTCATCCACTCCCCATAATAGCGGACATCTTCAGCCAGACCGTGAGCGCCGACCCAATCCGTATTTAGTAAAGAAGCCCGAGCGTCCGGGTTCACCGGTGCCTTTCCGGCAAACCGGGGTGGAATCTCGATCATGGCTTTGTTAATCATAACCGCCACCGGGTTTAAGTCATGAGCAATGGCTTTCAGTCCCAGGCGCTGGGCTTCCAGAGGGATGGCTCCCCCGCCTGCAAAAGGATCCAGCAGGGTAGGGAATTTTCCTTGGTTGTATTTCAGAATTTCCTTTTTAGCTGCGCCCAGCACATCCTGATTATTGGAATTTTCCCAGATTACCAGATCTTCCAAAATGGCAAAAAGCCGTTCCCGCTCTTTGTGCTGTTCTTCTTCCGTAGGGAATAGCTCAGGATGGGACGAAGGATCATCCACCAGACTGGCCCAGATAACAGCCCGAGCTGCTGCCAAAGGCCGCCGTGCCCACCACAGATGCAGTGTAGAAGGATGCCCGTGACGGATGGATTTTTCCCGAGCACAGGCTTCATTGATTTTATCCAGTGGCAGTGCCACCTCAATTAACTTTTTGATTGCCATTGTTCGACTCACTCCTGAAGCAGGATATCTGATTGACGGATCAGATCCTGGATATCGTAATTAATGCTGGTCGCCGTGAAGTCCGGGGGATTCTGGAAAGGCCGCTGCAGATAGGTGATATGAGTTTTCTCCCCCTCCACTTCCACAATGGCCAAAATGAACTGTTCCGGCCGGTTCAGCGCTGTCAAAATTTCATTTTTACTGACAGTAACAGTAGAAGCCCCTTTTTGCCGTCCTTTTACTTCTATGAATCGGAGGGCATTGTTATGGGCTGTGTCCTGTTTGGATTCCGGTATATGGGATTCCACATCATAGCCGCATTTTTCAGCACTTACATCCCTGGGAATATACCCCAGTTTCGTTTCCATATCCATCACAGCCTTCATGGCTGCATATTCCATACTCTTCCTGTCTCCCTGCCCAAACGGTACCGGTTTCTCTTTATGGGTAAGAGAATAAGCCAGCCCTTTGGAAACCACTAGGGCTCCCCCTGTAATCATTGGCGACAAAGGAGAAATATTCTTTTCTTTGGTGATTTCCGCCAGCCGTTCATTTTTCCGGCGTGCCAGCTCATCGGCTCTCTGTCTGGCCTTTTGAGAGTTCAGTTTGGCGTTGATTTTGCCGGCAGCCTCTTTTTGCTCCAATTCCACAGCTCGGGCATCCCAATATTGGATTTCCCGTGTCAGCCTATGTGTAACGGCTTTGGCCGTCTTATCCAAAGAGGCTGTTTTTTGCTTTTTCACTTCCGCCAAATGGGCGGGAATCAACTGCTGGACCGCGTAATTTCTTGCTTTTTCTTCCACTCCGCTGCTCAGCCACTTTTGCTGCAGAAGCCAGGATACAACTGCCGCTCTTTCTTTTTCGCTGGCTTCTCGGTAATCCAAATAAGGGGCATACCCTGCATTTTTTGCGGTTCCGTCTTCCTGCAGTTCCACAAAATGCATGTGCTTGGAAATGATCCTGTGCTTTTGACTAGGCAGCATCACCCCATCCTGGATGGCATCTTCAATATAGACCAGAAGACGGGCTTTCGTTCCATAATCCCTCTCATCCACAAAAATGGCTCCTTCTTTCAAGGTTTCTCCATTCCGTGCCAGGATCAAATCGATCACGGCTTCCAAAAGAGGATGTCCCGGACACAAAAGATCTGCATCGGGCTTTCCTTGGAGGGTGCAGAAGGATTTATCAAAACAAACCCGCTCATAACTTCTCAGCACATGGTCACCGAACCCGATAACCCGATCCCGCTGCCGAAGAGCTGCCGGGACAAAGGGAATCTCGTACCGTCCCTTTTCCCGTTTCTGTACCCGTCCTCCTACACTTTTAAAGGCTTCCAAAAAGAATGCTTCAATAAAATGAGGCTGCAGTTTATGGGCCTCCATCCGTTCCATATCCTCTTTAATCAGATTCACGGTGTGGACGTCCATCACGTCATTGGTCAGTGCCTGCTCTTGGATCAGTTTCCGGAATACTTCCGGATCCATAGATGCATCCACCACCTGATTCAGCCGATTTCGTACTTTGGGATCATTGCCATAGCGGATGGCTTCGATCAGCAAATCTTTCAGGGACTTGTTATCAAAGGTCATTTTCCCCAAGATATCAAACACCTTTCCGCCCAGGGCTTTCCGTTCCTCTTCCAATTTGGTGAAAAGCCTCTGGAATACGTACCCTTCCCGGGTTTCCGCAGCCACCAGATTCCAAAGATGGCAGACTTCCAACTGACCGATCCGATGGATTCGGCCAAAACGCTGTTCCAGACGGTTGGGATTCCAGGGCAGGTCATAATTGATCATCAGATGGGCCCGCTGCAAGTTAATGCCTTCGCCGGCAGCATCCGTGGCAATCAGGATCCGCACTTTAGCATCCTGTTTGAACTGTTCTTCCACTTTGTGCCGTTCATCCCGGTGCATCCCACCCTGAATGGTTACCACTGCCTCCTGGTCTCCCAAAAGGGAACGGATTTTCCCCGCCAAATAATGGAGCGTGTCTTTGTGTTCAGTAAAAATGATCAGTTTTTCTCTCTGGCCATCTTTGCCAAACATAAAGACATCATCCTGGAGCAGTTTGGACAATTCATCCCATTTCCGGTCCACCCCACTGACCCGTACCTGGTCAGCCAATTGTTCCAGATGTTTCAGGGTATTGATTTCCGCTTCCAGCTCTGCAATAGTAGCAGCGGCAGAAGCCTGGTCCACTACATGCTCTTCCAGCTGTTCCTGTTCCTCTGACGACAGATTGTCGTCATCCATTTCATCCCAATCCAGCGTTTGGCACTCTTCCGTCCGTTTTCCCTGGCGTTCTTCTGCCAAACGTCGTTCCAGCCGTTCTCTTCTCCTGTGGAGCGATTGGTAAATGGCTTCTGGTGAAGAAGCCAGCCGCCGCTGCAGAATGGTCAGTGCAAAGCCTACAGTATTTTTCCGTTCTTTATTCAGTTTATCTGCCCGATTGAATTCTCCCTGTACGTATTCCGTCACTTCCTGGTATAGCTGAGCCTCCAATGGGGAAAGAGAATAATTGACCGTATAGGCTCTGCGTTCCGGGAACAAAGGAGTACCGTCGAACTTCAACAGTTCTTCTTTGACCAGGCGACGCATTACATCATTTACATCCACAGTCCGTTTCCCATTTCCATGATTGACTCCGAATCGGTCCGGGTCCACCAAAGAAAGGAATAATTCAAAGTCTGCTTCTTTTCCGTTATGGGGAGTGGCCGTCAGCAATAGGAAATTCCGGGTGATGGTAGAAAGCAGCCTGCCCAGTTGGAATCGTTTTGTGTACTTTACTTCCCCTCCCCAAAGGGTAGCAGACATTTTATGGGCTTCATCCACTACAATCAAATCCCAGTCAGAAACTCGAAGTTTAGCCTGCAGTTCTTCATTTCGGGCCAATTTGTCCATTCTTGCCAGGCAAAGATTGGCCTCTGTAAAAATATTTCCGGTAACAGCAGATTCCATGCGCTCGTTGGTCAAGATCTCAAAACGCAGGTGAAATTTGGAATACAATTCATCCTGCCATTGCTCCACCAAGTTCCCTGGAGTAACAATCAGGCAACGTTGCAAATCGCCCCTGGCCATCATTTCTTTGATGTAGAGACCGGTCATGATGGTTTTACCAGCTCCTGGATCATCCGCCAGGATATAACGGAGTGGAATCCGAGGAAGCATTTCCTGATACACTGCAGAAATCTGATGGGGCAGTGGTTCCACGGAAGACGTATGGATTGCCAGGTATGGGTCAAACAAATGAGCAAGACTGATGCGGTAGGCTTCAGATGCTAATTTCATGCGGCCAGGATCTCCCTTGAAACTCCAAGGCAGGTGCTGGGTTTCCAGTTCCAGTTCCGGCTCTCTGTCCCGATAAAGGATCTGGTTGCCTAGGTTCTCATTCGAATCCTTGTAGACCACTTCTACCGCATTGCTGCCGCACCAATTGGCCGCAATAAGGGTAACCGCTTCATTTCCCACTATTCCCTTGACTTTTGTGCCGACCACAAGGTCTTCCAGTGTACTCATCCCGTTGTCTCACTTCTTTTCTCTATTTATGCTCTTTTAATGGATTTTTATGCATAAGAATAGGCCAGCACTGCAGGAATCGCTGGCGAAACAAAATACATATTCATATTATTTTACCAAACTTAACGTAAAATTTCACTAAAGAAATCAGGTTTCCTGTAAAATTTTCTATACCTAGCCTATCTCAGCCTACTACAGCGAAAAAGCCGTGGCAGTAAATTCCGCCACGGCTACCTCCCTTGCTACGCTCTTACCTACGAGCAAGTCTTTCCATATCTGAATAAATTTACTTCATAACAATAACGCCTAAAAAGGAGTTAATCCTCGTCTTCAGACAAATATTCCCTTAAAGCCGTCACCACCAACAGATCCGCTGGCAGCCAATCCACGCTATCCAACTCATCATAAGAAAGCCACCGAGCAGCTTCGTGCTCCAGTAAGGTCAAGTTGCCTCGTTCCACTTTGCAGAGGAAACACTGCATGGAAAGATGGAAAGTGGGATATTCGTATTCAACGGTGGTGAGAGGCTGTTCCACCTGGATTTCCGTGTCCAGTTCTTCCTGGATTTCCCGTTTGAGGGCCTCTTCCGGCGTTTCTCCAGGCTCGATCTTTCCTCCAGGGAATTCCCAGCCATCTTTAAATTCTCCATAGCCCCGTTGGGTGGCGAAGACTTTATTCTGGTTGATGATCAGCGCTGCCACAACTTGCACCGTTTTCAAAGCCATCTCCCCTTCCCTCACTTTTAAAACACTCTGGTTTATTATACCATAGCCGCTGTAGAAATTTTGGGACAGCGAAAGGAAAAAGCCCTGGCAGGAATTTCCCACTCCCGCCAGGGCTTTTCCTTACCCTAGAACCATTGTTTCAATGGTTCGTATATTTTTTGACTTCTTCCTCAATGAATTGATGTTCCCATTTCCACAATTCCATTTGCTTTTCCGCATCTACTCCACAAACGCCTGATAGATCTTCTCTGACAGCTCAGCCATGGTTCCGTAGGGAGTGTAATCCCGGGTGAAGATCACCAGCACGTAGGCCCCTTTGGGGGTGTACACGATGCCCCCGTCGTGGCGCAGGTCGTTGACTTCTCCTGTTTTGTGGGCCACCACCGTTCCCTGGGGCAGGTCTCCGGGGATGCTGTCGTTGTCGGTCTGGCGTTTGTAAATGGCCAGCATTTCCCGGTCCTGGGCCGGGCCCACACATTTTCCCTGGTACAGCCGCTTGAACAGCAGAGCAATATCCCGGGTGCTGGTCAGGTTCTCCCGTCCTGCCTCCATAGCCTCTGTATCCATCATCTTCCGGCGCAGGACGCTGTGGGTGTACCCATGGCTCTGCATATAGGCATTGATCCGGTCCATGCCCAGCCGGTCGATGAGCAGGTTGGCCGCGGTGTTGTCACTTTCGGTGATCATCAATTCCAGGGCCTCTTGGAGGGGCACTTTGCTGCCGTACCCCCGTCCCTGGAGGACCCCTGCCCCACCCACCACATTGTCCGAGGTCAAGGTGAAGGTTTCCTTCCGGCTCAGTCTGCCGTCCTGGATGTCCTCATAGGCTTTGGCCAAGATAAAGACTTTGATCATGCTGGCAGAAGGCATGGTTTCGCTGCCCAAGTAGATGCTCTGGTTGGTGGCCAGATTGGTGAAATAGACCTGGGCAGGTCCAGCCTCCCGGATGATCCGTCCGATTTTCTGGAGCCGGGGGCTCAGGGCCGCCCTGGCAGAAGCTGCAGCCGGTGCACTGGCCTGGGAGGTACGGGGGACGCCTAGCCCGGACAGCAGCAGAAGGCCCGTCAGCAGCAGGCCGATTCCCTTGTTCAACGATTTCAAAAGAACTTCACTCCTTCCCCGGCCAGCCGGCCCTTCAATCCTGCCATGAAACGGGGCCCCGGATCAGTCTTACCATGGTAATAGCCCGGTACGTTTTCTTTCCACAAAGAAGTATGCCGGGCCTGTTCCTGCTGATAATGGCCCAGCACCCACTGGAGTGTGGGATATTTGTCCCGGAGATACCGGATCAGTTCCACATTGGCTTCAAGCTGGGCCGGGGTCAGGTCTTCCCGGCCCTCCGCTCCGCCCACGTTCTCGATGCCAATGGCGCACCAGTTCAGTCCGATGGCATGGCGGTTCAGGGCGGTTTCCGGGGTCAGCTGCCAGATGGTGCCGTCCCGGTCCACCAGATAATGGGAGGCCACGTTCAGCGTGCCGTTTTTCAGTCGGGGATTCTCCTCGTTGTAAAAGTATCGGAACACCCCGTCCCGGGAATTGGAAGCCGTCCAGTGGACCACCACCGCCTGCGGGACAATGGTTTCCATCTCCCGGCCGTAGTGGATCCGGGCATATTCCCGCATCAGCCGGCGCCGCAGGCCCGTATAGGCAATGGGCCTGACCTTTATGGCCGGTTTTTCCGAAGCTTGTTTTCCCTGTACCGCCGTCCCCGGAGGAGCCGCGGCCAGGGAAGATTCTTGGGCACAGGACCAGGCCCCGATGCCCAAAACCAGGAGGCACGCCCATACAAAGGTCTGCCCGGCTCTTTTTTTCATATCCATGGTGTTCTCCTCCTTACTTATAAAGGATAGCACAAGGGGAGTGGCCCCGCAATGGTTTGAAGGGGGAAGCATCCGTCAAAAAAGCCCTATGAACTGGGCCAGTTCCCCTCGTTCTTTTCCTTTGTTTTGTCCTGATTTCATGGTAAAATAGGAAAGATTCGGCAATTGCCATGGATTCTGAAGAAAAGGAAGTATGGAAAAGAATGAATGCTTTGCATGATAATTGGGAAAAGCAAAGAGAGATCTCTCCGGAAGAACTGGCGGAACTGGATTCCCAGCAAATCTATGTGGTGGATATCCGGGATGCAGCGGCCTTCCAGCGAGGGACCCTGCCGGGAGCCGTGAACCTAAATCCCCTGGAACTCCAGGAAGGGCTCCTGGAACTGCCGGAAGAAAAGCTCATCGTCTGCCTCTGCATGTGGGGGAAAATCAGCCTGGGCTTGGCGGACAACCTACGGGAACAAGGCTATACAGCGGTCTCCCTCAAGGGAGGCTATGCGCTGTGGCTCCAGTGCCGGCTGGAAAAGCAGGCAGTCCAAGACGCTGCCGATTCCCAGCGGCTGAAACGGATCGAGACTTCCCTGCGCCGGAAATACAAGCGGCGGATTTCCAGTAAATTCGTCCAGGCTATCTGCGATTACGAGATGATCCAGCCGGGAGACAAAATCGCCGTGTGCATCTCCGGCGGCAAAGATTCCATGCTCATGGCCAAGCTGTTCCAGGATCTGAAACGCCACAACAAGATTCCCTTCGGCCTGGTGTTCCTGTGCATGGATCCGGGCTACAATGAAATGAACCGGAAAATCATCGAAGAGAACGCCAAACTGCTCCACGTGCCCTTGACCTTCTTTTCCACCAACATCTTCGAATCCGTCTTCCACGTGGAGGAATCCCCCTGCTATCTCTGCGCCAAGATGCGCCGGGGATACCTCTACCGGAAGGCACGGGAACTGGGCTGCAACAAGATTGCCCTGGGGCACCATTTCGATGATGTAATCGAGACCAATCTGATGAGCATCCTCTATGCCGGCGCCGTCCGCACCATGCTGCCCCGACTGAAGAGCACCAGCTGCCCGGGAATGGAACTGATCCGGCCTCTCTATTACGTCCGGGAAGCTGACATCAAGAGCTGGCGGGACGAAAATGACCTGTATTTCATCCAGTGTGCCTGCAAATTCACGGAAACTTGTTCCACCTGCCATACAGATGGAACCACCGATTCCAAGCGGCTGGAAGTGAAGAAACTGATCGCCCAGCTGGCCGCCGGCAATCCCCAGGTTCCCAGCAACATCTTCCACAGCATGGAAAACATCAACCTGGATACCGTACTGAAGTTCAAGCAACATGGGAAGGAACACAGTTTTTTAGAGGAATGGGAGAAGTAAAGAAGGGGGGTGTTGTACGTTAAGTGCAACACCCCCCTTCTTTACTTCTCCGGCCCTTCTTGATGGATATGGGCGATGGGGATCCATTTCCTTTGGGGGAAAAAGACGGAATAGACGGCGATCAGGGAAAGGAAAATGCAGAAAAATCCACCTGTCAGGATCCCTGGCAGCATTTTTTTGATCTGGAGTTCCCCGCCCCGGACCGCATTGGTCCCCATGATCAGGCTCAGCACATAGAGCATGGTCCACCAGAGCACATCCTTCCCAGTGAGGAGAGGCAGACCTTCCAGGGCCCGGTGTCCCACCCACAGCAGATTGGTCAGGAAATAAAAGCCGAACACCACGCACATGAGCATGGGGATGAAATTATCGATCAGCCGAATGTCAGGCTTTGCCCGGAAATGACGGAACCATTCCCGCCAGTACAACTGGGCGATTTCGTAATTCCCCGTCATCCACCGGCGCAGCTGGCTCACCATGGCCTTCCATGTCACGGGCTGTTCATCATAGAACCGTGCCTTGTCCTGGTATTCGGAAAAGATTCCCTTGAAATTCTGCTGCATGGAAAACTCCATGTCTTCCACAATGGTCCGGGTATGCCAGCCTTCTCCCTCCAGCAGCCGGCTGTCGAAGCCGAACCCGGTGCCGGAAATAATGGCCGGCATATCCACATTATACCGAGGCTTGCTGAACACATCCACGCTGAGCCAGTACATGCTGTACCATTGGGAGATCAGGTTGTCATAGGGATTGAGGGGAAGCCGGTTCCCCATGACCAGCCGGGCCCCATGGGTGAAGCTGTCGTTGAGGGCCGTCAGGAAGCCCCGATCGGCCATATTGTCCGCATCGAAGATCACCAGATGGGAAAAAGAACTTCCGAACCGCTCCTGGATGAGGGGGATCCCCCAGCTGAGCACGGCGCCTTTCCCAGTACGGGGGCCGCTGCTCCGTTCCAGTACCGTCACATGGGGGTACTGCTGAGCTGTTTCCGCCGTCCGGTCCGTACAGTGGTCCGCCAGGACGAACACCTGATACCGGTCTCCATCGTAATCCTGGTCCTCCAGGCTCTGGAGAAGTTTCCCGATCACCGGTTCTTCGTTATGGGCACAGACCAAGATGGCAAAACGGCTGGGGCCGGCCACAAGGGGCCGCGGCTTCTTGTGGGTCAGCCGACCCATGAACACAGTGCTGCAGGTCCAGAGGAAGGTCAGGAACAGCACCAGCTGGACAATGAAGGTCAGTACATACATCATGATGTTTCCCTCAGACGGCCGTCAGGATAAAGAGCAGGGCAGCAAAAATCCCCATGACATATTCCACCACCAGCAGTTCGAATTCGTTGGGGAAGATGAAGGCCAGTCCCAGGCCCAGAAAACCTCCCGTAAGGGTAATCCGGAGCATCGCCACCGCCATGCTCCGAGTGGTTCCTTTGGTATCCCGGATCCGGTTCCAAAGTGCTTCTCCAGCCCCTCGGAACATCCTGGGCGCTGCCTGGCTGTAGACCAAAAAGCCGCCCACCACGGTACAGACCAAGGAAGCCAGGAAGATCCGTGGATAGGAAGCCGGGAACGGGACCACTTGATACAAGTCCCCGCCTACTGCAGGGAACACCGCCATGGGGATGGCTCCGATCAGGCTCAGGATGAAATACATGGTGCCCGTCCGCTGGTCTTCCACGCAGAGGTAAGGCTCCTGGGGACTGCGCATCCCCTGCCAGATCCGGAAAGGCAGATAGGCAGAAAGCAGGGCCCCCAAGAATTCAATAGGAATGAAATTGGGATTCCCCCCAGTCACCGCCATGGCCGCCGCTGCCCCCAGGGCCGCTGCAATGGCCCCGGTCCGTCCGAAGATCAGCCCGTACGGCACGGACAACATGGCCTGGAGCCGCAGGCCGGAAAGTCCTGGCACCACCTGGACCAGCTGCGAAAGCGCAAATAAAAGCCCATACAAAAGGAACAGGACAACGCCTGTTTTCACACGTTCACCCATGAATCAGACCCCTTTTTTCTGTTGTTTTTCCTGGAGTGCCTGCCACAGTTCACCGATGGTCCGGTGGAATACTGGATGGACCACCGTTTCAGCGATGGCGGCCAACGGCTCCAGGACAAAGCTCCGGTTGGCCATATCCGGATGGGGCAGCACCAGATCGGCGCTGCGGAGGATCTGGTCCCCGAAAAGGAGAAGATCCAGATCGATGTTCCGCTCTCCCCAATGGCGTTTCCGCTGCCGTCCCATCTCCTGTTCGATGGCAAGGAGGGTATGGAGGAGGCTTTCCGCATCCCCAGCCCATTCTACTTCAGCAGCATCGTTGAGGAATTCCGGCTGGTCCGTCACCCCATAAGGTTCCGTAGTAAGAAGGGGCGACACCTTCCGCACCCGGACCCCGTGCTGTTCCATCAGCTCCAGAGCCCGGCGGATATTCTGTTCTTTATCCCCCAGGTTGCTCCCCAGGGCCACATAGGCTATCGACATGCCCGGATCGCCTCCAGCATCCGGATCAGCCGGACATTTTCCTTTACATCATGGACCCGCACCATCTGGGCTCCGGCATAAAGGGCTGCAGCCGAAAGGGCCATGGTCCCTTCCAGCCTCTCTTCCGCAGGCAGGTCTCCCAGTACCTTACCGATGAAAGCCTTCCGAGAACCGGCCAGGAGCACGGGGATCCCGTGGCCGGTCATTTCAGCCAGGCCGCTGCACAGGTCCAGGTTTTCTGCCCGGCCTTTGGCAAAGCCCAGCCCCGGATCCAGGATCACCTTATCGTTCCCCAGCCCGGCTTCTGCACAGGCTGCCGCCCGCTCCAGCAGGTATTGGGAGACTTCTCCCACCACATTCTGGTAGCTCCGCATGTCTTCCGTCATCATGGTCTTGGGGGTCCCCCGCATGTGCATCAGCACCAAAGGGGCCTTGGCCCGGGCCGCTGTTTCCAGCATCCGGCCGTCCCCAGTAGCTGCGGTCACGTCATTGATGATGTCCGCTCCAGCTTCCAGGGCCGCTTCTGCCGTATCTGCATGGTAGGTATCCACACTGAGGATGGACTCTGGGAAAGCTTTCCGTAGAGCCGCCAGGGCACCTGTCACCCGACGTTTCTCTTCTTCCGGGGTCACCGGATCCGCCCCCGGCCGGGTGGATTCCCCGCCGATATCCAGCAAATCCGCTCCCTCCCGGAGCATGGATTCCGCTTTCTGCAGCAGGGCTTCCTCCCCACTGATCCGGGAACCTGCATAGAAGGAATCCGGGGTCACGTTCAGGATCCCCATGACCCGCATCTTTTCGTAGGTCAGTTTCCGACCATCAGCCAAACAGGTCACCATCTCTCCCGGCTCCAGGAACGCTTGGAGATCATCCAGGACGCCCTGGATGCCGAACCAGCCGGCCATGGTCTTCAGTTTCTGTTTCAAGGCTTGGTACTGCCGCCGGTTCCCCAAGAGGATCACATCCACCCGGTCCAAGCTGCAGTTGATGGTCCCCTTGGGATTCACACAGTCCCCTCCCAGGGACAGCATTTCCTGTTTGATGATGTTGGCCGCTGGAGTCCGGATGGAAAGGAGCTTCAACGGCAGGACTGCCGCCTTGGGGGCCATGAGCCCAATGCCGGCCGGATGGACTTCCAGTTTTTCCATTTCGGTACGGATCCGCTCTGCAGGAATGGTCAGGAACATATCACACCTCTTTTTCTACAGTTGCAAAGGCATTGTGGTTGTGGATGCTTTCTTCACTTTCCACTGTGACGGTGTACCAGTCGATCCGGGGATCCCCGTTGAGCTGGAGGGCGATTTCCCGGACCGCATCTTCTACGAACCGGGGATTTTCATAGGCCATTTCTGTGACGAATTTTTCGTCCGGCCGTTTCAGCAGGGAATACAGGGGCGTAGAAGCTCCCTTTTCCGCCATTTCCACCAGTTCTTCGATCCACACCGGCTGGGCAGTACGGATGCGGATCTTGGCCCAGGCCCGCTGGTTGTGGGCACCATACTTGCTGATTTCCTTGGAGCAGGGACACAGGGTATGGATGGGCACATCCACCCCCACTTCCAGGATAAAGGTTTCGCCCTTTTCTGCCCGGAAATGGCACTCCACGTCCAAATAGCTTTCGATGCCGCTGACCGGGGCCTTCTTGGTCACGAAGTAGGGACAATCGAATTCCAGTAGGGCTTTCCGGGCTTCCAGCTTCTGCCGCAGCCCATCCAGCACTTCCTCCAATTCATGAGGACGGATGGGTCCCACCTGCTTCAGGCATTCCACGAAGCGGCTCATGTGGGTCCCCCGCTGTTCCTGGGGCAGATCCACTGCCAGGGTCACATGGGCCACCGTATGCTGGCTGCCTTTTTCCCGGTCCGCCAGGCAGATGGGCCAGCGCAGGTCCTTGATCCCCACATGTTTCAGTGCGATATGGCGCAGATCCTGCTGCGCCTGGACATCTTTCAGCATGATTCACCTCGATACACGATCCCGCTTGTCTTGGTCTCCCAGACCTGGACTTCATACAGGGTGTAGTTGGCCCCGGTGAGAGGTTCCTTCAGTTTGTTCCAGACCCATACCGCGATGTTCTCTGCCGAAGGCTGGGGCAGGATGTCGTTCAGGCAGTGATGGTCCAATTGGTCCACCACCAGCTCTTTCACTGTGTGTTTGAACTGGACGAAATCCAATACCATCCCTTCTGCGTCAGGATGGCCTTCCACCTTCACCACCAGCTTATAGGTATGGCCGTGGAGATGTTCGCATTTGCCGTGATAATTGGGCAGATAGTGGGCTGCGTCGAACTCGAATTCCTTGATACAGATCATATGGTTCCCTCCTGGAGATCAAAATCATTCTGCCGTAACGCTTCATAAAGGACAATGGACACCGAATTGGCCAGATTCAGGGACCGGGCCTCACTGACCATGGGGATCCGCACACATTCCTCTGCATGGGCCAGCCGGAAGCTTTCCGGAAGGCCGGCGCTCTCCTTGCCGAAAATCAGCAGGGAATCGGGCCCGTAATGGACCCGGCTGTAGGATTTATGGGCATGGGTGGTCAAAAGGAACCGGGGACTGTCCGGATAGGCGGCCAGCACCTCCTCCACCGAATCATAATAGTGGATGTCCACCAGATGCCAGTAATCCAGGCCCGCCCGCTTCAGGTATCTGTCATCCACGGAAAAGCCCAAAGGCCGCACCAAGTGCAGGCTGGCCCCGGTGGCCGCGCAGAGCCGGGCGATGTTCCCCGTATTTCCGGGGATTTCCGGCTCTACCAGTACAACATGCATCATTTCAAAACGCCTCCATCCCAGTCATTGCCGGAAATGGCGATGATCTTCTTCATCTGTTCGTGGAGATTCAGGATCTTCTCCGCATAATAACTGCCGGTGGCCCATTTGCCGTTGAGCTGGGACCAGCGGGTGTAGAATCCGTTCTGGACCTTTCCTTTGTACACCAGATAATACCGGGGATCGATTACCGGAGTGGCCGGCAGCCGGTCCGTGGTATAGGCCATGAGATGCTGGACATGGGCCCGCACCCCATCCCGAGGGGTAGGGAAATACGCTCCCCGGACGGTGGCACTGGTGGTCCCCAGGCCGCAGAAATTGTTCTGTTCCGGCACTACCGTGCCCCCGAACCGGAAAAACCCGGTTTCCAGGAGGGCCTGGCAGAACACAATGTCCCAGCGCAGCCCTTCCCGGCCGGCTTCCTGGTAATACAGATCCACGATTTCTTCCGGCGTGGCCTTGATGGGCAGTTTGGGATTGTACCGGCGCAGCAGCACTACGGCCTGGTCCCGGCTGGCTTCCGCCGGCCCGGCAATGGTCACTTCCTGGTAGTTTTCCGGCAGTTCCCACAGCTTGGCAGTGGTGGTCAGCCGGTTGATGATGATTTTCAGGCTGGGATCCGTAATCACCCGATCCTGGTTCTCCAGTTTCAGGAGCTTGTCTGGATCCGGCCACTGGGGCAGCACCAAGGTGTCCCCGCTCACCGCCAGATAACCCTTCCGGATCACCAGGGGCGGTTGGGATGCCGGGCGTGCATCACGGCCGAGGTCCGTCTTTTCCCGGCTTTCCGTGCGCAGTTCTCTTTGGGGATTAGCCGCGGCCACTTTCTTCGGATGGCTTTGGCTCCCATTGGGGATCTTTTTTTCCGGCTGCTCCCGAGCCGCCTTTTCTTCCTGTTTCCGCTGCTTCCGGATCCGTTCCCGGAAACCAAGGGTTTTCTTTTTCTTTTCCGGTTCCCGTTCCTTTTGGATTTTTTCTTTTTTCTCCGTTTTCTTTTTCTGGAGATGGGAAAGGGGTCCCTCGGTTTCGTCCAGAAGGACAGTTTCCGCCGGTTTGGCTCCCTGTTCCAGTGGGGACGCCCAAACGGTACCGGTCCCCAGCAGGCCGGCCAGGGCAAGGCCCAGGGCCAGCCGTTTTTGTTTCTTGTTCAATGGGTCATACCTCGTTCTGCAATGGATTTTTCGGGAGACGTGCTCCCCTTCCCCCTCTGTCTTCCTTATTTCTTTTCTGTTCCTTTTCCAATCCGGGGAAATACCCACAGGCTCACCAGCATCACCACAGCAGCCACGATGATTCCAAGGCTGGTGGAATTCAGGATGCCGATGCCCTTTCCTCCGTTAAAGAATTTCAGGCCCAGCACTACAGCCACCCCCAGGACGGCAGAACAGAAAGCCCCCTTGGTGGAAGCCTTTTCCGTAAACAGCCCGAACAGGAACGGGGCCGCCAAGGAAACGGTCATCAGGGAATAGAAGATGGCCAGGGCGGTGATGATGTTGGCCATGTAGTAGGCGATGAAGATCCCGGCGATGCCGCAGAGCACCGTCAGTTTCCGGCTTACCTTCAGCAGCTCGGCGTCGGAGATTTCCGGATGGAAGAAGGTCTTGTACAAATCCTTGGATAAGGAGGTGGCCAGCATATAGAGCACCGTGTCACTGGTGCTGACTTCTGCCGCAAAAATGGCGGACAAAGCCAGGGCGGATACCCCAAAAGGCATCATTTCCTTCATGGCTTTGGGCAGGGCCAGTTCCTGGTTCCCCAGATCCGGGAAGGCTGCATAAGCGCACATGCCGATGAGCATGGGCAGGAAGGCGAAGAGGAGCTGGACGATGCCGTTCCACAGGGTCCCCACCCGGACGGCTTTTTCATCCTTGGCTGCATAGACTTTCCCGATGAGGCCGGGAGAGATGCAGAAGGCCGGGGTCAGCATCAGGAAATATCCCAGGATGGCCGTGGTTCCCATCCCGTCCCAGGCAAAATACTTGGCCGTCCGGGCACCGTCTCCCATATGGCTGGATACGGCAGCCTGGAGTCCGCTCCAGCCTCCCACGTACTGGAGCGCAAACGGCGTTGCGATGCAGAAGCCCAGCAGGATGACGATCAGTTCGATGATGTTCACGATGGCGGCACTTTTGATTCCTCCTGCAGAGAAATACAAAGTCACCACAACCGCAGCGATGATGATGCCGTACAGTTTGTCGATCCCTGCCACCACATTGAGGATCCAGGCGATCCCCAGCAGCTGGCCGGAAAACAGGGCCAAGGTCCCGATGGCCATCATGGTAGAAGTGACCCCCCGGAAAGCATGGGAATACCGCAGATCCAGGTAATCCCCCATGGTGTACAGGTTGTGTTTCTGGGCCACTCTCCAGACCGCCGGTCCCACGATATAGGCCAGGATCAGGGACCCCAGGCCGCTGCAGCCGATCCACCACCAGCTGGATACTCCGAACTTATAGGCCAGTCCCGTTACCCCTACGGTAGATCCTGCTCCGATGTTGGCGGCGATCAGGGTGGTGAACAGAAGCCCTGCATTGAAAGAACGGCCCCCCACAAAGAAATCCGAAGCCCCCTTCACATGCTTCCCCACCAGATGCCCCAGCAGGATCAGCAGCAGCGCATAACCGACGATTACCCCAAGATACAAATTCAACACAATCACCTCAAAAAATTTTTTGTAAGGTGCGACTGGAACTCAACAATCTTCATTGTACTTTACTTGGGGCTGGTTGTAAAGGAAAAAGGGGCTGCTGCCCACGCAGCAACCCCTTTTGATCAGCAGATTCACTTGGCCATTTCCACATTGGCAGGTATTTCTGCCAATGGTTCCGTCACCCCTTCCCGTTCCAGGCTGGCCTGGACATGGCGTACCGCACAGGACAGGGTGTAGTTGATGACGAAATACACCAGGGCTGCGAAGCCGAAGAGGACGAACACATCGGATACGTTGATGGTGCCGGTGCCGTTGTAGAGAGCTGCTCCGCTCAGCACTTTGTTGACCCGGGCCATCAGTTCGATGGTGGCCACATTGGCCATGAAGGACGTATCCTTGATGATGGTGATCACCTGGCTCATGAGGGTGGGCACGATCTTCCGGAAGGCCTGGGGCAGGATGATGTACCACATCACCTGGACCATGTTGAAGCCCTGGGCATACCCCGCCTCGAATTGGCCTTTGGAAATGGCGTTCAGGCCGCCCCGGATGATTTCTGCGATGATGGCGGATTCAAAGATGGTCAGAGCGATGGTGCACTTGAACAGCAGCTTGGTTTCCACGGAACTCAGGCCGAACATCCGCCGGATGCCGGGAGCCGGGAAGAACACCGTGCCGATGAAGATCCAGAACAGCAGGGGCGTATTTCGGAACAGTTCGATATACGCTGTGGCCGCCCAGCGGAACACCCTTTCTGCCGGCCGGGTGCAGTAGTTCCGCACCAGAGCTAGGATGGAAGCGATGCCCAGGCTGGCGGAAACGGAGACCACCGCCAAGAGCACCGTAAAGAAGACCCCTTTCAGCATGAAGGTCATGATATCCGGATTTTTCAGTATGGCAAAACTGCCTGCCAACGTATTCATAGTCGATCCCTCCTCAAGCATTCATCATTTCATCCTGGGCCTTCAGCTTGGCTTCCCATCTGGCTGCCAGGGTGGACAGAGGGAAACAAATCACGAAGAACAGGACACCACAGACGATATAGGCCGGTGCATAGGAGCCGCCGGTAGTGGCTCCGGTCACGAAATTGTAGGTGGAAGAAATCAGATCCGCCCCGCCGATGATGTACAGCACTGCCGTATTCTTGATCAGATTGCCGATCTGATTCACCGTCGGCGGCAGGATGATCTTGATGGTCTGGGGCAGGATGATGTAGGCCATCTTTTGGGTGTAATCGAAGCCTTGGGCATCAGCCGCCTCGAATTGGCCTTTGGGCACCGCTTCGATTCCGGCCCGGATCACTTCCGCCATATAGGCTCCATGGTAGATCCCCAGGGAAATGATCCCGGCGGCCAGGACCCCGATCTTATGGCCCGAGAAGGAAAGGGCATAATAGAGGATGCACAGCTGCAGGATGAGCGGCGTATTCTGGATGGCTTCCACATAGATCCGGTTCAGGGTCTTGGGGACCTTCCGGGAGCTGACGCCCATGAGCCCCAACAGGACCCCCAGCACCGCTGCAATCAGGATGCCGCCCAAAGCACTTTCCACTGTAACGGAAAAGCCTTGGATAAAATTCGCTTTGTGGGCCAGGACCACCGCCCAGGCTCTTTCTGAAAATAAACCGCCCATGATCCATTCCTCCTGTAAAAACGAAGGGCAATCTTGTCTGAGCACTGCGCCGAGGGAGGATTGCCGCTTCCTGTCATGCCTTATTTGTCCAGATTGTATTTGGCTTCCAGCTTCTTGATGGTACCGTCCTTCAGCCAGCCCTGCACGGCTTCTTCACAGAACTTGCTCATGCCGGAACCCTTCTTGGTGGCCAGGCCGTATTCCTGGGGGGCGAACTGTTCTTTGATGAAGGTCCGGTCGTCGGTGTGGTAAATGGCCAGGATGGATTTATCCACGCAGAAGGCGGAAACTTCGCCGGAAGACAGGGCCGTGGAAATGGCCGGATAATCCGCATACTGTTTGAAGCTGACTCCTTTGTTCCAGGTGGCTGCATCGAAGCTCTTGGGATCGAAGCCGTCCCCATCGATGACCTTGGCTTTGATCATGGCTTCTACCAAAGCCTTGGCAGAAGTGGAACCGGAGGATACCCCTACCACCTTGCCCTTCAGATCAGCCAGGGTATTGATGTTGCTGGCTTTTTCTACCAGGACCCCTACATGGTCCGTATAGTACGGCGTGGTGAAATCCCAGGATTTTTTCCGTTCCGGGGTGATGGTGAACGTAGCGGCTACCATATCGATATCCCCGGAATCCAGCAGTGCGGTACGGGTGGCTGCCGTCACCGGCGTATATTCCACATCCACTCCCAGTTTCTTGGCCAGTTCAGCTCCCAGGTCCACTTCCAGGCCGGTGAATTTCCCGGTGGCCGGATCCTGGTACCCAAAACCTTTGGTCACGTTCTTCACGCCCACCCGCAGGACGCCCCGCTTCTTGATGGCGGCGATGTCTTCCGCTACATTGGAGGATTTACCTGTATCGGCGCTCTTTTTCTCGTCCCCGCAGCCCGCAAACAAAGAAATGGCCATCAGGACGGTGACACCCACTGCAAAGATCTTGCTCAGCTTGCCTAACTTTTTCATGATAAAACCTCCCCATATTGCTGCTTTTCTTCTCTATGATTATCGCCGGTATATCAGCGGATAATCTTGCTCAAGAATTTCTTTACCCGGTCATTGGTAGGATTCACGAAGAAATGGTCCGGAGTCCCTTCGTCGATGATCTGTCCGTTTTCCATGAAGACGATCCGGTCGGCCACCTGCCGGGCAAACCCCATTTCATGGGTCACCACCACCATGGTGATGTTCCCCTCTTTGGCCAGCTTGATCATCACGTCCAGCACTTCCTGGATGGTTTCCGGATCCAGTGCAGAGGTAGGTTCATCGAAGAGGATGATCTTGCTTTCATCGCACAGGGCCCGGGCAATGGCAATCCGCTGCTGCTGCCCGCCGGATAAGGTGGTGGGATACACATTGGCTTTGTGCCGGAGCCCTACCACTTCCAGATAATGATAGGCAGTCTTTTCTGCGTCTTCTTTGCTCTTGTGCTTGAGCTTCATGGGTGCCAGGGTCAAGTTCTGGAGCACCGTCATGTGAGGATACAGATTGAACTGCTGGAACACCATGGACATGTTGTCCCGGATGATCTGGGTCCGGTTTTTCCGGGTCAGTTCCGTCCCATTGATGTACACATGCCCATCCGTGGGTTCTTCCAGGAAATTCATGCACCGGACGGTGGTGGATTTCCCCGAACCGGACGGCCCGATGATCACCAGTTTTTCCCCTTCCTTCACTTCCAAGTTGACGTCCTTCAAGACATGGTTGGTGCCAAAGTACTTATTGACGTGCTCCAGTTTGATCATCATAGCCATCCCTGCTTTCATTCAATTTACAATCATTACATCTTATTTTGGTAAATACTGTTCGTATTACTTCGAACAATTACGATTATAACTAAAATACGGTTTGTGTAAATCCGTTCACAAATAGTTCACAAATAATTGTCACGAAAACGAGAAAATTGTTACGTTGTTTACTCTATTTCTAATATTATTCTGTATACAATATGTAATAATGTTCGGGGTATTTTCGTATTATATATAATAATTACATGAAAATGAACGGAAATAGCATAACAAAAAAAAAGGGTGTTGCACGTTGCGTGCAACACCCCCTCTCCTCACAGTTCCAGTCCCGTTGCCGGGTCCAGACCCATGGCGATATTCATGTTTTCGATGGCCGCGCCGCTGGCTCCTTTGCCCAAGTTGTCGAACTGGGCGGAGACGGTGAACCGTTCCTCGTTGCCGCAGATGAAGATCCGCAGGGAATCTTTCCCGGCCAGGGTATTGGACCCCAACATCTTGGGCATTTCCTCCGATTGGACCACGGTGATGAAAGCCTGATCCTTGAAAAAGTCCGCATACAGTTTCCGGATGGCGGCCAGGCTCAGATCTGCCGGCATCCGGAAGCCCGCCGTCACCAGCATCCCGGCATAATAGGGCGCCACGATGGGCAGGAAGATCGGTGCCTGTTCCAGCCCAGCATATTTCAAGATTTCCGGCAGATGTTTGTGCTGCTGGCCCAAGGCATAGATCCGGGGCGCATCCAGTTCCTGATCATGGAGATTTTCATAAGAAGCGATCATCTTCTTGCCCCCGCCGGAATATCCGGTCAGGGAAGTCAGGGTATAGAGCCCGTCTGCCGGGATCAGCTGGGCCTTCACCAAGGGAGCCAGGACGGCAATGGAGCCGGTGGCATGGCAGCCCGGATTGGCGATCCGGCTGCTTTCCTGGATGGCATGGAAATAGCTGGGGCCCAGTTCTGGGAACCCGTAAGCCCAGCCCGGGTCGCAGCGGAAAGCTGTAGAGGTGTCGATGATCTTGGTTTCGCAGTCTTTGGCAGCTTCAGCCACTTCCCGAGAAGCTGCATCCGGCAGGCACAGGAAAGCCACATCGGCCTGGTCGATCTTTTCCAGCCGGGCGTCCAGGTTCTTCCGCAGGTCGCTGCTGATGGACAGCAGTTCGATATCCTCCCGCTGCTTCAGGCGCTGGGCCAGCCGCAGCCCCGTCGTCCCTTCACCGCCATCGATAAACACTTTAAACATCATGACCACCCCTCATTCTCAGGTACTTTGTAAAATTAGAAGTAGGACCATTATAGCACAGTTGGAGGGAGAGGGACAGATACTTTTTGAGATTTTTGCATAAAAATGCAAAGAGACCAGGGGGCATTCCCTAGTCTCTTCTCATATTTATCCTTTTTTATTGAATAAACACCGCATGGAATTCAGCACACAGAGGATCAGCACCCCGGTATCGGCAAAAATGGCGAACCACATGTTGATGAACCCAAGGGCCCCCAGCACCAGACTGATGCCCTTGATGCCGATGGCGAAAACGATATTCTGGTACACGATGCCCACGCATTTCCGGGCAATCCGGATGGCTTTGCTGATTTTCAATGGGTCGTCATCCATGAGCACCACATCCGCCGCTTCGATGGCCGCATCGCTGCCCAGGGCCCCCATGGCAATCCCGATATCTGCCAGGGACAGCACAGGGGCATCGTTGATCCCGTCTCCCACAAAGGCCACTTTCTCCTTGGGATCCTTCCGGCGGATCAGGGCTTCCACCTGCTCCACTTTTCCCTGGGGCAGCAGTTCGCTGTGGACTTCGTCGATGGCCAGTTCCTTGGCCACCGCTTCAGCAGTCCGTTTTTCATCCCCGGTGAGCATGATCACTTTCTTCACCCCGTTGGCCTTCAGAGCCTGGACGGCTTCTTGGGAATGGGTCTTGATCCGGTCCGCAATCAAAATGTGCCCGTGGTATGCCCCGTCGATGGCCACGTGGACCAAGGTCCCCACCATATGGCAGTTTACATAGGGGATGTGGAGCATGTCCATGAGCTTGGCGTTCCCGGCAGCGACGGTATGGCCGTCCACCTGGGCCACCACCCCTTTGCCTCCGTATTCCTGGATATCCGTCACTCGGTTCCGATCAATGGGCTTGCCATAGGCCCGCTGGAGGCTCTTGCTGATGGGATGGCTGGAAGCACATTCCGCCAGAGCAGCCATTTCCAGCACTTTCTTTTCTTCCAATTTATTGTGATGGACCGCCGAAACCTCGAATACGCCCTGGGTCAAGGTCCCCGTCTTATCCATCACCACATAGGCGGTATGGGCCAGGGTCTCCATGTAGTTGGAGCCTTTGATCAAGATCCCCTGCCGGCTGGCCCCGCCGATCCCCGCGAAGAAGCTGAGGGGAATGGACAGCACCAAGGCGCAGGGGCAGCTGACCACCAAAAACAACAGGCTCCGGTACAACCACATATGCCACAGAGGGGCTTCCCCCATGGCCAGCCGCACCAAGGGAGGCAATAGGAACAGGGCCAGGGCCGCACTGCACACGGCGGGCGTATAGACCCGAGCGAATTTGGTGATGAACACTTCAGATTTGGCTTTCCTGGAACTGGCATCTTCCACCAGTTCCAGGATCTTAGAAACGGTGGATTCCCCGAACTCTTTGGTAGTCTCAATGGTCAGGACTCCGTTCAAGTTGATGCAGCCGCTGATCACTTCATCCCCCGCCCCCACTTCCCGGGGCAGGCTCTCTCCCGTGAGGGCCGCCGTATCCAGATTGGACCGTCCTTCCACCACCCGTCCGTCGATGGGGACCTTTTCCCCAGGCTGGACGATGATCTGGGTGCCGATGGCCACTTCATCCGGATCCACCTGGACCAGTTTCCCGTCCTGCTCCACATTGGCGTAGTCCGGGCGGATATCCATGAGCTCGCTGATGTTCCGGCGGCTTTTGCCCACGGCGTAGTCTTCGAACAGTTCCCCCACCTGGTAGAACAGCATGACGGCCACGGCTTCCGCATAGTCCCCGTTCTGGTAGATGCCCAGGCCGAAAGCCCCCAAACTAGCCACTGCCATCAGGAAATTCTCATCCAGTACCTGGCCTTTCCGGATGTTCTTCACCGCCTTCAGCAGGATGTCCCAGGAAACGATCAAGTAGGCCGCCAGGTAGGGCAGCAGATGGAAGATCCGGTATTCCAGGGAAACTCCCTCTCCTTTCCAGGCTTCTGGCAGGAACGCCGCGGCCACTGTCAGGATGAAAGATACGGCGATCCGTCCGATCATCACTTTGTCTTCTTTTTCCATGGCCCTCTCCCTCTCCGGTTACGATTCAGCAGCATTTTAACAGTAAATCTTGAAATCATCGTCCAGTTTGGCCACGGCAGCCTGGCACCGACCCATGACTTCCTGGGGATCCGCTCCCTCTTCAAAGGTCACCTTCAGCTTCAGCAGCATGAAGTTCAAAACGGCATCCTGGACGCCCGGGGTGGCTTTCACCGCTGCTTCCATCTTGGCGGCACAGTTGGCGCAATCCACATCCACTTTGTAGCTTTTTTTCATGATCCATCCCTCCATTTGTTTTATAACGATTAAACATTTATTTAATTGATTTCCTGCATTATTTATACTACAAACCCAAAAAATAAGCAAGAGGAAGGGGAATTTTTCTTTTTCCGCTTTCTCTTGCTTCAAAAACTGTTTCCTTGTTTACAAACTGCTTAAAAGATGGTAGGCCGCGAAGGTGACCACCCACGCCGTAGCCAACTGGAAGAAGGCCTCAAAGAAGGTCCATTTCCAGCTTCCGCTTTCCTTGTGGATGGTGGCCAGAGCGGCAGCACAAGGCACATACAGCAGGCAGAACACCATCAGGCATAGGGCATTGAGGCTGGTAAACCCGATGGCTTCCAAAGCCGCGGTAAATTCCGTCATGCCGGCGCCGGAGCTGGCGTTGGTGATGCCAAAGAGCACGGCGCAGCTGGAGACCACCACTTCCTTGGCGGAGATCCCGGCCAGAAGAGCCAGGCAGATCTGCCAGAAGCCTAGGCCGATGGGCCGGAACACAGGCACTAGTACATGGCCCAGTATGGCGCCAAAGCTTTCTCCTGCGTCCGTGGTATAGCCGCTGGGGCCGAAGTTCAGCAAGAACCAGATCAGGATGGTAGCCACGAAAATAGTGGTCCCGGCCTTTTCCAAGTAGCTCTTCACCTTTTCCCACATATAGATGCCTACGGTATGGAGATCGGGCATCTTGTATTCCGGCAGCTCAATCAAGAGGTAATCTTCCGTCTGCCGGTTCTGGGCTTTTTCGATGCCGTGGAGCAGCAGGGCCACCAGGATGGCCACCACAAGACCGATCAGGTACATGGAATAGGCCACCACCATGGCGTGGCTGCCGAAGAACATTTCCGAAAATAGGATGTAGATGGTGAGCCGTGCATTGCAACTCATGAACGGAGTGATCAGCATGACCTTGAACCGGTCCCGTTTGTGTTCCAGGGCCCGGGACGCCATGACAGCCGGCACCGTGCACCCAAAACCCAGGAGCAGGGGGATGAAAGCCTTGCCAGAAAGACCCAGGCAGCTCATGATGTCTTCCATGACATAGGCCACCCGAGCCATGTACCCGGAATCTTCCAGGAAGCCCAGGGTCAGGAACAGGATCAGGATGTTGGGCAGGAAGGTGATGATGGTCCCCACCCCGCCCAGGACCCCGTCGATGATCAGGGATTTCAGCCCGTCACTGACAGCCCAAGCAGTGAGCAGCCCTTCCAGCCCGTCCCCGAACCAGCCGATGAAATCTTCCATGTATCCCTTCAGCACATCCCCTACCGTAAAGGTCAGGAAGAACACCACCGCCATGATCAGCAGGAACACCGGAATGCCCCAGACCCGGTCCGTGAGCACCTTGTCCAGCCGGTCGGTGATCTTGTCGCTTTCCTCCTTGTGGAGCAGCACTTCGTGGATGATTTCTTCGATAAAGTCGTATTTTTCCCGGATAATCTGGGTCTCATAGTTCTTGTCCAGGATGTCCGGCCGGTCCACCGGGTGCTTCTTCATCACTTCCTGGTCCTGTTCCAGCAGCTTGATAGCGTGCCACCGGGGATTGATAATGTCCGGGTATTTCACTTCCAGTTCCGCGATCAACTGGTCGATCCGGTCCTCGATGGGGTCGGAATAGACCATGGCGTACATTTTGTGGTCCAGCCGATGGGCTCCGATGGCCTTGTGGTCGTGGATCAGCGGGTCCGTGTGTTTGGCATCCCGATGATGGATGGCCGCATGGAGTAAAACATCCAAGCCCCGGCGTTTCCGGGCGGAAACAGGGATCACCGGGATCCCCAGCATTTCCGGCAGCCGGTGCAGGTCGATTTCCATCCCCCGTTTTTCCACGATATCCATCATATTGAGGGCCATGACCACCGGCTTCCCCAGTTCCAGCAGCTGGAGGGTCAGATACAGGCTCCGTTCCAGGGCGGAAGCATCCACTACGTTGATGATCACATCCACTTCATCGCTGAGGATGAAGTCCCGGGAGACGATTTCTTCCATGGTGTAGGAGGTGAGGCTGTAGGTGCCGGGCAGGTCCACCAGATGGATGTTCATGTTGTGGCGCCGGATGGCCCCTTCCACCTTTTCCACCGTGACCCCGGGCCAGTTGGCCACCTTCAGGTTGGCCCCGGTAAAGGCATTGAACAGGGTGGTCTTCCCGCAGTTGGGGTTGCCGATGAAGCCGATGGTGAGATTCTGGGCATCGTGGAGATGCTTTTCAGGCTGCTGCTCAGTCATGGTCCACCTCCACCTTATCCACCGTGATGTTCCGGGTCATATTGTAGCCCAGGGCAAACCGGGTGCCCCGGAGCAGGATCACCATGATGCCCTTCCCCTTTCGGGTGATGCAATGGATCCGGGTCCCCAGGGTCATCCCCAGGGCCTGGAGCCGCCGCTCGATCTGGAACGGCAGGTCGATTTTCGTAACGACTGCAGACTCCCCCGTCTGCAAATCCTTTAAAAGCATGAAATCTTTCCCCCTGTAAGTAAATTCAGGCGCAAAGAAAAAGGCCGCATCTGCTGCAGCCAAAGTTCCATTTACGCAAAACTAACCGCATTTGTAATTATAATCAATTACAGAGGGATTGTCTACTGGGGGCTTCCTCCGGGCAGCCCCGGTCAACGGTCAGCTGTCAACGGTCAAAAAGGCCGCCGAATTTTCGGCGGCCTTTTCCACATCAAAGCAATCCATGCAGTTTTCCCAGTTTTTGGATTTGTTCCAAAGAATAATGAGTGATCCGGGAAATAGTTTCCATCGGGATTTTCTCTTTTAGCATGCCAAGGACGTTGGCTTCCCGTTCTTGCTGCATGCCTTGCTGCATACCTTGCTGCATACCTTGCTGTATGCCTTGCTGCATACCTTGTTGTATACCCTGTTGTATGCCTTTTTCCAGTCCTTCTTTTCTGCCTTCTTCTGCGGCTTCTCTCTGGCGTCTTCTGATTTCGTCACTTAAAATCATATATTCTCGCCTCACTTTATCCATGCTTTTCACAAGATGGACTTCCTGATCCAAGCTTTCCACGAATTTTCCCTTTGCCGCTTTTCCTTCCACGTAACGGAGGAAAGCTGCAATGTCAGGATCGGCTGCATTTTCGCTGCCTTTACTGTTCAGGAATACCCTGGCTTCCTCGTCCTTTAATTTTACCCTGTTATCCTCCTGACAGCAATGGGTAAATGTGTAAATCGGCAGATTTCGATGGAACGGATCGAAAGTGCAGATGAAGATTACATAAGACGGATTCAGTTCTTCGTACGGCTTGCCTTTGTCCAATAGTTCCCCATCGATCAGGCTCTGGTAGAAACGGCTGCGTTTGGCCAGGTCGTTCTTGGGGGAATTGGAGCACTGCATCTCGATATCGTAGACTCGTCCCTCATCATCTTCTACATAAACGTCCAGACGGACGCTTTTCCCATCCAAGCGGAGGTCGATGGTCTTTTCGAAATCCTGATAGCGGAGAGAACGGACTTTGATGTCCAAGATTTTTTCGATAAGATGGGTGCAAAGCCTTTCATTACGCATGACATGTTGGAAGAGAAAGTTGTCTCGGATAGTGAGTTCGTCAAAAGTCTTGATTTTTTCCATTGATCTGCCTCCTTATAGAATGGGTATATAGTGAACCCATTCTACGGGAAACAGAAAATCCCTCCCTGTTTTGAAATAGACCGTCATTAAGTGGAAAAAAACCGTCATGAATGGCAAAAGACGTCAAAAACCGGATCCTTAATAAGAAGTCAGACGTCAGATTGTTCGTGATAAAGCAAATCGGATCTACTGCTTAACCGAACAAAAACTGAAGTCTGACATTTCAAGGCCCCTTGGGCCGCATCTGACTTCTTATCAGTCCCTGCAATATAGGAAAGGATCCGTCCCCAGCAAGGGGGCGGATCCTTTCCTTTGGCGTGAGACGTGAGACGCCCAGCGCGAGACGTTTTTTTACTTCAACAACCCGCTTTCTTTCCAAGCCCGGGTCACTTTTTCTCTTTCTTCGTCGGTCATGGGGCACAGGGGCAGCCGGTAGACACCTGCATCGAAGGGGGTCATCTTGGTGACGGCTTCTTTGATGGGGATGGGGTTGCTCACCAGGAACATGCTCCGGGCCTGGGGCACCATGATTTTGTTCAGGTCCCGGGCTCTTTGCACATCGCCCCGTTCGTAGCTCTGCATCAGATCCTGGAGCAGCTGGCCGTTCACGTTGCTGAGGACGGAGATCAGCCCCACGGCCCCCACGCTCATGAAGGGCAGGATCAGGCCGTCGTCGCCGCTGTAAATGGAGAAATCTTCCGGCACCAGACGGTACAGTTCTGCGGTCTGGGCTACATTGCCGGCAGCTTCCTTGATGGCCACGATGTTCTTGCAGTCCCGGGCCAGCCGGGCGATAGTAGCCGGCTGGATATTGCTGCCGGTCCGTCCAGGCACGTTGTAGATCACGATGGGCAGACGGGTCTGATCGGCGATGGTCTTGAAATGCCGGTAGAAACCTTCCTGGGAGGGTTTGTTGTAATAGGGCCCTACGACCAGGACCCCGTCGGCGCCCACTTTTTCTGCCAGCTTGTTCATCTCCAGTACATCCGCCGTATTGTTGGAGCCGGTACCTACGATCACAGGCCCTCTGCCGTTGACTTTGGCGATGACTTTCGTAAAGAGTTCTTCTTTTTCTGCATAGGTCATGGTGGGGGCTTCACCGCTGGTCCCGCTGACCAGGATGGCGTCGGAGCCGTGATCCAGCAGCCAGGAGGCGAATTCTGCCGTCCCGTCCGCATTCAGGGACCCGTCTTCATGGAAGAAGGTCACCATGGCTGTAATGAGTCTACCGAAATAAGGTTTCTTATTCATGCTAACCACCTTTTTAAGATTGGAAAGCAGCGTGCAGGGCATTGACTGCTTCTTTTACCTGTTCTTCCCGTACGATGGCGGAAATCAGGTTGTCTGAATCTGTCGTTTGAAGGATTTCGATGCCAGCCTTGGCCAGGGCATTGATGAAACGGGCCATGATGCCGGGGACCCCGCCCATATGGGAGCCCACCACCGTGACTTTGGCGCAGTTTTCCACTTTGGTGTACTTGCAGTTCTCCGCCTGCAGGACTTTTTCCGCATCTGCCGTAGCGGCACTGTAGACGGCGAACATCAAAGAATGGGGCTGGAGGCTCATGGTGCCGATGCTCACCCCGTTTTTGGCCAGGGTGTCGAACAATTCCGCACCATCTTTGCTTTCCAGGTTCACGGAGAAGAAGGCGATGTTGTTCTTGCTGGCCACCCCGCAGGCATGGTTCTGTTCCAGGGAATCGGTCTCTTCCATTTCCTTGGGCTGGTCTTCTTTGCTGATCAGGGTCCCAGGGGCTTCGGAGAAAGTGCTCTTCACCACCATGGGGACTCCGTAGCGCATGACGATCTCTACCGCCCGGGGATGGATCACTTTGGCGCCCTGATGGGCCATTTCCCGGATTTCATCGTAAGAGATCTGCTTGATGATGTGGGCATCTTTCACAATCCGGGGATCGGCGGTCATGACGCCGTCCACGTCCGTATAGATTTCCACTTTTTCCGCATGGACAGCCACACCAAAGGCAGCCGCCGAAGTATCGCTCCCGCCCCGGCCTAGGGTGGTCACATTCTTGTGGTCCGGGGTCACCCCCTGGAAGCCGCAGACCACAGGGATGATCCCCTGTTCCACCAGTTCCAGCAGGTTGTCCGGTTCTACGGTGCGGATCTTGGCATTGCCGTATTCTTCGTCGGTGATCATGCCGGCCTGGCCGCCGGTGAGGGCTTTGGCCTTCAGGCCTCTTTCCTGGAGGGTGGCAGCCATGACGGTGGAAGAAATGATTTCCCCGCAGGCCATCAAGAGATCCAGTTCATGGGGAGCCGGATTCGGGTTCACACTTTTCAGCATATCGATCATGGTATCCGTGGCAAAGGGGTCCCCTCTCCGCCCCATGGCAGAGACCACCACAATGGGGGCATACCCTTGGGCAATGGCTTCCTGGACTTTGCCCACCACTTTTTCACGGGATACAGGCGTAGCTACGGACGTTCCTCCGAATTTTTGTACAATGATTTTCATTTTACACTCAGGCTCCCCTCAAATTCTCTTCTTTTCTCTTACAGCCAGCCGTTCTTCACCATGGTTTCTGCGATCTGCAGGGTGTTGAGAGCGGCCCCTTTGCGGATCTGGTCTCCTACGCACCAGAAGTTGAAGCTGTTGGCGGCGGATTCATCCCTTCTCAGACGGCCCACATACACATCGTTCTTTCCGGAGGTGTAGAGGGGCATGGGATAGATCTGCTGGGAGGGATCATCTTGGAGCACAACGCCCGGGAAGTTGGCCAGGGCCTTGCGGATGTCTTCCAATTCCACATCATGTTCCAGTTCCACGTTGACGGATTCACTGTGGCTCCGGTAGACAGGGACCCGGACGGTGGTCGCGGTGACCCGCAGTTCCGGATCGGAGAAGATTTTCTTGGTCTCGTTGACCATCTTCATTTCTTCCTTGGTGTACAGGTTGTCCAGGAAAATATCGATCTGGGGCACCAGGTTCAGGGCCAGAGGGAAATGTTTTTGGGCGCTGGCGCTGGGGAAGATCTTGGCGGTCATTTCTTCGCCCCGGGCTGCCTGTTTGATCTGGTTTTCCAGTTCGTCCAGGCCGTCCTTGCCGGCACCGGAAGCAGCCTGGTAGGTGGAGACGATGATCCGTTTGATCCGGGCCAGGTCATAGATGGGTTTCAGGGCCATCACCATGATGATGGTGGAGCAGTTGGGGTTGGCGATGATCCCATGATGTTTGGTGATGTCCTGGGGATTCACTTCCGGGACGATCAGGGGCACATCCGGGTCCATCCGGTAGGTGCTGGAGTTGTCGATGACCACGGCCCCGGCCTTGACAGCGATGGGAGCAAAGGTCTTGGAGATGCTGCCGCCGGCGAACAGGGCCACATCCACTCCATTGAAGGAATCGGCCTTGGCTTCTTCCACTTTATAAGTCTTGCCCCGGACGGTGAGTTCCTTGCCGGCGCTGCGGGCAGATGCCAGCAGTTTCAGGTTCTTGAAGGGGAAATCCCGTTCGTTCAGCAGATTGATGAATTCCTGTCCAACGGCGCCCGTAGCACCCAGGATGGCCAAATTGTATTCTTTCATGGTATTCGTCTCCTTTGTCCTTAGTCCAAAATCTGATCCAGCCCGTACACCAGGCCTTTGCGGTTCACCATGGTCCGGCAGCCCAGCATCACCCCGGGCATGTAGCATTCTCGGCTCACCGGGTCGTTGCGCACGGTAAGGGTCTCGCCCATGCTGCCGAAGATGATTTCCTGGCTAGCCACGAACCCGGGCAGCCGCACGCTATGGATCCGCATCCCTTCATATTCGCTGCCTCTGGCATGGGGCAGTTTCTCTTCTTCATCCGGGTTCCCCTGCTGGACGAAGCCGCCCCGGACTTCCGCCAGTTTCTGGGCGGTGAGGATGGCTGTGCCGCTGGGAGCATCCAACTTCTTGTCATGATGCATTTCGATGATTTCCACCTGGGGGAAGTATTTGGCCACTTCTGCAGCAATCTTCATCATCAGGACGGCCCCCATGGAGAAGTTGGGGCACACCAGGATGCCCACGCCGTTCTTTTCTGCCAGGCCCTTCAGTTCTTCCAGGTTCTCTTTGGTGAACCCGGTGGTCCCTACTACCGCATTGACACCGGCATTCAGGACGGTCCGCAGGTTCCCCATGACCACGTCCGGCCGGGTGAAATCCACCACCACATCGGGTTTCCGGGTTTCCAGGGCCTGGGCCAGGTCCGTATCCACCGGGCAGCCCTCCACGGTCTTGTCTTTGCCGAACACATCCACGGCGCCCACCAGTTCCATATCTTTCTGCTGCAGGACCGTCTGCACCACCGTATGCCCCATTCTGCCCAAGGCACCGTTTACCATTACTCTGATCATTTTCTGCATCTCTCCTTTGAATTCCTTTGGGAGACAAAAAAGCAGGTCATCGAGGTGAGCCCAATGACCTGCAAGAAAAGAAGCCGCTCCTGCTCCCGCAGGGGACTTGGTTCCGTTCCCATTGATAGCTCTCCACCCAAAGGCGACAGTCTGCAGGTTCTTCACCTGCATCCCAGCATAAGCGCGCACCCGCAGCTCTGCTTCGGCGGTTCCCCTTTCGTTCCCTTCTTCGGTGTCCCTCTGGGAATTACTGATGTTTTCCGCGCCTCTATCTTTTTGTTCAATTATGGTTACAGTATAGGAGTTTCTGCCTATCTTGTCAACCTTTATTCCGCCACTTTGGCAATTTCTTTCAGTCCCGGAGGTTTTTCCGGAGTTCTGCCTGTGTCCGGCTGAAGAAATTTGTTAAATCTTTTACAAACTGCTGGGAATACACCGTGCTGTCGATGGTGCTCCGCTTGGCAAAGATGGCTTTCTGCTGGGCCAGAGATTGGCCTTCATAGCTGTGGAGGGCCTCCACCAATCCTTCGTAGGTGGCGCCGTAGCTGTAATCCGGAGTGCTTTCCATCTGGCGGCCCAAGGCCAGGTAGAAAGCGTTCCATTCTTCCGGGGTCAGCTGCTTCTGGAGTGCCGCCATACAGCCCCGGACTAGATGGGCCTTCAGATAGATGTATTCCCGCAGGGCCGTTTCCCGTTGTTCCGGGAACAATTTGAACCATTCATAGAGCTGATAGCCGCCCCAGTCTCCCATTGTGTCCACGGCGCTGATCATTTTCTTCCATTTATTTTCCATGGTCTGCCTCATTTCGTGGTGCTGCCGAAGCCGCCGCTCCGTTCCTGTTTGGGAGCTTTGGCGTCATCGTCAGCCAATAGGTAGGTATAAAAGATCCCTTGGGCCACCCGTTCTCCCTTTTCCAGGGTCACAGGTACATCCCCGTCGTTGGCCAGGGCCAGCAGCAGATGGCCTTCATTGTCGGGATTGTTGTAGTAATCTGCATCCACGATGCCCTCGTTGTTCACCAGGCGCAGATGGCGCTTCACAGCCATGCTGGAGCGGATGTGGATGCCCAGGTATTCATTGTCCTGCATATAGGCTTTCACCCCGGTGGGGACCATTTTCTGGGTATGGGCCGGAAGGGTCACCGTTTCCGGCAGGTAGATATCGTACCCGGCGCTCCGGGCCGTCTGCCGGCTGGGCAGGGGGAAGTCCATATTTTTATAGGAAGAGATTTTTTCAAAACCGCGGATTTTCATTTCTGGACAGGCTCCTTTGTTTGCTCCATACCCCAGGCCTGGATCTCTTTTTCCAGGACGGCCACGAAGGTCTTGGGAGGGATGGGGCCGAATTCTTCTTTGATCTTTTTCTTTTCCAGGCTCTTCCCTTTCCGGGTCAGCACCTGGATCTGGTTGATCCGGTAGGTATGGTCTTTTTCATTGATTTCTACCGTCATGAGGCATTCTTTGGCCGAATCGGCCTCTTTCAGTTCTTTTTCATACAGATGGTCCAGCAGGCGGATGAAAGAAGGGTTCTTCAGTACCGCCCGGGCAGAAGCCTGGGTCAGGGACTGATCCCGGGAATCCCGCCGGAACGAGGCCAGGTCCGTATAATAGGAGCCGGAAGTGTTTTCTCCCAGAAGGCTCCATTCGGTGGGTTTGGCAGCCAGCGCTTCTCCGGTGCCCCACAGTGTCAGGCAGGAAAAAGCCAAGGCCAGCAGTTGTTTTTTCATAGGCCCACTCCTTCACATTTTTTCATCTCTTCATATTATAAAATCCCCCGGGACAAGTCAAGGGCCTGTCACCGTTCTTTATCTTCCAGGATGGCACGGGCCCGTGCTGCATATTTTTCTTCCACGTCGATGTAATACAGGTCCCGGTCGATCTTTCCCCGGGGCCCGAAATCCCGGATATCCAGCTTGGCTCCGCAGCCGCAGGCAGGTGCCTCACTGGGCAGAGACGTGGAGGCAAAGGGGATCCCTGCTTCCTTCAGCCTTGCCTTGGCTTTTTGCCAGTCTTCTTTGCAGCCTTTTTCTTTGTAAACGGTGATTTTCTTGGAAAAAAAGCCCATCATCGATCTCCTTCCTCAGAACACCCCTGGGCCGGCCTTCATGCAGTTTCCCGGATCCACCACCCCATCATCACGGCTCCGGCTGCCCCGGCTGCTTGGAGTTCTGGGAAACGTTCCGGGGTCACTCCCCCCAGGGCATAGACCGGGAGGGGGCTGTGGGCACAGACTTCCCGGAGCCGCTCCAAGCCCCGGGGCGGCAGGCCCGGCTTGCACTGGGTGGGATAGATATGGCTGAAGGTGCAGCAGGATGCCCCCAGCCGGGCCGCTTCCTGGACTTCTGCCAGGCTGTGGCAGGATGCTCCCAGTTTCCCTTGGAACTTCCGGCGCTCTTCCGGCGTCAGGTCCCGCAGTGCAGCCATGGGCAGCTGGAGCCCGTCCGGCTGGAGCCGGCAGGCCGCTTCCGGGAAACTGTGGAACCAGCAGGGGACCCCGGCCGCCCGGCAGCGGGCCAGGACTTCCCGGCCCATGGCCAGATAGGCTTCCAGGGACAGGTCTTTTTCCCGCAGGATCACCCCTGCCGGGCGTTTGGCCAGGATCCGGTCCAGCTGGTCCAGGAAGGGGATCCGGCACAGCCGGCGGTTGGTGATGCAGAACGCGGGGAAAGCCTTACACATCTTCGTCCCAGGGATTGATCCGGATGGGTTCTTTCTGGAGCATGGTCCGCTGTTCCGGCGTGAAGTGGCTCCGGCGGATCACCGCTTCATAGACGAATTCCCGGAAGTATTTTTCCGAGCAGACGAAATACCCGTCCTTCCCTACCTCCTTGCCCCAGGAGTTCTCGATTTTCCACCGGGTGGGCCGGCCATTGCCATCGAAATCCACTCCGGTAAGGAGCATGGCATGGGTGGCGGAACTGGCTCCGTATTCCAGCCGTTTCCCTTTGGGCATCTCCAGGGAGAACCCGCCCAGGAGTCTTTCCACTTGGACGCTGTCCGGATCCCAGATGCCTTCCTTCCGGGCCCCGTAGGCCCCGGCATCGCAGGCGAACCACACCGGCTCTCCGGCCTGGAGCTGGCGGATGCACAGGTCTTCCAGAGCTTCCTGGGACAGGTTCAGAGCGGCCATATCCCGGCCCACCATATTTTCCACAGCATGGAACACGATGGGGGTATCCAGTTCCTTGTCCGGCGTCGGTTCGTTGATCACCGGCAGATACTCCTCCAGGGCCAGCCCCACATATTTCTCATAGAACTCCTTGGGCGTCAGGTTCCTGTCGCAGTGGTACTGCTTCTCCTTGTCCCGCCAGGCGAAATCGAAGGTCTCCACAGGGGCCCCGAAGGCGATGCACTCCGCTTTATAGACTTCGGCCAGCATTTCCTTTTTCCGGGGATAGGGATCTTCCCCGGCCTGGACCAGTTCCCGCAGTTCCAGGGCATCCTTCCGCAGCAGCCGGTTCATGGCAGCCAGGAAACGGTCCGTATGTTCCGATTGGTAAGATTCCGGCCAGGCCGTTTGGGGCATCACCCCGTATTTTTCCACCAGATGGGCGGCTTCGCTCCAGTAGCCCCCGTCCACCATGCCCCGGAGCACGTACTGCATGCTCTGGCCCTTCACCGGTTCCCCGGCCTGCTGGATCACCATTTCCAAAAAGTTGTTGGCTTTTTCCAGCTTGTCATAGAAGCTGAGGTGGTTCTGGGACAACTGGAACTGTTCCAGTCCGCATTTTTCCGCCACGATTTCCCGGAGGATGTTGAGAGCCGCAAAAAGCCAGCACCGGCCGGATTTCTGCTGGGCGGTGATGCCCCGGGTCTTCACTTCCACCGCAAAAGGTCCCTGGTGGAGGGCCGCTTTCATGGGCACGAAGGCCAAGTCGGCCAGATCGGTCTTGGCCAGGGCGCTGTTCAGGGTCTGGGCTTCCCGGTCTTTTTCATAGGCAGAACGGAATTCCTGCAAAAGCGCATCGTCGATTTCTTTCATAACAGTCCATTTCCTTTCTCAAAGCATGATATTTTCAAGCGAATCCTATTTTTTCAGGGCAATCCCAGCGCCCAGCAACATCAGTGCCATACCCGCTGCCATGGAAAGGGTGATGGCCTCTCCCAGCAGCAGCCAGGCAAACACCGGGCTCAGGGCCGGTTTGATGAAATAGGTCAGGCTCCCCAGGGTGATGGAGCCGTATTCCATGGCGTGGAACCAGCAGAGGACGGCGGTGAGGGTGACCCCCAGGTACAGCACCAGTACCCAGGGCAGATTGGCCCAGGTATACCCGGTCAAAAGGGAGATCCGGGCATACCGTGCCAGCCCATGAGCCGTCAGGAACTGGGCTGCAGCCGGCACATGGGAGAAAAGAGCGAGGGCCGTCAGCTGGAGCCCGCTCCAGAAGAAGGTCCAAGCGGTCACCGTCACACTGCCCAGGGCCGGCATCAGTTTCTTGCCTCCCACGGCATAGAGGCTGTACCCCAGGACGCAGATCAAAAGGGCCAGGAGCCCCAGGGGATCCATGGTCATGTGGAAGGGATCCACCAGCACCCCGATGGCCAGCACCTGGAGGGCCAGGGCAAGGATCTCCCGCCGGGTGATGGGCGTCCCCAAAAGGAGCGCGGCCAGCACCGTGATGAAAAGCGGCGTGCTGGAAAAGATCACCGCCGTATGGCTGGCCCCCAGGACCACCGAGGCCATCTGGTACAGCGGCCCTACGATGGTGATGCCTACGAATCCCAGGAGGAAACAGAATTTCTGCTGGGCCCAAGTGATCCGGGTATGGCGGGCGGCCAGCTGCTTCCGGCTCCAGGGCAGGAGGCAGAGGCCGGCCAGGAGATAGCGGGTGGCATTGGCCTGGATCCCGTTCAGATCCCCATTGATCTTCTTCATACAGATTTCCGTCAGGCAAAAGAACAAGGCAGCCACCAGCATGCAGAGGATGGCTTCTTGGCGTTTGGTCATAGGCGGCATTCCCTTCCTTCGATTTGAGATTTCAGCGCTCCAGCAGGTAGCCATGGACGCTGACGGTGCTCTTCCCCTTCTGGTCATAACCGTCACCGGTCCCCAGCAGCTGGGTAAAGAGCAGCAGCTTCCCTTCTTCCGGCTGGTACTGGAGGTCTTTTTCCTCGATCTGTCCCCCGGAGGGATATTTTTCCCGCAGCATCTGCAGGTACCCAGGGTCTATGGGCAGATCGTACCCAGTATTCCCTTTTCCGGAAACATGCAGGCGGTTCTGTTGGATGACCGCTCCTTTCAGGATCACCACCCGGGAATAGCCGCTGACCGGCAGTGTCGTCAGTTCCTGGCGGTAGTTGAAATACCGGGAACCGGCACGGCTTTTTTCTTTGGGCGGCAGCGGCAGGGTGGCCAGGAACGGAGAGCCCTTGATCTGCGCCACCAAAGGATACCGCCACCGGCCGGCAGAACGGCCCAGGTACACATAGCTGCTGAGGATCCTTTCCCCGTCTTCTGGTGGGATCCCTTTGGCACTGACCAAACTCCCCTCTTGGAGCAGGTGGTTCCGGGTGATGGCTTCTTCCAGGCGCCGGAACTGGAACCAGGCGGGCAGATCCACCAGGTTCAGGGGAGTAAAGGCCAGGATCCCGCTGAGGATCCCGCACAGCAGGTACAGCTTCCGGGGCTTTTGCTTGGTGATGCCCCAGATCAGGACACTAAGCCCCACGCAGGTGCAGCAAAGGGACAGATACCGGAGGCTGGTGAGCCCGTAGGCTTCCAGACGGATCCAGACGCCCCAAAGCTGGGCCGCCGCCACAGGGACCAGCAGGAGCGCTCCCCATTTCAGTACTTTCCGCACCCAGGGCAGTTCCTGTTCCGGATAGGAAAAGTAGAACAGGGCATAAAAGGCCAGGGCACAGGATCCATAGGGGTTCATGACGCCCACCGGCAGGGCTCCTGCCAGCAGGCTTTTGCCCAGATAGACATAAAGGATGGCCAAAAGGAACACCGCCGCCGGCAGCAGCAGGTTCCGGCAGAGAGAAGGGTACCAGCCCGGCAGCGCCAAAGGTTCGTCTTGCCGGGGGATCTGGGCCAAAAGCACCTGCCAAGCCGCTGCCAAGGACAGGATACAGGACAGCCACAGCCATTCCAGGGACAGCAGCGGGTACAGGAGCATCTTGATCCCGGACAGGGTGAGGCCCAAAAGGATAAGGACCAGCCCTCCCAGGAGCAGGCTTTTGCCAAGGGCCAGGAGAAAAGCGGGAAAAAGCCCCTTCCTGCCATCCGGGTCATCGCAGAAAAAGAGAGTCAGGGCAGCCGACAGAGCCGCGGTTCCGCAAAGACCCATGAATAGATAGTCGTTGAAGGAGGGAAGCTGTTCCAGGCTCCGCCAGAGCAGGAGGAAAAGCAGGAAATTGACCGCTTCCCGCCGGGGTCCGGTCCGGCCGTACCGTTCGTTGTACAGCCGCCAGGGCACGGAAAAAAGCATCACCAGCTGCCCAGCCAGGATCCCCTGGCTGGCCGCCGTCCATCTCATCCATTGTTCTCCCTTTCCCAGGACGGTGAGCCCCAGGGTTACCAAAAAGATTCCCCAGCTGCCGAGAAAAGCTGTCTTGAAACGCTGGTTCCGTTCCCAGATTTCCCGGCACCAACGGTTGATCCTGCGAAACATACGAGGTTCCTCCTCTGGTTTTTGCTGTCCTTCGGTTCCTGCCATTTTCCTTTTAGCCCTGCTCCTGTTGATTCTTCCGATTCAGATAATCCACCACCTGGGGGGAGAGATCCACGTACAGGGTCCCCAAGGCATAGCAGCCCAAGTCATAGGGCTGGTAGATCAATTCCACCCGTCCCCCTTTTTCCAGGCAGTAATTGTCCGTCACTTCCGCATGTGTCCAGCCGATGGAATCTGTGAGGAAGGTCTTCTGCCAGGGCACCCGCTGCTTCCGGCTGTCCAGGATGGGCTGGCTCAGGACGATAAACTTGTCATCCGGGGCCAGCTTCACAAAATGGGACAGGGGCAGTTTCTTCCCATCCGTCTTGCGGTAGGTAAGCCCCCGGGTACGGGTGAAGCCATGGGCGGCCCCCATGTGATACCGGTAGTCTGCCAGGGTCAGGGACACCACGTTGTCATCTTCGTACCGCACTTTGTAGGAAAAATCTCCCTGGTAGAATTTCCCGGCCTGGTATGCTTTCTGGAAATCGGAGACATAGCGGAGGATATCCTCATTGATGGCCTTTTCAGCTCGGCTGTTTGGCACCTTGACTTCCGGGTATTCCATGGTGTAACTGACCGCTTCGGCCCGCTGTTCCTTCACCCGGGCCTGGACCGTCTCCAAAGGCAGCCCCCACAGCAGCCCCAGGCAAAGACTGGCTGCCGCCGCTTTTTTCAGGGAAATGGAAAACTTGTTTTCGTGCATAAAGATCCCTCCCTTTCTTTCTCCTTTGAGGATACCACAGGGAAGCCGTTTCGGCAAATGGAGAGATTGCGAAAAAGCAGTCCCTGGCTGCGTTTCCATTGCAATGGAAATGGGGATGCCGCCCACGCAGCACCCCCTTTTTTCACCTTTCTGCTTGTTTCTTGAAATACTGGAACAGGATCCTGCACAGTTCCTTGGCTTCCTCTTCGTTGAGGGTGATCCCCTTTCCCATCTTTTCCCGTCCTGGGGCCCATTCCCGCAGATCGAATTTGGGTTTGGTCCCATTGTAGGAAACCCGGTTGATTTCTTTCTGCCAGCCGCTTTTGCTGGTGGAAAGTACTCCCAGTTCTTCCACCAGTTCGTAGCTAAAATCCGAATTGTTCCTGCCTGCCATTTTGCATCCTCCTTGTTCGATTGTTTTTTGCTGTTTGCTTCCATTATAACGGAGTTTCCTGTTTTGGGAACCCCCTTCCGTCATTAAATGCAAATTTTCCGTCATTTCATCCGGTCTTTCCGGTTCCGCCACACCGGCTTCTGCTTCCTGGGCCCTGGCTTCGGCCTGGCGGAGTGCTTCTTCCACCAGTTCTCCATACCCGGCAAGGGCGGCAAAAGGCGCGAACTGGGCAGCCCGCAGCTTCCGCAGCATCCGGAGATGGGCTGGGATCTCCGGGCGGGGCAGATGGAGGATATCCCCATAGCTCTTCATGCCCGATGCCCCCCTACCTGCCGGTTCCGTTCCCGGGTCATGGCCCCCTGGAGCAGGTTGCTGCCCCGGAGCAGAGCGTTTTTCCCATACAGTTCTTGGATGCGCAGGATGGTCTGCTGGAGTCCTGCTTCCCGTCCTCGGCAGGGCAGGCCGGCAGCTTCCTCAAAGAGGCTGGCTTCCCGGAAAGGAAGGGCTTGGGAACGGGCCAGCTGGACATGTTCCGCCGTCAAGGTCACTTTCCGCACCAGGAGATGAGGGTCGCAGATCCGGTCGAAAAGTGCCAAGACTTCTTTCCGGATGATCTCTCCCGAATCCGTATACCCTTCCGGCAGCCGGCAGGAGCCGTGGGCATGGGCCGGGAGCAGCCGTCCGTAATGATCGGTGACCACCTTTCCCCGGTAGGACCGGCGCCGATCCGGATCTTCCAAGCTGCACCGGTCATAGCCCAGAGTCAAGACCAGCTGGTCCGTCACCCGCTGCTTCTTCACCAAGTCCAGGGCCAAAAGATCCGCCATCTCCCAGACGATGAGCCGGGTCTTTTCTGCGCTGCAGGGCTGCTGGAGCACCTGGCCGGACCCCAGGCTGCTGCTTTGGGGGCGGTAGGCCCGGATATCCTGGAGGGTGCAGGGTTCCCAGCCCCAGGCATGGTCGATCAAGAGCTCTGCATTCACCCCGAACAGATGGTACAGAAGATCCGGGTCCTGGAGGGACATCCGGGCTACAGCCCCCATGGTATACATCCCATACCGCTGGAGCTTCCGGGTGATCCCCGGCCCGATGCGCCAAAAATCCGTCAAAGGGCAGTGGTTCCACAGCTTCTCCCGATAAGACTGTTCCGTCAGGGAAGCGATCCGCACCCCGTCCGCATCCGGTGCCATATGCTTGGCCACGATATCCATGGCTACCTTGCACAGATACAGGTTGGTCCCGATGCCGGCGGTGGCAGTGATCCCGGTTTCCCGGAGCACGCTGCGGATCATCTTCTGGACCATGGTACGGGCGCTCCACCCATAACTTTTCAAATAAGGCGTCAGATCCAGCAGGACCTCATCCACTGAATACACATGGATATCTTCCGGTGCCATATACTGGAGATAGATTCCTACCACCAGGGCACTTTTTTCCATATACCGCTTCATGTGGGGGACGGCGGTGATATAATCCAGTTCCAGCCCTGGGTCCGCCTCCAGCTGGGAATACAGATGGGAACGGCCGGTGAAGTGCCTTCCCGGGCGCAGGGCCCGGCGCAGAGCGTTGAGATCCTCCACCTGGCGGATCACTTCGAAGAGACGGGGCCGGCCGGGGATGCCGAAGGCCTTCAGCGCCGGCGAGACCGCCAGGCAGATGGTCTTGTCCGTCCGGCTTTTGTCAGCCACCACCAGGCAGGTATCCAAAGGATCCAGCCCCCGTTCCACACATTCCACCGAGGCATAGAACGACTTCAAATCAATGGCAGCATAGATCCGCTGTTGTTCCATTTGTTTGCCTCCTGTTTTGTTTGTATTATGAACACGTGTTTGTTGTTATCATAACACAAAAAGGAGGACCCTGCAAGCGGTGTCCTCCTCTTCCTGTTTTTCTTCTTTATCCGGCTGCCAGCAGCTTCACCCGTCCGGCCACCTGCTCTCCCGTCAGATTGGACAGGACATCCAGCAGGCGGATGTGGAAGGTCCCCAGGCCCGGGCAGTCTTGGGCAGCTTCTTCCCCGGCGATCCCCAGGACAGCCGTCCCCAGGGCTGCCGCCGCCAGGGAAGGTCCACAGGCGTGCCAGGTGCCGGCCAAAGCCCCTACCATGCAGCCGGTGCCGGTGAGACGGCCCAAAAGCGGGGTCCCGTTGGCAATGCCCAGGGCGGTCTCCCCGTCCGTCACCAAGTCCACCGGCCCGGTGACCAAGAGCACCGCCCCATGCTGCCGGGCGTAGGAGCCGAACAGCCGGGCATCGGCAGCCAAATTCTCCTGGGTCACTGCATCTGCCGCTCCCGCATCTACCCCGTGAGCATGGGCGGAAAGGCCGCACAGAGTCCGGATTTCCGAGCTGTTCCCTTTGATAATTTGAGGCCGGTTGTGCTCGATGAACTGCTGGGCGTACACCAGACGCAAAGTGCTGCAGGCCACCCCCACCGCATCCAGCAGGATGGGGATGCCCTTTTCATGGGCCTTCTCCCCAGCGATTTTCATGGCTTCCAGCCTTTCTGCATTGATGTTCCCTAAATTCACTACCAAAGAATCCGCCGCCTCCACGATTTCTTCCACTTCCTGGGGATGGGAGGCCATGGTGGGACTCCCCCCTACTGCCAAAATGGCGTTGGCGCTGTCATTCATGGTGATGGCATGGGTCATGCAGTGGATCAGCGGTTCATTTTCCCGCACCTTGGACATGATGTCCATAAAGGTCCTGGGCAGCTTGCTGATGACTTCCCCGGTCATAGATATTCACTCCCAATTTTCTCTGGAATTCCAACAAAGTCCCGTTCCGGGACAGGATGGTGAGGAGCCCAAAGGCAATGGAACCGCCGATCAGGGTGCCGGCAATGAAGCTGGGCACGTAGAACATCCAGGAAAGCCCGGTGCGGCCCATGAGGATTTCCATCACAGGGTAAGAAACCATGGCCCCGATGATCCCGGTACCAATCACTTCACCCAGGCAGGCGGCGATGATCTGGCCCCCGCTGGCCCGGTAGAAGATCCCGGAGAGCACCGCCCCGAACACGGCCCCAGTAAGGGCCAGCGGCGGGATCCCCATCACCGTCATCCGGATGATGCCGATCAAGGTGGCGCACAAAAGAGAATACCAGGGTCCCAGCATCACCGAACAGGTGATGTTGATCAGATGGGCCATGGGGCACATGCCTTCCACCCGCAGGATGGGCGAGATCACGACCCCCAGGCCAATCATCATGGACAAAAACACCAGACGCAGGACTTTTTGCTGTTTGCTTTCCATAAAAAAACTCCACTCCTTTATGGACCGGCGGGCCGATCCTTCAGGCGTGGAGTCGATTCCATTTTCCGTACCCATTCCCCAGCGCCGGAAAGACGGCAAAAGCCAGTCGTAACGGTCGGTACTGTGGTACCCTCTCAACCCGGCACACGGGCTCCCTCGCTGCAAAATGAATACCGATCCAGGGCGCTCCCCCTCGATCGCATTTAGTATAGCAGATTGGGAGAGATTATTCAAGGGGAACCGGGGGTCAGCCGCTGTTTCCGCATCTCCCGCCAGAACAGGGCCCCGATCAGCACATCGGCGGCCAGCCAGCTCAGAGGGTAGCAGTACATGATGTTCCGATAGGTGGGGTTGGCGGCGTAGGCGGTGGCCAGCCACAGGAGCCGAGTGCCCACGATGCTCACCAGCATGGCCAGGGCCGGTGCCAGGGAATTCCCGAACCCCCGCAGGGAGGCGGACAGGCTTTCGTAGATAGTGGACAGGAAATAGAACCCGATGATCAGATGGATCCGCATGACCCCCAGATCCACGGCTTCTTCCTGGAGTCCAAAGATTTCCAGGAAAGGTCGGGCCGCCAGGAACACCAGCCCGATCAGTCCGCAGGTGAACAGGAAGTTCAGGCACAGCCCCCGGCGCACCACTTCCCGGCAGCGCTTCAGGTTCCCAGCCCCGAAATTCTGGCTGGTGAAGGTGGTGATGGCCTGGCCGAATGCGATGATGAAAGGATAGCTGTTGATTTCCAGCACATAGGCTGCTGCCGAAGCCGCCATGGCCAAGGCCCCTTCGCTGTTGATGGCGGACTGGATCACCATATTGGACAGGTTGAACACCATGCCCTGGATCCCGGCAGGCACCCCCACCCGAAGGATTTCCCGGATGTCTTCCCAGCGGATCCGGACGGCTCCCGGGTAAAAATGGAGCACCCCATGTTCATAGCGGAGCATCCGGAGCAGGAGCCCGGAACTCACATAATTGGCCACCGCCGTAGCCACTACTACGCCGGCCAAGCCGAACCCCAGAAAGACCGCCAGGAAATTCCCTGTAATATTGACCAGGCTGGCAGTGATTAGGGAAAGCAGCGGAGTACGCACATTGCCATGGCTGCGGTAAATGGCGGAAAGGAAATCGTACAGCGTCATCCCCGGCATGCCCAACAGGTAGATCCGCAGATAGAATTCGGAGGCAGCCCGCACTTCTTCAGGGACCCCCATCCACACCATGAGAGGCCCCGCCAAGATTTCCCCCGCCACCAAGATGAAAAGGCCGGTCAAAAGGGCCATGAGCACCGTAGTGTGGACGGCTCCTGACGCCTCTTTCAGCTGCCGGCCTCCCAGCCGGCGGGCGATGAGCACATTGGCTCCCAGAGAAATCCCCAAAAAGAGATTGACCATGACCCCGATCACCGGGGCGTTGTTCCCGACTGCCGCCAGGGCTTCCGTCCCCACGTACCGCCCCAGGACCATGATGTCCGCCGTATTGAACATCTGCTGCAGGATCCCGATCAGGGCCACCGGAATGGCAAATTGAAACAAAGGCTTCGTCAGAGAGCCTTCCAGCATATTGATTTGAGATGCAGCCAAGGAATGATCCCTCTCTTTCCAATGGTTTGAATAAATCTATTATACACGCTGCCGGAAAAAAGCACACGCCTTCTTTTCCCGCTCCCCCAGCCGCTCTGTTTTTTCACAGTTTTTTGGAGATTGCTTTAAATCCCGGTTAAATTTCGTTTACATTTGAGGCTTATGATACGGACAACAAAAGGAAAAGAGATGATTTCTATGATGCAGACAATGACCTTCCTGGATGCCCAGCTCCTCCTGTGGATCCAGCAGAATCTTCGCAGCGACGCGGCCACCGTATTCTGGGAATTTATGACAGACTTGGGCAATATGGGCTTCCTGTGGATCCTCATCACCGTTGGTCTCTTGATCCGCAGCAAAACCCGTTCCATCGGTCTCACCGCTGCCCTGGCCATCGTGTTGAACACGGTGATTTCCAATGGGATCTTGAAACTCTGGGTCGCCCGGCCCCGGCCCTTCTCTACGTTTACGGAAATCATTCCGCTGATAACGCCCCCTGTGGATTTTTCCTTCCCGTCCGGCCATACGTCCAGTTCCTTTGCCGTTGCCTTCGTGCTCTTTGCGCTGCTGCCCAGACGCTGGGGCGTAGGGGCGCTGGTGACCGCCGCTCTGATCAGCCTGTCCCGGCTGTATCTGGGGGTCCATTACCCTACGGATGTGCTGACCGGGGTGCTGATCGGGTATGGAGTGGCCAAGATGGCCGTGTGGGCCGTGAAAAAATGGGAAGCCCGCCGGATATCGGCTTCTCAATGGCATTCTGCCAAACTGTACTGAAAAAGAAAGGGGGAGCACCATGACCCAGGAATTGGCAGCAGAAAAAATTTTATTCTTGAAAGATTTCCTCCTGAACCCAGCGAAGATCGGCAGCATCACTCCCAGCTCTTCTTATCTGACAGAGAAGCTGCTGGCTTCCCTTCCCTGGGAAAGATTCAATGTGATTGTGGAATTGGGAGCAGGGACTGGCGTATTCACGGAGTATGCTGCAGCCCACAAACGGCCTGACAGCGTATTCTTGGTCATTGAACAGGATCCCCAGATGCAGAAAGCACTGAAAGCAAGGTTCCCCCAGGTCCTTTTCGGTTCCCAGGCAGAAGACCTCCCCGCCCTGATGCGGCTGCACAATCTCCCGAAAGCAGACTGCATCATTTCCGGACTGCCTTTTGCCGTCATCGAAAAAAAGGACCGTCTGAAGATCTTGGCCGGTATAGACCGGTCCCTTTCCAGCCACGGGAAATTCGTGGCTTTCCAATATTCGTTCCAGATGTACTGCACCTTCCACCGGATCTTCCGGAAGGTAAAGTTGGGATTCACACCGCTGAACCTGCCGCCGGCTTTTACCTATACCTGTTGTAAATGAAGGCAGATCAGGAACTGGCGCACCGTTTTTTCCATAAAAAAGAACCCGTCCTCCAAAAGGGCGGGTCCTTTCCTTTTTACCTCTTTACATCCCCTGCTTCTTGATGAAGGCCCGGATGGGTCCGAACCCTTCGATTTTGTTCAGGGTATCTCCCTGGTTCACCAACAGGGTCGGTGCACTCTGGACCTGGTATTTCTCGGCCAGTTCCGGATGTTCCTCCGCAAAGATTTCCCTAAAAGCCGCACCGTGTTTTTCCAGTTCCCGGACGGCCATCTTGCAGTTGGGGCAGGTATGGGTCCCGAAAAGGATCCAGGTGTTCTCCTGTTCCGTCCCGGTCTTGGCCAGATGTTTCGCATCTGCCGGAACCGGTTTCACCGCCGGCTTCTGGAACACCGGCCGTTCTTGCGGAGCTTCCCCCTTGTGCAGGTGGGACTGGCCCAGATCATAGACTTTCCGGTCCTTGAATTCCTGGACTTTCCCATCGTTCCAGTTCTGCACCGGCCGGTAATACCCGGTGATCCGGCTGTAGACTTCCGTCTTCTCACCGCAGTAGGGGCAGGTATACTGCTCACCCGTCAGGTACCCGTGTTCCCGGCAGATGCTGTAAGTGGGAGACAGGGTAAAGTACGGCAGCTTGTAATTGTTGGCAATCTTCCGCACCAGTCCGGCGGCGGACTGCCAATCCGGCAATTTTTCGCCCAGGAAGGCATGGAACACGGTACCGGAGGTGTACAGGGTCTGGAGATCGTCTTCCATATCCAGGGCCGTGAACAGATCCTGGGTATAGCCCACCGGCAGATGGGAAGAATTGGTGTAGTACGGGGTCCCATGTTCATTGGCCGTGATGATGTCCGGATACTGTTCCTTGTCATGCTTGGCCAGCCGGTAGGTGGTGGATTCCGCCGGAGTGGCTTCCAGGTTGTACAGGTCGCCGTATTTTTCCTGGTAATCCTTCAGCCGTTCCCGCATATGGATCAGCACTTCTTTGGTGAAGGCCAGGGTTTCCGGATGGGTCAGGTTCTTCCGCAGCCAATTGGCGTTGAGCCCCACTTCGTTCATGCCGATGAGGCCGATGGTGCTGAAATGGTTCTTGAAGGTCCCCAGATACCGTTTGGTATAAGGATACAGCCCTGCATCCAGCAGCTTGGTGATCACCGTCCGTTTGGTCTTCAGGCTCCGGGCAGCAATGTCCATCATGTGGTCCAGCCGGTCATAGAAATCCGGCTTGTCCTTGGCCAGATAGGCGATCCGGGGCATGTTGATGGTGACCACCCCTACAGAACCGGTGGATTCCCCGGACCCGAAGAAGCCCCCGGATTTTTTCCGCAGTTCCCGGAGATCCAGCCGCAGCCGGCAGCACATGCTCCGCACATCGCTGGGCTTCATATCGGAATTGATATAGTTGGAGAAATAAGGCGTGCCGTATTTGGCGGTCATTTCAAAGAGCAGCCGGTTGTTTTCCGTTTCGCTCCAGTCGAAATCCTTGGTGATGGAATAGGTGGGGATGGGATACTGGAACCCTCTCCCGTTGGCGTCCCCTTCGATCATGTTCTCGATGAAGGCCTTGTTCACCATATCCATTTCCTTCTTGCAGTCCCCATAGGTGAAATCCTGCTCTTTGCCCCCTACGATGGCGGGCACATCCTTCAGATCCTCCGGGCAGGTCCAGTCCAAGGTGATGTTGGAAAAAGGCGCCTGGGTGCCCCACCGGCTGGGAGTGTTCACGCCGTAGATGAAGGATTGGACGCACTGTTTCACTTCTTTGTAGCTCAGGTTGTCCTTCTTCACAAAAGGCGCCAGGTAAGTATCGAAGGAAGAGAAAGCCTGGGCTCCGGCCCATTCGTTCTGCATGATCCCCAGGAAGTTCACCATCTGGTTGCACAGGGTAGAAAGGTGGCTGGCAGGAGAAGAAGTGATTTTCCCAGGAATCCCCCCCAGCCCTTCCTGGATCAGCTGTTTCAGGCTCCAGCCGGCACAGTAGCCAGTGAGCATGCTCAGATCGTGGATGTGCATGGCTGCGCTTTTGTGGGCGTCGGCCACTTCTTTGTCGTAGATCTCATTGAGCCAGTAGTTGGCGGTGATGGCCCCGCTGTTGGAAAGGATCAGCCCGCCTACAGAATAGGTGACGGTGGAATTTTCCTTCACCCGCCAGTCATTCACCCGCAGGTAGTTGTCCACCAGATCCTTGTAGTTCAAAAGGGAAGAATTGACGTTCCGAATCTGTTCCCGCTGCTTCCGGTACAGGATATAGGCTTTTGCCACATCGGCATAGCCGGAATCGGACAGGACTTTTTCCACACTGTCCTGGATGCTTTCCACACTGATCAGATCATCTTTGATCTTGGAATCGAAGTCAGCCGTCACCTGCAGTGCCAGCATATTGATGATGCTGGGATGATAGTTTTTGTGCAGTGCTTCGAATGCCTTCGTAATGGCGCTGCTGATCTTGGTCACGTCAAAATCAACGATCTGGCCATCGCGTTTTACCACGGAATACATGGCTTCATTCCCTCTTTCTCTCAAAATTGCTTTTCCGTAATTGCTCCTTCATTGTAGAACGGAATCTACAGATTGTCAACATGTAGTGGTTATATACAACGTTGTATACTAAATGTTGTGTCTAAACGCCACGTATCATGACACGGTCCGCAATGGGTTCCAATAAGGCCCCATACCGTTCCAAGGTCTTCCGGTCCGGTGCAGTGAAGCCGGCAAAAGGGACCGTCTCCCGATCTTTGAAGGCCTGGAGGTAAAAGGCCGGGATTTTTTTCCCAGTTTTGGCAGCCAGAGGTTCCAGGAAGTCCCTGATTTTTTCGAACGAACGTTCATTATGCAGCTGTTCCACAACCGTTGTACGAAGTTCAAACGGAACCTTCCCCTCCAGCAGCAGTTCCAGGCTCCGGGCCACAGCGGCCACCGGGACATCCTCCCGGCCGGTGGTGACCCCATACTGGTCCGGGGCATTTTTCCAATCCATGGCCACATAATCTACCAGCTCTTCCTGGAGGATCCGTTCCAGGAGAAGGGGGAAACAGCCGTTGGTATCCAATTTCACCAAGAGACCCTCTCTTTTCAGCCGTTCCAGGAAAGCAGGCAGATCCGGCTGGAGGCAGGGTTCGCCGCCGCTGACCACCACAGCGTCCAGGATGCCCCTGCGGGCCTCCAAATAGGCAAACACTTCCTGGATATCCTGGGAAGGGAGCGGGCCCTCCAGGAGTTCACTGTTGTGGCAGTACGGACAGCGGAGATTGCAGCCGCCGGTAAAAAGGGTGCAGGCCACTTTTCCTGGATAATCCACCAGGGATACTTTCTGCCAGCCGGCAATGTGCATATCCATCCCTCCCTTCCTGCAAAATCGTACCTATTATATCATGGCCCAAAAAATAATAAAGACTTGACAAAACGTATGTTCAAGAAACCTGAGACAGGGAGCCCTTCGCCGCCTTTTATTTTTTCAGGCATGCAAAAAGAGGATCCCCTGGAGCAGGATCCTCTTCCGGATTAGCTGGACAGCTTCGGTCTTCCCCTCGGGTCGCCCCAGCTTACAGGCCCATGGCCATCTGCATGGCATGTGCGATATCCAGGAACTTACTGATGATGATGGCGTTGGTGATGTTGCTCAGGAACCCGCCGATCACCGGCACGACGAAGAAGGCCAGTTTGGAATAACGGTACTTCTTGCAGACGGCAGTCATGGTTACCATGGATACAGGCACAGCACCCAGGCCGAACCCGGTATGGCCAACGGCAATCACGGCAGCATCGTAGTTCTTGCCCATGCCGAAGAAGTCCACGAAGTAAGCGTAGAAGATGATGAACACGGCCTGCGCCATGCACAGGATGAACAGCTGGAGGCCCATGCCGGCCAGAGTCCACAGTTTCATGGAAATGATGGACATGGAAACGAACAGGCCCAGAGAGAAGTCCCCGACGGTATCGATGCCTTCGTACAGGGTGGTATGGTCAGCGCCCTTCTTGGCGTCGAAGAACAGACGGATCAGGATGCCGGCGAACATGCAGCATACGTGGATCGGGAAGGAAATGTTCAGGGCTTTCAGTACAGTGAAGAAGGCACCGCCCAGCCCCAGGGCGAAGCACATCAGGTACATGGCTTGGACGATATCACCTTTGTGCATCTGGGTGCCCAGGGTGGATTTCCCGGATTCTTCTTCCATTTCACCCTTCCCATCCAGGGCAGGATCTTCCAGGTGATGTTTCCGGACGATGAAACGACCGAAAGGACCGCCGATGATGGCACCGGAAATCAGACCAAAGGTAGCTGCTGCGATGGCTGCTTCCATGGCGTTCCCCTGTCCGAACTGGACGGCGATAGGAGCAAAAGCTGCCGCGTTGCCGTGTCCGCCGGTCATAGGGATGGAACCGGTCATCATGGCCAAGAGAGGCGGCACGGCCAGGACCTTGCCCAGGCCCAGAGCGATTACGTTCTGGATGGCCGCCAGGACAGCAGCAGAAATACAGAACAGCACCACGTATTTCCCGCCAGTCTTCAGCAGGCTCAAGCTGGCAGCAGCACCGCTGGCTGCAAAGAAGATGCAGTAGAACAGGCTGTTGGCCACTTTGTAATCGAATTGCAGTTCACAGATACCGGCATTGTAAAGCAGTAAGCTGATGATAGCAAAAATCGTACCGCCGACAACTGCGCCAGGCAGGCAGTACTTCTTCAGGAACGGGAATTTGGCCCGCAGCCAGTCACCGAACCAGATGGAAAGTACCCCCAAAGCCAGGGTGTGGAACATGGATAATTTGATAATCATCCTCTCCATTTAAGATCCTCCTCCAATGAAAGAAAAAATAGAATATAGTGCGTAAAGCGTGCTGCCAGGCTCCAGCCCCGACAGCCTTCGTTACGAAAACATTTTATCATAGGCAAATTTGAATAACAAGATAACTGTCTGAAAATTATCACCAGTAATTGTTATCTTATTTTTTACACAAAATTTTGTGTTGGATTTTGTATACAAATTAACAAAATCCAGGATAAATTTCTATAAAGTTATGACAATGCATGGACATCGTAATGAAAAAGAGAGGATTACACGCTTGTAACCCTTTCCCGTGCAATCCTCTCTTTTTGTCAATATTTCCGTCTAAAATGTCAGTGGAGCGTGGTCATCTGTAAACTGCAAATTTTAAACCAATGGCTGTATGGTTCCAGCCTGGCGCATCTGCTGGGCTTCTGCCCGGAGCCGTTCAATCCGTTTTTCCGTGGCAGGATGGGTGCTGAAGAGAGCCTGGGCATCCTTGGCGGAAAAAGGAGAAATGATGAACATATGGGCCGTGGCTTCTGTGGCCCGGGGCATGGTCCGGGTCCGGGCATAGCTTTCGATCTTGGCCAAAGCGTCCGCCAGGGCATCGGGGTCCCCGCTGAGCTGGCCGCCGGTATAGTCCGCCATGTATTCCCGGGTCCGGGAAATGGCCAATTGGATGATGGCCGCTGCCAAAGGAGTCAGCACCAACATCAGCACCCCAGCGATGGGATTGTTCCGCCGGTCGTCCCGGTCCCCACCGAACCAAAAAGCGAACCGGGCCATCACAGAAATGATCCCGGCCATCCCGGCAGCAATGGTGCTGATCAGGATGTCGTCATGCTTCACATGGCTCATCTCATGGCCAAGCACCCCGGCGATTTCCCTGGGTTCCAGCAGTTCCATCAAGCCGGTAGTGACGCACACTGCCGCATGTTCCGGGTTCCGTCCGGTGGCAAAGGCATTGGGCAGTACCGTATCGATCACATAGATCCGGGGCATGGGCAGCTGGGCTCTCTGGGCCAGGCCCTGGACGATCCCGTACAGCATGGGGGCGCTCTTGGCATCCACTGGCTGTGCGTTGTACTGGGAAATCACCAGCTTGTCGCTGTACCAATAAATCACAGCGTTGGAAATCAGAGAAAAAGCCAGCATCACGGTCATGCCGCTGCTGCCCCCCGATATAATCGCCGATCAGGAGCATCAGCCCCGTCATCAGGCCCATGAGCAAAGTCGTTTTGAACATGGTCATTCACCTCGCATTCTCTTTACGCCCGAGGATGGCTCTTGTCGAAGACCGTCTTCAGGCGGTTGTTGGTCAGATGGGTATAGATCTGGGTGGTGGAGATGTCCGCATGGCCCAAAAGTTCCTGGACAGTCCGGAGGTCCGCCCCGTTGTCCAGCATGTGGGTGGCAAAGGAATGGCGCAGGATATGAGGAGTCAGCGGCTTCTGGATCCCGGCCTTCACCCCGTAGGCTTTGATGATCTGCCAGAACCGCTGGCGGGTCATCCCGGTGCCCCGGATGGTCAGGAACAGGCTGTCGTCCTCCCGGCCGTTCTTCACGAACAGCGGCCTCACATCGGTAAGATATTTCCTCAAGAACTGGACTGCGATCTGGCCCAGGGGGATCAGCCGTTCCTTGGCCCCTTTCCCATAGGCGATCACATACCGGGTCTCCAGGTTCACGCTGGCCCGTTTCAAGGTCAGCAGTTCTGATACCCGCATCCCGGTGGCATACATCACTTCCAGCATGGTCCGGTCCCGGAAGCCTTCCGGCTGATGGAGATCCGGAGCGGCAAAAAGCTGTTTCACCTCTTCCAAGCTCATCACTTTCGGCAGGACCACGCCTCGGTTCCCGGCTTCCACCACTTCCGAAGGGTCTTCCTCCAGGAAGCCCTCCGCCGTCATGAAACGGAAAAAGGCTTTCAGGGCGGCCAGCTTCCGGGAAGCGGAAGTAGGCGCATACTGGTGCTGCCGGAGCATCTTCATGTAAGCCAGGATATCCTCCCGGTCCACTTCTGTCAGGGGTTTCTTGATCCATCCGGCAAAAAGCCGGAGGTCCCTGCCGTAAGATTCCCGGGTATTATAGGCCAATCCCATTTCCACCGTCAAGTATTCCAAAAACAGATTGATTTCCTTTTCCAGTTTATTCCTTATTGACACCCTGATCATTCCCTTTTTTTAAGACTAGGATTGTCTCTGCTTCCAAGGGAGCAATGGTAGAAATGGCATGTTTGTAGATCAGCTGCTGTTTGCCTTCACTTTCCATGATCACAGTGAAATTGTCAAAGCCCCAGACCTTGCCGCGGACCTGGAAGCCATTGAGCAGATAGACTACAATGGTCTTTTTTTCACTGCGCACCCGGTTCAGGAAACTGTCCTGCAGATTCAGTGGTTTGTTTGTGCCTGTTGTCATGATCTTTCTCTCCTTGTCATGTAAGTGCTGCGGGGAATTCCGGAAAGGAGTTCCCGCCTTGAGCTTCAGTGCCCGGAATGGGATACTTAGCGCCTCAGGGTTCTTGCTTTGGGATGAAATTCTGTTTTTGCAACGCGGCCAGCATTTCTGCAACACATCGCTGATAATCTGGAGGATTCTCCAGCTGGAACCACTGGATATAGGGCATTTTCTTGTACCAGGTAACCTGGCGCTTGGCAAAATTCCTGGTAGCCTGTTTCAGCTTGGCGATGCATTCTTCCCGTGTCCACTCTCCATGGAAATACTGCAGCACCTGCCGGTACCCGATGCTCTTCATGGACTGGGCCGTTTCCGGCACGCCCATGGCCATCAGCTTCCTGGTCTCTTCGAAAAGCCCCTGTTCCACCATTTGATCCACCCGCAGGTTGATCCTCTCGTATAAAGAAGCCCGAGGCATACTCAATCCAAAAACAACCGCGTCGTAGGGACTTTCTGCTGCCTTGGCCGCAGATACTCGTTCCCCACCCAGGGTCGTTTCGATGGCTCTTATTATACGCCTTCTGTCATTAATCTTCAATTCCATGGCCTTGGCCGGATCCAAGGCCTCCAATTTCCGGTGGAGGGCCGCATTCCCTTCCCGGTCTGCATAAGCAGCAAGTTCCCGGCGCAGGGAAGCCGATTCGTCCACCTGGGAAAAATCGTAACCCTCCAAGAGGGCCTTGACGTAAAGGCCGGTCCCACCCACCAGGATGGGCAGTTTTCCCCGGCAGTTGCAGTCCCGGATCCATTGCCCGGCCTGCTGCTGGAAATCCACTACAGAAAACTTCTCACCGGGTTCCAGGATATCCACCAGATGATGGGGCACCAAGGCCAGTTCTTCCGCCGTGGGTTTGGCCGTAGCAATGTCCATGTGGCGGAACACCAGCATGGAATCCCCGGAAATGATCTCTCCGTCCAGGATCCGGGCCAGGGCGATGCCGCAGTGGCTCTTGCCGGTGGCCGTAGGACCGATGATGGCCAGGACTTTCGGTTTGTCAGTTCTGCCGCTGGTCACTGGGCTCCCTCCCTTCCGATGATCCCGTACTTGATCCGGCTGTATTTCCCGCCTTGGATTTCCTGGGCTCCCAGGCTCTTCAGGAAGGCTTCCTCCCGTTCTTTCACCACCACCCGGGGGGCCAGGCGCAGGGCCGCCCGGACCATGGAACCATCCAGGGATTTGTGGTAGGAAGCCGGGCGCAGGGGCTGCATGCTGGCAGAATTCCCCACCGGTTTCTTGAACATGGGATCGAAATAGACCACATCGAAGGAATCTGCCGGCAAGGTGGGCAGCAGTTCTTCTGCCTTGCCCAGCCGGGCTTCGATCCGGCGGAGGCTGGCAGTGATATCCGGATCGTCGATGGCATACTGCTGGAGGCCCTGGGAAACCGCCAGATACAGGACTGGGGAGGCCTCCAGCCCCACCACTTTCCCTTCCGGCCCGGTGATAAAAGAAGCCACCGCTGCATCGGCAGCCAGCCCCAGGGTGCAGTCCAAGACCCGCATCCCCGGCCGGAGCCGACAGGCCTGGACCAGATGGTCCGTGCCGCCCCGTTTTAGGTTCCGGATCCGGGGGACTCCCATGGAAGGATGGTATTTCAGGATCCCTTCCTCTGTATAGACCTGGGGGCCCTGGTGGGTGGCCACCAGCACCGCCTTCATCCCCTTTTCCCGGAGCAGTTGGTCCAAGGTGCCGTGGAGGGGCCGGGGAAGGAAGGGCAGATCCAGGGCAGCCGCCCAGGACCGGGCCTCTTGGTACAGTTCCGTCCCGCTTTTGCGGATGACGGTGACCCCGTAAATGGACATGGGTTGGATTCTCCTTTCGTGCTTATGTCCGTTTGAACATATGGTACAATTCTTCGCTGGAAAGCTGGATCATGCAGGGCCGGCCATGGGGACAGGTGAAGGGATGTTCCGTGTTCAGCAGTTCCAGGATCAGCTGGCGCATCTGGCGGATGTTCAGCACTTCCCCGGCCCGGATGGCACTGTGGCAGGCGGCATAATGGAGCACGCCCTCCCGCAGATCGCTGGTCTTGATTTTTTTGTTTTCCGACAACAGCTTCAGGATGTCGTCGATGAAGCCTTCTGCCTGGCCGTTTTCCACATCTGCCGGCAGGGCCGAGACCCGCAGGGCGGTTTCCCCCGCCGGTTCCACATCCACCCCCAGCTCCAGGAATTCCTGCCGGTAGGCTTCGATGAGCTCCACTTCGGGCTTGGTCACATTGAGGAACAGGGGCAGGAGCAGCTGCTGGGAAGGGATCTTCTGCTGCTGCCGGACGAATTTGTCATACATGACCCGTTCGTGGGCTGCATGCTGGTCGATCAAATAAAGGGCCGTTTCCGATTGGGCCACGATGAACACCCGGTCCACCTGGCCCAAGGGCCAGATCATATCCACGCCGCTGTTCAGGGCCGCGTCCCGGGCGTCTTCTGTCAGGGCCTCATCGCTGGTGCCCGTTTCCTGGGTTGCCGCCGGCTGCTCCGGTTCCTTTCCGGCCTCCTGGATCTCTCCTGGAGCTCCATCTGCCCGCTGAGCCGCAAAGAATTTTTCCGTGGTCTCTTCCGAAACCGCATCCGGGACTTTCCAGACAGGCTGTCCGTAGCTGCCGCTGGGGCTGGAGGCATAGCTCCGTCCGAAGGCAGTGCTGCGGGGCTGCCACCCCCGGTCCCCCCCCTGGAAAAGAGGACGGGTTTCCGGGGCCGGGGAAACCTTTTGCAAGTTCCCCGTGCCTGCCCCGCCGGATCCAGTGCCGGGCTGGGCCAAGGCAACGGAACCATCCCGGGTCTCTCGGCCCGCCATGGGCTGGGTCAAGGCCTGGCAAAGCCCATGATACACCGCCCGGTAGACCGCACTTTCATCCCCGAATTTGATCTCGCTTTTCTGGGGATGGACATTGATGTCGATGAGATGGGTATCGATGCCGATGTTCAGCACCGCAAAGGGGAACCCGGCCTTGGGTATCTGGGACTGGTAGGCATGGTCGATGGCCTTGCTCACCATCCGGTTGTTGATGCAGCGGCCGTTCACAAAAAGGGTCTGCCACTGCCGGGTCCCTTTCAGCAGGGTGGGCCGGCTGATGTATCCTTTGACGGAGATCCCCTCCTGGGTATAATCCACCGTCAAGAGTTCCCGGGTCACTTCTTTCCCATAGAGGGAGCCGATGGTGTCCAGGATATCCCCGCTGCCCGGGGTATTGATCACTTCTTTGTCATCCCGGGTGAGGGTCAGATGGACGTCCGGCCGGGACAGAGCGATTTTGGATAGGATCTCGCTGATGTACCGGCCTTCTGTATTCGTTGTCCGGAGGAATTTCCGCCGGGCAGGGACATTATAGAACAGGTCTTTCACGGTGATGGTGGTGCCTACATCGCCCCCCATGGATTCCACGTCCATCTCTTCACCCCCGTCGATGGCGATCCGGGTGGCAAATTCCGAGCCCGCTTCCCGGGTCAGCAGGGTGAAATGGGAAACAGAGGCGATGCTGGGCAGGGCTTCTCCCCGGAAGCCCAAGGTACGGAGGGTCAAAAGGTCATCCGCCTTTACGATCTTGCTGGTGGCATGGCGCAGGATGGCCATCCGGGCATTGGCTTCGTCCATCCCAGATCCGTTGTCCCGGACCCGGATGAATTCCGTCCCCCCGGCAAAAATATCCACTTCGATCTGGCTGGCGCCGGCATCCAGGGAATTCTCCACCAGTTCCTTCACCACGGAAGCGGGTTTTTCCACCACTTCCCCGGCTGCGATCTGGTTGGAAGTGTTCTGGTCCAGCAGCTGTACTTTAGCGCTCATAAGTTCTGACCTCCCTCCCGTTTGGCTTCTTCCTGGAGTTTGTACAGGGTATTCAGGGCTTCCAGGGGTGTCATGGTCATCACATCCAATTTCCGCAGGGTATCCCCGATCACATCCGCAAAGAGACTGGGCTGCAGGGCTTCCTCTTTGGAGCTGGCCGGCTTTTGAGGCGCCGGTACTGCCGTTTTTCCATGGCTGCCCTGGTCGGTGTATTCTTCCAGCAGCTCATCGGCCCGCTTCACCACTTTTTCCGGCAGGCCGGCCAGTCTTGCCACATGGATCCCGTAACTCTTGTCGGTGCCTCCCGGTACGATCCGCCGGAGGAAGACCACTTCCCGGCCTTTTTCTTTGACCGCCACCGAATAATTCTTGATCCCCGGATCCAGCTGTTCCAGTTCGATCAGCTCGTGGTAATGGGTGGCGAACAGGGTCTTGGCCCGGATCTTGTCGTTGATGTATTCCACCACCGCCCGGGCGATGCTCATGCCGTCATAGGTGCTGGTGCCCCTGCCTACTTCATCCAGGATGATCAGGCTGCGGCTGGTGGCGTATTTCAGGATGTTGGCCACTTCATTCATTTCCACCATGAAGGTGCTCTGGCCGGTGGCCAAATCATCGCTGGCCCCTACCCGGGTGAAAATCCGGTCCACCGGACAAACATCCGCTTCCCGGGCCGGGATGAAGCTGCCCATCTGGGTCATCAGGGTCAAAAGGGCCACCTGGCGCATATAGGTGGATTTCCCGGCCATATTGGGCCCTGTCAGGATGATCAGCCGTTCATCGGTGTTGTTCAAATGCACATCGTTGGGCACGAAGAGTTCCCGTTCCAGCAGCTTTTCCACCACCGGATGCCGGCCGTCCTTGATGATGATCTCCTGCCGGTCATTGAGCTGGGGGCATACATAGTTCCCCTTGAAGGCTGCCATGGCCAGGGAATAGAGCACATCCAGCACCCCCAGGGCCCGGGCTGTTTCCTGGACTTCCACCAGATGCCGGCGGATATCCTGGCGGATGCCGTCGAACAGGTAGTATTCCAGCTGCTGGATCTTTTCTTTGGCGCTGAGGATCTTGTTCTCGAAATCCTTCAGTTCCGGCACGATGTACCGTTCCCCGTTGACCAGTGTCTGCTTCCGGATGAAGGTATCCGGCACCTGGGAGATCTGTCCTTTGGACACTTCGATGTAGTAGCCGAAGACTTTGTTGTAGCCCACCTTCAGGTTCTTGATGCCGGTCTGGTCTTTGATTTTCTGTTCGAAGTGCAGCATCCACTGGTTGTTATTTTCCGCAATGTCGTGGACTTCGTCCAGCTCCGGATTGAAGCCCCTGCGGATCATGCCCCCTTCCCGGACGGTGAAGGGGGGATCATCCACGATTCCCCGTTCCAGTTCGTCCAGGATATCCTCATGGAGGCTGATCCGGCCGTCCAGGGTATGGAGCAGTCCTTCCGGAATCCCGGAAAGCAGCCGCTTCACCTGGGGCAGGGCCCGAAGGGCGGTCCGCAGAGCGGCCAAGTCACGGGCATTGGCAGAACCCACTTCGATCCGGGAAAGGATCCGCTCCAAGTCGGTGATCTCTCCCAGGGCATCCCCCAGGTCCGTACGGAACCGGGCCTGGTCCACCATGCAGCCGATGGCCTGCTGGCGGAGGCGGATCCGGGCGGTATCCAAGAGCGGCCCTTCCACCCACTGGCGGAGTTGCCGGGCCCCCATGGCCGTCCGGGTGTAATCCAGCACTTCCAGAAGGGTCCCGTGCCGGGTGCCGTCCTTCATGTTCTTCACCAGTTCCAGGTTCCGGATGGCGGTGGCGTCCAGGTTCATCACCGCATCAGTGGTGATCTCCCGGAGACGGTTGATCTGGGCCAGGTCGCTCTTGACATTTTCATGGATGTACTGGAGCATATGCTCCACAGTCCCATGGACCAAGGGTTCTTGGCCCGCCGGATGATCCTGGCCGAAATGCTGGCTGAAATAATCCAGACCTGGCACCGGATCATAATGGTTCAGCATACAGTCCGGCAGTTTCTGGTTCACCTTGTCCAGCAGTTCTCCGAAATTTTCATTGGATTCTGTCAGTATCAGTTCTGCGGGCTGCAGCCGGTACAGCTGATCCAGCACCGCTTCTTCCCGGTCCTTGCCCCGGGCCAGGTACCAGGCGCATTCCCCAGTGGACACATCGGCAAAGGCCAGGCAGAGCCCCTTGCCATCCTGTTCCAGGCAGGCCAGGTACTGGTTGTGGCTCTCTTCCAGCACCGCATCGCTGAGCACCGTCCCCGGGGTCAGGATCTTGGTCACTTCCCGCTTCACGATGCCCACGGCCTTTTTCGGGTCTTCCATCTGGTCGCAGATGGCGATCTTATAGCCTTTTTTGATCAGTTTGGCCAGATAGCCGTCCACCGAATGGAAGGGCACTCCGCACATGGGCATGGTGCTGGAAGCCCCCGCCTTCCCCCCTGCCCGTTTGGTCAAGGTCAGGTTCAGTTCCCGGGAAGCCGTGATGGCATCTTCATTGAACAGCTCATAGAAATCTCCCAGGCGGAAGAAGAGCAGTTCATTCTTATGTTGTTCCTTGATTTCCAGATACTGCTGCAGCATCGGAGTCAATGTAGTCATAAAGCAGCACGTCCTTTGAGCAGCCAGGTCTGAGCGGTTTCAATGGCTACCGGGACGATGTCCCCCGGATTGAAGATCCTCTCGCCCACAGGCCAGAGCACCAGCTTGTTGCCGTCGGTCCGGCCGCTCCACATTTTTTTGTTGTTGTGGCTGAGGCCCTCCACCATCACAGGCAGCGTACGCCCCACCAGTTTCTGGTTGTGTTTCAGGCTGTGCCGGTTCTGGAGCTCCATGAGCCGGTTCAGCCGGTCTTTCTTCACTGCTTCCGGGATTTGCTCTTCCATGGCCGCAGCCGGAGTCCCGGACCGTTTGGAATAGATGAAGGTATAGGCCGCATCGTAGCTGACTTCTTCGAAAAGACTCAGGGTCTCCTGGAAGTCTTCTTCCGTCTCCCCCGGGAAACCCACGATGATGTCCGTGGTCAGGACCGCCTCCGGAACATACCGCCGGATGGTATCCACCAGCTGGAGATAGGTCTCCCGGGTATAGCCCCGGTTCATGGCCTGCATGATCCGGGTGCTGCCGCTTTGGACGGGGATGTGGAAATGTTTGCACACATGTTTGCTTTCTGCCACGGTGCGGATCAGTTCCTCGCTCATGTCCCGGGGATGGCTGGTCATATACCGGACCCGTTCCACCCCAGGGATGGCATCCACCTGGCGCAAGAGGGCGGCAAAGGCATCCTTTTCTCCCCGGTCCTTTCCATAAGAATTCACATTCTGTCCCAAGAGGGTGAATTCCCGGTAGCCCAGTTCCACCGCCTTCCGGATCTCTTCACAGATGGCTTCGGCGCTGCGGCTCCGTTCCCGTCCCCGGACATAGGGCACGATACAGTAGGTGCAGAAGTTATTGCAGCCATACATGATGGGCACCCAGGCCGCATAGCTGCTCTTCCGCACGAAATGGCCCTCGAATTCCCGGGGCATGACGGTCAGGTCATTGTACATGCCGGCCTTCCGCTGGTCCTGGTGCAGATAATCCTGGAGGATGGCGCTGAAATTGTTCACATGAGCCGTACCAATGAGCAGGTCCACCTGAGAATACTTCTTCAGGAAGTCTTCCCCGTCTTTCTGGGCCATGCAGCCGGTGACACAGAGGACTTTGGAAGGATCTTCCCGCTTGATCTGCTTCATCTCCCCGATTTTGCCCAGGATCTTCTTTTCCGCGCTTTCCCGGACGCAGCAGGTATTGATCAGGATCACGTCTGCATGGTGATAATCTTCGGTATAATGGTAGCCCAGGTCGGAAAGCTGCCCGGCATAATGTTCTGAATCACTTTCATTCATCTGACAGCCGTAATTCAGAATGGTGTAACTCTTGGTCATTGGTTCTCTGTTTCCCTTCTATCCTAATATTTAAGCAAACGACAGTGAAAAGTCTCAATACTTCATTATACGCTAGAAATAACAAAAAAGAAAGAGGCGGTTGACGCTGTCCCCTGCGCCCCCGCTTCTTCTCTGTCTTATTTGGCTTTGGCCGCTTCCTGCCGGGCCAGTTCATCGCACCGTTCGTTCAAGGCGATCCCCACATGGCCCCGTACCCAGTGGAAGGTGACTTTCCGGCTGCCGTAGAGCCGGTCCAGTTCCACCCACAGTTCCTGGTTGAGCACCGGCGTCCCATCCGCCTTTTTCCAGCCTCTCCGCTTCCAGCCGGCCACCCACCGGGTGATCCCGTTCTGCAGGTACTGGCTGTCTGTGAAGAGGGCCACCCGGCTGCCTTCCGGGGCAAAGGCCAGAGCCTCGATGGCAGCGGTCATCTCCATCCGGTTGTTGGTGGTGGAAGGGTCTCCGCCGGAGCGTTCCGTCACTTCCCCGGTGGCTGCTTCTTCCGCTACGAAGGCCCAGCCCCCCGGTCCATTGGGATTCCGCAGGCAGGACCCGTCGGTATAGATCACATACTCTTCCCCTTCCAGGGCAGGCGGCTCCCCGGCAGTATCCTTTCCTGCCGGGTGCTTGGGCGAAGGTGCCGGAGAAGGATTCCCTGCCCCCTCCTCTCCCTGGAGCCAGGCTTCTGCTTCCTCCCGGCTGGTGAATCCCTTGAAACGGGCTCCAGGGTACCCGCTCACCTGTTCCTGGCATTCTGCCCAGGTGCTGAACAGTCCCGTTTTCCGTCCCTTGCGTACTGCGTAGATCTTTTTGGCTGCCATACGTTCTGCTCCTTCTGTATCCATGTTTTTTTCTTTCCTTATATATTGTAGCACAGCAAAAGCAGGACCGTACAGGTGTTTTCCCAAAAGGACAGGCAGAGATATGGTATAATACTCCCTAGTTGGACAGAAAGGAGATTTTCTATGACAGAATGTTTGATTGTAGGAGTAGGAGGGTTCATCGGTTCCGTCTGCCGGTACCTGATCGGACTGGTTCCCTATGAACACAGCAGCGGGTTCCCTCTCAAGACCTTTTTCATCAATATCATCGGTGCCTTCCTGATCGGCCTGGTAGCAGCCCTGGCTGCCCGGAACAGCCTCCATCCCCGGCTGGCCCTGTTCTTGAAGGTGGGCATCTGCGGCGGGTTCACCACCTTTTCCTCCTTCGCCTTGGAAAGCCAGCAGCTGGTGGACAAAGGAGCCCCAGTGACCGCCGCCCTGTACATGGTCCTGAGCCTCTTCTTCGGAGTCCTGGCAGCCGTCCTGGGCCAGAAGGCCGTCTGATGGAACTCCAGCTTCCCTTTACAGAAGGGCCCCAGCGGCTGAAGACCTTTCTCCAGAGCCGGGGTCTTTCCGGAACCTACTGGAAGAAATTGAAAGCTGCCGGCGCCCTCCAAGTGAATGGAGCAGCCATCCAGCGGGACCTGCTGCTCCAACCGGGGGACCGGATTTGCTGGGATTTCCTGCCGGAAGCCTGTACCCTGGAACCGGAAAAAGTAATGCCCGCCATCCTGGCCGAAACGGAACTCTACCTGGCCGTAGATAAACCGGCGGGTCTTGTGACCCATAATGCAGGAAAAGAACGGACCCCGGCCCTGAGCCGGCAGGTGGCCTGGTATTTCCAGCAGCAGGGGATCCCCAGCGCCATCCATCCTGTCTCCCGGCTGGACCGGGAAACTTCCGGAGTGGTCCTTTTCGCCAAGAACGCCTGCCTCCACCATATGCTGGCCCAGGGGAAGCTGGAAAAGACTTATCTGGGGATCACCCTGGGCACCTGGCCAAAAAAAGCCGGACTCCTGGATGGACCCATCGGCCGCCGGCCCGGTTCCATCGTGGAACGGCAGGTTTCCCTGGAAGGTCTCCCGGCCAGGACCCGGTACCAGATCCTGGCTGAACGGGAAGGCCTTTCCCTGGTCCGGTTCCAGCTGGAGACCGGGCGGACCCATCAGATCCGGGTCCACGCAGCAGCCGCCGGCCATCCCTTGCTGGGGGACACCCTCTACGGCCCTCCCGGTGCCCCGGGACGTCACTATCTCCATGCCGGGAAGATCCGCTTCCGGGAACCGTTTACGGAACGGACCGCAGAGATCATTGCACCTGTCCCCCGGGATTTCCAAGCAGCCTGGGGCGGCCTCTTCAACATTCTCGCCCAGGATCCCCCCATGTTGGGATGAGATATGATATAATGAAGCGTAAGAGAAATTCAAGGAGGTTTCAACATGCCATTTGTAACCACTAAAGAAATGTTCAAGAAAGCCTACGAAGGCCATTATGCCGTTGGTGCCTTCAACGTCAACAATATGGAGATCGTCCAGGGGATCGTGGAAGCTGCCAAAGAAGAACAGTCTCCCCTGATCCTGCAGGTTTCTGCCGGGGCCCGGAAGTATGCCAAGCACAACTACCTGCTCCACCTGGTAGAAGCGGCCATGGAAGATACGGGCCTGCCCATCGCCCTGCATCTGGACCACGGTGCCGATTTCGACATCTGCAAGGCCTGCGTGGACGGTGGCTTCACCTCTGTGATGATCGACGGTTCCAAATATCCTTTTGAAGAAAACATCGAACTGACCAAACGGGTGGTGGACTATGCCCACAACAAAGGCGTGGTGGTCGAAGCCGAACTGGGCAAACTGGCCGGCGTGGAAGATGCCGTGAAAGTGAACACCAAAGACGCCACCTATACGGATCCGGACCAGGCCGTGGAATTCGTGGAACGGACCGGGGTGGATTCCCTGGCCATCGCCATCGGGACCAGCCATGGGGCCTACAAATTCAAAGGCAAACCGGAACTGGATTTCCCCCGTCTGGAAAAGATCACCAATATGCTCCCCGGCTTCCCGCTGGTACTCCATGGGGCTTCCACGGTCATCCCGGAATTCGTGGAGGAATGCAACAAATACGGCGGCAAACTGGCCGGCGCCCAGGGCTGCCCGGAAGACATGCTGAAGAAAGCCGGCACCTTCGGGGTCTGCAAGATCAACATCGATACGGATCTGCGGCTGGCCATGACCGCTTCCATCCGGAAGTACCTGTACGAACATCCGGAAGATTTCGATCCCCGTTCCTATCTGGGCAAAGGCCGGGAAGCCATCAAACAGATGGTGGCCCACAAGATGCGGGATGTACTGAATTCCTCCCATCGGCTGTAAAACAGAAAAAAAGAACTGCCTCCCTTATTGGGCGGCAGTTCTTTTTATATGGCCGTATAGGAAGCGGTCGATCATCCCTTTGACCGATTCTTCCATATTATCTACATTCAATGCTCCCTGGTTGCTCAGCATGAAGATGCTGAAGTAGAAATTCTGGGTCATCAGGGGCAGATCGTAAATGGGCTGGATGAAGGAATCGTCCATGGCTTCCTGGAAGATTTCCCGGAGGATGACGATTTCCGAACGGATCAGTTCCGCATACCGGCGTTTCACCGCAATATCCTTTTCCGCCGGTTTCTTCCCCCACCGGACTTCCAGCTTCCAGTCCTGCTTTTCCTCATCCCAGATCAGCCGCCAGCCGGCCTGTTCGTTCAGCAGTTCAAAAAGGATGACGGCCCACAGGGTCTCGTTCTTGTGGAGGAAACGCAAAAAGGTAAAGACATAGGCTTGGAACTGTTCTGCAAAATGCTGGCTGCCTTTGACCGCCTGCTGCAAGTCTTTCACCAGTTTCCGATTCTTGGCTTCCACCAAGGTGTAGAAGAGATTTTCCTTGTTCTGGTAATATTTGTAGACCGTCCCCTTGCCCGTATCTGCGATCTGGATGATTTCATCCAGGGTCGCTTGGGAATAGCCTTTATGAGAGAATACTTTTTCCGCGGCTTTCAGGATCCTTTTTTCCTTGGAAAGAGAAGAATTGATTTTCATCATACCTGCCTGTTCCTCCAAATTCGTACTGTCTTGTCATATATTATATCATCTTTTCGCCATAATTTACTTCATTCTTCACAAAATTCCTGGTTTCCGTAAAAGAATCGAGTATATCGTTCCGCAATAGAGTACCATAATTTACAAAAATCAGCAAACTGGCAGTATGAAAAAGGGGCTGTTGCCCATGCAACAGCCCCTTTTTGAAGGAATCATTTTGCAAAATACCGAGCCAGCAGTCCGTCGAATACACGGCCGTGACGGGCTTCGTCCTTGGCCATTTCATGGACGGTGTCATGGATGGCATCGTAGCCCAGCTGTTTGGCCAGAGTAGCGATTTCTTTCTTGCCAGCGCAGGCGCCCTGTTCTGCGGCTGCCCGCATTTCCAGGTTCTTCTTGGTGCTGTCGGTGACCACTTCACCCAGCAGTTCCGCAAACTTGGCAGCGTGTTCGGCTTCTTCGAACGCGATCCGTTTGTAGGCTTCTGCCACTTCCGGATACCCTTCCCGGTCTGCTACACGGCTCATGGCCAGGTACATCCCCACTTCGGAGCATTCGCCGGTGAAGTTCTGATGCAGGCCTTCCAGGACCCGGGCATCTACACCTTTGGCAACCCCGACCACATGTTCATCGGCGTATTCCTTGACGCCTTCTTTCAGTTCATCGAATTTATCTTTCGGAGCACCGCATTGAGGGCATTTTTCCGGAGCTTCTTCTCCTTCATACACATAACCGCACACTCTGCAAATGAACTTTTTCATAAAAAAGCCTCCCCTTGTTGCTGGCCTTTCCAGAATATTGTTCTGAAAAGGCTACTTTTTAATAATTTTTATTAAAAACTTCTTACATTGTCAATTATAGCAGGTTTTCCAGGAAAAGCAAGGGGGAGAAATGAAGAAAGGGGCTGTTGCATAGAACGTGCAACAGCCCCTTGTTTTTTTACATCCCCAACTTCGCCATGATCAGGGCCAATTTGGCCTTGGTATCGTCATTTTCCTTCTTCAGGGCATCGACCTGATTCTGGAGGTCCTTGACCTGGGCGTCTTTGGCCTGGTTGTCCTGTTTCAAGGTCCGGATTTCCCGAGCCATGGCCGCTTTGGTCATCCCCGTCACCGCCGGATTCCGATCCAGGGCAATGCTGAACCCTGCATTGATCATGTTCTCTCCGTTGCCCACGGTGGCGCCCATGTTGAACAGGACGTTGTCCGAAGCCCGGTAGAAGGTCCCGAAGGCCAGGGAGTTGGCATTCCGGTAGCTGCCGAACCCGGCGGAAAGGCTCCACCGGCCGTCAGTCTCCACTGGATGGAGAGCTGCCAGGGCAGCGGCTCCGGCCCCTACCCGGTTGATCCGGGTATCCATCCGGTTCAGATGGTTCCCCAGCTCGTTGATGGCCTGCCCGGCAGAGCCGGCGATCTTCTGCAGCTGGCCCATCGTAGCCGCGTCATCCTTTTCCTTCCCATCAGCCACGCCTTGGATCCGATTGCCCCCGGCGTTGATCTCTTCACTGGAGACTTTCACCTTTCCAGCCTGGAGACCGTCTTTGTCCAGGGTCATCTTGCTGTCCCCGCTGCCGATGGTCACCTTGTCGAAGGAGACATCCTTCTTGGTGGCAATCTTGATGGCGCCGTTGTCGTTGGACAGTTCGATGTTGTCCCCGCTGGTGAAGTTCTGGACATCGCCCGCCTTGACCTTCTTCACGGTTTCCCCATTGATCTGGCTTTCCCAGCTGCCGTTGGCTGCATCCTTCACCTTCTGGTTCAGGTTGTTCAGGGCATCCACCACATTGTTGTTCTCCTTGTTTTGGATGTCTTCGCTGATCTTGGAAACATCTCCCAGATCCGAAGCCTTGGCAACGTTGTCGATGGTAATGTCCTTCACTTGATCCGGATGCATCTTATCCTGGACATGGAGCTTCACCTGATTGTCATCGGAAACCTTGTAGTCCCCGGTGTAGTTCCCCTCCTGGTCCTTTTCTCCCACCAGCTGGAAGTCGGAATTGTTCTTCTTGATTTCGCTGACATTGTCAGCCACCTGCTTCAGTTGTTCTTCCGTGGCGGCCCGTCCCTTGGTTGCAAAGTCCGGGGCCGTGATGGTGGTGTTGGTAAGGCCGCTGAGGGTACCGTTGTTGCCGTCCAGGGTCAGGCTTTCCCCAGCTCGGATGGTCCCAACATTCCCGTCGATCCGGACGCCACTGGTGCTGCTTCCGGCCTGGATGGTCCCTTTGGTTCCGTCCAAATCTACACCCCGCTCATCCGTCCCTAAGGCCACATGGTCCTTCAAAGCCACTGTGTACTGATTGGTACCCTGAGGATGGACCACATCGATGTTCTTCCCGCCGCCGATGGTAAAGGAACCGACTGCTGTGTTCACTGCGTCATTGGCAATATTCCGCACATCCTGGATATTGGCTGCATTCTGACCGTATTTGTCCAAGTCATAAATGGGTTTGCCTTCCGCATCTTTACCGCCACCGCTGGCCAGGGACGTGATCCGCTGATCTCCGGCCATGATGCCGCTGGACGTGATGCTGGGTCCGTTGGTGATCCGCAGGCCCGTCCCATCCACGTTCACCGGGTATACCCCCTGGTTGTTGGGAGCCCCCACATGGACTGCTTCGAAAGAAGGAGCCTTCTTCATCTGGATGATCAGGGCGTCTTCCTGTCCGTCACTGGTCTTGCCGGCCACCACGCTGAGATTGGATCCGTCGAAGGTATCCCCATCTCCGATGCCCGTCCCCACGATCCGCACTTTGGAACCCAGCTGGGCCGTGATGCCCTTGCTTTCTTCCGCCGTCTTATCCGCATCATGGTTCCCCAGGAAGGTGATGGGATTCTCCCAGACCTGTTTTTCCAAATCCCGCAGCTGGCCTTCTGTAGCGGCCCGGTTGGGGCTGTAGCCCACATTGACGGGATCCCAGCTGGTATTGCTGAGGCCCGTCAGGTAGTTCCCGGTCTGGGAACCCTTGGCCTCCTCCGTGATCACATTCTGCAAGGACGCCGACTGCCAGCCGATGGCAAGAGGACTTGTCTTGCTGTCCCCGTCGCCGCCAAACTGTACATAGCTGCCGCCGTTGATGGTATTGGCGTTGCCGTCCAAGGTAATGGAACTGCCTGCGCCTCCGCTGCCCAGCTTGATTTTGTCGCTGAGCGCCACATCATAGGTGTGGTGGATGCCGTCCGCTTCCAGGGTATCCGTCAAGGTCAGATTGCCCTCTGCCTGGTTATGGTTCACCGTCAGCTTGGTGGCATTGTTGGCCTTGGCTTCCACATTTTTCAGCTGGCCGTAGGTGGCCGCATCGCTGTCCTTCACCCCATCAGCTACATCGCTGATGGTCTGGCTCCCCGCAGAGATCCCGTCATCGGCGGTGAATTTGGCCAGGTATTCCGTGCTGCTCTTGGGGCTCAGATAGAGGCCGGTCTTGGTCAAATGGGACGCATTTTCCCGGCTGTCCCCCATATAGATGTCCGTCATCCCATCCAGGACTTTGGACAGGCGGACGCTGAGGCCGCCATTTTCCGCCACTACACCGATGTTCTTGTCGGTCAGAGCAGTGAGCTGCTGGGTATCGGTCTGGCCGCCGGTGATGGAGAGGGTCTGGTTCAACTGTTTTTTCAGGACATTCTGTTCGGCCTTGTCTCCGCTGGCCGCTGCATAGTTGTCCCCAGTGAACCGCAGACCATCTTCCAGGATGGCGATTTCATGGGTATTACCCACATTGCCGTTGTTGTAGGTCAGCCGGGTGGTGGCCGCATCGGTGCTGGCCAGGGAAGCGGTCCCCATCTTGGTCATGATGTTGGCCTGGGCATTTTCCATCCCTTGCAGATGCAGCTGGCCGATGGAACCAGCTTCCCCCTCCAGCTTCACAGCAGTCAGGGAAGCGGCATCGCTGCCCTTCTGACCCACGTGGAGTTCATCCACCTGCACCTTCCGGTCCAGCTGGAGGGTCATGGTCCCATCCTTCACCGTAGTATGGATATTCTGGGCTCCATCCTGATCCGTGGCACCGGCGATCTTCAAGGTATCCCCCAGATGGACCGTAGCCGATGTATTGTCTCCGGCCGCGAAGGTCAGTCCCTTGATTTTCCCATCACCAGCATTGATGATGGACTTGATCTGGCCGTAGTTCACTGCATCAGTATCGCTGGTCCCAGCAGCCACGTTGGTGATCCGATTGTTCCCGTTGTCCAAGCCCTGATTGGTCAGAGATACCGGCTTCTGGGCCGCATTTTCTGGAGTCAGGGTCAGGGCTGTGCTGCTAAGGACCGCCGTATCCCCGTTATCGTTGGTGAAGGTAGCACTGGACAGGCCCGTCAGGTCCTTGGCCAGCCGGATTTCCACTTCCCCGCCCTGGGTAGAACCGTCTTCGTTCAGCACCTTGGGCTTCGTCACCACACCGATATTGTTTTTCGTCAGATACGTATTGGCCGTATCCGATGTGATTTGGGACGCATGTGTGTTATCCATACCGCGCAATGCCACGGTGCCGTTCAATTTCTCTGTCAGGTTCTTGTCCCCGTTGTCGCCGGAGAAGACATATCCGTCATCCAGGGTAGCGATCTGGTGGGCCGTGTTGTAGTTATCCCGATAGGCAAGGCGTACAGGCTGGTTCTTCGTGATGGTTCCGGAACCGTTGGTCTGGTACACTTCCTGCAGGAAAGGAGCCGCCATATACGTCTGATCCGGAGCGGCGCTGAGGACGGAAATATCCGCCTGGGCCCGGGGATAGGTGTCGCTGACATGGGTAGCATCGCCCCGCAGGGTCAGGATCCCCGTCTGGTTTTCCGCATCTGCCGTCAAGGCCACGCTGTCCACACTGGTATCGCTGTGGGTGGGATAGGTGCTGCCGATGTGGATGCCTTTCACGTACACGTTATCCGCCAGGGAAACCTGCAGACTGCCATCTTTGGCCGTATCGCTGCCAGAAGAACTGGTGCTGATGTTGGAATCCCCAGAGATGGTCAGGGTATTTCCGTGGTTCAGCTTCACCGCAGACCCTCTGTCCCCGGCCACATTGATGGCCTGGTTCCGATAGGTGATCACTTCGTTCAGCTGTCTGCCCGTGACCGCATCGGTGGAGGTGGAACTGATGGTCCCGTCTGCCAGATTGGTCAGTTTGACCGGGGTGGCAGAAGTGCTGCCCCCCAGGGTCACCTGGTCTTTGGCCTCACTGTCATAGACCACCGCGTTGGATCCGCTCACATCGGCTCCCTGGAAGTCGGCTGCCACCGTATAGATGGTATGGCCGTCTTTGGCACTGGCAGTGTCTTTGCTCACGGTCACGTTCTTTCCGGCTTTCACTTCCGCAGAAGCGGCTGCCTTGGCCTCGTCCAGCTGTTTCACGTTCACCGCATCGGTTTCCGCCGTGCCAGCCGCTACACCGCTGATGGCCTTGCCGCCGGCATCGATCCCTTCCTGGCCGAGGCTGACGGCAGAATCTGCGAAGCTGATCTGCTTCAGCCCCGTCAGAGTGTCCGCCAGCTGTACCTTCAAGGTATCTTTCCCATCGGAAACCACCCCGATGTTCCCGGCTGTGAGGCCGGATCCGGCCGCGGTGTTCCCCTGGATCTTCAGGGTGCTGGTGAGAGGCAGGTTCAGGGTGTTCCCCTGGTTGGCATCCCCTTGGACGTAGAACCCGTCATCCAGGGTGGCCACAGTGTGATCCCGCTGGTCCACCCCATCCCGGTACATCAGCCGGGTCACGGCCCGATTTTTATCAGTCAGGTCGGATCCCAGGGCATTCTTCACATAGATGTCCGCAGAAGCAGAGCTGGTCTGCCCGTCCTGGGCCTCCTTGATTCCGGTCAGCTTCAGATGGCCGGTCAGGGTACTGTCCGTATCGCTGGCAGCCTGGGTGTACAGCCGAGCGGCCGGATCTGCTACCGTGCCGTCAGTACCGATGTTCCCCAAGTTCAGAGAACGGCCCACCATATCCTGCTTCATGTACAGACTGGTGGTCACGGAACCGTCACTGTTCCCCACGGTCCGGGCTGTCAGATTGGCTTTGGAATAGTCAGAGGCCAAAGCTTCCTCCAGGGTCTGGCTGCCCGTCAGTGCTACATCCGCACCTTGGAAGGCAGCCGTTTTCCCCAGGGTCAGGGTAGCAGTGGTGCCGTTGTTCCCGGCAAACACATCCCTGGCATCGCTGAGCATGGTGCGCACATCCCCGATGTTGGCGGCATGGTTGTAATTTTCCTGTCCCGCCACGGTATCATCGTAGAGATAGGAAGTGTCTGTCACCTTCTGCAGGCCGCTGCCCACTTTCGTCACCTGCTGGCCGCCGGCACTGATGCCGCTGCGGGTGAACCGGGCCGCAGCATCACCTTCTCCCAGGCTCAGGCCCCCGGCACTCACCAGGGCTGTTTGCTCGTCGCTTCCGGTTTTCCCGTTGGTGAAGGACGCACTGGTAAGGCCGCTAAGATCCTTGGCCAGACCCACCTGGTACTCGGTTTTCTTCCCATCCGCACTGGGCGTACTGGATACAGTGATATTGGAGCCTGCACTGACGGAACTCAAAGCCCCGCCGGAAATATCTCCGCTCTTGATCTTGCTGACCACGTCCTGGAGCTGTCCTTCGGTGGCTGCCCGGGATTCGTGGATCTCATCTGCTTTATAGGTCACATTGGAAAGACCGGTGATGGTATCCTTATCCACCCACTGGGTCTTGTCCTTGTCCGCCGGATGGCTTTCCGCACTGTTCAGGGTCATGCCGCCCACGGAGACAGACCCGGCAGCCACGTTCCCCGTGGTGCTGAAGGACCCAGCGGTCACTTTGCCGGTTGTGCTATCCAGAGTGATCTGCTGGCCAATGGCAGCGGTCCCATTTGCCCCATCCAGGGTGATCTGTTTGGCCGTTTCCGTGCCCAGAGTCACCTTGTCATTCAGTTTCAGCGCGTAATTGGTGGAACCATTGGCGTTCGCAGTAGACTCCAAGCCCAGATTGCCGCCGCTGACGGTAACAGTGGTATGTTTGGCCGCTTCCGTCTGAGCAGCTTCCGCTTTCTGCTGGACTTTGTACACATCGCCCCCGTTGACTCCGTCCGTGGAACCTTCCGCCACGGTGCCGGAGCCTACGTTCTGGATTTTCCGGCCGCCCAAGTCGATCTGATCCGAAGTCAGGGTCAAGGCTTTGGCGGAAGAGCCCGCATTTGGTGTCAGCTTCAGCCCCGTCCCATCCACCGTCAGGGAAGTGGTATCTCCGGTAAAGGCGGCAGAAGTCAGGCCCGTAAGCTCTTTGGCCAGACGCAGGTTCAGAGTATTGGTGCTGCTGTCGGCCACCACCCCGATATTCCCGCTGGTGAGCAGGGAATCCGCCGGATGGTCAGCATCAAGGGTGACGCCACCCTTCAGGTTCAGGGTATGGTTCAGCAGGATATCCGCTTTGCCGCTGTCTCCAGCCGCATGGAAGCCATCTTCCATGGTGGCCAAGGCATAGGTGTAGTTCCCTTCATCGGTATAGTAGATCCGGGTGACCGGCAGATCCGGATTGGTCAGGTAGCCTTTGCTGTTGTCCCCTTCCGAACCGTCTTTCACGAAGATGTCCGCAGAAGTATGGGTCACCGTGGAATTGTCCGCATAGGCCGTGCGTTTTTCCCCGGCCAGGAACAGGTGGCCGGTCATGGCCGTATCACTGTCCGCCTTGGACTGGGCCTGATACAGGGAAGCGATCCGGTCGCTTGCCGCTACGTTCCCGTCGGTGCCGATGGTCCCCAAGGTCAGGGAACGGCCCACCAGGTCTTTCTTCAGGTACACCGTAGTGGTCACATTGCCGTCACTGCCGCTGACCTGGGTGGTCACATTGGCAGAAGAATAGTCATTGGCCAGCTTGTCTGCCAGGGTATCCGTAGCGGACAGGCCCACTTCCGATCCCTGGATGGAAATGGTCCCGCCCAAGGCCAGATTGGATTTGGTGCTGTTGTTGCCGGCCACATAGGTGCCGATGTCCGCCTTTTCTTGGACCAGTTTGTGCACATCCCCGATGCTGGCCGCATTGTTGTAGTCTGCCTGGCCGGTGACTGTGGTGTCATAGGTGCTGACCGTCCCATCCGTACCGGTGATGCCGCTGCCCAGCTGCTTGATCTGCTGGGAACCGGCGCTGATGCCGCTGCGGGTGAACCGGGCTGCCCCATCATCGGTTCCCAGGGTTAGGCCATTCGCTGTCAGGGTATTCGTCTCTTCCTCCTGTCCCGTTTTGCCATTGGTGAATACAGCACTGGTCAATCCGGTCAGTTCCGGTGTCAAGGAAGCCGTATACGTAGTGATTTTCCCCGTATCATCCTTGCTGCTGCTGATGGAGATGTTGCTGCTGCCGGCAACCACTGTGGACCCAGCTGAAATCTGTCCTGCATTGATCTGGGAAACCAGGCTCTGGAGCTGACCTTCTGTAGCTGCCCGGTTGCTGACGATATTCTTGTCATCATAGGTGGTATTCCCCAAACCAGTAATGGTGTCTTTCATGACGTTGGGATCGGCCGTGCTGTCAGCTGCGCTGTGGAGGATGATATCTCCAACAGTCACACTGGAAGCACTGACCGCACCGCTGGCCGTCAATGAAGTGACGCCCACAGCCCCGGTGGCGCCATGCAAGGTAATCTGCTTTCCGAAAGAAGAAATCCCCGTATCACTGCCGTCCAGGACCACCTGGTTGTCCCCGGTGCCCAGGGTGATCTTGTTGTTCAGTTTCAGGGCATAGTCGGCCCCCTTGGTCTCGTTTTCGGCCGTGGTCGTCAGCACCAAGTTGTTGTCTCCCACACTGACGGTGGAATGTTTCTTGGCTTCTATCTGGGCCTGGTTAGCCGCTTCCTGGACTGTATGGAGCTGGCTGCCGTTCACCGCGTCGGTGGAATCAGCCCCAATGATGCCGGCGGCGAGGCCGGTGACCTTCCGGTTCCCCAGATTGATGCCTGTGCTGGCATTGATCACCAGGGAATCGCCCCCGGAATTTCCTGCTGCAGGGGCAATAGTCAGCCCCTCACCGGTAAGGGTGGTGGTGAATTTCTCTCCTGTGACGGCAACGCTGGTCAGATCTTTCAGTTCCTTGGCCAGGGCAATGGTCAGGCCCTGTTTCCCGTCGCTGGTCACCCCGATATTCCCGGCAGTGAGCTTGCCGGTATCCGCTCCTCCGGTCACATCCAACGTACCGTTCAGCAGCACAGCCGAAGTGTTCCCGTCATCCCCTTTGAACTTCAGACCGTCTTCTAAGGTTGCCAGTTCATGGGTGCCGGTGCTTTCATCGGCATACATCACCCGGGTCATCTTCTTGCTGTCCGCCGGCTGCAGTTCATCGCTGCCATCCTGGACGTAGATATCCGCACTGGTCTGGTCAGCCGCTGTCACCGTATCTGTCGGCTTGGTCCCTTTCAGGACCAAATGGCCGGTCTGGGTGGTATCGGTGCTGCTGGCCGCCTGGGCTTTCAGCACAGCCACGGGATTGGCGATGGCCCCATTTGCATCCTGGGTCCCCAAAGAGAGGGACCGGCCCGCCATATCTTTTTTCCCGTAAATCGTCGTGGTGACCGTCCCGTCAGCGGCTTTTGCCGTCACGGTGGTCAGGTTGGCCGTAGTATAGTCCTCTGCCAGGGTCGTCCCATCAGCCAAATCGGCCCCTTGGATCTTGGCCGTCTTCCCCAGGGCCAGGGTCTCTTTCCCTGTATTTCCGGCGAAAACGATCCCCGTATCCGTCAGGGTCTGGCTCTGGGCCTTCAAGTCTCCCACGGTGGCCGCATTGTTGTCCACGCTGTCCGTATACATCTTCCCGTTGAGTCCGCTGGCCACATGCTGGATCTGCTGGTTCCCGGCGCTGACTTTCGTCCGGGTGAACTGGGCGGAGGTATCCTCGCTGCCCAGGCTGATCCCGTCAGAAGACAGCACAGCCGTCTGGGCCTCGGTCCCAGTCTTGCCGTTGGTGAATTCTGCGCGGGTGAGCCCAGTGAGCACAGGGCTCAGGCCAATGGTATATTGGGTCTTGGAAGGATCCGACTTGTCATCGGCCACCACGCTGATGTTGGAGCCTTCCTTCACGGTGGTCAAAAGGCCCTTGACGATGCTTCCGTTCTGGATGCTGGCGATCACATCCCCCAGTTCCCCTTCCGTAGCTGCCCGGCTGTCCACCAGCTGGGTAGTGCTGGTATAGCTGGTGTTGGAAAGGCCGGTGATGGTGTCAGCTGCAATATTATGGGCTGCATCCGCCGTACTGTTCAGATGGATATTCCCTACAGCTACGCTCCCAGCCTGTACATTGCCGCTGACCAGGAGGGAAGAACCGGTGATGGCACCAGTTGTCCCGTCCACGGTCACCGCAGTGGTCCCAGAGCCAAAGGAAGCGTTCCCCTTCGTTCCATCCAGGGTGATGGCCGTTCCGTTGCTGCCCAGTGTCACCGTATCTTTCAGGCTCACGGTGTAGTTCTTGGAGCCGTCCGTATTGTCCGAATGCGCCACGTCCACATTCCCGGATCCGCTGACGGTAGAATGTTTCTGGGCTTCCTTCTGGGCATTTTCGGCAGTTTCTTTCACCGTATGGAGCTGGCTGCCGTTCACCGCATCCGTAGAAGTGGCAGTGACCTCTCCCGCCTGTACCCCGTGGAGCTGCCGGCCGCCCAGGTCCAGATTCTGGGCCGTCAGGTTCACGGCATTCCCGCTGGAAGTGGGGGTGATGGTCAGCCCATTCCCGGTGAGCTGGGTGGTAAAGTTCCCATTGCTGAAAGCAGCGCCGGTAAGGCCGGTAAGATCCTTGGCCAGCCGGACTTCCAGCTTTCCATTACCGTCTGCCACCAGCCCGATGTTCTTGTCACTGAGCTGGGTCAGGCTGTCGACGCTGGTTTCTCCCCCCGTGAGGGTCAATGTTTCGTTGAGCTTTTTGGTCACCGGTGTGCCGCTGTCCCCGGCAAAGGTCATGCCCGCACCATCCAGCCGAGTGGTCAGATCCGTAATGTCACCCGCATTCTTCGTCACATTCTGGTTGGTGGCAAAGAGCTGGCTGCCATTCACGGCATCGGTGCTGTCTGCGCTGAGATCCCCAGCCTGGACAGCCGTTACTTTCTGGCCGTTGGCATGGAGGCCTTGGCTGTCGATGTAGATCTTCGTTCCCACTTTATAGGCAGGGGCCGTCACCCCGCTGGCATCGATCTTCGTCTGGGCACTCCCGCTGTTGAAGGTGGCATCTGTCAGGCCCTTCAAGCTCTTGGCCAGCTGGACCGTCAGGCCGCCGTTGCCGCTGGAGACCACGCCGATGTTGCCTGGAGTCAGATTTTCCGTTTGGTCGATGCCCCCAGTGATGCTCAGGGTACTGTTCAAAGCCAAGGTGTTGGCCGTACCTGTATCCCCGGCAAAGGTATAGCCGTCACTGGTCAGAGCCACCAAATGGGCGTTGTTCTGGGTATCCAGATAATCCAGACGGGTGCTGCCGCTGGCATCCTGATCGGCCGTCAGGTAGAGCTGGGAATTATTCTTCCCCTTGATGCCCACATAGCCATAAGTATCTGTCCCCACCGTATTTTCACCCAGGATAATGGGATAATTCACCTTTCCTGTAGGACTGTTTTCCTTAGGAATTTGCGTTCCCACGTAAATCTTGTTTTCCTGGATTTCCGGCGCCATGGTTACGGTCAGTTCGCCCTTTTCGGTGACCTGGGTGCTCAGGTTCTTGTGACTGCTGTCCCCGCCGGCCCCTTTCAGGGTCACGGTGCCGCCGATGGCCACACTGGTGGGGTTCGTATGGGAGCCCGCCGCGCTTTCAGCCCCGAAGGAAATCCCCTTGGCCGAACCATCTGCGTTCAGGATATTCGTCAGCTGGCTGCCGATGATGGCATCAGTGGAGGTGCTGGAAATATCCCCCGCTTTCACATTGGTGATTTTCTTTCCTCCATTGTTCAAGCCGCTGGCGGTAAGAGAAATCCCTGTGGTCCCCAGGGTCAGGCCGCTGCCATCGATGGTAGTGGTCCCGAACTGGGCGCTGGTCAGGCCTTTCAGTTCCTGGCTCAGCTTGATGGTCAAAGAGCCGTCCTCACTGCTGGCCTGGACCCCGATATTGCTGTCGCTGAGTTTGGTGGCATCAGCCCCGCCTTTGATCTGGAGATAATTGGCGGTAGCATTTTTTCCCGGTTCCGTAGCCCGGAGCTTCCGGGAAATGACATTGGTCCCGGAAACTGTATCCGAATCGCTGTCGATCTGTACCTGGGAATTATCCCCGCCAAAAGACAGACCGTCCGTCAAGGTAGCCAGATGGTGGGCATGGCCTTCCTGATCCGTATATTCCAGACGGGTCATCCGGGATTTGCCTTCGCTGTCCGTATAGTTAAAATCACTGCCCGGGATAGGGGACCCAGCATAAGAAGTGATGACTGCTGATGTCCCATTCTTGCCGTTGATGCCCACGTACCCGATGGTGGCATCGTTTTTGTCCGTTCCCAGGACCACGGGATAATTCACCCGGCTGTCCTTAGGTTCGGCCAGGGCTGAACCCACATCGATCCGGTCTTCCACCAGTTCCTTATCCAACAAGATCTGGAGCACGCCGTTTTCATCCACGTAGGTCTTCAGATTGGTGCCGGAGTAATTCGCATTGTCTTTGGTCCCGGTACCTTGGATCAGGATGGGATTTTCTCCCAGTTTCCGGGCAATGGTGCCGCCGCCATTGCCTCCCACCTGGATGGTCTTATTTTCGAAAGCAGTCAGCTCGTTGGAAACCTTGCTCAACTGACCGAAATTCACCGCATCTGTATTCTCCGTCCCAGCAGCCAGCCCGGTGATCTTCTTGCTCCCCATGAAAAGCCCATTGCCGTTGAGGGAAATATCTGAAGTCCCGTCTGCCGTGGAAGCATTCTTTACGGTAATGCTGTTTTTGGCTGTCACAGAATCAAAGGAAGGTGTCGTGGTCATGACCACTTCCAGGCCGTCGCCGTTGGCATTTTTCCGCACGCCCAAGTTGGCAGTGCTGGCTGCTCCGTCTTTCAGGGCATCCCCAGTGAGGCCGCCTGTGAGGTTGAAATTGCCGCCCAAAGATTGGGTGACTTTCTGGTTATCGTTGCCTGTCAGGGAAAGCCCTTCCTGTTCCAGGGCTTTCAATTGGGCCACGTTCACTGCGTCCGTATCCTTGGTGCCGGCAGCCAGGTTGGTGATCTGCCGGGTATATATTTTCTCCCCAGAATCTGTCTTAAACGTTCCCCCTCCCAGAGAAACAGCTCCTATGGTAGAAGTCCATACGGAATCAGCCTGGTCCGCTTTTTTACTGCCACTGAGATATCCAGCTAGGCCAGCAGCTGTACTGGCCTGGGAGCCAGTTCCCAAGGCCACGCCGCCGGTAACCGTAACACTGGAAGTACCGCCCAACGCCACGCCGCCATAGCTGGAGACATTGGCACCGCCGCCCAAAGCCACACCGCCGAAACCAGTGGAACTGGAACTGTTGCCAAAGGCAATGGCTCCCGTCCCTTGCGCTTTGGCATAGGGACCTATGGCCATTGAACTAAAGAGCGTATCATCATTCGCTGCACTTCCTGCCAAAGAAGAATAGCCGATAGCCAGGGAGCCCACTCCATAAGCCTGGGCCTTATTCCCGGCTGCCAGAGAATTGAGCCCGTGGGCCCCGTCGTTCAGATAATTGCTGCCAGTGCCCGTATCCGTTGCATTGACGCTGTAATAGCGGGTGGCCGTCTTGGCTACGTTCTGTTCCACTTTTTCGATGGATTGGGTCACCCCATAGAGTTGGCTGCCGTTGATTGCATCAGTGGAAGTGCTGCTCACCCGGCCGGCTGCCACATGGGTGATGGTCCGGGTATGATCCACCCCATCCTGGGTATGGCCTACGCTGACGGTCCCCTCCGGGTTGGACCCGGCAAACTGATAGGTAGTGGAATCGGATGTTTCCCCATAGGTATCCTTGATAGACATGGATGCCGTACCTACCGTATCTCCGCTTTCCACCTGAGAACCTGCCCCCAGGGCCACGCTGTTTTCGGCACCAGCAGAAGCCCCGCTGCCCAGGGCCAGCCCTTTGTTGGCCGTGACTTTTGACAGATACCCCAAGGCCGTCCCTTCCAGGGCATTGGTTTCGGCAGACGTACCGATGGCGGTGCTGTGGAGGGCATTGTTGGCCCCAGCTTTGGCCTGGTAGCCGATGGCCACCGTCCCGTCGCTGGTGCTCTGGCTTTCCTGGCCCAAGGCTATGGCGTCCTTGCCGGAAGCGGTAGTCCCAGCTCCATATGCCGCGGCGCCTTCGCCGGTGGCGGTAGAATTATTCCCGATGCTCACGGCATTTTTACCAGTGACTTGTGAAGGTAGATAATATTGTCCATACGGATCCGTAAAAGCTCCAATATGGACAGAATTTTCTCCATCTGCTTTGGCATAAGAGCCGATGGAAATGGCCTTGGCAGCCGTTGCTTGTGCCCCGTGGCCCACAGCCACCGTCCCATCCTGCTGGGTGTTGGCACCTTGCCCCAGGGCCACACTGCTGACCCCATTGGCCGTGGCGTTGTTGCCCACCGCTGTGGCACCTTCCTGCGTGGCGGTCGCATTGATGCCCATGGCAGAAGACTTATAAGCAGAAGCCCCTTCTCCATTATAGTTTCCATACTGGGTGGAATCATCATCCCACTGAGAATTCTTTTTGAACCCCACATAATGGACTCCCCCGCCGGAAGAGTCTCCGGTGGAGCTGAGCTTATAGGTCCGGGAACCGTCGTCGTTCACGGTGGTGTTCACACTGATATTGTCCCCGGCTTCAATTTTGGTCATGGAAGCCTTCAGCTGGGCCAGGTTCACGGCATCCGTGTCATCAGTACCTGCAGCAAGGCCTCCCAGACGGCGGGTCACCCATTGAGATTTATCTTGACTTGTTACATCGCCGATGGAAACTCCCCCATAAGTGGAATTCCAGATCGGCGTATCCAGGGCGCTTTGGAGATTGCTGTTCCCGGCTTGGGTTTTATCCGTATTACCATATTGATCGGTTAAAAATGGAACATAACCGATTTTCCCAGAATTTAAGTGCCAATCTTCAGCTGAAAAAGCCCCTAACGCAACCCCATCTCCGCCCCCTGAACTATGGGCTCTGTACCCGATGGCAATATTGCCGGAACCCCCTTGATTGGTTTCACTGCCCGTCCCAATGGCTATGCTGTACGTATCCCCGGCCAAGGCGGCTGCTGTATCGGCTGAAGCGGCACCGATGGCAATGCCATTCGCATTCCATGTCTTCGCTCCTGAACCGATAATGATGCCATTGGCCGCTGCTGAAGTATTATTCCCGAATACGATGCTGTTCCCGTTGACGGCCTGGGCGTTATACCCAAAGACAATGCTATTGGCACTGCCCTGAGCCCTGTCACCAGCAATGATACTGTAATCGCCTATATGTCCTGTATCAATATTTCCAAGGGTAATCGAATATTGCGGAAGATTATTCAATCCGGAAGTCGAACCAAAATTAAAAGAATGGCCCTCGTTATCCCAAGACAGCCAGAAATAATTATTGCCATAACCCAGATTTTTACTTGACGTAGCAGCATAGGCAGGTATTATGCCTGTGTTCCCCGTCAGCATCCCCAACAACAGGGCCCCGGCCAACAGCGAGGCTCCTTTTCTTCCCTCATGGACGGATCTGCCTTTGGCCCCATGGTTCCTGGCAATTTCCGAGACCACCACCCAGGCGCACCGGACCTTGCTCCAAATGACTTTGTAGATTTTGTTCATGCTTGGAAATCCCCTTCCCCGTGTAAAATGCAGAAAAGCCCCTTTCCGGTCCTAGGGGACCAGAAGGAGGCTTTTCATAAGTATCCGGATCAAATGACTGTAACTGACTGTATAGTCAGTGTTTTTTTCAAAAGCAGCCGGAGCCGCCTACCGCAACCAGAAGAAGCCCCCGGAACTCCTCTCTGTTTGTTGTATTTCACAGTATATATATAACTTTTGATGATATTGAATATCATAGCACAATTGATTGTTTGTGACAAGACATTGCAGAATATGCCGCTATTGTTATCTGCACAGCTGTTCAATAGCTGCTGTTCCTAAGACAAGCGGTTTGCCTGCTTTTTCCCATTCTTTACTTTGTTCTGTCAAACCTTTTACATTTCTCTTTTACAATGGAGGACAGAAGTTCCATCAGCAAGGAGGCTTTTCATGAGTAAAGTTTTTGTATCATCGACGCTTTTCTGGGGGACGCCCCTTCCGGAAACTCTCCGGCTGGTCCGCCAGAACGGATTGGCCGGACTGGAACTCTGGGCCCAGCAGTTCTTCCTGGAAAACTTCCAGGAAGCTGAATATCTCCGTTATGTGGAGAAATATGGTTTGGAAAGCACCGTCCACGCCTGCAGCTGGGATCTGAACCTGGCTTCCGCCAATGCGGGCATCCGGGAAGCTTCCGTCCAGCAGGTGATCCGTTCCCTGGAACTGGCTTCCCGCATCGGGGCCCGGGAGGTCACGGTCCACCCAGGGCATATGACCATGGTCTGCTGGCGGGAAGAAAGCGTCCAGCTCCTGCAGCACTCCCTCCGCCGGATCGCCGCTACTGCCCGTTCCCTCCAGATGCCGGTTTCCCTGGAAATCATGGAGAAGATCAAAAAAGAATTCGTGACGGATCCGGCTTCCATGGAGGAAGTCACCGGTCCCCTTTTCTCATTCTTCTTCTATACCCTGGATCTAGCCCACTGTGACAGCACGGAAGAAATGGAAACATTCCACCGCGCCCTTCCCCGGATTTCCAAGCTCCACATCAGCAACCGGGTGGGCCCGCAATACCATACCCCTCTCCCGGACGGGGATTACGACTTCCGGGCCCTGCTGCCCCTGCTGAAAGCCTGGGATCTTCCCATGGTGGTGGAAGGCTACGACAGTACGACAGCCCATGAAGTCTTTACCAAAAATATCCATTTTTTACAAGAACAAGGAGGCATCATTGAACATGTGTAATTGGAAAAAGAAAGCGCTGGTTTTGGCTCTGGCTGGTTTGGCCCTGTTCTCTGCAGCAGGCTGCGGCGGTTCTGCGGACAAAAAAGGAGCCGGGAAAGGCGGAGAGATCGTCCTTTATACCTCCCAGCCGGAAGCGGATGCCCAGAAGCTCATTGCAGCCTTCAACCAGGATCACCCGGATATCAAGGTGAAAGTCTTCCGTTCCGGTACGGAAGAAGTGGTCAGCAAAGTCCTGGCAGAACAGACCGCCGGCACCGTCCAGGCAGATGTGCTGCTGGTGGCGGACAACGTCACCTTCGAACAGCTGAAACAGAAGGACATGCTGGAAAAATATGCTTCTCCAGAACTGAAAGGGATCCCAGAAGCATACATCGACAAGGACCACACCTATACTGGGACGAAAGTCATCACCACTGGGATCATCGTGAATACTTCCAAAGCCAAAGGAGATCCCAAAACCTTTGCCGACCTGGCCAAACCTGAATTTGCCGCCAGTGCCATCATGCCTTCTCCCCTGTATTCCGGGGCCGCCGCCTACAACTTGGGCGTCATCACCCGCACCCAGGGCATGGGCTGGCCCTATTACGAAGCCCTGAAGAAGAACGGCATGACCGTCACCAAAGGCAACGGGGCCGTCCAGAAGGCAGTGGTGGCCGGTGAAAAAGCCTATGGGCTGATTGCTGATTACATGGCCAACAACTCCCGGAAAAAAGGCGCTCCGGTGAAGTTCATCTACCCGGCAGAAGGGTCTCCTGCCGTGACCGAACCCATCGGTCTCCTGAAGACTTCTAAGAATAAAGAGGCCGCCAAAGCCTTCATCGATTTCGTCCTGTCCAAGAAAGGCCAGGAAACCGCTGCCAAGATGGGCTATACCCCGGTGAAAGAAGGGGTCCAGCCGCCGGAAGGGCTGAAAGCCATCACCGATTTCAAGGCCCTGACCGTCAGTGTCGCCGACCTGTTCCAGAATCGGGCCGCTGACAAAGAACGTTTCACCACGCTGTTCCAGAAATAAGGAGGCGTGGGATCCATGCAACGACCATCGTTCCTGAAAAGGGGCGGCGCTCTTCTGTTCTATCTGCTGCTGTTCCTTTTTTTCGCAGCGCCTGTGCTGCGGCTGATCTCCATGAGCCTCCGGATCCCTGGAGGCTGGGGATTGGCCAATTTCCAAGTCCTTTTCCAAGACCCCCGGACCCTGGAAGCGGTCCGCAACACCCTGTTCATCGCTCTTTGTTCCGCTGGGCTTTCCACTCTTTTGGGCACGGCCCTGGGCTTTTTGATGGCCTATACGGATCTCCGGCATAAGAAGCTCTTGGAACTCCTGATCCTCCTGCCCTTCATCATCCCCTCCTACATCATCACCCTAAGCTGGAGCGGCCTGTTCCTTCAGGACGGCAGGATCAATCTTTTCCTGCGGGGATTGGGCTTTGCAGGGGTCAACCTGTACACCCGGGGCGGGATCCTGTTTGTCCTGGGGATTGTGAATATGCCCGTGGTCTACCTGAGCGTCATCCATTTCCTGCGGAAGATCCCGGTGGATCTGGACCTGGCCGCCCGTTCCTGCGGCTTTTCCAGCTGGGAGACCTGGTGCCGCATCGACCTGAAGGAAGCCCTCCCAGCCATTGCCGCTGGGGGGCTCCTGGCGTTCCTGGCGGCCATGGACAATTTTGCAGTCCCCGCCTTTTTGGGGATTTCTTCCAACATCACCGTACTCAGTACCATGATCTATGAAAAAGCCATCGGCATGGGCCCTGGAGCGTTCCCGGCAGCCGCCGGTCTTTCCGTGGTCCTTTCCTGTCTGGCTCTGGGCGGGACCCTGCTGGAAAGCGGGCTGGTCTCCAGCCAGAGCGCCTTGGAAAGCATCCAAGAAAGCCGGGAACCTCGGATTTATTTCCGTCCGGCAGTACGGACCGGTGTGGAAGGAGGTCTTTTCCTGGTGCTAGGCCTCCTGGACCTGGTCCCGCTATTGGACATGATGATCAATGCCTTCCTGAAGAATTATGGACTCCCAGCCACGGCTGACAATTTCTCCTGGGAGAATTTCCAGTTCGTCTTTTCCAGCACCGGGGTGATGGATGCCCTGGAAACCAGCCTGCTGCTGGCTTCGGCGGCAGGGGCCATTTGCCTAGTGGCAGGGACGCTGATTGCCTATTGGAAACTGCGCCGGCACAGCCTGGCCGCCCTGCTGGCAGAACGGGGGGCAGCCCTGGCCTATGCCCTGCCCGGCATCGTCCTGGCCCTGGCGGAAATCTTCCACTGGACGGAACCCCTGCCCGGCATCAAACCGGGGATCTACGGCACCATGGGGCTCCTTCTCATCGCCTACGTGACCCGGTACATGATCCTCCAGATCAAAGGGAGCACCAACGCCCTCCTGGCCATCAATCCGGAACTGGAAGACGCGGTGTTGGCCTCTGGGAGAGACTGGCGGACCCTTTGGCGCCAGGTGCTGCTGCCCCTTCTGCTGCGGCCTTGTGTGGCCAGCACTGCCCTGATCTTCATTTCCGCCCTTACGGAACTGACCCTCTCCTCCATGCTGGCCAGTGCCGGGACCCGGACCATCGGCCTTGCCATCTTCAATTTCCAGCAGGCCGGGGACTACAACCTGGCCGCCGCCCTTTCCACCCTGATCACGGCACTGATCCTGGGCGGCTATGGGCTCACCTGGCTGGAGAATCTGCATAAGAAAGGAAACCGAAAATATGAGTTTGTATCTGGAACACATCAATCAGCGGTTCGGGAAGACACAGGCGCTTAAAGACATCAGCCTGGAAATCAAGACAGGAGAATTCATCGCCATCCTGGGGCCTTCCGGCTGCGGAAAATCCACCCTGCTGCGGATCATCGGCGGCTTCCTGGAGCCCACCAGCGGCGTTGTCCGCCTGGATCAGCAGGTCTATTCCGGAGAGGGGACCATGGTGCCCGTGGAGAAACGGGATCTGGGCATGGTTTTCCAGTCTTTTGCCCTGTGGCCCCATATGACGGTCCGGCAGCATGTGGAATTCCCCATGAAGAGCCGTCGGCAGAAAGGACTCAGCGAAGAGGAGAAGGAAAAAGCCGTGGAACAGGCCCTGGAAAGCATGGGCCTGACGGAACTGGCCGACCGTTACCCTGGGGAGCTGTCCGGTGGCCAGCGGCAGCGGGTCTCCCTGGCCCGGATGATGGTAGGCCTCCCCTCCCTGATGCTCATGGATGAACCTCTCAGTGCCTTGGATGCGGAACTGAAACTCAGCATGCGCCGGGTGATCCAGGACGTCCACCGTTCCACCGGTTCTACGGTCCTCTATGTGACCCATGACCAAAGTGAGGCCCTGGCCATGGCGGACCGGATCATCGTCATGCAGAAAGGCCAGATCGAACAGGTGGGCACGCCCCGAGACATCTATCTCCACCCCAAGACGGAATTCGTGGCCACCTTTGTGAGCAAATGCAACCTGATCCCGGGGGTATGGCTGCCCGACGGGTTCCAGGTGGCCAATACGGATATCACCTATCCGGCGGGAGACATCCCTGGGGTATTCCGCTCCAAAGGATTCTATCCTGTCCGGCCGGAACAGTTTAGGATCTCCCGACGGGAAAAAGGGATCCCTGCGGTGGTCACCAACCGCCAGTACAACGGCCGCTGGATCAGCTACAGCCTTCTCCAGGGCCAGAAGCAGGTCCAGGTGGTGGCGGATCCGGGAGAGATCTACGAGCCTGGGGAAAAGGTCCAGCTGATCTACACAGCCTGACCCAGGCAGAAAGAGGGAGGAAAAAGCAAGATGGAACTTTTGTTCGACCTGCATACCCATACGGTAAGCAGCGGCCACGCCTTCAGCACTCTGAAGGAAAATATCGAAGAAGCCCGGAAAAAGGGCCTGCTGGCCCTAGGGACATCGGACCATGCCAGTGCCATGGAAGGAGCCCCCACCCCCAAGTTCTTCAGCAACTACCGAGCCATCGGCCGGGAGATCCTAGGGATCCGGATCTTCCGAGGGGTGGAAGCCAATGTGATGGATTTCACCGGCAGGCTGGACATGGAGGAAAAACTCCTGCAGCAGATGGATTACGTCATCGCCAGCCTCCATTCTGCCTGCATCCGTCCCGGCACCCGGGAAGAAAATACCGATGCCTTGATCGGCGCCATGGACAATCCCTGGGTCAAGATCATCGGACACCCCGACGACGACCGGTATCCCCTGGATCTGCCCCGGCTGGTCCGGGCTGCCAAAGAAAAAGATGTGGTACTGGAGGTGAACAGTGCCTCTGCTTCCGGAAAGACCGGACGGCTCCATGCGGAACGGAACATTCCCCGGCTCCTGGAGCTGTGCCGGCAGTATCAAGTCCGGGTCATTGCCGGCAGCGACGCCCATATCTGGTACGATGTAGGGAACCTGTCCCTAGCCCGGAACTTCCTGGAAACGGCCCAGTTCCCTGAAAAACTGATTGCCAACACCAGCCTGGACCATCTGGAGTGGGTGGTGAAGAATAAGAAGTGATGAAAGGATAAAAGGAAGGGGCTGCTGCACGTGTGAAAATTCCACACGTGCAGCAGCCCCTTTGTCATAGATCAGCGGACAACGGCCTCTTTTCAGCCTTTCCTCACAGACTGTCCGGCATGTCTTTAAAGAACAGGAACGCATCATCAGCGAATTTTTTGCCTTCCGTCCCTTCTTTTAACAGTCCGATGGCCGCCAGTTCCTCTGCATTGGCCTTCACGGCTTCATATCCGCCTTTCACAGAAGGCAGGAAGCGGTATTTTTTCAGCAGTGAAGTATTCAGTGCCAGATTGCCGGCTACATATTTCTTGTCTAGCTCCAGCTTGGCAGTCTCTTCCGGATGGGCCTGTACCCAGGAGGCCCCTTTCAGGATGGCCCGGACTGCTTTTTCAGCAGCCTGGGGATTGGTCTTGGCCAATTTGGATGTGACCATGGCTACGCAGCAGTATTCTTGGTCAAATGGAGCCGTTTTAGCTGTATCGATCAACGCCCGATATCCGTATTTCTCCATGGCGATGGATGCCACCGGGTCCCCTACTGCAATGGCATCCACCTGTCCCTGATCCAGGACCAGAGGCAGGTCGTTCCGGCCAAAGACGGTGAACTGGACTTCCAGATTTTTGTCACTGACTTGGACCCCGGCCTTGGCCAAGGCCCGTTTGGCGATGATGGTGCCGGAATCTGCCAGCCCCGCTACCCCGATTTTCCTGCCTTTCAAGTCTGCCACAGTCTGGTAAGGTGCGTCCTTTTTGACCAACAGATAGGTGCAGCCGGTATGGAGACCGGCCACCACTTTCACCGGCAGCCCATTGCTGATGGGCTGGATCATTTTGGAAGCAAGGCCCTGGAGCACATCCACTTGTCCGGCAGCAATGGCATCACCGGCATGGGCCGCGTCGATCTGGATCATTTCCACATCCAGCCCTTCTTCCTTGAAAAAGCCCTGTTCCTTGGCGGCAAAGAGAGCTGCCTGGCAGACGCCGTTGCTGTAACCCACTTTCAGGGAAATGGGCTTTCCATCCTCTTTTCCAGAGGCAGGAGCTTTGCCGCAGCCTGCGAGAATACCGACGGCGGTAAGGGCAGCCAAAAGAGCCGCCGTGATTTTTTTGTTGAACTGCATGGGGGAACACTTCCTTTCATACTGCTGATTTTTTGCGGTCGATCAGATGATGAACTCCGGTTCTGGCCGGTTGCCTCCGTAATGGAGGATCCGGAGGACTTCCGAACTGTATTGGAAAAAATCCTGGGAACTCCGGTCTCGGGGCCGTCCCAGATCCACTTGGAGGGTTTTCAGGATCCTTCCCGGCCGGGGGGACATGACCACAATCACATCCGACAGATACACGGCTTCTTCCACATCGTGTGTCACCATGATCATGGTCATATGTTCCTGTTTCCAGATTCGCTGGATCTCGTCCTGGATGTTCATCCGGGTGAAGGCATCCAGGGCCCCCAGCGGTTCATCCAGCAGCAGGACCTTGGGCCTGCCCACCAGAGCTCTTGCCAGAGAAGCCCGCTGGCACATGCCCCCGGAAAGCTGATGCGGGTAGGAATGGCGGAAATCGGCCAACCCCACCAGCTCCAGGATCCGGTCCACTTCCTGTTCATGGCCTTTGTACAGGTTCCGGGCTCGAAGCCCGAAAGCCACATTGTCGTAGATATCCATCCAGGGGAACAGATTATGCTCCTGGAACATGAATCCCCTGTCAGCGCCCGGCCCGGTCACTTTCTTTCCGTCCAGAAAGACCTGGCCTTCATCCGGGTGATCCAATCCGGAAATCATCCGCAGCAAAGTAGATTTTCCGCATCCAGAGGGGCCGATAAGGGATACGAAGGACCCAGGCTGGATATCCAGGGATACCTTTGCCAATGCTTGGACCCCCTCCTTCCCTTCCTGGGGAAAGTAACGGCTGAGGGCCTGGATCTGCAGACTGCCTACCATTTGATCACTCCTTTCTGCCACACAAGGATCCGATCACGGATCTTGAATAAACCAGTGATGATCAGGAAGAAACTGACGGCGATAAGGATCAGTCCCGCATACACATTTGCATAGGCCATCATTTCCTTCTGCCAGTTCACATACCAGCCAAGACCGTATTTGGCCCCCAGCATCTCCGCCGTGACCAGGGTAATGAAAGAAGCGGTGGTCCCGTTGAACAAACCAAGAAAAACACTGGGCATAGCAGCTGGAATCCCCACTTTCCGGATCTGGTACCAGCGGCCAGCCCCCAAGGTGACTGCCACTTCAAAATAAGAATTCCTGGTATTGGCGATGCCGCTGGCGGTCAGGACGGTAGTGGGAAACCACACGGACAGGGCAATCAGGAAAGCGCTTCCTGATACCACAGAAGGGAATGCTACCAGTACCAGGGGAATCCAGGCGGTTGAAGGGATGGGACCGATGCTGCGGATAAAAGGCCAGATCCAATAATTGGCGGCTTTAGAGAACCCCAGCAGGATCCCAGTGGAAATCCCCACCAGTGCCCCGAAGAACCAGCCCAAAAACAGCAGCCGGTAAGAATAGGCCATGCATTTCAGCAGATAGACAGGATCTCCTGCCAACACAGCTAGGACCCGGTCCATGGCTGGGAAATACAATACTGGCAGCAGACCCAGCTTGGCAGTCAAAAGATTCAGCAAGTTCAACAGCAGGGTAATGCCTGCATACAAAGGGGCCAGATGGTCCACCCTGGCTTTCACGCGGGGAACTTTCTGCCCCAGGGCGGACGCGGCCAAATAGAGGGCCAGGCTCAGCAGCAGGAGCCAGGCAAAATAGGGATGCTCCACCGGCGCCTGCTCCAGGTCCCGGGGCAGTGCCAAATCTGCCGCCGCAGCAGCCCCGGCGCTCACTGCCGGCAGCAGCCAGCGGAAAAAACGATGGAGCTGGTTCCTATCTTCTTCCAGGGTATAGGGTGCCGCCGCAGAAATTTCTTGACTCATGGTTTCTTCCTCCTTTCAGGAAAGGCTTCCTTAGATTCCGCTTTTTGTATTGTCTCCGTTGATTCCCAGTTTGTTCCTCCAATATTTGGAATAAATGGCTCCCAACGGGCTGTGGTTCAGGACCCGATCCTTGACCACCAGTGTGGTGACCGGTCCTTGGCAGTTTCGGGCGAATATGGCATCGTGACCTACACAGAGCCCGGCGGAAACAAACAATTGGCAGCCGGCTTCATTCATCAAGGCCGCTTGGTTCTTGGGATTGCACATGCTTTCCACCCTGCGTTCCGGATGGACTTTTTTCAGTCCAAGGATGTCTTTGGAAATCCCACAATTCTTGCAGCAGACGGAGGTGACTTGGAAGCCTTCTTGGGTGAAATAGGCTTCCAGCAGTTTCGCCTCGTCACTGATCCCGATACAGAAAGCCAGGCCGATCTTGGTGTACCCCATCTGGCGGGCGAACTCTGCCGTTTCCTGAATACGGGTATACTGCATATAGAAAGTGGCTTCTACATAAGCGGCCGCTTCCATGATTTTCCGTTCTTCTTCCGTATACTGGGCCAGGACTTTCTCCTTGTCCACCGGAGTACAACTGATTCCCTTGGCAGCACAGATATGGCAGCAGCTGCAGTTTGCACAATTTCCCAACATATGACTCGCCTCCTTGGATAAAAAAAGGAACTTCCATCCCCGTTTGGGACGGAAGTTCCGTGATACCACCCATATTCATCCGGCTGTCGCCAGCCGGACCTCATCAGGTACGCGGCCGAAGCCGGATACCGTAGACACTGTAACGGGCATCCCCCGGCTTTCCTACTGAAGCGGACCTGTTCGGATTGCGCACTCCAAGAGGCACTTTCATCCCATCCACCGTACCCTCTTTCAGCAACAGGGCTCTCTGTAACGGCTTCACAGGATTACTCTCTCTTTTCATAGTGAATTAATATGTTTTCTTGTATGGCTCTTACTTTACCATTAAATTCCTAGTAAGTCAATCATATTTTTATCAAAAGGCAGATTTTTCCCTCCGTCCGTTAGCTGCCGACAAAAAGAGGGTGCTGCACAAAACGTACAGCACCCCATTTCCTTACTTCCGATTCTTGATTTCGTCTTGGAGTTTAGCGATGAATTCGTCCACCGCCATGGCTCCCTGTTCGCCGTTGTCCCGGCTGCGGACGGAAACTGTTCCGCTTTCCACTTCTTTTTCGCCTACGATCAGCATGTAGGGAACTTTCTTCACCTGGGCTTCCCGGATCTTGTAGCCGATCTTTTCGTTCCGGTCGTCCAGATGGGCGCGGATCTTCTGGCTTTCCAGTTTATCCACGATCTGTTTGGCGTATTCGTTGTATTTGTCCGTAATGGGCATCACCCGGACCTGTTCCGGAGCCAGCCAGGCCGGGAATGCGCCGGCGTAGTTCTCGATCAGGATGCCGATGAACCGTTCGATGGATCCGTATACCACCCGGTGGATCATCACAGGACGGTGTTTCTGGCCGTCTTCCCCGGTATAAGTCAGGTTGAATTTTTCCGGCAGCAGCATATCCAGCTGGATGGTGCCGCACTGCCAGGTCCGGCCGATGGAATCCTTCAGATGGAAATCGATCTTCGGGCCGTAGAAGGCGCCGTCCCCTTCGTTGATGGAATACTTCAGGCCGAAATCATCCATGGCTTTCCGCAGGGCGCTGGTGGTCATTTCCCAAGTAGCATCGTCTCCCATGGAGTTGTCCGGACGGGTGGACAGTTCTGCATGGTAGGTCAGGCCGAAGGTGGCGTATACTTCGTCGAACAGACGGATGGTTTCTTGGATCACGTCTTCGATCTGGTTGGGCATCATGAAGATGTGGGCATCGTCCTGGGTAAAGCAGCGGACCCGGAACAGCCCGTGGAGGGCGCCGGACAGTTCATGCCGGTGCACCAGGCCCAGTTCACCTACCCGCAGAGGCAGTTCCTTATAGGAATGGGGTTCGTTGGCATAGACCAGCATGCCGCCGGGGCAGTTCATGGGTTTGATGGCGTAATCTTCCCCATCGATTTTGGTGAAGTACATGTTTTCTTTGTAATGATCCCAGTGGCCGGACGTTTCCCACAGCTGCCGGTTCATGATCATGGGGGTCATGACTTCCTGGTAGCCGTATTTGCGATGCACTTCTCTCCAGTAGTCGATCAGGGTGTTCCGGATGATCATGCCGTTGGGCAGGAAGAAGGGGAACCCAGGACCGTAATCGCTGAGCATGAACAGGCCCAGTTGTTTGCCCAATTTCCGGTGGTCGCGTTTTTCCGCTTCTTCCAGCATGTGCAGGTAAGCTTCCAGGTCTTCCTTGCTGGCAAAGGCCGTACCGTAGATCCGCTGGAGCATCTTGTTGTGCTCATCTCCCCGCCAGTAGGCACCGGCGATGCTCATGAGCTTGAAGGCTTTCACCCGGCCGGTAGACGGGCAGTGAGGGCCGGCGCACAGGTCCGTGAAGTCTCCCTGGGTGTAGGTGCTGATTACGGCATCTTCCGGCAGGTCTTCGATCAGTTCCACTTTGTAAGGTTCATCTTCAGCCTTGAATTTGGCCAGGGCTTCCGCTCTGGGCAGTTCTTTCCGGACCAGGGGATAGTTGGCCTTGATGATCTTGCTCATTTCTTTTTCAATGGCCCGCAGATCTTCCGGCGTGAACACATGGTCGCTGTCCAGGTCGTAGTAGAAGCCCTTTTCAATGGCCGGCCCGATGGCGAACTTGGTGCCCGGGAACAGATGCTGGATGGCCTGGGCCATCACATGGGAGGCCGTATGGCGGATGGCATGGAGCCCTTCTTCGCTGTCCGGGGTAATGAATTCCACTTTGGCATCATGATCCAGGGTATCGCTCAGGTCTTTGTTTTCCCCATCTACTTTGGCCAGGAGTGCGGTCTTCCCCAGTTTCTGGTTCAGGCTCTTGGCAATGGACAGCAAGGAGCTGCCGGATTCGAATTCTTTCACGCTGCCGTCGGGCAGGCTGACTTTGATGCTAGACATATCTGATTTCCTCCTTGTATTCCCAGCAAGATCAGGACGGACATAGAAAAAGACCCGCCCCACAAAGGGACGGGCCATAAGCTCGCGGTTCCACCCTCATTGATCCGGAAGACCGGATCCTCTCGGCATCCTTTAACGCAGGACATACGATCTTGCCTACTTGGTTCAGCAGATGGCTCAAAGGTGGTTGACTGTCATTTGTTTCCAGGCCCTTCTCAGCTACCGGGCTTCTCTGTACTGTGACCCTGACAGGTTGTCCTTATCATCACCATGGGTTTTTGAAATTGTTTACATTATACCACCGGCAAAAACTTTGTCAAGGAAATTTTCTCCAAAAACCGTCAGATGGCAAAGATCCAAGACTGCCTCTTTCAGTGTCCTTTCCCGTGATAGCTTTCCAGATCTCTTTTCCAGGAAGCATCGGTCCGCCGGCCTCCCTGGCGCAGGAACTGGACCGTTTCTCCCACCGTGTTGTAAGCCAGCCCGCTGCCCTTGGCGTCACTCACATAGTTGGCAGCATCATTGGCATCCAGGCCCACTTTGGCAGCTTCTGCCACCGCATCCATATTGGCCCCCAGGAACAGGAATTCCCACCCGGCTTCTTTGCGCTGGGCGATCAGTTTCCGTACCCGGTCCAGGGTATACTCCCTGCTGGCATTTTCCATCCCATCGGTGATCACCACCACGATGGTCCGCTCCGGCCGGAAGGCTGGGACCAGCCGACCGCTGATTCTCCCGCACCTGGGTCAGCGTTTTGCCCAGGGCATCCAAAAGTGCCGTGCATCCTTCCGGCTCATAATCCCGGCCTGTCAGGGGACGTACTCCTTTGACAGGACAGCGGTCATGGAGCACCTGGATGTCATCGGAAAACAGCACCGTGGTCAGGACGGCTTCCCCTTCCATGGCCTGCTGCTTTTCCAGGAACCCATTGAAGCCGCCCAGTGTCTCCTTTTCCAACCCGCTCATGGAGCCGCTCTTATCCAAGATACAAACCAATTCTGCAAAATCTTTCATGACGAAGACCTCCTTGTTTTCTGCTGGTTCCAGTGTAGCAGGAACAGGAGGCCTTTGGGTCGCCTGGCAGGCGACATTTACAGCTCGGGCTGGCCGTACCGGAACAAGGCTGCATTGATGGTATAGATATCATATTGGCCCTTCTCCAGGAAATACCGGACGATCACATCCATTTCCCGGCTGGAAGAAAGGGCATAACCGGCACTTTCCAGGAATTCCTGGGTCTCTTCCACCGTCAGACGAAGGGCTACAGCCAGTGCCAGGACCGTTTTCTTCTTGGGCTGATACCCTGGGTTGCTGCGGATCTTGGAGAACAATTTCCGGTCCATATTGGCCCGTTTGTACACTTCCACATCATCATAATGCTTTTGATCGATGAGCCGTAAAAGCTGCCGGCTGAAACTTTCCGTCAGATGCTTCACATCGTCTTCCAGAGAACGGGAAGGCGCGGATGGCAGGGCATGCTCCAGAGACAGCACCTGGAAGGCCTCGACAACGATTTCCGTCTGCCCTCTCTTCCTGCTATCCGGCCGGCAGTAGGTGTCGACAAAATGCTCCAGTCCCTTTTCCAGCTTCTCCCCCAGCTCCACGGCACTCCGGTCCAGGAGAGCCAGATAGACCTCCATTTCTTCATGGTCCTCCAGGAACTGGGTGATGGCTTCCCGGGCGGTCAGGAGGGCTGCCCTTTTGGGATAGCCGAAGATGCCGGAAGAAATCAAGGGAAAAGCAATGGAACGGCAGTGGGCTTCCCAGGCCAGGGTCAAAGCAGAACGGTAGCAGCTGGCCAGGAGGGCTTCTTCTCCCTGGTTCCCGCCCTGCCAGATGGGGCCCACCGTATGGATGATGTACCGGGCTGGGAGCCCGTAACTGCCGGTCAGAACTGAATGTCCTGTGGGACAGGGAGCCTTTGCCAGGCATTCTCTCTGGAGCTCCTCTGCCCGGGTACCCGCTGCCCGGAAGATGGCCCCGCACACCCCGCTTCCCGCCAGGAGCTGGGAGTTGGCCGCATTGACAATGGCGTCCGTATCCAATTTCGTGATATCTGCATGGATCAGATGGAATGGCATTTCTCTCTTCCTTCTTTACACTTTACTCTGCACGCTTCCCGCTTTTTACGGCAGCCCCGGGAAACTGGTGACATACTTGATCCGGATATCCGGGAAGCTGGTCACGAACTGGATGGTGAAATCTTCGCCATACTCCACGAACTGCCATTCCCCGATTTCCGACGGGAAATGGTCCACCACTTTCACTTTCAGATCCGGGAAACTGGTCACCACCTGCACCTTGATATCTGGGTTGTATTCCACCACCCGCACTTTGCCCGCCAGCCGGATCCCGTTGAAGGTGCCGTCTTCCCCTACCGCCGAGGAAGCCAGGGCCGCCGTAGCCCACAGCAGGCTGCAGATACAGGCAAGGAGCACCGCCATCTTCCCTGTTGTCTTTTTCATCCCGATTCCTCCTCTGCTGCGTGAATTTTCTGTCCTTATGACCCCATTATACCATGAATATAAAAAAATACCCACCAGGCTTCCTGCCCTGGTGGGTCGACGGCATTAGAGGACTCTTGCCGCTCCGATATATCTTGCGCCCCAGTACCCGCTGAACACATTGGATACGGTGACACCGGTGCTGCTTCCTGCCTGGAGCATCTGGCCGTTGCCGATGTAGATGCCGCAGTGGGAAGGTCCCGGTTCATAGGTTTCAAAAAAGACCAGATCACCTGGTTCCAGTTCACTGGAAGATACTTTCGGGTACGCATAGTACTGGGCATCTGCCGTCCGGGGGATTTCGATCCCCATCTGCCGGAATACATACTGGGTATATCCGGAACAGTCAAAGCCCCAGGGAGTGGTCCCCCCGAATACATAAGGCACCCCCACATAGTCATATGCGGTGCTGATCAATGCTCTGGCGGTGCTGCTGCCATACCCATAGCTGCTGCCGTAATTCCGATTGGAATGCAGGGTGCGGTGGGTGGGCATTTCCTTGCCCATGAGCTTTTTGTAGGTGAAGTTCCCGATTACGCCGTCCGCTGCCAGGCCCATGCTGGCCTGATACTTTTTCACAGCAGCCACGGTCCGGGCGCCATACACCCCGTCAGGGATCCCGATATCGTAGCCTTCCATCAGGAGCTGCTCCTGGATGGCCGCTACTTCCGGTCCCGACTGACCTTGTTTGAAACTGGCAAATACGTTCTGCGCAGGTAATGCCACTGCTGCGGTGGTAGCCGCTGCCAGCACTACGCCAAGCATCATCCTCCTAAATATAATAAACACATCCTCTCGATTACGCCTACGAAGTTAGCTGCCGGGTGCGGGTCGAGATGCCCTATTCCGAAGAAATTAACCCCACTTTGGTTCCCCCGTTCACATTGCTGTGATTCGGCTTTTTTTATTTAGTTTTGCCGTTTTTTATTATAACAATTCTCTTATTCTCTGTCTATTCCCTGTTACCACTTTTCACGATATGTTCACGAATGATATACAATGGTCTTTGCTTCACTTCATCGAAGATCCGGCCCACATATTCCCCCACGATGCCTATGCCGATCAGCTCTACGCCTCCCAGGAAGAATTCTGCCGCGGCCAGGGTGGTCCAGCCAGGCACCGCATCCTGGATGATATATTTCACATAAATGACATGACCGATCAGGAGGATGCTCCCCAGCCCGGCGATGCAACCCCCATAGAGGGCCAGCCGCAGAGGCACCCGGGAAAAGGCGGTGATCCCGTCCAGGGCGAACCGGAGCATTTTCCGGAGGCTGAACTTGGAATGGCCGGCGAACCGGGGCGGCGCCACGAATTCCAGGGTGGTGTACCGGAACCCCAGGTTGTTCACCATGCCTCGGATGAACCGAGCCCGTTCCCGGAACCGATTCAGGGCATCCACTGCCTTCCGGTCCATGAGCCGGAAATCGCTGCCGCCGGGGGTCACCCGAACTTCGCTCATGGAATTGATCAGTTTGTAATATAAGCGGGAAGTTATGTTTTTGAACCAGGTGGCATCTTCTGTGGCTTTCCGCACCGTCTGGACGATCTCATAGCCTTCTTCCCATTTCTTCAGCAGCTCTGGGACCATTTCCGGCGGATGCTGGAGATCCCCATCCATGGAAATCACTGCATCCCCCGTGGACTGATCCAAACCGCAGGTCAGGGCCAGCTGATGGCCGAAATTCCGGGCAAACACATACCCCTGGACATGGGGATCCTTTTCCGCCAATTCCCGGATCAATTGGGACGTCCGGTCTTTGGAACCATCGTCAATGAACAGGATTTCGTAATCGTATGGCAAAGGCGCCATTACTTGCGTAAGGCGCCTGTGGAATTCGTGGATATTTTCCTCTTCATTGAAGACGGGCACGACAAAAGAAATCTTTTTCATGCAGCGTCTTCCTTTCGATTATAAAACAGCAATGGCCTCTTCGTAGGCACTCTTGGGTTCCACGCCTACAAAGCGCTGGACTTCTTTGCCAGCCTTGAACAGGACCACCGTAGGGATGGCCGAAACGCCAAAGCGCATAGCCACATCCGGCACTTGGTCCACGTCCAGTTTGGCGAACTGGATTTCCGGATGTTCCGCCGCCAGGTCTTCGATCACCGGGGCCAGCATCCGGCAGGGACCGCACCAAGTGGCCCAGAAGTCCACCAGCACCGGTTTCTCGCTGCTCTGCACCAGTTTGTCAAAAGCCGCTGCACTGCCAATGTGCATCATTTCCATGGTATCTCCTCCTCTGTGCCTTGGGCACAAGGTACTTTTTCAGGTTGTGAGTGCTCAATAAGCCGAGTTCTGTCAAGGATAATCATTTATCTAGCCCTGCAGTTGCCTGCAGGTTCAAGCGACACTACCCGGAAGGATCAGCGGGCCGCTTCATCCCTTCCCTATTTGGTCTTGCTCCGGATGGGGTTTACCAAGCCGGCCAATCACTTGACCGCTGGTGCGCTCTTACCGCACCGTTTCATCCTTACCGGCAAGCCGGCGGTTTGTTTTCTGTGGCACTTTCCTTAGGGTCGCCCCCACTGGACGTTATCCAGCATCCTGCCCTGCGGAGCTCGGACTTTCCTCATCAGCCATTGGCTGCCGCGATTATCTTTCGCACTCACGCTCTGCAATAATATCACAGGAACGTCAATCCGTCAAACTTTCCACAGATAACGCTGCAGCATCTTATCAAATTCCCAGCTGCCGCTGCGCTCTTTCTGGTGGAACTGATTCATGATGGAATCCACTTCATCGGCATAATGGACGATGAAAGCCTCTTTGGTGACGCAGACCACCGGGGATCCCTTGTCCTGGTCCCCGTGATGGGACAGGATGATGTGGAGCAGCTGTTCCCGTTTGGCTGCCGTCAGTTCCGGGATCTTCCTCCCGGCCCGGTCCACGGCCATGGCTCCGATGGAAATGTGCCCCATGAGCCGGCCTTCTGTGGTATAAGGGAAGCCCAGATCTGAAGAGATTTCCCGGATCTTTCCCAAATCGTGGAGCAGAGCCCCGGCGATCACCAGGTCCTGGTCCACCTGTCCGATGGCGCCGCTCATGGCCACTGCCAGACGGGTGACACAAACCGTATGGTGCAGTAGTCCCCCTGCATAGGCATGGTGGAGCCGCATCCCAGCGGGATTCTTCAGGAACTGTCGGTAGGTTTCCCCGGAAAACACCGTCTCCACCAGATTCCGCAGCCCTTCATCCCCGATCCGGCCGATGAAGGTATGGAATTCTTCTTCGTATTTTTTCAGGTCGATGTGGCCGCTGGGCAGAAGGCAGGACAGATCATCCGCCTCTGTCACGGACTGGACCTTCTGGACGATGACCTGATAGGCCATCGTGGTGGAATATTTGTTCAGGTCCACCTTTCCCCCGATGATATAGGGAGCCGGGGCCTCCATGGAACGGAGCCGCCCGATGGGACCTGCTTCAAAACAAATGAAGGGGATACAGCCGCTGTTGTCTTCCAGCAGCCCCTTGGCATAGGCCTTGCCATTGGAAGAAGTGCCCACTTTTTGGAGTCGGACCAGACAGGGCTGTTCCATGGCATTCCCCAACTGCAAATCCTTGATCATCTTGTATCGCTCCCTTACACCGTCTGGAGGATCCGTTCTTCCTCAGCCCGGATCACTTCGAAATGACGGCCGGATTCTTCACACCAGGCCTTGAGGACCTGTTCCAGTTTGTCGATGACCGGAGATTCCGTCAGCTGATGGGTCCCGTCCACCACATTGAGCCCTAGGTTCAGAGCCTTCTGGGCTACATGGTATTTCAGGTCGCCGGTCACCAGGGTATCGGCTCCGGCTGCCAGGGCGTCTTCCATGAAGTCCGCACCGCTGCCGCCTACTACGGCCACTTTGTATACAGGTTCTTCTCCCCCCGCATAGGTCAGATGCTCCGCTCCCAGGTCATCCCGCACCTTGGCGGCAAAATCCTTCAGGGCCATGGGTTCTTCCAGCACCCCGATCCGGGCCAGGCCCTGTTCCGGACAGTCCTTCCGAGGGATCTCCGTCACGTCTTCCAAACCCAACCGGGCAGCCAGTACATCATTGACCCCGCCTTTGGCCGCGTCCAGATTGGTATGGGCTGCGTAAAGGGCGATGTCATGTTTGATCAATTCATACAGCACTTCCATCTTGGTATCCGTCACCGCCAGGGTCTTGGGCAGGCTGAAATAATAGGGATGATGGGTGATGATGATGTCGCATTCCTGTTCGATGGCCTGTTCCGCTACTTCCGGGCTCAGATCCAGGGCCACCAGGATCTTATGGACATGCTGGGCCAGGTGGCCCAACAGCAGGCCGGGGTTGTCCCAGCTCTCCGCATAGGCCACCGGAGCCAGTTCATTCATGAACAGACAGATATCCGTTACCGTCGTTTCTTTGGTTTCCATTGCTTCCGTTTCCACGTTCAATCGCCTCCAGTTGTTTCCAAAGGGTTTGGTATTCCCCATACTGCCGACTGGCTCGGGCCCGTTCGCTGCGGCCCATCTGTTCCAGCAGCAGTTGGACTTTCTTTTTCCGTTCGGCAAGGAACTCCTGCAAAAGAGGATGGTGCCGCTCCACCAAATCAAAACCGATTTCATAGCAGGCACTGGGATAGCGCCAGCCGGGAGATGGCTCCAGGTGCAGCAGTTCGTACAGCCGTTTTCCCTCCCGGGCCAGTTCTTCCCGGACGACGGCCCAGCCGTTTTTTTCCGCCCAATGGCGCAGCCGTGCGGCATCGCTCATGGGCTGCAGGATCAGATGCCGGAAACGGGGATGCTGCCATACTTCCGGGGATTCCCCCAAAATCTGGAGCATGGTTTCCGCTCCCATGCCGGCTATCACCGCGGCTTCAGCTTCTCCCGGTGCCGCTACCGTCAGGCCGCTGCCTTGGCGGACCGTGATCCGGTCTTCCAGATGGAAAGTCCGGACCGTATGCCGGGCCGCTTCACAGGGTCCCGGGACCACATCGCCGGCAATGGCCTGTTCAATCTTTCCCTGCTGGAGCAGCAGCACCGGCAGATAGGCATGGTCCGTCCCCACATCCACCAAGGTATGGCAGGGCGGGACCAGGGCTGCCACTGCTTCCAGACGCGCTCCGAAATTCATCCTGCCGCTCCTTCCCCTTCCCGCTCCAGGATGAACTTCCGGGCATCGTCCAGACTGGTCACATCCCGCCAGCCAAAACAGCGGAGTTTGGCACAGAGGCTGAACGCCGTCCGGTATTTCTGGATCAGGGCCCGGGCCTGCCGGAAGATTTCCCGGCCCACCGGGCTGTTGCAGTAGCTTTTCATGGCTGCCTCCAGGAGGGAACGGTCCTTCCAGTTCTTTTCCCGGAAACAGCTGTGGATGAACAGGAAGAGATCCAGGACCCGGGGATCGGCGGCAATGAACCGCTTCTCGTTTTCCCAGTCCAGGAAGGTGATCCGGTCCGACTCTTTATCATAGGCAATATCCCGGAGGGCCGGACGGCCGTGATGGAGCCCTGCCTGATGGAGCCGGGCCAATCCTTCCCCGGCTTTTTGGAAAGCCCGGATCCGGCAGTCCGCCCAAGGAGCTTCCTTGGCCACCCCTTGGAGGGTCTTACCCACGGCTTTCATGACAAAATAGCTGTCCTGGAGCAGGACGATTTCCGGTGCCAGGGGGAAATACTGGTTCACCGTCATGATTTTATAGACTTCACACCAGAAGGCCGCTTCCACGCTCTGTTTGGCAAAAGCATTCCGGTGGTTGGACATTTTCCGTTTGATGAACAGGGCCTGATCCCTATACAGGAAGGGCAGGACCCGTTTCTCCGGCTGGAGGGCAATGGCCTTATCCACCGCCTGCTGCAAATCCAGATCGATCAAATGCCCCGCACCTCCTCTCTCAACGGGCCCTCAGGGTGCTGATCAGCTTCCGGGCAGCCAGGATCTTTCCCGGCGCCATGCTCAGTTCATCCACACCCATGGCAATGAAGCTGGGGATCAAATCCGGATCTGCTGCCGCTTCCCCGCAGATTCCCACCCAGCATCCGGCCGCATGGCCGTTGGCGATGGTCATCTGGATCAGGCGCAGCACCGCTTCATGGCTGGCCTTCCCCAATTCTTCCAGGCTGGCATTCTGCCGGTCCACCGCCAGGGTATACTGGACCAGATCATTGGTCCCGATGCTGAAGAAATCCACTTCCCGGGCCAATGCATCACTGATCAGGGCCGCCGCCGGCGTTTCCACCATGATCCCCACTTCCAGATCTTCATCGAAGGGGATCCCTTCTTCCCGGAGTTTGGCCTTGGCTGCCTCCAGGAGCTTTTTGGCCGCCCGGACTTCTTCCACCGAGATGATCATGGGGAACATCACTGCCACGTCTCCGTAGGCAGAGGCCCGGAGGATGGCCCGCAGCTGGGTGTAGAAGATTTCCGGCCGCTTCAGGCAGATCCGGATGGCCCGGAAGCCCAGCGCCGGATTCTCTTCTTCCGGCAGATGGAAATACTCCACCTTTTTATCTGCCCCGATATCCAGGGTCCGGATGATCAGTTTCCGGCCTTCCAGTTCCTGGGCTGCGGTGCAGTAGGCTGCGAACAGTTCTTCTTCCGTGGGATAGTCTTCCCGGCCCAGATACAAGAATTCACTCCGGAAAAGACCGATCCCTTCTCCATCATTCTCCAGGACCAGATCCACGTCTTCCGGCTGGCCGATATTCCCGTAAAGGGCAATGGTCCGGCCGTCGGCGGTGCAGGTGGGTTTCCCCCGGTACTGTTCCAGGGCGTCTTCTGCAGCCCGGTGCTGTACCTGTTTTTCTTTCAGGGCTTCCAACACCTGGGGTTCCGGATCCAGATAAAAAGCACCGGTGCTCCCGTCCAGGGCGCCCAAAATGCCATTCCAATCCTCTGCCAGGTCGATTTCCGTATGGACCACCGCCGGGATTTTCATGGTCCGGGCCAGGATGGCCGTATGGGAATTGGCGCTGCCCCCGCTGGTCACAAAGCCCAGGATCAGGGATTTATCCAGCTGTAGGGTCTCGCTGGGAGTCAGGTCATCGGCACAGATGATGGAAGGGCGGGTGAGCAGTTCCGTCCAGTTCCGTTCTCCGGCGGTCAGAGCTTCTTCCAGCTGGCCGCAGACGGCCCGTACATCAGCCCCCCGGGCCTGCATATATTCATCATCCATGGCTTCCAGCATAGCAGCGAACTGCTTCCCGGCTTCCCGGACAGCGGTTTCCGCAGTGAAATGCTCGCCCTGGATCAGGCCTTCGATGGCTTCGCACAGATCCGAATCCTGGACCATCAGCTGATGGACCTCAAAGATCCCGGCTTCTTCTTCCCCCACCTGTTCCCTGGCTTTTTCCTTCAGGGTTTCCAAGGTCTGTAGGACCTGCTGCTGGGCAGCCTGGAACCGTTTTAGTTCCTGCTGGGGATCCAGACAGGTGTCCAGCCGGAGTTCCGGTTTCCGTCCTGCCGGTTTCACCAGGATGGGGCCTGCTGCCACACCGGCGGACGCCCCTTTTCCTTGCACGAACTTCATGGGCATCCCCCTTTTACAGATTGGCTTTCAGGAACGCTTCCAGGGCCGCAGCCGCTTCTTTTTCATCCGGTCCTTCTACAGAGACCGTCAGTTCCATACCGGCTTTGATGCCCATGCCCATGAGGGAGAAGATCCGTTTCAGGTCACCGGTCTTGCCGTTGCCTGCCACACTGCATTTGGACTGGAATTTGGCCGCTTCCTTCACCAGCATGCCGGCGGGACGGGCATGGATCCCCTGGGGATCCTGGATGGTATACGTAAATTGAATCATGGAAATTCCTCCTTATATTTGTAACTCAGTTTTCATTATATCATAAAAAGACAGGGCCGGAAAACGCCAATCCCTACCGGTCTTTCTTCAAGAAGCCCAGCAGCACGGCTCCCACAGCCGTCCCTGCAGCCAGGGAAAGGAGGTACATGGGCCAGTTGTGCACCACACCCAGGACGAAGATGCCCCCATGGGGTGCAGGGATGGTGCAGCCGAACACCATGGAAAGAGCGCCGGCCACAGCGGCTCCAATGGCACAGGCAGGGATCACCCGGGAGGGATCTTCCGCGGCAAAGGGAATGGCCCCTTCCGTAATGAAGCTGAGCCCCATGACGAAGTTGGTCAGGGAAGAGCTCCGTTCCTGGGCCGTGAACTTTTTGGGGAACAGCCGGCAGGCCACAGCAATGGCCAGGGGCGGCACCATGCCTCCAATCATCACGGAAGCCATGAAGGGGGAAGAAACAGCCTGGCCGTCAGCACCGGCCAAAGAAGCCGTCCCGAACACATAAGCCGCCTTGTTCAGCGGTCCGCCGAAATCGATGCTCATCATGCCCCCCAGCACCAGGCCCAGCAGGACCTTGCTCCCGCCGCTCATGGCGGTCAGGCTGCCGTTGACCCAGTGGTTCACGGCCCCCATCACCGGGTTGATGAGGAGGACCATCAAAGCCCCCATGGCCATCAGGCCCAGGACCGGGTAGAGGAGGATGGGCTTCAGGTTTTCCAGGGAATCCGGCAGGAAGGACAGACACCGTTTCAGGGCCAGGATCAGATAGCCTCCCACAAAACCCCCTGCCAAGGCTCCAAAGAATCCGCTGCCTCCGTTGGCGGCCATGGCTCCGGCCACAAAGCCCACCAAAAGGCCCGGCCGGTCCGCGATGCTGGCAGCGATGAAGCCGGCCAGCATGGGCATCATGAAGCTGAAGGCCAGCCCGCCCACATTCTTGAAGAAAGCGGCCAAGGGCGTACTGGAACCGAACTGGGATGTGCCCGCAGCCCCCATATCGAACAGGAAGGCCAGGGCGATCAGGAGTCCCCCGCCGATGACGAAAGGCAGCATATGGGAAACCCCGTTCATCAAGTGCTTGTAGGCTTTCCGGGCCTGGCTCTCTTCCGCCACTTCGCCTCCTGCCGGTGCGGCATCCGCTTCTCCCGGATAGAGGGGAGCCTTGCCGCTCAAGGCTTCGTCCAGCAGGGCATCTGCCTTGTTGATGCCGTCCGCCACTTTCACGATCACCACCGGTTTGCCCTTGAACCGGTCCATGGGCACGTATTTGTCCGCTGCCACGATGATGCCCGCGGCCCCGGCGATGTCTTCAGCAGTCAGGGCATTCTTGACCCCGCTCTGGCCGTTGGTCTCTACTTTAATGGAAATCCCCCTCTTGGCCGCATGCTGTTCCAGGCTCTCAGCGGCCATGTAGGTATGGGCGATCCCGGTGGGGCAGGCGGTGACGGCCAGCACTTGGTACCCTTTGGGAGCTTCTTCCGAGTCCCCAGCCGTCTCTTCTGCAGGCTGTCCTGCCCCCGCTTCTTCCGGGAATTTCTCCTTTTCCGCTTTCCCGATCAGGTCATACAGGCCGTCCACACTGTCCACGGCCATGATCCCGTCGATGAAGTCCGGATCCATGAGCAGGGTGGACAGCCGACTGAGCACGTCCAGATGCACATTGTCCTTGGTATCCGGAGCGGCAATCATGAAAAACAGTTTGGCCGGCTGGCCGTCTAGGGAATCGAATTCCACTCCGTCAGCACACCGCATAAATGCCAGTCCCGGCCGGGTCACGGCAGAAGTCTTGGCATGGGGGATGGCAACCCCTTCTCCCACACCGGTACTCCCCTCTGTTTCCCGGGCAAAGACCTTTTTCCGGTATTCCTCCGGATCCGCGATGTTCCCCTGTTTCACCATCAGCTGGATCAGTTTGTCCAGTGCTTCCTGTTTGCTGGCCGCAGAGCCGAAAAGTTCCACGCTTTCCCGTTTCAAAAGATCCGTAATCTGCATTTCATTTCCCCTTTATCAATTCTTCTATGGACGCCCTGTCCGCCAGATGCATGGAGAAGGCGGTGGCACTGCCCGCACAGATTCCCCAATGGAGGGCTTCCGCACAGTCTCCGTTCCGGAGGTAACCGGCCAGGAAGCCGGCTACCATGCTGTCCCCGGCGCCCACGGTGTTCACCATGGTGCCTTGGGGAGCCCCATACCGGTATACTTTCCCGGTTTCCGCCACCAGCAGGGCCCCCTGGGCCCCCAGGCTGATCAGCACATTCCGGGCTCCCCGCCGCTGGAGTTCCCGGGCTCCCTCAGTCAGCGCTTCTTCCGTTGGGAGGCTCCGTCCCAGCAGCTCTTCCAGTTCTTCCCCATTGGGCTTCACCAGGAAAGGCCGGGCCCCCAGGGCACCTGCCAGCAGTTTCCCGGTGGCATCCACCACACAGGGGATCTTCCGCCGGGCCATTTCTCCAGCAATATCTCCATAGAGAGAAGGATCGCAGCCGCTGGGACCGCTGCCGGAAAGGACCAGGATATCGTCAGCCGTCAGGTTCCGGAGCTGATCCCTCAGCCGGTCCAGGTCGGCCGCGGTCACTTCCGGCCCTTTGCCGTTGAGGGCTGTTTCTTCCCCAGCCCGGATCTTCACATTGATCCGGGAAAAGCCTTTTTCCACCGCCAAGAGGCTGCAGGGAATCCCCCGTTCTTCCACCAGGCGCTGGATCTCGTCCCCGGTGAAACCGGCTTTGAACCCAAGGATCCGGGTCGGGACCCCCAGGTTCTGGAGCACCCAGGAGACATTGATCCCCTTGCCCCCCGGGAAGATCTCTTCCGCCTGGTTCCGATTGATAGCCCCCACCTGCAGATGGGGCAGAGTCACCACATAATCCAAAGATGGATTGAAGGTTATGGTATAGATCATAGAAGGTTCCTTTCTCTTTTGCAGGGGATCACAGATCCCTGAAATTGCCCACCTGGATGCCCTGTCCCCGGACAAGATCCAGGATCTCCGGGTCGGTGGCTGCCGCCAGTTCCCCTTCGAAATCATGGTCCCACTGGGTGGCCGGGATCAGGATCTTGTTGTCGGTCCCTGGATGGATCATGATTTCCGTGGTGCCTTCGCCCAATTGGAGCAGGATGGTCCGCAGGGCCCGTTTGTCCACGGCTTCCCCGGCCACAATCCCGCCAAAATGGTCCGGAACCAGGAGTCCTGCCCTCCGGGCTTTCTTCCGGGCCCGTTCCGCCAGTACGTGGAGCCCCAGCCGTCCCACCTGTTCTCCCAGATTGGAAGGCCGGGTGGCTGCCAGGCTCACCGGGATGGCGGGGATCCGCAGAGCCGGGATGCCATGGTCCAGGCACAGACCGATGATCACATCGATGATCCCCGGCAGCACGTGCATATGCTGATGGCTGTCTCCGTGGGTAGGGACCAGTCCCGTATCCAAGAACCGGTCCAGCTGGGCGGTACATTCCCGCTGGACATCCTGGAGCCGGATCTTCCCCTGGAGGAAACGTTTGACGAAGACCCCGTGATCCGGATACAGTTCCCCGGTCCGGGGATCAACCAGGGAGGGGATCTGGGCCGGAGGCAGTACCGGTTTGGCGTTGACCAGGGTGAAGTGGATCCCCATCCCCAGTTCCGGAGTCCGGCGTGCCAAAGCAACGGCGTCAGCAAAAGCGGCACCGGTGACCATGACGGTGGCAGACCGGATCAGGCCACGTTCCACTCCCTGGGCCACTGCCCGGTCGATCAAAGGATGCCGTCCGAAATCATCGGCATTGACAATCAGCTGTTTGGACATAGCAGCCATCCTTTCTATCCTGGGCTCCAGCAGGATGCTGGAGACAAATGTCTTAGATGAACATTTATTATATCAGATAACCGGCCTCAGTTGTAGTAAATTTAACATTTTCTCCCTTTTCCTTCCAATTGACATCCCTTTCTGCTTTTGCTACACTGACAGTGTTTTATTAGGAAAGGAGTTTTTCCAATGAACCGTGCTCTATCGCCCCGGACGATGGTGTTCGTCGCCGTCCTGGGAGCCCTTTCTTCTCTGCTCATGGCCTTTGAATTCCCCCTGCCTTTCGCTCCGGCTTATATGAAATTCGAGATTTCCGACCTGCCGGCTCTGTTCGGCGGATTCTTCATCGGACCTTTGGCCGGAGCCCTGACGGAACTGCTGAAGATCTTGATCAAACTGGTCCTGGCGGGCAGTTCTTCTGCCTTCGTAGGAGAAGGGATGAATCTCCTGTGTGCCCTTTCTTACGTGCTCCCCTGCACAGTGTTCTACCATCTCCACCGGACCCGGAAAGGCGCTCTTACTTCACTGGTGCTAGGCAGCCTGATCGCCAGTTCCTTCGCCACCGCAGCCAACCGGTATCTGGCGATTCCCCTGTACGTGAAGCTGTATCACATTCCGTTGGAGGTGATCCTAAAAATGGCCAGCGCCGCCAATCCCCTGGTCCATTCCCTGACAGATTTCCTGCTGCTCACCGTCCTCCCCTTCAACCTGCTGAAATACGCCGTGGTTTCCTTCCTCACCTATCTGATCTACAAAAAAGCCAGCCTGGCGCTGGAAGAAATCTTGAGGAAATAGAGGTTATACAGGATTTTCTGTATCCAGTATACATTTTCAATTGAACTACCAGGGTAAACAAAAGCATGTTACAATAGGAAGAAAAAGGGAAATCTTGTTTCAGCTTGACTAAGGAGGTTCTGGAATGATTGAAAGACGGACCGTAGGCATCGTCGGTGTCGGCCATGTAGGGGCCCATGTGGCGTATTCCTTGGGCATGATGGGCGTCACAGACGAAATCCTGCTCTGCGATATCGATGAAAAGAAACTGACTAGTGAATGCAACGATTTGAATGATGCCGTCCCTTTTATGCCCAACCGGGTGGTCTACCGCACCACGGATTACGCCGGTCTGAAAGACTGCGATATCATTGTCAACGCGGTGGGAGACATTTCTCTCTGCCGGAATTTCAATCGGGATGACGAACTGAAGAACAGTGTGCTCCAAGTGGCCCGTTTCATCCCCAAGATCATGGATGCCGGCTTCAACGGGATCTTTGTCAACATCACCAATCCCTGCGACCTGATCACCTGTGAGATTGCCAACCTGTCCGGGCTCCCCCGTTCCCAAGTCATGGGCACCGGGACCCTTCTGGATTCCGCCCGACTACGCCACGCTCTTTCTGATTTCACCGGCCTGGACAGCCGCAGTTTCAACGCCTATATGATCGGCCAGCACGGCAATGCCCAGTTCATTCCCTGGTCCCTGCTCCATTTTTCCGGGATGACCGTGGAACAGTATGAAAAAGCCACCGGGCTCCATTTCGACCGTCCCAAGCTCCAGGAACAGGCCATCAAAGGCGGCTGGGTCACCGTTTCCGGCAAATGGTGCACGGAATACGGGATCGCAGCTGCAGCGGCCACCCTGGTACGGACCATCCTCCGGGATGAAAAGCGGATCCTCCCCTGTTCCGTGGAACTGGATGGGGAATACGGACAGCAGGACCTGTTCATCGGAGTCCCGGCCATCATCGGACGCAGCGGCGTGGAACGGGTGCTGGACTTCCCCCTGACGGAGCAAGAAAAAGAAGAATTCGAGAAATGTGCCAAAGCCATCCGAGAAAACGTGGCCAAGGCATATGATGTGATTTTGAAAGAAAAAGAGCAATAAATGAAGGGGCTGTTGCATGCGCAACAGCCCCCCTTCTCTTTTTTTATCCAAAGAACACGGTGATCAGATCTTCCAATGCCTTCTGGTCGGCGGCACCCATGGTTTCCCGGGCGCTGTGCATGGCCAGGAGGGCCACCCCGATATCCATGGTCCGGATGGGAGTCAGGGCCGATGCCATGGACCCCAAGGTAGATCCGCCCTTGATGTCGCTGCGGTTCACGAACAGCTGGCAGGGGATCCCGTGGGCGGCACACAGGCCTTTGACGATGGCCACTGCTTCTGCATCTCCGGCATAGGCCTGGCTGCAGGCCTGTTTCAGCACCACCCCTTTGCCCAGGAGGGGCTTGTTGGTGATGTCGCATTTATCCGTATAGTTGGGATGGAGGGCATGGGCCACGTCCACGCTGAGCATGAAGCCGCCCGCCATGTCTTCGTACAGGGCTTCTTCCGTCAGCCCCAGTTTGCTATAGATCCGGCGGAGCAGGTTATTCAGCACCAGGGAATCCGCCCCTTGTTTGGTGTTGCTCCCCACTTCTTCATTGTCGAACAGGCAGGCCACTTTCAGGCCTTCGGTGCCTTTGCCGTTGATGATGCCCTTGAGACAGCCCATGCAGGAAGTCAGGTTGTCCAGCCGTCCGGAGGAGATGAACTCTTCCTTCAGACCGAAAGTGCAGCCTTCTTCCACCGGATAGGTGGACAGTTCAAAAGAAAGGATGTCTTCCGGTGCTGCCTGGAGCTCTTTGGCCAGGAAATTCTGGAAGAAATGCTTGTCTTCCGGGTCTTCTCCCAGCATGGTGGCCAGGGGCAGCACATCTTTCTGCTTGTTCCATTTATATCCGTCGTTCACTTCCCGGTTCATATGGATGGCCAGGCTGGACATGCTCAAAAGCGGCCGTTTGAAATCCACCAGGTGGGTCTGGGGTTTGAAGGGATCGGACGTCCGTGTCACGATCTTCCCTGCCAGGGAAAGAGGCCTGTCCATCCAGGTGGAGACAATCATGCCGCCGTACCCTTCTACGTTCAGGGTGCCGTATCCCTGGGTGCTGACTTCCGCCGCCGGTTTCAGCCGGAAACAGGGGAAATCGGTGTGGGCCGCCGCGATCTTCAGCCCCCGGGAGCCTGCAGTGCCAGTACGGAAGGCGAACAGAGAGGAATCGAATACAGTGACAAAGTACTTGCTTTCCGGGGCCAAGGTCCAGTCCTCGCCCAGGGACAATTGGGTAAAGCCATTTGCCAGCAGCAGCTCTTTGCTGGCCGCCACCGTATGGTACGGGGACGTGCTTTTTCGGATCAGGTTCAGTAATTCTTTCGTGGTTTGATTCATGTCTACACCTCCTTTTGACATTGTATCATAAGGTACAAAATTGTTCAAAAACTTTTTATTTAACTAGCCAACTAACACATATACATGATATAATGTCACTATCATTACAAAAGGAGGCTTTCCAATGGACAACAAAGAAAAAACACTCAATGGAAGCAACAAAGTTCTATCCTGGCAAGCGTTGGGGCTGATGACCTTCACCTCCGTCTGGGGTTTCGGGAACATCGTCAACGGCTACGCCAATCAGGGTCTCAAGGCCGTGGTTTCCTGGATCCTGATGTTCGCACTCTATTTCATCCCCTATGTACTCATGGTCGGTGAAATGGGCTCCACCTTCAAAGACAGCAAAGGCGGGGTCTCCTCCTGGATCCGCTCCACTTCCGGTGCCAAGCTGGCCTACTTCGCCGGGTGGACCTACTGGATCGTCCACATGCCCTACCTGGCCCAAAAGCCCCAGAACATGCTCATCGCTTTCGGCTGGGCCGTGTTCCAGAACGGATCTTTGACGAAAATGATTTCGCCCCTGGTCCTCCAGTCTATTGCTCTTGTGATTTTCTTTTTCTTCCTGTGGTACGCCTCCAAAGGGGTCAACGCCCTGAAGCGGATCGGCGCCCTGGCTGGGAGCTTCATGTTCGTCATGTCCATCCTGTACATCCTGCTGGCCCTGGCGGCTCCTCACCTGACCACCGCCAAGACCTTCACCTACAGCCTGAACTGGGATACCCTGATGCCCACCTTCGATTTCGACTACATGACCACCCTGGGCATCCTGGTCTTCGCCGTAGGCGGCTGCGAACGGCTGAGCCCCTACGTCAACAACTTGAAGAAACCTTCTTCCGAATATCCCAGATCCATGATTTTCATGGCCACCATGGTAGCTGTGACAGCACTCCTGGGGACCTTTGCCATGGGGCTGATGTTCGACCCCACCAATATCCCCAAAGACCTGATGATGAACGGGGCCTATTACAGCTTCTCCAAGCTGGGTGAATATTACGGCATCGGCCAGACCTTCGTAATCATCTATGCCATCTGCAATACCCTGGGACAGGCAGCCACCTTGGCCATTTCCATCGATGCCCCCATCAAGATCCTGCTGTCCGACGTGGATCCCCAGTTCGTCCCCAAGGTCTTCACCAAGATGAACGCCAAAGGGGTACCTGTCACTGGCTACAAACTGACGGCCGTCCTGGTTTCCATCCTGCTGATCGTCCCGGCCCTGGGGATCGGCGACATGACCAGCCTGTACAACTGGCTGATCCGCCTGAACGCTGTATGCATGCCGCTCCGCTATCTGTGGGTATTCTTCGCCTACATGATGCTGAAGAAACATGCGGACAGATACGTTTCTGAATATCATTTCGTGAAAAGCAGGGGCCTGGGCATGTTGGCTGGGTTCTGGTGCTTTGCCTTCACTGCTTTCGCCTGTATCATGGGGATGTTCCCCCGTGGGGTACAGAGCGGCACCGACACCTGGTACTTCCAGTTCGCCATGAATATCCTGACCCCCCTGGTCCTGATCGGCATCGGTCTCATCCTGCCGGAACTGGCCAAGAAGGAGAGGGAATAAAAGACAGGGGCTGTTGCACAGAGCGTGCAACAACCCCTTTTTTTCATTCCTTCCTGATGGTCGCCAGCTTCCCGGCTGCTTGGATGACCCGAACAAAGGCCGGGGGCACTTCTCCCTGGCGGAGGGACTGCCCAATCAGCCGGCCCAGGATCACACCCTTGTTGCTGTAGAGCCAAGCAAAATAATAGACCCATACCGGCCCCTTGTGGGGCTTTGCTTTATAAAGAGGTCCCGGCGGGAAATCCTGAGGATCCAGCTGGAGCTTGTGGCAGGCTTTTTTCAGCATCTCATAGCTGGTCCTCCCGGCAGCCCCGCAGGCCACATGGATGATCCGGTCCAGAGCCGCCCGCTTTCCCTGCTGGAGCATGGTCTTGGAAAGGTCCATTTCAAAACAGATCCCATCGGTGAAATAGACTCCATGCTCTTTCTTATGGGCCTCTTTCACATCTGCATCATACAGAGCCACCACCGGGATCTTGAAATATTCCAGCAGTTTCTTGATTTTGGCAATGGAACTCTCTCCCCGGGCATTGATGAGGCAGATGCCATAATAATCAAAAGGAACGCCCACGGTTTTCCCAAAGAGCTGGAAACAGCCGTACTCCGTCTCCCCCTCCACCAGGATCACGCTCCGGGCATAGAGAGCTTCCTTCACTTCTGGGAAATGCATGATCAGGTGCTTCTCGATTTCCCGGCCTACATGGAAACTGGAGCCGCAGGCCGCTTTGACCAGTCCTTTGGAGTCCCGGTACAGCCGCAGGATGTTCCGGTAATCATCGATCAGGGAATCGGTGGAATGAGTGACCACGAACAGCTGGCCCCGGAGGCCGTCCAGTCCGAACAGATCTTTCAGCAGGGCGCAGAACTGGGGATCTTCATTGTGCAGCAGCTGCTGGTAATACTGAAGGATGGACCGCTGCATGTACGGATGGAGATGGATCTCCGGTTCGTCGATGGAGATGATCAAAGGCAGGAAGCGCCGGCCCTGGCCGTCCACGATGATGTTGTGCTCCAGGGGCACCACCAGGCTGTTGGCCATTAGGTACACCTGGGTGATCACCCGCAGCGCCGCCAGGGAAACGAATTTCAGATTGTCTGCCCGATGCCGGTTGCTCCGGCACAGGATCCGGGACAGGTAGAAGATGCACTCATAATAGGAAGAATCGTAATAACCCACATTGACTTCATGCTGGATGTACCGCTGTTCCTCCGGGGGCACTGCGGTGCAGTGGCTGGCCTCCCATTGGGACAGGGATTTTTCCAGGGCCCGGTATACCTGGGGACGCACAGCCTGGTCATCCCGGCTGATGGCGGAATAGCTGACATACCGCAGCCGCCGGATGTATTCCAGAGGAAGTTCCTCATTGGTATCTGCATTGTAGAGACGGGGACAGATATCCGTCACTTTCATTTCCAGACGCACCCGGATTTCCTGGAGATGGTCGTCCGGCGCATCGGCGAAATACTCTTCTTCCCCTTCCAGCAAGTGGAGAGCCAGGGTGATCCGGATGGGCTGCTTGGGATCATAGTAATCGATCTCCGGCAGGGTCCAGGCACTGGCCATAAAAGAAAGGAGCCGCAGGAAGCCGCTTTTGCCGATGTCATTTTCCCCCACCAGGTAATTGGCCAGGGGATGGAAGGCCATGGTGATGTCCTTGAAGTTCCGATAGTTCTGGATACGCATACTGGTTATATACATGTACACACCTCCCCGCCATCAGCATAACAGGTTTTCCCGGAAAAGCAAAGGGATTTATGGTACAATACGGTAAGAATCCCTACAATGTGAAAGAGAAGGTAACTCTCCATGTATCCTATGATCCATCCCATCCATCGTATTTTGGCTGTCCTGCTGCTGGCTTCCGGGTTGTTTACCGGCACCGCCAGCGCGGCATCCGTCCTGCCCCCCGCCCACAGCCCGGCACCAAAGACAGCAGTCCAGGCCGTCCAAGCGGCCTCGGTACAGCGCCGGAGACCCATTCCCCAATTCACCACCCATTTCACCCAAGCCCATCCGGCTTCTCTCCACCCCACCCTGCGCTGGAAGCCCATCTTGGGTACCGTCTATTACCGGGTGCAGGTATGGCTGCCCAATGGATCTCCCCTGCCGGAAGAGCGGAGTTATGTAGCCGGCTGCAGCCTGTCCTTCCCCCAAGAGACACGGGGCAATGTGAAGGTCCGGATCCAGTCTTTCGACCTGGACGATACACCCCTTTCGGAACCCTCCGCCCTGGAAAACGTCTATGTGGACCCCCAGAAGAAAGAAGCTCTGTTCCCGATGCCCCTCAGCCGGTTCAACAGCGGCAACGGCACCACCCTCCTGTATCCAGTCTACAACTGGATCCCTCTCCAGGGGATCCGGAATTATGAAGTGGAAGTCCTGAACACCAATGCCGTTTCCCCTGCCCAAGAAGCCTCCGACGGACAGCTGCTGGAACGGGGCCGTTCCACTGGCTTTGACTGGTATGATGACGAAGCCCACTACGCCCCCTATACCATGTACTGGCGGGTCCGGGCCGTGGATGAAAAGGGCACTCCGCTCAGCCAGTTCTGTCCGCCCCAGCCCATGACCGTCGATCCGGATGCAGACTATGAAGTGGGGACCCTGGGAGACAGCATCTCCCACGGAGGCGGGGACCTTTCCTATTCACCCAGCGATTTTGCCTACAGCTACCAGTATTACCTGCCCTTTGACAGCATCAACCTTTCCCAAAGCGGGGATACCAGCGAGGCCACCCTGGAACGGTTCGACCGGGATGTGCTCCCTTTCCATCCCCGGTATCTGATCATCATGACAGGCAGCAACAGCCTCCGGGGCTGGATCAGCGGAGAAAGCGTCATCCAAGATCTGAAGGGGATCAAAGAAAAGTGTGAAGAAAATGAGATCACTCCCATTTTCATGACCCTGCCTCCGGTGAACCCAGCCAACATCAAGCGGGCTTTCGATGAGCCCACCGCAGAAGGCTGGCGGGAAGAAATGGACAAGGTCAACAGCTGGATCCGCAGCCTGCCCTGGTACATCGATCTAGGGACCCAATTCGATGAGACCCAAGATCTCCCCACTCAGTACGCCCTTGATGGACTCCACCTGAATTTCCGGGGAAAACGGCTGATGGCCCGGGCCATCACGGACCAATGGGCGGGAATCATGGAGAAGATCAAAGCAGCAAAGGAAAAAGAAGAGGACTAAAAAAAGGCTGCTGCACGTATGTGATTCCACACGTGCAGCAGCCCTTCTCTTTGCTTTTCCTCAGCGAGGTTCTACCAGCAACTTGATGGCAATCCGTTCTTCGCCATCAATGTTAATGTCAATGAATGCGGGGACACAAACCAGATCCATCCCATGAGGTGCCACAAAGCCGCGTGCAATGGCGATTGCCTTTACAGCTTGGTTCAGCGCACCGGCGCCGATGGCCTGGATCTCTGCTTTGCCATTTTCTCTCAATACCCCTGCTAACGCACCTGCTACAGAATTCGGATTGGATTTTGTCGAAACCTTTAGTACATCCATGTTCGTTCCCCCTCATCTTATTTTATGAAATTTGGAAAATGTTCATTCCGTTGTCTTTCGATTACATCTGTTAACAGTAGAACGTTTCCCAAAAATCAATTTATGGATATTATAACATACTTTTAAAGTTTTGTTACATATTTTTTTATTTTTACAAAGTTTTTACAGAGTTCTTTAACAGGCTTCCTTTTTGAGGAAGTATAGGAGAAGTGCTGCAAGGGTTTTTGCATCAAAGATATCTTCTGACAAGACCATTTGTTTCACTTTGTCCTCCGGAATGGACACCACTTCCAGGAATTCATCGGGATCCGGATGCATCTTCCCCTGGCTGAGTCCTTCCGCCAGGAACAGATGGATGGTTTCGTTGGTGAAACCAGGGGTAGTCACCGTGGAAGTCAGTTTGGTCCAGCGTTCTGCGGTCAGGCCGGTTTCCTCGGAAAGTTCCCGTTTGGCACTGGGCAGGATCTCTTCTCCTTTTTCCAGTTTTCCCGCTGGGATCTCATAGATCACGGAATGGACCGGATACCGGTACTGTTTCACAAAGACCATGCTGCCGTCCTCTTTCACCGGCAGGATCCCCACCGCTCCCTGGTGGAGGATGTACTCCCGGGTGGATTCATTCCCGTTGGGCAGTGCGACTTTGTCTACAAACAAGTGGAGCAGACGGCCTTCAAAAGCCGTCCTGCTGGAAAGCTGCTGTTCATCCAGCTGTTTGTCATGCAGGGTTTTCATGGACACAAGACTCCTTCGTTTTCTTGAATTTGGCGGCCATGGCCAGGAGTTCCCTGGCGTTTTCCCGGGCGGAACGGGAGGTATTGGTGCCGCCGGTCATACGCATGATTTCCTGGATCCTTCCTTCCTCATCCAGGGCCGCCACCTGGCTGAGAGTGCTGCCCCCTACCGTCTTTTTCCGGATATACAGATGCTGATCCGCGAAACAGGCGATCTGGGCCAGATGGGTGATGCAGAGTACCTGCCGTTCCCGGGCGATCAGGGCCATCTTCTCGGCCATTTTTTCAGCGGTGACGCCGCCCACCCCTGTATCGATCTCATCGAAGATCATGGTGGGCACCCCGAACTTCTTCATCATGACGGTCTTCAGGGCCAGGGCGAACCGGGACAGTTCCCCGCCGGAAGCGATCCGCCCCAAGGGTTTCAGGTCCATCCCAGCATTGGCAGAAAACAGGAACTGGACATTGTCCTGGCCCCGGCCGTGGCACTCCGGCAGACGGGTGAACTGAAGATCCACCCGTCCCTCAGGCATGGCCAGATCCCGGATATGGGGCAGCAGGGCTTCCACCAGGCGGGCAGCCGCCTTTTTCCGGGCGGCCGTCAGTTTATCCGCTTCCGTCTGCATCTCCGCTTTCAGGATGGCTTCCTGTTTCCGCAGCCGGCTGAGGGTGGATTCCAAGGAAAGGAGCCCTTCGTATTCCGTCTGGGCCCGGTCCCGATAGGCCAGCACTTCTTCCAGGCTGCCCCCATATTTCTGTTTCAGCCGGTACAGCTGATCCAGCCGTTCCTGGGCCGCTTCCAGGGTCTCCCGGTCTTCGTGGTCCACCGCCAGGATATCCCCCAGGGACTGGCGCACATCTTCCAGAGTCTCCCAGGCCGAATCCATACTATCTGCATAGGTTTTTAACTCAGGAGCGTAGTCCAGCACCCCTTCCAAAGCGGACCGGGCCGTATTGATGGCATCCAGGGCACTGGGCAGGCTGTCTTCGCCGCCTTCCAGATAATGGTGGGCTTCTCCCACCGCTTGGAGGATCTTCTCCTGGTTGCTCAGCTTCCGGACCGTCTCCCGGAGCTTTTCATCTTCTCCCGGCTGGATCCGAGCTTCATCGATTTCTTGGATTTCTCCCTCCAGCCGTTCCAGGTCTTCTGTCTGGTGAGCATCCTTCAGCAGCCACTTCTTCACGGTCTCTCGGGCTTTGTCGTAAGCCACGAATTTTTCCTGGTACTTTTCCAACAGAGGCGGCAGCCCCGGATCCATATGGTCCAGGATGGTCAGAGCCGCTCCAGGAGCCAGCAGGGTCTGGTTCTCATGCTGGCCGTGGATATCCACCAGATGGCTGGCCAGACGGCTGAGCACGTACACCGGCACCTGCCGTTCGTTCACGAAAGCCTGGCTCTTTCCGGCCGCAGTTACCTTGCGCCGGAGGAACAGGGTATCTTCCCCCAGATCCAGGTCCAGTTCCCGGAGGATGTCATGGACATTCTCCATGCCTTCGATGTCGAACACCGCCTGGATCCAGTAGGCGTCCGCTCCTTTCCGCAGGTAATCCACGCTGGCCCGGCTCCCCAGCACAATGCTGAAGGCATCGATGAGGATGGATTTGCCGGCGCCGGTCTCCCCGGTGAACACATTGAAGCCCGGTGCAAAATCTACCCGCAGGTGATCGATCAGGGCAAAATTGTCCACTTCCAAGGAATTCAGCATGTCAGCGTCCTTTCTTGGCCATCAAGCGGCCTTTCACGGTTTCCACATGTTCCTTGCTGTCTACGATCAGCAGCACCGTATCATCCCCTCCTACGGTCCCCAGCAGCTCCTTCCAGTTCAGGTGGTCCAGGGCATAGGCCACCGCCTGGGCCGTCCCGGGCAAGGTATGGAGGACGATCAGGTTCTCGGCGGAACTGATGGTCAGGGTATAGCCCCGGAGGGTGTCTTCCAGCCGTTCCACCGTGAGGATCTTGCTGTTCTCCGAAGGGAAGGAATACTTGTACCGGCCGTCCTCATCGGGGATCTTGATCAGCATCATTTCCTTGATGTCCCGGGAAACCGTAGCCTGGGTCACATTGAAGCCGGCTTTCTTCAGGGCCTCGGCCAGGTCGCTCTGGGTCTCGATCTGCTGTTCTTTGATGATATTCTTGATGGCTTCCTGCCTGGATAGTTTCATGCTTTTCTCAGCCTCCTATAGAATGGTCTGACCTTCGTTCTTCAGCATCCTGTCCTGCCAGGTCGTATAGTAGGACAAAGGATTGATGCGCACGAACCGGGCATCATTGGGAGATTTTTCAATCAGCGCCCGCTGGTTCCAGGCCAGATTGCTCACCGTCATCCCATCTGCTGAAATCAAGATCGTTTCATAAGGAGGACGGGGGGTGATCTCAATGGGATGTTCCATGGGGATCACCAGGGGTCTGGCATGGAGGGCATGGGGACAGATGGGGGTGATGATGCTCACCTGCAGGCTGGGGTGCACCACCGGCCCTCCTGCAGAAAGGGAATAGGCGGTGGAACCAGTGGCCGTGGCAATGATCAGCCCATCGGAAGGTGCGTTGGCCGTCGGTTCTCCCGCCACTTTTAGGCTCAGCCGGGTGAGCCGGGACCGGTCGCTGCTCTCCAGCACCATATCATTCAGGGCATGGGCCTTGCAGGTCATTTTTTCCCCCTGCCAGACCGTCAGCTGGAGCATATTCCGTTTTTCCAGGGTATAGGCTCCCTTTTTCACTTTCAGCAAAGTAGGAAACAGATCCTTGGCTTCCACTTCCGTCAAAAAGCCCAGTTTCCCCATGTTGACCCCCAGGAGAGGGATATTGAGAGGCGTCACGTACCGGGCCGCCCGCAGGATGGTCCCGTCCCCGCCTAAAGTCAGGGCCAGGGACAACTGGCTGAGGCTGGCAGGGTCTTCCTGGTCGTATCCAGGGACACCGAAAGAGCCGGCGATCTCCTGGGGAAAAACCAAAGGGATTTCTTCTTCCCGGCAAAATTCCACCAGTCTGGGCAGCCAGGCCCGTACCTTTTCCTTGGGCAGATTGGGAAACACCCCGATCTGCAGTTCCTTTTCCATGCTGATTCCCCCCATGCCCTTATTTTTCCAGGGTTTCATGGGATGCGGCGACCACTTCCCGGATCCGTTCCGGGCTCACTGCATCCTCTCCCTGTTTTCCCATATAAAAGAGATATTCGATATTCCCTTCCGGACCCCGGATGGGTGAAAAATCAAGCCCCAGGGGGACGAACCCCAATTCCCGGGCCTGACCGATGACTTTCTCTATCACTTCCAGATGGACCGCCGGATCCCGGACCACGCCTTTTTTCCCCACTTTTTCCCGCCCCGCCTCGAATTGGGGCTTGATCAGAGCGATGCCGAAGCCGTCGGGCTTCAAGATCTTGTAGGCACTGGGCAGCACTTTGTCCAGGAAAATGAAAGCCACATCGATGGTGAAGCAATCCACCAATTCCCCCAGGGAATCGGCTTCCAGGAAACGGACATTGGTCCGTTCCAGGTTCACCACCCGGGGATCCTGCCGGAGTTTCCAGGCCAGCTGCCCGTAGCCCACATCGATGGCATAGACCTTGCTGGCCCCGTGCTGGAGGGCACAGTCCGTAAAACCGCCGGTAGAAGCCCCTAGGTCTGCCACCACCTTCCCTTCCAGAGAAATGGGGAACACTTTCAGGGATTTGTCCAGTTTATAGCCTCCCCGGCTCACAAAGGGCATCTTTTTCCCCAAGAGGGTAATCTTAGCATCGGGCTTCACCATGGTGCCGGGCTTGTCGATCTTTTGGTCGTTCACCAGCACCTCCCCGGCCATGATCACCGCCTGGGCCTTGCTCCGGGATTCAAAAAATCCCTGTTCTGTCAAAAACACATCCAAACGTTCTTTTTTCATAGTTCCTCTTTCCAAGCTGCCAGGATGGTCCCTGCCGCCCCTTCCGGATCCAGTTTCAGATCCTGGAGCAGCCGTTCCCGTTTCCCATGGGGCACGTACAGATCCGGGATGCCCAGGTTCAGCACCCGGCATTCCCGGAGCCGATGGAGCCGGTTCAGGAGATCCAGCACCCCTTCCCCGAATCCTCCGGCCAAAGAATTTTCCTCCAGGGTCACCAGCAGTTTCACCTGATGGCTGGCTGCTTCCAAGGCTTCTTGATCCAAAGGCTTGATGAACCGGGCATTGACCACTCCTGCGGAAATCCCCTCTTTGGCCAGCAGGTCCGCCACTTTACAGGCCGTATCCACCATGGTCCCTACCGCCCACAGATCGATCTGGTTCCCTTCCCGGAGGCGCCGGCTCTTCCCCAAGGGCAGGGTATGGAGCATCGGATCCAGCGGGACACCCAGGCCGGAACCCCGGGGATAGCGGAGCATGGAAGGCCCCTCATATTCCAGGGAGGTCTTCAGCATATGCCGCAGTTCGTTCTCGTCTCCCGGTGCCATGACCACCATATTGGGCATCAGCCGCAGGAAAGAAAGGTCGTAGGCCCCGTGATGGGTGCTGCCGTCGTCCCCCACCAGGCCAGCCCGGTCCAGGCAGAGGGTAAAGGGCAGGTTCTGCATGGCCACGTCATGGAGCAGCTGGTCGAAGGCCCGCTGGGCGAAAGTAGAATAGAGTGCCACCAGGGGATGGTAGCCGTTGGCCGCCAATCCGGCCCCCATGGTCACCGCATGCTGTTCCGCGATCCCTACATCAAAGAACCGGTCCGGATAATATTTGCCGAACACATCCAACCCGGTCCCTTCCGGCATGGCGGCGGTGATGGCCACCACTTTTCGGTTCTTCTCTCCCAGTTCCACCAGGGCATCGCTGAACACCTTGGTATAAGTGGCCGGAGCTTTGGGGTTGCTGAACTTTTTCCCTGTGGGAATGTCGAAAGGACCCGTCCCGTGGAAAGCATTGGGCCGTTCCTCCGCCGGTTTGTATCCCTTCCCCTTGGTGGTGAGCACATGGATGAAGACCGGTTCATTGAGCTGTTTGGCTTTTTCAAAGGTCTCCATCAGGGCATCCAAGTCGTGGCCGTCCACCGGGCCCAGATACTTGAAGCCGAAATCCTCGAAGAGCATCCCGGGCACAAAGAAATACTTGAAGCTGTCCTTCAACCGTCCCACCGCCCGGGCCACGCTGCTGCCGATGGAAGGCAGGCTTTTCAGGAAGCCTTCCACCTCCGTCTTCACCCGGGAATAAGTGGGATCCGTCCGGAGTTCCGTCAGATAGGAAGAAAGGGCCCCCACATTCTTGGAAATGGACATTTCATTATCGTTAAGGACCACGATCAGCTTCTTGTGGAGATCCCCTGCGTTGTTCAGCCCTTCCATGGCTTCCCCGCCCGTAAGGGCTCCGTCTCCGATGACGGCGATCACATTGTAGTCATCCCCGGCCAGATCCCGGGCACAGGCGATACCCAGGGCCGCCGAGATGGAAGTGCTGGAATGGCCGGTGCCGAAACAGTCATACTCGCTTTCCGACCGTTTGGGAAACCCGCACAGGCCTCCGTACTGCCGCAGGGTTGGGAACTCTGCCTGCCGTCCGGTGAGGAGCTTGTGGACATAGGACTGGTGTCCTACATCCCAGACGATTTTGTCCCTGGGCATGGAAAATACCTTGTGCAGGGCCACGGTCAGTTCCACCACCCCCAGATTGGGAGCCAGATGGCCGCCGTTTTTGCTGGTCACTGCCAGGATCTCCTCTCGGATTTCCCGGCAGAGTTCCGGCAGCTGTTCATTGGGTATTTTTTTCAGGTCTGACGGGGCATGTATGGTTGGTAAGATTTTCATAAAGGTCCGTCCTCCCTGGCTGCGTTATTTTTTCCGATTATAGAGATAGCGGGTGATTTCCACCAGCGGTTCTGCCTTTTCTCCCAGAGGGGCCAAGGTCTCTTCCGCCTCTTTCAGGGTCTGGGCCGCCATTTCCTTGGCTTTTTCCAGGCCAAAGAGAGACACATAGGTGGATTTATGGAGTTTTTCATCACTGTGGGCCGGTTTGCCCATGACTTTGGCATCCCCTTCCACGTCCAGGATGTCATCGGTAATCTGGAAGGCCAGCCCGAACAGGGAGGCGAAATGGGTCATGGTCCGGAGGGTATCCGGATCAGCTCCGCCCAGCATAGCCCCGCCCCGGACGGCAGCCACGAACATGGCTCCCGTCTTGGCTTCATGGAGCTTCTTCATCTGTTCCAGGGTCAGCTGCTGGTTTTCTGAAGTGATATCCAGGGCCTGGCCGCCTACCATTCCAGTGGGGCCGGCACATTTGGCCACCAGCCGGACCACATCCAGAAGGACCTGGGGATCCACCCCCCGCTGTTCCAGCATCACTTCAAAAGCCTGGGTCAGGAGGCCGTCTCCCGCCAAGAGAGCCATGGCGTCCCCGAATACTTTATGGTTGGTCAGCCGTCCCCTGCGGTAATCATCGTTGTCCATGGAAGGCAGATCATCATGGATCAGGGAATAGGTGTGGATCATCTCCAGACCCGCTGCCACTGCCACGAAATCCGTCCCGTTGGCTCCCACTGCATCGGCTGCTGCCATGAGCAGGATGGGCCGGAGACGCTTGCCACCGGCTGCCACAGAATACATCATCGCCTGGTCCACGGTGGAGATGCTCCCCACTCCCAGACGGACCTGCAGATATCCATTGACCAGAGCCCCCCGGCTCCGCAAATAACTTCTAAGCTCCATTATTCCTTCTCCTCCGGAAACAGAGCCAGACTGAATGTATCCTGGCTGGTTTCCACGATTTTTTTCACGTCCTGCTGGACTTTCTTCAGCTGGGCTGCACAGTTCTTGCTCAGCTCCATGCCTTCTTTATACAGAGCCACCGTCTCGTCCAGGGACAGTTCCCCGCCTTCCAGCTGCTCTACAATGGTTTCCAGCCTTTTCAGGCCCTCTTCAAAAGAAACCGTTTCTGCTTTTTTCCTAGGCATCATTCTATTCCTTCCTTGACTGTTTCCACCCGGGAAGCCACTGCCCCCTGGGCAAAACGGGTCACCAGGGCATCACCAGGAGCCAGCTCCGACACTTGCCGGACCGCCTTTCCCTGGCTGTTTTCCGTTATGGTATATCCCCGCCGGAGTACCGCGTAAGGGTCCAGGGCCTGCAGTTTGGCCGTCAATAGGTCCACCTTCTGCTGCCGCCCTTCCAGGGCCCGGGTGCCTGCCTGTTCCAGTTTCTGGCTCAGGCTGTCCAGGGTCTGGCCGGCGTTTTCCCACAGCCGCTCCGGATGGGTGAACACCCATTCTGCCTGGAGCTGCTGCAAGGTCTGGACCCGTTCCTGGATCCGGCCGTCGGCAGCCCGTTCCAGCCGCCGCACCAGTTTTCCCAACAGTTCCCGGTCCCCGCTCCGTTCCGGCACGGCCAGTTCCGCCGCTGCAGAAGGGGTCGGGGCCCGGAGGTCCGCAGCAAAATCACTGAGGGTGAAATCGATTTCATGGCCCACGGCGGAGATCACCGGGATCTCTGAAGCTGCAACGGCCCGAACCACCCGTTCATCATTGAAGGCCCACAGGTCTTCCATAGAGCCCCCGCCCCGGCCTACGATCAGTACATCCGCCAATTTGTGCCGGTTGAAGAACTGGATGCCATGGACGATTTCCGGCGGGGCCTCGGTCCCCTGTACTTTCACCGGGAACAGCAGGAGCTTCACCCCTGGGTCCCGGCGTCCGGCTACATTGATGATATCCCGGACTGCCGCCCCCGCTGAAGAAGTGACGATGCCCACCGTCCGAGGATAGGCGGGCAGGGGTTTCTTCCGGTTTTCGTCGAACAGGCCCTCCGCCGCCAGTTTTTCCTTCAGTTGCTCATAGGCGATCATCAGGTTTCCAGCGCCCAGGGGCATCATCATATCCACATAGAACTGGTAGACCCCGTCCCGTTCATATAGGTCGATCCGGCCCACTCCCAGCACCTGGTCCCCATTTTTGGGAAGCTGCTTCAGGCGGCGGGCCGCCCCGGCGAACATCACCGCCTTCAGCAGGGTCTTGCCGTCTTTTAAATTGAAATAACAATGGCCGGAAGGATACTGGCGGAAATTGGAGACTTCCCCCTGGATCTGGAGATTGGCAAATTCCGGTTCCTGCCGGAACAGCCCCTTCACGATCTTTGTCACTTCCGAAACCGTATAGATTTTTCCTGTGATCATCGTCCCTCCTGCTTTTCCCGGAGCACCGCCGCCCAGGCATTGCCCACGGCTCCATCCACACTGTACCGGGGATCCGGGACCCACAAGGAGATTCCCTCTCGGGCCAGGGCCGTTTCCACACACCGGCGGATTTCCTGATTGGCACTGACGCCGCCCACCAGAAGGACCTGCTGGAGACCTTCCTCCCGGCAGATGGCCTGGAGCACCCGCCCCAATCCCTGGCCGATGGCCTGTTCCACTCCCAGAGCCAGGCTGGCCGGATCTGCTCCGGCTTCCGCGGCCCGCAGGGCTTTGGTACAAGGGCCGGAAAGAGAGAGGTTCCCGCCTTCGGTCCAGACTTTCAATGGATAGGGAGTTTCCGCTTCTCCAGCCAATCTTTCCAGATGAGGCCCCGCCGGGAAGGGCAGCCCCAGGGCCACCCCCACCCGGTCGATGAACTGTCCTGCATGGAGATCGATGCTGCTGCCCCGGGGTTCCAGGGAAAATTCTCCGTCTGCCTGCCGTTCACACAGGAGCAGGTCCGTGGTCCCCCCGGAAATATGGGTCAAAAGGAACCGGTCCGGGGCCGTTTTCCCCACGGACCAGAGACCGGCATACATATGGTTGTGCTGATGGGTGAGCCGGTGCACGGGAACCCCCAGCAACTTTCCCAGGCTCCGGGCCATACCCAGCCCCACCAGAAAGGCGGGCATATAGGAATCCTCCCGGGGACGGGGCTGGGCGCTGACGCCGATGGCCGCCACCTTCCGTCCGGAAAGATCCAGGGCTTCCAAGAGATCCGGCAGGTTCCGGGTATGCTGGTAGACCATTTCCGACTGGGCCAGACCCCGGTGCCCTGGTTTCACTTTCAAGAGCCGCCGCTGATCGGCCAGCAGGTTCCCTTCCCGGTCCAGCAGGGCTGCGGAAGTGGTATAGCAGCTGGTATCCAGCCCCAGCACCGCTTCCTCAGCGGTCATGCTGCTTCACCAGGCTCCCCAGCAGGCCGTTGATGAAAGCAGGGGATTCATCTCCCCCATAGATCTTGGCCAGTTCCACCCCTTCATTGATGGCCACCGCCGGAGGCACCGGTTCCGGGCTGTAGAACATTTCCCAGGCGGCGATCCGCAGCAGGTTCCGGTCGATGCCGTTCATCCGCTTCAGGGTCCATTTAGCGTCCAGACCGTCCAGTTCCCCATCCAGGGCTTCCTGATGCTCCCGGACTCCGTTCACCAATGCCAGGGCATAGGCCAGATCTTTTTTCCGGGTATCCTGGATATCCTCTTCTTCCGCCATGGTCCGGACTGTTTCTTCCGGAGACTGTTCCGGAGAGAATTCCAGGGCAAACAGGCTTCTCAATGCAATGGTACGTGCTTCTCTTCTGCTCATATGGTTGTTAAACTCCTTTATTTATGGTACGGAGGCAGCAGGTTGTCCAGCAGATCCACCAGATCTTCCCCTGCATCCATTTTATAGCCGATATAGAATCCCAGACCGATGCAGAACAGCAGGAACACCGCCTGGAAAAAGCCCAGGAGGAGGAACAGGATGCCCACCACCAGGCCCACCGAAGCGCCGATGATCCGCCAACGGCTGGTTTCAAACAATTTACGCAAAATTTCCTGCCACATGGTCCATCCTCCATCTATTCCTTCGCCTTGATATGCTTAAAATAGACTGCCACATCGGCCACATCCACGCCGATGACGTTCATGATGTTTTTCTTCACCGTCCGTTTCACCTCATCGGTGGTATCCGGAATGTTGATCCCCGGTTCGATGGAAGCATTGATCCGGACACTGAGCTGATTGTCTTTCAGCAGCTTCACCCGGCACTTGGAACCGAAGACCCCATACACATCATTGGTGAATCCGGAAATATAATCTTCCATGGCCCGCTGGCTCACATGGATCTTCCCTTCCCGTTCGTTCTCGAAGGTCAGGTCGTTGCTGCCGCCCCGGCTCCAGCTGGCAAACAGCAGTCGCAGGCTCACCAGGAAGATGATCACCCCGCCGATGGTGTATTCCCAACGGCCGGGGACCCGGGCGGCGAATTCCGTCAGATCATGGACAGGGATGCCGTTGACGCTGACAATGACGATCAGCACGGCCACGGCTGCCATGATGCAGGTGTACATGGTCAAGATGATCCGATCGAATATGCTCATTTTTCTCCCCCTGCTGCTTCCTGGAGGGCTGCTCCAGGCACTGGTTCCTCCGATCCTTCCCCAGGTGCATCTCCGGTTCCGGCGGGTCCTTCTGCTTCCCTGCTTTCCAGAGGAGCTCCAGTCGAGGCATCTTCCGGCGATCCTGAGGGTTCCTCAGGCGGTGCTGCCGGGCTGGCCGTTTCTCCAGGTTCTCCGGCTGCTCCTTCTTCCCATTTTTTCACCAATTCTTCTGTATCGTCCTTCTCGCTGAACGCTTTTTCTTTTTTCTTCTTGACCCCTTCCACATGGACATCCACCCCGGTGACTTCGTAGCCGGTCATGTTCTCCACGGCTTCCTTGACTTTTTCCTGGAGTTTGATGGCCACATCGGGGATATTGAAGCCATAGGTGATGATCACATGGACTTCCACCCGCACCGTATGGCCTTCCGTATAGACCTTGATGCCCTTAGAGAAGTTCTGTTTCCCCAGCATGTCCGTAAGACCTTCCCGGATCCCCCCGCTCATGCCATAGACTCCGTTCACCTCGGAAGCTGCCAGCCCGGCCACAATGCTCAGGACCTCGTCAGCCACCTTGATGGCACCCATATCGTCCGCATCGGGACTGTTTTCCAACTGCGCCTGCTGTTTTTCTTGTTCGTCGTTCATAGGCTGTCTCCTCAAACGCAACTTTATACAATTTAATCAGTATATTATACCATATACAGGAAAAAGTGGGTAGGGCAGGGCTCTGCACTCTGCGCTCTTCACTCTTCACTTTATATATAGTATGATATAAGAAACGACAGAAAGCAGGTGATGGCCATGCCTTTCCCCTTCTGGTTCTTTTTGCTGTTCTGCCTGGCCCTGCCCGGGGCCTTGGGAGAAGGTGCCCCCGTAGACCCTTCCCAGGCTGACCCTCCCGAACAGGAAGAAAAACGGAAAGCCCCCTGGCTGGAGCTCCACGGGGACTACCGGTATCTCTACGGCAAAGGCCGGTTTGCCGCCCGGATCCCCGCCAACCTGAAAAAAAGCCGCTGGCCCCGGACGGACCAGGATGTATTCCTGCTCCAGCGGCGGCTGCGGCTGTTCCCGGTGGTCCACACCAGCCAGGAGACCCAGCTGAAATTCATGATCGAAGACAAACGGAACGACAAGGACCACACCCAGGACCACCATCCCTCCCTCTCTCGTGCTTATCTCCAGCACGAAAATGACCACACCAAATGGGAGCTGGGCCGGTTCAACCTGTATCTCATGGATGGGAACGTGATCGACAAACGGGTGGACGGGATCCGCACCAGCTTTGGGAAAAAGACGGACCCCGCCGGACGGACCACTTTGTTTGCGGGCCAGACCACCGGAGACGACAACCTCCATCGGAAAACCGGCTGGTTCGTCCAGACCGAAAAACAGCTGGGGAAACTGAACCTCCGGTCCGCCTTCCTGGATTTCCGCACCCGCCAAGATCAGCCTGCCAGCCTGCCCGCCCTCCAGGCTTTTGGTCTGGAACCGGGATCCAGCGGCAAAGGCTTCGACCGGCAGCAGATTTGGACCACTCGTTTGGAATACCAGCCCCGGGACCGATGGCTCTTCGACCTGGAACTGCTTGGCTCCAGAGGGACCCACGGCCAGGACGGATACCGGGAACGGAAAGCCGGCTTTGTGGCTGCAGTGACCTATGGAGAACTGGATGAACGGAAGGGCGGCACCTGGGAAACCTGGCTCCGGTACTACCACCAGCCCCAGTCCAGCATCCTGTACCACACCATGGACGGGGATACAGGGTTCTTCCAGCGCCAGGGATTCCAAGGCTGGGGCGTCCGGATGGACTATGTGGTGTTCCCCGGCCTGGTCTGGGCCATAGAAGGGTTCCGGCTCCAGAACAGAAAAGCAGGACCCTTCACTCGGGATTTCCGGGAGTGGGTCCTGGGGACCAGTGTGACAGCGTATTTTTAAAGGGCTGACCAGGGCCATTTTTTCATGGGGCAGGCCCCGTTCCTCTTCAAATTTGTCCAGTCGGCGGGGGAAATCTTTGTTCTTCCCTTTGTACGCTTCACTCTTCCCGCACCACCAGGCTCCCGTCTTTTCCGCTGATCTGGAAGATTTTCCGGTGATACCCTTTCCGGTCCCAATAGGACAGGGCAGTAGCCCGGGCCGTCCCTTCCAGGGCCATGGGGTAATTGTACCGGGTGCCCGGTTCCAGATTTCCCAGGGGTTCGTCGGTTTCCACCTGCCAGGTCACCTGGCCGCTGTCGCTGACCTCCGATACCTGGAGGGTGAGCAGGTGCACATCCTCCAAGGGCTCTCTGGGAACCACTGCCAGCATGGTTTCTCCGAATTCGCCGGGCTGGGTCAGGAAAAATTCCACGCTCCCTTTGCCCCACTGGGCCGGGGACTGGAGGGTGTCCCGTCCCTGTACGGAGCCATCTCCTACCCTGCCGGAAGCCCCAACCATCCCGGGATTTCCCGCGAGAAAGGCCATGAGACACAGACAGGCCATTTGTCTCCAGATATGCTTTCCTTCCATAGCGTCTCCTTTCGGCAGTCTTTACCCAAACCCCTCTTTTCTGCCCACATGGATTTCGTAGCTGTCCAGGAGCATATGGATATTGTGGGAGGGAGGGCCCTCCAGCCAGCTTTCCCGATGTTCCGGGGAAATGGTGAACCAGACCGGAGATTTCGGACAGCTCATCAGCAGCCCTTCCAGCCAGTCCTGAGGGATTTTCTCCATTTTTCCCTTTCCACCCTGGACCTCATGACCCTGGAGGATTCCCTCCTCCAGAGCCACAGCCAGGATTTCCACCTGTCCGTCCCCATCCATCTCCGTCACGGCAAACTGTACCGGTCCCTTCCGGTTTTGGACCAGATCCCACTGGGACCGGCAGGCCAGAGCGATCCGGAGCTGGCTCCTGACTTCGTGGTTGGAAAGGACCGGGGGTTCATAGACGCTTCCGGGTCCGTCCAGCATATAGGGTTCCCTGCAGGCCTGGCCGGGAATGGCAGTCCCCAACAGGAGAAGTGCCAAGACGAAAGCAGTGGTTTTTTTAGCCGGTCCATCCATGGTTATGCTTCCTTTCCCTATTCTGCACTGCCCCCTGTCACGGACAGATCCTCCATCTTCCCGTAAACATTGTGGAAGGTGCAGTCCCTCAGTTCCAGCCGGGAATGGGCCAGGGCGAAGAGAGGCAGGTTGGTGCTGGTATCTTTGAAAACGGTCCGCACAATCTCCAGGTCCCGGCAGCCCACAGCGTCCACCAGGCCGTAAGTACAGTTCCGGATCACACTGTCACTGAGGGTGATGTTCTCGCTATTCCGGGCTTCGTACCCGTAGGTCCCGCAACCGTACAGGTCCAGATGTTCCAGGCTGACGTTTTTCACACTATCCAGGTTCAGTACGGCCCCGCTGCAGTAGCCTTTTTTCAGGAAATGGCCGATCCGGAGATGGGCCAACCGCAGATTTTCACAGTTCCGGAAATGCAGCACCGGGGTATAAGGGTCTTCGGTGACGATTTCCGCGGTGATCTCCCCGGTATCCTGTCCCCGGATGGTCAGATCCTGGAACCCGGCCAGTGCCAGTTCGTCATAGGTCAGGTACAGGCCCGACGGACTTACGGGATTCCAGGGAAATCTGTGGATCACCTGGTCCCCAAAGGGACCGGACAGCCATGCGGACAGGTTGTAGCGGCCCGGTGCCAGGATGATCTCCCGATGGTCCCCTAGGGCCTCCATCATTTCCTGTACATTGCGGACCATCACCGTTTTCCGGGGGGCAGCAAAGGCCCCGGCCGTCAGCCCTAAAACAAGGACCAGATGCAGCAGCAGAGACCGCACCAGGGGTTGTTTCCATAGGTTTTTCATATTCAGTTCCTTTCTCTCCCATAGGGATGGATCCGGGCGGCGCAGCCGTGTCCCCGTTTCCCTGCCACACCCCCTACAGATCCATCCGGTACAGTTTGGTTTCGGACCGGTTGATCCGGCGGTAGATCAAAATGGAGTCGTTTTTCATAGGGGTCAGGATTTCCATGGTCAGTTTGGGTTCTGTCTGGGCTTTCCCCAGCAGCTTGCCGTCCTTCTTGCTGTAGATCCAGTAGATGCCGCCTTTCTGTCCCAGCACCACCCGGTGCTCGGTGATGGCAAACCCGCGGCTTTCTTCGGTGGGCGGTCCTTCAAAGGTCTGGAGCAGCTTCCCGTCTTTCAGGCTGAACTGCCGGACCACATTGTAATATCCACCCTTGTCATTCTTCAGGTACCCCATCAGGTAGAATCCATCTTTATCTGCCCATTGGCCTTTGAGGCTCAGGCCGTCCTTCTTCGCCTCCGTTCCGGAAAGCAGTTTCTTTCCTTTGGTGAGCTTCCCTTTCTCCAGGGTCCCGATCCAGTAATCCGACCCTTCGGTATAGACCACATCCTTCCCCTGATCGATGGGAACCAGGGTCATCCCTCTCAGATCCGTGGGCACCATGGCCTTTCCATCGTAATAATGCCAGTAGTCGGGGGAATTTGCCTTTATGCTGTTATAATCTCCTTTTTTGTGCCAGTCATAGACAGTCCCGTTGGATACCACCAGCCGGTACCGCCAGTTGGCCCGTCCATCCAACACCTTCAGATCACTGAGTTTCTCGTCTTTGTAACTGACGGACCGGAGTTTGGTTCGGTATGTTTTGTCCTTGTTGTCGAAGCCGAAGAAGTAGATCCGATCCCCATCCACCGCCAGTTTTTCTGTCCACAGGGTCTGGTCCTTGAAGGTGAGCCCAGTAAATTCATAGATGTTCACCGTACGGCCGTCCACTTTGAAGCTGGATGCCACCGGGGTACTGATTTTTTTCCGTTCCGGCAGGTCGGATTTGGGTTTTGCCGGTGTCCTACCGCCTCCGCAGCCGGCCAGGAACAAGCACAGGGACAGCCCTGCCAGAAGTGCTGCTTTCCAGTTCTTTTTCATGATGGACTCCTTTCCGGCCCTGCTTCAGCTGAGCCTCTGTCTTCAGAACTTTCCGCCGCCTCCTCCGTGATCCTCATCGGTACTGTCTGCCGAATGGTCGGACTCTTTGGATTTTGGCTGGCGGTGTATTGTCATATACAAGTAGTTGTCCGTGTCTTCTTCCAGCTGGAAGCTGTCCCGGTCCAGATAGACCCCGGCTTCCAGAGCCGGCAGCACATTGTTCATCTGGCCGATGAGGATCCGGCGCACCAGGAACCCGATGCCCAGGGATACCGCCGCAGCAATGGCCAAGGCCAGAGGGTTGAAGGCATCGGCCGGGTCGTAGGGCTTCCCTTCCTTCTGATAATAAGCCAGCAGTCCATCCGTCCCTTTGGCAAACTGGCCGAAGGCTTCCGGATAGTTGTTCTTTTTCAGGGCCGGCAGGAATTTTCCGCTGAGGGCCTTGATGCCGGCTTTATCCGTAATCATTTTACGCATATTGTTGTCGGTGGAAAGGTACCAATCCCGTTCCTTCATGGAAAGAAGCAGCACCATATTCCCCTTGTTGCTTTTGTCTTTGATCTTGTCCAGGATCACATTGGCGAATTGTCCGGCTTTTGCGCCGCCGGTGCTTTGCACGGTGACCACCGCCAGCCGGACCTGGTATTTTTGGCTTACCTGGTCCAGAGACTGCTGGAGAGCCTTGACTTCCTGGGGCTGCAGGAGCCCTGCCTGGTCCGAAACCAGCGCCGGGGCTGCCGACCCGGGAACCGCCATACCCACCAGGAACACCAGGAGGGCCAGGATGCGCAGGTATTTCTTCATGATGACCTCCTTACGTCAAGAACATCTTTGCCACAAAATACAGCACCGGTGTAAGGATGGCCGCTAGGGCCCCCATGTACATCAGGGATTTCTGGTTGTCATAGGGCAGGGTGCCCACCATCTTCCCAGTCTGCCCGTTCATCATAAAGGTATAGGGCTTGTCCTGATACCGGGTAGTCAGGATCCACACCGGGGCCAGGGCGTAGGCCACCTGGTCCTCGTCCTTGCGGACCACGCTGTCCTGGAGGGTCTTCCGGTCATAGCCCCTGACGGTTTCTTCCAGCACCCCCACGGCGGACCGTTCCACCCGTTCATCCGCCCGGGGTACGGAAGCTTCCGCGTCCACATCATATTTGTCCGCCAGGAAGCCGGTGAGATAAGCCGGACTGAAGGGCACCATCTGAGAGTAATCGAAGGGCTCGATGCTTTCCATGTAGGTATCATCCATTTTGCTGGATCCGTCCACCGGGATCTTGTGGAAGCTCATCCGGCCGCTGCGGATGCACTGGAACACCCGGGTTTCCGTGATGATCTCATCGCTAGTTTCCATCACATTGTCGTCTTCTCCCTTGAAGTCGGCACTGGCATGGACTGTGGAATCGAAGAGCCAGAAGGGCACGTACATGGGCTGGATATCCTCCACCCGGTTGTTGGCCGTAAAGGCCCCAGGCAGGAGCCGTTTGCCCTTGTAGAACTCCTTCAGGGCCGCCACCGCATCTTCTTTGGTCTTTTGGAAGGGGATCACATAATCCGGCTTAAGCATCCCGCCGAACCGGTTGGGCATCATGGTGGGATTCCCGCAGTAGCAGCATTCCGTGGCCAGGGTGTTTTCGTCACAGACGATTTCCGCCCCGCAGGCGGAACAGGTGAAGGCTTTCAGGATGGCGGCTTCTTCCGTGCTCCATTCCTTGCCGGCCATTTCCGTATTCCAGCGTTCTTCTTTGGCTTCCTGGGCAGCTGCCGCCCGTTCCTGCTGCCGGGCAAAGAGGGCTTCCACCTGTGCCACGTCCAGCTGGGTATCGCAGTAGGGGCAGACCACCTGGCTTGCCCCTGGCTTGAATTCCAGTGGCCCGCCGCAGTTGGGACACTTATAGGCAACAGAGGTATCGGTCATGATGGTTCACCTCCTGTTTCAGGTCTTGTCGCTGTCATCAAAGGGGTCTCCGCACTGGGGGCAGAATTTGGGAGGATGATGGGGATCCGGGGGCTGCCAGCCGCATTTATCACAGCGGTACAAAGGAGCATCCTCCGGTTTTTGGGCTCCGCAGTTCATGCAGAATTTCCCCTGGTTCACCGTGCCGCAGCCAGGGCAGGTCCATCCCTGAAGCTGGGCTTCCGGTTTGGGAGCGCCGCATTCCCCGCAGAACTTTCCGGTGTTCCCTTTATGGCCGCAGGCGCAGTCCCAGGTTCCTGCCAGGTCTGGCTTTTTGGCTCCACAGGCCATACAGAACTTCCCAGTGTTGCCCTGCTGTCCGCAGCTGCAGTCCCAGCTGTTGGGAGCCGCCGCCTTTTGGGCAAAACCAATGGGGGGACGTTCCGGTTGTACCGGCTGCTGGCTGGGCTGCTGAGCCGCCTGTCCTGCCAGGGTCTGGAACATGCCCGCCCCGGCGTTCCCTGCCATGTTCATGCCCATGAACCCGAAAGCGGCTCCGGCGTTCTGGTTTCCTGCCGCCATCCTCATGGAATCGGTAGTGGAATCCACCATGGCCCCCAGGGCCATCCGGGGATCTCTGCCAAAGGTCATGCCCATCTGGGCCTTCTGGATCTTTGCTTCGTCCTCTTCGTTGGCTTTGATGTTGCTGATCCCGAAGGAAACGATCTCGATGCCCCGGAGATCCCGCCATTTTTTGCTCAGCACTTCATTGAGGGCTTCCGCCAGTTCAAAGGTGTGGGCCATGATTTCCGTATAATCGATCCGCTGGGCGCTGAGCTGGGCAAAAGCCGGTGCCAGGGCCATGAGCAGTTCGCTTTTCATCTGGCCGTCCAGGGTTTCCCGACGGTACTCATCGAAATCGTTCCCGGCCACATGGGTGTAGAACAAAATAGGGTCGGTGATCCGGTAGCTGTATTCTCCGAAGCACCGGAGCCGGATGGTGAGCACCTGGCCGGTGGTGTCATCCTTCACCTTGAAAGGGATTTCGCTGGGGGTCCCGTACTTGTTCCCAATCAGTTCCTTGGTATTGAAATAGTACACCCGCTGGTCCTTCCCGGAATCCCCACCGAATGTGAAGCGTTTCCCCATCTGTTTGAAGATGTTCTTCACATTGTCTTTCAGGTCTCCGGTAAAGACGGAAGGTTCCGTGCTTTTATCGTAGGTGTATTCCCCCGGTTCCGCACACAGATCCACCACTTTGCCGCTTTCCACGATCATCATGCATTGGCCGTTGTTCACGGCGATCCGGGATCCGTTGCTGATGATGTTGTCGTCTCCTTCGTTGGAGCTCCGGCTTCCGGTCCGTTTCTGTCCCTTCATCATCAGGATGTCCGGTGCCATCTGGCAGTAAAAGAACTCTTTCCATTGATCGGCCAGCACGCCGCCTGCAGCGCCCATCCCCGCTTTGATCAGTCCCATAGTGTACCTCCTTTTCTCCAGTTCCAATACCTTTCTTCTAGCTCTATTGTACAGAATTTTCGGAACAAATACGCTGTACTAAAGTACAGGTTTTGGGAAAAAAAAAGGGTGTTGCACGATTATGTGCAACACCCCAGGTCTCATGAACCGCATAGGGGCTCAGTCTCGAGTCTCTAGTCTCGAGCCGAATGAAAAATTTGCAGGCAAATTTTTGAACGTATAAATCGGTACCGTAGGGGCTGCACGCCGGGCAGCCCGCCAAATCATCGATGATCTGCGCATTTTGCGGGGCGCCGGGCCTGCGCCCCCTACGGTTATACACAATAAGAAGAACCTGGCCGAAGGACAGGTTCTATCCAGTGGCCCGAGACTCATGACTTGAGACCCGAGACCTGAAGAGGAGGCTGTTGCACGTGCAACAGCCCCCTTATTTCCTATTCACCTGGATCCTCCCCTGCCCTTCCGGCTTCCGGTATGCCTCGCTGACGCCCTGTTTCTGGACGTAATCTGCCAGGATATCCACGTCGGAGAGGCCCGGTTCGGCCACCAGGGTAGCATCACGGAACATGGTGTAGCCGTTGCCGCCGTCGCTGAGGATGTAGGTGGTCCCGGCCACCAGGTAGTCTTCCGCCGGGTCAAGGGGTCTGCCCCCCAGCATCACCTGGCTCACCCGGCGTTTTCCCTGGATCCCGGCGAAATTCCCCTGGTCATCCAGCCTCACGGGAGACGGGAGGGTGGGGTCATACACAAAGGTGAGCCCGGATACCTGGAGGAACCCGCCGTTTTCTTCCGGCGCATGGGATACGCTCAGTTCCAAAGCATCCAGCAGCTGCTGGCCGGAAACGCTCCGGAGCACGGCCTGGTTCCCGAAGGGGAACAGGGTCAGCAGGGTCTTCCGGGTCCAGACCCCCTGGGGCAGGCCGGACCGGAAGGATCCCCCGTTGATCAGGGCCGCATCCGCCTTGAAATACGCCCGGAAGGCATCGGCCGCAAAATCCCCCAGATTGGTTTCCTTCTGACGCACCGCCCGCTGACCCTCCAGGGAATCCACCAAGACCACGGGAGATTCGCCCACCTTTTGGGCCAGGGCCTGGTCCACTTTGGCCAGTTCTTTCCGGACCAGTTTCTCCACTTTGGGATCCGGTTCCGGCAGATCCTGGAGCAGTTCGCCCCGGATGGTCCCATCGTCCTCGATGACCATTTTCCCCAGGGTCTGGAGCTTGGTGCCGGTCTGGGCCACCGGTACCAGTTTCCCGTTCCGGTCCGGCAGCTGCCGTTCATACTGTTCGTGGGAATGGCCGTCGATGATCCCGTCCACCCCAGTGAGATGGGCCAAGAGAGCACTGCTGCTCCACACGGGGATGGATCCGTCGCTGCCCAGGTGGGCCACCAAAATCACCGTGTCCGCCCCCTGCTTCCGAACTGCATCCACGGTTTCCTGGACTTTTTCATAGAGTTTCGTCCCCTCTTTGTCCTCACAGAACCCATAGAGGAAATGGCCTTTGCCGTCCTGGAAGAACCGGGGCGTGGAGGACACCAGGGTGCCAGGAGTGGTGACCCCGATGAGAGCCACCTTCCGCTCTTTGAATGGGAAGATCCGGTAGGGCTCCAGGACATTTTTCCCCGTATCTCGCCGGACGAAGTTACAGCTGGTGTACCCGCATTTCATTTTTTTGGCCAAGGACAGGAAATTGTCCATGCCATAGTCGAATTCGTGGTTGCCAGGGATGGCGAAATCATACCCGGCAGCATTCAGGATCCGGACCATGGCCCGGCCGTCAGTGAGCTTCCCCACTGGTTCCCCTTGGATGGCGTCCCCGGCGTCCAGGAGCAGGGTCTGGGGTTCCTGAGCCTTCTGGTGCTTCTTGAAAGCCGCCACCCGGGCCAGGGTCAGGTTCCTGTCCACCCCGCAGTGGATGTCGTTGGTATGGAGCAGCACCACACGGGCCCAGGCCTGGAGCGGCAGCAAAAAGGCAAGCAGGGACGCAGAAGCCGCCATTTGCAGGATTTTCTTTCCGTTTCTCATGATTTTCCTCACCTCCTGCCTTTAGTATACCCAGAGCAGAAGATTTCTGCACTGTACTTTAGTACAGGTTTTACTCTCTTCCCGCATATCCCTTTTCCGCCGCTTCCACGGCCAGTCCCACGATGCTTTTGTGGCCGGTTTTGCTGAGCATGTTGCTGATATGGAAACTGACGGTCCGGCGGGTCAGATGCAGCCGTTCGGCGATTTCCTGGTAGCTCAAATTCTGACAGACCAGGTGCAGGATCTGGATTTCCCGCTGGGTCAGGGTGGCGTTGTAGAATCCGAAGGTGGTCCGTTCCTGGACATCCGGGAACAGATGCTCCCCTGCCATGGTCCGGAGGATGCAGTCCACGAACTGGTCCGCGGCGCTTTCTTTGTAAATGAAGCTGTCCGCTCCGGCCTCCCGGGCCAGTTCCACAAAATGCACATCCTGGAACCCGGTCATGATAATGACTTTGATCTGGGGAAAATGCTTCCGGATCTTCCGGGTGTTCTCGATCCCGCTGGTTTTCCCTTCCATGCAGATATCCATGAGTACCACCTGGGGGTCCAGTCGGGCACAGGCCGTCTCCACCATTTCTGAAAACGGCACTTCCCCTACCACTTCCAGGTCTTCATAAGGTTCCAGCAGCCTGGCCAGCCCATTCAACAGGATTTTCTGGTCATCCACCAGCAGAATTCGGATCATGGTCCTTCCCTTCCTCCTTTTCCGCCAACAGGCGGATTTTCAGCATAAAATGAGGGGTCCCGGAAATGACCAGTGTCCCGCCCCGGCTCTCCACTTTTTCCCGGATTCCCCCAAGCCCGCCTCCTTCCAGGACGGGTCCAGTGCACCCCAGGCCATTGTCCTGGATCAGCAGGCTGTTTTCCCCCAGTACCAGGGTCACCTGGCTGGCCCGGCCGTGGCAGATGGCGTTGGTCAAGGCTTCCCGGATGATCTGCACATACAGTTCCTCTTTCCAGTCAGCCTTTGGAAGAGTTCCCCTCACGGTGACCAGCACTCCCAGCTTCCGGTACAGGGATACCAGCTCTCCCAGCCGCACCTGGGGATCCACCCGGATTTCCTGCCGCACATCGCTGAGCATCGTGGCTAAGAGAGGCATGATCCGCTGGTAATCGGCAAACTCCCGGTTGTTCAGCACCTGCTGGAGTAGGCTGATCCGCATCCCCATCAAATCATGGATCCGAGTTCGGATTTCCCGGAGGGTCTCCCGGCTTTGGATCTCCTGGACATGCTGGAGCATTTTTTTCAGTTCCGTATTCTTCTGCTGGAGCTGTCGGTTCTGGGCATCCAGGGACTGGTTCAACTGCTGGAGTTCCGTTACATCGCTGATGGTCAGCTGCCAATGGGTCTGCTGCGCAAACAAGACCGTGTCCCGCTGACACAGGAGCCAACGTCCGTCTGGCAGATGGAACAGCAGCCCCCGTCCCTGGTTTTCCCGGAACAGCCCGGGCCGCCGGACTTCCTGGAGCAAATGCCACAACACATTGCCGTTCCGAATCCCCGTCCCCAGGATGCTTTCTGTATACCGGAACAGGGCCCGGTTCATCAGCACCGGTTCCCCATTTTGCAGGGTGATCAGGACACCTTCCTCCAGGCTGTCGAGAGCTTCCTGGATGGAATACTCGGTAATCTGCTCCCGTTTTTCCCGTATGGTTTCCGGTAGGAGATCCAAAGCCCGTCTCAGGGCCAGAACGAGAAAAAGGCCTCCAAAGACCAAGAAAAAAAGATTTCTCTCTGGATTTGGCCCTGACGGCGGATCCAGCCTGATTTTTTCGATCAGGACACCTTCCAGCAGCACCAGAAGGACCAAAATCATCCCTTCCAGGAGTTTCCGGTGCGGGTTCTGGAACCGGGGCAAAGGCTGGAGGAAATACATCAGCAGACTCTGGCTCAGCAGTCCCACAAGGCCCAGCAGTATCGCAATTGTCCGGACCAGGGGTGTCAGTTTCAGCAGGTCCGTCATGGTCCGTCCCTCCTTTGGCTCCGGAGCACCAGACTGTTCCCATACTCCAGTTCCAGCCAGGAAAGTCCCAGACCATATTTTGCCTGATTCCGGACGGCAAACTCCCGGACCCAGGGATGCGGATCCCAGAGCAGGGACAGTTCCCAGCCACCCTGTTTTTCTTTGATACAGCAGATCTGGGACTGTTCTTTCTGGCGCACCGCCTCTTCCGAAGCCTCTTCCAGCAACTGGAAGAACCCCAGGGCTGTTTCCACCGGCAGCTGCCCTTCCAGACGGACATCAACCAGGGTCTTCAGCCCGGTCCGTTCCAGATACCGGCACAGTTCCCTCACGGCCAGCACCAGTTCCCGGGAAGGTAGGGAATTGTCCTCCCGGCCCCGGAGCAAGAGGACGCACTGTTTCTTCAGATAGCAGGCCAGCACGTTCAGCCGGGCCACTACCTGCCGGCCTTCCTCCCCCCGGCTTTGCCAGTTCCAGGGTCCGGGCATACCGGATGAAAAGAGGCCCCTTGCTCTGGAGGATGCCTTCCACCTCTGCATAGATTCGCTGCCGGGTCTGCTGGTTGATCCGTTCCCGGCGGATCTTTTCCCAATTCTTTCTCAGCGCATAGGCCCGCCGTAGGGTCTGGACCGTCAGTTCCAGTTTTTCCTTCTGCCTGCGCAGTTCCCCCATATCCTGGTACCACACCACCTGACCTCCGGAAATGGGCATGGTCCGCCGCTGCCAATCCCCTTCCGGAGGGACAGCCAGCTGCCGGCACTGGTACACCGTCCGCCCTTGACGGTCCAGGATATGGAGTCCCAACCGGGAATGGAGGAAGCAGTCCCGATACTGGCTGTTCCCCGGCAGCAGACGGCACCGGAGCAGGGATTCCATCCAAAGGAACCCGAAAACCGCTGTCCGCAAGACGAATTCAGTTCGAAAACAGCAGGGAACCCGCAGGATGTACCCGGCAATATATCCCCCGTAAAGCAGGAGGATGGTCAAAGGAGCCCACAGGTTCAGCAAGCTGAATTTTTCCTTCCAGGCTCTCCATGCCAGCCATCCGTTGGCCAGCAGCAGCTGGACCAGGTAACTGCCCAGGATCAGGAAATACCCGGAACCGTAGGTATATACATCCCGGTGATGGCCCGGACTGGGGAAGATCCGGAAAACCTGCTGGTGCCAGTCGTTGGTGAGAACCAGCCCAGCCAGCAGAAGGTCCAGGATCAAAAGACCTTGGAGCCAACGGGGAAGCATCCCGTCTTCCGGTCTCCGGTTGCTGGCATAGCTGATCCAGACCACCAAGAAGATCAGCAGTCCCATACAGGGATAAAAGCCGTACCACAGCAGACGATGGAGGGTATCCCAGCCCGTGACCAGGGTCAGGCGCAGGAGCCGGATGGCCAGCCAGGCCAGCCATACCCAGATGCCCCATCCCATAGCTTCCCGGGCCCCCAGCTGGAAGATCCGCCCCCGGAGGGAGCCGCCCCACAGGATCACCCCGGCCATGGCGGCCAGATACAAAGTTGGCAGAGGGACGATGGACCAGAGCTGTTCCAAGGCTTGAAAGACACCTGTCAATCCCTGCACCAGTCCTTCCATGGTCCCCACCTCCTCTGTCAAGATATGTGAAAACTGTGACTTTTTTTTCATTATACCAAAGGGGCTGCTGCAAGCGCAACAGCCCCTTTGGTCACTAGACTCTTCACTCTGCACTCTTCACTCAGAACTGATACTGTACCCCCACATTCACCTGCCACTTTTTCTGCAGATCTCCGCCGAAGCTCCGTTCCACGTCTCCGTAGAGATAAGTCCGGTGGCTGGTCCGGTAAGTGCCTCCCAGGCCCAGGGTGCACCAGGTGCCCTGGCTGTCCAGATGGGTATCCAGGCTCTCTCCGTCAGGAGCCGTGAACCGGAGGGCCCGGCTGCCTCCGAATTCGTGGAGCAGGCTCCCTTTGATGTACCAGTCAAAAGGATGGCGGGCATCCTTTCCCCGGCGGCCGGCCACGAATCCGATCCGTCCGATGGCGCTGTCGTACCCATCTGCCTGGACGGTCTTTCCCCGAAGGGTGACCGCATGATAGCTGCCCAGTTGCCCCATCTGGAACTGGGCCTGGGGTTCCACAAAATACCCGTTGTCCGAAACAGGGATGGTCCGGCCGTATTCCACACTGGCGCTGATGTCATGGCTCCGCCAGTCCGCCCGGTCCGGATAGCCCCCGTAAGTGCTTACATGGGCGTCGTCCCGGTTGTACCGGGCCACCACATCGGTGTAGCTGCCGTTGTCCCCGAACCAGGTGCCGTACAGGGCCCCGGCCAGGCTGTGGTCCTTCCCGGACCCGTAGGCATAGCTGGGGGAGGCGATGCCCCGTTCCGCCAGCACCCCGTACACGGTCTTGGGGTTGGCCGCCTGGTCATAGCCCAATTGGAAGCTGTGGTACCGGGTATCCAGGCTGTCCGCCCCGCTGAATTCCCCGTCCCGCATCCGGGCCCACAGGCCGGCGGCCCGGTCCTTTTTCTTTAAGAACCGCAGGTCCCCCATCCGCTGCCGGAGGGTATCCAGGCTTTCCCGGTACAGGCCGTACTGGCTGTCCGCTGCGGCAATGAGGGGCCGGGTGTCCCGGTTGATGGTTTTGGTCAGTTTGGTCAGATACCATTGCTGGTCATTGGCGTCCGCCACCCCCATCACATCATGGACAACCTGGCCGTTTTGGATGGTGGGAGTCACATCCCACAGGCCCCCTTCGTCCAGGGAAAGGCCGCTGAAGGAAGCCTTTTTGCTGTCATCGGTGATCAGCAGCAGATGCTTGGTCCCGGTGACTTCCTTCCCCAAAAGGAAACTTTCGTCGTGGACCTGGACCAATCCATGGGAACCGGCCGCCGCACCGGTCATATATACTTTGTCCCCGCTGGTTTCACTATCCAGGTCGGTCTTCATCCGGAAGATCCCGTCCTGGCCGCTGTACGTGCCCACATCCAGCCGCTGGTATTCCGGATTGTACTGCATGTTCACCAGGCCGCCGTTGGCATGATCCAGCCCCGTCACCTGGCTGCTGTCCGTCATGTCCCACCGGGCGCCGTTGGCCAGGGTCAGCTCCGTCACACCAGGAGCCGAAGCATCAGCGGCTGCAGCCACAGGGCCATGGACATTCTCTTTGTTGGCCTCAAATCCCTTTACCGTGGATTTTCCCCGGAACAGGGAATCCCCTGTGTTCAGGTTCAGCCGGATGGACCCTTTGTCCGCCGCTTCCAAATCTCCCAGGATCACCTTCCGGCCAGCTCCCAGGGCGCTGACGGAGCTGCCTTCACCGGTGCTGTAGATGGCATCCTGATCCTGTCCCATCTGGATGGCGGCACTGCCGGCAAAATCCACTTGACCGCCGGCCTGCGCATAGACACCAAAGGTGTTCTTGGCAGAAGCATCCACCTGCAGCAGGGCATCGTTTCCCACCTGGGTCCTTCCCTGGGCTCCGGTACTGACGATGCCATAGGCACCTCCAACATTCTCCCCGGCCAGGGTCTCTCTCAAATGGCTTCCATAACTGACCTCTGCATTCTGATTCCGGATGCCGAACAGGACAGCATTCTGTTGTTTCCCCGTATACCGGTCTTGGATATCGATGACAGCACCGTCCCCCACCTGGGCCCTAGCTCCGCTGACGGCGAACATCCCGTTCACATTGCCATTGTTTCCTTCTGCCCGGATGATGGTGGCATACCCGCTGCCCGTTTTCAGGTTGATTCCGGCAGCAGGGGCAACCGCTAGTTCATCTCCTGCAATGGTGGAAGCAGCAGAATCTTTTCCGGTTACAGTAAGGATGGCCGTATGTCCATTGCCCACGGTCAGGCTGGAATTCACTGCAGAATTCCCCACCAGAGAACCGGCAGTCCCCTCCAGAGAAAGGGATTCCACTCCTCCATCCCCCAGGGTCATTTGGGAAGTGCCATCCTGGGCATACAAGTAATTGGCATAGGCTCCGCCGGCCGTCCCATGGATCCGGATGGTGTTCCGGTGTCCATTGCCCACGGTCAGGGTGGACTGCCCCCTTACCTGGTTGGCGAATACCCGTGCAGCAACACCTTCCAGCACCAGGTCCTGGCTTCCCTGGTTCCCCAGGACCACCGTACTTTGACCATTGATTGCGGTCCCGGTCACAGCTCTCCGGCTCATATTTCCTTCCCCATAAACTTGCAGGGTCAAATGGCTCCGGTCTCCCACCGTGAGAGTGCTCTGTCCGATCACATCCCGTCCCAGGACCCCGCCTTGGGAATCCGCCACCTGGAGGGTTTCCCTGGCATCGCTGCCCATGGTGATCCGGCTCCCTTCACTGGCATTGACCAGTTCCACGCCCACAGGATTTTTGGCAATCTTTATATCACCCCGGTATCCATTTCCCACTTCAAGGGTCCCGGCATCGGAGGCATTGATTCCCCAGATTCCCTGCCCCTCAGCTGCAGCAGAGTTTTCATCGGCTGCAATGCTGAGGGAAGCATGATCCCCCAGGGTGGCTTTGGCACGGTCAACATTGATTCCCATCACCGTATCCACCGGTGAATTTTCCATCTGGAGAGCAACAGATGCATACTTCCCCAACCCAAGGGTTCCGAGACTGGAGACCCGGAGTCCATCCGCTTCCTTTACCTGGGAATTTTCCATCTGCAGGCTGATGGCAGCATTGTCTCCCGCTTCCAGGCTGGCAGAATCGAACACATTCATTCCTTCTGCTTCCCCGGCAATTTGAGAATCCTTCAGGGACACCCCTCGTATAATAGAGTTGTACCAGATATTCCCTTTTATAGTGAATTACGGTACGATTAGAATGGAGCTGTGGATCGGTTGCGCGCCCCTACCGCTTGACGGTTTTTGTAGAGTCCGACCACAGAATTCATTCAATTTGTTAATGAGTTGGATACCGCTCGACGGTTCATATCTAGCGAGGATACATTATGATGAAGTCTCTGTGGCTTTGATGCACAGCTGCCAATTCAAAAAAAGGAGGTTGATTTTTATGCTTTGTGTCGGAATTGACGTTGCAAAGCGGAAACATGACTGCTGTATCATTGACTCGGATGCATTGAAAACAGTTGAATCTTTTACATTTCCCAATTCACGGGAAGGCTTTGACATGCTCCTTTCCAAGATTTCTGAACTGGGCATTCCAAAAGATAAAATAAGAGTAGGATTGGAAGCAACCGGTCACTATTCCTCGAATCTCGCCCATTTCATCTCAGAACATGACCTTCCACTGCTCACTTTCAATCCGCTTCTCACGAATAGATACAAGCAAGGATTCAGCCTGCGTAAGACCAAGACTGATAAAGTCGATGCCTGCGCTATTGCACAGATGATTGTGTCAGGGAAAGGTTCCCAAACCTACTCTTCTTCATTGTACCATAACGAGGAAATGAAATCACTCTCTCGTTACAGATCTCAAACCATGCAGAAGTGTTCCAAGCTAAAGATATCAGTTTCCCGTCTGGTTACGATTTTATTCCCAGAGCTGGAAGGGCTGACATCTTCCATCCATCTTGCTTCAATCTATGCGCTTCTAAAAGCCTATCCTGGCCATGAACAGATTGCTCATTGCAGCATGAAGCGGCTGACGCGCCTGTTAAGTGATGCCTCACAGGGGAGATTTGACAAAAGCAAGGCTTTGGAAATCCACCAGGCAGCATGCCGTTCTATCGGTAAAGTCTCGCTTTCGGCTTCTATGGAACTCGTCCATACCATTACGGATATTGAAGTGTTGAAGCAGCATATCGTTGAAATCGATGAGAAGCTTAAGGAAATGGTGGACCAGGAAGAATCTTCGATTATTGACATACCAGGGATCGGTTATACCCTTTGTGCCAGCATTCTGGGCGAAGTTGGTGATTTCAAGCGTTTTCCGGATGTCGACAAGCTCCTGGCTTACGCAGGGATGTCACCTTCCAAACATGACTCTGGAGACTACCATTCGAAGCATAACAAGATGGAAAAAAGAGGATCCCCCTATCTGCGAAAGACACTGTACCTTGCCGCCCGCCTGGTTGCACAGAACGTACCGAGATTCAAAGAATACCTTGAAAAGAAACTGTCAGAACACAAGCCTTACAAAATCGCTTTGTCCCATGTAGCCAAGAAACTGATCCGATTGATTTACCGGCTGGGTATTAGTGGCTGCCCTTATTTAGCCTGATTTTTTTAAGCCCACAAGAGGGGGCTTGGGTAAGTGCGCCCTTTTGCCAAGATCCATAGCAACTGAAATTTATTTTAAAATTGGCTTGACTTTATATAGTTGGTCTACCTCAGCCTGGTTATCCAGCCGAAGTGCGGCTCCATCCACCACCTGATAGCCCATTATCCCTTTTTCCAGGGTGCCCCGGGACAGATCCAGCTGCACCCGGCTGTTCTTTCCGATAGCCAGGGAGGTTCCCTGGGACAGGTCCGATTCGCTGTCCAAGCCATTGACCTTTACCCCCTGGACCCGGTTCACAGCCCCATCAGAAAAGGTCACCGTATCCCTGAAATCATCGCCGATGGTTCCCTGGGAAGTCCATACCACCATACCAGAAGCCACACTGTCCGTTCCATCTCCCATTTTCCCGCTTCCGGTCATTTGGGTGTTGATCGTCAGCCGGTCTCCAAAGGAAAAATCCGTCTGATCCAGAAAAGCTCCATGGACCTGGATGGTGGACTGATTGCTGCGGCTGCTGGTCAGGGTCGCATTCAGGGTGGTGTCGTCCCCTGCTTCCACCCGCTGCCGGGCGATCCCCTGTTCCGGTTCATCATAGGGATGGTCATGGCTGCTGTAAATGGCATCGATCTGGGCATCTGTCGTAGAATCGTCAGCCACAGCAGAAACGGTAAAGGTATTCTGGTTCCCCAGCTTTATTTTTCCATAAAACATGGCATCCACAGCCATAGCGTACATTTGGGCAGCCGGTCCGGAGGTTACGGAAATGTTCAGGCCGTCGCCTGCTTCCATATGGGCAAAATGGGATTCCAACCCGGCCAAATCGAGGAATTTTCCCTGTACGGGATTGCTCACCAGGGTCAGGGTGGTATCCTTTCCCACGATTCCGTAGGCATCTGCTATCCGGCCGTTTTTCTCATAGGCGGCATTGACTTTCGCAGTCTTTTCCAGGGTAATGTTTCCCTGGCTGTCATAGGAGTCCTCCACCCCGGTAAGATAAATGCCATCTGCGTTGAAATTCCTGCCAGCTGCCGTAGTGGATACCTGGAGGCCGTCGGCAAACTGCACCGTTCCCGTATAATCCCCATGGATGTACACCCCATTGGCTTCCATGATTTCTTCGTCAGCCGGTTGGGTAAAATCCCCCACGATCCGGCCCGATCCCACCTGGATGACCCCACCGGTGCCACTGGCAGATGCCGGGATATCCAGAGCTGCATCATGGAGGCCATCGGTTACCGTCACATTGAAATCATCCGTTACGGCCTGATTTTTCCCGGTGACCGTCAAAGGCAGTGTCCGTTCCGCCCCATACACAGACGGGCACAGGGTTCCTCCGGCCAGCAGGGTCCCAAGCACCCCCAGCACCAGATGATGGTTCATAAGATTCTTTTTCATGCAAAAACTTCCTTTCTCCACTACCGGCAAAACCTCCAAGCACAAAAAAGAAGCCTAAAGCGGCTTCTTTTTGCAGATTCTATAAGAAATAGTATGGGAGTCTACTTGTACAGATTGATGCATTGGAAGAATATCGTCCTACTGCACAAAATATTATAAAGCAATTTTATTTATATTGCAACGAAATATAATGATTATTATTCTATTTGTATTGTGTTTTCATTATATAAAACAGATGTTGAAAAGACAGTTTACCGTTGGAAAAGGATCGAGATGTAAAAAAGAAAAAGAATGATGCATCACTTTTGTTTATATTGTTCCGTTTTCTTACAATAAAGGCTCCACGTCCTGCGGCGTGAGATGATGGATGCCAGCCCAGCCGGTCCGGATAGCCTCCGTAGGTGCTTACATGGGCGTCGTCCCGGTTGTACCGGGCCACTACATCGGTGTAGCTGCCGTTGTCCCCGAACCAGGCTTCCTTGGTAAAAAATCAAAATGGAATGCCGAGATGGACAGGCTGCTCTTCGCTCTCCACTCTTCCCTATTCCCCCATTTCACGGTACAATAGAAGGTGAAATCTAACAAAGGAGCTTTTTCCATGCTTGTCCACGAACTTTTGTCTTTTGGAAATCCAGACCGCCTGGCCGTCTGCGACCAGGGCCGTTCTTATACCTACCGGGAACTCCGGGACCTGGTCCGGCGCTGCCGGAATGCTCTCTATGTCCAAGGAGTCCGACAGCAGACCCCGGTGGCCCTGTTTTCCCGGAAAACCGTCCATTACATTGTGGCTTATCTGGCCATTGCTTCCCTGGGGGCCATTGCCGTGCCGGTGAACAGCCAGCTGAGCCAGCGGGAGGTGGGATACATCCTCCGGGATTCCGGCACCCGTCTCCTGTCCTGCTGACTGGAAGGTCTTTTGACTGGAAGGCCCAGCCGGCCACAGCGGACCTGGACGGAAAAATCCTGCAGCTGCCGATGGATGGATATCTGCAGGAAGAGGTGCCCGAGGCTCCGGCCCTGCCCCCCTCCTTTACAGACCGGGAACCCTTTGTGATCATCTATACTTCCGGCACCACCGGTGCTCCCAAAGGAGCCCTGCTTTCCCATGGCAATGTGACCTGCAATGCCCGTCAGGTCCAGGATGTGCTCCACATCACGGCAGAAGACCGGGTCCTGGGAGTCCTGCCCCTGTACCACTGCTTCTGCCTGATCACCGCCCTGATGAATCCTCTGCTGGCTGGAGCTTCCATTTTTCTCTACGACAGTGTGAATTTGAAAGACATCGTCCACTTTATCCGGCAGCAGCGGCTTACGGTCCTGTATCTGGTCCCTTCCCTCTGTTCCCTGCTGATCCGCCGGGGAAGCCCGGAAGACCTGGCTGCCGTCCGATATACCATCCTGGGCGGCACGGCCATGCCCCTTTCCGTCCTGGAAGCTTTTGAAGCCAAGTACCACCAGCCCATCATCGAAGGATACGGCCTTTCCGAGGCCTCTCCGGTGGTTTCGGTCAATCCTCCTGAACGGGTGAAAAAAGGTTCCATCGGCCTGCCCCTGCCGGGAATCCAAGTGAAAATCGCAAATCCGGATGGCCGGGCCGTCCCCCAAGGAGGCCAAGGAGAGCTGCTGGTGAAGGGGGACAATGTGATGCTGGGCTATTGGCACCGGCCGGAGGCCACTGCGGCCACCATCGTGGACGGCTGGCTCCATACCGGAGATATAGCCAGGGAAGATCGAGACGGATACCTGCAGATCGTGGACCGGCTGAAGGAAATGATCATCAGCATGGGGGAAAACATCTATCCCCGTGAAATCGAAGAACTGGTCTATGCCTATCCGGGCATCGAGGAAGCCGCAGTGATCGGCATCCCGGACAAGCTCCGGGGTCAGACCGGATGCTGCTGCTACACAGTCCGGGAAGGAGAAACGGTAGACCCCAAAGCCCTGAAGAAATACCTCTAGCAGAACCTGGCCATCTACAAAGTACCCCGGGTGTTCCGCCAGCTGGAAACCATGCCCCACCTGGCCACCGGGAAAATCGCAAAAAAGGAACTGAGATGAAAAAGGGGCTGTTGCGCTGCAACAGCCCCTTTTGATTATTCCCTTACCAACCGATAGTACTTTTTCTTCCCTTTCCGGAGCAGCAGACTTTCTTTGCCGTCGAAGAGGGTGTCGTCCACCAGAGTATCCACGTCGGTGATTTTGGCATCTTCGAGGGTCAGGCCGTTCTGCTGCATCAGCCGGCGGCCTTCGCTCTTGGTGGCGATGACCTTGTTTTCTGCCAAGAGATCCAGGAGACGGCAGCCCCATTCCTCCTTCCGGACGGTGATGGTGGGCACATTGTCCATATCGCTGCCGGAACCGAACAGAGCTTCCGTGGCGTTCTTGGCCTTTTCCGCTTCTGCTTCTCCGTGGACGATCTTGGTCACTTCGTAAGCCAGCACTTTCTTGGCTTCGTTGATTTCCGCACCCTGGAGGGCTCCCAGACGCCGTACTTCTTCCATGGGCAGGAAAGTCAGGAGGGCCAAGCATTTTTCCACGTCCGCGTCATCGATGTTCCGCCAGTACTGGTAGAAATCGTAGGGAGAGAATTTCTCCGGATCCAGCCATACGGCCCCGCCTACGGTCTTGCCCATTTTCTGGCCCTGGCTGTTGGTCAAAAGGGTATTGGTCATGCAGTAAGCCGGCTGCCGATCCTTCCGGCGGATCAGTTCCACACCGGCAATCATGTTGGACCACTGGTCGTCTCCACCCAGTTCCATGACACAGTTGTATTTCTTATGGAGGGTGTAGAAGTCATAGGCCTGCATGATCATATAGTTCATTTCGAAGAAAGTGAGCCCATTGTCGCTGGCCAGACGGCTCTTGTAGCAGTCCGCAGCCAGCATCCGGTTCACGGAGAAATGGACCCCTACGCTCCGGAGCATGTCCACATAGTTCAGCTTCAGCAGCCAGTCGGCGTTGTTGGCCACAATGGCCTTTCCTTCAGACAGGTCGATGAACCGGCCGATCTGTTTCTTGAAACATTCGATATTATGGCTGATGAATTCCGGGGTGAGCATCTTCCGCATTTCGTTCTTGCCGCTGGGATCTCCCACCATGCCGGTGCCGCCGCCCAAGAGGATGATGGGACGGTGGCCGGCCCGCTGCATATGAGCCATGACCATGAGGGCGATGAAGTGGCCTACATGGAGGCTGTCTGCGGTGGGATCGAAGCCGATATAGAAAGTGATCTTTTCCTTTCCCAGCAGTTCTCTGATTTCATCTGGGTGGGACATCTGTTTCAGGTAGCCCCGCTCTTCCAGTACATCCAATACGTTCATGAACTTCCTCCTACTTCATTGGATTTCTGCCATGGACAGGGGGCTGCCGCAAAAACGACAGCCCCACTGTCCTGACTTCATTCAGTTGTCTTTTCCACGCAAGTCATTTCTTCGGAATTTCCGAAGTACAGTGGGGGCATCGGGTGGCTGCCGGATCCACTGGCATTTTGCAGAACGGGCACAGAGTGGGTTCTGCTTTGGGTTCTTCTTTCTTGAAACGGTTCAGGAGAGAAATCAGGCAGAAAATCACAAAAGCCATGATGATGAAATCGATGACATTGGTGATGAAACTGCCATAAGCGATTACCGGCAGATTGGCTGCCTTGGCTTCTGCCAGGCTGCTGACTTTCTTGCTGGACAGGTTGATGAACAGGTCGGTGAAATCTACCCCGCCGATGAGGATCCCCAAAGGCGGCATGATCAGGTCATTGACAGCCGAAGATACAATCTTTCCAAAAGCACCCCCGATGATGACACCGACGGCCATATCCACCACGTTGCCCCGGAGAGCAAAGTCCTTGAATTCCTTGAAAAAGCTTCCCATGTTGTCTCTCCTTATCTCTTTTTCGATGGCAGGATTTCCAGCCAGTAGTTGTCAGGATCCGTAATGAAATAAATCCCCATTGCCGGATTTTCGAAGCAGATGCAGCCCATCTTCTGGTGTTTCTCATGGGCTGCAGCAAAATCATCGGTCTCAAAAGCCAGATGGAATTCGTTGTCTCCCAGATTGTAGGGCTCCTTCCGATCTTTCAGCCAGGTCAGCTCCAGCAGATGGCTGGTCTGATGGTCTCCCAGATACACGATGGTGAAATCCGGGTTTTCGATCCGCCGGGTTTCTTCCAGGCCCAGGGCTTCTTTATAGAAAGCCAGGGATCTCTGGAGGTCCAGCACATTGAAATTGTTGTGGACGAATTTGAATTGCATTACAGGTTTCCTTTCTCTGTCAAGATGCCTTCTTCCGTTTGGAAATAATGGAAAGGCAGGATCCAAAAAGGATCAGGGCAATCCCCACCACCATGTTGACCGTAATGGGTTCATCGATGACCAGCCAGGCCATGAAGGCCGTCAGGATCGGTTTGATATAAAAGGCCAGAGAGGCCGTAGCTGGATCCGTATATTCCATGGCCAGGAAATAACTGGCATAGCCCAGTCCCGTAACGCCCACTGCAATGTAAGCCAGGGGCGGGATATGAGCCACTGTCAGTCCGCCAAGGATGGGGATATCCGTGAACACCTTGAGGCCGGTGTCCAGCATCAAGCTGCGCACAGGGGCCAGGGTGGAAAGGCCGATGAGCACCAGCATTTCCAGGGACCCGCACACAAAACTCAGGCTGGTCATGGCAATCCCCCCGTACCGCTGGGCATGTTTCCGTCCGGCGATCCCATAGAGGGCAAAAGTCATGGCAGAGAGCAGGATCAGGATCACGCTGAGCTGGCTGCCGGTCATATTGGCCGGATCCACGATGCAGATGATCCCGGCGAAACTGGCCATCAGGGAAAAGATGGTCAGTTTGTCAATGGGTTCACCCAAGAGGAAATAGGCAAACAGGACCACAAAGACCGGGTTGCAGCTGAAGATGACCCCGTTCACGGAAGCTTTCCCGTAGACAATGGCCATCTGGTAGAGGATCATGCTGACCACCACCCCCAGGAACCCAGAGAACAGGAAGAACTTCAGGTCCTGGCCATTCAGCTTCACATTTTTCTTCTTCAGGGCACTGAAGGCCATGGGCATCAGCACCAAACCCCCGATCAAAAACCGAAGGAACGTGATCTGGATGGGATGGAACATATTCCCGAAAAACTTCAGGGCCGTTTCCATAGTCCCAAACAGAAAAGCCGTCACAAGGACGAATATATATCCCTTATTCATATGATCCAACAGACTCCTTCCAGGATAAGATCCTCTTATTCTTCTCCGATGATCCGGACTTCCGGTTCCAGCCAGACCCCGCTGGCCACATGGACCCGTTCCTTCACATCTTCCATCAGCTGTAAGATTTCTGCAGCTGTGGCATGGCCCCGGTTCACCACGAAACCCGTGTGTTTTTCCGATACCTGAGCATCCCCGACCCGATAGCCCCGAAGGCCAGCCTGGTCGATGAGCGCCGCTGCAAAATATCCTGGAGGTCTCTTGAAAGTGCTTCCCGCGCTGGGGAAATTCAACGGTTGTTTCTCTACCCGTTTCCGGGTCAGTTCAGTGATGCGTTCTCGGATGGCATCCGGGTCATCCCGGGTCAGTTCCAGGTCCGCCGCAAGGATGATGTCGCCGCTGTCCATCACGGCCGAGTGGCGGTACCGGAAATCCATAGCTTCCCGGTCCAGCAGCCGGACATTGCCTTCTCGGCTGACCACTTTGACCTGACGGACCAGATTGCCGATTTCTCCCCCATAGGCTCCCGCATTCATGAGTACAGCCCCACCCAGGCTGCCGGGGATGCCGGAAGCAAATTCCAGTCCGGCCAGTCCTCCTTCTGCGGCAGCCGAAGCCAGGCGAGAAAGCAGGACCCCGGCTTCCACCTTGATGGTGCAGCCGTCCACAGTAAGGCCCTTCAGGGCATTGCCCAGTTTCAGGACAATTCCCCGGACCCCCTTATCCAGCACCAGCAGATTGGAACCGTTGCCGATGACTGTAAGAGGGACACTCTGCCGGTGGACTTCCCGGAGCAGGCAGCATACCTCTTCCTGGGTCTCGGGGACCGCCAGAAGATCGGCGGGCCCTCCCACCCGGAAGGTGGTGTACCGATCCATGGGAGCATTGATCTGGTATTTTCCCGGAAGCTCTTCTTCCAGGAAAGAAAGCAGTGCGGATATACCCATTATTCCATTGCTTCCTTCAGAGTATCTCCCAGTGTCTTGGACAGGTCGCCGATCATCATCTGGAACCGGATGTAGGCCTGGATGTAGTCTGCGGCCACCGGGTTCAGCTGCAGCACATTGTACAGGTCCTGCATCTTTTTCACCTTGGCATCATCGGGTTTCTGACCCTGGTACTGCTGGAGTTCGATTTCCTGTTTTTGTTTCAGGAAATCCTTTACCATGGATTCTGCCGAAGCATCTCCAGACAGTTTGCCTTTGGCTTCTGCCAGCATTTTATATTCATGGGATTCTTTGATGGCTTTGCAAAGATTGTTCATTTCATCATAAACGTTCATGGTCTGAACCTCCTAAAAATAGATTCATATCTTCATAATTTTACCATAAAAGGATAAAATTTGCAGATAAAATTTTCCAAAGGAAACGCAGCTGCGGCTCTGCTTCAAGGCCAGCATCAATCAGCTGGCTTCCTTTTCACTGGTTCAACACCTGGTACCGGTTTCCTGCATCATAATCAAAATGCCACCATTCCATATCGCTGGCTGTAAAGCCCTGGAGTGTCATCTGCTGGCGCAGCAGGTCCCGCAGGTACCGCTGTTTCTGGGTGCCCCCGGCAAACTGGGCGTACTGGGCCGGAGAAGGCTCGTCGAAGTCAGAGATCATAGCCGCCGGTTCCCCGGTTTCCAGATCATACAGGCTCACATCGATGCTCCGTCCGGAATTGTGGGAATACCCTTCTTCCGCTTTGGGCAGCATAGCAGCATGGTCCTTGCCCAAAGCCAGGGTGGCCAATTTGAAATCCTGCCAGGAGCGGTAAGCCTCCCACACCACCAGGCCGTATCCATAGGGCTTCAGTCCCGCTTGGACCCGGGCCAGGGCCTGGGCCGCATTCCTGTCCAAAAGGGCTTTCCGGCTCAGCACCAAAGGCACGCCGAACAAGTTATTCTCCGTGGTATACCGGAGATCCAGCTGGAGTCCCGGCACGGTCTGGGAAAGATCCACCAAGTCCGCTGTCCTGTCATAGGGGAGGCTGGGAGGCGCAGCCGCGGCCGCTTCTTTCCGCAGCTCTTCCAGAGGCTGGGCCGGAGTCACCCGGATGGGTTTCCCGTTCTCTCCGCCAGTGAATTTCCGGGTATAGCTTTTCTGCCCCAGATTCAGGCTGATCCCCAGGCCGTCCTTGTCCCGGTCGAAGCGGATGGTGCTGCCTGCATCTGTATTGGGACCCACTTCCCGCAGATCATAATTGTCGTAATGGTTCTTCACCAGAGTATACACATTGCTGCCAGTATAATCCCTGTCATTGGGCAGGAAACGGTACAGCAGCTGGAGCTTTCCCTTGTTTTCCCGGACCGCCACCTGTTCTCCATTGCCCTGATAAAATCCCACCAGGGCCGCTTCCTCCCGGTTGAGCTCTTCCGGCTCCCAGGCACCGGCCCAGGCCGTCAGCGTCAGGGAAAGCCCCCAGGCCAGGCAGAGGGCCAGGATTCCTGTTTTCTTATACATCGCTGTCGTCTCCTTCCTGCTGGATGGTGTCATCTTCCCCCAGGGGCTGGATATTTTCCACCACTTCCGCCTCATGGGCTCCATCCCGGGTCACATTGGATTTTTCTGAGCAGGGAGGGAATGTGATGACAAAGGCCGTCCCTTTGCCCACCTTGCTCTTCACCTGGACCTTAGCCTTGTGCATCCGGATGATTTCCTTCCCGATGGCCAGGCCCAGGCCCGTACCGGGGATGTGGCGGGAATGGGATTTGTCCGCCTTGTAGAACCGTTCCCAGATATAGGGGATGTCCTCTTCCGGGATCCCGTATCCCTGGTCCACCACGGTGAGGACAGCCCCACCCTGCCGGTTCTTCATGACCTGGAAGCGGATCACAGAACTGTCCGGAGAATATTTGATGGCATTGTCCCCCAGGATCATCACCAACTGATACAGCCGGTCCCCATTGCCGCAGACCAGGAGGCTGTCATCCACATACTGCTCCAGCCGGATATCCCGTTTCCCGGCCCGGCCTTCCAGCATGTTCACCACGCTTTCCACCACTTTGCCCAGGGGGACCGGTTCCATTTCCTCCCCTTCTCCCCGCTGGAGGCGGCTGATGTCCAGCAGTTCGTTGATCAGCCGTTCCAGGCGCTGGGTCTCATCGTTGATCAGCTTCCGGTATTTTTTCACATCTTCCGGGTCCGTGATGGTCCCGTCAGACAGCGCCTCGTTATAGCCCTGGATGATGGTGATGGGGGTCCGGAGTTCATGGGACACATTGGCCACAAAATCCCGGCGCATCTTTTCCATTTTCCGGGTCTTCCGGACAAACTGTTCCAGATCCCGGCCCAGGGAATTCAAGCTCCGGCCCAGGTCAGCTACTTCATCGTCCCCGTCCACAGCCACTTTCAGGGAATAATCTCCCAGGGCGATGGCCTTGGCAGAATTCTTCATGGAGATCAGGGGCTTGACCATCCGGCGGGTGAGCCCGCTGACGATGATCACGCTGATGCACAGGGCGATGATCCCCACGATGATGGTATAGATATAAATATCCTTCAGGACCTTGTTCAGGCCTCCCAGAGGTGAAGCCAGGAGCATGGCGCCGGATACAGAACCATGGTTGTCTTTCAATGGGATCCCCACCATCAGGACCTGCTCCTTGTAATAGGGATGGTAGATCCGTTCGTTGACCCGTTCCCCTGCGTACACCTTGGTAAGGATCTTCTGGAACCGTTCGCTATTGGGGCCCCCTTCCCGGATCTGCTGGTCGATGGCGGCCACGCTCTTCATCCATTTTTCCCGCCGCCGGGCTTCCCGTTCCTGTTTGGAGGTGTTCCCTTCGTGGGCCTGCTCATATTCGGTCCCAGTCTCCGAGGCTCCGATCAGGTCGAACTGGTCATTGAACACCCAGATCCTGGCGCCCACCAGCTGATCCATGGAGGTGAGATATTCCCGGAGGATGGTCTTATCCATGTTCATGGCGTCGAAATACCGGATCATCATGGCCACCTGGCCGCCCTTATCATTGAGTTCCAGTTCCTTGGTCCGGAAAAAGTAATCGGTGATCAAATAGCTGAGCCCCATGGAGATCCCGACGATAATAGCCAGAATCAGGCCCATGTAACTGTACATGAGCCTGGTGCTTAAAGACTTTTTCACTTTTTGACCTCGAATTTATACCCGACACCCCATACGGTCATGATGTCCCAGGTGGAATCCGGCGGAATGTCCAATTTGTGCCGGACCCGCTTGATATGGGTATCCACTGTCCGGGTATCTCCGTAATAGGTATAGCCCCAGATCTTTTCCAAGAGCTGGTTCCGGCTGAACACGATCCCTGGATTGGAAGCCAGGCCCCAGAGCAGTTCCATTTCCTTGGCGGTAAAGGTGATTTCCCGTCCAAAGGCCACCACCCGGTATTCGCTCAAGTTGATCATCAGGTTGGGATATTCCAGCACTTGCTTGTTCTGCCCGCTCATGGACGCATTGGTCCGGCGGAGCACCGCTTTGACCCTTGCCACCACTTCCCGGGTATTGAACGGTTTGGAAATATAGTCATCGGCTCCGATTTCCAGGCCCAGGATCCGGTCATCGTCAGAATCTTTGGCCGTCAGCATGATGATGGGAATGTCAGAAATCTTCCGGACCTGCTTGCAGACTTCCAGTCCATCCAGCACCGACATCATGATGTCCAGCAGGATGATATCCGGTTTCCCGGCCTGGACCTGGACCAGGGCTTCCGCCCCGTCTGCTGCTTCGATGACCTTGAAGCCCTCTTTTTTGAAGTAAATGCTTAAGATTTCACGGATTTGCGGTTCATCATCCGCGATCAATACAGTCTGTTGTTTGTTCATAGACAGCCCTCACTCTTCTGGCAGGAAATCTGCCGGCTTGGGGAATCTTTTCTCCGGAAAAAGATTCCAGGTACCAGAGCGCATAGATCCAGCGTTCCGTTCTATCCATTATAGCATAAATTCATGAAAAGAGGGAAAGGGTTAAAGAGAAGCGCTGCAGAGCCGCGTGGAAGCCCACCTGTAAGCGGCCTCCGTCTACCCTCACAGGTCAAGGGTGCTCCCCGCCTCCACAACTTCCACTTTGCTGTGGGTGGTGGCTTCCACATCCCGTTTGAAAGCTGCCGGATCCTGGGCGATCACAGGCCAAGTGTTGTAGTGGATGGGGATCACCAGGGGTGCGGCCAAAAGTTCCGCTGCCAGCCGGGCATCCTTGGGTCCCATGGTGAAGTTGTCCCCGATGGGCAGCAGGGCCACATCGATCTTTTCCAGCCGGGACAGGAGGGCCATATCCCCGAACACGCTGGTATCCCCGGCGAAATACACGGTCTTCCCGCCAAATTCCACGATGAATCCGCAGGCATGGCCGCCGGCAATGCCGCTGCCGTGGAAAGCCGGGGTGATCCGCACCCGGCCGAAGGGGAACCGGTGGGTCCCTCCCAGGTGCATGGCATAGGACCGAAGGCTGTGGGAGGCTGCGTCGTTAGCGATTTCCGCCGTGGAAACGAGCAGAGCATCATTGGCTTTGGCAATGGCGTAGGCGGACCCCAGATGGTCCCCGTGATAATGAGAGACGAAAATCACATCGGCCTTGATATCTTCCGGTCCCAGTCCTTCCGGGTTCCCATCCAGATAAGGGTCGAACAGCAATGTGGTCTTCCCGTCGTTCAAAGTAAAACAGGAATGATGGATGTAATGGAACTGCAGCATGGATTTTCCTCCTTTTCTTCAGCCAATCACCTTGGCGCCTTCCGGATCGATTTCCAGGAAGTGCAGGGCCGTGTCCATATGCCGTTTTGCAAAAGGTTTCCGCATGGCTTCCCCGATTTTTACCGCATCCCCGTCCGCCGGCACATAAGCCAGCAGGGTGGAACCGGCGCCGGAAATGATCCCGTTGTAGGCACCAGCCTGCCGGGCCGCTGCCAGGGCCTCTTCCGCCCCGGGGATCAAGGGCAGCCGGTAGGGCTGGTGGAGCCGGTCTTCCAGAGCCGTTGTGAGGAAATGATAATCTCCGCTCATCAGGGACCCTACCAAAAGAGCTGCCCGGCTCACATTGTACACGGCATCTTTGTGAGGGACCATTTCCGGCAGAGCCGCCCGGGCTTTGGAGGTGGGCAGCGGCAGGGCCGGTACCAGAACCACCAGTTTCAGGGGCTTGGCCAGGGCCAGTTTCAGGCTCTCCACTTTTCCCTTCTCCATCACGTTCACTGTCAGCCCCCCCAAGATGGCCGGAGCCACATTGTCCGGATGGCCTTCGATCCGAGCTGCTTCCGTCACCAGCTCTTCTTTGGAAAGGGGATCCCCAGCCAGGGCATTGGCAGCTGTCAAACCGGCCACAATGGCGGTGGAACTGCTGCCCAGACCCCGGGATACAGGGACTTGGATCCGGCAGGCGATCTTCAGGCCAGTGGCCGGCTGCTGGAGTTTCTCCCATAAGGTGTAAAAAGATTGAGCCGCCAGGTTGTTCCGGCCCTGGGGCAGGGACGCATTTCCCTGTCCTTCGGTCCGGACCTGGACCCCTTCTGCTTCAGGGACCAGTTCATAGGTAAAAGTGTTGTACAGGGTACAGGCCAGCCCCAGGCAGTCGAAGCCGGGGCCGCAGTTGGCAGAAGTGGCCGGCACCTGCACCGTTACTTTTTTCCGTAGTTCAGCCATATTCCGTGCCTCTTTTCTCAGTCCAGGCTGCTGTCTTCCACACGGATGATATTGCAGATCCGTGCCACCACAGCCAGTTTGGACAGGGAATCAGCTGCTTTCCGCAGGGCAAATTCAGAGACTCCATAGGTAATGACCACGATTTCAGCCAGATTGCCCAGGGAACGTTTCTGGACGACGGTCTTCAGGCTGACCTTGTTTTCCCCGAAGGCAGAGGCAATAGTGGCCCACACCCCAGGCCGGTCTTCCACCAGCATCCGGATATAGCAGGGAGAGATGATCTCTTCCGGAGGCAGCATGGGTTTCGTCTCATAGCAAGTGCAGCCCACCCGGCCGGTACAGCCGGCCAAGATGTTCCGGGTGCTTTCGATGATATCCCCGCAAACAGCACTGGCCGTGGGCATCCGTCCGGCTCCCCGGCCGAAGAACATGGCTTCGCCCACCGGCTGGCCTTCCACATACACTGCGTTGAACACATCGTTGACGGTGGCCAGGGGATGGTCTTTCCGGAGCATGGTGGGATGGACCCGGGCACTGACGCCTTTGCCGTCCTTCTGCTTGGCGATGCCCAGCAGTTTGATCACATACCCCAGTTCATCGGCATATTCGATATCCCGGGAGGAAATCTTATCGATGCCCTCCACGTACACATCCTCCAGGCTGACCCGGCTATTGAAGGCGATGGAGGCCAGGATGGCAATCTTCCGGGCTGCATCGAAGCCCCCTACGTCGGCAGTGGGGTCGCTTTCCGCATAGCCCTTTTCCTGGGCCTCTTTCAGTACTTCGGCAAAATCCATATGGTCCTGGGTCATCTTGGTGAGCATATAGTTGGTGGTTCCGTTGATGATCCCCATGATCTTATTGATTTTATTGGCTGCCAGGCTCTCTTTCAGAGGGCGGATGATGGGGATGCCCCCAGCAACTGCCGCCTCAAAGAGGAAGTCCACATGGTTGGCCGCCGCCAGTTCAAAGAGTTCCTTCCCATGGGTGGCCACTACATCCTTGTTGGCCGTGACCACGTTCTTCCCAGCCCGGAGGGCCGCCTCCATGTATTCCAGGGCCGGATGTTCCCGTCCCATCAGTTCCACCACGATGTCGATCTCCGGATCATTCACGATGTCTTCGATTTTGTCCGTGGTGGCCAGGCTGGCATCCAGGGCCCGGACCTTTTCCGGATGGCGGGCCAGCACTTTCTGGATGCAGATCTCTGCGCCCACCCGTTCCGTGATCAGCTGCCGATTCTGGTTCAGTACCAAGATCACGCCGCCCCCTACCGTGCCGGCTCCCAGCAGCCCGATTTTGATCTGTTTCTGTTTTGCCTTAGCCATTCCCCTCATCCTCCTAGTTGTAAAGGGGCTGCCGAGATCCGACAGCCCACAAAGTATTGCCCATTTCAATTGTCCAGGAACCCTGGAGAAGGTCCCTCCCTACCGGTGCCGGAAAGATCAATCCACCTGTCCCAAAACGTCCAGGCGCTTCACCCCGTCGATCAGCCGGAGCTTGTCCAGCAGGGCTTCCATATCGATGTTCAGATATTTGGTCTCCACCGAGATGGTGGTATTGGCCACACCCTGGAGGGGAACCCCCTGGTTGATGGTGATCACGCTGCCTCCATCTCCTGCAATGGTATTGAGCACGCTGGAAAGGACGCCGGGTTTGTGTTCCAGTAAAAGGGAAATGGTAATGACCTTTTCCTTGCTGGCATCATAAAACGGGAATACATAATCCTTGTATTTGTAATAGGCGCTGCGGCTCAGACCCACCTTGCTCACCGCTTCATTGACCGTCTTCATCTTCCCTCGTTTCAGGATTTCTTTGACCAGGATTGTCTTTTTGATTGCTTCGGGGAGAATTTCTTCTCTGACTAAATAAAATTCGGATTTTTTCTCATTGGCCATGTGTCATCTATCCTTTCCATGAGAATCTTAATCCTTCCTAGAAAGACATTATATCATACCGCTCCCTAGAATTCTACTCTTTCTTTGCAGTTCTTTTCATCAAATCTGCAATGGCCTGCTGGACCTGTTTTTCCTGGAACAGGACTTGGTACAGCTGTTCGATGATGGGCATTTCCACCTGATGGCGGGCCGCTAGTTCCCGGACCACCGGCGTGGCATTGATCCCTTCGATGACCATCCGGGTCCCGCTGGTGATCTCCTCCAGAGATTTCCCTTGGGCCAGGGCATAGCCGGCAGAACGGTTCCGGCTCAAGGGGCTGGTGCAGGTGGCGATCAGGTCCCCCACCCCGGCCAGGCCGAAAAAGGTGGCCCGCCGAGCTCCCATCTTCACCCCCAGCCGGGTGATTTCCGCCAGTCCCCGGGTGATCAGCCCCGCCTGGGCATTTTCCCCGTAGCCCAGTCCGGAAAGCATCCCGCCCACCAAGGCGATGCAGTTCTTGACGCAGCCGCACAGCTCCACCCCGATCACATCGGTGGAAGTGTAGGGACGGAAATACCCATTCAGGAAGCATTTCTGGAGGAACCGGGCCTCTTTCATCTCCCGGCAGGCAATCACCGTAGCTGCCGGCTGCTGCTGGGCGATTTCCCGAGCCAGGTTGGGGCCGCTGAGGGCAGCGATGGCCCGGGCCCGGGGGAAGGTCTCCTCCAGGATCTCCGTCATCAGCTTATGGCTGGCCAGGTCGAATCCTTTGGTACAGGTAAGGATTAGCTGGTCATGGCAGTCCGTAAATGCGGCAGCCTGCTGGGCGATAGCGCCCATTCCTTTGGAAGGGACCACAAAGACCAGGACTTCCGCCCCTTCCACCGCTTCCTGGAGGCTGGAAGTGATCGTAAGGGCGGGAGACAGCTGGAAATCGGGCAGATAATCAGCATTGCACCGGGTCTCCCGGATTTTTTCCGCCTTCCCCGGATTCCGGGCCCAGAGTACGGTGGCATGGCCGTTTTCCGCCAGGATCTGAGCCAGGACTGTCCCCCAGCTGCCGGCCCCTATGACTGCTGCTTTCATGATTTCAACTCCTTTGAAAAATAGAAGGGCTGCTGCAGGTGCAACAGCCCTTTGGTCGCGAGTCGCGGGCTTGTTGGTTCAAACCGAAGACCCGTTTTTTGATTCCAACCGATGTTACCTTATCATACTATAGAAAAAGGACAACCGGCTTCAGCGTCCAGGCTGGCGACCCATGGCCCGTGACCCGCGACCGGGGTGTGAATCCCTTCACACCCCTATCATTTCTTCCAATGTCCTTCCCGGATCTTGCTTTCCGTGCCGTTCTTCAGGCGGATCATGTTCTGGTAATGCCGGGCCACCACTACGGCGGCGCAGAGCCCTACAAAAGCCACCAGCCGCCAGTCATAGCCCAGATACCAGGCGGAAAAAGGTGCTGCCAGAGCTGCCAGGATGGACCCCAGGGAGACATAACGGGTGACGAACACCGTGGCCAGCCAAATGGTCAGGGCAAACACCGCCACTTCCGGCATGAAGTACAGCAGGATCCCCAGCCCCGTAGCCACTCCCTTGCCGCCCCGGAATCCGCACATCCAGGAAAAACTGTGTCCCAGGATGGCGCAGGCGGCACAGGCCAACAGCACGCCCAGATCAGAGGAAACAAAATGATTGACCAAGTAGAGTGCCAGTACCCCCTTCAGCAGATCCCCCAAGAGGACGAAAGAGGCCATCCGTGCTCCCACGGTCCGGAACACATTGGTGGCTCCGATATTGTGACTGCCATAATCCCGGATATCGATCCCGCAGACCAGCTTCACCAAAAGGAGCCCGCAGGAGATGGAGCCCAGGAGATATCCGATCACTGCACTCAATACATAGTCCATAATCTTTGACCGTCCTTATGCCTCGTCCTCATTCTTGCCCCGGACGATGATGTTGATGGGGGTCCCCTTGAAGCCAAAAGCTTCCCGGAGCTGGTTTTCCAGATACCTCTGATAGGAGAAATGCATGATTTCCGGTTCGTTGCAGAAAATCACGAAAGTCGGAGGCTTCACCTTTACTTGGGTGGTGTAGAGGATCTTCAGCCGCTTACCCTTTTCCATAGGAGGCTGGTTCATGGCCACTGCGTCGGTCACCACCTGGTTCAGCACACTGGTAGCGATCCGCATGGCATTGGCTTCTGCCGCATCTTTGATCATTTCCGGCAGCCGGCTGATCCGCTGCTGGGTCAGAGCCGACACGTACACCACATTGGCATAGGGCATGAAGATCAGTTCGTGGCGGATATTCTTGGTGAATTCTTCCGTGGACATCACCGTCTTGTCAGGATACAGGTCCCACTTGTTCACCACGATCACGATCCCTTTGCCCGCTTCATGGGCGTAGCCGGCGATTTTCTTATCCTGATCCGTGATCCCTTCCACGGCGTTGAGCACCAGGAGCACTACGTCACTCCGGTCCACTGCCCGAAGCGTCCGGATGATGCTGTATTTTTCGATAGGTTCGTCGATTCTTCCTTTCCGGCGCATCCCTGCCGTATCGATGAAAAGGAAGGTCTGGCCGTCCTTTTCCACCGGCACGTCGATGGCGTCACGGGTGGTGCCAGCCACATCGCTGACGATGGAACGGGTCTGGCCGATGATGTCATTGAAGATGGAGGATTTGCCCACATTGGGCCGGCCGATGATGGCCACCTTGATCACATCTTCGCTGTCATCTTCGTCTTCCCCTTCAGGAGGGAATTTTTCCACCACCGCATCCAGCAAATCTCCCAGGTTCAGCCGGTTGGAAGCGGAAATCAGGTAGGGCTCCCCGATCCCCAGGTTATAGAACTCATAGGCTTCTGCTTCCTGCTTGGGGGTGTCTGCCTTGTTCACGGCCAGTACCACGGGTTTCCGGGACTGGCGGAGCATCTTGGCCACTTCCAGGTCATCGTTGGTGATCCCGGTCCGGGCATCGCACACAAACAGGATCACATCAGCTTCCCGGATGGCCACTTCCGCCTGCTGCCGGATGGAAACGGCGATGGAATCAGTGTTCTGCATCTCGATCCCGCCGGTATCCACCATGGTGAACTTCCGGTCCAGCCATTCCGCATCTGCGTACAGACGGTCCCGGGTGACACCGGGGGTATCTTCCACAATGGAGATCCGGCTGTCGGCAAATATGTTAAATAGTGTTGATTTGCCGACGTTGGGTCTGCCGACAATTGCAACTATGGGTTTGCTCATGGAAATGAACCTCTTTCAGTTAAATTCATTTTCCCCGTAGGGAAAGGAGCGGACCGCTGCCGCCAGGTCCCCGGTGAAATAATACCGGACCTGGCGCAGCTCATCCTCTCGGGTACACCCCGTCAGGGTGTAGAAATCTTTTACTGCCTCCAGCAGTTTCCGGATCCAGTCGATGGCTTCTTGGGTCCCGCCGGCCTGGACCAGCCGCAGGATATTGCCTGCCATCCCCACTGCATTGGCTCCCAGCATCCGGGCCTTGAACACATCCAAGGCCGTCCGGATCCCGCCGGAAGCGATGATTCCTTTTTGCCAGCCTCTGGCTTCCACCACTTCCAGAAGAGAAAGGGCCGAAGGGATCCCCCATTGGGAGAGCTCCCGGTTCCCTTCCGGATAGCGGCAGCCTTCGATGGCCGGGAAATTGGTCCCTCCAGCACCGCCGGTATCCAAGATGGATACCCCGCAGTCCAGGAGGCGTCTGGCATCTTCCCGGGCCATTCCGCAGCCTGTTTCTTTCACGATCACAGGGACTTCTGAGCGGGCACAGACGGCTTCGATCTGTTCCAGCCAGTGGGAAAAATCCCGGTCCCCTTCTTCCATGGCCAGTTCCTGGGCACTGTTCAGATGGATCTGGAGGGCCTGGGCCTGGATCATGTCCACTGCCCGCCGTGCCTCATCGGAGGATGCCAGAGCGCTGACATTGGCGAAGAGCATCCCCCTGGGGTTCACCTGCCGGGCAATGGCAAAGGTATCTTCATACATGCCCTTCCGGACAGCCCCGTACTGGGAACCTACCGCCATGGCGCAGCCGGTCTCCCGGGCCACTGCGGCCAGTTCCCCGTTGATGGCTTTCACCGCTTCCGCCCCTCCGGTGATGGCATTGATCACCAGCGGCTGGGCAAGGGTCCCGATTCCAGGCAGAGCGGTGGAAAGGTCGATGTCCCGCCGGTCTGCCTGGGGCAAAGCGCGGTGGAACACCTGTATATCAGAAAAGCCGGTGGCGCAAGGACCATCCTCAAGGTGCAGGGCATACTTGATATGATCGATTTTACGGCTCTCCCGGCTTTTCATCTATGACAAACCTCTCTTACTTATTTATGGGCTTCTGCTTCAGCTTCGGCCAGTTTTTCGCCCAGATCCTGGGACAGAGCACCTTTTTTGCCCAGGTACTGACGCATTTCTGCTTTTTCAGCATCTTCCTTGGCTTTGGTGATGCTCAGGGCGATCTTCTTGTGTTCGGTATCCACACGCAGGACTTTGACTTTCACCTCCTGGCCGATTTCCAGGACATCTTCCGGTTTTTCGATCCGCTGTTCAGCGATTTCAGAAATGTGGATCATGCCTTCGTTCTTGTCGTTCAGTTTCACAATGGCACCGAAAGGCAGGAACCGGACAACGGTACCGGTCACAATGTCACCCACCCGGAATTCCTTGGCAGCAGTGACCCAGGGATCTTCCTGGAGAGCCTTGACGGACAGGCTGATGCGGCCCTTTTCTTCATCCAGGCCTTTGATGTAGACGTTGATCTTTTCGCCCACTTTGTACAGGTCAGCCGGTTTTACGCTGCGGTCCCAGGATACTTCAGAAATATGCACCAGGCCTTGGACCAGAGGAGCAATTTCCACGAACATCCCGAAGTCCACGATGCTCTTGATGGTCCCTTCCACAGTTTCTCCTTCATGGAAAGTATGGAACGCATTTTCCAGGGCTTCTTTCCGTTCTTCTTCCCGTTTGGCTCTTTCTTCTTTATAAGCGGCATTCTTGGCAGCCCGTTCTTCCCGCAGGACATTTCTCCGGGAGAATACCAGGCGTTTCTTTTCCGGATTGATTTCCAGGAGAGAAACTTCCAGTTCCTTGCCTTCATATTCCTTCACATCATCCACATGCTTCAGGTCCAGATGAGAAGCAGGGATGAAGCCAGTCAGTCCATCATAGGAAACCGTCAGGCCGCCTTTGACAGCCCGCAGGCCTTTGACCTGGACAGTTTTCTTATCAGCCAGTTCTTCCGGCAGCTTCAGCCAAGCCTGGTCTGCTTCCGCTTTGATCTTGCTCAGGACCACCAGGCCATCCTGGTTTTCGCTGGCGATGACTTTCAGGGTTACCTTGTCTCCAGGGTTTACAGTGGGGGCTACGGTGTCCTTGGTCCCACCCAAAGTCCATTGGTCGAAGGCCACAGAACCTTCACTCTGATACCCGAAGTCTACTACGACCTCATCATCGGTCACTTCTACTACAGTAGCCTCCACAATCATGCCAATGTGCAATTTCATGCATTCCTGTTCGCCCAACAAACTTTCCATCGTTTCCATAGTTCCAATAGCCTCCTCAATAATTTCCTGCGGCGTCGATGCGCCAGCAGTGATGCCAATTTTGTGTGCTCCGGCCAGCATCGGTCCAGTGATCTCGCTGGCGTCCTGCAAAAGATAGGAACGGGGGTTGATTTCCCTGGCCAGTTCCCACAGGTGTCTCGTGTTCGCGCTGTTCTTGCCGCCAAACACGAAGAAAGCATCTGTTTTCCCTGCCAGCTGCCGTGCGGCAGCCTGTCGTTCTGCGGTGGCAGTGCAAATGGTTCGCACGACTTTATAGTCGCCCGGACGTTTCTCCTGAGCCATTCGAAGCAGAAGGTTAAACTTCTCAGCTTCAAAAGTCGTCTGACTGACTACCCCAAACTTATCTTTTTCAGGAAGAGATCCAAGATCATCGGGTGTTTCGATGACCACAGAATCGCTGCCTGCCCAAGCCTTGATACTTTGCACCTCAGGATGACGCTTTTCCCCAATAATGATGACGAAACGGCCTTCTTCTGCCAGTTCAGCAGCCGTTTTCTGTGCTTTCCGCACATGAGGACAAGTGGCATCGATGACTTTCAGTTCCCGCTGGGCAGCCTCCTCATAAAGAGCAGGGCCCACCCCATGGGATCGGAATATGACTGTATCGCCAGCCGCGAATTGCGCCAGCTTCTCCTTACATTCTACACCTTGCTGTTTCAGTTTTTCTACAACACGGGGATTATGAACCAATTCACCCAGAGTGGCAATACTATCATTATACCCTTTTGCTTGCAGTTCTGCAACGTGTATCGCTCTTTTTACTCCATAACAAAAGCCGCAAGGGTCTGCAACATAGATTTTCATCTGCTATTTTTCCCTGTGAGCGTCCATGAGAGACTGGATTTCCTTCATCAGCTCTTCGCTCAGCTCCTCCACTTTCAATTTATTTCCCTGTTCGTTCTCTAGCTTCATGGGCTTTCCGAACACTACAGTGATCTGGGGCCAGAAGCTTTTCCGGTGCTTCAGATCGCTGCCCAGGATGCAGGCAGGCACCACTTCCGCTTTGCCTTTGAGGGCAATGGCCAGGGCGCCGGGCTGGGCTTTCCCCAGTTTCCCGTCCCGGCTCCGGTGGCCTTCCGGGAAGATCCCCAGCACTTCCTGCTGCTTCAGGATGGTGAGGGCTGTCCGGATGGCATGGGCATCGGCGGCTCCTCGATGGACGGGAAAAGCCCCCAGGCTTTTATACAGCGTCCCCAGGATGGGAACGAACAGTTCGCTTTTGGCCATGAAATGGACGGGCCGGGAAGAAGCCGTCCCCACCATGGGCGGGTCCAACAGGCTCACATGGTTGCAGGCGATCACCACGGGTCCCTGTTTCGGGATATTCTCCTGCCCGATGACCCGGAGCCGGTAGATGATCCGGAAAAGGATAGAAAACAGCAGCTGGACAAAACGGTACCACATCTTACAGCACCTCTTTGGCCATGGCCGCGATCCGTTCCGTCACCTGATCGATGGAAAGGGCCGTGGAATCCAGATACCGGGCGTCTTCTGCACACCGGAGGGGAGAGATTTCCCGGTTCTCGTCCAGGGCATCCCGCTGGGCGATCCGTTTCTCCAATTCCTCCAGGGATACTTCCGTGCCTTTTTCCTTCAGCTCCAGATACCGCCGCCGGGCCCGTTCTTCCACGGAAGCCGTCAGGAATACCTTCAGTTCCGCCTGGGGGAACACCACTGTACCGATGTCCCGGCCGTCCATGACCACACCGCCCTGGGCGCCGATCTTCCGCTGGGCCGCCACCATGGCCGTCCGCACGCCGCCCACGGCCGATACCCGGGACACATTCTGGGAGACTTCCAGGCTGCGGATGGCTTCTGTGACTTCTTCCCCATCTGCAAACACACGGTTGATCCCCTCCCGGTACTGGAAGGTGATCTGGATCTGGTTGGCGATATCCGTCACCGTTTTTTCACTGAAGGGTGCTCCGCTTTCCAAAAAGCGCAGGGTCACCGCCCGGTACATGGCTCCCGTATCGATATAGGCATAGCCCAAGAGGGCGGCCACTTTCTTGGCAATGGTGCTTTTCCCGGCACCGGCAGGGCCATCGATGGCAATGATGATCTTTTTCACACAGATTCCTCTTTTCCGTCCAAGGCGGCATGGGTCCCTGCCACGAAGCCCGATGAAAAGGCTGCCTGGAGGTTGTAGCCGCCGGTATATCCATCCACATCCATGATTTCTCCCGCAAAGTACAGGTTGGGCACTATTTTGGAAGCAAAGGTAGAAGGGTTGATTTCTTTGGTGCTGACGCCCCCGGCCGTCACAATGGCTTCTGCCAGGGGGCGGGTCCCAGTGAGAGGGACCGTAAAAGCTTTCAGGGTCCGGACCAGGCGCTGGCGTTCCTTCCGGGTAATCTGGTTCACTTCCTGCTCCGGCTTCAGGCAGGCAGCGTCGATGATCACCGGGATCAGGCTCTGGGGCAGCAGGTCGTGGAGGCCGCTTTTCAGCTGCTTCCGGCTGTATTTGGCAAAATCCCGCTGCACCCGGGCATCCAGCTGTTCCGGCGTCAGGGCCGGCTTCAAGTCGATGAAAAGATCCAGCACCGCCTGGGGATCTTTCTGCCAGGCTGCCGAAGCCGCCCGGGAAAGGGTCAGGATAATGGGACCGCTGACACCGAAATGGGTAAAGAGCATTTCTCCGAATTCCTGTCCCAGGACCCGTTCTCCTTGGAGCAGGGTCCCTCGCACGTTCCGGAGGCTCAGGCCCTGGAGGGAGCGGATCTCCTCATCATCGCTTTCCAGGGGCACCAAGGCTGGTTTGGGGGGAATGATGGTGTGGCCAGCTTCCTGGGCCAGGGCATAGCCGTCCCCAGTGGAACCGGTGCGGGGATAGGAAGCGCCCCCGGTGGTGAGGATCACCGCATCTGCCGGATAGCGTCCCCCGTCCCCAGTGATCACTGCCGTGATCCTGCCCTGGGCCATTTCCAGCCGCCGGACCCGTTTTTCCAGAAGGAGCCGGACCCCCAGCTCCCGGAGGATCTTTTCCAAAGTCTCCACTACGTCCAAGGCCCGGTCGCTCTGGGGGAACACACGGCCGCCCCGTTCCACTTTCACCGAGAGTCCGTGCCGTTCCAACAATTCCATTATATCCCGATTGGTGAAAGAATGGAAAGCCCCAAATAAAAATTTTCCGTTGCCCGGCAGCATGGGGATCATGTCTTCCATGGCACAGGCATTGGTGATGTTGCAGCGGCCTTTGCCGGTGATCATCAGTTTTCGTCCAGGCATGGCCATTTTTTCCAGGAGGGTCACCTGAGCCCCGTTCCCGGCTGCTCCGATGGCCGCCAGGAAGCCGGCGGCTCCGGCTCCCACAATCACTACACGCTTCATTTCATTCCACCTGCGCTTCCAGAGAAGCGATCTCTTCCGGGGTCAGTTCCCGGAATTCTCCTTTTTTCATCCCCTCCAGGGTCAGGGACCCCACCTGGATCCGCTTCAGGGATTTCACCGGGAAGCCGATGAAATCGCACATCCGGCGGACCTGCCGGTTCCGCCCCTCATGGATGGTCACCGTAAACCGGGTCAGGTTCCGTTCCGGATCCCATTTCTTCACATAGACCACCGCCGGAGAGGTGAGTCCGTCTTCCAGGGGCACCCCCAGCCGCAGCACATCCAGTTTTTCCTCCGGGACCCGGCCCTTGACTTCCACCTCATAGGTTTTGTCCACATGGTGGCTGGGATGGGTCAAGTGCTGAGCCAGTTCCCCGTCGTTGGTCATGAGCAGCAGCCCTTCTGTCTGGTAATCCAGCCGTCCCACAGGATACAGCCGCTGGCGGAGACCCGCCATGAGATCCGCCACCGTCCTCCGTCCCTGGGGATCCTTCATAGTGGTCACCACACCCCGGGGCTTGTACAATAGATAAGTTTTCCGGAGGGTTTTCCGATGGAGAGGTTTCCCATCCACCATCACCCGGTCTCTTGGGCCCACCCGGGTCCCCAGTTCCGTCACCGCTGCGCCGTTCACCTGGACCCTTCCGGCCAGGATGATCTTTTCACATTCCCGGCGTGATGCCACACCGGCCGCTGCCATGACTTTCTGCAGCCGTTCTTTCACTTGTTCCATACTGTTTTTTATGATTCCTTTCTGTCAGTCGAATAAGGGTTCTGGGTCTTCTCCCCTGCCGTCCAGGACTTCTTCCGGAAGCTGGGGCAGATCCTCCAGGGAATCCAGGCCGAAAGTCCGGAGGAAGATTTCCGTGGTCCCGTAGAGGATCGGGCGCCCCAGGGCTTCCTTCCGTCCTACTTCAGCGATCAGTCCCAGTTCTACCAGATTCCCCAGGACTCCGTCCACTTTCACGCCCCGGATGGCTTCCATTTCGCTTTTGGTCACCGGCTGCCGGAAAGCCACGATGGCCAGGGTTTCCATAGCCGCGTTGGAGAGCTTGACCTCTTGTTTTTCCTGGAGACGGCGGATCAGTCCAGCTGTTTCTTTTTTGGTCACTAGCTGCCAGCCGCCTGCTGCTTTCCGCAGTTCGATGCCCCGGTTTTCCTTCCGGTACTCCTGCTGGAGCTGTTCCAGGAGGTCCGCCGCTTCCCCTGTGGTGCAAAGCAGGGCGCCGGCCGCTCGTTCCAGGGTCAGAGGGTCGCCGCTGGCAAAGAGCAGGGCTTCCAATTCAGCGGTTTTCTTCAGTTTCATAGGTTCCCTCCTTCCGGGGCTCCAGGACCATGGGTCCAAAAGGTTCCTCCTGGATCAAATCGATTTCCTTCAGGCGCAGCAGTTCCAGCACCGCCAGGAAAGTAGAAATGATTTCACTATGGTTTTTCCGGTCCCCCAGCAGCTGCCGGAAATCCAGTCCTTTCCCGGTTTTCTCCAAAGCCATGCGGATGGCCTCCATCCGTTCCTGGACCGGGAATTCCTGCCGGGGGATCACCGCATCTTCCTCTTCGTGCCGGGGCAGCAGCCCCGCCAAGGCCCGGAGCAGATCCGCCAGTCCGTACCGTTTCACCTTCTGGAGAGCCTTCCCCAAGGGAAGGGGCGGCCGGGCCGCCTGGAGGCTGGCCCGCTGGAGGCATTCCCGCAGGGCCTGGGCCTGCTTTTTTGTCTTCCGGTATTCCACCAGCATGGAAACCAGCATCTGCCGGGGATCCGCTTCCTCCTCACCCTCTTCTTCCGGATCTTTGGGCAGGAGCATCCGGGATTTGATCTGGAGCAGCATGGCTGCCATCAGCAGGAATTCGCTGGCCACTTCCAGGCTGTATTCCTGCATGGCATTGATGTAGGCAATGTACTGCTCCGTCACAGATACGATGGGGATATCATAGATATCGATTTTGTCTTTTTCGATGAGATGGATCAGAAGGTCCAGGGGCCCTTCGAAATCCGCCAGTTTCACTTGGTACACGCTGCCGCCTTCTTCCCTCTTTCGTTAGAACAGCACCAGGGACAGGATTGCCCGGCACAGCCGGAGATACAGGGTGGAAAGAGGCGTGATCACCACGCTCACGACGCCGGTGAAGCACAGGACGATGAGGATCAGGTTGACATAAGGCCCCACCAGCCGTTCGTAGGCAGCTGCCTTATCATAGGGAAGCAGGGTCCGGAGCACATTGTAGCCGTCCATAGGCGGGATGGGGAGCAAATTGAAAAAGGCGAACCACACATTGTAGAGCATCAGCCAGTTCAAAAACAGCAGGACCCCGCGCCCTGCATTGAAATACCGGGCAAAGACCAATTGGAGCAGCATGGCCAGAAAAGTCACGAACAGGTTGCTGCCCGGTCCGGCAAAGGCCACCTGCAGCATCCCTTTCCGCATATCGGGATAATACCGAGGATCCACCCGGACCGGTTTGGCCCAGCCGAAGCCCACCAAAAGCAGCATCAGGGACCCGATCAGATCCAGATGGGCCAGAGGGTTCATAGTCAGCCGGCCGTCCGCTTCCGGGGTAGGGTCCCCCAGGCTGGAGGACATGGCCCCATGGGCATATTCATGGACCGTGATGGTAAAAAGGAGAGCCGGGATCCGGTAGATCAGAGACGCATCCAGATTGAGCATGGAAAAAATCCTTTCCTTCAGTGTAGATTCCTTAAAGTCAAAGCCAGCGCAGCTGGCCGCATTCGGCTGCTGACCGTTGACAGCTGACCGCTGACGGGGCTGTTGCACAGACAACAGCCCCATATTCCTATCATACTACCATAAAGCAGAAAAAGGGTCAAACTGCATCTGGCAGTTCGGCCCTTTCCAGGAAAATCCTTGTTTATTTCTTGTGTTCCTTCAGCCCATCCCGCAGGTATTCGTTGAGGATCCGCACATAGGTCCCCTTCATCCCCAGGGATTCGGTTTCCAGCACCCCGGCACTTTCGAATTTCCGCAGGGCGTTGACGATCACGCTGCGGGTGATCCCAGCCTGGTCGGCAATCTTGCTGGCCACCAGCAGTCCTTCATCCCCAGGCAGTGCCTTGAGGATCTCAGAAATGGCTTCCAGTTCGCTGTAGCTCAAATTGGAGAAAGCAATCTGGACCATGGCTTTCTTCCGGCTGGCTTCCTCGATGTGCATGGCTTTGTCATGGAGCAGCTGCATCCCGATGACCGTTGCAGCATATTCGGACAGCAGCAGGTCGGAATCCACGAATTCCTTCTTGAATTTACCCAGGATCAGGGTCCCCAGACGGACGCCATTCCCGAAAATGGGCACAACCGTAGTATATTTGCTTTCAAAGAGACATTTGGTGCCTTCGCTGAAAGCGCACATGTTCTTCACCAGGCGGTAGTTGGAAGAAGTCTCCCGGATCCCTTCCAGCCATTTCACATATTCAGCAGGGAAACGGCCCACATCCAGCACTTTTTTGATCATCAGCTCACATTCGAAACCGTCCAGGATGGAATACCCCAGCAGTTCCCCATCGCAGGATACGATGTAGATGTTCGCCTTGATCACGTCTTTCAGTACTTCAGCCATTTTTTTGTAGCTGACCGTTTCCGTGTTCTGCAGCAGTTTGTTGATCATACGCGTTTTTTCCAATAAAGCTAACATAAAAGTCCCTCCCTAGGCCCTTGGATGATGTTTCTCATAGACGGCAGTGAGACGTTCCGCCGTCACATGAGTGTAAATCTGTGTCGTGGATAAACTCACATGTCCCAATAGTTCTTGTACAGCCCGCAGATCCGCCCCATGATCCAGCAGATGGGTGGCAAAGGTATGCCGGATGGTATGGGGGCTCACATGCTTCTGCATGGCCGTCATTTCCACATATTTATCCAGGATTCTCCGTACACTCCGTGCACTCAGGGGAGTCCCCCGGCTGTTCACGAACACAAAGGCATGAGGCGGCACATGGTACTTCCGCATCACTACGCCCCGGCTCCCGGTGAGATAGGCTTCCAGGGCCCGGACGCAGGGATGGCCCAAAGGCACCAGCCGTTCCTTATGGCCTTTCCCCATGAGTACCGCATACCGATTGCCCAGATCCACGCGGGTCATAGTAAGTCCCACCAGTTCTGAAACCCGGCAGCCTGTGGAATAGAGGAATTCCAGGATCGCCCTGTCCCGGCGGCCCAGGATGGTTTGCACATCCGGCATCCGCAGCAGCAGATTGATTTCGAACTCTTCCAAAAATACAGGCAGCTTCTTTTCCAGTTTCGGGGTCCGTACCTTGGCAAACGGATTGGTCCGGACGATCCCCTCCCGGCGCAGATATCGGTAGAAGGAACGGAGCGAAGAAATCCGCCGGGCGATGGTCCGCCGCGCAAGTTTCGCATCATGCATCAGTGCCAGGTAGGAACGGATATCCAGGACCGTGATGGCAGGCCAGCTGGCATCTTCGGACCGGGTTGCCATAAAGTCCGTGAAATGCCGGATATCCGCCTCATAATTGGCAATGGTCAAGGGTGAATCATCTTTTTCCACTTCCAGATAAGAAGCAAAAGCCTCCACCAGCTGTCCATTGTTCAATTTCGGTTCCATGTTTCTCTTCCGTTCCATGGCACACCTCAAATTGTACGAATTGTATTGAATTCCCGACAATTCATACTACCATATTCAGACTAATCATGCAAGTCATTTTTTACACTTTCAAGAAAGTTTAGACTTCGGGCTGCAATGGCCGCATTTTTTTCTTTTTTGCCCCGAATCCTGGGACCGTCCCAAGGTGCGATCAACCCGAAATTGATGTTCATGGGCTGGAAATGCTTCACCTCCGGATTGCTGATATAGCAGCTCAAAGCCCCTATGGCCGTTTCCCGGGGGAAGAGCACCCGCGGGTTCCCTGCCATGGCCCGGGCCGCATAGATGCCTGCGGCCAGCCCAGAGGCGGCACTTTCCACATACCCTTCCACCCCAGTCATCTGGCCGGCGAAATAAAAATGGGGACGCTCCCGGAGGGAATAGTCCGGGGCCAGCAGCAGGGGGCTGTTCAGGTAGGAATTTTTATGCATCACCCCATAGCGGACGAACTCCGCATTTTCCAAACCAGGGATCAGACGGAACACCCGCTTCTGTTCCGGCCACTTCAGATGGGTCTGGAACCCCACAATGTTGTATAAGGTCCCGGCGCCGTTGTCCTGGCGCAGCTGGACCACCGCATAGGGATCCTCCCCGGTCCGGGGATCGGGCAGCCCCACCGGTTTCAGAGGACCGAACCGCATGGTATCCTCTCCCCGCAGGGCCATTTCCTCGATGGGCATGCAAGCTTCAAACACATTATGTTCGAAATCTTTCACCGGTGCAGTTTCCGCCTGGCAGAGCTCGTTCCAGAACCGGAGGTATTCCTCCCGGGTAAAGGGGCAGTTGTAATAGGCTGCTTCCCCTTTGTCATACCGGGATGCCTTATACACCTTCTCCTGGTCCAGGGATTCCAGGGTGACGATGGGAGCGGCCGCATCGAAGAAATGGAAGTAATCCTTCTGGACCAGCTGCTGGATGGCTTCTGCCAAGGCACCGCTGGTCAGGGGACCGGAGGCGGTGATCACATAGTCTTCCGGCGTGAACCGGCTGTAGTCGGTGACTTCCTCTTCCACCACGGTGATCAGGGGATTTTCCCGGATGGCCCGGGTCACTGCCTGGGCGAACCCTTCCCGGTCCACGGCCAGGGCGCCTCCCGCCGGCACCTGATGGGCATCGGCAGCTGCGATGATGAGGGAATCCAGCCGACGCATCTCTTCTTTCAGGAGACCGACGGCATTTTCGATATTGTTGGCCCGCAGAGAGTTGCTGCAGACCAGTTCGCTGTAATAGGGGGTGTGATGGGCCGGGTCGCTTTTCCCCGGACGCATCTCGTGGAGGATCACCGGGATCCCCCGCCGGGTCAGCTGCCAGGCTGCCTCGCAGCCGGCCAGCCCCGCCCCGATGATATGGATAGCCATGGAAATTTCCTTTCTATTTTTTCTTCAAAGAAGCATTGGGACATTTCTCGTTGCTGCAGTGGAGCACGGTCTTCCCGTTCCGCTCCCGGTGTTCCACCATCATGCTGCCGCACTGGGGGCAGGTTTCTGTAGTAGGCTTGTCCCAGGACGTGAACCGGCAGGTGGGGTAATTGGAACAGCCGTAGAACAGGCGTCCCGTCTTGCTGTGCCGTTCAATCAGGTCTCCGCCGCACTGGGGGCACTTCACCCCCACCTTTACCAAGATGGGTTTGGTATTCCGGCATTCCGGGAACCCAGGGCAGGCCAGGAATTTGCCGTGGCGCCCTTCCTTCACCACCATGAAACGGCCGCATTTCTCGCATTTCACATCGCTGACGATTACCGGCTGTTCCACCACGGGGATGTTTTCGTCCGCCACTTTCAGGGCTTTCTCGAAAGGCCCGTAGAATTCCCGGAGCACCGTCTCTTTATCGGTCTTGTGTTCACTGATGGCATCCAGTTCGTTTTCCATATGGGCACTGAAGGGCACATCGATGAAGGGAGAGAAATACTGGGTCAGCATGTCGATGGTCAGTTTCCCCAGCTCCGTGGGCAGGAGTTTCTTCCCTTCCTTGGCCACATACCCTCTGGCCAGGATGGTCTGGATGATGGGAGAATAGGTGCTGGGCCGGCCGATGCCTTTTTCTTCCAGTTCTTTGACCAAAGTGGCTTCTGTGAAGTTGGCTGGGGGTTCTGTGAAATGCTGTACCGCTTCGTTGAGCCGGATCAGATCCAGGGCCGTCCCCTTCTCCAGGGCCGGGACTTTCTTGTCCTTTTCTTCATCTTTCCGGTCCGCCAGTTTCAAGAATCCATCGAACTTCACCACCGAACCGGTGGCTTTCAGTTCGTACTTGTCCCCGCTGATGGTGAGGGTGGTCAGGGTGCTGACGCTGCTGGCCATCTGGCTGGCCACGGTCCGCTTCCAGATCAAGGTATAGAGCCGCAGCTGATCCCGGTCCAGATATTTGCTCATCTCTTCCGGGGTCCGTTCCACACTGGTGGGACGGATGGCTTCATGGGCTTCCTGGGCATTTTTCCGGCTGCTGTATACATTGGGCTTCTTGGGCAGGTAGGCATCCCCATAATTTTCTCCGACATAGCCCCGGATCTCTGCCACGGCAGCCTCGGCCAGATGGACCGAGTCCGTACGCATGTAGGTGATGAGGCCGATGGAGCCCTTCCGGCCCAGGGTGACCCCTTCATACAGCTGCTGGGCCAGCATCATGACTTTCTTGGTGGAAAAATTCAGCCGCTTGTTGGCTTCCTGCTGGAGGCTGCTGGTGGTGAAGGGGGGCGCCGGCTTCCGCAGCCGGTCCCGTACGGAGCAGTCCGTGACCTGGTAATGGGCCTTTTTCAGATCTTCTGTGACCTGTTGGGCTTCTGCCTGGTTATGGATCTCCAGTTTCTTCCCGTCTTTCTTGGTCACATCCGCCGTGATCTTGGGGGTCTTCCCAGGAGCCAGGACTACGGAAACCGTCCAGTATTCCTCCGGTTCGAAATCATCGATGGCTTTCTGCCGGTCACAGATGATCTTCACCGCCACACTCTGGACACGGCCGGCGCTGAGGCCTTTCCGGACCTTCCGCCAGAGCAGGGGGCTCAGCTGGTACCCTACGATCCGGTCCAAGATCCGGCGGGCCTGCTGGGCATCCACTTTATCCATATCGATGGAATGAGGATCTTTCAGAGCCCCCTTGATGGCCGTCTGGGTGATTTCGTGGAAAGAAATCCGGCAAGGTGCCGCCGGGTCCACTCCCAGGATATAGCTCAGGTGCCAGGCGATGGCCTCCCCTTCCCGGTCCGGGTCCGTTGCCAGATAGATTTTGTCGGCTTTCTTGGCCAGGGTCTTCAGTTCCTTGATCAAAGGGCCCTTGCCCCGGATGTTGATGTATTTGGGAGTGAAATCATGCTCTACGTCGACACCGAACTGGCTCTTGGGCAGGTCCCGCAGATGCCCCATGGAGGCGCGGACTGTAAAGGTTTTACCCAGGAACTTTTCAATGGTTTTGGCTTTCGTAGGGGATTCCACAATGACCAGTTTGTTTGTCACGATTTTCTCCTCCTATACTGCATTATAGCGATTCCGGCTGTTCCGCTGGACCCGGCCCATCAGTTCCAGCTCCAGGAGGAGGGTACTGAGGACGGGCAGCGGCCAGGGGAAATGGTCGGCAATTTCTTCCAGGGATGCGCCCTGGTGTTTCTGGAGCCAGGTGCAGAGGGCCCTGGCTTTTTTCTGTTCGGACGGGGACAGGTCCCGGAACAGATCGGTCTCTGCCGCCTGGGGAGGGATCCGCTCTGCCCGGGGGCCCAGCAGGAACTCCAGGATCTCTTCCGGGTCATCGGCCAGCCTGGCGCCCTGCTTCAACAGTCGGTGGGTCCCCTGGCTGGTCTCGGAAGAAATGGGACCGGGGACGGCAAAGAGCTCCCGGTTCTCATCGACGGCCGCATGGGCCGTACTCATGGCTCCGCTGCGGATGGCGGCCTCCACCACCAGGACGGCCTTGGAAAGGCCCACGATGATCCGGTTCCGCAGAGGGAAATTCTGGGGCAGGGGCGGTGTCCAGGGATCATATTCCGTCACCAGGGCCCCCTCTTGGCAGATCCGGTCGAAAAGCCGCAGGTGCCGGCGGGGATACAGTTCTTCCAGGCCGCCTCCCAGGACGGCCACCGTCTTGCCCCCTGCATCCAGGGCCGCCCGATGGGCCGCCGCATCGATGCCGTAGGCGCCGCCGCTGATTACAGGCACCCCTTCTGCCGCTGCCGCCCGGGCAAACTTCCCGGCCGCTCCCAGTCCGTAGTCTGTGGCTTTCCGGGACCCTACGATGGCCAGGGCACTTTTCTCTTCCGGCAGCTCCCCTTTGCAGTAGAGCACCGGAGGAGGCGCGGAAAGCTGTGCCAGAAGAGGAGGATAGCCCGGGCTCCAGCGGCCCAAGAGGCGTACCTGATGCTTTTGGCAGTAGTCATAGATTCGCTCCGGCAGGGCTTCCTTCCGGGCGGAATCCCAAACTTGGGAAAGTTCCCGGGAAAGGAGGCCGGCGCCGGCCAGATCCTTCCGCCTGGCTTCCCAAGCAGCCCGGCAGGAACCGAAAGTCTCCCGGAACCGGGGCACCCAGAGAGGGGCGTCATAATTGAGGAGCGATGTCAATGCGGCACAATAGATCTGTTCCATGTCTCTTTCACATCCCTTGCTGCAGTCCATGCTGATGAAAATTATATTTGATAAAAAAGAAGATGCCATGAAAGACAAAGATTTCCAGACGGACCGGAAAGAAATTAATGAAGAAAAAAGTCCGCCTACAAACGCTAATAAGTATACATGGAAACTGTCTGAAAAATCAAGGGGGCAAAGACTTGCACCGGACGAAAGATTATTGTATGATAAATTGAAACAATTTCCAAATACATTCTGCCGATTGTTCGGTATTTATTTTTTGCTTTCCAAAGGAGGAACTTTCCATGCCTGCTTCTCTCAATGCCACCCCTTCCAGCGAACGGATCCACATCGGTCTGTTCGGCTGCCGGAACGCAGGGAAATCATCCCTGATCAACGCCATCACCGGCCAGGACCTGGCCATCGTCTCAGATTTCAAAGGGACCACCACCGATCCGGTCTCCAAAGCCATGGAGATCCTGCCCCTGGGCCCCGTCCTGCTGACAGATACCCCAGGGATGGATGACGACAGCGATCTGGGCCAGTCCCGGATCGAAAAAGCCCGCCTGGTACTCCGCAGCACGGATATCGCTCTCCTGGTGGTGGATGCCGCCAGCGGACTGAATGCTTTTGACAGGAAACTGCTCCAGGAGATCCAGGCCCGGAAGATCCCCTATCTGGTGGTGTTCAACAAATGCGACCTGGTCCCTGCCTTTACCCTTCCGGAAGAGCTGAAGGACCACAGCATGCTGGTCAGTGCCAGTGCCGGTACACGGATCTGGGAACTGAAGGAACGGATTTCCCAAGCTTTGGGCAAGGAAGAAAAGAAGAAGCCCCTGCTCTTGGATCTGTTGGAACCCCATGCCCTGGTGGTACTGGTGGTCCCCTGCGATGAATCCGCCCCTAAGGGCCGGCTGATCCTGCCCCAGCAGCAGGCCATCCGGGAACTTTTGGACGGCCACTGCAGTGCGGTGGTGGTCCAGCCACAGGAACTGCCTGGAGTGATCGATCTCTTGGGCAAAAAGATCAGCCTGGTGGTCACCGACAGCCAGGCCTTCCATATTGTGGACCAAATGGTCCCTCCAGAGATCCGGCTCACCAGTTTCTCCATCCTCTTCGCCCGGTACAAAGGCCAGCTTTCTTCCTTCATCGATGGAGCCCTCCAGCTGAAAAAACTGAAGGATGGAGATCCTGTGCTGATTTCCGAAGGATGTACCCACCACCGGCAGTGCAACGACATCGGTACCGTAAAGCTGCCCAACTGGATCCGGAACTACTCGGGAGCGGAACCGGAATTCCATTACAGCAGCGGCAAAGGTTTCCCCGATGATCTGTCTCCCTTTAAGCTGGTCGTCCACTGCGGGGCCTGCATGCTCAACGCCCAGGAAGTGGCGTACCGCCAGAGCGCCGCGGAAAACCAGCAGGTGCCCATGACCAACTATGGCATCGCCATCGCCTGCATGAACGGGATCCTGCCCCGTGTCCTGGCCCCGTTCCCAGAGCTGCTGAAAAAGGTGAAAGGGTGAGAAAGAGGTTGTTGCACGTTCTGTGCAACAACCCCTTTTTATTGCAGATATCTCGCCGCCAGGTTCAGCAGTTTCCCGATGGTCTCCAGCTGGCCCTGGTATTTGCTGATTTCCTGCTGGAGGGCGGCATCTCCTTGGCCGTTCTGTGCAGCCTGGGCCAATTGGTCCAGTTTGGATAGGATCTCGTCTTGGTGGTCCACCAGCTTTTCCACCAATTTGCCCACAACGGGGCTGTTCAGCACTTTTTGGAGGGCCTGGCGCTGCTGTTCCAGGGTTTCCGGACTGGCAGCACCGGGCCCCTGGACGGCGGGAGGCAGCACCGTTCCAGGGCTGCTTTTTTTCTTTTGCCGGGTGCCAGTCGAGTTCCCACCGTTTTCCTCTCCATCCCCGCTGCCGGCAGCTTCCTGGACCTTATCCCGGATTACCTCATACACCGGAGCCAGAGGTGTCTCTTCCAGTCCCTGGGCCGCCTGGAGCACGGCATTGGCCACCCCCGCCGCCTGTTTCTTCTGTTTGGTCTGGGCGCCTTTCTGGAGGATCTTCCCGTAATATCCCTTTAAGTTGGTGATCTCCACCAGCTGCCAGTTCCCTTTTGCGTTTTTCTGCATGTGGAGCACCAAAGTATCGGTCCCCACGCTGGGGTTTTCCAGCTGGACATTCACCAGGGCGTCCTGGGGATAGCTGGCCCCGGGCTGGATGTCCTTCACCTTCAGGGCTGTCCAGTCCACCGGCAGCACCTTGTCCGGGTGGGTCTTCCGGTAGGGATCGGACCAGTCCCCAGTAAGCACCCCATTGTGGATCACTTCCTCCAGGTGACGGGTGATCTCGTCCTTCTCCCCTTCCGTATAGCCGCCTTCCACATCGTTTTCTCCCTGGGCAGCCAGGAGGGAATCATACCCTTTCTCCACCACCTTCGTCAGGTCCGTATGGTCCTGGAAAGTGACGATGTCGTGCTTATTCACCGCTTCCCGGATCTGTTTCACCGCATATTGGGGTGTCCGGGTATAATACAGGAAATACCAGCCGGAAACGGCCCCGATGAGGACTGCCAGGACTGCCCCCAAGGCGATCCGTTTCTTCTTCCGGTGCCTGGCCTGTGCCTGCGACTGTTCTGTTTGCTGGAAATCTGAGGAAGGATTCTCGTCTGTCTGCTGTTCTGTCATGTTTTTCTGCTCCTTAGAGAATCTTTCAGCATCCTTGTCTGACCGGACTCCATTCCTTCAAATACAGTTCCTCAAACAGCTGCTTCCCGGTCTCCGTCTTGTACAGCCGCTGATACAGGGCTTCATTCTGCTGCCGGCTGGTACCGTCTTCGTAAGGATTCACCAGCATATCCGCTTCCGCCAGGATCTGGGCGTCGGGACCGTCGATGCTGGTGTAGGTGTGGTGATGGCCGATGAGCCAGAGGATCCGTTCTGCCTCCTCCCCGGTGATGCCGGCTTCTTCCAGCATGGGACGGGCCACATCCGGCCCCAGTTCTTCCTGGATTTTCCCGTCATTCCGGCCAAACCGGCGTTCTCCTTCGTGGATGCCGATATCATGGAGATAGGCGGCGGCTTCCAGCCGGAACAAGGTCCGGGGATCCAGTCCCTCCCCCAGCCCGATGAGCCGGGCAAAAGCATGGACTTTCAGCAAATGGTGGATCCGTTTCGGATCTCCCTTATCATAGGCAATGGCTGCCTGGGCAATTTTTCCAAAGTTTCCATGGTAGAATCACGACCTTTCTGATAGGGATATTATAGGGGAAGAAAGGGAAAAAAGAAAGGGCTGTTGCCTGAGCTGACCCCCAATTGTTAGACCAAAAATCTAACAATTGGGGGTCAGTTTTTTATGGCAAAACACAGCTATGAATTTAAGAAAAAAATAGTACTGGAATATTTGAACAGTGACGAAGGGTGTATTTCTATTTCACGTAAATATGGGATGGCAAGTAGCAGCCAGCTGCTAAAGTGGGTTGCTGCTTACAAGGCATTTGGTGATGATGGACTGAAAAGATCCCGCTCTCAAAAAATATACTCTTTCAAAGAAAAACTTTCTGTGGTAGAGTCTTACTTAACAAATGAAATCTCATATCAGGAACTAGCAATTCAAGTAGGGATCAACAACCCATCAATGATTGCCAGATGGGTCAATGAATTTAGAATTGCGGGACCAGATGCTTTACGGTCACATAAAAAAGGCAGGAAGAGAACTTTGAACAAATCTCAAACAAAAAAAACAGATACCCAGGTTCAGCAGCCGATGGTCGACATCAGTGTGGAACATGTCAAGGAGTTAGAGGATGAAAATCTTAAACTCCGTATAGAGAATGCTTTTTTAAAAGAACTGAGGAGACTGCGTTTAGAGGACGAAGCAAAAATGAGAGAGTTGCGAAAATCATCTCCAGTCTCCGAAGATCATTCAAATTGAAAGACCTTCTCTCCTATACTCAAATGCCCAAAGCGACCTATATGTACTGGCAGAAACGGTTTGACCGCGTGAATCCAGACCAGGAAGTAGAGGACAAAATACAGGAAATCCGCAGCCAGCATAAAGATTATGGATATCGGCGCATGACCGGTGAGCTGAAGAATCAAGGGATTTGCGTGAACAAGAAGAAAGTTCAACGTATCATGCAGAAACTGAGCCTTCAGGTAACATCCTTTACCCGGAAAAGCCGTAAATACAGTTCCTATAAGGGTAAGGTAGGGACCATTGCTCCGAATAGAATACATCGTCGTTTTGAGACGAATATCCCACATCAGAAGATTACGACCGATACTTCAGAATTCAAATATTATGAAGTAGATACACAGGGACATCTGACCCTGCACAAGCTTTATCTGGATCCTTTCCTGGACATGTTCGATGATGAAATCATCAGCTATGGAATAGCCAAACGTCCTTCGGCTGAAAGCATACTGGAAGCTCAAGCTGAAGCAATCGAAATTACTGCTGATTGTCCATATCGAAGAACGTTTCACTCCGATCAGGGCTGGGCATACCAAATGAAGGCCTATACCAGGAAACTAAAAAAAGAACGAATTTTTCAGAGCATGTCTCGAAAGGGTAACTGTCATGATAACGCTGTAATGGAAAACTTTTTCGGCTTAATGAAACAGGAAATGTATTATGGAGTGATCTACTACAGCTACGAAGAACTAAAAGCCGCTATCGAACGATACATCAAATACTATAACGAACAAAGGATCAAGGAAAAACTGGGCTGGAAAAGTCCTGTTCAATACAGGCTTTCTTTGCTGGCAGCATAAAAAAGTAACGAGACAGTAAAAACCATCTCGTTACTAAGGTCTAACTTTTTGGAGTCACATCAGCCCGTGCAACAGCCCTTTTGCTTTTTCAATTATTTATGTTCCCAGATATCCACACGGCGGTTGTCGGCTTTGCCGGCTTCGGTGGCGTTGGAGGAAGCAGGATTGGTTTCACCCTTGTAGTTCAGTTTCATACGGGAAGCGTCCACACCGTTGTCGTTGGCATATTTGGCCACGTTCAGTACCCGGCGTTTGGACAGGTCTTCGTTGTAGGCGTTGGAAGCATCGGAGTCGGTGTTCCCTACCAGTTTGAAGGTAGAATCCGGATGAGCCTTAGCTACGGCTACGAAGTTGGCCAGTTTGCCGGCTTCGGAAGCTTTCGGGGTATCCACGTCGGAATCGAAGTGGATGCTGTCCAGATAGTAGTCGTTGTACACATGAGCCGGAGCTACAGGTTCAGCCACCGTCGGAGCCACGGGTTCTTCCACTACAGGGGCCGGAGCAGCCTTCTTGTGGCCGCCGAACCGATAGGACAGGCCTACCAGGAAGCCACGGTATTTGATGTTGTTGTCGTCATCCAGCTTGGTATCCACATACCGGTAGCCGGCGTTCAGATCCCAGTTGTCGGCGAAGGTGTAAGCCAGGCCTGCATCCCACTGGCTGGTCTTCTTGGTGCCCAGAGCGCCTTCTGCATAGAAAGCCAGGTTCTTGGCCAGATCGTATTTTGCCCGTACCCCGAATTGGGCTACGTTGTTGATCACGCTGTCTGCAGAACCGGTATGGATCCCATGGTAGCTGCCATCAAAATCATTGTTGATCCGGTTCCAGCCGCCAAACAAAGCCCAGTTCTTGCCCAGGCTGTACACCAAGTTCACTTCATTCTGGTCTCCGTCGGTCTTGAAATCCCCGGCTTTGGTCTTCAGGCCCCGGTATTTGTATTCCAGTGCCCATTTGTCGGAAAGCCCATAGCCCAGGCCGCCGTCGAAGTTCCATTTGGTGTCGGATTCATTGCCATCGAATTTGGCTTTGGGATCCCAGGCACCCAGATCCAGCTGCCATTCACCTTGATCCCAGCTGGTTTGCGGTGCAGCGCACCCGATGGAGGCAGCCGTGGCCAAAACTGCCAGCGTGACTGCAAATACTTTCTTTTTCATTGCAGATTCCTTCTTCCCGTTCATTTTTATACATACAAAAAAGCACTGGACTGACCAGTCACTTTATGTCTTTTATTGTATACCTTTCTGGATGAATAGATTATGAATGATTTGTGATATAAGTGTGAAAAAATGGGGGTGTGGAAGAATTCACACCCCCGGTCGCGGGTCGCCGCCCTCTTTATATATCCTTCCCCGGCTTCAGGCCGCTTCCGTCGTTGTCCTGGAGCAGGCTAAAGCTTTCTACGGACTGTTTGAAGGCTTTCAGTTTCAGATCGTAGTTGATGGTATCGTCGGTCTGGTACCGGATCTGATAGCCGTTCCCCTGGGGATTCATCAAATAGGTATTTACTACGAACACCTTCTTCAGATCCCCGGTATCGGTGCATTCTGCCATGCTCCCGTTGAGAGTACCTACGGAGATGGGTTCATGGTGCAGCACGGTGATGTTGGGGGTGTAGCGGGTCACCTTCTGGATAAAGGCATTTTCCGCTTCCTTCAGTCCTTCCGGAGTGGAATTCCCCAGTTCCGCAAAGGTGTCGTCGGAAAATTCCCGAATCATGAGCCCATCGGTATGGACGCTGCTGAGAGACCGGCCGAACAGTACATTGTCTGCCCGGAGAGTGTACATCCGCCAGCCGCTGGGGATCTCCATCTCATAACCCATGCCAGGCACCGTCAAAAGGTTCACGTCCGTATACTTCACCCGGGAAAGGGCCAGATCGGAACACAAGGACTGGAGGGCAGAACGAGCCGCGGCTTCCAAGTTTTCCGGAGCGCTTACGTTCACCACCAGGAGTACATTCCGTTCCGGCTGGTACGCCCGGCCGATCAAAAAGGGCCGGTGGGTCCGCAGCTTGTCTTCCGGCACCGCTACATAGGTATAGGTGTCGGAAGCTTCCCTTTTCTCCGGCTTGACGGTTTCGGTCCTTCCTGCCGTGGCCCGGTACTTCCGGAGCTTTTCCCCCAGGATCCCATTCAGAGAGGATTGGCTGCCCAGAGCCTGGGAACCGCCTTCTTCCTGGATGGTATCGTTTTCCTGATCCTGGATCTTACCCAGGAACTTCTTGAATTCCTTCTGCTGTTCAGCGGAATACTGCTTCATGGGGACGGAAACGAAGCTGGGCAGGGTGTACAGATCCGCACTGACCAGGAAGTCCTTTCCCACCGTGAAACGGATTCCGGTAGAGGTATGGTAAATCTCTTTGCTGCCGGGAGGCACCGTCAGGGTATAGCCTCCGCTGGCAGGTTTATAGGTGTTTTTGGGTGCTGCAGCCGCTGTCCCCCGGGCCTGGAATATCCCCAGGCACAGGAGCGCCGCTGCCAGCCCCCAGCGTTTCAGTTTCTTCATTCCTGTGTTACTTCCCTAGTTTTTCTTTCAGGTAGGCGTCGATTTCCAGAGCCGCCTTCTTGCCGGCCCCCATGGCGGAAATCACCGTAGCCGCCCCGGTGACGATATCCCCGCCGGCAAAGACTCCGGGAATGGAGGTTTCTTCCTTTTCATCCACGGTGATGAGGCCCTTCCGGTTGGTCACCAGATCCGGAGTGGTGTGTTTCAGCAGCGGGTTGGGGCCCTGGCCGATGGCCATCACCACCATATCCACGTCGAACACATGGTTGGAGCCAGGGATCTCCACCGGGCTCCGGCGTCCGGAAGCATCCGGTTCGCCCAGTTCCGTGCGGACACATTCGATACCCGTCACCCAGCCCTCTTCATTCCCCAGGATCTGTACCGGGTTGTTCAGCATATGGAGTTCGATGCCTTCTGCCTTGGCATGTTCGATTTCTTCTTTCCGGGCGGGCATTTCTGCTTCACTGCGGCGGTACACCACATAGACGTTTTCCGCCCCCAGTCGTTTGGCGGTCCGGGCAGCATCCATGGCCACGTTGCCGGCCCCCACTACGGCCACGTTCTTCCCCACATACACGGGGGTGGCCATCTTCGGGAACTTCCAAGCCCCCATCAGGTTCACCCGGGTGAGGAATTCGTTGGCGGCATAGACCCCGTTGAGGGCTTCCCCAGGGATCCGCATGAAGTGGGGCAGCCCGGCACCGGTACCTACGTACACCGCCTGGAAGCCCTCTTCGCCCAGGAGCTCGTGGAGGGTGAAGGTGCGTCCGATCACCACGTCGGTCATGATCTTCACGCCCAATACCTTCAGCTGTTCGATTTCGTGCTGGACGATGGATTTGGGCAGACGGAATTCAGGGATCCCGTACATGAGCACCCCGCCCACCTTGTGGAGGGCTTCGAACAAGGTCACATCATAGCCCATCTTGGCCAGGTCGCCGGCAGCGGTGAGGCAGGAAGGGCCGCCCCCCACCACGGCAACTTTGATGCCGTTCTTGGGTGCCAGGCCTTCTTTCACCATATCCGTCCCGTTTTCCCGGGCCCGGTCCGCCACGAACCGTTCCAGACGGCCGATGGCCACCGGTTCTCCCTTGATGCCCAGGATGCAGTGTTTTTCACACTGGTTTTCCTGGGGGCATACTCGGCCGCACACGGCAGGCAGGGAATTCTTGTTCTTCAGGATGTGGATGGCGCCGTCAAAATCCCGTTCCGTCAGGGCATGGATGAACTGAGGGATGTCCACGTTCACCGGGCACCCTTTGACGCACTGGGGATTCTTGCAGTTCAGGCAGCGCTGGGCTTCATCCACCGCTGTGTCTTCCGGATAGCCCAGGGCCACTTCCTCGAAATTATGGTTCCGTACATCTGCCGGCTGTTCCGGCATGGGATTTCTCATTCCTCCACGCATCTGCAATGCCCCCCGCAACTGTATTCTACTGCTTCCTGGTCTTTATACATCTTGGACCGCTGCATCAGGTTCTTGAAATCCACCTGGTGGGCGTCGAATTCCGGCCCGTCACAGCAGGTGAACTTGCTTTCTCCGCCCACCTGTACCCGGCAGCCGCCGCACATGCCCGTGCCGTCCACCATGAGGCAGCTGAGGCTGGCGGTGGTCTTCACGTTGAAGGGCTGGGTGACCTTGGCCACGTTCATCATCATGATGATGGGGCCGATGGCGACCACAAGATCCGGATGGTTCCCCTCTTCCAGCATCTTCCGGAGAGGATCGGTGACAAAGCCCTTGATGCCTTCGGACCCGTCATCGGTGGTGATGATCACTTCATCGCTGATCTTTTCCATCCGGTCCCGCCACAGGATCAAATCCTTATGGCGGCCCCCGATGATGGTGATCACCTTGTTGCCCAGTTCATGGTAGGCCCGGGCGATGGGATGGACCGGCGCCACACCGATGCCCCCGCAGACCATGACCACGGTGCCGAATCTGCCCATTTCAGAGGGCTGGCCCAGAGGCCCCAGGATGTGCTGGATTTCGTCTCCCTGAGCAAAATCTTCACAGAGATGGCGGGTGGTGTTCCCCACGGCCTGGACCATCAGGGTGATAGAGCCTTTTTCCCGGTCGAAATCACCGATGGTCAGAGGGATCCGTTCGCTGGTCTCATCCACCAGCACCATGACGAACTGTCCCGGTTTGCATTTGTGCGCAATGAGAGGCGCATCCACTTCAAATTCCCAGACTGCAGGAGCCAGCTGCAGTTTCTTCAAGATCTTTGCCACACCAAACACTCCTTTATTGTCGATTGTTGCTGGGGGCTGCTGCAGGAGCACCAGCCCCCAGTCGGGAGTCGGAAGTCTGTAGTCGGAAGCCCCAGGATAGAATCCGCCTGGTCAGTCGGATTCTTTTGATTATACAAGACCAGTATTGAAATGATCTTATCGTAGAATCCATTTCGTCCAGAGGTTTTACATATTCAAAAATTTGCCTGCAAATTTATCATCAGGCTCCAGACTTCAGACTCCGGACTTAAGCCGCTATGCGGCTGCCCGTTCTATTTCCCTATCATTTCCTTCAGACACTGTCCCACTTCCGCGGTGACTTTTTCCAGGTCGATGGTGGTCAGTTCCCCTTTGCGCAGCAGGAGATTTCCGTCCACCAGCACCGTATCCACATCCGCGGAAGACCCAGCGTACACCAACAGAGAAGTCCGATCGTGCCGGGGGTACCAGGCCGGGGAGGCCATATTGTATAACACGATATCCGCCTTCTGGCCCACTTCCAGCTTTCCGACATTCTTCAGCCCCACGGCTTCAGCCCCCATCCAGGTGCCCATGGCAAGGGCCTGGGAAGCCGGCACCGCCTTGGGATCCCCGGACTGGGTCTTGGCCAGCATGGCCGCCAGCCGCACTTCTTCCAGCATGTCCAGGTTGTTGTTGCTGCTGGCCCCATCGGTGCCCAGGCCTACGGTGATGCCTTTTTCCAGCATCCGGGCCACAGGAGCGATGCCGCTGGCCAGTTTCAGATTGCTCTGGGGGTTGTGGGCCACCCGGACTCCATGCCGGGCCATGATGTCCATATCTTCTTCATCCACATGGACGCAGTGGGCCGCCAGGGTCCCCCCTTCGAACATTCCCAGGCTTTCCATCAAGGCGATGGGGCTTTTGCCGTACTTTTTCCGGCAGTCTGCCACTTCCCCGGCCGTTTCCGAAAGATGCATGTGGATCTCTGCCCCCAGTTCCCGGGCCCGGGCGATGACGGATTCCAGATAATCCGGGCTGCAGGTGTAGGGAGCATGGGGACCGAACATCACCGAGATCCGGCCGTTCTGGGCCCCGTTCCAGGTCTTGTACAGTTCTGTGTTCTCCTCCAGACGGGCCGCCCCGTCCGCTGCGCTGCTGCCGGTGAGCCCTCGGGAAAGCACCGCCCGGATGCCGCTGTCCGCTGCAGCCTTGGCAGTTTCTTCCATAAAGAAATACATATCCGCAAAACAGGTGGTGCCGGTCCGGATCATCTCTGCGATGCCCAAGAGACTGCCCCAGTACACCGCCCGGCCGTCCAGTTTGGCTTCCAGGGGCCAGATCCGGTTCTGGAGCCAATCCATCAGCACCATGTCATCGGCATAGCTGCGGAACAGGGTCATGGCCACATGGGTATGGGCATTGACCCATCCAGGGACAGCCAGATGATCCCGGCCGTCCAACACTTCCCGGCCGGTAATGGGATCGGTGCCTATGTAGGCGATGGTGCTGCCGCTGATCCCAATGGAGAACCGCTTCCCCTCCCCGGGCTCCGTCAGTTCCACATCTTTCAGTACAATGTCATAGCTCATAGTGCCCTGTCATTCCTCCTTTTCGTCCCTGCCGAAAGCCTCCAGCCGGAAGCCCCCGTATTCCTTCAGGGCTTCGTGGCAATGGCAGGTCTGGGTCAGAGGACCATCCTCCTGCACATAAGCTTCGATGATGGACAGGATCTGTTTTTCCAGCCGTTCCATGGCTTCCGTCACTTCTTCGTGGGACAGGGCCCGGACCGACAGCCCTGACCCCATATTGGTCACCACCGAACAGTTGGCATAGCAGATTTCCGCTTCCCGGGCCAGGACCGCTTCCGGCATATTGGTCATGCCGGCCACATCCCCGCCCAGACAGGCGTACATCTTCACTTCCGCCGCCGTTTCGTACCGAGGTCCCTCCGTCACCACATAGGTCCCCTGCTTGCTGTGCCGGAGCCTCAGTTTCAGGAGGCAGCGGATCAGCCGTTCCCGGAGAGCCGGACAATAGGGCTGGGCAAAATCCACATGGGCCACCTGGCCGTTCTCCCCGTTAAAGAAGGTGTTCACCCGGCTCTTGGTGAAATCCAGCAGCTGGCTGGTGACCACGAAAGTCCCAGGAGGCAGTCCCCGGTTCAGGGACCCTACCGCCGTAAAGGAAAGGATCTCTGTGACCCCCAGCTTCTTCAGGGCAAAGATATTGGCCCGATAGTTGATCTTATGGGGCGGGACACTGTGGTCCAGTCCGTGCCGGGCCAGGAAGTAGATTTCATGGCCGGCGGCCGTCCCTTTCAAGCAGTGGGCACTGCCAAAAGGCGTGGCGACGGTAAGGGGAGTGAGCTGTCCGAAACAGGACGCATCCTCTACACCGGTGCCGCCGATGATCCCGATTTTGCGCAAAGCTATCACCTCTTTGGATTTGTTTCATCAAGCAGCGAAAGCAAGTCTCCCAGGTCCTGGATGGTATGATCCGGCTGGATGAACCGGTCGAAGAATTCCTGCCGGAAGGACGTCCAACCCACCTTTACGGTCCTGCATCCGGCATCCCTTCCGCTGACCAGGTCATAGGGACTGTCCCCCACGCATAGGCATTCTTCTCCCCGGAGGCCCAAAAGTTCCAAGCCCTTTTCCATGGGTTCCGGATCCGGTTTGTGGGCGGTACATTCCTGGCAGCCGATGATGCCGTCCAGATACTGCTCCAGTCCCAGGCAACGGAGCCCCCGCTGGCAGCTGGCTTTGAACTTGCTGGTGACAATGGCCATGGGCACCCCGGCAGCACGGAGCTGCTCCAAGCCTTCCTTCACACCGGGAAAAGGACGGATCAAGGAATCATGCCAGGCTGTATTGTACTGGCGGTAATAGGCCACCATCCGGTCCATCTCTTCCGGATCCGTGCAGCCGGTAATCCCAGCCAGGCCGTCCCGGAGGGGCAGGCCAAAGGTGTTGATGATGGTCTGGTCATCCACCTGATTCCCCGGGACGAAATGATCCAGGGTCTGGTGGAAGGTGGCCAAGATCAGGGGCGTGGTGTTGGCCAGCGTCCCGTCAAAGTCGAATAAGATACCGCGTATTGCCACAAAAGGCCTCCTTCGCACATACTACATCGGTCATTTTACCATGAATGGACAGAAAATTAAAGGATTTTAAAAGGTACAGAAATACCGGTAGGGACACCACTGGCAGCCCTCTTTCCGTACTGGGAACTGGTCTTCCCGGTCCCAGGCAAGGAGGTTTTCCAGGAGTGTTCCCAGCTTCTTTTCTTCCGCCTTCCGGTCCTTCAGCTCCCAGCTGCTGCAGTCCTGGAGAAAATGGAGCCTGGCCCAAGCCACTTCCTTCCCGGGATACAGTTTTTCCGCTGCCAGGGCATAGATGGCCAGCTGCCGGGTATAGCCCTGCTTCTCTTCTCCGTCCGCCGGGGGGTGGCCGGTCTTGTAATCCACGATCCCCAGCCTCCCGTCTTCCAAAGTCACCAATTTGTCCATGCTCCCCTGGAACACCACCTGACTGTCCCCAAAGACAAAAAGGGGCAGTTCGAAATCCCGCTCTGCCTGGGCAGGCAGGTCTTTCAGTTCCTGGTACAAGGGGCTGGCACAATACCGTTCCACCAGTTTCTTTCCTTCCCGGCGGAACACCTGTTTTTCAGCATCCGGATGGTCCAGCACCTCCAGGGCTTCCTCTAAAGCCGTTTCCTCCGGCACTTCCTGGAGCCGTTCCAGCACTTTGTGCACGTAGGTCCCCAGTTCGATGGCCGAGATCCGATGGTTCCCCGTACCGAACGTTTCCGGATCGAGGCCGGGCATATGCCGGAAATAATGGTAGTAAAAACTCCGGGGACAGGTATCGTATTCCAAAAGGGCACTGGCGGACAGTTCCAAGTTCCGAGGCACGGTCACCGGCTGGATCCGATCATAGACTGCCGGATCCAGGGCAAAGGTATCCGCCTCCCCTTCCTGTCTTTCCTCTGTGTCTGCCAAAATTTCCGCCACAGACAGTTCTTCCCAGTCCATCTGGTCTCCGTTGGGCCCTTCCGGAGCGAATACCCGCTGGAGGGCCTGGCCCCATTTTTCCTTTTCCGGGTCGCTGTCCTTTTGCTTCCCTTCTTTGCTTTCGTCCACGTTCACCAGATACAGGAATCTTTCCGCCCGGGTCATGGCCACATACAGCTGTCTGTGCTTTTCCGCCTTTTCCAGACGGCTCCCTTCTTCCTTCAGCCGGGCATAGACCGATGTTTCCCGGTCGTTCCCTTCCCGATCCAGCACTTTTACCCCAAAGCCTTCTTCCGGCAGGAACTGGATCCCCAATCTGTCAGGAGGATCTTTTTTGGACAGATCCGGCAGGAACACCGCCGGGAATTCCAATCCTTTGGACTTATGGATGGTCATGATCTTCACCGCATCGGGATCTGCTTCCTGATTGGCTGCACTTTCCCGGGCCGAAAGCTGGCGCATCAGGTTCAGCCGGTCCAGGAAATCCCGGGCGGTGCTGCCCTCCTCCATGGCTGCCTGGACGCCCAGGGCCCGGAGTTTCCGGAAATTGGCCAGTTTTTCCCGTCCACCCCGCTGGACCAGCAGGGTGGGTTCCACAGCGAAGCTTTCCTGGAAGCGGTCCAAAAGTTCCGGCAGGGACTGGAACTGGGCAATCTGCCGCAGTTTTTCCAATTTCTGGGCCAAGGTGCTATAGGGCTCCTCCAAACTCTGTTGGAGGCTTTCCCACAGGCTCAGTTCCGGCCAAGGCTTCAGGAGATCCGTCAGCTGCCGGTCGCTGAGCCCAGCAAAAGGAGACCGGAGGAAACCGGCCAGGGCCCAGTCCTTCCGAGGATTCAGGAGGAAAGTCAGCAAGTTGATCCAGTCCACGATTTCCTGCCGGTCATAGAAGCCTTTGCCGTCGCTGACCTGGCTCTTGATGCCCAGTGCCGTCAGAGCTTCTTCATACTGCCGGGAAAGATGGATGGCCGGCAGCAGGATGGCCATCTGGCCGTAAGGCAGATGTTCCTCTTCCCCCAGCTGCCGGATAGCCTGGGCCACGTACCGGCCTTCTGCCTGCTGACATTCTTTGGGGCTGCACTCTCCTTTTTTCAGGACGGCGAACACCGGCTTCCGGGAAGGAGGCTGATGGGCGTGGAGGGGCTGGGCCGTCACATCGGCATTGGAGTCCGTACCCAAAAGATCGTCGAATAGGGTATTGCAGGCGCGGATGATTTCCGGAGCGGAACGGAAGTTGTCATCCATGACGATGTTCCGTCCTCCGGTGGCCTCGATGGCGTCCCGGACCTGCTTGAACACGCTCACATCCGCCCCCCGGAACCGGTAGATGGACTGCTTGGCATCCCCCACCACGAACAGGTTCCGGCCCTGGAGACTCCGGCTGCTGCCTCCGCTGAGGAGATACACCATTTTTTTCTGTTCTTCATTGGTATCCTGGAATTCGTCCACCATGAGGAACTTGAACCGTTTCTTATACCGGTTGAGCACATTGGGCCGCTGCTCCAGCAAGTCCACCGCCTTGGCGGAAAGATAGCCGAAACTGTAGATTTCCCGGGTTTCCGCCGCATCCAGCAGGGCCTTGCGGAAACAGGTGAGGACCTTTTCCCAGTGCCGTGCCTGGTCCGCCCCCTGGGCATCCAAAGAAAGGGCAGCCAGCTGTTCCAAGGCGGCCCGGACTTCCTTCACCTGGTCTTTCACCTTTCCCGCTGCCGTAACCGGTTTCAGGGCTGCCAGGGCAGCGTCCCCGTCTCCCCCAGCGATCCACTGGTGGAAGGCGGCCCGCTGGCCAAACAGGTCTTCCAGTTTTTCCCGGTTTTTGGGGGATGCCTGGTCCCGGGCGGCCAGCAGGGCATCCAGGGCGGCCTCTGCGGCGATTTTGTATTCTTCTTCCCGGCCCAGGCTGGTTTCATAAGCAGCCGCCAGTCCCCCAGGCAGGGCCAGGATTTCCGGCAGCCGGTCGATGAGGGCCGTCAGGATCCTAGCCAGCTGGTCTGCTGGATACTGCTCCAAAAGTGCTGTAAGATCCGGATTCTGCTGCTGGATCCCCTGCTGGAGGAAGGCACTGGCCGTTTCTTCCCGGAATGCCCGGATCTGGTATTCTTCCTGTACGGTGAAATTGGGATCCAGTCCTGCCTCCACCGGATTTTCCCGAAGCACCTGGGAGCAGAAGCTGTCGATGGTGGTGATGGGTGCCTGGTCTGCCAGCCGGAGCTGTTCCTGCCAGTAGGTTTTGTCATCCGTAGCTTCTGCAGCCCCCAGCCGGTCCAAGATTCCTTGTTGGACCCGTTCCCGCATTTCCCGGGCAGCTTTCCGGGTAAAGGTAATGGCCAGGATCTCCTGGGCGGTGGCCTGCCGGTCCCCCAAGATCTTCAGGAACCGTTCCACCAGGACCCGGGTCTTGCCGGAACCGGCACCGGCGGATACCGATACATTCCGGTCCAGGGTCGAGATGGCTTCCTGCTGCTGATTGGTAAAACTGGCCATGGCTTCACTCCTCTTCTTTCTCTTTGTCAGCGGTCCCGTAGGGATTTTCCCGGATCCGGCACAGATCCCGGGCCGGACACCAGTCGGGACAATTCCCTTCCGGTCGGGCGGGGAAATGACCTGCCCGGATTTCCCGGACCGCCTCTTCCACCGCCTGGGCGGCTGCCTGGAGTGCCTTTTCCTTTTCCGGAGGCTTTGCTCTCTGCATCCAAGGGAAGGCCTTCTTCACGTCCTCGTTCCAGGTTCCCCCCATCCGTTCCCCGCTGCGCATCTGTACATAGCCGGCCCCCAGGATCTGCTCCTGGGAAATCGTCCCCAAGGTTTCCAGGGCCTCCAAGTAAAGGGGCAGCTGCACCGCTTTGCCCTGGAGGATTTTCTTGCCGGAAGGGGGCTGTCCTGTTTTATAATCCAGGAGGGCCCATTTCTGTCCGTTGGTGTCGATCCGGTCGATCTGACCGGAAAAGTACACTTTTTCCCCATCTATGGTTTTCGCCAGCTCCGGCCAGGGGCTGTGCTCCCGTCCGAAGCTCCATTCCACCTGGTCCGGTTTCAGCCCCAACTGGTCTCTCTCTTCATAGGCGATTTCCTTGCGGAGCCAGTTCTGCAGCCATTTGCCATACCGTTCCCGGAGATGGTCCAAAAGGGGGCTGGTGACGATTTTTCCTTCCTGGTGCATCTGGGCAAAGATGGTTCCATAGGTCCTTTCCAGTTCCTTTTCCAACTCCTCTGGGGGAAGGCCCGTCAGCCCTTCTTGGCGGTGCTTCCCCAGAAAAGCTGCCAGGGTCCGATGGATCAGATCCCCCACGCTATCCGGGGTGGGAAAAGCCGTCCGTTCCTGCCAGGGAGCCATTTTCCACAGTCGGGAAGCCAGATAAGCAAAAGGACACTGGAGCCAGTCATCCAGGGCGGAGGCGGACAGATGGAGAGGCTTTTTCACCAGGCCCGGCACCGTTCCATTCCAAGGGCTATCCGTTTCTTCCCACCGCCGGTATTCCGAGCGGGACCGTTCCGGGAAATCACTGCCTGTCTGTTCCGCCAGGAAGGCCTGTTCCCGGGGAGCCAACCGGGGCTGTTCGGCCAGGAAATCCACCAGCTGGGCCCGGCTGGCACAATGGTCCGGATCATTCTGGTACACGGTCACCGGCAGGCTGTCTGCTCCGAAAAAATTCTGGAGTTCTGTGATATAGGGGCTGGCTCCCCCTTCCTCATCGCTGTACCAGCTGAGATACAGCTCCTTGGAGGCCAGGGCTGCTGCAGAACCGAAAAAGTACCGGTCCGTATCCAGGGCCCGGGCCGTCAGATTCAGCTCCAGCCCCAGGCTGTTCAGTCCTGCCCGTTCCTGATCGTTGTAGAGCCAGCTTTCCCGTTTCACCGCAGGGAACATCCCTTCCCGGACACCCAGCAGGTACACATAGGGAAAAGAGACCCCCTGGATTTCTCCCGCCTCCCGCACAGGGATGCCCTGGGAATCGCCGGTCGTCAGGGTCAAAGGGCCCCTGTCCAAAGAATCCTTCCAGAATGTCCTGACCTCTTTCAGGGACAGGACAGCCTCTTTTTTTCCACACAGTTCCCAGGTGCGGACCAGGTCCTCCAAGGTTTCCCGGACAAACTGTTCGGTCTGGGTCAGCAGTTTCACCTGATCCAGATCCACCTTCCCTTCCTGATGGAGCCTTCCCCAGGCCTGGGGAAGCTGCCACTGGGCCAGACAGTCCAGGAATCCTTCCTGCCACTCGGCCGGAGTATGGCCGTCTTGGAGGAAATCCACCAGGTCCCAGAACCCGGTGCTTACCAGTTCCTTCCGCTGGAGGAAAAGCCGGAAGGCTTCTGCTGTGGAAAAATACAGCTGGGTATAGGAGAGATCCAGCTTTTCCCGGTCTACCTGATAGAGTACTTCCATAAGGGGACACCGGAATAGGGCCTGCCACAGGGAAAGGTTCCCTTTTTCCCCGGCTGCTGCCATGAGCTTGGTGAGAAAATCCGGCAGGGGCTGGCTCCGCAGATCCACCACCTGGGGCAGCCGGCAGGGAATGCCGTATTCGGCAAAAGACCGGACCAGACCCTGATAATCTGCCAGTTTCCGGACCAGGACCAGGATTTCTTCCGGTTTCACGCCCTGCTGGAGCCGTCCCTTGATGGAGGTGAGGGCCAGGCGGATTTCCTGTTCCTGGCTCACCCCTTCTCCCAAGTGGATATGGGGAGCTCCCGTTTCCGTCCGGGCTCCTGGCTTCCAAGCCAGGGTAAGTGCCGTCAGGTCTTCCGGTTTCGACCTCACCGGTTCTTCCTGGACGGGAGCGAATCCAGCCCCCACCAAGTCTCCGTAGATTTTTTCCGTCACTTGGCTCAGTGCCGGCCGGCCAGGGTCATAAAACAGACCTACTTCCACTTCGCAGCAGCGTCCCAGGGCCCGGAGCAGACGGAGCTGGACCGGATCGAATTGGTAAAATTCGCTGAAATAGCATTTTTTCCAGGGGATGGTCCCTCCTTCTTCCAAGGTTTCTGCCGCCCGGGTATAGATCCGGGGCAGGTCTTCCAGCCCCAGTTCCTGGAGTTTAAAGCAGTAGGCCGTGTAGAGCCGGACCAGGTCCATATCCTTGTTTTTCAGGGGCTCCTCACGATTCCAGGAAAGCAGCACCTCTTTGAAGGTCTCCGGTTCCAGGCCGTCCCTGGAAAATTCGTCGAACAGGGCTAGGAGATTGTCCCGGAAGCCGGTTTTCCCAACCAAACTGGAAAAATAGTCCAAATGGGGTTCCAGATAGTCCAGGGCTTCTTGGAGGATCTTTTTCTGAGCAGGCCGATTCACCGGCCGGAACCCGGGAGTCCCCCCGTTCCAGCGGAGGATCTCCTGGGGCAGGAAATCGATGGTGGCAGCCCGGATCACGCCCTTTTCCCGGATCTTCTGCTGAAAATACCGGTTGGGCACCAGGAACAAGGCGGAACCGTAGGGAAAGGACCGGGCCTCTTCCAGGAACCGGTCCCTCATAGATTCCCCCAGCTGGAGGCAGTGAAGGATGTTGGACATGGTTGCTCCTTTCGTGTGAAAAGGGGGGCTGCTGCATGAGCAGCAGCCCCCGGCTTACCTCGGAAACGTCAGTGCGAAGATCTTGATTTCCACCAGCCGGGTCTGGGCATTCCGGACAAAAGCCAGGATCCCCAGGGTATTCCCGTCGATGGGGGCCAGTTTGGCACAGTTCAGGTTGTCCCCCAACATCTTGGAACTGTTCAGGTTCCCCAGATACTGCCCTTCCCGGGTCCAGAATTTCAAGGTGAACCCATCGATGACCACCAGATAATGGTCCAGTACCGCCATATCGATCAGATTGTAGATGGAATCCTTGTCTGTTTGGATGGGGCTGCCATAGCTTTGGAGGGCTTTGCCCTGGGGAGTGAAGGCTTCCACCATATTGAGCCCGTTGGGTTTGATCCGGCCTCCTCCAAAGATGACACCCTTCCCGGTGATCCGTACCTGGGTCAGGCCTCCGGCAAAAGGTTTGGCCCGGTTGTGGAGAAAGGAAGGATGATTCTTTTCAAAGGCCCCATCCCGATAATCCGCCAGGGTGAAATTATCGTTGCCGTAGAGATAGGCCTGCTCATAGCCTGGAAGGAAAGCCACTCGGGTGGCGGTGGTGTTCCCCTTCAGGCTGATGATGTCATTCCCGTCCCGGAGGGTGTGGAGCCCTTTTTTCACATAGACCACATCCCCATTGCCGGCGATGTTCACGCTGAGGACCATCTTTTCCGAGATGGTGTAGGTGCCTTTTTTCCCGAAATTCCGGAAGGGGAACAGGCTCCCTTCCTGCCGCTCATAAGCCTGGACGGCTGTGCTGTCTCCATCCTGGCTCCGGAGGGCCAGATAGAATTTATCGTCCCGGATCACGAAGCTCAGGATCTTGTCCACATCGTAGCTGGTGATTTCCGGCGTGTTGAACCGCTGGAGCTGGAGCCCCAGTTTCCCCAGTTCCACTTTCTGCACCGGCTGGGGCTTCAGGTGGATGATGCGCATCTCGATATCCGTCCGGTAATTGTACCCCACCACCCCCAAGATCACCACCAGGGTCAGTACCAGGAACGTGATCTTGGACCGGAGCCAGGATCTTTTCTTTTTCTTCTCCGTCATGGGCAAAACAGCCAGCCTCCTTTGCTTCATTCCATTCAGTATACCATGGGCCTGCGGCAGGGGCAACAGGGCCCTCTGCATCGGGAGTCAACCTAGTCCAGCAAGCCAGCCCATCCCCACTGCACACAAAAGCCGCACCGCAAATACCGGCAGTCCCCGGCGGAACAGGTCCCGGGAAGAGAGGCCGGCGCCGCAGGGGATGGCCCGGATCCCGGTGGGCAGCAGGAACGCCCCGTTGAAGCCCATGACCGCAGCCATCCAGTAGGGCAGCAGGGGCAGCCCTGCATTCTGGGTATAAGAAATCACCAAAGGGACCGTCAGGGCTGCAGAAATGGTGATGCTGGAAACTTCAGAGAGGAAAGCCGCCAAGCATACGATCCCGGCAATCAGGGGCAGCCCAGGAGAAGGAGCCTGGGACGCGGTCCATTGGGCCAAGCTCCGGTTGGCTCCGGAAGCTTCCAGCAGGTTCCCCATGGCCAGCCCTCCGGCAAAAAGGATCAGGACACCCCAGATCATATGCTGCTGGGCATACTCCCAGGAAAGAAGGGGCCTTCCGTCTTCTCCCTCCAAAAAGAACAGCAAAAAGCCCAGGCTTCCGTACAGGTAGGCCGGCAGCAGGCCGGGCAGAGCCACCGCATAGAGAGGCCGCAGGAAAGATCCGGCCAGGGCCAGGGCAAAAAGTCCCAAGCAAATCTTTTCATCCCGCTTCAAGGGACCCATCCGCCTGCATTCCTGGAGGAAGTATTCCCGTGTTCCCTGGAGCTGATGGACCGGTTCCGGCAGCAGCAGCTGGACGCCCAGGGTACAGCCAGCGGACAGGAGCAGATAGGGCAGGAAATCCAGGAACCATTGGGTAAAGAGGAATTCTTGACCGGTGGCCTGCTGGTACAGGTTGGCCGCGATCACATCCATGGCTCCTCCCACAGGAGTCCCCACGCCTCCCACCGCGGCCCCGAACACGATGGCGCAGAGGATGGGCCCCGCTGCTGGATCCTTCCCTTCACAGCCGGCGGCCTTCAGCATGGCCAGGGCGGTGGGAGTGAAAACAGCCACTACCACGGCATTGGGCAGCACCACCGAAAACAGGACCGCCGCCAAGAACCATACTGTGATCTGGCTCTTCATGGTGGGCCCGATGAAAGCCAGGCAGCGCAGGGCGATCCGGTGATCCAGCCCGATCCTTTCCCAGGGAAGAGTCAACAGGGTGGCAGCAAACAGCAGCACGATGCTGCTGGAGGCATACTGGGCCAGCATCTGGTCCATGGGAGCCAAGGCAAAGAAAGCGTTGGCCACCACCGGCAGGAGAGCGGTGACCGTCAGGGCTACCGGCCGGGTGATCCACCAGAAGATCATCCACAGGGCGATCCCCATGGCCAGGCTGCCGTAAACTCCGAAGATCCCCGCCAAAAAGCACCGGGCCAGGAGCAGGAGACAGGGGCCTCCCAACAAAAAGGGTACTTTCCCATGCTGTACCATACCGCTGCCTCCCATCTATCTCAGATAGGACCATTATAACACAACGGAGGACTGCCCTCGCCTTTTTCCCCGCTATCCTGTATAATAAAGAAGATATTGCATGGAGAAATCGGAGGCTTTGCATCATGGAAGAATTGGATACCATCATCAAATCGATCACGGACAACCTGACGGGAGAATCCCAGAAGGACATCAAATATCTCCAAGGCTGCATCGAACTGTACCGGGACCATCCCCTGCACCGGGAGATCAGCCGGGCCTGCAGCCAGCTGCTGTACAAACTGATGCCGGAAGAAAGCCGGCAGCATTTTGCGGATCTGTTCAGCAAGGCCTTCGAGAAATTCCGGAAAGATCTGGAAGAAGCCCGGAAGCGCGCCGCTGTCCAGGATTTCGACGGCGCCCGGAAAGTCCTGGAGCCTCACCTTCAGGAAGCGGAACATTCGGCCCTGTTCCAGCCTGATTCAGAAGTGGAATTCCGCTCCTTTGCAGAGCCGATGGAAATGGTGGTGTACCGGCAGTTCTTCCATCCGAAGAAGAAAATCCAGCAGGCTCCCTTCCCCTTCCATCTCCTGTACCTCACCCTGGGAGAACTGGAACTGGCCCAAGGCCGGACGAAGGCAGCCCGGAAAGCCTTGGAAAAAGGATTGAAATGGGACCCGGCCAGTGCCCCGGTACGGGCCTGCTATCTGGCCGTACTGAAAGAGGAAGAAGATTGGGAAAGCTTCGGACGGGTGAACCGGGAAGCCTTCCGGCAGGCCTTCCGTCCCAAAGACCTGGCCCGTTGCTACCAAAATGAAGGAATCCTGCTGCTCCGCCGGGAAGACTGGCAGGGAGCCCGGTACGCGTTCCTCCTGAGCCTGAACTACGGAGAAACAGAGACTGTGAAAGCCCAGCTGGAAACGGCGGTCCAGAAGCTGGGAAAAGACCTGGCCCCCGCTTCCCAGGAAGAACTGACGGCGTTCGCAGAAAAACAGGGGATCCCCCTGGGCCCCAATGTGGAAATCCTCCGGCTGGCTGCCGGCGGAGCCCAGACCTGCCACCAGGCCGGACGGGAAAAAGAAGCGGAATATTACCTGGATGTGATCCGGCCTTTCTTATCGGAGAAAGATATGGAAGGGTTGAAGAAGAAGCTGGGATACTAAAAAAAGGTGCCTGCGGGCACCTTTTTTGTGTCAATGATCAATCATGTCTCACCAGCAGAGTGATCCCTTCTTCCTGGTATTTCCGGTACACCACTTTGATGAACTGGTGGCGCAGGGCGGCTTCATCCAGGATGTTCTTGATCCGCAGCACCACCTGGAACCGGATGCCGTAGTCTCCCAGCTGGTCATACCGGACCAGGGGCTGGAAGCCGGTGACCCCGTATTCGCTCTTTTCCAACACGTACTGGGCCACGCCCAAGGTCACATCTTCCACCTTCTGGAGGTCATTGCCATAGGTCACCGTAATGGGGATGGTGATGGTGCATTCCGCCAGAGGCTGCTCGTAGTTGGTCAGGTTGCTGGCAGCGATGTTCTTGTTGGGGACGATGATCATGTTCCCGGTGGCGGTCCGGATGGTGGTGTTCCGCCAGTTCATGTCCACCACTCGGCCGGATTCCCCGCTGGACAGTTTGATGTAGTCCCCCATCCGCACCTGTTTGGAAAAGATGGTGGTGATGCCGGAAAACAGGTTGGCCAGGGTATCCTGGAGGGCCAGGGCGGAAGCCAACCCGCCAGCGCCCAGAGCGGTCAAAAGGGGCGAAATGGAAATACCGTAGGAATTCAGGATGAACAGGAACCCCACCATGTATACCCCGATATCCACCACCGTGGCCAGGATGGACATGGAGGAAGACCGTTCCTCGCTTTTGGACAGCCGGGATTTCAGATAGGCCGCAATGAGATGGGCCGTAAACAAGGTGATGGTGAAGATCACCAGGCTGTGGAAGTGCATATTCAGTCCGTGGCGGACAAAGGTAGGCAGATCCAGGATGTTCTTGGTGAGGCTGCTCCCCAGCATCATCCCCAAAAGCACCGGCAGGAACCGGAAGGTGCTCTCCCATGCTTCTTTGCTGCCCCGGGTATGTTTGGAGAGAAAGGCGATGAGGCCCTTGAACACATAATGGAGGAGGACGATCCCCACGATGTTGAACAGGATGAAGGCCATCATATGCACATGGGGCCCCCCGTTCTTGAATTCCTCCATCAGCATTTTCCAAGTAAGATATCTGGGCAAAACCATCCGCTCCTTTACAATTCATTTAACAAGTGATCATTGTACACCATGGAAGGTGAAAAAGAAATGAAGAGGGGGCAAATTCACCCCATCCTGATGATCCTCTGCCCCTCCATCATCCGGGAGAAGCGGTGGGAGATGCTCAGGACGGTCCGGCCCTGGGCGGCCCGTTCCAGGGCCTTCAGCACCCTTTCTTCCGTCTGGCTGTCCAAATTGGCGGTGATTTCGTCCAAGAGCAGCAGCCGAGGCTCTTTGGCCACGGCCCGGGCGATGTTTAGCAGCTGGAGTTCCCCCTGGGAGAACAGTCCGTCGGCCATGAGGGTATCCTTCCCCTGGGGCAGCCGATCCACAGCTTCCTTCAGGCCCACCAGTTCCAGGGCCCGGTCCACCTGGTCTGAGGCAACAGAAGCATCGAAGAGAGTCACCTGGTCTGCCACCGTTCCGGGTACCGGGGAAAATTCCTGCTCCACACAGCCGTAGAGGCTGCGTTTTTCTTCTTCCGGAAGGCTCCCAGCCCGTTTCCCCATGAGGGCCGCCGTCCCCTGCTGAGGGGCATAAAGCCCCAGGAGCAGCTTGAACAGGGTGCTTTTGCCGCAGCCGCTGGGCCCCATGAGGATGGCCTGTTCCCCAGGCTCCAGGCTGCAGGAAAAATCCTTTAGGATGGGCTGGGCCGGGTCGTATCCAAAGGTCACATGGGAAAAGGCCACGGCTTTGTCTTCTAAGTCTTCCGGCAAAGGTTCCGCAGAGGCCGGTTCCCGTTCCTCTTCCCCCAAGAACTCTCCGATGTGCTGGATCCCCGCCATGGCGCTCTGGATGCTCTGGATCTCCATGCCGATGCTTTCCAGGGGCCCGAAGATCTTTCCCACGTAGGCGATGACTGCCACAGCGGACCCTACAGAAAGGCCGAACAGATCCGCCCAGGCAGGACCCAAGGCTGCTCCCACCATGATCACTGCCACCACCGCCGCCTGGGTCACCAGGATGATGGGAGAATAGACCCCGTCGAACACATTGGCCCGGTTGATGGCCCGGAAGCTGTCAGTGATCAGGGTATCGTACCGTTCTTCCATATACTGTTCCTTCCCCAGGGAATGGATGGTCCGGATATTATGGATGGTTTCCGGCACGTGGCTGTTCACCCGGCCGATGGCCCGGCGATTTTCCCGCTGGGCGGCCAGGGTCCCCTTCTGGAAATGCCGGGTAAGCACAAAAAGCAGGGGCAGCAGGAAGCAGAGGATCAGGAACAGACCCCGGCTCCGGCTCCACAGGATCCCCAAGATCCCCAGCAGCTTGCAGGCATCGGCCAGCATCCCTACGATGCCGTCAGAATACAGGGTATCGATGGTATCCCCGTCATTGACGAACACAGAGGTGGTCTGGCCGCTGGGATGACCGGTAAAATATCCGGCCGGCAGCCGGTCCAGCTTGGCACAAAGGGTGGACCGGAGTCCGTGGGTCACCTTTTGTCCAAATACGGTGATGGCCCCGTTCTGGGCCGTTTCGAAACAGTCCGACAGCACCGTAAGGCCGAGGTACAGCACCGCCAGCTGCCAAGGAATCCCCCGGCCTTCCGTCAGGCTGTCCACCGCCCGTTCCAGGACCAGCGGTGGCAAAAGAGAGGTGGCCACGGAAAGGACCACCAGCACTGCCACCAGGGCCCCAGAACGAGGATGTGTCCGGAGAGTCCCTTTGACGCTTTCCCACACAGGATTCTTCCTATTCATCCAGATCCACCCCTTCCTGCTGGAGCTTCACCAGCCGGGCATAGCCGGGCTCCTGCTGCATCAGTTCCTCATGGGTCCCGAAGCTTCCCCATCCCTGATCCAAGAACAGCACTCCGGTGAATTCCGGGAAATGGGTGAGCCGGTGGGAGATCAGCAGGATCACCCGGTCCGGAAAGGCCTGCCGCATCTGTTCCAGGATCTTCGTCTCCCCTTTCCGGTCCACAGCCGCAAAAGGATCATCCAGCACCAGCACCGACCGGGCATGGGCCAGGGTCCGGGCCAGGGCGATCCGAGCCTGCTGTCCTCCGGAAAGCCGGGTGCCTTCACTGCCCACCGGAGTATCCGCTCCCTGGGGCATGGCTGCCACTTCCTCCTTCAGGTTGGTCATCGTGAGGAATTTTTCCACGTCCACCGGGTCCCCCAAGGCGATGTTTTCCCCAATGGAAGTGCTGAGCAGCTCCGGATCATGGCCCAGGTAGGAAACCAGGCTCCGGCGCTGTTCCCGGTCCAGGGTACGGAAATCCGTTCCATTGCAGAGGATCGATCCAGTCCAGGGGACTTCCTCCAGGAAAACCTTTCCCAACAGGCTTTTGCCGCAGGCCACCGGCCCTGTGATGCCGATGATGTCTCCGGGACGGGCGGTAAAGGAGATCCCGGCAAGGCCTTCCTGCTGGCCCGGATAATGGCAGGCCAGGTCCCGGACTTCCAAGGTCACCGGTACCACCGGCCCCAGGAGACGGTTTTTTCCTTCCGGAGCGGCTGCCTGGAGGAGCGGCTTGATCCGCTGCCAGGAAACCTGGGCTTTCTGGACTGCATTGAACAGTTTGGCTGCATGGCTGGTCTTCACCGCAAGTTTGGTGAAGCAGGCCAGGAAAGTGGTGAAACTGGCGATGTTCCAGGCTTCCCAGCCGATGCCCTGGACATTCCGGGCCCCGAAATAGAAAATCACCACGGTCCCAGCCATGGCGATGGCATCGTATAAAGGCCCCAGGGCCCCTTCGAAGATATTGGCCCGGGCACTGGCCTTTTCGTAAGCAGTGAGCTGGGTTTCATAGGCGGCATCCCGGCAGCTTTCCTGGCCGTAGATCCGGTACGTCAAAGCATGGCTCACCCGGTCCAGGGTCAGGGTGTTCAGCCGGGCTTCCGTGGCCTTGTAGACCCCGTTGGCCTGGGCCACCTGTTTTTTCAGCCGGTTGGCGATCCAATAGGCCAGAGGGGTGAAGCTGCAGGCCAAAAGGGTCAGCCGCCAGTCATAAGCCAGCAGCAGCCCCAGATACACCACCATCACCACCCCGGTGTCGAAGACTTCCGTAGTGAATTTCCGCATCCCTTCTGCACAGGCGTCCACGTCCCCCATGGCCTTGGTCATCAAATTCCCCAGGTTCTCCTGCTGGAGTTCCCGGACATCCAGCCGCACCAGGCTGTGGTACAGGGTATGGCGCATGGTCCGGCTCACCCGGTTGGAGAACAGCCGGACGCTGTAGCGTTTCCCGGCCCGGGACAGCTGGACTAAGAAGATCACCCCCACATAGAGGGCCGCCAGACGGACCATGTCCCCGGCCGCAGCCTTCCCCTGGAAAATGTCATACAGGCACTGAGCCAGCTGGCCTTCGAAATAAGGCCCCGCTCCCATACCCAGGTTGTACAGGATGCCGGTTGCCGTCACCACCAAAAGGACAGCCTTCTCCTGCTCAAAATAGGAAAGGATCCGGTCCGGCCGGACCACCTCCCGGATGCTGCCTTCAAACATAAAACCGCCCCCCAGTGCTGTAATAGTGCTTCTATAGTATACAGCAAGGGAAGGCGGGGAAAGTTAAACTTTTTGAAAAAGAAAGAAGTCAGACACGGCCCTGACGGGCCTTGAGACGTCAGACGTCAGGTTTGTCCGGCTGCGCAGCAGGTCCGGACTGCTTATCACAAACAAGCTGACGTCTGAAGTCCTGAAAGGCCCGAAGGGCCGATCTGACTTCTTATTTCCTCACCGGCATCTTCTTGTAGATCCCCCTGAGCCGTTCCAGGGCTTCTTCCAGGGTTTCCCGGTTCTTGGCGAAATGGAGCCGCATGTAGCTGGTGATGTTTTCGTGGAAGAAGGCCGACCCAGGGACGGCCCCCACGCCAACGTACTTGGCCAGATCCTCACAGAATTCCGTATCGCTGGCATAGCCGAAATCGGAGATATCCACCATGATGTAATAGGCTCCCTGGGGTTCCGTGTGCTTCAGGCCAATATCCCGGAGCCCCTTCAGCATCAGATTCCGCCGGTCGGTGTACAGGTCCCGGAGCCAGGTATAATACTCATCCCCGAACCGGAGCCCGGTGACCGCTGCTTCCTGGAGAGGGGACGCCGCCCCCACGGTCAAGTAATCATGGACTTTCCGGGCTTCATCGATCACCTTCGGCGGGGCGATGATGTATCCCAGCCGCCAGCCGGTGATGGAATAGGTCTTGGACAGGGAACTGCAGGAAAGGGTCCGCTCCCGCATCCGAGGCAGAGTGGCAAAGTAGATGTGCTGGTAGGGCTTGTACACAATGTGCTCGTACACCTCATCGGTGATCACCCACACATCGTATTTCTCCGCCAGATCTGCAATGATCTGGAGTTCCTGCCGGGTGAATACCTTGCCGCAGGGGTTGGAAGGATTGCACAGGATCAGGGCCTTGGGATGCTGCCGGAAGGCAGCTTCCAGCACTTCCGGGTCGAACCGGTAATCTGGGGGCACCAGAGGTACGTAGATGGGCTCTGCCCCGCAGAGGATGGCATCGGCTCCGTAATTTTCATAGAAGGGAGAAAACACGATGACCTTATCCCCTGGGTCCGTCACCGTCATCACCGCCACCATCATGGCTTCCGTGCTGCCACAGGTGGTGACGATTTCCGTTTCCGGATCGATGTCCAGCCCAGTGAAATGCTTCTGCTTGGCCGCCAGGGCCTGACGGAAATTGGGAGCGCCCCAGGTGACGGCGTACTGGTGAGGCCCGGTAAAGGCCACCTGGCTCAGCCGTTCCTCCATCTCTTTGGGAGGATCCCAATCCGGGAACCCCTGGCTCAGGTTCACCGCATCATACTGTAAAGAAATCCGGGTCATCCGCCGGATCACCGAATCCGTAAAAGACGCCGTTCGCGAAGATAAATCAGCCATGTATCTCGTCCCTTCCTGGTGTTAATTCCTACTTGTAAAATAGTAATTAACAGTATACTCCCGGAAGAGGAGGGAGTCAATGGGATACGAAAGAAGTCAGACCGGCCTTTACAGGCCTTTCAGACGTCAGGTGTCAGCTTGTCTGCGATAAATAGTCCGGACCTGCTGCTAAGCCGAACAAATCTGACGTCTGACATCCCAAGGCCCGTCAGGGCCATGTCTGACTTCTTCTCTTCCTCACTCCGCCTGATGCACGTGGATCTCCCGGATCACGCCCTGCCTCACGGTAAAAGCCAGGGTGGTGGTTTTATTGGCGTGGTATTCATAGATGGTTTCGTCCAGTTTGGCGTGGTTCTTTGCGTTGTCTTCTTCGGGGATCTTGGGGGATTCATACCTTTTGGTCCAGACCGCATCCGCCTCACCGTACACATCGTTCAGCACTGTTTCAGCCATACCCACCTGGACCCCGTCCGGAGTGGCATCCTCCCTGTTGGTGGTCTTGATGTCCATGAGCACATAGGGCATTTCTGGACTGAAATGGACCAGCAGCAGGGTCCGAGAGGGATAGGAATATTCCATGGTCCCCCGTCCGTATTTCACCGATCGGGGCGCCCCCAATGCTTCCTCCACCTGGCTCTGGGAGATCCCGGCAGTCACCCCCGCCACCCCGGCCTGGTTTTTATAAATGGAGCAGCTGATGGTGACGGCCCCCAGATTGGACATGATCTCCGGTTCCCGGGCCAGGGCCTTCCCCCCAGCCGCCAGAGAAAGCAGCAGACAGCCGGCCAGCAGTCCCCGGCTGAGCCGCCGGTTTTTCAGCACCATGATCAAACACTTCCTGGAATGTGGTTCATCGTTCATCGTTGGTCGTTCATCATTAAGGAACCCGCCTGACGGGTTCCCTCCGTCGGCTAGAGACCAGTGCCTGCCCCGCAGGGGCTACTCCCTCCCATCGATCCGCTTCAGCTGCAGGGTGACGATATTGCCGAAATCGCATTGGTCGGCTACCAGGTCGCAGGTCACGTTCTGCTTCCCTTCCGGATCCATCTCATCGATGAACTTCAGGGCATCCCCTTCGCTCATCCATTCCCCATCGATGGCCACCGGCCCCAGGAGACAGGCCGTGAACACAATGGTCCCCTTGTTGTCCTCGTCCCCTTCCTGGTAAATGACCTGGTCCAAAGGCTCCGCCTGGGGATCCAGTTTTTTCAAGACCTTGTTGAGCCCGGCAATGGCCCCATCGATTTTGTCCATAAAAGGCCGCGCCGCCTCCGGACTCATCCGGAATTCATAGAAATCCGGCCCCTGACAGAAATTCACATACCCATAGACCGCCGTCTCCACCGTACCAAAATCCATATCTTCTGCAAGCACAAAGCTCATAATCCATACCTCCTTTTGTTTTCCTGGTTCCAGTATACCAAAAGAGGTGGGGAAAATTGGGGACAGAAAGAGAAGCTGACAGAACGACCCTGGCGGGCCTTTCAGAAATCAGATGAAAGCTTGTTGGCGATGAGCAGAATGGACCGGGATGGGCTCCCCTGCGGGCAGCCCCCACCACGTTGGAGTCAGAGATGCAATGAGGGAATCACAGAAACGAAATTGTCGAAGATTCCGTTTTCGGACCGCTGCACAATCCAACCTCCGACCTCAACTCCGTTATATCCGCCCTTTTCAAGGGCGGGGGACCAGCAGCAAGGCTGGTGGTGGGTTAGCAGCTCCGGGCTGCGTTTCCCCTCAAAAGCATCTGTCTGCGGCAGATGCTTTCCATTGGCGTGAGACGTGAGACGCTGAGCGTAAGACTGAAAAGTGGCTTGATTTTTTATCCTGCTGCTTCTTCGATCCGTTTCAGCATAGTCACAGCGTTTTCTTCACTGGCCTCTGTAGGATACAGTGCGCTTCGGCTCAAATCCCGCTTGTACTGGAGCAGAGCATCCAGGTTAAGATCAAAGGATGCGTCTTCCGGAAAGTCCGTATCCACAGCCATGGGAAGATAGACGGTCACCGCTTTTTTCTGGCCGATCCGGTAAGCCCGGTCCGTGGCCTGGTCTTCTTTGGCCGGGTTCCAGCAGCGGCTGAGATGGATCACATGATTGGCCCCGGTGATGTTCAGCCCCACACCGGCAGCCTCCGGAGACAGCAGCAGCACCTGGAACCCTGGTGCCTGATTGAACTGATCCACCATTTTCTGCCGGGCCACAGCCTGTGTGGTCCCGTTAATGGGAGGCTGCACCTGGATTTTGTAGATTTGTTCCAGAAAAATCCGGAGCAGCAGCTGAATTTTCCGGCTTTCCACAAAGATCAGGGCTTTTTCCCCTTTCTCTCTCACTTCATCCAGGATTTTCCTTGTCCGCATCAGTCTGGCAGAGGAGCCAAAGAAATGCTCCAGATCACCCAAAGTATATTTCTTTACATTCCCGCCGGCTCCAAGACTGGGACAGAGAGAAATATCCCGGAGCCGGGCAATGGCCTGGAGCATGGTGATGGATTTTTCTCCCTGCCCTTTCCGTGCTTCCCGGACTACTTCCCCATACAGTTTCCGCTGTTCTTCCGGCATGGGATCCTTGAACCGGAGGATTTCTTTGGCAGGCAGCCCCAGATTTACATCTTCTTTCAGCCGCCGGATAAAACAGGGATCCAGATTCTTCCGCAGCTGGTCTCCCAATTCTTTCAACAGTTCCCCCTTGTTTTCCACATTCTGCAGCTGATGCTGATAATGACTGTTGAAATCCTTCAGAGATTCCAATTTGCCTGGTTCCACAAAGTCCATGATAGTCCACAGATCCGTCCAGGAATTTTCCACAGGAGTCCCTGTCAGTGCCATCCCAAAATCGCAGTTCATGGCCCGTGCCGCAACAGAAGTCCGGGTGGCCGGGTTCTTGATTTTCTGGGCTTCATCCAGGATCATGGCACTCCAGGCCACCCGTCCAAAAGAAAGCTGCAGTTCCCGAAGGGTTTCATAGGTGGTCAGGATCAGATGGTTCCGACTGTAATCGATCTGATGTTCCCGGTCCTGAAAATCCAGCATGGAAACTTCTTTCAGATTGGGGTCCGGGGGCCGAAAATAACAGCGGCTCCCGTCCGGACTCCTGGCCCAGTGTTTCTTCAGTTCGCTCCCGTACATGGGCACAATTCCATCAAACAGCCCTTCTTCCACAAATTTCCTGTACTCTTCCATCCAATTCTGAAGCAGAGAAACCGGAGCCACAATCAGTACCGATGCCATATCCCTGTTTCCATAGGCTTTTTTCAGGGCTGCCAGGAATCCAAAAGCCTGGAGCGTTTTCCCCAGACCCATATCATCCGCCAGCAGCACTCCATGACAGCCATATTCCCAACAGGCCGCCAACTGCTCCATTCCCACCTGCTGATGAGGCATGGGCCGGATACCTTCTCGCAGCCCCTGTCCCAGGAAGTCTTCCAACCGGTGGTCGGTGCCCAGCTGTTTCTCCCGTGCTGCCTTTCTGGAATGGTATTCCTGAGAAAGAAAATTCTCCTGGATCTGCAGGGATGCTTCTTTTTTCTTTTCTCCGGATTCCTCTGGCTCCTGTACCTGTTCACTTTGTTTCTTCCCAACCTTTGCTTTCAGCTGGTCTACATAGGCCAGAAAACCCGGTGTCAGTTCAATTTCCTGGTCTCTAACAACAATCCGCTTTTCTCCCCGATCCAGAGCATCGCTGATTTTCACGAACAGTTCCGGATAATCTTTTTCATCTGGTGCAAGACTGGCATAATCGTCCTCGGCCTTGTCCTGGCCAACAGCCGTTTCCATTCCGGCTCCTTCCGGTGGCAGCCAGTTCCGTCCGGAACTTAGGGAAAATGGCAGATCAGGAGCCAGGAATTCTCCAATAGAGACTACCCGATCTCCATACACCCCAAGGTCAAAATCGAAAGCATCAGACCCGAAGATTTCCCGGGGATGCTCCGCCACCTGCCGGGCCGCCTCCAGGGACAGCCGCTGACACCGGCGTATCTGCCGAATGCCTTCTTCCTGTTCCGGAGTAAAGACATACTGTGTCTTGTCCGGTCCATAGATTTTTCCGGTATTGTACGGATTACTCCGGAATCCCTGCTCTAGAGAATCGGCTTCCATCCGGGTATAGGAATCCCCATCCTTCCGAAGCAGCACCGGCAGTACGGAAAAGGATCCGTCCGGATTCTTTTCCAATCGCACGGAAAGTTTATCCGCTGTAACGATTTTCTGCCGTTCCATGAACCGGTCCAGGGTAGCATGGATTTTTTCCGCCCTTTCCTTGATCCGGGCCAGCTGCAGGGTATTGTACTGGCTCAGTTCCCCTTTGTTTTTAATCTGCTGGCTTTCCCGATTGCTTTTTTCCACCAGATTCACCAGCTCATACTGGTCCTTGGTGAACCGGTAACAGGTTTCCCGGCTCAGCTCCACATAAGAGCCCAGCACCCTGATTCCATAAAAAGGAGTCCCATCCAGACGCAGGTACTCCAGTTCATAATGAAAGGATGGAGAGCCCAGACTGCCATGGCTGCGGAGGGTGATGGTATAAGGAAAACAATCAGGGAGTTCCAGGATTTCCAAAATTTCCGTATCCAGTTCCACGGCCTGTCCATGGGGCAGCAGGAATCCATCTGTTTTCTCCTCCACTTTTCCTTCAGAAGCCAGGATTTCCAATTGTCCCTGGATCAGCGGCCAGTCTCCCGTAGATTCTGTTTGAACACAAGGGTAAAAATATCCATTCTCTTGTGCTGTCCAAAAGCGGTGATTGGTCATATTCTACCTCCATCGATTTTCTTTGGGCCGTACCCCGCAGTGTCTCCGAACCCAGTCGGTTACCTTCCGCTGCCAGGAGCCGGTTTCCGAGCTGGAATGGACGAATTCTTCCTCAATATTGGAAGCCTGTGTAACGTCCGTATAAGAAAATCCTTTATAAGTATATTTTGCCTGATAAAAAGGCAGAGGCTCTTTTCCTCTTTTCCAAACTCTCAGTTTACCATTGTGGCTGGCCTCAATAAAAACGTAATCCCCTATACTGAACATCAGCAGACTCCTCAGGGAATCTCCGGAACCGTTCAACCGTCCAAATCCCATACCCTGTTTGGCCAGATCCATCTGCCTGGCAATCTGTTCTGCTTCGGGCCCCAGAAATACCCTGGTATAGTACATGGCATCCAGATATTTTTCCCAAAAACTTTTACGGTATTTCCACATGTTTTCCGATGTGGCAACCTGCCGTACTGTCTTGGAAATAATGGTAAAGAACAGGTTCAGGTCGTTCTTTTTCAGCCAGGCCAGGAAAATCTCCTGAGCCTTTTCATCCACATCCACCCAATTCAGACTGGACCCCGGGTCCCGGGGATCTCCCAGCGCCTGTAACAGCAGGATCCGTACTTCTTTTTCCCGATTTCCGTCACCGGACCGGTCCGTCAGGTAAATCATCTTTTCGGCAGCAAAAGGGACCATATTCTCACAGGCCTTGTCCTCACAAATTTCTTTCAATACGCCGAACAGGTCATCCCAGTCGTCCTCTTCCTCCAGCTGAAAAAAATCCTTGACAGCCCACTGGGCAAATGCCCCATACCACAGGTTCACCGGCCAGCAGAATTCTTCCAACGCTTTATGGAAACTCCGCTGGTTCTGGATTTCCCGGTTCAGCAGCTTATGCCCATTGGGTTTCAGCAGCTGCTTCCGGTTCTGGAGATACAGTACCGATTTCAGTAGTTCCGGATCTTTTTGGAGGAACAGGGAAATGCATTTCTGCAGCCGTTCTCCTTTATACGGTTGTCCATATACAGTAAAGTAAGCAAACACCAGATTCCGGAAAGTGTTCCGCCGGGCAGAACGGGGCGTCCCCTCTTGAATGACCTTCAGGATATCCTGGAGCAACACTTCATAAAAGCGGGCCTTTTCCTTCCTGTCCCAAGTCAAAAGAATCGGCAGGAATGGGACTTCCCGTCTCATATCAAGCGTTACTTTCTGGTTCTTTTCCTGTCCTTTTATCTTGGCATACAGCTCTTCCATAGTCACTGGGTCCAAAGCCGGCCGTCTTCCAGAATCTGACACGATCTTTTTCAGCCATTTTTCCAGTTCCACTGGTTTTCCAGGGCGCAAACAGACTTCAGGCAGGCGGATTTTAAAAGATTTCAGCCGTTCCAGACTGTGCAGCAGCGACTTATCCATGGCTGCCTCCGGAAGGCTTTTCCCCCGGATCCTGAGGTGGCATCATAACAAACCGGATATCGATCCGCCGATTAGCGGCCCGTCCCGCCTCTGAATTGGGATCCAGACCATTTTCCCGTACAGGCCGGGTTTCCGCATAGCCAGAACAGGAGAAGATAGGTTCTCCCCGAGGATTCACCAGCCAGTTGAATTCCGGTACATCGTTCCGCATCAAATTCCAGGTATTGATGGCCCGCTGGGTGGAAAGTTCCCAGTTGGATTGGAAAAATTCGTTGTGGATGGGCACATTGTCCGTATGACCTTCAATAAAGACGGTTTCCAGGGCCTCCCGGTATTCCGGCCGGGTCATGGTTTTCAGCAGGGACTGGCTCAGCTTGCTGACCGCTGCCTGCCCCTGGTCTTTGATATTGGCTTCCCCGGATTCGAACAGCACACTTTCCGGGATCCGCAGCACCCCCTGCTTGGTATCGATCCGCACCTGGAGGCCTTGGGCCTGGAGGTCCTTTCCCACATCCTTCAGCAACTGATTCCGCAGTTCCGTATTTCCGGTATATTTGTTGGTCACCGTCTGGAAATTCAGCATGAAATAGCACAGGGCCAGGATAAAAATGCTCAGGAGCCCGGCCATCAGGTCACTGACCGAAGTGGTAAAAGCATCACCGCTCTGTTGGGCTTTTTCTTCTTTCTTTTTCTTCCACATTCAGGTTTCTCCTTAGTGCCGTCTGTTTTTATCCATGGCGTCCGTCAATTCATCAATGGACACACTCAGATTCTGATTGATGGTGGACACGGAATTCATGGCATCTCTAAGGCTCTTGTCATATTAGCTGAGGGTTTCAGACAGCCATTTGCTGGTGGAAGTATTGTACTGTTCCAGAGTACGAGCCAAAATATCCGTAGCTTCCCGCATTTCCCGACTGACTCCCTGGAAGGTTTGCTGATAATTTTCCCAGGCGCTGCGCATGGTGCTCATGGAATCCCGGATCAGTTCCAGATCTTTCTGACTGCTCTGGCTGGCCTGGACCAGTTTCTGGACATTCTGGTCCACATGGCTGTTGAAGTGGTTGCTGGCACTGACCACCAGATTCAACTGGCTGCCCAGCGTATCCGCCACTTTCTGCATGGGCGTACTGGCCTGGGCAAATTTGTCTGCCGTTTTTCCAGCCGACGCCATGATTTCCCGGTTGTGGCCCAGCATTTCTTTCAGTCCGGCCATATAGGCATCCATGGTCCGGTTCCGTTCCTGCATATCGGTCTGGAGCTGTTTCAGCACTTCCAATACAGAATCTTTCATATTGGCCGTCACCTGGATCATTTCTTCTTTCTGGGTCCGGGTGCTCTGGCTCATGGTGTCAGTAATCTCCTGGATGGTTCCCTTGGTGGCTTCCGTAGTCTGGAGCAAGGCCTGGTTGGCTGTCCGGCCAGCTTCCACCATCTGATCCAGAGCTGCTTTCAGGTTGGTGTTCATCTCTTCCACCAACTGCTTCATAGCCGCCTGGCTGGCATCGCTGGTAGTGGCCTGTTTCTGGATATTGGCGTCCATGGCTTCGTTCAGCTTGGTCACCATCATCTCTACAGACCCCTGGAGCCGGGCGGTATTTTCCGCATTCAGCCGTTCAGAGACTTCCATCATATTACCCATTTTCCCCTGGAAATCCTGAAGGGTCACGGCCAGGCCCTGGATCTGGTCCCCGGCCCCCTGTTCAATGGATTTGGACAGGGTATCCCCGGCGCTGGAACCCAGTTTGTCAATGGATTGGTTCAAATCCTGGAATACCGGTTCCAGACTGTTGGTAAAGGATTCCGTCAGATTATTTTTCAGCGCCACATCGATACTCTGGCTGAGCTTTACAAACATGTCTTCCAGACGGCCCACCAGTTCCCCATTCAGTTCCCGCATGGCATCCGTCTGTTCTTCCGCCTGATTGGACAGGAATTCTTCCAGACTCTTGGAAGGGAAAAGGGTATTGAGCTGATCGATCAGGGCATCCAACTTTTTGGTGTAAGGACGGTAAATACGATTATCTGCAATATTATAGACAAGAGCAAAAAGCAATCCAAAGACAGAAGTCATAAAAGCATTTTTAGTTCCACTTAACAGAACTTCAATCCCATTTTTCATGGCGTCAATATTTCCAAATTCAATTCCACTAATACCCTGTGTAATTCCCACAAAAGTTCCTAATAATCCTAGACCTGTAAAAATGCCAGGCATGGCTTTAAAAGTCTGCAGAGGAATTTCTGTAAGAACTGTTTGATTGTTATAAAACATCTCTGGATCTTGCGTCATCAACACTCCTTCGGAACGGCTTGCAAATAAAGACCTCTTGAATTTTTGCCAAATATGACCGTACGGAGCTTTTTCCATATCTTCCATGAGATTTCCATAATTTTCTTTCATGGTATCTTTAGAATACTTTTGAAGTATGGCCTCAACTTGTTCTATAGAAATGCCATCTTTTCTAATCTTAATAAACCATTTTAAGCAAAAAAGAAGTCCCAATACCAATCCCACATAATCTGCATATAACAAGGTTGTTAAAAAAGCGCTTGAAACCGTCCCCATTAACTCTTCCTCACCTTCATTTTTTGTTTATTCGTACTATATAAATTCATTATACACGGAAACGTCTATTTTTTCTCCATGATTCTATCTTTTGGGCAGGTATCCAATCAAAAAGAATATGGATTTCCTTTTAAGAGATACTTATCCTTCCAACATCACTCAACCTAACTTGAGGACACACATTTCGCTTTTGGATCGACATCTACTCCTGTGGAGAGCGTTCCTCTCCCCGTTTCAATTGCTGGAGCAAATACAATACATGTTTTGTTTCCTGATGCAGACCAGCCTGTTTTGCCAGTTTTTTCTGATGATTTTTGCGGTTCTTTTTCCGATACCTGTCATTTTTCTGCGGGCCTTCCTTCAGCAGACGCTGGGCAGCGTTCTTTTTGTATACAGGAACTCCAGAACCAGTTGTATAATTCTGCAAATGGCGATGGATGCGAAACAGGGTATCCGCAATGGAATGGAATTCCCAGGGCTGGAGATGGAACCCACGGATCAGTTCCTCCCCCTGCACAACAGTACAGAAGCGTTTACAGCTTTCATGATAAATCAAAATTTTTCGCAAACGAGATGAAAAGGTAATCAGCCATACTTCCAGAGGATTGGAAATCAGCAGATCATCGCCCTGTATGTGACATTGGAACCCAAAAGAATGACACAGTCCATCCACATGATTTTTGTCTTTTTCATAAAGAGCGTTCACACTTTGGTACGGGTGACACCGTTTGCAGGGTCGGTATCCCTGTGCCAAAGCTTCCTCTTCTGTGTAAAGATACTCTGCATGATCTTTCTGGATGCGTCTGCCAAAGGAACATTGCTGGCGATGGTATATTTTACGGGATTCCCTTTGCCTGTCACTGTAAATCAGCATCTTTTCCACCTCATTTCTCCTGTCCCCAGTATAACAGAAAAGGTGGGTGAATTTATGGACAAAAAAAAGACGTCAGACGACCCTTGATGGGCCCTTCGGAAATCAGACATCAGGGTTGTTTGCGATAAGCAGATTGGACTTGCTGTGCTATGCCAAACAAAGCTGACGTCTGACATCTCAAGGCCTCCCAGGGCCGTGTCTGACGTCTTTTCATAAGGGGGCCGGGCGACCCCGCTCTTCACTCTTCACTCTTCACTTGTTTTCCGGCCGATACACCGCCTTTACCCCGGTGATCAGGTCTTTGTTCTCTTTCTTTTCTGGTTCTTTGGTGAGGCTTTCTTTCATGTCCAGGGTCTGTTCTTTGCCGCCTTTCTGGAAAGTGCCGGTCCACAGGGCATCGCTGTCCCAGTACAGGGTGTCTTCCACCACCAGTCTGTAGGTGCCGTCGGGTGCTGTCTTGGCGCTGTCATCTTTGCCGTCCCAAGCTGCGGTCACTTTGCCAGATTGGGGGGTGGCTTTCGTCAGGGCATCCACTTTGGCTTTGTCCAGTTGGGCCAGGCCGGATTTTTTCACCCACTGGGGCAGGGACTGTTCCCGGGTCTTGTACCCTCCCTGGGCAGTAAACCGGGTGGCGAACAGGGTCCGGACCAGTTTCCCATCCTTATCATCGATCCAAGCGGCCATCTGGTTGGAGGCCATGCCTTCTTTTTTATTATAGGTATATTCCAGGGTCAGGGGCCCTTTGGCTTGGGCCGCAGCCAGTGCCTTCTCTTGGGCTGCCGGCGCCCCTTTCTTTTCGCTGCCGCAGCCGGTGAAGAGGCCCAAAGCCGTCACCCCAGCCAGCAGCAGTCCGGTCCATCTGCGGTTCATCGAACATTCCTCCTTCAGGAATAAATCCATCCAGCGCTCTGTTTTTCTCTCAGGCGCTTTCCAGCTTCACGATCCGTTTCTCCCATCCGCTCTTGTGGTAATAGATCCACTGGAGCAGGTTGCACATCATCCAGCCCATGGGATAGCCCAGGGCGATGGGGATGATGCTGGGGGTCAGATGGCTCACCACCAACAGATACAGCTGCCGGAACAGCACAAAGGAAAAGAGCATGATCACCATGGGGGCCCGGGCATCCCCGATACCCCGGAGCATCCCGGCCAGGATCTGGTTCATGCAGGCAAAGATATCGAACAGGCACACGCAGCGGATGAAGAGCACGCCTTTTTCCACCACCCCCGGTTCCTGGTTGAACAGCCGCACGATATGGGGGGCCAGGAAGAATTCTGGGATCACCAGGCAGGTGGTAGCCGCAAATGCCATGGTCATGGCCACCCGGATGCCTTTGTGGATCCGTTCTGCCTTCCCAGCCCCGACATTCTGGCCGGTGAAGGTGGTGATGGCCAGGGCGATGCTCTGCATGGGCATGATCACGAACATATCCATCCGGATGTAAATGCCCCACCCGGCAGTATAATCCGCCCCGAAGGCATTCACATAGGACTGGACGAAAATATTGGAAAAGGCCGTCAGGGCCATCTGGATCCCCGCCGGCAGCCCCACATTTACGATCCGTTTCAGCATGGTCCGGTCCAGGCGCATTTCCCGCCAGGTGAGGGAATAGATTTCCCGGCTGCGGAAAAGGACCACCAGCACCAGCACTGCCGAAACGAACTGGCTCAGGATGGTGGCATAGGCCACTCCCGCCACTCCCCAGCGGAGCCCGATGACGAAATACAGGTCCAGGGCCACGTTCAGGCAGGAGGTCAGGGCCAAGAAATACAGTGGCCGTTTGGAATCCCCCACCGCCCGCAGGATGGCGGACCCCATGTTGTAGATCATCAGGCCGGTGATGCCGGCGAAGTAGATCCGCAAGTAGGTGATGGAATGAGGTGCCACCGTAGGCGCCGTCTGCATGCTCTTCACCAGGAAAGGGGTGATGGCCCAGCCCAAGGCCATGAATACCAGGGAAAGGAGGAAGGTCCCCACCAGAGAGGTGTGGACCGCCCGGCGCAGTTCCGGTCCCAATTTCGCCCCGAAATACTGGGCGATCACCACGCTGGCCCCGGTGCTCAGCCCCATGAAGAAGCCCACCAGGGTATTGATGCAGGGCATGACGGAAGTCACCCCGCCCAGGGCCGCGGACCCTACGAAATTCCCCACCACCACCGAATCCACTGCATTGTACAGCTGCTGGAACAGATTCCCGAAAAGGAGGGGCAGGGCAAACCAGAACAGATGGCCGAAGATGCCGCCCTGGGTCATATCCTTCGTGGAAGTCTTGCCCAAGGAATCACTCCCTTTATTTCAGCAGGTTGTCGTTTTCAAAGTAGTTGATCTTCATGGCGGCGCGGACTTCTGCAAGGGTCTGGGCCGCTTTGGCTTCGGCCCGAGCGGTGCCTGCCTTCAAGATCTCCACCACTTCCGGCTTCCGGGCTTCCCAATATTCCCGGCGTTCCCGGATGGGCTTCAATACGGACTGGAGCACTTCGTTCAGGAAGCGTTTGATCTTCATATCGCCCAGGCCGCCCCGCTGGTAGTGGGCCTTCAGTTCATCCAGATTGGCATATTCCGGCAGGAAGGCGGCGAAATGTTCTGGCCGGCTGAAAGCATCCAGATAGGTGAATACCGGGTTCCCTTCCACATGGCCCGGGTCGCTGACCTGGATGTGGGTGGGGTCGGTGTACATGCTCATGACTTTCTTCTTGATGGTATCCGCATCGTCGGACAGGTAGATGCAGTTGCCCAGGGATTTGGACATCTTGGCTTTCCCGTCCAGCCCGGGCAGACGCAGGCAAGCTTTGTTGGAAGGCAGCACGATATCCGGTTCCGTCAGGGTTTCCCCATAGACGCTGTTGAACTTATGGACGATTTCCCGGCACTGTTCCAGCATGGGTTTCTGGTCTTCCCCCACCGGCACATGGGTGGCATGGAAGGCGGTGATATCTGCAGCCTGGCTCACTGGATAGCAGAAAAAGCCCAGAGGCACGCTGGCTTCAAAGTTCTTCTGCTGGATTTCCGCCTTGACGGTGGGATTCCGCTGTACCCGGGCCACGGTGACCAGGTCCATATAATAGGTAGTCAATTCAAACAGTTCCGGGATCAGGCTCTGGATGAAGATGATGGATTTCTGGGGATCGATGCCCACTCCCAGATAATCCAGGGCCACCTGGAGCACGTTCTGCCGGACTTTTTCCGGATTTTCCGCATTGTCCGTCAGCGCCTGGGCATCGGCGATCATGAAATACAGTTCATCGAACTTCCCGCTGTCCTGGAGCAGGACCCGTTCCTGGAGAGAACCCACAAAATGGCCTACATGGAGATGTCCCGTGGGGCGGTCCCCGGTCAGAATGATTTTTGACATAGTGATACCTCGCCTTCTACGATTGTTACAGATTGGAAAAATCTGGTGCACTTCTTATAAATATACTATGAATGGTGTTTTTCTTCAAGCCTTCCGGGAAAAGTGCATCCCGAAAAAACACTTGTGTTTTTTCCGTGAATTCTATATACTTAAAGCCGTTGATTTGATCTTGGTTCCTGCTATTTTCTGCTTTAGAAAGGAAGTCTTTTATGAACTCTCTGATCCGTACCATCCGTAAAATCCCTTTGATCAACCAGATTGCCGTAGGCCTGGTGATCGGCATCCTGCTTGCCGTATTCCTGCCCGGTGCCGTGCCGGTAGTGAGCATCTTCGGGGATCTGTTCGTCAAAGCCCTGAAGGGAGTGGCCCCGCTCCTGGTGTTCATCCTGGTGATGAATGCCATGGTCCAGCGGAAAGAAGGGGGCGATACCCAGATGAAACCCATCATCACCCTCTATGTGATCGGCACTTTCGCCGCGTCCATCGTGGGAGTGACCCTGTCCTTCCTCTTCCCCCAGACCCTGATGCTCCAACTGGGCAACGCCAAGGTGAATCCTCCCAGTGGCATTGCGGAAGTGGTCCACAACCTGGTGCTGAACATCGTGGACAATCCTCTGAACGCCATCCTCACCGCCAACTACATCGGCATCCTGGCCTGGGCAGTGATCATCGGCCTGGCCCTCCACAAAGCCGCCAGCCCGGAGACCAAGCATGTACTGGAAGACCTGTCCGCCGGCATCACCAAAGTGGTCACCTGGGTGATCCACTTCGCTCCCTTGGGGATCATGGGCCTGGTGACCCAGTCCATCAGCGCCAGCGGCCTTTCCGCCCTGATTTCCTATTTCAGCCTGCTGGGAGTGCTGCTGGGTTCCTACTTCCTGGTGGCTTTGGTGATGAATCCGGCCATCGTGTACCTGAATGTCCATAAGAACCCCTATCCCCTGGTCTGGGCCACCTTGAAAGAAAGCGGCATCTATGCTTTCTTCACCCGCAGTTCCGCCGCCAACATCCCGGTGAACCTGGATCTGTGCAAACGGCTGGGGTTGAACCCGGATACCTACACCATCTCCATTCCTCTGGGGGCCACCATCAACATGGCCGGGGCTTCCATCACCATTTCTGTGCTGAGCCTGGCCGCCGCCCATACCCTGGGGGTATCGGTGGACCTGCCTACGGCCCTGCTCCTGTGCATCGTTTCCACCGTGGGGGCCTGCGGGGCTTCCGGAGTGGCCGGCGGTTCCCTGCTGCTGATCCCCGTAGCCTGTGCTTCCTTCGGGATCAGCAATGACATCGCCATGCAGGTGGTGGGCGTGGGGTTCATCATCAGCATCATCGAAGACGCCTGTGAAACGGCTCTCAACAGCAGCAGCGACGTCCTCTTCACCGCCACCGCCGAATATGCCAAACGGGCCAAGCTGGGGACCCTGAAGACAGAAGATATGGTACCGAAGGAGATTGAAGAGGAAGAATAAAAGAAGGGGCTGGAAAGAAATGGAAAAGCCATTTCTTCCCAGCCCCTTTGGCCGCGGGGGTGAAATTTTTTCACCCCCTTTATTTCACCCTCACCGGCACCGGCTTCAGTTCCCCTTCTTCTTCGTACTGGGAATCGAACCGTTCATTCAGGTAATTGGTGTACAGATAGGCCAGGACGGCGCCGGAGATGTTGTGCCAGGCGCTGAAGATGGCTCCCGGGACACCGGCCATAGGCATGGAGGCGAAATGGGCCTTGGCCAGGCCGGTGGCCAGACCGGAATTCTGCATCCCCACTTCGATGGACAGGGCCACCATCTGTTTCCAGCTCATGCCGGTGAGTTTCCCGATGGCAAAGCCCAGCAGGTAGCCAAGCACATTGTGGAGCATCACCACCAGGAGGATCAGACCGGCACTGTTCAAGATGGCGTTCCGGCTGGCCCCGATGATCCCGGCGATCAGGAAGCTGATCACCAGGCTGGAAACGGCGGGCAGGTAATCCACAGCTTCTTTCGCGAACTTGGGGAAGAAGTTCTTCACTGCCAGGCCCACCCCGATGGGCACGAACACGATCTGGAGGATGGAGACGAACATCCCCACCGGATCAAAAGAGATCTGCTTGCCCACCAGCAGGTAAGTCAAGAGAGGGGTCATGATGGGGCTCAGCACTGTGGAGCAGCTGGTCATGGTCACGGAGAAGGGCACATCCCCATGGCTCATGAAGGTGATCACGTTGGAGGAAGTTCCTCCCGGGCAGGTGCCCACCAGCACCACTCCCACCGTCAGGGCAGGATCCAGATGGAAGGCCTTGGACAGCAGGAAGGCCAGGCCTGGCATGACGAAATACTGGGCACAGACCCCAAAGAAGATGTTCTTCGGCTGCTTCAGCACCAGGGCAAAATCGTGGAGGCTGGTGGTCATCCCCATGCCGAACATGATGATCCCCAGCATCACGCTGAGGATGGAGACCCCGTAGGCCTTCCCCAGCACCCAGGCAAAGGCGTGGGGCGCGAAGAGCCCGATACCCAGGAACACCACAGCGATGACGCCGAAATACTTGCCGATCAATCCGCATACTTTCTTCAAATCCATTTTCCTCATCCTTTCTTTTTCCGGAAACAAAAAAGCCCCGTCCCCAAAAGGGACGGAGCCAGCTCCGCGATACCACCCATTTTCCCCCAAGCCTTGCAGCCTGAGAGCACTCTGCAACGTACCAACATACGCGTTTCCACTAACGGGGAACAGCCGTCCGGACTTAATTTTGCTTCAGCCCGTCTCTTCCGGGAGGATTTTCCTTTCGGCCAGGCCGCCGGTTCACACCATCCACCGGCTCTCTGGAGGCACGCATCCAGAAAGTACTCTTTCCCATCATCAGATTTGTTTATGGAGTTCATTTGCCTTTCCTTGAAAAGCATGCCCTTATCTTACGAGGATAAGGGCATCTTGTCAAGGAAATTTTCTTTTTTTAAGAAAAACTTTTTTATAGGTCCATTATTGTAACAAATATGGCAGAAATACCTTAGCCAGCCCCAGGAAGATGAAGAACCCGCACACATCGGTAAAGGTGGTGATGAAGATGCTGGAGGCCACAGCTGGGTCGTAGTTCAGGGCTTTCAGGATTACCGGCACCAGGAAGCCCACCAGGGCCGCGATCATCAGGTTGCAGATCATGGCCACCAAGATGATGAGACCCAGGGCCAAGTTGTGGTTCATCCACGCGATCACGGCCCCAGCGATCACCCCATTCACCAGGCCGTCGATGAAGCCCACGGCGATGCCTCGGAGGATCCGGATCCCGTTGCCGTGGAGCTTGATATCTCCCAAAGCGATGCCCCGGACCACCACGGCCAGGGTCTGGGTCCCCGCATTGCCCCCCATGCCGGCCACGATGGGCATGGCAGCAGCCAAGGCCACGACCTGGCTGATGGTATCTTCGAACATAGAGACCACTGAGGAAGCCAGGAACGCCGTCACCAAGTTGATCAAGAGCCAGGGAAGCCGGAGCTTCACGCTTTCCAGCACCGTGCTGTCCACGTCCTCTTCCTTGCTGACACCGCCCATTTTCAGCATATCTTCGGTGTTCTCTTCTTCGATGACATCGATGATATCGTCTACGGTGATGATTCCCAGCATGCCCTTCCGCTTGTTCACCACAGGGATGGCATGGAGGTCGTATTTGGATACCAGACGGGCAACGTCTTCCTGGTCCGCTTCCGGTTCCACGGAGATCACGTTGTCTTCCATGATATCGTCCAGGGTGTCATAATTCTTGGCCACCAGCAGTTCTCGGAGGGACACGGTCCCCACTAGCTGCTTCTTTTCATTGAGCACATAAAGGATATTGATCTCTTCTGTCTTGGGCGCGATTTCCTTCACCTTTTCCAGGGCCTGGCTCACGGTGAGCGTACTGCGCATGGAAATGTATTCGGTGGTCATGATCCCGCCGGCCGTGCTTTCCCCATAGCCCAACAGGTTCCGGATCACTTCCTGGTCGCTGGTCTTCATCAGCCGGACCAGTTCCTTCCGCCGGTTGGCAGGCATATCCCCCAGGATATCTACGATATCGTCTTTGGACATGTGCTGGAAGATCCGGATGATCTTGTTCAGATCGAACAGCTTCATGATCCGGACCTGGAGCTCATCATCGGCCTGTTCGATGATTTCGGCCATCTGCTGGTCCGGCAGGATGGCAGCCAGGAACACGATGTCGCTGTCGCTGGCTTCTTCCAGGGCATAGGCCAAGTCGATGGGGTGGGAATCTTCCACCAGCTTCAGGACGGCCTCTTTATCCTTCCGGTTCAGGGCGGAAATCAGCTCATTCTCCACCCGTTCTTCCAGTTCTTCCTGTTTTTCTTCTACAGAATGGTTCTCTTTCTCTTCATCCATGCTGAACGCTCCCCTCATCGGTCCCCGTCCTCCCCGGGGCCTTTATGGTGGGAAAGGCTGTCCCTTCCGGTCAGCGTTCCCCCGCTTCCTACTTCCGCGTCAAAGCCACGTCGTCCGACGAAAGCCATCCCACGGCGCCGTCAAAGCGGATGCATAGATTGTAGACCTTGTTTTCCACTGCATTCCGTGTCTGGTTGATGGGCACGAAGATCGTCCCTTTGGGATAGAAGCCCAGGGTCAGGCTGTCCTTCCCCGGTTCCGCATAAAAAGGCACACCGTTGCGGGTGGTCATCATGATGATCTTGGACTGCTGGAACCGTTCTTCCGTAGAGGCAGCATGGGCCGTACCGGAAAAGACCGGCAGGGCACCCACGCCCACCAAGGAGCAGAACGCCAGCATCAGGCTGATTTTTTTGAACATGGGACACCTCGTTTCTCAGGGGAAGCCGCCGGGGGACTTACACCACCTGGAAGATATAGAATTTCAGATAATCGGTTTCCGGCACATTATACAGGATCGGATGATCCGGGGCCTGCTGCCGGGCTTCTACCTGGCGCAGGGATACCGCTGCATCCCGGGCCGCCTCGTGGAGCATCTCCACAAACAGCTCGCTTTTCATGAAATGGCTGCAGCTGCAGGTGGCCAGGTAGCCTCCCCGGGGCAGCAGCTTCATGGCCTTCAAGTTGATCTCCTTATAACCCCGGAAAGCGCTTTTCACCGTATGGCTGCTCTTGGTGAAGGCCGGGGGATCCAGGATGATGAAATCGAAGGGATGCTGCTTCTTTTCCTCCAGCTCCGTGAGATATTCGAACACATTGGCCTCTACGGTCTGGATCTTCTCTCCAAATCCATTGAGGGCAAAATTCTCCCGGGCCCGTTTCAGGGCTTCTCCGGAAATATCCACCGCCGTCACGCTGGCAGCACCTCCCTTGGCCGCATTGAGGGCAAAGGGGCCGGTGTGGGTGAAGCAGTCCAGCACGTGTTTCCCGGCACAGATCCGGGACACCGCCAGCCGGTTGTATTTCTGGTCCAGGAAGAACCCGGTCTTCTGGCCATCCACCACGTCCACCCGGTACTTGAGCCCGTTTTCCGTGATGATGGGCATCAAATCCCCTTCCGTCAGGGTGCTGCCGGAGATATCCGCGATGCCCTGGCCTTCCGTCAGGCCCTCCAGCTCCCGGATCTTCACATCGTTCCGTTCGTAGATGCCCTTCACCTCTTCCCCCATATCCCGGAGCAGCTTCAGGAGCAGGGTGAAGAGCAGCTCTTTCCGCTGTTCCATGCCCAGAGAAAGGACCTGGGCCACCAGTACATCATTGAACCGGTCCACGGTGAGCCCCGGGAACCCATCTGCTTCCCCGAAGATCAGCCGGCAGGCCTTGAAATCTTCTCCCGGCATCACGGTCTTCCGGTAGTCCAGGGCATACTGGAGCCGCCGTTCGAAGAAGGCTTCGTCGAACTTGTCATTGGCGTTCCGGGATAGGAGCCGCACCCGGATCTTGGAATGGTCATTGTAGAAGCCGGTGCCGATGTACTTGCCCTTTTTCTCGCTGACCACATCCACCAGGTCCCCGTTTTCCACAGGGCCTGCAATGTCCAGCACTTCGTCCCCGAACACCCAGGGATGCCCGCCCCGGGCCATTTTCTCCCCTTTGCGGGTGATGGTCACTTTTGTATATCCACGCATGCGCTTATCCGTCCTCCCGGTTGTTGTCGTATAGTTTATTGTACCATAGGTTACGGTTGATGGGAACAGGATTCGATATGCAAAAAAGGCACTTTGCCCCTGGCTTTTCCAGGCGCAATTCCGATGATAGAGGCCATCCGTAAAAAGATAGTTTGTTTTGAATATTGTATACAGTATTTACTTTTGTAAATTGTAAACTTTGTAACGTTATACCTTCACGTTCTCGCCTTGACAAAATGTTACACTGAGGATATACTTTAATTGTACAATGAAATAGGCAGGGGTTGTCGATCATCTGGCCTAATTTCCTTTTGTAGTCCTGTTCAAAATCTGTTCAAAATGGAGGAGAGAGCTATGAAAGCAAAAAGACTCGTACTTGCGGTGTTGGCAATGGCCACAGCAGTCTCCCTGTTCGCCGGCTGCGGCGGCGGTGGCGGAGACAAGAAGAGCGGCGGCGGTGAGAAGAAATTCATCAATATCGCCACCGGCGGTACCTCCGGTACCTACTATCCCTTGGGCGGTGCCCTGGCTGACATCCTGAACAAGAACGTGAAAGGGGCCAACGCCTCTGCCCAGTCCACCGGTGCCTCCGTGGCCAACGTCAACCTGCTGAAGGAAGGCAAAGTGGATATCGCCTTCGTCCAGAACGACATTTCCTATTATGCCGTCAAGGGCCTGGAAATGTTCAAGGGCAAAGAAGTCAAGAACCTGAAAGCCCTGGCAACCCTGTATCCTGAAACCATCCAGATCGTAACCACCGCCAAGACCGGCGTCAAGACCCTGGCCGATGTGAAAGGCAAACGGGTGGCCGTAGGGGCCGCCGGTTCCGGTACCGAAGCTAACGCCCGCCAGATCCTGGAAGCTGCCGGGATCACCTACGATGACATCAAGGTCCAGTACCTGTCCTTCGGGGAAGCGGCTTCCGCTTTGAAAGACGGCAACGTGGACGTGGCGTTCGTAACCGCCGGGTTCCCCACCGCTGCCATCCAGGACCTGGCTACCCAGCATGATGTGGTGCTGCTCCCTGTGGATGCCGCCATGGCGGATCAACTGATCAAGAAGTATCCGTACTACACCAAGATCAAGATCCCCGCAAAGACCTATAATAAGGTCGATTCCGATGTGGAAGCTGTCGCCGTGAAGTGCATGCTGGTAGTCACCGACAAATTCAGCAACGACCTGGGCTACGATGTAGTGAAAGCCCTGTACGGCAACCTGGACCGGATGAAAGCAGCCCACAACGTGGCCAAGGCCATCACCAAGGAATCCGGGAAAGACGGGATGTCCATCCCTCTCAATGGCGGGGCTGAAAAGTTCTTCAATGAAAAATAAAAAGCCTGCGTGATTGCCATGAACAATCGGATAGACCGAACGCCACCCTCCCGTGGGGTTCGGTCTTTTTTTAAAAATCGGCTGAAACTCCTGTTCCTGCTGCTGTTCCTGCTCTTGGCCGGATCCTATGGGTATGCCAGCCAGCTGGTGCTGGCCATCCTGCCGGAAACAGGTCAGGCCCTGGCGGTCCCTGTACGCCCCGGAGACGTGTGGCGTTATCATTATAAACATTCCGTCCAGCAGACACCCTGCGACGAATATTTCCGGGTGGAGGGACCCCACGCCATGACCATGACCCACACCATCTACGAATCCTTCGGTGTGGGCCTCCCCTACGATGCTTCCGAAGGCCAGTTCCTTCCCTTGAAGGAAAAGGGCAAGTTCGAGATGATCCTCGACCGCCCCTATCCTTCGGTCACTTTCCGGACCGCCATCCAGGCCATGCCCGTCCTGTACTGCAAAGGCAGGACCTATGATCTCTGTACCCTCTACGGACAAGGAACCAAAGTCAGCGTAACAGCCATGAAACGCTATGAGTTCTGGCTGTCACAGATTTCTACCCATGGAAGGATGTGATTGTATGACTGAAGAAAAGAAAAAAGCCCCGGATGCCGGCATGTCTGCGGAAGAAGTCATGCAGAAATTCGACAAAGAATCGGACAAACGGGATCCTGTGGGAATCTGGCATTACATCATCTGCACCGTCTGTATCCTTTTTTCCGGCTTCCAGCTGTACACCGCCATCTTCGGCGTATTGGACGCCCATCTCCAGCGGACCATCCACCTGTGCTTCGGCCTGGTGCTGATTTTCCTGCTCTATCCGGCTCGGAAATCCTGGTCCCGGGAAAAGATGAATCCCCTGGATGCAATCCTGGCCGTCCTTTCCGTCGTAGCCACCATGTATCTGGTGGTCAACTACAAAGAACTGGTCACCCGGGCCGGGATGAACACCCCTACGGATATCGCCATCGGCGTCATCGGGGTCCTTTTGGTCTTTGAAGCCACCCGGCGCACCGTGGGCTGGCCCATGCTCACCGTGGCCCTGGTCTTCCTGGCCTATGCCTTCCTAGGTCCCTATATGCCTGGGATCCTGGCCCACAGAGGGGTCTCCTTTGACGAACTGGTGAGCCATCTGTATTTCACCACCGAAGGGATCTTCGGGGTCCCCATGGGGGTCTCCTCCACCTTCATCTTCCTGTTCATCCTGTTCGGAGCTTATCTGGATGCCACCGGCCTGGGCAAGTTCTTCATCGACTTTGCCAACGCATTGGCCGGTTGGGCCGTGGGCGGTCCCGCCAAAGTGGCCGTGCTCTCCTCCGGCCTCATGGGCACCGTATCCGGCTCCTCTGTGGCCAACGTGGCCGGCACCGGTTCCTTCACCATCCCCATGATGAAGAAACTGGGCTACCGTCCTTCCTTTGCCGGTGCCGTAGAAGCCGCCGCCTCCACGGGAGGCCAGCTGATGCCGCCGGTCATGGGCGCCGCCGCCTTCCTGATGGCGGAATTCGTAGGCGTCCCCTACATCGAAGTGGTCAAGGCTGCGGTGATCCCGGCCCTGCTGTACTATACCGGCATCTGGCTCAGCGTCCATTATGAAGCCAAGAAATACGGTCTAAAAGGGACTCCCCGGGAAGAACTGCCCAAGTTCGGCCCTCTGCTGAGAGAAAAAGGGCACCTGGCCCTTCCCCTGATCGTCATCGTCTATCTGCTGGTCACCGGGTACACCCCCATGCGGGCCGCCCTGTACGCCATCGGCCTGACCATCGTTTGCGCCTGCCTGCGGAAGAACACCCGCATTACCTTCAAACAGTTTGTAGAAGGCCTGATCGTGGGTGCCCAGTCCGTCCTAGGCGTATTGATTGCCTGCGCCTCTGCCGGCATCATCATCGGTGTGGTGACCAAGACCGGCGTGGGCCTGAAACTGGCCACCGCCCTGCTGGATCTGGCAGGCGGGAAGATGCTCCCGGCCATGTTCTTCACCATGATCACCTCCCTGATCCTGGGCATGGGCGTACCCACCACCGCCAACTATGTCATCACTTCCACCATTGCCGCTCCGGCCCTGGTCCAGATGCATGTACCCGTGCTGGCCGCCCATATGTTTGCCTTCTACTTCGGGATCGTGGCTGACGTGACGCCTCCTGTGGCCCTGGCAGCCTACGCAGGGGCCGGGATTGCCGGCGCCAACCCCATGAAGACCGGGGTCACCGCAGCAAAATTGGCCATTGCCGCCTTCGTGGTGCCCTATATCTTCGTATTGGCACCCCAGCTGCTGATGATCAACGCCACCGCCCCCACCATCCTGATGGCCATGGTGACCGCCATCATCGGCATGTGGGGCCTGTCCCTGGCCATGATCGGCTTCTGCCAGCATCCCCTGAACGTCCTCCAGCGGATAGCCTTCTTCATCGGCGGGCTCTGCCTGATCATCCCCGGCAGCATGACCGACCTGATCGGCATCGTCATCCTGTTCCTGGGCTACCAGTGGCAGAGACGGAACAGCGGCGGACCGCTGCCCAATGTGGGAGAATGAGGCTGACCTCCTCGTATAATAGAGTTGTACCAGATATTCTCTTTTATAGTGAATTACGGTACGATTAGAATGGAGCTGTGGATCGGTTGCGAACCCCTACCGCTTGACGGTTTTCGTAGAGTCCGACCACAGACTTCATTCAATTTGTTAATGAGTTGGATACCGCTCGACGGTTCATATCTAGCGAGGATACATTATGATGAAGTCTCTGTGGCTTTGATGCACAGCTGCCAATTCAAAAAAAGGAGGTTGATTTTTATGCTTTGTATCGGAATTGACGTTGCAAAGCGGAAACATGACTGCTGTATCATTGACTCGGATGCATTGAAAACAGTTGAATCTTTTACATTTCCCAATTCACGGGAAGGCTTTGACATGCTCCTTTCCAAGATTTCTGAACTGGGCATTCCAAAAGATAAAATAAGAGTAGGATTGGAAGCAACCGGTCACTATTCCTCGAATCTCGCCCATTTCATCTCAGAACATGACCTTCCACTGCTCACTTTCAATCCGCTTCTCACGAATAGATACAAGCAAGGATTCAGCCTGCGTAAAACCAAGACTGATAAAGTCGATGCCTGCGCTATTGCACAGATGATTGTGTCAGGGAAAGGATCCCAAACCTACTCTTCTTCATTGTACCATAACGAGGAAATGAAATCACTCTCTCGTTACAGATCTCAAACCATGCAGAAGTGTTCCAAGCTAAAGATATCAGTTTCCCGTCTGGTTACGATTTTATTCCCAGAGCTGGAAGGGCTGACATCTTCCATCCATCTTGCTTCAATCTATGCGCTTCTAAAAGCCTATCCTGGCCATGAACAGATTGCTCATTGCAGCATGAAGCGGCTGACGCACCTGTTAAGTGATGCCTCCCAGGGGAGATTTGACAAAAGCAAGGCTTTGGAAATCCACCAGGCAGCATGCCGTTCTATCGGTAAAGTCTCACTTTCGGCTTCTATGGAACTCGTCCATACCATTACGGATATTGAAGTGTTGAAGCAGCATATCGCTGAAATCGATGAGAAGCTTAAGGAAATGGTGGACCAGGAAGAATCTTCGATTATTGACATACCAGGGATCGGTTATACCCTTTGTGCCAGCATTCTGGGCGAAGTTGGTGATTTCAAGCGTTTTCCGGATGTCGACAAGCTCCTGGCTTACGCAGGGATGTCACCTTCCAAACATGACTCTGGAAACTACCATTCGAAGCATAACAAGATGGAAAAAAGAGGATCCCCCTATCTGCGAAAGACACTGTACCTTGCCGCCCGCCTGGTTGCACAGAACGTACCGAAATTCAAAGAATACCTTGAAAAGAAACTGTCAGAACACAAACCTTACAAAGTCGCTTTGTCCCATGTAGCCAAGAAACTGATCCGATTGATTTACCGGCTTGGTATTAGTGGCTGCCCTTATTTAGCTTGATTTTTTAAGCCCACAAGAGGGGGCTTGGGTAGGTGCGCCCTTTTGCCAAGATCCATAGCAACTGAAATTTATTTTAAAATTGGCTTGACTTTATATAGTTGGTCTATGAAAAGGTTTTCCATCCTATTCCTGACCCTGCTTTTCACTCTGCTGCTGGCTCTGCCGGTCTTTGCCTATCTGGGCAATCCCCGCACCATGAAATTCCACCAGGATGACTGCCAGACCATCAAGCATCGGCAATTTCGTAGAGATTGACTCCCAAGAAGAAGCGGTCAATGAGGGGTATGTCCCCTGCAAAGTATGTAATCCGTGAAAAAAGAAGCGCTGCCCCGTAAAAAATTACTGGCAGCGCTTCTTTTTTATTTCCATCTCATTGGGATTCCTCTGAGCCCATCTACTTCGGAAGGAGCGATTTCGGTTGTGCTAAATATCTTTATCATCCCTTCTCAGGAATCCCCGATCCCAACTCCATGAACATTCTGCTCAACAAATACATGCGGGGAACGACACTGCTCAGAGAAACACATTCTTGGGGGGTATGGTTTTTTCCGCCTTTGACTGCACCAAATCCATCTATAGCAATCAGCCCTGAAAAAGCTGCCCAATTTGCATCTGAAGCTCCCCCAGCACGGACTACTTTTAATTTTTTTCCCAATTCAGCATAAATATTTTGGGCAAGGAAGACCAATCTATCCGTTCCCTCATTGAGGAAAAATGGCGGAGTGCCGTCCAGCAGCTTTGCTTTTACCGCCGTACCTGGAGTTTGGGGCTGTGCAGAGATTTTTTCCAATCCATTTCTAATCCGGTTAACTTCTTCAAGACGGGCAATACGTACATCGGCTACAGCACAAACATAATCAGGAATAATATTATCAGCTGTACCACCATTGATCAGTGTGAAATTAATCGTAGTCCCGATTTCCGGTCTTTCCAATTCTTTGATCCGAGGAATCTGGCAAAGGATTTCCATCAGGGCACTGTGCCCCTTATCAGGTGCACTGCCAGCGTGAGAAGCCATCCCATGTACTTCCAGTTTTAAACGATTGGAACCTTTCCTTGCCTGGACGATTCCATCCCCCTCCTGTCCGGATTCACAGCATAAAAAGCAGTCATATCCGGGCGCCAGCTTTTGCAAGATTTTACGACTGTCATAAGAACCGATTTCTTCGTCCCCGTTAAATAAGAAGGTAATGGTATCAAAATCAGTGAAATTTATTTTCCGCAGCTGTTTCATGGCGAACAGCAGCATGGTCACACCGCTTTTGCAATCGGCACAGCCAGGCCCTTTCACCCAATCTCCCTCAATCCGAAATGGCCGTTGAGCGGCAGTCCCTTTGGGAAAAACTGTATCTAAATGTGCACCTGCCAAAATCCTGCCTTTGCCTTTCCCCTTGAAAGTGACCAATAGGTGAGACCCTTCAGCCGGATTTTCCATTGGTATGATCTGCATTTCCTGAGGATCCAGCTTTTGAAATTTTTCCGCCAACAAATATACCACTTGGTTGATCCCACTGCCATAACGGGACCCGCAGTCTATATTTACCATTTTCCCCCAGAAATCTATGAAATCCTGCAGGGACTTTTGGCAATTCTCATAAAGTCCTTCATACTTCACAATAACCATACACCCCTTCCCACAAATGTAAAATCTTCGTCCCTATAGCAATGTCTTTCATACGATGCAGCAGAACGGATTGCTTATGCCGTCAGCTGCACATTTTTCTTACTGATTACGCTATCCAGCCTGAGAAGGATTTTTTTCATTCCCTTTTTTCCATTCACACAGCTGCAGCTCAATCATTCGCTGGATTTGCTGCAGACCATAAACAATACGGTTGCACTGCCGTACAAAAGTAGTGCCGACAGCCAAGTAAAGTTCTGCACGGCAGTTCTCCCGTGTCAATCCTACAGCCTCGCGCAATCCGGGAAAAGGCTTTTCAGCCACAGCCGGATCCTGACTGAAACGGTCCACCCGAGTATAGGTTAATCGTACCAGTTCACCTGCAACCAGCTTGATGATTCCATCTGTTTCCGTACTTCTCCCTTGAAGCTCTTTTTCAAAAATAGCCAGCTGTCTCTTTGTGATTTCCAATTCGTCCATGACCTGGTCCAAATCAAATTCTTCCGAGATTTTCTCCTGAATTTCCATTAGGAACCTTTGCATTTCACTTACAAAAGGCAGCAATTTCACTGGATAAATGGCGCTGTTTGCCAATAAGACTGCTATGATTCCATTGAGTTTGGCATCCCGCATCATGATTTTCGGATCCAGTTTATCAATGGTATCCTGGTCTGTATGCCACCAAGGTCCTCCGCTGGGGCAATTCGATACCCGTTCATTGTCTTTGGGTTCATACTTCAGCATAATGGAAATCGGGACATCCACCCCTAAAAAACTCTGATCGGCACCCCGTACCATCGGGATATACTGCTCCGGCTGAACACCGGTAAACTCTTCGATCAGCGTCCCTGTAAATTCTTTTCCCTCCATACAGGTGGTACGAGCACGGATCTGCTTTGCCAGTTTGCATCCTGTCAAATCAAGATTCACATGACCCATACAGTTTTTCTGCAAATCAGCCCATTCTCTGTCGCAGAACCAGGCTGATCCGGCATACCGGCCATCAGAATGGCCGGACCACCAGCAGATACGGATAGTACGTTTCAGTTCATTTCTATGGCTATGCAGTACCCTGGCCAGTTCCAAAGCAATCGCATCACTGACCGCATTATCTGTGATTCCTTCATACCATGAATCATAATGGCAGGAAATCAAGATGTATTTCTCAGACTGGCCTCGTATCACAGCCATGGGCATGTGGCTTGTACGGATGGTATTATCTGTATGGATGCTTAATTGGACAATGACTGGTCCCTTTTGGACCATTTCAATCAGTTTTTCGCCATCTTCATAGCTGATCCCCGCAGCGAGTGCAAAGGTGTGCCGATTTAAATCCGCTGTCGACGGATTTCCCCAGACAGTGCCGATTCCCGAGTGATGGATATATCCACCTTTGGTCATACTGATATGCAGTATGGCCAGGGCTCCTGCCTGATAAGCCTTATTGATAAAATCCGCCTTATCTCTGGTCAGGACGATTTTACCCTTACAGGCTTTCAATCGCTCTTGCTGTTCCAAATCAGTGAGCTCTTTATATTCACAAAAATAATCGTAATACAACGGACCTTCCAAATGATTGCAGGATCCTGAAAACACATCCCCAATCGCCCTGATTTCCATAGGCTCTGGTGAAACGACGGCTACTTCTGTTTCAACAGGAATACCGAGGAATGCCTCATATTCATACATCTTATTTTCAATACCATATGCATCCAGCTTTTCTTTCAAATAAGCGGCGGCTTCTTCCCCTGCTGAAGAACCAGTATATCGATACAGCTGATTGAATTTTTCAATGGTTTCCAGCATATTCTTTTCTTTTAGTTCGCCAACAATTTTATCGGCTTCCATCCTTATCGCAGTTTTCATGCAATCGATCTCCTTCATCCCTTAAAAGAATGTATATTTAGAAAAAATCATTAAAACGGTCCATAATGAAAGACCTGTGCCAGAGAGCATGCAATACAGGCCAGAAGGAACCAAAGGCCAAACAATTTGCCAAAGAATTTCATCCATGTACTGTAGCTGATGCCGGCAACCATCAAATTGGCCATCAATGCAGAGGACTGGGGAAGGAAATAATTACCGAGACCATCTCCGCAATTAAAAGCCAACACACATGTCTGACGAGTCATCCCGATAATATCTGCCACCGGAATAAATAAAGGCATGACGGTAGCTGCCTGCCCTGATCCTGACGGGATGAAAATATTGATCAGTACATTAGCAACAAACATGATGGGTCCTTGTAAAAAATTGGGTGCATAAGAAAGGACACTTGCAATGGAAAGGACAATAGTATCTATAATCTTCCCATCGGCAAGGATTTTGGCAATAGAAGTAGCAATCCCGATCATCAGGCCTGCAACCATCATTTTTTCAGCACCTTTACTGAAAGATCTGGCAATCTGACTGGGTGATAAATGACCGACAAGACCGCAAATGACAGCCATCAGGATGAATTGGGCAGACGTTTCCACATTTTTCCATTGCCAGAATATCCCGCCATAAACCTGCAATGCCGTTAATGAAATGAATGCGACGACAACCATTTTTTGGTAACCCGTCATCCGAGGCACTTCGGCGATATCAGCTTCTTCCTTATGATTTTTCTTCCAGTCATCCTCCATATCCCGTACTAAGCTCAATTCCGGATGGGCCTGTACTTTTTTCGCATATCGAACGATATAGACACCGGTAACGAACAAAAAAGCCGCACAAACAAGAAGACGGTATCCAATGCCGGAAAAGATGGGCAGTTCTGCAATACTTTGGGCTACCATCGTGGTCGCGGGAGCCACTGGTCCAATGCTTTGACAACAGCCAGCCGCCGCCACAATGATGGACACTGCAACCATGGCATCAAAACCGCACAATCGGCAGAAAAGAATCAAGATGGGTACAAACCCGACCATCCCTACCGGATTTTGCCGCATGCCATAAATACCAAACAGAATAATGGTCCCAATCAGCAGCAGCATCTGTTGATTTTTAAATTTGTTGATCATGATCTTGATGCCTACGTCGAAGGCCCCTGTTGCCAAAGCAACTTCAGCAGCTCCAGTACCCGTTACTAGCATCCAAATAATCGTTGAACTGGAAACCAATGATTTGGCAATGTACATGGGAATTTCCAAGAAACTGATAGGATGCTGTGCTACATAAGCAAAGCTCTTGGGATCTACCATAGTATTGCCGGCTGCATTTTTAAGCCGAACAAAGGTCCCCGCTGGAACAAAATAAGTCATAGCCGTTGCAATCAAAATCATGCTAAACAAAATCACAAATACATGTGGAATCTGAAAGCCCTTCTTTTTCCCAATCATTTAGACTCCCTCCCATGAAATCACATCTTCCCAAATTACAGCCGAATGATTTTTTCAAAAAAACATGAACCTCCAACATTTTCCTTGATTCGTACGATTCTGAAATGTTAGTTTTATTCTAGTCTTTTCATTTTTGGACAACAACATCATTTGTTGGTTTGTAGCTTTTGCTACAAGTCAGCTATATATCCATATTGAAAAGGAAGGGGATGCTGCATCTGCAGCGGCCCCTCCCTTTTTGAATCGTTGCGTATTCTATTGTCTTGATTTATTCCTCATCTGCTTCAAAACGGCTTCGATTCACTTCTATTCTATGATTTATCACGCGGATAAAACCCCCATGACAAAGATTATTGATAATCCTTGCTATGCTGACCCGATGTACCCCAATGATTGCTGCCATTTCCTGCTGGGTGTAACTCATCTTTAACGGGATCCATTCCGTCTTTGTATCAAAGCAGTGATGATCCATACTGGCCGTAAACAGTTTGAATAACCGCTGCTGCGCTGAATTGAAAGCAAAACTGTCCACTTCTTCCCGCAGAATCCTATATTTTTGATTCAGGCTCTGCATAAGAACAGTTTCAAATTCTGGGAATCCACGCAGTTTTTCAAAACACAGCTTATCGATGATACAAATCTCACAAGGTACTTTAGCCATGACAAAACGTTTGGGAAGCAAATGTCCATTATGGACCAAAAACAGCAGTTCATTCGTAAAGCTGCCGGGCTGGTTGATGTATCCAACTTTTTCTGTTCCCTGGTCATTGACAGCAAAATGGACCAATAAACCCGAAATCAAGTAGTAAATAACAGTTACTTCCTGCCCCGCCTGGATCAAAAACTCTCCAGCCTTGACTTTTTTCTTCTGCCCATAGGTAAGGATCAGCTTTTCAGCCTCCTGATTATATGGTACATTAATATAATATGTATTTTTATTATATGGAGGCTTCATCCCATCACTCCTCAAAGTCAAAAGATAAGCCGTAATTTAAATGCAATCATACAGCAATTGCTTGGATGGATTGACCAAAAAAGCAAAAGGAAATCGATTGGCCTTCTTGAAAAACATGATCAGTCACAAGCACCTTTTACTATACTCTATTATATCAAAAAGAATACTCAATAAAATACCCATCATGGACAAAATCCCTTTTCTGGCACAGATTCCTGAAATCCAGAGTTTTACCGCCACTTCTTCAACACCAACGTAGGCCGGCAGGTATCCTGGGAGTTCATATTCACCCAGCGGTCGATGAGCACTTGTCTTTCTTGGAAGGAGATCTTCACTTGGTCGAAGAAGGGCATCCCCGGATACCGCCATTTCAGCAGCAGGGTCCTGGCATCTTGCCAATGGGCCTCTGCCCAGACCTGGAGGTCCTTTTTTTCATATTGATGATGGAGATAGGCACCGGTCATGGACGTGGTCCCCTGGATCCAATGATCCATCCCATGGAGGATCTCATGGGTTCCCCGGCCGTCCTCCATGCCGAAACGGAAGGTCTTTTCCCCAAACTCCAGCCGGATGCGCCATATCCCGTCCGGGTTCTCTTCCGGCTCGAAGACCAAGGTATCCGGCAGTTCCACATGATCCCTCACTGAATGGTCCTGGTCCAGCAGGGAAAGCCGCAGTCCCTTTTCCCGCAGGATCGTTTCCATGGCCGTTTCTCCCTGGGAAACCGGTTCTTTCCGAGGGGATCCCATCCGGTCTAGGATTTCCCGCTGGAACAGTTCTTCCGCCTGGTAGGATTCATCGGCTGCCGTCATGGCAAAGACCATATCATACTTGGGGATGACACCGCAGATCTGGTCGAACATCCCTTTGGCCGCCCAGATATCCAGCCCATCCTTCCGTTCCCAATGGAAATTGTACTGTTTGCCCTCGAAAGAAGGCAGGGAATCCCGGAACCCGAAGGCATAGTCCACCCATTCAGCAGGCAGCAGCTGCTCTCCCCGCCAATTACCCTTGTGGAGGTACAGCAGCCCGATCCGCAGCATATCTTCCACTGTCAGTTCCGCTCCGTTCCCTCCGGAGCAGACTCCTTCCGGGCTCTTCATCCAGGGGAAGTCCCCGACGCCGATCTTCCTTCCTACCCGTTCCTGGAACAGTTCCTGGGCCGTCTTGCCCTCCACCTGCTGGACGATATAAGAAAGGATATAGGAATTCCCACTGGAATACATGAAGGTCTTCCCCGGCTCCTTGTCGAAAGGCACCTGGAAATATGCCTCTTTCCAGCTTGTCTTCAGGGGCCGCCATTCATTGCCCCCGATGGACCGTTCCTGGCCGTTCCGCATGGTCAGAAGGTCCCGGAGGGTGCATTTTTGAAGGTACCCGTTGGCACCTTGGGCCTGTTCCGGGAAGTATTTCAGCAGCGGATCATCCAGCTGCAGCAGCCCATCTGCAAAAGCCAGTCCTACCGCCGTATTGGTCAATGTCTTGGTAAAAGAATGCATGATGTGGGGCGTTTGGCCATTGTACGGTGCACTGTACGCTTCAAAGATCACCCGGTCATGGACGGCAATCATGATGCCATGGATCTCCAATCCCGTTTTTTCACAGGCATTCAAAAAGTCGATGATATGCTCCGGATCCACCTTCTCCTGCCAGGGCCGGACCCGTTCCAAAAGTTCTTTCATGGAAACACCTCATTTCAAGACTGGGTTTATCTAATTCCTCTAAAAAGAATATACCTTTAAAGAAAAATCGAACAAGACCAATCTCCAATCCTTTCAATTCATAACATTCTTTTTCATATCATGACAGTCTTTTTCAAATTAAGAAAATGCCTCACGATATAAGACGTCAGACCGGCCCTTAATAAGAAGAAGTCAGACCGGCCCTTCCGGGCCTTTCAGAAGTCAGACATAAGCTTGTTGGCGATAAGCAGAACGGACCTGCATCTAAGCCGAACAAAAGCTGACGTCTGACGTCTCAAGGCCCATCAGGGCCGGGTCTGACTTCTTTTCAATTCTCTTCTTGCTGCCGGATAAAGACATACCGGTCTTCCCGGGAAAATTCCGGGCTCCAGGCATAGCCACTCCAGCAGAACCCTTTCATGTCCTCCGGTTTTGTGGCTCCTTTGCCAGCCAGATACCGGACCATTTCTCCCCGGGCCATTTTCACATAGACCCCTTTCTGGACCACCCGGTCTCCGGCCCGTTCTCCAAAAACCACCTGGATCATCCGTTCCCCCAGCTGCAGATAAGGTTCTACCGCCCGGCTGTATTCTTTGGACGCCAGATCGATGATCACCCCGTCCTCATCCCGGCAGGCCCGGTACAGCCGAGTCCCCCAGAATCCATAAAGGTCCCGGAACCCTTCCGGGGCTCCCTTGGCCTGCATTTCCAACCGGTAGGGCACCACGCCATCAAAAGGCCGCAGGACTCCATAAAATCCCGAAAGGATCCGGACCCGTTCTCCCACCCAGTCCATCTGTCCATCTTCGAACACGGCAGGAGCCATGTACTGGTACTGGATCCCCTCATAGGCCAGCAAAGCCGGCGTAACACCCTGGTCCAGATCCATCTGCTGAAGCCGTGCATAATTTTCCTCTGCCAGAGCCGGACTGCAGGCCCACAATGCCTGGAGCTGCTCAAAGGAAAGCCCCCTGAGCCAGGTCAGCAGTTTCCGTGTTTCCGGAAGGAAAGAAGGCGGGGTGCAGCTGCACCCCGATTCCAGATCCACCTGCATTTTCTTGGCTGGGGAAATGATCACCCTCATCCCAGCGCCTCCAGCATCTGGGCAGGATTCTCTGCTGGTTTCACTTTCCCCATGGCCTTGACGATGATTCCCTGTTCATCGATCAGATACGTGCTGCGCACCACACCCATGGATACCTTGCCGTACAGTTTCTTTTCTTTCCACACATCATAGGCCTGGAGCACGGTTTTTTCCGTATCAGAAAGCAAGGTAAAAGGCAGGCCGTATTTTTCTTCGAACTTTTTATGAGAAGCCACAGAATCCTTGCTGACTCCCAGCACTACAGCCCCTTTCTCCTGGAACTGGGGATACAGCTCCCCAAAGGCACAGGCCTGTTTGGTGCAGCCGGCCGTATTGTCCCGGGGATAAAAATACAGGACTACTTTCTGACCCCGATAGTCGGCCAAAGAATGCATGACCCCATTTTGATCCGGAAGCGTAAAATCCGGCGCAGCCGTTCCAATTTCCAGCATGGCAAATCCTCCTTACGAAATGATCAATTCTGTTTGGAAAATATTATAGCATAGATCGGGTTGGAAAGAGAGACGTCAGACCGGCCCTTCCGGGCCTTCCAGAAGTCAGATTTAAGAAGTCAGACCAGCCCCTTGTGGGCCTTTCAGAAGTCAGACATAAGCTTGTTGGCGATGAGCAGGACGGACCTGCATCTAAGCCGAACAGAGCTGACGTCTATAGGCCCTCTGGGCCGTGTCTGACTTCTTTTCAAAGCCCCTCCCCCGCCTTTCTTCTATCCATGCTATAATATCCCTATCACCAAAGGAGGCTGGGCAATGGACGGATTCAAAGATGGACTTTATGAAAAAGTAATTTCCCAGAGACTGGGACAGCGGCTGCAGGAAGCTTTGGACCAGAAAAAGATTTGGGCTACGATTTCTGACAAAGTAGATCCCCAAGAGGCCGTGGGATATCTTTCAGATTACATCAGGAAGCTGGTCCATCTTTGCCTGAAAGACTTGGCGGATCAGAACGGGGAAAGTCTGCTCCAGCAGGAATTGGCTCTAACCAATGGGTTGATCCGCTGTCTATCAGAAAAATTGCCTGCTCTAGGAACGGACAATCAGGTGAATCGGGAAGATTTCCTGCTCTTGGAACTCCAACACCGGATCAACCAGATCCAGGAAGTCCACCGCCCTCGGCCAGCAACATCTCTTTCCCGCTCATTTCTCTTTACCAACAGTCAAAAGGATATTTCCATGGTATCGGAACTCCGCCGAGAAATTGCTTCCAGTGACCGAATCGATTTTTTGGTTTCTTTCATCAAATTTTCCGGTCTTACCCTGATTCTCCCTTACTTACGGACCTTTACAGCAGCAGGAGGCCATTTGCGGATCCTGACCACTACCTATATGGGAGCCACGGATCCAAAAGCCATTGAAATCCTCTCCCAGCTTCCCAATACAGAAGTCCGGATTTCCTACAACGTAAAGGAAACCCGGCTCCATGCCAAGGCCTATCTGTTCCAACGCAACAGCGGGTATTCCACAGCTTATGTCGGTTCTTCCAACCTATCCCATGCAGCCATTGCCGATGGACTGGAATGGAACATGAAGGTGACCCAGCAAGATATGCCGGAAATCATGGCCAAAATGGACGCCACCTTTGAAACCTACTGGCATTCAGCAGATTTCCAGCCCTATACAGCAAAGGACCAGCCTCAGCTGAAGCAGGCTATTGCACAGCAGCGATATCACGGCACCGATAAGATGGAGGAACTATCCTATTCTTTCACCATCCGTCCCTATCCCTACCAGCAGGTCATCCTGGATGCCTTGGAAGTGGAACGGAAGGAAAGGAACCGGTGGCACAATCTGATCGTTGCGGCCACGGGGACAGGAAAAACTGCCATTTCGGCCTTTGATTACCGCCGTTTCAAAGAAAGCCGTCCAGAAGGAGCCCGCCTTCTCTTTATCGCTCATCGGAAGGAAATCCTAGAGCAGAGCCGTTCTTGTTTCCGTCAGGTATTGAAAGACCCCAATTTTGGAGAACTGGCAGTATCTGGCAGCCATCCCGCCCAAATGGACCATGTATTCATGTCCATCCAAACCTGCAACAGTTTGGCCCTCTGGGATCATATGGAACCGAATTTCTACGACATGATCATCGTGGACGAATTCCACCATTCAGCAGCTCCCTCCTACCAAAAACTGCTGAACCATTTCCAACCCAAGATTCTTCTTGGTCTCACTGCCACTCCGGAACGAATGGATGGAAAAGATATCCTCCACTGGTTCGGTGACCATATTGCTGCGGAAATCCGTCTCCCAGCAGCCATTGAACGGCGGCTGCTGTGTCCTTTCCATTATTTTGGAGTGTCGGACACAGTGGACTTAAGCCACGTAAAATGGACCAATGGCCATTACGATGTGGAGGCCCTGACCAATCTCTACGTAATGGAAGCTCATACGGCCAACCAGCGGGCCCAGGCCATTTTAGATGCAGTGGAACGCTATACGGCGGACTGGCGTGAAATCCACGGGGTGGGCTTCTGTGTCTCTCAAGACCATGCCCATTTTATGGCAGATTATTTCAACCAGAAGGGCATTTGTTCTCTGGCACTGGATGCCCATTCTTCCGAAGAGGAACGGCGGAGTGCCAGCCAGAAATTGGCCAGTGGGGACTTGACTTTCATTTTCGTGGTGGACCTGTTCAATGAGGGGGTGGATATCCCCTGCATCAATACCATTCTGTTCCTGCGTCCCACCAATAGCATGACCGTATTTCTTCAACAGCTGGGCCGGGGGCTGCGCCTGGATGAAGGGAAGGACTGTCTGACAGTGCTGGACTTTGTAGCCCAGGCAAACCGAAAATATGATTTCGCCAGTCGCTTCCAAGCTCTGGTGGGACGGGATAATGTGTCCATCCACAGAGAAGTAAAAGAGGGATTCCCCCATGTGCCCAAAGGCTGTTCCATCCAATTGGAAGAAATCGCCCAAAAACGGGTGTTGGACAATATCCGTTCTAGGCTCCGGGGCGATGCCTTTTACCAGGAATGTATCCGTGACTTGTACGAAGCGGCCGGAAGGTCCGTTCCTACCCTGGCTCAATTCCTGAAAGCGGCCAATGTGAAGCCGGAAGTCTTTTACAATGGTAAGCGGACATATGCTCGGATGTGTACCCAGGCCCAGGTCATTCCCGATTTCCCTGAAACCGCGGAAGAAAAAATCCTGGAACGGGCCATGCCCCGTCTCCTAGGAATGGATTCTCCCCATTGGCTTACCTTCCTGCAGAGGGCCTTTCAAAATCCGGCGGAACCTTCTGACTTGCCCAGCCTCCAACAGCAGTACCTGCGGATGTGGCAGTTCACCCTTTGGGGGAAGGACTGGCAGGATGCCGGATTAAAAAGATCCCTGGGAGGCCATTCGCCTTTGGCAGCGAACTCCAGAACTCTGCCAGGAAATCCAATCTATCCTGACCCTCCAATTCGAACGGTTCAACGTCCTGCCTCATAAGGCCAGCCTCCCCTACCCCTGTGCCCTGGAAGTCTATTGCAACTATTCCCGGGATCAGATTTTTGCAGCCCTGGGACTGAACAAACCCAACAGCGTACGGGAAGGTGTGAAATACCTCCATCCTGGAAACAGCAGTTTGGTGAACCGAGACACAGATGTATTCCTGGTGACTTTGAACAAGTCGGAAAAGGAATTTTCCGAAACCACCCGGTATGAAGATTATTCTATCAATGACCGGCTGTTCCACTGGCAGAGCCAAAATGCCACCACTCCAGAATCCCCCACCGGACAGCGGTACATCAAGCAGCAAGAAAAGGGGAATATCGTCCTGCTCTTTGTCCGAGAACAGAAAAAAGATGCCCAAGGGAATTCCCAGAATTATACCTTTCTGGGCACCGCCCAACTCTCCAGCTGGAACGGCAGCCAGCCCATCACCATCATCTATCATCTGGATCATCCCATCCCGGCCAAATACATCACGACCACGGACAGCAGTGGGGTGCTGTAAGGAAAAGAAGTCAGACCCGGCCCTTTGGGCCTTTCAGATGTCAGACGTCAGATTGACCCGTCATAAGCAAATCGGACCTACTGCTAAGCCGAACAGAGCTGACGTCTGACGTCTCAAGGCCCGTCAGGGCCGTTTCTGACTTCTTTTTATGACCAAACCTGGGCTTGCCTCTTCCCAATTTCCAAGAAATAGGCGTATACGTGTAGGACGCGTTCCTTTCACAGTGTACGTTTTATTACAGTTTTACAGTTATGTAATTATTTATTAAAATTTTGTCCATACTTTATTGACATATCAGTGATTCCTTGTATAATAATCTTAAATTTAATTCATACTATTTTAGTATGTTTATAATCAAGGGGGAATCATCTATGAGTTTCAGGAAAACTGTTTTAACCGCTTTTTCTATCATTCTGACTGCCGGACTGCTCAGCGGATGTGGCAGCACAACAAAAAATGCTTCCAAACAGAGTGCCCTGGAACGCATCAAGGCCGCTGGGCAAATCAAGATTGCCACAGAAGGTACCTCCACTCCTTTTTCCTATCATGATAAAGACGGGAATCTGACTGGATTTGATATAGAGATTGGAAAAGCAGTTGCGAAAAAACTGGGCGTAAAACCTGTATTTATAGAAACCAAATGGGATTCCATCGTTGCAGGACTTGATGCCGGCCGGTTCGATACCGTTACAAACCAAATGGCCATCACAGAAGAACGAAAAAAGAAATTCGACTTCAGTAAACCATATATCTATATCCATGAAGTATTGGTAACCCGGAAAGACAATCATACCCTCACTTCCTTCAAAAACCTGAAAGGACAGAAAGTATCCCAGGTCTTGGGCAGCAATCTTGGCAGGACAGCAGAAAAGTACGGAGGTGTCCTCGTCGGCGTGGATGATTTCGTCCAGTCCATTGATCTGGTCCTGGCCGGCCGTACAGCAGGTACCGTTACGATGGATATTGTCCTGGCTGATTATCTGAAACAGAAGCCAGAGACACCCCTTAAAATTGTGGATACTGCAGAAAATACCATTACCTGCGGGATTCCTGTCAAAAAAGGAAATGAAGACCTGATGCAGGCCATTGATCAGGCTTTGGATGAACTGCGAAAAGATGGTACCCTGACAAAGATTTCCATGAAATACTATGGAAAAGACGTGACTGTTGAAAAATGACTGATTTGTCCATATAGCAGAAAATCAGGGCTGTGGGAACGGCCGATATCCCTTGTCGGCATTGTTCCACAGCCCTTTTCCTATTCCATATATTTTTTCAAATCTGCTTCGGCTAAATCCGGTTCTCCCCGGCCGAAGTCATTTCCCAGCATCAATGGATAGGTTAAGTCCAAGTTATGCAATATCTTTATAAGGGCACTGCTGCCCGCTTTACAGGATATCCATCTTTGTCACTTCTGCATACTTCTTCAGGAACTCAGCCCGTGGACCGCACAATTCTCTGACGCCGATGGCATACAGCTCTTCTTTGATCCGTCCATATTCCTCACAGGCAAAGCGTTCTGCTATTGCGGAGCTGTCTTCCATCACCTTGGATAGGATCTGCTTTTTCTCAGCGTTCTCTGCCTCAACCGCCTGTTTTTCAGCAGCAGAAGCCATCGCTTCGATTTCCGCTTCGATTTTCTTTGCCTTCTCCTGGACATCGGGCGCAAAACGGTCATAATCGATCCCGATAATTTTGGCCAGCCGGTCCATCTGCCACCACAGGGAATCTTCTGAAAAAGTCTCTTCCGCAAAAGACATCTTCGCCGGCATCGGAACCCCCGGATAAGCCGGGAGATAGAGGGAACAGCAGGGCTGGGAATAGGCTTCCCGCACCACAACGCCAAGACCTTCCTGGTACCAGGCAATCATGGAAGAAGCGGTCTGGCTCATATCCCATTGGAGTGCATGACGGCAGACGGTGGGCAGATAACCGATGGAGGCACCGTAACGGGGCTGCAGGACAGGATCATCCTCGTAATGGTCGCGGAAGATCCTTTTCAGGCTGTCCAGATCATGGATTTTTTTCTCCTGGGACAGTTGTCTGACCCGCCGCCATCGAGGGATTGCAAGAGTCTGTGCAGCAAAGTCTTTCATATAGGCTTTGGAGAAATTGAATTCTTCATCCGGAAGCAGCCACTCTTCTTCCCTTGCATGGGCTTCCAGATCAGGTGATGCCAACTCGATATCCTTTTCCAGAGTATAGCAATTCCCGATATTGCATACCCCAGATTTCACCCTGCTGGCAGCATAGCGTCTGCCAGCTGTTTCAAGGATCCAGATTTCCCTGGGATCCATGATGATAAAAGAATTTTCATAATGGGATTGATACAGCGCACTGGCATTTCTCAGCTGGCCGTATTCTTCCAGCAGGGCTACGATCACATCCAAGGCTTCCCGTGCCGTCGCCCCTCTCTCCAGTCCCAGCCGGAGCAGGTCCATCCCCAAGATTCCTTCCGTCTTTTCGCAGTCTTTATCCCGAGAATTTTCTGCTTCATTGCCAACCACCACGCCCTGATCATTGACGCCCATTTCGAATCCATACATCCAATACGGTTTGGATCCCAGGACCCCATAGGTGTGGCTCACTTGAGGAATCTCCATCCCTGTAATTTCCAGCTTTTCGCCTGCTTCATGATTAGAAGGAGGGAACCATTGCAGAGGCTGGGCCTCTCCTATGGGCCGGTCACTGTTCTTTGCCATCATATGGCTGTGGCAAGCACTCCTATCTGCAGCCACAGCCAAGGTATCACAAGAAAGCAATTCATGCATCATTTGATCCAGCCACCTTTCTTAAAACGGACCATAATTCATGGTAACTGCAATATAGAGGAAAACCAATTGCATCAGGAAAAACACAATTTGCAGAGGAATGATGAACTTATACCAGATTTTCAAAGGCACTTTGGCCAAACCGCAATAAATCAGAAGGGTACCGTTGGTAAACCAAAAAGTATTGGAAATCCCATCACCGAACTGGAACGCCAGCACGGCGGTCTGCCGGGTGATATGGAGCATATCGGCAAGAGGTATCATGATGGGCATGACAGCCATTGCCTGCCCGCTCCCAGAAGGGATCAGTGCATTGATGAACAGATTGACGATGAACATTCCTACCGCTGAACTGTAAGTGGAAGCGGTTCCCATCAAACTGGACAAACCATGGACAAGAGGATCCACCAGCCCCCCATCAGCCATGACCACCTGGATGGAACGGGCCAGCCCGATGATCAGTGCACCAGGGAAAGCATCCTGGGCCCCCTTGACCATGGCATTGGTCATATCCGTCGGGCTCATGCGGTTGATGATACCGACGGCAGTGGCACCGATCAGGAAGATTGCTCCCATTTCATTGAACGACCACTTGTAGGTCAAGAGGCCAAAAATCGTAAACGCAAAGCAGGCAGCCATAATCAATAAAGAGGCGGTTTTGATTCCATCCATATGGACATCTTCTGGAATGGAAATTTTCAATTCCGTTTGGTCAATGTCCTTCATCAGTGATTTTGACGGATCTTTCTTAATTTTGGCGGCATAGCGAAGGACCCAGAACATACTGAGACCCGTAACGATCACCAGGACTGCCAGCCGCAGTTCCCATCCAGAGAACATAGGAAGCTTGGCAATCACATCGGCCGTACCCACAGTATAGACATTAAAAGGTCCCACCGCAAAGGAAATCAAACAGGCAAAACCGGAAATAGCCATTCCCACTAGAGAATCATACCCCAATGCCAGCGCCAAAGAGATGATGATCGGCACAAAAGGTATGATCTGTTCCGACCATCCCAAAATACCGCCGATGACACAGAATACGCCCATGACCACAGCCAGGATCCATTGGCTGGAAATCTTACGGGACAGCTGCAGCAGCGATTTGATACCCGCCCCGATGGCTCCCGTACGGTTGTAAACCTCGACGACGCCCCCAATGATCATGACCACAAACATCATGGTGGCCGCACCTTCCAGTCCTTTGGGAATGGAACGATACATTTCCAGGAAGGAAACAGGTGTCCTCGGTACCGGATGATAGCTGTCTGCGATGACCACGTTCAGTCCATTGATTTTCTCACGTTCATAAGCTCCTGGCGCCACAAAATAAGAAACGATAGTACACAAAAGGACAATCACCAGTAAGACCAAGTAGGGATTGAAATTCACCCCATCTTTCTTTTTCCCCATAACAACAACCTCCCAGATAGAATAAGATATTTCTTATTATACCACTGTTATAATTTTTTCGATATAATTCATGATTTTTGCAGGATTTCAAAAAGACCATCGACCTCCGCAAGGAAATTTCGTAGAAAGTCAGGACTAAGAAGTCCATTTGGTCAAAAGCATGGATAAAGTGAGGCGAGAGTATATGATTTTAAGTGATGAAATCAGGAGACGCCAAAATGAAGCCAAAGAAGAAGGTATGGAAGAGCGCCAGCGCCAGCTGCTACTGAATTTTCTTTCCAGTGGTATGTCTGTAGAACAGGTGCTGCGGGAGCCAAAGTACCCGTGGAATATGTGCAGAAGCTGGCTGAAGAGATGAAAAAATAGCACAACATACGAACCAGGGCTGTAAAACGGCCGATATCCCTTGTCGGCTTTGTTCCACAGCCCTGGTTTTCTTGTATCTTGTCCTTTACAACAGCCAGCTGATCATAAAGCTCTGGATGATCGATTTAACACCCATTCATACAAATCCCATTTATAAATGAGAAATATAATCAATCACTTCACTAAAGCCATGAATCAACCGATTACGAGTCCTTAGAAAATCAGTCTTAGCGATTGTAAAGTAAGCCCTTGAACAATTTTTTTCTTCTAAGCCATTAAATTTGTCCAATGCTTTGAAGATGCCAAAGGAATCTCCATAATCATGAGTTGTCTCTGAATCGTGGCAATAGATTACATGCAGAAGTCGTCCAACAGTTTCTTTAATGTCTATATCCTGCAATTTCCCTGCAGATTGTTTTTCTGCCACGACATCCATTGCTTTTCTTAACTCATTCCAGCTTTCCTTGATTGGTTCTGCATTAAACGAAGAACCCAATTGACTAAGGATTTTTTGTAAGTGATTTGTATATTCTTCCATAAATTCAGGAATTTTTATAGGCAACGGATCTGCAGCTTCCAATTCCTCAATTACTTCTAAATTGATAGCAGCATCTCTCATCATTATTTTTTCGTCCAGTTTATCAATGCGGTCCTCAGGTGTATGCCACCACGGTCCACCACTTGGACAATCTGACAAACGATTTTCTGGCTTCGGTTCATATTTAAGCATAATCGTTATTGGAACATTGACCCCCCAAAAAGATTGATCAGCACCCCGTATCATCGGTATATACTCATGAGGTTCTGTTCCTGTATATTTTAAGATTTTTTTAGCAGTAAAGGCCATCCCTTCCGTGCAAGTCGTACGGCAGCGGATTTGATCAGAATTTTTGCATCCGGCCAAATCTAAATTCACATGGGCAACGCAGTGCTGTCTTAAGTCACTCCAATGGCTGTCGCAATAATAAGTGAACCCTGAAAAACGCGCATCAGAATGGCCAGACCACCAGGCAATCCGGATTCCTCTGGTTAATTGATCCTGCTTCTCTTGAAAAATCCTTGCATATTCCAGAGAAATAGCATCAGCTACTGCATTATCCGTAATTCCTTCATACCATGAATCATAGTGATTAGAAACCAATACATAATTGGGGGATTTTCCAGGGATGTTTGCCACGACCATGGAACTTTTTCGTATTTTTGTATCCATCCGGATGGTTAAATCACCAAGGACAGAATCATTATTCGAGATAATTTGAATTAACTCTTCCCCATCTTCTCTATATAGTCCGGCAGCCGGAAGGAATTGCATATAGGGGACTTCATCAAATCCGGGTGTCCCCCAGATGATCCCTATATTTGTGTGATGGCAATAATGACCCTTTGTCTTGCAGATATGAAGTACTGCAAGTGCTCCTGCCTCACGGGCCTGTCTGGCAAAAGTTGCCAGCGAACTGCGATTCCCCGCACCCCAAGTAAGTACGATTTTATCTTTAAAACGAGCCATCCTCTGTTCTTCTTCCAATTCTGTCAGCGGAGAAGAGGCTTCACTCCATTGATCATAAACCAGTTCCCCGGTTAAATGACAAGCTTCCTTACTGTACACATCACCGACCAATTCATAAAACCGGTTCTTGACTTTTAATTCTGCAAAAACAGGGATACTAAAGAATCCATCATAGGTAACCGTTTCATAATCTACACCATACTCTTGTAATTTAGATTCAATATATTTTTCAGCCTGTTCCCCTTCTTCTTTACCACTATAGCGATAAAGATGGTTGAATTCGTCGATTGTCTCCAGCAGATTTTTTTATTTATTCCTGCAAGAAGCTTTTCTTTCAAGTCATCCATACTCATTTTTTATCCTTTCAGTTTTCCCTGCCATCCAGGATTTCATTCAATACCTTGATAGCACAATGCAATCTGTGATCAATGAAGTTCACTGAACGAGTCAGTTCAACAAGAATAGCATTTTTGTCCATGTCCGATGTATCCGCTTTAACAAGATCATGGATTGGCGATAAGCAGGGCATTGGATCAATGGGCATAGCCGGTTCCGTTCCATAGATATTTCCCCTAGTAAAATCTAAGGGAATCAAAATGCGGCAGAGCTTGACAATCCCATCATTTTTAGTGTCCTTGGATAAAGGAGCTTGGGAAAAACGACTGCATAGATCCGTTACTTTTTCAGCCAGTCGGATCGATCCACTTAAATCAAATTTTCCCTTAGCTTCCTGATTCCATTGTTCCAAGATATTCATGATATCAGCTGCATCTTTTTCAACTTCCAACGGAATGATATCTTCCGTAAGGCAGGTCATGATATATTCCGCATACACTTTCCCATCCCGTAAATAATTCTCTTTATCTATCCATTTGGGAAGGTCGTCGGGTGTATGCCATCCTGGTCCTAATGCTGCATTCCCTCGAGCTAGTCCTATTGTACCATCTGGCTGAAGGGTCTTTTTCTGTCTGGAAAATGAAGCAAAAGCATTGGCCAACCCAACATTCCAAAAGCTTTGATCTCCCAGTCTTCCAGGTCTCATTCCTATAAAATCCTGACCTGTCAATTCCTTCACGATCTGGACTCCCAAGCTCTTAGCATCCGGCATAACAATGGAGTGGGCCATATCTTCAGCCCCTTTTGCTCCGGGACTGTCATTATTGATATTCAGCATGCAGTTCTCATACAAATCTTCCCAAAAATGATCAGCATACCACGCTGATCCTGCATATCTGCCATGGGAATGTCCCGAAAAAAAGACTATCCTGAAATTTCGTTTTAATTCATCCTGATGTTTTTTTGCCAGTCTTGCTATCTCGATTTGAAGTGCATTGGCTGTCCCATTATCAATTGCTCCATAATACCAGGAATCTTGATGCCCTGTAAATTGCACAAAATAGTGCGTATCGACTGGTGCTTTTAATTCTCCAATCAAAAGGGGTATCGTTCTCCATCCTGTATCCGTTTCCGTGCTCAATTCAGCTCCCAAAGATCCGCCTTGCTGCAAACGATCAACATATGGTTGGATATCTGTATCAATAACGGTCACGATAGGAATCCGTGGAAACAGATGATAGTCATTCCGGGTTGGACTTCCCCAGCAGTCAGAAGGAATACATTCACGGATAACAGCCTTTTGGATGAAAATCATTCCGGCAGCCCCATGATCCTGAGCAATCTGTACAACCGGGAACGTGGCCCACCCTGGTATCATAACGATTTTTCCCCTGTAATTTTTGCTTTTCAATTCATCCTGATTGCTACAATACACAATTTTACTGGCAACATGGCCGCTGGGAACCATGGAATGGGTTTGCGCATATATTTTTTCCCCTTGGATTTCCAATTGGCATTTTTGGGGAAGACTGATATACGCCTGGCAATCATAGATATGAGTGTCAAACCCATATTCGTCCAGCCTTTTTTTCAAATATTCAACTGCTTGCCTTTCATCCGATGAGCCAGACAATCTTTCGTACTTCACAATTTCTTTGTTCGTTTCCAACATATTTTCAACACTGACTTCATCAGCAATAGAACGATAAATATCCATAATAATCTCCTTTGAAAAATGGCGTCCTCTCCACTCCAGATCAGACGCCATACAAGCCATATTATATTCCGTTATTGACTTACAGAAACAGTAGAGAATTGGTGAGCACCTAAGGGATTGGGTTTAAAGCCCTTTACATGTTTTCCCATTCCAATCAGCATCTGTTCATAGAATAGGCTAATCTGTGGATTATCTTTAGCCATTAAATCAAAATACTCATCATAAACTTTTTTTCTGCCTTCTTCTGTTTTCTCATTCCGAGCTTTATTAATCAGTACAGTCATTTCATCATTGAAATATGTTTGTCCATAGGTCGTGGGCAGGAGTTTCTGCATGATAAAATCAGTATCTCCAGTAATATTATTAAAGAAGCCGATTTCGATAGGAACTTCGTCCCCAGCAAAAAGTTTTTCCTGGATTTTGTTGCTGTCCATTACAATTTGCTTTACATTGATTCCAACTTTTTTCAATTGATCCTGTACTACTGTAGTCAGTTCTTCATAAGGCTGTCCGGAACGAACATACATTTCAATTTCAAATCCATTGGGATATCCTGCTTCTTTTAAAAGTTCTTTGGCTTTTGTCTCATTGTACAGATTCCCCTGATCTTTCGCTTTATCGTACCCTTTTACAGTGGGAGTCACCAACAAGGAACCAACCTGACCATACCCATTCATTACGACATCAACCAAAGGCTTTTTATCGATTGCATAAGCAATTGCCTGACGGACTTTTGGATTCTTAATGGGAGTCTTCGAATTGCATTTAAACATCAAAGAATAATATTTATTACTATTGGCTTTCACTAAGCTCAATTTATCATTTTGTTCAATAGAAGCTGCATCAGAAGTAATTACATCGGTTACGATATCTGCTTCTCCATTCTGCAACATAACCGTTCTCTGAGATCCTTCAGGGATAATCTTAAATACAAGATTCTTTGTCTTGGCTTTATCACCCCAATAGTCATCAAAACGCTCCATAGCAATAGAATCAGATTCTGCCCGTTTCACGAACTTATACGGACCCGTACCTACTGGTTTTTGTCCAAATCCGCTTTCCCCTACTTTTTCAAAATAACCTTGAGGGAAAATCACTGCAACAGGATAGGTCAAACAACTGATCAGTGTCGCATAAGGCTTTTTTGTTTTAATCGTAACTGCATAATCCCCATCTGGCTGGATATCAGCCACCCAGTCCATATAAGTTGAAACAACCGGGCTTTTGGCATACCGCATAAGAGAATAAACAACATCTTTCGAAGTCATCGTAGTCCCATCATGGAATTTTACTCCCTTTCTCAAGTTGAAATGCCAAGTGGTATCATCGATTTGTTTCCAATCCGTAGCCAGGCAAGGATCTATTTTCTTCGTATCTGGATTGTATTTCACCAGACCCTCGAACATCTGGCTGTAAATGGAAAACGAACGCTGGTTCATGGCTTTGCCAGGATCAAGGGAGGTCACATCTTCATTTTTCAGAACTGTCAATGTATCCTTTGCAGCCCCTTCCTTACCGGATCCACCTCCGCAGCCTGCCAAAGATAAACAGATCATAGCTGCTGTAAATAAGCTCAATGTCCTTTTTACTATTTTTCTCATTTGTCTCCCTCCCAAATTATTTCTGTTGGACTAAATGACAGGCTACGTAATGTTCCTGTCCCACATCAACCAAGGGACAGTTTTCCTTTTTGCAAACTTCTTTGGCAAAAAGGCAGCGTTTGGCGAAACGGCAACCTGCCTTCATGTTGATTGGTGACGTCACTTCGCCTTTCAGTTGAATCCGCTGCATCTTGATATCTGGATCAGGTACAGGGATTGCCGAAAGCAGCGCTTTTGTATATGGGTGCAGTGGATTTGTAAACAATTGCTGAGGTGTACCCATTTCCACCATCTGTCCCAAATACATAACCATGATCCGCGTCGAAAGATGTTTGACAACAGAAAGATCATGGGTAATAAAAAGATAAGTCAGTTCCATGCTTTCCTGTAAATCCTGCATCAAATTCAGGATCTGGGCCTGGATGGAAACATCCAGGGCTGAGACAGGCTCATCACAAACAATGAATTTTGGCTGCAGCGCCAGGGCTCTGGCTATGCCAATCCGCTGCCTTCTCCCTCCATCCAATTCATGAGGATAGGTATTCACCAATCTTCTGGCAAGTCCTACCTGTTCCATGATTTCCAGGGTTTTCTTATTCATTTCTTCCCGCTGGGATTTTTTATAGATTCCCTGGATGATCATAGGGGCTTGGATCAATTGACTCACTGTCATCCGTGGATTCAAAGACTCATACGGATCCTGAAAAATAATCTGCATATCTTTCCGTATCTGTTTTAATTCCCTTTTATCCATCTTGGTTACATTTTTCCCATTGAAATAGACATCACCACTTGTAGGCTCCTCCAATCGCAAGATGGATTTCCCTAATGTGGATTTTCCACACCCTGATTCACCTACGACACCTAATGTTTCCCCTTTTTTTATAGAAAAATTGATATCATCTACTGCGGAAAGGATCCCGGCAGGAGTATTGAAATATTTTTTTAGGTGTTTGACCTTAAGTATTTTCTCCCTACTGTTTTCCATATTTCTCTCCCCCCTGACCTTTCAAAAAGCAGCGAACAAAATGGCCCTCACTGGATTGATACAGTTCTGGATGTTCATTTTGGCATTTTTCTGTCGCATACGCACATCTTGTACAAAACTTACACCCTTTGGGAAGATGCACAGGATCGGGCGTATTTCCTGGAATCGGTGTCAAACGTTTCACATCTTCATTGATTTTGGGAATAGAAGTGAAAAGACCTACCGTATAAGGGTGCTTCATATCCTTAAAGATATCATGGACTGTTCCATATTCTACGATTTCCCCTGCATAGATCACGGCAACACTCTCACAATTTTGTGCTACCAACCCCAAATCATGAGTGATGAGAATCAGGGAACTTTTCATTTGAGTACGGAGTTTCTGGATCATTTCCAACACTTGGGCCTGAATCGTCACATCCAGAGCTGTTGTTGGCTCATCCGCAATAAGCAGCTTAGGGTTACAAGCAAGAGCAATAGCAATCACCACACGCTGACGCATTCCTCCGGAGAACTGATGAGGATATTCAGAACTCCGTGCAGCAGGTATGCCCACCAGTTCAAGCATTTCTTCTGCTTTTTTCATAGCCTCCGCATCATCGACTTTCTGATGATTCTGTACCGCTTCTGCAATTTGTTCGCCTACTGTTAACACTGGATTCAGCGCTGTCATAGGGTCCTGGAAAATCATAGCGATTTCTGATCCACGGATTTCCCTCATTTTTTCAGGTTCTAGCTTTAACAAATCAGTACCTTTATAAAATATTTCTCCAGAATTAATCCTAGCTGTTCTTTCTGGCAGAATTCTCATGATACATTTTGCTAAGGTAGTTTTCCCTGCGCCGGTCTCACCAACGAGTCCTAATGATTCTCCTTCTTTTAAAGAAAGATCTATATCATTGACAGCTTCCACAACCCCATCTTCAGTAACATAGTCGATATTGATTTTATTAATTTCCAAGAATGCCATATTCAAATCCCTCAATTCTTTAACTTTGGATCCAGCGCATCTCGCAAGCCATCACCGGCTGCATTAAGGGAAAGCACCGTAAACATAATTACCAATCCTGGAATCAGGGAAATGTGCCAAGCCTGTCTCATATATGTTCTGGCCGCATTTAATATCGAACCCCATTCTGGCGTTGGGGGCTGAATTCCGATACCAAGGAAACTCAACCCGGCTATAGCCAAAATAGCCTGTCCAATATAAAGTGAAGTTTGCACGATAATAGGAGCCATTGCATTCGGCAAAACATATTGAGTAATAATCAGCCTATCGTTGGCTCCAACCGCCCTAGCTGATTCTATAAATTCTCTATCACGAACAGTCATGACAGAAGCTCGGACTATTCGTGCCAATCGTGGAATCTGAGGGATAGCAATCGAAAGGACTAAATTAAAAGTTCCTGTACCTAAAGCAGTGACGACGGCAATTGCCATGACCATTGAGGGAATAGAAAGAAAAACATCCATGATTCGCATAATGAAATTATCAATTTTACCGCCATAATAACCTGCAATAGAACCTAGTACCAATCCAATTGCTAAAGCAAATAATATAGAAGACACCCCAATAAACAAAGAATATCTAGTTCCCCAGACCATCCGGAAAAAAATATCTCGTCCATATTCATCACAGCCAAAGATATGCTGCATACTTGGCTTTGCAAGTTTTCGATAAATATCCTGCTTCAAAACCAATTCATTATAGACGCTTTCATGAGTTACAAGATCGATTACAATCGTCCCCAGTGCGATAATCAGGAGTGCGATGACTACAACCAATCCGGCAACAGCGACTTTATTTTTTTTATACCGATGCCATGCTTCTCCCCATAAGCTTCTTCCCTGATATTCATTCATTCCTGTAGCCTTCTTCATTCCCTGCTGAGTCATTTTGAACCTCCTGCACTTTTATATTGTGCTTTAATCCTAGGATCAATATAAGCATATAAGATATCTACAAAAAGATTGACCACAGTAAATAAAATGGAAAGGACAACGACACATCCTAAAACACTAGGTATGTCCTGTGATTTAATGGATTCGATTACATATCGCCCAATCCCTGGCCAAGCAAATACGGTTTCAGTAAGGACCGATCCACCAAGCAATACACCAAAATTCAAGCCAACTACAGTAGTTACCGGAATCAAAGCATTTCTCAACATATGACGGAGAGTGATTGTCCTTTCATCTGTTCCTTTTGCTCGTGCCGTATCGATATAATCAGCTCGGATGACCTCCAACATAGAAGAACGTGTTGTCCGTGCAACATTGGCAGTACCGCTCAAGCTCAGAGTGATAGCCGGCAAAATAAGGGATTTTAAAAGACCGACAGTCCCTCTCCCCATTCCAGATGCAGGGAATAAGTGAAGATGCTGGCTAAATACCATAACCAGCACAAGTCCGACCCAAAAAGCAGGAGCCGCTGCTCCAAATAAGGTGAAGACCGTTGAAACATTATCAAATATACTGAATTGGTGTTTTGCAGAAATAACTCCCAAGGGAATGCCAATGATCACAGTCAGAAACACACCGGATCCAGCCAGAATTGCTGTATTTGGCAACCGGGAAGCGATTTGCCCTGCTACAGAAGTTTTGTAAGTATAGGAAATCCCCAAATCACCATGGAGTAAATTCCCCAAATATCGAAAATAACGAACAAAGAAAGGATCATCCAATCCCAATTGTTTATGGAGATGAGCAATATTTTCTGCAGTTGCAGCATCGCCAAGCATGATTTTTGCAGGATCTACATTCGACTGATCCATGATAAAAAATACAACAAGGATTGTTCCCATCATAACAGGAATCAGCATAGCAAAGCGTTTCAGGATATATTTCCACATAAATAAGCCCTCCTAATAATTATGCATTTATATTACTTTATACTTATGCATAGTAAAATTAATAAGTTAATTGGATTTCTTTGCTAAATTATCATTTTTCCCTAACATTTATATTAAATCACTATTAAATGTTTCATGATTTATTATTAAAATAGCATATCTACCTTAAGATGTATATTATATATATCTTAGAATAGAATTAATATTTTCTTATTCGTGTCTTTTTTGTTAACTTTGTTACTTTATTTCACTATTTCATTCAAGTGTATTGGCTTAAATAAATTTTTAACATAAAAGAGCCACTGGTTTTGCAACCAATGGCTCTTTTGCTGAATCATTTATTGAAATGGATAACATGATTTCAGTATCGTTAACGCATATTTTTCATAGTCCGTAAGAATATGGTCTTTTAAATAACAAATATAGATATTATTCTGTCGTAATTGGGGCGTTGAAAAAATACAGCTGATAATGGGCTTTTTCAGGTGAAGCTGCTTTAGATAAGACTCCCTCACAAAGCAGATTCCCATATTTTCAGAAACCAGTGCAGCAGCACAATCAAACATACGAATTTCAACAGTTTCAGAAGGATAAATATTTTCTTCTTCAAAAATAATATCCAACTGTCGTCGAATATTTTGTATGGTCTTAGGGAGAATGAAGAGTTCGTTCCTACAGACTTTTAAATCAATATATGGATATAAATCTTCTTTATTGTTAGACTGAAGATATCTTGTCAGTCTACTTTCTTTCGACATAAGAAGTAGCAACTGATCTTGAAAATAACAATCACAATGAAATTCAGAAGATAGATTATTCAAGTGCATAATATAAAAGGTACAACTGTGTTTCTTCTGCATTTCTTCCAAAGAACTGTTCAGCATCTCATGGATGTCGATTTTAACGTTGGCATATTTTTTGTGAAATGCCGGAAGAAGCTGAGATAAGACTTGAGGACTGAGTGAAGATTCGATTCCAATGGAAAGTTTTCCACTCATATTGTTATTGAAATCATTCAGTCCCGCATGGAATTCTTCATCTAAGCGAAGCATTTCTTTTGCTTTTTGTACATATAATTCACCTGCAGGAGTCAATACAAACTTTTTGCCACTCCTATCGAAAAGCTTTACTCCAAGGATCTTTTCTATCTTTCTCACATACATACTAAGTGCTGGTTGAGAGATAAATAATTTATCAGCTGCGATTGAAATATTTCCATATTTTGCTAATATCGTAATATATTTTTCTTCTTTTAAATCCATGATTTATACCTGCTAAAATAGTAACGAAGTAAACATTTTTTGAAAAAATAACAATAAATTAGCTTTATCTTAAATTATATATACTATACATTCTGATTGCAATATGTTAATTTTTCTAATATCAGTGACTTTTTTTATTAAACTGTAACTTCTTAGAATGAGGTGATTGTAGATGAAAGAAGGAAACCAATCGGTCAATTCCCAGATAAACGACATCTTTACTTTTATTGATGCTCATAGAGAGGAATATATCAAAGAATTAATAGACTTCATTTCGATAGAAAGTACGGCTTCTCAAAAAAATGAAAGAGAAAAAGCTCGTGTCTTCATAGAAAAGCAGCTGCAGAAAACAGATCTACCATCACATCGATTAAAAGTAAATAAGGGAAACGATCTCCTGACTTCTGAAAAACAGGGTCTCAAGCAAAAAACAGTTCTTTTTTACAACCATTATGATGTAGTCGAAGCAGGCGATCCGTCGAAATGGGATTCAGGCAAGCCTTTTGCCTTAACAGAAAAAGGGGATTTCCTATACGGACGGGGTATTTCAGATAACAAAGGTCCTTTGCTCTCTCGTATCCAGGCTATAAGAGCCATCCTCAGCGTTACAGGTACGCTTCCCGTCACTATCAAATATCTATTTGAAGGTGATGAAGAAAGTGGAAGCCCCTCCATGATGGATTATGTTGAGAATCATCCTGCACTCTTTCGAGAAGCTTGCAAAGCTGATATTTGCTTCTGGGAAAATGGGCGCCGCCAGGGAAATGGTGGCCCGTGGGCCCGTTATGGTGTACGTGGTAATTGTTCTTTTGATATAAGCGTCAAAACAGCAACAAATGATGTACATGGCCGTATGGGTTCCATTGTGCCCAGCGCATCTTGGCGTTTAATTTGGGCTTTAGCATCTCTTCAATCACCCGATGGAAAAATTAAAATTAAAGGTTTTTATGATAATATCGAAACCCCAACTGAATACGAATTAAAGATATTACGCGACTTTCCTTATGATGAAGAATTTGAGAAAGAGAAATTAGGATTAGCCCATTTTGTCAATCATGTATCTGGATTGGAATTAAAAAAGCAAATGTATTTTACTCCAACCATGTCAATTTGCGGACTGGAATCAGGGCAAATGTATATTAAACCCCGGGGCATCGTACCGCATGACGCTCATGCAAGACTATCCTGTTATTTAGTTGCCAATCAGGATCCCAATCGGATTGCAACATTACTACAGGAGCACTTTAAAAAATTAGGTCTTTCGGATATAAAAGTTGATTATCTGGATGGTACTTTCCCGGTAAAAACATCCATGGAAATTCCAGAAACTGCCTGTCTGGAAAAAGCGGCTCTTCTTGCTTACAATAAACCCTTGGTTAAAGAAATAACCCAACTGGGAGCAGGTCCAGCTATAGCTTTACGCAGAGTGATTCCTGATTTAAAGATTATTGGAATCGGCCCAGGCAATACAAACAGCAATCATCATTCTCCCAATGAAAATCTCAAAGTGGATGACTATATCCGCTCCATGAAATTTATTGTAGCTTTTTTATATGAGTACAGTAATCAATCATTAAAAGAAGATGATTTGCACTGACAGTGTTTCCATTTTTCTTTGTTTTCAAATTTATAAAGGGACTTGTGAATTCACCCAAATTCACAAGTCCCCTTTTAATCTATTTCTTCCAAAACGCCGGAATCCCAAATAGCTGAATAGGATCTTCCTCCTGTTTGATTCCCATCAACTGCTTCAATTGAGAAGAAATGCCGTCCCATTTTTCTTTAGCCATGGCTTTTCCGATGGGAGTACGCGCTTCTCCATACAGCCGGTCAAATACATAATAGACCACGTGGGCCTGGGATTTGGCAGATTGATCAGCTCCCCAGCGATTGGTTGCCAGATTCCGCCACTTGCTGCCTTCCGGAACTACAGATGCAGGGACAAACTGAGATACCAAATCTGCATCATGGATATAGTCGGCCAAACGGTTTTCAGGTTCCGGATAGACATATTTCCAGGCTTCCGGTACTTCGGGGAACATTTTATCTACTTGATCTCTGAAATACCAGTATCCGGTCGAATGTTCTACAATGCAGGCCTGGAGCAGAGCAATGTCTTTTGGTTTGAAGCCTTCTTTCTGCAAAAGTTCCCCGGCCAAGACTGCTCCCGTCAAATGATGGATCAAGCCCCGGTTATTTCCCAATTTGTGATTTCGGAACATTTCCGCTTTCTCCATGAATTCATGGGATTTTTTCAGATATCCTCTTTTTCGAAGTTCCGCTGTCATTTCGATAGTATTTTCCAGCAGTTTAGGATTGCTCAGTACATAATCCTTATCCTGTTTGGCGATATTATGCAGTAAGTCCCCAGCAATGGCAAGACGAGTTTCCTTTTTAGAAAGCTTATCATGTTTTGCCATCTGGTACACCAGGGCCGTACATATCCGATTGTGAAGGATATCATTCTGAGGTTTTGCCATTTGTTTCTCTGTAGTCAGGATCATATCATCCATGGTCTTCTGTAAATCAGGATATTCTTCCAGATACTGTTTTTCCAATTGCGCATAAGGAGCAGGGAGCGGATATTTATCCTGCACAGCCGCTTGACAAGTTGAAGAAAACAAGAAAAGACAAATCCCCATAGCCAACAGATGCCAAAATCGTTTCATTGATAATTCCCCCCTTTGTTCAGCAATTTTTAGACGATGCTTACCGTTTTTCATTATGGTATTTTTTGTACCCAACTCCTTCCCTGTATTTATTTTATACAATTCCATTTTACTACGTTTCTGCAGAAATATAGGAATTTTCTGATTTTTATCTCATCATTGAAAAAGGACCATGGATAACATTTCCACGGTCCTTTTTCCTATCCCATATATTTTTTCAAATCAACCTCAGTAAGATCCGGTTCTCCCCTGCTGAATTCTTCTCCCAGTACCAGTCGGTACAGATCCAGCATGGCATCGATATAGGGTGTCTCCACTCCATGTCTTTGGGCCAGTTTCTGGATTGGCAGGATGCCAAAGGGAATGTCTTCTGTAAAATGGCGTGAAGCAAAGTCGGTGGGAGATTTGGCCGTCTGATAACTTTTAATTTTTTTGAAAGCCGTATACAGATCCGTATAATCGCTCTGCCATGATTTATTGAACAGCTGCAGCAGGCTTTGCCCTTTGACACCGATTTTCTCCAACAGGGCAAGCCGTTCCCGGTCCACTTGCTCCGTATAGGCAACCCCTCTAGGAGACGTATATTCCGACGCAAACATCAATTTTTCCTGGCCCGCATCAATGGCTGCCAGATTGAACAGATCCAGAGGGCAATGGGCTATGGGGTTGGACATATTCAAAGAAGTTTCTAAAACATTGCCCACCGGGTGCAGCTGGGGAAAGACAGAAAGAAGTTCGGTACTGACTGTTTCCGCACAGGAAGCCGGGTAGGTACTGTAATCAACGGCTTTCTTCAAAGATTTCAAATAGCTCTGACCCGTCGTTTTGAGAGAGGCCGCAAAAATCTGGGCTCCCGTTTCTCCCAGGATGATTTCTTTTTCTTCCAGTTCGTTCCCCAGGCATTCGGCGAATTCCACAGCACCCCAATTTCCGTTGAAGATCAGGATCCGCTGCCCCTGCTGCAGCTTTCCCTTTAACGCTTCTGCAATGGGCCGGTGTCCGATTGCCGTGGTAAATACCAAGAGATATCGGCTTTCTCCAACGGCTTCTCCGATAGCTTGGCAGGATTCAGGACGGAACACTCCAACGATTTGCCCATAAATGGAGATTCCATTTTCTTGCAGTGCTGCAATCTTATCCGGATTGCGGTCCCATACAGTGACTTTATGGCCCTGCTCCATCAAATAACAGGCTGCTGCATGGCCGGTCTTTCCCATTCCCAATATGGTAAAATCCATGATTGATTCCTCCAGTGGCTGAAAAGAGGTGTGAATCTTATGGCTCACACCTCTTCTTGTTCAATTTACTTTTCAAATTCCAATCAAGCAGCTTGCTTGGTAAATTTCAGCAGTCCTGCCACCCGGGCAATCAGGACGATACCCAGGAAGGCTGCGGTCCAGGCAAAGCCTACGGCCAGATTCCCATACTGTGCAATCAGGTTCGGCATCATACTGGTAAGGATGCCGCCGGCGATGAAAGGAGAGCAGAAGGGACGGCTGGCAGCGAAAGCTTCTGCTGATTCTGTCTTCAGTTCCGGATCCACCAGCCGCAGCAGCAGGAAACCGGTTGCTACCACGCCACAGGCAGTCCCAAATACCACGATGGTATTTTCGAACCAGTTGGTCTTGAACAGACGAGGGCCAAAGAAGAACAAAAGTGCAGGCATGATGATCATGAAGGCCCCCTGCTGGATGATCAACGGCAGGGCATATTTTACGATGACGGTAATCTTGACAGAAGCGATGGCCCCTGCCACCAGGAATTCTAGTGCCAGCCCTTGGATACGGCTCATGGTGGGACGGTCGATGCATTTGTTATATTTTGTCTTGATGATCAGCGCCTGTACCACCAATCCACCCAGCATGGCTGCAATGAACCAGTACAGATTGAAGTTGAAGAACAGTTTCATGGCCCGCATCAGCAGATAGCCGATGACGATAGCCCCGCCCACCAGTCCGGCATGGAAAGCAAAGATATCGATGACGTTCCGGCTGATGGTGATATTGGAGCCGACTTCACTGTGATCATGGCCCAGCAGTTCATCCACCTTTTCATCATGGGTGGTGACGTTATGAATGTACCCTTTCCGGGCTGCATAGTTGATGGCGATGGTCCCACCGACGACCCCGTACAGCAGACCAACCGTTGCTGAGGTGATGCTCAGAGAAGCGCCATCCACATAATGCAGAGAATCGAACACCATCTTCATACCGCCGGCTGTGCCATGGCCGCCGGCCCATCCCTGTTCTAGGACAGAAGCAAACAATGGATTCACGCCCATGACTGGAGTAAAGAGCAGGGCACTCATCAGGCAAGGTACTGCATATTGGGCAGCGGTGGCCAGCCTAGACCAGACCGACTGAGAAGCCGTGACCCGTCCCAGTTTGCCCAGCTGGGGAAAGCTGCCGGTGATCAGCATGGGTGCTAGGACTACGATGATCAGCCGTCCGCTAAGTGCCCCCCAGGAACTGATGACATCTTTAGGGATGACTCCCAGGACTTCCGGCCCCAGGATGAGACCGATGAGACCGGCAATCAGTGAAGCCGAAATATAGTACTTTTTCAAGAATTGGAAGCGTACCCGGATAAAGGTCGCAAACAACAGCAAAATCCCCAGCAAAGAGGCTGACCACAATAAGGAATCGATTATCGCCCCGGTAATCGGTTTCATTCCAAACATTTTTACTCCCCCTTTTTTACGACTGCTGCACTTTCTTTTTGTCCAGCATCAAGTTCAGGATTTCTACATCTGCTTCAACGTGCTGCTTGAATTTTTACTACATAGTTTCTATATAATCTATTGGTTTCTTATTTTTCTTTACAGAGGGTCCTCCCAGTTGTTTTAGATAAATCCTACTAAGTACTCTTCCAGTTTTCATCTCAGCTACCTTTTAACCACCAAAAAAGATACTTCCACCAGGGCCTAATGGCATGCCAAGCAAAAGCCAAATAACAAACTCACCAATCATAACAATGGTAAATGAAATCGTATATGGCATTAATCCAGCAATTAAAGAGCCAAAGCCCATTTTGGGATCATATTTCTTTACCGCTTCCATAAGCATTGCAATATAAGCAAATGTCGGAGTAATAGGATTTGTTATAGCATCGCCAATTCTGTAGCACATTTGTGCAACTGAAGGATCATAGCCCATCAACATGAACATTGGTACGAATACCGGAGCAATCAAGCCATATTTTGCCGATGCACTTCCCATAAACAAATTCAGCACACCACAAAACAAGATAAATACTACGCAAATCCCAATAAAGGGAAGACCTGAAGCTGCTAATCCCTTTGCCCCTTTAATGGCTATGATTGTTCCCATATTGGACCAGGCAAAATACTTCATGAATTGAGCCATTACAAAAGACAGGACGATAAATCCGCTCATAGCTGCGATACCACTATTCAGTACTTTGATTAATTTCTTAATGTTAGGAATAGTTCCCGTGACTTTACCGAATACCAAACCAGGAATAAAGAAAAACATAGAAATCATAAATACCAGGCTCTGCATAAATGGTGATTTGCCAGATACCAATTCTCCAGTTTTAGGATCACGTAAAATCCCTCCAGCAGGAACCGCATTGATGACAATCAAAATAACATAGATGAATAATGCAATCACTGCAAATTTCAGTGCTTTTCCTTCATTGGGAAGTTTTTCCTCTTGACGGGCAACATATTCACCTTGATATTTCCCTAATCTTGGCTCAACATAACGTGTCGTTACAAAATAGGATGTCAAAGTCAATAAAATAGCTGCCACACTTTGGTAGTACCATCCCATTGAAGCAGCAGCCACGTAAGAGGGATCAATTACTCGTGCTGCATTTTGTGTAAATCCCGCGCATACAATATCCGTTGTACCCAACATAAAATTTGCACAAAAAGCACCAGCGATAGTTCCATACCCACAGAGCATGCCGGCAATGGGATTCCGTCCCATATTCCCCCATACGATACCGCCTAATAATGGCATAATCACAAATCCCCCACCATTTGTAATATCTGCCAGTGCGCTAATCAAGCAAAAAATCATTATTATTTTTTTGTCTGATCCTTTAGATGAGAGAATAACGTGTTTCATGATACTCTCAAAGAATCTGGATTGATCCGCCACGCACATTCCAAACATACAAGTCAAAGTCATGCACATGACAGTAAATCCTTGGAAATTACTGATGACACTGATCAACATCCTAATAAATCCGTCTTTTGACAAAAGATTATAGGCTTTTACGGTTTTGCCAGTTGCTGGATTAATATCAGAAATTCCAAAATAAGACATGATAAAAGAACCAACTAAGCAGGCAACAATTAAAATCAAGAAAAACACCAACGGATCCGGTATCTTATTCCCTGCTATTTCAATCATATGCATTAGGCCTTCAGATTTGGATTTTTTAGTTTCCATCTCCATTTTTAAATCCCTCCCAAAGGTTGTTTTACATTAAACTTTCACGTTACCCAGCATCAGGTTCAGGATTTCTACATCGGTTGCTTTCATGCCGACCCGGCCCATATCCCCGATGGCAGCAATGGTTTCCTCGATATTTCCCTTCACCAGGCCTTCCCCATCTTTGAAGGCTCTGTGCTTCTTGGCCATGTGGACGGCCACCAGTGCCGCTTCTACAGAAGCCGCGATTTTCGCTGCACAGGAAGATTTGGCCCCATCACAGACCATCCCCCCGATGGTAGCGATGCTGTTGGTGATCACATCACAGATTTCATCGTAAGACATCCCCATCATATAGGCGATGCCGGCACCGCTGCCGCAGCCTGCACTGGTGGCACCGCAATAGGCGGACAGACTTCCGATGAACCGTTTCTGGTGGATGGAAATCAGGTTGCTGACACAAAGGGCCCGGTAGATCTTTTCCTGGGGCAAATGGTAATAACGGCCATAAACAATCACGGGAAGGGATACGGTGATTCCCTGGTTCCCGCTCCCGGAGTTGATGACCACAGGCAGCGGGCATCCGCTCATCCGGGCATCGGATCCGGCTGCCGCAAAGGCCTTTGCCTGGAGCTTCACATTGCTGTGGTCGAAATCCTCCATCAGCGTCCGGCCGATTTCTGCTCCATAGGGATGCTTCATGCCTTCCTGGGCAATGGCCGTATTGTATTGGATCTGCCGGTCCAGGATGTCTTTCACATCATCGATCTTGACGGCATCCGCAAATTCCAGGATGTCTTTCACATTCAGCAGATTCTTGTCAGGCTCACTGGAATCTGCCTGGCCATTCTTTTCCTCTTTTGCAAAGATCACCTCTCCATTTTTCACGATTTTCGTGATGTTCGAATGGTACTCTTTGACTTCCACCTCTGCAGATCCATCGCCTGCCGTGGCTTTGATGGCAACGTACAGATTGGCCACATCTTCCACCAGATGGGTGGTAACGAAATTTTCCTGCAGTAATTTCCTGCAGAGCCGGATATCTTCCGGTTTGACAGATTCCAACACCGCCAGTTCCAGAGATGCATCCCCGCCGATGACACCCAGAGCAGCCGCCACATCGATGCCCCGCTGTCCATCAGAATTGGGAACCACCACAGCTTTGACATTCTTCACGATATTTCCGCTGCAATATACATCGATATGCTCCGGCATCTTGCCCAGGACTTCCCGTACCTTTGCCCCTACATAAGCAATGGCAATGGGTTCCGTACACCCCAGGGCTACTTTTAATTCATTTTCCAGGATGGCAACATAAGTATCATAAATTTTTTGTTCCATCAAATTCTCCTTTTATTTTAAATTGACTACAATCTTTCCATTTTCCAATACGGTCAACCGTTCGTAGCCGGACTCGGTAATCAGAACAGTATCAGAATGGCGGACACCGCCCCAGGATTTATCCATCAGCCCTGGCTCAACCGTGATGACCATACCCGGTGCTAAAGGAATTTCATTTTTGGGATCCAGCGAAGGGAACTCGTGGGCAGAACAACCCACCCCATGCCCTACACGGCCGGGAAGAATCTTTTCAAAGCCGGCATCGCTGTATACCTTTGCCGCTGCAAAATAAAGGTCTTTGAACAGGGTACCAGGCTTTAAAATTTTGAAAACAGCTTCCCGCGCCCGCAGCATACTGTCGTAGGCGTGCTGTTTGAATCCATCCAAATGGCCGATGATGATGGTCCGCTCATTTTCTGCATGGTACCCATCCGTCTTGGCCCAGGCCATGGGAAGAGTCAGATCCCCCTCTTTGGGGTAATAGTGTTTGGGGCAGTCACAGCCGTAAGCAATGTGGCCTCCTGACAGGCACCACACATGGAGACTGTCAATCATGCCACCTTCGCTGGTCCCATAGCCGCAGACCTCGCTGTCCCGGAATTTTTTGTGCCACAGTTTCCGCATGGCATATTGGCCCTCGGTACTGGCTTCTGCTTCTGAATACCCCTGACTTAGATATTCAATCGTTGTTTTCACTCCTAAATCTACCAGTTCAGCTGATTTTTTAATACATTGGATTTCATATTGATCCTTTATGATTTTCTGCATATTGATCAAATTCGAAATTGAAAGAATATCTTTAGGCTTCACGATTTCCTTTATTTTTTGATATCTTGCAACATTCATGTATTCTGTTTCTAAACCCAATGTACCCTTAAAGCTTCCAAGCAATATACGGATTGCTTCAATGGGATCCATGGCGACAGGAACATTGTTGCCCCATTTCCCATATAATTTAACGTTTGAAACAGCCCCTTCATTTCTTGCATGATCAGCTCTCAAAGAATGAACTAGTAATACTGGTTCACTGGCCAGTGTCAAGATTACAAAAGCAGGCATCGAATTCAGGACTTCGTTAAAGTTGCTGTAATACATAACATTTTCCGGTTTTTCGATGATTACAGCATCTATACCTTGTTCTGCCATTTTCTCTTTAAGTTTTTCGATTCTATTTTTTACAAATCCAGCAGCATCCATTTAATTTACCTCCCTATAGCAAACTCTTCAAGCTTGTAAGGCCGTTTCAATCTCCACCTTTACTTTTTTCACATAAGCCAGCATCTCTTTATCCAACGGATACCGGATGACGCAGCCAGGTGCTAGGATCAGATGCCGTCCACCTGTCTGTTTGATGGATTCATAAATTTCGTTGCGGATCTCGTTCTTTCTGTGGTTCGTGATATCCATCCGTTCAATCCCGCACATCAGGGTCTTACCGGTACAAACCTGGGCTTCTCCCACAGAAGGAAGGCTCTGCCAGGCATGGTAGTTGAAGATCTGGACCGGGTAATCCTTCAGCAGATCGAACATGATTTCATCCCCATGGGCGTGGAGTACATTGCACCATCCCTTGGAAGTTTCCAGGACCGCTTTATCATACGGAGCCCCATATTCCTCGTAAAACTTCTCATCGCTTTTTACATAAGAAGACAATTGGGTGGCAAAGAAAATCCCATCGGCCCCCATCTCGATGACCCGTTGGACCAATTTACGGGTAGTCGCCGTTATCGCCTCCAGGGCTTGATGGACCTCTTTTCCATACCCGTTTTTCACGTATTCCTGTACTTTGTTGCCGCACAGTTTATTGGCCGTAGTGATGGGGCTGAAAGCGGTGAATACAACAGGGACTGCCTCCCCTTTCAATTTTTCCAGCAGCAGGGCCAAATAGGTCTGCTCCCGTTTCAGCGCCCCTTCTTCAATGGAGATTTCCTGGATTTTCAGCCAGTCCGCCCCACAGTGGACGGGGGTCGTAATGATTTTGGCTACACCGCCGGTCAGGACATCGGAGTAATCGATTTCACAGCCATAATCTTCGATGCTGTACATGCCATTGTTCATGGTTTTGATGATATCCACATCGTATTCTTTGTAAAAACGATAGGTTTCTTCTGCAATTGCCTCAGGATCCCGATCCACACCCGGTACATGGCTCCACATCGAATACGGGATATGATCTGTCTTTTCTCCCTTTAAAACCGCCTGAATCAATTCTTTTTTCGTCATCATAATTACATTTCCCCTTTTCTTGTATATCAACTGCTTGTTTTTTTACATTCTCTTTACACATTTATCATATCTAATACTGAAATTTCAGGCCAACTGATATTTAAAGAGGTATTAACAGGCTTATACCTGTTAATACCTCTTTAAATGAATGAGTTATTCTAATTTTACTCAAGAAAAATCCCTTTCAATGATATAATGGATTAAATGAGGAAAAAGGAGGCTCAAATATGATTAGCTTTCTAAACCTTGAATATTTTTTATTGCTTTCAGAAAGATTGAATTTCAACACGACTGCAAAAGAGCTTCATATTACACAACAAACCCTAAGTGGACATATCAATAAATTGGAAAAAAGTCTGGGAGTTAAGCTTTTCCTTTATGGTCCACCATTAAAAATCACTTCTGCCGGGATTTTATTAAAGACATATGCGAGTGAAATCTTATCTTGTAAACGAAAAATGGAAGAAAGCATGTTCGAGATGCAGAAACAGAAAAGTGGCACCATAACAATTGGTACAACTTATTCTCGTGCACAGTTTCTTTTGCCTCCCATTATCAGAGATTTCAAGAAGAAATATCCGCTGGTTCAAATTAAACTTTTTGAGGGAAATACGCCGGAAGTGGAAGTAAAATTAGTGAAGCATGAAGTTGATGTGGCAATAGGATTTCAGCCTGCTAATTTAAAAAATATCATTAGTATACCACTCTATCACGACCCATTTATGCTGGTCATCCATCCTGCGGTTTTGGAACAATACTTTCCTGACCGCCCAAGTCATCAGTTTCGTATCTATAATGACCAAGCTATTAAAGATATTATCCAGTGCTGTCCTTTTCTTATCATGCCTTCTGATACTACTGTTGGTAAATATTGTCATCAATATATTTCCGATCAAAAATTACATATTACCAAAATATTAGAATTACGTGATGTAGGTACGATGCTCAGTATGTGTTATTCTCAAATGGGATTTATGCTCTGCCCCAGGACTTTAATTCAATGTTCAACTTATCCTTTTTCGAAGGAACATATCATACATCCTCTCCCTGATTTTAAGCCACTGATGATTTCTGTTAATTATCCTGAACACCAAAGACACTCTTCTCTGATAAAATCCTTCATTAAAATTGTAAAAGAGAATTTGAATAATTCTCTTATTGCTTCTGTACGTAACGTCCCTGCAGAAGATCATTAAAGAATGATTATAATTGGACGCCAACAGCTTCCGCTAAAAGAACGCCATTGAGAAGGAACGTTCCCGTTCTTTCTCAATGGCGGTTTTTCATTTGTCCATCGTCAATCATCCGTGGCGCGGTTCTTTCGGAAAATGGATTTCTTATTCAATGATGGGAACATAATCTGCAGACGACCTTTTCTGGTTCTGTCAGTTCGTGGGATTTCTGATAGATCATATAGATTTCTCTGCCAAAAGGAGGTTCTCCGATTTTATAATACTGGGGCGAAATCTCTGTAAAAGAGCGTTCCTTCCAGGTTGTAGGAAGAAGGGTGATGCCGATGCCGGAAGCAGCCAAGCTCTGCAGGGATTCCAGGTTCTTGACCGTGAAGATTTCTTTCGGGTGGAAATCATATTTTCGGAAGAACTCCCGGGCATACTGGCCCAGGCCATAAGATTCCTGCAGCACCAGGAACTTATTCTGTTCCAACTTCTTCAGGTCCTCAGAATAAAGGGTATCTTCCCTTTTGTCCGTTTCCAAAAGATGATCTGCCGGAAGGACCAGCCAAAGCAGTTCTTTATACAGGACCACCCGATCCACTTCTGCAGGCGGATCCGGAGACGTATAGAAGGCCAGCTGCAATGTCCCATCCAAGACTTTTTTCAGGAGTCCTTCATTGCTGTTGTCTTCGACGATTTCAATCCTGATATCTGGGAAGTGATTTTCGAAATACTTCAAAACAAGGGGAGCGACCAAGGGGGTACGCGCCGGCCCCATTCCCAAATGGATGATTTTTTCCTGGCGGGTCGGTTCCTTCTGCAAAGCTTCTTTCAGGCCCTTCTCCAAAGCCAGGATCTTTTCCATATATTCCACGTAGATCAGTCCATCCTCTGTAAGGGACAGAGGCTTCCTGCTCCGATCAAAGATCCGGATATGCAGTTCTTTTTCCACGGAAGCCACCAGATGGCTTAAATGGGACTGTGATATGTACAGGGCCTCAGCCGCTTTTGAAAAGCTTCGCTTGGCGGCAATGGTCAATATGAATCTATATTTTCCGTCAATCATTTCAACACCTGCTGCTCCATCCATCATAGTTTCTACTTATTATACCTTATATACCGCCAGAACAAAAGAATATGAAAAAAGCCGCATACAAGTTATTAAAATCCCCTCATCGACATCTCTGCTGAAAAATACTATGATGGAAGCACAAAAAATCGTACGATGCATTGGCAAATACATTCCGGAATGTTTTTATTTCGAAACAGGGGGAATCATCATAATGAGTGGATCTGGGAAAACAACCGTACTGGGCATGCCCTTGCGCATGTACATCGCCTTGCTGGCAATCACCGTATTCATTGCCTGTCAGGGATACCTTCTCAACAACATCATGGGGGCCTTTGCCTGCGCCATGATTGTAGGCACGGCCTTCGGCCTGATCGGTGACAAGATCCCGGTTTGGAAAGACTGGCTGGGCGGAGGGATCCTGTTTGCCAACTTGGCAGCTTCCTTCATCAATACTTTCAAGCTGTTTCCGGAAAGCACCATCAAGACCATGACCGTATTCAACGGAAGCCAAGGGTTTCTGGAATTATACGTCGTCATCCTGATTTTCGGATCTGTATTGTCCGTTGAACGCCGGCTCCTCATCCGTTCTTTCATCGGCTACATCCCGACCATCCTGGGGGCCATTGCCGGTTCTTTCATCCTGTGCGCAGGTGCGGCGGTTCTCTTGGGTGGCAGTCCTGTAGAATCCGTCCTTTCCATCGCCATGCCTATCATGGGAGGCGGGAACGGTGCCGGTGCCATCCCCATGAGCAAGATTTACGGTGAAGTCACTGGCAACAATCCCTCCGTCTGGTATGCCTCTGCGTTTGCCGTCCTGATGCTTGGCAATATCATGGCCGTACTGTTTGCCGCCTTTTTGAACCGTCTGGGCGAACGTTTTCCCGCCCTGACTGGGAATGGGAAACTGCTGGATGTCCCTTCCCTCAGCAAGGAAGGTCCGGCCCAGAAACAAAATGCGGAAATCAGCATGATCACCTATGCAGCTGCTTTTACCCTGGCTCTCTTCGTCTACATGGGCGCCCATTACTATGCCGGCAAGGTTTCTCTCATCAACAACTATCTCCATCTGGGCTTTAAGATCCATAAATTCGCTTTCATGATCATTTTCGTGATGCTGCTGAACATCAGCAATTGTGTGCCTGACGATCTGAAAGCGGCAGCCAAGAATATCCAGGGATTTTTTGTCAAATATCTGTCCTTCCCCTTGCTGTTCTGCGTAGGACTGAGCACCAATCTGAACGATTACATCAAGGTCCTCTCCATCCAAGTCATCGTCTACGTTTTCGTCGTGGTCCTGGGAGCATGCCTTGGGGCAGCCCTGGTGGGCAAACTTTTCCACTTCTATCCCATTGAAGCCATGATCACGGCTGGTCTGTGCATGGCCAATGCAGGAGGATCCGGGGATGTCCAGGTGCTCGGGACTGCCAAACGGATGGAACTGATGCCCTATGCGGCCATTTCCTCTCGGATCGGCGGGGCCATCCTTCTGGTGATTGCCAGCTTCATGTTCAGCAAATTCATGTAATCGAAAAATCATTGAGGTGAAATCATGGAAATCAAAGAATATCAGCTTCCTCTTTCTCTGATGGGTTCCGGTTCCTGCACCGTCCGCATCATGACGCCGGATGGCTACCAGCAGACGGACAAAAGATACCCAGTCCTGTATATGAACGACGGCCAGGATGCCTTTTTCGACAAAGATATTTTATGGGGCGACTGCAGCATGGATTTTGCCCAATATTACCAAGATTATAAAGGATATCTTCCTGAATTCATCCTGGTGGCCCTGTGCTGTCCCAAGGACAGGGCGGAACGGACAGAACTGTATACGCCTTTCGTGTTGAAAGATGGAGAACGGCCCGGAGTCAAAGGGATCGCCGGAAAAGGCAAAGCGTATGCAGAATGGATGGTCCGCTCCCTGAAACCCTGGGTGGACGCAAATTACCGGACCCGGAGAGAGGCAGATGCAACAGCCATCCTGGGCTACAGTACAGGGGGCATCCTGGCGGTTTACGCAGCTTTTGCCTATCCGGATATCTTCAGCCGCCTGGCCGCACTCAGCAGTTCTGTAGCCTTGTGGAAGCAGAACGTAATCGATTTCTTCCAGACTGTAGATGCCGTCCATTTACAGCGGATCTATATGGATGTGGGGACCAACGAATTCGGCCGATTCACTACCAAAGAAGAATTCCTCCAAGGCGCAGATCTGCTCTATACAAAATACATGGAACTGCAGATCCCCAAGGAAAAAATCAAATACAATATCTATCCGGAAGCAAGACACTCCCAGCTGTTCTGGAAGCAGCGGTTCCCGGATGCGATCCGCTGGATTTTCCCCCGCTGAGCTTGCTGCAACGGAAATTGGCAGCTTACATGGATCCAACAAAGAACGCCATTGCAGAAGGAACGTTCCCGTTCTTTTCCAATGGCGTTCTTTCAGTTGCCCATCGTCTTGTTGTGATTGGAACGATTGCAGCTTATGACGGTTTTTTTCCATTTAATGACGGTCTATCTAAAAACAAGGAAGGAACTTCCTGTTTCCTGCCGAATGGATTCACTATATCCATTCTACAAGGAGGCAGAGCAATGGAAAAAATCAAGACTTTTGACGAACTCACTATCCGGGACAACTTTCTCTTCCAACATGTCATGCGCAATGAACGGCTTTGCACCCATCTCATCGAAAAAATCTTGAACATCAAAGTCCGTTCTCTTCGCTACCTGGATTTCGAAAAGACCATAGACCTCCGCCTGGACGGCAAAAGCATCCGTCTGGATGTCTATGTAGAAGATGACGAAGGCCGAGTCTATGACATCGAGATGCAGTGCTCCAACTCCCCCAAGAACGACCTGGCCAAACGCAGCCGATTTTACCAAAGCATGATTGATGGAGAACTGTTGGACAAGGGCAAACCGTATGAAGAACTGAACCCCTCTTACGTAATCTTCATTTGCACCTTTGACCCCTTCCACAAGGGTCTGCCCATTTACACATTCACCCATTGCTGTAAAGAGGATAACAAGGTACAATTAAAGGACGAAGAGACCCGGATGTTCCTGAACAGCAAGGGCAGCGAAAATGCAGCAGATCCTGATATTGCTGCCTTTCTCCGGTATGTGGATGGAAAAGCGGCTGAAGGACATTTTGTAGAAAACCTGGATCGTGAAGTCCATTTTGTCAAGAGCATGGATAAAGTGAGGCGAGAGTACATGATTTTAAGTGATGAAATCAGGAGACGCCAAAGAGAGGCTGAAGAAGAAGGCCTAGCAAAAGGCATCGCATTGGGGGAGAAGAAAGGCCTGGAAAAAGCGCAGCTTGAAATCATCAAGAGGATGCTGCAAAAGGGACAGTCAATTGCAGATATCGCTGACCAGACAGGGATTTCAGAAGAAGAGATTGCCAGGCTGACAAAATTACCGTAAAAAGCAGAACGTAAAAGCACACTGCAACATAAAAAGCCGACAGGCAAGGATTCCATTCCTCACCTGCCGGCTTTTTAATCCTTTTCACATAACGAATCCTGCAATGACAGAGAATATCACTGCGTTTTTATTCTTCCTCCCCCTCCTTTGCCTTGATCAGGAAGAGTCCTGTATACCCATAGATCAGGGCGAAGATCATGCTGCCGTAGCACAGGACGGCGTAGGGCATGTATTGGACGGTAGGGACGCCCAGGGTGGCGGCCATATAGGTCCCGGCCACGGACCAGGGCACAATGGGCACAGCGCAGGTCCCGGCGTCTTCCAGGGTACGGGAAAGAGTTTCGGGAGCCAGCTTGAATTTCTTGTAGAGGTCCTGGAACATTTCCCCAGGGATCAGGATGGCCAGGTAGGAGCTCCCGGTCACGATGCTCATGAACAGGGTGGAGCCCACGGTGGCAGCGATCAGGTTGCCCACAGAATTGATGGACGACTTCACCCGTTCCAGGATCACTTCTATGCAGCCGGCCTTGCTGAAGATCCCAGCAAAGGCGAAGGCACAGAACACCAGAAGTACAGTCCCCATCATGCCCATGAGGCCGCCCCGGTTCAGCAGGGTGTTGATGACTTTCAGGGTCTTGACCCCTCCGGCTACGGCCGGCAGCATGGAAACATTGAAGCCTTTCACAAAAGCGTTCAGGGCCACTTTCAGGGTGAATCCCTGGAAGATCATGCCCATGGCCAGGGCGATGACGGAAGACAGGAGCAGCATGGGAATGGTGGGCTTTTTGGTATAGGCTCCCCAGAACACCAGTACCGGTGGCAGCAGCAGGATGGGATTGAAATGGTACAGGGCTTCCAGGTTGGACAGCATGGCGGTCACCTGTTCCGGATTAGACAGGGTGCTTACATTGGTATTGAAGCCCAGGATGGTATAGACCACGATGCAGGCGATAGATGCAGCCCCGGTGGTGTACATCATGCTCCGGATATGTCTGTACAGGGTGGTCCCAGCTGCAATGGGGGCTAGGATGGTGGTATCGGACAGGGGGGACAGTTTATCCCCGAACACGGCACCGGACAAAACGGCTCCGGCCGTGATATCCAGGGGCAGTCCCAGGGCAATGGCGATGCCCATGATGGCCACCCCGGCGGTCCCTGCGGACCCGAAGGAAGTCCCCGTGAAGGTGGAAATCACTGCACAGACGAAAAAGGCCGTCACATATAAATAATGGGGATTGATGATCTGGATCCCATAATAGATCAGCAGAGGAATGGTCCCAGAGACCATCCAGCTGGCAATCATGCCGCCCACACAGACCATGACGAACAGGGACCCCAGGCTGCTGTGGATCTTATCGGTAATGCCTGCGATCATATCTTCCCAGCCGTAGCCCACCCGTTTGGCAATCAGGGAGGCCACGAAAGCAGCCACGATCAAGAGGGCCTGGATGGGCAGGCCGAATTTTCCATAGCCCAGCCCCAGGAGGATCAGCATGCCCACAAGAGGGGTCATGGCCTCCCCGAAGGTGGGCTTCCGGATCAGTTTGTTCTTCGTTCCTGCCATCTTATTTCTCCTTCTTTCTGGTAATGGTCATGGCACAGCCCTTCCCTTCCCCATCGGCAATGGTGGTGGGGAAATCGATGTCCACGTTGGGGAAAGCCGCACAGATGGCATAATCGCAATGGCCCAGCATATCCCGGCAAAACATCTTGATTTCTTCTGGAGCAAGGCCCAGTTCCTGAAGGGCTTCCACATGGGGGCAGTGATGGAAGATCTTCACTGCCTTGTCATCGTCCAGCTGGGTGATTTCCTGCTGGAACACCTGCAGCCCGCCCCGGGACGTCTGTCCCAGCAGGGCTTCTTTGGGCCCCACATTCTCGGCCCCATATTTTTTGGCGATCTGCTGCCCCTGGTAATACCCGAAATCCCAGCTCCCCTCCCGGATGACCCGGTTGGCATCCACTTCTGGATACAGTTCTTTCAGCTTCCGCCAGATGAAATAGATCTGCCGGGCCCGGTCCTTGTAGGCTCCCAAGACCGCTTCCCGGAATTCTTCTGGAGTGGCAGGTTCATTGATCCGGCTTTTTTCCATAAAATCCGCGATTTCTTTTTGACTCATACAAATCTCCCCCTTATTGTGAATGTATACCATTATATAATAATTTCACGTTTTTGTGTAAAATATTTTAAAAGCTGCTTTTTCTGTTACCCGTTGTTCATCATATGATCCTATTTGTCAGCATCCATGGTACCGGCAAAAAAAACGCCATTGCAGAAGGAACGTTCCCGTTCTTTCCCAATGGCGTCTTTCCATGTACCCATCGTCGTCGGTCATCCATGGCGCTGGGCTTTCGGGGCCTGGCTCCAGCAGACGATCTGCATGAGGCAGATTACTGCAGCCACGGCACCCAACCCGATCCAGAACAGCGGTTCTACATCCATCAGGTTCAACATGGCCCGTTCCTCCTTTCGTTCATCGTTGGTCGTTCATCGTTGGTCGTTCAAGAGGGAACCTGCAGCAGGCGGGTTCCTTTCCTGCGGCGTGAGGCGTGAGACGCTGCACGTGGGCGGTCCTATCCCCTCACAGCAGGCTCCCGTAATGCCGGATATAGGCTTTCTTGATGCTGGTGGCCAGGAGCATATAAGCCAGCACCACCAGGGCCAGGAAGCCGAAATAGACTCCCGGCAGAGGCAGGAAGCCCAGGTCCCTCCCCAGTCCCCCGGTAAAGGGCAGCAGGGTGCACAGGGCGATGCCGGCACAGGTCAGGGTGGTGAGCATGGCGGAAGCATGGCTCTGGAGGAAGGGGATCTTGGGGGTCCGGATCATGTGGATGACCAGGGTCTGGGTCCACATGGATTCCACGAACCACCCGGCCTGGAACAGGGATTCATAGGCTTCCCGCACAGGCATGCCTGCCAAAGAGCCCTGAGCGATCACCGCATCCGGGGCGATGTGGTTGTAAGTCAGCCCTCCGGAAATGATCTGGGGACAGATCACGAAGTAAAGCACCAAGTAGGTGATCCAGTCGAACACCGAACTGGTGGGCCCCAGCCACAGCATGAAACTGCCGATGCTGGAGGCATCCCAGTTCCGGGGGACTTTCAAATAATCCTCATCCACATTGTCCCAAGGAATGGCGATGCAGGAAATCTCGTACAGCAGGTTCAGGATGATCAGTTGGAGGCTGCTCATGGGCAAAAACGGCAGCAAGGCACTGGCAGCCAGTACGGAGAACATGTTCCCGAAATTGGAAGAAGCCGTCATCTTGATGTACTTGATCATGTTGGCGTAGGTCTTCCGGCCTTCTACGATGCCTTCTTCCAGCACCATCAGGCTCTTTTCCAAGAGGATGATGTCCGCGCTTTCCTTGGCGATATCCACGGCACTGTCCACGGAGATCCCGATATCCGCCATCTTGAGCGCCGGAGCGTCGTTGATGCCGTCCCCCATGAAACCCACGGTATGGCCCTTGGCCTGGAGGGCTTCCACCACCCGGGCTTTTTGGTCCGGAGAGAGTTTGGCGAACACAGTGGTCCGTTCCACTTCCCCTGACAGCTGCTGTTCATCCATCTTTTCCAGGTCGCTGCCCAAAAGGATGTGTTCCACCGGCAGCCCCACCTGACGGCAGATGCACCGGGTGGTCTTTTCATTGTCCCCAGTGAGCACCTTGGTGGTGACCCCGTGATCTTTCAGGGCTTCGATGGCTTTGGCGGCACTTTCCTTGGGAGGATCCAAGAAGGCCAGGTAGCCCAATAGCACCATGCCGGTTTCATCTTTCACCCCGAAAGCCCCCACCGGGGAGGGGTTGATTTTCCGGGCCAGGGCGATGACCCGCATCCCTTCTTCATTGAGATGATCAGCTACAGACCGGATGGTTTTCCGCAGTGCGTCCGTCAAGGGTACCGGTTCATGGTTCCGTTCCACAAAGGTACAGACAGAGAGCATCTCTTCCACGGCCCCTTTGGTGATCATCTGGGTGCGGCCTTTGGGGTCCGTCACCAGGACGGACAGTCGACGCCGGGCGAAATCGAAGGGGATCTCGTCCACCTTCTGGTAGTTTTCCGACAGATCCACCAGCTGGGGATCAGCCTGTTCCTCTTCTTCCGTTTTCTGGATGATGGCCCGGTCCATGAAGTTCTTGTAGCCGGTCTGGAAATAACTGTTCAGGTAGGCGTACCGGAGCACCCGCTGGCTGGACCGGCCGTCCGCATCCAGATGGTATTCCAGCACCACCTGGTCCTGGGTCAGGGTCCCGGTCTTGTCGGTGCAGAGCACGTCCATGGCTCCGAAGCTCTGGATGGAGTTCAAGCTTTTCACCACGGTCTTTTTCTCCGACATGGAGACGGCGCCCTTGGCCAGACAGGTGGTGACGATCATGGGGAGCATCTCAGGGGTGAGCCCCACCGCCACGGAAATGGCGAAGAGGAAGGCAGAGACCCAGTCCCCCTTGGTGATGCCGTTGACGAAAAAGACCACGGGCACCATGGCCAGCATGAACCGGATCAGCACCCAGGATACGGCATTGACTCCCTTGGTGAAGTTAGTCTCCGGGGCTTCCTGGGCCATGGAACTGGCCATGCTCCCGAAGAGGGTATGGTCGCCGATACCCAGCACCAAGCCGGTGGCAGAACCGGAAATCACGTTGGTGCCCATAAAGGCCAAGTTGGACAGTTCCGTCACCGCTTTCTGGCTGCTGTCCGGGATGGCCTGGGGGACCTTTTCCTGGGGCGCACTTTCCCCGGTAAGGGAAGCCTGGCTCACGAACAGGTCCTTGGCTTCCAGGATCCGCAGGTCCGCCGGCACCATATCCCCGGTGGAGAGGAACACCAGATCTCCCACGGTCACATCCTGGAGGGGGATCTCCTCTTTTTTTCCCCCGTCCCGGATCACCGTGCAGGTGGTGGTGATCAGTTCCAGGAGTTTGGCCGCTGCATCCCCGCTCCGGGTTTCCTGGATGAACCGCAGGGCACCGGAAATCAGCAGCAGGGTCAAAATGATGCACACGGTCACCGGATTGCATTCCTCTGGTTCCCCCTGCTGGAGGGGGATGATGATATCCGTCACTGCAGAAACCCCGGCCAGGACGAACAGGATCACCGTGAAAGGGTTGATGAAGGCCTGGGCCAGCCGGGTAAGGACGCTCTTCTTCTTTTCCCGGGTCACCTTGTTGGCACCGTATCTGTCCCGGGAAGTTTCCGCCTGTTCCTGGGTGAGGCCCGTGACAGAAGACCCGTAACGGGCCAGTACTTCTTCCTTAGCCAGGGAAGCAGCCTGCTGGAGCTTTGCCTGGGCTTCCCGGGCTGCTGCCTGGACTTTTTTATCCATATTTTCTTTTTTCATGATATCCTCCTAAAGAAATCCGGGGGCCATTCCCCCTCTTTAAGAGGCCGTCAGCTCAAAACCGCGCAGCAAAACCGGACCGGCACTGCCAGTCTGTGGAAATTCCGCTGCCCAAACTGTGAGGATGACTGCCTCCACTTGCGCCGTCCATGCTTTGCCACCACCTTTCAAGGACTTGATTACACATAACAGAAAAGCCGTCCGGGGCTTCCCCGAACGGCGACAAAAACAAACATTTCTTCAATGGAATTGGATGCATCCACTGCCACCGTACGAGCTTTAACTCTACAGGGCGGTGAAACTGCATTATGCGGCGCCTTCTTGTTTGACGCAGCCTGTTCAGACCTACGCGGGATGTCTCCATCCTGTTGCGGCAGCAGTCCATATCCCTGTAGGAGCCTTGCCTACCGGAACTATTCTGTTGATATAAATAGTATACAGATATGCGAGGATTTTGTCAAGGATGGAACAGAAAAGAATATGTGTCAACAAGTTCTCGGTGGAACCTCCATCACAGTATAGCCATTCAGAAATGGGGTCAAAAATTTTTCATCGTTGCTTCGAGGTCGACGACGTAGGGATTCGTCCCAGGCAAACCCATCCCGGCCTCCCAGATGAGAAAAGTCCTCCTATACCCGTACTGACCTGAACCCCGCCCCTCCGCCGGGAGGGCAGACCCGTTCGTCCCTGGCGGGAGGTTCACAGCCTATCGCCTTGCCCTGTCGGTCAAAGGCTGCGGCTACGGACCAGGAAGCCGGACACTATCGCCCGCGTGCTCCACCCCAAGAGCGACGACACCCGATGTGATCCCGCCGACTCCTCCTGGGCCTGCCCTCCCGGCTCCTGGAGAATCGATGTATACTCGTACAAAGTACCAAGCAAGGCCAGAAGCCCAGTCCGCCCTGCAGGGGCGGGGGACCGGGCTTGTCCGGTGGTGGGGGCATGAGGTCCTGAAAGGACCGAATACCTTGGCGGACATCCAGTTTCCACTCAGTCGGAAATACAGAAACGGGGGCTTCGGGGTCGCCGATTTTCCCGTTCCATATTTCTACCACACGTCCAACTGTTGTCCATGGCTCCTGCAAAGTATCGGCTGCCGCCGATGCCCCCACCACCGTGCTCTGCACGGTCCCCCTCCCCTCACAGGGAGGACTTGGGCCGTGCGGACCACTTGTTTTTTTTATCCAAAGGCCTGCGGAAGCCGGACAGCCTTCGGCGTAAGACAAGATCCGTTCTGGGCGTGGGACTCTTCTTGCCATAGAAAAAAGGACCCGCCCCCATGGACGAGTCCTTTCCGGCCGCCGCCAACCGTTGGCAGCTGACTTCTCTTATCTTTTCTCTTTTGGCAGCACGATCTGCTTCGGTCCGGTCTCTGCGCTTTCTGGGACCAGCACATCATTGAAGCTGATGCTCCGGGTGTGGATGGTGTGGCTCCACACATGTTCATGCCGGTGCAGGAAGCCCAAAATGGTGATGGGCACCCAGCTGTAGAGCAGCAGCGGGTAGAACAGGGTGTAGAACCAGGATTTGGGGGCTGCATTGATCTTGAACAGGATGATGGCGGGGATCACATACTGGGCCACCCCGATCACCTGCCACACATGGTAGGGCAGCAGGGCATAGAGCACGTTGGTGTAGAAGGGCACGAAATTGTAGATGGTGCTGCAGAGCACGAAGAAGGTGGAAATCAGCATGAAATAGGGCTGGAACACATCGATGACCCCATCCAGGATCACGATGTCCCGCTTCCGGATCCCCTCTTTCAGCAGTTTCCCCATATAACGGCCTGCCACATCGAACTGGCCCTGGGCCCACCGCTTCCGCTGGTTCCAGGAAGCTTTGAAGGTCTGGGGTTTTTCGTCGTAGATGATGGCATCCTGGCACCAGGCGGTGGGGATGCCTTCCAGCAGGCATTTCATGGTAAATTCCATGTCTTCCGTCAGGCAGGTGGCCTTCCACCCATATTTCTTCAGCACTTCCGTGGCAATCACCATGCCGGTACCCCCGAATACGCTGGAGAGCCCGATGGTATATTTGGCCAAGTGCCACACATGGTTCACGATCCAGAAGTTGATGGCAAAAGTGCCGCTGACCCAGCTGTCGTTGGGATTCTTCACATCCAGATACCCTTGGATCAGTTTTTCACCCTTGCAGAACCGGTTGTTCATTTCCTTCAGGAAGTCCGGATGGACCAGGTTGTCCGCATCGAAGATGGCAACTGCAGCATACTGTTTGTCCAAGGCGAACAGCTGCCGGAACATCCATTCCAGGGCAAATCCCTTCCCCACTTCTTCCTGGTTGAACCGTTCATACACCAAGGCACCGGCCTTCCGGGCCACCTCCACCGTATGGTCGCTGCAGTTGTCGGCGATCACGAAGATGTCGTACAGTTCATCGGGATACCGGAGCATATGGAGGTTCTCCACCAGTTCGCCGATGACCTTTTCTTCATTGTGGGCGGCGACGATGACGGCAAATGTGGTTTGGGGAGTCAGGATCTTCTTTTCTTTTTTCCGGGGTAGGATGCCGAACAGGGAAATGACAAAATAATAAATGGTGAAAAAGACGATCAGCACTTGGAGGGGAACCATGATGATGTCGAAATACGTGCTCATAAAACCTCTTGTTTCCTCCTCTTATTTAAAGACGGCCTGTTTTCCCGTCACTTTCACATAGACTGCATTGAGCACCCCGCAGAGGGTATAGGTGAACATGATCACAAAAGGCCAGGCCTTCACATCGCTCCAGAGCACCAGGGCCCCCAAGATGAAGGCAATGATCACCGGCACCCGGAACAGGGGATTCCCATGGCCCTTGAAATCCGGATACTTCACATCGCTGTACATGAGGCAGGCTACGGCAACGGTGAGCAGGGCCGTGAGCAGCGGACTGATCTGCATCCCTCCCAGGACGAAGGTGACGATGACACAGGCCCCGGCCGGTGCCGGCATGCCCTGGAAATAGCCGTGGATGGCCGTGACGTTCACATTGAACCGGGCCAGCCGCATGGCTGCCCCAAAGGCGAAGAGGCCGGAAATGACCATCCCCGCCACTCCCAACTGCTGGAGGGAGTAGGTATAGATCAGGACGGCAGGGGCCATCCCGAAAGAACATACATCACAGAGGGAATCCATTTCCACCCCGAAAGGACCGCTGACCCCTAAAGCCCTGGCGGCACGGCCGTCACAGGAATCGGCCAGGATGGCCAAGATGATGAAGATAGCTGCCAGGTTGAAATCCTTTTCCATGGACAGATAGATGGAAATGAGTCCCAGCATCTGGCTCAGGCCGCTGATGCTGTTGGGGACCATGCGTTTGTAGTTCATTCTGCTTTCTGCCTCCCGATGATACTGATACCGCCCTGCACCTTATCGCCTTTGCGCACCATGATTTCCACCGAGCGGGGAACCACCAGTTCCGTGCAGGACCCGAATTTGATCATGCCGTAACATTCCCCCTGTTTCAGCCGGCTGCCCAGGCTGGTCCAGGAAACGATCCGGCGGGCCAGGATGCCGGCAATCTGGATGACCAGGATCCGGTTGGATCCATTGTCCAGGCCGATGGCCATCCGTTCATTCACCACAGGGGCAGAATCCTTGAAAGCTGGTTCATACCCGCCGCAGGTGTAGCGCATGTACTTGATCAGCCCCGTCATGGGCGCCCGGTTGGTATGCACATTGAATACGGAAAGGAAAATGGTCACTTTTTTGGCCGGTTCGTTGAGAAATTCTTTATCGTAAAACTCTTCCACACCCATCACCGTACCGTCCGCCGGAGAATACAGGATATTGGGATCCTGCTTCACGTCCAGCACCCGGTTCCGGAAAAAATAGGCAAAATAGAGCATCAGGACTGCCGGCGGCACGGCGAACACCGGCCCGGCCAGATATCCTGCAAGCACAGTCACAGCCAGCATGGTCCCGATGAAAGGATATCCTTCTTTGACGATTCTGTATTTGTATTTGGTCACAGCTTCACCTCCACCCATCGTTTTATTATACCTTATCTCAGTTCCTTTGTCCAAACTCTGCTGGTAAACGGTGGGGGCAGACCCCATTTTTCACTTGTGGGAATGTTTGTATTCCAGCACCTTCACCACGAACTGGGGCAGTGCCATCATCCGCCCCAGACGGCTGGGCTGCTTGTACAGCCGGAACAACCATTCCAGGGAAGCTTCCTGCATCCATTTGGGAGCCCGTTCCATCTTGCCGGCCAGCACATCGAAGCTGCCGCCCAGGCCCACCCGCAGGGCAGGAGCCAGGGCATCCCGGTGTTCTTCCAGCCAGAATTCCTGTTTGGGAGCCCCCAGGGCGGCAAAGAGCACCTGGGCACCGCTTCCGTTGATCTGCCGGATGATTTCCGGTTCATCAGCTTGGGTGAAATAGCCGTTCCGTGTCCCTACGATCCGGACCCCGGGAGCGATCTCTGCTGCTTTTTGGGCCGCCGCTTCTGCGATCCCCGGGGCAGCGCCGAACAGGAAGAATTTCGTCCCCCGTTGGGCCCCTTCCCGGAGCAGTTCCAGGAACAGGTCGAAGCCGGCCACTCGTTCCGGCACCTGATGTCCCAGAGTCCGTCCGGCCCATACGGTTCCGGCCCCGTCCGCCAGGACCAGGTCCGTTTTTTTCAAAAGGGCCTTATAAGCCGGCAGCTTCTGGGCCATCATGATGATCTCTGCATTGGCAGTGACCACCTGGGTAGGCAGTTCCCGGTCCACCCGGTCCATGAGCCACGCCACTGCTTCCCCCATGGAAAAGGGCGTCACCGGGACCCCCAGGATGTCCATGGCAGGTTTCTTGTTATCCATAAGTCCACCTCACTATATCCGCCCTTTTCAAGGGCGGGGGACCAGCCGCCAGGCTGGTGGTGGGTTAGCAGCCACCGGCTGCGTTTCCCTTCACAGGAACCTGCTTCAGGCAGGTTCCCTCCTTTTCTCCTTAAATCGCCCGCGCTTCGCTGGGCACCTGGGTGAAATTGATCCCCGGGTTCCGTTCCAAGATCCAGTTCAGGTTCCATTCGTTGGAAACCAGCACCACAGGACGGTCCAATTTGTCGTACACCAGCATCCCGTTGTCCAAGCCTTTGATATTCCGGATCAGTTCCGGATCATCCGCATAGACCCACCGGGCCACGGAATAGGGCAGCTGGTCCATGAGCAGTTTGGCGTTGTATTCGTTCAGCAGCCGGTATTCCAACACTTCCAGCTGCAGCACCCCCACAACCCCCACAACGAAGCTTTCCATCCCGATGTCCTTCTGCCGGAATACCTGGATAGCACCTTCCTGGGCCAACTGGATGATGCCCTTTTCGAACTGCTTCCGTTTCATGGAATCCTTGGGCTGGACCTTAGCGAAGATTTCCGGTGGGAAAATGGGGAAATCTTCGAACTGCACCGGGTGCTTCTCATTGCACAGGGTGTCCCCGATGGTGAAGATCCCCGGGTCGAACACCCCGATGATGTCCCCGGGATAGGCCTTTTCCACCGTAGTCCGCTCTTGAGCCATGAACTGCTGGGGCTGGGCCAGCTTCACCGGTTTCTGTCCCTGGACATGCCACACGGTCATGCCCTTCTCGAACACCCCGGAACAGATCCGCATGAAAGAGATCCTGTCTCGGTGGGCCGGGTTCATATTGGCCTGGATCTTGAAGATGAAGGCGGTGAAATCCTCATCGGTGGGGTTCACCACGCCGCCGTCCTTCAGTTTCCGGGGCTGGGGGGCCGGGGAAAGTTCCAGGAATTTCTCCAGGAAGCTCCGGACCCCGAAGTTGGTCATGGCGGATCCGAAGAACATGGGTGTCAGTTCCCCTGCATCTACTTTTTCCAGGTCGAATTCGTCCCCGGCCAGATCCAGCAGCTCGATATCATCCATCAAAGTCTGGAGATTGGCTTCTCCGATGGCTTCCCGGATGGCAGGATCGTCCAGGCTGCCGGTGGTGCTCTTCAGGATCTTGGACCCGTGGCTGCTGTCATTATCGAAAAGCTCCACCTGTTTCTTCAGCCGGTCGTAGACCCCGATGTAGTGGCCGTCCACCCCGATGGGCCAGTTGATGGGATAAGCGTTGATGTGCAGCACCTTCTCGATTTCATCCATCAGGTCCATGGGAGCCCGGCCGTACCGGTCCAATTTGTTCACAAAGGTAAAGATGGGCAGTTTCCGCCGGTGGCAGACCCAGAACAGCTTCTTGGTCTGGGGTTCCACCCCTTTGGCGGCATCGATCAGCATCACTGCACTGTCGGCGGCGATCAAGGTCCGATAGGTATCTTCTGAAAAGTCCTGGTGCCCGGGAGTATCCAGGATGTTCACCCGGTACCCATCATAGTCGAACTGCAGCACCGAAGAGGTGACGGAGATCCCTCTCTGCTTTTCGATTTCCATCCAGTCAGAGACGGCATGCTTGTTGGCTTTCCGGGATTTCACGGAACCAGCCAGATGGATGGCGCCTCCATATAGCAATAATTTCTCAGTCAGCGTCGTCTTACCGGCATCCGGATGAGAAATAATGGCAAAGGTCCTTCTTTTCGCGATTTTCTCCTGCAGCTCAGACATGCAAGGCATTCCTCCTGTACTCCATAACGGTTGGCTCAAAATTTTCCATGATAATTATAGCATGGCTGCCGATCCAGGTCACCTATTCCGGCAGCTTTTGCACATGAAAAAACGCCACAAAGCTGAACTTTGTGGCGTTCCGTTCGATTAAATGGTCGGAGCGGCGAGATTCGAACTCACGACCTCTTCCACCCCAAGGAAGCGCGCTACCAAACTGCGCTACGCCCCGAACACAAGAGCTATTATACGGCAAATATCAGAAGCCGTCAAGCACTTTTTGGGGATTTTTTAGCGGATGAAATTGGTCATCACTTTCACCGGTTTGGCCGGTTCTTCCACCCCTGCTTTTTTGCCGGCTTCCAGGCATTTCAGCAGCCAGGCCATGTTCTTGCCCAGGGTTTCCATGATCTGGACCCCTTCTTTGTCCTGGAGTACTTCTTCCGGGGTATTCCCATGGACCATATTCCAGTAGTTGGAAGTGACCACGGGCATTTCGTTGTACATCAGGTATTTGTACAGCACATCCAAGGTGGCGCTGGTGCCGGCTCTCCGGGCGGAGGCGACGGCAGCTGCCGGTTTGTGCCGCAGGTCAGCCCCTGCCGCTCCTGCAAACCGGTCCAGGAACACCTGGATCTCTCCTGTAGGAGAAGCGTAGTACACCGGAGACCCGATGACAAGGCCGTCCGCTTCCTTCATCTTAGCGGCACATTCCTTCACCAAAGCATCCAGTTTCCCGTTCACTGCATTGAGGCCGATGTAGATGATTTCCGTATCGATCCCGGCTTTTTCCAGTTCCTTGGCAATCAGGGACAGGGCCGTATAAGTGCAGCCTTTTTCCCGCCGGCTGCCATTGAACAGCAATACTTTCATTTCAGTTTTCTCCTTTGAAATGTAATATTTTATGATACATATCTATTATACCATACCTGGTCAACATCCCTGGGTAGATGTCAGCCCCGGCCCTAACGGGCCTGTCAGAAGGCAGACATCAGCTTGTCCCCAATAAGCAGAATGGTCCAGCTGTTGAGCCCAACAAGGCTGATTCTGACGTCCCAAGGTCCCTTTCGGGGGCCGTGTCCAACTTCTTGCTGAACCCGTCACTCCTTCCGCACCAGACAGCTGAGGGCGATGAGACCGGCTCCCAGGAAAAATTCCTGCTGGACCAAGGCGATGCAGCCGAACCCCAGGATCACATTGGCGATGACTCTCCGGTCCATGGCCGCCTCACAGGGTACGGACGGCAGCCGCTGCCAAGAGACACCGTTCGTACAGGGACTCTACCTGGGCATATTCCCGGTCCGTATGGGCCCCTTCTCCCCGGACTCCCATGCCGCACAGGGTGGGGACTCCGGCCCCTATGGTGATCCCCGCGTCGGAAAGACCGCCTACCTGGATGCCCGGGATCCGGCCCAGGCCCAAAGCTTCCCCCGTATCCGCTACATGGTCATAGAGTTTCCGGACCCCGTCTGTGGTCTCCATGCAGGCCATTACCCGGCTCACATCCAATTCCGCCCAAGTCCCTTCCACGGTGCGCTCCTCCGTCACCTGGCGCAAAAGGGCGAAGATCTCGTCCCCGATGGACTGGTTCCGGTACCGGATGCCGATGCGGATCTTACAGAAATCCGGAATGGTATTTTCCCCGATACCCCCTTCCACTGCCCCGCAGTTGATCAGTTTCCCCCGAGGGATATCGTTGGCTGCTTCCAGCTTCAGGATCTTGTGAGCCGCTTCCAATACCGCTGAACGGCCTTTTTCCGGGGCACTGCCGGAATGGGCCGCCACCCCATGGACGGTGATGGAAACAGGTCCTCCGCCGTACCGGCCGATGACCAATCTGTCATTGACAGGTCCCGGCTCGAAATTGAAGGCAGCAGCCGCTCCTGCCGCTTCCTGGGCAATCAGGTTTTTGGCATTGGAGAACATATGGAGGGTCTCTTCGTCCGGGATCCCCAGGAACCGGATGGGATACTTCTTCCAGCCAATGGACTGGAGGGCTTTTAGGGCATAGAGGCCGATCACCAGCCCCGCTTTCATATCCAGCACCCCCGGACCATGGGCATTGCCAGCTGCATCCACCCGGAAGGGATTTTTGGCCGCTTCCCCCGCTAGGAACACTGTATCCATATGGCCCATGAACACCACCGGTCTTGCTTCCGATCCTGGGTTCCAGTCCCCTACGATCAAGTCTCCGGCGTGGTCCACAGGTACTCGGCGCACCGCGGCCCCCGCCTTTTCCAATTCCCGCTGGAGGATGTCCCCCACCCGGTCCACCCCGTCCAGCTGTTCGGGACCGCTTTCCGTATCGACGATTTCTTCCCACAGGGCCAGCATCTCCTGCCGGTGCCCTTCGATATATGCTTTTAGCTGCAGATCCAGTGTATCCATTCCCTCATGCTCCTTTTACAAGATATTCACCACAAAGCCCGCCAAGACCACGGAAGTGATGGTCACCGTCACGAACCCAACTACCAGCATCTTGGGCAGCAGGAAATTCAGGAGAGCCTTCCGCTGTGCTTCCGTTTCCCCCATGGCTTCTGAGACTTCCTGGGAAATCAGCATCGTCGTAGGAAAGCCGAAAGTACAGGTGATCCCCAGGGATACCGCCAAGGTAAAGGGCATCCGGAACAGCCGGCTGCACAGCAAAGCAGCAGCGCACAGGCCGGCCACCCCCAGGACGGCGGACCAAATCAGGGGCGGCAGCACGGAAAGGACCTGCTGAGGCGTAGTGGCCCCCAAATTGGTGAAGATCACGATGGTCACAAAGAAGATGATCAGCCCGCTGGACTGGGTCTTGGCCAGGATCCCCTTATCCAGGAAACCCAGGGCAAAGAACAGGGTCCCCAGGATCAGGCACATCACCAAGTAATGGATATGGCCCCCGGTGAGTCTGGCGGCATAGAAGGAAAGGGTGGCCACCAACCCCAATTTGGCCAGGTAGACGGATGGCTTGTCAAAGGCGGAAGGCATTGCGAGAGGCCGTTTCCGGGCGGCTTCCGCCTTTTTCTCTGCTTCCTCGCTGTATTGGGCCACAAAGCCCGGATCCACCCGCAGCTGACGGGCCAGGTGACGGAGGGCAAAGGAAGCGATGGGAATGCCGAAGAATTTCTGGGTCACCAGCAGCACCAGGCAGAAAGTCCCTACATATTCCAGCCCCTTTTCCTTGGCCGCCGCCAGCATGATCAAGGTGGCCGCATTGCCCCCGGCAAAGATGGGGGATCCGGAGATGGCAATCTTGGGATCCATGACGAAAGCCCCGATGAGGATGATGGCCGCTACGGCAAAGACCACACAGAGGACGGAGGTGACCACCACTTTCCATTCCTGCTTCAGCTCGGTGAAATCGATGGTGGTCCCCATGGAGACGATCAGCATCCCCACTACCCCCATGCCGATGCCGGACACCTGGGCGTCCTTGATGAGGGTCTGGGGCAGGAGCCCGGACCAGAACCCGGCCAGGAGGATCACCGAGATTCCCAGCACCGTGGACAAAATGGCCCGGGTGCGCATGGCGATCAGCTCACTGACCGCATAGATGCAAAAAAGTGCCGTCAACGAAACAATACTTCCCATAACTTCTCCTCATTTCTGCCTATCAAGACTGCTTTATCCTGATAAATTGCAAAGATGATGCTATTATAGCGCACTTCTGTCCACGGTGGCAAGAGCCGAAAGGGGCCCGGTCCCTCCAACTTTCTCCTTCAGCCGGCAATCTCCTTCTTCAGGTCGGTTACCACTTCGCCCACGTTATGCTGCCGCAGATCGGCTTCGAACTGCTTCTGGATCTCCCGGAGCTGGCCGTCCAGGGCCTTATGGATGTTCCGTCCCACCGGGCACTGGGGATTGGGCCGGTCGTGGAAGTTGAATAGTTCTTCTTTGTTGGTTTCCACCGCTTCGTAGACATCGTAGAAGGTGATCTGCTCCAGGGGCTTGGTCACCCGTACTCCCCCAGGACCCCGCCGCACGGCAATGAGGCCGGCTCCTTTCAACTGCTTCATCAGGTTCCGGATGATCACCGGGTTGCAGCCCACGCTGGAAGCCAGGAAATCGCTGGTGATCTTGTACTGGTCCCCGAAGATCTCCGTAGCCGCCAAAATATGGATGGCAATGGTGAATTTGGTTGAGATTTGCATAATGGCTCCTTTCTTCCCACTGCCGAGCAGCTGGGATGATGTAATTTTATTTATTACTTCTTAATTTATCATAGCACAGTTTCCTAAAGGAGGCAAATAGAAAAGAGGCCGCTGCGCATGCAGCAGCCCCCCTCATTGATTCCCAAAATGTTCCACCAAAAAGGCGATGGTCCCGGCGGTCCGGGGCAGGACGTCTTCGTTGAAGTCGAAATCGCTCTGGTGATGGCCGGCGGCTTCCTCGGTGCCGTAGAGCATGTACACCGCCTGTCCCCCGTGTTCCTGGACCCGGCTCATGAAGTAGCAGCAGTCCTCGCTGCCGCTGACTTTCTGTTCCCGGGCCACGTGGCTGTACACATGGAGGGGTTCGATCAGCTGGTAGATCTCTTCTCCCATTTCCGGGGAAGAATTGGAGGAGGTAGCGCTGCCCCGGGGCAGGATCTCCACCCCCACATCATAGAGCATCGCCGCCGCCCGGACCATCCGTTTGGCTTCCCGGACCATGAAATCATTGATTTCCGCCGTTTCTCCCCGGGTCTCGAATTTGATGAGCCCGTTGGCCGGGATCTCATTCCGTCCCGTACCGGCTTCCAGGACCCCCACATTGATCCGGGAAGAGCCGCCGCTGTGCCGGCTGATGGTGTGGAGGGAAATGGCCGCCTGGGCCGCTGCCAACAGGGCATTCTTCCCTTTTTCCGGTTCGGCCCCGGCGTGGCTGGGAGCGCCGGTGAACACGGCATCCATCTTGTCCGTGGCCAGGAAGCCTTGGGTCATGCAGACCAGAGAACTGTCGTGATAATTGCCCAGGCCGATGTGCCCGCTGATGAAGTAATCCACATCGTCTACGATGCCGCTCCGGACCATGCTTTTGGCCCCGACCACTCCTTCTTCTCCTGGCTGGAAGCAGATTTTCAGGGTACCTGCCATCCGGTCTTTGTGGGCTGCTGCCAGCCGGGCCACTGCCAGACCGATGGTGGCATGGCCGTCATGGCCGCAGGCATGCATCAGCCCCGGATGCTTGGATTGGAATCCAAGGGCGCTGGGCCGATGGCTGGGAGCCGGATCTTCCGCCACGAACAGGGAATCGATGTCGAACCGCAGGGCCACGGTTTTCCCCGGTTTGGCGAAATGCATGATCCCCACACAGCCGGTCATGCCCCCTTTCATCCGGTCCACCAGCACCGGGTTGGCCCCTTCTTTGATGGCCCGCTGGGCGCACTGTTTCAAAGTCTTTTCATCGGGCACCATCATCCGGGCTCCTTCATCCAGGATGTCGCTGCCCATGAGGACTTCATACCCCAGCTTTTGGAGTTCCTCTGCAATGAAGGAAGTGGTCCGGAATTCCGTCCAGGCAGTTTCCGGATGGGCATGGAAATCCCGCCGTTGCCGGATCATCTCGTCCTTCATCTCCATGGCTTCTTCGTAATAGGTCATACCTTTATCCTCCCTGAATGTATTTTATGAGCCTTCATTGGTCCGCAGTCCATAAAAAGCAGATGCTGATACATCCGCCGCCCAACGTCTCACGCTTCACGTCCCACGCCAAAGGATACCAGATACTGACGCATCTGCTTCTAAAATACCCGCCACCAAAGCCGCAGAAACATTTCACGACTCTGTCCTTCCCAGCTTTTGGTTTTTCTGCATCCAAAACCATCTGGCTTGATCAGATGGTCTCTTTTGGCGTGAGACGTGAGACATTAAGCGTGAGGCTTCACTAAGAACTGGCCCGCAGGGCCACTTCTACTTCGAATGTCCGATGCCAGGGCAGCCGGTACCGGTATCGTTCCGGCCGTCCGCCTAGAAGAGGTGCGCCTTCCTGCACCATCTTCTCCGTCACCATTCTTTCCGCCTGTTCCGTCTGGCTGTCCGTGAGTTTCCCGTCCGGCCACTGGCTGGGCCAGATCAGTTCCTTCCGCACTTCCTGGCGGACCCGGCTCTGGTACAGCCAGTCATCCAGGTAGCGCACGGTCAGGAGTGCCTGACGGTCCTGGGGATCCAGATAGGGCCGGAGCATCCCCTGGCCCAAAGCGTACCCCAGGCTGTTGCTGGCGGTATTCCACCCGGCATAGGACCCCAGCTGATACCCCAGGGGTTCCTGGCCGTCCTTTTCTTCCAACAGAGCGCGGACCAGCCCCCGGCTGCTTCCGTTCCCAAAAGCCACATCCGCGATCCCTACATTGGCCCCCCGCTGTACATAGTCCCAGGTCTTTTCCAGGAACCGCTGTCCCCTTTCGTCCAAGGCTTCCCCATTCCGGGGATCATCCGCCCCCAAGGTCACCCCATCTGCCGGAGTATAGATCCCCAGCACCAGATCCGCCCGTTTGTCCCACTGGGCGGGATAGCCGCCGGAAGCCAGCACATGCTGCCGATAGCTGGTCCGGATGGGACTGTCTTCATAGCTAGCTACGGTGGCCGGTCCCTTTCCTTCATTATAGTAAGCATACACCAGGGGCGTCTCTCCCCGGGCTTTATTCAGGGCCCGGTTCAGCAGCACCATCCCCAGTTCATCTGCCCCGGAAAAGCTCCGGAACTTGTACCGGAATGCCGGATCGCTGAATTTTTCCAGTTCCCGGGCATCCCGATGGGCTTCGGAATAGGGGGCGGAATCATCCCGGCCGATCAGGAGATAATCCAGCTTCCCTTTTTCCAGGCCCCGGACAAGGCCCTTCAGCACGAACAGGTTCTTTTTCCGCCGCTCCAACACATCCCGACGGATTTCCAAGGGCAGGTCTTTTTCCAGCCCGGCCAGCTCCTTTTTCTCCTTCCGGACCAGCAGCCCCTGTTCCTGCCGGTCCCGGAGGGCGCCCCACCGGAAGATCTGGGGCCCGTATTGGGCATAATAGGCCGGTTCCGCCGGGGCACTGCTCCATTTGGGCGACCGCATGACGGTGGCAAAGCCATAGACCGGGACTCCGGGATGCCTCTCTTTGAAAGCCAGCAGTCCTTCTGCCCGTTCGGCCAGCACTTGGGGATCCAGCTCATGGGTCCGGGAGGGGACCAAGCCCCCGTAGATCAGGGAATCCAGAGAAACCACCGCCCCGTCCGCTCCCCGGGCTTCCTGTTCCAGCCACTGAGAGAGCTTCACCGGGTCCCCCGTCTGCCGGTCATTGGCCAGATATTCCCCAGGCGGGGTCACCACCTGCACCCCTGCCTTCCGGAAACTGTCCACCGTATAGGCCAGGGAGACCGGCCGGCTGTCCAGGGGAATGAAGAGCAGCTTTTCCGCTGCCGCAGGCGCACAGAGCCCCACCAGCAGCGCCACAGATAGTCCAACACCTTTACACCAGCCCAAAATGCCACCTCTTTTCCTTTGAATAGTGTCATTATACCATAGAGACCGGGACCTGAGGAAACAAATCCCCAAGTCCCGGTCTCTGGAAAAGTCCGGTTTCCCGTCTGATTTTCAGTTCTCTCCAGAGGAGGCCTTCCCTTTCCCCAGACGCAGCGCCAAGAGGATCCCGGTGGTAAGCACCATGCACAGCACGGCCATGGCCATGCCCAGGGAGACGCTGCCCTGTTCGAATTCCCGCAGGATGAAGGTGGAAATCACCAAGGTATCCGGTGGCGCCATGAGGCTGGGAGCCACCAGTTCCCGGGCAGAAATGATGAAGGTCATCATCCAGCCGGCGCCGATTCCCCGGAGGAGCAGGGGAAAAGTGATCTTCCGGAAGATATAGAACCGGCTCCCTCCGAACACCCGGCCAGCTGCCAGCAGGTTCCCGCTGATCTGTCCGTAGGCGCTGGTCACATACTGGACGGTATAGGGCAGGAACAAGGCCGTATACCCTACCACCAGGATGGCCCGGGTGTTGTACAGGGGCAGCACCTCATATAAATCGTTCCAGAACAGCATGAGGCCGATGACCAGGACGATCCCTGGCAGCATTTCCGGCACCAGGCTCAGCCCTTCCAGGATTTTCCCCAGCCGCAGGGGAAGGCTCTGGACCAGGAGTACCGCCGCCGTCCCCAGCACCGCGCAGAGGGTGGCCGCCGCCCCAGCAATGGCAAAGCTGTTGCCGATGGCTTCCAAGGCCCCGTCACTGGTCCCTAGGAGTTCCTGGTAATGCTGGAAGGTGAAATTCCCTGCCGCCAGCCCATATCCCCGGAGTCGGATCAAAGAAGTGGAAATCACGGAAAAATACGGGATCCCCACAGCCAGGAAATAGATCCCTCCCAGGAAGCCCCAGGCTCCGATCCGGCCCAGAGGGCTCAGCTTCTTGAAAGCCTGCCGCTGGCCCTTCCCTCCCACCAGGGCATACTGGTGGTGCCGGGTGATGAAATCCTGCACCAGCCACAAGAGGAGGCAGATCCCCGTGAGGACGGAAGCCAGCACTGCCGCCTTGCCGAAAGAGATGGGGGCGATGGCCGCGTACCGGTGGATATGGGTGGTGAACACGTCGAAGCCGATCCGCCGGCCCAGGGTATAAGGGGTGCCGTATTCGGAAATGGTCTTCACGAATACCAGCAGAGCCCCGATGGCGTAGTTCCCGGTGAGTAGGGGCAGGAAGATCTTCCGCAGCCGCAGGCAAGGCCCGGCCCCATTCACCGCCCCAGCTTCCTCCAGGGAAGGCGGGAGACGGAGCATGGCATTCTTCAGCAGGACCATCAGGAAGGGGAAGATATGGAGGCTCATGACCAGGACCAGTCCCCCCAGGGTGAAGAATGCCGGGATCCCATTGGGAAACACCGGGAAGAGTTGGGCGAACAGTCCCCGTTTCTGCATGAAGAGAATCCATCCCATAGAAGCGATGTAAGGAGGCGTCATAAAAGGGACCAGGAACAGCACATCCAGCCAGCGTTTCCGGGCCAGTTCCGTCCGGGCTAGGAGGTAGGCCGCCGGCACCCCCAGCACCGTGGACCCCAGCACCACCAAAACGCCCAGCACCAAGGAATTGATGATCATCCGTCCGTTCCCCGGTTCTGCCAAGGTTTCCTGGGCATAAGAAAGAGCAAGGCGATCATCGATGACGACCGCCTTTACAAATACATCAGCCAACGGGGCTCCGATCAGCAGGATCAGGACTGCCGCCAGAGCTAAGGACAGCAGCCAACGCCAACGTTTTTCCATGCGCCTGTCACCTGCTTACCGTCTGCACAGTTCGTTCAGCCTGGCTGCCGCTTTGGAAGCCAGAGCCATCATCTTATCCCATTCTGGGGTGATCTGGGGGATATCCGCCAGCTGGGTCCCCTTGGCCTTCACATCGCTCCGGCCTGGCAGCAGATAGGCATCGGCCACCAGTTTCTGGGCTTCATCAGAAAGGAGATAGTCCATGAACTTCTTGGCGTTCTCCCCATGGGGTGCCTTGGCCAGGATCATGGCCGGCCGGGGATTCACGATGGTACCGCTCTTGGGATAATAGATATCCAGAGGTTCTCCCTTTTTCTTGGCCGTATAGGCATTGTAATCCACGCCGGCCACCAGGATTCCTACTTCTCCTGTGGTCACCGCTTCCAGGGCCGCCTTGTTGGCCCCTGGCACCTTCATGCCGTTTTTCGCCATAGCTTCCAGCGCGCTCCAGCCGTATTTGTTCACATAGCCGGCCAGGAAATCCTTGCAGGCCCCGGATTTTTCCGGGTCAGGGATGGCCAGTTTATCCTTATAAGCGGCATCCCCCAGTTCCGCCCAATCCGCATCCAGTTTGGGATACTGCCGGGTGTTGTAGATGACCCCCACCGCCGAGGCACTGTACCCGGTGAGCTGGTGATCCGGATCCTGCCAGCCCTTCACCAGCTTGTCGCTGTTCTGGGGTGCATAGGACAGGAGCCCGCCCTGTTTCTTCAGATTCAGGCCGTCGCTCCAAGAAGCCAGGATCACCACATCCGCTGTGGGATTGTTCTTTTCCGTTTCCAGACGGGCCAGGATCTCCCCAGTGGTACCCTGGAAGGTCTCCACCTTGATGCCTGTCTTTTTCTCGAAGCCCTGGGCCAGTTTCTTCGAAAGGCCTGCCGGGGATGGCATGTACACCGTCACTTTCTTCTCCCCGGAGGAAGCCGGAGCGGCTTTCTTTTCCGTTTGCGTCCCGCAGGCCGTCAGGCTCAGACAGAGACAGGCAGAACAAAGGAGCATTGCTGTTTTTTTCCAATCCATCATGTTTCCTTCCTTTCGTTTCAAAGATGCAGGATATCCTGTTCAGGGACGAACAGTGTCAATTGATCCCCCGTGGGCATAGGGGCCGGGCTCCAGCAGGTCCATTCCTGATCCTGCCATCCCAGCTGCAGCTGCCACACCGGCCCCAGGAACGTGCAGCCCCGGACGGTGGTCCCAAAGGACCGAGCATTTTCTGTCGGTTTCCGCCGGGCTTTTTCTGGTCGGAAAAGGGTGTGGGCATCCAGCCAGTTCCCCTTGCCGATGAACTGGGCCGTAAAGAGGGTGGCAGGATGGTCGTACAGTTCCTGGGGAGTGCCCATCTGTTCCACCCTGCCCCCTTGGAGCACGGCAATGGCATCGCTGATGCACATGGCTTCTTCCTGGTCGTGGGTCACAAAGACCGCCGTGATCCCCAGCTGGGTCACCAGACGCCGGAGCTCCTGCCGCATCTGGATCCGCAGCAGAGCATCCAGGGCAGAAAGAGGCTCGTCGAAAAGGATGCATTCCGGCCGCAGGACGATAGCCCGGGCAAAAGCCACCCGCTGCTGCTGCCCTCCGGAAAGGGCTCCAGGATACCGGTCCCCCAGGTTTTCCAGCTGCACGATGGAAAGGGCCCGTTCCACTTCCTGCTGGAGATGTTCCGTCTTCCCCCTGGCCCGCAGCCCAAAGGCCACGTTTTCAAATACGGTCATATGGGGCCACAGGGCGAAATCCTGGAACACGAACCCCATGTCCCTCTTTTCCGGAGGCACCAGGAGTTTCCGGCGGGAGGAATAGACACAGCGGTCCCCCAGCTGGATCTCGCCCCCGTCGGGCGTCTCCAGTCCGGCCAGCATCCGCAGCAGGGTGGTCTTGCCACAGCCGGAAGGCCCCAGGAGAGTGGTAAGGCTGTGATCCCGGATGCAGAGGGAAATGTCCCGGATCACCGGTTTTCCGTCAAAGGCTTTGCAGAGATTTTCCAGTCTGATTTCCATTCGATTTCTCCCAATCATCATAAAATCGTTTTTATTATAGGAGAATTCTGTCAGTTTTTTGTGATGGTTCTGTAAAAAAGACGTAAAGAAGGAGCTGCTGCATGAGCAACAGCCCCTTTTTCACTTCCCAAACAGTTGATCCAAAAATCCCTGGATGCCGGTGGCTTTGGTCTTAGGAGCCGGCTGTTCCGGCTTAGGTGCCGGGACTTCCGGTTTTTCCATGGCTTTCCGGGTATCTTCGCCCAGCTTCCCTACCTGTTTTTCCAGGCTGGCCAGGCTGTTCTTCAGATTGGTGTCATCATACCGGGTCCCCAAGATATCCCGTTTCATGCTGCGGACTTCCTTTTCCAGCAGCAGCTCCTGGCTGTCCAGGCGCAGATACAGGCCCACGGTAGCCAGCATATTGACGGTCAGCAGGGCAACGACGATTTTCTGGAATCGAGTCATACCGGACCCTCCTTCAAGATTTTCCCCATTGTAGCACGCTGGGGGAAGGAAGACAAGAGGACTGCTGCAGGTGTGGAGACCACTTGCAGCAGCCCTCTCTCACCCCGCAAACTGGCTGTTGTACAGTTCCTTGTAGAACCCGCCCTGGGCCATGAGGCTTTCGTGGGTCCCCTGTTCGATGATCCTGCCGTCTTTCATCACCAAGATCCGGTCTGCATTGCGGATGGTGGAAAGCCGGTGTGCCACGATGAAACTGGTCCGTCCTTCCATGAGCTTAGCAAAGGCGTTCTGGATCTGGATCTCGGTCCGGGTATCGATGCTGGAAGTAGCTTCGTCCAGGATCAGCATGGGCGGCAGGGCCAGCATCACCCGGGTGATGCACAGGAGCTGCTTCTGGCCCTGGCTCAGGCTGTCGTCGTCCACCACCGTATCCAGTCCCTGGGGCAGCCGGCGGATGAATTCCCAGCTGTGGGCTTCCTGGGCGGCCCGGATAATCTCTTCTTCGGTGGCTTCCGGCTTCCCGAAGGCGATGTTCTCCCGGATGGTCCCCTGTTTCAGCCAAGTTTCCTGGAGCACCATCCCATAGGTCCGACGGAGGGAGTGCCGGTCCACTTTTCCAGTATCCTGGCCGTCGATGGCAATGGTCCCCCGGTCCACATCGTAGAACCGCATGAGCAGGTTGATGAAGGTGCTCTTGCCGCAGCCAGTGGGTCCTACGATGGCCGTGGTCTGGCCCGGTTCCACCTGGAAGTTGAAGTCTTCGATGAGGGATCTCTTTTTGTCATAGGAAAAATACACATGGCGGATATCCATCCGGCCTTCCTGGAACACCAGCTTCCGGTCCGGATCCGGGCTCTGGGGCGTTTCTTCGATCAAGGCGAACACTCGGGCAGCACAGGCCATGGCATTCTGGAGCTCGGTAACCACGGAGCTGATATCCGTAAAAGGCTTCATATACTGGTTGGCGTAGTACAGCAGCACGGTGAGCCCTCCTACGGTAAGGCCTCCGGCCAGGATCTCCCAGCACCCCACCAGAGCCACCAAAGCATAGATGGCGTTGTTCACCGCCCGGGTAGAAGGATTGGTGAGGGAGCTGTAGAACAGGGCTCCCTGGGTGGCCTGCTGCAGGTCTCCGTTGAGGGACCGGAACTGGTCCGAAGAGCGTTCTTCATGGCAGAAGGCCTTCACCACTTTTTCGTTGCCGATGGTTTCGTTGATGAGAGCCGTCTGCCTCCCCCGGATGGCGGTCTGGTCCTGGAACAGCTTGTAAGACCGGCTGGCGATGAATTTGGCCACCAGGAAGCTGAGCGGAGTCAGGACGATGACCATCAGGGAAATGGTCCGGTGGGTGGAAAACATGAAATACAGGGTAAGCAAAATGGTCACCAGGCCGGAAAACAGCTGGGTGAATCCCAGGAGCAGCCCGTCAGAGATCTGGTCCACATCGGCGATCACCCGCTGGACCAGGTCTCCGGTGCTGTGGCTGTCCAAAAAGGACAGGGGCAGCTGCTGGATCCGGCGGATGGCCCGGCTCCGGATATCCCGGACAGTATTGAAGGCCAGCTTGTTGTTGATGAGATTCATGGCCCAAGTGGCCAGGCTGGACAGGATCACCAGGAAAATGATCTGGGAGGCATAATGGCCCACCAGGGCGAAATCCACCTGTCCCGGCCCTGCGATCCCGTCGATGGCCCGGCCGAACAGGATGGGCACATAGAGCTGGAGGGCTACGGAAGCCCCGGCCAGCACCAGGCTCCCTATCAGGAGCAGACGATAGGCATCGATGACCTTCCAGACTTTTTTCAAGGTTTCCCAGCTGGAATTATTCTGCTTCATTCAGGCTTCCTCCTTTCCTTGGCGGAGTTCTTCCGCCCGCCGGCCGGGATACTGGGAATCGAAGATTTCCTGGTACACCGGGCAAGTCTCCAGCAGCTGGAGGTGGGTTCCCTGGCCTACCAGTTTCCCATCGTCCAGCACCAGGATCAAATCTGCCTGCCGGACGCTGCTGGTCCGCTGGGATACGATGAATACGGTCATTTCCCCTTCCAGGGCCTTGATGGCCTGGCGGAGACGGAGGTCGGTGGCAAAATCCAGGGCGCTGGCAGAATCATCCAGGATCAGGATCTCCGGGCGTTTCACCAGGGCACGGGCAATGGTCAGCCGCTGTTTCTGACCTCCGGACAGGTTCCGTCCCCCCTGTTCCACCAGGGCGTCCAGCTGGCCTTCCTTCCCCAGCACCACATCTTTGGCCTGGGCAGTTTCCAGGGCCTGCCAGAGTTCTTCATCGGTGGCATCGGCCTTGCCCCAGCGCAGGTTGTCCCGGATGGTGCCTTCAAAGAGCACGGTCTTCTGGGGCACCAGGGCGATCTTTTCCAGGAGACGACCTGCCGGGTACTCCCGCACATCCCGGCCGTCCACTTCCACACTGCCCCGGGTCACATCATAGAAACGAGGAATCAGGTCCACCAGGGTGGTCTTGCCGCTGCCGGTGCCCCCGATGATCCCTACGGTACTGCTCTTGGGAATGGCAAAATCCAAATCTGTGACGGCTTCGGCACCTCCGGCATAGCCAAAGGATACATGATGGAAAGCCACGGCCGGTCCCCCGCTCACCGGTTGAAGGGGTCCGTAAGCAGCGGGACTGGTCAGGGAGCTTTTCACCTCCAGGATACCCTGGATACGGCTTGCACAGGCTGCCGATTTATTCAGCGTGATCACCATACTGCCCAGCTTCACCAGTTCGATGATCATCTGGGCCATATAGTTGTAAAGAGCTACCACATCCCCTTGGGCCATGGCACCCATTTCTACCCGGAGGGCTCCCTGGCGGATCAGGATCACCGTGGCCAGGTTCACCAATAGGTAGGTCCCCGGGGTCATCAAGGCGGACCAGCGGCCTACATGGAGATTCTTCCGGGTCAGGTCCGCGTTCCGGCTGTCGAATTCTTCCACCTCTGTTTTTTCCTGGCAAAAAGCCCGGATCACCCGGACCCCGGTGAGGTTTTCCCGGGTGGTCTGGAGCAGCCGATCCAGGGCTTCCTGGACCCGTTTGAACAAGGGAATGCTCCGGCCCATGACCCCCAGCACCACAACAAGGAGCAAAGGAATAGAAATGGCGAACACCAGGGCGCTGGGCACATCGATGAAGAAGGCCATGACCATGGACCCGAACACGATGAAAGGACTCCGGAGCAGCAGCCGCAGGGCCAGGTTCAGGCCCGTCTGGACCTGCGTTACGTCACTGGTGAGCCGGGTGATCAGGGTATCGGTGCCCAGGGTATCCAGTTCCCTGTAGGACAGCCCCTGGATGTGGTCGAACAGGGCCTGCCGGAGCCGGGTCACCACCCCCACGCTGCCCCGGGCGGCAAAATACTGGGCAGTGAAAGAAAAACCCATGCCCAAGACCATAAGCCCCATGAGCATCAGGAAGCAGCGGAACAGGAAGCCTTTGTCGCTGCTGGCCAGTCCCTGGTTGATCATGGCGGCGATCATCAGAGGCACGGCCAGGTCCATCAGGGCTTCCAGCAGTTTGAACACAGGGGCCAGGAAGCAGTCCCAGCCATATCCCCGAAAATAGGGAAGGAATTTTTTCATGATACGCACCTCATTTTTTGGACTGCCTTTATCTTACCACCAGGATTGCTATATAATAGATATTGAATCTATTGAGAATCATATATTTTCTATATAGGAGGATGGAATATGAATCTGGAACAACTGAACTGTCTCATTGCCGTGGTGGAAGAAGGCTCCATCTCTGCCGGGGCCCGGCGCCTGAACCTGACCCAGCCCCCGGTCTCCCTCCAGCTCCAGCGGCTGGAAGCCCAGTGCGGGGTCCGTCTCCTGGAACGGGGCAGCCGGAAGATCCGGCTCACCGAGGCCGGCCAGAGCCTCTATGACACCGCCAAACGGATCCAGAGCCTGACCCTGGCCGCCCAGGAGGACATGAAGAATTTCCAGCTGGGAAAGAAGGGAAGCCTCCACCTGGGGATGATTTCTTCCGGGACCGGGGAGCATTTTTTCCGGGGCGTCCGGTATTTCATCCAGCGGTATCCGGAGATTTCCTTCCAGCTCTACGAGGGGAACACCTACCAGCTGCTGGATGCCTTGGAAAAAGAGACCATCGATCTGGCGGTGATCCGGACGCCCTTCTCCCATTCCCGGGTGGACCGGAAAGTCCTCTGCCAGGAAAGTTTCTGCGCCGTGGGAGTCCGGGAACTGTTCCCCTCCTCCCTGCCGGACGCCCTTACCTTAGAAGCCCTCCAAAGTCTGGCCCTTTTGGGCTACCGCCGCTGGGAGCGGATCATCCAGGAAACCTGCCGGAAACGGGATTTCTCCCTGTATTTCCGCTGCCTGGCAGACGATGCCCGGAGCTGTCTCCAGTGGGCCCAGGCGGGGCTGGGAATCGCCCTGGTGCCGGAATCGGTGGTCTCTCTGAGCCATGGGCTCACAGCGGTGCCGGTGGAAGAAGCTGCTCTGGCCAGCCAAGTCTGCCTGGTGCGCAAAAAAGGGCGGCCTCTCCACGAGACCGCCCGTCTGTTCTGGACGAACTATTGAACTGTTATTTCTTGTGGGCTTCCACTTTCTCATCGAACATGAACTGCAGGTTCAGCCAGGCTGCTGCACTGATTTCCGTAGCTTCCTCCAGTTTGCTGGCCAGTTCCAGATCCACCGGGATGGCCCCTTCCAGCAGCTCTTGGACCGTTTCCACCGGCTTCCCCAGCTTATGGGCAAACTGGGCCGGCGTCATCTCCCATTCGGTAAGCAGGTCTTCCAGATAGGAACCTGGATGGAAAGCCGTTCCGTCTTCATAAACGATGGTGTTGGGCATGACACGGACCTCAGAATGCCGGAACGATGGCGCCCTTGTATTTCTCTTCGATGAATTTCTTCACTTCTGGGCTGTTCAGGGCTTTCATCAGTTTCTGGATTTCCGGACGGTTTTCGTCCCCTTTGCGGACGGCGACAATGTTGGCGTAAGGAGAATCTTTGGCTTCGATGAACAGAGCATCTTTGGTGGGATTCAGCTTGGCTTCCATGGCGAAGTTGGAGTTGATCACGGCTAGATCCACATCATCCAAGGTCCGGGGCAGCATGGCAGCTTCTGCTTCGGTGATCTGGAGGTTCTTGGGGTTCTCCACGATGTCGTTGGCGGTGGCCAGCACCCCCACTCCTTCTTTCAGCTTCAGGAGACCGGCCTTTTCCAGGATGGCCAGGGCACGGCCGCCATTGGTGGGATCGTTGGGGATGGCCACTTTCGCACCCTCAGGCACGGCTTTGATGTCTTTGATTTTCCGGGAATACACTCCCATGGGTTCGATGTGTACCTTGCCCATGGAAACCAGGGACAGGTTCCGATCCTTGCAGAACTTTTCCAGATACGGCAGATGCTGGAAGAAGTTGGCGTCGATTTCTTTGTCGCTGAGGCTCAGGTTGGGTTTCACATAATCGGTGAATTCCACCACCTGGAGATCCACCCCATCCTTGGCCAGGATCGGTTTCACTTTTTCCAGTATCTCGGCATGGGGAACCGGTGATGCCCCCACCTTCAGGACCACTTTCTTGTCTCCCCCTGCAGGCTTGCTGCCCGTGGAGCTTCCGCAGCCCCCGGCGATGCCGGCCAAGGCCAGGAGCCCCGCCAGGACTAGTGCCAATTTTTTCATCATTTTTTCCTCCCTTTCTGCTTTCTCAGCTGTCAACCGATCTTTCCGCCCAGCGGAAAAATCACGCATTCCAATTCCGTTCCACCCGTTCTGCAGCTTCTTTCCGGATTTCTTCCGGGTCCCGCTTGATCCGGGCGATGCCCTGTTCCATAGCCACTTTGGCTACGGCAGCAGCAATGGCGGGGACGATCCGCCGGTCAAAGGCACCGGGCACCACATAGTCTTCCCGCAGTTCATCGTCCGGGATCAGACCGGTGATGGCTTTCACCGCAGCCACTTTCATCTCTTCCGTGATGGCAGAAGCCCGGACATCCAGGGCACCCCGGAACACCCCCGGGAACACACACACATTGTTCACCTGGTTAGGGGCATCGCTCCGGCCCGTCCCGGCTACGGCCGCTCCAGCAGCCTTGGCTTCTTCATAGGTGGTCTCCGGCACCGGGTTGGCCAGGGCGAATACGATGGCATCCTGATTCATGCTTTGGATGACTTCCTTGGTGAACAGCCAGGGAGCAGAAACCCCCAGGAGCACATCGGCCCCTTTCACGGCCCCTTTCAGATCGCCCTGGTAATGGCGCTGGTTGGTGACGCTGGCCAAGTATGCGGTGGCCATGTCCATTTCACCCGGACGGCCTTCATAGACAGCCCCATGGACATCGATCATGGTCAGGTCTTTGACCCCCAAGCGCACCAGCAGCTTTCCGATGGCGGAACCGGCAGCCCCGCAGCCGTTCACCACCACTTTCACCTTGCTGATGTCCTTCTTCACATACCGAAGGGCCCCCAGGATGGCTGCGCAGGCGATGATGGCTGTGCCGTGCTGGTCGTCGTGGAAGACGGGGATCTTGCACCGTTTGATCAATTCCGCTTCCACCGCATAGCATTTGGGGGAAGAGATGTCTTCCAGGTTGATGCCTCCGAAAGAGGGCTGGAGTTTTTCCACGATGTTGACGAATTCTTCCGGATCTTTGGCATCGATACAGATGGGCACAGAATCCACGTCACCGAATTTCTTATACAGCACAGCCTTCCCTTCCATGACGGGCATGGCGGCTTCCGGACCGATGTCCCCCAGGCCCAGGACCCGGGTGCCGTCGCTGATTACGGCCACCATATTGCCTCGCCAAGTGTATTCGAAGGAAAGATCCGGATTCTCCTTGATCTTCCGGCAGGGTTCAGCCACCCCGGGGGTATAAGCCAAGGACAGGTCATGGCCGTTTTCCAAAGGTACCTTGCAGCGCACCTCCAGCTTTCCGTGGTTCTTGGCATGGAGTTCCAGTGCCTCTTTGTTCAGTTCTTCCGTATTTGCCATTTCTCTCGGCTCCTTTCAACTTGCAGTGTCCAGCAAACTCTTTTCATCCTCTCACTGCCTGCACTTCAAATACCGGTTTTTTCCCTGCCTCCAGGGTCAGGATGCCGAAACTGGGCACCCCGTTCCGGGGCCGGCTGGGACTTCCTGGATTGATCAAGAGGATCCCGTCTTCTTCCCGGTTCACCGGCACATGGATGTGGCCGAAGATTACCACATCCGCCTTCTTTTCTTCTCCCCAATACAGCAGCTGGCTCCAGTCATTGTACCGGACATACCGGTGGCCGTGGGTCATGGCCAAGGTGAAGCCCAGCTGTTTCGTCACCAGTTCTGCCGGTGCCCGGTCCGCATAGCTGTCGCAGTTGCCGCAGACCGCATAGACTGGGATCCCCGTGGCTTCTTCGATGTACGGGGCATCCTGGCTGTAATCTCCGGCGTGGAGCCACAGGTCCACTTCCCCGGCCTGATCCAGGACAGCTTCCAGGGCATGGAGGTCCCCATGAGTATCGCTGACCACGCCGATTTTCATTTGTTCATCCTTTTCCATTGGTTCACCAGCTTCCGGATGGCTTTGGCCCGGTGGCTGATGCCATTCTTTTCTTCCAAGGTGGCCTCGCCCAGGGGTTTGTGGAGTTCCGTGGACCAGAAAAGGGGATCATACCCGAATCCATTGGTCCCATGGGGCTCATGGAGCAGGATCCCGTCACAGATCCCGGCACTTTCTGCCAGGATCCGCCCTTCCGGATTGGCCATGGCCAAGGCGCAGAAGAACCGGCAGTTCCTCCGGACCTGCATCTTCATATTGGCCAGGAGCAGATCATTGTTCTCTTCATCTGTCGCCTTTTCTCCCGCATAGCGGGCGGACCGGACACCAGGGGCTCCCTTCAGGCTCAGCACCTCCAGCCCGGAATCGTCGGCCAGGCAGATCTTTCCCAGGGCCTTGGCATAATACCGGGCTTTCAGCCGGGCATTGGCCGCAAAGGTCCGTCCCGTCTCTTCCGGTTCCGGCAGAGGCGGATAATCGCTGAGGCAGGTAAAGGTGATGCCGAGTTCATCCATCAGCGACTTGAATTCCTCTACTTTGCCCAGATTGTGGGTTGCGATTACAACTTCCAACATCAATTTCACCTACCTTTTCTACAACTGTTATTGTAACTGTTGTGAGGGGATAAATCCAGAGGGAAAAAGTTCTATTTGATAAAAAAAGCTGTTGCCTGCGCAACAGCTTTTTAAGTCGGGAGTCAGAAGTCTGAAGTCGGAAGCCTCAGGACAGAACCTGGCTTGAAGGCCAGTTTCTTTTGATTGTATAAAACCGTAGGGGCCGCAGGCCCGGCGGCCCGCTCTATGCACGGACTATCGATAATTCAGCGGGCTGCCCGGCGTGCAGCCTCTACGGTTCCGGTTTACACATTTAAAAATTTGCCCGCAAATTTATCATTGGGCTCCAGACTTCCGACTCCTGACTACATTGATTAAGCAGCAATGCTGCTTAATCAATGTAATTCTTGATCACACAAATCGGCGTCTTCTGGCTGTCATTGCCGAAGGGGTTGTCGATGAGGATCTTTTCCACCAGGCGGGGATCCACCCCTTTGGTGCAGCCCAGGCAGCAGGACCGTTTCAGGTCGTTCACGTCCGCCACGGCGGCGCCGAAACAGCCCAACCCTTCCTTGATGCTTTCAGACACCCGCACCGGATTCTTGGGGCCCAGGACGATGTGCTTATCATAGGGAGGCATGGTACCGGTGATGTCATCGATGAGCCGGGCCTGTTCTCCGCCCAGCTGGTAGAACACCCCATTCTTGCCCAAGCATTTGGCAAAGAAGCCCACCACCACCGCAAAGAGCACTTTCAAGGTACCGGATTCGTTGAGGAGGCTCTGCATGGCGGACCAGTTCCCGATGCTCCCCACCCCAGGGAAGAGCTGGCTCAGGACCTTGGCCGCAAAGGAAATCTTCAGGGTTTCCGGACGGATGGCCCGGTTCTGGGTGATGGCCACCACACTTTCTGCTACACAGACCACGTCCCGGGGACCGATCTTGTCGCCGCCGAATTCCCGTACCGCATCTACGATATTGTCATGGACGGTGAGGATCCGGGTCGGAATGGGAATGATTTCATATTTCTCAGCCATTGTAGGCACCCCCTGCCAATTTTTTCAGTTCATCCGCGAAGACGGTGAAGAAATATTTCCGCACATAATGGGCTTTCCGGCCCACCCCGCAGACGAAGATGGCCGCATCCATATCCACCATCCGGTTCAGGATTTCCCGCATGTCCTTGCCGTTCCGGGCCCGGAGGGTCAAGGTGACGATCAGCGTCCATTCGGACCATTCCTTCAGCACCAGGGCTTCGAAATAATGGTCATTCCGGCGCCGGTCGCTTTTTTCCACATTGCCGGTGCACCAGGCATCGGGGAACTGTTCCTGGGGCAGATAGGGACGGACGAAGCAATCGGTCACTGCAGCACTTTCCGGGCTCTTGTTCCGGAGAGGCACCTCAAAAGACATCACAGCCTTGTCATGGTCCAGATACTCCAGTTTCAGCGGGGTCTTTTCTTCCACCACCACGCGGGTTGCATCGGTGGGCTTCAGGGCGGCGTAGACGATCATCACCAAAAGGCCCAGGACGCACAGCCCCAGAATCAGTAAAATCACATTGATCATGCTTGGATCTCCCTTTCTTGTGCAGCCAGCTGCTGCAGTTTTTCATAATACTCGGATGTCAGCCGTTCCACTTTCCCCTCCAGGTTCACAAAGGCATTCTTGGAACTGCCTTCGGCCAGCAGGGCTCCATCCGCCTTCCGGAGGACCCGGTAGCTGAACCGGATCATGGCCCGGCTGCAGGCCGTCAGTGTGGTCTGGATCTCATACACATCATCGAACCGGGCGGACTGGCGGTATTTGCATTGGACTTCGACGATCGGGACCATATAGCCAGCTTCCCGCAGCTGATTCAGGTCGATGCCTGCCTGCCGGAAATAGGCCACACGCCCCATTTCGAACCAGCGCAGATAATTGGTATGATGGACCACGGCCATCAAATCAGTTTCTGAAAAGCGCACACGATCTGTGATACTAACCACGGCATAACCTCTTTTCTCCCTCATGGAAAATCATTTCTCCATGGATTGACAACTTATTTATTATACCACTTTTTCCCTGGTCCAGTTGACTGAAAAAACCACCAGGGCAACAAAAAACCTCATACCCCGCTGACGCGAACTATGAGGCAAGTTTTAAATGGTACGCCCGAGTGGAATCGAACCACCGCACACGGCTCCGGAGGCCGTTGCTCTATCCACTGAGCTACGGGCGTGTTTACCGAACGAATGTTATTATAGCAGAGTGTCCCAAAAGATGCAAGGTCTTTTTTATTTTTTTTCAGGTTCCGTGAAATTCACCTGGAATCCGTTCACGGTAAAGGACCGGCGGATACCCTGGATCACGGGTTCCGGGGCATTGAAAGTGCCGTCTCCCGGCCGGACGCTGCCCCGTCTATAGACCATCGTGCCCTGGGCGGGAGCGGCAGGCTGGGGCTTGAAACCAGTGCTGGAAGAAGGTCCTGTTTTCAAGTCGGGATCCAAACCTGCCCGGGCGGCAGCTGCACAGGCATCAAACACACTGGCGTCCTTCTTCCCGGGACCTCCGTACATGACGTCGAATTGGCTGCGGACAGCGCCGATCCGTTCCATGTTGGCAGCAAAATCCTCCAGAGAGATGTTCAGATCGATTTTGTCATTCCCCAGGAACTCATCTCCGGTAAAGAGGATCTTCCGGGATGGATCCAGGACCATCAGCCCCCCCAAGGTGTGGTTGGCATGGGGCAAGGTCAGGATATCCAGTTCCCGGTTCCCTAGATCCATTTTGTATCCGTTTTGGACGGTGATCACCGGATAGTCCCGGGGGAAAGTGATGCCCTGGAAGCTGGCATACGGGATGGTAGCGTACTCCACGCTTTCGGGAGTCATGAAGGCGGCATCGAAGTAGGCATCATTGGCCGTATGGTCGAAATGGTAGTGGGTATTGATCACGTACTGCACCGGTTTGGCAGTGAGGGTCTGGGCGTACTGGCGGATGTTCCCGGCTCCGTAGCCGCAGTCGATCATCACCGCCAGGCTGTCTCCTTCCAGCAGGTAGCAGTAGTCCCCGTCGCTGCGGATCTGCCAGGTGCCAGGGGCTATTTGGGCGGAAGCGAACCAGGGCTGATCCATGGGCACAGTGGTACCATCCGGATTCTGGATCAGCACATTGTGTTTGGAGGAAAAGTCGATGGTCCGGACTGGCTTCCAGATATGGGTCACGTCCAGGCGGGTGACCCCGTCCGCCAGATCCCGGCTGCTGCCGGCAGACACCCGTTCCGTCAGGACCCGGGGCGTATGGACTTTCGGTTCATGGCCCAGGAGCTTGGTCAGGGCCTCATGGGCCGGAGCATACCCAGCAGCATCGGCTTTGGCATACCAGGTTTTGGCTTTTGCCGGGTCTCTGGGCTCCCCCACCCCCTGTTCCGCCAGTCTCCCCAGGGCGGTCATGGCCGGGGCTGCGATGATGTCTCCCCGCTGGGCCGACTGCCGGTAGTACTTGTGGGCCAGAGCCAGATCCTGAGGAACGCCGTTTCCTTTTTCATAGCATCGGGCCAATAGATAAGCCCCGGTGATGTCCCCCTTAGCAGCGGCTTTCCGATACCATTCCACCGCTTCCTGGAGATCCTGGGCCACCCCCAGTCCTTTTTCGTAACAAAGGCCGATGTACCGGGGAGCTTTGCCGTGTCCTCTGGCCGCAGCCTGCCGGAACAGGGACAGAGCCTGGGTATAGTCACCCTGCTGATAGGCCTGGATGCCCGCATCCAGGAGCAGTTTGAGGGCCACACTGTGCCACCGGCCTTCCTGATGGAAATGGGGAGCCGCATAGGATTGGGCCCCTGCCGGAGTCTGGAACACAAAAGGACTGGCAGCACTCAGGGCCAGGATCAGGGATTTCTGCAGACAGTTCATGGACGTGCTTCCTTCTTTCTCTAAGGCTTGGGCGGATAAAGAAAAAGACGCAATGCTCCCGCACTGCGTCGATTTTGCTGTTTCACCAGCCGGCTCCAACCATAGCCCTTATTTTCTTTACTCATATATCCTACCAGATACCTAGGAGCGTGTCAACGAGAAAAGTCTGCAGATCAGTCCAGTGCCCTTCCATAGAGGATCTTATCCCGATCCTGATAGACATCAAAGACGATTTTTTCCAGAGCGGAAGCCGGGTGATTTTTCAGATACTCCCGGACAGCCCCCACCGCCACCGGTGCTGCTGCTTCCGGCGGATAACCGAAGACACCGGTAGAAATGCAGCAGAAAGCAATGCTGCGGAGCCCTGCGGCATCAGCCATTTCCAGGCAGGACCGATAGCATGAAGCCAGCAGCTGCCGGTCCCGTTCTGTGACTTTTCCCTGGACGATGGGACCCACCGTATGGAGCACATACCGGGCCGGCAGATTGTATCCCTTGGTAATCTTGGCCCGTCCTGTAGGCTCTGGGCAGCCCTGTTCCTCCATCAGCTCCCAGCAGGCATACCGGAGCTGGACCCCGGCCATGGTCTGTATCAGGTTGTCGATGCAGTTGTGGTTGGGCCGGAAGCAACCTAAAAGCTGGCTGTTGGCGGCATTCACGATGGCATCGGCCTGGAGCCGGGTGATATCTCCCTGCCACAGGAACAACCGGGGATCCACCGGAGAGGGTTCCAGATCATCCAAGGCAATGATGCCTTTTTCCCGGGTCATTTCCTGAAGGAAAGCATCCTGGACTTCCAGGAATTCCCGGGAAGCCTTCCGGGGCGGCCGCAGATTGCACAGCCCCCGGAACAGCTGCCACTGTCTTTCCGGATCTTCCGGCAAAGGGATCCCGGCATAGTCCGGCATTTCCTTCTGGAGCTGCCGTATCAGCCAAATCCGCCGTTCTTCCTGTTCCATGGTCATGCCTCCTTCCTTTCCGTGAGTTTTTCCAGTACCTCCGCAATATCCCCGTCCAGGCACAGGCTCCGGCCACGGATTTCGTCCGGGCAGAAAACAGCGCCTCGGTTGATGCACACATAAAAGCTCTGGGGATTGTCCCCGGTCCGCTGCCAGAAGGGATATTTGATGATCACCGGGGTATTCATCCCCACACCCAGTTCCAGATACAGGATCTTCTTATCCTGGAACTTCTGGAGGAACCGGTGATACTGCCCAGCCGCCCAGTGCCACCCGGCATCTTCCACAAAAGTATCGTCACAGCGCAGGTTCATCACCAAGGGAGAACCGTCATCCGGTGCCTTGGGCACCAGTGCGGCAGGGATGGCTTTCCGGATATGCCCATCAGATGGCACCTGGTACCGGCCGTCCCGGTCTTTCACGAACCCCTGGGCTTCCAGCATCCGGTACACCATTTCTTCGTTGTCCCAGGTTTCCTTTTTCCGTCCGGGCCGCTCTTTCTGGAAGAGCCCATAATCCCCCTGGGTGTAGAACAGGCGTTTTTTGTCGAACCCGGCCCGCTGGAACTGGTGGTCCACATTGGTAGTGAGGACAAAGTATTCCTTTCCATGGACCAGGTCCAGCAGCTGGGGATACACCGGAAGAGGCGCATCCACATACCTGTTCAAGTAAATCTGCCGGCTCCACCAGGCCCAGTAGATTTCCCGGCTGGGAAAGGGATAGAAACCGCCGGAATACATATCCCGGATGCCATAGGCCTGTTCAAAATCGAAGAACCACTGGTGAAACCGTTTGCCGGAATAGGTGAACCCTGCTGCCGTAGACAGCCCGGCTCCTGCACCAACAAGGATGGCTTCCGCCTGGGAGATTTTTTCTTCCAGCAGGGCAATGTTTTCGTCCGTAATATTTCCCGTCATTCCCATCCCTCCTTTAAGGACAACTCCCGTGGCAGGGTTACCCCCGCACCACGGAGATCCGCTGCTGGATGTGGTTCCCTTTTTCGATTTCATCCACCAGAGCGATGGCGTAATCAGCGTAGGAGATGATGGATTCGCCTTTGGGGTTCACCGTAAGTTCTTCCCCTGCCAGGATATATTTCCCGGTCCGTTCCCCATCCGCCTGGAAATCAGCAGCCGGGCTGATGAAGGTCCAACGGACATCCGTTCTTTCCCGCAGCTCTTCCAGCGCCTTTCCCTGGGCCAGAGCCAGCGGCTTGAAGGCATCCGGGAAGTCCGGGCTGTCCACCAGCTGGGTCTTGTGTTCTTTATCCAGGTACAGGGATCCGGCACCCCCTACCACCACCAGACGTACCTCCGTCCCGGAAAGCACATCGCAGAGATGCTTCAGGGTAATGGAATGGCCGGGCAGAGCTTCCGGAGCCCAGGCCCCGAAGGCGTCCACCACCGCATCGAAACCGGCCAGGTCTTCCCGGGTCAGATCCAGGATGTCTTTCCGGATGTAGTTTTGGGCAGCCGTATCATTTTCGGCATGGCGGCCAAAAGCCACCACTTCATCTCCCCGGTCCAGGGCTTCGGCAATCACTTTTTTGGCAACACGGCCATTGGCAGCAACAACAGCAATCTTTTTCATTTGAATTTCTCCTTTCAGAAGGGGGTAACCCTTCCAACCAGTTTGTTTTATTATTGTAATATTTTTTATTACTTCTTACATGATGTATAGTACATCATCTTGGTTTTGTTGTCAATAGTTTTGTTACATCATTTATTATTTTTTTTCTGCTGGATTTGTAGTACCATTAGGAAATGAGACAAAAGGGCGCTGCAACAGCCCTCAGAAAGGAAAAGACAACCATGGATCAGGAACTTATATCTCAACAGGACTGGGCACAGATCATTGCGCTGCGCCATACCCTCCATGCCCATCCGGAATTGTCTGGACAAGAAAGAGAGACAAAAAAACGCCTGATGGATTTCATCAGGCTGCATACGAATCTGAAAGTCGTGGACCAGGGGGACTGGTTCTATGCACTGTATGAACCGGCTGTGGAGAAGGGAAAGCCCCCCATCGGCTTCCGGGCAGATATGGATGCCCTGCCTCTGCCGGAAACCCTTGCTCTATCCTATGGTTCGAAAAAAGAGAAAGTTGCCCATAAATGCGGCCACGACGGCCATTCCGCTGTATTGGCAGCCCTTTCTCTGCTCCTGGAAAAGGACCGTAAGATCCGGCGGCCGGTGTATCTCATTTTCCAATCAGCAGAAGAAATCGGCAAAGGAGGAAAACCCTGTGCAGATTTCGTCCAACAGGCAGGACTGGACGAAGTCTATGCTTTCCACAATCTCAGCGGCTATCCGGAAAACGCGGTGATGGTCCGGGATGGCCTCACCCAGTGCGCTTCCAAGGGGCTGATCATCCGCTTCCTGGGAAAAGAGACCCATGCCGGTGCCCCGGAAAACGGCAGGAACCCAGCTCTGGCCCTGGCCCAGATGACGCTATTTGCCGGCCAGCTGGAAAAGGAAGCCTGTAAAGCCCCCTTCTTTACCTTGCTCACCATCGTAGGGATCAATCTGGGAGGCCGCAATTTCGGCATTTCCCCGGGAGATGGAGAGATTTCCCTCACCCTGCGGGCGGACCGGGAAGAAGACCTGGCAGAAGTGGAAAACCGTCTCCGGGAGGAAGCCCTCCGTCTGGGGAAGCAATCCGGCCTCGCTCTTTCTTTTGCCGAATCCGACCCCTTTCCGGCCACGGTCAATACACCCCGATGTGCGGAACGGGTCCGCAGGGCTGCCCGCAGCCTAGGCCTGGAATTGGCTCCCATGGAACAGCCCTGGCGGCCTTCGGAAGATTTCGGCTGGTACCTGAAAGTCTGCCCCGGTGCCATGTTTTACGTGGGCAACGGAAAAGACTGGCCCACTCCCCACCGTCCGGAATATGATTTCAACGACAGGATCCTCCGGACCCCGGTTTCCCTGTTCCTGAAACTGGCAGAGGAGTGAACCGCTCGATCCAAGCCTCCATTCAGCCCCTGGGAATAGAAGAAGCCAGAACCGGCCCTTGCGGTCCTCTCAGAAGTCAGACGTCAGCTTTGTTCGGTGCAGATGCAGTTGCCCTGCTTCCGCTTAACAAGCTGACGTCTTTCTTCTTCCCCTGACAAAGCGGATGGGTGCCTATTCCATGGATTTCTTCCCAGGGCGCAAGAAAGGCCCAGATGCGCGAAAGCGGGAGATTTGGATTGTGGCATAGTACATAGACGTACATGCCGCGATCCAAATCTCCCGCTGACAAAGCAGGTGGGACCTTATTGTGCCCTGGGGTTATGCGTTAGCCCTCTTATTGCCTAGTCCTGGTTCGGATTCCAACTGCTCCCCGAGTATTCCAAAGGATGGGCGTGACTGAAGGAGGCGCCGCAGCTGGGGCAGCCGGTCTCTCCGCAGTCGCTGCAGTACAGGGCGCCGCAGTTGCCGCATTCAAAGAGCACCGGGCTCTTTTCTTCTCCATTTTCGTTTTCACAGTAGCCGCAGGTGTTGCTGTTGCTGCCCGCTTCTTGTTCCAGAGACACTTCCACCTGATGATCCAGTTCTTCCTGGTTGGGCGCTTTTTCCGCATATTCCGGGAAAACGATGGAGTTTTCCTTGAAGATATGGACGAACACATCATTGACGAATGCTTCCAACAGCTGATAAGTCCGTTTGAAGGTGGCGCAGGCATCGGCCGGCACGGTGAAATGATCCGTCAGGGCTTCGATTTCCTTGATGATGTCCCCGGCGGCAGAATGATCTTTTTCCAGGTTCTGGATCAGGGTGAGGACTTCCAGGTTGGGCTGGGGATAGGTCCGCATCAGCGGGAACACCATCCGTTCTTCCCGGGCAAAATGTTCTTCTAGTCCAGTTTTCAGAGTACCGTAGAGATGATGGAGACGGGTGAGCAGTTCCCCGTGGTGGACGAAATGGACCAAGAGGATCTTGTTCAGGTCCGTTTCGATTTCTGCCATGTATTTCCGTTCATCCACATGGTGGGTGGCTTCCAGATCCTGGAGCATATCCGGAATGGAAAGCTTCTTGAAACGGTCCAGGGATTCCTGCTGGCTGCCGGTTTTGGCGCTGTGGGCAGCAATGAAAGCATTCAGGTCCGCCACCACTTTTTCCGCATCCAAGTCCGTATCCTTCACCGCTTCTTCCAGAGGGATCCCCCCGCCGCAGCAGTAATCCAAGTGAAGCTCATTGAAAAAGGGGATGGTCTGGGGATAATCCCGGACAACTTCGGCCAGCGTATTTTTCACAGTGATCATGGAACATTCCTCCCAATTTGTTTGGTATTTCTTTGATGGTTTAAGTATAGTAGATTGGTAGAAATAATTCCGTTGGCATGACAACTGCATAAAAAAAAGAAGCCAGAAACGGCCCGGACGAACCTCTCAGAAGTCAGACGTCAGCTTTGTTCGATGTAAATGCAGCACCGGACTGCTCATCGCCAACAAGCTGACGTTTGAAATCTGTTGGCTGCTGGCCGTGTCTGACGTCTTTCCAGTTTCCCTGCGCCTGGGTCATTTGTCATCCTTCAAATAGTATCCGGTCCGGCTCTCCCTGCATCTCTTCACCTCTTCCGGCGTCCCACTGGTCACGATCCGTCCGCCTCTGCAGCCGCCGCCCGGCCCCATGTCAACGATATAGTCGGCATTCCGGATCAAGTCCAAGTCGTGTTCGATGACAATGACCGTAGCTCCCTTATCCAGGAGGCGTTGGAACACCTGGAGCAAGGTCTGGACGTCCAAAGGATGGAGGCCGATGGTGGGTTCATCAAAGACAAAGACGGAATCTCCCTGGCTTTTTCCCAATTCACTGGCCAGTTTCAGCCGCTGGGCCTCCCCGCCGGAAAGGCCGGGGGTGTCTTCTCCCAGGGTCAGGTAACCCAGGCCCAGGTCCTGGAGAGCCTGGAGCCGTTTGGATACCAGAGGCAGATCCCGGCAGGCTTCCAGGGCTTGGGACACGCTGCAGTTCATCAGTTCCGTCAGGGAACGGGACTGGCCGCCCTTTTTCGGCTGCCGGCGGATTTCTCCCACGGCCTTGGCATACCGGGATCCTTTGCAGTCCGGACAAGGGATATCCACGTCCGGCAGGAACTGGACATCCAGACTGATGACCCCGGTGCCGTCGCAGGTGGGACAGCGGAGCCGTCCGGTGTTGTAGGAAAAGTCCCCGGCTTTCAGCCCCTGCTTCTGGGCTTCCTCCGTCCGGGCAAAGACCTTCCGCAGTTCATCATGGATACCTGCATAGGTGGCCACGGTGGAGCGGATGTTGATGCCGATGGGAGTGGCGTCGATGAGTTTCACCTGGCGGATGCCCTGGGCTTCCACGGCCTTCACAGGATCCGGCAGAGGATTCCCGTCCAGAGCGGCTTTCAGACCGGGCACCAGGCTTTCCAGCACCAGGGTGGTCTTGCCGGAGCCTGAAACACCGGTGACCGCCGTCAGCCGGCCTTTGGGGAAATCCACCTCCAGAGGCTGCACTGTGTGGATAGGACCAGTGGACAGATGGATCCGTCCCTGGGCAAAAAGAGGCTGAGGATTTTTCGTCCGGACAATCCCAGCCTTCCCAGAGAGGAAGGGTCCGATCCGGGAGTGGGGATTGGCCGCTACCGCCTCCACCGTTCCTTGAGTGATGACCTGTCCTCCGTCCGCCCCGGCGCCCGGCCCCATCTCCACCAGCCAGTCGCTGTGTCCCAGCAGCTGGACATCATGGTCCACCAGGACGATGGAATTGCCGTCCGCCAGCAGGTCGTCCATAACCCCGGTGAGTCCTTCCAGATTGGCAGGATGGAGCCCAATGGAGGGTTCGTCCAGTACATAGAGCACTCCGGTGGTCCGGTTCCGCACTGCCCGGGCCAGCTGCATCCGCTGCCGTTCTCCGGTGGAAAGGGTGGAAGCCGCCCGGTCCAGGGTCAGGTAATCCAGTCCCAGATCCAGGAGACGGCGGGCGGCAGTCTGGAAGGATTCGCAGATGCTTCGGGCCATGGGGCGCATTTCTTCCGGCAGGGATGCCGGCACCCCGTCCACCCACTCCACCAGGTCCCCCAGGGTCATCCGGCAGGCATCCGCCAGACTGATGCCCCGGAGCCGGGGAGCCCGGGCCGCTTCACTGAGCCGGGTGCCTCCGCAGTCCGGGCACACAGCCTGCTTCAGGAACTTTTCCACCCGTTTCATGCCCTTTTCGTCCTTCACCTTGGACAGGGCATTTTCCACCGTGCGCACCGCATTGAAAAAGGTAAAATTCACTTCCACCAGATCACGGCCCTTGTTGGACTGGACCAGGATATGCTTTTTTTCCGCCGGGCCGTGGAACACCATATCCTTCTCTTCCGGGGTCAGATCCCGGAAAGGCACATCCGTCCGCACTCCCATGGCCTGGCACACCTTGATCATGACATTGAACATCAGGGAACTCCAGGGCGCCACGGCCCCCTCTTCGATGGTCCTGCTCTCATCGGGGACCAGAGTAGATTCGTCCACGGTCCGGATGATGCCCGTACCTCCGCACCGGGGACAGGCACCTCGGCTGTTGAAGGCCAGGTCTTCCGCTCCCGGAGGTTCCACCCGAGCCCCACATTCTGGACAGAAAATGGGCTGTTCCGCCGCCATTTTCAAGGTGGGAGGCAGATAGTGGCCATTGGGACAGCGGTGGCTGGACAGCCGGGAAAACATCAGCCGGAGACTGTTGAGCAGTTCCGTGCCGGTGCCGAAGGTGCTGCGGATTCCCGGGACTCCGGGCCGCTGATGGAGGGCCAGAGCCGCCGGGATGTACAGCACCTGGTCCACCGACGCTTTGGCCGCCTGGGTCATCCGGCGCCGGGTATAGGTGGAAAGAGATTCCAGGTACCGCCGGGACCCTTCCGCATACAGGACCCCCAGGGCCAGGGAGGATTTCCCGGACCCGGATACCCCGGCGATCCCCACGATTTTGTGGAGGGGAATGTCCACGTCGATATTTTTCAGGTTATGGACCCTGGCGCCCCGGACCTCAATGTGGTCAGGGACGGGAGGGATGTGTTTTGCGTTCATATCATACGCCTCCGGCTGCCTTTCCCTGGAATACGATCCGGTAGGCTTCAGCCCCCGGGGCATCCAAAGACTGTTCAATGGTGGAACGGTCAATAATCTGATTTTCTTTTTCAAATGAAAATTCCCTTGTCGGTACAGTATCACTGAAACTGCCCTCAGAAAGAAAGATTCACCGGCTGAAATCCACTTCCGAAAACTCCACCAGGATATCGGCAATATCCTGGATGATAGACTCGTACAGAGCCTTTCCCTCTTCTGTCAATGAGATATAGACCGCCCGTTTATCTTCATGGCAGATACATCTCCGGATAATGGGTTCATTGTATCCTTCCAGCCGTTGGACAAGCCGGGACAAGGCGCTCTGGCTCATCTGGATCATTTCGCAGGCATCCTGCAGTCTCATCTCGTGATTGCGGCTTTCTCCCAGATAGTAGAGCAGATAGAAATCGTTGAGGCAAAGCCCTGCTTTTTCTCTGATCCTGCTCTCGATTTTCTGCTCCAGCATCCGATAACTTTTGGTGAACCTCATCCAATGATGAATGATCTGGCATTCACTGCTGTTGTTCATGAAAGATCTCCTCTGCTTTCATTTGTTTGTAAGTGCATGTATATTCTATGCTGAGAGAACTCCCCCGTCAATGCCGGAATGATTCGCCCCAGGGCGGTAAACCGTCACCTCCTTTCCGATTTCCTGCTGTCCATTTTCTCCAACTCATTGGGTAATGGAGAGGATGTCCTCCACCTTCTCCCGATCACTCCGAAACCGATTGATGGCAGCGTCAGACCGGTATCCCAGGCCCACGCCCATAAGGATCCGTTCAGAATCCGGGATTCCCAGTTTCTGGTGCAGATAAGAAGGAGCAGTGACAAAGGCCACAGCCGCAATGGAATCCACCCCATGGTTGTAGGCACTGAGCATCAGGCTTTCCTCAAAAGCTCCGGCATCAAAGACCTCCCAAAGAGGACCTTGGGCGGATATGGTAATGACGGCAATGGCAGGGGATTGAACAGGTCCTGCTGGCTCTGTCCGAACTTCCTGCCTTCGCTGCCCAGGAACTGCTGCAGCTGCCCTCCCCAGTGGGACATGTTCAGCTGCTCCCGACGGCCCCAGCGTTCTCCCTGGTAAGACTGCATCTCTGGTCCTTCCTGACGGGCCGTCCCATTTCTGTAATCCCGGCGGATTTCTTCAGCTGCTTTGCCCAGCGCCACATACAGTTTCCAGGGTTGGCCATTGGCCCAGGACGGGGCCCATCTGGCATCCTTCACGATGTCCCGGATGGTCTCTTCTGATACCTGCTTGCTGCTGAAATCCCGGATGGATCTTCTGTTGATCAATGCGTCCTGAATGCTTTTTTCTTCCATGTTGTTCTCTCCTTTTTTGTTTATCTCTTTCTGATTGGAATTATTTTTTGCATGCGCATGCATATTTTTGGAAAATCCAAACCAAGATCCATTTGTGATTTCGGTTTCATTTGTATGCGCATGCATATAATAACACCGTCATTCCCTCTTTGTCAACATTTTTCTGTAAAGCAGGCATAGTTGGAAAGATGTCAGAAACGGCCCTTACGGGCCTCTCAAAAGTCAGACTTCAGCTTTGTTCGATTTGGATGCAAATACCAATCTGCTCATCGCCAACAAGCTGACGTCTGAAATCTGCAGGCCTCCGGCCGTGTCTGACATCTTTCTTCTTCCCCAATTCCTGCCAGGCGCACGAGATGGGTCCAGATGCGCGAATACGACAAAGCAGATGGGCCCAGCTCTCTTCCAGGCGCGGGAGATGTACCCAGATACGCGAAAGCGGGGAATTTGGTTCGTGGCATAGTACATGGACGTACATGCCGCGGACCAAATTCCCCGCTGACAAAGCAGATGGGTGCATATCCCGCGCCTGGGTTATGCGTCGGCGATGTCGGCGATAAGCGCCTCCACCTCCCCCTCCTCCGTACTCCAGGAGGTGCAGAAGCGGACCACCAGCCGGCCGTCTTCCAGGTTCCCTTCTTTTTCAAAGACATATTTTTGGGCCAATTTTTCCGCCTTTTCCGGAGTGAGGACCACAAACTGCTGGTTGGTGGGACTGACCACGTATTCAGGGATCCCCTTCTGCCGGAAGGCTTCCCGGATCCGAAGGGCAAAGGCATCCGCCCGGGCAGCCAGTTTAAAATACAGGCCATCCCGGAGCAGAGTATAGAACTGAAGGCCCAGAAGCCAGCCTTTGGCCAGGACGGCTCCGCTCTGTTTCATATGGGCCTTGAACCGGCGGACAGCTTTCGGATGGGTAAGGACCAGCGCTTCCCCAAAAAAGGCGCCGCATTTGGTGCCGCCCAGGTAGAAAGCGTCCGTAAGCTGGGCCAAATCCGGCAGGGTCAGGTCATTGTCCGGAGCAGCCAATCCATAGGCCAGCCGGGCTCCGTCTACAAAGAGAGCCATCCCATATTTCCGGCAGACTTCTGAAATGGCGGTAAGTTCCGCTTTGGAATACAGGGTGCCGTATTCAGTGGTGAAAGAAACATAGACCAGTGAAGGCCGGGTGAGCCATTCCGGTTCACCGGCATCATAATAGGACCGGACTTCCTGTTCAATCTGGGCGGCGGTGATTTTCCCGTCTTTCTGGGGCAAAACCAGGATCTTGTGGCCGGTATTTTCGATAGAAGCACATTCATGGCCATTGATGTGACCGGTGGAAGCGCAGACCACACTGTCACAAGAGCCCAGAAAGGCCGCGATGGTCACCAGGTTCACCTGGGTGGCTCCTGGGAAGAAATACACTTTGCCCTGGGGACACTGGCACAAGTCCAGGATCATTTTTTCTGCCTTGTCACACCATTCATCGGTGCCATAACCGCTGAACTGGGTATCGTTGGTACGGACCAGGGCTTCCAGGATGTTGGGATGGGCCCCGTGGTTGTAGTCATTGTTGAATCGGATCATGATAAGTCCTCCCTGAAAAGATGATTTACCCCTTGATTCTATCATAAATCCAGCCCTTTGTCCCAAATCCCTTAAAAGACGCCAGAACCGGCCCTCACGGGCCTCTCAGAAGGCAGACGTCAGCTTTGTCCGATGCAGATGCAGCACCCTGCTCAATCGCCAACAAGCTGATATCTGATGTCTGCAGGCCTCCGGCCGTGTCTGATGTCTGTTTTCTCCCTCGGTTTTTTCCCTGAGCACCAGAGTAGGTCAGATGCGCAAATTCGACAAAGCAGATGGGCCCGATTTTCTTCCAGGCGCGGGAGATGTGCCCAGATACGCGAACCCGACAAAGTAGATGGGTGCATCTCCCGTGCCTGGGTTATGCGTCAGCTCCGTGCCTCGCCAGGACTCACCTGTTCAAACCCAAACCAATCCTTTTCCGGGTTCCAGATCAGCCGATAGACAGTCCCGTCCTGGAAGCCGCCGAAATCGTATTTGGCCAAGTAAAGATTGCCCCGGTGGGTCATGATGGAATCGATGTCCACCCCATGGGGGGCATAGAAATTCTTGCTGTTGATAAATTCCTGGACCTTTTTCCCTTCTTTGTCATAGCCGATGAGCATGGTTTCAAAGAGACAGTCGGAATGGGAAAGTCCCGGTGTGACGCTGTAGAAAAAGCGGCCGGTGTCGGTATCTTTGAGCTGTTCGATGCTGTAGGTGATGTGACGGTTGGCATCATTGGGCCGGATGTCCTGCCAGAGGGCGCTGTCCTGTTCCAGGAAATGGCCCTTCCGGACGGCCACCAGTGCCGGGCTGCCCATGCGGGTCCGACCTCCCAGAAAATGCATTTTCCGTTTTCCTTCAGAAAAATCTTTTTGGACCACTTTGGAGGAAGAATCCGGGATCTGGAGGAAAGCCCGTTCCATAGGGATGAAATGACTGGCCAGCACCGCTGCCGGCATCCCCAGTGCCAGCAGCAGGGAGAGAAAGAAGCGAACACCCTGCATCATGAGAACACTCCCTTTCGTTGTGTTGATGATATACTTATTTTACCAAATTGTCTGTTGTCAGCAATAAAAACGCAGTTCCTCAAAATGCTTTCTCCAGGTTTGCAAAATATAGTCACTGTTTGCCTCTATAATTCTTAAAAGCATAACCAAAGTTCTTTGAGGAATCTTGGAATGATTGTTGCAGAGAAGAGCCTTCCCGCTTTCTGTAATCCACACTTTCGTGGCATTTGGGGAAGGCCTGCCTTCTGCAATATGGACATGTACCGGCTCTACCGGATTGTTTTCATTGGACCAGAAATACACTAAATAGGGCCCGATTCTAAACAGCTGTGGCATGGGCAAAACCTCCGGCCTGCGCCAGTTCCAGGATCATATGGGCATTATGATGCAGGAAAGAATCGAATTCCTGTATCTTTTCCGCAGGATAACCCTGTATATCTTTCCACTGATATCCAGGTAGGATACATTCTGCATGATGGAATCCGCCTTCACAAGGTGTTTCGATATAGACTCGGACAGTTCCATCATCCCCCATGCTGGAATGGCTGATTTCCGTTTCATCGGCCAATGTCATATATGGATACCGCATATTCTCCACCGCCTTTGCTGATTATTTTTCATTTTATTGTACCATATTTCCAGACAGTTGTCCTGGAGCCCTTAGAAGACGTCAGAACCGGCCCTGGCGGGCCTCCCAGAAGGCAGACTTCAGCTTTGTCCGCTTTAGATGCAGTACCGATCTGCTCATCGCCAACAAGCTGACGTCTGGAATCTGAAGGCCTCCGGCCGTGTCTGATGTCTTTTTTTGCCTTCGACTCTCTTCCAGGCGCGGGAGATGTACCCAGATACGCGAAAGCGGGGAATTTGGTTCGTGGCATAGTACATGGACGTACATGCCGCGGACCAAATTCCCCGCTGACAAAGTAGATGGGTGCATATCCCGCGAATCTCGGCCGGGGCACAAGAAGGGTCCAGATGCGCGAAAGCGGGAGATTTGGATTGTGGCATAGTACATAGGCGTACATGCCGCAATCCAAATCTCCCGCTGACAAAGCAGATGGGCCCTTATTGTGCCCCGATATTATGTGTTAGCCGCTTACTCCCACTCAATCGTCGCCGGCGGCTTGCTGGTGATATCGTAGACCACCCGGTTCACCCCGGGAACTTCGTTGACGATCCGGCGGGACACGATGTCCAGTACGTGGTAGGGAATGTGGGACCAGTCAGAAGTCATGCCATCGGTGCTGTTGACGGCACGGAGGGCGATGGTATTGCTGTAGGTCCGGAAGTCACCCATGACCCCTACGCTGCGGATGTTGGGGAGACAGGCGAAATACTGCCAGATGGATCGGTCCAGGCCGGCTTTGGCGATTTCTTCCCGGAAGATGGCATCGGCTTCCCGGACGATGTGGAGCTTTTCTTCGGTGACTTCGCCCAAGACACGGATGGCCAGGCCAGGGCCCGGGAAGGGCTGGCGCCATACCAGTTCGGAAGGGATGCCCAGTTCTTCGCCCACGGCACGGACTTCATCTTTGAACAGTTCCCGGAGAGGTTCGATGAGGCCCAGTTTCATGTCCTTGGGCAGGCCGCCTACGTTGTGGTGGCTCTTGATGGTGGCAGAGGTCCCGGTACCGCCGGATTCCACCACGTCCGGATAGATGGTCCCTTGGACCAGGAAGTCCATATGACCGATTTTTTGGGATTCTTCTTCGAAGACCCGGATGAATTCTTCCCCGATGATCTTCCGTTTCTTTTCAGGGTCGCTGACCCCTTTCAGTTTGCTGAGGAAACGGTCCTGGGCGTTGACCCGGATCAGGTTCATGTCGAAGTCCCGTTTGAAGACCTGTTCCACCTGGTCTCCTTCATCTTTCCGAAGCAGGCCGTGGTCCACGAATACGCAGGTGAGCTGCTTGCCCACAGCCTTGTGGACCAGGACGGCAGCTACGGAGGAATCCACCCCGCCGCTCATGGCGCAGAGCACATTCTTGTCCCCTACTTTTTCCCGGATTTCCCGGATCTTGTTCTGGGCGAAGGAAGACATGGTCCAATCCCCGGACAGATTGCAGATATTGAACAGGAAATTGCTGAACATCTGCTTGCCAAAGGGAGTGTGCATCACTTCTGGATGGAACTGGACGCCATAGAGCTTCTTGTCCTCATTCTGCATGGCGGCAATGGGACATTCGTCCGTATGGGCGATGACGGTGAAGCCTTCGGGAGCCTTTTCCGCATAGTCCTGATGGCTCATCCAGCACACATTGTTCTTTTCCAAGCCGGAGAAGAGGCGGGTTTCGTTGTCCAGCACCACGGCGGTCTTGCCGTATTCCCCGCTGCCCGCATGGGCTACACTGCCGCCCAGGGCCTTGGTCATGAACTGGTCTCCATAGCAGATGCCCAGGACGGGGATCCCCATTGCAAAGACCCCGGCATCTACGCTGGGAGTATTTTCCGCATAGACACTGTTGGGACCGCCGGACAGGATGATGGCCTTGGGATTTTTGGCTTTGATCTGATCCAGGGTATAATTGTAAGGAATGATTTCGCAGTACACACCGCATTCACGGACGCGTCTGGCAATCAGCTGGCTGTACTGTGCGCCGAAGTCAACCACCAGGACAACCTCATGCTGTAAATTCTCCATATTCTGCCTCCCTTTGGTAGTTTGTAATATTTAAAACAATATACCATACTTCGCGATTTCTTTCAATTCCAAATCCGATTATTTTTCGTTGGACAGGCCTAATTTTTCGAAAATCAGGAATGCCAGGCTGGCCAGGATGGCCACTACCGTAGCCAGGCCCATGCCTTTGAGCTGGACGGGCCCAATGTGGACTGCCGCCCCGGAAAGACCGCTGATCATGGTCACAGCCGTAAGGATCAGGTTCTTAGGCTGGGTGAAATCCACCTTCCGCTCCACCATCATCCGCAGACCGGATGCAGCGATAAAACCGAACAATAAGATGCAGACGCCGCCCATCACCGGGGTGGGGATCCCGTGGATCACCGCAGCCACTTTCCCGATGAAGGAAAACAAGATGGCAAAAATGGCGGCTCCTCCGATGACCCAGGTGCTGTACACCCCGGTGATGGCCATGACTCCCATATTTTCCCCGTAGGTGGTGTTGGGAGTAGAACCCAGGAACCCGGAGAGCACGTTGGACAGGCCATCGGCCATGAGGGACCGGTGGAGCCCGGGATCCTTGATCAGGTCACGGCCCACGATGTCGCTGGTGACGAAGAGATGGCCCAGATGTTCTGCCAGCACCACGAACAGGGCGGGCAGGATCATCATGATGGCAGAGAGGTTGAACCGGGGCTGATAGAAGGTGGGGAAAGAGAACCAGGCGGCAGTTTCCACCGCAGAGAAGTTCACCACTCCCATGCACCAGCTGAGGACGTAGCCGGACACCACCCCGATGAGGATGGGGATGATGGCGATGAAACCCCGGCCCAGGACGGTGGCCAGGATGGTGACAATCAGGGTGAACATGGAAATGGTCATGGCCTGGCCGTTGGTCATCCCCTGGACCGGATCCACGAACCCGCTCATGTTGAGGGCCAGAGGCGCCAGTTCCAGGCCGATGATGGCCACGATGGACCCCATAGCCGCGGGCGGGAACAGCACATCGATCCAGCCGGTGCCGATTTTCTTCACCATGAGGCCGATGAGGATGAAGCAGAGCCCGAAGGCGATGAAACCTCCCTGGGCGTCTCCGTAGGTCATCCCCGGGGTGGCACAGACGGCCAGCACAGGGGAAATGAAAGCAAAGCTGGAGCCCAGATAGGCAGGGAGCTTCCATTTGCAGATGGTCAGGTACAGCAGGGTCCCCACCCCGTTCATAAACAGGGCTGTGGCAGGGTCCACGTGCAGGAGAAAAGGCACCAGTACGGTGGAGCCGAACATGGCAAACAGATGCTGCAGGCTCAGGGGAATGGTTTCCAGGACCGGAAGCTTTTCTTCCACGTGGATGATTCGTCGTTCTTCCATGGGTCATGACTCCTTTGTATTCTTTTTGATCTCCCTTATTGTACCATATCTTTCTCCAGATTCGGCACACAAAAAAAGACTGCTGCCTATGCAACAGTCTTTCAAATTTCAATGGTGCCGGGGACCGGAATCGAACCGGTACGGAGATCACTCTCCGAGGGATTTTAAGTCCCTTGCGTCTGCCAGTTCCGCCACCTCGGCGAAAAAGTTGGAGGCGACGCCCAGAATCGAACTGGGGATAAAGGTTTTGCAGACCTCTGCCTTACCGCTTGGCTACGTCGCCATATGAAAATGGAGCGGAAAACGAGATTCGAACTCGCGACCCCCACCTTGGCAAGGTGATGCTCTACCACTGAGCTACTTCCGCATGAAGAATGGTGCCTCAGCGCAGAATCGAACTGCGGACACAAGGATTTTCAGTCCTTTGCTCTACCAACTGAGCTACCGAGGCAATTGGCGACCCAGGACGGACTCGAACCGACGATCTCCGCCGTGACAGGGCGGCATTCTAACCAACTGAACTACTGGGCCGTTGTCTGACAGCACCTTCAGGTGCTGTCGATTTAATTAGTATACTGTATAGTGAGGGAAATGTCAAGGAAAAATTGGAGATGGGAAATGATTTTCCCATCTCCGTCACTATTCTCTCGCCTCTAGCCTTTGGAAAGAACCCGGGCAGCGGGTTTCTTTGAATCGGGATGTTGTCTCCTCAGAACTTCCATCTCACCCCGGCATCCCAGCTCCAGTTCTTCCGGTAGGTGCCGGTACTGCTCTTTTCTCCTTCCAGGTAGAACTGGCTCTGGGGCGACAGCTGGACGGCCATGCCGAAGCCGTATTCGAACCAGTTGTCCCCGTAATCCCGGTCCAGCTTCAGGAACCCTTCGTCGTCGGCGAAGCGGATCTCCCCGCTGCCTCCGAATTCGTGGAACCAGTCCGCCTTTACGAAGAACTGGGCCCGGTGGTCTTCATACCCGGCCCGGAATCCGGCCCGTCCTACCGCACTGTGGATGTTGTTTTCCTCATACCGGACCCCATTGGCCAGGTCCGCAGAGGCCCCCTTCAGCCAGCCCAGGGTGAACTGGGCCTGGGGTTCCAGGAACCAGCCTCCGGAAAAGTGCTTCTTCCAGCCGTATTCCGCCCCGGCGGTGAAGCCGTTGTTGTCCAGGGTCCCTTTGGCTCCGTAGCTGCCATACACTTCATCAGAGAGATGCTGGCCCTTCAGGACGAAATCCCAGTACTGGCCGTCCTTCTTCACATGGGTATCGTAGAGTCCCAGGCTGATGCCGGTCAGATCGGAAGTCCCTCCGTAAAAAGTCCCCGTGCCCCGGCTGTAGCCCAGGCCAATGCCCTGGTAATGACGTTCTTTCCCATTTTCTCCCAAAAGCTTGTCATAGCCCACCTGGTATTGATGGTGCTGGAGGGTAAAGGCTCCTTCTTCCCCGCTGCGCTGGCTCCGGGTCCCGGCGGCTCTCGCCCAGACCCCTTCCGGTGCGGCATCCTGGGTATGCAGGTCCCCCATCCGTTTGAACAGGCTGTCCGTATCTTCCCGCCACATCTGGTAGTTCATACCCTGGAGCCCCATCATGCTTTGGACGAAATGGGTATGATGACCCTTGTCATCGGTGGGGAGGTTCTGGAAGCCCTTCAGATACCAATCAGTATTGTAGCCCTGGGTGACAGCATCTCCCTTGCTCTTTTCATGGGTGTCCAGGAGCACCCGGTGGAAGAACAGCCGGTCTTCCTGATCCGGCACATAGAATTTTCCCTGTTCTTCCCCTACACTGACCAGGACGGACCCGATGGCCCCGTCGGTCCATTTTCCCTTGACCGCATGGAGCTGCAGCTGGGTGGTCCCCGTATGGGCCCCTTTCACATAGAGACGGTCATTCACCTGGGCATTCCCCTGGTGGCCCATAAGGACAACCGCCCCGTCCCCGGCGAAGTTCCCCGTATACAGGCTCTGATCAGTCGTATCCTGATTCAGATGGATGATCCCCTTATCGGCCTGAAGACTGGTAACTTTGGAATCGCCATCCAGATTCCAGATGGCACCGTCATTGAGATGAAGGGTGATCCCAGCGTCGGGAGCGATCCCGGAATCCAGATTCTGGTCATCCACCTTGCCCTTCAGCTGGGAACCGCTGCCTTTCAGATACGCCTCCAGAGAACTGCCGGCAGCAGCGGTCAGATCCCCGTCGATGACCCCGGTGCTGCCTTCATGGCCCAGGGTGACGGAACCGCCTCCGGAAGAACGGGCCGCATAGGTGCTGCCATTGGCTGAAAGGACGTAGTGGTTGGCATCCAAGGTGATGGGAGCTTTCTCAGAAAGGGACCAGATTTCTCCCTTCACCACTGCATTTTCTGTTGCACTGCCGCCGATCGTTACCGGCATGGCATTGGCCTGGACCGCCCGCATACCGCTGGCCGGATCGATGAGGATGTCCTTCCCTTCCAGAGCCACTTTGTTGGCAGAATCCCCCAGGGCCCAGATGCCCCCGTCGATCTGGAGCAGACGGGTCCCATCATGGCCCAAGTTCACAGCGCCACCGGTGGTGAGGATCAGGTTCTGATTTTTATTGGAACCTTCATAGATGTGGATGGTGTCTCCGTCCACGGAATACCCTCCATTGAGGCCCACCAGCCGGCCATCGATGCTCACGTTGGAATCCGCTTCCCCGATGACCAGGGCATTGTCCGCAGCCTGTTGGATCACTACAGCGTCATGGGTATGGCTGTCCGGGTCCGTAGAAGTCCCGTCTTCCTTGGTCTTCACCGTGGTCCCCAGGGTCCCGCTGTCCGGAGCGGCCCCGTCGCTGAGGGTGATATTTTTCCCCACTACATCCATCCGGGCGACCCCGTTGACCAGCAGCCGTCCTTTGATGGCCAACGTATCGGAGGTACTTCCTTCCGGCGCCGTCCGGCCAATTTCCACGGATCTGCTGTTGGCGTTGGCATAAAGGGCCGTATAGCCGGCGTTGTCCAAAAGGATATTTTTCCCGCCCACATACAGGATGGTATCTTTTCCCGTGACGATTTCCCCGTTCACCGTAGTCTGGGCCGTATCTGCATCCCCGATCTGGATGGAAGAACTGCCTCGGTCGGTGAGGGAAAAAGCGTTCTTGTTATTTTCGAAATCCCCTTTCAGCCCGTTCAGGGTGACTGCCTGGCTGCCATAGAGAACGAAGGCATTGGATCCGTTGGTCAAGATATGGCCGTTCACTGTAGTGGTCTCCGTGGTATCCACATTGCCGGACCAGAACTGGGAATCGGTAAAGTCCAATGCTACCGCGTTGTACATATCAGAAGAAGTATCCGTCAAAGCCGGCTTTCTGGAAGCATTGAAGACCAGATTTTTCCCGTTGAACCAGGCCAATTCATCCTGATTGCTGGTCCCTGTCACGGCCACGGAACCGTTCACCGTCACCTCCGCCTGGCTGCCGCCGGCATAGAGCTGCCCGGTGCCCGTTTCTCCGTAACCGCCGTAGGTAAGACGGATGGCACTGGTATCATAGGAATTTTCATTCAGGGCATTCCCGATGGTCAGCTTACGGGCAGCCTTCAGATCCAACTTTGCGGTCCCGTTGAATAAGATTCCGGAAGCCAGATTGATTTCATCTGCATCCATATCCACATCACAGTCCGTCACATGGAGGGACCGATGGAAGTAACTGCCATCCGCCTCCGGAGCCAGGGTGATGGTCTTCCCCGTAAGGGAAGCGGTCCCCTGGCTGTCCACCTGGAGTTCCTGAGCAGTGATATCCCCCCGGTTCCCCGCCGGATCTTCTGCGATGAGGGTCAAGCTGGCATCTTTACCGGTGGCATGGAGGAGACCGTCCGACGAGATGCTGGCGGCTTTCACCCGGATGCTGCCGTCCCCAGTCACGGTGAAATCTCCGGAAGCATCCACTTTCCCAGCGGCCGTCACAGCAATCTTGGCATGGCCCCCCACAGCAGCCAAGGCCGCATTCCGGTTCCAGGGGCTGGAGGTCTGGCCGTATGTTCCCAATTCCACATCTCCCCCCGCGTTCACCGTGACGGAAGCATAGGGAGCGGAGCTGGGAAGGTAGGATCCGGTCATCACCAGGCCGTTTTTGGCGGTCACATTGCCCCGGGCGTTAAAGGTCACCTGGGCATTGGATTCAGAAGCCCGGGTATTCCCGATGGACAGGTTGTTCCCAGAAACAGTGATGGTGTTCAGGATGGGTTCCCCCGTGGAAGAGGTCTGGGTCCCGCCCACCCCGAATTCATCGATGGTGATGTTCCCGGCATTGGCATTGCCGATAGTTACGGTGCTGGAGCCGGATACGCTGAGGGTCTGGATGTGCAGATTCCCCGTCATGTAGCGGGTACCCAGGCTGAGGGTACTGCCCCCTGCTACATTGACGCCCTGGCTGCCAGTGACGGAAAGGTTCTTCCCGTCCAGGTCCACCGTTCCCCCGGCACTCTGTCCCCCCAGCTGCACCGCATTGACGGTCACCGCTGAAAGGTTCTCTGTATCTGCGCTCCCGGCATGGATGGTGCCTCCGGTGGTGAATCCACCGGTAAAGGAAATGTTTTTCCCCAGGACAGTGGCATCTCCTCCGTTGCCGCCCCCGTAGTCCTCGATGGTCACCTGACGGGTACTGTCTTTCCCTACTGTCACCTGATCCTGGTTCCATCCCTGGAGATGCTTTACGGTGATGGGATCTCCCTCTGTGGCATCTCCGCTCCATTTGTTCACATACTCATAGGTCCGGGCATCGGCCTGTGCTTTCCCCTGCCAGGAAAGCAGGGACAGCAGCACAGCGGCCGTGAGCCCCAGGGTCGTTGGTCTCGGAAGTTGTTTTTTCATCGGCAATCAGGCTCCTTGCACTAAAGATAACAATTGGTTGAATAATGAATTGAATACACTTGTTCAACAATTGACTATATTATAGCACAGTTCTCTCATTTCCGATAAAATTCAGAACAATCCATCTGATTTACTCGCTTGAATCACAAAGTATTGTAACATATTCGGATTTGTATCAATGTCAAGAGAAATATAAAAAATAGGGTCGCTGCACATGTGTTTCTTACATGTGCAGCGACCCCTTTGGATCCCTTCTGGAATTATTTCCGCAGGCCCAGTCTTTCTACGATGCTTCTGTACCGTTCGATGTTCTTCTTCATCAGGTAGTTCAGCAGACCCCGGCGCTGGCCGACCATTTTCAGCAGGCCCCGGCGGGAATGATGGTCCTTCTTGTTGTTCTTCAGGTGTTCGGTCAGATAGCCGATCCGTTCGGTCAGGATGGCGATCTGGACTTCCGGAGATCCGGTATCCTGTTCATTGATCCGATAGGTTTCGATGAGTTCTTTCTTTCTGGCAGGTGTCAACATGTTTCTTTTCCTCCTTGGTCATAGAAAAGCCTCTGGCTGCAGCTGGCGTCGGAGTGTCGCGCAGCAGCGCCAAGGTTTCAGATACTGTGCCCTTTCGGCACTCTGGAATTATAACATACTTTACAGTCAGGTGCAAGGGAAAAGGAGTCCCTGCCGCACCAAGCTTTCTGCGGTACAGACGGCGGCTACGGCAGGGTCGATCACCGGCACGCCCAGCTTTTCGCTGAGGGGGCGGGCCAATCCTAAAAAGGACAGGCAGCCCAAGATCAGGCTCTGGACTCCCGCTTCCCGGATCAGCCGGCTGCCTTCTTCCGCCAGCTGAGAAAAGGCTTCTTCCCGGTTGTCCCAGATGGATCTTCCCTGGAAATGGATGGCCCCGATGGCCTTGATCCGGCCGGGAGCGATGCCCAAAGTGGGCAGGAACAGTTCCTTTTCCCCGATCCGGGAAGGGTCGCTGAGGATGACCCCAGCCTGCCTGGCCACGAGCGGCGCCAAGAGCACCGATGCCTGGGCTCCGCCCACTACAGGGATTTTCAGCCGTTCCCGGCAGGCTTCCGCCGCCGGATCGGAAAAGCAGTACAGTACCACGGCATCACAGCCTTCCTGTTCCGCCTCCTGGGCCAGGTCCAAGATCTCCGCCCCGGCCAGGACTACATCCGCGGCACTGTCGATTTCCACTTTCGTCCGGGTGAGGCAGACCATGGACAGTTCTACATCGGGCCCCACGAACTGCTGGAGGATCCGGCAGCGCTGGGCCATGTTTTTTTCCCCTACCCCGTAATCCGGGTTGATGATACGGATCTTCATAGGCACCTCAGGCTAAGATCTTAGAAAGGAATTTCCGGGCCCGTTCCGATTTGGGATGGGCGAAGAATTCCGCCGGAGGAGCGCTTTCCACCAGGTAGCCTCCGTCCATGAAATGGATCACATCGGACACATCCCGGGCAAAGCCCATTTCATGGGTCACCAGCACCATGGTGATGCCGCTTTTGGCCAGGTCCCGGATCACGTCCAGCACCTCTTTGACCATTTCCGGATCCAGGGCAGAAGTGGGTTCGTCCAGCAAAAGCACATCGGGATGCATGGCCATGGCACGGGCAATGGCCACCCGCTGCTGCTGCCCCCCGGAAAGCCGGCTGGGATATTCGTCCGCTTTATCTCCCAGGCCTACCTTGGCCAAGAGCTCCCGGCCGTCCTTTTCCGCTTCTTCCCGGCTCTTTCCGTTGACCACCATGGGAGCATAGGTCACGTTCCGGAGCACGGTCATGTTCTTGAACAGATTGAAGTGCTGGAACACCATCACTTCTTTTTTCCGGATGTCCGCGATCTTGACCCCCGGTGCCAGGATATCCTGGCCTTCGAAGATGATTTTTCCGGCATTGGGTCTTTCCAGCAGGTTCAGGCACCGGAGCAGGGTGGATTTCCCGCTGCCGGACGGACCGATGATGGTGACCACCTGCCCCTTCCCTACACTGAGGGTGATGTCTTTCAGCACTTCCAGGCTGCCGAAACTTTTTGCTACATGTTCTACTTGGATGATGTCAGTCACTGATACGCACCTTCTTTTCAAAATAAGCTCCCACAAAGGTGAGGATCATCACCAGCACATAATAGACGGCAGCCGCTACGATGAAGGCTTCAAAAGCCCGGAAAGTCTTGGCCTGGATCAAATCTGCCCAGCGCAGGGTATCGGCCACCCCGATGACGGAAACCAAGCTGGAATCCTTCAGGAGGGCGATGCTTTCGTTGATCAGGGCCGGGAAAGTATTCTTGATGGCCTGGGGCAGGATCACGTCCAGGATGAACCGGTGCTTGGGCACCCCCAGGGAAAGGGCTGCTTCCCACTGGCCTTTATCCACGGAAAGGATACCGCCCCGGAGAGCTTCTGAAATATAAGCCGCGGAATTCAGTCCAAAGGACAGGACCCCGGCTTCCAGGGCTGAAATAGTATATCCAGTGATCTGGGGCGTGGCGAAATAGATCAGCATCAGCTGCACCAAAAGCGGTGTCCCCCGGAAGACGGAAATATAGAACCGGGCCAGGGGCGCCAGGATCCGGTTCCGGGAGATGGTGATGAGGGCCAGGAAAAAGCCCCCGATGAACCCCAGGAAGGTGGAGAAGAAGGTGAATTTCAACGTCACCCACACAGCACTTTCCAGAAGGGGCAGATATGGCACTAAAACGGAAAATTTAAACATAGGATTTCGCTTCTCTTTTCAAGTGGGATTATTGTTTGGCAATGTCCAATTTGGCTTCCGCTGCTTCATACTGCTTGGCGGCCGCTTCTCCCAGGTATTGCACCAGGATCTTGTGGAATTCCCCGTTGGACTTCATTTCTTTCAGGATGTCGTTGATCTTGGCCACATCCTTGGAATCTTTGGGCAGGGCGATGGCAAAGGTATCGTCGTTGACCACGGGCAGATCCAGGATGGCCATTTCCAGCTCCGGATTCTCCTTCACGAATACGGAGGCCTGGGCCGAATCGAAGAGCCCGGCATCCAGACGGCTGTTCTTGATGTCCTGGACCACCAGCGGGGTATTGTCCAGTTCCGTCACTTCGATGCCGCCGGCTTCCTTCAGTTCCTTCACATAAGTGGTGCCCATGGAAGCCCCTGCTTTCTTCCCCTTCAGATCAGCCAGGGATTTGAATCCGGCCCCCTTCTTGAAGATCAGAGCCTTCATGGGGAAATAATAGGGCTTGGAGAAAGAGACCACTTCTTTCCGTTTGGCGGTGGGAGAGATCCCGGAAATGATCATGTCCGCCCGGCCGCTCTGGAGGGTAGGGACCAGGGAAGCGAACTTCATATCCTGGAATTCCACCGGTCTCCCCAGCTTCTTCCCAATGTACTTGGCAATCTCGATATCGATGCCCGTGTAGTCCTTGGTGCCTTCCTTGACGCTTTCAAAGGGCGGGAAGGTGGCGTTGATGGCCACCACCAGCTTCTTTCCCCCGTCCGCTCCCTTGGCGGCTTCTTTCTTGGTATCCGATCCGCCACAGCCAGCGATCAGCAGGGCGGACAGTCCGATGGCCAATCCAGCCAGCAGTTTCTTGCGCAGTTCCATGATATTTCCCCTTCTCCTTTGTTACAGGCCCAGTTCCTTGACTTTCTTTTCATAATCCGCCGTCTGTTCTTCGCCCATATGCTTCACCAGGATCTTATGGAAATCCCCATTCTTCTTCATTTCATCCAGGATGGCGTTGACTTTTTCCACATCCTTGGAATCTTTCGGGAAGGCGATGGCAAAGGTGTCATCATTGCTGGTGGACAGTTTCATCATGTGCATTTCCAGTTCCGGATGTTCCTGGCAGAACACGATGGCATGGGTGCCGTCGCACACGGTAGCATCCAGACGGCCGTTCAAGACATCCTGGACGGCCATGGTGGCGCTGTCCAGTTCCACTACATCGATGCCCGGCACGGATTTCAGTTCCTTCACATAGGTGGTGCCCATGGTGGCACCGGCCTTATGGCCTTTCAGGGCTTCCAGGGTGGTGAAGTTGGTCCCTTTCTTGGCCACGATGGCTTTGGGCGGGTAGAAATAGGGTTTGGTGAAGCTGACCACTTCACTGCGCTTGGCCGTGGGAGAGATCCCGGAGATCACCATGTCCGCCCGGCCGCTCTGAAGGGTGGGGATCAGGGAGGCGAATTTCATATCGGTGACTTCCACTTTCTTCCCCAGCTTCTTGGCGATGTAGTTGGCGATGTCCACATCGATGCCGGTGAACTTCTGGGTCTTGCTGTCCACATATTCAAAAGGCGGGAAGGTGGCCGTCATGGCGACCCGCAGGGTCCCTCCCTCTTCTTTTTTGGCTTCTTTCTTTGCGCTGCCGCCGCACCCGGCAATCACCAAGGAGGCAGAAACTGCAGCCAGGGCCGCCGCCATCATTTTCATCCATTTTGCTTTCATCATTCCAAGCTCCTTTCAAATCTCTCTGCTTATTTTCCTTCCTGTTTTTCCCCATATTCCGGGAATCCGTTCTGGGCCAGGAGATGCCGGGCCACCTGTTCATCGGTGGCAATCCACACTCCATGGTCCTTGGCATAGCGGATGAAGCTCCGCAGGGCATGGATATACCCCGGATGGCCGATGAACTGGGGATGCATGACGAAATTCATGTAGCCTCCCTCTTCCAGCAGGCCGTCCAGCTCTTCCTTCCAGATCTGCACCATTTCCCGTCCGCTCTTCAAGTAGTAGTGCTCCGGGTGCTGGATGGTATACATATCATAAGAAGTGTCATCGTTGATGCTGTCCTTGGGCAGTTCCACGATGGGGATGGGCTTCCCATCCAGCTGATGGATGAAGGGACGGTCCGTATCCCGCCAGTTGGAAGAATAAATATACCCTCTCTCCAGCCAAAGCTTCAAATGGAAATCGTACAGGAGTCCATCAGGACTCCGGTCTCCCATGGGCCGTTTGCCGATGATCCCCTGGTAGATCTTCTCACATTTCTCCATCAGGGCATTTTCTTTCTCATAATCGTCATAGGCTTCATGGAGATAGCCATGGTAGGCGATTTCGTGGCCCTGGGCGTCGATGTCCTGGATCACGTCCGGATGGAGTTCTGCCGTGTAGGCCGGGGTGAAGAAGGTGGCCTTGACCCCTTCGCTCTCCAGCAGCCAAAGGATCCGGGGGATCCCCTGCTTGACGGAATACCGTCCCCGAGAAACATGGACAGGATGATGGTAATTGATGGGATTCCTTGTGAGCCACAAGGTCTCTGCGTCGATGTCAAAGGAGAGACACAGGGCCATGGGTCTGTGATCCGGCCAATTCATGTTCATTTCGTTTCGCTCTCCTTTACCCTATAGAATTCTTTCACATACCGGGCCACGGTCTCACAGTCGGCGATCCAGGCCCCCCGTTGCTGCATATACAGGATGAACCGTTCCAGCATAGCGATCCGGCTGACCCGGCCGATGAGCTGGGGATGGAGTTTCAGGACCATGATCTTGTCCCCTTCTGCCGCCAGTTCGTCGAAGGCATCCTGCCACATGGCATACACATCGTCAGGCAGGTAACTGCAGTTGATGGGCGCTTCATCTGCATAGGAAAAGTAAAAATAAGAAAAATCGTCCACAGCTACATCCGTGGGCAGTTCCACCAGGCCGTTCTCCAGCACATAGGGCCAGTCGCAGTCCTTCAGGGTGGAATCATAGAGATAACCCCGGCGGCTGAACAGGTCCAGGCTGTACTCCTGGAGAGCGTCCAGAGGGCCCCGGGCCCCCACCGGTTTCCGGCCGGACAGTTCCTGGATCAGTCCCTCACTTTTTTCCAGGTTCCCGGTTTCCTCTTCTTCCGGGATCCCGATGGTGTTGTTGTGGTCATAGCCGTGATAAGCGATTTCATACTTCCCGGCTGCAATTTCCCGGCACTGTTCCGGATACTTTTCGATGATTTCCCCCGGAAGGAAGAACGTGGCAGGCAGCTGATGCCGCTGGAGCATGGCCAGGCACCGTTTCAGCCCCTCCTTGGGCCCATACTGGCCCCGTGATACATCTGCAAAGCCGATTTTCCGCTTCCCGATGACGGAATACCGCAGCAGTTCCGCATCGAAGTCGAAGGTCAGCATGACGGCGATCCGTTTGCCCTCCGGCCACTGGATCCCGTCTCCATTTTTCAAAGAAATCACTGGTTTCACCCTCTGTAAGAATAATAATGTAAGTCTCGCTGATGATAAAGGATATTATACCATAGTTGTGGGGTGGTGTGAATATTTTTTCATAAAATATGTATAAGTATTTGTACTGTAATATTTGGTACAATTTAGGCATGACAAAGGGGTTGCTGCATGTGTAAAGATCACACATGCAGCAACCCCTTCTACAATCTCTCTTACAGTGCAGCCTTGGCGGTTTCCACCAGTTTGGTGAAAGCGGCAGCATCGTTGACAGCCATGTCGGCCAGCACTTTCCGGTCCAGCACGACACCGGCTTTGGTCAGTCCGCAGATGAAACGGCTGTAGCTCAGGCCGTTGGCCCGGGTGGCAGCGTTGATCCGGGCGATCCACAGCTGACGGAATTCACGTTTCTTAGCTCTTCTGTCACGGCGGGCATACATCAGGCCCTTCATGACGGTTTCATTGGCCTTCTTGAACAGCTTGCTCTTGGAACCTCTGTAGCCTTTGGCCAGCTTCAGGATGTGTTTATGACGTCTATGGGCGGTTACGCCGACTTTAATTCTTGCCATTTGTTATTTCCTCCTTGGAATCTCTGCAATCTCTCTGACAGTGGAATTATGCGTAGGGCAGCATCTTGGCTACGCGTTCGTGGTCGGTCTTGTGGACCAGAGCTGCTTTGCGCAGGTTTCTCTTGCGGGTAGGAGATTTGTGTTCCAGGATATGGCTCCGGAAAGCTTTACCACGTTTGAATTCACCGGTAGCGGTGGCTTTGAAGCGTTTAGCAGCAGATCTGCGGGTTTTCATTTTCGGCATGATTGGACATCCTCCTTGTTATTTGGAACTTTTGGGAGCAACGATCATGATCATGTTGCGTCCTTCCAGCTTCGGCTTTCTTTCCACAGTGGCAATTTCCTGCAGTTGGTCAGCCATTCTATTCAGTAATTGTTCACCCAGTTCCGGATGGGTCATTTCCCGGCCCCGGAACATGATGGTAACTTTTACCTTGTCACCGCCCTGTAAGAAGCGGATGGCATTCTTGGTCTTGACTTCGAAATCGTGGTCTTCGATGCGGATCCGGAGTTTGACTTCCTTTACATCGATGACTCTCTGGCGTTTCCGGGCCTCTTTTTCTCTTTTCTGCTGTTCATAGAGATACTTGCCGTAATCCATGATCCGGCAGACCGGAGGTTTGGCTTTCGGGGCGATTTCCACCAGGTCCAGGTGCTTTTCTTCGGCCAGGTGCAGGGCATCATGGATGGACATGATCCCGAACTGTTCCCCGTCCACAGAGTTGACACGAACTTCCCTTGCGCGGATGGCTTCATTGATCCGCAGTTCATCTTTTGCTATGACGTTCACCTCCAATAAATTTTGAAACAATAAAATAAAACGGGCGAACCAAAGTCCACCCGTTGCAAATCCCTATCATTGACCCTGTCGAGCGTTGCCGCAAGGTGAGAAGCAGGTGGCCTCTACTTTGGTTACTTGATTATTATACCACAAGAAGAAAAATATGCAAGTTTTTTTTTACATCATCTTCCGGAACCGGTCCATGGGCAGCAGTCGGTAAAGCACCATGCAGATCACCAAGTCCGGGATCAGGTAGGTGCCATTGGCCACCAGGGAATAGACTGCCGGGGACATGCCCTTGGGCGCGTAGCTGGCAAAGAAGGCCACCCCGGAGATGAAATGGAACAAGTATCGGATACCCACCCCCACTGTCATGCCCAGATAAGGACGCTGGGGGAAGAATCCGCACAGCCCCAGGGCCATAAAGGGCAGGGGATAATCGAAGAGCACCTGGACCGGCTGGAGGATATAGGGATTCAGCAGCAGGTTCAGCAGCCCGTAGACAAAGCCGGCCATGATCCCCACTTCCGGACCATAGGCAAAAGCGATGAGCATCATGGGCAGCATGCCCCCCAGGGTGATGGTGCCGCCGTAGGGCATCCGGTAAAGGGGCAGCAGGCTCAGCACCAGGGTAAGGGCCAGAAGCAGTCCGCAGACGGCAGCCTGATGTGTAGTGAGCTTCACCTTTCGGGTCCGCAGCAAAAAGGCCAGGAGCAGGAACACTCCCAGCAGGGTCAGGAGGGTCAGGGGGCTTTTTCCCAGCATGGCAAAGAGCTTCATCGTGCCTCCCCTGCTTCCCGAGCCCGGCGCATCAGGCAGATTTCTTCCTGGTAGCCTGCCAGCTCATTGGGTGTCTCCAGGATAAAGGGCAGATCCCGGAGAGCCGGATGGTCCACGACCCTTTCCAGGGCTTCCAGACCGATGCACCCCAAGCCCAGCTTTTCATGCCGGTCCTTGTGGGCTCCCAGGGGATTCTTGCTGTCGTTGAGATGGATGGCCTTCAGCCGGTCCAGCCCCAGGACCCGGTCGAAAGTTTCCAGCACTCCGTCCAGATGGGAGGCGATATCATAGCCCCCGTCCCACACATGGCAGGTATCCAGGCAGATCCCTACTTTTTCCGGCAGTTCCAGCCGGTCGATGATGGCCCGGAGCTCTTCAAAGGTCCGCCCCACTTCCGTCCCCTTCCCGGCCATGGTCTCTAAAAGCAGGGTGGTATGTTCCGCCCGGGGCAGTACAGCATTGAGGCAGGCTGCGATGAGCTGGATGCCGGTGTCTGCTCCCTGACCCAGATGGTTTCCCGGATGCATATTGTAATAATTGCCGGGGATAGCTTCCATTTTTTCCAGGTCATCCCCGATGGTCTCCTGGGCAAAGGTCCGCACGTCCTCCTTGCTGGAAGCCGGGTTCAGGGTATATGGGGCATGGGCCACCAGGGGAATGGACCGGTTGGGCGCCCACAGGGCCTGGAACTTTTCCACATCCTTAGGATCGATGGCTTTGGCCCGGCTGCCTCGGGGGTTCCGGGTGAAAAAGGCAAAGGTGTCCGCCCCGATGGCAAGGGCCGTCTTCCCCATGGCGGCGAACCCTTTGCTGGAAGACAGATGACATCCGATATGAAGCATTTCGCGATTCTTCCTTTCAAATTACTTGACGCTGCTGGCAAAGGCAAAAGGCAGCTCGATGATGTAGCGCATCCCCCGGCCTTCTGCATTGTCCGCCTTGATCTGGCCTCCCAGAAGCTGGACCAGCCGCTGTGTCACCACAAGGCCCAAGCCTCCGTGGACCCGGGCGTTCCCCACCTGGCGGGTCAGTTCGAAGGGCAGGAAGGCCTTGTCCACCATTTCTTGGGGCACTTTCATGCCGGCACAGAGCACGGTGAATTCCATGGCTGCTTTCTTGTTCTTCACCAGTTTCTGGCGCACCGCGCACAGGACCTTCTGTCCCTTATCCGTAAAGAGCAGGGCATGGGTCAGGAGATTCAGGAGCACTTGTTCCAGCCGCTTCTCATCTCCGATCAAATGGGGATACAGAAGGGGTTCCACGGTGCAGCTGTAGGAGATGCCCCGTTTTTCTGCTTCTTTCTGGAACAGCTGGTTCATTTTCTCCAACGTTCCATCCACATTGAATTCCTCGCTGCAGATTTCCAGGTTCCCGTTCTCGATGTCGGACAGTTCCTTCACATCTTCGATCATGGCCATGAGATAGTGGACTTCCTCCTGGCTTTCGTCCATATATTCCTTCCGCCGCTGGGGATCCACTTCATCCTTGGTGAGGGTCAGGTTCCCCATGATGTCCCGGAGGGCTTCCCGGGTATCCTGGCTGAAACGGTTCAGGAATTCACTCTTGGCCTGGGCCGCTTCCCGCGCCTCATTCATATCCAGGCTCAGCTGGGCCCGTTTTTCCATTTCTGCACAGTGGCTGTCATCCACGCCCCGTTTCAACAAAAGGCAGCTGCGGCTGTGGATCTTGTCATTCTTGAGACCCTGGAACAGGAAGGATTTCCAGTGGAACTCCCCATCCGGTCCCTTTTCCCGTGCCGTGAACTCCACCTGGCTGCAGGTCTTCATGGCCTTTTCGATGGCTCCCTTCAGATATTCCTCTGAATACTTCAGGGCGTCCCCCGGATGGAGCGGGCCGATCAGGTCCCCCACTCCGTCGATGTCCCGTTCCTGGATCTGGAGATCCCCGTCCACGAACCGATACCGATAGACTTTCTGTTTCTTCCAATCCACATCTTCCAGGCTTTCATAGGTATCACACAGGTGGGCGATCATCCGGGCGATCCGGTACCGCATCTTCCGCTCCCGGCGCAGCTGATGGGTCCGGAACCGGTAAGCGATGAAGAAAAGGACCAGGAGCCCCAGAAGGATCTCCGCACCTGTCTTCAGGAAAGGCAGAGGCGGAAGATTTCCCGCTTCGCCCGCTAAAAGGGCCTTCCAGCCTGCAATCTGACTACCCAGGGTATTGATGATTTCCATGTTCCACGCTCCTTGCCCTTACTGTTGGAGCTGCTGACGAAGATAATTTTCCGCCGCCTGCAGCTGGTTGGCCCCTTCTTCACCGGCGGCTTCCACCACCTCATCCGGGGTAATGCCTACTTTATCGATGCTCCTCCCGCTGGGGGTATAATACCGGGCTACGGTAAGCTTCACCGCCGTCTGGTTGCTCAGGAGGAAAATATTCTGGACCACGCCCTTGCCGTAGGTCTTCACCCCGAAGAGCTTCCCGGATCCCGTATCCTGGATGGCACCGGAAACGATCTCCGCCGCACTGGCCGTCCCATGGTTCACCAGCACTGCCAGGGGAAAATCCACTTTTTCCAAGCTGGAAGATTCCGTCTGGGTGTTCCCATCCTTGTCGGTGACGGACACGATGGGGCCTTTGGGCACCAGATACCGGGCCACCCCCACGCCGCTTTCCAGGAGGCCTCCCGGATTGTCCCGGAGATCCAACACCAGGGCTTTCATCCCCTGATCCCGGAGTTGCTGGAGTTTTTCCCCGAAATCCTTGTCCGTATCTTCGTTGAAATTGGTCACCCGGATGTAGCCGATGCCGTCTCCGTCCATGCGCCCATAGACACTTTTCAGCTTGATATCGCTGCGGGTCACGGTGATGTCTTTGGCTTCTTCACTGCCCCGTTTCAAGGTCAGAGTCACTTGGGAACCGTCCTGCCCCCGGATCTTCTTCACCACTTCATTGAGACTCTGGCCGCTCAGATCCTCCCCATCGATTTTCAGCAGGATGTCTCCCGCCTTGATTCCCGCTTTGTAAGCTGGAGTGTCTTCGATGGGGGAGACCACCACGAACTGGTTGTCCTTCCGCAGGCCCATCACCATGCCCACTCCGCCGAAATGGCCTTCGGTCATGGTGGAAAGGGCTTCGAAATCCTGGTTGTCCAGGTAGGAAGAATAAGGGTCGTTCAGGACCCCTACCATGCCTTTGAGTGCCCCGTCATAGATCTTTTTCCGATCGGTTTCCCCTACATAATGCCGCTGGATCAGGTGCATGGTCCGGACGATCTGGAAAAGGGCTCCCGGGTCTCCGATCCAGTTTTTCATCAAATAATAGGTCCCGCCGCTGAACACACCCAGGGACAGGAAGAATACCCCCAACAGCTGGGGGGCGGTATAACGTTTCTTGAACATAATTTGCCTCTGTGGGATGCTGCCCGGCAGCATCCCTGTCACTGGTCAATTGTCACTGGCCGCTGGAAGGCAAACGCCGGGCGTTTGCCACCGAATGCAGAAATCATCTCTGCTCTTTACTCTTCACTCTGCACTCTTTTACGGCAGATACTGCAGAGGGCTCACCACTTCCCCGTGGATCCGGACTTCGAAATGACAGTGGGGACCAGTGGAATTGCCGGTGCTGCCGGCCAGGGCAATGGTCTGCCCCTTGCTCACCTGTTCCCCTTCGCCCACGGTGATGGACGAATTGTGCCCGTACAGAGTCACCATACCGCCCCCGTGGTCGATCATCACCGCATTCCCGTAGCCGCCCATCCAGCCGGCATAGACCACGGTACCGCTGTCCGCAGCATGGACCGGGTCCCCGTAATCGGCCCCGATATCCAGCCCGGCGTGGAAGATCTGGGTTCCCCAGATGGGATGGACCCGCCATCCGAAAGGAGAAGTGATCTCCCCATTCACCGGCCAGGAGAGCTGACCGGTGCCGCCAGCCTGTGGCATCAGCCGGCCTTCTTCCTCCATCCGCTGGATCATGGCAGTGATTTCCTGGCTGTTCCGCTGGAGTTCCTCATACTCTGCATCCAGCTGGGCCTTTTCTGCCAAGGCCTGCTCATAGAGGGCCTGCCGCTCCACGGTCTTCTGGGCCACGATTTTCTGTTCCGCCTGGCCTTCCGCATAGGCGAAATTCAGCTGGTGCCTGATTTCTTCCAGCTGGGCCTTCTGCTCCAGCAGGGCCTCTTTCTGGACTTCCAGCCGGTCGATCAGGTCGAAATCCCGCCGGATCACCCGCTGGAGCAGGTACATCCGGGAAGCAAAATCCCGGAAGTCCGCAGACCCCAGCAGCACATCCAGATAGTTCACCTGGCCGTTTTCATAGATATCCCGCAGCCGTTTCTCGTAGATTTTCCGGGTCACATCATAATCATGCTGTTTGGCTGCCAGAGCCGCCTCATTCTGCCGGATCCGGATTTCCAGGGCCCGCTGCCGGCTTTCGATGGCCGCCAGTTTCCGCTTGGCCTCCGCCAGTTCGTTCTGGGCCGCAATGAGCCGTTCCACGGCATTTCCGATTTCCTGCTTCTTCTGTTCCCGCTGGGCATCCTTCTCATCCATCTGGCGCTGGACATCTTCCAGTTCCGCCTTCTTGTCCTCGATGGATTCCGCCCAGGAAACCGGGACAGAAAGCTGGAGTCCGGCCAGGAGGGCCGCCAGGAGGGCTGTGCCTTTTTTCATGCCCACCGCCTCCTATACATCCAGGAACTTCCGCAGGGAAATGCTGCTGCCCAGGGCCCCGATCAAGGTCCCCACACAGATCAGCCCGGCGGATAGATACCCCATGGTGGGCCAGCTGGGGAGCATGGGGAAAAAGGCCAGGGTCCCATAGATTTTGGCCTGGATGGCATTGTAGCCCTGGACCAGGATCAGGGAAGCGATCACCGCCCCTGCAAAACCCATGAGCATCCCTTCCAGCAGGAAAGGCCAGCGGATGAACCAGTCCGTGGCGCCCACGTATTTCATGATATTCACTTCCCGGCGCCGAGCAAAGACGGTGATCCGGATGGTGTTGGAAATGATGAACAGAGTGGCGATGGCCAAAAGGACGATCAGCAGGATCCCCCCGATCCGCAGCACTCGGGTGAGCTGGAAGAGATGTTCCACCACTTCCTGGCCGAATTTGGCCGTTTCCACTCCGGGCATCTGCTGGAACTGGGCCACCAGCTGAGGGATCCGTTCTGGATTGTCCACCTGGATCTCAAAGGAGGCCGGAAAGGGATTGTCCTCCCCCAAGGCCGCCAGGAGCTTCTGCTGTTCCCCCAGCCGTTTCCGGAATTCAGCCAGGGCTTCTTCCTTGGTCCGGGGAGTCACCTTCACGATCCCGGCAGTGCTCCGGAGGACCTTTTCCATATGTTTCAGCTGTTCTGCGGAAGCACTGTCATCCATATAGATGGTGACCTGGACCTGGTTCTCCAGATGGCTGGCCAGGTTGTTCACATTGAGCACCATGGTGAGGAAGATCCCCAGTACCAGGATGGACAGGGCCACCGTGCTGATAGAAGCAATGCTCATCAGAGAATTCCGCTTGAGGGAGGTGAAGGTTTCCTTGATGTAATACCATTTCGTACTAAACTTCATACCCGTAGACTCCTTTGCGGTCATCCCGTACGATCCGCCCGTTTTCCAGGGCGATGACCCGTTTCTGCATGTAATCCACCATGGTCTTGTCATGGGTGGCCATGATGATGGTGGTGCCGTTGTTGTTGATCTGGGTGAAGATCTCCATGATGTCCTTGCTGGTCTCCGGATCCAAGTTGCCGGTGGGTTCATCAGCGATCACCAGGAGAGGATCATTGACGATGGCCCGGGCGATGGCCACCCGCTGCTGTTCGCCGCCGCTCATCTCTCCGGGATAATTGTCTCCCCGATCCTTCAGCCCCACCAATTCCAGCACTTCGCTGACCCGTTTCCGGATCTTATGGCCGGGGGCTTCGATCACCTGCATGGCAAAAGCCACGTTTTCATAGGCCGTCCGGTCATTGAGCAGGCGGAAATCCTGAAAGACGATCCCCAGCTGCCGCCGGAGATAGGGGATATCTCCCCGTTTCAGTTTCATCACATCCACCCCGTCCACCAGGATCTGCCCGGAAGTGGGTTCGATTTCCCGGGAAATCATCCGTATGAAAGTGGATTTCCCGGCCCCGCTGGGGCCCACCAGGAACACAAACTCCCCCGGCTTGATATGTACGTTGATATCCTCCAGGGCCACCGCCCCGCCAGGATAGACCTTGCCTGCATGACGCATTTCCAGCATGGATCGACCTCCTGTATCTTTGCTTTTCGTTTAGCGATGGATCAGTTCCAGTGCCCGGCCGATATTGGCCCGGGCTTCTTCCCGCAGGGCGCAGATCCGTTCTCTGCCCTGCCGTCCGTCCGCATGCCACAGCCGTCCGGCCATGGAGACCAATTCTTCACTGGTGATCCGTCCGATGGTGTCCACCACATTCCCCTTCATCCCGTCCACGAACCGGTCCACCTTTGGATCATAGGAGATGGCCATAAAGGGCACATCGTTGATGGCCGCGAACACCAGGGCATGGAGCCGCATGCCGATCAGAAGATGGAGATTGCAGATCAGGTCCTGATATCCCTGGGTGGAGCATTTCTGGTCCAGGATGAATACATCCCGGCTGTCTTCCATGGCAGCTTCCACCTGGGCGGAAAGCTGGGCGTCCGCCGGGAACTGGAGAGGGAGGAAAAGGATCTGGGCCTGGTACTGGTGCTTCAGAGCATCCGCCGCCTTGGCAAATTCCTGGATGAACCGTTCTTCTCCCTTCCAGTGCCGGAGGGCGAACCCCACCAGGGGCCGGGAACGATCCACCCCCAATTGATCCAAAAGAAGGGTCCCTTCTTCCTTCCGGCCTTCCGGCAGGGAAAACACCGCATCGCTGGTGACCCGGATTTTTTCCGGGGAGAACCCCATGGCTTTCAAGTCGTCCAGGGAGCCGTCATCCCGGACGGTGATCAAATCCACTTTCTGGCAGACCAGCCGGGTCAGCCAACGGCTGAAGCTTCCCCGAATGGGCCCGATGCCCTGGGCAAAGAGCATGACTTTCTTCCCCAGGAGAGTCCCCAGGGCGATGATGGACAGGTAATAGTAGAGACTGAGCCGGCTGGTCACGTTCTGGAGCAGGCTGCCTCCTCCGGAAAGGAGCAGGTCCGTCCCAGCCATAGCCCGGCAGATTCCCCAAAGATCGAACCGATGGATGGCCTTTACCGGGTGGAGCCGTGCGGTCACTTCCGGATGGCCGGAGAGTACCGTCAGTTCCACCTGGGGGGCCTGCTCTTTCAGGCTGGTCACGATGGCGGTGAGCATGGCTTCGTCTCCTGCATTGGAAAAGCCATAATACCCGGAAATCAGGATCTTACCCAAGGGGATTCCTCCTCTTTTGATAGAAAGCCTGGACATGGGGATAAGCCAGGGCGAAAATGGCCAGGGCGATGAGCCCAGCTGCCACGCCTACCCCGTAACCGTCCAAGGCCCGTACATAGCTCATGAGGATGGGCGAACGCATATGGGCGAAAGTCTGCACCGCACTGCCCTGGCCGATGGCCGCTCCCGTGACGCAGAGCCCATAGAACCAGGTGGGCAGTTTCTTCCAGGCCGCCCAGGCCGCCAGGAAGAAAGCTGGATGGCCGATCATGAATTCCTTTTCCCGGGGACGGGCCCACATGGTCTCTTCCAAGAAGAACCGGAGCTTCTGTTCGATGGCCGGCACCGGCACCCCAGCCGTATGGCCGCTGCGGCCGATGAACACCCAGGCCACGAAAGCGAACACCCCCAGGATGAACAGAGCTTTCAAATTCAGAGGACGGTCCAGGAATCCCATCACCCGATGGAAAGGCTTCCGCCAGTCTTCTCCCTGCTGCCACAGGCCATGGGTCCGGAGGAACAGCAGGAAGGTCAGCACCACCGGCAGCATGAAGGTAGCCTTCACCCCTCGGTAGATATCCATTTCCAAAAGGAAACGGGTATCGCTGAGGATGCCTCCTACCATGGCCGCCCCGATGAGGGACAGGAGGATTGTCTCAAAGAGATGGACACAGGTCCGCAGAGCCACAGTTCCCAGGCTGCCTTTGGATCCGTTCTTCCGCCAGATTCCCATCATCCGGTGCATGCTCAGTACCGGGAAGATCACAGCGGCTCCGAAAGCCACCCCCTGCCGGGCCATAAGACCCAAAGGACCGGCAAAGAGCCCGGCGGTCACCAACGCCCCGAAGATCCCCACCCCTTTGACATAGTGTCTTTCCGGCAGGATGCCCAGGAGCAGGAAATACAGGCACCAGGCGGCGGCCAGAGAGAAGGCCATGGGGATGTACCACAGCCGGCTGGGCTGATAGACCTTGTAAATATCCGCCGGTCCTTTGGCAAAGCCCTTGCTGGCCACGTCCCGGGTCACCCGGTCCACATAGTCCAGGTTGGTCTGGAGCAGGGTCTTGTTGTCCCGGGGAGTCAGGAAGGTCTTGATGTAGTTCACCCGGATGTTCCGTTCCTCATCCGCCAGGGACCAGCGGCGGAAGGCATCGAACACCTGCATTTTCCGCTGTTCCGCATCGGCGATCACATAGGTCCGGGCCACCTGGTAGTCAGCCAGTCTGGCCAGTTCGGTCATCCCTTCCAGTTTTACGAACTGGAGCTGGGTGACCCCTTCCACCATACCCATGGTAATGTGCCGCTGGAGCAGGTTCTGGGCCACCAGAGGCAGGTACTTCTTATTCCCCAGCATCTGCTTGCCGCTGCCGATGATCAGGCTCACTTTGGCTCCGCTGTCATCCAGCCGGCGGAAGAAGGCGTTGATCTGTTCTTCTTCGCTGGCAGCGGCAGCGGTGTACCGTTCACAATAATTGGTGGGACGGATGGCCACCAGGAAGCCATTCTTCGTCACATCCTGGAGCTCATCCGTAGAAGGCCCCAGGTCCATTTCCCGGACCCCCCGTTCATCCCCGGCAATGGGATTCTTGCTGATGATGGTGTCCCCATCGAACCGAAGGATCAAAGGAGAGGCGCTCAGTTCAACGATCCGTTCTTTCCCGAACCGGAGCCGGATGTCCTCTTCCACTTCTTTCAAAGCCCGCTCACTGGTACCGGCAGAAATGTACAAGGCATCCACCAAAAAGTCCGGCTTGTCTACGATGGCCTGCCATTCCGGACGGAGCTGCTGGACCCGTGCCAGTTCCAAAAGCTGTGCCCCCGTCAGTACGTTCACCGACCCTTTCTGGGCCAGTTTGTCCAGGCTGGTATCGAATACCGTAAGGGTGGTCACTCCTCTGTCCCGGAACTCCTTGAACACCTGTTCCTTGGGGACCCCTTCCTCCTGGGCCATACGCACCAGGCTGTTGTATTCCATGACGGTCTCAATGGTCTTGTTGGCCCGTTCCACCTGGATCCGCTGCCAGTTCAGGCACAAAGATGCCGCCAGCCCCAGGCCCACCAGGGTCAGGAAAAGTTTCTCATAGGTTTTCATCGCTCCACCCCGCTGCTCAGTGCTTCAGGCTTCGCAGATACGCTTCTACAAACGGGTCCAGATCCCCGTCCATCACGGCCTGGATGTTGCCGGTTTCTGCACCGGTCCGATGGTCCTTCACCATGGTGTAGGGCTGGAATACATAGGAGCGGATCTGGCTGCCCCATTCGATGGCCTGGTAATCCCCGGCGATCTCGCTGATTTTTTTGTCCTGGATGGCCTTTTCGTATTCATACAGTTTGGCACGGAGCAAGGCCAGGCAGCGTTCCTTGTTCTGGAGCTGGCTCCGTTCGTTCTGGCACTGGACCACGATCCCGGTGGGGAGGTGGGTCATCCGGACGGCGGAAGAAGTCTTGTTGACGTGCTGTCCGCCGGCGCCGCTGGCCCGATAGTAGTCCACCCGTACATCATCCATGTTCAAATCCACTTCCACGGTTTCGTCCAGTTCCGGCATGACGTCCACTGCGGCAAAAGAAGTGTGCCGCCGGGCGTTGGCGTCAAAGGGAGAGATCCGCACCAGCCGGTGGACCCCCTTCTCACTTTTCAGGTAGCCATAGGCATTGTGCCCCTGGATGGTCAGAGTGGCACTTTTCACCCCGGCTTCTTCCCCAGGAAGCAGGTCCAGGAGTTCCACGGTGAACCCTTTCCGTTCCGCATACCGAGTGTACATCCGCAGCAGCATGTTGGTCCAGTCCTGGGCTTCCGTGCCGCCGGCCCCGGCATGGAGGGTCAGGATGGCGTTGTTGGCATCGTACTGGTCGCTGAGCAGCATGCCCAGTTCCAAGTCTGCCAGGGTCTTCCGGGCGTTCTCCACTTCCTCCTCGATTTCGCCCTGGAGGCTGTCATCCTTTTCTTCCATGGCCATTTCCCAGAGGGTCTCCACATCCTCCAGTTTCTGGGAAAGCCCATGGTACGTCTCCACTTCGCTTTTCAGGTTGTTGGCTTCCTGAGCCACTACCTGGGCCTTGTCCGGATCATCCCAGAAACCGGGTGCTGCCATCTGATGCTCCAGGTCTTCGATCCGTTCTTCTTTTTGGGCGATCTTCAGCCCGCCTTTCAATTCGTCCAATTTCTCTTTCAGTTGGGTGATCGCCGGTTTCAGTTCTTCCAGTAACAAGATATTCCAGCCCTTTCTTTTCGAAAATAAAAATGGGAAAAACGAAGCCGGGTTTCCCCAGCTCCGTTTGCTGCATCCCTTTTGTGCTTCAGCCTTTCCTGCCCGGCCTCAGCCCCAAGGTCACTTGGACCCGCTGTTTTTCTCCGCCTTATGGAGTTCTGCCGGAGCCTGGGCTCCTTCTGCCGTCCCGTCCACGTTGGGGTTGTTCACAGAAGCCTCGGAAAGATGGTCTTCCACCGTAGGCTGGGTCACTACGTTCACCCGGTACATGTACCGGACCACATCATCCACAATGGCTTCCTTCATGGCTTCGAACATATCATAAGCTTCAAATTTGTATTCCACCAGAGGATCCCGCTGGCCGTAAGCCCGGAGCCCGATCCCTTCCCGGAGGGCATCCATGGCATCCAGGTGTTCCATCCAGTGGGTATCCACCACCTTCAGCATCACAAGGTTCTCCAGTTCCCGCATGATGGGGGCAGTGATGGCGGCTTCCCGTTCATCATAATAGGCATGGGCCAGTTTGTGGAGGGATTCCTCCAGTTCCTCCCGGCTCATATTGGACAGTTCATCGGCCTTCAGCCGGCCCAGGGGTGCATAGAATTCCTCTGCATATTTAATCATGGCAGGGACATCCCAGTCTTCGCTGTAGGCTTCTTTAGGGGCATACATATCCATGGTCCGGTCCACGATGTGGTCCGCCATGCCCAGCACTGTTTCCTTCAGATCCGCCTTTTCCAGGATCTTCCGGCGCTGGTCATAGATCACTTCCCGCTGTTCGTTCATCACATCGTCATATTCCAGCACGTGTTTCCGGATGTCGAAATTCCGGCTTTCCACTTTCTTCTGGGCGTTCTCGATGGACCGGGTGACCAGCCGGTGTTCGATGGGCTCATCTTCGTCCATCCCCAGCTTGTCCATGATCCCGGAAATATTGTCAGAGCCGAAGAGCCGCATCAGATCATCTTCCAGGGACAGATAGAACCGGGTGGAGCCAGGGTCTCCCTGCCGGGCGCAGCGGCCCCGGAGCTGATTGTCGATCCGGCGGGATTCGTGGCGTTCCGTACCGATGATATGGAGCCCACCCAGTTCGGCCACCCCTTCGCCCAGGGTGATATCCGTACCACGGCCGGCCATGTTGGTGGCAATGGTCACAGCACCCATCTGGCCGGCATCAGCTACGATCTCGGCTTCCTTTTCGTGGTACTTGGCATTCAGTACATTGTGCTGGATGCCTTTTTTATGGAGCATGGCGGACAGTTCCTCGCTCTGGGCGATGGAAGTGGTCCCCACTAGCACCGGACGGCCGATGGCGTGGAGTTCTTCGATGGCCTTCACCACGGCCCGGTACTTGGCCTTCTTGGTCTTGTAGATCACATCCGGATAGTCGATCCGGATATTGGGTTTATTGGTAGGCACCACATACACGCTAAGGCCGTAGATTTTCTGGAATTCCTGTTCTTCCGTCTTGGCCGTGCCCGTCATCCCGGAAAGCTTCTCGTACATCCGGAAGTAGTTCTGGAAGGTGATGGTGGCCAGGGTCTGGCTTTCCCGTTCCACCTTCACATGTTCCTTGGCTTCGATGGCCTGGTGCAGCCCTTCGGAATACCGGCGCCCGTACATGAGACGGCCAGTGAATTCGTCCACGATGATGACTTCCCCGTCCTTCACCACATAGTCCCGGTCCCGGATCATCAGGGCCTTGGCCTTCAGGGCTTCCATCAGCTGATGGGACAGGTCCGTGCCATTTTCCGGATCATACATGTTCTTCACACCCAGGAGCTTTTCCGCCTTGGCGATCCCAGTTTCCGTAGGAGCCACAGTCTTGAGCTTCTCATCCACGGTGTAATCTTCTTTTTCCTTGAAGTTCTTCACTACATCGGCCATGATGTTGTAGAGATCCGTGGATTTTTCCCCAGGGCCGGAAATGATCAGCGGGGTCCGGGCTTCATCGATGAGGATGGAGTCCACTTCGTCCACGATGGCATAATGGAGAGGCCGCTGGACCATCTGGTCCAGAGAGACCACCATGTTGTCCCGGAGGTAGTCGAACCCAAATTCATTGTTGGTGCCGTAGGTGATGTCCGCTGCATAGGCCGCCTTCCGGGCGGGATAATCCATATCGTGGATGATCAGCCCTACAGAAAGGCCCAGGAACCGGTACACCCGGCCCATATCTTCGCTGTCCCGGCGGGCCAGGTAGTCGTTGACGGTGACCACATGGACCCCTTTCCCTTCCAGGGCATTCAGATAGGCCGGCAGGGTAGCCACCAGGGTCTTCCCTTCACCGGTACGCATCTCGGCGATGTTCCCCCGGTGGAGGATACAGCCCCCGATCAGCTGCACATCGAAATGGCGCAGCCCCAGCACCCGGCGGGAAGCTTCCCGGACCACGGCGAAGGCTTCCGGCAGCAGGTCGTCCAGGGTCTCCCCTTTGGACAGGCGCAGCTTGAATTCTTGGGTCTTGGCACACAGACGGGCATCGCTGAGACCGGACATTTCCGGTTCCAGCGCATTGATCTTATCCACATAGCCTTGGCAGACCTTCAGTTCTTTCTTATTAGGGTCCCCAAAGACCAGTTTCATCAGGTTTTCCAGCAAGTATATCACTCCTCGATACTGCAGCGCTCCAGGCGCAAAACTATCATTCTAAATCTATTTTTTAATTGTAACAAATGCGTATATGAAAGTCAAAAAGAGTCGGGGCAAATGCCTCGACTCTTTGTAAAAATTTCATGAATTCCCGGAAAGGGACCCTCCTCAAGGTCCTTTAGGCCAGTTCCGGATTGATCAGGCCGTAATCCCCGCTCTTTCTCCGGTAGACGATGGCGATCTTTTCCGTTTCCGCATTGAAGAATACGAAGAAATCATGGTTCAGCATATTCATCTGCATGATGGCTTCCTGGACGCCCATGGGCCGCATGGTGTAGTTCTTGGTCCGGGCCACTTTGAATTCTTCCGTCTCTTCCGGTACTTCTTCAGTTACATCCGGCAGGGGAGCCGGTTCTGCATCCCGGAAATTGCTGTATTTCCGTTTCATCAGACGGGTCTTATATTTGTGGATCTGCCGTTCGATCTTTTCCACACACTGGTCGATGGATGCATACATATTTTCGGACGATTCCTGGGCTCTCAGGACGATGCCGCTGGCCGGGACCGTGATTTCAACGATATGGTTCCCCTTTTCCACCCGCATCACCGCCGTAATCTCTCCTACGGTCTTGAACTGCTTGGTAATGGTCTGGACACGTTTTTCCACATAATCTCTTAATGCCTGGGTAACCTCGATGTTTTTACCACGAACTTTGACTGCCATAATAACTACCTCCTCACCAATGGGACATTTCCCATCGTTGTTATTAATACTATTCTACAACTGTGCAGAAATCCCTGCAAAGAAAATGGGGAAAATGTAAAATTTTTGGATAAAAGAGAAGGGGTTGTTGCACGTGTGAAAACCATACACGTGCAGCACCCCCTTCTTACAATATCTTCGAAAGGAAATTCTGTGCCCGTTCGTTTTTAGGATGGGCGAAGAATTCGGTGGGGTCACCCTGTTCCAGGATCTTTCCCCCGTCCAGGAAGAGGATCCGATCCCCGACTTCCCGGGCAAAGCCCATTTCATGAGTCACCACCACCATGGTCATCCCTTCCTGGGCCAGGTTCTTCATCACGTCCAGCACTTCGTTGATCATTTCCGGATCCAGGGCAGATGTGGGTTCGTCAAAGAGCATGGCCTTGGGCTTCATGCACAGGGCCCGGGCAATGGCCACCCGCTGCTGCTGGCCCCCAGATAGGCTTCCCGGATAGGCCTCTGCCTTGTTCAGCAGGCCCACCTTGTCCAGGTACAGTTTGGCTTTTTCCACCGCTTCCTCTTTGGATTCGTGGCGGACGATCATGGGCGCCAAAATCAGGTTGTCCATCACCGTCATATGGGGGAACAGGTTGAACCGCTGGAACACCATCCCCACTTCTTTCCGCACTTCGTTGATGTTGGCTTCCCCGTTGAGGGGGATCCCGTCAAAAGTGATGGTGCCGGCGGTGGGCACTTCCAGATAGTTCAGGCAGCGCAGAAAAGTACTCTTCCCTCCGCCGCTGGGACCGATCACCACCACCACTTCCTGTTCGGCGATGGTCACATCGATGCCCTTGAGGACCTCATTGTCCCCGTAACTTTTTCGGAGTCCTTGGACTTTGATCATTTCATTGTTCATCTTTCTTATACCGCCTTTCCAGGACGCCTACGAAACGAGCCACGGCAAATGTCATGACCAGATAGATGATGGCCACGCTGAGCCAGATCTCAAAAGAAGCATAGGTCCGGGCGATGATCAGCTGGCCCCGCCGGGTCAATTCTTCGAACCCAATGACGGACACCAGGGAAGAATCCTTCAGCATGGCGATGAATTCGTTGCCCAGAGGCGGAATGATCCGCTTGAAGGCCTGGGGCAGGATGATGTGGCGCATGGTTTGCCACCAGGTCATGCCCAAGCTCCGGCCGGCTTCCATCTGTCCCTTGTCGATGGATTCGATGCCGCCCCGGAAGATTTCCGCTACATAGGCCCCGGAATTGATGGAGCAGGCGGAAATGGCGGCCACATAAGCGTCCACCCGGTGATGGATCAACGCCGGCAGGGCGAAATACACCAGGAAGATCTGGACCAAAAGAGGCGTCCCCCGGAGGAACGTCACATAAATGTCTCCTAAAATGCGCAGTGCCCTGATCCCGCAGAGCCTGATCAGGGACACGATGACACCGATCGCCAGGCCCAGGCCCACGCTCGCTGCCGTGATTTCTACAGTGATGCCTGCCCCGGCAAGCAGCAGGGGCAGGGATTCTTTGATGATCTCAAAATTCATGCATTCTCGTCCTTTTCCAGAGGCCGCTTACTTGGCAGCCTTGGCATCTTTGCCGAACCATTTGGTGTAGATCTTGTCATACTCCCCGTTCTTCTTCAGTTCAGCCAGAGCCTTGTTGAAATCTGCAGCCAGTTTGCTGTCCTTCTTGAAAGCAAAGCCGTAGGATTCCGCATCCATGGTGTCCCCTACGATCTTGTCCTTCTCCTTGCCTTCCTTAGTCAGGTAGTACTGGGCCACCGGTCTGTCGATGATCACTGCATCCACGCCCTTGTTTTCCAGTTCCAGGAATACTTCCGCATTGGTATTGAAGGAAGTGACTTTGGCTCCGGGGACCTTGGCCGCTTTGTCAGCCCCAGTGGTGCCGATCTGCACGGCGATTTTCTTGCCTTCCAGATCTTTCACACCCTTGACTTCGTTGTTGTCCTTGGTGACCACCACCACCAGGCCGGAAGTATAGTAAGGATCGGAAAAAGTCACTGCCTTCTTCCGTTCGTCAGTGATGCTCATGCCGGCAGCCACCACATCGATGTTCCCAGAATTCAGGGCCGGAATCAGGGCATCGAAGCCCATGTTCTGGATTTCCACTTTCTTACCCAGCTGCTTGCCGATGGCCCGAGCCAGGTCCATATCGAAACCGGCGAATTCCTTGGAATCTTTTTCCTGGAATTCAAAAGGAGCAAAGGTGGGTTCGGTCCCTACTTTGATCGCTTTTTGGTCATTGGCAGCCTGTTTGGTATCGCTCCCGCAGCCAGCTACAGCCAGCATCAGGGCAGCCAGTACGCACATTACAGCAGAGATTTTTTTCATGATCTTCCCTCCATCTTCATAATGTAATCATTATACAGCTTTGCGTATGTTTATACAACTGGTTTTCGAGAAAAGGGCGGTGTGGAAAAATTCACTCCATGGGTCGTGAGTCACGGGGCGCGAGCCCAAAAAGGGGCTGTTGCGCATGCAACAGCCCCTTTTTCTTTACTCCGCCTTGAACCACTTGTCGTAGATCTTCTGGTATTCCCCGTCCTTCTTCAGTTCAGCCAAGGCTTTGTTCAGCTTGTCGCACATGTCCTTGTTCTTCTTGGCTGTAGCGATGCCGTAGAAGTCGCCTTTCTTGGGAGTCCCCACGCTCTTGGCGTACTGGCTTCCCCCCTGTTTCAGGAAGTACTGGAGCACCGGCAGATCGCTGATCACTGCATCGGCTCCCCCGTTCTTCAGTTCCAGGCAGGCCAGATCCGAAGAATCGAAGGTCTTCACCTTCGCTCCCTCGATGGTTTCCGCATATTTGGCCCCGGTGGTGCCCAGCTGCACCGCAATGGTCTTGCCCTTCAGATCATCCAGGCCATTGATGGCTGTATTATCCTTCTTCACCACCGCCATCAATCCGGATTCATAATAGGGATCGGTGAAGTTCACCTTTTTCTTCCGTTCGTCGGTGATGCTCATCCCCGTGATAGATACATCGATGTTCCCAGATTCTAGTGAAGGGATCAGCCCATCGAAGGCAATGCTTTTGACGGTCACCTTTTCATATCCGGCTTTCTTGGCCAGGGCGTTGATCAGGTCGATGTCGAAGCCCATGACCTTGCCGTCTTTCTTGTCCGTAAATTCAAAGGGGGCAAAAGAAGGATTCGTCCCTACGATCAGTTCCTTCTTCTCTGCAGCCTTTTTGTCTCCGCTTCCCGTACCGCCCCCGCATCCGGCTGCTGCAGCGCAGAGCATCAGCCCGGCCAGGATTCCAGCGAACATCTTTATCTTTTTCATAAATATTCCTCCTTGTTGGCCCATATACAGGGTTTTGTGGGTTATGTTGTGATAATTATACATCAATATTAATTTTTATGCAATCGTAAATCTTTACCACAACCCCAGCAGCTTCCCCCATAGGCTGCCCAGACCTCCCCAGATCAGGAGGGACAGCAGGGAAAGGAGGAAACCGATTCCCCACCACCGGTTCTGAGAGACGTACCCGGCGCCAAAGAAGATAGGGGCCGGGCCGGAACCGTAATGGGTCAGGCAGCAGAACAGGCTGCTGAACCAGGCCAAGATGTAGGCCGCCATGGCTGGAGGCGCCCCGGCACTGGCCATCACCGTAAGGAAGGCGGCATACATGGCACTCACATGGGCAGTGCTGCTGGCAAAGAGATAATGGGAATAGAAATACACCAACCCCAGGACCACCATAGCTGCCAGGCCATTGGTACCGGCTACCAGCCCAGCCATCTCCTGGCTGAACCAGGGAATCATCCCCTTGGCGTTTAATTGGTTCGCCATCATCACCAAGATGGCGAACCAGATCAAGGTATCCCAGGCCCCCTTTTCGCTTTTCACATCCTCCCAGGAAAGGACCCCCGTAAGGAGCAGCAAGCAAAGACCGATGAAAGCGGTAAGGGTCTCGCTGATGCCCAGATATCTCCCTCCGGACCACAGAGCGATGAGCAGCAGGAAAATCAGCCCCATGACTTTCTCTTCCCGTTTCAGGGGACCCATGGCATCCAGCTTCTCCCGGGCCAAGGCCGGTGCCTCCGGCGTTTCCTTCAGCTCCGGCGGATCGATCCGGTAGATCACCAGGGGATACAGGAGCAAGGAAAGGATCCCGGGGACGCAGGAAGCAGCCAACCAACCGCCCCAGGTCATCTGGATCCCCAGCAGGTCTCCGGCGAAGCTGACGATCATGGGATTGGCAGCCATGGAGGTAAGGAATACGGCAGAAATCACTACGTCACACTGAAACACCACCGACACCAGGAAATTCCCCAGCCGTTTCTCCGTCCCCCGTTTGGGATCGGAGCCAAAAGTGGTGTTCAGGGACTGGACGATGGGAGCCAGGATCCCTCCCGCCCGGGCAGCATTGCTGGGCATGGCCGGTGCGATGATCAGATCGCTGGCCACCAAAGAATAGGCCAAGAACAGAGGTTTCCGGCCGAACCGCTCCACGAACAGGTAGGCGATCCGCTCCCCCAGGCCGGTTTTCACGATGCCCCGGGAGATAAAGAAGGCTACCACAACCAGCCAGATGGTAGGCAAACTAAACCCACTGAGCACTTCTTCCAAAGTCAGGGTCCCAGTGAGACACAGGGCTACAATGGCCAAGAGGGCCATATTTCCAGTAGGGATGGGTTTCAGGATCAGCCCCAGGATGGTGGTGGCAAAGATTCCGAAGACGTGCCAACCCGCCGGGGAAAGGCTCCCGGGAGGCGGCACCAGGAAGAACAGGGTGCCTAGGACCAGGCAGAAGCCGAATCGTTTCCATTTGCTTGCAGCTTTCAAAAAAAACAGACCTTCTTTCATGGAGATTGAGTTAGTCAGCAGCAACTGCTGCGTACAGTTTTCTATCATACTCCATAAAAGAAGATAAGAAAAGGGGCTGTTGCGCATGCAGCAGTCCCTGGGCCATGAGTCGCGGGCCGTGACCAGGGTGTAGATTTTTTCACACCCCTTTTTCAATTGTCAAAATAACTGGGATGTTTCGTTTCCAGTTCCCGGAGATACCCTTCCACATGGGCGTAGTTGTCATTGACGTATTGTTCCAGGTGGGGCCAATCCTTGTCTTTGATCCGCTGGATCAGCTTCCGGTGGTCCGGCAGGAAGCTCTCTCCATAGAGCTTTTCTTCCACATACAGGTTCAGGAACCGGCTGTACTGGATGTTATAGGTGCGGATCATATCCCATAGGTAGCTGAAGCCGGCGAATTCGAAGACGGTCCGGTGGAACAGGCTGTCATAGTCAAAAATGACTTTAACAGCGGAAGACCGATGCTTCATGGCGTCTTCCGCTTCGTCCATGATTTTCTTCAGTTGCTGCTGAAGGGGTTCCGTATCTTTTTCCAGGATCCGTTTGAGGATCTTTTCTTCCATGACGCACCGGAGATAGCGGCTTTCCATCAGGAGGCGCTTGTTCATGAGCACCACCTGGGTGCGGGATTTGGGAGCCACGGAAAGCAGATTTTCGTGTTTCAGGATGCTGAGGGCTTCCCGGATGGGGCTGCGGCTCATCTGGAAATAATTCTGCAGCAGGGGTTCACTGATGATTTCCCCCGGCCGGAGTGTAATCCGGATGATGCTTTCCCGGAGGCTCCGATATACGTAATCGCTGTTGGTTTCTCCCTCCAACCGGGGCATCTCATAGATTTCCATCCAACTTCACCTGCTTTCTCTTTTTTTCTCTTTTTTATTTAGTATATCACATTTTTGTCTCAGGATTCCGCAAATACAAATAATTTAACATTGCTTTAAAAAAGAGCTGTGAAAAATGACCGACAAAATGTACGGTACTTTTCACAGCCCTTGCTTCCTATTTACTCGTTATGCTGCTGAGGAGGCGTGCAGCACCCGGTATTGTTCTGGATATTGATGTTGTGGCCGGAATAGTTCCCCTCCACTTCTGCATGTTCTTTCTTGGCCGCGGCCAGGATCTTGGCGAAATCGATGCCTGTGTCGTAGCCCATTTCGTTGAACATCAATACCAGATCTTCCGTAGCCGTGTTGCCGGAAGCTCCCGGTGCGAAGGGGCAGCCCCCTAAGCCGCCCAGGGTGGATTGGACACCGCCGATGCCGGCTTCCACAGCCGCCAGGGTGTTCACCAAGCCCATGCCCCGGGTATCGTGGATGTGGACTTCGAAATGGGAATCCGGGAATTCTTCCAGGGAGGCTTTCACAAATTCCCGGACCTGTTTCGGATCCGCCAGGCCCACTGTATCGCACAGGGTGAAGGAACGGATCCCCATGTCATGGCCTCGTTTCAGGAAGGCCAAGAGAGGCTTCACATCATAGAACTTCCCTTCGAAGGGGCAGCCGAAAGCGGTGGCCACATCCAGGCACACTTCCATATCCTTTGAGAAATCCTTCACGATTTTTTCCAATCCTTCGAAGGATTCGTCTCTCGTCCGGTTGATGTTGGCCTTGTTGTGGGATTCGCTGAGGGAGATCACGTTGGTGACCTTCTTCATACCCACTTTCCGGGCGTTCTCTGCTCCCTTGTAGTTGGGGATCAGGGCGAACAGGTCCAGATCCGGATATTTCTTCAGGCAGGTCTCCGCCACCTGGGCCGCATCCCGCATTTGCGGGATGGCCTTGGGATGGACGAAGGAAGTGATCTGCATATGCTTCACGCCGGAGGCGATCAGGGAATCGATGATTTCCAGTTTCTTTTCTGCCGGCAGGTATTCTTTCAGGTTCTGGAACCCGTCACGGGGCCCCACTTCGACGATTTCGATTTTCTTTCCCATGATTTCCTGCACCTTCCCCTCAGATGACGCCTTTGTCTTTCAGTTCTGCCAGTTTCGCTGCATCATAGCCCAGGAACTTCTTGAAGATGGCTGCATTGTCTTCGCCCAGGAGAGGAGCTGCTTTCCGGATGCAGGCCTTGGTCCGGGTGAAGTGCTGGGGCGCGGCGGTGATGTTCAGTTTGCCGATGCCCGGCTGATCCATTTCCGGGAACATCTTCCGATCGCCGGCCACCTGGGGTTCCTTCACCAGACGGTCCAGGGTGTTCACCTGGCAGGAAGGTACGCCGGCTTTGTTCAAGGTTTCCACCACTTCGTCGATGGTGTACTGGCTGGTCCAATCGGAGACGATCTTCCGCATTTCCACATGGTTGGCCACCCGGTCCTTCACATCTTTGAACTTGGGATCGGTCTTCAATTCCGGTTTGCCCATCACGTCACAGAGGATGTCATAGAGCTTGTTGTTGGCGGTGCCGATGATCACGTTGCCGTCCTTGGCCGGGAAGGAATCATAGGGATAGGTAGATTCATACCGGTTGCCGATCCGCTGAGGGATCCGGCCCGTTGCCTGGTAGATCATGGTGATGTTTTCCATAGCCGCGGCCACGGAATCCACCAGAGCCACATCCACCTTTTCACCTTTGCCGGTCTTTACCCGGTTCACCAGGGCTGCCAGGACGCCGATGCACAGGTTCAGGCCGCCCAATACATCCCCGATGGGGGTGCCTACACGGGTGGGTTCGCCGCCGGGCCAGCCGGTGGTGCTCATCATGCCGCCCATGGCCTGGCCGATGATGTCATAGCCCGCCCGCCGGCTGTAAGGGCCGGTCTGGCCGAAGCCGGAGACAGCGCCGTAGATCAGGGAGGGGTTGATCTTGCTCAGGACATCGTCATAGCCCAGACCCAGTTTCTCCATGGTGCCGGGCCGGTAGTTTTCGATGACCACATCGGCCTGTTTCACCATTTCCTTGAACATCTCTTTGCCTTCCGGAGCTTTGAAGTTGATGGTGCAGCCATATTTGCTGCGGTTGAAGTTGGCGTAGTATACAGAGTTGTCGTTGATGAAGGGTCCCATGTGACGGGAATCATCCCCGCCCTTGGGGTTCTCGATCTTGATCACCGTGGCCCCCATATCGGCCAGGAGAGCGCAGCAGTAAGGCCCTGCCAGCACCCGGGTCAGATCCAGAACAACGACACCTTCCAAAAGACCTTTTGCATCATCCATTACTGATTACCTCCTAAAATCTATTGCACAAAAGCGGATTTTCCATCAAGCCACACCCATCATCATGGCAAACACAACCATAATGGCGGATACCAGCAGATCATATTTCAGAGAATACAGGATGTGATCCTTCAGCTGTACGCCAGCCAGGCCGATGGCCAGGAACGTGGTCGGTACGCAGGGAGAAATAGGAACACCGATGTTTTCGCCGATCAGCATGGCCAGGCCGACTTTTTCGGGGCTGCCCCCAACGGCCTTCACCACTTCGCCCACAACCGGCAGCAGAGAGTAGTAGTACAGATCCGGGCTGAATACCAGACCGACCACAGAACCCAGGATACCGATGATACGGCCTGCGTGGATCAGGAGAGCATGAGGCAGGACGCCCAGGATCAGGTTAGCCAGAGCAAGGGTCATGCCGGAGTCCTTGAAGATACCCAGGAATACGCCGGCGCACAGGAAAGTGGATGCCGTACCGATGGCGGTGCTGGCATGGTTTTCCAGGACTTTGGTCTGGGTAGCCAGGCCGCGGTAGTTCACGAAGGCGCCGATGCCGGTGCCCAACATGAAGGCCAAGTAAGCAGGGACTTTGGTGACCACCATGGATACGATCACGGCGATGGTCAGGATCAGGTTGAAGGCCAGCAGGTTCGGCCGTTTCAGGTCGTCTGTTTCCTGGTCGATCTGCGGGCCGTCCAGAGCGATGTTCTTGAAGTAATCCGGGCCGTATTCCTTGGTCAGGCGTTTCCGGTCCAGCATGCCGAACCAGACTGCCAGTGCCAGTGCTAATACCATACCCAGGAGTTCAGTGGGGAGGATTTTGACCCACAGGCCGTTCGGAGTTGCCGGAGTACCAAGGTTGGTCACGGTCGTCGCCGTACGGATGATGGTGCCGCCCCAGGGGACCATGTTCCAGTTCCCTGTGGTCACACCGATCAAGCACAGCATACTCAGTACATTCAGTTTCAGTTTTTTAAACAAAGGTAACATAGCAGGAATCGTAACCAGGTAAGTGGTAGCCGTAGCACCATCAGCCTGGGACACCAGAGCGATCAGGCAGGTGGTCAAATATACCTTGACGGGGTCGCTCCCGGAAATCTTGGTCAGCCCATGGACGATGGGATCGAACATCCCGGCGTCGCTCATCATCCCGAAATACATGATGGAGAAGATGAACAGGGTTGCATTGGACATGGTGGTCTTTACACCGCCGGCTGCCCATTTTTCAATGACAACACCGATCTGATCGCTGATGCTGAGGATCTCACCTTTGGGTCCGTTGATTCCTACGGTAAATACCAGTGCGATCCCGGCCAGGATTGGCAGGATGGAAAAGGCAATTACCGGGTGAGCCTTGTTCCTCATCAAGACGAACATCATGATACCGATCATTACGATTGCAATTATTGCGATCATTTTTTCCGCCTCCCATTTTGCTCGACAACTTTTGTCGACAATTCTTGTCGACAACAATATACCTCTTTCCCACAAAAAATGCAATAGGTTTTACTAGAATTTTTAGACATTTCTTTTTAATCTGACGGACTTACCCTGTCATTAAATTTATTATTTTTCCCGATTTTTCAGCAGTTTGTAAATTCATATTTCTATAAAGATAAATAAAAATAGTACTGTCTTTTCTGGACAGTACTATTTCGATGATTCCAACTTGGATCCTCTGCAATCAAAAGGATTCGGCCAACTAGGCGGCTCTTATCTTGAGGCTTCTGATTCCGGACTCCCTGCGATCCTCTCCGCCATCTCTTGTGCCCTTTGCTCCACTCCCTCATTCAGGAGGATGCTTCCCGGATCGTTGGCGGTCTCCATCAGGGCGAAATGGGGTGGCAGGAGAAACCTCTTGTTGCAGTTCAGGGCATCGATGATCTGCTCCGCCACGATGTCTCCCCCGCTGTAGCCGGAGACCACCAGGGCAAAGACCCGCTTTTTGGCGAATTCCAGGAAATCTTTCCTGTACAGAGCGGTCATCCGGTTGAAGAAAGCCATGATGTTGGCGCTCACCGCATCATTGTAATTGGGACAGCAGAACACCAGGGTATCGCTTTCCCGGATGGCAGGATACCCTTCTTCCACCATGACGCCCCCGTAAAAACAATCCCCCTGCTCCCCGAAATGAAGACAGGCTTCGTAACTGCAGCCCCGGCAATCCACCACGGTGCCGTTCCGCAGGTTCACTTCCCGCACCAGGGCCCGGCTGCCCATGGCACGGCGGACCAGGCTCCAAAGGAGCAGGGTGTTGGAGGTCTTCCGGCTGCTGGCATGGAACAGGGCGATCCGGTGCTTTCTCCCTTCCGGTACCGGAGCCCCCTGGAAGGCCAGGAGCTGTCTCACCAGCCGTTCCACGGCATTTTCGTAGGCTTCCAGGTTGTCCACTCCTTGGAGCTTGGCCTGGATGTTGAAATTGTACAGGGAGCCAGTAGCTTCCACAAGGGGAGCGCCGGGGAAGCTGCAGCCGGACCGGTTGGCCAGGAAAATCATCTCCCGGCCGGCCTTCTTGGTGAATAGTTCCTCCGCCCCGTCCACCACAACGCTGCCCACGCAGTTTTCCAGGCAGTGCCGGTGCTGGGAAACATAGGCAATGAGCTTGGCGAACCCCAGGCTCATGCCGCCCCGGGCCAGGTTCACCACAAAAAGCAGCCGCTGAGGTCCCCTAGGGCCCTCTTCCGGGAAGAGCCGGGCAAATTCCGCAGCTGTCCCCACCACCTGATGAGGATGGTCCCGGAGGGCCCTGGCCAGCACCCGGTCCACCCGCCCGGTATCCTCTTCTTCCTGCCATCCCAGCTTGATCACATAGAACATAGCAATCCCTTCCTGCAGCAGCCGGTCACTTCATCCGGCACAGATTCAGATAGGCCTGGCGGATCCGTCCGTAAAGGGCGGGGCAAAGAGCCGGATCCTCATATTCGAAACCTGTTTCCGTCAGCCGGTTCTTCAGGCCCAAGAAAGCTCCCTCTTCCTGGTCACCCAGATACAGGGATCCGTAATGCCAGGCCCCTCGGAGGGTCAGCAGGATGGAAAGGGCCGCACTGGAAAGAGCCGGCGCCAGATAGGGCTTATATCCCAGAGCCCGGACTTCCAGGTTGCAGGCCACTGTCTTTCGGGTCAGTTCCCGGGAGAGGGCATCATCGTACTGTTCCAGGCTGTCAGCGATCACCAGGTCCTGGCCATGGGGTCCGAAAGCCCGTCCTTCCGTAAGATAATGGCTCAGCTGGGGATCCTTTTCCGCATAGTAGCAGGCCCGGGCGTGCATGACCCCCAGCCCGTACCCCTGGACCTGCCAGGGCGCCAGGCCGGAGCTTTCCCAAAAGGCCCGGCACAGGTTGTCCACGGGATCGGAGACGATGCAGGCCAGCCCCTTATAAGCCGCCTTCCGAGCCAGTTCTCCGAAATGCCGGACCAGCTCACGGTTGGCCTCCAACTGGATCATCCGCATATCCCCCTTAGCCCCGATGGGAGGCGTGCCCTTGGTGGCACAGAAGATGAACACATCGCAGGCAAAGAGCCGGTCTTCCGGTATGATGTCCACAGGAGGCAGCACTTGTTCCTCGGTGGGGAAGGGATAGCGGATCTGGTTGATTTCGATTTCCAGCCGCTGGAGTTTTTTTTCGTCCAGGTCGCAGAGACCGATGGAAGCAATCTGGTCCGCCCCCAGGAGCCGGAGCCCCAGGAGCATGGTCCGGCCCACATCCCCCAGGGCCAGGATGTGCACCCGTTTCTTGGCCGGGAGCGCCGGCCGTCCAGCCAGGGATAGGGGATGGGAAACCCCCACTTCTTTCGGCAGATCGCTGATATGATACCATTCTTTTTCCATCTCTTTCGCTCCTTTCCAATGGACCGGCTCATTCGCCACCCCGGTTCCTTTCCTGCAGCCGGATGCCGCCTTCTCCCCAGCGCAGCCGCACCAGCCGTTCGATGTCGTTGTCGATGAAACGGGTGGGGTCCATGTTGGCGTCGAATTTCACCCCGATATCCATATCCGGGATCCGGAGCACGGAAAGCACTTCTCCCAGCCGCTTCAAAGTGAGCCGTTTTTCATACAGGGCCTGGTATTCGTCCTGGAGGGTCTCCATGATCAGCCGGGCATTCTGGAGACAGGTAAGGGAATAGAGGTTCACCGCATCCGCCTCTCCGCCGCAGATGAATTCTGGCTTCACATAGGGCAGGATCAGGTTCACCGAAGGATTCCGGTCATAACCGCTGTAGTTGTTGGCATTATCGATGCTGTCCCCGCCGATGAAGGGATAGCAGTCCCGCTCGTTGAGCCACAGTTCCAGGGACGGCAGGAAGTAAGCGCTTTCACAGTGGAGGCCCTGCTGGGCCATCAGGTCCATGGCATAGCCGGTCATGACCCCCACCAATACTTCCCGGACTTCCACGTCGTTCTTTTTCAGATAGGGCGTGAGCATCCGCATCCGATGCCCTTTTTCCAGCAGATCGTCGATGAGGATCACCGGCCGGCGGAAGGACCGGATGGTCTTCACCTGGTTATCCACGGTAGCGTAATGATGAGCTTCCGCCAAGGTAAACCCCTTCACGGCCCGATTGAAGTACTTTTCGATATGGAGGGCTTTGGTTACCGTGTTAGGCACCAGCACATCGCTGAGGGCCTTCCCGAAGGGGACGGACATGTAGGGTCCCCGCCGTTTCTTGGGATCTTCCAAGGTGGAGACCCCATTGAGCCGGGCCACTTTCTGGATGATCCGGTAGTGCATGGCGCTGGGGTTGAAGGAAAGGATCAGTTTCCCCGGATAGAGCCTCCGGAGCACCCGCAGGAGATTGTTGTGGGCCCGATCCAGGGCCCGGAGCACCCGGGGATTCTTGTTGAAGGGATTCTTGATGGTGGTTTCCACATCCCGGAACAATACCACCGGGGATTTGATCTGGACGGCATAAAGAGGATGGGACGCCCCTTCCGGAGCGATATCCACAAAGCCCTGGCGGACCAAGGCTCCGATGGCCTCTTCCCGATAGCCGGAAGGATCCACCGGATGGTAAACCACATAAGTGAAATCCCGGTTGATCAGTTCCGTCATCATCTCCGTCAGGAGGATCTGTCCTGGATGGGAGATGGGACTGTCCCCGCTGACCGCAAAATACCCCAGGGCCGCAATGCGCCCAGAAGCTTCTTCCCGGATGTGTTCTGCCGCCTGGGGATCCTGGAATTCCAGGAGCAGTTCCCGGACCGGCACCTGGTGCACCGCTCCGAAAGCCGCCAGATGTTTCCCCCGTTCCCCGCTGTCCACATATTGGGTAAAGACCTTCGGCCGGCCGTCTTCGCCCCGCCATTCCAGATAGCGCCGGAGCAGCAGGCCGTCCGTCCCCTTTCCTTCCAAGAGTTCCGGAAGATGGGGCAATTCCTCCCCTTTCCGGGGCCGGAATTCTCCGATGCCGATTTCCCTGGCTTCCAAGATGTGCTTATAGGCAGGTTCCCGGAGATACAAATTGTTTGCATAGATGAAGTTCTGGGCCACCGGGTCTATGAGAGCGGAAATATCCCGGTTCTGATCGATATTCTCCCGGATCCGGGTGGAACTCACATCCTCGTAGAATTTATCCAGCCGCAGATGGAGGATCTTTCCCCGGATCTTCTTTTCCGCGGTCTTTTCCTGTTCCTGCCGGGCCGGAGCATCCGTGTACCAGTTGGAATTTTCCCGAGTCTCCCTCTGGAATATGATATGGTTCACCGAATGGATGGAATCTTCCGCCGGCTCCAGCCGGTAAGCCGAGGCATTTTCCACCACATCGGATCCCACAGCCAGGTACAGTTCCTTGTGGGCAAAGATTGCCTTCAGTTTCCGGATATCTTCCGGGTTGGCGATGTTCACCGGCAGGTTCTCCGAGAAGGGATAGATATCCTCCATATCCGCCACGGACATGTTCATGATTTTCCGGCGCATGAGCCGGGGCTGGGTGTGTTTAGACCAGGAGAATTCATCCAGGGCCAGATACACTGTAAACCCCATATCCCGGATCCGCCGGGCCACTGCTTTGTGTCCGCTGCTGAAGGGATCGAAGGTGCCGGGGTAGAAGCAGACCTTCCGCTTTGCGGGGAAGGCGAAGCCGCCCCCTTGGGCTTCCACCCGGCCGATGTATCGGTACAAATGGTTCAGGACCGCCGCATTGCTGTAGAAATCCAGTTTCCCTTCAGTATTTTCGTTGAGGAGCACCCAGATCTTCTTGCAGCTGTGGAGGAAAAGGAAATCCTTCCGGCCATCCGACATCTGCCGGCTGCGGAACACGTAAGCGGCCAGGTCCCGGAAAGCATCCCGGCTCAGTTCCCGGTTGTAATGGGCAAAGGCCCGGAGGATGGCGTAGAGCAGCCGGAGCTGGCGTTTTTCGTTTTCTCCCCCCGCTCCGGGGAACCGATCTGCAAATGCCTGGAAATTTTCCAGCACTACCCCCATGGTATCCACCGCCGCCCCGGCCAGCTGGAAATTGGTGGAATCCATGTCTTCCCGGAGGGAAGAGAGGAATTCATCCAGTTCCTCCGGCAGCAGCTTCAAGATCATCCGGCCCAGGTATTCCGGCACGTATTTGGTGATTTGCAGGTCCCCGATTTCCAGGCCGTTGAACAGCTCCACCGCCATTTCGTTGCGCTGGGCGTAAGTCATGGAATCGGCGATCTCCAGAAGTGCTTCTCCGGCCGCCTGGCGCACGGCCAGGTATTCGCTGACCTTCACCAAGTTGCACAGATGCATCCCCAAGTGCATCACATTCCCCGGTTCTTTCCGGTGCAGCAGGGCGTGGCACATGAGATGGATGTTGGCCATCTTGATCATCCAGTGGACCCCACTTTTCAGGTCTTCTAGGAAGAGGCTGCTTTCCCTTTCGGCAAAAGCCTGGGGATCTTCCGGCAGGTCCATGGTCCGGAGCAGCTGGAGGACGAAGGTTCCTTTTCCTGCTTTTTCCCCGAAGAGATGGTGGGCAGCATAAAGGGCTCCGATCCGCACAATGAGGATGGGATCCCCCGCCGCTTCTTCCAGTGTCTGCTCTACTTTTTGGCAAAATTCCCTAGTGAGATCTTCCGGACGGAGGAACAGCAGAGCCTGGAGCAGGGTCATCCGCTGTTCCGGAGTAGGCGCCGGCAGCTGATACCAGCCCGCCAGCACGTCCAGATAGGGGGCAGTGGGATGCTCTTCTTCGACGATGTTGGCCTGGGCCGTCCCCAGCCGCTGGTACCGGGTGGCCAGCACCGACCGGACAAAGGGTCCCAGACAGGAGCCGATCCGGTTCTTGTGCTGCTGGGTATAGCGCCGCTCCGGATCGATGATCTGGTCCAGGTACTGCCGGAACAAGGTCTGGTTGGTGACCTTCTTCCGGGGTAGCAGCACCCCCTGTGGCAGTTCCTTGGTGTAGCGTTCGTTGAAATTGGCTACGATCTTCCCCATGAGAGTGGCTGCCTGGACTCGGATGTCCTCTTCCTGGTGGCTCAGGAGCTCATACAGGAACTGGAGGGTCATCAGCTTCTGCCGTTCCGTCATGTAAGTGGAATATTCTTCAAAGATGCTGATATAGGCTCTGAGGTTCTTCCAGTTCTGCTCGCTGCGGGCGGCTTCGATCAGGTTGCCGAAATCCCGCTCGCTGCGGAAAAGGCTCATGAGCCGGATGTTGTGGGCAATGGCGGCATATTTCAGCTGGCGGACCACCTCTTCTCCTTCCAGGAGGACATTTTCCCGCCGGGGCCGGACTTTTTCCTGGCGCGGTGCCGAGGCAAAATCAGCCGGCAGTTCCGTGGTGACCCCCATTTCTTCCATATAGGCCTCGAAATCCGCCAGTTTCATATACACCTTCTGGTAGCGCTGGCGCTTGGCCCCATCCACATCGTCCAGCTTCCGGAGGATTACGTCAAAGGCTTCCCGGAGGGTGTAGAAACGGACCACTTCCTTCCCATCCTGATCCCGGAAGCTTTTCACCCGGAAATCTGCATAAATCAGCAGCAGGGATTCCACAGACAGGTTCTCCAATTCCAGATCCCACACCGAATGGTTGGCAGCAATGTGCCCCATCTGGGGCAGCCCTTCCCGTTCGCAGAAAAGGTCCGTATAATAATAATGGAGGTAGGGGACTCGTTTCTCCTCTCCTTTCTTGCAGCCGTATTTGCCCATATCATGGACTGCCGCAGCCCCGGCAATGAGGGCCACATCCACCGGCACCCCCTGTTTGTGGAGCTGCCGGGCCATAAACACCGCCACATAGGACACCCCGCCGATATGCCCCAAGGTATTGAAGGGAGTCACTTCCGTCCCCAGGCGCATGAATTCGTACAAATACCGGTCCCGGACCAAGGTGCAGAACCGCAGATATTCCCGGGTATAATGTTCCTTCCGGACTTCTTTCACCGGCAGCAGGGCAATGTTCATCCGGGGATCGAAGGGACAGCGGAGCTTTTCGTAATGGTACAGGCCCCGGAGGAGCTGGAGCAGGGTCCGCCGTCCGGCTCCGTAGCGGAGGGCGGCTTCCGGAGGCTCCGGTTCCGTGGTTTCCGGGAAGATCTGACGGAGCAGATACTGGTAGCAGTCAGACAGCCAGCCTTGGGGCGGTTCATCCGCCAGGACCGGCAGGAAGCCTCGGAGGATCTCCAAAGCAGCCGAGGCAGAGAACCGGCCTTGGGGATCGGCGGTGCTTTCCAGGAGGGGACAGGCTTCCTCCAGACGGCAGGCTTTGAGCTGCTGCTGTACCTGTTCCAAGGTAAGGCCTACAGCTTTGCAGAAGGCCGGCGTGCGCACCGCCTCCTGGAGCGATTCCCATAAATTGATTGTATTTTCCATCTCTTTCATGAAAGTTCTCCCAGACAAGTGGTACTTTTCTGTCATCGATGGTTCCATTATAGCACGGAAAAAGGGGGTGCTGCACGCGCAGCACCCCCTTTTCACACTTTACCACACCCCTATCACCTTTCCCCACAGGCAGCCCAGGCCGCCCCAGACGGCAAGGTGGAACAGGGATAGGAGGAAACCGGTTTTCCACCATTCTTTCTGGGTCAGGCAGCCCATACCGAAAAAGATGGGAGCCGGACCGCAGCCGTAATGGGTCAGGCAGCCGAACATGCTGCTGAACCAGGCCAGCACATAGGCCCCCATGGCAGAGGGTGCCCCAGCGCTGACCATGACGCCGAGAAATGCCGCATACATAGCGCTCACATGAGCGGTACCGCTGGCAAAAAGATAATGGGAGTAGAAATAGATGAGGGCCAGCACCGTCATGGCCGTAAAGCCACCGGCACCGGATACCAGGAGCCCCATCTCCCGGCTGAACCAGGGGATCATCCCCTTGGCATTCATCTGGTTGGCCAGCATCACCAGGACGGAGAACCAGACCAGGGTATCCCAAGCCCCTTTCTCCCCTTTTACGTCCTCCCATTCCAGCACCCCGGTCAGGAGCAGCAGACAGAGGCCGATGAAGGCTGTGAGAGTTTCATGGATGCCCAGGCTGTGTCCCCCTGCCCACAGGAGGATGAGGAGCAGGAAAATGGCCACCATGGCCTTTTCTTCTTTTTTCAGAGGACCCATCTCTTTCAGTTTCTGCCGGGCAAAGGCCGGCGCCTCCGGGGTTTCCTTCAGCCGAGGCGGAAAAAGCCGGTACAGGAGCAGCGGGACCAGGAGCACGGAAACCACCCCGGGCAGCCAGGAAACAGCCAGCCAACCGCCCCAGGTCATCTGGACTCCGGCCACGCTCCCTGCAAAGCTGACCGCCATGGGATTGGCTGCCATGGAAGTGAGGAAAATGGCAGAAATGACCAGATCGGTGTGGAAGATGGCAGGGACCAGGAACCGCCCCAGCCGATCTTCCGTCCCCTTTTCCGGATCAGAATCGAAGGCCAGGTCCAAGGATTTCACGATGGGAGCCAGGATCCCTCCCGCCCGGGCCGTGTTGCTGGGCATGGCCGGGGCCATCAGGACATCGCTGGCAATGAGGGAATAGGCCAAAAAGAGGGTCCTTTTCCCGAAGCGCTCCACAAACAGATAAGCGATCCGCTCTCCCAGGCCGGTCTTGATGATGCCCCGGGAAATGAAGAAGGCCGTCACGATCAGCCAGATGGTGGAATTGGAAAACCCGCTGAGGGCCTCCTCCAGTTCCAAAGTGTGGGTCAGGCACAGGACCGTCAGGGAAAGGAGAGCCACCGCCCCCATGGGCAGGGGCTTCAGGATCAATCCCACAATGGTGGCGGCAAAGATGCCGAACACATGCCAGCCGGCAGGAGCAAGATCCCCCGGGGCCGGGATCAGGAAGAAAGTGATTCCCAGGAAGATACAAAGGGACAGTTGTTTCCATTTTTTCGAAACGGTCAAGAGATACATCCTTCTTTCTTTAGAATTTCATCAGATTTTTTTATTGTACCTCATTTAAATTGTTCGGAAAAAGAAAAAATTGGAAACTTTTCCGGTGCTCAGTAGACCGGTGTCCATTTGGCGGACCGGACCAGCGTCTGGGGATCGGAAAATTCCTTCCCGGCCAGGCCTTCCTTCCGAGCTTCTCCTGCCACCGCAGCGGCCACCGTTTCGGAAAAATCCATGAGCCGAGAAACCGGCGGCAGGACGGCAGCACCGGGCTGGGCCGGATCCACGATGCCCCCCAAGGAATGGGCGGCGGCAGAAATCATCCCGTCGGTGAGGAGCCGGGCCTGGCTGGCAATGACCCCCAACCCCAGCCCCGGATAGATCAGGGCATTGTTGGCCTGGCCGATGGCGTAAGAGACACCATTATATTCCACCGGTTCCGAGGGGATCCCGGTGGCTACCAGGGCCCGCCCTTCCGTCCAACGGATCAAGTCAGAGGCTTTGGCTTCTGCCAGTTCCGTGGGATTGCTCAAGGGGAAGATCATGGGACGGATGCAGTGGGAAGCCATTTCTCGGACGATGGATTCTGTAAAGGCGCCGGCACAGGTGGAGGTCCCCACCAGGATGGTGGGATGGATGGCGGCCGCTGCTTTTTCCAGAGTGTCCAGCCGGGCCCCAGGAGCAAACTCCTCCCGCTTCCGGGCAAAGGGCTTCTGTTCCGGTGTCAGGTCTTCCATATCGTCAAAGAGCAGGCCCTGCTTGTCCACCAGGTAGAATCTCTGCCGGGCTTCTTCCGCGGTCAGCCCTTGTTCCTGCATTTCCAGATAGATCCGCCGGACGATGCCGCAGCCGGCCGTCCCTGCTCCGAAGCACAGGTATTTCTGGTCCCGGAGCTTTTCTCCCGTAATGGCCAGGCCTCCCAGGATCCCAGCCAAAGTAATGATCCCCGTCCCTTCGATATCGTCATTGAACACGGGATGGGCGTTTTTGTATTTATCCAGCAGTTGAGCCGCATGGTCCCGGCCGAAATCTTCGAAATGGAGGTACAGCCCCGGGAAGAGCCGCTCCGCCGTGGCTACGAACCGGTCCACGAAGGCCAGGTACTTTTCCCCTTTCACCCGGCTGTGGCGCACCCCCAAATAGAGGGGATCTTCCAGCAGGCTCTGCCGATTGGTCCCGGCGTCCAGCACCACGGGCAGCACCTGGGAGGGATCGATGCCGGCTGCCGCCGTATAGACCATCAGCTTCCCGGTGGAGATGCTGACCCCGTTGGTTCCCCAGTCTCCGATGCCAAGGATGGCTTCCCCGTCAGTGACCACCATGAGCCGGATCCGGCGACCTTCCGCTCCGTTCACCAGAGCCTGTTCCAACTGGTCCTGCCGGTCGATGGAAAGGTACACCGCATTCTGGGGCGTCACGAAGAAATCACTGTAGTTCCGGATGCTTTCCGCAATCCCCGGATCGTACACAATGGGCATGAATTCCTTCACATGCTGCTGGAATAGGGCATAGAACAGGGTCCGGTTCCGGCTGAAAAGGTTCATGAGGTAATGGCGTTTGGCGCTGACCCCTTCCCTGTTCCGGACATTCCCATACGCCTGGTCCACCTGTTCCTGGAGCGTCTGGACCACAGGAGGCAGGATTCCCACCAAGCCGAATTGTTCCCGTTCCTCTTCCGTAAATGCCGTACCTTTATTCAAAAAGGGATCATTAATCCGTGCATAGCCTTTTTTCATCTGTATCGCACCTTTCTTTTTTCTGATGCTCCTGTTATACTCTATTAGGATAACTTTGTGAACTATCAATTTGTTGTTTTACATAACTGTAGGTTATATTTTAAGAAAGGCGGATGTCCATGCGTCTATCCCTGATCCCCACATTTGCTGCGGTCTGCCAGTGGGGGACGTTCTCCCGGGCGGCAGAAAAACTGCACATCTCCCAGCCCGCCGTCTCCAAAGCCATCAAAGAACTGGAACAGGACTGCGGGGTGGCCCTGTTCGAACGGCAGCACAGCACCATTTCTTTGACCCCAGAAGGCCGGAAGTTGTGGGAAGGCTGCCAGCGCTGGCTGAAAGAAAGCGAGGAACTAGAAAAACTGGCAGCTTCCCTAAAGACCGGCCGGCAGATCCTGCGGATCGGAGTTGTCCCCATGTGCGGGAATACCATCTTTCCCCAGCTCCACCGGGAATTTTTGGCAGCCCATCCCTATTTCCAGCTCCGGACGGTAGAAGATACCGCCAGTGTACTCTACGGCCTCCTGGACCGTCAGGAACTGGACCTGATCCTGTGCGTCACCAACCATCTGCCCCTGCCTCCTTACCACTGCCGAGTGCTGAAAAAGAGCCGGCTGGAACTGTTCACCGCTCCGGAGAATCCCCTGGCCCAGAAAAAGGAAGTATCCTTCCAGGACTTGGCCGACCAGCCCCTGGTGCTATTCCCGGATACCTTCGGCCAGACCCGCTACCTCCGCCGGCTCTTCGCCCAAGCCCGGACGGAACCCCAGATTCTCCACCAGACCAGCCAGGTGTTCACCATCCTATCCTATATCCGCTCCGGTGCCGGGGTAGGGTTCCTTTCTGAAGAATTCGCCCAAGTGGAAAAGGAGCTGGCAGCCATTCCCCTCCAAGGGGTCCCCGCGGCCAGCATCAACCTGGTGTGGCTCCAGGATCCCCGGACTCATCCAGCCTTAGGAAAATTCCTGGCCTTTGTGAAAAATGAGGCTGTAAAAAAATGAAAAGCTATTCTTTCACGGCTTCATTTTTCCCCGCCCTCTTTTCTTCTACTGGTTCCATAGGGTATACTATAGACAACTCTACGGAAGGAAAAGCGATTTATGGAAATTCTTTTTTTGGGCACGGGGCATGCCATCTCCACCCGCTGCTACAACACCTGCTACGTCCTGCGGCAGAATGAACGGTACCTTCTGGTGGACGGGGGCGGGGGCAACGGGATCCTGCGGCAGCTCCAGCGGGCCCGTCTCCCCTGGCAGAAGATCAAGGACATCTTTGTGACCCACCGACACATGGACCATGTATTGGGGGTGTTCTGGCTCATACGGATGATCGTCAAGGCTATGAAACGGGGGACTTATGTGGGGGAAGCCCGGATCTATGGCCATGAGGAAGTGATCCATCTGCTCCGCTCCACGGCAGCTCTGCTGCTGGATCCAGGGGATCTGGGATTCCTGGATACCCGGCTCCATTTCATCCCGGTGGAAGACGGGGAGACCCTGAAGATCCGTGGCTGGGATGTGACCTTTTTCGACATCCATTCCACCAAGGCCCGGCAGTTCGGCTATACTCTGGAAAGCAATGGGCACAAGCTGGGCTGCTGCGGGGATGAACCTCTGAACGACGCCAATTTCACCCGGCTGGCCGGGAGCCAGTGGCTGCTCCACGAGGCCTTCTGTCTCTACCGGGACCGGGAACGGTTCCGTCCCTACGAAAAGCATCACTCCACGGTCCGGGAAGCCTGTGAAAATGGGGACCGGCTCCAGGTCCCCAATCTGATCCTGTACCACACGGAAGACACCTGCCTTCCCCAGCGGAAGGCCCTCTACACCGCCGAAGGGAAAACATATTACAAGGGGAATCTGTTCATCCCCAACGACCTGGAGTGCCTGAAAGTGTGGTAAAAAAAGAAAGGACTCCTCAATACCCTATGCACTATCCCAACATTACATCCGGCCGGTTCCTGGCCCGGCCCAATCGATTCATCGCCCAGGTGGAGATCGGTGGCCGGGAAGAAACCTGCCATGTGAAGAATACCGGCCGCTGCCGGGAACTGCTGGTCCCCGGGGCCAGGGTCTACCTGACAGCCAGCGGAAATCCCAAACGGAAGACCAAGTATGACCTGGTGGCCGTGGAAAAAGGGACCCGGCTGATCAACATGGATTCCCAAGCCCCCAACAAAGTGGTCCAAGAATGGCTGGAACAGGGCGGTCTCCCCGGTCTGACCCGGATCCAGCCGGAATACCGGTATGACCAGTCCCGCTTCGACTTCTATCTGGAACAGGGCAGCCGGAAAGCCTTCCTGGAAGTCAAGGGCGTTACCTTGGAAGAAAATGGGGTGGTCCGCTTCCCCGATGCCCCTACCGCCCGGGGGGCCAAGCACCTCCACGAACTGATCCGAGCCGGCCGGGAAGGATACGGAGCCTATGTGTTCCTGGTGATCCAGATGGAAAACGTGGACCATTTCGAACCCAACTGGAAAACAGATCCGGATTTCGGCCAAGCTCTCCTGGACGCCCAAGAGGCCGGCGTCCATCTCCTGGCCTATGACTGCCAAGTAACCCCTGATTCCCTATGGATCGGGAAAGAAGTACCGGTAAAGATAAAATAGAGGCTGTGAAGAAATGAGAAATGAGCTGACCCCCAATTGTTAGACCAAAAATCTAACAATTGGGGGTCAGTTTTTTATGGCAAAACACAGCTATGAATTTAAGAAAAAAATAGTACTGGAATATTTGAACAGTGACGAAGGGTGTATTTCTATTTCACGTAAATATGGGATGGCAAGTAGCAGCCAGCTGCTAAAGTGGGTTGCTGCTTACAAGGCATTTGGTGATGATGGACTGAAAAGATCCCGCTCTCAAAAAATATACTCTTTCAAAGAAAAACTTTCTGTGGTAGAGTCTTACTTAACAAATGAAATCTCATATCAGGAACTAGCAATTCAAGTAGGGATCAACAACCCATCAATGATTGCCAGATGGGTCAATGAATTTAGAATTGCGGGACCAGATGCTTTACGGTCACATAAAAAAGGCAGGAAGAGAACTTTGAACAAATCTCAAACCAAAAAAACAGATACCCAGGTTCAGCAGCCGATGGTCGACATCAGTGTGGAACATGTCAAGGAGTTAGAGGATGAAAATCTTAAACTCCGTATAGAGAATGCTTTTTTAAAAGAACTGAGGAGACTGCGTTTAGAGGACGAAGCAAAAATGAGAGAGTTGCGAAAATCATCTCCAGTCTCCGAAGATCATTCAAATTGAAAGACCTTCTCTCCTATACTCAAATGCCCAAAGCGACCTATATGTACTGGCAGAAACGGTTTGACCGCGTGAATCCAGACCAGGAAGTAGAGGACAAAATACAGGAAATCCGCAGCCAGCATAAAGATTATGGATATCGGCGCATGACCGGTGAGCTGAAGAATCAAGGGATTTGCGTGAACAAGAAGAAAGTTCAACGTATCATGCAGAAACTGAGCCTTCAGGTAACATCCTTTACCCGGAAAAGCCGTAAATACAGTTCCTATAAGGGTAAGGTAGGGACCATTGCTCCGAATAGAATACATCGTCGTTTTGAGACGAATATCCCACATCAGAAGATTACGACCGATACTTCAGAATTCAAATATTATGAAGTAGATACACAGGGACATCTGACCCTGCACAAGCTTTATCTGGATCCTTTCCTGGACATGTTCGATGATGAAATCATCAGCTATGGAATAGCCAAACGTCCTTCGGCTGAAAGCATACTGGAAGCTCAAGCTGAAGCAATCGAAATTACTGCTGATTGTCCATATCGAAGAACGTTTCACTCCGATCAGGGCTGGGCATACCAAATGAAGGCCTATACCAGGAAACTAAAAAAAGAACGAATTTTTCAGAGCATGTCTCGAAAGGGTAACTGTCATGATAACGCTGTAATGGAAAACTTTTTCGGCTTAATGAAACAGGAAATGTATTATGGAGTGATCTACTACAGCTACGAAGAACTAAAAGCCGCTATCGAACGATACATCAAATACTATAACGAACAAAGGATCAAGGAAAAACTGGGCTGGAAAAGTCCTGTTCAATACAGGCTTTCTTTGCTGGCAGCATAAAAAAGTAACGAGACAGTAAAAACCATCTCGTTACTAAGGTCTAACTTTTTGGGGTCACATCAAAATCCATTTCTTCATAGCCTCTCCTTTTCGTTTTCATGGAGCTATTATTTCACAGCCCCTTTTCTCATATCCCCCGGCACCGGTGCCTGGAGAAACAGTTCTTTTCCAGTCCGGGGATGGCAGAACCGGACGGTCCAGGCGTGGAGAGCTTGACGCTGCAGGATGGGGTGGGTTTTCCCATACAAAGGATCTCCCAAAAGAGGATGCCCTTCGTGGGCGAAATGGACCCGGATCTGGTGGGTACGGCCGGTGAGGAGATGGATCCGGAGCACCGTATACTCCTCCCCTTCTGCCAGGATTTCATAGTCCGTTACCGCAGGCCGGCCGTCGGGACGCACGGTCCACCGATCCACACCTTCTTCCGCCCGTCCGATAGGGTGAGCAATCCGGCCCTGGTGATATTCCAGATGGCCTTCACAGATGGCCAGATATTCCCGGTAAATCTGGCTGTGACTCTTGGTCAGGGCATGTTTGGCGAAGGCAGATTTAGCCACCAGCAGGATGCCGGTGGTGTCCCGGTCCAGCCGGTACAGGGGATGGATGCCGCAGGCCTGTCCCGTCCTGCGGAAATAGCCTCCCACTGCCTGGACCAGGGTATCCCGTGCCCCTGCCCAGGTAGGATGGATCAGCATGGCCGCCGGTTTGTCCACAGCCAGCAGGTCTTCATCTTCATACAAAATGGAAAGGGGCAGCTGGACCGGGATCACCGCCGCCGTTTCTTCCCAACGGAGGACCAGCCGGTCCCCGGCTTCCAGCCTGTGGGAGGGACTCCTGACCAAGGACCCATTCACAGTGATGGTTCCGTTCCATTTGATCCTCCGCCACAGTTTTTCGGAAAGGTGCAGAGGGCCCCGTGCCGCCTGGCGCACACAGCACCCGGCATGATCCCCATCCACTTGGTAAAGCAGTTCCATGGCTTGCTCCTTTGTAAAGGGGGGCTGCTACACATGATCCGCAGCAGCCCCCCTTTTTCTCAATACTTTTTCAAAAATCTCTTGAAGAACTCCACGCTGCCCTGCAGGGCGTCGGCGGGAATCTTTTCGTCTACCTGGTGGGCAGCTCCCCAGCGGGGATCCTCCACATAGCCGGAGAACAGCATCACATTGTCAGCGATCCGCCGATAATAGTGGCTGTCGGTGCCTCCCAGCATCAGGAAGGGTACGGTCCGCACCCGGTTTCCGTACTGTTCCTGCAGGGCCTGTTCCGCCGCCTCCACTCCATGGCTTTCCGGATCCGAGGCCGGGAGAGGATCCTTCCCGGAAACATGGCGGATCTCCACCCCTTCCGGCAGGAACTGGCGGAAATACCGTTCACAAGATTCCACCGTATCCCCCTGGAGTACCCGGATGCTCATCTGGGCAGCTGCATGGCTGGGCAGTACATTGGGCTGCTTGCTGGCTTCCGCCATAGTAAAGGCGATGGTGGTATGGAGCAGGGCATCCAGAGCCGGATCATCCTGGGCCAGCCGGCACAGTTCTTCCCAGTGTGCCTCCGGTTCCAGGAAGATTTCCTTTGTCCGTCCCTCCTTCAGAGCGGCCATCCCCGCCAGCTGAGCTTTGGCCAGAGGGGTGAGCCGGTAGGGAAACGGATGGCTTTCGATGGCCACAATGGCTTTGGCTAAAGTCCCCAAAGCGGTCCCTTTTCCGGGTCGGCTGGAATGGCCTCCGGGAGAGTCCTTCCAGATTTCAAAGTTCACCGGAGATTTTTCCGCCAGCCCAATCCGAGCTTCCAGGAGATTCCCCGAAGGGAACAGACCGCCCCCTTCGTCTACCACGGTGCCCAGCCGGACGCCCTTCTCTTCCAGGTGCCGGGTGAGCTTTTCCGCTCCATCCACATCATTTTCCAGGTATACTTCCTCGCTGTAGCCCAGGGACAGGTACAGGTCGTAAGACGGCCGCCAGCCTTCTGCCAGCAGGGTTTCCACCGCTTCCAGTTCCGCCAGCAGCAGGTGCTTGCAGTCGGTGGTGCCCCGGCCGCAGATGCAGCCGTCGATGATTTCGCCTCCAAAAGGATCGAAGGTCCACTGGCGACCGTCCCCCACTTCCACCACATCCTGATGGGCCATGAGCAGCAGGGGTTTCTTCCCGCTGCCGCTTCCTTCCAAATAGAACTGGAGACCCGCCTGGCCCACCTTGTCCACTTCCATCAGGCGGAAGATGTGAGGATAGAATTCCCGGAAGGCTGCATGGAGTTTCTCGAACTGGCTCCAGTCCACCTGGTCCACATTGGCGTTGGAGACGGTGGCGCACTGGATGAACCGCTGGAGACGGGCTGTATATTTTTCTTCTGTCACAGGGATCCTCTCCTTTCTTTTTTTACCAGGCCGGTTCCAGATTGCCTTTGCAGTTTTCCAGGATATAGTCCTTTACCGGCTGGCTCTGGAAGATCTGGACGAACTTCTTGTAGGTGGGGTTGTCCTTGTCCTCTTCCCGGGCGGCGATGATGTTCACATAGGGGCTGGTGTTGTCTTCCTTGGCAATGGCCAGGTCCGTGGAGAGGCCGGCGGAATTGGCATAGCCAGCGTTGATGATGGAAGCAGCAGTGTCATCCAGGCTCCGGGGCAGCTGGGCAGCTTCCAGTTCCACGATCTGCAGGTGTTTCGGGTTTTCCGTAATATCGTTGACGGTGAGTTCCGTGGCCTTTACATCAGGGTTCACTTTCAAAAGGCCCAGCTTGCTCAGCATCAGGATGGCCCGGCCTCCGTTGGAAGGATCGTTGGGGATGGCGATCTTGTCTCCGTCCTTGATGTCCGCCACATTCTTGATCTTGGTAGAATAGAGCCGCAGGGGCGCCAGGTAAGTCTTGCCGATGCTCACCAGCTTGGTGCCGTTCTTTTTGTTGAAGGCCAGCAGGAAGGGTTCATGCTGGAAAGAGTTCAGATCGATATCCTTCTGGGCCAGCGCCTGGTCCGGGGTCACGTAGTCGGAGAATGTCTTGATTTCCACTTTCAGCCCCTGTTTCTCCGCTTCTTTCTTCACCACTTCCATGATCTGTTCAGAATACCCTGGGGTGATCCCTACGGTGATGCTTTTCTTTTCTGCCGGCGCTGCCGCCTTCTTGCCGCTGTCGCTGCCGCAGCCGCTGACCAAGCTGGCCAGGGCCAGGACGGATACCGCTGCTGCAATCCATTTTTTCAGTTTCATGAATATCTCTCCTTTTTTCCTTCCCGAAAGCCACACAAAGAAAAGCGCCATCTGCTGGGCAGATGGCGTTTTCGATGACTGAGCTCGCTTTTCATCTGCCAGGGAGGATCCCTGTTGGAATTGGCACCTTCCCTTCCGGGGGTTGCCGCAGCTTCATAGGGCCAAATCCCTCTGCTGCTCTCGATGAAGGTATGTGATTTTGATGGTTCTGATTCTACACTACTTCACTAGGAAAGTCAAGGACTTTTTGTAACCAGACTGAAAACAGTTACATCTTCTGATGGGCGCGGCGGGCGATGACGTCCAGCTGCTGTTCCCGGGTCAGATCGATGAATTTCACCGCATAGCCGGATACCCGGATGGTGAAGTTGGCGTATTCCGGTTTTTCCGGATGTTCCATGCAGTCGATCAGCTTATCCACACCGAACACGTTCACGTTCAGGTGGTGGGCTCCCTGGTCGAAGTAGCCGTCCATCACCCGTACCAGGGTGGCTTTCTGTTCTTCTTCGTTGTGGCCCAGGGTTTCCGGAGCGATGGTCTGGGTGTTGGAGATCCCATCCAGGGCATATTCATAGGGCAGCTTGGCCACAGAGTTCAGAGAAGCCAGGAGGCCGTTCTGTTCTGCGCCGTAAGCCGGGTTGGCACCGGGAGCGAACGGGGTGTAGGCTTTCCGTCCGTCAGGCAGGGCACCGGTGGCGCCGCCGTACACCACGTTGGAAGTGATGGTCAGGATGGAAGTGGTGGCTTCGGAATTCCGGTAGGTGTGGTGTTTCCGCAGCTTGGTCATGAAGGTCTTCAGCAGCCATACAGCGATTTCATCCGCCCGGGGATCATCGTTGCCGTATTTGGGGAAGTCCCCTTCGATCTTGTAGTCCACCACCAGGCCGGATTCATCCCGGACCGTGGAGACTTTGGCGTATTTGATGGCGCACAGGGAATCCACCACATGGGAGAAGCCGGCGATGCCGGTGGCAAAGGTCCGGCGCACATCAGTGTCGATGAGGGCCATTTCTGCCGCTTCATAGTAGTATTTGTCATGCATGTACTGGATCAGGTTCAGGATGTTCACGTACAGCCCAGCCAGCCAGTCCATCATCAGGTCGAATTTGTGCATCACTTCGCCGTAGTCCAGCACGTCGGAGGTGATGGGTGCATATTCCGGACCTACCTGCATGTGTTTACCGTCTTTGGTCAGGAACTTTTCATCCTTGCCCCCGTTGATGGCGTACAGCAGGCATTTGCCCAGGTTGGCCCGTGCCCCGAAGAACTGCATTTCCTTCCCGGTCTGGGTGGCGGATACGCAGCAGCAGATGCTGTAGTCATCGCCCCATACGGGCTTCATCACATCGTCGTTTTCGTACTGGATGGAAGAAGTGGTGATGGAAATGTGGGCGGCGTATTTCTTGAAGTTGTCCGGCAGAGCGGAAGAATACAGCACCGTCAGGTTGGGTTCCGGAGAAGGCCCCATGTTTTCCAGGGTGTGAAGGAACCGATAGTCGTTCCGGGTGACCATGTGCCGGCCGTCCATGCCGATGCCGGCCATTTCCAGGGTAGCCCATACTGGGTCGCCGGAGAACAGCTGGTTGTAGGAGGGGATCCGGGCGAACTTCACCATACGGAATTTCAAGGTCAGGTGGTCGATCAATTCCTGGGCTTGTTCTTCCGTCAGGGTCCCTTCCGCCAGGTCGCGGCTGATGTAGATATCCAGGAAGGTGGAGATGCGTCCCACGCTCATGGCAGCCCCGTTCTGGGTCTTTACTGCAGCCAGGTAGCCGAAGTACAGCCACTGGACGGCTTCCTTGGCGTTCTTGGCCGGAGCAGAAATATCATAGCCGTAGACTTTGGCCATTTCTTTCATCTGTTTCAGGGCCCGGATCTGTTCCGCCAGTTCTTCCCGCTGGCGGATGATATCGTCAGTCATGACTCCGCAGCCGCAGTTGTCCAGATCTTCATTCTTCTTGTTGATCAGGAAGTCGATGCCGTAGAGAGCCACTCTCCGGTAATCCCCCACGATCCGGCCCCGGCCGTAGGTATCGGGCAGACCAGTTACGATGTGGCTGTGGCGGGCTTTCCGCATTTCAGCGGTGTAGGCATCGAAGACAGCCTGGTTGTGGGTCTTGTGATAGTCGGTGAAAATCTTGTGGAACTTGGGGTTTACTTTATACCCATAGGTTTCCGCTGCTTCTTCCGCCATTTTGATGCCGCCATAGGGCATGAAGGCCCGTTTCAGAGGCTTGTCGGTCTGGAGGCCCACCACCTGTTCCAGATCTTTCATGGATTCATCGATATAGCCGGGGCCGTAAGCCGTCAGGCTGGAGACCACTTCCGTTTCGCAGTCCAGTACGCCGCCTTTGGCCCGTTCTTCCTTCTGGAGTTCTTGGACCCTGCCCCACAATTTATTGGTGGCTTCTGTAGGCCCAGCCAGGAAGCTTTCATCCCCGTCATAAGGGGTATAGTTGTTCTGGATGAAATCCCGGACATCCACATCGTCCGTCCATTTCACGCCTTTAAAACCTCTCCACGCAACATTCTGATTGATGCTGTTCATTACAGTTCCTCCTTTTGAGTTCCCGTTGGTTCGTTTTTCATGGCTTAATCATAGCCGTTTTTCCATTTTAAAACCTTGATTGGAATCAAGTTTGTTTAACCTAACTTATTTTATACCGCCCCCAAGATTTTCCGAGCCTTGTCCACTTCTTCCTGGGTAGGAGGCTTCACGTCCTTCAGCTGGTTGGGGATCCCCAGCTGTTCCCATTTGTACAGGCCCATGTTGTGATAAGGCAATACTTCCACCCGCTGGATGTTGCTGAGGGTATCCAGGAATTCCCGGGTCCGCTGCAGAGCCACCGGATCGTCGGTCCACCCGGGCACCAGCACCTGCCGGACCCAGATGGGCTTTTTGATTTCCGACAGATACCGGAACAGGTCCAGGATGTTGTCGTTGGGCTGGCCGGTAAGCTTTTTGTGGGCTTCCGGGTCGACGTGCTTCACATCCAGCAGCAGGATGTCCGTCACTTCCATCAGCTCCTGGAACTGGCTGAAGAAGGGTTCCTTCCGGGTAAAGGGCTGGCCTGCGGTGTCGATGCAGGTCCCGATGCCCCGGGCTTTGGCCTTCCGGAACAAGTCCAGCAGGAAATCCATCTGGAGCAGAGGCTCGCCCCCGCTGACGGTAATGCCCCCTTCCGGACCCCAGTAGGGCCGATAGCGCTCCGCTTGGTCCAGCAGCTCATCGGCGGTTTTCAGCTGGCCTCCCTGGCCGCATTTCCAGGTGTCCACATTGTGGCAGTACAAACAGCGCATGTTGCAGCCCTGGACAAAGATGATGAAGCGGGTTCCGGGCCCGTCGACGGACCCGAAGGTTTCAATGGAATGGATACGTCCCTGGATCATAATACCTCCTGATAAAAAAAGACCCCATCAAAGGGGTCGCAGTTCGTACGCCTCTTGATGGGTCTCATTGTATGTGTTTTGGGGAAAAGGTTCCTTGATTCCAATCAATAATTCACCAGTTCCATCAGCCGGTCCGGGTCCAGGACCTTGATGCTGCTCTGGCCGGTCTTTTTTACGTAGCCTTCCCGTTCCAGTTCCTTCAGCTTCCGGCTGATGGTTTCCGGGCGGAGGGCCAGGCTGCCGGCCATTTCCTCCAGGCGCATGGTGATGGTGTCGCTGGTCTGCCGCCGATACCGGTACAGCAGCAGCCCGGCCACCCGTTCCTTGGGATCGGCGATGCTCTTCAAAAGGTTCCGCCGGTTGGCATCATGGAGCTTCTTGCTCAAAAGAGCGATGATCCGCATGGCCACTTCCGGCTCCTGGATGGCCTCCTCGAAATCCTTACGGGCCAATTTACAGCATTCCACCGCCGTCATGGCAATGGCTGAGGCAGAATACCGGCTGTCCGGCACCAGCACTCCCTCCCAGATGGTATCGTGTTCCACAAAGATCCCAGCGATCCGTTCCTGGCCCTCTTGATCGTAGGTGCACAGCTTCACCCGCCCCTGGTGGATGATGTAGATGGCATCACAGGGTTCCCCTTCGTGGAACAGATGCTCCCCTTTGGCAAAATTCAGCCGCACTGACCGGCGCAGCAGGGTAGTCACCTTTTCCGGCGGCAGCCCTACCAGGAATTCCACGTTCTTCAGACATTCCCCCCGGCATGCCTTGCAGTGGGCAGGGATAAGGCTGGTCATGCCTTCCCTCCCTCTGCCGGCTCTTCTTTTCGTTCCAGGAGTCCCTCCAGCCGCTGATAGTGGAGGAAGTCTCCCCGCTCTCCCAGTTCCCGGATCTGAGCCGATGTGGCCAGCTGGAAGCTTTCCACTTCGTCCTCTTGGATTTTCACCTGATCCCGGGTAAAATTCCCCCGGAATTCATAAATATCCACAAAATAATTGTTCCGTTCCGCTGGGCTGTCACTGCGGTAAGTGTGGATGCACCGGGCGTCTTCCGGCGCGAAATGGAGCCCGGTCTCTTCCCCCACTTCCCGGAGCACCGCCTGCTGGGAGGTTTCTCCCGCCCGGACACCGCCTCCGGGAATCTCCCATTTCAGGGCGGCCCATTCCTTGTCCGCTTTCCGCTGGGTGATCAGGATTTTCCCCTGGACATCCCGGATCAGAGCCAGCACTGTCAGATGGTAGTCCCCCGGTTCCATATGCCAGTCATTCCGGACCATTTTCCGCCCGGTGACCTGTTTCCTGCTGTCATAGATATCCCAGTATTCCATATCGGTGCCTCTTTCGTCAAAAAATATTTCTTCCATTATACGGCAAAGAGGTTGGGGCATGCAATAAGCAAAGGGGCTGCTGCACCTGTACAAACCATACACGTGCAGCAGCCCCACAATCCCTCACTGCCGAGCGATGGCCCGGTTGATGGCGTTGATGATGCCCAGTAAGGAAGCCGTATTGATGTTGGGATGGATCCCCACTCCGAAGATATGGTTCCCATCCGGTTTCTTCAGTTCGATATAGGAAATGGCCTTGGAATTGGACCCCTGGGAAATGGCGTGTTCATGGTAGTTGATGAATTCGAACCCGTCCACCCCGATTTTGTTCAACGCGTTGAAGAAGGCATCGATGGGGCCGTTCCCATTGCCGGTGATGTGCATTTCCGTGCCGTCGGCCTTGATATCTCCTTCAAAAGTAGTGCTGGTATCCTCATCCCCATCATGGTTGTCGTAGACCTTATGGGCCCCCAGGTCGTACTTGCCCCGGAAATCCACATATTTCTTGTTGAACAGTTCCACAATCTGGGTAGCAGACAGCTCGTCGCCGTATTCATCGGCTGCTTCCTTCACCATATGGCCGAATTCCGGATGCATTTCCTTGGGCAGGTAGTAGCCCACCGCCTGCTGCATCACAAAGGCCGCGCCCCCTTTGCCGGACTGGCTGTTGATGCGGATCACCGGTTCATATTCCCGGTGGATATCTGCCGGGTTGATGGGCAGGTAGGGCACTTCCCAGTATCGGCTGTTGGTATCCGCCATGTACTTGAAGCCTTTCCGGATGGCATCCTGATGAGACCCGGAAAAAGCGGTGAAGACCAGTTCCCCGGCATAGGGATGGCGGGGTTCCACCTTCATCTTGGTGACACTTTCACAGATCCGTTTGATCCGGTTGATGTGGGAGAAATCCAGCTGGGGATCCACATTGTGGGTGTACATGTTGAGGGCGAGGGTGACGATATCCACATTCCCGGTCCGTTCCCCGTTGCCGAACAGGGTCCCTTCTACCCGGTCGGCTCCGGCCATCAGAGCCAGCTCCGTAGCGGCCACTCCTTCGCCCCGGTCGTTGTGGGGATGCAGGCTGATGATGGCCCGTTCCCGGTCCTTCATGTGGCGGATGAAATATTCGATCTGGTCCGCATAGGTGTTGGGGGTGGACATTTCCACGGTGGAGGGCAGGTTGATGATCACCGGTTTCTCCTTGGTGGCTCCCAGGGTATCCAGCACCGCTTCACAGATTTCTACTGCATAGTCGGTTTCTGTGCCCGTAAAGCTTTCGGGAGAATATTCATACCGGATGTTCATGCCGCTTTTGGCGATTTCCTTTTCCGTCAGCTCCCGGATCAGTTTGGCCCCGTCCACGGCGATTTTTGTGATTCCTTCCATATCCTTCCGGAATACGATTTTCCGCTGGAGGGTGGATGTGGAGTTGTAGAAGTGGATGATTACGTTCTTGGCACCCTTCACCGCCTCGAAAGTCTTCTTGATCAGTTCTGGACGGGCCTGGACCAGTACCTGGATGGTCACATCGTCGGGGATGTAGTTGTCCTCGATCAAGGTCCGGAGGATCTCATATTCCGTATCGGAAGCAGAGGGAAACCCCACTTCGATTTCCTTGAATCCAATCTTCACCAGAGTGGTGAACAGCAGCAGCTTCTCTTCCAGCTGCATGGGGGTCACCAGGGCCTGGTTCCCATCCCGCAGATCTACACTGCACCAGATGGGAGGCTTGGTGATGGTCTTATCCGGCCAGGTCCGGTCCGGCAGACTGACTCCTTGGAAAGGAATGTACTTTTTAATGGGCTTATGCATAATGGTTTCCTCCTTGTTTTCCGAGGCGGGCCATAAAAAATCCCCGCCCCCTGTATCCTGTAGGGGCGAGGTTGTAAATTCCACGCGGTACCACCCTAATTCAGCCGATCAAAAGACCGACCCTTTCACCTCTTACCATTTCGGTATAAGGCTAAGGCCTGTAACGGGACCTCCCGTTCCGGACTACCTATCACCCGGACGACTCAGGAACCAGTCATCATTCAGAAACGGATTATCGGCTCGCAGCAACTGTCGACTCTCTGGGAACCCGTTTTCTGATCTTCTTTCCTTCGCAGTCATTTTTGATTACATTTTTGAACTTGATGTTGCTTATTATAAGTTTTTTTATAACGGCTGTCAACCGTTTTGGGAAAAATGTTTAAAAAAAATGTTAAAAAAATGGGGTTGTTGTACGTGGGTGATTTTCACACGTACAACAACCCCTTACCATCAATGATGGAACAGCCGGACTCCCGTCATGGCCATGGCGATGTTGTATTTATCGCAGGTGGCGATCACATTGTCGTCCCGGATGCTGCCGCCGGTCTGGGCGATGTATTCCACCCCGCTCCGGTGGGCCCGTTCAATGTTGTCCCCAAAGGGGAAGAAAGCGTCGGAACCCAGGGCTACCCCGGTGTTCCTGGCGATCCAGGCCTTCCGTTCTTCCCGGGTCATGGGTTCCGGTTTTTCCGTAAAGAAGTTTTCCCATACTCCGTCAGCCAGCACATCTTCCCAGTCGTCAGAAGTGTACACGTCGATGGTGTTGTCCCGGTCCGGTTTCCGGATATCCGCCCGGAAGGGAAGGTTCAGCACCTTGGGGCTCTGACGCAGCCACCATTTGTCCGCTTTGTCCCCGGCCAGACGGGTGCAGTGGATCCGGGACTGCTGGCCGGCGCCCACGCCGATGGTCTGGCCGTCCTTCACATAGCACACGGAGTTGGACTGGGTGTATTTCAGGGTGATCATGGCGATCAAAAGATCCCGCCGGGCGGCTTCTGGGATTTCCTTGTTCTTCGTAGGCCGGTTCCGGAGCAGGTCTTCCGTAATATGGTCGTTGTTCCGTTTCTGTTCAAAGGTGATGCCGAAGACCTGCTTTGTTTCCAGTTCTTCCGGTTCGTAGGCCGGGTCGATCTGGATCACATTGTAACGGCCCTTTTTCTTGGCGGACAGGATTTCCAGGGCTTCCGGTTCGTACCCGGGCGCAATGACCCCGTCGGACACTTCATGCTGGAGCACCAGGGCGGTGGCTTTGTCGCACACGTCGGACAGAGCCACGAAATCCCCGAAAGAACTCATCCGGTCCGCCCCACGGGCCCGGGCATAGGCACTGGCCAGAGGGGACAGGTCCAGGCCTTCCACGCTGTAGATCTTCTTCAGGGTATCCGTCAGCGGCAGGCCTACAGCCGCCCCGGCCGGGCTTACATGTTTGAAGGAAGCGGCTGCCGGCAGACCGGTGGCTCTCCGCAGTTCCCGCACCAGCTGCCAGCTGTTGAAGGCATCCAGAAAATTGATGTACCCCGGATTGCCGTTGAGCACCGTAATGGGCAGATCCGCCCCATTCTGCATAAAGATCCGGGCCGGGATCTGGTTGGGATTGCAACCATACTTCAGTTTCAGTTCTTTCATGAAAGATTCCTCCTTAGGGTCAAAAGAAAAAGCCGGCCCCGGGCCACAGCAGGTGCCCAGACGGTCGGCGTTCTACGACCATGCTCCCTGTGGGTGGACCCACTTCCGTCAGTCACATGATCTGTCCATTCAATTATAGCATTGTCAGCGGGAAATGGTCAACTGTTCCTTCACCCCCGTCCCATCGAAGGCCGGGATGAACTGGCTGTCGGCGGAACCGGCTTCCTGGACGAAACCATCCTCGATGGGACTCTGGAACAGGTAGTCCTCCACTTCCTGGTATTCCTCTTCAGAAAGGGGCCGGCCGATTTCCGGATACTGCCCCTGTTTGGCCAAGCCGCAGGGCACATACTGGCGCATGAGGCTGAACAGCACCTGGCCGGGGCCGAAATTTTCCGCCACCCAGTCGATGACTTTCTTGCTGTCCTCCAGCTGCCCGGGCAGGATCATGTGCCGGATGATCACACCTTTTTTCAAAAGACCTGTTTCCTCATCCATTGCATAGGGCCCGGTCTGCCGGAACATCTCTCGGATGGCAGAAGTGGCTGTGGCAAAATAATCTTTCGCATGGCTGTATCGCCAGGCCGCTTCTTCACTGACATACTTCAGATCAGGCAGGTAGATCTGCACCTTTCCCTCCAGCTGCCGGAGGGTCTCCACCTTTTCGTAACCTCCGCAATTGTACACCACCGGCACCGGCAGCTTCGGTTCCAGGGATGCCAAGATGGTAGGCAGGAAATGGGTAGGAGTCACCAAGTTGATATTGTGGGCCCCTTGGCCGATCAGTTCCCTATAGATCCGGCGCAGGTCAGCAGCCGTCACTTCCCACCCCTTTCCATCCCTGCTGATTTCGCTGTTCTGGCAGAACACGCACTGAAGTGTGCAGCCGGAAAAGAACACGGTGCCGCTGCCGCCCGTGGTACCGCTGATGCAGGGCTCTTCCCACTGATGGAGCGCCGCCCTGGCCGCCCGAGGCCGCCAGGGCATCCGGCACCAGCCCAGAGTCCCTGGAGCCCCGTCAGATTCTGGCCGTTCCACCCCACAGTCATGGGGACAAAGAGTACATTTGGTCATGTTGGGTCCTTTCGTAAAAGAGGGGCTGTTGCCCCTGCAACAGCCCCTTTTATTTCTCAGTATTTATACCCCCAGGAATACCGTCCCCGGTAATTGTAGGGATAAATGGTAATGTCATAATGGGCATTTTCCAGTTCGTGGACGATCTGGTGTTTAAAGGGAGCCAGGGCCATATGCAGCACCTTGAAGGGTTTGGATCCCCACATGGCTCCCTCATCAGAAATATCCACTTTATACCCGTTTGCATGGGAATAAGTGCCGGAAGCATGGTACCCCCGCTCCGCCCCGCCGGTGATCACAAAAGTGACCCCATTCCGCCGGGCCAAGTCATTGAGATGATCCAGGAAGGCCACCGTAGAGGCTTTGAAATGAGCCGTATCCGTAGTGCCGTTACTTCTCCAGGACGTATCCATCCCTTCTGTGCTGCTCCACTTCCGCAGGTTGCTCTTGCCAAAATCCCGCCGCCAGGCATAGGCCTGCTTGGTAGAAATGGGCTTGTAGGACAGGGCTTTCCCTCTGTTTTCCATAGTAGATACCCTGTACCCGCCTGCTGAAGACGCAGAAGACGTACGTGCGCCATAGTTGAAAGGCACCGCACGCCGCGCCATACCGGCAGCAGAGGCAGAAACAGAAACAGTCAGCGAAGAAAATAAGACAACAGTGAGTACGACTTTATCCATGCGATTCAGCACATCTCCCAACGTTAAGATTTCAAAGCATAATACACCGCTTTAATTATACGCGGAATTGAAAGAAAATTCAAGAGGCACCTGTCTGTATCTTTGTACAGTCAGTCTTTCCTACAGCCAAAGTGCCAGTCCGCTCCCCACCCCTGCCAGGAAGCCGGCGGCCACGTCACTGGGATAATGGACCCCGCCCCACACCCGGACAGCCGCACTGGCCAAGCTCACCAGGAGGAAGCACACCCCAGCCGCTGGATGGATATACAGGTATACCATGGCAATCACCGTGGAAGAAAACACATGGCGGCTGGGCAGGGATTCTCCCCGCTTGTTCCGGGGGATCAGAGGCTTCAAGGGCCATGCCTCATAGGGCCTGAGACGGTTGATCCAGCGCCGCACCGCCGTCACCAACAGAAAAGAAAGGGCCGGCACCCAGAAAACTTTCTGCAGCAGGCCATTCCCGACCAAGCCTCCCTCATAGAACAGTTCCCCCAAAAGCAGGGGATACGCGATATACATCAGCACCACCAGGGCACTGTTGGCCAGCCGAAGAGCCCGGATCCTGCCAGGATGGCCGACAAAGGGCCGGATGAGGCGGGCATAGGTAAGATCGTAATGGCGTTCGAGATGCATTTTTCCCTCTTTCTGTAAAAAGGAGCTGTGAAAAAATGAAAAGTCATTTTTTCACAGCCCCTTTAATCCATTTGGAGGCGACGCCCAGAATCGAACTGGGGATAAAGGTTTTGCAGACCTCTGCCTTACCGCTTGGCTACGTCGCCATATGAAAATGGAGCGGAAAACGAGATTCGAACTCGCGACCCCCACCTTGGCAAGGTGATGCTCTACCACTGAGCTACTTCCGCATGAAGAATGGTGCCTCAGCGCAGAATCGAACTGCGGACACAAGGATTTTCAGTCCTTTGCTCTACCAACTGAGCTACCGAGGCAATTGGCGACCCAGGACGGACTCGAACCGACGATCTCCGCCGTGACAGGGCGGCATTCTAACCAACTGAACTACTGGGCCGTTGCGGCTGCCTTTTCAAGCGCCGACTTGTATAGTATAAAAGAGAAAGAGAAAAAAGTCAAGGACTTTTTTCTCCTTCTCCTGCCGCGACCGGACTGCCGCCCAAAGGCAGCAGTCCAATCAAATGGTATGATCTGCCTCATCCACCTTTTTCAGGGTCTCTTCCAGATGCTCTTTCAGCTTCCCTTCCAATACCTTCAGGTTCTTGCTGTCGAAATCCATGGAGGCGTGGAATACAGAATTGATCTTCACTTCCCCGAAGAACTGGTCACGGAGCCGATTGTACATGATGATCAGCTGATCCATCCGGACGAAATTGGAATAGTCGATCAAGATGATGGACCCATTGATGTGCTCGATGGCATGGGCCGGCTTGATATACAGCTCGAAGGGACCGATTTTTTCCGGCAGGCTGTTGCCGTATTCCCAGGTGAGGATTCCGTGCTCCGCCACCTGCTCTCCCAGGTTCACGCTGGCAGGATCTTCCATACTGTGGAGGATCCCGGGCAAGTAAGCTCTCACGTTCCGAGCGAACACATCCCGGTCTTTATAGATGAACCGGATGTCCCGATAGGAATTCATCCCCATGGTATGGACCACGATGTAGTCGAAGGTCTCGGAAGTGTAGATGATGTCCAGCCGAGCCCGCAGTTCGGGGGCTTCATACCGGCAGATAGTGAGCACCTGGCCGTCGATGGTGTCCACCAATTTCTTGGTGAACTTCCCCACCTGGTCCGGCAGCCCCTGGATGAAATCCCATTGACGGGTCTCTTGCTGGATCTCTTCGATCGGTTTATACCCCATGGCCGCTTACGCCTTCTCCCCGGCAGCCTTTTGGGCTGCATCCTGGGCCAGGAGCTTTGCCAGCCGTCCGCAGCTCATTTTCCCCTCGTGGCAGACCCGGTCGCTTTCGCAAGTAGGGCCGGCCTTTTCAAAGAGGATGGGCGCCACTTCCTTCACCTGGCGGAGCATCTCCCAGGCCAGGGCACGGATTTCCCACTGAGCCCGGCTGCAGCACCGGAGCTGAAAGAAATGGAGCAGGCTCCGGGCGTTCATGGTGACCACGATCTTGGTTTCCGCCGCATTGGGCAGGATGTACCGGGCATCTTCCGCCGGTACCCCTGCTTCCGTCCATTTGTTGTACAGGTCCTGGATCTTTCCGCACAGGTCCTGGAATTCCTTTTTGCATTCCGGCCGGGCAGCCAGGCTGGGCGGCAGAATGGTCTCGAAATCGTGTTCTTTCACATACCGCTGGCTCTGCTGGCTGTAGGAAGCGATCCGGTGGCGCACCAATTGGTGGGTCAGTACCCGGGACACCCCTTCGATGGCAAAGGTGAAGCTCACATGCTCGAAAGTGGAAGTGTGCCCCATCTGGCCCAGCCGGCGCACCAGGCTGGCCACTTCCTTATCGGACATCTTGGTTTCCAGTTCCGCCGCCCCGATGGGAGAATAGCAGAGCCGGGCGCTCATGGCTACGGTACGGTCCGGTTCGGGAGTATAGCGGAGCAGTTTCACATGCATCATTTCTTTTTCTGTTTCCTTTCTTCCTCCATAGCTCGACGGATCCGTTCAAAAGATCGGTCCATCAGGTCCTGGAGCCGTTCCTTCCGGTCCGTCAGGTAAAGATAGCCCATCAGAGCCTCAAACGCCGTGCCTTGGCGGTATTCCCGGACACTGGCGCTTTTGGGCACCGTACTCTTGGTGTTCCGGCCCCGCCGGGCAATCTGTGCTTCTTCTTCCGTCAGGATTCCAGCCTCTTCCAGGTCATCCATGGCTTTGGCCTGCATCACTGCAGACACCATCCGGCTGGCCAGATCGTGGAGCACCTGCACATGGCTGCTCACAGGCAAAAGCCGCATCCGCACGTACAGGGAGAACACCGCATCCCCGATATAGGCCAGTTCCACCGGATGGATCAGCCGGGGTTCCGGCAGTTCCTGAGGTTTGCCGCAGGTCCCCAGCACATGGTCCAGGAGCCTCTGATACTGTTCGTATCTCACTTTCTCTTCCACCGTACGCCCTGGGGCGTATCTTCCAGGATGATTCCCTTGGCAGCCAGTTCGTCACGGATGGCATCGGCTTTAGCAAAATCCCGGGCTTTTCGGGCTGCCTGCCGTTCTTCGATCTTGGCGGCGATTTCCGCTTCCTCGTTGCTCACGGCGCCCCCTTCTCCGTTGGCAGCCGGTTCGTTTTCCAGGATGCCGATCACGTCCAGCATTTCCTTCCAGGCCTTGGCGATCTGCTCCACCAGCTTGCCGTCAGGCTTCTTGGCTCCGCTGATGATGGCATTGTGGTATACATTGATTTCTTTGGCCAGGGCAAAGAGATAGCTGATGGCCAAAGAAGTGTTGAAATCGTCGCTCATGGCGTCGAAGAAGCCCTGGCGCAATTCCGCTACCTTATCCCGGAGGGCCAGGCTTTCTGCATCCGGTCCCACGGTGATCACCTGCTGGATCTCCCGCAGGTTGTTCTGAGCTGTGCGCAGCCGTTCCAGGCTCCGTCCCGCTTCCGCCAGCCGTTCCTGGCTGAAGTCCAAGGGGCTCCGGTAGTGGGTATTCAGGATGAAGTACCGGATGGTTTCCGGTTCGTATTCCTTCAAGAGATCATACACCGTCTTGAAGTTGCCCAGGGATTTGGACATTTTTTCTTCATTGATGGTGATGAACCCGTTATGGACCCAGTACCGGACAAAAGGATGGACTCCCGTAGCCCCTTCGCTCTGGGCGATTTCGTTTTCATGATGGGGGAAGATCAGGTCGCTGCCGCCCCCATGGAAGTCCAAAGTATTCCCCAGGTACTTGGTGCTCATGGTAGAACATTCGATGTGCCAGCCCGGGCGGCCTTTGCCCCAGGGGCTGTCCCAAGAAGGTTCTCCCGGTTTAGCAGATTTCCACAGGGCGAAATCCATGGGATTCTCTTTCCGTTCGTCCACGTCCACCCGAGCGCCGGCCATCATGTCTTCCAGCTTCCGGCCAGACAGCTCTCCGTAATGGCTGAACCGTTCCACCCGGTAATACACATCCCCGTCCACCACATAGCCGTAGCCATTGTCGATCAGCTGCTGGACGGTGTGGATGATGTCCGGGATGTGTTCGGAGACCCGGGGATAGATATGGGCCCGCTTCACATGGAGCTTGTCCATCACTTCGAAATAGGCCTTGATGTACCGGTTGGCGATCACATCCCAGGTGACTCCTTCTTCATTGGCGGCCCGGATGATTTTATCGTCCACATCGGTGAAGTTCTGCACATAGGTCACATCGTACCCTTCATGATCCAAGAACCGGCGGATCACATCCCAGACCACAAAGGGCCGGGCGTTTCCGATATGAGGATGGTTGTAGGGCGTGACCCCGCACACATAGATTCCCACTTTCCCTGGATGCAAGGGGACGAATTCCTCCTTCTGCCGGGTCATATCATTATATACACGGATGCTCATGAGAGACTCCTTTCTTTACAGGCTCACGCCGGCTTTAGCCAGGCTGCCACGGATCCGGGCTGCCGTACGTTCTTTGCCCAGAAGCGGGATCATTTCTGCCAGTTCCGGCCCATGCTGGTTTCCGGTGAGGGCCACCCGGACAGGCATGAACACTTTCTTGCCTCCCAGCTTGGTTTCCTTCTGGACGGCCTTGAACAGGGCTTTGGTACTGGCATGGTCCAGATTTTCCGCAGCCGCCAGTTTCTCCAGGAACAGGCCCATCACCTGGGGCACCGTTTCTTCCTTCAGCACGGCTTCCGCTTCAGGCGTCTCGAAATCGAAGGCATCGGTGAAGTACAGAGCCACCTTTTCCGGGATTTCCTTCCCGAATTCGGCCTGGTCCCGGGCAGTGAGGATGACCTTTTTCAGCCATTCCAGCTTTTCCCCGGTCTCTTCCCCGGTCATATAGCCGGCTTCCTTCATGAAGGGTACGGCAAAGGCCACATAGTCCTCATCAGACAGCTGGCGCATATAGTGGGCATTCAGCCAGTTCAGCTTCTTGATGTCGAACACAGCCGGATTCTTGGCCACGTGGTCTAAAGAGAATTCCCGAATCAAATCTTCCCGGGAGAAGATTTCCTGGTCAGAATTGGGCGCCCAGCCCAGAAGAGCCAGGAAGTTCACGATGGCATCGGGCAGATAGCCCATCTGCCGGTACTGGTCCACGGACGTAGCCCCGTGCCGTTTGCTCATCTTCTTGTGGTCCGGCCCCAAGATCAGGGAAATATGGCCGAAGGTGGGTTTTTTGAACCCCAGGGCATCGTAGAGCAGCAGCTGCCGAGGGGTATTGGACAGATGTTCTTCCGCCCGGATCACGCAGTTGACCCCCATGAGGGCATCATCGATGACCACTGCGTAGTTATAGGTCGGGATGCCGTCGCTCTTCACGATGACGAAATCCCCGATACCATTGGACTCGAAATGCACATCCCCCCGGACTTCATCGTGGACCACGATATCCTGGTCTTCCGGCACCCGGAACCGGATGGTAGGTTTCCGGCCTTCCGCTTCATAAGCTGCCCGCTGCTCCGGGGTCAGGTTCCGGCATTTGCCCATGTACCGGGGCATTTTCCCCTGGGCGGTCAGGGCTTCCCGTTCTGCTTCCAGTTCTTCCGGAGTGCAGTAGCAGTAATAAGCCTTGCCTTCTGCCAGCAGTTTGTCGGTATATTTTTTGTAGATATCCAGCCGTTCCATCTGCCGGTAGGGACCATTGGGGCCGCCTACATCCACCCCTTCATCCCAATCGATGCCCAGCCATCGCAGGGCAGCCTTGATATTGGCTTCCCATTCCGGCTTAGACCGGTCCCGGTCGGTGTCTTCGATCCGCAGCAGCATGGTTCCGTGCTCTTTCCGGGCCAGCAGCCAGTTGAACAGAGCGGACCGGGCTCCTCCGATGTGGAACGGCCCAGTGGGGCTGGGTGCAAAACGTACTTTTAAATTTTTTTCCATTGTATCTTCCTCCCAAAAGGTTTTTATCTTGTCAAGCTGGCCACAGCTTCGGCAGCAATGCCTTCTCCCCGGCCGGCAAAGCCCAATTTCTCTGTGGTGGTGGCCTTCACGTTCACCGCATCCCGCGGCAGCTTCAGGTCAGCCAGGAGGTTTTCCAGCATGGCCGGCTCATAAGGCGCCAGCTTGGGCCGCTGGGCGATGATGGTCACATCCACATTGTTCACCTGCCAGCCGGCTGCCCGGATCTTTGCCAGGACGGCAGCCAGCAGTTTCCGGCTGTCCGCCCCCAGATAGGCATCGTCCGTATCCGGAAAAAGACGGCCGATATCCCCCATCCCCGCGGCCCCCAAAAGGGCATCCATCAAGGCGTGAAGGGCCACATCTGCATCGGAATGGCCGTCCAGTCCCTTATCCCAGGGCACCTTTACCCCGCACAGGATCAGGGGACGGCCGGAAACCAGCCGGTGCACATCGTACCCTGAACCGATCCGGAATTCCATCTTTTTTTCCTCCTTGCGTTCCACCAGCGCCTCCGCCCATGCCAGGTCTTCCGGCGTAGTGATCTTCCGGTTGTCATAGGAACCCCGCACCAGGGCTACCGGCTGCCCCAGGGCTTCTGCCAGACTGGCGTCATCGGTAACAGCCAGACTGCGTTCCCGGGCTAGGGCAAACCCTTCTTCCAACAGTTCCCGCCGGAAAATCTGGGGGGTCTGGACTGCCCAAAGCCGGCTCCGATCCAGGGTCCGGTCCACGCAGCCCCGAGTATCATCCACCTTGATAGTATCCTTGCAGGGCACCGCCGCAATGGCAGCTCCCGTTTCCCGTGCTTTTTCCCAGACCTTCAAGAAAAGATCCGGAGCGGCAAAAGGCCGGGCCCCGTCATGGACCGCCACATACTGGCAATGAGCGGGCAAGGCCGCCATGCCGCTGGCTACAGAATCCTGCCGTTCCTTTCCGCCGGTGACGATCTGCCAGGAAAGGCCGGGGAACTGCTGAGCCTGCCATTTTTGGAGCAGCTGCCGGGCACTTTCCTCCTCTCCCTTGGCTACTGCCACCAGGGCTAGTTCCAGTCCGGGGACTTGGCTCAGCCCATGGAGATTCCGTACCAGGATGGGGATCCCTCCGATGCAGGCATAATTTTTATTATACCCCAAACCGAGTCTTTTTCCCATACCTGCCGCGGCAATGATGCAAACCAGTTTTCTATCCATCCCATCATTCCTATCTCATTTCAGTTTGGTCTCATTTCAGTTTGGCAAAGATCATCCGTCCAGCAGAAGTTTGGAGCACTGAAGTGACCGTCACCGGTACCGTGAAGTTCACGCAGCGCTTGCCGCCTTCCACCACCACCATGGTCCCGTCATCCAAGTACCCGATGGCCTGGCCCGGCTCTTTGCCTTCCTTGGCCAGATAGATCTGGAGCTCTTCTCCCGGCAGCACCGCCTGTTTCAAGGCATTGGCCAGGTCGTTGATGTTCAGAACCCGGACGCCCTGGATCTCTGCCACCTTACTCAGGTTGAAATCGTTGGTGGCCACCACGCCTTTCAGCTCTTTGGCCAGCCGGACCAATTTCGTATCCACTTCCGTGACGTCATCATAGTCCTTGTCGGCGATTTCCACCACCGCACCTTTGTCTTCCTGGATGGAACGGACAATATCCAATCCCCGACGACCCCGATTCCGTTTCAGGGTATCTCCGGAATCAGCGATCTTCTGGAGTTCCTCCAAGACGAATTTTGGGATCACGATGATTCCTTCCAGGAAGCCCAGGCGGATCACTTCCAAAATACGGCCGTCGATCAAAACGCTGGTATCCAAAAGTTTATAAGTGCGGGAAGCTTGGCGAGCACTGGTTTTCCGGGAACTTTCCTTGTTCCGGGCAAACCAGACTCTGTTAAAAAATAAAAGGATATCCTCGCGTTTGTTCAAGGCCACTTTGGCTCCGATGATGGCGCCCATGATACTGAAAATCAGGGAAATGTACGGTCCGACCAGCGGCAGCCGGGAAAAAGCCGTTCCCAGGAGCGTCGCCACCACCAGGCCGGTAATCACCCCGATGGAAAGGACGAAAATGTCCCCGGTGGGCAGATCCGCTACATAAGAAGCCAGGATCTCCGAATAATGGAGAGTGTAGTGAATCAGCGGCGTAGCAGCGGCTTTGCCCAGATACCCAAAGACCAACGCCCCGATGGCGCCCATGATCAGGTTCAAAGGCGTCACTCCCAGAAAACCCCACTTCAAGTAGTTGGAAGAAACGAATTCTCCAAATAGCGGAGTGGCGATTTCCATGAGAAAGACTCCAAGAGCGGCAAAGACCAGGATGATAACAAATTTAATGATTTTTTCAACCATTGTTTCACCTCCTTGTATAATATCAACCTACATTCTACAATATTACTAAAGTAAAGAAAAGAGATTGAATCAGAATTTTGAAGAAAGTGTAAAAAATAGGGGGTGTTGCACATTTCGTGCAGCACCCCCTCCTATCAAACAAATTGGTCCAGCCATTTTTCACTTTTCTCTTCATCCACGCTTTCCACCAGCATGAACTCGCTGAGAAGGATCTGTTTGGCGGTGGTCAGCAGCCTCCGTTCTCCGGCAGACAGCTTCTTTTCGGTTTCCTGTACAGCCAGGGTCCGGACCACATCTGCCACTTCAAAGATATCCCCCGTCTTCATCTTGTCCACATACATATTGTACCGGCGGTTCCAAGTGATCCGCTTCATCTTGTTCTCCGGCCGGGCCTTCAGTACATCTTCCACTTTGGGGAGGACCGCTTTGTTTACAATGGGCCGGAGTCCGATCTTATCCACATTGACTTCCGGGATCATCACTTTCATGTCGCTGAGCAGCATCTTCAGCACGAAATAGTTGACTGCACGGCCGTCGATTTGCTTCTGTTCCACGTTTTTTATCACAGCTGCCCCATGCATGGGATACAGCACTTTGTCACCCACTGCAAACATTCTGCTACCTCCTTACGTACAGAGTAGATACAATAACCACAACTGTATATATTGTAGCACGAACATCTTGGCAAGTCAAATTTTTAGATTATAACACTTTTCTTATATACCTGTCAACGTTTTTTTGAGAAAAAAAGGCGCTGCACGCAACGTGCAACACCCTCTTTCACTGATCGATCTGCTCCCGTATCCTCTCCAGCCTGTCCCCTGTGGCCGGGTGGTCGGAAAGCATCTTTCCAAAAAATCCCAGCTGGGGATTGTGATACAGGTTGTCCAGTTTGGCCAGACCATTGTACAACTCTGCTCCCAGCCCCAGCTGGCAGGCATAAGCATCGGCAGCATATTCATCCTGCCGGGCGCAGTATCGGTTGAACAAGGTGAGCGGCCATCCCAGCAGCCAGTTCCCTACCTGGAGGATGAAATTCATCACCATGCAGAAGAACACCAGGATAAAGCCCAGGAGGGGAATGAACTGGAGGACCATCAGGAAAGCCAGGAACAGCCGGTACAGCCGAAAACAGGCCCGGTTGGCCGTACTCATGCCGCAGAGCAGCAGCAGCTTCCAGGTGTGTCCCTTCTGGAGATGACCCATTTCATGGGCCAGGATACCGGACAGTTCGTCCACGGTGAAATACTGGAACATGGGCGCATTGACGATGATGTTGTTATCCCCCAAAGCACAGGCATTCAGAGATTTTTCTGGGTTGATGTACAGATGGAACTTCTCCCCTTCCAGTCCGCCCCGGCGGATCACCGGTTCCAAGGCCTGTTCCAGCACCTCAAGATAGGTTCCCCGTGCTTTCTGCCAGCCGCTGGTGAAGATCATCATCCGCTGGAACAAAGGGAACTGCATCAAGAGCCCCGGCACCAGGACCAGCACCGTCAGGAACCAGTTTTCCCAGCCGGGAGACTGGTCCAAGGACCGGAGAGTATCCGGCGGCAGGAAGAAAGCTGCCAGAAGCAGGACGAAAGGGCTCCACAGGGACAGGAGCAGGTAGTTAACAACGAAAGATACAATCATCAAAAGGGCGCTCAACGTGCTCCCTCCTTTTTACTCTTCACTCTGCACTTTTATACTCTTCCGCCAGTTTCTTGAACAGGGGCAGAGATTTTTTGATGGTATCATAGCTGATGCAGTAGGAAGCACGGAAATAGCCCGGGCAGCCGAAATCCGTCCCCGGCACCAGGAGCAGATCATACTTTTTGGCCCGTTCGCAGAAGGCGTAGTCATCCTCTTCCAGGCATTTGGGGAACAGATAGAAGGCTCCCTGGGGCTTCAGCACGGTGAATCCGGCATCTTTCAGGCCCTGGTACAGCAGCTGCCCATTCCGTTCATAAGGAGCCACATCCGAAGGCTTCCCGGCACACCGGGCCACCACCAGCTGCCACAGAGAGGGCGCATTCACATGGCATTCCACCCGGGCGGCCCCGGCAATGGCCCCGAACACTTTGGCAAAATCCATCACTTCGCTGGGCACCACGATGTAGCCGATCCGTTCCCCGGGCAGGGAGAAAGATTTGCTGTAGGAATAGCACACCAGGGTATTCTTATAGTAGAGAGGAATGTAGGGCACCTGGATGTCTCCATAGACGATTTCCCGATAGGGCTCATCGGAAATGATGAAGATGGGATGGCCGTATTCCTTCTCTTTCTTTGCCAGGAGGGCGGTCAGGTTCCGGATGGTCTCTTCGGAATACACCACACCGCTGGGGTTGTTGGGAGAGTTGACGATGACTCCTTTGGTATGGGGTGTCAGCAGCTTTTCAAAAGCGTCGAAATCGATCTGGAAATCTTCCGTCCGGGCCGGCACCACTTTCAGGCTGGCACCGGTGGATTCCACGAAGCAGCGGTATTCCGGAAAAAAAGGAGCAAAGACGACGAATTCGTCTCCCTCTTCCGCCAAAGCCTTGAAGCAGATGGTGATGGCCGCCGCAGCACCCCCCACCATGAACAGGTTGGCCCCGGTGAAATGGGTGCCGAACCGGCGGTTGATATCTTGAGCCAAAGTTTCCCGGACTTCCGGTTTTCCCGGAGCCACCGTATAGCTGTGGATGGCCTGGGGAGGCAGTTCGTCCATGATGTCCAGGACTGCTTCCTTGATGTAGTCAGGGGCGGGCACGTTGGGGTTGCCCAGGCTGAAATCGCAGATATTCTCTGCCCCTACTTCCTTCGCCCGTTTCTGGCCGTATTCAAAAATGGTCCGGATGGTGGATTTCTTCGAACCCAGTTCATACATTTTTTCATTAACCATTAAGATCACCTGTATTCCTAAGTAGATTGGTATCATTATAGCATAAAAACAGGAGATGCTGTATGTGGCGTTCACCTTTCCCATACAGCATCTTCTGCTTTTTCACTCCAACTCAAACGCCCCTGTGTACAGCTGCCAGTACATCCCCTTTTGGGCCAAGAGCTGCTGGTGGGTCCCCCGCTCCCGGATCTTCCCATGGTCCAGCACCAGGATCTGGTCCGCGTTCCGGACTGTGGACAGCCGGTGGGCGATGACGAATACGGTCCGCCCTTCCATCAGGGCATCCATCCCCCGCTGAACGATCTGTTCCGTCCGGGTGTCGATGCTGGAGGTGGCTTCGTCCAAAATCATCACCGGAGGATCCGCCACCGCCGCCCGGGCAATGGCCAGCAACTGGCATTGGCCCTGACTGAGCCCAGCACCGGCGCCTTTCAGCACCGTAGCATAGCCCTGGGGCAGGTGGCGGATGAAAGCATCGGCCCCGGCCCGTTTGGCCGCCGCCACACATTCCTCATCGGTGGCATCCAGCCGGCCGTAGCGGATATTTTCCAGCACCGTGGCCGTAAACAGGACCGTATCCTGGAGCACCATGCCCAAAGACCGGCGGAGATCCCCTTTCCGGATCTGTTCCAGGGGAATTCCATCATAGGTGATGGACCCGGAAGAAATGTCGTAGAATCGGGTGAGCAGGTTGGTAATGGTGGTCTTCCCGGCGCCGGTAGCCCCTACCAGGGCGATTTTCTGGCCGGGCAGGGCATCGAGGGAAATGCCCTGGAGGATGGGTTTGCCCTTTTCATAGCCGAAATCCACATGGCGGAAATGGACCTCTCCCTGGAGAGGCCGCAGTTCTTCCTTTTCCCCATGTCCCGGCAGCACCCAAGCCCAGTGCCGGCCCCCGGTACCTTCTTCCAGAGGCCGCAGTTCCACGGTCCCGCTGTCCTGTTCCGGTTTTTCGTCCAAAAGCCCAAAGATCCGTTCCGCCCCGGCCATGCCCATGACCATGGCGTTGATCTGGGGGGAGATCATCTGGATATTGGTGGCAAACTGCCGGCTCATGCCCAAAAAGGGCACCATCACCGCCAGGCTGAAGGGCAGCCCGGAAAAGGACAGGTTGGGTACCTGCTTTTCCAGGAACAGGCCTCCGCAGGCCGCCACGACGATGTAGATCAGATAGCTTACATTGTTCAGGATGGGCATCAGGGTGTTGGAATACTGGTTGGCTTTGCAGGAGACATCAAAAAGAGCCTGATTCACCCGGTCGAACTCTGCCCGGGCTGCTCCTTCATGGTTGAACACCTTGATCACCCTGCCCCCGTTGATGCTTTCTTCCATGAAGCCTTCACAGTCCGCCAGGGTGTGCTGCTGCTCCATGAAATACCGGGCGCTCCGGCCCCCCACCTTCCGGGTGATTGCTACGGACCAGAGAGAGCCTCCCACCACCACAAGGCTCATCCACAGGCTGTAATACAGCATAATGGCCAAAAGCACCGTCAGCGTCACGGCGGTGACGCACAACTGGGGAAAAGACTGGGAAATCATCTGCCGGAGGGCTTCCACGTCATTGGTGTAATAGCTCATGATGTCCCCCCGCTGGTGCCGGTCGAAATACCCCAGAGGCAGGGTTTCCATATGGGTGAACAGCTTTTCCCGGAATTTGGCCAGGCTCCCCTGGTTGAATACTGCCAGCAGCTGGTTGTAGGTTACGTTGGCCAGAAGGCTCACCAGGTACAGCAGGGCCAGGATCCGCACATAGCCGTAGATTTCCGGCTGGACCGCAGCCCAGGGGAGCTGCTGGTTCCAGGCTCTTTCCAGCACGGCCACCACCTTCTGCATGAAGATCCCGGGCAGGGACAGGATCCCCGCATTGATGAAGATCAGCACCAGGATCCCGGGCAGCAGCCGGGGATAGAACCCCCACAGGGTCCGGAAGAACCGCCAGGCCTTTTTCCAGCTGAAGATGTTTTTCCTCTCAGCCATGGAGCGTCCCCTCCTTTTCCCTTTCTTTTTCCAGCAGATTCTGAGACCGGGCCATTTCCTGGTAGATGCCATCGGTTCGGAGCAGTTCTGCATGGGTACCCAGGCCGTGGATCCGGCCTTTGTCCAGCACCAGGATCCGGTCCGCCCGTTCCACGGAGGACAGCCGCTGGGCGATGATGAAGGTGGTGGTACCGGGAAGGGCCGTGGCCAGGGCGTCCCAGATGGCCCGGTCCGTCCGGGTATCCACCGCCGACGTGCTGTCGTCCAGGATCAGGATCCTGGGACGTTTCAACAGGGCCCGGGCAATGCACAGCCGCTGTTTCTGGCCTCCGGACAGGTTGGTGCCCCCCTGTTCGATCCAGGTGTCATATCCTTTGGGCAGCCGCCGGATGAATTCGTCCGCACAGGCCCGCCGGATGAATTCGTCCGCACAGGCCCACCGGCAGGCTTCTTCCAGCTGGGCCCGGGTGGCATGGGGATTTCCCCAGCGCAGGTTGTCCGCCACCGTACCGGAAAACAGCAGGTTCTTCTGGAGCACCATGGCCACGTTTTCCCGGAGGGTTTCCAGATCGTACCGGCGCACGTCCACCCCGCCCACCTGGACAGAACCGGCAGTCACGTCATAGAGCCGGGGGATCAGCTGGACCAGGGAGGATTTGCCGCTGCCGGTGCCTCCCACGATCCCCACCACTTCCCCGCTCCGGACGGACAGGGTAATGTCCTGGAGCACCGGTTCCCCGGTACTCCCTTCATATTGGAAGGAGACCCCCTGGAAATCCACAGAGCCGTCCCGGACGGTTTTCACCGGATCCGCCGGGGAAGTGAGGGTGCTGGCTTCTTCCAGCACCTCCCGGACCCGCTGGACCGATTCTTCCGTAAAGGTGAGCATCACCATGATCATGGACAACATCATGAGAGACCCCAGGATCTGGAAGCTGTAGGTGAGCAGGGTGGAAAACTGGCCGATGTCCAGCAGCCGGCCCCGGGTGGTGACGATGAGCCGGGAGCCCTGGGTCAAAAGGAAGATCATGACCCCGTAGATGCAGATCTGCATGAGCGGATTGTTCAGGGCCACGTACCGTTCCCCTTTGGTGAAGATGGCCTGGACCTTCCGGGCGGTTCCATCGAATTTGGCGATTTCCGTTTCTTCCCGGACAAAGGATTTCACCACCCGGATGCCTTTGATGTTTTCCTCCACCTTGTAGTTCAGGGCATCGTACTGAGGGAAGCCTTTCCGGAAAAGGCCCACGGACAGCACGGCGATTTTGTACAGCCCATAGCCCAGGATGGGGATCACCACCAGAAAGCACAGGGCCATCCGTCCTCCCATGTACCAGGCCATGAAAAAGGAGGCCAGCAGATTGAAAGGGGCCCGGAAGGCGGTGCGCACCAGCATCATGAAGGCCATCTGGATATTCTGGATATTCTGGATGTCCGTGGTAAGCCGGGTCACCAGGGAGGCGGAGGAGAACCGGTCGATATTCCCGAAGGAAAATTCCTGGATCTGATAGAACACGTCCTGGCGGAGATTCTTGGCAAAGCCGCAGGAAGCCCGGGCGCAGGTGATCCCGGCCACATAGCCGCAGGCCAGGGCGCACAGGGCCATGAGGAGCAGGATCCCGGCATAGTGGAGGATCCGGTCCAGTCCGCAGCCTGCCTTCACCTCATTGACCAGCAGGGCGATTTCATAGGGGATCAGGGCCTCGAACACCACTTCCCCCATGACAGTGATGGGAGTCAGCAGGGCATCTTTTTTGAATTCCCGGAGGGACCGGAGCATCATCAGCCAGGAACCCCGGCGGGAAACCCCTGTCCCCGATTTTCGGTTGTTATTTTCCATAGGACATCCCCTATTTACGTTAGTATGAGCTACCTTATAGCTTACCATAAAAAAGGAGCTGCTGCACGGGTGGATGTGCAGCACCTCTTCAATTCCCACTGGCCAGAGCCAGGGCATATACGTTTTTCACCCCTCCCCGTTTTAGGGTCCGGGCGGCTTCTTCCAAGGTGCTGCCGGTGGTGCAGATGTCGTCACAGAGCAGCACGACTTTAATACAATCAAACGATAACATAGATTTTGAACACCACTGTGTGCATGTTTCAGAAAAATAGGTGGGTACTAATTTTAACTCCCCGTATTTTTAATTTCTTTCTCATGAGTATTTTTCTTTATTAATTGCAATGAAGTTGCCCAGCTCCACAACAGTTAAAAGTTAATTTAGAAAATTACTTTATGATTCTACAAATTAAGATAAAGCTTAATTCTGAAAATATTCCTAAATTGCAATATCAAATTGAACACCTTGTAGATCATCCAGTTTGGCTACTTCCTCAAGGAAAACGCCCATGGGCGTTTTGTAACCCCAAATTTTCCGGGGCAAATTGTTGCACCAGCGAGTGGCTCGCTTGAGAGTGTCGTTGGATACTTCTTTTATTGGAGTCCCTTTCGGGATGAATCGCCGGAGTAAGCTATTGTGCCTTGCGTTAGAGCCTCGTTCCCACGATGAATAAAGGTGAGCAAAATAAATTGTCAAATCTTTACCTTCTAGTTCAGTAATATCAGCAAACTCGCTGATTCAAGTCCAAATTTGTGTGTAAATTCCTTTAGGTCGTGAAATCATTAGGCTGCATCCATGTTAATTTGACGAATTGCTGCTCTTTTCAGTTCAGCAGGGGTATCACTTTTCATCATTTCTTCGTAGCTTGGGTGAGAAAAGACGGCCTTGCCTGCCTGTCGCTTTTCGTTCAGTTCCATCAGCGTTGAACCCATCAATCGCATTAGTGCAGTCTCATTCGGGAATACCCCAATGACATCTGAGCGGCGCTTGAGTTCTCTGTTGGCACGCTCGATGTGGTTGGAGGTACGGAAAAACCGTCTCATTCCCTTCGGTAGGACCATCACTGTCATGGCATCTTCGAATCCTTCTTCCAGACAGGCCATTGCTCTGGGGGCCACTTCGCTGTACGAGGCAAGGATTTCATCCCGTTTCTCAATGGCTTCTTTCATAGTCTTTGCCTGAAACAATTCATTGATCTCCGCACGGAGACCTGCCTGGTACTTCTTGGGCGTCATTTCACCAATATTCTTGGTGAAGTGGAACTGGCACCGCTGCCATGCAGATTCAGGGAGTTCCTTCTGCAAGGCAGCTTTAATGCCACCGTGTGCATCAGAGGTCACAAGCAGCGTGCCATACAGGCCTCGCTTCTTGAGACTATCCAGGAAGTCTCTCCAGGTATTGGTGGATTCTTCCAGATATATGTTGAACCCCAAAATCTCACGGTTGCCATAGCTGTTGGCACCATAGGCTATCATGAAGGCTTTGGAGATGTTACGGTGGTTCTCACGCACCTTGAAGTAGGTAGCATCCACCGTCAGGAAAGGATATGGGCCGTTGAGAGGGCGGTTACGGAATGCTTCTACATCTTTGGAAAGGTCTTTGCAGAGATTGGAGACAGTAGATTTGGAAAAGTTTGTTCCACAAAGTTCTTCCATGACTTTCTCGACTTTGCGGGTAGAGACCTCATTGACGACCATTTCTGCCATACCGGCGACGAGGGCAGCCTCGCTGCAGGCGTAGTTTTCGAAGAGCATGGTTTTAAATGGGATGTTCCGGTGATGGGGAACCGTGAGCATGATTGTACCAACACGAAGATTCATTGCCCTTTCTCTGGATCCATAGATGTTCCGTAGATTCTGCCAGGAGAACCTTGTTCAGGCATTCCTGGAGCAATTTTCGGAATGCTCCGTCATAATCCACCGGAAGAAGGGCTAGTATTTCTTCCTGATCCAGTATAATATTAAGGTGAGTCATTTGTTATTCCTCCTTGGTATGCTGTGGGTTTTGGTTGATTTACATTATACCTAAAGGATGAGCATATGGCTCATTTTTTGTGATTTCTCTTTTTACACCATTATAAGGACATTACCGAAGCATTCGCTCTGGTTCAAGTACTTTTTTGTACGAAAACTCATGGTCTGATTGATAGAGTCCATAGTGATTACCTCGCTTGTGGTTTTTGTTGACGCTCTTATCATGGCACGAGGCATTCACTATGGATTTTCTATGTGTTCAACTTCATCTTACAATTAACCAATAAAAAAAAGTCAAACTGCAACCATAATTTAAAATTTTCCCAGATATCATCGATTATCATCTATTGTCAAGGCCGGGATTTAAGACAGCTGGGTTCAAGCCGGCTCGCAGCCTATCTTTAAAACGGTAACTCTCTCCTTTAATGTTCACCACAGGTGCATGGTGCAACAATCTGTCCAAAATGGCTGTTGCTATCACTAAGTCACTCATAAGTTCACCCCCATCACTAAAAAACTTGTTGCTGGTCATAATCACACTGCCCCACTCATGCCTTGAACAGATGACTTGACACATTGCTTCTGCCTGTTGCCGTGTCAATTGCATATAGCCAACCTCATCAATAATCAAAAGATCCGGATGGGCGTAAAATTTGTGTCTCCGCGCCAGCACACCTTTTGCATTCCTTTTCTCTAGATCATCCATCAAATGAGACAGTGTAATGAGGTATGCTGTCTTCCCATGCTGCAGTGCATGCTACCGCAAAGGCTGTAGCATGGCGCGTTTTTCCAACACCCAGCGCCCCCAAAAAGAATCAAGTTTTAAACCCGCGCAATAAATGCCAGCGAACTGAGCTCCTGTATCTGCTTCCGGTTAATGCTGGGCTGAAAGTCAAAATCAAATTCTTCGAGCATCTTCATCTCTGGCAGATGAGAGAGCTTCACCCGTCTCTTTACGGCCTTATCCTCCTGCACATTTTTCTGTAACCTTAGAATCTGGTCCAAAAAGAAAATGAAGCTGGCATCCCGCCGGGCTGCACTTTCCACAGACAGGCATCCAACTAGCATGCGGCTTCAGTCATTTTAAAGTCGATCAACAACTGACATTCATGTTTCAGTTCAAGCATTGATCATCGCCCCCATAAGCCAATCATAGGTTTTCAGAGACCTTCCTGTCACATCTTTCTCTGTACGAATCGCAATGGCATGATTCCAGGCAATACCATTTTGGGCCGCCAGACCGCTATGTTGCTGCCCCTGTAGTACATAATACTCTTTGACATCCGTTAAAGAGACATCAGCAACAGGCACGTTGTCTACATAAATCTGGACATGGTTGTGGTAAAGACGTACTTGTGCGTTTATTATAGAACCAAAAAGAAGGCTGTTGCATGTGTGCAATTTTCACACATGCAACAGCCCCTCTCATTCACTGAGATTTACATCATTTGTGTTGATCGCTGCGTTTGCGCATTTAAAGACGGGCGGTGATTGCAGCCATCAGACCGAAGATAATGCCTGGGAGATTGGCAAAAACAATCGGCCAGTCGCGACTCTTTTTGAAAAAGCCATATCCAACCCACATCGTGCAGTTGATAAATGCAACAAACGGCTGAATCCAGTCTCCCTGATGTCCGGACAGATTTCCAATGATTTGTGGAATATAGGAAACGTACATACAAACGGACAGACTAGAGGCAATCACGCCGACGACGCTCATCTTGTTTTGTACAGCATCTTTGCCAAGATGCACAACTTTCTCTTCCAGAGTATCTACCTTGGCTTCTGCTTTTTTCAATACTTCTTTCATATTGTATCTCCTTCAAAAAGTGGTTGATAATAAATCAGCATTTAATCGTATAGCTCAATATTTCTTGAGCTATACCATATTCCCTAGTACATACCTATGGAAATACTGATATATTTAATGCCCCTAGAACAATTTCCTTTCGGCGATGCGTCCCAAGAGTTCCTTCGATGGGATGAAGAAAAACTGCCCTTTTTCAGCTGTCAAATACTCAGCAAACAATCATCCTGTGTGAACATATTGGTGACCAGCTGCCGTGTCACATCCCAATGGTGCGCATAACCAATGAAATAAGTACCGCGCACCCCTTAGCCGGAATTTGCAAAAACGACATTCATGCGCACAAGCTTATGCTCCTCGTCGTCACAGTTGTCCTGCGAGATGATATTGTGCGCATGCGAATCCTTCTCTTCGTCGGAGAGTTCAAGACGTTGTCTTTCCTCCGACCGATATACTTCTCCTGCATCCCGGTCGGAAGTGTCCTCCATACGTCGCGGCCGTGAGCGTATTTCTATGCAAAAGAAAGAGTCTGTTGATGAACTCCGGATCCTCTGTGTCGATGATCGCCCACTCCTTCGCCTCCTCACCGACGGGATTCCCTGTTCCGTCAATAAATAAAGTCAAAGATTGCACATCCCTCAAAATAGTGAAAACCGTGTGTCTCATCTACTACGTCCCCAATGGGACGAAGGAAGCCCATGATCTGATTGACAACAAGATAGCTCGTTGCCGCCTGACCGCACGCACATGAAGAAAGAAATCGACGGGTGTCACAGGCGCTGTGTGATGTTCTCCGTTCATCCCCTTGAAATTCTCAAGTTTCTTCGTCTTCTTTGCCGTTGGAAAAAGATATCCCCCCACGCGGTTGCTAAACCCAAATGAGAGCTTCACGGCCTCTGGCGCGACGCGGATGTGTCCATCGAACGCTGAATCGCCTTCATGCGGTCAGCGATATCGGCAACAATCTCCCGCTCCTTCTCAAAATCCTTGCGCTTTCTTGAATACATCCTGTGCAAGATTTGCATTGACCTCCATAGTTTCCCCCCCTATAACGTATAATATGCTATTTTGGCTTCATTATACACTTTTTTCGGTTCATTATCAAATGTTGTGGCTCCCCCGACTGCATCACGATATGCTTCGCTGTTTGATGGTTCAGGTTCGTCAGGGTAAACCAGTTCACAATATCGGCCGTTTTTCGATATACACGGCTAGTAGCCGTTTCTGTCACTTTCTTTATCAGCAAAGTGAAAGACTGCTGGTAGGGTTTCAATCAGAGTTGCTTATCCAGTCGATAGATGCCTTTCTTTCCTGGCTTTTTCATCCGTCGGCGGATAAATGATACCGCACAGGCATTGCACCGTCCGCCTATCCCGGCACTCTATGACATATCCTTGCTTTTTATATTCCTTTGCTAATTCCAAGTCGAGCTGCTCTAATGCCATCCCCAGAGCAGTTCGGAATAATTCGAAAAACAGGGCCAATAATTTCATATCCCGCTCAATAACTGTATCTGGTTCCTTTATTATTTTACTCACATCTATCATCTATATACAATTCATGATATAATTTGATTGTATTGGCGTATCTTCGTTATACTTAAGTTAATATTTATCGATGTAAAAAATAACTCATCTATTCCACTGTTTTCTAAAAACTTGCGTTTTTTATTTTAATCTTTAATTCTATTGTGCTTTTCGAAAATAGGTGATATTAAAAATGATTATATTTATAAGTGATTCTTTGCTTTTATTATATATCATCACTTTTCTTGTGATAATTATTACCATCCATAAATGCATTAAGGCTAAGAAAATAGAAACAAAAACCATAGTGATTATACTAATAGGAGTTGCATATTTATTATTCTATTCGTATGAATCCATACCATCCGAAAAGGTTCAATATAATCACATAGCAATATCAGACGTAGAGGGATTATCAGAAAAAGAAATTGTTAACAAAATGCTAATCCAAGAATTTGACTATTATAAATCTGAGAGATTATTCACTAAAAATCAAATTTTTGATTATAAAATTAATCGAATTAATGGCCCAATAAACGATACCAGTAAGACAGACAATCACTATTATGATGTATCATATTCAGTAAAAACCATAGCTCCGGCTTGGATTGCAGGTAATGGAAAAAATGAAGGCCTCTGGGTAAATAACAAATCTGAGTTCTACAATTTAATCAAAAATAATGACCAATATATTCTAAACCGTGTTGGTGGCTTATAATTGTAATATGCACCAACTGTTAAATTAACCAAGTGATGATGAATAAAAAAGTCAAACTGCAATCATAATTTAAAATTTTCCCAGATATCATCTATCAACACTATCATAAAAAAACAATATTTTATATACTTATACACTTCTACTGGTAAGCCATCTTCAAGCCCAACTTTATATTCAACACTAATATAAAAGCGTCAGTCACTCCTTTCGAGCAACTGGCGCTTTTATACTTCTTATCTACTGTGCCCTACTTTTGAATATGGTTTCCGTAAACATCTCGGTACACATTTTGGGCTTTATTATCTTTATCATTTACCCGTACACGTTCCACCTTATGTCGATCATTATCTTTACCGGAAATTCGGTCTACGCGGAAACGGTCGATATTTTGAACTTTGACTAGTTCAGGTCCAAATTCATCCACCGACCGGGCCATATTTCCATCAGAAGGTGCCCCATTCTGTAAAGCTCGGTAGATGATCGCAGCATACTCATAGCGAGTCATAGAACGATCTCCCTTAAATTCTCCGTCCGGATATCCCTCCAAGTAGCCTTTTTCGGCCAATGTTTTCACATATTGGTAAGCCCAGTGGTTCTCTGGTACATCAGGGAAGTTCATGCTGTGCGTAGATGCAGGGATTGCCTTGGCAGGCTGACCTGATTCATAAGCAGCCAATTTTTTCGTAAGTGTTTCAATTTGGTTTTTCATGGCCAACATGTCCTTGGCCATGGATACTCTGGAGCGAGAGATATGGTTCTTTTGTCCAAATTTCCAACTGACTCCCACATTCACCATATTCTCGCCTCCGCTAAAGGAACCACCTACACTGAACATCGTATCTTCGTTAGGACGATAATACGCTCCGATAGCGACTGCATGAGCATCTTTATAATTCCCATACCCTGCAGCAAAATCCCATTTGTCATCTGGATCGAAATCCAAGGGATGCAATCCTGCCAGTGCCGCGGCACCTGCCCCCAACACGGTTCACTCGATCTCCCAATCGGCTGATCCTGTTTTCCGCACGGTACAGCTGGCTTCCATTTACGGCATCCGTACTGGTCGATGAAACATCTCCAGGAGCTACGTTGGTGATCTTATTTCCACCATTATTCAACCCATCTTTATTGAGCGTAACATCCTGACCTGCGGAACCGTTTTGGATTGTCATCCCTCCCGTCGTTATGGTGGTGTCTCCAACGTTGACAGTGCTGGCATTTACCGTCGTGATATTCCCAGTGTCTGCTGTAACTGTCTTCGTGGTAACCGAATCCAGTCCTTTCAAATCCTTTGAAAGCCGCACTTTCAGGTTATCACTTCCATCAGATACCACTCCGATATTGTCTTCCGTTGACAGTTGAGAAGAATCCGTAATGCCCCCGACTACATTCACTTGCCCATTGAGTTTTTTACTGATTACATTCCCTACGTCACCGCCATACTTCATTCCGTCGTTCATAGTGGCGACCGTCTGGGTATTCCCATTGTGATCTTCATAGACGATCCGATCAATACCATCTGTGCCATTATAGCCATCCGTGCCGTCTACTCCATTCACACCTTTTACAACATGGATGTCCGCAGAAGCACCATCCTTGCCATTGATGCCAATATGACCATCAGTACCATTGGTTCCGTCTTTGCCTATAGAAGAAATGGTAACCCCATCTTTGCCATCGGCACCTTTTACACCAGTAGCCCCATTGATGCCATCAGCGCCGTCTTTGCCCTGGCCGCCCACGGTAACCGTATCTGCCTTCAGATTCTTGTCCAGTCCGATGACCAGATCTCCATTTGCATCCACTACAGTCTTGATGTTGGAAGCATCATATTCTGCGTCCGCTTTCGTACCATTCCCTTTGATGGTCATGGTGCTGTTCAGTTTTTTGGCCACAGATCCTGTATTTCCCGCAAACTTCAGTCCATCATCTAATGTGGCAACTTCATGGGTGACATGCCCATCATCTTCGTAAACAATACAGGTCATACCATTGGTACCATTGGAACCAGCCACACCGTCCTGACCCTTCGCAGATTTCATGGTAAGCCCATCTTTCCCGTCTTTTCCATTCATCCCGATAGAGCCATCTTTCCCATTGATGGTAACAGCTGAGCCATCTTTGCCCGCCACACCGATGGAACCGTCTATACCATTTTCGCCTTTTTCACCCAGATTCAGATTGTCATTGACATTGACCTTGTAGGGATCTTCCTTTGTGCCTATGCCTGTAACTGTCGTATTTTTTCCGTCTACCAATTTGGTGGCATTCTTGGCAATTTCATCTTTCAGTTGGCTGACATTCACCGCATCCGTCCCAGCAGTGCCGGCCGCCACATTGTGGATCTGGTTGCCGCCATTATCCAGTCCTTTTTCTGTCAAAGAAACTGGTGAAGTCCCAGGCGCCGGATTTTTCGGTGTAATCGTAATACCGCCAGCACCAATCGTTGTCTCATTCCCATCTTTATCCGTGATGGTCATGCCGCTTCCCTGGGTCACGGTCTTATTCCCATCAGCGGCGGTGGTAGTTACACTATTTACATTCAGATCATCTTTCAAGACTACTTTCAGCGTTCCATTTTCCACTTTCGTAGAAATATTTTTGCCGTCCCCTGTGACTTCAATATCATCCCCAAGGGATTTGTGAACGATATTTCCATTCTCATCTTTTAATCCAAAACCTTTTTCCGTAAGTTCATTAGTTTTTTCTTTTAGCTGACTTACGTTGACAGCATCTGTGTCCGCTGTACCAGCTGTCACGTTGATAATTTTTGTACTGTTGGCATTGATTCCATCTTTAGTTACAGAAGGTCCGCCCGCTATGGTTACGCCCTGATTATTGACAGTTGTGTCTCCAGCTTTTACAGTATCAGCGTTTACAGTATTTGCCGTGACACTGTTCAGCCCAGTTACATCTTTTGCCAGTTTTACGGTTATTGTATTATTGGACGAATCGGCAACCACCCCAATATTATTATTGCTTAAATTACTACTGTCAGCACCGCCCACGAAAGACATTGCCTGGTCAGAACCTCGATGTAGCACATTCACATCTGCTTCAGATGTGCTTCCAATGGTCGAATTGTCTCCCGCAAAACGTAAAGGTCGAGTCATGCTGTAAAGCTGGCTACCGTTTACTGCATCTGTACTTTTTGCGCTAACCAAGCCAGCCGCGACGTTCTGAATTCGCCGTTCTGCTCCCACAGAACCTACCGTTACAACACCAGCAGGTGTGCCTCCAGCATATTGATATGTCCCATTGCTGCTGTATGTATCTATTCCCTTGGTACTGGCTCCCGACGCAGTATAAGTAGAGTTGCTCCCAAGATAAACAGAATTTCCCAAAGTAGCCGTTACATAGCTACCCAGAATCTGTGTATTAGACAAATCCGTATTCAGAGTAGTAGCATCAATAGTATTCTGATTTCCCAGGATTTGGATATCTGTCAGATCTTGGTTTTTCTGATTTTTTGCTCTGACGATATTCTTTGAACCTGTAACAGTAATGTCGGACACGTTACCTGCATCGCCAGCCGTACTTGTATCCGGATCCCCGGTTACCGTGTTCTGATTACCCGTCACAAAAATATTTTCAAAGACTTTCGGGTTAGAAGAATTATTGGCTAGGGATTCCATTTTCAGAATGTTTTTATTCCCTACAATGCGATTACTATCGCCTTCCATACTATTTTCGTTCCCAAAAATCCCTGAATTCAAGGCACTTACATCAGCGCCGGTTCCTGTTGCATTCGTACTATTTTCGCTACCCAAAACATACGTATTCGTTCCTGTAACCCGGTTTCTCGTACCAATTGCTCCAGATGAAACGCCTTCTGCCTGAGCATTAGTTCCCACTGCCAGTGCATTTTCGGCCAATGCCAGAGCTGTATCGCCAATAGCGGAAGCGCTTTTGCTGTTGCTTTTCGCTTCACTGCCAATAGCAATGGCCTTGTCGTCAGAAACGCCAGCAGAATAGCCAATAGTCACAGCTTTATCTACGCTACTTCCACCATTTTTTATAGAAGAAGTTGCCAAAGTGCCTATAGCCAGCGAGTTATTTCCTGCAGCCTGAGCACCTGCCCCGATTGCCGTATTATATTGGTAACCGCTGATGGCTAGAGTCTGTTTCAGACTCCCCGGATTATCCGGGTCTTCGTAGCCAGCTCCTACGGTGATACTGCCGATGCTCTGAGCTTCTGTGTTATTCCCCAGTGCGACACTTCGATCTCCTAATGCCTTTGCACTTACGCCAGCAGCCATAGAATCTTCGCCTGTAGCCAAATCGTTATCATAATTATTCAGATTATTGGACTTTACAGAATAGTAATGAGTTTTGGCTGTATCTACAATCTCATTAACCTGGGCTACATTTGCTGCATCAGTCCCCAGGGTACCCGCAGCAACATTATGAATTTTCGTTCCCTTATTGTCATTGTTCCGAAGGGTAATACTATCTCCATCTCCAGAAGTGACTGTGTCATAATAAACACCACTTGCTGTTGCCGAAGATACATTAGCATTAACCTGAGCTACCGTAGCATCTATTGATTTTTTGAGCTGTGCTACTGTAACTGCATCCTGGTCTTGGGCCCCATCAGCAACATTAGTAATACGGCGCAAAGCTGATGTATTGCCAACTGAAACTGCGGTTTTAGGTGCTGCCTGCCCTGTCAGATACCCCGTTCCACTGATCATAGAGGCATTGGCCACGGAATCATTGCCGATGGCGATATTGCCACCAGAAGCCTGTGCGCCCTGCCCTACAGCCACGCTAGCTGCATCCGCTGCCTGAGCATTAAACCCAATTGCTGTAGACCCATTCCCATTTGCTTGGGCTTGATACCCTACCGCAACGGCGTCATCAGTAGCTTTTGTCTCGCTACCCAATGCAGTAGATTGGATTCGCGAAACAGCAGAGTCATTTTTGTTAGCATGATAACCGATAGAAACATTTTTCCCTTCAGATGTATTTCCGCTAGATCCGATATTAGTCCCAGCCTCAGAACCTATGGCAACATTATGGTCACTTTTTACATCATTCCCTGATTTATAGCCAATTGCAATATTTTGCTGCCCATCAACATTATTACCAGCACCATCTCCAATGACTACATGGGAACCTTTCGCCCCTAATACATCTCCTACCATGCCTACCCCTGCATTAGGGCCAAGTACGACAGATCGAACAGCATTTGCACTTGCGTCTTTTCCCAAAACCACAGAGGCACTGCCTTCAGCAGTAGCTCCACTTCCAATAGCAACAGCATCTGTCCCAGAGGCTTGTGTAGATTTGCCCAAAGCAACGGCATTTAACCCACTAGCATCGGCATCTGTTCCAGCTGCCATACTATCTGTTCCGGTAGCAGCAGCGCTTTTACCAATAGCTAATGCATTTTCTGCACCAGTCTTTGCACCATCTCCAATTGCCACCGCACTATTGCTGTTTTTCGTTACAGTAGCTTTATTACCAAGGGCGATCGCATTGTTAGAAGCTATGGTGCTGGCCTGGGTTCCGATTGCCATGCTGTTATTGTTAATTTGAGCATTCGGCCTGTCATTATAAACTGTCGCGCCGTCCCCTAGTGCAATCGAAGAGTTTCCACGGGCATTTGCTGCATCACCAATAGATATGCTTGATTTTCCTCCACCTATAATCACAGTAGAACTGTCCCCATCAGCGGTCATGCCACTAAAGGATCCACTGACAGATTTCCGGCCAATGGCAATACTGTTCTCAGCAGAGGAAGAAGATCTAGCATCATCACCCAATGCAACAGAGTCTTTGCCACTTGCTTTAGCACTGACACCGATAGCAACAGCATCTTTTCCCGTAGCAGAAGCGTCTTCTCCTGAAGAATTTGCGCGAAAATATTTCATTCCCGGTTTGGTTTTATCCAACCCCAAAGCAGAATTCACATTTTTTAATTCTGTAATATCTGATGTGTTGTTATTGATTTTTGTCGTGTTACTCGAAATGGAGTTCTTATTTGCTGTAATATCTGCCTTATTCTGCTGGATTTCATTAGAATTTTTACTGATTTCAGTTTTATTGTTTGCGATCTCCGTTTTGTTGTTTTCAATCTCAGTTTTATTGTTTGCGATTTCCGTTTTGTTGTTTTCAATCTCAGTTTTGTTGTTTTCGATCTCCGTGCTGTTATTCGTTATTTTTCCAGCATTGGTAGCAATATCTGTCTGTTTTTTTTTGCACATCGTTTTTTACTGCTTCCAGCTCTGTACTGGTAGCGACTCCGTCAGCGGATACAGTAATCGTCTTTGTTGCATCATCTTTAACAATAGAGATGTTAGTTCCAGCATTTAAAACGTCACCGTCATTAACGACTTCAGCGTTACCCCATATGTGATCCCAAAGACTAGGATAGCTGTTAGTATGCTTCTTGTCAGTGTTCCTCCAGAATTAGTAAACGATTTTAGCAAAGAATTTCCTGACGTTTTCCCTCCATTTTTGGCTAATTCTGACACAACCTGATACTGTCCTTTTGCGCGATTGAATATAACCTTAAAAATCCTATTCAATCTAGTCGCCTCCTTTTTGATAAAATATTCATTTATTCGGCAAAATCTTTGAATTAATTTTGTCATTTCATGAATTTGTTTTGTTTTATTCTATCATTCTTATTTCTGCTTAACAATACATTTTGCCATGTTTTTTACAATGTTTTATATCTGTTCAGTTATCTATATATAGAGTTACATTTAACATTTATGGTATATTCTACACTATATATAGTATTTATTCAGCTCTTTGTGGTGAATTTAACAGGAATATTTTTAACATAGCAAAGTATGAAATTATTATTTTATTTTATGTTCATAATTTTGTTTTAGTTTTTTCTATGAATTTTTGTTTTAATATTTTTTCATTATTTTGTATATTTACTCATAAATAACTGTCTTTGTTTTTCTAAAAAATTATGATTAATCAGTCTAATTTTCCCTTGTTGAAATTTAACCTATGGAGTGAGTATTTTATTGCAAAGTCTTGTGTCTTGTGCTTTTATACCTTTATCTCCGTCCCATCCCGAAATGTTATCCGTATATTTTGTTCATTGTATACTGTAATGAAATCTACCAGGCTTGCCCACAAATATTCGTTAAATTCAGTGATATTACCTTGTTTTTTAATTCGATCAATAAATTCTACTATCTGCGTATTGCGTGCTTGCTGTTTTTTGATTTTATCTAATATTATTTCGTATTTATTTTTCATTTTATTGTACTTGTTCATTAAACCATCATATTTTTTCTCATACTCATTTTGATTCTGTGCAATTCTAGCATTCTCGGCAATATTCTTTTTTATTATTTCAGAAAGAATTAACATATCCTGTTTCAAATGTTCTCGTTCCTTTTCAAGGGACTTTGTTTGGCATAGTTGCTGTCGAATCATTTCTAAGTTCTCAATAATTTCATTTTTGTTTGTTATCAGCTTGTTAACGGCACTCACAAAAATTTCTTTTATTCTTTCTGGCGTAAGATGTGGTGTGTTACAGTGATTTTTAAATTTACTATTACATTGGTATATTTCTCTGCGGTACGAATCATTAGAATGCCATATCTTAGCACCATACCAACTCCCACATTGTCCACATTTGATTTTTGTTGAGAAGATAGATATCCCACTGTACCGTGTTTTTCCTGACTTCCGTTTCAAAATCTCTTCCTGCACCAAATCAAAAACTTGAGGACTTATAATGGCTTCATGATTGTGTTCCACATAATACTGTGGGACTTCACCTTCATTGATCTTCATTTCTTTCGTAAGGAAATTGACAGTAAGTCTTTTCTGTAAAAGAGCATCCCCTTTATATTTTTCATTAGTTAAAATGCTTCGTACTGTTCCAGCACACCAAGAATCTTTTCCGGCTGGGCTTTTAATACCTTTTTCAGTTAATTTGCGTGCAATAGAATGATATGTGAATCCGCTAAGAAATAAACGATATATTTCTTTTACAGTCTCTGCCTGTTCCTTATTAATTACTAGATTGCCATCTACCCCTCTCTCATATCCAAGGAAATGACTATATGCGAGACTAACTTTTCCATCAGCAAATCGTTTTCTATGTCCCCAAGTAACATTCTCTGAAATACTACGACTTTCTTCCTGTGCTAAGGAGCTCATAATCGTAATGAGGAGTTCCCCTTTGGCGTCTAATGTCCAAATATTTTCCTTTTCAAAATAGATTTCGATGCCCTTTTCCTTCAATTTACGGACCGTCATTAAACTGTCCACCGTATTCCGTGCAAAACGGCTAACGGACTTAGTAATAATTAGATCGATTTTCCCAGAAAGGGCATCCTCTATCATCCGTTTGAAACCTTCTCTATATTTTGTGTTAGTGGCCGAGATACCCTCATCTGTATACATCCCAATAAATTCCCAATCGGATCGGCTTTTGATGTAATGAGTATAATAATCGACCTGGGCTTCATAACTGGTAAGCTGGTCATCATGATCTGTTGAAACTCTTGCATAGCCTGCGACCTTTCGTTTGCAATGACGATCCAGAGGTTTCTCTGAATACTTTTGAATTGAAGCTGGTATTACATGTACTTTTTTCATTAAAGTGTCACTCCTTTACTATAGCCATTAAAAAATTGAAACAACAAACTACCATCCCTTTGAATTTCGATTCGTTCTACCTTATTTCGAAATATTTCTCCGTCAAAAGAAACCATCTGTAGTACACTAGCGGCAATGATTTTCAAAGTCTCTTCTTTAATTCCAGTGACGTGACTACATTTCCGTTTCCCCTTGCATCGCCAATAAGCAACTTTTTCTCTTTTTCGTTTCTCCAAGCAGCGAGTAAAAGTTACACCACAAATTGGGCAACAAATACGTTCTGAAAAAGCTGTATATCATTTAGAAGCATCATTTTGATGGTATTTCTTCATCCACTGTCGCTGTTTCTCTTTCAGTTCATCTGTCCAACACTCTTTTCGAGCCGTCGAATTCCATTGCTTTTCTATAATGCGTCCATCTTTCAAGTGGAAAACCAATACCTTATAAGCGGGAACAACAATCTTTTTTACTTGCTGAAAAAATGTATTTTTATTAAAACTGTCTGTACCAAGAATAGTCGCACATATCTCTTCCAAAACGGGTTGGGGAACAGAACCATAAGCACCACAATTGGTACCTTTGCCTTTATGCGATTCGCAAGTCCAGTATTCATGGCATTCGCCTTTATATTTACGCTTTACATGTGTATAGCTTTTCCCGCATATTCCACATTTTATTATCCCTGTGAAGCAAGAAGTGTTCAAAAACTCCCTAGCATAACCACCCTGGCGTTTTCCCATCTCCTTGCGTCGTTTCAGTTCTTGCTGAGCCTTCTCAAATGTGGCAGCCGTAATAATTGCCTTATGATGGCGTTCTACTATGTATTTACTTTTTTCTCCATTATTAGCAACTTGATGTTTTGTGATTGGATCTGTTACAAAAGTTTTTTGGATCTCAAGGATGCCCGTATAAATCCGATTCGTAAGAATTTGTCTTATACTCGAATCTCTAAAAAAATAACCATATCTAGTGCGTATCCCATTTTTCTCTAAATCACGTATAAGTTCCTTTCTAGTTTTTCCGCTTAGATAGTCATCAAAAATTTTTCTGATAATCTTGGCTTCTTCTGGTTGAATTACTAAGTTATTGTGTTCCCACCGATATCCGTAAACCAAAAACTTTGCATGGGGAATGCCTTGTTCAATTTTTTTGTGAAATCGCCACTTGATATTATCGCTAATAGAACGGCTTTCTTCCTGAGCAAAAGAGGCGAGAATAGTCAACATCAGTTCTCCTTCGCCGCTCATTGTATGGATATTTTCTTTTTCAAACCATACATCTACCCCGATCTCTTTTAGATGACGTACAGTATTTAACAAGTCCACTGTGTTGCGAGAAAATCGTTGAATAGATTTTGTCAGAATTATATCTATTCTTCCTTTTTCGACATCTTTCAGCATCCGCTGGAACTCCTGCCGCTTCTTTATCCCGGTACCCGAAATCCCATAGTCGGCATAGACCCCTGCGTATTCCCATTCTGGGTTTTTCTGGATCAATCTGCTGTAATAGCTAACCTGGGCCGAAAGGGAATGGTGCATCCGCTCCGATTCCACGGATACCCGGGCATAGGCGGCCACCTTCTTGCGCTGTCTTAGATTGGGTATACTTTGTTCGATTTTACGGATAGTCCGCATAGCATCAGCTCCTTCCGACACCATATATCACTCTGTTTGATACAATTAGCAAGTAAATAAGTCCCCAGAAAAAGGCTGACAGCGGCGGATCATATCCTTCTCAAAGTCCTGGTACTCCTTCTCGGTGATGAGCTTTTGGGACAGCATCTTTCGGGCCAGATGCAAAGTCATCTGGAAGGTGGCTTCGTTTTGAAAGGTCTTTTTATCCATGGCGCACACCTCTGAACCGGTAGGCAATGTAGCATGCATGGGAGCAAAACTTCCGGTGGCTGTTTCCATAGACGGTAAACTCTTTCCCGCAGGTCGGGCAAGTAAAGGTGTAGACTGCTTTCCGCTTCACCAGTTCCAGATGGCAGTTCCACCACTTGTTCCGGCATGCATCGGAGCAGAACCGCTTCCGTTTCCGACCAGTGGCCTGTTCAATGAAGCTGCCGCACTGCTCACAAACGGACTCTGTCGGCGGTGCGGCAAGTCCTTTTCGCCGGCAGAAAGATTTCACGGTGTTGATGGAAAGGCCCAATTGGCAGGCTATGCTGCCATACCCTGCCCCATCACGGCGCAGGGCAATGATCTGTCTCTTTTGTTCGTCCTTCATAACGAATACCTCCTGAAAATTTGTTTTTCAGGAGTAACAGGACAAAAAGGGTGCTATTAAGTACTTTCGGTTGAAAAAAAATGCCCGTTAAGAGCATCCTGTTTTTCAACATTTTAGTTCAACCATCACTTGGCATTATCATTTTTCTAAGCCGTGATAAAAGTTTGATATAGTAAACTGGATCATTACATTCTTTCATTTTCCAGTCTACTCTAGTCTCACAATTCTCTATTTTTTCTGTCTAAATAGTTGCATTTTTCTATTTTACTAGAATGATTTTACAACAAGCAATGATGGCATCTTGTTTGGTAAAAAAAAAGTATATACTGTAATTTCTATTAAGTATCTGTCTGAAAACTACAATCCGTGATGGGTATTTCTAGTTTTTAATATTAAAGCAGCAACCTGGCTTTTTTATTGACAAGTTTGGTTTCTCTAGCTATAATTAAATGCAAATGCAAACTATTTGCAAATCAGGAGGCTGAAAAATATTGAAAAAATGGATTGCGGTATTTTGTATGTTGTTTTGTTGCTGGGGGCGTGCAGAAGCTTCGGGGCATATCACGGGTGTCTCGTACGGTGTCAATCAGGCAGGGCAGTTGCGGGTTGTCATTGAGTCAAATCAACCGCTTCCTTACGAAATGAAGATTTTAGAAGGAGAGGCCCATGTTTTTGTTAAAGGTACACTGGCTGCTTCGATTGCGCCTGTCTACCATCCCCGTGAATCCACCCATGTGAAAACGGTCCGTTTCCAAAAAACTACCAACGGAACGCTAATTCATATACATACAGATGAAAACCCAACCCTGGCTGACTTTAAAATCTTTTCTTTAAAAGCAGATACGATAACCAAGCGGCCGAATCGCATAGTCATTGATGTGGCGCCGGTATTTACGCGTGGATACCGGGTAGGTGGCGGTCTTAAAGGCAAACGAATCACCCTTGATCCGGGGCATGGCGGTACAGATCCTGGTACCCATGGGCTTGAAACCGGGCTCAAAGAAAAGGAAGTTACACTGCCCCTTGCCTTTCGTGTAAAGAAGATTCTTACGCAAAAGGGCGCTACAGTCTATTTGACGCAGCTCAGTGACCGTGACGTCTATGGTCCAGATGCAACGGACCAGCAAGAACTCCAGGCCCGTGTAGATGTGGCCGAAAAATCCGGTTCCGACCTGTTCCTCAGCATCCACTGCAATGCAAGTACGGACCGGAGTGTGGGCGGATATTCCACGTATTATACCCCCAAGACTCCCTATGACAAACGTTTTGCTGCCATCCTCCAGAAGGAGCTGATGACAACGGCCAATGTACCGGACCGGGGCATCTACGATTCCGGGCTGTATGTCAACCGGAAGTCCACCATGCCCAGTGCCCTTGTAGAGTGTCTTTTTATGACCAATGCTCGGGAAGAACAGTTGCTTTTGTCGGATAGTTTTCTAGATAAGATTGCCGAAGCGATTGCGAGGGGGATAGAGCAATTTGAAAAGTGATTTGGAAGGTTATAATTTTGGCAACTTTAATGAAAGACGTAAAGTCATTCATTTGTAAATATATTAATGGTGCAATGGCGTATCGCAAGATAGAAAGCCCGTAACTCTCAGTGATCGGCTTGTCCTTTATGAGGTTTCCTCTTATTTTTATTCAGAGTAAAATTGATCCGATTTGATGCAGATTTCTATATCTTCATTGATTTATTTTATAGATTCGATATATAACCACTGGAACTATAACGCGCCGTAAAGAGTTTTAGTAAATTTCATCTTTAAGTCGTTCAAAATAAATGTTGTATGGCCCTTCTAGTTTTTAACTCTTCTTTAGAAAATTTTTCGTCGACTGCTATATTTTGTTCCTCCTATGTCAAATAATAGTGTCAGAGTTATATTTTCTTGTCATGTGAAATCATGTAAAAAAAAAGGTATGCATTTCTCTTCTCACCGTAGTAAGCTCATTGCGCTATTAAAAATATATACCCTCAAAAAAGCCGAAATTATAGTATAAGTACTGTAATAGAAGTCCGATTTCAAATTTAAGTAATATTGCAGCATCTGTTTAGCTAAATGCTCTTTGGGTAATATAGAAGATCAATAAAGCGAATTTTCGTAAATATTAATGTATATTGATGTCTATTTAGTTTGATAACAATTTGTTAATAACATATTACATATGATAGTTGCATACTGGTCACGGATATTTACATATTAATGAGATAAAAAATATAAATTGTTCACAATTTATATGAAAGTTTGTGCTATAATCAAAAAAGTTCTCTAGTAATGCCACATGTTCTTTTAGGTTATAAACATCGTCAGTACTGCAGGAATCTTCAACGAAATGGATTCTTTATGGAGAAAGCAGGTAAATGGAAAATCATGGACAACCGGGAAAGAAGAGCACAATTGTATAAAATGCTGGAACAAGGAGAGGAACCCTTAAGCGGGACATATCTTTCCAAAGTCTTGAATGTTACTAGGCAGATCATTGTGGGAGACGTGGCCATTCTCCGGAGCGGAGGTAAAAAAATTCTTTCGACAGCGCGAGGCTATAAGTTGGAAGACCCAGAAAAAGGGAAGGAATTTTGGCAAGATCTGAACTGCCAGAGCCAGAACATGGATGCAGCAGAGCTGGAAGATGAACTGAATGTAGTAGTAGACAACGGAGGAATTATCCATGGGATGACTCTGTCCCATGCTGTATATGGGATAATTCGGATAGCCATGGACCTGTATAGTCGTAGAGATGTGCATCAGTACATGGACCGACTCCGGAAGGAAAAAGGGCTCCTAATCACAGCCCTGACACAGGGAAAACACACTCTCAGTGTCGAAACAAGAAATAATGAGGATATGAATGCCTTGAAAGAAGGGCTAAAAGGCATGGGACTGTTGGTCCCATGTGAAGGTGAAAAAACAACACTTTAAAACAAAGAAGGGGCTGTGAAAATGAGAAATCATTTTCAAGCCCCTTTCTTTATTGCCGCACTAAAGCCACCAGCAGAACCGTTCCAATCCCATAAGCCAGGTTCCGTTGTGCCTTCAGGCGTTTCTGTGTTCTATTGTTTTCTTTCTCGTACGCGGCTAAGGATTCGTTGGCAATCCTCAAGGATTCTTCCTGCCGTATCGAGGTCGTCTTCAGCTCGTTCAATTGACTCCCTTGCTGATTGGACAGTTCCCTGGCTTTCTGTAATTCGGTCTGCGCTTCGGTCAATTGAGTCTCCAATTCCAGCATTCGTTTCTTCTGCAGACTGGATTCCTTCTGTAATCCGTTGTTGATTCTCTGCAGCTCGCTGATATTCTCCTCCAACCGAGTCAGTTCCTCTTCTGTGATGGTATACGTAGAAGCCAAAGACACCTGCGGACAGCAGAAGAACAAGCACAGCAGCAAGATACAGACGTTTTTTCTCAATCATCCCCACCCTCTTTCCGTCAAAATCACCGAAAGGCCGGTATCCCGTCATATCCTTACTATGACGGGATTTTTTCTTTTCTGGACTCCCATGGGCTGCGTCCCTTCTAAAAAACGGCTCCTGGGCCAATTTCGCAGGCCATTTTCTTTAGAGGAGTAAAGTAAAGAAAAGAAAAGAATGCCGGCCAGCATGCCTAGAAGGAAGCCCAAAAGGAAATCATCGTTCATTTTACACGGGTTCACAGAGCATCATCCTTTCTTGGCCACATAATCCGTCACCCCACGGGCGATGGCACGAGCAAATTCGTCCTTCCGATTCATCAGGAGCTGCACATCGTCCTCATTGGTGATGAAAGCCGTCTCCACAAGGACAGCCGGCATATCCGTTTCCCGGAGCACAGCCAGACCCGGACGTTCCTTCACACCCCGGTCCACGGTCCCCAGGCTCTGGACGATCTGGTTCTGGATGCATTCGGCCAGGGCATAGGCTTCCTCGCTGTCCTCACTGTGCACCAGAGTTTCCGTTCCCTGGGCTTCTTCTGCGGCTGCCGCATTGCAGTGGATGGAAATAAAGAGGTCCGCCTTCCACCCGTTGGCGCTGGCACAGATGTTGGTATAGTTGGGGGATTCCCCGCAGAGGTTGTCGGACTGGACCAGCATACAGTCATAGCCCACCCGGTTCAGGTACTGCTGAACCCCTGCCCCGATTTCCTTCACGATACCCGCTTCGGTGACCCCATGTTCTTCGTTGACGGCCCCGCTGTCCACACCGGGCATATGGCCCGGATTGATGTAAATCTTCATGGTTTATCCTTCTCCTTTTCAAAATGATCCGGGATCCCGTTCCCGTCAAGATCCACAAAGCAGCCTGCAATGAAGGTGATGAACCCTACCATGGCAGGCCCTACCAGTTCCCGTATCATAGCCAGAAGGTCCGGCAGCTGGATTTTCCCCGTCACTGCCAGATAGACCCAGAAGCCATAATAGGAAACCACAAAAAGAAAGACCGTCACCATATACCCGATGACGATCCATTTGATGGGCTGCTGGAACTGGTTAAGCCGTTTCTTCACAGCCCCAAGACCCTTATTGAGCCAGCCTCTTACTTTTTCAAACATGGCGGATTCCCCAGATTCCGGTTGTGCTCATGGAGCTTATCGACTTCCCCCTTCAGATCCTTATACCGGTGCCACAGGTTGTCGATGTTGGTTTCGATGCCGGCCTGGGCCACCCGCATTTCGTTGATGAGTCCCGTCAGATCTTCCAGGGCCTTGGTGTTATTGTCGATGCTCTTATGAAGCGCCAGGTTCTCGATTTTCTGGGGACGCAGGATCAGCCAGCACCCGAAGACGGCCAGGGCACTGATCACTGCGTTCACAAAGGTGTAGCTGATGAAATTCATATTGCACCCCCTCCTTTCTTTGCTTAGCGGCCGGGCGTCACATGAAGGGCCCGGCCTTTGTACCGTCCGCATTTCGGTCCGCAGTACACGTCTTCTGTTGGGCTCCAGGAAAAGGAGAAGGTGTTCTCCCCTTCCGTGAGTTCCTTTGTCTGGCCGGCATGGCTCACATACACCGGCTCCTTCCAGAACCCGGAGCGCTCTAACACCAGGGACCCCTCAATCCGGCCATAATGGATCTGGGCCTTCACCTTCCTGACCGTCCAGCTGTAGGCCCGGTCCAGCTTATGGAGGTCAGTAAGAGGCACATGGGGAAAGCGGGAAAAGTCATGGGTGCGGCTGTTGAGTTCTTTCTGCCCCTTGGGCAGGAACACCTTGATAAAGGTATCCATCCCGGACTTGTCGATCTGCATATAAGAGGTAATCTGCAGGACACGCAAAAATTCCTGAGGCCCCATGTCCATCACCTGGAGGATTTCCCGGAAATTGAACAAGGGATAGACGGTCCCGGTGATGGGGTTCTTCAGGATCACCGTAGAGGAACCGCTCCGCAGGGCCGCAAGGTCGATGAACACGCGTTCACTATTGCAGAAAAAGCTCATCCGGTTCCCATCCAGGTCCAAGGCAATGGTATCCTTTGTATGGATGGCTTCTGGGAAGATAAAGAGGGAATTCATGGCTGGCTCCCTTCCTTCTTGAACCAGGTGTAGAGAGCCTTGCAGAACCGGCACTCCAGTTCATGCTCCTTGCTCACGATGCAGGCCCCGCCGCACATGTCGTAGACAGGGCACTGGCGGCAGGCTGGACTCAAGGCATCCAGCAGCCTTTTCTGATCGTTCAGCCATTCCTTCCCCAGTTTCTCTTTCCGGATGTACAGACAGGGATAGGACTGCCCTTTGGCATCCACCTTCCGCAGCTTCCGGTTGCTACAGTAGGTTTCCCCATAGGTATAGTGTGCCTTGCTCCGCCGTTCCAGGGTCTGGTAGAGTCCTTCATACCGCTTGTCCCGGATGCCGAACCTCCGGAACCGGGACAGGTACAGCCCCACGTACTTTTTGTACTGTTCCAGGAGAGAATCGTAGTCGGCTTCCGTCAAGGCATATTTCCGGTTGGCTTCATTGGTCACATGAAGGAGATGAGGGAAAAAGGAAAGGGACCGTCCGATGACTTTCTCCTTCTCTCGGAACCGCTCCATGATGGCCCCCAGGTCTGTGTTGCCATGGTACAGAGTGGTGGATACGGCCACATTCGGGTAATCCAGAAGGTCCGTAAAAGGGTCGTAGCCCCGCAGGTCTTTCTCCGCCCCGTCATAGCTGATGCAGATCTGGAAACCGTGCTGCCGCAAATAGTCCAGGTGTTTTGCTATGCCGATGCCGTTGGTGCTGAGGGAAAACTTGGCCCCGGGAACCGCACGGACTACTTTCCGGATTTCGTCCATATAGAGCAGGGGCTCCCCACCCATGAACTTGATGGCCCCGGGAGGATTGCGTTTCAGTTCTTCCAGAAATTTATTGGAAATGCCCTGTTCATCACTGGAGGCTTCCCGATGGCAGTAGGCACAGTGGAGATTGCACTGACTCCCCAGGTAGAGGGTCACTTTCCGTGGTTCAGCCATGCCGCTCCCCCTTTCCGATAAAGACAAAATAGTCGTTCCATACCTCGTACCATTTCCGGCCCAGCTTGATTTTCACTGGCCCTTCCACACCGAAGGGGTACAGCCGGAAACTTCCCGTCCCGTGGTCCAATTTAATCCGGCGTTTGTTCACAAGGCCTGCGGAAGCATCCACGAAGACCTCCTCGTCATCGATGTCCCGGGTGAGCTTTTCTTTGGTGGAAAAGTCCCCTTTGTATTTCTGAATGGTGAAGTCGATATACTCTTTACCTTCTTCGGGAAAGAATGGTTCCTCCGGATCCCCATCAATGAGGTCCCCTTTCCTGTTGGCCATGAGCTCCCGGCCCCCGGCGGAAAGGCTGTAGCTGTCCCACAGTTTCATCCGGGGATGGTCTCCCAGGATCAGGTCGCTGGTACTGAAGGGCAGTAGCTCATATTCCTGGTCCGCTTCGATGGTGAAGTTCTCCTTCTTCCCGCTAAAGAGCCGGACCACAATATCCCGTTCCCTGTCTGCCAGAATGCCCGTGTCTACGCTGAGGATGGTATAGTTCCCATACAGCTGGGTCAGGATGGCAAAGTCCATGCGGATGGATACCCCCAGCCGGTTCAGATCCAGGAACCGGTAGTCGGACTGCATGGGCTGCCGGAAGATTTTTACCGTCCCGTTGCTTTCCGTCAGGGCATAAGAGCTATAAGGACGAAGATTCTCAATGGCATCCGATCCAGCCCGGCCGTCAATGGCACTGCTGCACTCCACTTTGCAGAAGTCCCCGCTCAAGGTTAAATGGACCACATGGTCCGCGTTGGATTCTTCGTTGTAATAAATCTTCAGCATCATTCCACCTCCCGGTCCGCCACATCATATCCGTTCACCAGCACATCCCGGCCCCCTTCAATGGTCAGCCGATAGCCGGTCACTTCTTCCTTCTTCACTTTCATCACATCATCCTGGACCCGAGATGTCTGGAAGAACATCTGGATCCGCCCGTTCAGGGCTTTCCGCACATTCTTCAGGCTGATGGCACTCCGCAGCCCGGTAAGGGTGAAAAGGACACTGTTCCCTGCCAGGACCAGCTCGGTATTTTTCTCAAAGTGAAGGGTCTGATGGAGCTGGACCTGTTCCACTTTGAGGAGTTTCCTAGCCCTGTGGCCCCGGTCCACCACCAGCATCCCTGGTTCCAGTTTCTCCACGGGAACCGGTCCTTCTGCTGTCTGCACGTTTCCTTTGGCAATGATCATCTTTTCCGTTCCTCCTTAGCTATCGTCACTGCAGTCACAGTTGCAGTTGAACGTCATGTAATACTGGCACTTCTGACAGGTCTGGCACCCCTGGCATCCCTGACATGTCTGGCAGCCCTGACAGGTTTGGCATGTCTGGCATCCCTGGCAGCTCTGGCAGGTCTGACAGCAGTTGGCCTGGCAGCAGTTCCCCGAAAAGTTTTCTTCCAGTTTGTTGATGGCCGCATCCAGTACCTTGATGTTGACCTTCTTCACCTGGGCGTAATCCAGGGAAGACAGGTCGATGCTCACCTTCGTCTTGGTAGATAGGGTCTCAAGGCCGGACTGCACATCTGTCAGATGCTTCTTTAAGACGTTTTCTCCTGTTTCCGCCATAGTTTCACCACCTTAGGAGTCGTCCGAACAATTGCATTCGCTGCTTCCGCTGCAGTTGCAGTTACAGTCACACTGGCCCCGTGTTTGGCAGGTACAGTCCCGCTGGCTGCATTGGGAGATGCTCTGGCAGGATTGGCAGGACGTGGACTGGCAGCTGCTGCTCTGGCATTTCTGGCAGGTCTGGCACCCCTGGCAAGTCTGGCAGTACACGCAGTTCCCGCAGTTGTCCACGTTGGCGGCATAGGATGTGAGCTGGGTCAGAGCCGTCTGCAGTTCCGTCACGTGGATGGCCTTCACTTTAAGGTCGCTGGAATCTGTGATGGCGGCTGTATCGGTAAAGGTCGTCTTATTGATGGTTCCGTTTTTCGCCATGGCTTTTCTCCAAAATCTCCTGCCCGTACTGCTGGATGGTCATAAGGACCGGGGTAAAGACGGCCTGCTTCAGCCGGCAGTAGGATGCCTTCCGGGCCTTATCCCCCACCAGCTTGCAGCCACCCTGGCAGAAGGCAAGGGCCGTGCAGGAAAGGCACTCTTTCCGGTGTTCGTGGGTATGATCCCCCGCCAGGATGTGCTGCAGGTAAGTGAAGTACCCGTCATGGATGGAACCTGCCTTCCGGGAAGTGTTGTGGCAGGGATACAGGTTCCCCTCAAGGTCCAGGTTCAGCACCGTGAGCCCGTTTCCGCAGGCTGCCGTATATCGGTCCCATTTCCCTTTCCCCGTAAGATAGAAGTCTTTCAAACAGTGGAACAGCTGCCGGATATAGGCTTCTTCCGTGTACCGCTCCGGCTGGACCCGTTTCCCGAAGCCCTCCAGGAACCGGAGGGTCATGTCTTCCATCTCCCGCTCCACCCGGCCGCAGTCGATTTCCAGGAGATCCTTTTGAGGCAGCCCCGTATCCATGATTTCGTCCAGGTTCACCGCAACCTGGTAGCCATGGATGATGGCACGGTACTCTTCTGAAATCTGCTGGAAAGCCTGGAGGATTTCCCGGGGATAGGCCCTGGCGGATAGCACCCCGGACAGACAGAGATGCTCCAGGGCCAGGATCCGCTCCCGGGTTTCCGGGACGGAAAACACATCATAGCCTCTCGTTTCCAAGACGTGAGGCCCGTCCCAGGAAAGGGTGACGGAGAACTGATGGGCATGAAAAAAACGGACCATTTCGTCCGTCAGTGCCCGGCCATTGGTGATGATGCCAAAGGTCATGGGAATTTTTCTTTTTTCGATTTCTTCCACCACTTCTCGGATGGTTCTAAAGTACAAAAGAGGCTCCCCGCCATAAAACTGCAGGTGAAGAGTCCGGGGATTCTCTTGGGCCACTTCTCCCAGGAAGTCATAGATTTCGGGATTCACCTCCCGGGTCAAAGGTTTATGCACCAGAGGGTGCTGGAGGCAGTAGGCACAGTTCATATTGCAGGAATTCCCCAGCATGAGGAATACGGTGTTGATGTTCCTTCTTAAATATTTCATCTTCCACTCCTTACGATGATTTTCACCAGCCGCACGTTTTCTGCGGTATCGTCCTTCACGATCTGCCCCACCGCCTGGGTGAGGCTTTCTCCTTCCAGGGCCATCCGGCCTACGCCCGGCATCTCCGAAGGGATGACCCAGCCTCCCTTCCGGGCTTTCCCATACATCCGGACCGGGACACGGCCGGCCAGGGCTACCGGGATGTAGGCGGGCAGGTTCGTCTTTAAGATGTCATCTCCCGGAGAAAGGGTACGACCGCCGATGATGGAGGCAAAGTCTTCCGTATGGACCCCCACCACACACTGGCTGCTGGACGTTGCCTTGCTGTATTGCTCTTTATTCGAAGTTTCGTCCAGGGCGATAATGTCCCCCCGCTGGGTGTCACCACCCCGAGGGAAGAATTCAGCGTAGTCGTTATAGACCGCGTTGTAGACTTTCGTGGCGGTGAGGGTCCCGGTGAGAGTCACATTCCCGTTGGCATCCGTGGAAACATATCGGCTGTCGTTGGTCAGCTGACTTGTCTTATCCGGAATCACCGGTCTGTCCAGGAGATCCGTGTAACTGCCGCTTTTGGCTACTGCAGCAAGGGTCCCTGTTTCCCCGGTGAGTTCTTCCTTTGTGGCATAGGTTTCTGCAATGTTGTTGCCCTTGCCATCGGCCAAAGCGGCCTGGGCGGTTGCTGTGGCATCCAGCTTTTTCCCGATGGCTTCCATGATGGTGGTGGCAAAATTCGGGTCATTCCCCAGGGCATCGGCCAGTTCTTTCAGGGTATCGAGAGAAGCCTCCGAGCCATTCACCAGCTCGGCAATCTTCTCTTTTACATAGGCCACATTGGCAATCTGTGTACTTTGGGCATCTTCTGCCGGAGTAGGGGCTGCAGGGGTTCCCGTAAGAATGGCGCTATCCACATCCGCCTTCAACTTCAGGTCGATCTGCATCTGGGCCAGTTTCTCTGCCGCACTGTCGGCACTTTGTTTTGCCAGGGTGGCCTGGGTGGTTGCACTTTCTTGCGAATTCTTCGCTTCAGCCGCACTATTAGCAGAAGCCTTGGCACTGGCGTCCGCCGCTTTGGCACTGGTTTCGGCTTCCGCTGCTTTTTGGGAGGAAACCGTGGCCCAGCTTTTGGCGGACCTGGCTCCTGTGACCCCGTCCGGCTCTCCGTCACTTTCCGCCCAGGCCCGAGCCGTTTCAGACCAAGACTTGGCGGAACGTGCTCCGGTGACGCCATCTGGATTAGTGGAACTTTCCGCCCACTGCTGGGATGCCTCACTCCACGACTTACTGGACCGGGTTCCTTCTCCAGCCGGTGCGCTGTCGCTTTCCGCCCAGGCTTCTGCCATGTTCTTGCTGTTTAAGGCATCCGCCGCATATTCCCCGGCCTTGTCCCGATAGGCCCGTGCCTGATCGGCGGCGTACCCGTCAGCCACATCCCCCAGTTCCACTTCCGTGTTGTTCTGGACCGTAAGGGTCACTTCCACATTGGCCGCATCAGACATTGTGGGCCACCCCCTTGATGATGAAAGACTTGGTAAAGAAGCAGGTAAGGATCCGCTCCGTCTCGCTGTTCATAATGGCCAGGTCGTAGATGTAGGCCCCGGGTTCCAGGGAATCCAGGGCTCCCTTGGGTACCACCACATCCACATAGTTGTTGTCCGGATTGTAGAAGGTATCCGTGTAGACCACTTCGGAAGAGTTGGTGGTCTTCTTAATGGCAAAGACCACTTTGTCTGCAGGGGTCAGCTTGTAATTGGTGAAGCGGAACCGAATGGAAAAAGTGTCGTACTGGGACACCTGGATATTCTTATTTTCGTCAATGACCAGCATATTAGCCTCCTCCCGAATCATCGGTACAGTCGCAGTCACAGTTGGAATAGATGATTTCCCGGGTATATTCCTGGGTATGGGAACGGTTCACCAATTCCTGCAGGATCCGCCGCAGGGAGTAGGTTCCGGCCGGGATGCCCCGGTGGGTCTTGAGCCTTCCCCGGGTGGTGGTAAAAGAATGCCGCTCCGGGCCGGAAGTGATGGTATTGTCCCAGGAACTCACATCGCTTACCGTGGCCTCCCGCTCCGGCTGGGTACTGGAAGTGACGGCGATCTCCACCTGGTCGATGAGCCGGTCATCGGTCAGGGTCCCCATCCCGTTATAGGTGACAAGGACGGTCTTTCCCGCGTCAGCTGCCGAAAACTTCAGCGTCCCGGTATTCCATCCCTCGATGCCATGCTCTGTAGTGAGATAGTCCGGCCAGTACTGTCCCTGGGCCGGTTCTTCCGACACCTCCGTAAGGAGCGCCCCGTTCTGGAACTTCACCTGCAAGGTAGTAGGAGAAGTCTTCTGGGGCACTTCCGTCAGCCGGATGGTGTACGGACTGTTGCTGGGGATCACGTGGGTTTCGTCATAGATCTTTTTGATGTTGAAAGTATTTTCAAACGGGTCAAACCGATAATCATGAATGGCCATCAGCTGCCTCCTTTCCATTGTTTCAGGGCCGAAGACTGGGACTGCTCGATATCCTTGGACCGGCGTTCGATGTCGGACAGGTATCGGTCCACGGAAAACTGAGGCTCGCCCAGTTCCATCTCTGTCTTGATGCCGTTTTCCCCAGACAGGGTATACTTGATTTTCTTGATGGGATACGTATCCGCGTTCCCGTCCAGTCTCCGGATTTCCGCAAGGCCCTCCGTGGACATATGGCGGACGTTAAAGGTTCCATCCGGGTAGGGATATTCCAGCCGGACGCCGCTGATTTTGGCGGATTTTACCGGGGCCTTGTACTGGCTGATCTGATTTTCTCCCCACCTTTGGGCATCGGCTGCATCATAGGCTTCCGGAAGATTCCAGACCGCCTGGTGGACCCCGTAGCTGTTCTGGCTGTCCTTGTCTTCCACAATGCAGAGCCACTGTTCCCCCTGGTCGTCCACACTGCCGCCCTTGATCCGTGCCCAGTTCACCAGTTTGGACACATCCCAGGAAGGAGTGTAGGAGGTGATGTGTTTTCCCACGGTCAGACGAGCCTGTTCGTTGACGGAAGTCTCTCTACGGCGAAAATACAGGCAACGATATTCATCCACCCCGTACACATAATCCACCGCAAAGTCTGCCAGGGTGTTCAGGGCTTCTTTTACAGTCACCCCGTCAAAGACCAGTTTCGTAGGACTGTACCCTACACTCTGGATCTTGCTGTCGTTGTAGACCACCTGGAGGGTCTGGCGCTCCACCTGCCGGGCGATGTCCCGGACGATGTCTCCTACATCCGTGTTCTCGTAGGTCTTCCAGAGCATCACATTCTCCAGACGGTTGTAGAAGCCGTAGCCTTTGTACACGAACTTGGGGTCCGTTGTCCCCTCGATGGGCCGGCTGATGATGTAGCCGCTGTACCAGGGCTTCCGGTCTCCATACAGATGAATGTCGATGCGCTGCATATAGTCCATCTGGGCATTGTCGGGCTGCCGGTAAAAGGTCAGCTGGCACTGGCCGCAGCCGGTGCTGGTGATTTCAAAGGTCACCTCATTCAGGGCATTGGCTTCGCTTCCACCCCCGAAAATGGCCGTCCGGGTCCCGTCCTTTTTGTAGGCATAGACCACGAACTGGCCGGGATAGTACTCATGGACCTTGCCCCGGTCGCTGCTGCCTTCTCCTTCACCAATAGGTCCAGCAAAGATCCACCGGCCGAACAGGCCCCGTCCAAAGATAAAATTCGTCATTTCCTCCACCCAACAAAAAAGCAGGCCCGAAGGTCTGCCGTTTCTTTTTATGAATAAAGGCCGCAGCCAATGCAGTGACCTTCAAGTATTCCTCTTTATTTCAATTTATCCAGAAGTCTTCTGATAAAGCTCTTTTTTTCTCTTAAATCATCTGTTACTTCATGCCATTCCCCATATGGCCACGGATCAAAGATACTACGTGAATCCAGTTTAACTTCTCCAGTTATTTTAGATACTATATCTGACTTTGGACCATATAGTACTTCTCCGGGTTTTCCTATCGAAAAGGCAAAACTATCTTTTGATTCAGCATATCGATGATATTTAATTCCAGTATAGTCTTCAGCAATTTTCAAAGCTTCTGGCAATGTAATGGTATCATTATGCATTTTCATTGCCCCCCTTTATCCAAAGGATAACACAGTGGGAACCTCCTGTTCAATGCAGTTTTAATACAATACATTACACAAACCACCTGTTGGTATACGTGATTTCCACTGTCCCGGCTCCCCCTGTGTAAAGGAACAGATTGGCTCCCGGCTTGGCGTGGAGGAATGTTCCGGTAAAGGCGTTGATGCTGTTGTCCTTATCCCGCCAGACTGTCCCTTCCCTGCCATTTACGATGGAAGTCTTGAGGGCCACCAGGAGGGCATCGGTGAGGGTGAACTTCTCTTTGGCCTCCTGGTGCCAGACGGTGAGATTCGTCATCCGGTCCAGGGGGATAAAGCGGAAGGTAAGAGGCGTATCCACGCTTCCCAGGTTGTGGAGGACCATTTCCGCCTGGACCGTAGCCTGGGGAAAAGTGAACACCACCCGAGATTCCTGGGCTTCATACCGGAAGGGGTCGGCCAGGAGAAGGGACACGGTGATGTTGCTCCGTCTCTGCTTGAACCCGTTCTCGAACTTGTGCTTGATTTTCGACAGGCAGGCCACATGGTAGACCCGGTCCGGCCGGCCTGCCATCAGGGAATAGTCGGTCTGGCCAAAGAAGGTATAGGCTTCGTTCAGCACCTCATCATGGTCTTCTTCCGTAGCCCCTTCCATGGAAAACTCCACCTGGAGGGTCCGGCCGTCAATCTTCCCGTCCCCCACCACATCACTGCCGTGGGCAAAGGCCCGGGACTGGAGCTTATTCCGGAAGGTGTAGCTGCCGCTATCCGACAGGCTCCAGTGGACCGGAAGCTTGTATTCCACCCCATCTTTGGTGATGGTGAAATTCTGTTCGTTTTCTCTTCGCTCCGGAAACATGCGCTTCACCTCCTGGCCCACGCTGCCGTTTCTATCAGTTGTTTGAATCCTGGTCAAAGGGAACAAAGTCCCCATGATCAATTTCGTACAGAATCACCACATCACCATCCTGTTTGGTGATGGTCACGTCATTTTCCACGTAGGATTCAATCAGGTGGCCGTTGACCATCCGACTCTGGTAGCAGGTGGGGTTCCGGTCCGTGATTCCGGTGCCAGGGTCCCCCACGATTTCCCGGATGTCGGCGGCAAAAGCCATTCCCGTAATGCCGGCCACCAGGGCCAGGGTCATCGCCATAGCTTTCATATTCTTCATCGTGCATCTCTCCTTTTGGGTATAAAAATAGGGCAGCCAGTTTTCCGGTGCCCTTATGCAAAACTATTAAATTCAGGTATAAGAAAAGCCCGCTGCCGGAGCAGGGGGCTTTTCTTTTTATTGATTTTCTAAATATCTAGGGACATAGAAACATCCAGTAGCTCTTGACATTCTTCCACATCCCGGACAAGTGATTGACAAAGACATTGTCTCCTTCGTAAACTCAATTTCTAATTTATGCCCACATTCGGGGCACTTCAAATTATTTACGGTCTCTCTATCACCCGTAAATATAATTTTTTCGATTTTGTCCCACTTTTCCATAGTCCCACCTCTTTAACTTGATATTATTATACCATCTTTTTATTCACGCCCCTCTCAGTCCGGCCAACACAGCATCCGTAAAACCATCCATCAGATCATCCAGATCGGCGGCATTGTTGATGTCCCCGTAGTTATTGAACGTGGTGTTCATTTCCCGGCTGTCCGTGGATTCACTGGAGTTCGTAATGCCTTCGGCAATGCTGTCGAATACCGCCCGGTTGAGAGGCAGGGCCACTTCATCACCGGCATCCCCCAGAACCCCGACTAAAGGTCTGGTGAAATACCCACCTTTGGCATAATGGGGTGTCTTGTTTCCTGCACCGGCTGTCCCTGCTGCACTGTTGGTGGCGGCTGCTGCCATCCCAATGCCAACTGCCGCAGAAGTCCCTCCGGCCAAAAGGCCCGTGGCCACAGGCCCTGCAGACGGGTCGATGACCAGTTTCAGCCAGGCCGCGGGAGCCAGAGCTCCGGCGGCTGCCGTTCCCTGGGCGGCCGTCTTGGCGGCACTGGCCGCATTGAGCTTATCCCCGAAGAGAGCCGTCACCAGCATCCCGGAGAGCATCTGGGAGAAATAGCTGGCGATGGTCTTCAACATGGCCTTTCCCAGATCCAGGAAAGCATCCTTGGCGTTCTTGGCTCCGGTCAGGATATCCGTAAAGGCTGTCTCCAGGCCGCTTAAGGTGGTAGATGCCATGTCCGCAATGAGTTCCAGGGTTCCCATATGGGCATTCATATAGGCTTCCTGGTAGGTATCCATCAGGGATTTTTCCGCATCGATGTTGCTTTGCCGAAGGGCCATTTCTGCGGTAAGGGTTTCCTGCAGCATGGCCAGGGAGTTCTGGTTGTAGGCTTCATCCAGAGCCGCCTGGATGTCTTTCCCCTGGGCAAAGTAGGCATTCCGTTCTTCCATGTAGCTTTTGTAGGCCGCTGCCTTTTCCAGGTTGGCCTGTTTTTCAAAGGCGATTTCGTTGGCACTGGCCTGTTCGTAGGCGATGCCTTTTTCTTTCAGGGCATTCAGGAACACAGCCTTTTCACTGGCCGTCAGAGAAATGAAGTCTTGGGACAGCTTGGCGTACTTGTCATCAATGGAAGCCACCGCTTTTTCCATGTCGGACTGCATCTTCATGACTTCCTGTTCCTGTTTGGAACCGTAGAGAGTGATTTTCGCCGTCACCGCATCGAAGGACAGGTCCCGGGCCTTGTTCATCAGCTCTCTCGTTTTGGTCTGTTCTTCAGAAAGGGCATCCAGCCGCTTCTGGGCATACAGCTCTGCCAGACGAGTCTTATCCCGTTCATAGTTCTCATTGGCGGACCTGGATTTCTCCAGTTCGTCCGTTTCTTCCTTATACCACCGATCCACCAGAGCGCTTTTGGTCTGGAAGGTCCGGAACCATTCTTCTTCGATGCTCTTGCTGGTTTGGGCCGCCGCACTAGCCAGCTGGTCCGTACCTCCGGAGCTTCCGCCCCGTCCGCCACCACCGCCAGAACCACTGCCGCCTCCGCCTCCTCCTGAAGGAACCGGGATGTCTCCTCCCCTGCCCCGGAGGTTGCTAAAGTCCGGCAGCTTGAATTCCCGTTTAGCCGGAGCACTGCCACCCCCGCCATCTCCACCGCCTTCCCCGCCCATGGAACCCAGGGCATTATTGGTTTCCACGATTTTCTGGATCAGGCTGGAGAGCCAGCTGATGGCTTCGCTGACAAAGTTGGCAATGGTGGAAAGACCGCTGGAAGCCCAGGAGGGAAGAATGCTGTCAGCCATGTCGGACAGGATGCTTCCCACTTCATCGATACAGGACCCGATGCCCTCCACCAGGTACGTGAAAGCGTTCAAGATCCAGGTGACACATTCGCTAAGGACAGTGATGAAGTTCAGCACCCCGTTCACAACGGCCCCGATGATCTGCAGGGAGGCATAGAAGGCGGCTCCCATCACCGCAGCCACAAGAGTGAACACCGGTTCCAGGGCCTGGAGATGGGCGATAATGTTCTGGGCCGCTGCGCTGACCATTTCTTTCAGGGCATCCACGGCTCGGGTGACCGTTTCCATCTTGATGCCCATGGTCCCCAGCACATCTTCCACGGTCATCCCGCTTTTCCAGATGGCATAGAGAGCCGTGGCCACCGCTGCCGCTGCAGCAATGAAAGGAGCTGCCGCTGCTACCGCCGCCACAAAAGGAGCGGCCATCAGAGTCACTTTCGTCACAAAGAGCCCGATGGCCGGAATGGCGAGGCCGGTTAGGGTGGAAACAATGAGAAGAATCCCTGCCTGGAACTCAGGCGGGATGGCCGTCAGAAGGGCTTCCGTAAGCCCGGAAGACTGGACCGTGGCCGCAAAGTTCGTCAGCATATCCCCCAGGGTCTGAAAGATTCCCGTAAGGTTCAGGGCTTCTGCAATCTGGAGGCCTACCTGGGCGGCAGACTGTTCTAAGCCGTCCATCAAGGTGGACCAGGTGCCGCTGATGGTCTGACTCTGCTGATCCATCATGCCCCCGAAGGACTGCTCCATCCCGCTCACGAGGGCCGTGATGCCCGTTGCCGCGTCAATGGCTCCCTTAGACACCATGCTCATGGCTTCCGGCACAGACACCCCAATCTGGTCAGCCAGCATCTTCCAGGCCGGGATCCCCGTTTCGGTGAGCTGTATCATTTCGCCGGCCTGAACCTTGGACTTGGCGGCCATCTGGCCCAGGGCCAAGGTAATCCGGTTGATGCCTTCCGCCCCGAGGCCAACGCCAGCCGCCGCATCCCCTACTGCGGTAAGAGTCGGGATGACCTGCTCCGCAGAAAAGCCGAAAGCGATGAACTTCTGGGCCGCCTGGGACACCTGGCTGAATTCAAAAGGGGTCTTAGCTGCAAAGTCCTGCATCTTCCCCAGGAAATCCTGTGCTTTTTCCGCACTCCCCAGCATATTGGTGAAGGCAGTCTTGGTGCTCTGGAGGCTGGCCCCCGCTTTCACAGATGCCACCCCCAGTGCAGCCAGACCGGCCCCGATGCCTCCTAAGACGGCCAGAGATTTCTTGGACACGTCCAGGGCTTCGCTCCCAAAGGCGGACTTGATCTGCCGTTTGGTGGCATTGAGTTCTTTCCGGAGGTCGGAGGTATCCGCCCCAATCTTTACCAGAAGGTCAGCGATGGTCGCCATGTCCCTCATCTCCTTTCCGTCTGAATTCCTCGAAAAAGGCATCCCGCTCGGCTGCGATTTGGCTGCTGGTTTTCTTCGGCAGGAAGGGCTTCATCAGCTTCTCCGTCCGCACCGGTTTCCGGGTGTAGACGCTCATGAGGCAGGCCACCCAATAGGCGGTCTCCCATTTTTTCCGTTCCTCTGCCCTGACCCGGCACTCGGCCATCCGGTCCAGTTCCAGGGGAGTCAGAGCATAAAACTGAGCGGGCAGAAGGTGCAGCAGCCCATAGGCCACTTCTTCCGCCCACCGCAGCCAGTCATTGAAAGACGGGACTTCTTCCTGTCCCGCTGTCAGTTTTTTGGCTTTGCTTTTCCCTTGGCCGTTTCTTTACCCGGATCTTCTTCCGGAAAGATGGCGTAATACACTTCTTTCCCCAGGATGCCGGACCCAGCAATGGCTTTCACCACGGGCTGGATGAATTCTTCCATCTCGTGCCCCTCATCTATGAGTTCCTGCATCTTGTTGGCGTACCACTGGGGGTTCTTGATCCCGTGCTGCCGGAGGCCAATGGACAGAAGGGCCGTCAGGATTCCCAGGTTCAGTTCCTGGTTCCGGATAATGTCCCCGGCGCTTTTGCCCGTGATGTTTTCCACCTGGATCAGCCGGCCGATGTCGAAATACAGATACTGGCCGGGACCAAAGACTTCAAAGTCGATTTTCTTCATGGAATGTTACTCCTCCTCTCAGCCGCCAGTTACGGTCGCACCGTCCGCACTCTTCAGATCGCTTAAGGGGCCGTCCCCGGAAATGGTCCCGGACAGGGTAGCCACGTCATCATGAGGGGTGGACAGGCTGCATTCCGTCACAGAGCCCCAGCCGGTCACATAGCTTTTGTCCGGATACTCGAATTTAATGTGGACCTGCTTTCCTGCAAGGAAAGAGGCTTCCAGAAATTTAGCCCCCTTGTCTCCGGCCAGATACACAGATTCCAGGTCCAGGGACCAGTTCCGCAGGCCGGGGATGGTAGATTTCCATCCGCTGGACGTTTTGCTGCTGGCGTCGATTCCGTCCGCCTGCCGGGTCAGGTCACCGCTCCGCTGGCCCCCGAGTAGCAGCCAGGTGGGATTGGTGTCGGATTCTCCCGCGTTCAGATAAATAAGGTAATCCTTGCCGGCAGTGGCCGTGTTGGAGGCTTCGCTCCGGCTGGGAAACGTTGTAGTTGCCATATTATTCCTCCTTATGGATGTTCTGGATGAGGACTTCCAGGGTGATCACCCCGCTGTAGCCGGTCTCATCCTCCGGGTAGGTTTCGTAGAAATCCACCCCCTGGGCGGAGACATAGAACTCTTCTTCCGAAAGGTCCAGCTGCTCCATGCCGAACAGGTTGATCAGTTTCTCCGCCAGGGTGTTGATTTCGTACCGGCCCTTGTAGCTGCTGTAAATGTGGATATGGGCCGAAAGATGGGTCATATCCTCGGTCTTGGTGGACTTATCCTGGACCGTCATGGTTCCCAGGGTAATAAACGGCAGAACCGCTTCCTGAGGGACATAGTCATAGACGGCCAGTCCTGTATGGTTTCTGAGAAAGGCCACCAGGGCCTTATGTACGGCGTTATTGGGTAATCTCTTCATGGTTCCTGGATCGCTTTCTTTACATCACGGATCAGCTGGGGTTCTACATAGTCATAAGCCGGCTTGAAGAAAGGCTTCCCCGCCTGGGCCGGGATCCGGGACCGTTTCGTAAAGACAGGGCCGCCCCGGAAGAACCGGAGAGCCTTTTTCTTCTTAGGTCTTACCGTATGGGCCCAGCTGCCAAATTCCACCAGATGGGCATAGGGTACGTTGCTGTACACCTGACCTTCCAGCTTCACCGTGGAAAACCGGGTCTTGATGGATTTCTTCAGTTTCCCCGACCAGACCGGGACCCGCTGCCGGGCTTCCCGGGCTACCGCATTTGTGCCGTTTTTCAGGGCCGCTTCCACCCGAAGCCGCGTCTTCCCGTCCCAGGCAGCAATCTGCCGGACAGCCTTGCTCAGTTCCCCTTCCGGGACTTTCACCGTAAAGAAAGGCACTTCCTACACCCCCTGTTCATACCGGTGGACGATTAGCGTGGTGCTGTCCCGGTATGTATTGTCCACCGTCTCGATTTCGTAGAGTTCTTCCAAAAGCCGAAGCCGCCACCCTCTCCGGATGTCCTTCCGGGGCCGGATCTTGAGCCGCAGCTGCTCCCGGCTCATGGGCGTCCCCTGGGCCTCCTGCTCGGCGTAGTTGGTCTGGATCACCTGGGCCCAGATTTTTCCTTGTTCTTCATAGTCTGTATGAAAGCCTCCGTATCCATCTTCGGAAGGGATAGGTCTAAGAAGGGTGATCCGTTTGTCCATCTTCCCGATTTTCATCAGAAGGCTTCCTTTCTTTCCCCAAACAAAAGAGAGCGCAGGGTGAGAAGCAGATTGTGGTAATCTGCATCTTCCCTGTGCTCATAGAGATAGGCCACGGAAAAAAGGACGGCCATTTTATAGGCCGCCGTTTCTTCCGGTTCTTCTTTCCGCAAGGTATCCAGGCAAAGCCGCTCGGAAGAAGCGATGAGACGGGTAATGAGGTCGTCCTCCTCGTTTCCGTCTATCCGGAGATAGGTTTTGGCTTCATCAAGCGTTATGAGTCCCGTCACTGCCATGCTCATCACTTCCCTCCAAAATGGTCATCAGCCGGCCTGGATTTCCAGGACTTTCACGGTTTCCGGCAGGATCAGGCGGCCGTCCACCCGTTCGCTGGCCAGGAACCCGATCTGCCCATTGGCGGCGTAGAGTTCGCTGAGCCGCTTGAACTTCCGGCCCTGACGGTCGGCGATCCAGTAGTAGGAATAGTCCCCCAGGGCAATGACCTTATTCCCCGCAGCCAGTTCCGGCACAAAGCTGGATGTGCGGTACGGCAGGCTGAGGATCCGGTCCGGCTGACCCACCTGGACAGAAGGCTGCCAGATATAGTTCCCGTTGTTGTCCTTCAGTTTCCGGATGGCCTTCACCGTGGAATCGTTCAGAATCCAGGAGGCATTTCTCCGATAGGGAGTACGGAGACTGTGGTACAAGTCCATCATGTCATCGAAGGTGATGGCGGTCTTTCCGGCGGTCACCCCTACTTCTGCTCCCTGGAATACCCCCAGGGGCTTATGCTGGCCATCCCCCACCAGGAAGGCTTCTTCTTCCTTGGTCCCGATGCGTCTGGCAAATTCCTGGGTGATGTAGCTTTCCAGGTCGAAGACACTGTCGTTCATCAGTTCTTCGGACACCCGGATGGCGGTTCCCAGCTTATGAGCGCCCAGGTTCACCTGGCTGAAGGTGTCATCGCTTTCCGGATAGGCGCTGCCTTCTTCCATCCAGGCCGCTTCCCCGTGACTTGCCACGACCGGAATGGTGTGGTCCCCGGAAGAAGTGCGGATGGTGTGGGCCAGGCTGCGGAAGAAGTTTTCTTCCTGGAGGGCCGCCACCAGAGTGCGTTCGTATTCATCCGGGACCAGGTACCCGCCTTCGGGATCGGAGCCGATGGTCAGGGTGTCCTTGATTTCCTGGATATTGCCCTTCCCCCGGAAAGCCTGCCAGAACGCTTTGGTATAGGCGTCACTGGCCCGTCCCACTTTGGTGTCAGGCTTCAGGTTACCGGCACCGGGGGTGCCTTTCAGGGCCTTGTCGATGGTCTTATTCATTTCATCATCGATATTCCGCTGGCGCTCCAGCCGTTCGATTTCTTTCCCCAGGGCCACCACTTTTTCTTCCATCCGGTCATAGACGGCACTGTCTTCCGCAGAGACCATGCCGTCCTTGTCCCGGTGGGATTCCAGGAAAGCCTTGGCCATTTCCCAGGTGTTGGCTCTTTCTTCTCTCAGTTTCAGGATCTGATTCATGGATATTCCTCCTTAATGCACAAGAAGGCCCAGCCGCTTCATGAGTTTATCTGCGGGGACCTTGTTGGATACAGGTTCTTTTGTTTTTTGATTGATGGACAACTTGGTTAGCAGGGAGTTGGTCACTGCCGCCCGGCTGAACAGCATGGCATCAACATCCAGATTCTCTTCTGGATGTTCTTCCGTATAGAGGATGGAATCCGCAAACCCCAGCTCCACGGCCTTCTTGGCGTTGAACCAGGATTCTGCGTCCATCAGCTTGGAAATTTTGTTCCGGGACAGGCCGGTCTTGATTTCATAGGCGTTCACGATGCTTTCCTTCACTTCCGCCAGCATATCGATGGCCTTCTGCATCTCCTTGCTGTCTCCGATGGCTACGGTGATGGGGTTGTGGATCATCATCATGGCCACAGGGGACATTTCCACCTGGCTTCCGGCCATGGCAATGACACTGGCTGCAGAGGCTGCCAGCCCGTCAATCTTTACGGTCACCTTCCCAGGATAGTCCATCAGCATGTTGTAGATCTGAGCCGCCGCGAACACATCGCCCCCGGGAGAATTGATCCAGAGGGTGATATCCCCGCTGCCGGCCATGAGCTCATCCTTGAACATTTTAGGGGTCACTTCATCCCCGAACCAGGTTTCATCGGAGATTTCCCCGGTAAGATACAGAGTGCGGACCTCCTCACCTTCGTTCTTCACCCAGTTCCAAAATTTACGTTTCATTGGTTCCCTCCTTGCTGCCAGTTCCTGCAAAAAGGCCGGCATCCTTCAGTTTTGTCATGTTCCCGTTAATGAGATACAGGTCCCCGCCCTCTTCTTCCGGAATCCGGTTCATGTTTTCCAGTTCCCGGATGTCGTTGGCAGAGAGCCACCCGTTCTGCCTTCCTACAGCATAGCCGTTCATCCGGCTTTCGTAGTCGCCCCGTAGCAGCCCGTCCACGTTGAAGTGGATCTCATACTGGGTCCGTTCTTCCGGTGTCAGGAGTGCCTGACTCATGGCCTGTTCCCACCGGGACACCCAGGGCCCCAGGGTGTATTTCACAAATTCCAGGGACTGCTGCTCGATGTTGGAAAAGGTGGATTTCTCCAGATCCCCGATCATATGGGGCGGTACCCGGAAGATCCGGGCGATTTCATCGATCTGGAATTTCCTCGTCTCCAGGAACTGGGCCTGGTCCGGAGAGATCCCGATGGGGGAATACTTCATGCCTTCTTCCAGGACGGCCACCTTCCCTGCATTACTGCTGCCCCCGAACTGGGACTGCCAGGCTTCCCGGACTCTCTGGGGGTCCTTGATGGTCCCCGGATGCTCCAGGACGCCGCTGGGAGAAGCCCCATTGGCGAAGAACTTCGCCCCGAACTCCTCGCAGGCGATGGCCATGCCGATGGCGTTCTTGGCCATGGCGATGGGAGAATACCCTACCAGGCCATCAAACCCCAGGCCGGGAATGTGCATCACATTCTCCTTCCGGAGCCGGACCGTGCCGTATTCTTTGATTTTGGGATTTTCGTCCGTGGCCTTGGTGTACAGGTAGTAGATTTCTCCGTCCCCATCCCGGCACACTTCCATCCTATCCGGCATCAGGGGATACAGAGCTACCACCTGCCCCCGGCCATTTCGGATGATCTGGGCGAAGGCATTCCCCCACAGAAGAAGGTGGGTCATAAGGGTCTCCCGGAACACGAAGCTGGTCATCTCCGGGTTGGGGGCATCATGGAGAAGCCCCGCCAGGGGATGCTGGAAATCCCGAACTTTTCCGTTTCCCTCCCGGTTGTACCGGAAGAGATGGAGGGGCAAGCCTGCGATGGATTCGGAAAGGACCCGGACGCAGGCATAGACCGCCGTCATCTGCATGGCGGACCGCTCATTGACGGCTTTTCCGGAAGAAGAACCTCCAAAGAAGAACCAGTGCCCGCCTCCCAGCAGACTGTTCCTGGGTTTGTCCCTGGATTTAAAGAGTTTGGAAAATAGGTTCATAGGAGTTCCTTTCTATACAAAAAGCAGTCCCCGGGAATCGTAGACGCTTTCATGGGCATTGTTCCCGCACCGGATGGCCCGGTCCAGGCCCATGATGGTGGCAATGGCTCCATCGATTTTCTCCGTGGACTTTTCCTTGTCCGCCTTGATATTTCCGGCAGGATCTCTCCGGATGTAGATGTTATCCATCATCCATCGAAGGACTGGATGCCCTCCATGAGCAATCCGCTGCTCCAGCGTGAGCTTCATAAGCTCCTTGGTAGGAGGGCTCATGTCCTTGAATCCTTGTCCGAAGGGGACCACGGTAAAGCCCATCCCCTCAAGGTTCTGGACCATCTGTACCGCGCCCCACCGGTCAAAGGCGATTTCCTGGATATTGAACCGTTCACCCAGCTTCTCGATGAACTTTTCAATATACCCGTAGTGGATGACATTGCCTTCGGTTGTCTGGATGAATCCCTGCTGGGCCCAGATGTCATACATCACATGGTCCCGCTTTACCCGAAGGGGCAGGGTTTCTTCCGGCAGCCAGAAGTACGGCAGGATGCAATACTTGTCCTGGTCATCCAAAGGAGGGAACACCAGCACGAAGGCTGTGATGTCCGTGGTACTGGAAAGGTCCAGGCCGCCGTAGCAGATCCGTCCCTCCAGATCTTCCTCCCGTACCGGGAAAGCACAGGCATCCCACTTGTCCATAGGCATCCACCGAACAGACTGCTTCACCCATTGGTTCAGCCGCAGCTGACGGAACACATTCTCTTCGCTGGGTGTCTCTTTGGCCGATTCACAGGCCGCCTTCACTTTGTCGATTCCTACCGTGATTCCAAGGGATGGGTTGGCTTTCTTCCACACTTTCGGGTCGGTCCAGTCATCCTGTTCCCCAGCCCCGTAGATAACAGGATAGAACGTGGGGTCATGCTTCCGACCTTCCAGGATGTCCATAGCCTTCTGGTGAACTTCGTAGCAGATGCTGTGAGTATCCGTCCCGGCTGTGGTGATGAGAAAGTACAGGGGCTGCATCCGGGCATCCCCGGAGCCTTTGGTCATCACATCGAACAATTCCCGATTGGGCTGGGTGTGGAGTTCATCAAAGACCACACCGTGGATGTTGAACCCATGCTTGGAGTAGGCTTCTGCCGAAAGGACCTGGTAGAAACTGTTGGTGGGCCGGAATACCATCCGTTTCTGGGAGGACAGGATCTTGACCCGCTTGCTGAGGGCCGGACACATCCGAACCATGTCCGCCGCCACTTCAAATACGATAGAAGCCTGCTGCCGGTCTGCCGCACAGCCATAGACCTCCGCCCCTTCTTCCCCGTCCCCACAACAGAGAAGGAGCGCCACCGCAGCCGCCAGCTCACTTTTTCCCTGTTTTTTGGGGATTTCAATGTAGGCGGTGTTGAACTGCCGATAGCCGTTGGGCTTTATGGTGCCGAACAGGTCCCGGATGATCTGCTCCTGCCAGTCGATGAGCTCGAAGGGATGGCCCGCCCAGGTTCCCTTGGTGTGGCACAAGCTCTCGATAAAGGCCACAGCATAATCCGCCAGTTCCTTGTTGTAGGTAGACGTTTTGGCCTTGAATTTTGTCGGCTTGTATTTTTTGAGTTTCCGCATATGTCTGATTTCCCACTTCCTTTACAATTAGATTCAGTCATACACGACTTGTGGTCCGTATAGCTACATAAATTACTGATTTACAAACGCTCTTTTTCCTCGGTAAAATATAGGTATACTAGCTAATCTCAAAAAAGGATGTGAGTGTGTATGAAAAAAATACATATTAATAAAAATACGGTGCAAGAAACATTAATTATCCCCCTCTATGCCAGAAAATTAGGCAATGAGCTCTTTCCTCACATCCTCCAAGACCCTTATGTCGATAAAATAACCTCTCAATTGGATTATGATTTTTCCATACTTGATAAAAAGAAATATTCTTTTGCTTGGAAGTTTGGCTCCTTGGAAGGCATTCTCCGTAGCAAAGATATTCTTTGCGAAATGCAGGAATATTTATCTTGCCACCCAGATGCGTCTATCGTAAATATGGGATGCGGGCTTGATCAAACACCACTCCTTAAAGATAATGGGAAGATGAAGTTGTACAATATTGATAGAGATGATGTTATTGCCATACGAAACGACATCCTTCCGAGTAATGATAGAGAAGTCAATATTGCCGCCGATTTAAACAGTGATAATTGGATTGAATGTCTTGATGCATCCCGTGGAATTTTTCTATTTGCTATCGGAGTGTTTATGTACTTCAAAGAAGAAGATGTTCGTCGCATTATCTTAAGAGTAAAGGATGCCTTTCCTCATGGTTGCCTTGTTTTTGACACCGTTGGCAAACTTGCCATAAAAATATTGATGAAGAAAACACTTAAACAAATGGGAATATACGGAATAAATGGTATGTTTTACTGCAACAACCCACTCAAGGATTTAACATGGGATAAGGATATCAATGTATCCGTCCGAAAATATCTTACAGGCTATGTTGATCTGAAGCAAGAGGGCGTTCCGCCACATTTAAGAGGTATGGCCTACCTTTTCGACTGGTTATTCAGAATGAATATCTGCAAAATGGTCTGGTAACCAATTTTTTCAAGACGAAATAACGCCTCGTTCATCATAGACGCATATCGGCCCATTGCTTTCGCGGTGTTCCATCGTAATGATGGTTAGCTGGGTTCCGTCTTTTTAGGAATTTCTACTTTTGGTTCTTAAATCTTTTAAACTTGTATTTTTTTTGAAATTTCTCATTGGCGTTCCCCATCTTTTTTTTATAAATTAGGCAGAAGAGAAGGAGCCCACGGGGCTCCTTCTTTTGATTTTCCCTGCTCCTCAAAGGCTGAAGATGAAGGCGGGAATTCTTTCGTATTCGTTGCTCATGAATTTCTGGCCGGATCCGTAGATTTCGGTCATCCCTTTGAGGCTGCAGCCCAACTGGGTGAATTCCCAGGCAACCTGGACGGCGCTGGACCAGGTGGAGGAAAAGGTGAATTCTTTCACCCCGAATTCCCGGAACACCTGAAGGATCTTTTTCGGTTCCCGGTAGGTTCCGGAAAGGTCCAGAAGGCTGTTGCCGTGCTTTTTCATGTCGCTGTAAAGCCGCATCATGTTCCCGAAGTCTTCCCCTTCTGCCTGGACTTTCTTCACCAGTACTTGGTAGGCATCCCGGCAGGCCTGCATGGTCTGGGCATCCTCGGCCTTTTCTGCTGCATCGAACTTCTTTTCCAGTTCCTCGCTGCGCCCGTAGAATCTTTCAATGCTTTCCATCTTTGTCATTTTGTTTTCCTCCTTATGGTTGTGTGCTTTGCCTTTTGGCATGTACATATATCACTCTAAAGGCAGATAATAGCAAGCAAATTCTGTGTATTTATGCATTTTTTCTGGAACAGGGGCCTTTGATTGGCCCCTGTTCTTCCCCTGTTTTACCGGAACTCGACGGTCAGCATTCCGTTTCCCATCCACCAGGTGCTTTCTTCATTCGGGTCTTCCAAAAAGGCTTCCTTGGCCTCCCGGATCATTTTGTTCACATCGGCCTCGCCGTACATTTCACAGGCTGCTTTCTTGCTGATTTTCTTGGCGTCCAGGGTAATGATCGTTCTCATAGGTATTTCCTCGCTTTCATGTGCTTTTTGCTTTTGGGGGGCTGTCCCCTTGGCATGTCTATTAATCACTCTAAAGGCACATAATAGCAAGCAAATTCTGTGTATTTATGCAAGTATACAAGAAAGAGGAACAGGGCCTTACGGCCCCTTCCCCTGCCTGTGGCTACCGCCTTCAGGCGGCGTTTCTCCAGGCAGAATTCCCGTTGAGGTGTTTCAGCATGTGCAGCCGGCAGGTCTTGAATTCTTCCCCGATGAGTCCCAGCCGGAGCATCCAGCACCGGAAGGCGTATTTCTCGTTGTCTGTTTCCGTCTTTCTGGCGGAGGCTTTCTTCTGAGTCAGAGCCTGATGGGCCACCGCCAGGCAGAACTGGATGTATGCCTTGATTTCCCCGGCGTGGAGGGTGCCGTTGAAAAGCCGGAATTCCACCGTCCCTTTGGTGAAGGTGGCGTGGAGGTTGAGTCCGTGGTACCGGCTGTTGTTGTAATGGGCATCCCGGCCGTAGGGGGCCTGAATGTACCAGGTATCGGCAAATTCTGTCATGGTCTGGGGCTGCTTTTTATTCAGTTCCCGGAGAAAGGTTTCATCCGTCTTCTGGCAGTATCTAGCTTCCCGGAGGGCGTCAATCTGAAGGGCATGGTAGCTCATGTCTTCCTTGCTGGCCACCAGGTTCACCAGGTTCCGCAGGGTTTTCGGGGTGAACTTCTCGGCTCCCACATGGATGTGGATCCCGCAGGAGGTGTTCACCAGAGCCCCGGCTTTTCTCAGGGTCCGCACTAGTTCCTGCAGCTTCGGGATGTCGTCGTAAGAAAGGATGGGGCTTACCACTTCCGTCCGGTAGTCCCGGGTGGCGCCTTCGATCTGGCCTCCCACCTTTCTCTGAGGCCGGATGCTGGAGTCGCTCATGGCTTTCCAGGTCCGATCCTGGTCATCCAGGGCGGTGTAGGTATCGTAGGATCCGCCTTCATAGGTGCCCCGTCCTGTTCCGAAGAAACCGGCCATCAGGTTGGCAGCCTGTTCTCTCGTAATCCCAGTCATTTCCATTTCAATCCCGAAGTGCAGTGTTTTCATCATTCTCGTCATCCTTTCGCTAGGTTTGTGTGTTCTTTGACATGTGTATATATCGCTCTAAACGCACAGAATAGCAAGAGATTTCGAGAATAATTATTAATTATTTCGTGTCTTTATTCAGTTTTTGAACCTCATCCACCCCGTGGATCACATTGAGGTGGAATCCGTTGTCCCAATCCACCAGGAGGGACCCCATATCATCCACGCCGGTCACCGTGCCTTTCGTCCCCAAAGGCGGTGCCTGGGGATCGTCCATCCGGGTAAGGCGTACCCGGGTTCCGGGAGGGTATTCCTGCTGGAGAAATTCCAGCAGCTCTTTATTGGGAAACCGCATCTTTTTTCCCTCCGTTCCGGAATGCCGCCGACCCGCTGAGCTTTTCCAGCAGGATCTTCCGGCAGTCCTTGTATTCCTTCCCGATGAAGCCCAACCGCAGGAGGAAACACCGGAAGGCGTATTTCTCGTTGGGGACTTCATGTTCTTTGGCCGTGACCCGTTTGGCGTTCTTGGCGAACTGGCACAGGGCCGTCACCAGTCTGGAGTAGGCCTGGACCTTGGCGCTGTCGGCTTCGTGGAACCAAGGGAAGTTGATTTTCCCTTCGCTGCGGATGATGGTCAGGTCATCCGTCCCCAGGGCCTTTTTGAAAAGGCCGGCTTTAGAGGCCACCAGGTTCTGGAGTTTCTCGAAGTCTTCTTCCGTGAAATCGTCCGGAAGGGAAATGGTGAGGGTGTCGACTTTCTCCGGAGCTGTTTCAGGTTCCGTCACTTCTTCCGGTTCAGCCGTTTCCTGGGAAGGTTCTGGTTCCGGATTTTCTACCGGTGCTGCCTGTTCTGCATCCGGTTCTTCCACAGCCGTTTCTTCCGGCTTGATTCCTTTAGCTTCCAGTTCTTTTACCACCTTCTGGAACAACTCTCCGTCCTCACATTCCATGGCGCCGTTCTTCCACACCATGATGCTGCCAATCTGGTAAGCCTTGGTGGGAAGGCAAAGGTATTTTGCCTTTTCTCCCGTAATGGCGCTGATGGCCTGCACCAGCTCTTTTCTCGCTGCACCTTGTCTGTTGTATTCGACCTTCATGATTGATACCTCCTTAGGGTATTTTGGTACTGTTATTAATCACTCTAAAGGCGAATAATAGCAAGCAAAATGTAGCCCTTTTTGTTCTTTATTTTTCTTCCATCGCTACTTCCTGATAGGTGTACTGTTTCCCATTTCGCAGGACGGTCACGCTGTCCTGCTCCCCTTCGTGGGAAGCCAGGTACCGCTTCACCGCTACATCCACGAACTTGGGTTCCAGTTCCACCCCGTAGCAGATCCGGCCCAGCTGGTCGCAGGCCATAAGGGTGGAAGCCGATCCCAGGAACCCATCCAAGACCACTCCGTTGATCTGGCTGCTCAGTTTAATCAGGTAAGCCAGCATGAGTACGGGCTTACTGGAAGGATGGCCAAAACCGTCTTCTTTGCTGTTCTTGATGCCGTCAAACTCAAAGACCGCTTTCTGCTTCTGGTCCCCGTACCAGTTATGTTTCCCGTCTTTCCGCCACCCAAAGATAATGGGTTCCATGTTGAACTTCCAATCCGTCCGCATAAACGGAGCTTTGTGCTTCTTCCAAATCAGTCCGGCCCCCACTTTAAATCCTGCGTCTTCAAAGGCATCGTAAAAGACCCGAGCCTTCATGGTGGCATAGAACACATAGATGGAAGCGTCCTGGGCCATGGCATCATGGAAACAGGAGAATGCCTTTTTCAGGAATTCGTACCCTTCCTGGTCGTTCAGATCATCATTTTTGATCTTTCCAGAAGTGCTCCGGAGATTCACCAGGTACGGAGGATCCGTTAGGACCAGATTGGGCTTAACCCCGTCCAGAAGTTTTTCATAGGTTTCCGGTTTGGTGGAATCTCCGCAAAGGACCCGATGCTTGCCCAGTTGCCAGATGTCCCCCGCTTTGGAGAAAACCGGTTTCTGCAGTTCTTCTTCCACATCGAAGTCATCTTCCTTGGCTTCCGTTTCTTCGTCAAAGATGTGAGCGATTTCGTCTTCGTTAAAACCGGTAAGGCTTACATCGAAGTCGACTCCCTGGAGGGATTCGATTTCCACCCGCAGCATTTCTTCGTCCCACCCGGCATCCAGGGCCATCCGGTTGTCGGCCAGGATGTAGGCTTTCTTCTGGGCTTCGGTGAGATAGTCCACCAGGACGCAGGGCACTTCCCGGATGCCTTCCTCCCGGGCCGCCATCACCCTGCCGTGGCCGGCGATGATGTTCTTATCCCTGTCGATGATCACAGGGTTGATGAACCCGAACTCCCGCAGGCTGGCCCGGAGCTTGTTGATCTGTTCCGGGGAATGGGTCCGGGCATTGTTTACATACGGGATCAGCTCATCGATGGGGATGAGCTTCATCTCCTTGGTCGTTTTTTCCATACTTTCCTCCCTTTATACCTTTCGAGACCGCAGGAGCCGCTCCATTACGTCATCCTGGGGCGTGTTCCCAGAGAACTCCACGGAGCAGTTTTCCTTCACCACCTGGTAGATCTGGTACCAGATCTGGTTCACCTGCTTCATGTAGTTCTGGCTCATGGTCACGTAGGGGGATGCGATGGCGGCATTGGTGGTGGGGTGCTTGGCCAGGAAGCCGTATTCCGAGATGGCGTGTTCGCACTGGATCCACCGGGAGACGGCCATGGCGTACTGGCTGATGAGCTGGGGACTCACCAGCTTTTCGCAGTGCCGGGCCTTGAGCCACAGCCAGGTTTCCCGGTAGATTTCTTCGGCTTCCAGTTTCCCGCCGTTCCGCTGTTTCTCTTTCATGTAGGCTTTGGGTTCCGGCATGTCTTCTCCGGAAAGGTCCGCCCCTTCAGGCAGGTCCATCACCTTAAGGGGCCGCTTTCCCGGATTGTCCGGCAGTTTATCCAGGAGGGCCCTGGGTTTCCGGCCCTGGCCGACCCTCAGGCCCCCTCGCATGGTTCCGTCTTTGGCTATTTTTCACACCCCCTTTTTCACTGGGTCAATACCCTTTTTGAATACGCGTTTTTTGCGCGCGTGGCCCCTCGCCCGTTCTGGCTTTCCGGGCTTCCAGAGATTCATACACCCCCTGGGTATACTACTTTGTTTCAGATTTATCATTCTGATAGTCCATTTTTTCTTGTGACTTTTTGGTGCCACCGATCTCCTCTTTGGGCATGAATCCTTGCGTGACAGGCTTTGCACAGGGCAATCAGGTTATTCCAAGCATGGGTCCCGCCTTCCGCCAGAGGCTTCTTGTGGTGAACTTCTTCCGCCACCACGTACCGGCCATTCTTCAGACATACTTCGCAGAGAGGATGGCTGGCCACGTAAGCATCCCGGATCTTTTTCCAGGTCCTGCCGTACCGTTTCTTTGTTGCCGGACTACGCTCATACTTTTCGTACCGCTTGGCGATGATCTTCTGGTGCTTCTCACAGTACCGCCCATCCGTCAGGTTCGGGCAGCCCGGGTAAGAACAAGGTCTCTTAGGTTTTCTCGGCACAGCTGCCACCTCCTTTCGGGCATGAAAAAAGCCCTGCAGATTTCTCTGCAAGGATTCTCTTTATTCCCTTTTCTCGTGAGTTTATCATACCACGAAGGGGCTATTGAATTCTAGTGTGTATCTACTGCATTTTCCTGCAATTCACTGCACGCCTCTAAAATTTTTTCAACGGATGCCATCCCTTCCCCATGGACTGTGTATACCCACCGGATTCCTTTGCCCATGCTCCGGGCAATATCCTCCCAGGCATCGAAATGAATGTACCGGTCCCGAAGGACCAACCGCTGGGCTTCATCCTCCACTCGGTCAATGACCTGGCCGATTTCATACTTCAGATCCACCAGCCGGTCCACTTCCCGGTTGATCTCTTGCTCCCTCTCCCAGATCTTTTCAAGGGTCCGGACAAAGGGTGCTTCTGTAGGCCGGTTGGGGTTGTGGCTTTCTTCCAGCCCGGCTGCAGAGATTCCCAGGCAAAGGTGCCGCAATTCGGCTACTTCCCGCAGGTTGCTCTCTATTTTTTTATCCAGGTAGAATCCCTGTTGCAAATACTCTTTGGCGTTCATGCTTTTCCCTCCAAATCCGCCTTGACAGCTTCAATCAATGCCGCTTGAGAACTGTCTTTCTTTTCCAGAGCTATCAGGATCCGTTCGTCAATGGTGCCCTTGGTCACAATGTGCTGGACAATCACCGTCCGGCTTTCCTGTCCCTGCCGCCAGAGCCTGGCCACCGTTTGCTGGTACAGTTCCAAACTCCAGGTGAGCCCGAACCAGATCAGGATGGACCCACCCTGCTGCAGGTTGAGGCCATGCCCGGCAGAAGCCGGATGAATGAGGGCTACCGGAATCTTCCCGGCATTCCAGTCTGCAAAATCCTGGGATGACTTCAGTTCTCTGGCTTCCATCCGCTGACAGATCCGTTCCTTGTCATGCCGGAACCAATAGGCCACTAGCACCGGCCGGCCATTGGCACTTTCTACCAGATCTTCCAGGGCATCCAACTTTTGGTCGTGAAGATGGATGGTTTTCCCGTCATCGGTGTAGATAGCTCCATTAGCCATCTGGGCCAGCTTCAGGGTAAGGGAGGCCGCGTTGGCCGCCGTCACTTCCCCACCTGGCAATTCCATCACCAGAGACTTTTTGAAGTCATGATACCGCTTCCGTTCTTCCTCTGAAAGATTCACTTCGGTCCGGACGCTCACCAGGTCCGGCATCTTCAGGTAGTCCGTGGCCTTCATAGAGACGGTGATATCCGAAATCTTCCGGTAGATAGCTTCTTCCGCTCCTGGCAGGGGCTTGTAGGAAAAGACCACCATTCCATTCCGCTTATCCGGCTGAAAGTAGGTGTTCCGGTACTGGCTGATGTACTTTCCCAACCGCTCTCCCATATCCAGGAGCCTAAATTCTGCCCACAGGTCCATAAGCCCATTGCCGCTGGGAGTTCCCGTAAGACCCACGATCCGTTTCACCTTAGGCCGCAGGGCCTTCATGGCTTTGAATCGTTGGGATTGCTGGTTCTTGAAACTGGACAACTCGTCCAGGACCACCATATCAAAATCCAGCCGGCAGTTTTTCCAAAGCCACACCAGATTTTCCCGGTTCACAATGTAAATCTCCGCCGGTTTCTGGAGAGCCCGTCTTCGTTCCGTCACAGTCCCCACCACGATACTGCAGGTGAGATCTTTCAAGTGGTCCCATTTCCGAATCTCCTCCGGCCAAGTGTCCCGGGCTACCCGGAGAGGTGCTACAACCAACACCCGGTGAACTTCGAAGGAATCGTACATCAGGTCCCGGATGGCAGTCAGGGTGGTCACTGTCTTGCCTAACCTAAGCCCATATCCAGCAGGAGCGCTGTCACCGGGTGGCTTTTGATGTACTCGATGGCATATGTCTGATACTCGTGGGGTATGAACTTCATTGGGCCTCACCTCCTTTCCCATCCTGAGCGTGAGTGATTTGATCCAGGATGACTGGTATTTTATCCGAATGGTCCAGAACAAACACCGGAAATCCCATCTCTCGAAGCATGGCATGCCGGCTTTTTTGCAGCGGCCTTGGCTTCTCTCCTGGTGCCTTCACTTCCACAAATCCCATCACCTGATGGGGCAAGAGGACCAATCGGTCCGGCATGCCGGAAAAGGAGGGAGAAACAAACTTTAGAGCCACACCGCCCCGTTTCCGGGTTTCCTTCACAAGTTTCAATTCCAGGGTACGTTCCCGCAACTTTCATCACCTCGATGTTTTCCCCGGTGTCACTCTATGACGGTCTATTCTTAAACTTTCTCTATAGGCTTTTTTTCATTTTTTCAGTCCTAAAGGAGAATTATAGGAGAGACTGTCATTGAGTGACACCATGGCTTTTTATTCCAAAAAATCACTTGCTTTTAACTGCAATCCGGTAACAAACCGCCCCACTTTGGTACGCCTACGTGCAAAGCCTGCATTTTCCAGGGCAGCATAAAAATCGGACGTACTCCGGGTGTATTCATTCATCTGTTGACAGTACGCCCGATAAGCTCCATACAGCTCCCCGGATTTTTCTTGGAAACTAGGCGCCAGTTCGCAGCAGTCGTCCAGGAAATGATGGAGCCAATCATTCTGTCCCCGATATTTTTCAATGGCCTCCCGGACACATTGAGGAGGATCCAGATGGTAGTCCTTCTCGATGACTCTCTGGGCCCCTTCAATGATCCATTGGAGGATGGCCGGGCCGGCTTTCTCCACAAGGTAGTCCGTGTAGTTTTTCACTTCACTTTTCCCGGTAAATTGTGCCGTAAACGGAATGACGATCAGCCTGCGCCAGGTCCCTTCGTCGCTTGCTCCCACCCTGGGCAGGTGGTTGGTATAGAGAACGATGGTATGGGAGGGGACAAATTGGAAGGGCGCCTTGTATTTTTTCTCTCCGCCCACTTCATCGGTGGAACAGATTTGCTTCAACACAGAAGTAGAAAGCCGCACCCCTTCTTCCATTTCTGCCGCGATCACCATCCGTTTTCCCTTGAGTTCTGCCATTTCCGGCCGGATATTTCGCTTGCCGTTGGCGGTCAGGGCGTCTGCCGAGATGCCACCGCAGTAGGTCCCCAATACCCGGGCAATGGAATTCCAGTATGTAGATTTCCCGTTCCGCCCATCCCCATAGGCAATCACCAGAGCTTCCACATACACTTTCCCAATGGCCATGAGCCCGCTGATTTTCTGGGCATATTGAATCAGGTCCTGGTCATGGGTGAAGAATGCCCCCAAGGCTTTTTCCCAAATTTCCCGGCCTGCATCCCCCGGATCCACAGCCGTACACTTGGTCATGAAATCTTCTGCCCGGTGTTCCCGGCCGCCTTTCATCCCTTGCCGCAGGTCATAGGTGGCCGAAGGGGTATTCAGAAGAAATTCATCAGCATCCAGGGACTGGATGGGGAGCAGGATCATGGGTTTCAGAGCCTGGAGTGCCGACAGGATATACCGGATATCCCGTCGCTTCATCACAAAGGTTCGGTAGGCTTCTGCAGCTAGATACCCTGCATAGGCCTTCTGCTGGCCCACTTCAATGATCTTTTCCAGGGGCCTTCCACCTTTCCGGACTACCTCTTGAGGCAGCCCCAGCTGGACCAGTTCCCGAACAGCCTGTTCCCCTTGGTCCGTTGCATCGGCCAGCTGTAAATCAAGAAATTCTTCCACTGCCCCCACAGCTGCCTGCCGGGATTCCATCCAATACACCCCGTTATACCGGATAAAGTCAGCTTCTTCCGTATACCGCAGTTCATTGCCGTATTCCCGCAGGAGCACCTTGGCTTGACCAATATCCGAATAGTCACTGGGCCGCAGGCTTTCCCCCTGGCCAAAATCCTGATTGTACTGATCCGGGCTAACATAGCCTTCCTGGGCCGCGATTTTCTTCCCAAACCGCAAGGCACTCTGCCAGATTTTGTTCAGTTCTTCTGCCTCCAGGGGAGGGTTGCATTTGTTGGCTTCTTCCAAAAATATGGAGTAGGCTCGTTCCGAATCTCCATACCGTTTGACAATGCGTCCGGCAAAACGGCTCATGGTATTGTTTCGCTGGCCTTGGGGAATGGAGCCTTCCTGCCGGGAAGATTGGAAAATGGCCAGAATGGATTCTTCCCCCTCCTGCCACTGAACGGATTCTGTTGGGCTTCCATAGAGAAACCGGGCAGAATCCAGGGCTGCTTCATCGAAGAAGGAAAACTGCTCCCGAATTTCCTGCTTCAAGATGGAATAGGCTTTTTCATCCTGGAGTTTCGGAATGGGAAAATAGGCATGAAACCGAGGCCTGGCTTTCCGTCCGTCTTTGGCTTTTTCGTTATTCCGGGAAGGGACAATGGCCACGGCTACCCCCGGCAGCATGGCAAGGAACTTCTCTCCCGTCACCCACTCTCCAGGATTTTCCGTATGGTCATTGTCGCAATCCATGACGGCCACATCGGACCAAAGGAAGTTATCCCGACTCCGGTAGCTGTTTTTATAGGCCGCGCAAACATGGTCAAATTGAGCCGCCGCTTTTAGGTCCTGAGCATTTTGGATTTCCTGTTTCTGAGGATACCGGCAGTTGGATTCTACCCCCGTACAGGATGCCGTAAATAACGTAAATTTCACCTAGATCACCTCGCTGATATACTTGATAGGCTTTCCCTTTTTCTGGGCATAACGGATCTCCAGTTCCATTCCTTGGGAAATATTCTCGCCAAAGATCCAGAGCTCGGCACATTTGGACAAAAGTGCAATCCCCATGAATAGGGCCAGATTCCGTTCCGTCTTTTCATCCAGGAACTGGGGCAGGAACAGATGGGGTGCCAGGGGGATGCACCCATGGTCTGCGGCATACCGGCAGCAACGTCGAGCCCGCAGGACATTTCTTTCCACGTCTCCCGCATAAGGTGAACAAACGTACACTACCGGTCGAAAAGGAAACCTGGGCGGTTCTGTATTCCGGATGGCCTGATAAGCCGTGGGATCCGGATAATGTTCAGCATTCCGCTTTTGATCCATCTCCATGGCCCACCTCCATCAGTTCCCGGGAACAGTCTTCACACAAGATGGCTGTCCCGAACAAGTCCCCTTTCCCTTTGCCCAAGACTTTTTCCAGGTTTACCGGCACTTCCTTCCCGCAAACCGGACACCGGCAGAACACATTCTTGTCCGTGATTTCCATCTGAAATTCCATATTGTCCGTAATCGGTTCCTTCACATAAAACATGGCGTTATCACTCCTTCAAAAAATAAATAGCAGATTCCAATCCCGCTACATGGACTTGAGAAGATTCCCTTCTCTACCTGTAACAGGACAGAATCCGCTGGGATAAGTACCAGAAAAGCAAAAATTAATTGACGGTTCTTCGGCTCTCTGATAGAATTACAGTTCCAAAGTACTCTTCTTTCTAGGCTTTAGGGCAGCGCTCTTTCCGGCACTTTGCGGAGCGGTGACTTCCGTCGCGGATTAGCAGTAATCTATATCAGGTTGCAGCTTTTCCGTCAGGCGGATTACTGTCCAGAATAGAATCGGCGCCGGAGCCGGTTGGTGAAGGTAGCCGCCACCAGAGAAGAGTACTTTCTTTTCCTGCATAACAGAACTGGGTATGTGATAATTTGCATACCCAGTTTTCTCCATTTGTTTTAATTTTTTTCCGTAAAAAAGAAAATTTTGAGCAGAATCTTGGATTGTCTTTTCGGATTGGCTTCGCTATGATATTGTTATGGAAAAGAGCCTTTTCGGCCTGATGATTTCCTGTTTTAGGAGGCGTATCACCAATATGGAAAAACAGAAAGTCCATCCCTCTGAATCTTTTCGGGATGAAAAGATGGATGAGTCGCTGCAGCATATTCCGGATGACTTATTTTTTGCAAAGGAAGCAAAAGTCCCTGACTGCAACCTTGATTTTGAAACCCAGGATGTCTTGAAATTTCAATTTGATTTATCTGGTGGCGAATGGTACCGCCTGAAATATAAAGGGCGGAATCTTAGATCGTATGATCACTTTATCTTCTATGAACCTGGGCTCAAGGGAATACTGGCCTTCTTTTATGCCCTTCATAGAGGATATGAAACGGTCCATCTCGAAGAAGTCGATACCACGGACCCTGCCCTCTGTTTCCGGTTAGAAGCCGTTTCAGAGAAAACCGCTGATTCCAGTCTCCTTACTTTTTCCTATTCTTTTCATACCAGAAAATGCAAAATCAGCAAAAAGAAATCCATCAATTATTTCAAGCTCCAGATGCAGAAAAATTTTTCCGACAAAGAAAGGCTCCGGAACTACTTACGAGAAAGATTTAATGCCTACTGCAACCCGTCCGTTCTGGATGAAGAAGTAAAATATTTTGACCGGTCAGTTGAGACCGTGAATTTCATTCGAAGCCTTTCCTGGATATTCGGTACTCCCTTGCCGGCCTTAAGCCTGGCGGAGTTCCTATCCCCTGACCAAATCGCACTCTATGAAACGAAGAAGAAACAGGTAAACAAAGATAACTGAAATAAGAAGCGGCCACAAGAAAAATGGTTTCCTTGCGGCCGCTTCTTATTATTTTTCAGTCTTTCTGATAAAATTCACACTCATACCCATCTGCCCGAAGCACCAGCCCCTCCGCCCAAGATGGGGTCCGGCTCATCTGCTCACAGACGGCATCTACACTGACATCCCTACTGCACTCGATGATCAGTTCATCATGGACATGTCCAACAATAGCACAGTGCCGGAGGGTCTGCATGGCGTAGCAAAGGATATCCCTGGCTGTTCCCTGGACGATGTTTTCCACGAACTTTGGTCCGTAGCTTTCCAATCGTTCCCATTTCTTAGTGGCCCCAATGCCCTCATAGGTCACGGATTCTCCACCGAATTGATTCTCCCCGATCCGAGGCTTTACATAGGAAAGCCGCCGGCCGCTGGGCAGTTCGATGAATAGCATACCGCTCTGGCAAAAAAAACGGATGTTGTTCACCCAAGCAGGGATTCTCTGCTTAACGGCAGTCTTCACCGCCCCATCCACCTGCCACCAGAAATCGACGATGTGCGGATTAGCCGAGCGCCAGGACTGGACCAGGGGGCCCAGTTCCTCTTCCGGGATACCAATTTCGATGGCTCCCATGGCCTTTAATGCCCCAACGGACCCGCCGTAGCCACAGGCCAGTTCTGCGATTTTCCCTTTCTGGCGAAGGTCCCCATTTATGCCATGTTTTACAACGGGCACTCCAAACATCTGGCTGGCCGTAGAACAGTAGATATCCTTTCCGGCCGCAAAAGCCTCAGATTTCCACCTTTCCCCCGCCAGCCAGGAAATGACCCGTGCCTCGATAGCCGAGAAGTCCGAAACCACAAACTTCATCCCCGGCCTGGGCACAAAAGCCGTCCGGATCAGCTGGGACAGCACATCGGGAATGGAATCGTAGAGAAGATCCAGGGCTTCATAGTTTCCCTGGCGTACCAGCTCCCGGGCTTCGGAAAGGTCCGGCAGATGGTTCTGGGGAAGATTTTGCAATTGGATATGCCGGCCGGCAAACCGGCCGGTCCTATTGGCTCCATAAAACTGAAACATACCTCTGGCCCGTCCATCCTTACAAGCCGTCATTTCCATAGCTTGATATTTCTTCACCGAGGATTTGGCCAACTTCTGCCGCAGAAGCAGTACACTCCGCAAGGGTTCCTGGGCCGTTTTCAATAGTTCCAGGACATTTTTCTTTCCCAGGGAATCCGTCTTTAAGCCATGCTGTTCCAACCATTCCAACATCTGGATAACAGAATTTGGGTTCTCCAGGCCAGTCCGTTCCTTCAGGGCTGCCATCAGGCTTTCCCTGCTTTTGGCATCCAGGTTCACTGCTTGTTTGGCCAGTTCCAGGTCAATGGCAATTCCCCTGTCGTTGATCTCCTGATCCAAATGGTATTCCTCCCATACCTGTTCCGGCACCGGGTACTTTTGCAATCGCTGCTGGATGGCCATTTCCACTTCTACGTCCCGCTTGTTATAACTTTTGAACAGGTTCCATTTATCCAGGGCATGTCGAGGAAGGTTCCTGGTCCGGCCGCCGTTGATCCTGGTTTCTTTGCAGGGAACGCAGAAATACCGAATCAGCTCCCGCCCTTCCTTCATTTTTTGATTGTCCAGATTCAGTACGGCCCCTACTCCTTCCAAGGAAAGAGGCAGCCCCATATAGGCGGACCAGACCATGGAGCACTTCCACCCTGCAGGACTCAAGAACCGGGCACATTCTTGAGACAGAGGATGCTGATCCTGGAAGGGGTCCATGCTCCGCTCCAAATCGGTAAGGTACCGGGAGAGACACACGCGCTCGAAATTGGCATTGAAAGCCCACTTGGTGACAGTATCATCGGTGAGGGCATACAGAATTTCTTCCGGAATGTTTTCTCCCTGAGTCAGGTCGATGACCTGCACCGCTCCCCCATCCACCGCATACCCAAAAAGGAGGATTTCAAAGGCTGGGGATTCCGCATACTTGTACACGCCGCACTTGGCCAGGTTCACATCGCTATAGGTTTCCAGATCCAACGAAAGAGTTTTCATACCTTTCTCCTTATAGAAAAAGGTGGCAGTTGGAATCCTGCCACCTTCCGTTCTTCTATCCGCTTACCCAAGAAAATCCTCATCATCCGCCGTGGCAAAGTCGTCCTCTGCCCGAGGCTTGCCGCCCAGAGGCTCTCCGTCCCGGATCTTCTGCAGGTTGTTCAGGCTGCAGGCGATGCCTTTATTCCCATTACTGTTGAAAGCATAAAAGCTGATGGAGGCGCGGCCATACACCCCGGAATACACTTCAGAGCGTTCCAGAATGTGCTGGCAGTTGGCATCCACAATGCCCGGCTGGGTGGCAGAGTTGGCATTGATAAAGAAGCTATCCTTGTAGGCATCATCTCCAGGCCGTTCCAGATCCCCATCCCGGAGCGGGGTCTTGATGGCTTCCAGGGTCGGGACTACCCGGCTGTTCCCTTTCAGTTTCCCTTCCCCTTCCTGGTAGGCAGCCTTAATAGCAGCCCGGACCTTTTCCACCGTCTTGGTGTCGGATTTGGGGATGATCAGGCTGACACTGTATTTGGGCGTTCCCCCATTGATGGATTTGGGTTCCCACACATTGGCATAACTCCAACGGGTATTCACTCCGGTGATTACTTTGCACGGATTCACATAATTCTTAGACATTCTTGTTTCCTCCTTCAATTTCCTTAGAAAAATCATCAGCCGCCGTATGCATGGCCGGCCGTTTGTCCGTTTCCGGGACCAGGACCGGCTTGCCCTGAGGTTTCTCAATCAAATCGGTCAGAAGTTCATCAAACCGTCTCTTTCCCAGTAGTTTGGTCAAGGCCGTAATCCCCAGAAGTTTCTTCTCATAGGGAGAATATCCTGCCCCTTCCACTTTGGCGGCAACCGCTTCTTCATTAACGTACCTCCGGTTGGACCGGCCTTCCACTACTTTCCACCCGGCCCAGGTCTTGCCGGAAAGAGCCTGCTGTAGGGCATAATCTTTCACGTCCCCGACCCAGTTCACCAGTTCATCAGCTTTGGCCAGGATGGCTTCCATTTCTGTATCTGCCAGAGTGGAGGGCATGGCAAAGTCGTACTTGGCCAGCTCCAGGTTATACTCGGCCCGTTTCCGGCAGGTAGCCCGTATCTTGCAGAACCGGCAGTGGTCACCAGCCTTGTATTCTCCTTCTCCCTTAGCCGCCAGGTCTGCAGTGGGCTTCAGCACCGTTTCCGCCCATTGAAGCAATTCTTCCTTGGGCATGGTGTAGGTACTGACGTTTTCCCGCCTTGGCTGGAAGATGGTCATGGAGACTTTCTGGATATCGTAGATTCCATCAAAAAGATCCAAAGCCCCCAAGGCATAGCACATCATCTGGGGATTTTTCTCCGCTTCCACCAGCACTCCCAACCCGTGTTTGTAGTCAATGACAGTCAGTATGTCATCCGCCACAATCAAGCAGTCCCCAGTACCAAACCCTTCCAGCACCCACCGTGAAAAATCCACTCGCTGTTCCACCAGAACCAGAGGATCCTTACAGACGGTTTTGGCCGCCGCTAGGCTCTCCAGCACAAACTGGGCATAGGCATCGGTGCATTCGGTCATTTCTTCATCAAAATAGGTCAGGGTCTTGGTGGGGTCCTTTTCTTTCTGCCCCAGCGCCTTCTTCACCTTATATTCGCAAAGCGCATGGGCCTCCGTTCCCTGCCGGGCAAATTCGCTTTGCACATCCGGCAGCTTGGCACATTCCAGGGCCGAAGGGGGACAGGCCAGCCAGCGGTAACTGGACGAAGCAGAGAGCACCGCATGGTTACCCGGCATGGCCCATCACCTCCAGGTCTTTCAAAAAGGCCTCATACTTCTCCGGCTCCATACTGGACAGCTTGTCGGCCCCATACTTCTGGATCAGCCCACGGACTTCATCTGTGAATCCCTGACGGGATTTATCTGCCGCTACCTTCCGCACCTCTTCCAAGGTGAGTTTTTTAGGAACCACCTCATTCTTTGGAGGTTCCAGAGCCGGAGCTTCCTCCTTGAACTTCATGGCTTCCGCAATCTTCAGCAGGGCTTTTCCACAGGTTTCCAGTTCAACGGATAATTTGACCAACGTTTCCTCTTTCATTAAGATTGACTCCTTTCGATTTTCTCTTCATGTGCAGGATCATAAGATTCCGAGCAGCCCGTTCCGCTGTGTCGCTGATTTTCATCAGCACCCCTACCAGCTCCCGGTCCAGGTCCTGCCTTCGGTTTCTCAGCATTTGTCCATTTTCCATGGCACGTCCTCCTTTCCAGGGGCTTCTTGTTTTGCCCTTCACCCATAACAGGACAAGTACTCTGATGATAAGTACCCATTTTTAGAAATCCGGCCAGAAATTTCCCAGCCGGTTTTTTTCGTTCCCGTTACCGATAGTCCTTCAGCTGCTCCCGGAGCTGTTCCAGCAGCCGATGCTTCCTTTTATTGACCCCCTTTTGGGAAAGTCCCACTTTGTGGCCGATGGATGCTTCACTGAGCCCATTCATGGCCATCTGCAAGATAATCCGGTCCAGCGCTTCCAGCTTGGCCAGTTCCCGCCGGAGTGCTGCCAGCAGCTCCTCTTTTTCCAGAATTTCGTCCAGACTCTCCTGTCCGGTTTCCTCCGGAAATCCATATTCCGTTTCACACAGCTGTTCAAAAGAAACTGCTGTATCCCAGCCCTGGACGGTCTTGTCCTCCCGATGTTCCGCCTGGGCCATTTCCCGTCTCCGGCGTTTTTCAACTACCCGCTGCTGCCGTTTGTCTTCCTTCCACTCCGGCCGCATGTAGGCTTCATACTGCTCTTTGGTAACCTGGACCAGAATGGCATAAACCTTCCTGTTCCCAATTTTCCACCATTTTCGTGGTGCGTCTTCATATTCCTTCGTGATAATGGTTCCCTCCTTTACTTCCAGGGGAATAAAATACTGCTGTTTGACTCTGGTTTTCTCTTGATTGGCCATGTGCGGACTCCTTCGCAAAATGCGAAGCGAAGATCCACACAGGCAGCCTGTCTTTATTGACCATAAAATGCATCTCCGCTTCCATGGTCAACCACCCCAGTAGGCTGACGGTATATAGGGCCCGGCTCGCCGCTCTGGGCACTCCCGCGTCCGGGAATGAACCTTGAGCCGGGAATCTGGCTGTACTTTCTTGTTTCAACAAGTTACATTTTGAACTTGCTGAAACAAAAAAACGGAGCCATCTACATGACCTTTCGGTCAAAGTAGATAGCTCCGTTTGACAGCTCCGTATAAAGAATAGGACTGCACAGGTAACTTCTATTTTCTGGAATTTCTATTTCTCACTGCATCCACCTGGGTTACGATATCTTCCCAAGGAACCTGGACAAGCTGTTTCTTACTGTTCTTCAGCTCGATGGTCACCCTTCCTTCTTCCACGATGGCGTCAAAGATTCTTTCTCCATCCTCAGTACCATCGTGCAGGTTTCTAATGTGCTTTCTTACTTTTCCCATGTAGCCTACCCCCTTGGATTGTCTTTGTTTTGTATCGAACATATGTTCGTTTATGAAATTATTATAGCACAAGATGAGATTTTTAGCAGTGGTATTTTTAGGTCAATTTTTCGAACTGCAAACTCTTTCATCAGAAATGGAGATAATCCCGCACTATATCTTGTTCTATACAAATTTATTTCTCAGAGCTTTCTCTATCAAATTGAATCTATGCTTTAATAAACACAAGTTTGTTTGTTACTTTTTTGATAGTTGTAGACTTATTTTCTATGTGAATCAATAACGCCCGCCAGAACCTCTTTTTTAAGACATTCTAACAGGCGTTATTTTTTGATAACATCCAGCTCCTGTCTGCAGACATCTACTTAGAATGTACTGACGTGCAGCTTAGCCTTCACCAGTCGAAAAATGACGTTAACAATAAAAAAGCTATCGTTATCACCGTATTCATTTTACTGCTCGTAATATTTTCTTTCGCCTTGAAATTCCACTCAATATTGGAGCAAAAAAGAACAGCCCCTTGCCGACCTAGACGGAAACCTTGCTATATATGGGCTTTTCAGCTATGCACACCATTCAAAATTTTGTATCAATCTCAATCATCTTTGCTCGCAGAGCAGCACGATGTCCGGCAGATTTTCCTGCCGGGCCAGGGTGAAGCATCCTTTGATGTTCTTTTTCCGCTCTTCCGGAGTCAGGCCGTACTGGGGCCGGGTGCTCCGGTTCCGGATCAGCAGGTTTTCCCAAAGGTACCCTTCCTGTCGGCACCAGGGCCGGAAGATTTCTTCCGGCAGGTCGTATCCTCGCTGTTTCTTCCGCACCGGGTCCGTAGGGATGCCGGTGGCTGCCAGCCGGATTTCCGGCACCAGATGCCAGTGGAATCTTTGTTCCCGGAGAACCCCCTGCCTCCATTCTTCCGCCAACCGGGGCAGCAGGTCCTCCCTTCCCCGGAACTTGGCCATCTGCAAGGCTTTCTGGATGCCCCCCGCATAGTCCATCAGGAAGAACAGTCCATCCAGGTGGGGACAATCCAGGCTGAGGGGCTGGAAGGAGCGGGGATGCCAGATTCCCCTCCGGCAGGGATCGCAGAGGACCCCTTTCCCCCGCACTTCTTCTCCGCAGCCCGGACAGGAATGGGGGTAGAACAGGGAGTGGAGCAGGGCAAGGATGAATGACAGCATAGAGCACCTCCGGAAATGAACAGGTATCAGACGTCAGACCCACCTCCTGTGGAGGCTTTCAGAAGTCAGCTTTGTCGGCAATCAGCATTGGCTTCGGCTTTGCTTCGTTCTCTATGGAATCTGACATCTCAAAGCCCTTTGGTCCGTGTCTGACTTCTTTATTCACTGTATCTTTTCAGCCGTTCCGCCAGCAGGCTGTACCGTTTCCGGGTCTTATCGTTTTCCACAGCCATGCGCAGGGCCCTTTTGCTGCCGGCCAGGTATACCTGCTTTTTGGCCCGGGTAATGGCGGTGTAGAACAGGTTCCGTTGGAGCAGGATGTAGTGGCTCAATACCAGAGGCATGATGACCGCCCCATATTCACTGCCCTGAGATTTGTGGACGCTCATGGCATAGGCCAGCCGCAGATCAGAGACTTCCGCTCCCTCATAGGTCACCGCTTCCCCTTCTGCCCGGTCCGGGAAGTCTACCGTCACATAGGCCCCCTGGATGCTCTGGATCCGGCCGATATCCCCGTTGAATACGTTCTTCTCATAATTGTTCCGGATCTGCATCACCTTGTCCCCTTCCCGGAGCAGCAGGAAACTGCCCCGGTACTCCTGTTTTTCCGGATCCGGGGGATTCATCCGGGCTTGGAGCAGGTTATTCAGATTCTCCACTCCGCACAGGTTCTTGTGCATGGGGGTGAGCACCTGGAGGCTGTCCTGGGGCTGGGTCCGGGACAGGTGGGCATAAAGGTCCACAATATAGTGCATGGTTTCCTCTTCCGTGGCAAATTCCCGGAAACTGAAATCATTTTCTCCTTCCCACTGGGGCATCATGCCCTGGTTGATCCGGTGGGCATTCCGGACGATGGGGCTCAGCTCTGCCTGGCGGAACACATTTTCCAGCCGGACGATGGGCATAGTACCGCTGCGGATGATGTCCTGGAGCACGGAGCCAGGCCCCACGCTGGGCAGCTGGTCCACATCCCCCACCAAGATCAGCCGGCAGCCCAAGGGCAGCGCTTTCAGCAGGTTGTACATGAGCACGATGTCCATCATGGAAGCTTCGTCCACAATGACTGCGTCCGCTTCCAGGGGATTGTCCTCATCCCGTCCCCAGAAGGAATCTCCTTCTCCGTTAGGGGTGTATTCCAGCAGCCGGTGGACAGTGAGCGCTGGCTTTCCGGCACTTTCTGCCAGCCGTTTGGCCGCCCGTCCCGTGGGGGCCGCCAGGAGGATCTTGCACCCGGCTTGTTCCATCACTGAAAGGATCCCCTTGATGACAGTGGTCTTCCCGGTACCGGGTCCCCCGGTGAGTACGAATACCCCATGGTCCACAGAAGCCTTCACCGCTTCTGCCTGTTCCGGGGCCAGCTGGATTCGCTCGTCCCTTTCCCATTCCCGGATGATTTTCTGGTAATCCACCTTCCACAGGGCATTCACATTGTCCCGGAGGGCCAGCAGCCGCCGTGCCGCCCCTTCTTCCGCCCGATAAAGGTATTCCGGGTACACACATACATGGTCCCCCACATCCTCCGTCCGGAGCAGATTGTCCTTCAAGAGCTGCTGGAACACCTGTTCCACTTCCAAAGGATCCACCTGGAGGATCTTGGCTGCCAAAGTCACCAGCCAGCGGTCAGGTACACAGGTATGGCCCTGGCTGGCTCCCTGAAGCAAGGTATAGTGGATTCCAGCCCGGATCCGGTCCTCAGCATGTTCATCCACCCCCAGGTTCCGGGCCAGGGCATCCGCCGTCCGAAATCCAATGCCATCCACGTCTTCTGCCAGGCAGTAAGGATTGTTGCTGATCCGAGTCACCGCCGTATTCCCGTACAGAGCCTGGATCCGGGGAGCGTAATTTCCGCTGATCCCGTGGCTTTCCAGGAAAAATACCAGTTCCCGGCTGTCTTTCAGTTCCCCATAGGAAGCCACAATGGCCTCTGCCTTCTTTTTTCCAATCCCGGAGACTTCCCGCAGCCGTTCCGGGGATTTTTCCAAGATCTTCAGGGTATCTTCCCCAAACTGATCCACGATCCGTTGGGCCATGGCCGGTCCCACGCCCTTTAGGACCCCGCTGCCCAGCATCTTCACCAAGCCTTCTGTTCCCTTGGGCTGGATAGCTTCCCAGCTTTGGGCTTGGAACTGCCGGCCGAACCGGGGATGTTCCCCCCAGCTTCCCGAAAGCCGTACTTGTTCTCCGGCAAAAGGAGCCTGTCCCTTGTAGACTACGGAAACCGTCCCCACTTCCGGGTTTTCTCCCCGGAATACACTGAACGTCCCTTCCGCGGCCTGGAAAACGATATTCTTGATGGTAAGTTCAATAGATACTGGTCCGGACATGCCCCACTGCTCCTCCTGAACATATGTTTTATTTATTATAGCACAGTTTTCCGTTTTTTTTGACAGTCTCTATTGAAGTAAGGTATAATAAGGAAGCTGAAATTGAACGAAAATCGAGATATCCAAAGGATGTGAACACTACGTGATTGGAAAAGGTACCCAGGCAGCACTGGACATGTACCGCTGTGCGGAAGAGATCGTATTCGATAAAGAAAAGATCCGAGATGTACTGGAAGAAGCTGCTGAAAGGTTCAGCCTGAAGGAATTGGCCCTGTATTCCACAGAAAATGACGAAGGAGACGATTTCTGTTTTGTCATGCTGTGTACCAATGGCCATATTTTTCTCCATGTATTCCCCACTTATGGCTATGTAGAAGCCGACGTCTTCACCCTGGAAAGCGCGGCCAGTCCGGAACAGGTGGCCGTTTTCCTGCGCCAGGAATTCGGCCCTGACCAGACCAAGCTCACCACCCTGAAACGGGGCGACTATGGTTCCATCAAAGATATGAAGCCACAGCGGAAAAAGATGGTCAAGACCATGCGGCGGGCCAAGAATGCCGGTGCCAAGCTGAAGAAATTCATGACCTGGAAGAAGAACCGGGAATGAAGGGATGCCAGCAGGCAGCTTCCAGCTGTCCCCTGGACACTGGAAGCCGGCACAGCTGGCTCTGGACATGAAGGAAAAACGAGCTGTGAAACCCTGCCGGGCCTGTCTGCCGGTCCTTGTTTCACAGCTTCTTTTACAGTCAAAGGAAGAATGACATCATGAAATACATCTGTTGGGACATCGACGGGACCCTGCTCCTGACCAATTATGCCGGGGTCGCCGCCATGAAAGCCACCATCAACGAACTGTACGGCCTGGACAATTTCGAATTCACTTACGGCATGGCCGGACGGACGGACACCTTCATCGCCCGCAAAGCCATCGAAGGGATCCAAGGCCATTGCAGCCCGGAAGAAGTATCCCACATGCTGGAAGCCTATGGCCAGAAGCTGCCGGCTTCCCTGGTGGAAAAACACGGCCGCCTGCTTCCCCATGTGCAGGAAACTTTGGAATGGATCCGAAAGGATCCCGGGACCACTTCCCTGCTGCTTACCGGGAACTGTGAAGTGGCAGCCCATGCCAAGCTCCGATATTTCGGCATCGAAAAGGAATTCGACTATGCCCACAGCGCCTTTGGGGAAATCAGTGAATTCCGGGATGACCTTTCCCAGGCCCTATGGGAGAAAGTCCGGAAAGCGGATCCTGCTGTGACCCCAGAGCAGCTCATCGTCATTGGAGACACCCCTCACGACATCACCTGTGCCCAGGCCATCGGCGTCCGGAGCCTGATCGTCCTGAAGGGTTCTTCCTACACGCTGGAGCGGCTGGAAGCCTATCACCCCTGGAAAATCATCCCGGAACTGCCGGAAGATCCCCGGGACCTTTCTGCCATCCTGGAGGAGGCATAAGACCATGTTTGGAAAAAAATATTTTCTCACTGCCCTGCTGGTGGTTTCCACGGCCCTGCCGGCCCTTGCCTACCAGCAAAGCGATGTAGACCAGCTCCTGGCCACCCGTTCCTGCCCGGGAGGGGATCTGCGGGGAGCCTATCTGCGGGACGCGGATCTGACCGGAGCCGATCTCCAGGGCGCGGACCTGAGCTATGCCAACCTGACCAATGCCATCCTGGAAAATGCCAACTTGAAGGAAACCAATCTCCAGAAGGCCAACTTCCGCAATGCCTATATGGCCGGTTCTGATTTAGAAGGAGCGGACCTGTCCAACGCGAATTTTTCCCATACGGTGCTGAACCGCAGCTCCCTGGTGGGAGCCACCGCCTACCGGACCAGTTTCTCCCATGCTCTTTTGACCTTCGCCAATCTGTATACAGCGGACCTGCGGGAAAGCAATTTTGACTATGCCAACGGAGCCATGGCCAATTTCTTTTCTGCCAACCTGGCACGGAGCTGGTTCTTCGGCACCCAGCTCCGAGGTGCCAACTTCACTTCCGCCAACCTGTACAACGCCCGTCTCCGTCGGGCCAGCCTGCCGGAAGCCGTTTTTAAGAATGCCAATCTCATGAGTTCCACCCTAGAGGGCAGCAATCTGAGCAAAGCCGTATTGACCAACGCCAATTTGGATGATGCGGATCTCAGCCACGCCAACCTGGAAGGGACCCAGTTCTCCAGCACAGATTTGGAACTGGCATATAGGAAATGATAAGAGGCTGTTGCACCTGTGTGGTTTTCACACAGGCAACAGCCCCTTTTTACACTACCTTCTCCAAGATCTGTTCCGGCCGGTCGATGAGAGCCGCAGGCTCCAGAGCTGCCAGTTCATCCCGGTCCCGGAAGCCCCAAGTGACCAGGAAACAGTCCATCCCGGCATTGTCCGCCGTTTTTTTATCTACTTCCGAATCCCCCACATACACCGCCTGCTCTTTGGGGATCCCCAGTTCCTCCAAGGCCTTGAACACCGTATCCGGTGCCGGTTTCCGCCGGATCTCCACGCTTTCTCCAATGGCCACCTGCATGGTTTCCGGAAAATACCGATCCCGGAGCTCCCGTACCGCCGGATGCGCCTTGTTGGAGACGATGGCCAGCCGTATGCCCTTCTGCTGCAGCTTCCGGAGCAGTTCCGGGATCCCCTCATAGGGCCGGGTCTCTTCATCGCAGTGTTTCAAATAATATCCCCGAAAAAACTGGAAAGCCGCTTGGAAACGGTTCTCCTCCATATCTTCGGGTAGAGAGAGCCGCAGCAGCCGTTCCAGTCCGTTGCCCAGGGCCCGTCGTACCTGCAGCCGGGTCCGGGGGGCACAGCCGTATTTTTTGCAAGCTGCATTCACAGCATTCCACAGATCCGTCAGGGTATCCAGCAGGGTCCCATCCAGATCAAAGATCACCGCCTGATATTTCATAGCTGGATCCACACTCCTTATGTATCATTCAGCGTGAGCTGCTCCCCGTCTAAAGTGACGGTGCCGCGCCTACAAGGAAGATGATACCACATCCTGCCAAATTATGGTACAATAAAAGAATCAAACAGAAGGAGAGTGCGTCCATGAAAATCGTACGTTCTTTATTTTTATCCGCCATCCTGGTACTGACGGCGGCCCTGACGGCCTTTGCTTCTCCGGAAGCTCCCACGGATCAGGAAGTGGCTCAGGCTTTCCAGGAAGCCAATACCGTTTACGAGTGGTTCGAACACCATCCTCTGGAAACCGACGGCAAAGAGAAAAAAGACACCGGGTATATGATCTACTACACGGTGGCTGACAAGGACTATCCCACCATGCTGGCCCTGAAGACCCGGGTCAACGAATGCTTCACCGAAGCCCTGGCCGGATTCATCATCAGCGACAGCCGGATGTACCGGGAATTTGACGGACGGCTGTATGTGGCACCCAGCGCCAAGGCCCTAGACCCTCGGAAAGGGACATCCACCATCAACATCGTCCGAGTCTCCCCCACCCGTATCAACCTGGAGATTTCCACACCCATCATGGAAGATCCGGTCCATGGCAAGACCAATGTGGTGGAAACCAAAAAGACCATCTTCCCCTATGTGAAGACCCTGAAAGGCTGGCGTTTCTCCTATTTTGAATCGCTGGAATAAAAAAATAGAAGAGGCTGGTGCTCCTGCAGCAGCCTCTTCTTTTTTATACGTAAATTACTTTCCTTCAGCAGCAATGGCGTCGCTGGCGCAGACTGCCACTACGTCCACCACGTCCTGGGTGGAGCAGCCGCGGCTCAGGTCCAGGACAGGTTTTGCCAAACCCTGTACCAGAGGCCCAAGGCAGGTAGCACCGCTGAACCGTTCAACCAGCTTGTAGCCGATGTTGGCAGCGCACAGGTTCGGGAAAATCAGTACGTTGGCATGGCCAGCCACTTTGGAGCCAGGAGCCTTCCGTTCGCCCACTTCAGGAACCAGGGCGGCATCAGCCTGGAGTTCGCCGTCAAATGCGAAGTCCACGTTCCGGGATTTCAGGATTTCAACAGCTTCCTTCACTTTGTCCACTTCTTCGCCGGAGCCGGATCCTTTGGTGGAATAGCACAGCAGAGCCACTTTCGGTTCTGCGATTTCCAGGGTGGTCTTGGCCCGTTCAGCACAGCTTACAGCGATATCGGCCAGCTGTTCAGCAGTCGGTTCGATGATGACGCCGCAGTCACCGAACACCAGCTTGCCATGATCGCCCAGGTTTTCTTTGTCGCTGAGCACGATGAAGCCGCTGCATACAGTCTTGTTGCCGGGTTTCACACCCACAACCTGCAGCCCAGCTTTGATGGTATCGGCGGAAGTCCGGGTGGAACCGGAAACAACGCCGTCAGCATCGCCCATGGCCAGCAGGCCGGCGCCAAAGAAAGTGGTATCTTTCAGCATGATTTCCCGTGCTTTTTCCACGGTCATGCCCTTTTTCTTTCTCCGTTCTGCGAAGTAAGCACACAGTTCGTCCATTTTTTCATAGGTTGCAGGGTTGACGATCTTTACACCGTCAAAGCTGATGCCCAGACGTTCTGCATCCTTCTGCAGTTTAGCAGGATCCCCTACCAGCACGATTTTAGCAAAACCTTCCTTCGTAACGATAGCAGCAGCCTTCAGTGCTCTGTCACTGTCGTTTTCCGGCAGCACAATCACCTTTTGTGCAGGTTTAACACGAGCCTTCAGTTCGTCCATAAATGCCATTCCATATCACTCCTACCCAAGTATTAAAAGGCTGGCGCACGGCGCCCCTTTTCACAGCCTATATTATATCACTTTTTACACCAATGCCAAATCAGAACTTATCCCAATTTAAAACAGGTAATATTCTGATAATACAGGGGAATAGAACAGAGCTGCTGTCCCTGCAACAGCTAAGGGGCGCTGCACAAAACGTGCAGCACCCCTTTTCTCCGGACGATCCGTCTTAGCCGATTCCTCCCAGGGCCGCCCCAATGACCAGGGCAGCGATGGCAATGATACAGAATACATATTTCCCCAAAGGATAGAACCAGGCACCGATGGGTTTTTCGCGCCCGGTGTTGACGGCTTTCAGGACAAATTCCTTCCCGCCGACCCAGTAGAACATCACACCGGCCAGGACCGCTCCCAAAGGACAGATGTAAATGGAGACCACGTCCATCCATTCGGAGACGATGCCTTGGATCAGGAGAGCAGATACGCAGCCCAGCACACCGATGGTGGCTACGGCCGGCATCCGCTTGAAGCCGAACTGTTCCTGCAGGGTGGCCACCGGAGCCTCATACAGGTTCACCAGGGAGCTGACCCCTGCAAAGAGTACACAGATAAAGAAGATGATGACCACGAGACGGCCTGCGGGCATGCCGTTGAAAACAGGGATCAGATGGATGAACATCAGGCCGGGGCCGCCGGAAGAGAGCTTTTCTCCGGTGATGGCCATGGCCGGGATGATGACGCAGGCGGCCAGCATAGCGGACAGCAGATTGAAGAAAGCCACATATTTGGCAGCTCCCACCACGTCTTCCTTATCGCTGAGATAGGATCCGTAGATGACCGTGCCGCTGCCGGCAATGGACAGGGTAAAGAAAGCCTGGCCGAACGCATAGACCCACACAAAAGGATTCTTCAAGCCTTCCGGGTTGAAGGTGAAGATATCCCGATACCCGCCTTCCGCTCCATCCAGGATGAACACATAGCAGAGCAGGAACAGGAACATGGCGAAGAGAGCCGGCATCATGATCTTGTTCGCTTTTTCGATGCCGCTGGCAACCCCCATCCCCATGATCAGGAAGGAACCCAGGCAGGCCACGATCAGCCAGAAATTATTGCCGAAAGAAGTAGCAGTGGCTTCAAACAGCCCGGCGATTTGGGGCAGGTCCTGTCCCATTGCCGAAAGACCTCCGGTAAAGGCCAGATAGGTGTATTTCACCACCCAGCCCACCACACAGGTGTAGCCGATGGCCAAGGCTAAAGAACCCAGCACGGGAATCATGCCGATCCATTCCCCTTTTTTCCGGTCCTGCCAGCGCAACTCCGTGGCTGTACCAAAAGCTCCGATGGGGCCGGCTTTGGCAATCCGTCCAAAAGACATTTCTTCGATGACGCCGGTGGCGGCGATCAGGATGACAAAAAAGAAAAAGGGAATCAGGAAAGTCATCCCGCCGTATTTCGACACCATGACGGGAAAGCGCCAGATGTTCCCCATGCCCACGGCAGAGCCGATACAGGCTAAGATAAATCCCCACTTGGACTGAAATCCGTCCCGTTGTTCTTCAGCAGCAATTTGTCCGGTCATAGTAGTAGTTTCTTCGTTCATTTTTCTCCTCCTGGAGGACAATAAAAATATTATAGCATTTTGCGAAATAATTTGAAATGAAAGAAAACGAAAACAATTAAGAAAGGAGCGATTCCTTAGGGGGTAAGGAATCGCTCCTGAGCCAGTGGATAAAGAAGCGTGTAAGGCGTTCCTTCTTTTTGGAGTTGCCTATTTCTTATTTTTGGTCTTCAGAAGGAGCATAGGGTTCCAGGAAGGCGTGGAAGTGACGCATAGGCAGTTTGTGGCCCCAGACGATGCGCATGTTGGGGATGCTTGCCCGGTCTTCGTACAGTGCCTTCACAGCTGCGATGACATAGTCCAGGTGTTCCTGGGTCAGACGGCTGCGGTCGATGGCGAACCGTACCACGTTGGCCAATTCAGCCTGCTGTTCCGGAGTCTTCAGGTCATATTCCATAGAATAGTCGCCCAGTTCGGAAACCCGGATACCGTAGCGGCGGATCAGTTCCAGGGAGAAGCCTTCCCCAGCGAAGGTGGTATGATCCCGTTTGCCGTCGAAGAATTCATCCATGTTGATGTACACAGCATGACCGCCGGCCGGCAGCACAACCCCTTTGACACCAGCTTTGTAGAAGCCCTGGGCCAGGTATTCACACTGCTGTACCCGTTCATGCATGTAGTTGAAGTCGCAGGATTCATACAGGCCTACTGCCAGAGCCATGATATCCCGGCCGCTCATGCCGCCGTAGGAATCGTTCCCGTAGCAGGAGATCTGTTTCACTTTCAGCAGAACACCCACGTCGGTCTTGATGGAGCCGTCTTCGTTGAAGTCGGAGAAGTTCTTCCAGAACAGTCCTCTGTCGCGGAAGGCCAGCATGCCGCCCATGTTGGCATGACCGTCTTTTTTAGCGGACATGGTGAAGGCATCACAGTAGGAGAACATTTCGGAAGCGATTTCTGCAATGGATTTGTCCTGATAGCCTTCTTCGTTCATCTTGATGAAGTAGCAGTTTTCTGCCCATCTTGCCACGTCGAATACCAGAGGAATGTTGTATTTGTGGGCAACCCGGTTGATTTCTTTGATGTTGCCCATGGAAACAGGCTGTCCGCAGATGGGGTTGTTGGTGATGCAGGTGAAGATCAGAGGGATGTTTTCCGGACCTACGCCCTGGATCAGCTGTTCCAGTTTTTCGATGTCCATGTTCCCTTTGAACGGGTTCTTTGCGTATTTGCCGCCTTCGGGGACTTCGTACAGGATTTCCTTATGATACAGGTTCCGGGGGATGGAGCCCATTTGTTTGATGTTTCCTTCAGTGGTATCGAAGTGGCCGTTGGAAGGAATGGTGAACACTTTGCCCGGATGGCGTTTGGCCAAAATCTTCCGGACGATTTCCATCAGGACGGATTCAGCAGCACGGCCCTGTTGGATGATGAAGCTGTTGGGCCGTTCCATCTGTGCAGCGCCGCCGTTGAACAGGCCGCCTTCATATTCGCACAGATAGACTTCATCCATCATTTTTTCCACGTCCCGGCAGTCGGTGCGGACCAGGTCGATGATCTTCTTCCAGTTCTTTTCTCCGCCCCGTTCGAAGATATCCCGGAACGTATCCAGCAGCACATAGTACCCGGTGTTCCGTCCATATGCTTCATCGCCCAGGAACAGGCTGGCCCACTGTTGGTTGGTCATAGCCGTGGTGCCGGAGTCGGACAGCATATCAACAGTCAGCATGCCGGCAGGGAAAGCGAATTCATTGTAGTGGGTTGCCTTCAGGGCGCGTTCCCGCTGTTCAACGGTGACATCAGGGATATCACGTACAGCGAAAGTGTAATGATGAGGAGCAGGGACGTTCAGTGGATACGTTTTCATAAAATTTACCTCCTATAATTGGGTGTCGCCACCCGATAAATTATACGAGACACCCCGGTTATCGCAGCTTCTCCACAGAGCATCAAATAACGATGAGCGGTCAGTATCTGTTTGGCACAATCAGGGTGTGATAATTAATTATTATTTATTGAGTTTATTTTCTTATTCATTTCCTGATTGCATGTTTATGATACCTTTTTATCAGAAATTTGTCAACACTTTTCTTGTATATTTTTTATTTTTTTATTATTTCTTATTTTTAGAGGAAGATTTATTATTTGATGATTTTTTGATATATTTTTATTACTTCATTGAATTTTCACGGAATCCATAGTAAAATAAAATAAATAAGGTCTTAAACAAAATGAGAAAGGAGCTCATGATGTCACCCTTCCAGCTGAGGAAATTCACCCTGCTTGTAGAATTCTTAAGTCTGACCCTAGGGCCGGATTATGAAATCGTCCTCTATGATATGAAACAGGATACGCCCTGTGTGGTTGCCATTGCCAACGGCCACATCACCGGCCGGACCGTAGGCGCCCAGATGACGAAGGCCGCCCGGGAGATGCTGGCCCAAAAAAGTTATGAAAAGGAAAACTGGAAGCTGAACTATCAAGGGGTTTCTGCCAATGGCCATCTGCTCCGCTGTTCCAGCATGTTCCTCAAAGACAAGGACGGGAGCCTGATCGGCCTCCTGTGCATCAATTTCGATGATTCCCGGTACCGAGCCCTTTCTTCCAAGGTCTACAGCCTTTGCCATCCAGATCAGTACATCAATGCAGAACCCAGCTTCTTTTCCTATACTGATCTCCATACCATGGATCTGGAAGACAGAGGGGAACCGCCCGTTCCCAAGACCCCAGAGCCGGCTTCTTCTTTTGCCGCCACAGCCGAGCCGGCTCCCTCCCAGGAGGCGGAAGCCCCTGCAGAAGCCGGCAGTTCCCTGGATATCCTGCTGGACAGCGTCTTCCGGCAGGACCTGGCTGCTTCACCAGAACCAGTCAAAATGACCCAGAAGAAGAAACTGGAACTGACCCGGGGCCTGGAGCAAAAAGGTTTCTTCCTGCTGAAGGGAGCCGTCCCTAAAGCAGCGGAAGCCCTCCACTGTTCCCAAGCCACCATGTACCGGTACCTGACCCAGATCAAAAAAGAGAAAGAATGAAAAAGAGGATGTTGCACGCGGCGTGTGAGCTGACCCCCAATTGTTAGACCAAAAATCTAACAATTGGGGGTCAGTTTTTTATGGCAAAACACAGCTATGAATTTAAGAAAAAAATAGTACTGGAATATTTGAACAGTGACGAAGGGTGTATTTCTATTTCACGTAAATATGGGATGGCAAGTAGCAGCCAGCTGCTAAAGTGGGTTGCTGCTTACAAGGCATTTGGTGATGATGGACTGAAAAGATCCCGCTCTCAAAAAATATACTCTTTCAAAGAAAAACTTTCTGTGGTAGAGTCTTACTTAACAAATGAAATCTCATATCAGGAACTAGCAATTCAAGTAGGGATCAACAACCCATCAATGATTGCCAGATGGGTCAATGAATTTAGAATTGCGGGACCAGATGCTTTACGGTCACATAAAAAAGGCAGGAAGAGAACTTTGAACAAATCTCAAACCAAAAAAACAGATACCCAGGTTCAGCAGCCGATGGTCGACATCAGTGTGGAACATGTCAAGGAGTTAGAGGATGAAAATCTTAAACTCCGTATAGAGAATGCTTTTTTAAAAGAACTGAGGAGACTGCGTTTAGAGGACGAAGCAAAAATGAGAGAGTTGCGAAAATCATCTCCAGTCTCCGAAGATCATTCAAATTGAAAGACCTTCTCTCCTATACTCAAATGCCCAAAGCGACCTATATGTACTGGCAGAAACGGTTTGACCGCGTGAATCCAGACCAGGAAGTAGAGGACAAAATACAGGAAATCCGCAGCCAGCATAAAGATTATGGATATCGGCGCATGACCGGTGAGCTGAAGAATCAAGGGATTTGCGTGAACAAGAAGAAAGTTCAACGTATCATGCAGAAACTGAGCCTTCAGGTAACATCCTTTACCCGGAAAAGCCGTAAATACAGTTCCTATAAGGGTAAGGTAGGGACCATTGCTCCGAATAGAATACATCGTCGTTTTGAGACGAATATCCCACATCAGAAGATTACGACCGATACTTCAGAATTCAAATATTATGAAGTAGATACACAGGGACATCTGACCCTGCACAAGCTTTATCTGGATCCTTTCCTGGACATGTTCGATGATGAAATCATCAGCTATGGAATAGCCAAACGTCCTTCGGCTGAAAGCATACTGGAAGCTCAAGCTGAAGCAATCGAAATTACTGCTGATTGTCCATATCGAAGAACGTTTCACTCCGATCAGGGCTGGGCATACCAAATGAAGGCCTATACCAGGAAACTAAAAAAAGAACGAATTTTTCAGAGCATGTCTCGAAAGGGTAACTGTCATGATAACGCTGTAATGGAAAACTTTTTCGGCTTAATGAAACAGGAAATGTATTATGGAGTGATCTACTACAGCTACGAAGAACTAAAAGCCGCTATCGAACGATACATCAAATACTATAACGAACAAAGGATCAAGGAAAAACTGGGCTGGAAAAGTCCTGTTCAATACAGGCTTTCTTTGCTGGCAGCATAAAAAAGTAACGAGACAGTAAAAACCATCTCGTTACTAAGGTCTAACTTTTTGGGGTCACATCAGTGGCAACATCCTCTTTTTCATTCCCCCAACTTCAGGCTGGGATCCGCATTCAAGTCCAGGCTGGCAAAATCTTGGTGCAGGTACTGGTAATACCCCCTCACCCCGATCATCACTGCATTGTCCGTGCAGAGGATGGGGGTGGGATGGACCAGTTCCGCTCCGGCTGCCCTGGCCCCTTCGGCTAGTGCTTCCTGGAGATGCCGGTTGGCCGAAACCCCTCCGGCCAGGACAATCTTTTTCAAGCCTGTAGCCCGGATGGCTTCCTGGCTCCGTTTCACCAACACATCTACGATGGCCTGCTGGAAAGAAGCCGCCGCATCTTCCCGGCGGAAGCCGCTTTGCCGCTGTTCTTCCGTATGGATGTAGTTGATGACGGCACTTTTCAGGCCGCTAAAACTGAAATCAAAGCAACCAGGTAAAAGAGGCCTGGGAAAATCCACTGCCGCTGGATCCCCATTCTTGGCCAGCCGTTCGATTTCCGGTCCTCCCGGGTAAGGCAGCCCCATGAACCGGGCGATTTTGTCAAAAGCTTCCCCGGCCGCATCGTCCCGGGTCTGGCCCAAGAGCCGGAAGGTATTGTAATCTTCCACCACCAAAAGGGAAGTATGGCCTCCACTGACCACCAGAGCCAAAAAGGGAGGCTCCAGTTCCGGATCAGCCAGGAAATTGGCAAATACATGGCCTTCCAAGTGATTCACCCCGATCAGGGGTTTCCCGCTGCCCAGGGCCAAGCCCTTAGCGGCGCTGAGGCCTACCAGGAGCGCTCCCACCAGCCCCGGTCCGTAGGTCACCGCAATGGCATCCACTTCCTGAAGGGTCAGTCCGGCATCGGTCAGGGCTTTGTGGATCACCGGCATCACATGTTCGATATGTTTCCGGGAAGCGATTTCCGGCACCACACCCCCGAATTTCCGATGGACCAGGATCTGGGTGGACACCACGTTGGACAGGACTTCCCGTCCATTCCGGACCACCGCTGCAGCAGTCTCGTCACAGCTGCTTTCGATTCCCAAAATGTTGATTGCTTTTTCCGTCATAATCTCCTCGTTTCACAGGTCCCGGCGCATCAGGATGGCCGCTTCCCCGTTGTCTCCGTAATACCCCTCACGCCGGCCGCATTCCTGAAAGCCCACGTGGTCATAGGTCCGGCGGGCAGGGAGATTCCCTTCCCGGACTTCCAGGGTCATTTCCACCGCTTCCAGCCGGACGGCTTCCGCCAGCATGGCTTCCAAGAGGGACAGCCCCAGTTTTTCTCCCCGGCGCCGGGGATCCACTGCCAACCGCATGACCTGGGCTTCGCCGGCTACCAGCCAAAAGCCTCCGAATGCCACCGGCTGTCCGTCCTCCAAGAGGGCAATATAATGGCTCAGCCGGCCTTCCAATTCGTCCTCCCAAGTCCCCCGTGTCCAAGGCTCCGCAAAAGATCCGGCATCCAGGGGCAGCAGCCAATCCAGGTCTCCCGGAGAAAGGGATCTTACCGTCCTTCCGGATGTCTTTTTTCCCATAGTTCCTCCGCTTCCGACCGCCGGATGTAGAAAGGATCCATCCCGAAATAGGCATGGAGATCTCCCCCCGGCACATACTGGGCAGCTCCCAGGATAGCTGCCGAAGAACCTCTGGGCAGACGGGCACTTTCCGGGGCCAAGGTCACCTGGCCGCAGTTATCCGTCCCGGGCACCCGATGGCATTCTCCCATCAAGATGGCCGGTCCCTCCCCTGCCTGGAGCTGGGCGGCCAAATCCTGGGCAGCCGCGATCCGCACCGGTTCTGTTTCCACCAGACGGTCTTTTTCCCAACGGTAGCTGCCCACATACAGGTTTCCCTTCTGGGCATCCAGCACAGGGATCAGGCGCACCCCCGCCACCGGCAGGTTATAGGCGATGGCTTCCAGGGTATCCACGGCCACCAGGGGCAGATCCAAGGCATAGGCCATGGCTTCTGCGGTGGCCATACCGATCCGCAGTCCGGTAAAGGAACCGGGGCCCCGGCTCACTGCAATGAGTTCCAGCTGCTCTTTTTCCACCCGGGCCAATTTCAGCAAGGTTTCCAGCTGGGGAACCAGCCCTTCCGAATGGGTCAGCCCCACATTCACTTCCAAGCTCCCCAAGATTTTATTGTTGTCACAGACGGCCACGGAACAAACCCGGGTCGCCGTATCGATTCCCAATGTCAGCACGTTTTCAACCTTCCCGGCCCTTCTGGGCCATGAGAGCCCGGGCCAATTCTTCATACCGCCCGCCATGGGGGCACAGCTCAACCTGCCGCCCCTCTCCCTGGCGGGTAAATTTCAGTTCCAGATTCTCTTCCGGCATGTATTCCGGGAACAGTTCCGCCCACTCGATGAAAGTCACACCATCTCCGCCGGCATATTCGGAAAATCCGATATCTTCCAGTTCTTCCGGCCAGTTGATCCGGTACAGATCGAAATGCTTGATGCTCAGCCTGCTGCCGTGGTAGACATTCATCAGAGAAAACGTAGGAGAAGTCACATCCTGGGGATCCACCCCCAGTGCCGCCGCAGCGGCCGTCACCAGACAGGTCTTCCCCGTTCCCAGATCCCCTTCCAGGAGGAAAACATCCCCCTCCCGGCACAGGCTCCCCAGCCGGCGTCCCAGTGCTTCCGTAGCTCCTGGATCCGGACAATAGACAGCTGTCATACCTTCACCGCCCTTCCCATTGATTGCAATTAATAATTATAACATAAAAAAAGGGTGTTGCATAATGGCAACACCCTCCGGTTTCTGCGCTGCAGAAACCGCTTATTCCGCCACCGGGCCGGCGGAAGCGATATCTTCCGTCACTTCGCCCTGGAATTTCTTGAAGTTTTCCTGGAACAGGCGAGCCAATTTCCGGGCCGTTTCATCATAGGCAGCCTTGTCTTCCCAAGTGCTCCGAGGATTCAGCACGCTGCTGGGCACATTGGGGCAGGATTTGGGAATGGAAACCCCAAACAGAGGCATGGTGGTCCAACCTTCTTTGCCCAGTTCTCCATCCAGTGCTGCATGGATCATGGCACGGGTATAGGCCAGCTTCATCCGTTTGCCCACTCCGTAAGGGCCGCCGCTCCAACCAGTGTTCACCAAATACACATTGGTCTCATGCTTAGCGATCCGTTCGCCCAGGAGCTTGGCGTAGGTCAGCGGAGGCAGGGGCAGGAAAGGCGCTCCAAAAGCAGTGGAGAAGGTAGCCTGGGGTTCAGTGATCCCCCGTTCCGTCCCAGCCACTTTGCTGGTATAGCCGGTGAGATAATGGTACATGGCCTGTTCCTTGGTCAGTTTGGAAATGGGAGGCAGCACCCCGAAGGCATCTGCTGTCAGGAAAATGATGTTTTTGGGATGGCCGGCCATGCTGGGCAGCTTGGCGTTGGGGATATAGTCCAGGGGATAAGCCACCCGGGTGTTTTCTGTAATGCTGCTGTCGGAGAAATCAGGTACCCCGTTCTTGGGATCCACCACCACATTTTCCATGACGGCGCCGAACCGGACCGCCCGGTAGATTTCTGGCTGGCTGTCTTCCGTCAGGTCGATGCATTTGGCATAGCAGCCCCCCTCGATGTTGAATACGCCGTTGTCCCCCCAGCCGTGTTCATCATCCCCGATCAGGGCACGCTGAGGATCTGCAGACAGGGTGGTCTTGCCGGTGCCGGACAGACCGAAGAACAGGGCCACATCTCCCTTCTTCCCTTCGTTGCAGGAGCAGTGCATGGTCAGGATATCCTGGAGAGGCAGCAGGTAGTTCATCACGGAGAAGATGGATTTCTTCAGTTCTCCGGCATACATGCCGCCGCCGATCAGGACTACTTTCTTATCGAAATTCAGGATGATGAAAGTTTCCGAATGAGTATGGTCCACAGCCGGGTCCGCTTCCACGCTGGGCAGGGAAATCACTGTGAAGTCTTCCTGGACGGTGCTGGGTTCATCAGTCTTGATGAACAACTGGCTGACGAACACCGTCTGCCAAGCCATTTCATTGATGAATTTCACCCGGATCTGGTATTTGGGATCAGCCCCGGCCTTCACATTCTTCACATAGACACGGTGGGTCTTGATGTACTGTTCGCATTTGGCGTACAGCCGGTCAAAGGTTTCTTGGCTGCAGGGCTGATTGTTGTTCCAGTTCACCACATCATGGGTCAGCGGAGTATCCACAATGAATTTATCCTTAGGAGAACGGCCCGTATGGGTCCCGGTGGTCACCCGCAGGGCGCCCCGGTCAGAAAAAGTCCCTTCCCCGTTGCGGATGGCTTCTTCGATCAATTCTCGAACGCTCAAATCCCTTACAGTTTCTTTCGCTTCGGCTAACAATCCAGCACTGATCATTTGTTTTTTCTCTCCTATATCCCTCTATTGGACTCCAAAGACGGAGGAGCCGCATTTTTGTATACATAGAACATTATATGATATTTTCCCCGCCTTGACAACCGCTGTATTCAGAAAATTACAGCAGAAACAGGGGGTGTGAAAAAATTCACACCCCCTGTTGCGACTAAAGGGGCTGCTGCCTGCGCAGCAACCCCTTATCCTCAGTATAAAATCTTGTTTGCAATGACCATCCGCTGGATCTGGTTGGTGCCTTCGTAGATCTGGAGGATCTTGGCATCCCGCATTTTCTTTTCCATGGGATAATCTTTCATGCAGCCATAGCCGCCCATGATCTGTACCGCATCGGTAGCCACTTCCATGGCCACATCGGAAGCGAAGCATTTGCTCATGGCAGCTTCCTTACCGAATTCCATGCCCTGGTCACGCATCCAGCAGGCCTTGTGGACCATCAGCCGGGCGGTTTCCACTTTCATAGCCATATCGGCAATCATGGCCTGGACCATCTGGAAGGAAGCGATGGGCTGACCGAACTGTCTTCTTTCCCGAGCATAATGGGCCGCAATATCCAGGCAGGACTGGGCCAGACCTACGGCCACAGCTGCCACGAAAGGACGGGCGCTGTCCAAGGTGTTCATGGCGATGCGGAAGCCCTGGCCTTCCCGGCCTACCCGCATGGATTCCGGAACCACCACATCTTCCAAAATCAGCTCACAGGTATTGGAAGGACGGATGCCCATCTTATCTTCTTTCCGGCCCACACTGAAACCGGGCGTTCCTTTCGGTACGATAAAGGCCGTCAGCCCGCGGATCCCGCCGGTTTTCCGGGTATTGGCGAACACCAGGAAGCTGTCGGCGATGCCCCCGTTGGTGATGAATACCTTGTTCCCGTTCAGGACGTAATGGTCCCCGTCTTTCACGGCTTTGGTGGCTACTGCCCCTGCATCGGATCCGGCGCTCGGTTCCGTCAGAGCAAAAGCAGCCAGTTTGCCCGCATTCAGCAGGTCGCACTGGTATTTTTTCTGTTCCTCATTGCCAGCCAGCAAAATGGGGTAGGAAGCCAGGGCGTTGGCGGCAATGGAGGTGGCGATACCGGCACAGCCCTTGCCCAGTTCTTCATAGATGGTCGCAATGGTAATGCTGTCCAGTCCGGGGCCGCCATATTCTTCAGGAACAACCAAATTCAGCAGGCCCATATCCCCCGCCTTTTGGAAAATTTCCGGTCTTGCATGGTTTTCCCGGTCCATTTCTTCCGTGTAGGGAACGATTTCCTTGTCAACGAAATCTTTCACCATCGCCTGCAAATCCAACTGCTCATCGGTTAATGCGAAATCCATAAGGTTCCTCCTGTTTTATGGTTTTATTCTCGATGTAAAGCCTAAAATGTAGGAATATTTTACCACTTTTTGGGTATTTCGTCAAAATGACCGATGACAAACATGGTCCCTGTCACGTCAGCCATTTCTTTCCCGGTATGGTCGTAGATCATGACCCGTGTCACCACCGTAGAACGTCCGGCATGGATCAGGGAAGCCTTGGCCCATACTTTCTCTTTTGCACTGGTATTGCTGAGGAAGTTGATGGAACTGGAAAGGGTGACCACCTTGCAGCCGATGCTGTAGCCCACTGCGCCCATGGCCGTATCTGCCAAGGTAAAGAGCGCGCCTCCGTGGATCACGCCATACCGGTTGCCGTGCTTGTGTTCCGGATCTGCGTCCATACTCAGTTCACAGTACCCGCATTCTACCTTTTCCAGTTTTACGTCTGCCAGTTTCATGAATGTGTTCTCTTCGAATTTCCGGGCCATCCAACCGGGGATCTCCTTTGCTGTCAGCAAGACCTTCACTCCTTTTCTTTCTGCCATGATTCCTGCGTTTTACAGTATATACACACGTACCCGCCGACGGCCCCATTCCAGCGCCTGTCCGCGGTTGTCAAATGCCAGGTCGATCTTATTGCCCTTGATGGCTGAACCAATATCACAGGCAATTCCTTCGCCATAGCCCATTATGTACATCCTTGTGCCCAAAGGGATGATCACCGGATCCACCGCCACCACACCCCGGCGCATCATGGCGCCTGTATAGGTGACACCTGTGACCCCCGGATCCGACGGACTGTATCCCGTGGTTTCCATGATCCAGGTTTTCCGGAAATGACCAAAACTCAGGCCACTCTGTTTGCTCATTAAATTGTAAATCGACCAGGTCACATCCCCCGTTTGGGGTTTCCTGTTCTTCTGTTGGAATTTTTTTACAGCGATCTGTGTCCCTTTTCCGAACTCTCCATCTATATCGCCAGTGTAGTAGTGCAATTTGGACAACATAGCTTGTACTTCTTCCACCTTCTGTCCCTTAGACCCGAAGACTGCCACCGGTTTCACGGCAGCAGCCTTCCCAGTCAAGGGCATCAGGAAAAGAAGCAGGAGCGCCAGCAGGAGACCAAAGGTCTTGCGTTGCACAGCGCGGCAGCCTCCTTTTCATGTTTCTTACAGGATATTGTTCTTGTAGTCCGTATACAGACCTTCCAGTTCTTCCATCTTGGCGTCCAAGGTCTTTTGCAGGTCGGAAGCCTTGTCAAAGTCTCCGTCAGCAAAGGCCTTGCCGATCTGGGTGAACAGGCTGGTACTGGTATCCGTATCTTTGGCAATCTGGACCCGCAGTTCCTGGACTCTCTGCCACATACCATCGTCCCAGGCAGTACTGCTTTCGCTGGCCACCGGTTTCATGGCGACCACCTTGGTCCGGTAGTCGGGGATGATGTGTTTCAGCAGTTCCGTCTGCCAACGGATCAGAGCGCCGGTCTTGAAAGATTCCAGGTAGACTGGTTTGATGACATCGCCGGCGGTAAGCACGGCAACTTTTTCCGGGTACTTCTTGAAAGCTTTGCAGTTTTCCCAAACCGTTGCAGGAGGAGCACCGAAGTATTTGTTCCGTTCATCTTCGGTATAGTCTTCGAACACATCGTTTTCAGAACGGTACTGTCTGTCTTTTTCCAGGTAGAACCCTTCTTCTCCAGCTTCCTTGGACAATTCTGCACACAGTTCATCGGTGCTCTTGCCAGAACCCAGGGCTGCTTTGATGCCATCCAGGGCAGCCAGGTAGAAGCCGGCCAGTGCCATATAGGTATTGGTGAAGGGGTTGGGAGCACGCATTTCGAACCGGGTGGCCTTGGGGTTGTCCAAATCGCGGATCAGGCCGGCCAGGATGGTACGGTTCCGGGAGGGGACATCCGGAGATTTGCCCAGGGAGGTCACGATGCAGATAGGAGCTTCGAACCCGGGTTTCAGCCGTTTGAAAGCGTCGGTGGTGCAGGATACGATGGGGTTCAGGACTTCATAGTTCTTCAGGATCCCCATCAGAGCACCATAGCCTACAGCGGACAGGAAATCTTTGGTCATATCAGCCGGGCTCATCAGGTTGTAGAATTTGCCGTCCTTGGTGATGCAGCCCAGGCCCACATGGGTGTGTTCCCCGCTGCCGGCAACCCCTACGATGGGTTTTGCCAAGAAGGAGACTTCCAGGCCGTTGGCACGGAAGACTTCCTTCACCAAGGTGCGGACCAGGATTTCATTATCAGCAGCCTGGAGGCCGTTGGAATATTTCCAGTCGATTTCCAGCTGTTCATTGACGTGGGTCATATTCCCGTTGGCATCCAGCTGGCCCCGGACACCGCCCACTTCTTTGTGGCCCATTTCCGGTTCCAGGCCGTAATAGCCCAGCAGTTCAACAGCCTGTTCCAGAGCGGTCCGGACATTGCCCCGGGTCCGTGCCCAGTACTGTTCCTGCATGATCTGGGAAGAAGACAGGGCTTCGGTGGAAACATCTTCCGTCGGAGTCTTGACCCAGAATTCCAGTTCCGTAGCACTGGTAGAAGTGACTTTTTCCACATCGGCCGGATCGAAAGCCAAGCCAGGGACTTTACCTTCTGCCTTCATGGCCTTCAGGATTTCATCTCCCACATATTCCAGAGCGCTCTTCAGCAGATACCGGGAATCTACGAATTCCCCGTTGTGCTTCAGGAAGCAGGGTACACGCAGGGTCCCCACCAGCTTACCGGTTTCCGGGTCGATGTGGTCCAGGTTGTAGTCCACGAACCAATTCACGGACAGATCTGCTACCATGTCCACTCGGGCGTCGTTCAGGGAAGCAACCCCAGGCAGCACCACGGAAGAACCGTCGGTCTGTGCCGTATGGCTGTAGAGCATGGTTTCCATATCGTCCAGCAGGGCACTGATGGGAACTTTTTCATCCGTATCGTTGCCTGCAAAGTCAATGCCCATGAAGGACACAAATTTAATCTCAGGATGTTGGCTGAGTAAAACGCGTAAGGTTTCCGGTGTTAATTCGCTGGGTTTAATCACGTAAAGCAAATCTTTTTCGTACATAATCATGTACCCCTTTCCCCTCGATAGCTCTTTTTGAATACCTGGCTTTGACTGGGACTTTGGCAGATCCTGCCGCAGGTCCCTTTGCTCTTGCCTTTGCAAAACCTGTATCCTTTTCTCTTCGATTACGTGGTTTATTATAGCACAAAACTTTTCCATCGCCTAGAGGAAAATGGACTTTTTTCGAATATTTTTATATGGTATTTTTCTATCGTTCGATTTTATGTCTTTTGTAAGATGTTTTTTCCATTCTTTACTGATAAAAAGGTTACATAAATGAGTTTTCCCGAACTTTAGTACAGTAAAAGAGGATGCTGCACAGAACATGCAACACCCCTTTTAAGATTTCCCCACGATCTGCCGGTAATGCTGCCGGGCATCCCGGTAAGCGGCTAGGATGGCTTTCCCTGAAGAACCGAAATACCGTTGGGCCACTTCCTGTTCCAAGAACTGGGATTCCTCCAGGATGGAATGGCAGAGGAAGAGTTTCCGGATGAAACTCCGGGTCAGCTTCAGGGTGGCATTGCAGTCTACATCAACGATTTCTCCGGTCTCCTCCACCACTTCGAAAGCCATATAGAACACCCCATAGATCTTGGTGATGGCATTGTCCATATTGGTCCGTGCTTCTCCGGTAATGTAAAGGGTCCGTTTGTCCATATTCCTATGCTCCTTTGGTGTGATTGTGAGGGTGCTGCACGTTCTGTGCAGCACCCCGTCTCGAGACCTCAAAAAAGGGGCTGTTGCTCATACAACAGTCCCTTTCATTATACCAATTACGCCATCATTTTCAAAACATACCCGCAGAGCAGCCCGGCAAAATTCCCGATGGCCGCCCCCAGGACCCCCATCAGGACCCCGATGCCGGCATAGGATTCGTTGTAGGCCGAAGCCACAATGGGTGCCGAAGCGGCCCCGCCGATATTGGCCAGGGAAGCAGTGGACACCATGCACAGATCCCAGTGGAAGAGTTTAGAGAGCACATACATCCCGATCACATGGACTGCCAAGATGAAGAACCCGTAGACTACCCACATGGGAGCACTCAAAAGATCTGTAACGGATGCCGTAGAAGCCAAGAGGGAAACCACCGCATACAGATAGACACTGGACAGTTCTTCCACCGCCGGCACCTTCCCCAGCGGGCTCATAGCGCACACAAGGCCCAGGACGGTGACGAATACGGTGGTCATGGTACCTTTGTCGAACATGGCCAGGCCTACCCCCTTCAGCAGGGTATTGAGGGAAGTCCCCACACTCTGGGAAAGGGCGGACACGATCAGAGAAATGCCGATCAGGAAGATCCAATCCGCCGCTGTTGCCCTTTTCTTTTCCTTAGCCACTTCTGCAGCCGCCGCATCGGCTACGGCCTGGAGCTTGGAGGTATCGGCCTGCACCGAGTTGTTCCATTTGTCTGCATGCTTCACCATAAGGAGCAGCAGGGCGATCCAGACGGAATAGCACACCGTATCCAGCGCCAGGGCACAGCTGTAGGCACCTGCATCCACCGGCAGAGCCGCCTGCATGGCCGCCATATTGGCGGAACCGCCCACCCAGGAAGCATAGAGAGCCGCTACGGCGCCCCAGGTATCATGGCCCAGGGAACTTTTGAAAATGGGATAGCCCACCACAAAACCGATGAACAAAGTTACCGAGCAGCCTAAGAAGATAGCAACCATCCGGCCGCCTAATTTGGCCAGTTTCCGAAAGTCACAACGCAGCAGCATCACAAAGATCATAGCATACAGCAAATTATTCTTCAGCGCTTTGTAGGCTGCGGAAACCTCTTTGGAATGGTACAGGCCCATGGTGCAGAAGATCATGTTCAATACATAGATCCATACCAAAGGCGGAACCAGGTTGAAGATCTTCCACTTGGTATATTTTTCCAAGGCCAGCAGCACTCCTGCCAGGCACATCAGGAACGCAATGTAGGTAAAACCGTTGGTGATGACCATAGAAATCTCCCCTTTCTTTTCCCCGTGAAGAGGTTAGTCGTCCAGATACCGGATGCCCCGGATCCCGGTGACACCCAGCCCTGGCGCATCGCTGACGGTGATTTCCTTTTCGTTGAACAGGGCGCCCCCTTCCACCGGGTCCTCCGAACAGAGCACTGGTCCGTCCAGATCCACCCGGGTGATGACCTTCCGGGCACAGGCCAGATGGACCGCCGCATTGACGCTGACCTTGGCTTCCAGCATGCAGCCGATCATGCATTCCACCCCGCACACTTCCGCCAGGGCAGCAATCTTCAGGGCATTGGTCAGACCTCCACATTTCATCAGTTTGATGTTGATCAGGTCCGCAGCCTGCATCTGGACGATCTTCAGGGCATCTTCCACAGAAAACACCGCTTCATCGGCCAGTACCGGCACATAGGACCGCTCGGTCACATATTTCAGCCCTTCCACATCATGGGCCTTCACCGGCTGCTCCACCAGTTCGATGTCCAGGCCCTTATCCTGCATCTGGTTCAACAGGCGTACTGCCTGTTTGGGGCTCCAGGCCTGGTTGGCATCGATGCGGATCCGCACATCCGGTCCCGCAGCCTTCCGGACGGCAGCCAGCCGGGCCACATCCAGGGAGGGATCGATGCCCACCTTCACCTTCAGGGTATCATAACCCCGCCGGATGGCATCCACCGCGTCCCGGGCCATTTCTTCCGGCGGGTTCACACTGATGGTAATGTCGGTGACAATTTTGTTCCGGGCCCCTCCCAGCATCTTGTACACCGGGATCCCATACTTTTTGCCATAGAGATCCCACAATGCAATATCCGCTGCGGCTTTGGCGCTGGTATTTTTCACGATGCAGTCCTGGACTGCCCGGGTGATGTCTTCAAAAGCATCCACATCACGGCCCACCAGGGTCTTGGTGATATGATCCTGGAAAGCTCCTAGGATGGCCCCGGTGGTATCCCCGGTGATGGCCCCGGTGGGAGGCGCTTCTCCGAACCCCACTTCACCGGTATCCGTATGGATCTCCACGATTACATCCTCCACACTGTTCACCTGGCGCAGAGCCGTCTTGAACGGCACCCGCAGGGGGACAGAGATCTTCCCCAGACGCACTTTGGTAATTTTCATCGGCTTTCCCTCCTTGATATACACTTATTGACTCGTCCAGAGCCGGCTGCACCGTCTTTCTTGGGCCGCTGCCCATTGACAGCTGAAAGCCTTTTATTTTGCCAGCCGGTACAAAGCCTCCGCATAGATCCTGGCATTCAGCACCATTTTATCGATTTCCCAATATTCATTGGGCAAATGTTCCCGGACCGTATCCCCCGGGAAAATGGGCCCAAAGGCCACGATATTGGGGATGCTCTTGGCATAGGTTCCGCCCCCGATACAGATGGTCTTGGGTGCAAATTCTGTCAGTTCTCCATACACCTGGAGCAGGGTCTGGATGTAATCTGTCCTGGGGTCCACATACAGGGCCTTTTTGTGGGCTTCGCTGACTTTCTGGAAACCGGCGTCCGCAAACTGAGCATCCAGCTTGGGAGCACAATCTCCATAGCTTTTGGTCACCGGATACCGGTAGTTGATCTTCAGGGTCATTTTCCCGGCATCTCCCTGGATGACCCCCATATTAAGAGAAAGTTTCCCCGATTCCGGATCTTCCAGGCAAATGCCCAAGGATTCCCCATGGACTTCCAGGCCGATTTTCTCTCCCAGGAAAGACAGGGCCCGATGGAGGGCAGGATCAAAAGGCAGCGGTGCCAGAGCAGCCAGGAGACGGCCGATGGCGTTTTCCCCTTTTTCCGGAGAAGCGGCATGGGCCTGGACACCCTGGGCCGTCACTTTCAGACCTTCTGGGATCACTTCCCACCGGACTTTGGGATCTTTTTCCCCGTATTTTTCCAGCAGCCGAATCCCTTCCGCCGGTTCACACCGAAGGATGGCAGAAGCCAACGCCGGCACCACGTTAAAAGCTGAGCCGCCTTTGATTCCTTCTAAGAACAGAGGACCGGTCTGATCATATTCCCGTTCAAAAGTCACATTGATGATGCCCTTTTCCCCATTGATCACTGGATATTCCCCATCGGGAGTGAAGCCGCACACAGGGATCTCTCCGCCTTGTTCCAGATAATGCTGCATATCCCGGCTGCCAGTCTCTTCATTGGTCCCGAATAGGATCCGGATCCGCCGCTTCAGGGGAACGCCGCTGTCTTTCAGGGCTTTTAAGGCATACAGGGCCGCCGTGGTAGGGCCTTTATCATCCATGGTGCCCCGTCCGTAGACATTGGTCCCATCGGTTTCTCCCCCGTAGGGATCACGGGTCCAGCCGTCCCCCTCCGGGACCACATCCAGATGCCCTAGGACGGCCACCATTTCAGGCCCTTCCCCATATTCGCACCAGCCCATATAATTGTCCACATTGCAGGTACGGAATCCCATTTTCTCCGCTTCTTCCAGCATATAGGCCAGGCACCGGGCCGGTCCTTGACCAAAAGGTTTCCCTGGAAGGGCTTCTTCCTGTACACTTTTGATCCGGACAGCCCCCTGCAGGGTACGGACCATTGCCTCACGATTTTTTTCCACCAGTTTTGCCAGTTCCATGGCACAACCTCCCTTGCTGCATCTCTTCCAGGAATGCCGGGACACGAAAAAGCCCAGCAAGGTGCACTACTCCCTTTGCACCTTTGCTGGGTCTCATGATGCTTGCTGGACTATTGGGATAGTCCACACAAAATGAAACAGCATCCCTCTTAGTTTGTCAATCTAAGTCTAGCGCATCGTCCTTTGCTTGTCAATCAATTCGTCGGAAATTTTAACATTATATAGTATTCTGTATACATATTGACCTGCTTTTTGTTCACAGGTATAATGGATCGTGAAAGAGACAAGACCGGGCAGCCTCAGATCCCCAGAGGCCGCCTTCCCCTGCCGTCATCTGATACCAAAAAAGGAGGTCGTTTCCTGTATGGATTTGAAATACTGTCTCATAGGGGCAGCCACAGTGAGCCTTTGTATTGCCTTCCTGCTTCCCCAGGGTGCCCTGGCAAAAAAAGCCATGGATCCTCGGGACGCCAAAGCCCTCACGGCCCGTCTGGATGCCATGGTGGGCCACGAAGGCACCCATGTGCCCGGGCTGGGAGCGGAAGTGTATAAGAACGGAAAAAAAGTCTACACCCATTTCGCCGGCCACCGGTATTTTGCGGAAAAGCCTGGTCAGAAAGACCTGCCCATAACCCCGGATACCCGATTCCGGGCCGCCTCCGTTTCCAAGATGTTCACCGGCTTTACCATCATGCAGCTGGTGGATGAGGGAAAGATCCGACTGGATCAGGATGTCAGTGAAATCCTGGGGTTCCCCCTGCGGAACCCCAACTATCCGGATACCCCCATTACTATCCGGATGCTTTTAAGCCATACCTCCAGTCTCCGGGACGGGAAGCTCTATGCCATCCCACCTTCCTATTCCGTTCGGGAATTTTTCGTGAGGGACGGGAAATTCTATGAAAACGGGGACCATTTCGCCCCAGCCGGCCAGGCACCCCGGGAATACTTCAAGTATTCCAATATCAACTATGGGCTTTTGGGTACCATCATCGAAAAAGTCACCGGAGAGCGATTCGATCTGTACCAGAAGAAGCACATCCTGAAACAGCTGGACATCAAAGGTGACTACACGGTGGGGAACCTTTCCAGGGGGGCCTTCAAGAATCTGGGAGTGATCTACCAGAAGAATAACCATGGGAAGTGGGAAGAAAACGGGCCCTGGATTCCTCAGATCGACGATTACCAGGGAAAACAGCCGCCCAAAGACCAGGTGAAGGTACAGAACCCGGACCACCGGGACCTGGATGCCTTCTACAGCTTGGAGGACTACCAGCCCGGTACCAACGCCACCTTCTTCTCCCCCCAGGGAGGCCTGCGGATTTCTTACGATGAACTGGGCCACGCCCTCCAAATGATCCTGAACAATGGGAAATACAGAGGGAAACAAGTACTGCGACCCGGAGCTCTGCGGGAAATGATGACCACCCAGTGGACCTATGATCCGGCCAAACAGAACGGGGATACCAACAGAGGATCCATCGAAGCCTACGGGCTGGCCATGTATCCCATTTTCGGGAACGGCACCTCCCGGGGGGTGAAGGACCATGCACTAAATCTGTGGGGCCACACCGGAGAAGCCTACGGCCTGCTGTCCGGCCTCTTTGTAGTGCCCGGCACCAAGAACGGATTCCTCTACATGATGAACGGGGAAGCGGTGGCTGAGGACGATGATCCCCGGAGCGAAGGAAAATTCAGCGGACACTACGTGTGGGAAGAAAATATCATGGATGCCATCTGTGACGAGGCGTTTTTCTGACAAAAAAGGGGCTGCTGCTTGCTGAGCTGACCCCCAATTGTTAGACCAAAAATCTAACAATTGGGGGTCAGTTTTTTATGGCAAAACACAGCTATGAATTTAAGAAAAAAATAGTACTGGAATATTTGAACAGTGACGAAGGGTGTATTTCTATTTCACGTAAATATGGGATGGCAAGTAGCAGCCAGCTGCTAAAGTGGGTTGCTGCTTACAAGGCATTTGGTGATGATGGACTGAAAAGATCCCGCTCTCAAAAAATATACTCTTTCAAAGAAAAACTTTCTGTGGTAGAGTCTTACTTAACAAATGAAATCTCATATCAGGAACTAGCAATTCAAGTAGGGATCAACAACCCATCAATGATTGCCAGATGGGTCAATGAATTTAGAATTGCGGGACCAGATGCTTTACGGTCATATAAAAAAGGCAGGAAGAGAACTTTGAACAAATCTCAAACAAAAAAAACAGATACCCAGGTTCAGCAGCCGATGGTCGACATCAGTGTGGAACATGTCAAGGAGTTAGAGGATGAAAATCTTAAACTCCGTATAGAGAATGCTTTTTTAAAAGAACTGAGGAGACTGCGTTTAGAGGACGAAGCAAAAATGAGAGAGTTGCGAAAATCATCTCCAGTCTCCGAAGATCATTCAAATTGAAAGACCTTCTCTCCTATACTCAAATGCCCAAAGCGACCTATATGTACTGGCAGAAACGGTTTGACCGCGTGAATCCAGACCAGGAAGTAGAGGACAAAATACAGGAAATCCGCAGCCAGCATAAAGATTATGGATATCGGCGCATGACCGGTGAGCTGAAGAATCAAGGGATTTGCGTGAACAAGAAGAAAGTTCAACGTATCATGCAGAAACTGAGCCTTCAGGTAACATCCTTTACCCGGAAAAGCCGTAAATACAGTTCCTATAAGGGTAAGGTAGGGACCATTGCTCCGAATAGAATACATCGTCGTTTTGAGACGAATATCCCACATCAGAAGATTACGACCGATACTTCAGAATTCAAATATTATGAAGTAGATACACAGGGACATCTGACCCTGCACAAGCTTTATCTGGATCCTTTCCTGGACATGTTCGATGATGAAATCATCAGCTATGGAATAGCCAAACGTCCTTCGGCTGAAAGCATACTGGAAGCTCAAGCTGAAGCAATCGAAATTACTGCTGATTGTCCATATCGAAGAACGTTTCACTCCGATCAGGGCTGGGCATACCAAATGAAGGCCTATACCAGGAAACTAAAAAAAGAACGAATTTTTCAGAGCATGTCTCGAAAGGGTAACTGTCATGATAACGCTGTAATGGAAAACTTTTTCGGCTTAATGAAACAGGAAATGTATTATGGAGTGATCTACTACAGCTACGAAGAACTAAAAGCCGCTATCGAACGATACATCAAATACTATAACGAACAAAGGATCAAGGAAAAACTGGGCTGGAAAAGTCCTGTTCAATACAGGCTTTCTTTGCTGGCAGCATAAAAAAGTAACGAGACAGTAAAAACCATCTCGTTACTAAGGTCTAACTTTTTGGGGTCACATCATGCAGCGCAACAGCCCTTTTTTGTCAACGGTCAGCGGCCGTTGACGGGAGAGTGAAGCCCTGCTTCACTCCCCCTTTTCCAATTCCCCCTCATATTCCTCCAATACCTGTTCAAAGGCGTCCCGGGTCAAGCACTGGTTGATGACGTTCCGGTAGCGGGCACTATGAGGGAGACCAGTGAAATAGCAGGCTCCGTGGTGGCGCATTTCCCGGATGGCCACCTTCTCTCCCTTGAAAGCGATGAGGTCCCGGAGATGGCGCCGGACCATGGTGAACCGTTCCTCAAGGGTCACCGGGGGGATGGGGAGGCCTGCCAGGGCCGCCTTCACCTCTCGGAAGATCCAAGGGTTCCCCTGAGCGCCCCGAGCGATCATGATCCCGTCACAGTGGGAAGCTTCCAAAAGGTCTAGGGCGTCCTGGGCACTGAATACGTCCCCGTTCCCCAGCACGGGAACGGACACCGCTTCCTTCACCTGGCGGATAATGTCCCAGTCTGCCCTGCCGCTGTAGAACTGGCCCCGAGTGCGTCCGTGGACCGCCACTGCCGCCACCCCGGCCTTTTCCGCCAATTGGGCGATTTCTACCGCGTTCCGGTGTTCCTCATCCCAGCCGGCCCGGAACTTCACCGTCACTGGCAGATCCACTGCATCTACCAGGGCAGCCAGACAGGCATAGGCCCGTTCCGGATCTTTCATCAAGGCGGACCCTTCCCCGTTGGCCACGATTTTATGCACCGGACAGCCCATATTGAAATCGATGATGTCCGCCCCGTGTTCTGCCACAATCTTTGCCCCCCGGGCCAGTTCCTCCGGTACAGAACCGAACAGCTGGATGGCCACCGGATGCTCCCGGGGATCCACTTCCAGCATGGCAAAGGTCTTGGGATTCCGGAACAGCAGCGCCTTGGCGCTGACCATTTCCGAAACCGTATAATCCGCCCCCAGCTCTCGGCAGATCACCCGAAAAGGAAGATCCGTAACTCCGGCCATAGGGGCAAGGGCAATGGGAGTTGTCTGGGGCGGGCGGAAGGTTTGCAGCGTTTGTTGGGTTTGAGTTGTCATTTTCTTTTCTCCGTTTGAAGGTCATACGTCATACGCTTAAGGAAGCCAGGAATCTGATTGGATTCCTGGCTTTTAATTGATTCATTCTTATTTGCACGAATGGTTCATTTTAGGCTTTAATGCTTGTTATCTGAGTAAGTTGATAGACTAATACTGCTAAGTTCATTGCACTTTGCCACACACTTAGTTTTTTATAGGAATACATCATCTTCATCTCTTCTTGCATTATTCAAACCGTGCAAACAAGAAGAAATTAATACCTGTATATCCAAAGCCAAAAATACCGGCATTCCTTTTTACTCTCTTATTGGCAACTCCTATCTTGATGCCAGCAAAGCTGGCTTCCATCGGTGTCTGACGTATGACGAAATTATTTGTTCATCTCATGCAAGATCCGCAGGCCTTCCAGGGTCAGGAAAGGTTCCACTACGTCTACCAATTCGGATTCGCTGGCCATGAGCTTGCCGAAGCCGCCGGTAGCGATGACAAAAGCCTGGCCTCCCAGTTCCTTCTTCATCCGGGTGATCAGACCGTCCATCTGCCCCACGAAACCGAAGATGACCCCGGACCGCATGGCATGGATGGTGTCCCGGCAGATGGCTTTTGGGGGTTTGATCAGTTCGATCCGGGGCAGCTTTGCTGCTTTCTGGAACAGGGCTTCTGTAGAAATGCCGATGCCTGGAGCAATGGCTCCCCCCAGATATTCTCCGGCTGGCGTCAGAGCGCAGAATGTGGTGGCCGTCCCGAAGTCGATGATGATCAGGTTCCCCTTGTCCCCGTACATGTTGTGGGCCGCCACCGCATTCACGATCCGGTCCGCCCCGATCTGGGAAGGATCATCGTAGTCCAGCTTCAGTCCCGTATTGATTTCACTGGTGACTACAAAAGGAGTGATGCTGAAAAAGCGTTTGCACATGTTGCACAGAGGAACCAGGAGCGGAGGGACTACCGTGGAAATGATGATATCCTCGATGTCCTTCATATCCATTCCGCTGTAGGCAAACATGCTCCCCAGGATGATGCCGAATTCATCCGAAGTCCGGGAACGGCTGCTGGAAATCCTCCAGTGGGCCTGCCAAGTCTTGCCATCATGAACTCCAACCACGATGTTGGTATTTCCAACATCCATTACCATTAACATGGTGAACCCTCCAAATCGGTTTCTAGAATGACCGGTCTGGGAATCCCACAGGAACACCCTGCAGCAGGGTTCCCGGCATTCTCTCTCCGTCCAAGTCCGGTCCATAAACGACTTTATTATAGGGGCAATGGGGGGAGTTGTCAAGGAAAAGAGGGGTTGTCACCTGGGCAACAACCCCTTTTTCAGGTCTCGAGTCGTGAGTCCTCGAGCCGCTATGCGGCTCATGAGACCGGGAGTGTTGCACATAGAACGTGCCCCCTTACTCCCACATCCCCCCGGCCTTAAGGGCCCGGCGGATCCGGATGCCCAGGAAGGCGGTGATGAAGGCCTTTACGATGTCAAGAGGCAGGAAAGGCGCCACGGCAAGGACCATAGTCTTTTCCCAGGTCATGGGCTTGTGGAGGAAAAAGGCGAAGCTCAGCCGAAAGCCCAGGGCACCGATGAGATAACACACCACCGTCACCCCGGCCAGGGCCAGGAAGTTCTTCCCCAGGCTGTCCCCGGCCCAGGAACCACGGCTGACTTTCCCCGCCAGCCAGGCCACTACCGGGAAGCTGAGGATGAAGCCTCCGGTGGGCCCTGCCAGCATCACGATTCCTGCCTGGCCCTGATTGAACACCGGCAAGCCCACACAGCCCAAGAGCATCCAGACCAGCACGCTGGCCGGTCCCCAGACCGGTCCCAGCAAGAACCCGGCCAGGAGCACCATCAGGGTCTGGAGGGTCACCGGCACCGGTCCCACAGGAATGGTCACATAGGAACTCAGTATGAGGAGTGCCGTAAAGAGGGCTGCCCCCATCATATTCCGTGTACGGTTCATGCGTATTTCCCCTTTCCTTGGGCCGGACGGATGGAAACGTCTCCGGCCAGGACAGTTTCCACCATGCCGTCTTCTTTCTTCACCTGGAGGGCTCCGGTAGAATCGATATCCAGTGCCGTCCCGATATAGGTCTTGTCCGGAGCGATGACCTTTACCTGTTTGCCCAGGGTAATAGAATATTTCCGCCACTGGTCAAAGATCGGGCCGAACCCTTCCCGGCAGGCAATCTCATAATAGGCTTCCATATAGTCCAAAACTTTGGCCAAAAGGGCCACCCGGTCCACTTTCTTTCCTGTCACATCCGCAATGGAAATGGCCGCCGGCCGCAGCTCTTCCGGCACCATCTCCCGAGGGACGCACACATTGATGCCGATGCCCACTACCAGGTAATTGATATGGCCGAATTCCGCGCTCATTTCCGTCAGGATCCCCACCAATTTCTTCCCATTCAGCAGCACATCATTGGGCCATTTGATCTGGGCATCCACCTGGCAGACCTCCCGGATGGCCCGGACCACCGCCACGGCACTCAAAAGAGTCATCTTAGGCGCTTCCTGGGGCAGGAAAGTGGGTTTCAGCAGCAGGGAAAACCATAGACCCTTTCCCTTGGGGCTGAACCAGCCCCGGGAGAGCCTTCCTTTGCCCCCCGTCTGTTCCTCGGCCACACAGAGAGTCCCGTCGGCTGCATCCTTGTCCGCCAGTTTCTTCAATACTTCATTGGAACTGGTGACGCTTTCCTGATAGCAGATGGCATGGCCCAGGAACCGAGTATGGAGCCGGGCAGCGATTTCTGAGGGCAGCAATTTGTCTGGGACGGAGGTCAGCACATAGCCCTTTTTCGTATAGGCTTCGATGCCATACCCCTCTTTTTTCAAAGTCTGGATATGCTTCCAAATGGCCGTCCGGGTGATGCCCAGGGTACGGGCCAATTCTTCCCCGGAAACCGGTTCCGGAGCTTTTTCACGCAGGATTTTCAGGATTTCAGTACGCATGACAGTCTTCCTTTCGTTCCCTTTTGGGGAAAAGATGTTAACCTAATTGCTTGGAAAAAGGGGTGCTGCAGAAGCAGCACCCCAGGTCGCGAGCCGCGGGTTGCGGGTCGCGAGCCTGACCCCGATGGAATTTCTCCCCCGTTTCTTGTCCATCCCTCAGAGGAGGATCCATTGTCCGATTATAAAGCAGCAGCTTTCGCAATGCGCCGAACAAGCCAGCGACCCGTGACTCATGGCCCGTGACCCTGTCTGCCGCCAAGTGGCAGACACCTACGCCTGCGGCACTTCTTTGGGAACCGGTGCCACTACAGGGGCTTCCGCCGGTTCTTCCACGGGGACCGGACCAATGGGGGCCGGAGTCCCATCCTCAGGTTTCTGCGGTTCTTCCTGGGGCGGCACTTCACCTTTTTCCAGGATATGACCGTATTTCAGCAGTTCCTGGATTTCATGGCCTTCCAGGGTTTCCCGTTCCATCAGGTTCTGGGCGATCAAGCGCAGCTTGTCAATGTTGTCATTAAGGAGTTTCACCGTTCCTTCATAGGCTTCATCGATGAACCGACGGATTTCCCCATCGATCTGAGCTGCCACTTTTTCACTATAATCATTCTGCCGGCCGATATCCCGTCCCAAGAATACCTGTTCCTGCCGATGGCCGAAGGTCACTGCCCCCAGCACTTCACTCATGCCGTATTCGCAGGTCATCCGCCGGGCCAGTTCCGTAGCCCGCTGGAGGTCGCTGCTGGCACCGCTGGAAATTTCATGGAGTACCAAGGCTTCCGCCACCCGGCCCCCCAGGAGCACCTTCAGCTGATCCAGCATCTCACTGCGGGTAGCATAATACCGGTCTTCCGTAGGCAGGCTCAGGGTATAGCCCCCCGCACGTCCTCTGGGGATAATGGTGACTTTGTGCACCGGGTCCGTATGGTCCAGGAGCATTCCCACCAAGGTATGGCCCCCTTCATGATAGGCGGTCAGTTTCTTTTCCTCATCGGTAATGACTCTGCTCTTCCGCTCCGGTCCCATCATCACCCGTTCCGCGGCTTCTTCCAGGTCACTCATGGTAATGGTCACCTGGTTGTGCCGGGCCGCCAGCAGAGCTCCTTCGTTCACCAGGTTGGCCAGATCAGCTCCGGTAAAGCCCGGTGTCTGCCGGGCAATGACTCCCAGATCCACGGAAGGATCGATAGGTTTCCCTTTGGTATGGACCCGCAGGATAGCCCGGCGTCCCCGGATATCCGGCTTGTCCACCACGATCTGCCGGTCGAAACGGCCCGGACGCAGCAAGGCAGGATCCAGGATATCCGGCCGGTTGGTGGCTGCGATCATGATGATCCCTTCGTTGGCCCCGAAGCCGTCCATTTCCACCAGCAGCTGGTTCAAGGTCTGTTCCCGTTCATCATGGCCGCCGCCCAATCCGGCGCCTCTCTGGCGGCCCACTGCATCGATTTCATCGATGAATACGATACAGGGCGCATTCTTCTTGGCCTGATCGAACAGGTCCCGGACACGGGATGCCCCCACGCCCACGAACATTTCCACGAAGTCAGAACCAGAGATACTGAAGAAGGGCACCCCCGCTTCCCCAGCCACAGCTTTGGCCAGGAGGGTCTTCCCGGTGCCGGGAGGTCCGTAGAGCAGCACCCCTTTGGGGATCTTGGCCCCCAGCTGGTTGTACTTCTGGGGAGCCTTCAGGAATTCCACCACTTCTTCCAGTTCCTGTTTGGCTTCGTCAGCCCCGGCCACATCCTTGAAGGTGACCCGGCTCTTGCCGTCCCCGTAGAGCTTGGCTTTGCTCTTGCCGAAGCTCATGACCCGGCTGCCGCCACCCTGGGCATTGTTCATCATGAAGAACCAGAGGATCACGATGACCACCATGGGCAGGATGGAAGTGAGCAGATTGCTCAGCATGGAAGGCTGAGGAGGCAGCTCCGCTTTGATTTCCACATCCCGGGCCCGGAGGGTATCCACCAGTTTCTCATCCCGAGGCGCAATGGCGGTGAATTCTGCTCCGTTCTTCAATTTGCCCCGGATCACAGAATTGTCCACGATGGTGACACTCTTCACTTCATCCTGCTGGACTTCCTTCATGAAGTTGCTGTAGCTCATCTCATTCTTGGGGGTGCTGGAGGCATTGTAGTAGTCATAGATCCAGACCCCTACGATGACAATGAGCAGGTAAAACACAAGATTGCGGATAAACTTACTCACACTTGAGCTCCTTTCCTGTCTGGAGTCCCTTCCGGAGAGAAGGCAGACATGGAGAATTATTTTTCATAGACGGAACGTTTCAGGATGCCGATGTAGGGCAGGTTCCGGTATTCTTCATCATAATCCAGACCAAAGCCCACCACGAATTCGTCCGGGATGGCAAACCCAGCGTAATCCGGCAGCACTTTCACCAGCCGGCGTTCTTTTTTATCCAGCATGGCGGCCACTTTCAGGCTCTTGGGGTTCCGATTGTGGAACAGTTCACCCACGGCCTTCAGGGTCAGTCCCGTATCGATCACATCGTCCACCAAGAGGATGTTCTTGCCAGCGATATTCCGGGAGGTATCATAATCGATATCCACCTTGCCGGAGGATTTGGTGCCGGAACCATAAGAAGAGGCTTTGATGAAATCGATCCGCACCGGCACAGTGATATGCTGGGTCAATTCCGTCAGGAAATAGGCGGCCCCTTTCAGCAGACCGATGACCACCAGTTCTTCTCCCGCATAATCCCGGCTGATTTCAGCGCCCATCTCGGCAATCCGGGCTTTCAGGGTTTTCTCGTCGATCAATACTCTTTCAATTTTTTCGTTCATTTCTTTGACGCTCCTTTTGTGCTAACTTGTCGGCCCGCTCAGCTTCCCGGGACCGTTGGTTCTTTCCGGCCATCAGCCGGCCGTTCAGATAGATCAGCCGGACATTGCCAGGGACATCCAGAGCTTTATTCCCTACGCCCCGGGCAATCATTTCCAAGATTTTCTCCACATGGTCGTAGCCCAGCTCGGCGCCGCCGGCTTTCCGGACCAGGATCCGGATCACCCGGCTCCGGAGGGCCAGGGGCAGTTCCCCGAATTCTTTTTCCACCTTCACATCGAAGGTGCCGAAGACCTCCCGGCCATAGGCCCGGAGATACCGGCCGGCCAGTTCCTCCAGATAAGACTCATCGCTGGCAGCCAGACGGGCGGCCTGGGCCAGCTGTTTTCGGATCCGAGGGTTCTGGGTTTCCAGGAGGGGAAGGAGTTTCTTCCGTACCCAGTTCCGTTTCAAAGTCAGATCTTCATTGGTGCTGTCCAAACAGTACTCCAGTCCCTGTTCTCCACAGTAGGCTTCCGTGTCCCGCCGGGTGATTTCCAAGAAAGGACGGGCCAGATATCCGCTCACAGGCAGCATGCCCCGCATTCCCCGGGTCCCGGCACCCCGGAGCAGGTTCAGGAGCACGGTCTCTGCCTGGTCATCCTGGTGATGAGCCAAGAAGATTCCACTGGCTCCCGCTTCTTTCCGACATTTTTCAAGAGCCTCGTACCGCAGCTTCCGGGCCGCTTCTTCTAGGGAAAGGCCCTCTTCCCGGGCCAGAGCTTCCGGTTCTACATCCATCCGCCGAAAGTCCAGGCCATGTTCCCGGCAGTAGGCTTCCACCAGTGCCGCATCCCGTTCTGCTTCGGCGCCCCGAAGATGATGCTGGACATGGACCACCAGGATCCTCACGCCATCTTCCTCTCCCTGCCGGGCCATGGCATCGGTGAGAGCCAGGGAATCCGCTCCTCCGCTGCAAGCCGCCACTGCCGGAGCAGGAGGCTGCCACAGGGGAGACGCGGCCACCAGATGCCGCAGGCTGTCTTCTAAAATACTCACGCTTTCACCTTCTAATTAAAAAAAGGTACTTCCGAGGAAGTACCTTTTGTGTTCATCAATCTCCTCTGCGAGCACCACGGCCGCCCCGTTTGGATTCCGTATTCCGTTTCAGATCCAGCAGACGATCATCACTTTCCTTCAGGAACTTGGAAAGTTTGTCTTCAAAGCTCATAGGACCCTGTGCCCGGGGAGCTCCATGGAAGGGTTTGTTCTCAAACCGCTTCTTTCCGTCGAACCGTTTGTTGTCCAGATGCTTGTTTTCAAAATGCCGGTTTTCCCCGGCCGGTTTCCGTTCCGGTGCCGGTGCCGGAGGCATCAGGGCTTTCAGGGACAGACCGATCTTCCCCTTTTCATCAATGGAAACCACCTTGACGGTAACTTTGTCCTTAACTTTGAGGAAATCATGTACATCTTTGACGAAGACATTGGAAACCTCAGAAATGTGAATCAGACCAACCTTATTTTCGGGCAATGACACAAATGCACCAAAATTTGTAATCCCGGTGACAATACCATCTACAACTGCGCCTTTTTCCAAAGCCATAAGTCAAAGACATCCTCCTTTTTCAGTGGGTATTACGTTAACCATTATACCGTTGTTAACGAATTTTCGTCAAGAGGGAAAAGGGGCTGCCGCCGAAGCGGCAGCCCCTTTGGTCAACAGTCGGCTGACGATCCTATGCTTCCATCCCCTCATATTCATACCCCGCCTTCAGGATGGCGCTCTTGAAGTCGTTTTCTGGGACATTCCGGGTTTCGGTGACTTCCACGGTGCCGGAATTGTGGTCGGCTTTGGCGCTGGTGACCCCCTCCAGTCCTTCCAGGGCTTTCTTTACCCGGCCTTCACAGTGGGCGCACATCATGCCCTTCACTTTCAGGGTCACGGTGGTACCGTCACTTTCTCCGTCAGCTGTTCTTTCTTCCCCGGTCACTTCATAGCCGGCTTTGGCCACTGCCTGCTGTACCTGGGCATAGTCCAGAGGCTTGGTCACCGTGGCTACCACGGTCCCGACGGTATGGTCCGCTTTGGCGCTGACCACTCCTTCCAACTCTTCCAAAGCTTTCTTCACCCGGCCTTCGCAGTGGGCACACATCATACCCTTCACCTGATAGGTCACCTGAGTTCCGGCAACTGCCGGTACCGGACAGCCGGCGGGCTGAGGTGCCAAGTCCGCTTTTTCCACCACAGCTGCAGCCGGGTTCTTCCGTTTCTTGTCACGGCTGGCGTCATGGAGCTTAAACAGGTTCAGCCGCAGGGCATTCATGCATACGGTGAAGCTGGAAAGGCTCATGGCAGCTGCTCCCACCATGGGGTTCATCTTATAGCTGAACAGGCCGGCTGCCAAAGGGATGCAGATTACATTGTAGAAGAAGGCCCAGAACAGGTTCTCGTGGATATTGGTCACGGTGCCCCGGCTCAGCCGTACAGCTGCAGACACATCCGTAAGCCGGCTGTTCATCAGGACGATGTCGGCAGAATCGATGGCCACATCCGCCCCGGCACCGATGGCGATGCCGATGTCTGCCCGGGTCAGAGCCGGTGCGTCGTTGATGCCGTCTCCCACCATGGCCACCAGGCCCCCGGCTTTCTGGAGTTCCCGGATCACCGCTTCTTTACCTTCCGGCAGGACGCCAGCCACCACTCTATCCACCCCGGCCTGCCGGCCGATGGTTTCAGCCGTCCGCTGGTTGTCCCCGGTGACCATGACCACTTCGATCCCCATGTTCTGGAGTTCTTTGATGGCCTTGGCGGAATCTTCCTTGATTACGTCGGCCACAGCGATCATCCCCGCCAGTTTCCCGTCTTTGGCAAAGATCAGGGGTGTCTTGCCCTGGCCGGCCAGTTCAGCAGCTTGGGCTTCCAACCTGCTGTCCACAGCTCCCAGGCTCTTCAGGAAGCTCAGGCTGCCGCCGATGAGTTTCTTCCCTTTCTGGACCACCTGGAGCCCATTCCCCGGCAGGGCCTGGAAATCATCCACGGTTTCCGCCTGGAGGCCTTTGGCTTCCGCTTCTTCCACCACAGCTCTGGCCAGGGGATGTTCGGATTTCTGCTCCAGATCATAGGCCAGCTGGAGCAGGCTTTCCTGGGTATAGCCTTCCGCCGGCACCACATCCGTTACTTTGGGCTGGCCTTTGGTAATGGTCCCGGTCTTGTCCAAGGCAACGACGGCCACTTTCCCGGCATTTTCCAAAGAAGAGGAAGTCTTGAATAGGATGCCGTTCTTGGCCCCTACGCCGCTGCCCACCATGATGGCCACAGGGGTTGCCAGCCCTAAGGCGCAGGGACAGGCGATGACCAAGACAGCGATGCCCCGAGCGATGGCAGAGCCCAGAGGAGCCCCGGCAAGCAGCCAGCCGAGGGTGGTGAGCACAGCAATGCTGATGATGGCCGGCACGAATACGGCAGAGACTTTATCAGCGATCCGGGCGATGGGAGCCTTGGTAGCCGCCGCATCGCTGACCAGTTTGATGATCTGGCTCAGGGTGGTATCCTCCCCGACCCGGGTGGCTTCACATTCCAGGTAGCCAGACTGATTGATGGTGGCCGTGGAGACCTTGTCCCCCGGTTTCTTGTCCACCGGCAGGCTTTCCCCAGTGAGGGCGCTTTCGTTGACGGCGGAATTGCCCTTCACCACCACCCCGTCTACCGGGATGTTTTCCCCGGGACGGACGGCAAAGATGTCCCCCTTCTGCACATCATCGATGGAAACGGTGACTTCTTTCCCGTCCCGGATCAGCACCGCTGTCTTGGGGGCCATTTTCATAAGGCCCTTCAGTGCATCAGTGGTCCGTCCTTTGCTCATGGCCTCCAGCATCTTCCCCAGGGTGATCAGAGAAGGGATCATGGCTGCGGTCTCAAAATATAGGTCGTGCATATACATGTGGTGGAGTTCAGCAAAAGGCGTCCCATGGGCCGTCAGGAACGTAATATCATAGAATACCGCCAGGCTCCAGAAAAAAGATACGGACGACCCCAGTGCCACCAGGGTATCCATGTTGGGTGCCCCATGGAACAGGGTCTTGAACCCGCTGGTGTAGAAATCCTTATTGATGTACATGACGATGATGGCCAGCAGCATCTGGGTCAGCATCAGCCCCAGATGGTTCCCGTCCAGGAGGGACGGCACCGGCCAGCCCAGCATATTGTGGCCCATGGTGATGTACATGAGCACGAACAGGAACCCCAGGGAAGTGAACAGCCGGCGGCGGAGCCGGGGTGTCTCATGGTCCTTCAGGGCCTCTTCATCGGCGGCCAGTTTTTCCGCCATGCCCTGCTTGGCCTGGGCCGCTCCCTTGACGGACGCTCCGTAGCCTGCGTCTTCTACGGCCTTGATGATCTCTGCATCCGAAGCCGTCCCTTCCACTCCCATGCTGTTGGTCAGGAGGGATACAGATACATTCTTGACACCGGGCACGCCTGCTACGGCTTTTTCTACATGTGCCTGACAGGATGCACAGGTCATGCCCGTTACGATATATTGTTTCATGGTGGGACCTCTCTTTCTAATACCCTACCAGGGTACCCTTTCTTTATGGTCATATCATACTCTGTCAGGGGAGATTTGTCAAGAGGAAAAGGGATTGCTGCACATGTTTGATTTTCACACGTGCAGCAATCCCTTTAAAACAGTTCGATCTGGTCCGTCTTGGGCATCCCTTCCAGGATCCCCAGTTCGTCCAAGATCTCCACATTGGATGTGCTGATCTTGGCTCGGTTCCGCAGGTCTTCCTGAGAAATGAAAGGTCCTTTCTTCCGAGCTTCCACGATTCCTTCCGCCGCCACGCCCCCGATGCCGCCAATGGCACCCAGCGGGGGCAGCAGGCCCTTTTCCGTCACCAGGAATTTATGGGCATCGGATTTATACAGGTCCACCTTATCGAAAGAGAACCCCCGTTCCAGCATTTCCACACACAGTTCCATGTAGGTAGCCGTATCCTTGTCATTGACAGAGGCTTTGGTTCCCTGGGCATTCACATTTTTGATGAACTGCTTCATGTAATCCAAGCCCTTATGGACCAGGGTATAGTCGAAATGCGGAGCCCGGACCGTGAAGTAGGCCGCGTAGAATTCCTTGGGATGGTGCACCTTGCAGTAGGCGATCCGGTAGGCGGACAATACATAGGCCACCGCGTGGGCCTTGGGGAACAGATACTGCAGGGTGGTACAGGCCTTGATGTAGAAATCCGGGATATGGGCCTTCTCAAAGGCCTCCAGCTGGTCGGGCTTGAATCCCTTTTTATGCGCTTTTCCCTTCCGGCTCCATTCCATGATGCCGAAAGCCATGCTGGGTTCCATGCCCTTGTTGATCAGCCAGTTCATGATGTCATCCCGGGTGGAAATGGTATCTTCCGTGGGAGTCCCTGCCTTGATCAGATCCTGGGCATTGTTCAGCCACACATCCGTCCCATGGGAATACCCAGAAATACGCAGCAGGTCGGAAAAGTTCTTAGGCTTTACGTCGGAAATCATCTGCCGGACGAAACGGGTGCCGCATTCCGGCACCCCGTAAGTGGCCACATCCGTCCCGATCTGCTCCGGGGTCACTCCCAGGGATTTGGTGGAAAGGAACAGTTCCATGGTATCTTTGTCCCCGATGGGGATGTTCCGGCAGTAATCCTCTCCCAGCATCCGGTCCAGCATCTTGATCACCGTGGGATCATCGTGGCCCAGGATATCCAGCTTGACGATCCGTTCGTCAATGGAGTGGAAGTCGTAATGGGTGGTGATGGTGCCGCAGCTGGGATCATCTGCAGGATAAGAGACCGGAGTGATGTAGTGGACATCCAGGTTCCGGGGAATGACCACGATGCCCCCAGGATGCTGGCCGGTGGTCCGTTTCACCCCGGCCAGTTTGGGGATCAGGCCTTCGATGAAGGCCGTCCGTTTGGGTTCGCCCCGGGTTTCATAATACTTCTTGATATACCCATAGGCGGTCTTGTCCTTGATGGTCCCCAAGGTGCCCGCCCGGAACACATTGTCCCGGCCGAACAGTTCTTCCGTGTATTTGTGGGCCCGGGGCTGGTATTCCCCGGAGAAGTTCAGGTCGATATCCGGTACCTTGTCCCCGTGGAACCCCAAGAATACGGCAAACGGGATGTTGTGCCCGTCCCGGATCATGGGAGTCCCGCATTCAGGACAGTCCTTTTCCGGCAGGTCGAACCCGGACCCCACAGAACCGTCGGTGAAGAATTCCGTATGGAAGCAGTGAGGGCACCGGTAATGGGGCACCAGAGGGTTCACTTCCGTGATGTTCAGCATGGTGGCCACAAAGGAAGATCCTACGGATCCCCGGGAGCCCACCATGTACCCATCGTCGTTGGATTTCTTCACCAGCAGATGGGCAATGTAGTAGAGCACCGAGAACCCATTGCCGATGATGGAAGAAAGTTCCTGCTTCAGCCGGTCTTCCACGATTTTCGGCAGCTTGGGGCCGTACCATTCGTGGGCTTTGGCATAGCTGAGGGATTCCACCTTCTCCTTTGCCCCAGGGATGGTGGGCGAATACAGCTGGTCCCGGTCGGGCACCGGCTTGAAGTGCTCCACCTGGTCGCTGATCTTGTTGGAGTTCTCCACCACCACTTCATAGGCCCGGTCTCCCAGATAGGAAAATTCTTCCAGCATCTCTTCGGTGGTCCGATAGTAGAGAGGCGGCTGTTCTTCGTCGGGATAGCCCATTCCCGCCTGGAGGATTTTCCGGGCCAGGGCGTCTTCCGGATTCAGGAAGTGGACGTCGCAGGTGGCCACAGTGAGTTTCCCCAGTTCATCCCCCAGGGCCAAGATCTTTTTGTTGATGGCCTGGAGGTCTTCCACCGTTTTGATTTCCGGGAACCGGGGATCCCGGATCAGGTAGTTGTTGTTGCCGGTAGGCTGGATTTCCAGATAATCATAATAGGAGGCGATTTCCTTCAGTTCCTCTTCCGGAACTCCGGCCAGGATGGCCCGGTACACTTCCCCGGCAGCACAGGCAGACCCGATGATCAACCCAGCCCGGTACTGATCCAGGAGCCCTTTGGTGAGCCGGGGCCGCTTAGGTTTGCCTCCGAAATACTGCAAATGGGACAGGGACACCAGCCGGTACAGGTTCCGGAGGCCTTCCACGTTTTTCGCCAGGAGGATGATGTGATAGTTCTTCTTGTCCTCCCGACTGTGGCAGAGATAGCCTTCCGTCCCATAAATCAGCTTCAGCTCCCAGCCGTTCTTGTCTTTCAGGGCCTTGGCTTCGTCGTAGGCAAAGGGGAAGGCCTGGACCACCCCGTGGTCCGTAAGGGCCAGGGCCTTGTGGCCCCAGCGCACCGCCGTATCCACCAGTTCCTTGATGGGGGTGAGCCCGTCCATCTTGCTCATCTTGGTGTGGCAGTGGAGCTCCACCCGCTTGGTTTCGGACTGGTCCTCCCGGCGGGTCACCGGTTCCTTCATGATTCCTTTGACATTCACCATCACCAGTTCAGAATTGGCGTACTTATCCACCGTGATGTTGCCCTGGACTTTGACCAGGGAGCCTTCCGGGATCTTGGCCTGGAGGTCGGCCGCTTCCTTCTGATTCTTCTTCAAGTCATTGCCTTCGTTCCGTTCCCCGAAGAGGATCTTCACAAAGAGCCCTTCCGTGGCATCTGTGAGCTTGATGGTGAGCATGACGGCCCCCGTCCGCAGTTCCCGCTGGTCGAAGCCCACCACGGTGCCCTCCACCACCACATTGTTCTCTTCTTCCACTACTTCTGCCATGGTCCGGGCCTTTTTGGAGATCTTCCGGCCGTAGACCACCCCATCTTTGCTCTTCCCGGCGTCCGTATTTCCCTGGACCGCTTCCAAGGCCTTCAGGTACTCCTCACTCTGGAAAAAGTCATCTTCCGAAGCCGTTTCTTCTTCCGGTTCTTCCGGTTCTTCCGGCAAAGGGATTTCCTCATCCTCCAAGCAGGGAGCGGCCACTTGGTCTGCATGCACATTCACGAAGGTCACCTGAGCGACAGAACAGGCAGCGGCCAGCTTTTGGGCTACCGCTGCCAGTTCCTGTTGCTCCAGAGGCGTTGCTGCTGCATCATATGAAATTTTCCAGGTATTCCTGGCCTCGTCCACTTCCACATACCGGATGGGAAAGTTTTCCACACAGTGGCGCTGTTCCGGACTCAGGTCCAGGGTCACCATGAAATCCAGGAAAACATGCCTGTTGGGTACGATTTTATAGCATGAATTCATTCCAACCTCATTATTCATCCTGCAAGACGACTTTCTGCACCGCCTTGGTATTCTTCAGCCCGCTGATGATTTCGTTGGCATTGTAATATTTACCGATCTTCACCGCCAGGTCCACTTCCAGCACATTCCGCTGGGGATCGTTCCGCATGCCCAGGATCCGGGTCTTGATATTCCGTTCCTGGAGATAGCCCATGACCTCGATCATGCTGTCCGGATCCTTGTTGACGGTCACATGGAGGTTGCAGCGGGTGGCCTTCCCTGCTGGGAGCACCTTTTTTTCCAGTCCCCGGATCAGGATCAAGGTCACCAAGGTGATCCCCGTAGCGAAGATCCCCAGGGCCAGCATGCCGCAGCCCACGGTGAGGCCGATGGCCGATACGATCCACAGGCTGGCGGCGGTGGTGAGTCCTTTCACCGTCAGCCCTTCGTGGAGAATGGTCCCGGCCCCCAGGAACCCAATGCCGCTGACCACCTGGGAAGCGATCCGGGACGGATCACGAGCCTGGGGATGGCCGTCGATACCATAAATGGAAACCACCATCAGGAGGGCGGATCCGGTGGCCACCAGCACATGGGTCCTGAGCCCTGCCGGCCGGTCCCCGCTGCTCCGCTCCAGACCGATGAGCCCGCCCAGGAACGCAGCCATCAAGATCCGCAGCGTCAGCTGGGCCAGCATTCCGTTATCCATGCCTTTGCCTCCCTTCCTAGATTGCCAACTGTCAACTGTTGCCTTTTAACCGTCAACGGTCAACTGTCAACGGTCAGCTGCTGAAAGCAGCCTGGGTCGCGAGCATTGTTCCATTGAACCAGAAGGCCGTTTTTCCCATCTGCAGAATCATGCTCTGTCTTTTGTTGCAAAGCAGCAGGATCCTCAGGAGATTGCGGTCAAAGCCCGCGACTCATGGCCCGCGACCCGTGACCCTATTACAGCGCCTTGTCCAAAATCTCCCGGATGGCTTGGATCCAGTCTCCTTCGAAGGACACGTCGGTCATTTCTCCATTGCACCGGAGCTTGGTTTCCATAGCGCCCCGCTTCATGGTCTTGGGCCCGATGACAATCCGCAGCGGACAGCCGATCAAGTCCGCATCCTTGAACTTCACCCCGGCCCGTTCATCCCGGTCATCCAGCAGGGTATCGATACCGGCAGCGTTCAGGGCATCGTGGACTTCCACGGCTTTCTGCCAGCTTTCTTCATCCTTCACGTTCATGGCCAGCACCATCACCTGATAGGGAGCGATGTTCTTGGGCATGATGATCCCGTCCTTGTCGTGGTGCTGTTCAATGGCAGCCGCCAGGGTCCGGCCCACGCCGATGCCGTAGCAGCCCATCACCAGAGGATGTTCCTTCCCGTCCACATCCAGATAGGTGGCATGTAGAGCTTCGCTGTACTTGGTATTCAGTTTGAACACCTGACCCACTTCGATGCCCCGGGCTTCCTTCAGGTGCCCTTCGCAGTGGGGGCATTTGTCTCCGGCCACAGCGGTGCTGATGTCCGTTACCTGGGTATATACGAAATCCCGGGAGGGTTCCGCATTCACATAGTGGACATCCTTTTCGTTGGCACCGCAGCACACATTGTGCATGTTCATCACGGACTGGTCGATGAGGATGACGGCCTTGTCTTTATTAAGGCCGACGGGCCCCATGAATCCAGGCACCGTGCCAGCTTCCCGGATCAAATCATCGGGAGCCATATCCACTTCGTTGCAGCCCACGGCATTCACCACTTTGGTATCGTTGACTTCCTTGTCCCCCCGGACAAAGCACAGCACCAATTTCCCTTCGTCGGTGACAAAGGCCACGGCCTTCACGCTTTTTTCCACCGGAGCCTTCAGGAAATGGCACACCGCTTCGATGGTATTGCAGCCAGGGGTTTCCTTCTTTTCCAGAGGCAGGGCTTCTTCGGCAGGGGCTTCGATAGCGGCACATTCGGCCTTTTCCACGTCGGCGGCGTAGTCACAGGTATCGCAGTACACGATCCCCGCTTCTCCGCTGTCCGCCAGGGCCATGAATTCATGGCTGCCCTTACCGCCGATGGCCCCGCTGTCCGCTTCCACAGGCCGGTAATCCAGACCGCACCGGGTGAAGATCCGGGCGTAGGCATCGTACTGATCCTGGTAGGATTTGTCCAGGCCGGCTGCGTCCTTGTCAAAGGAATAACCGTCCTTCATGATGAATTCCCGGCTGCGCATGAGCCCGAACCGGGGCCGTTTTTCATCCCGGAACTTGCTCTGGATCTGGTACAGGGTCACAGGCAGCTGCCGGTAGGACCGGAGGTCATCCCGGACCAGGGTGGTCACCAATTCTTCATGGGTGGGCCCCAGACAGAAGTCCCGGCCGTGCCGATCCTTCAGTTTGAACATTTCTGCACCGTAAGCCGGCCACCGGCCGCTTTCCTGCCAGATTTCCGCCGGCTGGACAATGGGCATCATGATTTCCTGGGCTCCAGTGGGGATCATTTCCTCCCGGATGATCTCTTCGATTTTCCGCAGGCTCCGCCAGGCCAGAGGCAGATAAGAGTAGAGGCCGCCGGCTACTTTCCGGATATATCCGGCCCGGAGCATCAGCTTATGGCTTTCAATGACGGCTTCTGCCGGTACCTCTCTGAGAGTGGGTGCATACAATTGGGAAACACGCATGGTTACAACTTCCTTTCGTCTAGTATCTTATGGATTTCTTCAAATAATTCTTTCACCAGCCGGTCTTCCGGCACTTTCCGGAGGATTTTCCCCTTCCGGAACAGCAGGCCTTCGCCTTTGCCTCCAGCGATGCCCACATCGGCTTCCCGGGCTTCTCCCGGTCCGTTCACCACGCAGCCCATCACCGCGACGGTAATGGGATCCGGGATCTCTGCCAGACGGGTTTCTACCTCCCTGGCCATGTTTTCCAGGCTCACGCTGGTCCTGCCGCAGGTGGGGCAGGAGACCAGGGTAGGTCCGTGCTGGCGCAGGCCCAAGGATTTCAGGATCTCGAACCCGGCATCGATTTCCGCCAAGGGGTCCCCAGTGAGAGAGACCCGGATGGTGTCCCCGATTCCCGCCGCCAGGAGGGTACCGATGCCCACGGCACTCTTGATGAGACCGCTGTGGATGGTGCCGGCTTCAGTGATCCCCACGTGGAGGGGATACTCACATTCTTGGGCCATGAGCCGGTAGGCCCCTAGGGTCAGAGGGACATCATGGGCCTTCAGGGAAATGACGATATTATTATAATCCATCTCTTCCAAAATATGAATATGCCGCCAGGCAGCTTCCACCAGGGCTTCTGCTGTAGGGTGCCCATATTTCTCCAGCAGGTCTTTGGGCAGGGATCCCGCATTCACTCCGATCCGGATGGGCACCTGCCGCTCCCGTGCGGCGGCCACCACTTTTTCCACCCGGTCCCGCCCCCCGATGTTCCCCGGATTCAGCCGCAGGGCATCCACTCCGCTTTCCAAGGCCGCCAAGGCCAGCCGGTAATCGAAATGGATATCTGCCACCAGGGGGATGGTAATCTGTTCCCGGATTGCCTTCAGGGCCTGGGCTGCTTCCAGGGTGGGGACGGCACAGCGGATGAGTTCACAGCCCCGGTCCGTCAGCCGGCGGATCTGCTCCACCGTGGCCGGGATATTTTCCGTCTTGGTGTTGGTCATGGACTGGACGGCCACCGGATTTCTCCCTCCGATGGCTACCGACCCGATGGTCACAGTCCGGCTCTTTCTTCTTTCCATAGTCGTGGTCTCCCTCCTACTGCAGCAAATCATGCATGGTGGCAAAAACCGTCAGGGCGATGATGCAGGCCACCCCGATCATCTGGATGATTTCCTTGGCCCGGGGAGCCAGGGCATGGCCCAGGAGCGCCTCCACCACCAGCACCAGGAACTGGCCTCCGTCCAAGGCCGGGATGGGCACCAGGTTCAGCACCGCCAAGTTCAGGCTCAAGAAAGCCATGAACTCCAAATAGGGAACGGCGCCCTGGGCCGCCACGTCCCCGGCCATATGGGCCACTCCGATGGGCCCGGCGATTTCCGCACTGACTTTCCCAGTCGCCATCATCCGCAGCCCGTCCACCATGGCGCCGGTGATCCGGATCACGGAAAGAGCCGCCGTCTTCAGGCTTTCCCCAACAGAAAGGGAACGGTGCTCGATCCGGGGCCGGACCCCGATGAGGAAGCGTTTGGATTCCCCATCATACCGTGGCTTCAAGGTCAGCGCCTGCTGTTTTCCCTGCCGCTGGATCACCAGTCGGCTGTCCGCCGGTCCATTTTCCTGGACCAGACTGTTGATTTCGTTCCAGCGTTCCAGGGGCTGGCCATTGATGCTCACCAGCCGGTCTCCCACCTGGAGCCCAGCTTCTGCCCCCGGATACCCTTCCATCAGGGACCCCACCACCGGTTCATCCACCGGCAGGGCCAGTCCTTTCACAGCGAACACCCCGAAGAAAATCAAGAAAGGCAGCAGAAAGTTCATGCAGGGCCCTGCCAGGATCACCAGCATCCGGGCCCACATAGGCCGGCCGTTGAACCCCCGAGGCATCACAGCCTCCCCCGGCTCCATCCCGGTGATCCGGTTGTAGCCCCCCAGAGGGACCAGCCGCAGGGAATACAGGGTTTCTCCCGCCTGTTTCTGGAATACCTTGGGTCCGAATCCGATGGAAAATTCCGTAACCTGCATCCCGGTACCCTTGGCCGCCAGGAAATGGCCCAGTTCATGGACCGTGATCAGTACGCCAAACAAGACAATGGCCGCTAAGATGGTCAACAATGCAAATCCTCCTATTGTTCCTGCTGCACAAAGGCTTCCGCCCGCTCCCGGGCTTTCCGATCCGCTTCTACGATGGTTCCATAGGAATCCACCGGGACCGGGACCGTGGCAGACAGGACTTTCTCGATCAGTTCGGCGATCCCCAGGAAGGAAATCTTTCCCTGGAGGAATGCCGCTACAGCCACTTCGTTGGCCGCATTGAAGGTGCAGGGAAGGGTCCCCCCCGTTTTCCCTGCTTGGATGGCCAAGGGAAGGGCCCGGAACAGATCGGTGTCCGGTTCATAAAAGGTCAGGGGCCCGGCCTTCATCAGGTCCAGCTGGTCAAAAGCCACCGGCCAGCGGTCCGGCCAGCTGAGGGCATATTGGATGGGCAGCTTCATGTCCGCCGCACCCAGCTGGGCCATCACCGCTCCGTCACTGTATTCCACCAAACTGTGGACGATGCTCTGGGGATGGATCACCGGAACGATTTTTTCATAAGGAGCATCAAAGAGCCAGTGGGCCTCGATCACTTCCAGCCCCTTGTTGGCAAGGGTGGAAGAATCGATGGTCACCTTGGTTCCCATGGTCCACGTGGGATGGTGCAGGCATTGCTCCACCGTCACGTTTTGGAGTTCTTCCCGTTTCTTTCCCCGGAAAGGCCCTCCAGAAGCAGTCAGGAGGATCCGCTTCAGATCCTTGTGGGCATTGCCCTGGAGGGACTGGAAAATGGCACTGTGTTCACTGTCCACCGGAGTCAGCTGGACCCCCGCCTTTTTCACAGCGTCCATGACTAGGCTCCCGGCCGCCACCAAGGTCTCCTTATTGGCCAAAGCAATGTTTTTCCCGGCCTGGATGGCCGCCAGGGTGGGCCGCAGCCCAGCATAGCCCACCATAGCCCCCAGCACCGTATCCGCTTCCGAGCACGTGGCTACCGCCATGACGCCTTCAGGACCGCTGAGGATCTCCGTGGGACCCTGGTACCGGATGCGCAGCCGCTGGGCAGCCTCCGGATCGGAGAGAGCTGCCACTGAAGGATGGAATTTCCGGATCTGGGCTTCCAGCAGCACATCATTCTTGTGGGCAGCCAACGCCGCCACCTGGAGCCGTTCCGGATTGGCCTCTACCACATCCAAGGTCTGGGTGCCGATGGATCCTGTAGATCCCAGGATTGCGATTTTCTTCATAAAAACCTCCTTCAGCCCAAAAGGACCAGGGTAATGAAATAGTAGGCAAAAGGCACGGAAAAGATCAGGCTGTCACACCGGTCCAGCACGCCCCCATGGCCGGGGAAGAAATTGCCGGAATCTTTGATGTCACAGGACCGCTTCAAGATGCTTTCCACCAGGTCCCCCAAAGGGGCGAAGAAACCGATGCCCACTCCCAGCAGCAGCACCGGCACCAGGGGATACTGGAGCCAGAGGCTGCCCAGGGCCCAGACCGTCGCCACGCAGCCGATAAAACCGCACAGGGCTCCTTCCCGTGTCTTCTTGGGGCTCACTTTGGGGAGCAGCTTGGTCTTCCCGAAAGCCCGCCCGCCAAAATAAGCGAAGGTATCACTGGCCCAGGTAGCGAACATCACCGTCCACAAAAGGGCTTCTCCCAGGCTCACTTCCCCCCACAGGGGTACCGGGTGCATCCCGCCGGTCAGTTCCCGGAGCAGGATAAAATGGGCAAAAGGCAGGCCCAGGTACACCAGGGCCATGCAGGTGAGGCCGGTATTTTCCGGAAAATGGCCTTCCGCATAGAAATACAGCCCTTCCAGCATCACCAGGAGAGAAAACAGGGTAGTCAGGGGCAGCAGCCATTCCGGCTTTCCCAGGCCCGCTCCTGCAATCAGGAGCCCGATGCCCAGGATCCCTGTAGCTTGGTACACCCGGATCCCGTCCCGGGTGAGCATGTTCCGGTATTCCCAAAAGCCTACCAGCCCTAGGATCAGGACTCCCAGAGCGAACAGCAGGCCGCCCATTCTGATCAAAAACAATGCTATGGGGATGGCCACAATGGCCGTCCGTATTCTCTGTCCCATGTTCCCCGCCTCTTATTTCTGATTCAGGCCGCCGAACCGGCGGTCCCGTTTTTCATAGCTGAACACCGCTTCCGTCAGCAGTTCCTCGGAAAAATCCGGCCAATACACAGGCGTAGTCCAGAATTCCGCGTAAGCGATCTGCCAGAGCATGAAATTGCTCACCCGCAGGTCTCCTCCGGTGCGGATCAAGAGATCCGGTGCCGGCAGCCCTCGGGTATAGAGGTGTTCTTCGATGGTCGTTTCATTTATAGCATCCGGAGCCAGCTTCCCCTGACGGACGGCTTCTGCGATTTCCCGCACTGCCTCCACCATTTCCTTCTGGCCGCCGTAATTGATTGCAATGTTGAGGATGATGCCCGTATTGTCACGGGTGACTTCCAGGGCATGGTCCATTTTTTCCTGGACAATGGCCGGCAGCCCTTCACGGGATCCCATGAAGCGGATGCGCACATTGTACTGATTGAATTCTTCCAGTTCACTGGTAAGATACTGACACAAAAGGTCCATGATGAACCGGACTTCCGTCACCGGCCTTTTCCAGTTTTCCGTGGAAAAAGCGTAGACGCTGAGGGCCTTGATGCCCAGATGATCGGCAAACTTCACGATCCGCCGCAGGGTACGGGCACCGGCTGCATGGCCGAAGGTCCGGGGTTTTCCCTGGGCTCTGGCCCACCGGCCGTTGCCGTCCATGATGATGGCCACATGGCGGGGAATCAGGTCGGGCTGAAGCATGGAGGTATCCACCCCGTCGATTTCCGGGATGGGCTCCGGTTTGGAAGTGAGGCCTAAGAGTTTTTTCAGCATTGGCATNCGGTTATACCCTTTGTGCCAGCATTCTGGGCGAAGTTGGTGATTTCAAGCGTTTTCCGGATGTCGACAAGCTCCTGGCTTACGCAGGGATGTCACCTTCCAAACATGACTCTGGAGACTACCATTCGAAGCATAACAAGATGGAAAAAAGAGGATCCCCCTATCTGCGAAAGACACTGTACCTTGCCGCCCGCCTGGTTGCACAGAACGTACCGAGATTCAAAGAATACCTTGAAAAGAAACTGTCAGAACACAAGCCTTACAAAATCGCTTTGTCCCATGTAGCCAAGAAACTGATCCGATTGATTTACCGGCTGGGTATTAGTGGCTGCCCTTATTTAGCTTGATTTTTTAAGCCCACAAGAGGGGGCTTGGGTAGGTGCGCCCTTTTGCCAAGATCCATAGCAACTGAAATTTATTTTAAAATTGGCTTGACTTTATATAGTTGGTCTATAAAAAAATTTGCGCAGCCTGCTTACGCGGGCTGCGCAACACACTATAAAGCTTATTCAGCTTTGATAGCGCCAACCGGGCAAGCGCCGGAGCAAGCATCGCAATCGATGCAGCTGGCTTCGTCAACCTTGTACTTGCCGTTGTCTTCAGCGATTGCACCTACCGGGCAGGTCCCAGCGCAGGAACCGCAGCCGATGCATTCGTCTTGGTTAATTTTGTGTGCCATTGTCAGTACACCTCCCTTCGAATTTGCAACCAACAATTATTTGTAATGTATGGTCAGACACGACGGTCTGCTTTAGTACGTAAGCAGATTCATCATGCCAGACTTGCGCAGGATGGTGAAAATAAGGCTCTGCCCGGACGATTTCCGCCTGCCAACCCTCCTGCTCCAGCTTTTGCAAAGCATAGGAGAGGGGGCGGGCCAAAACGTCAGGTGCCTTGAGGGAGGCCGTCATCACACCGCCATGACTTCCTTTTCTTTCTGGGCCAGCACATCATCGATTTTCTTGGTGTACTTGTCCGTCAGCTTCTGGGAAAAATCCGTTGCATCTTTGGCATCATCTTCGGTGATTTCCTTGGCTTTTACCTGTTTTTTCACAGCGTCATTGAAATCCCGGCGGATGTTCCGGATTTCCACCCGGCTGGCTTCGCCTTTTTTATTGACCACCTTGACCAGTTCCTTCCGGCGCTCTTCCGTGAGGAGAGGCAGGTTCAGACGGATCACGGTGCCGTCATTGTTGGGGTTCAGGCCCAGATCAGAAGTCATGATGGCCTTTTCGATGGTTTTCAGAAGACTTCTGTCCCAGGGCTGGATCACAATCATACGAGGTTCCGGAACAGAAACATTGGCCACTTGGGTCACCGGTGTAGGAGCCCCATAATAGTCCACCTTGACCTGATCCAGCAGGGAGGGAGTTGCCCGTCCTGTGCGGATGTTGGTCAGTTCATTCCGGAGCGCCTGGAGCGCTTTATCCATTTTTTCTTGGGTCTTGGTTTGCAGTTCTTCCAATGTTGCCATTTAGAATCCTCCTACCAGGGTTCCGATTTCTTCACCGGCTGCAGCCTTCAGGATATTCCCCTCTTCGTCGATGTTGAACACCACGATGGGGATGTGATTGTCCATGCACAGGCTGATTGCGGTGGAATCCATGACACCCAGATTTCTTTGAATGACTTCGATATATTCCAGATGATCGAATTTCACAGCCGTGGGATTGACAGCCGGATCACTGTCATAAACGCCATCCACGCCTTTTTTGGCCATCAGGATGGCATCGGCTTCGATTTCAGCCGCCCGCAGAGCAGCCGTAGTATCTGTAGAGAAATACGGATTCCCAGTGCCTGCGGCAAAGATCACGACCCGGCCCTTTTCCAGATGGCGGACCGCTCTCCGACGGATATAAGGTTCTGCGATAGCTCTCATTTCGATGGCCGTCTGTACCCGGGTGGGCACCCCACGGTTTTCCAGGGCATCCTGCAGTGCCAGGGAGTTGATGACTGTAGCCAGCATTCCCATATAATCTGCCGTCGCCCGGTCCATCCCTTTGGATGCTCCGGCCAGCCCTCTCCAGATATTGCCGCCGCCGTTGACTACAGCCACGTCCAGCCCGCTTTCCCGGACTGCTTGGATCTGTGCCGCGATGGCATCCACCGTCTTGGGATCGATCCCATAGCCTTTTTCACCGGCCAGGGCTTCCCCACTGAGTTTCAGAATTACGCGTTTGAACTTTCTTTTACCCGACACTGACAGTACCTCCCACAGAGTTCCGCAGATCTTGAACAAGAAGCCATCCACCCACTCTGATCATTCTCTCCAGAGCCAGCTGCCCGGCATCCGTTCGTTCCATATCATTATAGGTGAATTTTTTCTTTCCTGCAAGACTGAATCTAAAATGTCTCATAAAACAAGGGGCTGCCGCACAAGCGAGAGCCCCTTGCAAGAGTGTTATTTTACGAAGCTGGCGACTTCTGCAGCGAAGTCTTCCTGTTTCTTTTCAATGCCTTCGCCCAGCTGGAAGCGGACGAATCTCTTAGCCTTGGCATTGTGTTCCTTCAGCAGGGTGCTGATGGATTTGTCCGGATCTTTGATGAATTCCTGATCCACCAGGCAGATTTCCTTATAGAATTTCTGGATACGGCCCAGGACCATCTTTTCGATGATCTTTTCCGGTTTTCCTTCGTTCTTGGCCTGTTCTGCCAGGACTTCTTTTTCATGGTCCAGTTCGCTGGCAGGGACCTGAGTCCGATCCAGATAGGACGGATTGGCAGCTGCGATGTGCATGGCCACATCCTTGGCCACCTCAGCATCTCCGCCTTCCAGTTCCACCAGGGCGCCGATCTTGCCGGCCCCATGGATGTAATGGCCCAGGGTATCATTGCCGTATTCATACACAGCAAACCGGCGGATATCGATCTTTTCGCCGATCTTGGCGATGGCTTCGGTGATCACTTCGCTGACTTTCTTGTCCGTGCCTTCGAAAGTCTGGTCATTCAGTTCAGCTACATCGGCCGGTTTGTGGGCAGCGATGTGTTTGGCCACGGAAAGCACCAGGTTCTTGTATTCATCAGTGTTGGCCACGAAGTCGGTTTCGCAGTTGACTTCCACCAGTACAGCCACATGATTGGCTTCATCCACGTAATCAGCCACCAGGCCTTCAGCAGCTACACGGCTGGCCTTCTTGGCAGCTTTGGACAGGCCTTTTTCTCTCAGGTAGTCGATTGCCTGGTCCATATCCCCGTTGGTAGCAGTCAGGGCCTTTTTGCAGTCCATCATGCCGGCACCTGTACGTTCACGCAGTTCTTTTACCATGCTAGCAGTAATTGCCATCAGTATTCCTCCTGTACCTTTATGGAATGATATGCTTATTCAGCGTCTTTGGCTTCTTCAGCAGCGGCTTCTTCTTCCGCAGCGGCAGCAGCTTCTTCATCCACAGCGCTGGCTTTGCCTTCCAGGACAGCATCAGCCATCTTGCTGGTCAAGAGACGGACGGCACGGATGGCGTCATCGTTGGCAGGCATCAGGTAATCCACTTCGTCAGGATCGCAGTTGGTATCCACAGTAGCCACGATGGGGATGTGCAGTTTCCGGGCTTCCATGATGGCGTTGTGTTCTTTCCGAGGATCGATGACGAACAGGGCGCTCGGCAGTTTCTTCATATCTTTGATGCCGCCCAGGTATTTTTCCAGTTTGGCCATTTCATGGCGCAGGACGATGACTTCCTTCTTGGGCAGTACATCGAAAGTGCCTTCTTCTTCCATTTTTTCCAGTTCGTGGAGTCTCTTGATCCGGGTCTGGATGGTTTTGAAGTTGGTCAGCATGCCGCCCAGCCATCTTTCGTTCACATAGAACATGCCGCAGCGTTCGGCTTCTTCCTTGATGGCAGCCTGAGCCTGCTTCTTGGTACCGACGAACAGCACAGTGCCGCCCTGGGCAGCCAGTTCACGCAGGAAGTTGTAGCATTCTTCTACCTTTTTCACGGTCTTCTGCAGGTCGATGATGTAGATCCCGTTCCGTTCGGTGAAGATGTAAGGAGCCATCTTAGGGTTCCAGCGGCGGGTCTGATGACCGAAATGTACGCCAGCTTCCAAAAGTTGTTTCATAGAGACAATTGCCATTTTTGTTTCCTCCTGTTTTACCCTCCGCAGATCATTTTTCGCTTAACTTCCCAAAGAGAAGACAGCCGCGTCCTGACTCTGCGTGTGTTTTTTGACAGCTGTGTCTTCACAGCCGTTAGAAATTATATCATATCTGTTACAAAAGTTGCAAGAGGGTATTGCACGGAACGTGCCATACCCTCTTGCTGTCAGCGGTCAACTGTCAACGGTCAGTGGCCGATGGAGAGAACCTGCATCCGCAGGTTCCTTTCCCATTTTTACTTGCTGATTTTTTTACTTGCTGATTTCTTCCACCAGTTCCTTTACCTTTTCCTCCCAGTCCGGTCCGGCGGTGCCGCCGCCTTGGGCGCTCTGGGGCCGTCCGCCACCTCTGCCTGCGAAAAGTTCGTTGGCTTTTGCGCAGCAGGCTTTACAGTCTCCTTCCGCACCTTCCCCCAAAGCGAACTGATACAGAAGCCGGTCCCCGTCTTTGGTGAACACCGCTGCCAACACCCCTGGCTGAGCACTGGCCAGTTTCATGGCACTCTTTCCGTCCGCTGCCGACCCTTCTAAGGTCAGCACCAGAAGCTTGGTCCCGTTTTTCAGGACAGGAGCCTGGTCCAACTGTTCCGGCAGCTGGAGACGGATCAGCTCCTGGGTCTTTTCCCGCACCTGTGCCCGGAGCTCCAGGATTTCCTGATGGAGTTTCTCCACCGCCGGCAGCACTTCTTCCGCCTTCACCGACAGGAGATCGCTGGTGTCTTCCAAGATCCGGTTCCGTTTGTGCATCTCCCGAAGAGCCCGGTTCCCGCAGAGGAATTCCACCCGGCTGCCTCCCTTGTGCTGGACAAACCGGATGATCTGGATGGCCCCCACCATGCCCGTATAGGGGGGATGGGTGCCGCAGCAGGTGCAGATGTCCCCGTTATGGATATCCACCAGGCGCACGGTGCCCCGAAGTTTTTCATTCTTTTTCCGCAGAGGGAATTTCCCCAGTTCCGTGGAGTCTACATAATGGAGGGTGATGGGCTCGTTGGCCCAAATGCATCCATTGGCCATCCATTCCGCCTTCTGGGCCGTTTCTTCATCGATTTCCCGGTCCAAATCGATGAACACACTGTCTTCATTCATATGGAAGCCCACATTGTTGGCCCCGCAGGTTTTCCAGAAGGCATAGGAAAGGATATGTTCCCCGCAGTGCTGCTGCATCCGGTCCAGACGGACCGGCCAGTCCAATTTCACAGCCACGGTCTTCCCCGGTTCCACAGGGGTCCGGGTCCAATGGCGGACTTCTGCTCCATCTTCCGAAGCATGGTAGACCGGCACATCATCCAGCCAGCCCCGGTCAGAAAGCTGGCCGCCCCCTTCTGGGAAGATCACGGTCTTGTCCAGGATCACTTCATAATGATCTTCTTTCTTTTCACAGCTCCGTACCGTAGCTTGGCAGTCCCGGAGGAGGGAATCGTTTTCATAAAGTTTTTCTGTCATGGAACATCACCTCAAAGGTTTCTCCCGTCTGGAAAAAGACCCGGACTTTCCCCGTCTGTTCCCACAGGCGGACATTGCTCCGGTGCTGGCCCCGCACCAGGGAGGCCATCTTGTCCGGACAGGTGATAACCATATTATAATTCCCAGAAGGCTGCTCTGCAATCTTCCGGAGCACCTGCTGCCCGATGCCCCAGCTCTTTACCTTTTCCCCGAAGGCCGGATGGAAGGGGCCTGCCAGGATGTGGCCCGGAGCGCACAGTTCCCGGTCCGGTTGGAGCCCCATCCGGATCACCCGGATCCCCGCCCGAGTAAAGGCATGGTACAGGGGCCAGCAGGCAGCTGCCGCTTCATCCACCGTCAGAGCCCGATAGCTTCCCTGGCGCCACAGTTCTGCCAGGGGCGTCCCAGCAATCACCAGCACTGGATAGATCCGCACCAGATCCGGATGGATTTCCACCACCTGCCGGCAGGTAGCAGCCAAGCTTTCCTTTCCCTGTCCCGGCAGCCCCACCATCAGCTGAAGCCCCAGCCGGAAGCCCTCCTGCCGGATCAGCTGGGAAGCCTCTCGGACCTGAGCTCCCGTATGGCCCCGCCGGGCAGCAGCCAAGACTCGGTCATCCAAGGACTGTGCCCCCAGCTCGATGGTTTCTACCTGGTGCTCCCGGAGCAGCGCCAAGATCTCCAGGGTGATGGCATCGGGTCGGGTGGACAGCCTCAGAGGGCCGAACAATCCCCTTGCCCGATAGGTTTCCGCCAATTCCAAGAGGGCCCGCTGCCGATCCATGGGCAAAGCCGTGAAAGACCCTCCATAAAAGGCCAATTCATTGGAAGGATCTGGACGGGCCCAGGCAAGGAGCCCTTCAATCTGCCGGCGGGCCCCTTCCAGGCTGCTGTCCTGCTCTCCGCTGATGGTCCGCTGGTTGCAGAAAATACATTGGTAGGGACACCCGGCATGGGGGATGAATACGGGAAGGATCATAGGCTTCAGGCTCCTTTCATGCAATGATGATTTATTATACCCTTTCTGTACCAAATGGTTCAACTTCTGAGGGCACCCCAACGGAAATTCTAATATTCCATTGACAAAAGCATTGCAGATGATTAATATTATTAAGTATACAAAATTCATTTTGTAACATGAGCTAGAAGAAGAAACGAGGGGTTTGTATGTCAAGTGTAAACATCGATTGGTCCAAACTGGGTTTCAATTATCAGCCGATCGCCCAGCGGTATGTGGCCAACTACAAAGACGGCAAATGGGGCAAAGGCGGTCTCACGGATGATCCCAACGTTGTCCTGAATGAATGTGCCGGTATCCTGCAATACTGCCAGGAAGTGTTCGAAGGCCTGAAAGCCTACAAGACCAAAGATGGCCGCACGGTCACCTTCCGTCCTGACCAGAATGCAAAACGGATGATCGATTCCGCCAAACGTCTGGAAATGCCTCCTGTCTCCGAAGAGATGTTCATGGAAGCCGTGGACGAAGTGGTCCGGGCCAACAAAGATTACATCCCTCCTTTTGAAACCGGCGGTGCCCTGTACCTGCGTCCGTATCTGTTCGCTACCGGCCCGGTCATCGGGGTAAAACCTTCTGATGAATATCAGTTCCGTCTGTTCGGGACCCCGGTAGGATCCTATTTCAAGAACGGCGTAAAACCCATCACCATCTGCGTGTCTGATTTCGACCGTGCGGCCCCCCATGGTACCGGCCATATCAAAGCTGGCCTGAACTATGCCATGAGCCTCCATGCTTACATCACCGCTCACAAGAACGGCTTCGATGAAAACATGTACCTGGATCCTGCAAGCCGTACCTTTGTAGAAGAAACCGGCGGCGCCAACTTCCTGTTCGTCAAGAAAGACGGCACCCTGGTCACCCCGAAATCCGATTCCATCCTGCCCTCCATCACCCGCCGTTCCCTGATTTCCATCGCAACGGATATGCTGGGCATGAAAGTGGAACACCGTCCGGTGAAATTCTCCGAAGTCAGCGAATTTGCAGAAGCCGGTCTGTGCGGCACCGCAGCCGTCATCTGCCCGGTGGGCAAGGTCGTAGACCATGGCAAAGAAATCTGCATCCCCAGCGGGATGGATGAAATGGGCCCTGTGCTCACCAAACTGTACAAGACCCTGAGAGGCATCCAGATGGGCGAGATCGAAGGCCCGGAAGGCTGGATCCACGAAGTAAAATAAGCTGGACTAAAAAAGACTGCTGCCCGCGCAGCAGTCTTTTTTTTAGTCCATTGCTCCATAATCCATGTGATGATGACTCCATATCCTAGATCATATTATCTCTTTTGTATTTTTTCGCAATCAATGGATCTTATTTTTAAAATGCTTATCCAGCTTTTTGCTGAACCAACGTTCGTTGAGGACATTTTTAATCAGGAACTCTTTTTGAGCTTCACTGATTGTTTTGTCATTTTCCATTTCTTTAAGGATATCATCATAATGAACTCTTTGGGACTCTTGATAAAATACTGCCTTATCTGCTGTTGCGTCAACAATCAGCTGCGCTGGCCCTTCTTTTTTCCCAGTCCAGGCTTTCCATTCGACAAGTCCCTTTCCATTCGGATTCCCCGTCCTCATAAAGTTGCCGATATATGCTTGTGTCTGGGCAATCATAGCCAAAGCCCCTTTGTTTGCAAAAGCATAATCAGGGAAACCGCCTGTAGGATATCCCGTAATGACGGGACGCCAAATCCCATGAGTCGCTCCCGTGATGAATGCTGATTCCTTACTTACCAGGAGAGGATTTCCACCATAAGCTATTGCCATGGTATAAATGGGTGCTGCTTTATAGGAATCAAACATTTTGACGGCAGACTCTTCGGCATTGAATAATCCATAAAGTTTGCTACCATATTTGGTTGAAAATCTATATTCTTTGGCAAGTTCTGGATTGGTAAAGATTGTTTTATCGGCTATGGCAGGTTTAAAATAAGGATCAGTTTTGGCAAACTGTGAAAATTCATTTGTTCCGGTAATCATCATCAGCGGAACTTGATTATATGTCTTTGTATCGAATCCTTTCTTTTCCAAGACTACTCCATCAGGATAGAGATGGGGGAATTTATACATTCTGATACTGGCCCCGCCGAATGCTGCAGCAACCCGTTCAGCCGGCAGATCCATCAAATAATTGCGCACATCCTGATTCTTTTCTAACAGCCATTTCTTAGCTTCTGCTTCATTCTTTTTGATACCGTCAGCTACAACAAGAGGAGCAAAATGCTCTGCAAAAATATTCTGTGCCCATTCCATATCTGATACTGTCATCCCGCCCGAGATAGAAATGGCTTTTTGAAATTTACCTTTAGCAATCGGTGAAATAAGGAGGGCCATTACATCCCGGCCGCCGGCAGAAAAGCCAGAAATGGTGATATTATCGGGATCACCGCCAAAGCTCTTTATATTGTCTTTAATCCAGTCAAGGCTGCGTACAAAATCAAGTACAGCATAGTTTCCAGAATTTTCTTCTGCCGTTCCTTCCTTCAAAGCAGGGAGAGGGTTAAAACCAAGTGCCCCCAGGCGATGGTTGATAGGGATCACCACGATATTGGCTTTTTCAGCCAGCTGTTGGAAATTAGCACTTTGCTGGGCAGAACTGCCTGTTTGGTTATTTCCACCATGGATATATAGCAAGACAGGCAAATTGGTTTCAGTGGTATTAGGTCGGAAGACATCAAGGTTTAAACATTCTTCTTGTCCTGTTGTTTTCCCAATGGCTCCCTGTATGGCTATTGGACCCGGTTTGGTGCCATCGAGGATTCCCTTCCAGTTTTTAGGAGGCTGAGGGGCTTTCCATCTACCTGCTGTTCCATAGGGTATTCCTTTCCAAACCATAGTATTTCTATCCAAGTATCCCTTTACAAGCCCATTTGCAGTATTTTGGATCAAGGTATGGGTGTAAGCAGGTACATTGGTGTTGATTTGGATTTTGGATGGTTGAATGAGTTGATTCGCCGAAACAACTCTTGGATTTGAATTCATCCAACCAGGGAAAGAAAGAAGCGTTAAAAGGACAATCAGATTTTTCTTGTTTACCATAGTAGAACCTCCTCTCATCACTGTTTTCATTATAGTTCTATCTGATTATTTTGACTAATGAATTATATTGATCCATTTATCCATCATATTCATAATCATATTCATAATCATCTGAACAATTTTCTGATGAATATAGTCATAATCCTTAACGCCTATGGACTTGTATAACATATACGTAATGTAAAAGTTGCTCTCACCTTTTTACAAAAGGTGCTGTGAAGAAATGAGGATTCATTTCTTCACAGTCCCTTGTTTTTTGTCCCTTTTCACTCCCGGCAGTAAAAAACAAGAGGAAAAGGGCATATTTCCCCCTTTCCCCCAAAAATCAGCTTTTTTAATTTAAGATGCCATATCCATTTGTGCCTGCTGCTTCCCATGGTATTTGTACAGGTTGAAGCCAATAGAAACCAGAAAAACTTCCATTTTCACTGAATCCATGCCTCTTCGGACAATCCGGTCATACTCCCGGTCGTTCTTCATCACTCCGAAAGTACCTTCTGCCTGGATCGCACGGTTCCTTCTCAGCAGAAATCCGCGGGTATCTGTCAATCGTCCGATGACGTCAGCATGGATTTTTGTGAGTTCACGATTCAGGCTGATCCGTCTGTTATGAGGTGTTTTCTTGCAATGTTCTGCATAAGGACAGCCACTGCATTCCTCACATTCATAGATTTCTTCCTGACGGCCATATTGGTTGCCTCGTATATTTTTCCTGTAGACGAATTTGAACTTCTTTCCGTTGGGACAGAGTAACGCTCCATCGGCCGGCGTCTTGAAATTGACCGCACGGAACAGGTCCTCGTGATACTTCTTGTCCTTCGTTTCCTTGAGGAACATGGGGAATTTCATACAGGCTTCCATCCCATGTTCGCTGCAGTACAGATAATTATTGAATGAACCATACCCTGCGTCAGCTACTGGATATTCAGATATTCTTTTAGTTTCTCGTAATTCCGCTGTTCCGGACTCTTATGGTGCCCTTTGCCATGGACAACTCTTTCCTCATCCAGGTTCCAGATTTTACGAAACTTGCTCAGGATGATTTCCAGATATTCAGGAGCATATTCCGAATTGATCTCGACTTTCAGTCCACTACAGCTCAGCATCCCGTTGATTTCTTTCAGGAGTGCCGAGATTTTGGCAAACAGCCGGAATCTCGATTTCTCCGTACCCTTTTTCCAGACCCAGGAGTATTTATTGGCGTTGGCCTCGAATATTGATGAAATATCCAAAGGTTCAATAGGATGGGCGTTTGCCGTCCATAAGGTATTGGTAGCGGATATTGACTTTGCAATTATCTTCCAGCTTTCTGAGAGAGATGCATCCTTCATCCATAAACCCGAACAGAACCGTTTTCAACATATTGACGGGATTATATCTGATTCTTCCCAACTCATGAGCAGGAAGTTTGCTCAGATATTTACGTAAATCGATTCCCTCCATAAATCTGTCAAACGTGAAAACCGAATCTGTGAGATCCAGGCACTCAGAAAAAAATGCTGGTAAAATTCCCTGTTTGAGGGTACTGTAATACACAGTTAGGTTTTTCATCCCAGTTAAATTCTAACACGAAAAAGGACTTTCGATCCGCAAGAATCGAAAGTCCTTTTTCATGTTCATGGAGCTATTATTTCACAGCCCCTTTTATTTCCCTCTCAGCGCTTCCCTTGCGGCGCGCTGTTCGGCTTCTTTTTTGGTCCTGCCCCGTCCTCTGCCCCGCTCTTCCTGGTTCACCAGGACGCGCATGACAAAAGTACGGTTATGGCTGGGACCGTCTGCGGAAACCTGTTCGTACAGGATTTCCACTGGGCCGTCTTTCTGGGCCACTTCCTGGAGCCGGGTCTTGTAGTCCCTGTCGATGCCGTCGGCGGTCAATTCCGGGATCCGGCGGATCAGCAGCCGGTCCAGCAGTTCCGTCACCTTTGCGAAACCCTGGTCCAGATAATAGGCTCCCAGGACACTTTCGAAGGCATCGGCCAGGATGGAAGGATTTTCCTCTCCATCCAGGTTGATTTCCCCTTTGCCCAGGAGCAGGTGGTCACCCAGATGGATTTCCGTAGCCAATTGGGCCAAGGTCTCCTCACAGACCAGGAAAGCCCGGAGCTTGGACAGCTCCCCTTCGTCCATCTGGGGATAATGCCGATAGATATGGGTGCTGACCACCAGGCTCAGCACCGAATCTCCCAGGAACTCCAGCCGCTGATTGTGCTGGGGCCGGGGATTCCTCTTGGATTCATAGGCATAGGAAGTATGGGTCAGTGCCATATCCAGCAGATGCAGGTCTTCCATCACCATGCCCAACTGGTGGCAGAGCCCTTCCAGCTCTTTCTGACGCTGTTCCTCCATCACGGAAGCCCCTTAGTCTTCGTACTTTTTGAAGCACAGGATGGCATTGTGGCCGCCGAAACCGAAGTTATTGGACAGAGCCACTTTCACATCGGCCTTCCGGGCCACGTTGGGCACGTAATCCAGATCCAGGCCTTCTTCCGTATCCACGTCTTCATAGTTGATGGTGGGCGGGATCATGCCGTTCTTGATGGTCAGGATGGTGGCAACGGCTTCTACACCGCCGGCACCGCCCAACAGATGGCCTGTCATGGATTTGATGGAGCTGATGGGCACTTCTTTGGCCCGGTCACCAAATACCCGCTTGCAGCAGTTGGTTTCGTTCAGGTCGTTCCGATGGGTGCTGGTGCCGTGGGCATTCACATAGTCGATGTCTGCCGGCGTCAGGCCTGCATCTTTGATGGCCATTTCCATGCATTTCACCTGCATATCCCCTTCCGGATCCGGAGCGGTGATATGATAGGCGTCGCTGTTGTGGCCGTAGCCCACCAGTTCTGCATAGATCTGTGCCCCACGGGCTTTGGCGTGTTCCAATTCTTCCAGGACCAGGATCCCGGCCCCTTCCCCCATGACAAAGCCGCTGCGCTTCTTATCGAAAGGACAAGAAGCTTTTTCCGGCGCATCATTTTCCCGGGACAGGGCTTTCATGTTATCGAACCCGGCCACCGCAATGGGAGAAATGGCAGCTTCCGTCCCGCCGGCCAGCATCACATCCGCATCTCCGTACTGGATGGTCCGGAGCGCATCCCCGATGCAGTCAGAGCCGGTAGAGCAGGCGGTGACGATGGCCGTATTGGGGCCTTTCACCTTCAGATCGATGGCAATCTGGGCTGCCGGCATATTGGGGATTTCCATGGGAATGAAGAAAGGACTGATCCGGCTGGGTCCCTTTTCCACCAATTTCGTAGCCGCATCCAGGAAAGTATGGATCCCGCCGATGCCGGTGCCTACGCACACACCGATCCGGTCCGCATCTTCCTTTTCCAGATCCAGGCTGGAGTCTTCTACCGCCATTTTGGCACAGGCCACGGCGAACTGGGTCACCCGATCCATCCGTTTGCCTTCTTTCCGGTCGCCGTAATCGGCAAAATCGAAGTCTTTGACTTCCCCGGCGATTTTACAGTTAAAATCAGTGGTATCGAACTGGGTAATCAGCCCAATACCGGATTTGCCTTCCATCAGGCTGTTCCAGAATGCTTCTTTGCCGATACCAATGGGCGTAATCGCACTGAGGCCGGTCACTACCACTCTTCGTTTCAACAGGATCACCTCTACTTAATATTGTCCAAATCTTCCTTGATTCGTCTAAAGATTTCATGAACCGGAAGGATTTCTTTGATTTTCCACATATTGGCCCCGGTAAAGACCAGCCCTGTTTCCAGATCCCCCTGCTGTGCCCGGGTCAGCGCCCGGATGATACAGAAGCTGCGGGAACAGTGTTTCAGGCAGCTGTCACAGGTGGTGGGCTTCAAAGGATGTCCCTCCAGCACCGCCTTGGAAAAAGGAGTCAGTACGGCACGGCCCTTGAAACCGACCGGGCTATCTATCTGAACCACATCATCTTGGGTCATTTTCAAATAAAATTGTTTTAAGAAAGGAGATCCATTGGATTCCTCACTGGCAGCGAACCGGCTGCCCATCTGGACGCCACTGGCACCCATCTTCAGCAATTCCGCCGCATCTTTGCCGGTAACAGCGCCACCAGCAGCAATGACGGGGATCTTTACCACCGAAAGGATTTCCGGCAGGATATCTTTAATGGAACGCTGGGTCCCCAAATGGCCCCCTGCTTCAGTCCCTTCCACCACAACGGCAGAAGCACCGAGCCGTTCCGCGATTTTTGCCAACTTGGCATAGGACACTATCGGCACGATGGGAACATTATATTCCTTGCCGACAGAAAACATATCTCTGGAAAAGCCAGCCCCGGCCACGATCAGATCGACTTTCTCCTGGGCCGCAGTCGTAATGAGGCCCTTGAATTCCCGGGCGGCTACCATGGCATTGATTCCAATCATTCCCTTGCCATTGGACAATTTCCGGGCAAGGCGAATTTCCTTACGCAGCTCATCGAAGGGCAGACCAGAAGCAGCGATCAGACCCACACCGCCTTCATTGGCCACTGAAGCTGCCAAACGCGCCGTGGACAAGCGTATAGCCATACCGCCTTGGACGATAGGTATAGTTGCTACTTTTTCACCAATCTTCAGCACTGGCACTTTCAAAAAAATCCCCCATTTCAGATCAAAAGATCATGGATAAAGTTCGGAAAGCCCCTGTAACAGGGACCTTCCGAAAATAATGGGATGCTATTATTTGCCTTCTTTATCCAACAGTTCGACTGCGTCTCTGACAGTGCGGATCTTTTCAGCAACATCGTCGGGGATTTCAGTGTTGAATTCCTCTTCGAAAGCCATGATCAGTTCCACAATGTCCAGAGAATCAGCTCCCAAGTCATCGATAAAAGTAGAGTCCATCTTTACGTCTTCCGGAGCAACGCTCAGCTGGTCAACGGTGATAGCCTTTACTTTTTCAAAAGTATCTTTTTCGCTCATTCCGTTTCACCTCCTTCCAATCCTCTAACATATAATGATACTACATTACCATGCCCCCGTCCACATTTAAAACCTGGCCGGTTATATAAGCAGCCTCCTCGGACACAAGGAATAAGACTGCATTGGCAACATCCTGAGGCTGGCCCGCCCGTCCCAGAGGGATGGTCCGCGCCATTTCAGCCTTCTGTTCGTCCGTGAGGACACTGGTCATGTCAGTAGCGATGAAACCAGGAGCCACCGCATTGACGGTGATGCCCCGGGAGGCCACTTCCTTGGCCAGGCTCTTGGTGAAACCGATGACACCGGCTTTGGCAGCCGCATAATTGGCCTGACCGGCATTGCCCATTTCGCCCACCACGGACGCCATATTCACGATCCGGCCGCTTTTCTGCTTCATCATGGTCCGCATCACAGCCTTGGAACAATTGTACACACCTTTCAGGTTGGTTTCCAGGACTGCATCCCAATCCGCTTCCTTCATGCGCATCAGGAGACCGTCCCGGGTGATTCCTGCATTGTTGATCAGGATATCCAGACGGCCCAGTTCCTTCACCACTTGGTTCACGATGGCCTGGACACCGTCGGTATCAGCAACACTGCCCTGGACCAAGATGGCCTTCCGGCCCATGCCTTCGATGGCCCCTTTGACTTCTTCCGCTGCCGCCGTGTTCCCGGCATAGTTGATGGCCACATCTGCTCCGTGTTCCGCAAGAGTCAGGGCGATGGCCCGGCCGATGCCGCGGGAGCCGCCCGTTACCAGTGCTACTTTCCCGGCTAAAGTCATTTTATCTGACCTCCTTTAAATAAGCAAGGGTTTTTTCCAAACTGGCCAGGTCTTCTACATTCTGGCCGGTAAAGGACCGGTCGATTTTTTTCACGAACCCGGTGAGGACTTTCCCCGGGCCCACTTCGATGAAGGTATCCACGCCGTTTTCCATCATGTACCGGACGCTGTCTTCCCAGAGCACCGGGCTGGCAGCCTGTTTCACCAGGACCTGGCGGATTTCGTCCCCCTTCTGTTCCGGACGGACGGTGACGTTGGCGATCACGGGGATCTTGGCATCCGCCACTTCGATGGCATCCAGTACCTCTTTCAGGCGGTCTGCCGCCGGCTGCATCAAGGTGCTGTGGAAAGGAGCGCTCACCGGCAGCAGGATGGCCCGCTTGGCACCTGCGGCCTTCAGGGTATCACAGGCCTCCTTCACCGCTTCCGTGGCCCCGGCGATGACCACCTGGCCCGGGCAGTTGAAGTTCACCGGCTGCACCGCTTCGTTCCGTTTATCCTGGATCTGGGCACAGATTTCCCGGATCTTGTCCGCATCCAAGGCGATGATGGCCGCCATGGCCCCCTGGCCCACCGGCACTGCCTCCTGCATGAACTGACCCCGTTTCCGCACGGTGCGTACTGCATCGGCGAATTTCAGGGAACCAGCGCAGACCAGGGCGGAATATTCGCCCAGGCTGTGGCCGGCAGCCACAGCCGGGAACACCCCATTCTCGTTCAGCACCTTCATGGCCGCAATGCTGCAGGTCAGGATGGCAGGCTGGGTATTGTAGGTGAGCCGCAGCTGTTCTTCCGGCCCTTTGAAGCACAGATCGGTCATGGAAAAGCCCAATGCTTCATCGGCTTCCTTGAATACTTCACGGACGCAGGCATAATTGTCATACAGCTCCTTCATCATGCCGACGCTCTGGGACCCCTGTCCCGGGAACACAAAAGCAATTTTACTCATGCTCTGGCCTCCTCATCTTTTTGCCATTTCACTACCAGAGACCCATAGGTCAGGCCGGCGCCGAAGCCCACCATCACCACGTTCTCCCCTTTATGCAGCCGGCCGGCATCCCGTGCCTGGCACAGGGCGATGGGCACCGAAGCCGCCGACGTATTGGCGTATTTTTCCAAGTTCACGAAAATCTTATCCGTAGAGAGTTTCAGCCGTTTGGCCGCGGAATCGATGATCCGCTGGTTGGCCTGGTGGGGGATCAAAAGATCGATGTCCTCCTTGCCCATCCCAGCTTTTTCCAAGGCGGCCAGGGCGCTGTGCCCCATGACCTTTACGGCGAATTTGAACACTTCTTTCCCTACCATGTGGATGCAGTGTTCATGGGCATCCACCGTCTCATGGGTGGCCGGCTTCCGGGATCCCCCGGCCGGCATGGTCAGATACTGGCCCCCGGCTCCATTGGCTCCCAGGTCGACGGACAGGATACCATAGCCTTCTTCCACCGGTCCCAGTACAGCGGCACCGGCCCCATCCCCGAAGAGGATACAAGTGTTCCGATCCTGCCAGTTGAGGATCCGGGACAGGGTTTCCGCTCCCACCACCAGCACATGTTTGTACAGTCCGCTGAAGATGGTCTGGCTGGCAATGCCGCAGGCATAGACGAAACCGGAGCAGCCGGCAGCCAGGTCGAAGGCTGCCGCGTGGGCAGCCCCCAGCTTATCCTGGAGGATACAGGCCACGGAAGGGAATTTCATATCCGGAGATTCCGTCCCCACTACGATCAGATCCAGGTCTTCCGCCCTGATTCCAGCGTCTTCCAGTGCCCGCTGGGCAGCAATGAAGGCCAGATCAGAAGTCGCCTGTTCCGGAGCAGCGATATGCCGTTCCCGGATCCCGGTCCGTTCCACGATCCATTCATCGCTGGTATCCACCATTTTTTCCAAATCAGAATTGGTCAGCACTTTTTCCGGCACATAATACCCCATGCCCAGAAAGCCTACTGCTGGTTTACTCATTTATAACTCACCACTTTCTTCGTCGTGCATGATTTCTTTGCGGATCCGCCCCACCACATCTTTCTGGGTCAGTTCGATGGCCACCCGCACAGCATTCTTGATGGCCTTGGCTTTGGAACTGCCATGGCAGATGATGAACGGTGCCCGTACCCCCATCAGCAAGGCTCCTCCGTATTCGGAAGCATCCATCTGCTTTTTCATCCGCAGGAGGGCCGGCTTCATGAGGAGAGCGCCCAGTTTGGCTAAGATCCCGCTTTCCATCAAAGTCTTCTTCAAGATCTCCATGACGGCGGCAGCCAATCCTTCCATGGTCTTTAAGACCACATTTCCCACGAAGCCGTCACAGACCACCACGTCCACCGTTCCTTTGTTGATGTCCCGGCCTTCCACATTTCCGATGAAATGGATGTGAGGATCCTGTTTCAATAAGGGATAGGTGGCCAGGCACTGTTCGTTGCCCTTGGTCTCCTCTTCCCCGATATTCAAAAGGCCCACCCGAGGCTGGGGAATCCCCAGCTGGAGTTCAGCATAAATGGAACCCATGATGGCATTCTGGACCAGCTGTTCTGGTTTGGCATCCACCTTGGCACCGGAATCCACCAGTACCGTGGCCCCCTTCACATTGGGGATCACCGTAGCGATGGCCGGCCGTTCGATGCCCCGGATCCGGCCCAGGCCGAACAGGGCCGAAGCCACTGCCGCCCCTGTGCTGCCGGAAGAGACCAGCGCGTCGCATTCTTTTTCATGGAGCAGCTGGGTGGCCACCACAATGGAAGCATCCCGTTTTTTCTTCACGCTGATTCCCGGATGATCCTTCATCTCGATTACCTGGCTGGCGTGATGGATGGTGATCTTAGGATTGTTTTCCTGGTGCTCCCGGGCCAGTTCCTGCCGGATCACTTCCTGATCCCCCACCAGTACCACGTCGCAGCCATATTCGTTTACTGCCTGAAGCACACCTTTGATGATCTCAGCAGGGCCATAGTCAGTTCCCATTACGTCAACTGCGATTTTCATCTTCTTGGCTCCTTTGTTCCGGAATGGCAACGATCAGGAATTTGGCACGGAACACTTCCTTGTGGTTGTTCCTGATCTTTACCCAAATGGTATATTTGTCTTCCTGTTTCCGGACCACTTCGGCTCTCGCCACCAAAATGGCTCCCACGGTCACAGGGATCTTGTACTTTACATTGGCCACACCGGTGAGAGCAGCCGGAGCATCGATCACCGCCAGAGCCAAGGAATTGGCCTGGGCGAACATGTACTGCCCTCGGCAGACGCCGGTTTTCTGCAGCACCATCTCCCGGTCCACCGTCATCATGGAGATGCCGCTGACGCCGATTTCCAGGTCGATCAGTTCACCGACGATTTCCTCACTGGTAATGGCTTTCAGCTTTTCCTGGGCATCTTCCGCCATGTGGCGGGTCCGCTCCCGCAGTTCCGGGATCCCCAAAGCCAGACGGTCCAGCCGTACAGTCTGGATGCTCACCTGAAAGGTTTCGGCCAGATGCTCGTCGGTTAAAAACGGATTCCTGGCCAGCAGCTGCTGCAGACGCTGCTGTCTTGCCTTTTTCTGTCCCACAGAACCCATCCTACCACCTACTTTTAGTACCTAGTCTTAACACTAGCATTCATTATACCAGAGTACGGATAAAATACAAGACGTGCAGGGATATCTGTTACAGATTTTACAGCAATTTCATACTTCAGCGGCCGAACACCGCTTCAAAATCCTGGCAGAATTTCTCGATCCCCGTCAGGGTCAGGGGATGCTGGACCATCTGCATCAGGACCTTGTACGGCACCGTGGCGATGTCAGCCCCCACCTTGGCACATTCCACCACATGCATAGGATGGCGGATAGACGCACAGATCACCTTAGTAGTGATGTCCGGATACAGCCGGAAGATTTCCATCACTTCCTTGATCAGCCGGGTGCCGTCGGTGGAAATGTCATCCAGCCGGCCCAGGAAAGGAGAAACATAGGTGGCTCCCGCACGGGCAGCCAAGATGGCCTGGGTAGCGGAGAACACAAGGGTCACGTTGGTCTTGATCCCTTCAGAAGAGAGGATCTTCACCGCCTGCAGTCCCTCTTTGGTCATAGGGATCTTCACCACCATATTGGGATGGATCTGGGCGATGACTCTGCCTTCCATCACCATGTCCCGGGCCAGGGTGGTGCTGGCCTTCACTTCCCCGGAAATGGGGCCGTCCACGATCTGGGCGATTTCCCGCAGCGTCTCTTCGTAATCCCGGCCTTCCTTGGCGATCAGCGAAGGGTTGGTGGTGACACCGCTGATGATGCCCATGGCTTCGGTTTCCCGAATCTCGTCCAGGTTCGCTGTATCAATGAAAAATTTCATAACTGGCTGCTCCCCTCACAATTATTTAATCGTTGCTATTCTATCATTATAAGCCAGTTTCCCGGTTTTAGGAAGGGTCATAAAAAAAGAACGCCGTCCCCGCAGGGACAGCGTTCTTTTTTAAGGTTCCCGGTTGCCCGTTTCCCTTATTCTTCGTCTTCTTTCACGACTTCCTTACCATCGTAATAACCGCATTCAGGGCATACATGGTGAGGGCGCTTCAGCTCGTGGCATTGAGGGCATTCAACCAAGCCAGGAGCAGCCAGTTTCCAATTGGCGCGGCGGGAATCCCGACGGGCCTTAGACATTTTTCTCTTTGGTACTGCCATTGTATTACACCTCCTAAACTCAACCTATTTCTCTAACAACGCCTTAAGAGCCTCCAGCCTGGGGTCTATGGAATGGGTATCGCAGTGGCATTCCGTCACATTGCGGTCCGCTCCACAGACAGGACAGATCCCCTTGCAGTCCGGTTTGCACAGGACTCTGGCCGGGATGGCCAGCAGCAGGGACTCCCTCAAAGCATCCGTAACATCAACCATGTCGAACTGATAGGTAAAGGCATCCTCTTCCAGTCCTTCTGTGCCTTCCGGATAGTACCGTTCTTCCACCCTGGCCGTCAGCTCCAGCCGCACATCTTTCAGGCAGCGGGCGCAGGTGCCATGGCAGACGAACTGTTCTGCGGCCGTGAGAAGGATCACATCTCCCCCGTTGGAAAGTTCCCCTTCCACCAGGATATGCCCTTCCAGATCCGCATCCTCCGGCGACAGGTTCAGCTGGGCCGGGGCTAGATCGTACTGGAAAGATTCTGACCCTACAAGTCTTTTTTTGATTTCTGCTACATTGATTTTGATCATATTATCAACCGTTACATTATATCGACGAAAGCGGTCTTTGTCAAGCAAAAGCCCCAATCATCTTATTTGCACAGTCTCAGGGTATCCTGGGCAATGGCCAGTTCTTCGTTGGTGGGGATCAGGAACACCTTCACCTTGGAATCAGCAGCGCTGATTTCGGTGGCTTTACCGCGGACATTGTTCCGGTCAGCGTCCAGTTTCACGCCCAGGAATTCCAGTCCGGAGCAGACCTGCTGACGGGTATGGATATCGTTTTCGCCTACACCGGCGGTGAATACGATGGCATCTACGCCGCCCATAGCAGCTGCATAAGCACCGATGTAGCGTTTCACCTGATAGCAGAACATATCCAAGGCCAGTTTGGCTCTTTCATTGCCTTTGGCGGCCGCATCTTCCAGATCCCGGAAGTCGCTGGAAACGCCGGAAACGCCCAGGACGCCGCATTCCTTGTTCATGTACTTGTCAACACCGGCAGCATCCAGGCCCTTCTTCTGCATCAGCACGGGAACCACAGCCGGGTCGATGGAACCGGTACGGGTACCCATCAGCACGCCGTCCAGAGGAGTGAAGCCCATGGAAGTATCCACGGATTTGCCCCCGTCGATGGCGGTGATGCTGGAACCGTTGCCCAGATGGCAGGTGATGATCTTGGTATCTTTGATGTCTTTGCCCAGCATTTTGGCAGCCACACCGGATACATATTTGTGGGAAGTCCCATGGAAGCCGTATTTCCGGATGCCATAGTCCTTGTATTCTTCATATTTCACGCCGAACATATATGCCACAGGAGGCATGGTCTGATGGAAAGCAGTATCGAATACGGCAACCTGCGGAGTGTTGGGCATCAGCTTCTGGCAGGCACGGATCCCGGCCACGTTGGCAGGCTGATGGAGAGGAGCCATGTCGCTGAGGTCTTCGATCTGCTTCAGCACTTCATCAGTGATCACAACGGATTCGTTGAAGATTTCGCCGCCATGCACCACCCGGTGGCCCACAGCATCGATTTCATCCATGGATTTGATGACCCCATGGTTGGGATCAACCAGCGCAGCCAGGACCTTCTTGATGCCGTCAACATGGTCGGGGATGGCGCTTTCCAGTCTTACTTTGTCCTTCCCAGCCGGAGTATGAGTCAGAACGGACCCTTCGATGCCGATACGTTCTACCAGACCTTTTGCGATGACAGATTCATCCTTCATATCAATCAGCTGATATTTGATGGAAGAGCTGCCGCAGTTTACAACAAAAATCTTCATTACATTGCCTCCTGATCGACTACTGATTTTAAACCAGTATTATGCTTATGCTATAATACTAATATATGGTAGCAAAGTTTTACGGATTTGTAAAATAAAAATTTGGAGTGAGCCCATGGAATTTTCTGCTGTCATCGGCCTGGTAGCCGAATACAATCCCTTCCACCGGGGCCATGCCCGCCAATTGGCCAAAGCCCGGAAACAGCTGGGCCCGGCGCCCGTCATAGCCGTCATGAGCGGCAGCCTGACCCAGCGGGGGCAGCTGCCTTTGTGGGCCAAATGGCAAAGGACCCGTCTGGCCCTGCTGGGAGGCGTGGACCTGGTACTGGAACTGCCCGTCACCGGCAGCCTCCAGAGTGCCCAAGGCTTTGCCTCTTTCGGGGTGGAAACATTGGCTGCTGCCGGCCTTGTGACCCATCTCTCCTTCGGCTGTGAAACGGAGGACCCTGCACTGCTCCTGTCCCTCTCCCAGGAAACCTTCGCTCCGGACGACTGGCAAAAAGCCCTGGCCGACGGCAGCTCTTATGCCAATGCGGCAGCCAGCCTGGCCGCCGCCCGAAACCCGGCCTACCGAGGGCTGTTCACCGGCTCCAACAATCTCTTAGCCCTAGAATATCTGAAAGCCCTCCATTCCCATCCGGAGATCCGGCCCCTTCCCATCCACCGGGAAGGCCAGGCCTACGGGGAAAGCCAGCTTAAAAGAGCCCCATTCCCCAGTGCTTCCGCTCTCCGGCAGGAAATCTGCACCCGAGGCTGTACAGCCAGCTTTCTGGAAGGCCTCCCGGCACCTCTCCGTCCCCTATGCCAGGCCTGGTATGGAGATACAGGCCTGCCGGATACAGAAAAACCTCTCGATTTCTTCCTTGCCGCAGCCTTGGAAAAAGCGTCCCCCAGCCTCCTGGCCAGCTGGGCCCAAGTATCCGAAGGTCTGGAAGACCGGATCTGGAAACACCGCCGGGCCAGCTCCTTTGCCGCCCTAGTAAAAGCCTGCAGCACCCGGCGCTATCCGCCCTCCCGGCTCCGGCGGATCCTCTGGCAGCTGCTCCTTTCCAGCCCGGAACTCTCCTTCCGGGAAGCCGCGGCCCAGCCTCCTTCCTATCTGCGGGTGCTGGGCTTTACGGAAACCGGCCGGCAGCTGCTCCGAGCCATGAAGGAAACCGCCCGGCTGCCCCTTCTCACCGCGCTCCGGAAGAACACCCTGGCCCAGGCCCCCACCCCGGCCTTCCGCCAGCAGCTGGAACTGGACCTCCGGGCCCAGAACCTGTACCAGCTCCTCACCGAAGGCCGGATCACTGACAAAGATTACCGGATGCAGCCGGTGAGGGAGAAATGAAAAGGGGTGTGGAAAAATCCACACCCTCGTCGCGACGCGCGGCCAAAACTTCTTTTCCTCACTTTACCCTATTCCGCAGGGTCCCGATCCCTTCGATGGAACATTCCACCACATCGCCGCTCTTCAGGAACTGGGGCGGGTTCATGCCGATACCGGTGCCGGCAGGCGTACCAGTAGCAATGATGGTGCCGGCCCGAAGGGTCATCCCTTTGGACAGTTCGCTGATGATGTAGGGGATCCCATGGACCAGGAGTTTCGTATTGCTGTCCTGACGCAGTTCTCCGTTGACCCGGCAGGTCAGATGGAGGGCCGGCGGGAAATCGAATTCATCCGCCGTCACGATGCAGGGCCCCATGGGAGCAAAGGTATCCAAGCTCTTCCCGAAATACCACTGTTTATGGGCCACCTGTACATCACGGGCCGTCACATCATTGATGATGGTATAGCCGAACACATAATCTCCGGCGTCTTTTTCTTCCACATTCTTGGCTTCTTTGCCGATGATCACGGCCAGTTCGCATTCGTAGTCCAGTTCCTTCACCACATTGAAATGGCCGTCGATGATCCCATCGGGATCCACAGCCCGGTCCACCCGCTTGGAGAAGTACACCGGAACCTGACGCTGGACGATTTTTTCCGGTACGTATTCATCCGGCAGTTCTTCGTCATGGGATTTGTAGTTGATCCCCAGGCAGATGATGTCGTTCCGGGGACGGGTCAGGGGAGCCAGGATCTTCACCTGTTCCAGGGGGACCGCTCCCATAGCCACCCGGGCAATACCCAGCAGTTCTTCAAAACCAGCATGCTGGATCAGGTCATACATGTTTTCAAATTTGTTGGCAGGGATGACACTTTTTCCGTCTTCGGAAATGATCCCTACCTGGACATCGTCATCGTACGCAAAAGTTACGATTTTCATGGCTTTCCACTCCCCTATCTGAATCCACTGACGCAGTGTTTTCATTTCTTATGTATTCATTGTACACGGTTTGTGATAAAATTACTAGTAAAAGAAGGAAATCCGCTGAAATGTAAACTTTTCTTATGGGCCTTATTCTGATTTATTTATTGCTTTCCATATATTAGGAAGCTTTTGAGAAAGAAGGAGCAAGATGCAGACGTTTTTTTACCTGGATGACGGGCACGGAGACTACAATCGGAGCTATGAACGGGATGTGGATTTCGATTACGCCGATTACTCCACCGACCACAGAGAGAACAACTACAGGAATTACCAGTGGAAGATCCCCAAATCGAAGAAAGAAAGAGTCCGGAATATCTTGAATCATTATGAATAAGGGGCTGTTGCGCATGCAACAGCCCCTTACTTTCTTTACAAAAACAACATATTATAGATTCCCAGATAGGACACCGCAAAAGCGGAGAGGCTGAAGAGGATGGCGGTGAGGAGCAGGTTCTTGTATAGCTTGTTCACATCCACCCCTTCCGGTGCACAGCCGCAGGCCAGGGCCCCCACCGTGGAAAAGGGACTCAGCACCACTCCATTGGTCCCTACGATGACCCCCAGCATCAAAGCCGTAGCGTCCAGGGCCGGATTGGAAGCCGCCAGTTTCGCTGCCAGAGGGATCAAGGTGGGCATCACCACGCCGGTGCCGCTGGCCACTGCACCCATGAGGCCGCCCAGAAGGATCATGATGGGCTGGGCCGTAGCCGGCGTGATGACTTTCGCCAGCATAGAAGTCAGATAGGTGATCCCGCCGGATTTATCCACCACATGGAGCAGCATGCTCATGCCGGTGATCAGGATCAGCGTCCCCCAGGGAATGGCGGCGATGGCTACTTTCTGATCACAATACCCCAGCAGGATCAGGACTGCAGCAAAAGCCAGGCAGAGCAGGCCGATATTCTGTTTGAAGAAAATAGTAGCCACACACACCAGGACAATGGAAATCACTGTTACGATCTGGGCCCGGTTAAAAGGGGTGAAATCCTTATCCGGTTCCGTATTGGGGACTTTCCAGCCCTGGAACACCAGATAAGCGATGAAGGCCATGGCAAAAATGGACAGAGAATAAGCTCCCCAAATGGGCATGTAGTTGTCCACCCCATTCTGGATGGCCAGGGTATTGGCCACGATTCCATTCAAAGTAATGGGAGAAAGACCGCCGATCATCCCGCCGGCCAGTACGATGATGGAAGTCATGGTCACATCCAGCTGCCGGCTCAGGCAGGTACTGTAAGCAATGGGCATGATCACCACCAAAATCAGCATGGAGCCGCCCACTCCTGCCAGGATGGCTGCTGCTGCAAAGAACATCCAGGGAATCAATTTATTGTTCCCTCGGGAAAGAAAAGAGACATTCTTGGCCAGGACCGTGGACGTCCCATTATGATTGGCAATGCCGAACAGGAAGGTGGAAGCCATGATCAGGAAAAACACCGTGGTGGGGAACCCGCCCGCGTAAATCTCCTTGGCCTTCATCCCGGTGACAAAGGTGCCGTAGACATAAGCCGCCAAGAAACCGATGATCCCCACATTTTTCTTGGTGATCATCCCTAAGAAAATAACAAAGAACAATAATGCCAGTGATCCAATTTGAACCATTCTTACCCCTCCTGAAATTTGATCATAAAAAAATCCTTCCGTCTCCTAAGAGACGAAAGGAAATTTCGCGGTACCACTCTTGTTCATGCATCCGAAGCTGCATGCGCTTGTACAGATACGGGCCAACGGCCGATATCCTCCTGTCTGCTAACGGTCAGGCTTCCGGCGTGCCCTACTTCCTGGAACCAGGCTTTCAGGCAGCTGCTCTGAGACCAGTTCAGCTTCTTCTTCCCTGCACCCTCACACCAGCCGGGCGCTCTCTGAAGGGATTCCGGAGCCTACTCCTTCTCTTCGTAGCATTTTTCCTGTGGAATTGATGGTTCATAGCCTAGCACGATGTTTCCAGAAATGCAACCTTTCTTTTCATTTTTCTTTTTCAGCCCGAAAAAGCATCTTTTTTTGTTTTAAATGACACACCTTTTCTTCCCGCAGAAGGATTTTCCCTTTTTTCCGCTTTCCTTCAAATGGTTTTATGGGAAACACCCGCTCCTATCCTACCAGACATTATTCCATTCCGAAAAGACAAATCCTTGGAACTTCCTCTATATGGTATTTTGAGAATGGACTAATTCTCTGTAAATTCGGGCACCTGTCTTTAGTACGATAACACTTTGAAAAAATAATGTATGAAGTATACAAAAAAATGTTGACAAGAGCGTGAACAAGTGGTAAATTACGTAACTATCAACAAGCATCCGATTTGATGGCGGCACTTGCGAACAGAAGTGCCGATTTTTTTCAAAGGAGTGATGAAGATGAACGGATTAACGCTTGTGTGTCTTTCAATTGTAATCTTTATCTGTGCGTACATGTTTTATGGACGCTGGCTGGTCAAGACCTGGGGAATTGAACCGGATGCGAAGACTCCTGCCTATCGCTTCCGGGATGACAAGGACTTTGCTCCCGCTTCCCGCTTCACGGTATTTGCCCATCAGTTTTCTTCCATTACGGGTGCCGGCCCTGTAACCGGCCCGATTATCGCCGCCATGTTCGGTTGGGTTCCTGCATTCTTATGGATTTTGGTCGGCGGCGTATTCTTCGGTGCCGTCCAGGATTTCACTGCCCTGTATGCTTCCGTGAAGAACGACGGCAAGGGCATGGGTGCCCTGATCGAACAGTATGTAGGCCGTACCGGCTGCAAGATGTTCCTGATGTTCGGCTGGCTGTTCTCCCTGCTGGTCATCGCCGCTTTCTCTGATATCATGGCCAGCACCTTCAACGGCTTCTCCAAGACCGGTGAAATGATGGGGCCCAACGCTTCTGCCGCTTCCATCTCCATGATCTACATCGCTGTGGCTGTGGTATTCGGGATCGTGACCCGCCGGTTCAACATCACCGGTGCCAAAGAATTGATCCTGGGCATCATCTGCATGATTGCCATGGTCAGCCTGGGAATCGCTTACCCCATGTATGCTTCCCGTACCACCTGGCTGTATGTGACCTACGCTTACTGCTTCGCTGCTTCCATCATGCCCATGTGGCTGCTGATCCAGCCTCGTGACTATCTGTCCGTATTCCTGCTGCTGGGGATGATCCTGGCCGGCGTGCTGGGCATCATCGTCGGAAATCCTTCCATCAATATGCCTGCCTTCACTTCCTTCGAAGTAGCCGGCAAGCCCATGTTCCCCATCCTGTTCGTCACCATCGCCTGCGGGGCTGTATCCGGGTTCCATTCTCTGGTTTCTTCCGGTACTTCCTCCAAGACCATTTCTAACGAAAAAGACATGCTGCCCGTAGGTTACGGCTCCATGCTGATTGAATCCACCCTGGGTGTGGTTTCCCTGGTTATCGCCTGCTCCGTAGCTGTGAACGGCCAGCTGCCCAAAGCCACTCCGTTCGCCATCTTCGGCAGTGCCATCGGCGGCTACTTCACCATGTTTGGTATTCCCAAATATTACAGCACCTGCATCGTGACCATGTGCGTATCTGCTCTGGCCATGACCACCATCGATGCGGTGACCCGTATCGGCCGGATGATGCTCCAGGAAATCCTGGCTCCGGAAGAAGGGAAAGAACAGGGTGCTGCTGCTAAATTCCTGAGCAACACCTACGTTGCCACTATCGTTACCTTGATTCCCAGCTACCTGCTGTGCCTGGGCGGTTACATGAACATCTGGCCGCTGTTCGGTGCTGCCAACCAGCTGCTGAGTGCTCTGGTACTGGTTGCCCTGGCCGTATTCCTGAAAGTCACCGGCCGGAAGAGCTGGATGCTCTACATCCCCATGACCTTCATGTTCCTGGTGACCATGAGTGCCCTGTGCCTGTCCATCTACGGCATCTACAAGAAAGCCATGGCTGGCGTTTTCTTCCCCATGGTGGAAGGTCTCCAGCTGGTGGTTGCCCTGTGCCTGATGTTCCTGGCCATCAACGTAGTCCGGAGCTGCACCAAAGAACTGTTCACCGGCAAAGTAGAAGTCGCCGACAAATAACAAAAAGACTGCCCCTCGCGGGCAGTCTTTTTTCATCACTCCGAAAAGAGCTGTTGCAGATGCAGCAGCTTTTTTTAGTCTGAAATCAGGCCTGCCTCACCCTATAGATTCGATATACACATTCAATAAAGCAATCTTTCAGGATTGACTGCCATCATCTGATAGAGTTCCTCTTCCAGAATGCCCAAAGAATGAAGCTGTTCTGCAAACTTTTCCATTCCCTCTACGGGAGAACCATTAGCCGGCTGTCCCAAATCAGTAGAAAGGATTACATGCTCCGGCCCAAGTGTCCGTATGCTCTCTGCAATTTCTTCCCAGGAACACAGCCCAGCCATAGGCGTGTAATAACAATGCTCCACCATGGCACCGTTGTCTATGTATTCTTTCTGGAGTGCCAGGGAGGCGTTGGTAATGGGCAGACTCACATGGTTGACCAGTATCTTCTGGATTCCCATAGCCGCAGCTGCCCGCACCAGAGCCAGACTTTCCTGAACAGCAATATGCCCCGTGGCCAGGACCATATTGAAAGCTTTCACTTGCTGCAGAATCTCTTTCACTTCCGGAATAAGGACTCCCTGCTCATCGAGAATCCTTATTTTGTTTTTTCTGATGGGCTGTTCATTGGCGTTCCCCAGACCTTGCTGTGACGCGTGTTTTTTCTTATACAGTGCATCATTTTCCGCATCAACAGTAGGGAACCAGACAAACCGCCCCCCCCATCTTTCCGGATGCATAGACTGCGGAAGGATTCAGTCCACCAGCTCCATGGTTCAAGACCACACCGCCCCACACCCGAAAATCCTTTCCAGGATATAAGAGTCCCATGGCTTCTTCCACTACGGCTGCCCGTGCGCTGGTATCTCCCTGATGGCATTTGGTGACAAATCCAGCCATGCCTGCTTTCACCGCTTCCATAGCCAATGCCAGATCCGTCATTTTTCTCGGTGCTCCATCAGGTATAGTATGGACATGGGTGTCAATTGTTTGTTTCAGAAATCTTATTTTCATCGTTCGCCTTCACTTCCCGTACATATTCCACGAATTTCTGCTCCGCACCCGATAAGGTATTATCTTTTCGCCAGATAAGGGATACCTCCGTCACGACTTCCTTCTGCAGCTGCCTGATAACCACCGGATGCATCTTGAAATGCACAATGGCAGATTCCGGAAGGATAGCAATCCCAAGATTCCGCTCCACCATGACCAAAGCATTCATCAAAGGGGAAAACTCGCAGAAAATATTAGCGGACAAACCAGCATCTCCAAACCAATCTCGAATTTCCCGAGACCGTGTGGTGGGTATGATCAGAGACTCCTGGCTCAGTTCTTCCAAAGAGAGTTTCTCTTTTTTTCGGGCAAGAGGATGATCCCGAGAAATCAGAGCAATCCACCGTTCTTGTCCAATGGGCATCCCTTCATACTGTTCCTTATCGAATTTCGTACGGATCAAAGCAAGATCGATCAGATGATGTCGAAGCCGCTCTACCACATCTTCTGAATTTGCTGTCCATATATAGTAACGGACTAAGGGATACCGTTTCTGGAATCCTTCGATCCAATCTGGCAAGAATACCGTTCCTGCAGTTTCGATGGCCCCCAGATAAATCCGTCCTGCCGTCCCCTGGCTCATTTCCAGGAGCCTGTTCCTCGTTTCTTCTTCCAGGCTCAACATTTCCCTGCACTGATGGACCAGATACACACCTTCCCGAGTAATATGGAGCCGTTTCTTTTCCCGGGTAAACAGGGAGACTCCCATATCTTTTTCCATAGCTTTCAGTTGTCTCGTAAGATGGGGTTGGGCTATATGCAGTTCATCAGAAGCTCTGCTGAGATTTTCATACTCCGCTATTTTCAGGAACACTTTCATATTCTGCAGATCCATCAAGATTTTTTCCCTCCATCCTCAATCGATTCTGTCCCTGTCCTGCCTGTCTGTTTCCTGCCAAGACTGATTGCCGCCCCCGCCAGCATGAGCAGGATGCCGGTCATCATCCTTCCGCTGATTCCTTCTCCCAAAACAAGAAGCGCAAAAAACGGTGTCAGTACTGGTTTGATGAAATATGTCATGCCTCCAATGGCCACACTGCCATATTCCATGGCCTGGAACCAGAAATAATACGCGCCCAGAGTCACTCCCACATACAGGATAAGGACCCATGGCAGATTCTTCAGGGTATATCCGGAAAACAACGGAATATCCGCAAATCCGGGAAACCCCGCCTGTCGTGCAAAGTCACTGAGCAACGGCACGTGGCTGGCAGCAGCAAACAGGAACAACTGCAAACCGCCACAGATGAAGCTGCCTGCCGTCATATCAGCACTTCCCAGTTCATCAGTCATTTTCTTGCCAAGCACTGCATACAGGCTGTAAAAAAGGACAGTCAGCCCCAGTAAGAAAAGACCTATGGGATCCATGCTCACATGGAAAGGATCTACGATTACCAAGATTGCGGCAAATGCTAGTCCAAATCCCACAGCCTGCTGAGAAGAAATCGGTTCTTTCAGCAAAAATGCAGCCAAGATTCCGATGCATATGGGGTTGATGGAAAAAATCACACCGGTCACACCTGCATCCAGATAAACGGTGGCCAGCTGATACAAAGGCCCCACCAAGGCAATGCCAATGAACCCCAACAAGAAAAACCACTGGATGTGTCTTCTGCCCAGCCGGACCCTGCGCCTTTTCCGCTCCTTTATCCCGGCAGGCAAAAGCAGTATCCCCGCCAGCAAGTACCGGCTGAAATTCACTTCAATACTGTTGATCGACCCATTTAATTTTTTCAGGCTGATTTCTGTAAAACAAAAAAGCAGAGCAGCAGCCAACATGTATAACAAAGCCTTTTTCTTTTCCATATGGACCAGTATAGCGCCATAGAGTTTATACGTCCAATGCCATTATTATGCATTATACATACCAAATTTGGTATATTTTCAGCAGTGACCTATAAAAAAAAAGGTGTTGCACATTCTTATACAACACCTCTATTTTTCATCTCCCCAACAGCCGCAGGAACTCCGCTTCATCCAGGATCGTCACACCCAGGCTCTGTGCCTTGGTGTACTTGCTCCCTGGGTCGGCGCCGGCCACTACGTAGTCGGTCTTTTTGCTGACGCTGCTGGTGACTTTGGCCCCTACATCCTGGGCCATGGTCTGGGCCGTAGCCCGGTCCAAGGTAGGCAGGGTGCCGGTGAACACCATGGTCTTCCCGTAGAAGGGATGGTTCTCATCCTGGGCCTGGCCGGCTGTCATTTCCATGTTGAGCCCCAATTCCTTCAGCCGTTCCACATAAGCCTGGTTCATGGGTTCTCCGAACCAGGTGACCACGCTTTCCGCGATCACCGGCCCGATATCCGGGATCTGGGCCAATTCTTCCTGTTTGGCCGCCATGAGCTTGTCCATAGTCCCGTATTTCAGCGCCAAAGTCCGGGCCACCTTGGCCCCTACATGGCGGATCCCCAAGGCAAAGAGCAGCTTATCCAGACTCTGGCTCTTGCTGCCCTCAATGGCATTGATCAGATTGTCCGCACTTTTTGGGCCCATCCTGTCCAGCTGCTGGACCTGCTCCCGGGTCAAAAGGTACAGATCTCCCGGATCCTTCACCAGCCCTGCCGCCGTCAGCTGGGCCAGCACACTGGGTCCGCAGCCGTCGATGTTCATGGCATCCCGGCTGGTGAAATGGATCAACCCTTCCCGTCCCAGGGCCGGGCAGTGGGGATTGGTACAGCGCCAGGCCGCCTCCCCTTCCTTCCGTTCCACCTTCCAGCCGCATTCCGGACAGGTTTCCGGCATGTGGAATACCTTTTCCTCCCCGGTCCTTTTTTCCGGCACCACCCGGAGCACTTCCGGGATGATTTCCGCGGCTTTGTTGATGATCACATGATCCCCGATCCGGATATCCTTCTCCCGGATGAAGTCCTCATTGTGGAGGGTGGCCCGGCTGATGGTGCTCCCAGAAAGACGCACCGGCTGGAGCACCGCCGTGGGTGTCAGTACCCCTGTCCGCCCCACCTGGATCACGATGTCTTCCAAGAGGGTCTCCGCCTGTTCCGGAGGGAATTTATAGGCCATAGCCCAGCGGGGATCCTTGCCGGTGGCCCCCAGTATATCCTGCTGCCACACGTCATTCACCTTCACCACCACGCCGTCCGTATCATACCCCAGGAGAGCCCGGCGTTCCCCGTGCTTCTTGATCAGCTCATTGGCCTCCTGGATGGTATCCACCAGGGCCCGGCCTTCTGTGGTCGTGAAACCGTATTGCTGGAGCATATCCATGGACGCATTGTGGGTGGGCAGGTTCCCGGCCCCCACCCCGATGCCGTAGGCAAAGAAAGCCAGGGACCGTTTGGCCGTCACCCGGGGATCCAACTGCCGCAGAGAGCCCGCCGCTGCATTCCGGCAGTTGGCGAATTCCTGTTCCCCGGCTTCCTGCCGTTCTTCATTGAGCTTCACAAAGGCCTGCCTGGGCATGTATACTTCCCCCCGCACATCCAAAAGCTCCGGGATCTCCATGCCGGGAATGGGCTTCAGGACTTTGGGGATGTTGGCGATGGTCCGGACGTTTTCCGTGACATTTTCTCCCACCACCCCATCACCTCGGGTAGCCGCCCGAACGAACCGGCCGTTCTCATAGATGATGCTGCAGGCCAGTCCATCGATCTTGGGCTCCACCACATACTGGACTTTGGTGCCCGCCGGCAGCCCTTCATGGACCCGCCGGTCGAATTCTTCCATCTCTTCCGGAGAAAAGGCGTTGGCCAGGCTCAAAAGAGGCGTCATATGCTTCACTTCCGTAAAGCCCGGCTTGGCATAGCCCCCCACATGCTGGCTGGGAGAATCCGGTGTCACCAGTTCCGGATACTGGGCTTCCAGCTCCTTCAGCTCCCGCATCATGGCATCGTATTCCGCATCGGTGATCAGGGGATTGTCCTGGACATAATACAGATAGGAATTTTTCTTCATGACGGCCCGCAGCTCATCGATCCGGGCTGCCGCCGCCTCTTTCGTCATTTCACTCATGGCCTTACCCCCTCAGATTTTCTGCAGGATCTTATACTTGGTGGCCAGCTGCTTGATGCCGCTGCCCGGGAAAGCCACCGTCACCAGCTGCCCCTCACTGCCGTCAGGACGGGCCTCGATGATGGTCCCTACTCCGAATTTCTTGTGCCGGCATTTGTCACCGGGATGGAATTCCGGCACACTGTCCCCTTCCGGCACAAACCGGCTTTGGGGAGATGGAGTATCCAAGATGCTGCCCCCCCGCTTCCGGGCAATGTTCCGCAGGCTGGCATGGGGTGCAGCCGCCGGGTTCTGGCCTCGGTATCCCCCATAGCCCCCATAGGTGCTCCGGCGCACCGCCACATTTTCGATCAAGTTCCGGGGAATCTCTTCCAAGAACCGAGAAGGCGGATACATGACCACATGGCCGTAGACCATCCGGTTCCGGCAGCTGGTCAGGTACAGCCGTTTCTTGGCCCGGGTGATCCCCACATAGCACAGCCGCCGCTCCTCTTCCAGCTTGTCCTCGTCCTCCAGGCTCCGCTGGCTGGGGAACAGCCCGTCCTCCATGCCTCCGATGAACACCACCGGGAATTCCAGTCCTTTGGCAGAATGGAGGGTCATGAGGGTGACAGAATCCTGGGTCAGCTTGGCGTCGTCGATGTCCGCTACCAGGGCAACATGGTTCAGGAAATCTTCCAGGGTCTTGTTGTTCTCCTCTCCCGGGTCCTTGGCAAATTCATCGGCGATCCGGAGGAATTCGTTCAGGTTGTCCAGCCGGCTCTTGGATTGGTCCGAACCTTCCAGCCGCAGGGCTTCCAGATAGCCGGTCTTTTCCAGCACCTGTTCCATCAGGTCCTTCACCGGCAGGGTGTCCTTCACCCGAGCCAGTTCTTCCATCATCTGGCTGAAGGCCTGGATCTTCCCCAGGGAACGGCCCAGCACTTCCTGGGCCTGGACGGTCCGGAGCACTTCCGGCAAGGGCATGCCGCTTTCTTCCAGGAGTCCCCGCACCTTGGCAACGGTGGCTGCCCCGATGCCCCGCTTGGGTTCGTTGATGATCCGTTCCAGCCCCTGGATATCCCGTTCATTGGCCAGGAACCGGAGGTAGCTCAGGGTATCCTTCACTTCTTTCCGGTCGTAGAATTTCAAGCTCCCCACCATCACATAAGGGATGCCGTTGTTGATCAGGTTCTCTTCGAACATCCGGCTCTGGGCATTGGTCCGGTACAGGATGGCCATATCCCCCAGCTTCGTGCCTTCCTGCTGGAGCTTCCGGATCTGTCCCACCACGAATTCTGCTTCTTCCCGGTCATCCCGGGCCTGGTAATAAGCAATGGGCTGGCCGTTGCCGTTTTCCGTCCACAGGTTCTTGGGCCGGCGGGCCGCATTGTGCTTGATCACCTCATTGGCCGCATCCAAGATCACCTGGGTGGACCGGTAGTTCTGTTCCAGTTTATAGATCCGGGCTTGGGGATAATCCTTTTCGAAATCCAGGATGTTGCTGATATCCGCACCCCGCCAGCCATAGATGCTCTGGTCGATATCCCCCACGGCACACAGGTTGTTTTCCGGCGCAGAAAGGAGCTTGGCCAGGAGATACTGGACATGGTTGGTGTCCTGGTATTCGTCGATGAGCACATAATGGAATTTATTCTGGTATTTTTCCCGCACTTCCGGCACCGTCTGGAGCAGCTTCACCGTCAGCAGCAGCAGATCGTCGAAATCCACCGCATTGCTCTGGACCAAGTGTTTCTGGTATTCCCCATAGATTTCCGCCACCTTCCGGGCATGGAAGTCATCGGCCTGCCGGGCAAATTCCGCCGCATCCACCTGGGCATTCTTGGCATTGGAAATGGTGGTCAGGAGACCGGGCAGAGGATAGAACTTCTCGTCCAGGTTCAGCTTCTTCAGGGCTTCCTTCAGCACATTCTTGCAGTCGGAAGGGTCATAGATAGAAAAAGCCGTGGTATACCCGGGCAGATGGCCGATTTCCCGGCGCAGCAGCTGGTTGCAGAACCCGTGGAAAGTGTACAGCCATACATCCTTGGCGGACGGGCCCACCAGGGCATCCACCCGCTGGCGCATTTCCTTGGCCGCCTTGTTGGTGAAAGTGATGGCCAGGATGTTCCAGGGTTTCACCCCTTTTTCCAGGAGATAGGCAATCTTGGTGGTCAGGGCCTTGGTCTTGCCACTGCCGGCCCCGGCTAAAATTAAAATAGGCCCGGCAATCTGACGGACTGCCTCAGCCTGCTGTTCATTCAATGAAGCTAAAAGGTCTCTCATTTTTTCCTCGATTCTTTCGTTTTGTTCCCTAATATTCTAACAGATTCAGCCTTTTTTTGCTATAATAGAAGAATCCTTTAAAAGACTGAAAGAAAGGAAGTTTATCATGGAACAATTCTGCGAAAAGGTCTTCCATTTGAAGGAAAACCACACCACCATGCGGACGGAAATCATCGCCGGGATCACCACATTCATGACCATGGCCTACATCCTGATCGTGAACCCCTCCATCCTCAGTGCCACAGGCATGGATAAAGGGGCCCTGCTCACCGTCACCGCCATCGCCTCTGCCCTGGGTACCTTCTTCATGGCCGCCTTTGCCAACTATCCCTTTGCCTTGGCACCGGGCATGGGGCTCAACGCCTACTTTGCCTACACCGTCTGCCTCCAGATGGGAAATTCCTGGGAAATGGCCCTGTCCGCCGTCCTCATCGAAGGGATCATCTTCGTCATCCTTTCCCTGACCTCCATCCGGGAAGCCATCTTCAATGCCATCCCCATGACCCTGAAGCAGGCCATTTCTGTAGGGATCGGGCTCTTCATCGCCTTCATCGGACTGCTGAATTCCCGGATCATCGTGGCCAACCCGGCTACGAAGGTCTCCCTTTATTCCTTCACCAAGGCTATGGCCGACGGCACCTTCCACAGCGTGGGGATCACCGTGCTCATCGCCATGCTGGGGATCCTGTTCACGTCCTTCCTGATCATCAAAAACGTCCGGGGGAACATCCTCTTCGGCATCCTGGGGACCTGGATTCTGGGCATGATCTGCGAAGCCACTGGCCTGTACGTGCCCAATCCGGAACTGGGGACCTTCAGCGTATTCCCCAACCTGTCCGGCGGTCTGGCTTCCTTTGCCCCCATCAGCCCGGCTCCTCTGTTCCTGAAGCTGGACTTCTCCCATGTGCTGAGCCTGAACTTCTTTGCCGTCATCTTCGCCTTCCTGTTCGTGGATACCTTTGATACCCTGGGCACCCTCATCGGGGTCGCCGCCAAAAGCGATATGCTGGACGAAAAAGGCCAGCTGCCCCACATCAAAGGAGCCCTGATGGCCGATGCCTGCGCCACCTGCACCGGAGCCCTCCTGGGGACCAGTACCGTCACCACCTTCGTGGAAAGTGCAGCCGGGGTTTCTGAAGGGGGCCGCACCGGGCTCACCGCCATCACTGTGGCCGTGCTGTTCCTGCTCTCCCTGTTCTTCTCCCCCTTCTTCATGGCCATTCCTTCCTTCGCCACCGCTCCCGCTCTGGTCATCGTGGGCTTTCTGATGTTCTCCTCCGTGACCAAGATCAACATGAGCGACCTCAGCGAAGCCATCCCCGCCTATATCGCCATCATCGCCATGCCCTTCGCCTATAGCATTTCGGAAGGGATCTCCTTCGGAGTCATCACCTACGTGATCCTCAACGTCCTCACCGGACACAAGAACAAGATCAGCGGCCTAATGTACGTCCTGGCCGTGCTGTTCGTACTGAAATATGTGCTATTGTAAAAAAAAGACCGCTCCGGCGGTCTTTTTTTTTGCCCTGGTCACTGGCTAGTGGAAAACGTCAGGCCAGACCTTGATAAGGAGTCAGACCGGCCCTTCGGGCCTGTACCGTATCTATTTTCCCTTATGATCCAAGCAAAACGCAGTAACAAGAAATCCCCTCTAACGGGTTACATCTTTCCAACCCCTCAAAAAACATATGATTGCCTAAATTTTTCCCAGCTATCTGGTTATGGATTTTCATCAATAATTCTTCGTTTGTAAAGTATTCTCCATTATCAGCAAAAAGAAGTGCGGCAATATCGGTCTGGAACAATCCATCTATTTTGCATTTTTCCTCTAACGTCGAAATGTCCGTAACATATTCATTGGCAAGCAATGCTTCCTTTCCAATAATAAAAGCTTCAAAAATAATATATATTTTCTCCGCCTCGACAGCCATTTCCCCGGGATGCCAATTCTTTTGATTATCCTCTATGTATTCCACCACGTCATGAGAAAAAGTATCTGCCGAAACATATATTATTTCATTGAACATCCAATACACATTCTTCAATAATTCCTTTGGTACCTTCTCAGGCGATACACCCAAATACTGGATCTTATCATCCGGTAAAAGCTCCATTCCCTGTTTCACATCCGCAAAGGCAATCCCCCGTGTCATTTTCAAATCTGTTTCCATGCGCCATTGATGAGACAGCTTCCCCGCTGCCCTTCTGACCAAGTACTTTCTGCATCCGGCAAAAACCCCGATCATGGAAATCAGTACCGTTGCGATTAAGGGAAGAAGAGCAGGCAGGCTGACTATGATAGCTCCTATGCGCTTAGCCCGTGTTCCGCTATGTTCAATGTTGCTGTTCACCAGATCGGTTATGCGGTTGAAACTAGGTATAATTTCCGGATACTGGAATGCCGCCCATACGAGGAAACCTATAACCATCAGCTCTAGGGCACCCCATAAAACAACCATCTGCATCGCTGCCTGATGGCAGACCATTTTCTTCTCCTCCATGGACAGCTCATCCATTTCGGAAATTCCCCGGCTCCATTTTTTCACTCGTTCTTCTTCTGTCATAACGGCCTCCGATATTGAGTGACTTTAATTTCACAGCATTTGATTCCTTTTTTCAGCCTCTCAAGCAATTGATCGATTCTCTTCGACTTTCAAAAAAACTGTCATTGGCTTGCCCTGTTCTCTCTGCCATTATCCCCATTTCAGTGAATAAAGCGCTCCAAACAAGATGAATAACCCGACCGCTATAATGGCAATATGTGCTAAAATCAACAATGTCATTCCTGTTTTTCCCCACCATGTCTTGCGATGTGCGTCAAAGAAGTCCCATAAACAAAAATAAGACATCAACATGATTCCTATTACAGACCCCAGCCATAGAAAGGGAAGGAAGCCTAGGTATGGGTGGTCTGCTCCCCACCCAAGCGGCAGAGATTTCAGGATGAGATACGTTATAACTTCTACTCCCGCTAATACAGCATTTATCACATAGAGTATTTTATCCTGTACCTGCCTATCCCATATGCTGATAACCAAATTCAGGACCAAAAGAACGAGCATTGCATACAAACAACTGGCTGAATGATCTTCTACCATATGTCTCTTCCCCATTTTTGATGATTAGCCTGCCAGCAGTGCAGACCGATAAAATGATATTCCTAGAAACAGTGGAAGAATATAAATATACCTATCCATAAACTCCCACTGTTTATTACAAAAACAGCAAAATTCCTGCAATACCTTTTTTATTCTGAAATAAAATGATATACATATGCTGCTAAAGCCCCACCGATGAACGGGCCTACGACGAACACCCATACGCAAGATAAAGCGGCTGGATCTCCACACAAGATTGCCGGGCCAAAGCTCCGTGCAGGATTTACTGAAGTTCCTGTAAAATAAATGCCCAATAAATGGACTAACGTCAAAGATAGCCCGATGACCAATCCAGCAACCACATTATTTTCTGCTTTTGAAGTAACACCCAACACCGCTAAAACAAAGACAAAAGTCAGAATGATTTCTATTGTCAGAGAGGCACCGACATCATTTAAGTAGAGCCCATTAGAGCCCAAGTTTCCTGTCGTACCAATTAACGAAAAAAGGACAGCCGCTCCGATGATAGCCCCTAAAAACTGAGCAATCACATATCCAATAAAGTCTCGTCCACTCATCCTCCCCGAAAGAAATACGCCAAGAGATACTGCGGGATTTACATGGCAGCCGGAAACATTACCAATGGAGTAGGCCATTGCCACAATAGAAAGGCCAAAGGCAAAAGCCGTTGCAAAATAAGCTGGCATGAACATGCCATTCAAGACTTTGGGCCCCGAGACAGCCGCCGTTCCACAAGCAAACACGACCAAAACAAACGTCCCAATGAACTCTGCAATGTACTTTTTCATAGTTTTTCCTCCTAAATACAATTGAATAGAGAATTGGGGCAATGAAATCAAGCATTGCCCCAATGTCTTATTATCCTACATACTTTTATGATTTCTGGATATGGGATCCATACACATCCCGGAAATCACCTCTGTTTTTATCATCCTTATCATTGATACGGACACGTTCTACCTTATGACGGTCATTATCCTTACCAGAAATACGATCCACACGGAACCGGTCAATATTTTGAACTTTGACCAGTTCAGGTCCAAATTCATCCACCGACCGGACCATATTTCCATCAGAAGGTGCCCCATTCTGTAAAGCTCGGTAGATGATTGCAGCGTACTCATAGCGGGTCATAGAACGATCTCCCTTAAATTCTCCGTCCGGATATCCCTCCAAGTAGCCTTTTTCTGCCAATGTCTTCACATATTGGTAAGCCCAGTGGTTCTCTGGTACATCAGGGAAGTTCATGCTGTGCGTAGATGCAGGGATTGCCTTGGCAGGTTGGCCTGATTCATAAGCAGCCAATTTTTTCGTAAGTGTTTCAATTTGGTTTTTCATGGCCAACATGTCCTTGGCCATGGATACTCTGGAGCGAGAGATATGGTTCTTTTGTCCAAATTTCCAACTGACTCCTACATTCACCATATTCTCGCCTCCGCTAAAGGAGCCTCCCACACTGAACATCGTATCTTCGTTAGGACGATAATATACTCCGATAGCGACTGCATGAGCATCTTTATAATTCCCATACCCTGCAGCAAAATCCCATTTGTCATCTGGATCGAAATCCAAGGGGTGCAATCCTGCCAGTGCCGCGGCACCTGCCCCAACACGATTCACTCGATCTCCCAATCGGCTGATCCTGTTTTCCGCACGGTACAGCTGGCTTCCATTTACGGCATCCGTACTGGTCGATGAAATATCTCCAGGAGCTACGTTGGTGATCTTATTTCCACCATTATTCAACCCATCTTTATTGAGCGTAACATCCTGACCTGCGGAACCGTTTTGGATTGTCATCCCTCCCGTCGTTATGGTGGTGTCTCCAACGTTGACAGTGCTGGCATTTACCGTCGTGATATTCCCAGTGTCTGCTGTAACAGTCTTCGTAGTAACCGAATCCAGTCCTTTCAAATCTTTTGAAAGCCGCACTTTCAGGTTATCACTTCCATCAGATACCACTCCGATATTGTCTTCCGTTGACAGTTTAGAAGAATCCGTAATGCCCCCAACTACATTCACTTGCCCATTGAGTTTTTTACTGATTACATTCCCTACGTCGCCGCCATATTTCATTCCGTCGTTCATAGTAGCGACCGTCTGGGTATTCCCATTGTGATCTTCATAGACGATCCGATCAATACCATCCGTGCCATTATAGCCATCCGTACCGTCTACTCCATTCACACCTTTTACAACATGGATGTCAGCAGAAGCACCATCCTTGCCATTGATGCCAATATGACCATCGGTACCATTGGTTCCGTCTTTCCCTATAGAAGAAATGGTAACCCCATCTTTGCCATCGGCACCTTTTACACCAATAGCCCCATTGATGCCATCAGCACCGTCTTTGCCCTGGCCGCCCACGGTAACAGTATCTGCCTTCAGATTCTTGTCCAGTCCGATGACCAGATCTCCATTTGCATCCACTACAGTCTTGATGTTGGAAGCATCATATTCCGCGTCCGCTTTCGTACCATTCCCTTTGATGGTCATGGTGCTGTTCAGTTTTTTGGCCACAGATCCTGTATTTCCCGCAAACTTCAGTCCATCATCTAATGTGGCAACTTCATGGGTGACATGCCCATCATCTTCGTAAACAATACAGGTCATACCATTGGTACCATTGGAACCAGCCACACCGTCCTGACCCTTCGCAGATTTCATGGTAAGCCCATCTTTCCCGTCTTTTCCATTCATCCCGATAGAGCCATCTTTCCCATTGATGGTAACAGCTGAGCCATCTTTGCCCGCCACACCGATGGAACCGTCTATACCATTTTCGCCTTTTTCACCCAGATTCAGATTGTCATTGACATTGACCTTGTAGGGATCTTCCTTTGTGCCTATGCCTGTAACTGTCGTATTTTTTCCGTCTACCAATTTGGTGGCATTCTTGGCAATTTCATCTTTCAGTTGGCTGACATTCACCGCATCCGTTCCAGCAGTGCCGGCAGCCACATTGTGGATCTGATTGCCGCCATTATCCAGCCCCTTTTCTGTCAAAGAAACTGGAGAAGTCCCTGGTGCCGGATTTTTCGGTGTAATCGTAATACCGCCAGCACCAATCTTTGTTTCATTCCCATCTTTATCCGTGATGGTCATGCCGCTTCCCTGGGTCACGGTCTTATTTCCGTTCGTATCGGCGGTAGTTACACTGTTTACATTCAAATCATCCTTCAGGACCACTTTCATCGTTCCGTTTTCCACTTTCGTAGAAATATTTTTGCCGTCCCCGGTAACCTCAATATCCTCTCCCAGAGATTTGTGGACGATATTCCCATCCTGATCCTTTAAGCCAAATCCTTTTTCCGTTAAATCAGCAGACTGTTTCGTCAACTGACTGACGTTGACAGCATCTGTATCCGCTGTACCAGCAGCTACGTTGGTAATTTTCGTGCCGTTGGCATTGATTCCTTCTTTGGTTACAGAAGGTCCGCCAGCTATGGTCACTCCCTGATTATTGACGGTGGTATCGCCGGCCTTTACCGTCTCAGCGTTTACAGTTTTCGATGTAATACTGTTCAGCCCAGTCACATCTTTTGCCAATTTTACGGTCATCGTATTATTGGCTGAATTGGCAACCACCCCGATATTATCATCACTTAAATTGTTGCTGTCAGCACCGCCCAAAAGGGACATGGCCTGATCAGAACCGCGATGGAGCACATTGACATCTGCTTCCGAAGTATTGCCAATGGTCGAATTATCTCCAGCAAACCGCAGAGGCCGCGTCATGGTGTAAAGCTGGCTTCCATTCACAGCATCCGTACTCTTTGCGCTGACCAGACCGGCCGCAACGTTCTGGATGCGCCGTTCTTTCCCCACAGAGCCCACCGTTACAATCCCAGCAGGGGTCCCCCCAGCGTATTGATAGGTTCCGTTGCTGCTGTAAGCCTCCTTCCCTTTCGTAGTGGCTCCTGATACAACATAAGCAGAGTTACTGCCCAGATAGACGGAATTCCCCAAAGTGGCTGTTACATGGCTGCCCAAAATCTGGGTATTGGACAAATCCGTATTCTGAGTTGTGGCATCAAGGGTATTCTGGCTGCCAATGATTTGGATATCCGTCAAATCCTTGTTTTTTTGATTTTTGGCCCGGATGGTGTTTTGGGAACCGGCAATCACGATATCAGATACATTGCCCGCATCGCCTGCTGTACTTGTATCCGGATCCCCAGTAACCATATTCTGATTGCCCGTTACAAAGATATTTTCAAAGGCTTTCGGGTTGGCAGAATTATTGGAAAGGGATTCCATTTTCAGTACGTTTTGATTCCCGACAATACGATTGCTGTCCCCTTCCATTCGGTTTTCATTCCCAAAGATCCCCGAATTCGAAGCACTTACATCAGCAGCTGTACCTGTTGCAGCCGTACTGTTCTGGCTCCCCAAAACATATGTATTTGCTCCAGTGACCCTGTTTTTGGTACCGATTGCCCCAGAAGAAACACCTTCTGCCTGTGCATTTGTCCCCACTGCGAGAGCATTTTCTGCCAGTGCCTGAGCCGTATCACCAAGAGCGGAAGCACTTTTGCTGTTGCTCTTGGCATCGCTGCCGATGGCGATGGCTTTGTCATCAGAAACGCCAGCAGAATAGCCAATGGCAATAGCTTTATCTACGCTGCTTCCCCCATTTTTTATAGAGGAGGTTGCCAAAGTCCCTATAGCCAGCGAATCATTTCCGGCAGCCTGAGCGCCAGCCCCGATTGCCGTGTTATATTGATAACCGCTGATGGCTAGAGTCTGTTTCAGGCTGCCCGGGTTATCCGGATCTTCATAGCCGGCTCCCACAGTGATACTGCCAAGACTCTGCGCTTCTGTATTATTCCCCAGCGCAACACTCCTGTCCCCTAAAGCTTTTGCACTGACGCCAGCTGCCATAGAGTCTTCACCCGTAGCCAAATCATTGTCATAATTATTCAGATTGGCAGATTTTACAGAGTAGTAATGTGTTTTTGCCGTATCAACGATCTTATTGACCTGAGCTACATTCGCTGCATCAGTCCCCAGTGTCCCTGCCGCAACATTGTGGATTTTCGTTCCCTTATTGTCATTATTACGAAGGGTAATACTGTCTCCATCTCCAGAAGTGACCGTATCATAATATACTCCACTTGCCGTTGCCGAAGAAACATTCGCATTGACCTGAGCTACCGTAGCATCGATTGATTTTTTGAGCTGTGCCACAGTGACGGCATCCTGGTCCAGTGCCCCGTCAGCAACGTTGGTGATGCGGCGCAAAGCCGATGCACTGCCGACTGAAACAGCCGTCTTAGGTGCCGCTTGGCCTGTCAGATATCCGTTCCCACTGATCATAGCGGCATTCGCTACGGAATCATTGCCGATAGCAACATTCCCACCAGAAGCCTGTGCTCCCTGTCCTAAAGCCACACTGGCTGCGTCTGCAGCCTGGGCGTTAAACCCAACTGCCGTAGATCCATTCCCATTCGCCTGCGCCTGATACCCTACGGCTACAGCGTCATCGGCAGCTTTTGTCTCACTGCCCAGAGCGGTAGACTGGATTCGAGATACAGCTGAATCGTTTTTATTGGCATGATATCCAATAGAAACATTTTTCCCTTCAGATGTGTTTCCACCTGATCCGATATTGGTCCCGGCTTCAGAACCAATGGCAACATTATGATCGCTTTTGACATCATTTCCCGTTTTATAGCCAATTGCAATGTTCTGCTGTCCGTCAATATTGTTGCCGGCACCGTCTCCGATGACTACATGGGATCCTTTCGCCCCTAATACATCCCCTACCATACCGACCCCTGCATTAGGGCCAAGTACGACAGACCGGACAGCATTTGCACTGGCATCTTTGCCCAAAACCACAGAAGCACTGCTCCCAGCAACAGCTCCGTTCCCAATAGCAACAGCATCTGCCCCACTGGCTTGCGCACTCTTACCCATAGCCAAGGCATCTGCTCCACTGGCTGCTGCCTCTGTTCCAACCGCAATGCTGTCAGCTCCAGAAGCAGCCGTACTTTTGCCCAGAGCCAGTGCGCCTTCCGCCTCAGCCTTTGCGCTGTCTCCAATCGCTGCAGCACTATGACTGTTTTGCGTCACAGCAGCATTGTTGCCCATCGCAATTGCATGATTCGAAGCAACCGTACTAGCCTTCGTTCCAATTGCCATGCTGTTATCGTTGAGCTGAGCATTGGTCCCATCATTATAGACCGTCGCTCCATCCCCCAGTGCAATCGAAGAATTTCCCCGAGCATTGGCTGCATCACCGATGGATATGCTTGCTTTGCCTCCGCCTATAACCACAGTAGAACTGTCGCCATCGGCCGTCATACCGTTAAAAGATCCGCTGACAGCTTTTCGGCCAATGGCAATACTGTTTTCAGCAGATGAAGCAGAACGAGCAGCATCACCCAGAGCCACAGAATCTTTGCCATCCGCTTTTGCACTGACACCGATGGCAACAGCCTCTTTCCCCACAGCTGCAGCGTCCTCTCCTGTGGAATTGGCACGGAAATACTTCATTCCCGGTTTTGTTTTATCCAAGCCCAAAGCAGAATTCACATTTTTTAGTTCTGTAATATCAGCCGTATTATTGTTGATTTTTCCTGTATTGGCCGTAATTGCATCTTTATTCGCCGCAATATCCGTCTTGTTTTGCTGGATGTCATTGGAATTTTGATTGATTCCAACTTTATTGTTAGCGATCTCTGTGCTGTTATCCGCAATTTTGTCCGTATTGGCAGCAATAGCTGTTTGGTTATTTTGTACGTCTGTTTTTACTGCATCCACTTCTGCACTGGTTGCTACCCCATCAGTGGATATTGTGATTGTCTTTGTTGTGTCGTCTTTCGTTACAGAGATATTCGTTCCGGCCTTCAAAATATCACCGTCATGAACAGCTTCAGCGTTAGCATAAAGTGCACTTCCAAATACGAACACAGCTGTTAATACAGAACTGGTCAGTACCCCCCCCCGATTTAATAATTGTTCTTAATAAAGAATTACCCGACGCTTTTCCACCATTTTTGGCTAATTCTGAAACAACCTGGTACTGCCCTTTTGCGCGATTGAATATAACCTTATAAATTCTATTCAATCTAATCGCCTCCTTTTGAAAAAATATTCATTTATGTGGCAAAATCATTGAATTAATTTTGTTATTTCATAAATTTGTTCTGCCTTATTCTATCATTCTTATTTCTACTTAACAATATATTTTCCTATATTTTTATAATATTTTATGTCTAGTCATATATCTATATATTGACATATTATCGTCATATTTTGTATATTCTCTACTATATATTGTGTGTTTTGGTTATTAATTACAAAAAATATTTAAAAACTCTCTACTGTAAATACGCAAAAATCTATAATTATATTTTATTTATATAATTATAGATTTTTGTGCTACTAGGGATTCGCGCTTTTGATGCTTTATTTTATTCTGCATATATATATTCATTTTTATATGCGAAAAGAATGGGAAGCCCACATCCTTGGCATGCCAAAAGAAAAGATCCCCGTGGAAACCATTTCCCGGATCACCCACTATTCCCTGGACCAGATCCAGGAACTGGGGAAGATGCACGGACTCCTGTAAAAAGATAAAAGAAGTCAGACCGGCCCTTCGGACCTTTCAGAAGTCAGACGTCAGCTTGTTGGCGATGAGCAGATCGGACCTGCTGCTAAGCCGAACAGAGCTGACGTCCGACGTCTCAAGGCCCGTCAGGGCCGAATCTGACTTTTTTTCACTTACAGCACTTTTTTCTACTTAATGACGGTCTTTTTCCACCCAGGAAGGAAGTTCTTGTTTCCTGCCGAATAGGGTCTCTATACCCATTCTATAAGGAGGCAGAACTATGGAAAAAATCAAGACCTTTGACGAACTCACCATCCAGGACAACTTTCTCTTTCAACATGTCATGCGCAATGAACGGCTTTGTACCTATCTCATCGAAAAAATCTTGGACATCAAAATCCGTTCCCTCCGCTATCAGGATTTCGAAAAAAACCATTGATCTCCGCTTGGATGGGAAAAGCATCCGTCTGGATGTCTATGTGGAAGACGATGAAGGGCGAGTCTATGACATCGAGATGCAGTGTTCCAATTCCCCCAAGAACGACCTGGCCAAACGCAGCCGTTTTTACCAGAGCATGATCGATGGGGAACTGCTGGATAAGGGCAAGCCTTACGAAGACCTGAACCCATCCTACGTCATCTTCATTTGTACCTTTGACCCTTTCCACAAAGGGCTGCCCATTTACACATTCACCCATTGCTGTAAAGAGGATAACAAGGTACAATTAAAAGACGAGGAGACCCGGATGTTCTTGAACAGCAAAGGCAGTGAAAATGCAGCAGATCCCGATATCGCTGCTTTTCTCCGGTACGTGGACGGAAAAGCGGCGGAAGGGCATTTTGCAGAAAGATTGGATCAGGAAGTCCATTTTGTGAAAAGCATGGATAAAGTGAGGCGAGAGTATATGATTCTAAGCGATGAAATCAGGAGACGCCAGAGAGAAGCTGAAGAAGAAGGTCTTCAAAAAGGTCTTCAGAAAGGTCTCCAGGAAGGACGCCAGGAAGGACGCCAGGAAGAGAGGGAATCTAACATTGTCGCCATGCTGAAAGAAAAGATTCCCGTGGAAACCATTTCCCGCATCACCCACTACTCCCTGGACCAGATCCAGGAACTGGGGAAGATGCACGGACTCCTGTAAAAAGATAAAAGAAGTCAGACCGGCCCTTCGGGCCTATCAGAAGTCAGACTTCAGCTTGTTGGCAATAAGCAAATCGGACCTGCTGCTAAGCCGAACAAAGCTGACGTCTGATGTCTCAAGGCCTGTTGGGGCCATTTCTGATTTCTTTTCATGCCCTCCGGGAGGCCGGGAAGGGCTTCCCTGCGGGCAGCCCCTACCACGTTGATGTCAGAGCTCCCACGAAAAATCAGAGAAACGGGGTTGTCAAAAAATCCGTTCCTGTGACCGTTGTATCCAACATCCGACCCCAACGGCGTAGGGCGCGCCGCAGGCACGCCCTTCCCGGCCGCTGGTTTTATATTTTATATGTTCAGAATCATCTAATCATCTGTCCCCGGCAGATGATCTCCATCGGCGTGAGACTGAAAAGCGGCCCTGCCGCTTTTCCCCTCCCTCCATGGCTGCAATGGCGCTGCCCAAGATAAGGATGCCCATGATAAGAACTGGAGCCCCCTGGGCAAACCTGTGGGTTCATCGTTGGCCATTCATCGTTTCGGATGCCAAATGTTGCCGCATCTGCCTTTAAACAGTAAGAAAGAAGTCAGACGTCAGCTTGTTCGTGATAAAGCAAATCGTACCTGCTGCTAAACCGAACAGAGCTGACGTCTGACCTCTCAAGGCCCGTCAGGGCCGTGTCGTCTGACCTCTCAAGGCCCGTCAGGACCGAATCTGATTTCTTTTATTTTCCCCTCTTATGCAACCGTTTCCAATGGATCTTTTACAACCGGTGCCTCATAGACATCATAAGGATCAAGGTCTATGCATTTCCGCGGATCCCGTTTCCCTTCCAAGTCCCATGCAGCCGTCCCATTCATGACCGTAAGGCAATTGTGAAAGACATCTTGATCCTTCAATTTTTGAAAAATACCAGGTTTTTGTATCAAAGACGATGCATCATAATAATGAACCGTTCCATCATTGAAATACGCATAAAAACTGTACCCTTTTCCCGGAACAACCTGCAAAACTTCCGGAATCAGCTGTCCATCCATGGTATCACTCCTTTCTCATTGGAGGTACCGGATTGGGTTCTTTCCCTTCCTTCACCAGTTCCCAATTCTGCATCAATTCATCCTGATACAAAACACACCAAGCCAAAACAATTTTTAATTGTCTCCCCGGAAGAAAACCTTTTAGCACCGATGCATTCTGGATATCAATCAATGCTTTTTGGCCGGCATATTCAGCATGGATATGTGGAGGATTGTAATCGTTATAATATATGGTGATACGAATTCCAAAAAATAAGCTGATTTCAGGCATTTTCATTCCCCATTCGATTTAATTATAGCAAAATCACCAAACAAAACCAATTATACAGCTCGTACAAATTAGTCTCTGTTTCAGATTCAAGAAGTCAGACACGGCCCTTCGGGCCTTTCAGATGTCAGACGTCAGCTTGTTGGCGATGAGCAGATCGGACCTGCTGCTAAGCCGAACAAAGCTGACGTCTGACGTCTCAAGGCCCGTCAGGGCCGTGTCTGACTTCTTTTTTCACTTACAGCACTTTTTTCCACTTGATGACGGTCTTTTTCCACCCAGGAAGGAAGTTCTTGTTTCCTGCCGAATAGGGTCTCTATACCCATTCTATAAGGAGGCAGAGCTATGGAAAAAATCAAGACCTTTGACGAACTCACCATCCAGGACAACTTTCTCTTTCAACATGTCATGCGCAATGAACGGCTTTGTACCTATCTCATCGAAAAAATCTTGGACATCAAAATCCGTTCCCTCCGCTATCAGGATTTCGAAAAAACCATTGATCTCCGCTTGGATGGGAAAAGCATCCGTCTGGATGTCTATGTGGAAGACAATGAAGGGCGAGTCTATGACATCGAGATGCAGTGTTCCAATTCCCCCAAGAACGACCTGGCCAAACGCAGCCGTTTTTACCAGAGCATGATCGATGGGGAACTGCTGGATAAGGGCAAGCCTTACGAAGACCTGAACCCATCCTACGTCATCTTCATCTGTACCTTTGACCCTTTCCACAAAGGGCTGCCCATTTACACATTCACCCATTGCTGTAAAGAGGATAACAAGGTACAATTAAAAGACGAGGAGACCCGGATGTTCTTGAACAGCAAAGGCAGTGAAAATGCAGCAGATCCCGATATCGCTGCTTTTCTCCGGTACGTGGACGGAAAAGCAGCGGAAGGGCATTTTGCAGAAAGATTGGATCAGGAAGTCCATTTTGTGAAAAGCATGGATAAAGTGAGGCGAGAGTATATGATTCTAAGCGATGAAATCAGGAGACGCCAGAGAGAAGCTGAAGAAGAAGGTCTTCAGAAAGGTCTCCAGAAAGGTCTCCAGGAAGGACGTCAGGAAGGACGCCAGGAAGAGAGGGAATCTAACATTGTCGCCATGCTGAAAGAAAAGATTCCCGTGGAAACCATTTCCCGGATCACCCACTATTCCCTGGACCAGATCCAGGAACTGGGAAAGATGCACGGACTCCTGTAAAAAGATAAAAGAAGTCAGACCGGCCCTTCGGGCCTATCAGAAGTCAGACGTCAGCTTGTTGGCGATGAGCAGACTGTACCTGCTGCTAAGCCGAACAAAGCTGACATCTGACGTCTCAAGGCCCGTTAGGGCCGTGTTCTGACTTCTTTTTAATGTTTCGAAGCCCGCTTCAGTGATTAGGTGATTAAGTGATTTGGGAGACTTAGAGCTCCTTTCTTGTTAGAAAGTTCTAAAAAACGTTATAATGCACCTGGTCCCTTACCCACTTATGTGAGGGGCTGCCAACCAATCCACTTTATTATACGATTGTAACTATCGACAAGAAATCGTACCAATCATCTCAGTAGTAACTAAAACGATGAATGATTACCTTCTCCCATACATCCTCTCATAATACCCCTGATACTCGCCATTCACAATATTCTCCCACCATTCCTGGTTTTCTAGGTACCATTTGATGGTCTTTTTGATGCCGTCGGCAAATTTGGTTTCTGGGAGCCATTCCAGTTCGTTGTAAATCTTGGTGGGGTCGATGGCGTATCTCCTGTCGTGGCCTTTCCGGTCGGTTACGTGGGTAATCAGTCTTTCCGGTTTGCCCAGTTCTTTGCAGATCAGCTTCACAATGTCGATATTCCGCATTTCATTGTGGCCGCCCACGTTATAGATTTCGCCTACTTTTCCCTTTTGAAGAATCAGATCAATGGCCCGGCAGTGGTCTTCCACATAGAGCCAGTCCCGGACGTTCAGACCGTCCCCATAGACCGGCAGGGGTTTATCGTGGAGGGCGTTGATGATCATCAGGGGAATCAGCTTTTCTGGAAAATGGTATGGCCCGTAGTTGTTGCTGCACCGGGAAATGGTCACCGGCAGCCCATAGGTCCGATGATAAGCCAGCACCAGCAGGTCCGCCCCAGCCTTTGAGCTGCTGTAGGGACTGGAAGTATGGATGGGCGTAGTTTCCGTAAAGAATAGATTCGGCCGATCCAACGGTAGGTCCCCGTAGACTTCATCCGTGGAAACCTGGTGATACCGCTGGATCCCATATTTCCGGCAGGCGTTCATCAGCACAGAAGTCCCGATGATATTGGTCTGCAAAAAGATTTCCGGATTCTCAATGGACCGATCCACATGGCTCTCCGCAGCAAAATTCACCACCATATCAGGGTGTTCTTCTTCAAAAAGCTTATATACCCCTTCCCGGTCACAAATATCCAGTTTCACAAAGTGGAAGTTTGGATTGTCCATGACACTAGCCAGAGTAGACAGATTTCCTGCATATGTAAGCTTGTCCAGGCAAATGACCCGGTCCTCCGGATGCGCCTTCAGCATATGGAAGATAAAGTTGGAGCCGATGAAGCCGGCGCCGCCGGTGACTGCGATTTTCATTGATCCATTCCTTTCTTATCCATTCACTTTATCCTCTCTTGAAGATTACTCAATGTGAACGGTATCACCATTGAACCCTGGCTAAAATAATAAGACTACTGCAAGGCATCAGATTGGCCCTTTATGAGAAGTCAGACCGGATTCAGATGTCAGATTCAAGAAGTCAGACACGGCCTTTCGGGCCTATCAGAAGTCAGACGTCAGCTTGTTGGCGATGAACAGATCGAACCTGCTGCTAAGCCGAACAAAGCTGACATCTGACATCTCAAGGCCCGTCAGGGCCGTGTCTGACTTCTTTTTATATGTCTCAATCCCCGCCAGGGCCGTGTCTGACTTCTTTCCAGAACCCGCCGTCCCTTCACTCTGTACTCTGCACTGGATTTTATTATCTGACCCGAACATAAATCAATGATCCATGATTACAGAGGCTTACTTTTCATTGAGTTTCACATTGCTTTATGCAGCATTTGCATTCAGCTTTTCTATATTCTCTTTCTTATTTCTCTCTGAGTACAAAATATAATCGGCTCCTTTATTGCGAATGGCATCTAGATACTTTGCATCAATCTCCTTTTTCTGGTCGTTGATGATTGCCAGCCCGCTGACACTTTTTTGAGAAACCTTCTCCCGTCCCTCTTTGATGTCACCCCAGTCAAACAAAAAAGAAGTTAAGTTGCTCTTATTGATTACATTAAATGTATTGATGAGGATTTCCCGCTTTCTTCCTGCAATCTGGAAAGAAAATGTAAATTCCAATCCTGTACTTCCTTTTGCAATGAATCCAGGCGTATAGATGATTTCCTGCTCTTCCAAATAATTTTGTACATCTTCTTTGAACATGGAAATCGTATTGGGCTTGGACAGCACATAAAAATCTGAGATTTCCAAGATTGCATTCAAAAAATTATGTTTTGCCTGCGCAAAATTTTTCATATCTGTTTCCAGAATCAGCTCTTGATTCTTTTCTCTGATTCCGTAATTGATCATGATTTGATTCATGAGCTTTTGTTTGGTTTCAGAGCGGGATAAATTGACCCCTGCTAGGTTTAAATTCCGCAAGGTTTCTCCATCATCGGACAAATAAATCTTTCCGTCTTTATTGCAGCAATAGATTTCAATGTAATCATTGAACATATTCAAAAAAGGTGTACTGATGGAATACCATTGATCATCCACCGGGGTAGCTTTCATATGTTCCTTTAAAAACTCAAAATAATTTTGAAGAGCTTCATCAATCCAGTTCATAGAAACAGCCTCCCCTCATAAAGAAATTTGGTATCCAAATGGATTGTCCGCTGAAATGCTTCTAACGCGCCAATAAAGGAATCCATATCCGTGATTTCTTTTATGGGAAAATCACTGATGCGTAACGGAATTGCCCACGCCAATGTTTTATATCCCTGAACATGAAAATGGATATGATTTTCTTTAATGTCCTGTTTTGCATATGGCTTTGCAAAATCCGGAACAAATTCATTGCATTCAACAGGGTTTTGATGCGTTCCCTGATAATCTACCCGTAAAAGGCCTACAAATTGTGTATTCTCCTGAAAATGAAGTGTTATTTTTAAGCGTCTCTTCCCTTGGGAAATCTCCAACAAAAACAAATGATTTCCATCTATAGAACGAAGAATAAATCTTTCTGAAAGACGATTACCACTTTTGAGCATATACCGATTCTGTGGTTCATCATCGACAATAATTTTTTTCGGAAGCATTAATAATTTTTCTGCTGCTTCATTGGTTAATGTACTCATGAGAATCATCCTTATCTACTCTTCTTAAAGTTCAACGTTCAATTTGTTGTTATGTGATTTACAGTCATTATACTATAATTATTTTTTTCAATCATCATGAATTTAGGGTATCGCTTTTTAGAAAATCATTTCAGGGGAATCAGTAATGGTTATTTTAATCCGACCAGGATTGGCGATTTTAACCCGCCTCTACTTGGTTAAATTAACCCGACGCTAACACTGACTCTATCGGCAGAAAGATGCATTTCATTTATATTTCAACGACCTAGAAATTATTGATATTATTCTTTTGTTTTTTCCAGGTGTTCCATACAAATAAACAAAATGTAGCAGAACAGCCTACTGCAAGTTGAGCATGTCTTTCTTCTAAACCTTTAAATTCATCTTCTTTTCCATGACCGCTTCCATATACATTTCTAATTTCTGCAAGCTTAGTGACAATGCCACGTAAATTGCCACATATCGCCCTTAATTGGGAGCTTACTGGATTATCATCAGATATCGTATTTGGAGTTAATTTTAGCAATTCTAATGTCTTATTAGTTAAAGCTGATAAGTCCCATTTTTTATCATATTCTATATTCATTTCAGATAGAATTGTTTTACAACAAGATTCTATAAGTTCTTTTGATTTTCCTATAGCATCCGTAGGATTTGATTCTATTTCATTTATCATTAAATCTATTTCGTTTTGTAAATATGTACTGGTAAATAATTCTTTTTTTATCAAATCTGTTTGCGTTATACATATTTCCCCTATTTTATTATGGTTGGTTAATAAATTTTTACATTTATAATATAATTTGCTGTACCCCTTATTGTATTCAACTCCTTCAGCATTAATTCCAGGAATATAATCATTTCTATCTAAATCTGGGGTATATTCCTGTTCATATTTTTGTTCATAATATTCAAGTAAATCTTTTACTAATTTCCATTTTTCTTTTCCATCAACATTTAAATCATTTAGATACGCTTTCAATGATTTACCTTTTGATAATCCATATTTTGCTTGAACTGCAGTTCCAACACTCTTAGCAGTAAATGAATCAAATCGAGCATTACTAAAATCAAGAACATATCCATCGCGATTAAATAATCCAATAAATAAGTCAAATTTATTTTCATCGTTAGCCATAATATTCCTCATCCCAATGCCTTTGATCTAAATGAGCTAATCAAAAATACTGTTAATAATAAAGCCTATCTGAATAGTCAATTCAAGATTTCTTCATAATATGTTAATAAACGTTTCCCTTTAATCTAGTATTCCTCCCTGATCCAAGATGGTATTACGGTAAGCTACTGGTATTTTCCGTTAATCTACTTTATATTTAATGATGTACATATGGTTTGTTTTTGTTTTTTATCATATATCTACAATGAAATTATAATTTTCTATTATTTTTTATAACATTATACTTTCGATTTCGTACTACTTTTCCAGGATTTCCTGCAACAATAGAATAAGGCGGTACTGATTTTGTAAGTACAGTACCAGCACCTATTATACTACCTTTCCCAATAGTAACACCCGGTAGGACAATTACCCTGCTTCCAAGCCACACGTCATCTTCTATAATAATCTTTTTAGGCTGAGTAGCACCTTGTTCATTCATTGGTATGTCCAATCTGGAATGTTCATGATTAACTGTATAAAAAAGACATTCAGGTCCCATCATCACATTTTCACCAATTTCTACTGGCCCCTGTAACTTACAATTTACTCCGATACCAGAATTAGTGCCGCATGAACATAACCTATTAAACTCCGCACCGTGTTCAATATTGATACTATCTCCAGAGTATTTTAATATTCTTTTTCCAAAAAAAATCCTTATCTTTTTAGGCAACTTTCCTAACATTGTGTAACTAGCAGGCAAATATTTTGCAAGTAAAATATATAATGCTATGTATATTTTATACCTATTCATATTTAATCCTTCAATCATAAATCGTTAATCTGAGCTTAAAAGTTTGAAGAGTTCAATTTCCTATCAAAAAAGGAGAAATATATCTGGACGAAAATTCATATCTATATTTATAACAAATAAATATAGATATGAATTTTTTTATAAGATCAAAGAAAAAAGATTATCCCAGTTATCAATATTTCTTAAATAAAATCATTATAATTGATATACACCATCGATGCCTTGACAAGCTCTTCTAGTATCGAAGATTACTTTTCCTTTTAATTTATCAAGTTGCTGTTTAATTTGATCATGCCCAACCATAATAACAATCAAATCTATATCTGTAAGAAACTTATCAAAGTCATGATATTGATTGGCTACAATATTTTTTTCAATCAACGGATCATAGACTTTTAATTCCGGTGCTAAATGTCTACGTTGATTCTCAAGAAGTTGAAGAGTTGGGCTCTCCCTAATATCGTCAACATTTTCTTTATAAGTCAAACCATATAACCCAACACGACTGATATCCTTAATTCCCTCCTTTTGCATAATTTCGTAAATTCGATTCAGCACAAATTCTGGCATACTGTCATTTGTTTTCATAGCTTCATCAATCACCTTAGCAATTCTTGGATAGTCCCCAACCAAAAACCAAGGATCTACAGAAATACAATGTCCTCCAACACCAGGACCAGGTTGCAGTATTTTTACTCTAGGATGCATATTACAAATCTTAATAATTTCATATACATCCATTCCCGCATATCGGCAGATTTTAGCTAATTCATTGGCAAAGGCAATATTTACAGCGCGGTATGTGTTCTCAACAACTTTTGTCATTTCATCCGTTTTGATATCTGTAACGACTATTTCTCCTTGACAAAAAGAACTATAAAGGTCTTTAATCTTTTCTCCGATTTTTTCATTATCTGCACCAATAGTTCGATTATTATGTAAAAGTTCATAAACCATATTTCCAGGAATAATTCTTTCCGGTGCATGTACAAGATTAATATCTTGACCAATTTCAAAGCCATCTTTTTCAATCTGAGGACGAACAAAAGTATCTATCGTTCCTGGAGATATCGTAGACTCAATGACTACCGTACATCCCTTTGGTGCAACTTTTAAAACATCTTTTACAGCTTCTACAACAAATTTGGCATCAACCTTTTTCGTAAATTTATCATAAGGTGTTGGTACTGAAATAATATAGGTATCCGTCCTTTGATATTCTGTTGTAAATTTAATATTAGCCTCGACAGCAGCTTGAAATAACATATCAAGGCCCTTTTCTTTAAATGTAGTATGACCTGCATTTAAAGTATCGACTAGAGTGTTATTACAATCTGTACCAATTACTTCTATCCCATGGGATGAAAGCATTAAAGCTGTTGGCAGTCCAATATAACCCAATCCAATTACGTTAACCATTTTATATTTCCTCCTCTTACTTTTCAATGCTTATTAAGCATATGTTTTTTATTAAAAAAAGATTGTATAAGCATTTTATAGGTATCGTCCTGTCTCCTATCCATATCAAAGTATTGAGCAATTCGTTGGTCTATATGCTTTTCCTTTTTAGCATTAACCAGATGCTCAAGCCAGTGTTCATCAGTATCCATATTGATCATTAATTCATTACTGTTATACTCTTTTAAGTCATCAATAATCCCAATATCTCCGCTATAAAGAATCTTTATTCCATTCGTCAGATATTCTGCAATCTTCGTAGGTGCTGCAACATGATTGATAATAGTATTATCTCTAATAACAATACCGATATCTATAATCTGTAAGTAATAGTTCATCTTATTATGGGGAATATTCTTTATAACTATTCTCTTCTTTATATTATTTGTTAATTTCTGTATTTCCGGGATACCGCCATTTGTTAAGATAAGAAATTTAGCTTTCGGCATTTTCTGTCCAATTTTAGCCATAGTGCTTACCAAGGTATTCATTGATTGCCAGGCAGCAGTTGAACCGATATAGCCAATGACCGTATCACCTTCATGATAATTTTCCTGTTGGCGGATTTGTTGAAGTTTAATTTCATCACACACTACAGACTGATATAAGGTTGGTATAATCGTATAAGGAATATTTTCATCAAATTGATAGTGCTTTATAAAATACTCTCGCATATTGGTCGTAACAAAATTATACGAGTCACAAAAATCTTTCGCTGCAAGTAACGCCTTTCTTTTTATATTGCGATTAACTTTATGAATAATACTATTTGGATAGCTCATGAGAGATTCTTCAAAAGCCAATCCTCGATTGTCATACAAAATTCGACTGTTTGGATATCCACTAAATGCACGTGTCCCTATATAGGCTGCTAAATCTCCTCGGCATATAACCGCAATATTATCAGCTCTATCATAATGATTTTGTAAATAATTTTTAAGTCGAAGCACATCAAATTTCAACTGTATCATACTTAAAACAGGAAAACTCCAAAACGTATGGCCCTTTTTAATGTATTGCTTTATACGGTTTTCTGATTCTTTCCCTTTAATAAGATTTTTTTCATGTCTAAACAAAAGTAGCTCTATTGAATCAAATATATTTTTGCTTTCATAAGCCCGTAGATATTCTAAGACTTGGGATTCGTAAACCATAACGTTATCTTCGCGATACACCAAATAACACAATTTCATAATAAATATCCCCAGTTCATAAAACCAATAATCCTACTTTACTATACGGTTTCGATAGAAAATATGAACCAAATATCCAGTACTAAGTATACTTGAAATAACAACAACAAGAACCGTTGCCATTGCTGCGCCAAGAGATCCCCACCATTGTATAAATAGATAATCGGCAATCACATTTGCAATACTCGATACCACAGCCACAAAAAAATTAAAAGTCAATTTTCTCTGTGTAACCAATAAATTTCCGGATATGATTCTAAACGTCCCTGAAATAAAATAGTTTAAGGATAGTATTCTAAATACAGGCACAGCATCAAGATATTGAGCTCCAAAAAACAATTGTATAATTAGCGGAGCTTCTAAAAAAAGCACTATCGCAATTATAAAATTCGTTCCGCTCAAGCCCAAAAGAACTTTTTTATAAGCTTGAAGACACCAACTGCCATTATTTCTATGTTCTGCAAAATAAGGATAAAGATAGGTAATTAGTGCAGTGGGGATGAAGGTCAATGCAGTAGGAATCATCGTGGCAACTTTATAACTTGCCAACATTATTTCTTGTGGGTTTGCTATTCCCAACATAAAAATATCAAGAAGATACATTGCTTGAGACAAACCATTATTCAACATGGAAATAAAAGATATCTTCAACAAATCATATCTATCCTTTTTCCCAAAATGTTGAGAATGATTAAGAATACTGATATGGTATACAACATATCCAACAATGTATGAAGTAAAATAGGCTATATAATAGCCCATAATCAATCCAATCTCGCGAAATCCCCAGGCCATAGTGGCTGAACTAATAAACAGAAGAGCAGTATTGAAAACAGTTAATCTAGCAAACTCTCGATTTAGTTTCTGTGATCGCATATATATAGTTGTCATCTGATATAACAACTGTGGAATAGGCATTAAACAAAGAAAACATAATAATCTTCCAGCACCTTCAATTTTTAAAGGAACAAACAGCCCAATACTAAGAAGCACAATCATGAGGATAACATTGAATCGAATCCCGAATCGGGTACCATAATTACTAGTTCGATTAGCAAAATTAGTATCCTCATTTTTTTCGCTAGCAAGTTGCAATACACCTGAATCCGTTCCCATTCCATTAAATAACAATACAATACTGTAAATATTCCATGCATATGTAAAAACTCCATACTCTTGTTTTGTTAAAATCCTGACCAAGACAATACTGCTCATGAAAGCAATAATTTTATTAATAACACTGCTTCCAAAAATATGGAAAAATCCTGTCCGTATCAGTATCATTAATTTTTTATTATTAACAACAGAACTGGGCATAATATACCTCCATAGAGTCAAAGTAGCCCAGAAATTTCATGATAGAACTGGGAATAATTTTTTATTGCATTATACTTCTCATTCCACATAGTAGCTGCATTAATACGCATCATAGAATTTTCTTTTGTTAAATTACCAAAAACACAAATAGCTGAAATTAATTCCTCTGAAGTAAAATTTTTTTTCAGTAAAAAACCATTCTTTCCATCTTCAATAATTTCCGATACACCTCCAACATCTGTAGCTATCGCTGGTATACCATAAGACAGCGCCTCCATGATTGAAACTGGTATTCCTTCTGATTCACTAACATTTATAAATGCGTCCACATAATGTTCTGCATAAAACTTCTGCACCTCACGATTGGGAATAGCACCTAAAAATTTCCATCGTATGGTTTTCGGCAACTCATTTGCTAATAAAAGCAGTGATTCTTTCATGGGGCCATCACCGATATGATACCAACGCAATGGTAAATCGGTCATCATTAATGCCTTTACTAACAAGTGTACTCTTTTTACTTTCACCAAATTAGAACAACTCACAATGGTGACTATATGATCTGGCTCCTTCCGCAGAATAGGCTTAAACAGTCTTTCTGTACCTAATCTATAAACTTTAATTTTATCCTCCCATTGAGAGCCATAATTGTTAAGCAAATAATTTACTCCTTGCTGAGAAATAGGGTATACCGCACTAGCTGAATACAAGAGATACTGTCGAAATGGTAGATATCCACCAATATGTCTTTCTTTGTAAAGATCATATCCATGGCATCGTGATATAAATATACTATTAGGAAATATTTCATGCAATCGTGCCGCTATATAGGCAGCCTCATAAAACCAATATGAATAAAATACTATTGATTCATTATTCACATTCCAAACAGGAATCCATCTAGTAATTGCACAAATAGCTGTTTCTGATTTAATTGCAAACTTTATCGCCTTTATGAAGTTTTTAACCATGAACCTATCTTTTTTTATTTCTTTAAATTCATGGTGCTTAAAAATATTGTAGATACCTTTTCCTACGCTAACAATCCAATCCGTTAAGACTATTTTTTTCATACAATGAAAGATTGTTATCTTATGTTTTTTAGAATCCACATGATGAAATCCAGCTATTTGTATAGGACAAATTACCGCTATATTAGGATTAGGAATATATTTAAGTTCATTTTCAAGAAAAGTTTCTCCTGGATATGGATATGTATTAGTTAAAATTACAATTCTAGACATTTTAGTATTCTCTCTTTAAAGAAGTAAATTTTCGATAACCTTTCCTCCTTGCAATTTCAGACACCAATAGATATACTGCTATAACATAAATTATATTCATGAACGAAAAAGCCTGCATTGCCCAGGAAAAATAAGAATCGCGTGGTGTATATAGAATCCAGCGCCAGCCTACAAACAAAAAAGCATCTTTATATGGAGATGCAGTAAAATATCCTTTTGAAAGGATATTAATGAATATCATAAGGACTATCGTTCCAATAATAATTCCTATATAAGAAAAATCCACATATAAATCAGCAACAAAACATCCTCCCATACCAGTACCAGCAAGATATGTCTCCTCATACATTTCATAAGCCAATCTCGATCCCAAATTCCCACTCTGAAAAGCGCCTTCAACAGAATTAGCTGTATATGCCGCCTGACCAGTAAAAAATCTGACAAGCATATTTTGCGTCAAATATGTATAAAGCGTGCCAAAAGTATATGGAACAGGCTGCCCCCCCAAAACATCCATATTGATAATTGCATTAGGTAAGATTTGTGAGCTTACACTTTGAGAAATAAAAAACTCCTTTACTAAATCCCAGGAAAACAATTCCCCCAATAAGTCAATAGAAAACCCTGCATTTCGTCTAATCGTATCAAAAGCCTGTAAAAGGATTATAGAAACTGGCAAAAACAAAATCCCAATATTAACCATCTTTCGAGTAATCCACTTTTCTTTGTTATCAAGATTCCTCGCTGTACCATACATAATCAGAAACATAATGTTCAATACAAAAACATTTCTAACTCCATATAACAACGTCATTATAGATAAAAACACATAGATGACAATAGGAAACAAAGCTCTTTTTTTTGAAGGTTTAGTGGCTAAAAAGAGCATGAATGAAATAAGAAAACAATCTCCTAATTTTACAAACAACGTAGGAAGTGATGATATATACCCTGCATAATAAGCCTGTAATGTATGGGTAAATCTAAACACTATTTTATCTACAATATTTGCAAGATAAGCAACACTACATAAATAAAACATCCACTTAGATATTTTTTGAAGCACATCATTAAATTGATATCCAGAATACGGAATAGTACTTTTCTTTAGTTCGTCTGTAATATTCTCCCTTGAATTTTTTTTGATTTTAATACGAGAGCGAAACAATATATATAGCCACATAGAAGATGCAGCCATCCAATAACATATCATAGTTTCTGCAATTTCACTGGGATTGAACATCGTAAAATAGTTTCCTTGATTTAGCGTCTGTATAAAAACACCAGAAATCAAAAATAAAAAGAATGTTAATTGAAACATGATTAGCAATATGTTTTTCTGAAATTCATCCCATAAATAACATATATTTGCAATTAAAATGATTGTTACAGAAACAGAAAGAAGGGCTTCTTCTGCTTCTGTAAATATTGCAAAAATCATCAAAACAAACGATATTAAATAAAAGAAGATTGATAAAAATTGATTCTTTTTTACAATCATCAGAAGCACCTTCCGCTACATATATAAATTAACATTTAGATAAATAAAAATTTTGTAGCCATTTAGCCGTCGTATGAATGTCATATCCTGCCGCTTGAATAGCTTTAAATGTATCTTGCCTAGGAAGTTGAGCTGCTGCTATTAATTGATCTGCCCATACTCTGACAGGCACTGATAAAGATAAAAACTTTACATTCCCAATTATGTCCAATTCCCTGGTAATACCATCTGAAACAACGCAATGCAAGCCACTGGCCTGAGCTTCCACACCTACCACTGGTAAGCCTTCCCAAAGAGAAGTCAACGCAAATACATCCATTGCCTGGAGAAGATCTGAAATATAATCACACATACCCAAAAATACCACATGATTTTCTAGATGATATTTCTGTACCAGTTTCTTTACATTATTCTCATATTCCCCATCCCCAGCAAAAAATAAAACCACATCATTCCGTTTCTTGACTATTTCATTTAAGACTTGGACAAGAAATGCTTGATTTTTTTCTTTTCTGAATCTAGCCACGCAGACGATTGCTAATCTATTACCAATTTGAAGTTTTTCCCGCATTTTTATACGTTTAATAGGATCGTATCTAAATTTTTGGGCATCAACTGCATTTGGAATAATTTTAATTTTACCTGCATCAACTAATTCCTTAGGATAAAACCAGTATGCAGCTTCTTTAGAGCAAGCAAAAAGATCAGTTGCATACTTTATAATTGGTTTTTGCAAAATGTCTGTCACTACTCCAAGCAGCCCTGCTTTTCCTCTTGTATTGTGACTATGAGCTATGCATGTTTTAATGCCATACTTTCTTGCGATGGGCATATAAATCGCAGCTGTATTTGTCATATTACCATGAATAATCTTTATTTCAGGATGATGAGCAAAAAATTGATGCAATGCCATTATATAGGTAGGCAATTTCCAGTAATAGATATGGGTATCATCCCTCAACGCTGGCATTTCATAAATATTTCCGCCCAAAGCACGAATTTCATTATTATATGCAGCCTCTCTTCCGTAGTGAGCTAAAAAATCAAACTGCACTTTACTGCGATCTATATGCCTATAAAGATTCATAATCATGGTTTCAATTCCCCCACGATCCATTCTTCCCACTACTTGGAGCACTCTAACAGGTTCATTGTTTTCCATGATATCTTCCTTCTCACTAAATTTATCTGACTATTTATCCAGCAAATCTATTATAAATTACTAGAGTAATTTATCCGAACAACCTAATTTTTATTTGTTGCCTCCGCCGTAACCTGCCCTTCTGCCATCCCGGCGGTACTCTCCTTCATGAACAGGATCTTCACCGTGGCGAAGATGATCTTGAAATCTTCAAACAAACTGGGCTTGGCGATATACATGAGATCCAGGAGCAGTTTGTCGTAGGGGGTGGTGTTGTACTGACCGTAGACTTGGGCGTAGCCGGTGAGACCGCATTTGGCCTGTAACCGCAGGTTCCATTCGGGCATGGCTTGGGCATACTGGGCGGAGATGGCCGGGCGTTCGGGTCTTGGTCCCACGATGGCCATGTCGCCTTTGAGGATGTTCAGCAGCTGGGGCAGTTCGTCGAAGCGGACGGCGCGGATGAAGCGGCCCACTTTGGTGACCCGGGGATCGTTTTCGCCGGTGCTGAGCCGGGCTACGCCGTCTTTTTCTGCATCCATGCGCATGCTGCGGAATTTCAATACCTGAAAGACTTTGCCGTCTTTGGTGAGCCGGGCCTGGCGGTAGAAGATGTCTCCCCCATCAGTAGCTTTGATGGCTGCGGCCACAACGGCCATGATGGGAGCAAAGAGTACCAGGGCCACCAGGGACAGGGCGATGTCATAGGCCCGTTTCAGGATCAGGTATTCGGGAGAAGGGTTGTAGCGCTGGACGGCCATCATGGGCAGGTGGAAGAGATGGACTTTCCGGGCGCTGTCCATGATCACGTCCCCGATCCGGGGAATCACATAGGTACCGATCTTATGGGCCACGCAGTATTTGGTCACCAGGTTCCGATTGTGGCTGTGGAGGCCACAGCAGAACACCACTTCGGCCTGGCCGATGGTTCCGGGCAGGTCTTTGAGGCACTCCTCCACCGGGACCACGGACTGGACATCGAAATGGACGTCCATGCCGTACTGTTTCACCAGGGCATCCACATTTTGGCCCTGTCCCAAGATCACCACGGTCTTTTTGGGCGGGAACTGATGGAAATACCACTGGTGGGCTGCTACGGTCCATCCCACGATGAGGAAGAACTGGAGCACCAGGGTGGGCAGAAAGGGCAGGAACGTGATATAGTGCCGGTTGATCAAGAGGATCATGAGATACAGGAGTCCATCGCTGAGACAGGCGGCCAGGGTCTGGCTGTAGACCAATTCATAGATCCGGCTGATGGGCACGGAATAGCCGTTGTACAGGTGGGAGATGGAATAATAGAAGAGGCCGAACAGGAACACCATGATCAGGTTGCCCAGGTAGTAAAAAGGATGGTCGATGCGATTTTGGTAGAAATGCTGCCAGCAGAGCCAGAAAGCCCCTGTGACCAGCAGGACATCCAGCCCGTTGAGCAGTTCCTGTTGGATTTTTTTAATCATGGACGTATTCATGGGTTGGTCCGACCTCCTGTTCATTCGTCATTCATCGTTTGTCGTTCATCGTGAGCCGTAGGCAGGCTGACTGGGCGGGATCGCTCCGCGGCCCTGGCTCAGCCCCTACGGATCACTCCTTGCTTTTCGCTTTCTTCTTGGTATGCTTCACATGGTTCTCGTCGTAGTAATCATAGTAGTAATAGCCATATCCGTAGCCATAGCCGCTGTGTCTGCGGGGAACGCCGTTGAGGACGACGCCCAGGATGTTGGCTTTGCCGGCCTGGAGGCGTTTCTTGGCTTCCTGGACTTCTTCCGGAGCCACCTGGCCGGAATGGACCACCAGGACTACGCCGTCTGCCAGGTTCCCCAGCAGGGCCGCATCGGTGACGGCCAATACCGGGGGCAGGTCGAGGAGTACGTAATCATACCCTTCCCCGATCTGCTGGAGCAGCTGGTCCATCTTTTCCGATCCGATGAGTTCGGAGGGATTGGGAGGCACCGGACCGCTGGTCAAGAGATCCAGGTTGTGGAAGACTTCCGGATGGAGGACCTGGGCAAAGGGGACGCCCTGGGCCAGGCAGTTGGTGATGCCCTGGTTGATGACCCCGAAGATCTTGTGCTGGACCGGTTTCCGCAGGTCGCAGTCCACCAGGAGGACTTTCTTCCCATCCTGGGCCAAAGTCAGGGCCAGGTTGGAAATGGTGGTGGATTTCCCTTCTCCCGGTACGCTGGAGGTGAAGCAGATGTACTTCAGTTCCCGTCCGGCTCCGGCAAATTGGAGATTGGTCCGGATGGACCGGTAGGTCTCGGCGATGGGAGACTTGGGGTTATTATCCACGATGAGTTTTATTTCTTCCATAATTTCCTCCGCAATCCGGCCCAAAAGCCTTCTTCTTCCTGCTTTTCCGCCCCTTTGGCTTCCGGGATCACGCCCAGGACGGGCAGTTCCAGATACTGTTCCACATCGGCGGCGGTGCGGATTTTCCGGTTCAGCAGGGCCCGGGCGATGGTGAAGCCGGTGCCTCCGAAGAGGCCCAGGAACAGGGCCAGCACCAAGGTGAGCAGTTTCCGCGGTTTGATGGGTTTATCGGGCAGGGTGGCTTCGTCCACCACCTGGACTTCGGTGGGGACCATGACTTCCGCCACTTTGGCTTCTTCCAGCCGTTTGGCCAGCATCACGTAGATTTCCTGGGCCACGTCCGCGTCCCGTTTCACCTGCAGGTAGCCCTGCTGGGTCTGGGGCAGCTTGGCAATTTCTTCCGCATTCTTTTTTTCCAGCTGGTCGATGGCCTGGTTCTTCCCTTCGGCTACGGCGATCAGTGCCTCGTTGGTGAATTTGTCGCTGAGGAGCTTCTGCTGGACGCTGCTGGAAGACGGCGCTTTCTGGGCGATGATGGCCTGGATCTCCCGGCGGAGGCTCTGGCGGGCCCCCGCAATCTGTCGGTTGATTTCTTTCATCTTGGGGTTCTCGCTGGTGTATTTCCCCATGTAGCCAGCTTTCTGGGTCTCCAGGTCCACCAGCTTGCTCTTGGCCTGCTGGATGGAAGGGCTGTCGGCAATGGAAGCCCCGGCTTCGGAAAGCTGGCCGTTGATGGACCCCAGAGCCGCCTGGGCGGTCTCCATATCCAGTTTGTTCTGGGCTTTGGCCTTATCCAGTTCGGTGATCCGTTCCGCCAGGCTCTTCATCTGGTTGTCGGTGGAGAAGATCTTGTGCTTCACCTGGTAGTCCTTCAGCTTGGTCTCTGCGTCGTCCAATTCCTTCTTGGAGGATTTCACCCGCTGTTCCAAAAATTCCCGGGTGGCGGCAGATTCTGCATGGGAGAGTTCCGTGAGCCGATCCAAGAAACCTTGGACCAAGAGCTGATTGGCCTCCTGGGCCTGTTCCGGACTCTTACCGGTGACGTCTACTTCCAGGATTTCCGTATCTTTATAGGGCTTGGTAATGATGTGAGTTTTCACATAATCTTCGTAACGGGGAAACTTGCCGTCCTTCTCTTCTTCGGTCTGCTGGATCACCGGGATCACCACATGGCGGCTCTTGAGGATCTCCGCATGGGTGTTCATCTGCTGCTTGGTGAGCTGGGCATTGCCCAGGGGCAGCTGTTCCATGATGGAACTGGAAAGGCCTTTTTCTTGTTTGATCCGCAGCAGGGCTGTGGACTGATAGGTATTGGGGACAATGAGGAGATAGGCCACGGCCAGCCCCAGGAAGCCGCCGGTGATCTTGGCGATGCATTTCTGGTTGGCGCGGATGATCTGCCACAATTCCCGTAAATCGATTTCCTGTTCGTTCAAGATGGTTCTCCTTTATCAGTCATTGTTGTCATGGATTTCCGAGATCATGTAGGCACCGCTGAGGAACGGTACGATATCCCGGGCAAAGTCGATCCGGCCGTTCTTGGTCAGGTACAGGATGTCCCCTTCCTTCAGTTCCAGGTTGTCCTTCAGGTTGCCGGTCTTCAGCATGTTGTTCAGGTTGATCTTGATGGCCTTGTTGGTATCGTCCTGGTGGATCAGGAACACCTTCTTCTTGGCCGCATCCCAGGTGAAGCCTCCGGAGGCCCCTAGGGCATCCATGATGGTATGGCTCTTGGTGAGTTCATAGGTGCCGGGTTTCTTCACTTCCCCGAACACATGGACCCGGATGCCGCCCAATTGGACGATGTTCACGGTGACATCCGGTTCCACATAGTACCGGGAAAGGCCGTTCCGGAGGTACTGGGTGAACTGGTCCACGGTCATGCCGCTAGCCTGGATCTCTCCCACCAGGGGGAAGGAAACAGTGCCATCAGGCCGGACAGTATAGGGCGTCTCCTTGGAATTTTGGAGATTGGAGCTGATTTCCTGCTCCTGGACGACGACGATGTTCAGCTGGTCGCCGGGGCGCAGGGTATATTCCTGGGCTGCTGCCGGCAGGGTAAGGGAAGCCAAGGCAAAGGCCATGGCCAGGATTTTCTGTTTCATGGGACCTCCTTTGGGTCTATGGATTCCATCCAAAAAAATTCTGTAAACGATATATTCTTGTTAAAGAAAACTATTCCTTTTTAGGACAAACTAAAAGAGGGTACAGGAAACGCCTGTACCCCCCCCCCCGAAAGATTGTTCGCAAGTGCTTTATTCAGTTGACAGTTGACTACATTTATCCATTTTTTACAGGCAGATTGTTTTGAATCGGTATATACTTTTGTATAAGACCATATGACTGTAGTATAGCAAGATTGGGTTACTTTTGCAATGAAAAAATGAATTAAATGAAAAGAACATGAAAATTCAAGGCCATTTTATGTCTTCTCTGTGAATTTCATTGTCATTTGCTCAGAATTGGCTGTCCCGGGGAGGAGGCCCTTTTCTTCTACACCATCATTGTAGCAGAAGAGCTGGGCAAAAAACTCCCCAGAAAACATTCAGCCGAAAAAGCGGGACCAGAAGCTCCGTTTTTTCTTCAGGGGCTCATGGGGCGGATCCGGATAGAACACCCGTCCTTGGAGGAGCAGACGGGCATGGGCATCGCAGTCTGCCAGGAAGGCATCTCCCCCGATGAGGGAACGGATGGCCTCCTGGGCTTTCCGGGTATCGGGGCTGCGCCAATCGACGCGGTGTGCATCGCTGCCCAGGAAATGGATCAGCCCCCGGTCATAGAGCCAGTGGACGCTGCGGAGGGCACTTTCTCCGAAATCTCCGGTGAAGCTGCCCTGATTGCTCTGGAGCAGGATGCCTTTTTCCACCCACTGGCGGACCACTTGCGGCTGCGCCATGATGGCCTTATACCGTTCCGGATGGGCCAGGATGGGCAGATAGCCCCGGAGCTGGAGCTGGTAAAGCAGGTTCCAGGTTTCCAAGGGTGCGGCGGTGGGCAGCAGCTCCACCAGGAGATAGACGGTGCCGGCCAGGCAGCAGTCCCGGTGTTCTCCGGGGCCGGGCAGATAGTTCAGGGTGTCCGCATCCAGGCTCACCTCCGCCCCGCTGTGAAGGCGGATGGGGATCTTGGCAGCGTCGGCCTGCTGCTGGAGCTGGACCAGCCGTTCCGTGATGAGGTCCCAGTTGGGACAGATGCCCCTGCGGTGGAAATGGGGTGTAGCAAAAAGGTCGGTGGTGCCGGCCGCCGCTGCCTGCCGGAGCATGGCCAAGGACATGGCCTCACTGCGGGATCCGTCGTCCCCGTCGATGTTATATAAGATGTGGGAGTGAAGGTCGAACATGGGTGGTACCTCGTAAAGAGAGCTGTTGCATGCGTAAAAATCATACGCATGCAACAGCCCCTTTCAATTCCTCGTCCAGGTCCTGGGATAGAACAGGATCAGCATGGGCAAAAGTTCCAGCCGTCCGGCCAGCATGTCGAAGATCAGGACCAGTTTGGACAGATGGCTGTAGTCGAAGAAGTTCCTGGTGGGGCCTACTCCGGCCAGGCCGGGACCGATATTGTTCAGGGTAGCAGCCACAGCGGTGAAGTTGGTCTCAAAGCTGAATCCGTCCAGGCTCACCACCAGGATGGACAGGAAAAAGATCAGGAAATAGGTAATCAGGAAGATATAAATGGAAGTCAGCACCTTGCTGTCCACAGTCTTCCCGTCCATACGCATCCGCTGGACCCCATGAGGATGGAGCACCTGGCCCAATTCCAGGAAGATGGATTTGCAGGTCAGGACCACCCGGCTCACCTTCACCCCGCCGCCGGTACTGCCGGCGCAAGCCCCTACTACCATCAAGAGCACCAGGATGAACTTGGAAAAGCTGGGCCACAGGTCGAAATCCACCGTGCTGTAGCCAGTGGTAGTCATGATGCTCCCCACCTGGAAGAAAGACGTCCGCAGGGTTTCTTCCAGAGTATCGAAACGGTCCCGGATCTGCCAGGCGATGGCCAATCCGGAAGCCAGGATGATGCCCAGATAGGCCCGGACTTCCTCCATGGCGAAGGCTTCCCGGAAGCGATTGATCAAGAACAGGTAGTAAAAGCCAAAATTGACCCCGAAAGCAATCATGAACAGAGTGATGATCCACTGCTGGATGGGAGTATAGCTGGCGCAGCTGTCGTTGAGGATGCCGAAGCCCCCAGTGCCGGCAGTGCCGAAAGTGATGCACAGGTTGTGGAACCAGTTCATGCCGGTGAGAGCCAGGAGGGCAATCATCAAAAGGGTCATGCCCAGGTAGATCTTATACAATACAATGGCAGTATTCCGCACCCGGGGCACGAATTTGGACACATCCGGGCCGGGGCTTTCCGCCTTCATCAAGTTCATCTGGGTGCCGCCCCGGTTGGGGGGAACCAGCATCAGGATGAATACCAGCACCCCCATGCCCCCGATCCAGTGGGAGAAGCTCCGCCAGAAAAGGGAGGTGTGGGACAGGGCTTCGACATCCCCCAGGATGGAAGAACCGGTGGTGGTGAAACCGGAAACGATCTCGAACACCGCATCCACATAGCAGGGGATCTCCCCGGTGATTACAAAGGGAATGGCTCCGTAAAGGCTGAGCAGTACCCAGGACAGCCCCACAGCCACGAACCCTTCCCGCTGGTAGATGGCCTTGTTGGCGATTTTCCGCCTGCCGGTGAGAAAGCCCAGGGCAATGGCCAGGAGGGCCAGGGCGAAATATACCATTCCTTGGTCTTCCCGATAGATGAGGGAGATGAGGCCGGGCAGCAGCATCAAGGTGCCTTCCGTACAGAGGATCCAGGAGAGCACCTGCCCGATCACAGGATAATTCATAGAAGTCATGCTCCTTTATGCCAGGATGTTTTCAATATCGTGGAAGCCCAGATTGGTGGTGACTACGATCACCGTATCCCCTACTTGGAAGGCGTCCTGGCCTCCGGGGATGATCAGCTTCCCTTCCCGGACGATGCCGGCAATCAGTACATTCTTTTTGATCTGCATCTCCGCCAGTTTGGGACCGATGATGGGAGATTCCTTATCCAGCAGGAATTCCAGGGCTTCCACCCGGCCGTTCATGAGCCGGTACAGGGTTTCTACGTTGGATTCCATGCTGTTGCCGGCAGCCCGGACGTACTGGACGATCTGCTGGGCGGTGAGTTCCTTGGGGTTCACGATGCTGTCCAGCTGGAGCCCTTCGATCACGTCCCCGAAATCCACATGGTTCACTTTGGTGACCACTTTCTTCCCCATATGCTTCAAGGCGTATAGGGAAAGGATGGCGTTCACTTCGTCCATACCGGTACAAGCCACGAAGCCGTCCATGCTTTCCAGATGTTCTTCTTTCAGCAGTTCTTCCTCGGTGCCGTCTCCGCAGTCGATGGTGGCACCGGGAAGGGCTTCCACCAGTTCTTCGCACCGGGCCATATCCCGTTCGATGATGGTCACGTCGGTATGGCTCTTCAGGAGCATCTTGGCCAGATAATAGCTGAGCTGGCCGCCCCCTACGATCATCACGCTCTTGCATTTGTTGGTACGGACCCCGATTTTCTTGAAGAAGGCCTGGGCATCCCGGGGCATGGCGATGATGGTGAGGATGTCCCCTTCCTGGATCACCGTATTGCCGTCAGGGACCAGGATGTTGCTGTTCCGTTCGATGATGCACACCAACAAGTTCACAGTCAGGTCGGCGATGTCCTTCAGGGAACGGCCGATGAGCACGGAAGAAGCAGGCACCCGGAACCGGAGCATGTCGATCCGGTCTTTGGCGAAGCTGACGATCTCGATGGCGGAAGGGAAATTCAGCAGCCGGGAGATTTCTTTGGCCGCTTCCATTTCCGGGTTGATGGTCATGGAAAGGTTCAGACCCTTCTGGAGATAGTGTCGCTCGTCGGAATAATGGGGACTGCGGACCCGGGCGATGGTATGGCACTGGCTGTTGTTCAGCTTGGCGATGACGCAGGTAAGCAGGTTCACTTCGTCGCTTTCGGTGACGGCGATGAGCATATCCGTATGTTCCAGATCGGCTTTGGCCAGGATATTGAAGCTGGACCCATTGCCCACGATCCCCATTACATCGTAACTGGTAGAGATGTTCCGGATGATGGTGGCGTCGATATCGATCACCGTCACATTGTTATTTTCCTGGGCAAGCTGAGAAATGATGCTGCGCCCCACTTTCCCGCAGCCTACAACTATGATTTGCATAATAGGAACTCCTTTTGTAAGGGGCTGACGCCCCTGGTCTCGGGTCTCGGGTCCTCGAGTCTCGGGCCCCTGGACAGAACTTGTCCTTCGTCCAAGTTCTTATGAGCGTATAAAAACCGTAGGGGCCTCATGCTGGGAGGCCCGCTAAATCCAGAAACGCGGCGGCGTTTGGCTGGAATGGAATACCCCTCCGGGAGGCCGGGACGGGCTTGCCTTTGGCCAGCCCCTACGGGCGTTGGTGCCGGACCATCGGCAAATAGTCCCAACAGCCGCCTGTAACGGCGTAGGGGCGTGTGCCGCAGGCCCGCCCTTCCCTGGCCTCCCAGAGGGCTTGCCTTTGGCCAGCCCCTACGGGCGTTGGTGCCGGACCATCGGCAAATAGTCCCAACAGCCGCCTGTAACGGCGTAGGGACGTGCCACAGGCCCGTCCTTCCCTGGCCTCCCAGAGGGCTTGTCTTTGGCCAGCCCCTACGGGCGTTGGTGCCGGGCCATCGGCAAACAGTCCCAACAACCGCCTGTAACGGCGTAGGGACGTGCCGCAGGCCCGCCCTTCCCTGGCCTCCCAGAGGGCTTGTCTTTGGCCAGCCCCTACGGGCGTTGGTGCCGGACCATCAGCAAACAGTCCCAACAACCGCCCGTAACGGCGTAGACCAACTATATAAAGTCAAGCCAATTTTAAAATAAATTTCAGTTGCTATGGATCTTGGCAAAAGGGCGCACTTACCCAAGCCCCCTCTTGTGGGCTTAAAAAAATCAGGCTAAATAAGGGCAGCCACTAATACCCAGCCGGTAAATCAATCGGATCAGTTTCTTGGCTACATGGGACAAAGCGACTTTGTAAGGTTTGTGTTCTGACAGTTTCTTTTCAAGGTATTCTTTGAATTTCGGTACGTTCTGTGCAACCAGGCGGGCGGCAAGGTACAGTGTCTTTCGCAGATAGGGGGATCCTCTTTTTTCCATCTTGTTATGCTTCGAATGGTAGTCTCCAGAGTCATGTTTGGAAGGTGACATCCCTGCGTAAGCCAGGAGCTTGTCGACATCCGGAAAACGCTTGAAATCACCAACTTCGCCCAGAATGCTGGCACAAAGGGTATAACCGATCCCTGGTATGTCAATAATCGAAGATTCTTCCTGGTCCACCATTTCCTTAAGCTTCTCATCGATTTCAACGATATGCTGCTTCAACACTTCAATATCCGTAATGGTATGGACGAGTTCCATAGAAGCCGAAAGCGAGACTTTACCGATAGAACGGCATGCTGCCTGGTGGATTTCCAAAGCCTTGCTTTTGTCAAATCTCCCCTGTGAGGCATCACTTAACAGGCGCGTCAGCCGCTTCATGCTGCAATGAGCAATCTGTTCATGGCCAGGATAGGCTTTTAGAAGCGCATAGATTGAAGCAAGATGGATGGAAGATGTCAGCCCTTCCAGCTCTGGGAATAAAATCGTAACCAGACGGGAAACTGATATCTTTAGCTTGGAACACTTCTGCATGGTTTGAGATCTGTAACGAGAGAGTGATTTCATTTCCTCGTTATGGTACAATGAAGAAGAGTAGGTTTGGGAACCTTTCCCTGACACAATCATCTGTGCAATAGCGCAGGCATCGACTTTATCAGTCTTGGTCTTACGCAGGCTGAATCCTTGCTTGTATCTATTCGTGAGAAGCGGATTGAAAGTGAGCAGTGGAAGGTCATGTTCTGAGATGAAATGGGCGAGATTCGAGGAATAGTGACCGGTTGCTTCCAATCCTACTCTTATTTTATCTTTTGGAATGCCCAGTTCAGAAATCTTGGAAAGGAGCATGTCAAAGCCTTCCCGTGAATTGGGAAATGTAAAAGATTCAACTGTTTTCAATGCATCCGAGTCAATGATACAGCAGTCATGTTTCCGCTTTGCAACGTCAATTCCGACACAAAGCATAAAAATCAACCTCCTTTTTTTGAATTGGCAGCTGTGCATCAAAGCCACAGAGACTTCATCATAATGTATCCTCGCTAGATATGAACCGTCGAGCGGTATCCAACTCATTAACAAATTGAATGAATTCTGTGGTCGGACTCTACAAAAACCGTCAAGCGGTAGGGGCGCGCAACCGATCCACAGCTCCATTCTAATCGTACCGTAATTCACTATAAAAGGGAATATCTGGTACAACTCTATTATACGAGGGGCGCGCAACCGATCCACAGCTCCATTCTAATCGTACCGTAATTCACTATAAAAGGGAATATCTGGTACAACTCTATTATACGAGGGGCGTGCCGCAGGCCCGCCCTTCCCTGGCCTCCCAGAGGGCTTGCCTTTGGCCAGCCCCTACGGGCGTTGGTGTCGGGCCATCGGCAAATAGTCCCAACAGCCGCCCGTAACGGCGTAGGGACGTGCCACAGGCCCGTCCTTCCCTGGCCTCCCAGAGGGCCTCTTGTTAATCTCCTCTACTATACACCAGCCGCCGAAAAAAATCCACATTTTTGTTACATTCCGTACAGTGTTCTGATCACTTTTTCTTTTGTTTTCCCTTGGATTTCCTTTTCGAGGGTGGCTGAGGGGCAGGAGCGTTCCCTTGGAGCCTCTTTTCCACCCCTTTGGCCAGGAAAAGGCCCAGGATCCCGGTGGCCAGCTGGAGGGGCAGGAACAGGGCCAATGTTTTGCTGATGGCGGCCCAAGGCAGCTGGAGGAGATGGAGGGCCCCCACCATGCCGATGCCCAGCACCACCGCTTTCCCCAGAGGAGCTCCCAGGAAAAGGACCGGACCCCGGGTGAAGCTGCGGGTCAGTTCCACGTACATGCCGTTCCCCAGGGCGATCACCGGGACCACCGGACCCAGGATATGGCCCTGGAAAAAGGCGATGACCGCCAAGGCCACGCAGATGACCCAGGCCAGGAGCCGGGTGGTGTACCGGCCCGCCAGCACCAAGACGGCGTTCACCAAGGTGCCGATGAGGAGAGTCATGACAGGAACGGGCAGAGGCAGCACCAGCCGGAGCTGCTGGCTGAGGGCCCCGATGGCCAGGAGCAGGCCGCCCCGGACCAAAAGACGGAGAGAATGGGACATGGGATCGGCTCCTTTCAGGTTATGTGCAGATATTCTGAACTTATTGTAATCAGCCGGACGGAAAAAGGCAAGACGGACGGTGTTCAACAGTCGGAAGTCGGAAGTCTGGAGTCGGGAACCTCTGGATAGAACCTGTCCCCTGGCCAGGTTCCTTTGAAGATGTAAAACCCTAGTGCTCACAAAATGAGGGTTGAGAATCCCGTTGGCGGTCATTATAATAGATAAGATAGATTCATTTCAATACTGCAGGGACCGATCCTGCGTACCCCATATTCCTGTAAACCTGCAAAGGAGCTTTCTGTGAAACAGCGCAATCTTGTATTCGACAACCTCCGGGGCATCTGCATGCTGGGGGTCATTGCCATCCATGTGGGGAGCATGGCGGTCAGCGACGCCGTAGCTTCTCCTTTTCTGGTGCTCATCACCAACATCCTGAGCCGCTACAGCGTACCGGCCTTCTTTTTCATCTCCGGCTATGGGCTGTTCTACAGCAAGCCTCTGGAGCAACCTCTCCGGTATGGGAGCTTTGTGAAGAAACGGATGAAAAGTATCGGCCGTCCTTACCTGCTGGCGTCCCTGCTGTACCTGTGCTACTATGCCTTTTTGAACCGGGACATGAGCGTGCTGGATCCTTCCAACATCCTGTTTTCCCTGTTCTTCGGCACTGCCCAGTACCACATCTATTTCCTGGTGATCCTGATCTGGTTCTACCTGCTGTTCCCGCTGTGGCGGGCCCTGATGGGAGGGATGGAAAAAATCGGCCTGAAATTGGCCCTGCCTCTGTTGTTTGTGGCCCAAGTGCTGCTGTTCGAGGGAAATTTCCGGTTCTGGGTCTATCCTGAATGGATTGCTTCCAGCCCGACCCTGCTGAACCTGTGCAATTACCGACTGAACTATTTCCCCTTCTTCTACTTATTCATCTTTATGCTGGGGGGAGTGATTGCCCGGCATTATGGCAAATTCCAGCAGCTGATCACCCAACGGAAAGCCTTGCTGACGGCGTTCTTTGCTGCCAGCGCTGGGTTCAACACCTGGCTGTTTTACCGGTGGACCTTCAAATGGCAGATGCCCTATGAAAGCACGGTGAACTACCTTCAGCAGCTGAGCCTGCCGGGTCTGGTATACACCATTGCTTCCGTACTCTTCTTCAGCATGGTGATCCAAAGCGGCCGCTACCCCCTGAAAAAAGCCCTGAAGGGCATGAGCGACCGCTCCTTCATCATCTACCTGATCCACCCGGTGTTCATCGATCAGCTGGAATATGTATTGAACCGGACCGTTGGGATGCAGCATGTTCCCATGGAGGCCTTCTATCTGGCGGTGCTGCTGCTGTCCTGGGGATGTGCGGAGATGTGGCATCGATTCAGGGCCTCAAAATCCTAAAGGATTTTGAGGCTGTCACTGGTCTCTTGTCACTGGTCACTAGCCGCAGGCAAGAACCCGTGGCTAACGGGTTCTTTTGAAGGAAGAAAGCCAAAATTGTGCTGTTCCTGGATACGGCTGCTTGTCACTGGTTCCGGCGAAAAACTCATTCTAAAATTTGCTAGCAAATTTTATCATTCTGTCTGAACCCTGCATTTTTTCAAATGCAAACAAAAAGTGTGCTGCATTTTATGGTGCAGCACACTTTTTGCAAACATGAGTCTTATCAGCGTTTGGAAGGATCCAGATGCTGGATAAGACGGGTAAGTCTGTTTCCCAGTTCTTCACACATCTGGCAGGCTTCCTGACATTCTTTTTCTGAAATATACCCCTGTGAATGGCTCAGCAGCAGTTGGGTATCCAGTTCAGAACAGGATCCTCTGGAAATCAGCAGAAAATGGACAAAATCTCTGTCACTGCCTCTTGACCTTCCTTCAGCAATATTGCTGGGAATGGATATAGCAGCCCTTCGCATCTGATTTACCAGAGTAAACAATTCTTTAGATGGATAATGGTCGGTCAATGTATAAATGTGGTTGGCCAGCTGCATGCTCCGTTGCCATACCACCAGCTTTTTATGTGAGTATTCCATGAGTGCGACTCCTGTAGCAGTTTGTTCAGAAAAGAAGGCAAGGACAAGCCGAAGGTGAGTCCAAGCCTGCAGTATAAATTGAAAGGCAGCCGCAGCCCGGCTGCCTTCCTTCGTCCAGTGACCAGTGACAAGTGACCAGAGACAGGGTTTCGAGACTCGAGACTATTTACTTCACATTGATCTTCCCTGCATACACACTCCCGGTTGCTACGTCCAGGGTCACCAGGTCGCCGGTTTCCAGGGCTTCCATGGCTCCTTTGGCTCCTACGATGACGGGGATGCCATAGTTGATGCCGATGATGGCTGCCGGGGAAGTGAAGCCGCCTTCTTCGGCGATGATGCCGCCGGCCTGGGCTGCTGTAGTCCCCATTTCATTTTCCAGGGCGGCCACAGCCAGGATCATACCGGGGCGGAATTTCTCCAGATCTGTTTTCTTTTCCACCCGCAGGACCACCCCGCTGACGGCTTTTTTGCCGATGCCCTGGCCGGAAACCACTTTCTGGCCCACATTGACCACCTGGATCAGGTTGGTGCTGCCCACCTTGCCCACGTTCATGCCGGCAGTGACCACCAGGGAATCCCCTTTCTTGATGAGGCCGGAATCCAGGGCCTTCTTCAGGGACGCATCGATCAGAGCATCGGTGCTGGCCTTGTTCTCACCCTGGAGAGGTGTCACACCCCAGTACAGGTTCATCCGGCGCAGGCTCTCTTCTTTGGGAGAGACCCCCAGCACATGGGCCTTGGGCCGGTATTTGGCCACCATCCGGGCGGTGTAGCCGCTTTCGGTGATGGACATGATGGCATTGGCTTCCAGTTCCTGGGCGATCTGCACGGTAGCATGGCTGATGGCATCGGTCATCTGCACCTGGGCCCCGATGCCCTTGTGCTGGAACACCTGGACATAATCGATGGCTTCTTCCGTCCGTTTGGCAATCCGGGCCATGGTCTTCACCGCTTCCAGAGGATAGGCGCCGGAGGCCGTTTCCCCACTGAGCATGATGGCGTCCGTGCCGTCAAAGATGGAGTTGGCGATGTCGTTGGCTTCAGCCCGGGTAGCCCGGTAGTTGGTGATCATGCTTTCCAGCATCTGGGTGGCGGTGACCACCGGCTTGCCCAGCATATTGCATTTGGCGATGATTTCCTTCTGGACAATGGGCACGTCTTCCATGGGGATCTCCACCCCCAGATCGCCCCGGGCCACCATGACCCCGTCCACCACCTGGAGGATTTCGTCGATGTTGTCCACTCCTTCCTGGTTCTCGATTTTGGCGATGATCCCCATGGGGGACCCCAGCCGTTCCAGGAGCCGGCGGATCTCCATGGCATCATGGGCGTTCCGCACGAAAGAAGCAGCCACATAAGTCATGCCGTGCTGGGCGGCAAAGGTGATATCGGAAACATCCGCTTCGGACAGGAAGGGCAGTTTCAAGAAGGCCCCAGGCACAGCCACCCGTTTCCGGGAGGAGATTTCCCCGCCATTCACCACTTTGGTCCGGATTTCCGTTGCTGTGGTGGATTCCACTTCCAGGGATAGTTTCCCGTCGTTCAGGAGAATGGTATCTCCCCGCTTCACTTCTTCCGGCAGTCCGGCATAGTTCACATGGGCCTTCTCCGCCGTCCCCTCCACGTCTTCCGTGGTGAGGATGAATTCGTGGCCGGGCACCAAAGTGGTCTTATCCCCTTTGAAAAGCCCCAGACGCATTTCCGGCCCTTTGGTATCTGCCACATAGCCTACCAGCCGCCCTGCTTCCTTTTCGGCTTCCTTCAGCAGGTTCAGCCGGGCTTCACATTCGCTGTGGGAGCCATGGGAGAAGTTGAACCGGGCCAGATCCATCCCTGCTTTGATCATGTCCACCAGCAGGTCTTTTTTGTCCGTGGCTGGCCCCAGGGTGCAGATGATTTTTGTTTTCTTCATGAACGTTTCCCCCTCTGAAAAAAAGTCCGGACTTATAAAAGCCCGGACTTTTCAGTTCCGTATCTACAATTAGGATTCTTTGAAGGCTTTGATCTTTGCGGTCAGCAGAGGCAGGATCTTCAAAGCATCGCCAACGATACCATATTTAGAGATTTCGAACATAGGAGCGTCCGGATCCTTGTTGATGCAGACAATGGTATCGGATTTGCTCATGCCGGCTTTGTGCTGTACAGAACCGGAAATCCCGCAGGCGAAGTAAATCTTCGGGGTAACGGTCTTACCGGACTGGCCAACTTGCCGAGGATGTTCGATGAACCCTTCATCCACTGCAGCACGGCTGCCGCCTACAGCGCCGCCCAGCACATGGGCCAGGTCATACAGCAGGGAGAAGTTTTCTTTGGCTTTCATGCCACGGCCGCCGGAGCAGACGAACGGTGCATCATCGATGGCCATTTCGCCTTCGCTGACCACTTCTTCTCTGCGGACGCAGGTGACACGGTCATCCACATGGTTCTTCAGGGTGTAGTTGATGACTTCACCGGTACGGGAAGCATCCGGTTCCATGGCCTTGAAGGTCTTGGGACGGACAGTACCCATCTGGGGACGATGTTCTTTGCACAGGATGGTAGCCATGATGTTACCGCCGGCAGCAGGACGAGTCCATTCGATCAGACCGTCTTCTTCTGCATCCAGGATGGTGCAGTCTGCGCACAGACCGGTGTTCACCCGGGCAGCGATACGGGGCCCCAGGTCACGGCCGTCGTTGGTAGCGCCGATGAATACGGAAGAAGGCTGATATTCAGCGATCATTTCGCAGAAAGCATTGGTGTATTCATCCGTGGAATAATATTTGAAAGCAGGATCCTGGCAGACATAGACCAGATCAGCGCCCCGAGCGATCAGCTTGGACGGAACGTCTTTGGCATCGTCGGTGATCAGGACAGCGGCCAGTTTCTGGTTGCATTTGTCAGCCAGTTTCCGGCATTCACCCAACAGTTCATATACTACATGGACAGGTTCGCCTTTGTAATGTTCAACATAGACCCATAAATCTTTTTCGTTACCGGTCTTTAAACCTTTCGTGTTAGCCATTTATACCCAACCTCACTTCGTAATAATCTTGTCTTCGATCAGTTTGTTCACTAACTTATCGACTGCAACTGCAGGATCTTCGTCGTCGAAGATTTCGCCGTGGACCTGAGTCACTTTCGGAGTGAAGCTCTTCATGACCTGAGTCGGAGAGCCAGCTTTGCCGATGATGTCCAGAGGGATTTCCAGGGCAGCAGCGGTGTAGACAGGAACTTCAGCCTTTCTGGCTTTCATTTTGCCTCTGATGCTGGCAAAACGCAGATCCTTGCTGCGCATTACGGTCACCACGCAGGGCATCTTCATGGTGAAGGTCATGGACATTTGTTCATTGTCTCTATCTACGATGACTTCGTCGCCTTTGACCTGAACTTTCAGAGCAGCGGTAACCTGGGGCAGATCCAGGTGTTCTGCGATTTCAGGACCTACCTGAGCGGTATCCCCATCGATAGCCTGACGGCCGCAGAGGATCAGATCAGGAATCCCGAAATGTTTGATGGTGTTGGCCATGGCTGCGGAAGTAGCCAGGGTGTCGGCGCCGCCGAAAGCTCTGTCACTGACCAGTTTGGCTTCATCAGCACCTACTGCCAGGCAGTCTCTCAGGACGGATTCAGCATGGGGCGGTCCCATGGTGATGACGGTGACATGGGCACCCAGTTCGTCTTTCAGCTGCAGAGCCGTTTCCAGAGCATACTGGTCATAGGGGTTCATAATATTGGTTACACCATCTCTGACGAGGTTGTTGGTAACCGGATCGATCTTCATTTCAGCGGTATCCGGCACCTGTTTAACACATACAACGATGTTCATTACAAAGCGACCTCCTAAAAATCATATAGTTCAAAACCACACAAGCTCATTTTAACACGTGTTCTACCGGTATGCAAGGGATTGCACAAACTTGTCAGACTAGCGTAGCAACTCCCGCTCCCCCGGAAACACCAGTTGTATACTGGGTTTTCCTCTCTTTTCCTCTTTAATTCTAAATTGACGGATAATTCTATACAAGTTCTGTAACGGAAATTTCTACAGAATTGCACGACAAATAATGGGGATTTTTCCGAGAACATAAGGGATTGCTTATGAAAAAGGGGGTGTTGCCCAGGCAACACCCCCCTACAATTCCATACTCCCCTTGCCCAGCACCCGCTCTATGGCTTCTTGGAAGCCGGGTGCTTCCAGGTCCACCCAAAATCGGGGATTGGTCCGGATCACTTTCCGGGTATCGGCGATGTGGAGGTACACCGGATTCTTTCCGTGAAAGGCGGCAAAGATACCTCCCAGCTGCTGCTGGACGGTTTGGGTATTCTTCCCCGGTCCGATGTGGAGATGGACTTCTTTGGACGCCTCCTGGAGGGGTTCCACTTTGTTGGCGAAGATCCGGGCCTGTTCCTCGTCCAATTTCAGGACGCCCTGGACCATGACGATCCGGTCCTTCTCGATCTGGAGCCGGCTGAGGGAATAGGCCCGGGGGAAGGCGATCACATCCAGGCTGCCGCTGAGGTCTTCCAGGGTGAAAGAAGCCATCCGGTCCCCGTTCTTGGTAGAACGGATCCGCAGTTCCGAGATGATCCCTCCTACGGTGATCCGCTCTCCATCCCGGAAATTCTCCTCGCTGCATTTTGCCAAAGGCGTCAGCCGACGAAGGGCGGTGCGGAAAGCATCTAACGGATGGCCGGTGACATAGAAGCCGATCAGTTCCCGTTCCAGCCGGAGGATCTCTTCCTTGGGGATTTCCGGCAGATCCGGGACGGGAATGGTGCTGGCCGAAGCGATTTCTTCTTCTCCGAACAATCCCAGCTGCCCGGTGATCCGGTCCCGCTGTTCACTGGCCGCCGCTTCCAGGGCCGGGTCCATGATGGCCAGCATCTGGCTCCGGCGCAGGCCGAAGCCATTGAGAGCACCGCTTTTGATCAGGGCTTCCACCACCCGCTTGTTCACTTTGGAAAGATCCACCCGGCGGGTGAAATCAAAGAAATCTTTGAAGGGGCCCCGTTTCTCCCGTTCTTCCAGGATCACGGAAACCGCCGCATCCCCCACGCTCTTGATGGCTCCCAGGCCGAACCGGATGGTGTGCCCATCCACGGAAAAGCCGGCTTCGCTGGTATTGATGTCCGGGGGCAGCACTTTGATATCCATATCCCGGCAGACACCGATGTACCAGCTCACCTTGTCCGCCACGGTGATGATGCTGTTCAGGAAAGCCGCCATGTATTCTACCGGATAGTTGGCTTTCAGCCAGGCGGTCTCATAAGCCACTAAGGCATAGGCGGCAGAATGGGATTTGTTGAAGCCGTAGCCTGCGAAATGCTGCAGGAGGGCAAAGATCTTGTCCCCCAGTTCCCGGCTGATGCCGTGGAGCTTTTGGGCCCCATCCAGGAACTTCTCTTTCATGGAATCCAGCAGTTTGGCCTTTTTCTTCCCCATGGCCCGGCGCAGGATGTCTGCTTCCCCCAGGGTAAAGCCCCCCAGGGCAGAAACGATCTGCATCACCTGCTCCTGGTAGAGGATCACTCCGTAGGTATCGGCCACGATGGGTTCCATCAGGGGATGGAGCACCTGGGCGGTCCGTTTGCCGTGGCGGCCGGCGATGAAGTCTTCCGCCATGCCGCTGCCCAGGGGGCCGGGCCGGTACAGGGCCACCAGAGGGATCAAATCTTCGAAACCTTCTGGAGCCAGCTGCTTCATGAGCCGGGTCATGCCGTCGCTTTCCATCTGGAACACCGCTGCCGTATCTCCTTGGCAGAGCATTTTGTAAGTCTTGGGGTCATGGAGGTCGATGTGCTGGATATCCACTTCCGTGCCCCGGTTCTTTTTGATCATCTTCAAGGCATCGTCGATGACGGTCAAGGTCCGGAGACCCAGGAGATCCATCTTCAAAAGGCCCAGGCTTTCCGACCGGTCCTTGTCGTATTGGGTGCAGATGTATTCATGTTCGTCGTCGCTGCTGGAAGTGATCTGGAGGGGGACATAATTGGTCAGTTCCCCCGGAGTGATCACCACGCCGGCTGCATGGGTGGAGGTATGCCGGGGCATCCCTTCCACTTTCTGGGCGAAATCCAGGAGCTGGGCGATGTTGGGATCCTGGTCCCGGAGTTCCCGGAGTTCCCGGCTGCCTTCCAGGGCGCCTTTCAGGGTGGTGCCCGGGGTGTTGGGGATCAGCTTGTTCACTTGATTCACCACGTTCAGGGGGATGTCCATGGCCCGGCCCACGTCCTTGATGGCCGCTTTGGCCGCCAGGGTCCCGAAAGTGATGATCTGGGCCACATGGCTCTCCCCGTATTTCCGAGCCAAGTAATCCACCACCAGGTGGCGCTTCACGTAACAGATATCCGTATCGATATCGGGCATGCTCACCCGTTCCGGGTTCAGGAACCGTTCAAAGATCAGGTTGTACTTCAGCGGGTCGATGTTGGTGATGCCCGTCAGATAGGCCACGATGCTGCCGGCAGCACTACCTCTCCCCGGCCCCACCGGGATATCGTGGGTCCGGCTGTAGTTGATGAAATCCCAGACGATGAGGAAATAGCCGGAATAGCCCATCTGTTTGATGATCCCCAGTTCGTATTCCATCCGTTTCCGAGCGGTGCCGTCATCCTGGGGGTACCGGGAAGGGAAGCCTTCTTCACAGAGCTTCCGCAGGAAACCGTCCATGGTCTCTCCGGGAGGCAGGGGGAATTCCGGCAGGAGCAGATGGCCGAATTCCAGTTCCAGGCTGCACCGCTGGGCGATTTCCAGGGTATTGTCCAGGGCTTCCTGGTCTTCTGGGAAAATGGCTTCCATTTCCTCCCGGCTCTTCAGGTAGTAGGAATCGTTGTTGAAGCGCATCCGCTGGGGATCCAGGTACCGGGCGTTGGTCTGGATGCACAGGAGGATATCCTGGCCGGAAGCATCTTCTTTATGGATGTAGTGGAGGTCGTTGGTGGCCACCAGTTTGATATTGTGTTTCTGGGCCAGCCGGTGGAGTTCCCGGCGGACGGTGGCTTCTTCCGGCAGGCCATGGTTCTGGATCTCCAGGTAGTAGTGATCCCTATCGAAGATATCCAGGTATTCCAGCATGGTCTTCTCGGCGGTTTCCAGTTCGCCCCGGATCAGGTGGCGGGGCACTTCCCCGGCGATGCAGGCGGACAGGCAGATGAGCCCTTCGCTGTGCTGGCGGAGGACTTCTTTATCGATCCGGGGTTTATAATAGAAGCCTTCCACTTCGCCGATGGATACCAGCTTCATCAGGTTCTGATAGCCAGCCTTGTTTTCCGCCAGGAGGATCAAGTGGTAGAGCTTGTTCCGGGTTTCCAGGCTTTTGTCCAGGTGGGACCCGGAGGTGATGTACACTTCACAGCCGATGATGGGCTTGATCCCGGCTTTCCTGCATTCCTGGTAGAACTCGATGACTCCGTACATGACCCCGTGGTCCGTAATGGCCAAAGCCGGCATCCCCAGTTCCTTGGCATACTGGACCAGTTCCGGGATACGGCAGGACCCATCCAGGAGGCTGTATTGGGTATGGGTATGTAAATGGACGAATTGGTTCATGGGTGCTCCTTTAAAAAAGGGTGTTGCGTAGCAACACCCTTAGCTGTAGCGCCGCATAGCGGCTCAAGTCAGAAGTCTGAAGTCTGGAGCCGGATGATAAATTTGCAGGCAAATTTTTGAATAAGCAAAATCTTGTACGAAATGATTTCTAAAAATGATTTCGTTCCTGGTTCTACACAATCAAAAGGACCTGCCTGTTAAGACAGGTCCTGTCCTAAGGCTTCAGACTTCCGACTCCCGACTGAGAAGCTGTTGCCAAGCAACAGCTTTCTCTTATCCTCGTATCGTATCCACTTCTCCCGGCAGGTACATGGTCACTTCCGGGGAAATTTCGGTTTCGGTGGCGCCGATGGTGTAGGCGATGCCGGCCAGGTAGTCCTGGGCCCGGATCTTATCCGGTTCCGGCAGGTCGTTGAGGCATACGAGCAGCCCCTTCCCCGCCATGATCAGGTCGCCGTAGGAGACGATGTCTTCCAGGCTGCCCGGTGTCCGGAGACACAAATCCAGATTGGGCGTATCCAAAAGAGTCAAGCCGGGATTTTCCCGTTCCTCCTGGTGAGCTTTCCCGGATTTGAAACTGGCAAACATGGGTGACATCCCTCCCTTCTTTGTATCTTTTTATTTTACACCAATTTGGAGGAGAAAGCAAAAAAGCCGCCGCAATGCGGCAGCTTTTTTCTTACGCCCGAGCGTTCCGTGCTCTGGTGCGGGCCCGTTCCAGGCGGGACAGGACCCGTTTTCTCATACGGATGCTCTTGGGGGTGACTTCCACGGTTTCATCGTCATTGATGTGTTCCAGGGCCCCTTCCAGAGAGAAGGTCTGGGGCGGAACCAGACGGACCGCATCATCGCTCCCAGCAGCACGCATGTTGGAAACGTGTTTCTTCTTGCAGGGGTTTACGTCCATATCGTCTTCCCGGCTGTTTTCGCCGACGATTTCCCCTTCGTACACTTCTTCACCAGGGTTCACGTACATGGTGCCTCTGGCCTGGCATTTGTCGATGCCGTAAGCCGTGGTGGTGCCGGCTTCGAAAGCCACCAGGCTGCCCCGGGTACGGCCCGGGATCTCGCCCTTATAGGCACCCCAGCCAGCGAACACATGGTTCATGATGCCGTTGCCCTTGGTATCGGTGAGGAATTGGTTCCGGAAGCCGATCAGGCCCCGGGCCGGGATGATGAAGTCCATCCGCAGATAGCCGGCCATTTCGGTCATGTTCTGGAGTTCCGCTTTCCGGATCCCCAGGCCTTCCATCACAGCACCCATGAAATCTTGGGGCACTTCGATGGTCAGAGCTTCCATAGGTTCCAGCAGCTTGCCGTTTTCATCCCGGCGCATGATGACGGTGGGTTTCCCGACCTGGAGTTCGAACCCTTCCCGACGCATGGCTTCGATGAGCACGGACAGGTGCAGTTCCCCACGACCGGATACCTTGAAGGTATCGGCGCTGTCCGTATCTTCTACCCGCATGGAAACGTTGGTCTCCACTTCCTTGTACAGACGGTCACGAAGGTGACGGCTGGTGATGAAATCCCCTTCCTGGCCGGCAAAGGGGCTGTCGTTGACGGAGAAAGTCATGGACAGGGTGGGTTCATCCACTTTGATCCCCTGGAGCTGTTCCGGGTTGTCCACGTCAGCGATGGTGTCGCCGATTTCTGCCGTGTTCAGGCCGATCAGGGCGATGATGTCCCCGGCCTTGGCTTCCGGCACTTCCACCCGTTTCAGCCCTTCATAGGTGTACAGACGGCCGATTTTCTGGTTGGAGCGCTGGTCATCGTGCATCAGGCATACATTCTGGCCGTTCCGGATGGTCCCGCGGACCACACGGCCTACCACGATCCGGCCCACATAATCATCGTGGTCCAGGGTGTTCACCAGCATCTGGAGCGGTGCATCCACATCCACATCGGGAGCGGGGATGCTGTCGATGATGGTGCGGAACAGAGGTTCCAGGTTGTCGCTGTCGTCATCCATGGACAGCTTGGCAACGCCCTTCTTGGCGGAAGCATAGACCACCGGGAAATCCAGCTGGTCATCGTTGGCGTTCAGTTCGATGAACAGATCCAGCACTTCGTCCACCACTTCTTCCACCCGCTGATCAGGACGGTCGATCTTGTTGATGACCACCACCGGTTTCAGATGATGTTCCAGGGCTTTGCGCAGCACGTATTTGGTCTGGGGCATGGGGCCTTCGTAGGCGTCTACCAGCAGCAGCACGCCATCCACCATGTTCAGCACCCGTTCCACTTCGCCGCCGAAATCAGCATGGCCCGGAGTGTCCAGGATGTTGATCTTGCAGCCATCATGCATGACGGAGGTATTCTTGGCCAGGATGGTGATGCCACGTTCTCTTTCCTGATCGTTGGAGTCCATGACCCGTTCCTGCACCTGCTGGTTGGCACGGAATACACCGCTCTGCTTCAGCATGGCATCCACCAAAGTGGTCTTGCCGTGGTCGACGTGAGCGATGATGGCAATGTTACGCAAATCATTTCTAATCATAAAAGCCCAATCCCCTCTTATTTCCAGATAAATCAAGAGGATGCCCGTCAAAGAAGCATCCTCAAAGTAAACTACATCATTTCGACTTTCCTATTATATGCTTTTCCCATCCGTATGTCAAATTCATTTACAGGGTCTTCATCACATCGTCGATATACTTGCGAATCTTGTCCATCTTGGCCCGAATATCGGGGATCCGACGGGGATCGTGGGTGATGAGCTGTTCCATCCGTCCCTTGTAAACCAGGTAATCCTTTTCGAAGTTCCGCAGGTAATCCCGCATGGCCTGGATGGCCGGTGCACTGGTGATGACCTTGGTCTCTTCGATCCGCCAGTCGGTGCCGTCGATAATGGCTGCATCTCCGAAATTGGGGATGTAGGTGGCAGTGCCCAGTTCCGTATTCAGCAGATGGGCAAAGGAGCTGGCCGCATCGTATTCCCCGTGTACCACGAAGAAGGCTTTGGGCTTCCGTTCCATCCCTTTATAGAAGGCCAGCATCTGGTCCCGGTCCGCATGGGCGGAAAAGCCGGTGAGGTTGTAGATCTTGGCTCCCACGGCGATGTCTTCGCCCATGATCTTCACCTTCTTGGCGCCGTCGATGAGCCGCCGTCCCAGGCTCCCTTCTGCCTGGTAGCCGGCAAAGATCACGGAAGAATCCTTCCGCCACAGGTTGTGTTTCAGATGGTGGAGCACCCGGCCGGCATCGGCCATGCCGCTGGCGGAAATGATGATCATGGGGCTGGGCATGTCGTTGATGGCCTTGGATTCTGCCGCCGTTTCCGTATATTTCACATTGGGCATATCGATGAGCCGCCCGCCCTGTTTCTTGAAGATGGTCCGGGCTTCTTCATCGTATTCCTCCGGGTTGAACAGCATCACCTGGGTGGCCTTGATGGCCATGGGGCTGTCCACCATGATGGGGACCACCGGCAGCTGTCCGCTGGACATGAGTTTCTGGAAATAGTAGAGCATCACCTGGGTACGGCCTACGGCGAAGGCGGGGATGATCACGTTGCCGCCCCGGCTCAGGGCTTCCTTCATCACGTCGCACAATTCCTTTTCCCGGTCCACCTGTTCATGGAGCCGGTTCCCGTAGGTAGATTCAGTGATGATGAAATCTGCCCCGGAAATCTGGTGGGGATCATCCAGGATGGGCACGTTGGGCTGGCCGATATCCCCGGTGAAGATCAATTTGGTCTTCTTGCCGTTCTCTTCGATCATCAGGTTCACCAGGGCGCTGCCCAGGATGTGGCCGGCCACCCGGAACCGGAAGGTGATCCCTGGGTACAGCTCGATGTCTTCATCGTAATCGTGGGGGATGAAGTGCTTCAGGGCCAGGTAGGCGTCATCGGCGGTATAGAGAGGTTCCACCGCCTGCTTCCCGGCACGGAGCCCTTTCCGGGTGGCGATCTCTGCATCGGATTCCTGGATGTGGCCGCAGTCCGGCAGCAGGATCTCGCAGAGTTCTTCCGTCACATGGGTGCAGTGGATGAATCCTTTGAACCCTTCCCGGATCAGCTTGGGCAAAAGGCCACTGTGGTCGATGTGGGCATGGCTGAGGATCACGGCATCGATTTCACCTGGGTTGAAGGCAAATTCCCGCCGGTTCAGGTCCCGGATCAGCTTGGGACCCTGGAACATGCCGCAGTCCAGGAGGATCTTCTTCCCGTTGACTTCCAGCAGGTGGCAGGAGCCTGTGACGATTTTATCCGCTCCCAAGAAGGTGATTTTCATAGATTCTGCCTCCTTTTGAAAAGATTTAATTTAATCTTTCAGTTAATTCACCTATAGTATAACACGATGTGGTACAATAATGCCATGGATTCACAGAAAGGATGTCATTCATGAAAAAAAATCTTTTTCTTCCTATATTGTTTGTTTCTCTTTTCCTGTTCCCTTCCCTGCTTTTTGCCCAGGAAAAGGAAAAAGCCGTTTCTCCAACGGCCGTTTCTGTAACGAATGAAGCAAAAGAGGCCAAAGCCCCGGACGGAACGGCTGCACCGGCGAAGGGTACAGGGAAAGACTCTGGAACAGCCTCGGCAGCCGACTCCACAGCAGCCCCAGCAGCTCCAGCAGAACAGCCCCCAGTGCCGCCCACCGACGAAACGGCCGCCTGGACCCTGGCCGGCGCCAACAGCAATTATGAAGTCTATTACGATACCCGGAGCATCCAGTACGACGAAAAGACCGGGATCCTGACCCTGTGGAACAAATGGGTGAAAAAAGGCACGGTCCTGACCGGTACCCGGACTACCCTCCTGTTGAGCCGATACGATGTACGGCTGCGGGTCTGTGCCGATCTGTACCAATACACCTACAACGGCCTCGGAAAAGAAATCAGCCACGGGAAAACAGGGGATCCCTCCTGGTATCCCCTGAGCCCCAATACCCTGGGGATGGAGCTGTGTGAGGCACTGAAAGGGGTTTTGTTGAATAATTGAGGAAAATTAAAGAAAGGGCTGTGGAAATCACCGTCGAAGACACGGTGATTCCACAGCCCTATTTTGCAAATAGAGGAAAATGCGAACCGCTATAATGGTATCTACGAAAATAGAAATCCATATAATCTTTTAGACTAAAAAACCTGCAATGCACGCTTACAATCTACATCTATGAAAGTAGAAATTCATATGGTCTTTTAGACTTTTGGTGGTTGATATCAGACCAGTGAATCTACGAAAGTAGAAATTCATATGGTCTTTTAGACACGCTGAACAACGAGCTGAATCTATCGATCTACGAAAGTAGAAATTCATATGGTCTTTTAGACCCCTAAGCCATCAAAAATTGCTTTTTTCTTGGAGTCTGCCACAATATATAGTGTTCCCGTCCATTGTACCAAGTGATTTTCCACGATTTTCACTGTTTTTTTCAAAGTAAAACGAAGGTTTGCAAAAATCAAAAGACGACCAGATCTTTTTCTTCATTTTTAGCATACCCCATCCTTACTACTTCACAAGTATTGGACAGCTTAAAAATATAGACGCTGTCACTCTGGCCAAATTTCTTTTCAAAGTGGCCTTGGATATAACTAATTATATTATCCAACACTCTGCTGCTGTTGTCAATTTGGTAAACAGAGTACTGGATGCGGTGTCCGAATTTTGTGATGTACTTGGCAAAATGATTCCGCAGCCTGTCATCTGCAATATCATAACTCAAGATAATCATTTTATCATCTCAAATACAGGATAATCCTTGGCGTCTTTCTGTTTCATGAATGCACGATAAAATTGCTGGACATAAACAAAGATATCCATTTTGTATTGTAGGATTCCTTTCATCAGGAATTGAATATATTTCTGATTTTCCTTCCATTTCAAGAGATACCGATGATCCACAAGTTGAAAATCTTCTTCAGCACATTGTTGTAAATTAATGGATTTTCTGATTTGATGATCTACGATAGCCCGAAACGGCTCCATTACATCACAGACTAACGATTTCCGCATATAAAATTGCCGATGCAATACACCACAATACGTATCGAATCCATAAATCCGCAGCAATGCATCCATAAAATTAAAAAGTACCGTATATCCTATATCCAAAGTCGAATTGATATAATCATTCTTGATCCTTGGCTTTCTCCCTCCCCACTGGACATTATTGAACTCCTGTTTAAAATAAATCCTGGCCGCCGAGCCTTCGAGTCCCAAAAGGCCTTCTAAATTTCCCTGATAATATTCTATTTCTTTGATGTAACGATCCAAAGCAGCAATTGCCTTTTTCAGCTCTTCTGATTTGTCCCGCTGGAGATTTAGATTTTCTCGCTGACATTTCACTTTATTCATCAGGATATGCTTTCCCAACTCCAATCCCTGGTACTCATACTGATGTTTTCGCAGCAGTATATTTCCTTCCATATGGCCTCCAAATGATTCATAGAGTTTAAACCCATTCGTCATTAAAAAGATCGGAAAGCCAAATTTGTGGGAGCGTTGTATCAACCCACTGGTCAATACAAAATGACCCACAACAAATAACGCAAAAATACGATAACAGGTGATTTGATATTTGATTTTTCTGTCAGCCGTTTTTATGAGGATGTTATCATTTTGAAAGGAAATGATTTCTTTAGGCTGCAGGAAAATAAAAATAATTTGTTTGGCTTCAAAATCTTTGGTTGTCATCATAATGGGGGCCTGGTCCCCATATAATTGATGAAAATATATGGAGACCGGGCAAAAGATGAAATCATTCAAAAAAATATCGGCAGATAGTCATCTTCCATTTTTCAGTTTCTTTCTTCCTGAATGGCATACAGCCAATCTGTATTTTTGATGGCTGTATTTTTTTGACTGCGGATCCGCTCCAGGACCATTCTTCCCTTTAAGGCAATATGGTATGCCCCATTGGCGTCTGCGTCCAGCGGCAGATCCCGGATACCCGCCCTGGTATCGAAGAAACGGCCATCCAAATCCATGACGGGCGAATTGATGTAATCTTCGCCGGTTGCTCCATTGCTGCTGCGCATCTGCAGCACGGAGCGGATCAGATTGATCATGCGATGCCGGAACCCAGTATCAGTCGACGCCTGCTTAAGGACATCCTGCCAGATATCATTCCCCGTATTCCAAGTGATGCCAACATCCTGCAGGGCCTTCATCAGTTCATTTTGGGGAAAACACTCCATATACTGTTTTTTCTTGGAATCGAAAATGATCCGCTTTCCGGCAGTATATTTGCTTCCCTGCAGACTGATTTTCTCTTCGTTTTTCTCAAAGCAGATATCCCATTCAGGCATGAATCCTTCCACATTGTTCTTTTGGAACTGTTTGTTGCTCTTCATCTTGAAATGCAGGACAAAAGCACTAGATTGGGCATCATACTTCAAACTGTCGAACCCCTTCAGAAATTCATTCCGATTCTCCTCACTGGCTGTAACATGGCTCCAGATGAAAGGATCTACAAAGCCCGTGCCTGGATCTATCTTAGATGTATAAGCGGAAGGGATGTAGAACAGGAATCCACTTTGATTCCCTAATTTTGCAAAACTGGTGAAGCTGTCCGTCAGCTGATACGCTTTCAGTACCCCGCCTTCCTGATTTATGGCCCGATCTTTGAACACAAGGAAATTCAGTTTTTCTATGAGCATCTTTTCAAACTGCTGATAGACGGCTTTTTCTGAAATCCCTCCACGGACACGTTTAAATCCCGTATTGAGATTTTCCAGTACAACCACAGCCTGGTATTTGATCATCATCTGGGCAATCTCATGGACGACCAGAGACAGATACCCCTCTTTCAGATCTTTGATCCGACCAATGGCGGTCCATGCCTGGCGGGCTGCCACCCGCTGTTTTTCTCTCTGGCTCAAGCTTTCATGATAATCGAAGTCATGGATCACATTAAAGGATTTTTGTTCCAGGATTTTCCCATCGGGAGTTATAACTACCGCATAAATCAGGTTCCTTTCTCCCCGATCGATACCGATGATATTGGTCTCTGGATGCTCTGTCAAGAAATCATTGACCTGGGAATTAAAGGCAGTTGGTTTGCCCGAGCTTTGGTAGTTCAGGGTAATGGGAACATGGAAGAAGAATTTGTCTTCCGTAAACCGTCTGTCCTTGGTAATATCATGGGCAGCCTTTTTAATGGTCACTGAAGGCAGCCATTTTTCAGCTTCCGGAGATAAATTTCCCTGGCACTTGCCTTGTACATAAGCAGAGATTTCCCGATAGATATCATCAGGGACTGGCGTCCCATCCTTCAGTTTCTTATTTACGATCTCTTCACCGGTTTTATGCTGGATAATCTGCATGTTGCTCTTGGGACGATAGAACAATTCAGCCTGCCCATTGAGTTTCACAATCGGATCCTTTAAATTTTCGGGGTCAAAAACTGCTTTCCAGTAAAGGGTATGGAGATTGGGCAGACCATGGCTTTTGGGGGAAAAGTCTTTGTTGTACAGCTGGAACAGATACAGCTGGCCATTTTTTACAGCCTCATGGATATCTTGTACCCTGATTTTTTCAAAAGTGACCCGATAGCATCTGCTGTTGACATCCTTATAAAATTCCCCCAAATCTTGATAGTCCTTGCTGGGACGCAGCCCCTTGAAATCAAAAATTGAGGTACTTACATACGTCTGCAAAAATTTTTTGGAAAAATCGATCCATTTGCGAAGGGCTTTTTGATATCCAGATTTATCTTGGGTCTTCTGATAATACTGGGTCTGGAATTTCTTGTATTTACTTTTCCCCGTACCATACGTAGTATTGTTCAATTCATAGATTTCCCGGGGAATCTCGAAAAAATCTTGTCTGAATTTTTCCTTTTTTGAATCATGAATCTGGTAGGAAGTGGCTTGGGGATGGTCTTCGAAATATTTTTTCACATCTTTTCTCTGGGTAGAACATTTTGGTATTGTCTTGGAACAGTCCGGAAAGAACCGATAAACCATTTTCTGATAGTATGGTTCGGCCCCTTGATAAGATTTAAAATTAGGTTTATCTTTGGGATTCATAATCCCCAGATAATACAAACCTCCTTTTTCAAATAACAAGGCTCCATTATCTGATTCTTTATGGATATCCCAGCCATCGGCCAATGTGGGGTTGGCAAAATTCAGCTTGAATTTTGCTGTAGAATAAGGCTTTTTGGTCACAAAATTCCGTACTTTACTATAAAGGCTCAGCAAAGGAACCAACTCTTCCCAGATTTTTTCAAAAGGAACCGTAAAATTCGGATCGGTTTCCAGGTCAGGATCCGCTTTGAACCATTCCAGATAATGGACAGCAGCCAGCAGCGTATCCAGCTGATTCTTGACCTGTGCTTTATCCTGGTCATCCGCCAATTTGACAGGCAACGGATTCCCAAGGACATTCCTGCACTGGGAGATTCTTTTTTTGCCTTCATCGGTCAAAGTGGCAAGGAATCCATTGGAAGAATTTTGCGGATTTATCTGGATAAGCGATTCCAGGGAAAAATCCTGCTTCAGCACATCCTGGATACAATGCCATTCCCCATACAAAGCCTGGGATATTTCATTGACTTTTTTATTGGAAAGATAAACATATTTCAGGTCTAAAGAAGCAAGATTTTGGATGAGCCGCTCCAAAGCGCCAAAGGTATCGTTCTTTTTCAAGGATTTTTTAAAGGTTTCTATCCCATCCAGGGCTTCCTGAGAATTGGAAAAAGCCTCTGGGATAAACGAAAAGCTGGTACGATCGCTTAAAATCTGCTTGTAAAGAGGGATGAACCGATGGCGAATCTTCTTCTTCTTTAATTTGTCAGCTTCCTGGGGATGCTGCTGCATGAATAGATTGATGGTTTCGTTCAGGCCCTGGATTTTTTTCTGTCCTGCAGCACCGCTGATGCCTCCCAAGATCTGGTTGAAATAATCAATATCATCTTGTAACAACAGATGATTATAAAATGGAATCACAAAAATATCATCCAACGATTTCCTTGGCTGATAGATTCCCTTGGGGTTCTGAGCCATCACTGCAGCAGCAGCCTGCTGCAGCAAAGGTTTCAGTGCCGGTTCATTTTTTATGAGGTCCTGGTAGATTCTGCAATTCTCCCGGAATTTTGGAAAATTGTCCTGGACGATCCGATGGGGAATGGCCGTTGCAATATCTTCCCCCGAAAAAACATTCTCTCTGTTCTGATAAAAACCGACGAAGTAAGTGGTAAATTTATCAAAGCAGCCCAGAAGCTCTGTTTCCTCTGCAGAAAGATTTACTTGGGGCAATTTATTATTGGTTACGGTTCCATCAAAAATTTTTTTGCTAAAAATATCTTTGTACAATTCGGCCTGTTCTTTTTCCTTCACCGCATTTTTATTTTTTCCATTCGCATATTGTTTCCCGGTAAAATAGCCAGCGATTTCATCCCGGAGTGCATCCTGGGCAGCTTTTACCTTTTGACGCTTATCAGCGGAAGGATTTTTCTGGTAGGCATCCAGGCAGGCGTTCAGGTCGTTCCAATCCACAGAACAATCTTTTAGGCTTTCCTCTGCAAATACTTTATAGATACGGTCCAGGATCGGTTTGACCTTTTCATAATTTTTCTGACGTTCATCATCCTCCTGCAAAACGTTATTTTTAGTGTTTTCAAGAGTCTTCCCCTGGGGAATCAAAGCAAAACGCAGGGTCTTCGAAACCTGATACTGATGGATAAACTTATCAAAAGCAGCCATACAATTCCCTCTTTTCTCTATAAAAATCTATCAATTCCCATTTCCAAAATGATAGTACCATAGTTTTCTGACAATGACAAACTATCAATTTTTATTTTCTACTCCCATCATACACTCTTTCCTGTCCAAACTTCAGTACAATTCCTATCTTTCCCAAAATTTTTTATACCACAGTGCCGCCTGCTGCCAGGATTGGGGGACGCCTTGCCCTTCTTCGTACAGGCTGGCGATGGCGAAGCAGGCGGTACGGCTGCCTCTGTGGTAAGCTCTGCGGTACCAGGCCAGTGCTTGGACAGGGTCTGCCCGGCCTACGTATCCATTTTCCCAGAAGGTCCCCATGATCTCACAGGCAGCGGGATGGCCCTGGCGGGCGGCTCTTTCGTACCAGATCCTGGCCTGGTCCAGGTCATGGCAGCGCAGCCGGTATTCCTGGGCCAGGCGGAGCTGGGCTTCTGCATGGCCTTTTGCTGCAGCTTTTCGATACCATTCCAGCCGCTTCTCCCGCCAGCTGCCATTTTTCCCCCCATCCACCAACCGGAGAAAGGAACCCATGGCCAGCTGGGCGGCCGCAAAACCCTGGGCAGCGGATTGCTCGAACCAGGCCAGAGCGTCTTCATAGGAAGGGTCCTCTCCTTCCCCGTAGGCGTACATGATACCCCGATAGTACTGGGCCAGGAAGTCTCCTTCTGCTGCCAGGGCCCGGATCTTTTCTCTCTGCCGGACAAACACCCGGACGGATTCTCCCACATTGGGCAAGTCTTTCAGTGCGCAAAAGGCAGGGGCCACCGGATCTCCGGCCTGGGAAGCAGCGGAAGCATAAACCCGGGCCTGACCCTGATCCAAGAAGAAGGTCCCATATCCCCCGTCCAGATACAGAGCCAGGAGTAGCAGAGCCCGGCCGCTGCCTTCCCAGGCTTTCGCCAGGATCAGAGGATAAGCCTCCCGGGGCGGAAGGTCCAGGAACAGCCGGTCCAGTTCCCCTGTCTCTTCCCTCCCTATTCCTTTTTCCCCTGCCTGCATCCCTCTTTGTTCCATATTGCTCTCCATGGCCCGTACCTCCTATAATGGGATTTCTTTTCTTCCAGTATAACAAAAGATCTGGGGAAATTTGGGGACAGGAATCGGTTGGTAGACGGTAAAAAGATGCAGGAGATGAAAAGCAGTAAGCCGCTTTTCATCTCCTGCATCTTTCACTTCCCCATTCCACCGCCAGCACCAAGGCAGCCATGCCCCAAAGAAAGGCGCCGGCTTCCTGCCATTTGTACTGCTGGAGAGCCAGGATCAGCGGGGTGCCGATGCCTCCAGCTCCTACCAGGCCTAAGATGGAAGCCTCCCGAAGGTTCACGTCCAGTCTGTACAGCAGGGCAGCCGCTCCGCTTTTTTTCAGCTGGGGCAGGACCGTCCATCGGAAGGCGGCAGCCCACCCGGTACCCATGGCCCGGCTGGCAGCAAAAGGTCGTGGGTCCGTACTATCCAGCCCGATCTGGAACCGTTTGGCCAAAAGGCCGATGCTGCACACCAGCAAAGTAAGGGTACCGGCAAAAGGCCCGGGCCCAGTGACCCGGAGCCACATGAGGCCGTAGACAAAGACCGGCACCGTACGGATGCCCAGGAGGACCAGCCGGGGCACCAAAGCGGCCCCCACTGGCAGGAACCGGAAGCTGGATGCCAAAGCTAAGAACCCAGCCGCCAAGCCCCCTCCCAAGGTCCCCAGGAAAGCCATACAGAAGGTTTCTCCCAACAGCCAGGGTACAGCATCTTTTTCCAGAGAAAACAGCAGGGAAGGATCCGGTTCCAAAAGTCCCTCCAGCATGGCCCGGGCCGCACCCATGCCGCCATTTCCTGCTGGTTCCAAGGTTCCCAGAGAACCCAGGAGCAGCAGCAGTCCCAAGACACTCAGGCCTTTTTTCATCCAAGACCGGAGCCTCCACTGGCCTCTCAGGACTTTCCGCAGGGCTTCACTGAGACTTTCCGACACCAGCACCGCACCGTAGAGCAGTACCAGCAAGGTCCCCACCCGGCCATAGTCCCGCCAGGCCAGCTGCTGGTTCAGCAGCAGCCCGATGCCCCCGGCTCCCACATAGCCCAAGATGGCCGCTTGGCGCACATTGGATTCCCACAGGTACAGAGCGTTGGTCAGATACCCGGGCAGCAGCCGGGGCAGGAGAGCCCGGCAGAAGGCTTTTCCCCGGCCGCAGCCAGAGGCTTCCAGGGCTCGGGCTGTTTTCCAGTCCAATGTTTCCATATCTTCATATCCCAGCCGGGTCATCACCCCAAAGGTACTGAGGGTCAGGGCTAAAGTACCGGCTAGGCTCCCCAGTCCCACCAGGAAGGTGCACAAAAGAGCCAGGATCAAGGCCGGCACCGTCCGCAGCAGCTGGATGGCGCACAGGAAAGGGATCCGGATCCAGCTATGGGGATTGGTCCAACGGCTGCCCAGCACAGCTCCCAAAAGGCCCAGGGAACTGCCCAGGAAAGAACCTGCCAGGGACATGCGCACAGTGCTGAGAAGAGGCCCAGCTGCCTCCCGGAAAAATCCCCAATCCGGGGGCAGCATGGCCCGGGCAATATCAAAGAACCGGCCGCCCCGTTCTCCCAGTAATGCCGGATCCCAGCCGATTTCTGCCAGGGATCCGGCCGTCAGCCCCAGCAGCAGGATCCATCCCATCCGCGGTTGGTATCTTTGGGTCATGAGTCCCTCCTGTACAATCCCCGGAGCTTCTCCTCATCCCAGACATCCGCCGGCCCTTGGAACAGGATCCGGCCCTGCCGGAGCCCCACCACCTGCTGGGAAAATGCCATGGCCTGCTCCACATTGTGGCTGTTCATCACCACGGTAAGCCCCTGGGTTTCCTGCAGCTGCCGGAGCAGTTCCAGGATGGCTTTTCCCGTCCCTGGATCCAAGGAAGCCACCGGTTCATCGGCCAAGATGACGGACGCTTCCTGGACCAAAGTCCTAGCAATGGCTACCCGCTGTTTCTGACCCCCGCTAAGGCTGCCGGCCAAGGTATCTTCCCGTCCGCCCAGCCCAACCAGATCCAGAGCCTGCCGGGCTTTCTGCACTTCCCGTTCTGGGAAGTTTCCCCACAGGGCCCGCCACAGGCTGATCCGTCCCAGGGCCCCGCAAAGTACGTTTTCCAGGCAGCTGCTCTCTTCCACCAAGCAGAAATCCTGGAAGATCATCCCCACCTGCTGCTGGACCTGCCGGCGCCATTTCCCTTTCAAGGTGTCGAACCGGCGGCCTTCCACCCATACTTCACCGGAGAGCGGCCGTACCATGCCATTGAACAGCCGGAGCAGGGTAGTCTTCCCGGCACCGCTGGGGCCGATCAAGGAAACAAAGGAACCCTGGGGTACGGAAAGGGACACCCCCTGGAGAATGGGATGTCCTTTTTCATAGGCTTGGGAAACGGCTTTCAATTCCAGTACCGTCGGGTTCATTGGAGTTCCTTCCGGATCTTCCGTTCTCCATCGTAATCGGAGGCCTGGGCCCAGTCATAGCCCTTGTGGCCGATGGTCTTCAGCACCTTCAGCCCTTCTTCTGTCTTCCCGATTTCGATCAGGGCTTCTCCCAGTGCCTTGCGGAAGGCCGGATCCTGCATCACTTTGCTGGTCTTGCTCACACTCACCGTATCATTGAAGATCTTCCCCGTGACCCCGATGATCCCGGTCTGATCCCAGATGGACCCGGTCCCCCCCAGTTTGACCTGCCAATCTTTTTCCATTTTGGCCCGGATATGGGAATAGGCCACCATCACATCCACCTGGCCGGAAGCCAGCCGAGCCGTTGAAGTGGTATAGGAATCGGACTGGACCACATGGGACAGGTCTTTCAGGGTCTTCCCGTAGTTTTCCTTCAGCCATAGGGAAGGATACAGGTACCCAGAAGCAGAGGCAGGGCTCATCACCGCCCAGTTCAGGCTGTCCAGTTCCTCCCAAGTGGGCTTTTCTCCCCGCTTCACTTTGGCCAGGAGAGCCTGTCCCTTGGGGCTGGGCCCCACCACCAGGGCGGAGCGATAATACTTCACCAGGTTTTTGGTGAATTTGTCCGGCTGGCCGTTGTTCCATACGGAAAGATCCGTGGTGTCCTTGTCGATGCCTTCCCGGAGCGCCGTCAGCAGCACATCCACATCCCGGTCGCAGAGCACATAGGTGGCTCCGGAAATGAAGCCCACATCAGCACTGCCTGCACTGAGTGCCTCCCCCACGGCATTGTAGGAAGTGCCCACATTCAGGGTGATTTTCTGCACCTCATAGCCCTTTTCCTTCAGTTTGGTCTGGAGCATCTTCCCCAGGGGCTCGGTCTTGGTCCGCAGGGTATCCGCATCTTGATAAGGAGAAATGGCGATCTTCAGTTCCGGGATGGTCTTGCTCCCAACCGCCTGTTCCTTTTTCGTGCCGCCACAGCCGCCCAGCACCAGGGCCCCGGCCAGCAGCACCCCCACCATCTTCTTCCAATTTTTCACGGTACGTTCTCCTTTCATGCACACAAAAATCGGCTGCCGCTTTCTTGGCGACAGCCGATTTTTGTACGGTTCCCAGGATGCGGCAGAGGGACCCCTCCCTCCGGCGGTCGGTACTTGGGTACCCTCTCAGCCCGGCCCACGGGCTCCCTCGCATCCCGGTCCCTGTTGCGTCCTTCCGCAAAGCAGGATCAGGGCGCTCCCCCTCATCCCACATGCAGACCGGATTTATTTCTTTTCTTCTTTTTCTTTCTTCACCACGGTGCTCCGGATATGGAGTTCCCGCAGCTGCTTTTCGTCCACCATATTGGGTGCCTGGCACATCAGGTCGATGGCACTCTGGGATTTCGGGAAAGCGATCACGTCACGGATGGAAGGCCGTTTGGCCATGAGCATCACCAGACGGTCCAGGCCAAAGGCCAGACCTCCATGGGGAGGTGCTCCGAATTCAAAGGCTTTCAGCAGGAAGCCGAATTTCTCCTGGGCCTGTTCATCGGTCAGGCCGATGGCTTCGAAGACCTTCTTCTGGATATCTTCCCGATGGATACGTTCGGAACCGCCGCCGATTTCCACCCCGTTCAGCACCATGTCATAGGCTTTGGCATACACATGGCCGGGATCGGTGAGGAGCTTGTCTACATCTTCATCGCAGGGGGCGGTGAAGGGATGGTGCATGGCCACATAGCGGTGTTCTTCTTCACTGTATTCGAACATGGGGAACTTCACCACCCAGGTGAAGCACAGTTTGTCCTTGTCGATGAGGCCCAGGCGCTTGCCCATTTCCAGACGCAGGGCGCCCAGAGCAGCGGCTACCACCAAAGGTTTCCGGTCAGCCACGAACAGCAGCACATCGCCTTTTTCCGCCTTGCCGGCAGCCAGGATCCGCTGCATTTCTTCGTCGGAGAAGAATTTGGCAATAGGAGACTTGATGGTGCCGTCATCGTTGACGATGATCCAGGCCAGGCCTTTGGCGCCGTAGATGCCTACGAATTCCACCAGGCCGTCCAGTTCTCTCCGGGGGATCTTGTTGTAGCCTTTCACGTTGATGGCTTTCACCAGGCCACCCTTTTCGATGATGTCCTTGAACACCTTGAACTGGGTCCCCTGGAGGGCTTCATTCATGTTGATCAGCTGCATGCCGAACCGCAGGTCCGGTTTGTCGCTGCCGTATTTGTCCATGGCTTCATCCCAGGTCATCCGGGCCATGGGCACGGGCACATCCACGCCCAGAGTTTCCTTGAACACATAGGCGATCAGCTTTTCGGTGAGGGCCATGATGTCATCCTGATCCACAAAGGACATTTCCATATCCAGCTGGGTGAATTCCGGCTGACGGTCGGCCCGCAGGTCTTCATCCCGGAAGCACCGGGCGATCTGGAAGTACCGTTCCATCCCCGCAATCATCAGCAGCTGTTTGAACAGCTGGGGAGACTGAGGCAGTGCATAGAACTTGCCGGGGTTCACACGGCTGGGCACCAGGTAGTCCCGAGCCCCTTCCGGAGTGCTCCGGATCAGATCCGGGGTTTCGATTTCCAGGAAATCCTGTTTATCCAGGAAGTCCCGGACCGCCTTGGTCACCCGGTGGCGCAGGATCAGGTTCTGCTGCATTTCCGGCCGCCGCAGATCCAGATACCGGTAGCGGAGACGGACGTTTTCATCTACATCGATGCCATCCTGGATATAGAAGGGCGGAGTCTTGGAAGGATTCAGTACGTTCAGGTCCTTCACCACCACTTCCACATCCCCGGTGGGCAGGTGGGGGTTCACGGTTTCTGCGCTCCGTTCCCGCACCAGGCCTTTGACCTGCAGCACGTATTCGCTGCGGACCCCTTCGGCCTTGTGGAAATCTTTTTCGTCATGGGCCGGGTCGATGACCACCTGCACCAGACCGTGACGGTCCCGGAGATCGATGAAGATGATGCCGCCGTGGTCACGCCGTTTGCTTACCCAGCCGCACAAGGTAACCGTCTTGCCGGCATCTGCTTTTCTCAAGTCACCGCAATGATGACTGCGTTCCATACTCATTCTTGTCAACACCTCTGGTCATTATTTGTTGAAATAGGCTTCCAAAGCTCCGAAGCAGACTTCTTCCTGGCTGCTGTCCGCCATGTTCCGGACGGTGACAGCCCCTCTGGACCGTTCTTCTTCCCCGAAGATCAGGGCAAAACGGGCCTGTTCCCGGTTGGCCTGCTTCATCTGGGCCTTCATGCTCCGTTCCACCAAGTTCATATCGCAGACAAGTCCCTGGTTCCGCAGGGCAGTGATCACCCGGAAGGCATCAGCCACGCCCCCTTCATCGGGGATCACGGCGAAGATGTCGATGGCTTCCTTCCCGGAAGGCAGCAGGTCCTGTTTTTCCAGGGCCAAGAGGATCCGTTCCAGACCCATGGCAAAGCCTACGCCGGGGGTGCTGGGGCCGCCCAGTTCTTCCACCAGGCCGTCATACCGTCCGCCACCGCCTACTGCGCTCTGGGCACCCAGGGGAGAATACTGGATCTCGAAAGCGGTCTTGGTGTAGTAATCCAGCCCCCGGACCAGGTTGCTGTCCACTTCATATTCCACGCCGGCTTCGTCCAGCAGTTTCTTCACGGTTTCGAAATGGGCCCGGCAGTCATCGCACAGGCTGTCGGTGATTTTCGGTGCACCGGCCATGAAAGGCTTATCGGCATCCACTTTGCAGTCCAGGATCCGCAGCGGACTCCGGTCGAACCGGCTCTGGCAGTCTTCGCACAGTTCGTCCAAGTGCGGACGGAAGTAGTCTTGGAGCAGCTTCCGGTGCTGGGGCCGGCAGTTGGGGCAGCCCACAGAGTTAATCTTCAGTTTCAGGTCCTTCAGGCCGAACCGTTTCAGCACGGTGAGGGCCAGCAGGATGACTTCTGCATCCACTACAGGGGATTCTGCCCCCAGGGCTTCCACCCCGAACTGATGGAACTGTCTCATGCGCCCAGCCTGGGGACGGTCATACCGGAACATAGGTCCGATATAGAACACCTTCAGCGGCATGGGTTCCGCATACAGCTTGTTTTCCACGAAAGAACGGACTACGGAAGCGGTGTTTTCCGGGCGCAGGGTCAGACTGCGGCCGCTCCGGTCCGTAAAGGTGTACATTTCCTTGTCCACCACGTCCGTCCCATCCCCGATGCCTCTCTGGAACAGTTCGGTATGTTCAAAGATCGGGGTCCTGATTTCCTGATAATTGAATTCCCGGCAAACTTCACGAATGATTTGTTCAGCATACCGCCAGCCATTGATGGTGCCCGGCAGAATGTCTTTGGTACCACGCGGTGCCCCTGTTAACATAAAAATCCCCTCCGTCCACACGACTTGTTTGAACTTATTAATTTTAACACAGTTTATTGGTTTTTATCAACCGGACTCTTCTCCCCCGCATGCCAGAAATACCCATAGAGTACTTTGATGATGGCAAGGACGGGGACGGCGAAGATCAGCCCGGCCACGCCGCCGATCTGGCCTCCGATCATCACGGCCAGGATGATCAGCACCGGATGCAGGGTGATGCTGTGACCCATGAGATTGGGCATGATCACCTGGGCATCGATCTGATAGTACACCAGATAGAGGATCAGCACCTTCAAGGCCAGGGACGGGTTCTGGAGCAGGGCGATGAATACCGCCGCCAGGGTCCCTACCACCGATCCCACCAGGGGGATCATCTCGCTGATCATGGCCAGGAACCCCAGCACCAAGGTGTACTGGACGCCCAGGATGGAATTCCCGGCAGTGAGACAGGCCGCCGCTACGAAGCAGAGCTTGAACATGTTGTCCACATAGGCACAGAGCATGTGCCCCATGTCCGTGAGCACCCGATCCGCCAGAGGCTGCTTTTCATAAGCGAAGAGCCCCACCACCATTTTCTTCAGGGTCCGCCAGTCTTTCAGGAAGTAGAAGCTGAGGAAGGGGACCAGGGCCAGGCTCACCAGGCTCTTGGCCGCTTGGACCGTGGAAGCCAACATGTCCTTCAACAGGCCCATGATGTAGCTGCTCAGGCTGCTGGCCGCCTGCTGGAGCACTTCCCGGGTGTTGGGCGGCAGCTTCTGGGCTTCGCTGCCCAAAAACAGGCTGATGCTTTCGTTGGCTTTGGCCGCCAAGCCTGGCATGGCTTTCAGCAGGGTGTTCACCTGGGTCACCAAGGGGACGATCAGCACATTGGCCGCCGCATAGAGGAACAGTCCGAATACGAGGAAAGAAATCAATACCGCCAGGGTATTGGGAAAGGGCCGTCCCTTGATCTTCAGCCGTTCCAGCCGGTCTACGATGGGATAGAGCAAAAAACTCATCCCTACGGCCAGGAACACCGGCAGGAACCAGTGGCCCAGCAGATAGAACACACCGAACCCCAAAAGGCCTGCCAGCAGTTTGGCCACCAGTCCCCTGGGTCTTTGCTGCACTTCCATCATGCGCTCACGACCTTACTGGAGGAACGGATTCCGGCGCCGTTCCCAGCCCACTGTGGTGGCCGGTCCGTGGCCGGGCAGCAGTTTGTAATCATCGGGCAGCACCAGCAGCTTGGTCTTGATGGAGTCCAGGATGGCGTCATAAGATCCCCCGGGCAGGTCCGTCCGGCCGATGCTTTCCAGGAACACCGTATCCCCACAGAACACCACTCCGTCTCCGATGATGCACACCCCGCCCCGGGTATGGCCCGGTGTGGCAGCGATGGTGAAATCCAAGCCGGCCGCTGTCAGTTTTTCCCCATCGGTGAAAAATGCATCGGGGGGATCGAATTTCTTGTCCCGGTTGGTGGAATAGGACAGGCTGCTGTTCCATACCCGGAGCATGGGAGCATCTTCCCGGCTCATATAGACTTTGGCGCCGGTGGCAGCCTTCACTTCGTCCAGGGCGGAGATATGATCCCCGTGGCCATGGGTGAGGAAGATGGCAGGCACCTTCTCGATGCCGGCCTTCTTCACCGCATCCATGATCCGGTCGGCTTCATCCCCCGGGTCCACGATGATGCCTTCGTTGTTGGCTTCGTTTTTGATGATATAGCAGTTTTCCTGGATCGGTCCAACGACCACCCGATAGATTTTCATGGTTTTCTATTTCCTCCTAAAAACTTTTCCCGCTGTCCAGCAGGATGGTAACCGGCCCGTCGTTCACCAGGGACACTTCCATATGGGCCTGGAACTGTCCGGTCTCCACAGTCAGTCCTTTGTCCCGGAGCTTCTGGGCCAGGTCTTCATAGAGCCGGTTGGCTTCTTCCGGCGGAGCCGCCTGGGTGAAGGAAGGCCTCCTGCCATGGCGCACATCCCCGTACAGGGTGAACTGGGATACCAGAAGGATGCTGCCCCCGATTTGGGCCACCGACCGGTTCATCTTTTCTTCTTCATCTTCAAAGATCCGGAGCCCGGCCAATTTCTCCGCCAGGTATTCCCCGTCTTTTTCTGTATCTCCCCGGGCCACGCCCAGAAGGACCAGCAGTCCCGGCCCGATGGTGCCCACTTTCCGGCCCTCCACCGTGACAGAAGCTGCGCTGACCCGCTGTACCACTGCTCTCATGGCTGCCTCACATTCCGGACACTTTCCGGTCCACTTTATAGACGCCCTTGATCCGGCGCAGCCGGCCGATGATGTAGTTCAGCTGGTCCAGGCTGCTGATATCCAGCCCCATGTCCACATAGGCCGTCTTGTTGGGATTGGTATGGGCATTGATGGAATTGATGTTCACCTTGGTCTCGCTGGCCACGGTCATGATATTGGCCATGACGCCGGGCTGGTCCACGGCCGTCAGCCGCAGCACCACCTTGTAGGCCACGTCCGTATCCACATTCCAGGAGACTTCGATCATCCGGTTGGGATCTTCCGTATTGGAAAGGACGTTGGGGCAGTCCGCCCGGTGGACGGAAACCCCGTGGCCCCGGGTGATGTAGCCCACGATAGGGTCTCCAGGGATGGGATTGCAGCATTTGGCCAGCTTCACCATGATGTCGTCCTCCCCTTTCACCAGGATCCCGTGGCTGCCCTTATGGGTCTTCACGGTCTTGGGCTTCAGCTCGCTGAGGAGCTGGGACAGGTTCTTGGTGGTGGTCTGGCGCTGGGCCTTCTTGTACAGGTCCACCAATTTCACCATGACCCCGTTGACCATCAGTCCGCCATATCCCAAGGCTGCCAAAAGGTTCTCCACGCTGCCGTCCATATGGCACCGGGAAGCCACTTCCTTCAGGTTGTCCGGGGTGAGCATGGTGTTCACATCGTAGCCCAGGCGCCGGCATTCCCGTTCCAGCATTTCCCGGCCGTTGACGATGTTCTCTTCCCGCCGTTCCTTTTTGAAGAACTGCTTGATCTTGTTCTTGGTCTGGCTGGATCCCACGATATTGATCCAGTCACGGCTGGGGCCGGGAGACTGTTTGGACGTGATGATCTCTACGATGTCCCCGTTCTTCAGGTGGTAATCCAAGGGAACGATCTTTCCGTTCACCTTGGCCCCCACGCAGCTGTTGCCCACTCCGGTATGGACCCGGTAGGCGAAATCGATGGGGACGGAGCCTTCCGGCAGGTCCAGCACATCCCCCTGGGGAGTGAACACGAACACCTCGTCGGAAAACACGTCCATCTTCACGGTATCCACGAATTCATGGGGATCCCGCATATCCTTGTGCCATTCCAGCAGCTGCCGCAGCCAGGCCATCTTGGCATCCACGCTCTTATCGGAAGAACTGGGCATCTTGGAGCCGCCGCTTTCCTTATACCGCCAGTGGGCTGCCACCCCGTATTCCGAGACCTTGTGCATCTCGAAGGTCCGGATCTGGATTTCCAGGGGCTGTCCGCTGGAAGCCACTACCGTGGTATGGAGGGACTGGTAGCCGTTGGATTTGGGCACGGCGATGTAATCTTTGAACCGGCCCGGGATGGGTTTCCATTTCCCGTGGACGATGCCCAGGACCCCGTAGCAGTCCTTCACCGTATCCACCAGCACCCGGACGGCCAGGAGATCGTAGATTTCGTTGATGGTCTTATGGTCCCGCTGCATCTTCTTGTAGATGCTGTAGAAGCTCTTGGGGCGGCCCTGGATCTGGCAGTTGATGCCGGCTTCCTCACACAGCTTCCGGAGTTCGTCCATGGCTTCCTGGACCATGGCTTCCCGTTCGTGCCGCTTGATCTTGACCTGTTCCACCAATTCATAGTAATGCTGGGGTTCCATGTACCGGAAAGCCAGATCTTCCAATTCCCATTTGATGGCGTAGATCCCCAGCCGGTGGGCCAAGGGCGCGTAGATTTCCAGGGTTTCCGAAGAGATCCGTTTCTGCTTGTTCACCGGCATGTATTTCATGGTCCGCATGTTGTGCAGCCGGTCCGCCAGTTTGATCAAGACCACCCGGATGTCCTTGGCCATGGCCAGGAACATTTTCCGGTAGTTCTCCACCTGCTGTTCTTCCCGGGAGATGTATTCGATCTTTCCCAGTTTGGTGACCCCGTCCACCAGCATGGCCACTTCCCGGCCGAAGATGTCCTCCAGCTGGTCCAAGGTCACATCCGTATCTTCCACCACATCATGCAGGAAGGCAGCGGCCAGCGTCACATCGTCCATCTGGAGCTGAGCCAAGATCGTAGCCACTCCCAGAGGATGGATGATATAGGGTTCCCCGGAAGCGCGTTTCTGCTTGGCATGGGCTTCCGCCGCGAAGTTGTAGGCTTCCCGGACGAATTCCACCTGCCGCGGGGTCAAATATTTGCCGATGCGGGCGTAGAATTCTTCCGCACTGATCGGCTTATCATCGAGCTGTTCCATTGTCTCACCTTCCTGTGGTCCAAAGCGCGGCGATTTCTGCCGGCTGCAGCTTCCAGCTGCGGTTCAGTTCCTGGAAACGGGCGTCGTATGCCGCCTGGAGGGCCTGGAACCCCTTGGAATCCTGCATATTCTTGTGTCCTGTTTCCCCTAGGGAAACCAATCCGGCTTCCCGGGTGAACAGATGCAGTTCATAAAAAATATCGAGGATGGCCTGGCTGATCCCATACCCTTCCCGGGTGGTCAAGCGGAGCAGCCGGGCTTCCTGGCAGGCGCCCTGCTGCCGGATCAGGTTCCGGATGGCCGCATAGCAGAAGCGCAGCCCAGCCAAGTCGGGGTACTTCCGGCGGAGGGCATCCCGCCGAGCCAACAGATCCTCCCGGCCGTACATCAGGTACAGCCGGCCCTGCTGATCCTTTCCCAGAGGGAATTTTTCCGGTGTCAGGACCTTTTCCGCCCCGCCGTCATAGAATACAACGGTATGGACATCTCCGGGAAGAGGTTCTCCGTACCGGAGACTATGGATTCCCGGGAATTTCTGCTGCAGGGCAACACTATCCTCTACATATACTACCGTCTTTTTATCTTTTTGTAAAATATTATTTAGCTCTGTCTCTTTATTCCGGTTCTCATGCCGCCAGTCAATAATGGTGTACGGTGCTTCTACTGCCGACACTTCCAGATCCACCGCGGTGACGCCCCGGAAAGTATTCAGCCGGGGAGAAAAAGCGATGGCTGCCACTTCTCCCGGATAAAAGGAATGGAACCGGGGCCCTTCCTGCCAAAGGAGGCCCTTATAATGGAAACCGCCCTGTTCCAGGAGGAACTTCAGATGGTTCTGTTCCCGGCCCAACAGGGAGACTTCCTGGATCTTGGCCTTGGCAAATCCCAGCACCGGTGCTGGGTTCCCCACTCCGAAAGGTTCCAGTTCCGTCAGTTCCTGGACAGCTTCCGGGGTCACTTCCCTTCCTTCCGGCACAAAATAATCCGGCACGGCTGCCGGCTCATAGGGCTGATGATCCAGCATATCCGCCACTGTCTTGGCAAAAGCTTCCCGGAAGGCAGGGATCTCCGACGTCTTCATGGTCAGTCCGGCTGCCTGGGCATGGCCGCCGAATTGGACCAGATGGTCCCGGCACCGGTCCAGGGCCTGGTACAAGTCCAAGGGCGGGATGCTCCGGCAGGATCCTTTGGCGGTTTCTCCGCTGATGGAAAGGAGCACCGAAGGCAGATGGTATTTTTCCGTCATCCGGGAGGCCACGATGCCGATGACACCGGGGTGCCATCCTTCCTCTCCCAGGACGATGCCCCATTCCGGGCTGCCCAAAGAAGCCATCTGATGCTCTGCCTCTTCGAAGATCTTCTGGCTCAGGGCCTGCCGTTCCTGGTTGGCAGAATTCAGTTCTGCCGCCAGTTCCCGGGCTTTTTCCGGATCCTGGGCCGTCAGGAGATGCACCGCCGTCATGGCGTCATCCAGCCGGCCGGCGGCGTTGATCCGGGGACCCAGGCCGAACCCGATGGTGCCGCTGTTCACTGTGCTGCCGGGAGCCACGGTCACCTGGAGCAGGGCTTGGAGGCCACAGAGAGGGCTGTGGGGCATTTTGGCCAGGCCTTTCCGGACGATTTCCCGGTTTTCATCCCGGAGAGGCACCATATCCGCTACGGTGCCCAGAGCCACCAATTCGATCAGGTCCTCCCAGTAAAATCCTGGGTTCCCGGTGAGCTTCTGTTCCAGAGCCTGGCACAATTTGAAAGCCACTCCCACCCCGGCGATCCCTTTGAAAGGATATCCGTCCCCAGGCTGGTTGGGGTTCACCACCGCCAAGGCAGCAGGCAGTTCCCGGGGAGCCAAATGGTGGTCCGTAATGATGATATCCATGGTCTTGGGAGCCTCCGCCACTTCCCGGGCGCCGCTGATGCCCGTATCCACGGTAATCAGCAGACGGGTGCCTGAGGCGGCGATTTTTTCCAGGGCGGGACGGTTCAGTCCATACCCTTCCGTATCCCGGCGGGGCACATAGACCTGCACTTTGGCTCCCCGGGCCTGCAAAAACAAATACAGCAGGGAGCTGGCCGATGTACCATCCACGTCATAGTCCCCGTAGATGGTCATGGGTTCGCCCTGCTGCAGAGCCTTCAGGATCCGTTCCACTGCCCGGTCCATATCTTTTAACAGGAAAGGGTCATAATAGGGCTGTTTTTTCCCCTTCAGGAATTCTTTGATCTGCTCCGGTTCCGTCAGGTTCCGGCGCACCAGGACTCCGGCCAGGAGGGGAGAAACCCCCATTTCCCGGCTGAGTGCCTGGATCTGGTCCGTTTCCTCCCCAGTAAGGTTCTTGATTTTCGAATAGATCATATTTCTCCTGTCCCTTATTCTTTTGGCCGGAAGGGCTTGATGATGGGCTCCTGGTCCTGGGACGGGTCATAGGCTTTTCCCTTGTGTTCCGTCCGAGGCAGGTCCATATGGGGCACCGGGCGGCGGGGCTGTCTTTCCTGCCGCGCTTCCCAGTCCGCTTTTTTATCTTCCAGCTGCCGCAGCTGCTCTTTCAGCCTGCGGTCCTTCATATAATGGCCGGCCTTGACTTTCAGGGTCCACAAGCTGGCCAGGAAAAACCCTGCCAGGAGGCAGCCCAGGATGATCAGGGCCAGGCTCATAGAAAAATGCCAGAAAAGGAAACTGACTTCCACCGCCATGGCATTCTGGAGGGCGAAGATCGCTACCAAAAGAGCAATGATTCCCATGAGGATTACATACAGCATATGAGCACATCCTTTCTGTCCGGCTCCAGGGTATATCGGTTCGACAATAGCGTGATGTATTATTATATCGCATTTCGGAAAGAAAAAGAAGGGGCTGTTGCATGCGCAACAGCCCCTTCCTTATATGCTCTTCTTATACCCTGTTTCCCGGTCCACCACATTTTCCAGAGGTTCGCCGGCCAGGTAATGCTTCAGGTTCCGGGCAGCAATGGCTGCCACCTTATCCCAGGTTTGGGCCAAGTGATGTTCCCCGCTGATATGGGGGGTAATCAAAAGATTGGGCACATCCCACAATGGGCTGTCCGCAGGCAGGGGTTCCGGGTCCGTCACGTCCAGGGCTGCCCCGCCCAGATGCCCTTCCGTAAGAGCCCGGGCCAGGTCCTCTTGGACCACTGCATTCCCCCGGCCGCAGTTGAGGAAGAAAGCTCCGGGCTTCATGGCCTGGAAAAGCTTCCCATCATACAGATGGGTGGTTTCCGGCGTCCCTGGGAGCACGCTGGCTACTACATCTGCCCGGGCCAGGAACCGGGGCAGATCTTCCAGGGTGCCCATTTCGTCCGCTTCTGGAGGAAGCGCACCCCGATGCCGCCGGATGCCGATCACATGAGCTCCCAGGAGACGGCACAGACGCCCGAAAGCCCGGCCGATATCCCCAAAGCCTACGATCACTACGGTGGCTCCTTCCAGACTGGTCACTTCTCCTTCATCCTTCCACTGGTGCTGGAGCTGGTTCTGATGATACAGGTACAGCTTCTTCTGGAGGGACAGGAGGAGGGCCAGCATATGTTCCGAAAGGGCTTGGCCGTAGGCTCCCGTGCTGTTGGTCAGCTGCACCTGAGGGGCCAGGATCCCCGGCCGGCAGTAAGCATCGGCTCCGGCAGAATTCAGCTGGAGCCATTTTAGGCTCGTGAGCCCCGCCAGCTTTTTAGGAGAAACGTTGCCGATGATCACTTCCGCTCCCTGGAGAGCCGCCGCATCCTTCCCATAAACGAACTCCGCTCCGGGTGCCGCTGCTTCCAAGACTGCTTTATCCTTTTCCCGTACATACATGGGCACTGCGATTTTCATAGTATCAGGTCCTTTCCGCTGCGGGCGCTTGGCCCGCAGCTATAGAGCCGCACAGCGGCTCAAGTCCGGAGTCTGAAGTCGGAAGTCCATGGAGAAAACTTGCAGGCAAATTTTTTGAATGTGTAAATCGGTACCGTAGGAACTCCACGCCAGGGAACCCACAGATTCGCCGATAGTTCGTTCATCCAGCAGTGTGACAGGCCTGCGCCCCTACGGTTTTACACAATAAAAAGGACCTGGCCAATCAAGCCAGGTCCTAACCTGAGGCTTCCGACTCCAGACTCCTGACTTCCATCTGGAGATAAGGCGCCTTGCCGCCTTATCTCCTCAGTTTTTTTCGAAAGAACAGCCACATGCTCCCGGCCAGGAAAGTGGAGGTGTAGAACCCGCTGCAGAAGCCCACCAGCATGGCGAAGGAGAAGTTGTGGATGGTCTCTCCCCCGAACAGGAAGATGGCCACCACCGCAAACAAGGTGGTCAGGGTGGTGTACACGCTCCGGGTCATGGTCTGCCAGATGCTGGCATCCACCAAATCCCCCATGCTTTCGTTCCGGCGATGGGTATGGAGATTTTCCCGGATCCGGTCGAACACCACGATGGTGCCGTTGACAGAATACCCGACCACGGTCAGAAGAGCTGCCACGAAGGAAGAATCAATTTCCAGGTGGAGCACCGAGAACCAGGTGAGGGTCACCAATACATCGATGATCAGGGCCACGATGGCGGCCAGGGCAAAGCGCAGTTCGAACCGGATGGTGATATAGATGATCATCAGCACCCAGCTGAGGACCACCGCCCCGATGGCAGATTTCACCAGGTCGCCGCCTACGGTAGCGCCCACGTTTTCCACCCGGAGCACTTCATTTTTCCCCAGGCGGCCGGTCAGGTCGTTCATCACTTCCACCCGCTGGCTGTCGCTGATGATCCCGGTACGGATCAGCACCGATTGGCTGGTCTCCACCTGCTGGTCGCTGCTGCCCAGCTGGATCACGCTGCTGCCCAGCTGATGGTCGCTGAGCACGGTCCGGACCTGGGCCACGGATACCGGCTGGTCGAACTTGATATCCAGGATGCTGCCCCCGGTGAAATCGATCCCCAGGTTGAAGCCCCGGGTGAACATGGATACGATCCCCACGATCAGCACCACGGCTGTGATGGAAAAGAAGATCTTGGCATGCTTGACTATGGAAAACTTATTCATCGTGCCGCCTCCCCTTTTCCGTTTTTTTCTTTCGGTTGATATCCCCGGACACCGAACCAGGCCGGGTTCTTTGTAAAGTTGCTGCCGATGAAGGCACTGAGGATGAACTTGGTCACCGTCACTGCCGTGAACATACTGATCAATACCCCAAGGGCCAAGGTCACGGCAAAGCCCTTGATGGGGCCGGTGCCCAGATAGAACAGCACTGCCGCAGCCATGAGAGTGGTCACGTTGGAATCCAGGATGGTGGTGAAGGCCCGGGAGAAACCGGAACTTACAGCCGCCCGGAGGGTCTTTCCGGCCTGGATTTCTTCCTTGAACCGTTCAAAGATCAGTACGTTGGCATCCACGGCCATCCCGATGGACAGGATGATCCCGGCGATCCCCGGCAGGGTCAAGGTGGCATTGAGTCCCTTCATCACCGCCAGGAGCAGCAGGGTATAGAGCAGCAGGACGATATCCGCCACCAGCCCTGCCAAGCGGTAATACAGCAGCATGAACAGGAACACCCCGGCCAGCCCGATGGCAAAAGCCTTCATGCTGGCGTCCTTGGCGTCCTGGCCCAGGGTAGGACCTACGGTGCGGTTTTCCACCACTTCCAGCTTCACCGGCAGAGAGCCGCTGCGCAGGAGGATGGCCAAATGTTCCGCTTCCTTGGCGTCCTTGGACCCGGTGATCTGGGCATTGCCCCCAGTGATGGGTTCGCTGACCCGGGGAGCGGTGAGCACGTTGCCGTCCAGGAGGATGGCAATCTGCCGGCCCACGTTCCGGGCGGTCAGGTCGGCGAATTTCTTCGCCCCTTCTTCATTGAACTGGAGCGTGACCACCGGCTGGCCGCTCTGGTCTGCACTGGCTTTGGAATCTTTCAAATCTTTCCCGGTGAGGACGGTGTTCCCTTCCATGTCCTTGAACTCCAGCATAGCCGTCTTGCCCAGCATGGCAATGGCCTGTTCCGGATCCTTCACTCCGGGCAGTTCCACGATGATCTTGTCCTTGCCCTGGCGCTGGATCACCGGTTCCGTCAGGCCCAGTTCATTGACCCGGCGTTCGATGATCTGGATGGACCGGTTGATGGCGTCGTCATCCACCTTGCTTTCCGGCGTTTCCTGGGCCTGGAGCACCACATGGGTGCCGCCCTGCAGGTCCAGGCCCTGTTTTACCGTACTGGCCAGAGGCTTGATGAATACGGCAAATGCAATCACGATGGCCAGCACTGAAACCAGCAGCTTGACCCGATTTTTACCCTCCAAAACGATTCCTCCTTATTTTCCGTTATTCTTGCATACCCGCAGTCCTTTTTCCGTACACAGATAACGGACTTTCGCGTCATGGGCATTGGTGGGCAGCTCTTTCTGGACCTGCACCTCATACCCGATTGCCATGGGAACCCCTTTGGTGCACCGTGGCAGGAAACGATCGTAATACCCGGCTCCCCGGCCCAGCCGTTCGCCCTGGGCGGTAAAGCCCAGACCGGGCGTCAGCACCAGGTCGATGTCTTCCGGGGCGATGGTTTCCACCGGTTCCTGGGGCGTACGGATGCCGTAACGGTCCCGCCCCAGCTTCTTCAAGGTCACCAGCCGGGCCGCCGCCATCTCCCCCGGTCCTTCCAGGATCTGGGGCACGCACACGGTCTTGCCCATGTTGAGGGCTGTCTGGAGGGACTGATCGATGTTCACTTCCCCCGGTTCTCCCAGGTAGCCCATGATCACTTTCCCTTCCAGGAAAAGCCGGCTGTTGACGATGTGGCTGTTGATCTCCCGGTTGTATTTATGGATTTCCCGCTGGTTCAGTTTCTGGATTTTCTCCCTGATTTCCTGGCGGGCTGTTTTCTTATCCATTATTTTCCTTCTCCGTTCCCTTCAGCCTTGGGGGCTTCTGCTGCCGGTGCTTCCGGAGTTTCTGCCGGTTTGGCTTCCGGTTCCGCCTTAGGGGCTTCTTCCTTCTTGGCAGCTTCTTCTTTCTTGGCTGCCTCTTCCTTCTTAGCAGCCTTCCGGATGTTCTTCTTGTCGAAAGCGGAAGTGATCACACCGCCCACGGCTGTCTTGCGGATGTGCATTTCCACCCCTTCTGCCACTTTGATCCGGATCTTGTCCTCATAGACCTTGGTGATGGTGCCCAGGATGCCGCCGATGGTGACGATGTTGGTGCCCACCTTCAGGGAATCCAGCATTTCAGCGCGTTTCTTCTGGTCCCGTTTCTGGGGACGGTAGATCATCAGGTAGAAGATCACACCCATGAGAATGAAGGGCCAGGCCATTTGAAGCAGATTTTCCATCAAAAATTACCTCCTTGTGGTTTCATAATTCTCTAAGAACGCTGCCCGGAATTCCGGGAACGTATCGTTAGCGATGGCTGTTCTCATATCCTCTGCAAATTTTAGCAGAAAATGGAGATTATGTATAGATAAGAGCCGCAGGGCCAGGATCTCTTCCGCCTTGAACAGGTGGCGGATGTAGGCCCGGCTGAAATGGCGGCAGGTGTAGCAGTCGCAGTGTTCATCGATGGGCCGCCAGTCTTCGGCGTACTGGGCGTTCCGCACCACCAGCCGTCCGGTAGGGAGCATGGCGGTGCCGTTCCGGGCCACCCGGGTGGGATACACACAGTCGAACATATCTACCCCCAGGTTCACCCCTTCTACCAGGCAGTCGGGGGTACCCACCCCCATGAGATACCGGGCCTTGTCCTTGGGCATATGCTGGGTGGTCTTATCCAGGATGTCATACATCAGGGGATGGGGTTCTCCCACGGACAGGCCGCCGATGGCAAATCCTGCGAAATCCATATCCGTGATGGCCTTGGCGCTGTATTCCCGCAGATCCGGGTACATGCCCCCCTGGATGATGCCGAAGAGCCCTTGATCCTCTCGGGTCTTGGCTTCCAGGCACCGCCGGGCCCAGCGGGTAGTCCGTTCCGTAGACTGTTTGGCATAGGCGTGGTCCGCTGGGTAAGGGATGCATTCATCGAAAGCCATGATGATGTCCGCTCCTAGGTCCTCCTGGGCCTTGGTAGCCACTTCCGGGTTCAGGAACTGCCGGGAACCGTCCAGGTGGGACCGGAACATCACCCCTTCTTCGGTGATCTTCCGCATCTCTCCCAAGCTGAACACTTGGAAACCGCCGCTGTCGGTGAGCATCCCCCGCTGGTAGTTCATGAACTTGTGGAGGCCGCCGGCTTTCCGGATCAGCTCCGTGCCCGGCCGGAGGAATAAATGATACGTATTGGACAGGATCACCTGGGAATGCATGGCGTACAGCTCTTCCGGGGTCAGGGTCTTTACCGTAGCCTGGGTCCCCACCGGCATGAACATGGGGGTATCGAAAGTCCCGTGGGGGGTGTGGAGTTTCCCCAGCCGGGCCCCGCTCCGGGGGTCTTCCTTGATGAGTTCGAAATAGACGGAATGCATTTTATCTCCTTTAATGAATGAACATGGCGTCGCCAAAGCTGAAGAACCGGTATTTTTCCTGGACCGCCACCTTATAGGCATGGAGGATGTTCTCTCGGGAGCTGAGGGCGGACACCAGCATGATCAGGGTGCTCTGGGGCAGGTGGAAGTTGGTGACCAGGGCATCTACGAACCGGAACTGGTAGCCGGGATAGATGAAGATGCTGGTCCAGCTGCCCCCGGCTTTCATTTCTCCGCTGGCCCCGGCGCTTTCCAAGGTCCGGACGGAAGTGGTGCCCACAGCGATGATCCGCCGTCCTTCTCGTTTGGCTTTGTTGATGGCATCAGCAGCTTCCTGTGAGACGGTGTAGAATTCCCGATGCATCTTGTGGTCCTCGATCCGGCTTTCATTCACCGGACGGAAGGTCCCCAGGCCCACATGGAGAGTGACGAACACTTCCTCCACGCCCATATCTTTGATTTTCTTCAACAGTTCCTTGGTGAAATGGAGCCCAGCAGTGGGAGCAGCAGCGCTGCCCCGTTCCCGGTTGTACACGGTCTGGTAGCGTTCGCTGTCCTTGAGCTTTTCGTGGATGTAAGGAGGCAGCGGGGTCTCGCCCAGCCGGTCCAGGATTTCTTCGAAGATCCCTTCATAGTGGAACCGGGCGATCCGGCCCCCGAAATCCGTGGTGTCCAGGATCTCACAGCTCAGTTCCTCGCTGAATTTGATCTGGGCTCCTTTTTGGAGCTTCTTGCCCGGTTTCACCAGCACTTCCCAGTCCGTGGCATTTTTCCGGGTCAGCAGGAATACTTCCACATGGGCTCCCGTAGTCTTCACTCCGTGGAGCCGGGCCGGGATCACCCGGGTATCGTTGAACACCAGCAGGTCCCCGGGCTTCAGGTATTCCGGCAAGTCGTAGAAATGCCGGTGTTCCAGTTCCCCGGTCTTTTTGTCCATCACCAGGAGCCGGGAAGAATCCCGGGGCTCCACCGGTGTCTGGGCAATGAGTTCCTCTGGCAGATCGTAATCGAAATCAGTAACTTCCATCTTTCTTCTCTCCTAATAGACCTGTTTCACCGTGATCCCCTGGTAGTAATGGGACAGGATGGTCTTGTAATCATTGTACTTTCCCCGTTTGTTTTTCTGGAGGGCCATGCCCCGTGCGCCCCATTGGCTGAGGCCCACTCCGTGGCCGAACCCGTTGCCGGTGAAGATCACCTTTTCCCCGTCTACATTGGTGAACAGGCGCATGTCTCCCACGCTGGCCCCCTCGGTGCCGGATTTCTTGTCCCCGCTGATGGGGATGGTCTTCTTCCCGATGGGATAGCCATAGCCGTTGGTGATGGTCACATCCAATTCTTTGGGCCGTTCCAGGCCGATCCGGATATCAAAGAGGGCGCTATCCAGATCCAACAGGGACCGGACCTGGCTCCCTGTGAGGGTGATGCTTTTCTTCGAACCCACGAAGGTCATCCGCTTCACCCGGCCGGAGGTCCCCCGGTCCGGGGTCCAGCGCATGGGTGGTGCTGTCCGGGCGGACAGCCGGATGCCCTGGAGATCTCCCAGCTCATAGCCGCCCTGGCTCAGGAGCCGGGTAAGCTGGACCTTGGTGAAGACCCGGTTCCAGGAAAATTTGGGGGAATCCTGGTCGTAATCGGGCACCGCCTGGAGGTAGGGGATGTCCTTGCCCCAGACGGCACTGGCCGCTTCCGTATAGCCGCCTCCGCTGCTGTGGAACACCGCCTGGATGGGTTCCCCCTCATAGAGGGCAGCCACCCCGCTGGTGGCATCCACCAGTTTCGTAGTATTGGCGTGCTCGGCGCTGATCCCGCCGTACACCTGGCCCAGTTCGTTGGCCCGGATGTCGAAATTGGGATATTTCCCGTGGTCCAGGCTGTAGAGGGCAAAGCTCCGAGCGGCCACTGCCTGGGCCTTGATGGCTTCATCCGGCCACAGGGGCAGCACTTCTTTGGCCACCACCCCATAGAGATACTGTTCCAGAGGCAGGGTGTTCACCAGGGTCAGATTCTTTTTCCCGCTGTTCAGGAGTACGGTCAAGGCTCCCCGGTATTTTTTCTGGTGGACCAGCACCGGATTTTTGGCATCAGCCGCCAAGAGGGATACCTGGCTGCTGCCCAGTTTTTTCTGGTCCGCATAGAGGCTTCCGTTCTTCACGCTGATGAAGTGGCTCCCTGGCTGCAGCACTGTGGTCCGTCCGCCCGGCTCCACCACCTTGATCTTGCCGGAGGAACTGATCTGGGCGGAGAATTGATCCACCGCCAGTCCCACCCGCAGCTTCGGGCCTCCCCCTGCCGCCAAGGCCAGGCTCTGGCACAGCAGCAGGAACAGGCAGAGAAAAATCCCCAGGGTCTTCTTCATTTGTTTCCATCCTCCGTGGGATAAGGCACCCCCAGATATTGATAGGCCGCCAAGGTGGCCTGTCGGCCCTTGGGGGTCCGCTGGAGCATGCCCAGCTGCATCAAGTAGGGTTCATAGACATCTTCCAAAGTCTCGGTCTCTTCGTTGAGGGAAGCTGCCAAGGTATCCACCCCCACCGGACGGCCTCCGAAATCCTTCACCAGCTTCTGCAGCAGCCGCCGGTCGTTCTGGTCCAGGCCCAAATCATCGATTTCCAGCCGTTCCATGGCATGCCGGCATACGTCCCGGGTGATTACCTCATGACCAGCCACTTCTGCAAAATCCCGTACCCGTTTCAGCAGCCGGTTGGCCACCCGGGGCGTCCCTCGGCTCCGGCGCCCGATTTCATAGGCTCCGTCGGATTCGATGGAAACCCCCAGGATCTCCGCCGCCCGCTCCACGATGATCTGGAGCTCTTCCGGAGTATAGAATTCCAGATGGCAGATCACTCCGAACCGGTCCCGGAGCGGAGCCGCAATGGACCCCATCCGGGTGGTGGCCCCGATCAAAGTGAACCGGGGCAGATCCAGCCGGACGCTCCGGGCAGCCGGTCCCTTCCCGATGATGATGTCCAAGGCATAGTCTTCCATGGCCGAATAGAGGATTTCCTCCACGGTCTTGGGCAGCCGGTGGATTTCATCGATGAACAATACATCGCTGTCGCTGAGGTTGGTGAGGATGGCTGCCAGATCTCCCTGCCGCTCCAGCGCCGGCCCGCTGGTAATCCGGATGTTCACATTCAGTTCGTTGGCGATGATGTTGGCCAGGGTGGTCTTTCCCAGGCCCGGCGGTCCATAGAGCAGCACATGGTCCAGGGCTTCCTTTCGTTTCAGGGCTGCCTGGATGAAAATCTCCATGTTCCGTTTCACTTTGGACTGACCGATGTATTCCGCCAGCCGCCGGGGGCGCAGGCTGTACTGCCAGCCGTCCTGCTCCTGTTCGTGCCCGGCGATCACGCGATTGGTATCTTCCATTTAACTCCTCCTGGCCATCAGGCGCAGTGCCTCTTTCAAAAGGTCTTCTGCCTTGCTGTCAGCGGTCACTTTCAGTTTCTTCAGTACTTGGGCGATTTCCCCCTGGGTGTAGCCCAGATAGCTGAGCCCTTCGGCCACAGCCCCCAGGGGCGTGGTGTCATCATCCGGCACATCTCCCTCATAGCCGCCTGCTGTTCCTTCCTCTTCCAGCCCTTCCGGCCCAGTCATGTCCTTCAGTTCCAGCAGCAGCCGTTCCGCCGTTTTCTTCCCGATCCCCGGCAGCTTGGTCAAGAACTTCAGGTCCCGGTTCTTTACCGCCAAATAGAAAGCATCCACCTTGGAGGCAGAAAGGATCCCTTGGGCCATCTTGGGACCGATGCCACTGACGGTGATCAGCTGGGTGAACAGGGAATAGGCATCGTAGGAGAGGAAGCCGAAAAGCTGGAGGGCATCCTCCCGTACGGACAGATAGGTATAGATCTTCACCTTCTGGTCCACCTGGATCCGGGAAAGGTCCCCGGTGTTCAGGAAGATCCGGTAGCCCACTCCCTGGGTATCCACCAGGCAGAAATTCGTTCCAATATGGTCCACCCGTCCGGTAATGAATCCAATCATCGCATTCTCTCCCGCAGTTCCTGTTCCCGGATGAAGTTCAGCCCTGTGATGCCGATGGCCAGGGCGTCGGCCACATCATCCGGTTTGGGTTTTTCCTCGATATGGAGCAATTTCTGTACCATATAGGTCACCTGTTCCTTGTTGGCCCGCCCGGTCCCGGTGATGGCCTGCTTCACTTGGATGGGCGTATATCCGTAGACCGGGATGCCGGCCTGGGCCGCCGTCAGCAGGATGACGCCCCGGGCCTCCCCTACGGCAATGGCCGTGGTCACATTCCGGTTGAAGAAGAGCTTTTCCACGGACATGAAATCCGGCCGGAAGCGCTGGATCAGTTCCGTCAGCTCCTCATAGATCTTGTTCAGCCGCCGTTCTGGCAGCATATCCTTATCCGTAAAGACGGCTCCATAATGGACGGGGATCAGCCGGCTCCGTTCCAGCCGCACCAGCCCGTAGCCGCAGATCGCCGTACCCGGGTCGATACCCAATGCCAGCATAGACAATTCCCTCCTTATGGTGAAAAAGGCCGGCCTCCAGGGAACATTTCCCCAGCTGGCCGGCCATATGTACTCCTGGGATGACTGTTCAGCAGCAACAGCAGTTCCCTTTATTCTTCATCAGGCAGGTCAGCGTTCGTATAAACGTCCTGCACATCATCCAGATCATTGAACGCGTCGATCATGTTCTGGACCTTCTCTGCATCTTCCCCGGCCACTGCAACAGTATTGTCCGGGATCAGGGACAGCTCGCTCATGGCCACTTCGATGTTGTGATCAGCCAGAGCCTTTTCCACGGCATCGTAATCTTCCGGAGCCGTGGTGATCACATAGGCATCATCGGTGGTTTCCATATCTTCCGCACCGGCATCCAGAGCCACTTCCATCACTTCGTCTTCAGAAGGAGCCCCTTCCTTTTCTACGGTGAATACCCCTTTGTTCTTGAACATCCAGCCTACGCAGCCGGATTCCCCCATGTTCCCGCCTTTGGAGAACACGTGGCGCACATCGGCAGCCGTCCGGTTCCGGTTGTCCGTCAGGGCGCTGACCATGATGGCCACCCCAGCGGGGCCGTATCCTTCATAAGTGATCTGTTCGTAGTTGGACCCTTCGGTAGCACCCTGGCCCTTGGCGATGGCCCGTTTGATGTTGTCCTTGGGGATGTTGTTGGCCTTGGCTTTGGACAAAGCCAGCTTCAGTCTCATATTGCCAGTAGGATCAGGACCGCCCATGCGTACAGCAATCGTGATTTCACGGCCGATCTTCGTGGTGATCTTCCCACGGAGCGCATCAGCCTTGCCTTTTTTGAATTTGATATTAGCCCACTTGGAATGTCCTGACATTCTTGATTCCTCCTACATAAATTCGAAAACGCCGGGTAAGAGCCCTCGTTTCAACGTACTCATACCCGGCTATTTTATCACACTCTGTTTATTTGCGCAAATATACCCGTTCCATGTCCACGTTCTTCACGCCATCCATGGCCTGTTCGATCTTGCCGGCGCTGTCTGCCTGGGTAGTATCTGCAAAGCGTTTCAGCAGCACCCGGGTGAGGCCTGGTTCCGTAAGAGCCCCCGGCCCGTTGAGGCAGCCCTTCTGGCAGGCCATCCCTTCCAGATACTGGATATCCAGCTTGCCGGCTTCCACATCTTTCAAAGCCTGGAGGCATTCATCCAGCCCATTGCAGTAGAGGCTCTTCAGAGAGTCCACATCCACTTCCGGATGGTTGTCCCGGACATAATCCTTGACGGCATTGCTGACGCCGGCCGCCTGGGGGAAGCTGCAGCCATCGGCGGAAGAAGCGGCATGGAAAGGGGCCTCTTCGCATTTGGCCGGGTCGATGTCCTGGCTGTCCATCATGCACTTCAGTTCTTCGAAAGTCAGTACGAAATCGATTTCGTCCGGATGTTCCCGGGCTTCCACTTTCTTGGCGATGCAGGGACCGATGAAGCAGGTGAGGGCACCGGGATGCTTGTATTTCTCCAGTTTGCTCCGGGCCACCATGGGAGACACCGCATCGGAGATACAGTCTGCCAATTCCGGGGCATGGCGTTTCACCGTAGCCACGAAAGCCGGGCAGCAGGAGCTGGTCATGACTTTCTGTTTGCCGGTGGGCACCTTTTCCAGGAATTCTTCCGCTTCAGAGATGGTGGTCATATCGGCTCCCAGCGCCACTTCCTTCACAGAAGCAAACCCCAGTTCCTGGCAGGCTTTGACGATCTGGCCTGGATGCACCTTCAGTCCGAACTGGCCCACAAAGGAAGGAGCCAGGAGGGCCACCACTTCTTGGCCGCTCTTGATGGCCTGGATCAATTGGACGATGTGGCTCCGTTCCTCGATGGCGCCGAAGGGGCAGGCACCCCGGCAGGCCCCGCATTCCACGCAGATGTTCTTATCGATTTCCGCTTTCTTGTTCACGCCGGTATGGAGAGCATGGACCTTGCAGGCGTTTTCGCAGGGACGGGCGATTTCCACCACAGCGCCGTAGGGGCAGGCCCGTTTGCAGTTGCCGCATTCTACGCACATATCATAATCGATGTGGGCACGGCCCTGGTACACAGAAATGGCCTTCTTGGGGCAGCCGTTCATGCAGCGGTGGGTCAGGCAGCGGCGGCACACATCGGTGATCATATATTTGTTCACCGGGCAGGCAGAACAGCCTTCCGGCAGCACAGCGATGACATGCTGGGTCCGATCCACCGGTTCTGAAATGGCTTTGTTGGCCGCCTCGATGATGTTCATATCTGTATCTACACCCAGGGCCACACAGATCCGCTCCTTCAAGACCGCCCGTTCCTTGTGGACGCAGCAGCGGGTCCTGGGAGTATTCTCGTTGACGATCTGCAGGATGTCATAGACATGGTCCGGCAGGTTCCCGTCATAAGCCATTTTCGACAGCATGGTCAGCACTTTCCGTCTGATATTTGTAATAACAGTGACTTCCATTTCTTGCTCCCCTTTGAATCATATAAAAAATCGATCAATCTATATGCCTTCTATCATACCATACTTTGCTCAAAAAAATAAGCTGGGAACTGTATATTTTTAAATGAAACTGACACAAAAGTTACACTTATCTATAGGTTTTTTCTTATGTCAGGTATAACAAAAGGGACCCTGTCGGGTCCCTTTTGTGTAACTCTTTACTCCAATCCTAACAGCTTCTTCACTTCCGCTTCCAGCTGGGTCTTATCTACTACATCGCTCTGGCGTCTCTGGAGCTTGGGCAGTTCCTGCATGCTGGCCGGAATGGGCAGCTTGGCCACTCTGCTCAGGTCTTCCATGGCCACAAAGGGATCCAGTTCCTTCCCTTCGTAGGTATCCGGATCGATGGAAGCTAGGACCACATCGTTGAACTTGAAGGGACTGGCAGTACTCAGGACGATGCTGTAGGTCTCGTCCCCGGTCATCAGCCGGTATTTTTCCATGGCCTTGTAAGCCACCGCTGTATGGGGATCCATTACATAACCATAGTTATTGTACACATCTCCGATGGTCTCCCGGGTCTCCACTTCATCCACCCAGGTGCCGAAGAAGTCCTTCAGGATCTGGTTCTGGAGCTCGGTGCCGATCTTGTATTCGCCCTTTTCGTTCAATTCCTTCATCCATTCTGCTACCTGAGCCGCATCATGGCCTGTCTCTTCGAACAGCAGCCGTTCCAAGTTGCTGGAAACCAGGATGTCCATGGAAGGCGAAATGGTCTTATGGAAGGGGCGTTTCCGATTGTAGACTCCAGTATTGATGAAGTCCGTCAGTACATTGTTGCTGTTGGAAGCACAGATGAACTTGTTCACCGGCAGGCCCATCAGTCTGGCATAGAAACCGGCCAGGATGTCTCCGAAGTTCCCCGTGGGCACTGCAAAGTTCACCGGTGCCCCATTTTCGATCCGGCCGCTGTTCACCGCATCTGCATAGGCACTGAAATAGTACACGATCTGGGGCACCAGGCGTCCCCAGTTGATGGAGTTGGCGGAAGAGAAGGCACACCCGTGTTCCTGGAGTTCTTGGGCCAGAGGCTGGCTGCCAAACAGGATCTTCACCCCGGTCTGGGCATCATCGAAGTTCCCTTCCACAGCTACGGCATGGACATTGTCCCCTTTCTGGGTCACCATCTGGAGCTTCTGGATATCGCTGACCCCTTCCTGGGGATAGAACACGATGACTTCCGTTTCCGGCACATCGGCGAACCCGGCCATGGCCGCTTTCCCAGTATCTCCGGAAGTGGCCACCAGGATCACCAGTTTCTTCTGTTCCCCAGTCTTCTGGACCGCTTTAGTCAGGAACAGAGGCAGGATCTGCAGGGCCATGTCTTTAAAAGCACAAGTGGGGCCATGCCACAGTTCCAGTACATCCAGATTGTCCTTCAGCAGGTGCAGCGGTGCCGGGAAATCCCCGAAACGGTCCTTGCTGTACGCCGTTTCCACACAGTTCCGCAGTTCGTCTTCGCTGTAGTCCGTCAGGAACCGGGCCAGTACCGTCAGAGCCCGATCGCTGTACGGAGCTTCCCGCATGGCATCGATTTCCGCCAGGCTGATGGGCGGGAATTCTTTCGGAACAAAAAGTCCTCCGTCTGCCGCCAGTCCATTGGAGATCGCGTGAGCCGAGCTCACCATATCCGTTTTCCCTCTTGTGCTAATGTATAACATAGTCCCCCCTACTTTCTGCATATCGCATAAGGTATCATAGCATATGCGCTGTATATATGCAACATTTACAGACGAAGATTTTGCTTTGTTCGTATTTTCACGACGGCCCTGCTCCCCGTCTTTCCTATCCTGTCCCCTTTTGCTATAATGGAAGCAGTTATTGATTCATTATATCAATTTATGGAGCGAGAAACAAATGGACATCAAAATTGCTTGTGCACAAATCCAAGTAGAGCCGGGGAATCCGGAAGCCAATACCCGCAAGGCCCTGGATGCCATCGCCAGAGCCCGTGGAGCCCAGGTGGATATCCTGCTCCTGCCGGAACTGATGGTCCCGGGCTACCTGCTGGGAGACCTGTGGGAGCAGAGTGCCTTTCTCCGGGACTGTGAAGCCTGGGGAAAAGAGATCATCGCCGCCAGTGAAGGGATCTGCGTGATTTTCGGCAACATCGCCACCGACCCGGACAAAGTCAATGAAGACGGCCGGATCCGGAAATACAACGCGGCCTTTGTAGCCCAGGACGGGAAGCTGCTCCAGGGCGGCCTGCCTTATCCCTTCATCAGCAAGACCTCCCTGCCGGACTACCGGGAATTCGACGACAGCCGGTACTTCCACAGCATCGCCAAACTGCTGCCGGAACTGGGCCGGAACGTGACCATCGAAGACCTGGTAAAACCGGTCCCGGTGTCCATCCGAGGCCGGGAAGTGAAACTGGGAGTACTCCTGTGCGAAGACGGCTGGACAGAAAACTACTATTATAATGTACCGGAACTGCTGAAGAAAAATGGGGCCCAGATCCTCTGCAACCTTTCCTGCTCCCCCTATACTTTCCACAAGAACCGGAAGCGCCATGAGCTGTTCGTGCACCAGTCCAGATCCTGCGGCATCCCTTTGGCCTACTGCAACAACGTGGGGATCCAGAACAACGGCAAGAACGTGTTCACCTATGACGGCTGCAGCTGCATGTACAATGCCCGGGGAGAAATGATCACTGATTCCCCGGCTTTCCAAGAAGACCTGCTGGTGAGCCTCTGGGATCCAGATACGGGGCTGCTCCAAGGAGAAAGGGGGCTCCAGCCCGCCCTTACCGATGCCCAGGCCGTCTATACCGCGCTCCGGTACGGAGCCTCTCTTTTCTTGGACCAGCTGGGCATCCGGAAAATGACCATCGGGGTTTCCGGCGGCATCGATTCCGCCGTCACCGCAGCCTTTTACGTGGACATCCTGGGGCCGGAAAACGTCCTCTTGGTAAATATGCCCAGCCAGTACAATTCGGAACTGACCAAAGGGCTGGCCCAGAAAATGGCGGAAGCCCTGGGGACCCATTACACCATCCTTCCCATCCAAGAAGTGGTGGACAAGACCATCCTCCAGTTCAACAGCGCACCCATCCACAACTACGGCACCGGCGAGGAATTCCACCTGAAAGTCACGCCCTTTGCCACAGAAAACATCCAGGCCCGGGACCGGGGTGCCCGGGTGCTGGCCGGCCTGGCTTCCATTTTCGGCGGGGGCTTCTCCTGCAACTCCAACAAGGCAGAAATGACTGTAGGCTACGCCACCTTCTACGGAGATATCGCCGGGGTCCTGGCCCTCATCGGGGATCTGTGGAAGCACCAAGTCTATGCCCTGGGCCGTTATCTCAATGAAGCCGTATTCCAGAAAGAAGTCATCCCGGAAGAGATCTTCCAGATCAAGCCCAGCGCGGAATTGTCCGATGCCCAGACCGTGGGCAAAGGGGGAGATCCCCTGGTCTATCCCTACCATGATTACTTGCTCCAAGCCTTTGTGGAAAGCTGGTACAAGACTTCTCCGGAAGAACTCCTGACCTGGTACGCGGAAGGGACCCTGGAAGGACATCTGGGTTGTGAAAAGGGCCTGGTGGAACAGCTGTTCCCGGACGCCCAGGCTTTCATCGAGGATCTGGAACGGTGGTGGAAGCTGTTCTGCGGTCTGGCTGTGGCCAAGCGGATCCAAGCGCCTCCCATCCTGTCCATTTCCAAACGGGCCTACGGCTATGACCACCGGGAAGCCCAACTGAAGCCTTTCTATTCCCGGAAATACAAAGAACTGAAAGCCCGTCTGCTGAAAGGGCAGGCCTGAAGATGGGAAAGGAAACTTGGCTGCTGCGGAACGCCCTTTTGGCAGCGGTCTACGCCGCCCTCACCCTGGGACTGGCCCCGCTCAGCTACGGACCTATCCAGATACGGTTTTCCGAATGTCTGACCCTCTTGGCTTTCTACAATCCCAAATGGATCCCCGGTCTCACGGCCGGATGCTTCCTGGCCAACCTGGGGAGCCCGTTCGGACTGCCGGATATGCTCCTGGGCACCCTGGCCACTTTCTTGGGGATCTGGCCCATGCACCGGATGAGGAATCCTCTCCTGGCCTCTCTGTGCCCGGTGGTGAGCAATGGAGTGCTGATCGGGGCTGAACTGGATGTACTGGCGGCCCTGCCCCCAGATCTGTCCCTGGGGGCAGCCATGGTCTACATCGGGGCCGGAGAATGCCTCAGCGTCACAGTGCTGGGGAACCTGCTGCTGAAGATGGTCATGAAGAACGAAACCTGCCGGAAAATATTGATGGAATGAAAAATGAGGTGCCGCTCACGCAGCACCTCATTTTCATTTCTCACTGATTCTTTGGAAAAAATCACCCAAGATCTTTTCCATCTTCTCCCGGTCATCCCCCGGCTGGGCTTCGTAAACTTTTTCTTCCCCATAGAAGAAGGTGGGGACATAGTAATAGTTCCGGCCCTTCAATTTTTCCGGTTCCCGGTTCTCGTTCACCTTCACCAGGGGAATCTTTTGGTATTCCGGATGTTTGGCAAAGAGATCTTCCAGCACCTCACCGGCCAGTTTGCAGTAAGGGCAGCCATCCATATAGATAAAAAGCAGTTCCATGATTTTCCTCCTTTGCAGATCCCGGTTTTACGTTAACCTTACATTTTAGAAAGTTGACCGCAAATCCCCGGTTCTTTATAATGGTAACCATATTATACCAGAAGGGATGAGATCATTGAAGATAGAAGCACTGCGCGCACTGACCGATCGGATCATAGGAGGGTACCGGCTGAAGCCGGAGGACCCGGAAGTCCAAGAGCTGCTGACCCAGCCCCTGGCAGAGCTCCAGCAGGAAGCCGGCCGACTCCAGAAACATTTCTGTGGCAACCATGTGGATTTCTGCACCATCATCAACGCCCGGAGCGGCCGCTGCGGGGAAAACTGCAAATATTGTGCCCAGGCTGCCTGCCACCATACGGGCTGTGAAGAATACGGCTTCCTTTCCAAAGAAGAAGTGATGAAAACTGCCAAAGCCGACCAGGATGCCGGTGCCAACCGGTTCGCCATGGTCACTTCCGGGCGGGACCTCACCGGCAGTGATTTCGAGAAGGCCCTGGACATCTACCGGGCCATGAAAAAGGACCTGACCATCGACCTGTGCGCCTCCCACGGCATCATCAGCCGGGAACAGTTCCGCCGCCTCCGGGAAGCCGGGGTCACCAGCTACCACCACAACATCGAGACCTCCCGCCGGTACTTCCCCCAGATCTGCACCAGCCACACCTTTGACGACCGGATCCGCACCATCAAAGCTGCCCAGGCAGAAGGGATGTGCGTCTGCTCCGGAGGCATCATCGGCATGGGAGAAACCTGGCAGGACCGACTGGATATGGCCTTCACCCTCCAGAGCTTGGGAATCGAATCCATTCCCATCAACGCGCTGATGGCCATTCCTGGCACAGGTATGGAAGGCCGCAAGCCCCTGCCGGCGGAAGACATCCTCCGGACCATTGCCATTTTCCGGTTCATCAACCCTACCGCCAATATCCGTCTGGCTGCCGGGCGGAAGCTGCTGCCCCAGAACGGGGCCACCGCCCTCCTGGCCGGAGCCTCCGCCTCCATCACCGGCAATATGCTCACCACCAGCGGCACCACCATCAAGGAAGATATGGAAATGCTGAAAGAACTAGGACTGACCAACCATTGAGCATAAAAAAAAGGCCCCCGCAACGGGGCCTTTTTTTTATGCTCAGAAGCATTCACAGTTGACCATGAAATAGGATTTGGGATGAGCGCAGACCGGGCAGACTTCCGGAGCCTTTTCGGCTTCCACGATGTGGCCGCAGTTGGAGCAGATCCAAACGGTCTTTTCGCTGCGCTGGAACATGGTCCCGTCTTCCACTTTCTTCAGCAGGGCTCTGTAGCGTTCTTCATGGTGCTTTTCAATGGCGCCCACAGCTTTGAACTTGTAAGCCAAGTCTTTGAACCCTTCTTTTTCAGCGGTTTCTGCAAATTCTTTGTACATTTCCGTCCATTCATAGTTTTCGCCGGCAGCAGCATCCTTCAGGTTTTCCACCGTATCAGGGATGGAGCCCCCATGGAGAGCCTTGAACCAAATCTTGGCATGTTCCTTTTCGTTGCCGGAAGTTTCCAGGAAGTTCTGGGCTACCCGTTCGTATCCTTCCTTCTTGGCTACACTGGCATAATAGCCATATTTGTTGTATGCCTGGGATTCACCCGCAAATGCAGTCCATAAGTTTTTTTCAGTTTGAGAACCTTTCAACTCAGCCATTGTCAAATCCTCCTCTTTTTCTTTTCCCCATAGGGGCCTCTGTGTGGGAACGGCTGTGCAGCGCACGCACGGCTCTTTGTTTCCCTTCAGATGTTGTTTGCTTTTCTTGACATCCTTATGGTACAACAAACTTAGAAAATAGTCAAGCCTTTTTAATAATTATTTTCATTTAGTGCTATTTCCTTTATGTTCCTTCCGAGCCAGCCGTTCCGCCAGGATCTGTTCCGCCGTCCGTACTTTGCCGGATTTTTCTTCCAGCCGGCTCCCAGCCTCCCCTTCCCAGAAAATCCGCACCGGCAGGTTGGAAGAACCAGGCGGCGAAAAATAAAAGGAACCGCTTTTGCCCGGAGGCACCGTCCCCAGTTTCATGGTCTCTCCATCATGGTCCCAGCCAAAAGAAAGACTGCTTTCCGGGATCCGCAGATACCGGGCTGTTTCCCCTTCCACCGCCAGGATCCCTTCCCCGGCGTAAGGTCCTCCGTAAGGATTGAACCGCAGCTGGGTGGCATTCTTTCCGTGGGTCCGGAAGTTCACATCATACATGACGCCATAGTTCCCGTAATTCACCACTGGAGCATTCCGGGTCACATCGGTCCCCCGGAGATAAAGGTCTTTGCTGTCATCGGCCAGTTCCATCCCCCAGATCACCCCGGCATCCGCATCAAAAGATTCCGCCAATGTCACATGGGCATTGGCTCCTTCAAAGGTGCCCCGGAGCACATGGCCCCCTTGATCGGGGGGCAGGATGGAATACACTTCTGCAGAGATCCGAGGATCTGCCTCCACGGGCATCATGATAAAGGACACTTCCACCGGCTTGTCGAAGGTCAGGTCCACGATCCCGGTGACCAGTTCCTGGGGATGGAGGATGTACCCTTTCCCGTTGTTCAGGATGTCTCTGGGTCCGTTCAGCAGGAATTTCCGGCCGTTGGGCACCGAACTGTAATACCGCTCCTGGGCTTCTTTCCCTGCCTCCAACCAATCTTCATTGGGCCGGGAGATGCCGGTCCTGCCAAAAGCCACCTGGCTGGGCCGCAGGGTGGTCCGGCGCAGGAGCACCGCCAGCCGTTTGTCCGTGCGGGTATCATTCACATGATGGAAAAACAGCCGTACAGGGCCCTCCACCGTATCCCGGTACATGATGCCCGTTTTTCCCACCATTTCCGGGCTGTCTGAAAAGATCAGTTTCGGCCCATCGTGGGTGATGGAGCCCTTGACTTCCTGGTAGGCCGGGACCCCGTCCTGCCAGGCAAGATCCTGTACAGAAGCCTGCGCCCCCAGGGGGAACAGCAGGGCCAACCCGGCACACAGCCAGTATTTGAGAAATTTACGATAATGCAACGCTTGCCCCTCCACAAAAAACGAATTGATTTGATTGACGCAATGTCTATTCTAACACAAAACACCTATCGATTACTTATTTTCAGAAATTACCTAAAAGTCAAGTATTTTCTCTTGTCTAAAGCCTTGTGCATCGCTATAATATAAAATATAAGATTCAATTATGAGAGAATTGGAAGTATTCGCTATATAATCGTCTATGAAGAAAGGAAGTTGCCTATGCAAATCCGAACCATCAAGGCCGACCCCAGCGGCAACATCACCTTATTTTTACTGGACCCGGTAGCCCCGGAAATCCGCAAAGCCCTGAACCAGAAACTCCTGTCCTTGGATCCCTCTGTGGAACAGATCGGCTGCCTTTCCCTAAAAGAAGGCCAGCCCCAGGTGGAAATGATGGGTGGTGAATTCTGCGGAAATGCCACTCGTTCCGCCGGCGCCTACGGGCTCCTTCTCTCAGGGGAAAAAGAAGGGACTTTCCAGGTCACCTGCAGCGGCTGCCCCACTCCTCTTGCCGTAAAGGCAAAAAAAGTCCGGGAAGGCATTTTCGAAGCCAGTGTCCAGCTGGCGCCCCCTCTGGGGATGAAGAAAATCAATCTTTCTTATGAACGGGAAAGTGTGGAGTGCCAGGAAGTGGTCCTGCCCGGCATCACCCATTATATCTATTTCACCCTGAACGTGGAGGAAGTGGACCAGGAGCAGCTGTTCTATTCTCTCCAGCGGGAAATTTCCCGGGGCAAAGAACCGGAAGCCTACGGGCTGATGCTGGTGGAGATCAGCACCCTGAAGGTGCTGCCCATCGTATACGTTTCGTCCACTGGGACCCTGTACCGGGAAAAAAGCTGTGGCAGCGGGTCCGCCGCAGTAGCAGCCGCCCTGGCCCTGCGCCAGAACCGGTCCCTGGCGGCCGCTCTCCAGGAGCCCGGCGGCCGGATCGACATCGAAGCGGACTGGAAAGAGGGACGCATCACCGGTCTTGCCATTGGCGGCCCCGTCAAGCTTGGAGAAGAAATTGTGCTGGACGTGGATTTGTAAAATCTGCAGCTTGACAAAGAGAAGCCAGCCATGCTAGAATAATTTTGTTGTGATATCCATCACGCTTGCCGAAGTGGCGGAATTGGCAGACGCACTTGACTCAAAATCAAGCGCCCTCAAAGCGTGCCGGTTCGAGTCCGGCCTTCGGCACCATTAAAAAAGCAAAAGAGGCTGTTGCGTGAGCTGACCCCCAATTGTTAGACCAAAAATCTAACAATTGAGGGTCAGTTTTTTATGGCAAAACACAGCTATGAATTTAAGAAAAAAATAGTACTGGAATATTTGAACAGTGACGAAGGGTGTATTTCTATTTCACGTAAATATGGGATGGCAAGTAGCAGCCAGCTGCTAAAGTGGGTTGCTGCTTACAAGGCATTTGGTGATGATGGACTGAAAAGATCCCGCTCTCAAAAAATATACTCTTTCAAAGAAAAACTTTCTGTGGTAGAGTCTTACTTAACAAATGAAATCTCATATCAGGAACTAGCAATTCAAGTAGGGATCAACAACCCATCAATGATTGCCAGATGGGTCAATGAATTTAGAATTGCGGGACCAGATGCTTTACGGTCACATAAAAAAGGCAGGAAGAGAACTTTGAACAAATCTCAAACAAAAAAAACAGATACCCAGGTTCAGCAGCCGATGGTCGACATCAGTGTGGAACATGTCAAGGAGTTAGAGGATGAAAATCTTAAACTCCGTATAGAGAATGCTTTTTTAAAAGAACTGAGGAGACTGCGTTTAGAGGACGAAGCAAAAATGAGAGAGTTGCGAAAATCATCTCCAGTCTCCGAAGATCATTCAAATTGAAAGACCTTCTCTCCTATACTCAAATGCCCAAAGCGACCTATATGTACTGGCAGAAACGGTTTGACCGCGTGAATCCAGACCAGGAAGTAGAGGACAAAATACAGGAAATCCGCAGCCAGCATAAAGATTATGGATATCGGCGCATGACCGGTGAGCTGAAGAATCAAGGGATTTGCGTGAACAAGAAGAAAGTTCAACGTATCATGCAGAAACTGAGCCTTCAGGTAACATCCTTTACCCGGAAAAGCCGTAAATACAGTTCCTATAAGGGTAAGGTAGGGACCATTGCTCCGAATAGAATACATCGTCGTTTTGAGACGAATATCCCACATCAGAAGATTACGACCGATACTTCAGAATTCAAATATTATGAAGTAGATACACAGGGACATCTGACCCTGCACAAGCTTTATCTGGATCCTTTCCTGGACATGTTCGATGATGAAATCATCAGCTATGGAATAGCCAAACGTCCTTCGGCTGAAAGCATACTGGAAGCTCAAGCTGAAGCAATCGAAATTACTGCTGATTGTCCATATCGAAGAACGTTTCACTCCGATCAGGGCTGGGCATACCAAATGAAGGCCTATACCAGGAAACTAAAAAAAGAACGAATTTTTCAGAGCATGTCTCGAAAGGGTAACTGTCATGATAACGCTGTAATGGAAAACTTTTTCGGCTTAATGAAACAGGAAATGTATTATGGAGTGATCTACTACAGCTACGAAGAACTAAGAGCCGCTATCGAACGATACATCAAATACTATAACGAACAAAGGATCAAGGAAAAACTGGGCTGGAAAAGTCCTGTTCAATACAGGCTTTCTTTGCTGGCAGCATAAAAAAGTAACGAGACAGTAAAAACCATCTCGTTACTAAGGTCTAACTTTTTGGGGTCACATCATGATGCGCCGCAGCCTCTTTTTATTACATCCTTTGGAGTTTGTGGTCAGTGTGTTTGTCTTACTTCACAATGGTCACCGGGCAATTGGCACTCTGGGATACCTTCGTGCTGACACTGCCCAGGAAGAACCCTGCCAGGACACCCATGCCACGGTTCCCCATGACGATCAGGTCCACTTCATCCCGTTCAGCCTCGGCACAGATCCGTTCCGCCGGGTCGATGTCCACGACCTTTTTGAAAGTGATCCGTTCATAAGATACTTTTTTGGCCTCTTTTTCCGCTTCTTCCAGCGGAGTAGGAACAGCCGCCTCTACAGGGATCGGATTGCCGTTCTTGTCTTTCCGGGGAGATTTGATCCGGCTCAGATCATAAGGGACATCAATGTTGATGACAATGATATCCGACCCAAATTTGCCGCCGATTTCCATGGCGAAATCCAGGGCACGGAGGGCAATCTTAGAACCATCCACAGGAACCAGGATTTTGTTGATCATAAGGACTCCTCCTTCTGCCGGCACTGAAAGCCGTTACTTCACTTCACAATCAAGACAGGAACATCAGCATACTGGGACACTTTGGAGCTGACGCTGCCCAGGAAGAATTCAGCGATACCGCTGAGTCCCCGACTGCCGATGACGATGGCTGTACATTTCTTCTCTTTGCAGACCGCCAAGACCCGTTCGGAAGGATGGCCCACTTCCAGATCATAGGAAGCCGTCCCCTTGAATCCCTTCAGTTTTTCCTTGGCCGTATCCAGCACACTGTTGCCGATTTTGGTCAGTTCTTCATTCCCCTGGCTGATGGTAGCTTGATCCAGAGGAACCACCAGCATGGCTGAATTGTTGTAAGGCTGGATCACATTGACCACCAGCAGTTCCCCTTTAAAGGCCTCTGCCAGTTCCTTTGCTTCTGCCAGTGCTCTCCAGGACGTTTCAGAACCGTCTACAGGAACCAAGATTTTTTCAAACATACAACCACCTCCAAAGTGAATCCTTTACATTTTTCCTTTTCCTATAGGATATATTCACCGTAAGACTGTAAATCCCTTCTTATTTAGAAAAATTACTGCTGCTGCCGTATTTTTTATTTCACCACCACTACCGGAACTTTGGCATATTGGGAAACTTTGCTGCTGACACTTCCCAGCAGGAATTCTTCCACGCCGCTGAGCCCCCGGCTGCCGATGACGATGGTATCACATCCTTTGGATGTGCAGACTTCTAGGATCCGTTCTGCCGGATTCCCGATTTCTTCCAGATATTCCACGTCACCCTGATATCCCTGCAATTTTTCTTTAGCCATATCCAAAGTGGCATAGCCTGCTTTTTTCATGATGGCATTGTTCTGATCGATGAGGGTCTGGTCCAGAGACATCTGGAGCAGATTGCCCACTCCGTAGGGAATCATCACCGTAATGACGGTCAGCTTCCCGCCATACTTTTGGGCCAGGGATTCTGCCGTTTCCAATGCCTTCCAGGACGTATTCGAACCATCTACCGGTACCAAGATCTTTTGGAACATAAAATCTCCCCCTTCATTTCACCACGAATACAGGTACAGCCGCATACTGGGAGACTTTCGAGCTTACACTCCCCAGCAGGAATTCAGTGATCCCGCTGAGCCCCCGGCTGCCGATGACGATGGAATCACAGTCCGTCTCCCTGCTCTTTTCCAGGATCCGTTCGGCCGGATTGCCCTCGCTTTCTTCAAAGGAAGCTTTTCCCTTGAAACCATATTCCTGCAGTTTCTCTTTTGCCATATCCAGCACTGCCAGACTGGCTTTTTTCATCTCCCGGTTGCTACGGTCCATCAGGTTTTCATCCAGTGTGATCTGGAACAGGCTGAGGCTGTTGTAGGGTTCCATCACGGTAAACACCCGAAGCTCTCCCTGGAACCGCTCAGCCAACGCAGCTGCCGTTTGCAGCGCCTTCCACGCCGAATTCGACCCATCTACCGGTACTAGGATTTTCTGGAACATATCCTCATCCCCTTCCTTGCTCTTTAGGGATATTATTCGCCATTTTCCAGAAAATCCCTTTATTTTTTGCTTTTTTTCTGATTCTTTTTCTGGTACCGGCGCATTTTCCGGTCCATGGTGAACCCGTTCTGCTTCCGGGCCAGTTCCAAGGGTTCCGGATCCTCCGCATACTTCTTCCGGGCATAGAGGAACAGGATGCCCACCACTGCAATGGGCAAAAGGCCCAAGACCCAGCGCAGGGTCTGTTCCTGGATCACTACCAGGAAATCCCACCCTACCACCAGAAGGGGCGTCAGGATGTACCGGGCTAATTTGGATCCGTTGAAGAACCGCAGGGTCAGGCCATAGCAGAGCACCGCCATGGAAAAAGATACCAGTGTCAGCAGCAGGACAAGAAGAAAAAATTCCATATCACCATAACCTTTCTAGTAGATCTCCAGTCAGCAGTACGAGCTTCTTGGGAGAGTGCCCCATCTCATTTGTTTACGATCTCGTTGAAAAACTGGACAAAAAGCGTTTGTTCGTCGCTGGGGGGCATATCGGCGATCACCACATCTTGGGGCATCAGGATGACTTTGCTGTCAAAAGTTCCCTTGGCAGGAATGATTTTCTCACATTCCTCCAGGGCAAAGCTCCCTGTAGTGGAAACCAGACGGTCTGCAGTAAGCAGGAAGCCCTCTTTGGCACTGCCGAACAAGGTACAGTCACAGAGCACCAGTACATCCTCCGGACGGATGCCGCCCTGGGTCCCATAGCTTGCCATGGCGTTACTCAATTTCTTCTCCGGGATATCGGGAATACAGCGGAAATAGAAGGGACGGCCAGAAATCTTTTTTGGGAATTCCCGGCAGAAAGCCAAGATGGCTTCCCTGCGACCATTTCCAGCCTCCCCCTGATCCTCTTTTATTGCAGCCTCCTGGGCAGCCACAGGATTCCCGCACTGACCACAGAACAAGGCCCCTGGCTTCAAAGAAGCGCCACACTGAGGACACACTCCAGCCTTCCCGGATCCGGGATCCTGCAGGTCTTCAGACGGTTCTGCCGGTTCGGCCACAGGCTGGGCAGGAGGCATTTCCGGTGCCCGTTTTTTTGGATGGGGCAGCAAGACGATTTCATTAAGCAAACTGCAGAAATCCTGATCCCCCAAATCCTGTGTCTTGAATCGGGCCAGCACTGTTCCGGAAGCGGCTTCCGCCATTTCTTCACCACTACATTCCACCGTCCCCAGCTGATCCAGGGAGATCCGGATTCCCTGGGAACTCACCAGTTGCCCGTCCCTGGTAATCAGGAACCCCTGCTCTCCTTTCCCCCACAGGATAGAATGAGTGGAATCGCAGAGGAGCACCACCTGGTCTCGCTGGACACCGCCACTGCTCCCATAGGCCTGCATGGCATTATCCAGAGGACCGGAAAGCCCATTCCCCATATAATAGTACGAGAAATCATCTTTGTCCTGTTCTACCTTTTTGCTCAGGCAGGCCACCCGGTCTGTTAAAGGCACCTGTGCCTTCCGGCCGTCCCATTCTTCCTGTATGGCATCCGGCTGTGGGGATTCCCGGATTGCCTTCCGGTACCAATCCAGGGCATGCTCCAGGTCATAGGTCTCCTTTTGGGGATCCACGCAGAGACGGGCGGCCTGGATCCGGGCTTCCTGGCTGCCCAGTTCCATGGATTCCTCATAAAGAGCCAGGGCATCCTGATCCTGGCCCCCCTGTTCCCTTTCTTTGCCCAGAGCCAGAGATAGGTCCCTGACTTTTTCCATGGCCCCATCCTGTTCCTGAGCCTGGGCCTTCCGGTAATATTCCAGAGCCAGCATTCTGTCTTGGAAGGCCTGATTCCCAGTTCCATTCCCGGCTTTTTCTTCTGCCTGCTGTCCCAGGGAAAAGGCCAGTTCCCCCAGATTCTTCCTGGCATCTTCACAGCCGTATGCCACGGCCTTCTCGTACCATTCCACGGCTTTTCCGGCATCTTTTTCCACGCCCTCGCCCTGGCTGGCCATCCAGCCCAGACGGAGACAGGCTGTCCCGTCTTTTTCTTCCGCAAGCTTCCGGTACCAAGCGATGGCTTCGGTATACTTCTCGTCGATTTCCAGATTCCTGACCGCCTCCGCTGCCAGTTTCAGGAAGACCCGGCTCTGTTCCGGCTTGACTTCCTTCAGCATCTGGTACACCTGCCAAGCGGCTTCCTGTTCTTCCAGCACGGCAGCTTCTACAAAAGCCCATTCTGCCGCTTCTTCCTGTTCCTGTTCCTGATAGAGCAGGCCAGCCTGATAGGCAGCTTCGCCGCTTCCCAGTTCCCGGGCAGCATCGAAGGCAGCCAGGGCTTCCTCTTTTTTCCCGGCTCCCAAGGCTTTTTGGGCTTCCTGCAGTTTTTCCGCCTGCTCCTGTTCTGCCCAGTCCCCGGCTTTACCGGCAAAATCCACCAGATGGAAATGGACGCCCTGGCCGGCCCAATCGGTCTTTCCCGGCTGTTCCAGTTCCAGGACGGCACAGCATTTTTCCATGCCCCAGAAATCCACCTGTTCCGCCCAAGAGGGGATCCAATAATGATCCGGGGTCCCTATGAGGGCGATATCCACCCTGCCATCAGCGTTTTTATCGAAATCTCCTGGGGCTTCACGAAGGAGGATCAGCGTGGCTTCCAGCATGCCGGGGCCATAGACGGGATACATGGTCAAGGGAAGATTTTGGGGCATCCAGTCCGGGAACTGGAACTTCTTCACGATTTCCTGCTTGTCGATATATTCGTCCCTGATCCGGCGGGCCAAGGACAGTTCATACCCTTCTGCCGCCGCCATCTGGAACACATCCCTGGCCGCTTCCGGATCCAGGAGGATCATCTGTTCATAGACGGGCAGCGAATCCCCGGTGATTTCCAAGCAACGGCAGAAGCCCTCCATCATCTCTTCTTGAGTGATTTTTCCCCCGGCAAACCGTTCTAACAGATTTTTCCGCCGGCTGTCGGCCTTATGGCTCTCAAAGTGGGTGGCTGGGATACTGCCCTGGTCTACCAGCATCCTGTGGACCAAGGCGAACAAGTCATACCGGCAGATCCCGCTGATGAAATCCCAGGCCATAGCCGGATAATCCCGCTGGCTGCTCCGTTGCCGGATGAACCGCTGGAGCCGGGCAGAATAAGTGTTTCCGGTGATGCTCCTTCCCAGAGAACTGAGGGCGTCCTGGGCCGTATTGAGCATCTGGGCCTTGATGGCTCCCTTCACCGCCCCAGTGATGCCAAAACCTCCGCCCTGCCAGTTGGCCTTATTGGCCTGGGCTTCCACCGCCAGTTCATGCTGGTATGCCTCGATGGCTTCCTGATCCGCCTGCATGGCCTGGACCAGATCCGTTTTTCCTATCTTATCTGCCAGTTTGTTGCGAAGATCCTCTTTGGTGACATAATCAATACCATATTCCAGGAGCAGGTCCACCGCCTTTTCAAAAAAAGGATCACAGGCTGTCAGGCAGTACCCCAGCAGCTGGGAAGAAAAATCCACCGGATTTTCCACTTCGTGTTCCTTCAAGTGTTCCTCCAGTTCATCCTGGGCCCGGTCCGCCGCCCACAGCCCTTCCCGGTTAAAAGGTGCCCACAGCTGGTTGTACAGCGCCGTGGCACGGGGCAGCTCCACCTGATAGGTTCCCAGCACCGTGAAATGGCTGCCTGGGACTTCCGGAAGGGTTTCCTGCTGGGTGGCCGCCGGCAGGGCATTTTCCGCAGCTGCAGGAGCTTCCTCCGGAGCTGCTGCGGCTTCTGCTGGAGCAGTGCTTTCCGGAACAGAAGGCGCCGATGGCTCTGGACTTTCCGGGATGGCCGCGCCCTCCGGTCCCAAGCCTTCCGGGATCTTCGCTCCGCAGTTATAACAGAATTTGGCGTTATCCGGCAGTTTGGTGCCGCAGTTCATGCAAAACATAGGATCATCCTTTCTCCATCCGGATTGGAAGTTTACAGCTTGATATTGTGGGCAGCGGCATTTTCGTGGAGGGCCTGCATTTCTGTCAGGACCAGGTTGGCCAGGTCCACATGGCGCTGCTCCTTGAGATAATCATGGTAATGGGAAGGCCGTCCGCCCCGTCCTGTATTCAGCATCCCCGGGACCACCCGGCCCTCTCCATCAAAGGAGTACTGGGCATAGATGGGGAGCACATGGCTGGTCCCATCCCAGTATCCTTCCTTTTCATCATCTCCAGGCTTCTCATTGAGGACCCGCATCTGGAAGGTCACTGGCGGCTGGCTGCCTGTACGGTTGTCGATGAAACGGTACAGCTGGGGAGTGGCATCCACGAACGCCTTTTGGTGATTCTTTTCATCGATGACCAGCAGACGGCGTCCCTTGCCCCCGATCAAACTCAGGCTGCCATGGGGATCATGGCCATAGGAGGTGGCCATCACTTTCCCTGGAAGGCCTTCCTGATCCAGGGTCCCCTGGATGGCAGCGATGGGATCTTTGGTTTCCTGCTTGTCCGCTGGTTTTTCCTTCTTTTCCTGGCTGGCTTCCTGGGCCGCTATGGCTGCAGCCTGGGAAGCATCCCGGGATTTCTGCTGCTGGAGATAAAAAGCCCCTCCCCCCAAGAGGATCAGTACGATGAGCCCACCGGCTACCAGCTTGTTCCTGGCACCAAAAGGGGATTTCCCTCCGGCCGGTGCAGCCGGCTGGGCTCCCCCCACGTTTTTGCTCTTTATTTCCGGAACCTCTTTCCCACAGGAAGGGCAGAACCGTACCCCTGGCTCCAATTCCTTCCCGCAATGAGGACAGAATCTGATCATCCTTTCCAACCTCCCATCTTTTCCTATCCTGTTTATTATAGCAAAAAAATAGGAGCTGTTGCATACGCAACAGCTCCGTCACTACCCCAAAATCACCGACCCGATGGGATAGCCTACGAAGGTCATCACCAGGATGGCTAGGAGGGCGAACACACCGCCCCAGATGAACATATCTTTGGCCGTGGTCCAGCCGGACCCGATGGCCACCGTATTGATGGTGGACTGGCCTGCAGGTGTCATATTGCAGATCCCAGCTCCAAAACCGATCAGACAGACCACGGCTCCCACCGAAACCGTCCCGGCAGGCAGAGCTTGGCAAACAGACAGGGCCACAGCACTGACCACCGTGGTGGTCACGATATTGGAAGAAAAATTGGTCTCTGCCACACACCAGGCAAAGAAAAACAAAATCAGCCCCAGTACGGGGAGCCCGCTGGCAATGGGTGCCAGCATTCCGCTGAGCCAGGCTTTGATGCCCATTTCATTGTGGGTCAGGGCGGACCCCAACATGGTAGCCGCTCCTGTCATGACGATGGACGCCCACAGTACCCCCTTGGTCATGACCTCTTTGAAGTTCATGATGGGTTCTCCCTGGTGGCGGGCAATGAACAGGATGATGCAGCCCAACAGAGGCGGCATAGCCGTGGTCCACCGGCTGACCATCTTGTACAGTCCTGGATCGAAGCCTTTCACCAGGCTGGGACCCACCCACAGCAGCACCGTCAGGGCCATGGTCCCCAGGATGATCTTTTCCTGGGTATCGGCCTGGGGGACCCTGCCCCGCAGGCTCATGGCTTTCCCTGGTTCGATGGTGCCGATGTCACTGGGCCGGAAAACGAACCGGAACACCAGGAGCAGCAGCACCACCAGCAGGATCCCGGCCGGAATTCCCATGGCCATGTACTGGAACTGGTTCACATCCCGTCCGGTGGCCGCCGTATAATAGCCGATGGCCATGGTGGGCCATACATGGCCGATGGCCGTCATCCCAGAGGACAGGCTGATGCAGAAAGCCGTCCCCAGCATAATCATATTGGCAGAAGGGCTCCCCTTCTTCAGTTCCAGTACTTGGAAGATATCTTCCAGGAAGGGCATGAAAGCCACGAACAGCACTGAAGGAGAAATGAACAGCCCCATGAAGGTCACTGCAAAGAACAGGAAGCTGACAAAAGACCAAGGGCCCCTGCGGGCAATGGCATTGGTGATGAAGGTCACCGTGCAGCGCCGGACGAAATGGGTCTTGGACAGCGGGTACACCAGCATGAAGGTGAAAAGCAGGAAGGCCACAGTGGTATTCCCGAAGGTCCCTTTCAGGGTGTTCCCGAAACCGAAATGGGGCAGGAAGCCCAAAAGGAAAATGGTGATCAGGCTGGGCCAGTCGATGGAAATGGTGATCCACATCATCAGGGAAGTCAGGAAGATCCCCAGTACGGCCAACCCCTCCTGGGTCAGAGGCGCCGGTGCCGGAAGCAGCCTGACGGCGAATCCTGCCGCCAGGGAAAGGATCAGCCACAACAGATCTTTTTGTGATTTTGTCATGTTTTCCCCTTATTCGTTCCGCAGGATCTGGAAATCCTGGCTTTCCTTGGACAGCTGGAACATGAGTTTCTGCATATTGGTTTCGCTGAGGTCCCCCAAGATGGTCAGATCAAACGTAACGGTCTTTTCCGGCTTGTTGAAATGGAGCAGCTCCATATACTGCATATTATAGCCGTAATCCCCCACCATGTTCAGGATGCTGCTCATGGCATTGGGCTGATCAGGGCGGGTCAGGCGGACCACCACCCGAGTCCCCCCTGGATGGATCTCGATATTTTTGGCCAGTTCAGCGAACAGTTGGGGATTCCAGTCAAAGAGCATACCATACTGGTACATCCGGCTGGTTTCCATGATTTTCCGGACCACTGCCAGATATTCGGGCAGCCGGTCTTCCGGCACCCCCTGGGACAGTTTCTGCAGGATCACCTGCTCCCGGTCCGGGCGGTAGATATTGGTCTCCCCGGCAGCCTGTTTCGTCTCGGCCACAAGCCGGGAACAGTCCAGCCGTTCCATCAGCAGTTCTCTGATTTGAGGATCGATGGCATCGATTTTCTGGCGCACTTCTTCCAATTTCATGATTTTTCTTCCTTTCTACCTTGCTTCTCAGATTTTCCATCTATTATAGCAAAGGGGCTGTCGCTAACGCAACAGCCCTTTCTTTTATACTGCCGTACAAGGTTCTGCTCCCAGCAGTTCCTCCTGTTCTTCTTCCACCTGCCGGGCTGGGACTCGTTCCAGCCATTTCAAGTCATAGGGCTCGAATTTGCAGTGGGCATAGGCATCCACATCCATCACCGTACCATCCCAATCGGAATCGATCCGGCCGTTCTGCTTGATCAGGATATCGTAAAGGATGGCATAGGTTTCCCCGTCCTTAGGATCCTTTTCTACAATGGTACTGTAAGGCAGGGTCTTGTGGTATACCAGTTCCAGGTCCTTGTATTTGAAATGGAATCCGCAGCGCATCCGGCAGCCGTCCAGTCCAGTATAGCAGGCCACTTTCTTCAAGTCCCGAAGGATCTGGTCATGGGGTTCATCGTACAGATTTTCCGGCGTGGTTTCCGTATAATCGAACCGGAACTGGATGGAAGGAGCATGGACCTTCCGGAACCGTTCCATAAAGGGAATCAGCTGTTCCCTAGGATATTTTTTATACAGCACACAGTTGATCCGGAACCGGACTGGCAGCTTGGCCAAAAGGCCGTCATTGGATTCTTCCACATAATGCTGCATGTGCCGGGAGATATTCAGACAAGTGATCTTCTTCCGGTTCTTCTGCAGGAAGGCCAGCACCTCTTCTTCCGTCTGGTCCCGGCTCACCGGCAGGGTGGTATTGATATAGATCTTATGGGTCTCCGAAACCTTGTCCAGCATGACCTGCAGGCTATGCAGATTGGCCAGCGGTTCCCCCCCGGTGAAGACAAAATCACAGTAGGGAGTCAGCGCGTCCATTTTTTCGATACTGCGGCAGATGGCCTCCAGGGAGAACCCGGTCATATCGGCGTATTCTTCCTTGTTGACACAAAACGGACAGTGGTTCTTGCAGTCGTAAGGTACAAAAACCGTTACGGTCGCACCGCCGGTCCGCGTCTTGTATGGATGTACTGCCGCTTCTACAGCACTTTTTTCTCTTTTGATCATGACAATCCCCTCGAACTTCCACTCCGGCCCCGCCTGGAGCCGAAAGCTAAACTCTCACAATAATCTAGTCTATATTTTACCATAAACTGTGAAAGTGTTCCAATTTTTTCAGTGCCCCATCCGTGTTATAATGGTTCCATCTACAAAAAAGGAGCGGTCAGCCATGATTTCCATCATTCCGGAAGGATTCAATGATTTCTGCTGCAAAGGAGGAGCCTGCCGCCATACCTGCTGCCAAGTGTGGGAAATCGACATCGATGCAGATACGGCGGAATATTACCAACAGCTGCCGGGAAAATTGGGGCAGGACCTGCGCCGGGCCATGGTGAAAGAAGGAGACACCTGGCATTTCCAGCTGGATCCCAGGGGATACTGCTATCTGCTGGATCCGGATGGACTCTGCCGGGTGATCAAGGAACTGGGAGAAGATGCCCTGTGCGACATCTGTACTGTCCATCCCCGTTTCTTCACTTATGTGTATGAATACATCCTGTGTGGCACCGGGCTCTGCTGCGAAAAGACCTGCGAGATCCTAGCCGCCCTGCCAGGCCCTCTCCACTTCACCCAGGAAGAGACCGGTGTCCAGCTGACCTTTCCGGAGCTGCTGGCAGAAATGGGGCTGGAGGCATTGCCGGAAGAGGAACTGCATTTCTCACCGGACCTGACCCTGGAAGAACTGACCCAGATCCTTCAGGATCTTTCTGTCACAGAACCCATCGATGCTGCCTGGACCCAGGATCTCCAGAGACTCCTGGCTGCCCTGCCGGAAGCCCTGGAACAATACCGGAGCTACCGGGCAAAAGCTCCCCTGGCTTTCTTTGACCGGCTCTATCAGTTCATCTTCTACCGGCAGCTGGATCAGGAAGCGGCCTATGGCATGGAAACCTTGGCCCGCTACGCCCGCCAAAGCACCTGTTTCATCTTCCTCCAGGCGGCCCGTACTGGAGATGCCCTGGAAGCCGCCCGCCGCTGGTCCGAACAGATTGAATACGATACGGAGAATGTAGGTCTGCTGCTGTCGCAGCAGATCTGACAACAAAAGGGGGTGCTGCACGTGCAGCACCCCCTTTTGTCTCACTTCTTATGAAATTCTTCCAGCTCCAGGGACGTGTCCGCGTGGAGCATCTCTTGGGCCAGCTTGTCCGGATAGGGATTGGCGTACACGATCCGTTTGATCCCGGCATTGATCAGGATCTTGGAACACACCACACAGGGCTGATGGGTGCAGTAGAGGGTGGCTCCCAGGGTGGATACCCCATTCACCGCCGCCTGGATCACCGCATTCTGCTCTGCATGGATGCCCCGGCACAGTTCGTGGTTCTGGCCGCTGGGTACGTGGAGTTTTTCCCGCAGGCAGCCCACCTGTTCACAGTGGGGCAGCCCTTTGGGCGTGCCATTGTACCCGGTAGCCAGGATCTGCCGGTCCTTGACCAGGACGGCTCCCACCTTCCTGCGCAGACAAGTGGACCGTTTGGAAACCACCTCGGCGATTTCCATGAAATAACTGTCCCAATCAGGTCTGTCCATGATTCATTCCACCGTTCCGAATACCCGGTCCCCGGCATCGCCCAGGCCCGGTACGATATATCCGTGTTCATTGAGATGGTCATCCAAGGCTGCCGTATAAATGGGCACATCCGGATGCAGTTTGTTCACCAGTTCCACCCCTTCCGGAGCGGCCACCAGGCACATGAACCGGAAATGCTTGTAGCCATCTTCCTTCAGCATGGTCAGAGCTGCAGCGGCGCTGCCGCCGGTGGCCAGCATAGGATCGATCAGGATGATTTCTGCATCCTTGTCTTTGGGGATCTTACAGTAGTATTTGATGGGCTGGAGGGTTTCCTCATCCCGGGTCAGGCCGATATGCCCCACCCGAGCTTCCGGCACCAGATCCAGGACCGCATCCAGGAAGCCCAAGCCGGCCCGCAGGATGGGCACCACTGTAATGCCGCTGATGGCCAGTTCATAACCGGTGGTTTCCGCAAGAGGCGTAGTGACAGGGACTTCCCGGATGGGGAGATCACGGGTCACTTCGAACAGCAGCAGCTGGGCGATTTCATCCAGCAGCCGCCGAAAATTCCGGGGAGCTGTCTTTTTGTCACGCAAATGGGTCATTTTTTCTTTGATCAAAGGATGGTTCACAACATGGACTTGCATGGGTTACAGGGCTCCTTTCCCAATTACAGATTCGGATAGAGGGGATGTTTTTCACACAGGGCGGCCACCCGGGCAGCCGCTTCTTTCTGGGCTTCTTCTTTCCCAGGATTGCTGAGCACCAGCCCGATGATCTTGGCCACTTCCCGGAAATCTTCTTCCAGGAAGCCGCGGGTGGTGGCTGCAGGAGCACCCAGCCGGATGCCGCTGGTCACAAAGGGGCTGGCAGGATCATTGGGGATGGTGTTCTTGTTGCAGGTGATGCCGATGGCATCCAGCATATGTTCCGCATCCTTGCCGGTCAGGTTCTTGGACCGGGTATCCACCAGTACCAGATGGTTGTCCGTGCCGCCGGAAACCAGCCGCAGACCCTGTTGGGTCAGCTCATCCGCCATAGCCGCCGCATTCTTGATGATCTGTTTCTGGTATTCCTTGAATTCCGGTTTCAGGGCTTCGCCCAGGGCCACGGCCTTGGCTGCGATGATGTGCATGAGAGGACCGCCCTGGGTACCGGGGAATACGGCCTTGTCGATCTGTTTGGCATATTTTTCCGGGCACAGGATCATGCCACCCCGAGGACCCCGGAGCGTCTTGTGGGTGGTGGTGGTCACCACATCTGCGTAGGGGATCGGGCTGGGATGGAGCCCTGCAGCTACCAGGCCGGCAATGTGGGCCATGTCGATCATGAGCACCGCTCCCACCTTGTGGGCAATGGCCGCCATCCGTTCAAAATCGATGATCCGGGGATAGGCACTGGCCCCACCGATGATCATCTTGGGCCGGCATTCCTCGGCAATCTTTTCCAGTTTGTCATAATCGATCCGCTCTGTTTCTGGATCCACGCCATAGGGGACGATGTGGAAGTATTTCCCGGAAATGTTCACCGGAGATCCATGGGACAGATGGCCCCCTTCGGACAGATTCATGCCCATGACCGTATCCCCCGGCTGCACGAACGCAAAGAATGCCGCCAGGTTAGCATTGGCGCCGCAGTGGGGCTGGACATTGGCATGTTCTGCCCCGAACAGTTCGCAGGCTCTCTCCCGTGCCAGTTCTTCCACTTTGTCCACGAATTCACAGCCCCCGTAATACCGGTGGCCAGGATAGCCTTCCGCATATTTATTGGTCAGCACGGTCCCCATGGCTTCCATGACAGCCGGAGACACGAAATTTTCCGAAGCGATCAGCTCGATCTTATGGCGCTGTCTGCCCAATTCTTCCCCGATTGCCGCTGCAACCTGGGGATCTGCCTGACGCAGTTCTTGTTGATTCATCTCGATCCTTCCTCCTTGCTGGATTGGTCTGGGACAGCCTGTTTCCAGGCTCTCCGTTCCTTATTTGTAGACAGCCCGTTCCCCGCCGATCAGAGGCGGACGGGTCCGTGCTGCTGTCAGCACTGCATTGCCCAGGGTCTTTCGGGAAAGGCGCACCGGTACAGCCACCCGTTTCAGGTGCATCCCGATCAGGGTCTGGCCGATATCCATTCCCAGATCTGCCTTGATTTCTTCCACTACCACCGGATTCTTCAATTCATTGTAGGCCGTAGCGGCAAAAGCCCCCCCTGCATGTTCGATGGGACGGACCGTCACCTGCTGCCAACCGAATTTTTCCATGGCTTTCTGATCCACCACAATGGCCCGGTTCAGGTGTTCGCAGCACTGGGCCGCCAGGATCAGCTTGTGTTTCCGGCAGACTTTCCGCAGGGTGGTATATAGGACCTTGGCCAGTTTCATGGAGCCGCCGGTGCCGATTTTATTCCCCAGCACTTCACTGGTGCTGCAGCCCACCACCAGCACCTGCCCGGATTTCGCGCCGGCGATGCCGATCAATTCTTCTGCGTCTTCTTCGATTTCTTGTGCGATTGCTTCCAGATCCATCGTATCACCTTATTTCTCCAAGTCCATGATTTTCTGGACTCTCTGGGTATGGTAACTGCCCAGGAAAGAGGCTCCCAGGTAGGCATCCACGATCTGTTCTGCCAGGCCGGTGCCCAGGACCCGTGCCCCCAGGCAGAGAATATTGGCATTGTTGTGTTCCCGGGCCTTTTCCGCACTGTAGCAGTCTCCGCAGACCGCTGCCCGGATGCCGTGGATCTTATTGGCAGCAATGGACATGCCCAGGCCAGTGCCGCAGATCAGGATGCCCTGTTCCGCCTTGCCGGCAGCCACCGCTTCGCCCACTTTTTTGGCATAGTCCGGATAGTCCACCCGGTCCGGGGTATAAGACCCAGCATCTTCCACTTCATACCCCTTATCCGCCAGATATTTTTTCAAAACTTCTTTCAATTCAAAACCGCCGTGATCACAGCCGATCATGATCTTCATGAGTTTTGCCTCCCTAATCAATAGTCCGATGCGTCCACCGCATACCTAATCCATTGTAACACAAAGGGGGAAAAGAAAAAAGGAGCCGTTGCATGAGCAATGGCTCCTTCTTTTCACTCCACCACCATCCCCTGCAGGAATTCCGGCACCTGTCCGCTCTGTTTCCGGAATAGGCCTCGTTCGTACACCAGGATATTGTGACCGGCGCTTTTCCGCATCCGGTTCATGATGGCAAGGCCCAGGCCCTGGGTGGGGACCCCTTCCCCCAGGATCACATCCACTTGCTGCCGGTCGAATTCCCGCAGCTCCGTGTATAAGTTCTCTGCCAGAGCTGCCAGGTCCTTCCCGGCGTCGCAGATCACCAGGCGGGCCGTATGGGGCAGATGCTGGACCGTTTCGTCCAGGGCCAGCACCCCCACTTTCAGCCCCCAAGCTTCTGCCATGACGGCGGCCCGGATCACCCCCAGGCCCGCTTCCGGTCCTTCGACCAGGAACATAGGTGCCTTAGGGGCATAGTGCCGGTATTTCATCCCCGGAGCTTTGGGTTTCTGGTCCGGGCTCACCAACCCTGGATCCAGTTCCACAGCCCCCATCACCTCCTGGATCATCTCTTCGGTGATGCCCCCGGGACGGAGGATCACTGGTTCTTTTCCTGTGGTGTCGATGATGGTGCTTTCCACTCCGATATCACAGGCACCGCCGTCCACCACGCCGCCGATGATGCCCTCCATATCCTGGAGCACATCCTGGGCGTTGGTGGGACTGGGTTTCCCAGATTTGTTGGCAGAGGGTGCTGCCAGCGGCCGCCCGGTGAGACGGATCAGGGCCCGGGCCACCGGGTCGCTGGGGAACCGGACCGCCACTGTTTCCTGTCCGGCGGTCACCACTTCTGGGATGATCTCCGATTTGGGTACGATCAAGGTCATGGGACCGGGCCAAAAGGCGGCCATGAGCTTTTCCGCCATGGGAGAAAGGCCGGAAGTAAGAGGCCGGATCTGGTCCATTTCACTGATGTGGAGGATCAAAGGATTGTCCGCCGGCCGTCCCTTGGCGGCAAAGATCTTCCGGCAGGCTTCCCCGTTCAGGCCGTCCGCTCCCAGGCCGTACACCGTTTCCGTAGGAAAGGCCACCACTTCGCCTTGGCGCAGCAGCTTGGCCGCCGATTCCAGCTGGGGATCCAGCGGTTCATCTTTCTTTAATTTCCAATATCGCGTTTCCATAGCCCGTTCCCCCTTTAGCGGCAAAGACCATCCGGTCGATGTCTCCGTAATCTTTCCGTACTTTCACACAGTCCAGGCCTGCTTCCCGGCACAGTCGGGCCACAGCTTCCCCCTGCCCCTGGCCGATTTCAAAGGCAGCCATCCCTTCCGGATCCAAATAATCCCACAGTCCCTTCAGGATCCGCCGGTAAAAGTCCAAGCCGTCCCGGCCTCCGTCCAGGGCCCGTCGGGGTTCCCGATGGACTTCCGCCTGGAGCCCGGCCAAGTCTCCTTCCGGGATGTAGGGCGGATTGGAGACCAGCACCTGGAATTTCGGTTCCTGCGGTACTTTATCATACAGATCTGACACCAAAGTTTCCAGCCGTTCCTCCACCCCCAGGCTCCGGGCATTTTCTTGGGTCACAGCCACTGCCCCAGGGCTGATGTCCACTCCAGTACCCCGAGCTTCCGGCAGCTCCGCCAGCAGCGAATCGATGATGGCCCCACTGCCGCAGCCCAGATCCAGGATCCGCACGGCTCCCCGGTTTTTGTTCAGGCTCACCAGCTGTTCCGCCAGCAGCTCTGTTTCCGGTCGGGGAATCAGGGTGTCCCTGGTCACTTTGAAGTCATAGCGGAGGAATCCTTTATGGCCCAGGATATAGGCCACCGGTTCCCGGGCCGCCCGCCGGGCCACATAGCCCCGGTACTGTTTCAGTTCTGCTTCCTCCAGGGGCTCATCGAAATTGGTGTACAGCTGGATCCGGCTTTTATCCAGCACAGCACAAAGCAGCACTTCCGCATCCAGGCGCGGATTTTCCACGCCTTTGGAGCTGAAGTACTGCTGGGTCCACTGAAGGATCTTCAATATGGTCCATACGGTTTTCTGTTCCTGCATCTTATTTCACCTGCTGGAGTTTCTTGGCCTGTTCTGCCATCATCAGGGCATCCAGGAGTTCATCCAAGTCCCCATTGATGATGTCCGGCAGCTTGTGGAGTGTGAGCCCGATCCGGTGGTCGGTGACCCGGCCCTGGGGATAGTTGTAAGTCCGGATCCGTTCACTCCGGTCTCCGGTGCCTACCTGGCTCTTCCGTTCCGCAGCGGTGGCGGCCCGCTGTTTTTCCTGTTCCGCTTCCAGGATCCGGGACCGGAGCACCCGCAGGCACTTTTCCCGGTTCTTGGCCTGGGATTTTTCGTCCTGGCACTGGGCCACGATCCCGGTGGGGATATGGGTCATCCGGACGGCAGATTCAGTCTTGTTCACATACTGTCCCCCCGCTCCGCCGGCCCGGTACGTATCCACCCGGATATCCGCCGGGTTCAGTTCGATGTCCACTTCTTGGGCTTCCGGCATCACGGCCACAGTGACCGTGGAAGTGTGGACCCGGCCCTGGGATTCCGTATCCGGCACCCGCTGGACCCGGTGGACCCCGCTTTCAAATTTCATGTGGCTGTACACATCTGTGCCGGACACCATGAACACCACTTCCTTGAAGCCGCCCAGGCCCGTGGGGCTGGCATCCATCAGTTCCACCTTCCAGCCCTTCTGTTCCGCATACCGGTTGTACATCCGGAACAGGTCTCCGGCAAAAAGGGCCGCTTCATCGCCCCCGGCCCCCGCCCGGATTTCCATGATGATATTTTTCTCATCATTGGGATCCTTGGGCAGCAGCAGCAGGGTGAGCTTTTCTTCATAGGCTTCCAGCTGGGGCTGGAGCTCCTTCATTTCCTCTTCGGCCATAGCCGTCAGTTCCTGGTCTTCCCGGGCCTTGGCAATGGCTTCGTCATCTTTCCAGGCATCCACCAGCTTCTTATATTCCCGGTACACGGTGACGATTTCCGTCAGTTTGGAATGGGCCTTGGTGTATTTCAGCCACTCTTCCTGCCGGGCGATCACCTCCGGATCGCTGATCTTGGCTTCCAGATCCAGATACCGGTCTTCCAGGTCCTGGAGTTTATCCAAATTCTCAAACATACGCGTTCCCCATCATTCAATGATTTCTTCCGGCGGCAGCACCGCTTTCAGAGAAGCGATGGCCACTTCGATCTGATCGTCATCCGGCTGCCGGGTGGTCAGTTTCTGGAGCGCCAGCCCCGGCAGGATGGCAGTCCGCACCCAGGCCTTGTCCATATGCTTTCCGGCAAAGCGGATGATTTCGTAGCTGATCCCGGCCACTACCGGCATCAGGAGGATCCGGGAAAGGATCCGTTCCCACAGGCTGGGCCAGCCCAGGAAGGTAAAGATAAAGATGCTGATGAGCATGACGATCATCAGGAAATTGGTGCCACAGCGGGGATGGAGAGTGGAAAAAGGCCGCACATTCTCCACCCGCAAGGGCAACCCATGTTCATAGGTATAAATGGTCTTATGCTCCGCCCCATGGTACTGGAACACCCGCTGGATGTCCTTCTGCCGGGAAATCCCCCAGATGTAGAGCAGGAAGATCCCCAGCCGCAGGAGCCCCTCGCACAGATTCAGCAGGAGGGGACTGGCCCCCTGGTTCTGGAGCAGCTTCATAGCCCCTGTAGGCAGCACCACGAAAAGCAGCACTGCCAGGCCCACGGAAACGGCAATGGTCCCGACCATTTCCAGGCTGCTGAGGGTCTCTCCCGATTCTTCATCCCCGGAAACCTGGGCGGAAAAAGACAGGGCCTTCATCCCGTAGCCCAGGGATTCTACCAGGGAAACCACCCCTCGGAGAAAGGGTTTCTTCAGGATGGGATACCGGTCGCTGATACTCCCTGCCGGTTTCAGGTCCACGGCGATTTCTCCGTCAGGTTTGCGCACCGCTACGGCGATCTTCCCCGGTCCCCGCATCATCACTCCCTCGATGACCGCCTGGCCACCGACACTTAATTTTTTTGCCATAAAATGACTCCCTGGATACAAGAAAAGGAGTGCTGCAATGTCTGCAAGTCACTCCCTGTCCGTGCGCATTTTTTATTTTGCGTCTTTGCCGTACCGTTTGTTGAACTTTTCGATCCGGCCTCTGGCAGACATATCACGCTGTTTACCAGTGAAGAAAGGATGGCATTTGGAGCAAACGTCCACGCGCAGTTCCTTCTTTACACTGCCAGTTTTGAATGTATTCCCACAGCCACAAATCACGGTGCATTCACCGTAGTTAGGATGGATTCCTTTTTTCATTCTTGAAACACCTCTTTCTCATATTGCATTAATATATCCCGACATTAACGCTTAACAATTATATCACACTCCCCGGGTCCATGCAAGAGTCCTTTCTCCTTTTCCTGGAAATCTCCCCGTCCATCTCTTCAGGATCCGGAGGATTCTCTTTCACCGCCAGCTGGAGGAACACTTTCATGGCTTGGGTCTGCCATTTGTCTTTGTGATAGAACAGCTGCCGGTACATGTGCATGCGGAACTTCTTTACCCGGAGGATCTGCAGCCGATCCCGATACGGGCTGTTCTCTACCACATACTGGGGCAGGAAGGAAAGGCCCAGGTTCCGTTGGACCATATCCAGGATGAAACCGGTATCACTGACTTCCAATAAAGGATTCAAGGCCAGCTGCCGGGCTGCCAGGTGCTGGTCCAGGCTCAGCCGGTAATTGTCCGCCTTTTCCGTAAGGAAAAAAGGCTGCCGGAGCACTTCTTCCAGCTCTACTTCCTTTTTCCGGGCCAGAGGCGAATCCAGGGAACAGACAAAGACGATATTCTCCCGTTTCTGGAATACCTTTTCCCATTTGACATCATATAATGGCTTATCCAGCACATATACCAGGTCCACCTTGTTGTGGTTCAGGGCATCCAGGAGCACACTGGGGGAATCGATGGTGATGGTAATGTGGAGATCGGGCAGATTCCGGCACACATAGTCCATTACCTGAGGCATGTGGGCTTTGCACAGGCTTTCGATCATCCCGATCCGCAGGGCTTCCACCGGGGGCCGGTTGTGCATCACATTCTCCACTTCTTCCACTTCCTGGAGGATGGGCAGCACCCGCCGTGCCAGCTCTTTTCCCGGAGGCGTCAGGGCCACCTGTTTCCCCAGCCGGTCAAAGAGCCGGACCCCCAGTTCCGTTTCCAAAGAATGGATTTGTACACTGAGAGCGGACTGAGAGTATCCCAGTTCCTTCGCTGCCCGAGAAAAACTTTCCACTTCCATAATTTTCAGAAAGCTTTTTAATTCTCTTAGTTCCATTTTGTCAACCGCCTTTTGAAAATATTAAAAATTTTCATCGTTCAAATCGAATTTATTAATTTGATTTATGGGCACACTCATAGTACACTGAATAAACAGAAAAGTCAAACGTGTGATTCCCAGCCGGCGGGGATCAGTTTGTCAAGTTCAGGGGAGGTTTTTTCATGAAACTCGGTCTTGTACCAAAAATCATCATTGCCATCATCATCGGTATCCTGATTGGGCAGTATCTGCCGGAAGATATCTGCCGTACCGTCGTCACTCTTTCCGGTATCTTCAGTAACTTCTTGAAATTCGTCATTCCTTTGATGATCCTGGCCTATGTGACCATGGGGATCGCTGATTTGTCCCAAGGTGCTGGGAAGCTGCTCTTGATTACTGCCATCATCGCTTATGGATCCACCTTGATCGGGGGAACCTTCTCCTTTGCCGTAGCAGATACCCTGTTCCCGTCCTTCATCAGCGCCGGGGTGCTGGAAGAACTGGCCAAGACTGCGGGCAAGAGCCTGCCGCCCTTCTTCTCCATTTCCATCCCGCCCATCCTGGACACCATCTCCGCCGTGGTGCTGGCCTTCATCGTAGGCCTGTGCCTGTCTTCCCTCCGGGGCAAGGAAATCGGGGATACCCTGTACAACTGCTTCAAGGATTTCTCTAAAATCATCGATCAAGTCCTGACCCATGCCATCGTCCCCTTCCTGCCTCTGTACATCTGCGGCACCTTTGTGGACATGACCCGTTCCGGCAAGACCTTCGTCATCCTCAGCGTCCTGTGGAAGGTGTTCCTGGTGGTCATCGCCATGCACCTGATCCTGCTCTTCGTCCAGTTCATGGTAGCCGGTTCCTTCAGTGGGAAGAATCCCTTCACCCTGATGAAGAACCAGATTCCCGGCTATACAACGGCTCTGGGGACCCAATCTTCTGCTGCCACCATCCCTGTGAACCTGGAATGTTCCAAGGCTGATGGCGTCTGCGAACAGATCCGCAACTTCGTCATCCCCCTGTGCGCCAACATCCATATGTGCGGTTCCATGATCACCATTACGGCCTGTGCCACAGCGGTCTGCCTCATGTACCAGATCCCCATCCATCTGGGGACGGTCATCCCCTTCATCATGACCTTGGGGGTTGCCATGGTCGCTTCTCCGGGGGCGCCCGGCGGTTCCATCATGACGGCCCTGCCTTTCCTGTGGATGATCTTCGGGAAAGAACAGGGAGACCCCAACGGCCCCATCTGTGCCCTGATGGTCGCCCTCTACATCGCCCAGGATTCCTTCGGGACTGCCTGCAACGTATCCGGGGACAACGCCATTGCGGTCATCGTGGACAAGATCTACAAGACCTGGATCAAAAAATAATTTTGTGAAAAACGTTCCATCTCCATCTGCACTCCATTTGCAGCTGTCTGCCTGACAAAGTTCAGGCAGCGGGGTCTACGCTGTCTGGGATATCCAACAACTGTCTCAATCCTTCCTTTCTAAAACCCCTTTTCCCAGCAGCGCAGCCTCTGCTGCAGCCCGATTCAGAAAAAGGAGCATGGAACGTTTTTTATATCCATCCATTTATCAGGAGGTTCACCATGAACATTTTCGATATCATCGGACCGGTGATGATCGGTCCCTCCAGCTCCCATACAGCCGGTGCCGTCCGTCTGGGACGGGTGGCCAATAAACTGCTCCAGAGCAAACCCAAGGACATCCGGATCGAGCTGTCCGGCTCTTTCGCCAAGACCTACAAAGGCCATGGCACGGACAAGGCCCTTCTGGCTGGGATCCTGGGCTACCACAGCTATTCTGAAGAGATCCGCAGCATCTTTTCCATTGCGGACAAACAAGGGATCCACTACACCTATATCCCCACGGACATCCCCAATTCCCATCCCAACACCGCCCGAATCCAGGTAACCTGTGAGGACGGCAGCCAGCATACGGTCCAGGGGGCCAGCATCGGGGGCGGCAACATCCGGGTGGACTATGTGGATGGCATGAAGGTGGACTTCACCGGAGAACGGAATACCATCCTGGTGCCCCACTACGACCGTCCGGGGGTCATTGCAGCCGTCACCAACATCATGTGGCAGAAGCACAAGGACATCAACATCGGCAGCTTCAGGCTCACCCGCCCTGTGAAAGGCGGCATTGCCATGATGACCATCGAAGTAGACGGAATGCCCCCGGCAGATGTGATCGATGCCATCCGTTCCGTCCAGTACGTCACCAACGTGATCCTGATCCGGGCCATTTGAGGAGGAAAACCATGTTTACCTATACATCCATTGCTGAACTGGTGGAAGCCGCTGAAAAAAGCGGAAAGAAAATCAGTGAACTGGTCCTGGCTGACCAGGCGGAATCCATGGAACAAAGCCAGGAGGAACTATTCGACCGGATGTCCACGGATCTGGACGTGATGATCGATGCCGTGAAATTCGGGGAACAGAAAGACCAGAAATCCACTTCCGGCCTTACCGGAGGAGAAGGCTGGAAAATGAACGACTATACTGGCCGGACCCAGGGAGGGCTTTCCGGCACCATCATCGGCCATGCCATCGCCCGGGCCCTTTCCGTAGCTGGCTGCAACGCCTCCATGGGCCGGATCGTGGCCACCCCCACAGCTGGCAGCTGCGGCATCCTGCCCGGTTGTCTCCTGACCCTGATGGAAGAAAAGGGCATGGACCGGAAAGATGTGATCATGTCCATCTTCACCGCCGGTGCCTTCGGTATGGTGATCGCCCAGAACGCCTGCATCGCCGGAGCCCAAGGCGGCTGCCAGGCAGAATGCGGCAGTGCTTCCGGCATGGCGGCGGCAGCCCTGGTGGAACTGGCAGGAGGGACTCCCCAGATGGCGGCGGACGCCTGTGCCATAGCCATCGCCAACCAGTTGGGCCTGGTATGCGATCCGGTGGCAGGCCTGGTGGAAATCCCCTGCATCAAGCGGAACGCCAGCGGCGTGGTCATCGCCTTCTCTGCAGCGGATATGGCCCTGGCAGGCATCCATTCCTGCATCCCTGTGGATGAATGCATCGAAGCCATGCGGGCGGTGGGCAGTGCCCTTCCCGCTTCTCTCCGGGAAACCGCCGGCGGCGGCCTGGCTGTCACCAAGACCGGGAAAAAGCTGAAAGAACAGGTCTTCGGAAAAGAAGAATGAATAAAAAATAAAGAAGGTGCTGCACAAAATGCGCAGCACCTTCTTTATTTTTTCACCATGAACAGGGGGATTTCGTCCTTCCCCACCATGTTATGCTCTTCCCGAGCCACTTTCTCGATATACTGGATATCTCCCAGGTTCTCTTTCTCCTGTTCCAGGGCCATGTTCTCTGCTTTCAGCTGCTGGACTTTCTTTTCTGTCCGTACACTTTCCTGATGGAGCTGGAAAATCTGGTATCCCTGTTCCGCTGCGCTCTTGAGCAGAGGCAGGGAACATGCCAGGATCAGGATCAGGAATCTCTTATTGATTTTGTTTCTGGACTTCATATCACTGCGCCTTTCCGTACCATAGTCCCTGAGGCGGAAGAACGGGGAGAAAAAAGCAACCTGATACCGGGAGCATCAGGTTGCTGAATCTGCCTCTTATTTGTTTACGGCATCCTTGAAAGCCTTCCCAGCCTTGAAAGCGGGAACGTTGGCTTCTGCAATCTTAATGGTTTCGCCAGTGCGAGGATTCTTACCATTACGGGCATTACGAACGCGAGCTTCAAAAGTACCGAACCCGATCAGTTGAACCTTGTCCTTGTTGGCAACGGCTTCTTTTACGGTATCAATGAAAGCGTTCACAGCCTTTTCAGCATCTTTTTTGGGCAGTGCGGTTTTGGACGCAACTTCAGAGATCAATTCACTTTTGTTCATAAGAAAAATCCTCCTAAATAGGTATTGCGCCCTTTGTGTGGCGCCTGACTATGGTCATATTAGCACAAACATAGGAAAAATGCACGTGTTTTTTGGAAAAATATTGAAAACAACCGCATGGACAGTGGCTTCCAGCCTTTTTGTCACTTTTCAGACTGCTGCTGGAGGCATGTTTTTGCCCGGTTCCATCCTGCTTCCCATTCTTCCGCAGAAAGATCCTTCCATTCTTTACCGGCTGCCCGGACCTGTTCTTCCAGGAGCTGGAACCGCCGCTGGAATTTGTTGTTGGCCCGGTTCAGGGCTGTTTCCGGTTCCAGGCCCAGCTTCCGGGCATAGACCGCCAGCGCAAAGAACAGATCCCCCAGTTCCTCTTCCGTCCGATCTGGATCAGATGCCTCTGCAGCCTCCTGGAGCTCTTTTTCTTCCTCCTGCACCTTCTGCCATGCAGAGGAGGCGTCGGGCCATTCAAAGCCGGTTTTTGCGGCTTTGGCACTGAGTTTGTACGCCCGCATCAACGCCGGCAGCCCCTTGGCGATTCCATCCAGAGCATGGGTCCGTTCCGTTTTCTCTTCCGCTTTCAGTTCTTCCCAGTTCCGCATCACTTCCCCGGCTCCGCTGACCTGGGTATCTCCAAAGACATGAGGATGGCGGTGGACCAATTTCTTCACCACATCGTCGATCACGTCCTGCATGGCAAACAGGCCTTCTTCCTCTGCCAGACGGGCATGGAACACCACCTGGAGGAGCACATCCCCCATTTCTTCCCGCATGCCGGCCGTATCTCCGTCATCGATGGCTTCCAGCATTTCATAGACTTCTTCCACCAGTTCCCGGCGCATGCTGGTATGGGTCTGCACCCGATCCCAGGGACAGCCCCCCGGTTCCCGCAGGACCCGGACCAGTTCGATCAAAGGACGCAGATCCAGTACGCCCGGTTCATGGATTCCTTTTTCATGGAGTGTTTTCATGGTATCCCCTCATTTCCTTTTCTTCAGCTCACTGTATTTCAATTCTCCGGTCAGGAGCAGGCAAAGGCCATAGATCAAGGCTCCCGCCAAGATTTCCAGCGCCAGCTGGAGGAGCAGCGAAGGATAGCAGCTGGAGATTGCCGTTCCGGCCCCGTACACACCAGCTCCCATGACAGCTGCCGACAGGAAGATCCGCAGACAGCTCTTCAAAGGAAGCCCCAGTCGGTCACTGTGATACATCCACAGCAGGTTCCCCAGCCCAGCCATGGCCAAGTTGGCATCGGTGGCCCAGGCTGCCCCCTGGATATTCCATTCCGGATCAGCTGTGAGGGTCCACAGGAGTCCGATCTTGACAAAAAGGCTCAGCAACATGTTCACCATGGGAACCCGGGTATGACCCAGCCCCTGGAGGATGGCAGTGGAGACCTGATGGAGCCCCAAGAAGAAGATGGCCGGGGCCAGGGCCGTAATCACCCTGCCGGCTTGGAAAGTCCCGTACAGGACCCGGGAAATGGGAGTGCCCAGGAGCCAGACCCCCACCGCAGCCGGCACATTCAACAGCAGGAAGAAACGGAAAGCCCGGCGGGTCCGGCTGACCATCTCTTCCCGCTTTCCCAGGGCCCGGGCTTCCGCAACGGCCGGGACCACAGAGGCAGCCAGGGAGTTGGTGGGGATGGTCCCCATATTCACCAGAGGCATAGCCATCCCGGAAAGATAACCCAAGGCCCGGGTGGAGGCGGCCACCGTAAACCCGGCAGCCAGCAGCCGGTCCGGCACCAGGATCATCTCGATGCCGCTGACCACAGGCACCATCAGATTGGCACAGGTCACCGGCAGGGCCAGGGCGATCAGCTGCCAGGCCGTTGCCCGGAGAGAAGGCCTTTCTCCCTCTGCCTGGGGAAACGGATCCCTGCGCCAGCGTTCCTGCTGACGATGGACGAACCACAAAAGGAGCAGCAGGCTCACCACCGCTCCCGGAACGGCTCCAAAGGCGGCGCCGGCAGCGCCCCAAGGAAGGCCCCAGGGCAAAAGGGCCCAGGCCAGGAGCACCATGGTGACCACCCGGGTGAACTGTTCCATGATCTGGGAAACTGCCGTGGGAGTCATCTCCTGGAAGCCCTGGAAATATCCCCGGAAACAAGCCACCGGGATGGAAAGGCCGATGGCAGGCACCAGGGCCAGCATGGCATACCGGGCCCTTCCGTCTTTGACGATCCCTCCGTCAATGAGACAGGGGATCAGTAACCAGGCCAGTCCAGCAAAAAACACCCCAGCCAGGGCCATGAGCCCGGCAGAGATTCCCAGGATCCGCCTGGCTCCCTGCCGGTCCCCGGCTGCCGCCCGACGGGAGACCAAGATGGACATGGCAGCCGGGATTCCCGCAGAAGACAGGGCCACCAACAGCAGGTACAGCGGATAGGCGATCTGATAAAGACCGATGCCCTCCCCGCCCAAAAGGCGGGAAAGGAGGATCCGGTTCACAGATCCCAGGATCTTGACCAGCAGCCCTGCCGCCGTGAGGATCAGGGTCCCTTTCATAAATCGGTCTGCCATCACAGCCTCCTTCACTCTTCACTCTTCACTCTTCACTCTTCACTCTTCACTCTTCACTCTTCACTCTTCACTCTTCACTCTTCACTCTTCACTCTTCACTCTTCACTCTTCACTCTTCACTCTTCACTCTTCACTCTTAGTGATTATAGCATGGAGGGAAGATGCTTTTCCAGCCACTGAAGAGGTTCTTCCTTCATGCCCCGGGTCTTGAGCACGAACTGGGGCTGGGGTCCCAGCTTCAGGGTGGCCCGGGGCACATATTCCCGGATCAGGGATTGGAGCACATCCGGATTGGCTTTGCTGTGGGGATCGAATGTGATCCGCACTTCTCCCGGCCGAACCGCCACTCCGGTGATCCGCAGCTTCCGGCACAGATCCCGGAGGGACGCCACTCGCCACAGGTTCACCACCTGTTCCGGCGGAGTCCCGAACCGGTCGATGATTTCATCCATCAGGTCATCCCGGTCTTCATATTTCATATCGCCCAGGCGGTGGTACAGTTCCAATTTGTACCGGGGATTGTCGATGTAGTCGTCAGGGATGTAGGCATCCAGCTTCATTTCGATCACTGGATCCGGCGCAATGGGCTCGTCCGGGTTGCCTCCATTCTGGAGGGTATTGATGGTCTTTTCCAGCAGCCGGCAGTACAGGTCGAAGCCCACCCCGGCGATCTGTCCATGCTGTTCTGCTCCCAAAAGATTCCCGGCGCCCCGGATTTCCAGATCCCGCATGGCAATCTTGAAGCCTGCCCCCAGCTCCGTGAAGTCCCGGATGGCCTGGAGACGCTTCTGCGCCACCTCACTGAGGACACGGTCCTTCTTGTAGAGGAAATAGGCGTAAGCCAGCCGAGAGGACCGGCCCACCCGGCCCCGCATCTGGTACAGCTGGGACAGGCCGAAGTTTTCCGCACCGTCGATGATGATGGTATTGGCCAGGGGCACATCCAGGCCGTTTTCGATGATGGTGGTGCACAGGAGCACATCGAAATCCCCCTGGTAGAATCCCAACATCACATCTTCCAGTTCATCTTCTCCCATCCTTCCATGGGCCATACCGATGGTGATCCCAGGGACCAGTTCCCGGAGATGGGCAGCGATCCGGCTGAGGCCTTCGATCCGGTTGTGGACATAATAGATCCGTCCGCCCCGGCGGATTTCCCGTTCCAAAGCCTCCCGGACCATTCCATCATCGTATTCCGCCACGTAGGTCTCCACCGGCAGCCGGTCTTCTGGCGGAGATTCGATGATGCTCATGTCCCGTCCCTTCACCAGGGCCAGATGCAGAGTCCGGGGAATGGGGGTAGCAGAAAGGGTCAGCACATCGATTCCGGCACTGCGCTGCTTGATTTTTTCCTTCTGGGCCACCCCGAACCGCTGTTCCTCGTCGATGATGAGAAGCCCCAGGTCATGGAACTCCACATCAGGGTTCAGGATCCGATGGGTGCCGATGAGCACGTCGATCTTACCCTCCGCCACTTTTTCCATGATTTCCCGCTGCTGTTTGGGCGTCCGGAACCGGCTGAGCATCTCCACCCGGACTCCGAAGGACCCCATCCGCTGGGAAAAAGTCAGGAGATGCTGCTGGGCCAGGACCGTGGTAGGAGCCAGCACAGCCACCTGTTTGCCGTCCATCACCGCCTTGAAGGCAGCCCGGATGGCCACTTCCGTCTTTCCGTAGCCCACGTCCCCGCACAGGAGCCGTTCCATGGGCACGGGTTTCTCCATATCCGCCTTGATTTCGGCAATGGCCTTCAGCTGATCCGGAGTCTCCTCAAAAGGAAAACTGTCCTCGAATTCTTTCTGCCAGTGGGTATCCGGAGCAAAGGCATGGCCCGGGGTGATTTTCCGCTGGGCATAGAGCCGGAGCAGTTCTGTAGCCAGGATGGTAATGGCCTTCTGGGCCTTCCGGGTGGTCTTCTGCCAGTCTTTCCGCCCCATATTGGACAGTTTGGGTGGTGTCCCTTCGTTGCCCACATATTTGTGGAGGAGCCCCACCTGTTCCACCGGCACATGGAGCTTGTCCCCCTTGGCGTACTGGAGCTGGAGGTAGTCCCGATGGACCCCGTTCACTTCGATGGTCTCCACGCCCATGTACCGGCCGATGCCTTGGATGTCGTGGACCACATAATCCCCCACCTTGATGTCGGAGAAATAATTCAGGGAGGGCCCTTTGCCTTTGGTCTTCACCAGCCGCCGCTTCTTCTGCATCCCAAAGATATCGCTTTCAGTAAGCAGCAGCCATTTCTGGTCCCAGAAATAAAAGCCATTGGTCAGGCTGCCGGCAAAGACGGCTCCGCCTTTTTCCGGAACGCCCTTGAACTGTCCTGCAAAAGCCATGGGTAGGCCGCTGCCCTTCAGGCTTTCCGCCAAACCGGCGGCCTTGTCCCGGGTCCCCATCATGATCAGGGGATGGATGCCCTGATCCAGCCAGCCTTTCAGGTCTTTCTGGAGCAGATCGGTATTTTTATTGTAGGGAGCCATAGCCCGGACCTGGATATGGAGCCTGGGCGACTGGGGAAAATAGGGATGTCCCAAGTCACTGACCGTCACCAGATGGATCCCTCCGGCCTGTTGGATCATGGTTTCCTGGTCCAGCAGCCGGTCAGCGAATTCCCGGCTGTCCCCCCAGCTCTTCCGGCATTCCTCGAAAAAGCCCGCCGGCTCATCCAGTACAGCCAGCTGATCCGCTGCCAGATACTGGAAAATAGAAGAAGTCTCTTCCTGACCCTGGACTGCCAGGGGCATGATCCCCACATGGGGAATGGAAGCGATGCTCCGCTGGGTATCCAGATCGAAGCGTTTGATTACATCGATGGTATTGTCGAACCATTCGATCCGCACCGGGTCCTTGGCATTGATGGGGAATACATCCAGGATGTCTCCCCGGACTGCCAGCTGACAGATGGTATCCACCTGTTCCGTCCGTTCGTAGCCGGCTTTCACCAGTTTTTCCACCACCAGGGCCTGTTCCAGTTCCTGCCCAGCGGCCAATTTCAGATTTTCCCGGACCAAGGAATCCGGAGGCGGCAATTTCTGGATGGCCGCTTCCGCCGTTACGAAGATGATCCCTTCCTCTTTCCGGCAGATCATTTCCAAGGCGGCAGCCCGTTCCGCCACCACCTGCTCATTCCGGGTATCCACCTGCCCATGGATCAGGCTGGCCGGATACAGTTCCCGCATGGCCAGATCCGGATAGAAATAGGCCAGTTCCCGGCGCTGGGCCCGGATGCTCTCCCGATTCACGGTCAGGATCACCAGGGGTTGGGCCGCCTGGGCAGCCTGCTGGAAGGCACACAAAAAGCCGGCTTTCACAGATGATGTGAGGCCGGTGAGCTGTACAGGTCCGCTTTCCCGCTTCCAGAGCCCTGCGGCTTCCTGTACATTCTTTTCCTCTAAAAGCAGTTTCGTCAGTGTATTTATCATAAAATTCTCTCTTTATGGAAATAGGGAAAGAGGGGTGTTGCTGGGCAACACCCCTCTGATTGTCAGCAGTCAACAGTCAGCGTTCAACGGCCGTTGACAGTTGACAGCTGACCGTTGACGGGGCCGTTGCAAATGCAACAGCCCCTTTCCCTTACAGTTTGATATTGATGTCGTTCCGGTCGAAGGTATGGACCGCATCGATGAAGCGGACCGTCCCAGTGGCATACCGCATAGAAATGGTATGGGTACGGGCCCCGTTGCCGAAGTAGTTGACTCCCCGGAGCATGTCACAGTTGGTGATGGCCGTTGCCGTGAACATGCAGTCATCTCCCTTGACCAGATCATCGATGGTCAGGATCTTCTTGGTGTCTTCGATGCCCATCTTCCGGCACCGTTCCGCCTGGTCCTCGTTTTCCGGGACCAGCCGGGCCTGCATGTCGCCGCCCAGGCATTTCAGCCCGCAGGCAGCCAGCACCCCTTCCGGAGCGCCGCCCCGGCCGATGTACATATGGACGCCGGTCCCTTCGATGCCGGCATCGATGATGGGATCCACATCCCCGTCGCTGATGAGACGGATCCGGGCACCTACGGAACGGACTTCTTCAATGATTTTCCTGTGGCGGGGCCGGTCCAGGGCTACTACCGTCAGGTCGTTCACATTCCGGTGCAGCGCCTTGGCCACCCGTTCCAGGTTCACGCTTACAGGATCATCGATGTTGATGCATCCTTTGGCCCGAGGTCCTACGGCAATCTTATCCATGTACATATCCGGAGCATGGAGCAGACAGCCTTTGGGAGCAATGGCGATGACGGCAATGGCGCCGTTCTGGCCTTTGGCCACCAGGTTGGTCCCTTCCACAGGATCCACGGCAATGTCCACTTCAGGACCGCCGGCTCCCACTTCTTCACCGATATACAGCATCGGGGCTTCATCCATTTCCCCTTCGCCGATGACCACCGTACCGTTGATATGGACGGTGTCAAACATTTTCCGCATGGCGTCCACGGCCAGCTGGTCAATGCCGTTCTTGTCCCCCCGGCCTACGCCGCGGGCACTGGCAATTGCTGCAGCTTCCGTTACACGGACAAATTCCATGGATAATTCTCTGTTCATTCCATACGCCTCCCAATTCGTTCGGCAATTTTCATTGCCCTATCATTGTACCTGCTATCGTTGCAGAAATCAATGGTTGTGGTAGTTCAAAGCAGCAGCGATGAAAGCCTTGAACAAAGGATGGGGATTGGTGGGCCGGGACTTCAGTTCCGGATGGAACTGGACACCCAGGTACCAAGGATGGACATCGGTGGGCAGTTCCACCATTTCCACCAGTTTCCCGTTGGGCAGGGTACCGCCCAGGACCAGGCCGTGGCTGAACAGCTCGTCCCGCAGTTCGTTGTTCACTTCATAGCGGTGACGGTGCCGTTCGCTGATCATTTCCGTGCCATAAGCCTTTTCCGCCAGGGTGCCCGGATACAGCTTGCAGGGATAAGCCCCCAGCCGCATGGTGCCGCCCTTGATTTCCACGCTCATCTGTTCCGGCATCAGGTAGATCACAGGATACGGGGTATTTTCATCGAATTCTGTCGAGTTGGCCTTGGCCATGCCGCATACATCCCGGGCATATTCGATGACCAGGCACTGCATCCCCAGGCAGATCCCGAAGAAGGGGATCTTGTTTTCCCGGGCATACTTGGCTGCCAGGATCATCCCTTCGATGCCCCGGTCGCCGAAGCCGCCGGGCACCAGGATCCCGTCCACACCCTCGAAGATCCGGGCAAAATCTGCCTGGGGATCTTCCAGGTCCACCGCATTGATGTATTCGATATCCACATCGGCGTCATGGAAGTAACTGGCATGTTTCAGGGCTTCCACGATGCTGATATAGGCATCCGGCAGTTCCACATATTTCCCCACCACGGCAATGGTGGATTTCTTCTCATGGGGAGCCAGGATTTTCTTCACCATGGCATGCCAGGCTCCCATATCCTTGGGTCTGTCTTCCATATCCAGTTTCCGCAGGACCACTTTGTCCATGCCTTGGTCTTCCAGCAGCATGGGGACTTCATAGATGCTGGGAGCCGTGATGGACTGGAACACCGCATCCGCATCCACATCGCAGAACATGGAGATCTTTTCCCGCATTTCCTTGCTGATTTCCTTTTCGCTGCGGCAGACCAGGATATCCGGGGTGATGCCGATGCTGCGCAGTTCCTTTACGCTGTGCTGGGTGGGTTTGGTCTTCAGTTCCCCGGCAGCAGAGATATAGGGGACCAGGGTCACATGGATGTAGAGGACATCATTCCGGCCCACATCTTTCTTCACCTGACGGATGGCTTCCATAAAGGGTTCGGATTCGATATCCCCAACGGTGCCGCCGATTTCCGTGATGACGAAATCTGCATTCTCTTCCCGGCCCACCCGGTAGACCCGTTCCTTGATCTCGTTGGTGATGTGAGGAATGACCTGTACCGTACGGCCCAGATAATCGCCCCGGCGTTCCTTGTTGATCACGGACTGGTAGATCCGGCCGGCCGTCACATTGGAATTCCGGGTCAAGTTGATGTCAATGAACCGTTCGTAATGGCCCAGATCCAGGTCCGTTTCAGCACCGTCGTCGGTGACGAACACTTCGCCGTGCTGGTACGGGCTCATGGTACCGGGATCGATGTTGATGTAGGGATCGAATTTCTGGATGGTGACTTTATAGCCTCTGCTCTTGAGCAGACGCCCCAGAGAAGCCGCCGTAATCCCCTTTCCTAAAGACGATACCACGCCGCCCGTTACAAAAATATACTTGGTCATTTTCTTCCTCCCTTTTTGGCTTCCGCCTAAATTACATATGGTCCGGTGCACTGACACCCAGGATCTTCAACCCATGGCGCAAAGTATTGCCCACAGCTGTAATCAACGCCAGACGGGCCTGCTGCACAGCAGGATCCACCCCCAAGACGCGGCACTGGTTGTAGAACGAATGGAACAGCCCAGCCAAATCGTACACATAGTGGGCGATTTTATGGGGAGCCCGTTCCGCTGCCGCCGTATCGATCAGTTCCTCATAATCGTTCAGCTTCTTGATCAGGTCGGTTTCAATGGGTTCCTTCAGCACGGAAAGGTCACAGTCCTTCCGGAGAGCGATCTTTTCTTCCTCCATCTGCCGCAGGATGCTGCAGATCCGGGCATGGGCATACTGGACATAGTACACCGGATTGTCGTTGGAATGTTCCGTAGCCAGGGTCAAGTCGAAATCCAGCTGGCTGTCCATGCTCCGCATGATGAAGAAGAACCGGGCCGCATCGGTCCCTACTTCTTCGATCAGCTCATTGAGGGTCACGCTCTTACCGGTCCGCTTGCTCATCTTCACCAGTTCGCCGTTCCGGTACAGGGCCACCATCTGGAGGATCAGCACCTCCAGCCGGCTGGGGTCATAGCCCAAGGCTTCCATGGCCGCCTTCACCCGGGGAATGTACCCATGATGATCGGCGCCCCACAAGTTGATCACCCGATCGAAGCCCCGCTGGAACTTGTTCTGGTGGTAAGCGATATCCGCGGCAAAATAGGTAGAAACCCCATTGTCCCGGATCACCACCCGGTCTTTATCGTCTCCGAAGGCCGTGGATTTGAACCACTTGGCCCCGTCTTTTTCATACACATAGCCTTTTTCCTGGAGTTCGTCCACCGCCTGATGGATCTTGTCAGCATCGTGGAGGCTCTGTTCGCTGAACCATACGTCGAACTCGCAGTTGAAAGCTTCCAAGTCTTCCTTCAGGGCCGCCAGTTTTTCTTCCTTGGCAATGCTCTGGAACTGTTCCAGCCGTTCTGCTTCTGGCATATGGATGAATTTGTCCCCATATTTGGCTTTGATCCGCTGGGCCGTCACTTTGATGTCTTCTCCATGGTACCCGTTTTCCGGGAATTCACAGGGAATGCCGAACAATTCCAAGTACCGGGCATTGACAGAAAGGGCCAGGTTGTGCATCTGGTTCCCCGCATCGTTGATGTAGTACTCCCGGGTCACATCGTAGCCGGCAGCCTTCATCAGGTTGGCCAGGGCACTGCCCACAGCCGCTCCCCGTCCGTGACCTACATGGAGGGGACCGGTGGGATTGGCGCTGACGTATTCGATCTGGATCTTTTCCCCTTTTTTCGGCGGCAGGTTCCCGTAGTTCTCGCCTTTTTCCAGGATGGCCCGGAGGGATTCACCCAGCCAGTCTTCCTTCAGATAGAAGTTCAAAAATCCAGGACCGGCGATTTCCACCTTCTCTACACTGGGGCATTCCAGGAATTCCTGTACGGCTCCTGCGATCACCCGGGGTGCGCAATGGAAATCCCGGGCTGCCTGCAAGGCAAAATTGGTGGCAAAATCACCAAAGGCTTTCTGGGGCGGTACGGTCAGGACTACCGGTGCCATCTCCCCCTGGGGCAGCTTCCCTGCCTCAATGGCCTTCCGGACGGCGGAGGCCACGGCTTCCGCCAGTACTTTCTTCATGTCCACGCTTTTCTTCCTCCTCGATCTCGATTCGCAGCCGAACGCTTCCATTGGGCTGGCTGTCCATTTCCAGGTCATAGTACACCTGGACCTGCCAGGCATGTCCTTTCCGGGAAATGGTCAGTTCCCGGGTATAGACCATCATGGGAACAGTAAAATACGGGGTCCTGTACTGAAACGAACTGTTCCGGCCCCGTTCATACTGCTGCCGATGTTCATAACGGCCATGCCGGATCACCGTCAGGGAATCCTCCGTCCACTTCAGGGTGGTGCGGGTCCCTTCCATGCCGGTCACTTGAGATTCTGCATACCGGACATAGGTGGTTCCGCCCTTTTCCGTCAGCTGTCCGAAAGCTACCAGCGTCATGGGCTGGGCAGCCCCCTCTCCAAGGGTTTCGCTATGGATGGTGATCTTAACAGGTGTCATGGCCCTCTCCACAATAAGTAGAGGGTTGCCCCTGTGCAAGCCAGCACCATCAGCGCGGCGAAGGAGCAAGCCCTCATTTGGATGCGTTATGTAGTATCTGTCAGCAAAAAAATATTGTCTTGCCTTATTCTTGTTTATTTTATATTAAAGACAGGCAAAAGGCAAGGGCGAGATGAAAGAAAAACAGGGATCCTGGATTTTATTGCGTTGAAGAATTTTCTATTATATAATGAATTTTATTCATAACAGGAAAGGATGTTGTCTATGCATATCGCACTGAGCACAGTAGTGGCTCTGGTACTGTATTTCGCAGTACTGATCGGAATCGGCCTGATTACCTATAAAAAGGATGAAGATATGGAGGGGTACGCACTGGGGGGGCGTGCTCTGGGGCCCTGGGTCACATCCATGAGTGCAGAAGCCTCAGATATGAGCGGATGGATGCTCATGGGGCTGCCCGGTTATGCCTATATGGCCGGCATCAGTGCCTTTTGGATTGCGTTGGGACTGATCATCGGCACCTGGGTCAACTGGATCGTGGTGGCCAAACGGCTGCGGATCTTCACTTCCGTCATGGGAAACGCCATCACCCTGCCGGAATACTTCGACAATCGGTTCTATGACAAGCACCGGAAACTGCGGATTGCCTCTGCTTTCTTTATTTTTATTTTTTTCCTGATCTACACCTCTTCCAGCTTCGTGGCCGGAGGCAAGCTCTTCAATACGGCCTTTGGGCTGGACTACCGTTATTCCCTGTTCCTGACCGCCGGCATCGTGGTTTTCTATACCCTGATGGGCGGTTTTGCCGCCGTATGCTGGACGGATTTGTTCCAGGGATTCCTCATGTTCTTTTCCATCCTGGTGGTCCCAGTCACGGCCATGTACTATATCGGCGGCGTGGGTCCCACCATTGAACGGCTGAATGCCATCAGCCCCTATTATTTCAACATGGTGAGAGGCGCCGACGGCAGTGTGCTGAGCCTCACCGCCATCATCTCCCTCCTGGCTTGGGGCCTGGGCTATTTCGGCCAGCCTCATATCCTGGTCCGTTTCATGGCCATCCGGGATCCCAAGAGCATCCGGCAGGCTACCCACATCGCCGTTACCTGGGTCATCATTTCCCTGGCCATGGCCGTGCTGGTAGGGCTGACTGGGCGGGTCTATCTGGGAGATGTGCTGAAAGGCGGGGCCGCGGAAACTGTCTTCATCCAGATGAGCGGGAAATTCTATCATCCCTTCCTAGCTGGAATCATTACCTCCGGGATTTTGGGAGCCATCATGAGTACCTCGGACAGCCAGCTCCTGGTAGCAGCCTCCTCCTTCACCACAGATTTCTATAAGATCCTGATCAATCCCAAGGCCACTGCCGGAGAACTGGTGCGTATGAGCCGGATGATGATCATTGTGGTCTCCGCCCTCTCCCTGGTCCTGGCCATGAATCCAGACAGCATGATCCTGAACATTGTGTCTTACGCCTGGGCTGGATTCGGGGCAGCTTTCGGGCCTCTGGTCCTGTTCTCCCTATTCTGGCGCCGGATGACCACGGATGGAGCCTTTGCAGGGATCGTGGTGGGAGGTTCCACGGTCCTGATCTGGAAGAATTTTTTTGCCTTCACCGGCGTCTATGAAATCATTCCTGGATTCGTCCTTTCCTGCCTGGCCATCCTCATCGTCAGCCTGATGGACAAAGAACCGGAAGCAGAGATAACAGCCCGGTACGACGAGGCGGTTGAAAAATTGAAAAAAGCGTGAAAAAAGGGGATGTTGCACGTTTGTGATTTTCACACGTGCAACATCCCCCTTTTTCTCATTTCTCCAACACCGTCAGCTTATGCCCCTTCAGATTGATCTTCCCATGGTTCACCAGGGTATCCACGGTGCTGTCTCCGGTCAGGTTCCAAGTAGCACCTTTTTCCACGGTCACGGCAATGTTGCTGCCAAGGGCAGTGCCGCTGGGATTTTTCTCCAAAGCGATGGCTCCCTGGAATACAGTCCCTTTCCCCAGTGTCAGGTCCAGGTGGGAAATGGTATCCACCACAATGTCCCCCTGGAGCTTCTGCCCTACTGCTGTCACTTTGGCCTTTCCTCCGTTGCTGCCTGCTTTCCCCCAGCCCCGGGAGGCGCTGTTCCCTGTCACCCGCAGGAGTTTTCCTTTGCGGTCCAAGTTTTCCAGGGATACCCCAGTAAGATCCAGGGTGCAGTCCGTATTGGTCACATAGAACAAGTCGCCCTGATGGCAGATCAGTTTTCCTCCTTCCATGGCAAAAGAAGAGGTTCCCTGTTCCGCGTCTCCGCTCATGGATTGGTAGATCATCACGCCATGGACATTCTCTTCTGCGAAAGTCCGGTCTCCCAGGGTCCGTTGGCCATCCATGGCTCCTTCCAAAGTACAGTTGACCAGCCGGATGCTGTTCTTCCCTTCGATCACGGCCCCTTCCGAATGGGCCGCCTGGAGGGCTGCATCCTGGACAGAAATAGCCGCTGTAGAATAGATGGCCGGAGAGCCGCTGCCTTCGGTAACATAAGTCCCTCCGTTCACCTGGACCATGCCTCCGCCCCGGTCGGACCGGATGGCCGCCGATGAATTCCCGGAAGTATGGATTTTCAAATTCCAGGCCCGGGTAATTCCCCCGCCGGTGGTCTGGATCCCTCCAGAATGATCTCCGGTGGTGTCAATGGTGACATTTTCCGCATCCAAGGAAGTGCCTTTCCCGTAACAGAACAGGCCATTGCCATTTTTGACCGAAGACAGGACACTGGAATTCTTGATGGTCACTTTGGCCCCGTCTGTGGCCAGAAAAGCTGCATTCATACCGTAGAAGTCCCCTCCTTCCGTTTGGGAGGAAGTACCGGCCGTTTTCCGGATGGCCACCTGGTCCAGGTTCACGGTGGCCCCAGTGACCCGCAGGGCATTTTCATCATTGCCCACAGAAGGATACGTCTGATCCGTATAGACACCATTTGTCTTCAGTTCTGCAGCAGCCGTCCCCTGGATCACTTGGCCAGGAGGATTGAACTCTCCGGGGGGCATCCCTTGGGGTGCCTTTCCCTCCGGAGGCAGAGGCGGCGGATTTCCCTGGCCCAGTACAGCAGGTGCGGTCCCTGCTTCTGCCGGAACCCCGGCAAAACCAGGGACTGCAGCCCCCAAAGAAGCCAACAGACAGAAAGCCAGAAAAGATTTTTTACAGTGCATACCAGATACCTCCTCTGCGATTTGTTGGTTCCAGTATAGCGGGGGAAAATGAGAGAAAAGTGAAAAAGAGGACTTGCGGCACATAATGTACCGCAAGTCCTCTTTTTCACTGTATATACTTCTTATCCCGCTGCAGCGGAACTGACAGGTCCTGTCCTCCCAGCACCGTCACTGGTTTTCCCTTTACGGTGAATTTCACACTCTGGATCTCCGGGAACTCGGTAAGGGTATCCACCACGGCGTAAAGCATCAGCAGGGTATCATGGTCCCCCCGCCGGGTCTGGAATTCCCGGCTGAAATCCACGGTAGCCACTTTGTCCTTGACGGTGACCTGATTGACCTTCAGCCCTTTGGGGAATGTGGTATCCCCCTGGGGTTGTTTTTCCACCAGTTCCTTCAGGACTGCCAGGGGCAGCTTGTCCTTGGCTCCTGCAAGCTTTACCGTCTGAGCCTTCAGTTTCCCATCCTTCCCCGCCCGGTACAAGGTCTGACCAGCCGCCTGGGAAGCCGTCTTGCCGGACTTCTGGTCCGCTGCTGCCGTTTCCTTCTGGTTTTCCGGATGCACAGTGGTGCTTGGGGTACCGCAGCCTCCCAGGAAAGTCAGCCCACCCAGCAGCAGGAACACTGCCGTCCATTGGGTCATTTTTTTTTGCATCGGCTCAACCTCCTTGGTGCTGATTGTAGAAATCCTCGATCCCGTCTGCGATGGCTTTGGCCACCTTGTTCTGGAACCAGTCGGAAATCAAGAGTTTTTCCTCCCGTTTGTTGGTCAGGAACAGGCATTCCACCAAAGCTCCCGGCATGGTGCTTCTCTTGTTCACATAGAAGTTGGCATACCGGACCCCCAGATCATCCACATCGGCGGTCTTCATCAGCTGGTCCTGGATACACTGGGCCACTTGGATGTCATATTTCGTCTTGGGATGGTAATAGGTGGAGAATCCGCCCACACTGGTATTTTCACTGGCATTGATGTGGATGCTGATGAACATGTCCGAATGGCTGTTTTCTGCCACATCCACACGGGCCTGGAGTTCTTCTGCATCCGTTGCATCCGGTCCGTACACATCCACGTCAGTGGTCCGGGTCATGTAGACGATGGCTCCCTTCTTTTCCAGCAGGGCTTTCACCTTCTTGGTGATGGGCAGGGTCACGTCCTTTTCATAAGTCCCGGTCACCAATCCATGGGTCCCTGGATCCGTGCCCCCATGGCCGGCATCCAAAGTGATCCGTTTGCCCTTGATCCCCCCTACCACGGAATAAGTGCTTCCGAAGCTGGGTTTCGGCCGGGTGGACTGCCAAGGGGAACTGCTGGGCCGGTTGTTCTTTTTGGGAGTAAAGGTTTTCTGGGGCGGAGCCGCAATCACATCCACCACCACGCGGGTAGGCCGTTTTGCCACCCGGTCCGCTTTCAGGCTGAACACGTTGAACATCCCCTTCTGGAGGGGCTTCTTCATCATCACATGGACCACAGTAGCGTTGACCTTCCGTTCCAGATAGACCCGGGAAACGTAAGTGGCCTTCTTGGGAGTCGTGACACGGGGAATGGATGAATTCAGGTTGCCATAAACGGTGACCCGCAGTTCATTGTCCAGCATTTCCGTCTTATATCTTGTTGCCTGGTTGGTATCCAGGACGATCCGCAGCCGGCCGTTGGGGTTGACTCCGTATACCACATCCTGGATTTTGGCTGCGGCCTGTGCATTTCCTGTTCCCAGGCATGCCACCAGGCAGAAGAATAGTAACAGCAGTTTTTTGATCACGTTGGAACCTCCTCTTGGGACGCAGCAAGTTTCCTCTGCCTCCCAGACTACCCGGCCATTGTAACACTTTCACAGGGTTCATGCAAATCAGGCCGGCGTGCCGTCCGCTTTCGGGCGGTCCGGCCTCCTTTCATCCCTTTCTGACTTTCTCCAGCGCCCTAGGCAGCTGGAGCACCAGGTCTCCCGCTGCTAGACCGATTTTTCCGTTCTGGGCTGCCAAATCTCCCGCCAGTCCCTGGAGATAGACTCCGCAGCAGGCTGCCTGTCCCAGGTCCAGCCCCTGCCCCAGGAGAGCCGCGATGGTACCGGTGAGCACGTCGCCGCAGCCTCCGGTCGCCATGCCTTCGTTGCCAGTGGTATTGAGGAAGATCTGCCCAGCAGGCAGCGCTACCACCGTGGGCGTGCATTTCAGCACCACCACGGCCTGCCAGCGGGCCGCTCCTTCCCTGGCTGCCTGGACCGGATCCTGGAGGATTTCTCCCACATTTTTCCCCAGCAGCCGGGCCATTTCCCCAGGATGGGGCGTAAAAATTTTCTGTTTCAGGGAGGTCAGCAGAGTATCATCCCCAGCCAGGGCATTGAGCCCATCCGCATCCAGCACCAGGGGCTGGGTCAGCTTGGGCAGCAGTTCCCGGAGATACTGGACCGTTTCCGGAGCCTTTCCCACCCCGGGCCCGGCCGCCACCACATCATAAGCCTGGAAAGCCTTCAGGCTGGCTTCTGTCACCGGGCGCACCATCACTTCCGTGGATTTGATGATGAGGGGCTGGAGCACTTCCGGCTGAGTGTACAGGGTCACCAGACCGGCTCCCGCCCGGACCGCTGCCTTAGAGCAGAGTTCCGCTGCTCCGGCATAGCCCAGGCTCCCAGCCAAGATCCCGATTTTTCCGTTCATTCCCTTGTGGGCATTGGCCGGCCGTTTGGGCAGCACATGGCGGATCAAATCTTCTGTCAGGAGTTCCGCATCGCTTTCCGCCTCCAGTACCAGAGAAGGCGGGGTGTTCAGGTCAGCCAGGATCACCTTGCCCGTGTAACTGGCTCCGGGATACAGATATAGTCCCGGTTTGGGAGCGATCATGGTCACGGTGGCCCGGGCATGGAGTGCCAGGTCCGTGTACCCGCGATCCGCTTCCACCCCGCTGGGGATGTCCACGGCCAGCACCGGCACCGGCACCATCTGGAGAGTTTCCAATAGAGAACGGATGGGTTCCCGGACTTTTCCGTGGAAACTGGTCCCCAGCAGGGCATCGATGAACAGATCCGCCTGGGCACAAGCCTGGAGGACATCATTCTGGTCTTTTTCCCAGCGCAGGATGGTAAAGGGGAAATTTTGATCGATTTTATACTGGAGTGCGGCACCCGGCCCGAAGCTTCCCGGGGCTTCCGCCAGGACCAAGGTCACCAGAGCTCCCCGTTTCAGCAGGAACCGAGCGGCGGCCAGACCGTCTCCTCCATTATTCCCCTTGCCGATGAGCAGGATGATCCGTTTCTCCCGAACATCCCCCAGCAGCTCCACGGCCCCATCGGCCACGGCACGGCCCGCATTCTCGATCAGGACGGCTTCCGGGATCCCCATCTCCCCGATGGCTTTGCTATCCACTTTTTTCATGGCTGCACTTGCAATCAGTTTCATCTTATCCCTCCAGCATCACTTGGGCTATGGCATTTTCAGCAGTATGGCTCAGGCTCACATGGATCCGCTCCACTTGGCGGCTCAGGGCAGCCACCCGCAGCTGCCCCATCACATGGAGCCGGGGAGCCCCGGTCTTTTCATCCGTGAGCACTTCCACCTGCTGGAGCTGTCCCGGCTGGAGACCCGTCCCCAGTGCCTTGCCAAAAGCTTCCTTGGCCGCGAACCGGGCCGCATAAGATTCACTGCTGTGGGCCCCTTTCTGTTCACAGCAGGCGATTTCCTCGTCGGTGAACGCTTTCTCCTTGAAGCCCTTCTGCTTCAAAGCCCGTTCGATCCGTCCCACTTCCAGGATATCCACACCGATTCCAAGAATCATTTTTATTCCTTCTTTCATGGTATTTCTATCATATTGGACCAATGTAACAAATCCATGACAAATCTGTGCTCTTTCTATTGCAATTACTGCCCATGTTCCTTTTTCCATGCTTTGATCTGGCGCAGCCGCTCCTTGTACCGGGCCTCCAGGCCCTGCTCTGTAGGATGGTAATAGGACCTGTCTTTCAGGCCGTCGGGAAGGCACTGCATGGCAGCCATCTTCTCTTTGGTGTCATGGGCGTATTGATAGCCTTTCCCATACCCCAGTTCGCCCATGAGCCTTGTAGGCGCATTCCGGATCTGGAGGGGCACCGGTTCATTGAGATGCTGGACGGCATCCGCCTTCGCCTCGTTGTAAGCCAGTTCCATGGCGTTGGATTTGGGGGCCATGGAAAGGTAGATCACCGCATGGGTCAGGTTCACGGAACATTCCGGCATCCCGATGAAATGACAGGCCTGATAGGCGGCCACGGCGATTTCCAATCCCCGGGAGTCAGCAATCCCGACATCTTCACTGGCAAAGCGGACCACCCGCCGGGCAATGTAAAGAGGATCCTCTCCGGCTTCCAGCATCCGGGCCAGCCAATAGACCGCTGCATCTGGATCGGAATTCCGCATGGATTTGTGGAGAGCGGAGATCAGGTTGTAATGTTCTTCTCCCTTTTTGTCGTAAAGCAGGGCTTTTTTCCCGGTACACTGTTCGATCAGTTCCCGGCTCACATGGATCCCATCCGGCCGATTCTCCCCGTTGAGCACCACCATTTCCAGGGTGGCCAGGGCCGACCGGGCATCCCCGTTGGACAGTCGGGCCAGGAATTCCAGGCTGCCGTCTTCCATATAGACCTTTTCATTTCCGAATCCCCGGGGATCGGTAAGGGCCCGCTGGAGGATTCCTTTGATGTCCTCCTGGTCCAGGGCCTTCAGCACAAAGACCTTGCAGCGGCTGAGCAGTGCCCCGTTCACTTCAAAGGAAGGATTTTCCGTAGTGGCTCCAATGAGGATGATGGCCCCCTTTTCCACAAAGGGCAGGAAGGCATCCTGCTGGGCCCGGTTGAACCGGTGGATCTCGTCCACAAAGACGATGGTACGGGTGCCGAACCGCCGGTTGTCATCCGCCCGCTGCATCACGGTACGGATGTCCTTGATGCTGCTGGTCACCGCTGAGAAAGTGATGAAGTTGGCCCGGGTGGTATGGGCGATGATCTGGGCCAGAGTGGTCTTTCCCACACCGGGAGGCCCCCAGAAAATCATGGAGGAGATCCGGTCTTCCTCGATCAGGTTCCGCAGGATCTTTCCCGGTCCCAGAAGCTGTTTCTGCCCCACGAATTCGTCCAGGGTCCGGGGCCGCAGCCGGGCAGCCAAAGGTTCTTCCACCTGGACTGCAAACAGACTGTCTTCTTCCATGGATATCACCTCCCGTGTACTCTAAATTTTATTATACCATGAAAAAGGGTGCCGTTGCAGAGCAACAGCACCCTTTGGTCAGCGTTCCACGGTCAACGGTCAGCTTTCTTCCCCTGTCTTCGTCTTGAACAGCCGGTTCAGCTGATGGAGACGGGCATGGTTAGGGATGATGTACACGTAATCGCCCCCTAAAAGGACGGTATCGGCCTGGGGAATCATATCCTGGTCTCCCCGCCGGACACAGACCACCAGGGCCCGCCCTGGCAGACGGATTTCCTGGAGGGTCTTCCCTTCCACCCGGGAGCCTCCTTCCACGGCGATTTCCACCAGCATCTGTTCCGCCGGCGCTTCCAACATGTTCTTGATCTTTGGATTGCTGCGGAGGGACCGTTCCAGCATGGCATCGAAGATGGGCGTATCATGGACCAGTTCCCCTGCCGTATAGGCGAAGAGAGTCACGATGCCCAGGGGCACCAGATGGTAGAACCGCCCGGTCATTTCCAAAAGCAGCAGGATGGCAGTGACCGGTGCCCGTACCGACCCGGCAAAAAGGCCGGCCATGCCGAACACCACCATATTCAGCCGATAGGCTTCCGGCAGAATCCCCAACTGGACCAACAGGTTCCCGTACAGGCTGCCCACCAGGGACCCCAGCACCAGCATGGGCTGGAGGCTGCCCCCGGGAGCTCCGGACCCGGTGCTGAGGATGGTGAAGATGAATTTCCCGATGAGGATCACCAGCACCAGGCTCAGGGTCCCTTCCAGCCCCACCATAGCTTCGATGATGCCATCCCCTGCTCCCAAGACCTGGGGCAGCAGGTAGGTGAGAGGAATGGTCAGGAGCAGAGGGAAGGCAATCTTCATCCAGGGCTTCCGGAACACCGGCAGGCTGTAGAACTTCCCGATGCCCAAGGACCCTTTGTTGAAAGCCACTCCAATGAAGCCGGAGACCAGCCCCAGACCGATCACCTGGGGCAGCAGTTCCACTGGCAGGATGGGCATAGGAGGAATGGACAGCACTGTTTCCACCCCGAAGACCCAGTGGACCAGTACCGTGGTGGTCATGCAGGCCATCAGGGTAGGCGCCATGACCACAGCGGACAAGTTCTTATGGATGGCTTCCATGGTGAACATGACCCCGGCCATGGGAGCGTTGAAAGCAGCTGCCAGCCCGGCTCCAGCTCCGCTGCTGATGAGAGCCCGTTTTTCCAGATTGGTATTGTTCAGGGCAGCCCCGATGCCCTGACCGGTCATGGCCCCGATCTGTACCGAAGGCCCTTCCCGGCCCATGGAAAGCCCGGCCCCGATACCCAGGGAAGTATCCAGCAGCTTTACCAGGATCACCCGCGCCCAATGGGTGCTCCGCTCCAGCCCCAGGACAATCCCTCGGACCTGGGGGATGCCGCTTCCTCCGGCAATAGGCGCCCACCGGACCAAAGCGGCGATCACCGCCGCCGCCAGCAGCAGGCAGGCCACCCAAATCAAGGTATAGGCGGGAGGCACATGTTGGAGAAAGTCCACCATTTTTGCCCGGTTCTTGGCCACAAAGCCCAGGCACAGCCGGAGCACCGTAATGCACAGGCCGGTGGCAATCCCCACCAGGATCCCTTCAAAAGCCAATTTCAGTTTCAGGTTGGGAATGTGGAGCATACCCTGGAGGGCTTTCTCCTTTTCCTGGCCTTTCATTTACAGATCCTTGAACAGACCGGTGAAGTCCAAGGTGGCGAAATAATCTTTTTCCGTTTCCGCCCGGCGCAGCAGTTCCACAGAACCGTCTTCCTTCAGCAGCAGTTCAGCGCACCACAGCTTGGCATTGTAGTTGTAGCCCATGGAGGAACCGTGGGCCCCGGCATCATGGATGAAAAGATAATCCCCTTTGTCGATTTTCGGCAGTTTCCGGTCGATGGCGAACTTATCGTTGTTTTCGCAGAGTCCGCCAGTAATGTCGTAGGTGTGGTCACAGGGTTCGCTTTCCTTCCCCAGCACCGTGATGTGATGGTAAGCCCCATACATTGCCGGACGCATCAAATTGGCTGCGCAGGCATCCACCCCTACATATTCCTTGTAGGTATGTTTGAAATGGAGGACTTTCGTCACCAAAGCCCCATAAGGACCGGTGACGAAACGGCCCATTTCCGTAAATAGGGATACATTGCCCATGCCGGCAGGGGTCAGCACTTCTTCATAGACCTTCCGGACTCCTTCCCCGATGACGGCAATGTCATTGGGGGTCTGTTCCGGCCGATAGGGGATCCCCACCCCACCGGAAAGATTGATGAATTCCACAGCTACGCCGGTTTCCTGCTTCATGTCCACCGCCAGCTGGAACAGCTGCCGGGCCAATTCCGGATAATAGGCATTGGTCACCGTGTTGCTGGCCAAGAAAGCATGGATACCGAAATGCTTCACCCCTTTGGCCTTCAGGATCTTGAAAGCATCTCGGAGCTGGTCCCGGGTCATGCCGTACTTGGCATCCCCCGGGTTGTCCATGATATCGTTGCCCAGGGCAAAGACGCCCCCCGGGTTGAACCGGCAGCAGATGGTTTCTGGGATGGCAGCTACTTGTTCCAAGAATTCGATCATGGTGAAATCATCCAGGTTGATGATGGATCCCAGCTTGTAGGCTTCCTGCATATCTTTCACAGGGGTATCATTGGAAGAGAACATGATTTCATGACCCTTGAACCCGCACACATCGGAAAGTACCAATTCCGGATAGGAAGAACAGTCGGTACCGCAGCCTTCTTCCTTCATGATCCTCAGGATCCCCGGCAGAGGCGTGGCCTTCACGGCAAAGTATTCCTTGAAGCCCTTGTTCCAGGCAAAAGCCTTGTTGATGCTGCGTACCGTTTCTCGGATGCCCTTTTCATCATACACGTAGAATGGCGTCGGATATTTCTCTGCCAGTTTCTCGACCTGTTCTTTGGTCACAAATGGAACTTTTTTCATAATCGGTTTATACCCCCTCAATTTGGCTGATGCCTCAGCTGAGCATCATGCGGTCATTGTCCAGTGCAGAGCCGGACGCTTTTTCAAATAGGGCCAGAAGATCCGGAATGGTCAGCTTGGCCTTTTCTTCTGCATTCACATCCACCACGATCCGACCCGCATTCATCATGATCAGCCGGTTGCCGAAACGCAGTGCATCTCTCATATTATGCGTAATCATCAAAGATGTCAAATGATCCCGTTCGATGACTTTTTTCGTCATGGCCAGCACCTTTTCCGCCGTTTTGGGATCCAGAGCCGCCGTATGCTCGTCCAAGAGCAGGATCCGAGGCTTATTCATGGCGGCCATCAAAAGAGTCAAGGCCTGCCGCTGGCCCCCGGAAAGGAGACCCACCCGGCTGGTGAGCCGGTCTTCCAGCCCCAGATCCAGTTCTTTCAGCATTTCCCGGAATTTTTCCCGTTCGCTGTCCTTCAAAGCCCAGGAAAGACCTGGGGTCTTCCCTCTGCGGGAAGCGATGGCCAGATTTTCTTCGATCATCATCCCGGCCGCCGTCCCCATCATGGGGTCCTGGAATACCCGGCCGATGTACCGGGCCCGTTTGTGCTCCGGCATTTTGCTCACATCCACCCCGTCAATGAGGATCTGGCCTCCATCGATGGGAAATACCCCGGCAATGGAGTTCAGCAGAGTGGATTTCCCGGCTCCGTTGCCCCCGATGATGGTGATGAAATCTCCCGGTTCCATGTGCAGGTTCACATCGGTAAGGGCTTTCTTTTCATTGCCCGTCCCCGGGAAGAACGTTTTGGATAAATGTTTGATATCCAGCATCAGATTCCCGCCTTTCTGCTTTGGAACTTCCCTTTGACCATGGGCAGGCTCAGGGCGATGGCCACCAGGACTGCCGTGAACAGCTTCAGGTCATTGGGCGGCATCCCCATCTGCAGGACGATGGCGATGACCAGGCGGTAGACGATGGACCCCAGGATCACGGAAATCAGGGAATTCTTGAAGCTGCGGGTGCCGAAAAGCACCTCACCGATGATCACAGAGGCCAGGCCGATGACGATGGTCCCTACCCCCATGCCCACATCGGCGAACCCATTGCTCTGGGCCACCAAAGATCCGGCCACAGCCACCAGGGCGTTGCTGAAGAACAGGCCGATGAGCAGCATGATGTTGGTATCCACCCCCTGGGCCCGGATCATCTGGGGATTGAAACCGGTGGCCCGGATGGCTGCCCCGATTTCCGTCCCGAAGAACCAGTACATCAAGACGGAGAACAGGACGCAGGAAATCAGCCCCACCAGGAGCACCGCCTGGGAATAAGCCACTCCCAGGTTGCTTTCCACCAAGGTGAAGGCCGTTTCTTTCCCCAAGAGGGAGATATTGGCTTTGCCCATGATCCGCAGGTTCACGGAATATAAAGCGATCATGGTGAGGATCCCGGCCAGGAGAGCGGGGATCCTCAGTTTGGTATGGAGCAGGCCCGTGATCACACCGGCCACCCCGCCTGCCAAGGCAGCGACCAGGATGGCCGTCACCGGGTTCACATCCTTCACCAGCAGGGTAACGGCTACGGACGCCCCCAAGGGGAAGGACCCTTCCACGGTCAGATCCGCAATATCCAGCACCCGGAAGGTAATGTAGACACCCAGGGCCAGGAGAGACCACAAAAGACCCTGGGAAATGGTTGGCAATAAAAGATCGAACATGGATTATTTGGCTCCTTTGGCTTCTTTTAGGATTTCATCCGGGATCGTCAGTCCCAGTTTCTTGATCTGTGCATCATTCAAAGTCACGGTGAAGGTCTTCTGGGCCTGGATGGCCATGTTCTGGGGTTTGGCTTTGCCGGACAGGATATCCGCCGCCATTTCCCCGGTCTGGAAGCCCAGCTTGTAATAATCGATGCCCAGGGTGGCTACGCCGCCGGCTTTGGTCATCCCTGCTTCCCCGCAGAATACAGGGATCTTGGCTTCATCGGTGATCTTGATCAGGTTGGGCATGGCGGAAGCCAGCACGTTGTCCGTAGGCACATACACGGCATCCACTTTGCCCACCAGGCTTTGGGCTGCCTGCTGGATATCATTGACACTGGAAACCGTCGCTTCCACCGTCTTCAGGCCCCGGGCTGCCGCAGCCTTTTTGGCCAGTTCGATCTGGAGCTGGGAATTGACTTCACTGGAATTGTAGATGAATCCCACGGTCTTGGCCTTGGGCATGATCTTCACCAGCAGTTCGATCTGGGCTTCCACTGGATTCATGTCCGTGGTCCCGGTAACGTTGGTGCCCGGCTGGCTGTTGTCCTTCACCAGCTTGGCCACTTTATAATCAGTGATGGCCGTCCCTACGATGGGGATTTCCTTGGTGGCATTGGCCATGGTCTGGGCTGCCGGAGTAGCGATGGTGCAGACCAGATCCACCTTGTTGCTGACGAACCGCTGGGCGATGGTCTGGAGATTGGACTGATCCCCCTGGGCATTCTGCTTGTCGAACTTGATATTCTTCCCCTCTTCGAAGCCTTTGGATTTCAGGCCGTCCACAAAGCCCTTATTGGCTGCATCCAAAGCCGGATGTTCCACCAGCTGCAGGATCCCCACATTGTAAGTCTTGTTTTTCGAAGCCTGTTTGGACTCTCCCCCGCAGCCGGCAGCACCCAGCAGCATGGCGATCATGGCCAGAGCGGCCACTGCTTTCACACTTTTCTTCATGATTCTTCCCCTCCTGCTCTTATTTCACAATGGCTGCACCCTTCAGGACGGCTTCCGGAAGAGTGATTCCCAGCGTTTTGGCCGTGGTTTCATTGACCGTGACCTTCATGTCCTTCTGTTTTTCGATGGCCATGGTCTGGGGCTTGGCTTCTCCTTTCAGGATCTTGGCCGCCATGAGGCCTGTCTGATAGCCCAATTTGTAGTAATCGATGCCGATGGTGGCCAGGGCCCCGCTCTTGACGACCCCTTCTTCCCCGCAGATCACCGGGATCTTCGCCGGGTTGGTGATCTTAGCCAAGACAGGCATAGCCGAAGCAATCACATTGTCCGTGGGCACATAGATGGCGTCCACCTGCCCCACCAGGCTCTGAGCGGACTGCTGGATGTCATTGACGTTGGAAACTGTGGCTTCCCTTACTGTCAGCCCCTTGGCTTCCGCCAGTTCCTTCATCTTTTTCACCTGGATCTGGGAATTGATTTCGCTGGAGTTGTACAGGATCCCAATGGTCTTGGTCTTGGGAACGATTTTCAAGAGCAGGTCCAGCTGCTGATCGATGGGGTTCATATCCGTGGTACCAGTCACATTGGTCCCCGGTTTTTCCGGATCCTTCACCAGCTTGGCTTCCTTATAGTCAGTGATGGCCGTCCCCACGATGGGGATTTCCTTCGTCACATTGGCCACGGTCTGAGCAGCCGGGGTGGCAATGGCGCAGATCAGGTCTTCCTTGTTGTTTGCGAACCGCTGGGCGATGGTCTGGAGATTGGACTGATCCGCCTGGGCGTTCTGCCGGTCCAAGGTCAAGTTTTCCCCTTCCTTGAATCCCCCGGCGGCCAGCCCGTCTACAAAGCCTTTGTTGGCCGCATCCAGGGCCTGGTGTTCCACCAGTTGGACCACGCCAACCTTCACGTTTTTCTTTGCCCCTGTTTGCTGGGTACCTCCGCAGCCCGCTGTCAGTCCCACAGCCAGTGCTGTCAGGAGGAGGAACCCTTTCTTCCACATCTTCATTTCTACCATCCTTCTTTCCTTCTCATTTCCCTGTGATAACTTCTGGGATCACTGTTTTGTCTATTGTTCCATTCTAACATATCCCGGGCCCATGAGCAACGAAACGGGGCATTTTGCCCCGTTTTTTCCCATCCATCATTCTGTTTTGTAACATCCGCCTCAAGTCTCAGACCGTTGCGAAAAAATTTATCTCCCAGCAGGGAACATAGGGATGGCGGCGGAGATAGATCCGGTACTCCGGCACCAGGTTCCAGACTTCCAGAGGGATTTCCCAAAGATCGTCATCATGATGATAGCCCGCCAGCAGCATTTTCGGCCGACAGCGGCGGATCACCCGGGCACCTCCGTCCAAGGCTTCTTTTTCCACTCCTTCCACATCCATCTTGATGTAGGTCAGAGGGGCCTCTCCCACCAGGTCATCCAGGCAGGTCACCAGCACTTCTTTTTTCCCCTCCTGCTCCAAAGCGGACATCCGGCCTCCCCGAGCCGCAAAGGGGAGCTGTGCCGTCTGTGCCCAGATCCCTTCCGGGCACAGACGGCAGCGGCCCAGCTGTTCTGTTTCCACAAAGTGCTGGAGCTTGGCGAAATTTTTGGGATCCGGTTCCACTGCGTAGAGATGGTCGTAATGGCCCCCGGTGAGTTCCAGGAATTCCCGGAGGGTATCCCCATTGTAGGCGCCCAGGTCCCCATAACTTTCCGTCTCTCCGAAGGCAAAAAGGGTCTCCAGGTCCTGCCGCCGGTCCGTGGTCCGGAAAAGGAAGTCCAGCTTCCCCGTCAGCTTGTACCGGAGGATGTCTTCCATCACCTGTCGGCTGGCATCATCCGCCAATTTCCCATAGACCCGTTCCAGTACTCCCCGGTTTTCCCGGATCCAGGAGGGTGTCACCACCGTAGTATCTCCGAACAGAGGCAGATGGGGCGCATAGGTTTCCTGTTCTTCCGCCAGATGGAAGAAGCGCCGGAGGATTTCCGGCCGTTCGCTGGCAAAGGCGATGAGGATCACAAAGGAGCCCCATTCCGCCTGCATCTCTTTGTAAGTCTTCACCTTGTAGCCCCGGAACTCCTGGCCCCGGACGAACTTATCGCTGGCAAAGACCCCGGCCACCGGGATATTCAATTGGGCGCAGCGGTCCAGGATGGCATCGGCCCCGTTGCCCATGCCATAAAGGACAATGGGCTTCTGGACCGTCTGGAGATACTCCCACAGATAGGGCTCCTGATCCAGTGCTTCAAGATTTTTCATGGTTGGTTCCTTTCTGTCCGGAGGCGGGTGCTGCCGGAACCGCCGGCGCCACTTTGGGTACCGGCTGCTGCCGAGCGATCCGGGCCCATTCTTGGAGCCGGCCAGCGATTTTCAGGGCCAGTTCCCCAGTGTTCCCATTTTCCTGGTTGTCCTGGGGATACACCCGGAGCACCCGGATGTCCTCATAATAGACATCGGACCAGCGGTCCCCGTCCACCGTCATGAAATGGGATTCATCCAAGTTCCCCCGCTTCCAGGCCAAGTATAGGGCACCAGCCATGAGCCGTGCCCGGTATTCCGGTTTGTCATACCCGGCAGTTTCCGTAAGGGGAAAAGACCAGGCTCCCAAGCTCACAGCAGCCGTTCCGTCCGGTTTCACCGTGACTTTTTCTGGGATCTTCAGGGGCTCCGTCCATTTCAGGGCCTTGGCCATCCGGACTTCCGGCTCCGGGTGGGAAGCAAAGAGGCCGTACCCTGGGTTCCCCATGTCCTTGCTCATGTCCTCCAGCTTGGCCATGGTCACGTAGGACCCATAGGGATTGTACCCTGCCAGGGTGGACAGCCGGAAGCCCTCTTGGTCTGCTTCCCGTTCGTCCTTCCGGCTGTAGCCGGCCATAAGGGCCTGACTGGCAGTAGAAGCCAGCACCATCCCGGCTCCAGGGTCTCCAGATGCTACCCCGGCCAGCAGGGTCAAGAGGGACAGTGCCATCTGCTGTTCCATCTGGTGGACCGTGTGGCGTTTTTCAATATGGCCGATTTCATGGCCCAGGACGGCAGCCAGTTCATCATCACTGGTCATGTAGTCCAGGAGCCCCTTGTACACATAGATGAAACCGCCTGGGCAGGCCAGGGCATTCACATCGGGAGTATTCAGCACCTTGAAGGTATAGGTAAGACCGGGGCGGGTGCCGTTGGCCAACAGCTTCTGGCCGATCCGGCTCACTCGGTCCTGGATCTCGTCATCCTGGACCAAACCATAGTGATTCTCCAGCTGCTGGGCCACCTGCTGCCCCATTTCGATTTCCTGTTTCTGGCTGATCATGGCCGCCTGGCTCCGGGGCGCCGGCAGCACCATCAGCAGGCAGAAGACCAGGATTCCAAACAGTTTCCGCATAGCAATTCCTCCTGCATCCATATCTTGTTATTATACATGATGGAAGTGAGAGGGGTGTGAAAAATTTTTTCATACCTCCCGGTCGCAGGTCGCCACTCGAGACCAAGGGGGTTGCTGCACGTGCGTGATTTCCACACATACAGCAACCCCCTCTGATTAAAAAAAATCATTTTCCTCTTCTAACAGGTTTTGAAATTACGGATGACAAACTTTGCAGGGTACATACCCTTCCTCAATGGCTTCTTCCCGGCTTTCGATTTCTACGAAATTGCCTCGATGCTTGATGGTCCGGCAACTTTCATTATGGAATTTCATCGTCCGGGGATTGCCCAAATAAGCCAATGCCGGTGCAGCCAGGCACAGTGTGGATAATAAGGCAACAAGGATCACCAAAGCCTTTTTCATAAAAACTCCCTCCTTATTTTTTCATTATATTGCACTATTCATTTATAAGCAAAATAACAAGTACGATCAAACACAGCGAGGTTGATAAAAAGTCCTTGATTTTTTTCTTCCGTATTTCTGTCCCTTTTTCAGTATGGACAAAGATCCATTTTAAATAACCGGCTAAAAACATTCCCATGGCACCATATTTCCACGCAATATAATAATATCTATGTTTTCTAACAAAATCATGAAATCGATCCGGTGCTTCAAATAGGATTGCCACAAGCAAATTGATGGATAAGAAGGCGATAGACCCAACTTTCCATAATAGCGGCTCCTCTTTTTTCTTCCACAGCACATGGAAGACTCCATATAAAAAGACCGCTAAGAAAAACACTGCAATAACATCCATAAATCCACATCCTATTCAGCCCAAGCCATTCTCCCAGATACTGCCCCTCTGATTCCGGTCCATAGACTCCCTATGATCCACAACCCCTGGCGTTTGTTTATATTTTCTGGGTTCAGTATACCGTAAGAATATTTTTATGACAAGATTTCTATTTTTTCACAAATGGTTTCAGCCCTCAGTCTCCCTTCTCTTCCCATGGTCTTCTTTCCCCCTTCGTGTTATCATGATAACAACTACTGACGAAAGCGAGGTATTGCTGTGCGATTCTTACATACATCTGACTGGCACCTGGGCCGGATCTTCCATGGTCTCCACCTGCTGGAGGACCAGCGGGCCGCCTTGGACCAGATCCTGGACCTGGCCCGGGACTGCAAAGTGGATGCTCTCTTGGTGGCTGGGGACGTCTACGACAGGGCCGTTCCTCCCACGGAAGCTGTGAACCTGCTGGACGAGACTCTCCGCCGCTTGGTGCTGGATCTGAAGATTCCCGTCATCCTCATAGCCGGCAACCATGACAACCCGGACCGGCTGAACTTCGGCCAGGCGCTGTTTGCCGCCCGGCAGCTCTACATCACTGGCCCGGTGGATCCGGATACCCATCCGGTGGTACTGGAAGATGCCGACGGTCCTGTCTACTTTGCCCCACTCCCCTACTGCGAACCGCTGACCGCCACAGCGCTCAGCGGAGAAAAGAAGCCCACCCATGAAGCGGCCCTCCAATGGCAGGTGGAACGGATCCTCCGCCAGATCCCCACCCGAGCCCGGAAAGTAGCCCTGGCCCATGTGTTCCTGACCGGAGCCCAGACTACGCCGGACAGCGAACGGCCCCTGGCCGCCGGCGGGGCCACCACCGTGAGCATCGACTGTTTCAAGGACTTCAATTATACGGCCCTAGGCCATCTCCACGCCTGCCAGAACAACAGTCCCCGGGTCCGGTACTGCGGTTCCCTGCTGAAATATTCCTTTGCAGAGGCCAGCCAGAAAAAGGCCGTCCACATTGTGGACCTGGATGCCAAAGGAGACCTTTCCGTAGAAACGGTCCCCCTGACGGCCCCTCATGAACTGGCGGTGCTGAAGGGAGAATTCCGGGATCTCCTGGAAAATCCTCGGACCGGCCATCTCCAGGATTATCTCCAGATCCAACTGACGGACCAGATACCTATCCTGGATGCCAAGCACCGGCTGGAACAGGTGTACCCCCAGATCCTCCAGCTGGGCTATGAACGGCTCCAACCTCTGGAAAGCCAGGAGGCAGCCGCAAACCAGCGGAAAGGACTTTCCACCGACGATTTGTTCCAGGCCTTTTTCCGGGAAGTCCAGGGAAGGGACCTGACGGAGGGAGAAAAAGCCCTGTTCCTCCAGATCGCTGATGAAGTCAGCCAGGAAGGGAGGCATGCCTGATGCGCCCGCTCAAACTTGTAATGACCGCCTTTGGTCCCTATGCCGGAGAGGAAGCCATCGACTTCACCCGGCTGGGAGACAACCAATTCTTCCTGATCACCGGCCCCACCGGCAGCGGCAAGACCACCATCCTGGATGCCATCACCTTCGCCCTCTACGGCACGGCCAGCGGGGATCTCAGGGACAACCGATCCCTGCGCAGCGACTATGCCACCCCTGATCAAAAGACGGAAGTCCAGTTCACCTTCCGGAACCAGGACCGTACCTATGAAGTCATCCGGACCCCAGAACAGATCCTGAACAAACAGCGGGGAGAAGGGACCCGTACCGTCCCGTCAGGTGCTTCCTTGGTGGAAATCCTTCCGTCGGGAGAACGGGAAGTGCTGGGCACCTCCACCAGTTCCGTGACCCATGCTGTGGAACAGCTCCTGGGCTTCCAGGCCCGGCAGTTCCGGCAGCTGATGGTGCTGCCCCAGGGGGAATTCCGCCGCTTTTTGGTGGCCGATTCCAAAGAGCGGAAAGCCATCTTGGAAACCTTGTTCAAGACCGGCCAGTACAGTGCCCTGGAAGATGCCCTGGATGCCCGGGCCAAAGTCCTGAAAAAGCAACATGATGACTGTAAGCAGAAATACCTGCTGCTCCTGGAAAGTGCCGATGCTAAGGATCCTGCTGCCCTAAAGGGACGGATCAAAGAGGAAAAACAGCAGGCCAAGATATTGGAAAATCAGGCAGCCGAAGCCCAAAAAGCTGCTGCCGCCGCCCTAGAGGCCCTCCAGCAGGCCCAGCAGCTGGCCCATACCTTCCAGCGCTGGCAGGAAGGCCAAAAGCGGAAGGAAGCCCTGCTCCAACAGGCTCCTGCCATCCAGGACCTCCAGAAGAAGCTCCAGTGGCTGGAGGAAGCCCTGAAGCTCCATCCCATCTATGATCGGACCCGAAAGGCCAAAACCCAGCAGGATACAGCGGAAGGACTGCTGACCCGTGCCCGGGAGACCCGCAAGACCGCCCAAGAAGCTCTCCGACAGCAGCTGGCTTCCGCCACGGAAACCAACACCCATGCCCTCCAGGAGCAGATGGCCCAGGTCCGGGAACAGCTGGCCCGGATGACCGCCGTTTCCGGAGAGACCGTCCGGCTGGCCCAGACCCTGGCGCCCGGCAAGCCCTGCCCAGTGTGCGGTTCTCCTGACCATCCCCATCCCGCCACCCAGACCCGCCAAGCCCAGGAAGAATTGGCCCGGAAAACCCGGGCCATGGAAGCCCAGATCACCCAGCTGAACAGGAAACAGAAGGCCCTGGAAAAAGCCCAGAAGGAAGCGGACCAGGCAGCCGGCTCCTGCAAAACTGCCGAAGAGAACCTGGCCGCTGCCCAAAAAGCCTTTGAAGAGGACCGGGAAGCCTACAAAGCCGCCTTGGAGCAGTCTCCTTTCCCAGACCAGCATACTTTTATAGCTGCTCACAATGCCCTGCCCCAAAAACCTTTGTGGCAGGCGCAAGTGGACCGGTACCGGCAGCAGACGGACAGCCTCCAAGGAGAACTGAAGATCCTGGCCGAACAGCTGAAGGACAAGACGCCTCCGGATCTGGCTCCCCTCCAGGAAGCCGTCCAGCAGACCGGCAGTACATCCCAAACCTTGGCCGCCCGGACCGGTGCCCTCCAAGAAACACTCCGCCGGGAAGAAAACAGTCTGAAACAGCTGGAAAAACTGGAAAAGGACCTGTCCCGTCTCCAGGAAGCTTATGGCCCCATCGCTCTCTTGGCTTCCACTGCCAAAGGGGACAACAGCCGGAAACTGACTTTTTCTTCCTTTGTACTCCAGGCAGTGCTGGATGATGTGCTCCAGACGGCCAACCTGCGGCTGAACAAGATCAGCCAGGGCCGCTACAGCCTGTACCGGAGCCGCGATATCGTGGATGCCCGGAAGGAACAAGGGCTGGGCCTGGAAATCATGGATGCCTTCACCGGCCAGTCCCGGGCCGTGACCACCCTGTCCGGAGGCGAAATCTTCTTCACCTCCCTATCACTGGCCCTGGGGCTGTCCGATGTGCTGGAATCCTACGCCGGGGGCCTGCACCTGGATACCATCCTGGTGGATGAAGGGTTCGGGTCTTTGGATCCGGAAACCCTGGACAGTGCCATCAGCGCCCTGCTGGAACTCCAAAAAGGAGGCCGGCTGGTAGGCATCATCTCCCACGTAGCCGAATTGAAAGAAAGGATTTCCGCCCAGCTGGAAATCATCCCCACCAATCAGGGGAGCACGACACGGTTCAGGGTATGAAAAAGGGGGTGTGATAAAATCACACCCCCGGTCACTGGTCTCTTGTCACTAGTCACTGGACGAAGGAAGGCAGCCGGGCTGCGGCTGCCTTTCATTGTATGATGCTGGCTCAGACGCGCCTTTGGCTTGTCCTTGCCTCTCCAGAAGAAACCAAGACAAGCAACGGATTAAAAGAAAGGCACATTCCTATTTTTATTCGGAAGAACCCGTCAGCCACGGGTTCTTTCCATCGGCCAGTGACCAGTGACCGTTGACCAGTGACAAAAAGGGACTGCTGCCCAGGCAGCAGCCCCTTTTTTACACCCCCCTCATTTCCGGATCCCAGATGATCTTGTGGAGCTGGACCTGGATACAGACCTGGGCCAGCTTGTGGTCCCGGACGAATTCCACCAATTCTTTGGGTTCGATGGCGCCGTACACCGGAGAGACGTACACCTGGCTCCGGATGGTGTACTTCTGAAGGACCTGTTCCATATCTTCCAGGTCCTCCTGGCTGCCCACCACGAACTTCACCACGTCGTCTTCTGTAAGCCGAGTAAGGTTTTCCATCCGCATCCGCCCCCGCATCCCAGAAGAAGGGGATTTCACGTCCATGGTGTAGAACAGGCCTTTAGGCCGTTCTTCCAAAAGGGGCACCGCCCCATTGGTCTCGATGTTCACTCCATAGCCTTCCCGGGAAAGAGTCCAACACAGCCCTTCCAGAGGCTGCAGCAAAGGTTCGCCCCCAGTGAGGGTCACCTTTTTCCAGGGATAGGAATGGATCCGTTCCAGCAGCGCTTCTTCCGTCAGCTGTTCCCGGGCATCGGATCGTTCCAGAGCATAGCCGGTATCACAGTAGCTGCACCGCAGATTGCATCCGGCGAACCGGACGAACACCGCCATGTACCCAGTCCGTTTCCCCTCCCCTTCGATGGAGTCGAAAAGCTCCACCACAGGAAATATCTCAGTCTTCATAAATAGCCACGTTCCCTTCCGATTCCTGGACGGAGACCCGGGTGCAGAAGGGGATCTGGTCGTGGATCCATTTGGCGATGTTTTCTGCCGTAGGATTGGTTTTCACAATATCATTGATGAAGGCATGGTCCATCTGCATCACCACGTCCTTGATGTGGGTGAAATCCACCACCATGCCGTTTTCGTCCAGTTTTTCCCGCTGACAGGTCACATCGATGATCCAGTTGTGCCCGTGGAGACGGGTGCATTTGCTTTCATAAGGCAGCTGGAGGCAATGGGCCCCGCTGACTTCCATCCGTTTGGTTACCGTATACATGTTCAATCCTCCAGTGCCGGATCTTTGACCCCGTTGGCGGCAAAGGCCCGGGCCCGGTCGATGCAGGTGCCGCAGGTGCCGCAGGGTTTGTCCCCGCCTTCATAGCAGCTCCAGGTCAGTTCATAGGGGGTGTGGAGCTCCAGGCCCCGTTTCACCACGCCGGCTTTGCTGCAGCTGGCAAAGGGGGCCACGATGTGGCACTGGCTGTAGGTGCCCAGGGCAATAGCCCGCCCCATGGCGTCGATGAAGGCCTCGCTGCAGTCCGCATAGGCGTTCCCTGCCGCATCATCCGCATGGGCCCCGATAAAGATGGACACATCGTCCTTTTCATAGATGCTCATGGCCAGGCTGGCTACCGCCGACAGCATGAGTCCATTCCGGAAAGGCACATAGGTGGATACCTTCCCTTCCCCGTTTTCCGCAATCTGCTGTTCATAGCTTTTGTGGACGATTTCTTCCGTGGAATGGGCCAAAAGGGAGCAGTTGGAATACTGGAAGAGCTTGGATAGGTCCAACTCGTAATGGGGAAGCCCGTAATACTCCGCCACCTTCTGGGCACACTCCAGTTCCTTCCGGTGTTTCTGTCCGTAAAAAATAGAAACGGTAGATACGTTTTCCTTGCCGAATCCTTCCACTGCCACAGAGACGCAGGTGGTGGAATCCACCCCGCCGCTGGACAGCACCAGTGCCTTCTTATTCATGGACAAAGGCCTCCATTCTCCGCTGGGCCATGTCTTTGTATTCCGGCTGATAATATACCGCAAAAGGCAGGATGCTGATACCGCCCCGGGGATTGAAATAGCCGGCCACTTCCAGGTATTTGGGCTGGAGCAGGTCCACCAGGTCGTTTTTGATGATGTTCACACAGTCCTCGTGGAAGTCCCCGTTGTTCCGGAAGGAAAACAGGTACAGCTTCAAAGATTTGCTTTCCACCAGTTTGTGGTCCGGGATGTAGCTGATCACGATCCGGCCGAAATCCGGCTGGCCGGTTTTGGGACAAAGGCTGGTGAATTCCGGACAGTTCAGCTTTACCATGTAAGGAGCCTTTTCATGTTTGTTGGGAAAGCATTCCAACACTTCCGGCGCATACGTATTCTGGTACACCGTATGGCCACTGCCCAGTTCGGTCACACCCTGCAATTCTTCTTTTGTTCTCATCGTCATTCCTCCAAAAAGTACAGTTCTGGGAAAATCCGCATCCGAAAAAAACAGTTCCGGGCGGACTCACAAATTTAGATTATACCGTATCTAGGGATAAAAAAAAAGATAGTGACTTTATCCGGTATGTGTCAACAAGTTCTCGGTAAAACCTTCATCACAGTATAGTTATTCATGAGCCGAAAGTGCAGAGTGAAAAGTCAAGAGTACAGAACCGTAAGGGCCGTACAACCGGCGGCCCGCCATCTGTACCAGACTCTGACCATGACGCTGTAGGGGCTTTTCCCGTATGGGAAGCCCATCCCGGCCGCCCAGAGGGCAAAAAACTTCTCTACTCATCCACCCGCAAAGTCTCTCCGCCGGGAGGGCAGACCCGTTCGTCCCTGGCGGGAGGCTCACAGCCTATCGCCTTGCCCTGTCGGTCAAAGGCAGCGGCTACGGACCAGGAAGCCGGATGGCCTCGCCCGCGTGCTCCACCCCAGGAGCGACAACACCCGATGTTGTCCCGCCGACTCCTCCTGGGCCTGCCCTCCCGGCTCCCGGAGAATCGATGTATACTCGTACAAAGTACCAGCAAGGCCGGAGGCCAAGTCCGCCCTTATTACCAGTTCAGTGCTGCGGCCAACTGTCCCATGGGACTGCTGCTGGGACCGTAATTGGCAATTCTGCACTGATGGGTACCTACGTGAGGGACGAATATCGGCTTTTTCAGCGCTTCCCGCACTGCATTCCGGTACTCTTTCCGGGTTTTCAGCAGCATTCCATACCGCACAGCTCTCCTGACAGTGCCTGCTCTAGGTCTCCATTCTTCAGACCACTGATCACCTTGACCATCGCCTTCGCTCCAGCGGTGGCCCTGCTTCTTCATTCGATAGGTGTTGTCCGATGGTTGCTCTCACATGTCCCCAGGCCTTTCAAGCACTTTTCCAGACCCTCCCGAAGTGGCAGGGGAGTCAGATATTCTCAGTTCCGTTTCAAGTAAGCCCGCAGTTTCCTGACGTTCTCCTCCTCTTCGGCATTGCTGTTTTCTCCTTCCAGCATGTCCAGGCAGCAGTGGACACCCTCCAGGTCGTGTTGCCGGACCTTGTGATGGAGACAGTCAACCAGGCCCCGCTTCCAGACCCATCCTGGTCGCTGACGGATTTTCTCGTTCACATGGTACCGATCCCGGAAATGCTCGTGGCGCTGGCAGCCTGCCACCAGTTCATCGAACACATCCCTTTGTATACCCGCTGCCCCCGTCACTGTTGCTCAAGACGGTACATTGAGACAGGTCGTAATAGTTGTCCAGATAGGTATCCAGCAGCTCCACGACATGCTTCCGATTGAATCCGGCAATGACGTAAAATCCTGTCAAAATCCACCTCTTGCCAATCTGCTTCACCCCCTGCAGCTGCCTGGAACCGGTGCATTTCTACATTGCCTTTCGCCTGTTCTTATATGTATCAACAAGTTTTTGACGATTCCACATAAACTAATAGAGGCTGCCGCCCACGCAACAGCCTCGTTATACATCCAACGATATTTTACTAGGATCTGCACACTCTCTTCATTTCCAGGAGCAGCTTCCATTCATCATATTTCCAATATTTCCTTCTGCTTCTGCGGATCTTTTGCCAATCGTCCTGTGATATCTACATATCCTACATCCGGATAAATCCGTTCAACTTTAAACCGAATGACAGTATAAACCAGGATTACCAGCGGCGTCAGATACAGCAATGGAATATAAGGCAAATATTCAGTTACGGTTACACCCAGTGCACCACAAACAAAAACAGTATTGCTGTTCCACGGAATGAACATCGCTCCATAAGTTCCTCCTGCCTGGAGATCTCTGGAACAATTCTTGGGAAGCAGATTGTATTTGGGATATATCGGATTCATTAGGGTTCCCGTCATTACTATAGCAAAATTCTGACTAAGGGCAACTGCATTACCAATAAATCCAAACAAAATGGTAATGAAAGCAAGCCCAGTAATAGAATGTATTTTTCTAGATACAGCTTCGGCCAATTTTTTCAGCACATCCAGATAATCCAGCATTCCAGCTACCGTAAAACCGAATAGAGTAATACCGGCAAGGCCCCACATATCGGCTACCCCTCCTCGGTTCAGTAACGTAGCTAAATCTTTATTGGGCGTAACGATAGAATATCCACTGTAGAAAACATTTATGGCCGCAATGGGATCCATGCCCTGGTAGAAGATAGAAACCAGGATTCCGATGACTGCTCCCCCCAAAATAGCCAGCAGGGAAGACTGTTTCATAGCAAGGAGAATGCCTGTAACCAGCATAGGCAAAAAGGCAAAAAAGCCCATCTGAAATTGGTCCTGCAACCCCTCCATCAATGCTAAAGTAGATGCATTATCGATAGATTCTTGGTACTGCAGACCGATGAAGAAAAAAAGTAGCAGAGAAATCAAATAGCCGGGAACCTGATCAAATACCATATACCGGATATGGGTAAACATATTGACACCTGTGATGGAAGTAGAAAGGATATTTGTGTCGGAAACAGGAGACATTTTATCTCCAAAAAAAGCGCCACAAATTACAGCTCCCGCTGTGATTCCAATAGGGATTCCCATGCTGTTGCCGATTCCTACCAAAGCAACACCTGCTGTTCCGACTGTTCCATTAGATGTACCGCAAAAGAGAGCAACTATCGTACAAAGCAGCATGGAAACCACCAGGAAGATCTTAGGATTGATGAATTTCAGCCCATAATAGATGAGAGCTGGCGTGGTACCTGAAGAAATCCAAGTTCCAATCAGTGCCCCTGCTGCCAGAAGGACCAGCATAGGAGAGATGGCTTTAGCCGTAAACTGGATCGCAGCTTCTTCCATTTCTGAAGAAGAATGTCCAAAATAAATTCCTACGGGAATCAGAAATACCCAGAGCATGAAAAACATAGCTCCCATATCACCCTTAATGACTACTTTTTGAAGAGCGATAGCCGTACAGATAATCAAAAATATCAATAAGGCTCCTCCCAGTGTCATGGGCTTTTGCCTTTCTTTTTTCCTATTTTCCTGATCAAACAGATTTTTATTTTCCATATATTTTCCCTCCGTTCGTTATACCAGGAGATTTCCCCTTGGAAAATATCTCAGCTGCCCACTGGGAGGTGATAGACATCCTTCAAGATACGGACGATATCATCCATTTCTGCAGTGCTTTCTGGTACAGGAGGCAGATAAGAAGCTGTAACTGCAGTGTCTTTTACTCCACTGGCAGTAATCAGTAAAACAACTTTTTCTCCTTTTTTGATGGCTCCCTGTGCCAAGAGTTTCTTCAAGCCGGCCAAAGTGGAAGCAGAAGCCGATTCACAATAGACACCTTCCTTTTGCGCTAGTTCCTTTTGAGCAGCATTGATTTCACGATTATTTTCCAATGAAACAGCCAAGCCATGAGACTTCTTCAGAGCATAAAGCGAATGATACGTTCCCCAAACAGTGGACATCGAAGAAGCTACACTTCCCCATCCTTTTACTGGTTCAATAATATTTTGCTGTTCATGATACGCCTTTGCCACCGGTCCATAATCTTCCACTGAAACCATCTGAGGGATTTTTTGAATAAAGCCCATTTCCTTTAGCTCAGAAAAACCTTTCATAATGCCAAATAGCGCATCTCCATAACAGATGGGAACTACGATTTTATCTGGCAGTACTTTCATCTGCCGATAAAGTTCATAAGCAATGATTTTGTATCCTTCGATAGCCCAGGGGTTACTCCCCACAATAGGAATCACATAATTGGTCGCTGGGTACCAACCTTTTTCATCTACCATATGCTTCAGCACATTCCATCGATCAGTTGTAGTCTTAACCCCAATAAGGGCTGCACCGTATATCTGCATAAAAGTCTCCAGAGTCCGATTGACTCCAGTCACCGTCATAATGATACAAGGAAGCCCTGCTTTAGCCGCAAAAGCAGCCCCTGAAGCTCCGTTGTTACCTGTGGAAGCATAGATGACACCGGGTGCCCCCTGTTCCAATGCTTTATTAATCAGCACCGCATTCAATCTATCCTTATGCCCCCATGTAGGATTCCTCGTTTCATCTTTGATGTACAGTTCCAGGTCTAATTCTTTTCCTAGCCGTTCCAGAGCAGTCAAAGCTGTATTTCCCACCCCTAAATCCACTAGTTTCCTTTTTTTTCGGAACGGCAATAAAGCCTGATAGGCGGACAGTCCTTTTCCCGGAAACATCTGTAAAAATGTTTCCCTTTTTCCATCAGTTTTTGGCAAATCATATAGAGGTGTCACATTGGATACAAATTCTTTGGTCCGGCAATGAGGACACCCTTCAAATAAATGTTCCGTATCATATTCTCTTCCGCAATGGAGACATTTCACTTTTCCGGTATAATACATTTTGGATTTCTCCCTTATCTGGATGCTCTACTTGGCTGTTCCGTTTTCTTTTTACTTCTCGACGCAGAGAGTAGCAATGGCTTCGATTTCTACTGGTGCGCCTTTGGGAATATCCGAAACTTCCACACAAGAGCGAGCTGGAGGTACAGAATCGAAAAATTTATCATATACTTCATTAATAAAGGCAAAGTCTCTCAGGTCCTTGACAAATATTGTAGTTTTCACCACATTATTCATAGTTCCGCCAGCTTCTTTCAAAATTTCCTGGATATTTTTCAATACTTGAACAGTCATGTCACGGATATCGCCTTTTGGAAATGATCCTGTATCCGGGTTGATAGGGAGTTGTCCTGAAATGAACAAAAACTGCCCCACCTGGATTCCTTGTGAATACGGGCCAATAGCTGCTGGTGCATTCGCCGTTTGGATTTTCTTCATAATCAATATCTCCTTTCATTTTTTCAGGGCTTGAACAGAGACAATCCATTCGTTTCCTATCGATTCTGTTTCTCTGAGATGCCTTCAGTATAGTGTTTTTATATTATTCGTCTAACGAATAAAAATGATTATTTTGATTCGTTTTTTAAATTGCTTCATTCAAAAATCATTTTCTCCAAGCCATAAATGACTCCATACAAATAAAAAAGAAAGACCTTTTTCCTAAGGAACTATCGATAGGAAAAAGTCTTCCACGAGATCATTGAATCAGACTGCTTCAGCACAAAAAACTACTGACTTTCATATTTTTTTCATTTCAGACAATAAGAAAAGCCAACTTTTCAAAGCCGGTGAATCTAACCGGTTTCGACGGCAAATCATAAATGGCTGCATCACCTTTTCTGATAAGTCCTGGATGGGAATCTGGATCAGTTTACCTGTTTGAAGTTCCTTCTCCACCATTTTCCGAGGCAGAAAACAGCAACCGCTGCCAGACAGGCAAAAGGCCTTTGCACTGCCTAGCATGTTACAGCGTACTTCAAATATTCGACTTTCTGAAACTATATTTTCTGAAATATCCGAAAGATAGTTTTCCCAGATATCCGAATAAATTAACGGGATTCCTGCCAGTTCTTCTTTCCGTATGCCTTTGGCCAAATAGCCATACTGTTCTCTCTGCCCCACAAAAACTACAGGTGTAGACGGCAGAGAAAGACACAATAAAGAAGGGTGATTCACTCGATAAGAAATCAAGGCGACATCATAAATCCGGTTTTGGAGCAGAGGCAAGATATCCTCACTATGTGCTATGGTCAAGTTGGTTGCAATCTGAGGATTCTGAAAAGAATATTGAATCAATGGCTCTTTCAAATAATAATCAAAAAGCCACTGAACACTGGCAATGTTCAAACTGTCGGTAAAATCACTGGCCATTTGGATTTCCTCCAAAACTGCCTTATCCAGTTTCACAATCTGTATGGCGTATTGTAGAAATAAATTACCAGCAGCTGTCAACCGGATACCTGTCTTATCTCGAATCACCAGTGTTTTTCCCACATATTCCTCTAAAGAGCGGATCCGGTTAGAAACAGTAGACTGCACGACATGGAGCAAATCTGCTGTTCGGGAAAAATTACGGCTTTTTGAAAGTTCAATAAAAGTTTTAATTTCTTCTATATCCATAATTGACCTCCTATCTGCCTAAAAGGAAAATCATTTATCCATTGCCGAGTCGTCTATTTCTGACTTTTCTACTCTTCTTGTGGACAAGCAAGGAGTTATCCACTTTTTCGTGGATAACTCCCCACTTGTCCACATTTTCTGTTTTCCGGCTCTCACCCCAGGTGTTTTTCCAGTCCCAGGACGGCCAACCGTACACAGTCATCGCAGGAACAGAGCATTTCTCCCGTTCCCACGCCTTTCAAATCCTTGCAGATGGTGGCACCGGCTTTTTCTTTGAATTCCTGGAGAATGTCCTTCATCACCAGTTTGGGTTCCCGGCCGCTTTTGTCCAGCAGTCCCAGCACTACTGCTGCGCCCGTCAGTGCCCCACAGGTGGCTTCCATGCCGCCCATGCCGGAACCGAAAGCAGCTCCCAGGGCCCGGAGTTCTTCTGTGGATTTACCCAGTCTGTCCTGGTAGGCCAAGATCACTGCCTGGGCACAGTTGGTATGCACCCCGGAAGCATGTTTCAGGGCCACAGCCTGTTCCGCCCGCGTTGTTGTTTCTATCATTGGATCAAATCCCCCTCACAAAATACTGTATCTATTATACTGATTCTGCTCCGCAGAAACAACTTGTATCCTGCAGTCACTTTTTTCAGATTCCATGAGTTCGGCGCTCCCTTTGTTCCTGAGCCCAGCTCCGGCGGCTCCGGGGTTCTCCCAGTACCAAAGTCCACAGCATCCCCTGGCGCAGGGTCCCAGGAAGAGCCGGATGCACGGGAGCTTCCATTTTTCGTTCCCGGATCTCCCCTACCTGGGGGGCCACCATAGGTTTCAGATCCCGGATTTCCTCCACCAGGCCACTGCGAACTGGTTTTACGGTGGGCTGTACCACCGGCGCCTTCCGGTCAGGAGCCTGGGCTTCTTCACAGACAAAGGGGCCTGGCGTGCGGTCCGGTGCCGGCTGCCGCACTTTCTGAGGCTTTTTCTTCTTTTTCAGGAACTGTCCCGCCAGCAGGAAAACCACCCACAGCAGGAACAGCAGCAAATCACTTCTCATGAAAGCCTCCTGTTATTTTTCCGGTTTCCGAGTGGCCGGCAGCTCGTCCTGCTGCGGTGCCACCAGACTCTCCCGCATTTTCGTATCTGCCATCAGGTTCTTCAGCTGGTAATAATCCATGGCTCCCAGATGGCCTTCCCGGAGAGCCTGGGCCAGCGCTTCCGGCACCTGGGCCTGGGCTTCCACCACCTTGGCCTGCATTTCCTGGGTATACGCCCGCATTTCCTGTTCCTTGGCCACCGCCATGGCCCGGCGTTCTTCAGCCTTGGCCTGGGCGATGTTTTTGTCCGCTTCCGCCTGGTCCGTCATGAGCTGAGCCCCGATGTTCCGGCCTACATCCACGTCTGCAATGTCGATGGAAAGGATTTCAAAGGCAGAACCCGCATCCAGCCCTTTGCTCAAGACGGTCCGGGAAATGTGATCCGGGTTTTCCAATACATCCGTATGTTCTTCCGAAGACCCCACGGTAGTGACGATGCCTTCTCCCACCCGAGCGATGATGGTGCTTTCTCCGGCACCGCCTACCAGCCGGTCGATATTGGCCCGTACCGTGACCCGGGCCCGTACCTTCAGTTCGATGCCATTCTTGGCCACAGCGGAAATCAGCGGAGTCTCGATGACTTTGGGATTGACGCTCATCTGGACCGCTTCCAGCACATCCCGGCCGGCCAGGTCGATGGCCGCTGCCCGTTCAAAGGTCAGAGGGATGGCCGCCCGTTCCGCAGCGATCAGTGCATCTACCACCCGGTCCACATCCCCGCCGGCCAAATAATGGGCTTCCAGCTGGTCCACGTTCACATCCAACCCGGCTTTGTTGGCTTTCACCAAAGGCAGGATGATCTTGGAGGGGATGACCCGGCGCAGCCGCATGCCCACCAGGGTAAAAATATGCACATTGACCCCAGCAGCCATGGCTGAAATCCACAGGCCCAGAGGGACAAAGTGCAGGAACAGGACAATGATGACCAAGATGGCCACCAGGAATACGGTACTGCCTAAAATCGCAATCATGGATCTTCCTCCTTCCGGACCACAGTCCGACCTCCAGTTACAGACACCACCTTGATGGCGGTTCCCGGTTCATAAAATTCTCCCTCAGTGATCACATCCACCAATTCCCCGTCAATCAGGGCACGGCCGGAAGGACGCAGGACCGTCTGGGTGATCCCCTTCCGGCCCAAAAGATCCTTCCGTTCCGCCTGGCCCGTATAGCCCCTGGCTGCCGTAGAACGGAGATGCAGGGTGACATGGCGGCCCAGCCAGCTGCCTGGGCCACGGCGGACGAGCCACCAGCCCAGGACCACCAGCATGAGCAGCAGGCCTCCCACCAGGGCCGCAGCCTGGGCCGTGGCCCCCAGTGCCAGATACAGCGCTCCCAAGAGACACAGGAGTCCACTGATGCCGAAGATCCCGAAACCGGGGATAAAGGATTCCACAGCCAGCAGGATCAGGCCGGCTGCCAGCAGTTGGATTGCCATGGTATGCACCTCCTTTGCAGAATCAGCAGAATCAATACATATTATTCGAGATAAAGAGAAAAATCCCTGCTTTCAATTCAAATCCCTCTCTGCAGGGCGCACCAGGGGTTGCTCTGCAATCCCGCTCGGTCAGCCCGCTCCTGCCGTCAAAAAAATACATATAAAAAAGACGATACAGCGTTACGCATGTATCGTCTTCTTTTGTGGTGGGCGCTAACAGGATCGAACTGCTGACATTCTGCTTGTAAGGCAGACGCTCTCCCAGCTGAGCTAAGCGCCCATAAGTTGGTGACCGGAGGGGGAATCGAACCCCCGATACCGCCGTGAAAGGGCGGTGTCTTAACCGCTTGACCATCCGGCCAAAAAAAATGGTGATCCGCCAGAGGATCGAACTCTGGACACCCTGATTAAGAGTCAGGTGCTCTACCAGCTGAGCTAGCGGACCATCATGTCGGTGGCTTCATCAACCGTCGACTATGTTAGTATACAAGATTCTCCCGAATTTGGCAACCCCTTTTTTGAAAAATTTTCTACTTTTTTCTGCTGAGCCAACGGTGGGCCGCCTTCAGCACCTGCTGCACTGTCAGATCCCGCATGCAGCGCATATCGTCACAGTGGTGTTTCATGCCTTTGCGGCAGCCGTCACAGGGAGGATCAGCCCGAACGATGGAGGCCAGTCTGGTATAGGGTCCATACAGCTCGGGATGGCTGGGTCCATACATGGCCACAATGGGAACTTTTTGGCTGATGGCCACATGCATGGGGCCGCTGTCGTTGGTGATAATCAGGCTGCACCGGCTCATGGCCGCAGCCAGCTCACCCAGGGAAAATTTTCCCGTGGCGATCATGGGCTTACTTTTCATAAAAGCTACTGCCTCCCGGACCATATCCTCATCCATGGAGCCCCCGAAGAACACCGTCCGGTATCCTTCCTTGGCCAGGGTATCCGCTACCTGAGCGAACCGTTCCGGAGCCCACCGTTTGGTGACTACGGCACTGCCGATGTTGAACCCCACTACCTGCTCTCCCGGCTGCAGGTCCTGGGCCGCCCAGAAGGCTTCTGCCGCTTTTTTGTGTTCTGGCCCTGGGAACACCTCCAGTCCGTTGTGCTGGGGATGTTCCACCCCGATCCGCTTCAGCACATCCAGGTACATATCCGCCGCATGGATCTTCCGGTTCAGCTTCAGCCAGGGATGGAAGAAGCCCCGGAACAGGAAATGGGAAGCCCCCACCTTCACCGGTACTACTGCCATGGCATCGATGAAGGAACACCGTTCATTGGGATGCAGGTTGATCAGTACATCGAAATGGGCATCGGTGATTTTCCGGCTCATGGCCCACAGGGCCCGGAGATTGTTGTCCTTCCCTTTTTTGTCGATGGTCCACACATGGTCGATATTGGGATTGTATTCCACGATTTCCTTCAGCTTTTCATCCACCAGATAAGTGATGTCTGCTCCGGGAGCCGCCTTCCGCAGGGCATGGAGGAAGGGCGTTGTGAGCACCAGATCTCCCAGGTGCATCAGGAAGGTCACGATGATTTTCTTCCCTGCCAGTTCAGTCACAGTCTCTTGCCTCCTTCTCCTTGAACAGCTTGTAAACCTGCTCTGGGGTCACGGCCCCCATGCAGTTCCAGTGGTCACAGTGTTTTTTCAGGCAGCCGGCACAGGAGACCGGGCTCACCAGCACGGTGGCCTGGGGATTCCCGTAGGGCCCGGTCCGATCCGGCCGGGTGGGACCGTACATGGTCACCAGAGGCTTCTGGAGTGCCGTGGCGATATGGAGAGGTCCTGTATCCCCGCTGACATAGAACCGTGCTTCTTTGATGAGCGCCCCCAATTCCCGGAGGCTGGTCTGTCCGATCCAATCCAAAAGATGGGGTTCCGGCCCCACCAGCTCCCGGATCTTTTCTCCCAAGGACGCATCTCCAGGACCGCCGGCCAGTACCACCCAGATTCCCTCTGCCAGGAACTTCCGAGCGAGAGCTGCATAATGTCCGGTCGGCCACCGTTTGGTTTCCCACCGGGCACCGGGCACCAACACCACATAGGGCAGCTTTTCTCCCTCCGGCATCCCCGCCTCCTGGAGCCGCCGGCGGATGGTCTTCCGCTCTTCCGTGAGTGCCGGCATGGGATAAGTGATTTTTTCCACCTTCGCTCCCAGATACCGGGCCACATCCAGATAGCGCTCGATCACGTGGTCATGGGCATGGCTTCCGGTGATGGGCCGGGAAACCAGGCGGCTCCCTTCCCGCATCTCACAGTAGCCGATCCGATGGGGACAGCCGGTGAGCCAGGCCATCACGGCACTTTTGAACAGGCCCTGGAGATCAATGACCAGATCGAAATTCCGGGACCGCAGCATAGACCGGGTTGCCCGGAGTGTCTTCCATTTTTCCTCCAGCCCCATCTTGCCAAAGGCCGCCTTATCGAAATACAGCACTTCATCGATGATGGGCGGTTCCGGCACAAAGGCGCTGAATTGGGGATGGACCAGCCAGCTGATCCGGCTGTCCGGAAACGTCTCCCGGAGAGCTGCCGCAAAGGGCAGGGCATGGATCACATCCCCCAGGGAACTCATTTTGATGATCAGGATGTTCTTGTAGGTCACTTCACCGCCTCCTGCCGAGCCAGTATCTGCCGGACAAAAGCCAGCAGGTCCGTGCCGGTGAACCGGTAGCCTGGGATCCCTGCGGCCAAGGCCGCCTCCACATCGCTTTCCTTATCCCCGATCAGGAAGGACCCTTCCCGGTCCAGTCCGTGTTCTTCCAAGGCTTTCAGGATCATCCCCGGCCGGGGTTTCCGGCAGCTGCAGGCAATGGTCAATTCCGGGATCACCCCTTTGGTAGGATGGTGGGGACAGAAATAGAAGCCGTCGATCTGGCCGCCGGCTTTTTTGATTTCTTCTGCCATATAGGCATGGAGCTTTTCCATGTCATTTTGGGTGTAGTAGCCCCGGGCGATGCCGCTCTGGTTGGTCACCACATACACCTGGTAGCCCAGGCGGCACAGGTGGGCCACAGCCTCTCTGGCTCCAGCCACCCATTCCACCTGGTCCGGACGGTAAATATAGCCTTTGTCCATGTCCAGGACCCCGTCCCGGTCCAGGAACACTGCTTTTTTCGCCTGTCTCATGCCTTGTAGTAGCCGTCCGAATCCTGGAGCACCTGGCAGTATTCCTTCACCGCCTGGCTGAAATCCGTGAAGCCGCCCGTATAACCGGCTGCCAGCAGCTTGGTGGTATCCGCCTGGGTATAGCTCTGGTATTTGCCTTTCAGCACTTCTGGGAAGGGCACATAGACCAATTCCCCACTGCCAAAGAATTCCAGTACGGCTTTGGCCATATCATTGAAGGTATGGGCATGGCCGGTCCCCAAGTTGAAGACCCCTTTCCGTTCCGGATGCTGCCAGAAATCGAACAGCACCTTCACCACATCTTTGACGTAGATGAAATCCCGGGTCTGTTCTCCCGGCCCGTAGCCGTCATATTCCCCGAACAGTTTCACCTTGTGTTCCGCCTGCCACTGGAGGAACATCTGGCGCACCATAGAAGCCATCTTCCCTTTGTGGTTCTCCTGAGGCCCGAATACGTTGAAATACCGGAACCCAGCAATCTGGCTTTCCGCTTTGTCGAAATACCGGCGGGCATAGTTGTCGAAGAACAGCTTGGAGAAAGCATACACATTCAGGGCCTCTTCACAGGCCGGTTCTTCCCGGAAACCGTTTTTCCCGCTGCCATAGGTGGACGCAGAAGAGGCGTAGAGGAATTGGATCCGCCGGTCCAGGGCAAAATGCATGAGGGTCTTGGTATATTCGAAATTGTTCTCCATCATGTATTTGCCGTTGTATTCCATGGTATCGGAGCAGGCTCCTTCATGGAAGATCACTTCAATGGGTTCGTGATCGAACTTCCCGGCCCGGACCCGTTGGATGAAATCCACTTTGTCCAGGTAATCCATGACCTTCAGCCCCTGGATGTTCTTGAACTTCACCATATTGGTCAGGTTGTCCACCACCAGGATGTCTTCCCGTCCCAAGTCATTCAGTCCTTTGACGATATTGCTGCCAATAAAACCGGCACCCCCGGTTACAATGATCATAATTTACCCTCCTTGACCAGTTCTGCGATTTTCCGGATCACCCCGGTGGTGGAATAGCCTTCCTTGAAGGGGAGGATTTCCACCCGGCCGGCGTATTCCCGTCCGGCCACTTCTTCCGGTTTGTAGTCTCCGCCTTTCACCAGGATATCCGGCCGGATCCGGCGGATCAATTCCGCGGGGGTATCTTCACCAAAGAGTACCACCGCGTCCACACAGGCCAGGGCGGCCAGGATCCGGGCCCTGTCGTTTTCCTGGTTCAAGGGACGGGTTTCCCCCTTCAGCCGTTTTACAGAAGCATCGGTGTTGACCCCCACGATCAGATGCTGTCCCAGCCGGGAAGCCTGTTCCAGATAGGTCACATGGCCGGTGTGGAGGATATCGAAACAGCCGTTGGTGAAGACGATTTTTTCTCCAGCAGCCTGCCATGTCCGAGCCAGACTGGTCACTTCGTCCCAGCTGAGGGGCCGGTAATCCCGTCCTTCCCGTTCTTCACAGGCCAGGACTTCCCGGAGCAGTTCCTCCCGATGGACCGGATAGGTCCCCACTTTGGAAACCACGATCCCTGCCGCCTTGTTGGACAGGTTCAGGGCATCTCCCAGGGACAGCCCCCCGGCCACAGCTGCCAAGAGCACCGCCGCCACCGTATCCCCGGCCCCAGAAACATCGAATACATCCCGGGCCGTAGCCGCTTCGGTGATCACTTCGTTCCGGTTGATCAGGGAAACCCCTTTTTCCGACCGGGTCACCACCACATTTTTGATGTGGAAATCATCCCGGGCTTTGGACGCCAGTTCTACCAGGGGTTCCGTTTCGTTGGGGACCACTTTGCCTCCGGCTTCACACATTTCCTTCACATTGGGGGTGATAAAATCGCAGCCGGCATACTTCCGCCAGTCTGCTCCCTTAGGGTCCACCAGCACCGGAACCTGGGCACTGTGGGCCAAAGCGATCACCGTCTGGCAGAAATGGTCCGAACAGACCCCTTTGGCATAGTCACTGAGGACGATGCCATCCAGCCCGGCCTGGAGCCGTTTTTCCAGCCAATCCAGCAGCCGTCCCTCTTCTTCCGGGGTCAGATCCCCCGGTTCTTCGAAGTCCAGCCGGAGCATCTGCTGCCGAGCCCCGATGATCCGCATTTTGGTGATGGTCCGGCGGCCCATCATGGGCAATAGTCCGCTGAAATCGATTCCCGCCGCCGCCATCTTTTCTTCCAGGGCTTCCCGGTGCTCATCGGGGCCGGTGACCCCTGCCGCATAGACCTGTACCCCCAGTCCGGCCAGGTTGGCGGCCACGTTCCCGGCCCCCCCCAGGACGCTTTCCATCCGGCGCACCCGATTCACCGGCACCGGAGCTTCCGGAGAGATCCGCTTCACTTCCCCGTAAATATACCGGTCCAGCATCACATCTCCGATCACCGCGATCCGCAGTTTCTGGATATCTTCCGTCAGGAATTGGGTACTTTTGGTATTACGCATATTCTTCCACCAGCTCACAAATGATATGTCCCATGATTTCATGGATTTCCTGGGTCCGTGCCGTATTTTCCGACGGCACATCCAGCAGCACGTCGCAGAGACCGGCCATCTTGCCGCCTCCCTTGGCTGTGAAGCCGATGACCCGGATGCCCTTTGTCCGGGCCGTTTCAATGGCCGCCAGCACATTGCCGCTGTTCCCGGAAGTAGAAATCCCTACCAGCACATCCCCTTCCCGGCCCAGGCCTTCCACCTGCCGGGCAAAGATCCGTTCATAACCGTAGTCGTTGCCGATGGCCGTCAGGATGGACGTATCCGTCGTCAGTGCAAGGGCTGCCATCCCCGGCCGTTCCTTCTGGAACCGGCCGACGATTTCGGCCGCCCAATGTTGGGCATCCGCCGCTGATCCCCCGTTGCCGCAGAACATCACCTTGCCCCCGGAAGCCAGGGTCAGGGAGATCATCCCGGCCGCTTCTTCAATGGCTTTCAGCAGCCGTTTGCTGCCCATGACCCGGTGGACCAGTTTTTCATGTTCCAGCAGCCGGGCTCCGATGATTTCCTGTGCCTTACCACCGATAGAGGTCATATGTCACACTCCATTCATGATCATTTTTGTACTTCTTGTCCCGATATTCCAGGCCCAAGCGGAAGCAGCAGAAATCATGATACCACCGGTAGATGTATTCGTACACACTGCTCTTGCCCTGGTCGTACCGCATGACTACGTTCACCCAGTCATTGGGTCCCAGCCGCTTGCCCAGTCCCCACTGGATTTCCTTGGCCATGTCCGGATCCGCATAAGAGAAGACGGAACTGTGTTCCTTCTCATAGTAATAACCCAGCCAGGTGTTCCAGCCCCCATCGAAGTCCTTCCGCAGGGTGGCGGAATACAGCATGGTCTTTTTCGTATCGTCAGTGATGCTTTCCTTCACCCACTTGTGCCCCACCCCCAGGTTCAGGTACAGAGGCATCTTTTCATGGGTCAGCCGGATGGGATCATGGTTCAGGAATACTCCGTATTCCGTGTGCCAGCTCCGCTTCCAGTTGTCTTTCCATAGACCGTGGCTGATATAGGCAGAATAGTTCACCGGCACCCGGTCATCAAACTTGTGGGCTTTGTAGACGAACTTCACATCCCGTTCTTTCCGGATCCAGTTGTTGTCCGAGTCTTCCGTATGACCGTCCTGGATCTGCACATAGAAGTTCTTTTCGTCCTGCCGGTCAGTAAAGAGAGGCCGCCAGCCGATCTTGGAATAGTACTTCAGCTCTGCATCCAGATTGTTCTTGTCGCTCAGGGGAAAATCCAGATTGTAGCGGATCTTCACCCCATGGTCCGTATCATAGCCAATATGGGGCAGCAGACTCTGCTTGCTGCCGTTGTCGTCCATCCGGTTGATCCACCGGTCCCGGGAATAGATGTGTTTGCCCTTTACATATACTTTCACATTGTAGGCGATGATCTTGTCCTTGGGATAGATCACCACTTTGTCCGCCTTCACTTCCACACAGGGAGGATGCTTCACCGCCGGGCATCGGGTGGTGCTGCCCCCGCTGGTCAGTTCCACCCGGTCCGGGTAGATTTCCCCGATATCTGCCTTGTACAAGTCCTTGCCGTTGTGGCCGGAAATGTTCTTCACCGTGCCGGTCTTGTCCAGGAAATTATAGTGGCCCCACTGGCCATCGGTCACACTGGTCCCGGAACTGGTTTCATCCACGATCCGGCCGCCGGTCAACAGATACACATCCCCAGTCTTGGAATTGCCCTGGGCCTGGGCGGTGTAGAGCTTCTGGTTGCCCTGGTATAGGCGCACATTCCCCTTGGCTTCAAAATCCCCTGTCTCCGAATTGTACTGTACCTGATCCCCATAAATGGTGATGGGCAGGGTGGATTCGCTGGGGACCGTTTCCCCCTTTTTCTGGCGCAATTTCTGCTCTTTTGCCGTCTCCCGGCCAGCCCGGGTGATGGTTTCTGTCTTGGCATCCGGCTGGTCCTGGAGCCGATGGACTCCTTCCTTGGTCCGGGCCAGCGATTCCACTTCATCCAGGCTCTGGACGGCCGGCTGAAAGGCGGGGCCATCCTTGCTGCTCAGTTTTCCCCCATCATAGGTCACCGCTGCACTGGCCATCCCAGGCAGCGACAGGGCCAATGTAATTCCCAAGGCCAATGCCTTCTTGTTCATAGGATCTTGTCCTCCAATGGATAATTTCTGCATCATCAAATCATCTGCATGCAGGCAGCTCCCTGCCTGAAAAACAGTTACACTCTTCAATATTATAACACAAAAGGCCCCTCTCTTCCGCAACTTTGTGTGAAAGAGAGAGGCCCGGTTTCCCCACCGTCTCAAAGGGTGGAGGAATTGTAGGCACTTCCGTCATCTTCATCCAGCACAGGCTGGCTGTTGTTCCTGCGTACCAGTTTCTTGGCTTCTTCGTCCCGTTTCTGGTCTTCGGCCAGAGCCGCTTCGGTCTCTGCATCCGCTTTATCTTCCCCGCTGTCTTTCGCAGCAGGTTCTTGGACAGCGTTCTTGTCATCCGCAGGCTGCTCCAGTTCCGTTTCATCCAGAGCCACTCCCGTAGATTTCTTGGGTTGGACCGTCCCGGCAGTTTCCTTCTGGGTTTCCTGGGCAGGAGCCGTTTCAACAGCGGCCGGTTCTCCAGCCGGTTTCTTGGTCACCGCAGAAGCGGGCTGGGCAGCAGAAGGCCCTTCCTGGGCATTGCTCCCATCCAGCTGCTGTCCCACAGCAGAACTGCCGGCCAGGATCACGCCGTCCACGCTGGTATCTTCCGCTACCTGCACATAAGTGTTGGTCCCAGCAGGAATGGTCACAGAAGAACCCTTCACAAAGGCACCGCCCACAACGCCTACAGGCCCGAAGAGGATCATGCCCCCGATGGAAGCACCGGCGGCACCGGCAGCTGTCTTGGCCTGCTGTTTGGCCAGGTCACCCACCATCACAGGGACCGCGCCCCCGTTCACCGCCACCACATGGGAAAAATCCAGGTCGATCCGGGCATCCCGTCCGAAAATCCGAGGCTGCACGATCTTTTTGATCTGTCCGTAGCCTTTGGCTCCTTTGGGCAGTACCAGGGCATCCCCCACATACACATTGTCATCCACGATGAAGTCGATGGTATCCCCCTGCTGATTGGTCTTGCTGTTGATGTCTTCCATGAATTTTACTTTGATCAGGGAATCCTTGGGCAGCACCACCGTGCTGGAAGTCAGGCTGCCGTTGGGGAAGGCCGCCTTGGTGAGACGGTTCAGGCGGCTGTTGAAGGAATCCTTGGCATATTCCGTACCGAAGATCTGGGTTTCCAGATGGCCCAGCCGGCTCTTGGCCGCATCGATGGACATCCGGTCCGAGAACTGCCACTCGATGACGTTCATCATGGTGGCCATGGACAGCTGCCCATTGACAGGGGCTCCTTCCAGCCGGTTGTACAGTTTGTCCACTCGGCTCATGACGGAACCAGTGCTTTTCTGGCCATACATATCCGTTTCCATCTTATCCACCCGGGAGACCAGGGAGCCGGTCTGCACCGCGCCATACAGGAAATTCTCCGCGATTTCCACCTTCCCTGCCACCGTATTGGTAGAAGCCAGCTCTTCTGCGAAAGCAGGGACCAGGCTGGTGAGGCAGAGCAGAGCCGTCAATAACAAGCTGATGAATTTTTTCTTCAATCCAGACACCTCCGTCAGGGTATTTTCAGGAACTATTGGTTTTATTGTATCATAAATCAGGGTACGGTGAAAGGCCGTTCCTTCTAGGCCTCTCCACTCTTTGCTTTTTTCCAGGGGGCCAGTTTCTCTGCCATTTCGGCCCGCATCCGATCCATCAGTTCATACCGGCGCCGGTGATTGGCCCGTTTGGAAGGCTTCAGTTCTGACAGATCCCGCCGTTTTTCTTCCAGTGGGATCCGGTAGAACCGGGGATCAGCGCAGGGTTCTCCCCCGCATTCTCCCCAGAAATCCCCGAAATCGGTCTTCAGCTTCCGGTCCATCCGCACATGGTTCATGGCATAATAGCCTGCATTGGTCACCGCAAAGATGGCCTGGCAGCCCATCAGATCCGCTAGGGTCCGCAGCCCGTAGAAGATCAGGTTCTTGGTTCGGTAGCCAAAGAATTTCTTGGTCATAGCCTTCACCGCATCGTTCCCTAGGCTGGTCCCCTGGAGAGCCCCCACCCAGAAGCAGGGTTTTCCGCTTTCCGGATCCGGTCCCAGCCAGAACATGATCTGATAAAAATCCAGTTCTCCCCAGTGGAGGACCAGGGAGAGACAGCCTTCCTTCCGCTGTCCGGGATGGAAAAGGAGATCCAGGGTCAGAGGCTTTTCCTGGAATGCATCGGTCCACAAATTCACCCGGCCGTGGCGGACATAAATCTGCCGGAGGAATTCCGGTTCCATCAGCTGTTGCAGGGCAAAAATGTGATAGGTGATCAGTTTTTCCCGTTCTGCCCAATCTGCTCCCTTGAAAAAGAAAGCCCGGGTCGCCTGTTCCAGGAGACAGGGCATCCCCTGGAGCACTTCCCGGCGCAGGGGATCCCCATGGAAGAATTTCTGCAGTGCATCCATCTGTCCCCGGTGGGTCCGGCAGCGGATCAGATAGACCCAGTAGCGTTTCCGTTCCTTCAGATGCTTGATATTGTAGCAGGCCAAGCCTGCCGCCTTGATTTCTGCCCAATCCATTGGTGTGGTTCCCTTCCTTGCAAGAAATAGGGGCTGTTGCTTATGCAACAGCCCCTTTGGTCGCGAGTCATGAGTCGCGGGCTTGTTGGTACAGACCGAAGATCCAGTTTTGCAAGTTCCAGACGATTTTGTCGTACCCTTCCTATAGAAAAAGGACATACGGCTTGAACCTCCTGGCTCGCGACCCGTGACCCGCGACCCGCGGCCCCGGGGTGTGGATTCTTTCACACCCCCTTTATTTATTGTTCTTAATCACTTTTTTCAGCTCTCTCCGGCAGAACAGGCCGAATTCGTGATGAGGCCAGTCGGACCGGGGATTGATGGCTCCAGATTCCATTTCCCTTCCGTAATGCCAGTTGTCTTTTTTGAATTTGTGGTTCAGCATGTTCACCGTAGCGAACCGCCCCTGGTAATCCAGGATGGTCATGGGTTCCCTGCGGAAGTTGTCTTCCGTTACGTCGAACTTGTCCACAGCCATGACGATGACCACGTCAGCGCCGCTGGCTTTGGCTACTGCTTCCAGCCCGGCCTGGGTAAACAGGTTGTCCTGTTCCTGGAGAGCCACTTTCCGGACCACATCGGAATCCACCATATCATATTCGGGATATTGGAAAGCCTTGGCGATTTCATTGCTGAAAACGATGGGTTTCATCCCTTCATTGTCTTCTACCTTTTCCCCGATCATCAAGGGCACCACAGCCAATTTCAGGGATTTCACCTGAGGCGTTGCAGCAGGAGTTTGCTGTTGGGCGGTGGTTTCTGCCGGCTTGGACGGCGTAAACGTAAAAGTCCCTGCTTCCGCCTGCTGGAAGACAGGCAGCGTCAGTGCTGCACTGAAAGCGACGGCAGACAGCGTTTGCCAGAATTTTTTCATATTGCTACAAACCTCCTAGTAGTCATTTCTCTTATTTTATCACATCCGGGAAAGCTTTGGCCAGAAAATTAAAGTTCTTGGCAGTAATCAGAAGCAACCCAGCCGATATCCCCGTTTTCCCGTTCCACTTTGGTCCAGTGGATACCGCCTCCATCAGCTGCATCCAGGATGGTCACGATTTCCCCCTTGGCGAAATAATCCAGCACATCCCCGTTCTGGCTGGGATCGCTGCGCATCCGTACTTCCGTACCGGTGATCCGGCCCTTCCGGTCCTGGAGGCGGGTCTCTGAAGGGATCAGGGCCCCTTCCTGTACCCGGCAGTATTCTCCGGCCACCCAGCCCAGGGTTCCATCCTTCCGGCTCACTTCATACCATTTTCGGCCCTCGTTCACGTTGCTCTTCAGGACTTCTACCTTTTCTCCATCCTCAAAATAACCCAGGATTTCCGTATCCGTCCCTGCGCCTTTCCGCATCCGCACTTCCGTACCGATAATGGTTCCAGCTGCAGCAGCATCCGCTTTTCGATCCATGGGGAATGTCAGACCCAGCAGACAGCATAGTGCGGCGATGATCCGTCCCATCTTTTTCATCACGGTCTGCCTCCTTCTCCTTTGATGTAGTCATTGTATCACGAACGTCCCTGACCTTCCAGTCATAAAAAAGATTTCACAGGATCAGCCTTGGGCACAGAAATCAGCGGATACCCAGCCCACGGAACCATCGCTCCGGCGGACTTTCAGCCAGCGCTGTCCGGCACTGGTCACATCGTCCAGGATGGCAACCGTTTCGCCGTTCTCGAAATACCCCAGCACCTCGCTGTCCGTGCTGTAGCTGGCCCGCATCCGCACTTCTGTGCCAGTGATGGTGCCGGAAGCACCGGCACTGCCGTCTCCACTGCCCAGGCTGCAGTAGTCTGCAGCCACATAGCCGGTGGAGCCGTCACTGCGGCTCACCTTGTACCAGGTCATGCCGTCCGCCCGGGTGCTGCCCAGCACCTGGACCGACTCACCCTGGCTAAAGACACCGATGACGCCGCTGTCCAGGCCGGCGCCATCCCGCATCCGCACCTCCGTGCCAGTGATCACCCCGGCCCCGCTCACATCCGTATCCAGCGCCGCAGCTGCAGCCCGTGCTGCTTCCGCCTGGCGCTGTGCCTCAGCCTGCCGTTCTGCTTCCGCAGCAGCTTCCGCTGCCCGGCGGGCTTCTTCTGCCGCCCGTTCTTCCGCTTCCCGGCGGGCCTTTTCTTCAGCAGCCCGTTTCTCTGCCGCTTCCCGGATGGCCACCAGTTCCTTCATCCGGGCTTCTTCCCGGGCAGCTTCTTCTTTGGCTTCCTGAGCCTGGATGGCCGCCACCTTTTCCTTCACAGTCATCGGCCGGGCAGGAGCCTGTTCTGCCTTCTGGACTTCTGGTTTAGGTTCCAGCACGGCCTGTTTGGCTGCGGCAGCAGCGGTCTTCCCAGCTGCATCAGCCCCTTTGGCCACGGCTGTCAGGCTGCCGGCCGCCGCTTCTGCTGCCTTGGTTTCCTTTGCGGACTGGGTCTTGGCAGCTTGGGCAGCCTCTTTCCGTGCCTGTTCTTCAACCTTGGCTTTGGCTTCCGCCCGGGCTTTGGCCCGTGCTTCTGCCCTGGCCTGGGCTTCCGCTTCCTGCTGGGCCTTCAGGCGTTCTTCTGCTTCCGCTTTGGCCCGGGCCTCTTTCTCCGCCTTGGCCTTTGCCTTGGCATCGGCTTTGGCTTGGGCCTCATCCTGGGCTTTTTCCCGGGCAGCGATCCGAGCTCTCAGTTTGGCCAGGCCAGTCCCTGTGCTTTCCCCGGTCGCAACTGCCGCACCAGCGGGTTTGTCAGCCGTGTCAGCTGGAGCCGGCGTCTCCTCCGCAGATCCGCTGCTGTGGTCGATGGGAGCTGCCGTTACATTGCCGTCCGCATCCATGCCCGCAGCAGAAAGATTGATCTCGATTTCTCCCTCGCTTTTATCCAGCACGGCACCAGCATGGTAGACCCCGATCAGACTGCCGTCCTTATCCACATAATAAGTATCTGGAAGGGTCTGGAGCTTGGCCGGATCCACGTCGTACAGGTACTGGAGCCCGTTCTGGGCCAGTCCTGCCAGCTGGTCTTTGGTATAATAGTAGCTCAATGGCCGCAGATCTCCGGTTTTCCGGTCAAAAGTCATACCGAGGCTTTCTTCCACACCCATGTTGGGCGTCATGACCAAGGTGAAACTGATCAGCTCCCCATCCGATTTGTGGACATCATAGTGGACCTTCCCTCCGCCCAAGGTGGAAGCTTCACTGGCAAAAGAAGCCGCCTGGCTGCTCAGGGCCCGGTTGATTTTTTCATCAGCTGCCCTGCTGCCGCCGGTTACCTGCGGACATTCTACCGTTACTTTGTTTTCCGTACGTGTAAGCGTCTTTACAGCACCACTGGCATCTGCTGCCCAGACAGGGGCTGGCGTGGCCCCTAGGACCAGGCAGCTCATCAGGACCGCACAAGTTTTTTTCAGCATTCTATCGAGCCTGCTTTCTAAGATGTACTTTCCCCATCATCTCATAAATGTACAATATGATAAGTGTACTGTAATATGGGTGGAAAATCAAGGCCGGGAAAGGACGGGACATTCTTTGAAGAACTTCCTTTCCTCTTCCAGCTGCACCGGCCGGCTGAGACTTTCAGTCAGCCAGGCCTCTGCTTCCTCCTTCCGGCTCTCCGGCATCACCAGATGGAGCTTTGCCCGGCTGCCATATTCCACATCCCCCACCGTAAACAAAGACTGCTGGTACAATAAGTTCAGTACCCGGCCTACATCGTCCAAAGACCAAAGGAAGCTGCAGTCCGCCATGGGCACCCTTTCCGCCAGGCCGGCCTCGTCCACCGCCTGTGCCACGGCTTTTCCGTAGGTCCGGGTAAGACCGCCGGCCCCCAGCTTGATGCCTCCGAAATACCGGGTCACCACCGCAGCCGTATTGTAGAGCTCTTTCCGGCGCAGCACTTCCAGCATGGGAGATCCCGCCGTCCCGCTGGGTTCCCCATCGTCATTGGACCGTTCCACCCGGTTGTCCGCCCCCACGATGTAGGCGGAACAGTTGTGGGTGGCATCCCAGTACTTCTTTTTCATGGCCCGGACAAACCCCTGGGCTTCGGCTTCACTCTCCACCCGTGTCAGGGTGCACAGGAACCGGGATTTTTCCACCACCAGTTCACTGACCACCGGCCGGGCGATCACATATTTTCCCATTGCCGTTTCCGTCCTTTCCGTTAGGTGTATCACAGGGGATATTATACCATAAGAAAGGCAGTCAGCGGCCGGGGGACCTGAGGTTTCATCGTTGGTCGTTCATCGTTCATCGTTTTGGATGCCAAATGCCAGGCATTTTCCGCTGAACATATTTGCCCTCTGGGCGGCCGGGACGGTCTCCCCTGCGGGGAGCCCCTACCACGTTGGAGTCATAGGAACAACGAAAAATCACAGAAACGGAATTATCGAAAAATCCATTTCCCAGATTCTCGTAATCGAGCATCCGACACCAACGCTGTAGGGCGGGCCAAAGGCACGCCCTTCCCGGCCGTTGACAGTTGACTGTTTACCTGGCTGTTGCTCATGCAACAGCCTTTCTTATGGTATAATAGGGACGCTATGTAAAGGAGGTTATCATTTTGCTGCATGCTTTCCATCGTATATCCCTTTTGACCGGTGCCCTCTGCCTGTCCGCATCTGTGGCTTTGGCTGCGGCGGCCATGCCCGGCACACCGGCTTCTTTGACCAAACCTTCCGCCTGGACCACTGCTGCCGGGAACACCGTCCTGGCCACCCCGGAACGGATCCGTGCCATGAACGCCCAGATGGACAAAGCCACTTTCGGCGATTCCATCCAGGATCTGGGCGCCACCATTTCCGGCGACAAACTCACCGGCTATGTGAATTCCTTCGGCATGGACGAAGACCAGTATATCCAAGGGGCGCCCATCAGCCACACCTTTGCCGCCCAGCTGGTCCAGGACGCCAAAGCCAATATCCGTCCCACCAATACGGTGAAATACGGAGTGGTGGTGGACCGGGTGGATCTCCGTTCCTTTCCCACCCTCCAGCGAGCCTTCGATTCCGCCTCCGATACCCAGTTCGACAACTGGCAGGAAACGGCTGTGGATCCGGCCACTCCGGTCCGGGTGTACCACACCAATCCCCAGGGAAATTTCATCTTTGTCCGGACCCCCCACTATCGAGGCTGGGTTCCCCGGAACAAAGTAGCCATCACTGATGCCAAGACCTGGCAGACCTACGCCGCTCCGGACGCTCCGGCGGTGGTCACCGGACGGATCCTGACCCTCCAGGCCGGCTCCCAACCCCAGCTGTACCAAATGGGTGCCGCCATCCCCACCCGGAACGGGAACCTGCTCCTGCCCACCCGGAACCACCAAGGCTATCTCCTGATCGTCCCGGTAAAAGCCGCTTATGGAGCGGATCTCCACCAAGGCTACCTGCCCTATACGGCCAACAATACCATCGAAATGGCTTTCAAACATCTGGGAGCTCCCTACGGCTGGGGCGGCATGCATAACAGTGTGGACTGCTCCTCTTTCGTCCAGGATGTGTACCGGACCATGGGGATCCAATTGCCCCGGAACGGAGATGAGCAGGCCCAGTCCTTCCCAGGAAAAAGCTTCCAGTGTCTGACCCATGGGGAGAAACTGGCCTACATCAAAACTGCAGCCCCCGGCTCCCTGCTGTTCACCCCCTACCATGTAATGATGGTGCTGGGCAATTACAATGGCACCCCCTATATGATCCACTCCCTGGCTTCCTACGGCATGGAAACCTCCAGCGGCGTGGTGAAGAACCGGATCATGCAGGTGGTAGTCAGCAAAGTGGATTTGATGGCCGGCAGCGGGACCTCCCTGGTGGACCAGATGACCCAATGCAATACATGGAGATAAAGCACCGATCACTTTATTCCAATTAAAAAAAAGCGGCTGTGAAGAAATGAAAAACCATTTCTTCACAGCCGCTTTGCTCGCGAGTCGTAAGTCGTAAATCGCGGGCTTGTTGGCATGGACCCAAGATTCCATTTTACAGTTTCCATTCGACCTTATCTTATCATTATATGGAAAAGGACAAACGGATGAAACGTCCAGGCTCGTGACCCGCGACCGGGGGGTGATATTTTCATCCCCCTTCTTTAAAATGTCACCACCAGCTGGCTCCAGAGGGTCCGGGCGTGTTTCCCGTTCTGGTCCCCTTCTTTGCCTTTCAGGTCGTAGTAATCCACTTCGGCCACCATGTTCTTGGCCAGGGTCAGGTTGCCCCCCACTTTCCAGCCTTTGAACCCGTTGGTGATCCCGTTGTCTCCTGGGATGAAGGCATCCCAATTGCCATCCATGGTATGGTCGATCACCGTGGAAGCGCTCTGGTCATAATAAGTGGCCAAAAGGCCCCAGCTGCCCGGCTTGTCGCTTTCAGCCCCGCCGTAGGTCAGCCCGGCCACCCAGCCGTCCTTGTCCCAGTCACGGTCTTTTTCGTAGTCGTTGCTGCCCCGGAGGTACATGGCGTTGATGCCCAGCTTGCCGGCCTGGTACCCGGCTCCGGCGGTCCAGATCTCATTGTCCGCCCCATCCAGGAAGGTCACATTGTCCGCCTTGGTGTAGGTGGCCGCCAGGTGCAGGTTGCCGATGTCCCCGCCCAGTTCGCTGGTCCAGAACTTGTCGGCGGTGGATACCTTTTCCTCATCGCTCATATAGCCGAACCCGGACACATCGGCCATCTTGCCGTAGGCAGCCTGGAGATAGGAAGCATGGCCCAGGGGTACCTTGGCCTTGATCCCGTCCACCGGGTTATCGTAAATGTTTCCATCTGCTAGGAATTCATCATACCGCCCGGCCTTCAGTTCCAAGACCCCGATCCGGCCGTCCAAGAAAGCTCTCTGGAAATCCGTATCGCTGTCCCCGGATTCGTTCCGGCCGCCGAAGTACTGGTGATTTTCCAGCATGGCCACATAATGCCAGTTGTCGTTCACTTCCCCGGTGAACCACAGACGGGTCCGGAGATCGGATTCGCTGCCCTTGCCGGTGGCGGCCCCGGAATCATTCCGGTAACTCATCTGTACTTCCCCGGTGATCTGGACATTGTCTGCGTTCTTTTCAAGTTTGGATACTCTAACGCCCAGATTGTCCAGTTCGTCCGCAAATTCGCTGACCAGTTTGTCATCGGCGCCAATGGCTCCTTTAGCCAGAGCCTTGGCCACGATTTGGGCCATTTCGTACCGGGTCATGGTCTTGTCCCCTTTGAAAGTACCGTCAGGGAACCCGTCCACCACCCCGGCCGCCGCCAGTTTGGCTACAGCTCCATAGGCCCAGTGGCCGGCAGGCAGATCGGAGAAAGGATTGGCCGCCAGGGCCGTCCCGCTGATGCCCAAGGCCAGAGCCAGGGCCAGCATCATTTTTTTATCCATAGGTAAAGCCTCCTTGTGGTTTCCCTCTTTCCTTCCCAGCCAGCAGGAGTTGCCGTGTTTCCTCCGCCAGCGCCGCAGGGAAGGGAAAGAAAAATAAGTTAGTTTTTTCTAACTTTACTTCACAAATTATACACCGTGCTAATTAATTTGGCAAGGAGGGGAAATAAAGACGTCAGACCGGCCTTTTGGGCCTTTCAGAGGACAGCCGTCAGATTGTTTGCGAAAAGCAGGACGGATTTGCTGCTATGCCGAACAAAGCTGACGTCTCAAGGCCCCTTTGGGGCTGTTTCTGACTTCTTCTTCGGCGTGAGACCGAAAAACGGCCCTCCTATGGGGAGAGCCGTTTTTTTGCTTCCAATCAGGTGATTAGAAGGTGATGTTCACCTCGGACCACAGGGTGCGGGCATGGCCTTGGTTGGTAAAGTCTTCGAAGCCGCTTGCACTCTTGTTCTTCAGGTCATAATATTCCACAGAAGCGATCATGTTCTTGGCCAGGGTCAGGTTGCCGCCCACCATGTAGCCTTTGAACCCGGTGTAGGGGAACATGTACCAATCGCCGTTCATGGTGTGGGAAACCACGGTCACTGCGGACTGGTCATAGTATTTGGCATAGAGGCCCCAGCTGCCCGGTTTCTTGTTTTCGGCACCGGCATAGCTCAGGCCGAATACGTATCCGTCATCGTCGAACGCATCTTCTGCACCATGGGCATCCGCATCCCCTTTCAGGTACAGGGCGCTGGCTTTCCATTTCCCGGCGGTGTAGTCGGCGCCTACCGTCCAGACCTTGTTGTCATACCGGTCCAGACCAGGATTGCCGGCCATGGCCCCGAAGTCTTGGTCGTTGATCTTGGTGTAGGTGGCTTCTCCATGGAGATTCCCCCAGTTGCCGCCCAGAGCCACGTTCCAGTAGGTATCCCCTACGGAATCATTTTTTTCGAAGATCCCTTTGGCCGGATCATATTTCTGCCAGCCATACCGATCCGTATTGGCCATCTTGCCCCAAGCTGCGGACAGATAGCCCTGGCCGAATTTCACTTCCGCCCGGACCGCATCGGAGAAGTCATCGTACAGGTTCCCGCCAGCGATGTAATCGTCGAAACGGCCGGCCAGGATGTTCACGGCGCCGATGTTCCCGCTCAGGTACGCTCTCTGGAAATCGGTATCGCTGTCCCCGGATTCATTCTTACCTTGGAAATACTGTCTATTCTGGAGCATGGCCAGGTAATGCCAGTTGTCGTTCACTTCCCCCGTGAACCACAGACGGGTACGGAGCTGGGATTGGGAATTGCCGCTGCCATCTCCCTTGAAAGCCCCGCCTTTTTTATCTGCATAGCTGATCCGGGCCGTACCGGTGATCTTTACATTGTCCGCGTTCTTTTCCAGCCGGGCCACCCGGACTCCCAGGTTGTCCAGTTCGTCAGCGAATTCGCTGACCAGTCTGTCGTCGGCACCGATGGCCCCTTTGGCCAGCGCCTTGGCCACGATCTGGGCCATTTCGTACCGGGTCATGGTCTTATCGCCCTTGAAGGTCCCATCAGGATAGCCATCGACGACTCCGGCAGCAGCCAGTTTGGCTACAGCGCCGTACGCCCAGTGGCCAGTGGGCAGATCGGAGAAAGGATTGGCTGCGAAAGCGGTGGCACTGACGCCCAGTGCCATGGCCATGGCAAAGACTAGAGATTTTTTCATTGGAGAGTCCTCCTAGAGTTTATTTTTATCCAGGCAGTCCCTTCCACTTCCCCCATTTTCGCGAGTCTCCTTGTTTCCTCTGGTTCTGGTGAAAGCTTTCCGGCAGCTGACCGGGATAAAGCAAGTATGATTTCTGAGTGTGAATTTTGTGTCATCTTGCATATTTGTAACATATTTTGCGAAAAATGGCAATATGGTGAAATCAAATTTATGATATAAGATAATTATTGTACAAATTGTTACATAAAAAATAAGCTGTACAGCTGGCCGACAGTTTCCCATCGGCCAGGCCTGCACAGCCCATCAGTAGGTATCCGGTTGGTACGGATCAGAAAGTAACGTTTAGTTCAGACCACAGGGTACGGGCATGGCTGTTATCCAAGTCGCCGCCCTTGCCTTTCAGGTCAAAGTATTCCACCGTAGCCACCATGTTCTTAGCCACGGTCAGATTGCCGCCCACCATCCAGCCTTTGAAGCCATAGGTGTCGAACATCGTATAATCCCCGTTCATGGTGTGTGCCAGCACGGTAGGAGCGGATTGGTCATAATATTTGGCATACAGGCCCCAGGTGCCCGGTTTGCTGGTTTCAGCACCGGCATAATTCAAGCCCACCACATAGCCGTCATCATCAGCTCCGCTCAATGTATCGATGTAGTCATTATCGCCTTTCAGATACATGGCATTGATATTCAGCTTGCCAGCCTGATAATCGGCTCCCAGGGTCCAGATCTTGTCATCGCCCTGCATGCCCATGGCTTTTACATCATTGGCTTTCAGGTAGGTCGCTTCTCCATGCAGGTTGCCGTAGTTGCCGCCCAATACAAAGGCATAGAAGGTATCTGCAGCGGATTGGTTCTTATCCCCATCTGCCGTCCAGCCATAGTTCACATCGTTGGCCAATTTGCCCCAGGCTGCATCGAAATAGGTCTTGCCGAAGTTGATCCGGCCTTCGATGGCATCGGCCCGGTCATCGAATACGTTCCCATCGGAGAAGAAAGCGTTGTAACGGCCGGCGGTCAGGTTCACAGCCCCGATGTTCCCGCTCAGGTAAGCTCTCTGGAATTCGGTATCGCTGTCCCCAGATTCATTCTTTCCTTCGAAGCTCTGGATATTCTGGAGCATGGCGGTGTAATGCCAATTGTCATTCACTTCTCCGGTGAACCACAGACGGGTACGGAGAGTGGAACCATGCTCATTTCCACCATAAGCAGCTTTGGCAGCTCCGCCCTTTACCGTATAGGTAGCATAACGGGCAGCCCCGGTGATCTTCACATTGTCCGCGTTCTTTTCCAGTTTGGCCACCCGGACTCCCAGGTTGTCCAGTTCATCAGCGAATTCGCTGACCAGTCTGTCGTCGGCACCGATGGCCCCTTTGGCCAGGGCTTTAGCCACAATCTGGGCCATTTCATACCGGGTCATGGTCTTGTCGCCTTTGAAGGTTCCGTCAGGATAGCCGTCAACTACGCCGGCAGCCGCCAGTTTAGCCACAGCGCCATAGGCCCAGTGGCCGGCCGGCAGGTCGGAGAAGGGGTTGGCCGCAAAAGCGGTAGCGCTGACGCCCAGGGCCATAGCCATAGCAAATACCAGAGATTTTTTCATTGGAGATTCCTCCCAGAGTTTATTTTTATCCAGGCAGTCCCTGCTCCGTCCTTCCCTTCCCGCGAGTCTCCTTGTTTCCTCTGTTCCAAGAAAAGCGTTCCAGTGCCTGACCGGGATAAAGCCAGTGTGAATAATCTGTCATCTTTCATAAATTTACCATATTTTGTATGTAAACGCAATGGAGCCGAGCTGGGATTGGTCTATAAGGAAAATATTGTATAGCTTGGTACATTTTTACGCAGAAAAAAGGAGCTGTCGCTCCTGCAACAGCCCCTCTTCCCTTTTCCCCTTAGAACGTCACCACGATCTGGGACCACAGGGTCCGGCTGTGGTCGCCGTCTTTGATTTCCAGGTCAGCATTGGCGTCCCGGGTCTTTAGGTCGTAATATTCTACCTTGGCCACCATGTTCTTGGCCACGGTCAGGTTCCCACCCACCATCCAGCCTTTAAAGCCGGCAGGGCCGAAAGCCGCGTAATCCCCGCACATGGTATGGGCCACGTAGGTGGCGCCGCCCTGGTCATAATACTGGGCGTAGAGGCCCCAGCTCCCCGGCTTGGCGGCGGTGGCACCCTTGTATCCCAATTTGGCCACCCAGCCGTCATGGTCCGGTTCCACACCGTTTACCAATTCATCGGCGTCCCCGTGAAGGTACATGATGCCCCCATTCCAGTCTCCGGCCTTGTAGTTGGCAGCTGCAGTCCAGATGTTGTTGGAGCCGCTTACCCAGTCGGTTTTCAGGTCTTCGATATGGTAATAGCTGGCTTCCAGGTTCAGGTTGCCGATGTCGCCGCCCAGTACAGCCTGGGCAAATTCCCCGGCTTTGGAGGCTTTGGCCTTGGCTTGTTTTTCCTTATCGGTTTCATTGAGGCCGGTCCAGCCATAGGTGCTCTTGTTGGCCATCTTGCCCCAGGTAGCGCCTGCATAGGCATTCCCGAATTTCGTTTTGGCGTTGATGCCGTCCACCCGGGTATCGTAGATATTGCCGTCCCCATAGAAGGCGCCATAGCGGCCGGCGGTCACATCGACGGCACCGATGTTCCCGGTGAGGAAGGCCCGCTGGAAATCCGTATCGCTGTCCCCGGAATCGTTCTTCCCCTTGTTGTTCCACTGCTGTTCGTTCTGGAGCATAGCCGTATAATGCCAGTTGTCGTTCACTTCCCCGGTGAAGAAGAGCCGGGACCGGGTCTTGGTGACGCTGCTCCTGCCCCGGTCTCCAGTGGTGTGGACGTAGTGGGTACGGATGTTCCCTGTGACTTTGACATTGTCTGCATTTTTCTCCAGTCTGGCAATCCGGACCCCCAGATTGTCCAGTTCGTCGGCAAATTCGCTGACCAGTCTGTCATCGGCGCTGATGGCCCCTTTGGCCAGGGCTTTGGCCACGATCTGGGCCATTTCATACCGGGTCATGGTCCGGTCACCTTGGAAGGTGCCGTCAGGATAGCCATCTACTACGCCGGCGGCAGCCAGTTTGGCAACGGCGCCGTAGGCCCAGTGGCCGGTGGGCAGATCGGAGAAGGGATTGGCGGCGAAAGCAGTGGTGCTGATGCCCAGTGCCATCGCCATGGCGAAGACTAGAGATTTTTTCATGGGAGATTCCTCCTGGAGTTTATTTTTATCCAGGCAGTGTACGGATCCTTCCACCCTGCGGAGTTTCCTTGTTGCCTCTTTTGCTGGTGGAAGCTTTCCGTCAGCTGACCGGGATAAAGCGAGTACGATGGGTGTTCCAGTTCCTAGTGTATATATGTCATATTTTTATCACATTTCTGTATAAATAGCAATATGTATAGTTATTCTTTTTGTCATAACTTATTTCTTGTATCTTTTGTAACAATATATGCAAAAAGACGGTTCCCGAAGGAACCGTCTTTGGAATCGTTCTGGAATTAGAAGGTAACAACCATCTGAGACCACAGGGTCTTGGAATGATCGCTGGTATCACCTTTGTCTTTCAGGTCATAGTATTCCACCTGAGCCACCATGTTCTTAGCCACGGTCAGGTTGCCGCCAACCATCCAGCCTTTGAAGCCGTCCGGACCGAAGGCATCGTAGTTGCCGTTCATGGTGTGGGCGATGTAGGTAGCGCCGCCCTGGTCATAGTATTTGCCGAACAGGCCCCAGCTGCCGGGTTTGGAAGCGGTAGCGCCCTTGTAGGACAGTTTGGCTACCCAGCCATCGTTGTCGGGTTCTACACCGTCAACCTTATCATCGGCATCGCCATGCAGGTACATAGCGCCAACAGTCCAGTCGCCTGCCTTGTAGGTGGCAGCAGCGGTCCAGATGTTGTCTTTGCCAGTCATCCAAGCAGTATCGATGTCTTTCACATGGAAGTAGTTGGCTTCCAGGTTCAGGTTGCCGATGTCGCCACCCAGTACAGCCTGGGTGTATTCGCCAGCCTTGGAGTCTTTCTTACCAGCAGCAGTCCAGCCATAGGTATCCAGGTTGGCCATCTTGCCCCAGGTTGCGCCCAAGTAGGTAGCGCCGAATTTCACATTGGCGTTCACAGCATCCACACGGGTATCATACACGTTGCCTTCGGAATAGGTGCCGTTGTACCGGCCGGCGGTCACGTTCACCACGCCGATGTTACCGGTCAGGTAAGCGCGCTGGAAGTCGGTGTCGTTGTCACCGGAATCATTCTTGCCGGCGTTGTCCCAGCGCTGTTCGTTCTGCAGCATCCCAACATAATGCCAGTTGTCGTTCACTTCGCCGGTGAAGAACAGACGGGACCGGGTCTTGCTTACATGGCCTTTAGCCAGTTCACCAGTGGTGTTGGCATAGTGGGTACGGATGTTCCCGGTGATCTTCACAGCGTCAGCGTTCTTTTCCAGTCTGGCAACGCGGACACCCAGGTTGTCCAGTTCATCAGCGAATTCGCTGACCAGTTTGTCATCAGCACCGATAGCGCCTTTGGCCAGAGCCTTGGCAACGATCTGAGCCATTTCGTAACGGGTCATGGTCTTGTCGCCTTTGAAGGTGCCGTCAGGATAGCCGTCGACTACGCCGGCAGCAGCCAGTTTGGCAACAGCGCCGTAAGCCCAGTGGCCAGCAGGCAGATCAGAGAAGGGGTTGGCAGCGAAAGCGGTAGCGCTGACGCCCAGAGCCATAGCCATAGCAAAAACTAAAGACTTTTTCATGGATATTCCTCCTTAGGAAAGTCGGAGTGGATCCCGTAAGGACATCCTGCTGAATTCTGCCGCGAGTCGCCTTGTTTCCTCTGGTTCCTTCAGCTTTCTGTTCTTGTGGAATTCACAATACTATTGTGACAACTTTTTGTCACGTACTTATTTTACCACAAGGTAACAGAAAGATGCAAATATGTGAATTTTATTTGACTGATATTTACAATCATGCATGTTTTATTTTTTAAAATTCATGTTTTTATCACGATATTGCGATTTTATAGCGCGAAAAAAGGACGATTCCGAAGAATCGTCCTTTTTGTATTGGTGATGGAAGAATCCACCACCATGCTCTGCATGGTCCCCCGCCCTTAAAAAGGGCGGATACCCAAAGAAGCAGTGGAATTAGAAGGTTACGACCATCTGAGACCACAGGGTCCGAGCATGGGCATCGGATTCTTTGCCCTTCAGGTCGTAGTATTCAACCTGAGCCACCATGTTCTTGGCCAGGGTCAGGTTGCCACCCACCTGATAGCCTTTGAAGCCTTCGCCGTTGAAGGAATCCCACAGGCCATTCATGGTGTGGTAAACGATGGTGGGAGCTCCCTGATCGTAGTATTTGGCGAACAGGCCCCAAGAACCAGGTTTGGAAGCGGTAGCGCCCTTGTAGCCCAGGGAGATGACATAGCCGTCATCATCGCCGTTCTTGTAGTTGCTGTACTTCAAGGTATCATCGTCGCCCTTCAGGTACATAGCACCGATCTTGAAGTCGCCGGCTTTGTAGTTGGCCCCAACGGTCCAAATCTTGGCATCGCCGGTCAGGCCGTTGTCGATGTACGGATTTACATCGTCAGCCTTGGTGTAGGTAGCAGCCAGGTCCAGGTTGCCGATGCTGCCGCCCAGTTCTGCGTTCCAGAATTTGTCAGCTACGGAATCATCTTTGGTCCATTTACGGCCAGCGATGGTCCCCAAATCACCGTCAGTCCAGCCATAGTTGTCCTTATTGGCCATCTTGCCGTAAGCAGCGCTGAAATAGGTCTGGCCGAAAGGAACTTTGAATTCAACACCGTCCACACGGGTATCATACACGTTGCCTTCAGCAATGGTCTTGCTGTAACGGCCGGCAGTGATGTTCCAGACGCCGATGTTACCATTCAGATAAGCTCTCTGGAAGGAAGTATCGGAATCGCCGGATTCGTTCTTGCCCTGGAAGTACTGGTTGTTTTCCAGCATGGAAACGTAATGCCAGTTGTCGTTGACTTCACCGGTCAGCCACAGACGGGTACGCAGACGGGACTGAGATTTGTCATCGACACCTTTCAGTTTGCCGCCGCTGCTGTCCCGGTAGCTGGCACGGACGTTCCCGGTAATCTTTACGTTATCAGCGTTCTTTTCCAGTTTGGCAACCCGGACGCCCAGGTTGTCCAGTTCATCAGCGAATTCGCTGACCAGTTTGTCGTCGGCACCGATGGCACCTTTGGCCAGAGCCTTGGCAACGATCTGAGCCATTTCATAACGGGTCATGGTCTTGTCGCCTTTGAAGGTGCCGTCAGGATAGCCGTCGACTACGCCGGCAGCAGCCAGTTTGGCAACAGCGCCGTAAGCCCAGTGGCCAGCAGGCAGATCAGAGAAGGGGTTGGCAGCGAAAGCAGTAGCGCTGACACCCAGAGCCATAGCCATGGCAAAAACTAAAGATTTTTTCATAGGAAACACTCCCTTGAATTGGATTTGTCCTGCTGCCAGGTTCCTTTCCGGAGTTTTCCAGTCTTTTCCGTGCGAGTATCCTTGTTTCCTCTACGTACACATCCTGGAAGCATCCATCCATTGTCCTTTGGGCAGGACGGTGTGAATTCCTTCACAATGCCAGTGTAGCATGAGGAATAAAAAGAAACAAGGTACAGGGGAGAAAGTTTCCATTTTCACCCGATTGTACCTTGTTTCTTCACATGACCAATGAGTCTGTTATGTGACTTATCAGTCTTTATTTCACAGTTTTATCACGCAGATACCTTCGGACCAAAACCACAGCTGCCAGTCCATCCACCGCGGACGGAGCATCCAAAAGAGCTGCCGGCAGCAGCCGTTTCCAGCCCCGGGGCGGGAAGAGCTGCCAATAAAGCTTTTTGGCCTCCTGGGTACTGCCGTATTCATCCACCTGGTAAAGAGGCAGCCGGGGGAAAGCTTCCTCTAGCTGCCCTTTCATGGCCTGTGAAGTTGTGCCATCCCCCAGGATGCATCCGGCGGGGACATCGTCCCCCAGAAAATCCCGGAGGTGCTCCAAAAAGCAGGCGGTGGGCAGGACGGCCTGGCGGACCAGGGCGCCGTCCCCCGTTACCAGGGCAGCCCCGGTCTTATCCCGTCCTGGGTCCACCCCAAGATAGAAGGTTTCACTGGACATGGGCACTCCCTCCTGTCTGACGGATTTCCAGATCCAGCAGCACCGGCCCTGCCACGGTGATGTCCCGGCGGGCCTTTGCCGTAATGGTCACACGGCCTCCCAGGCTGCGGATCTTTTCACTAGCAGCGGTCAGTTCCGTACTGGTAATGGCCCCCACATCCCCGGTGATGGGATTGGGAATCACGCCGTCGGCCTGGGCAGCCCGGTTCACAGACTTCAGGAAAGCCATGAGGGCCAGATCCGGCTCGCTGGTAAACGGCTGGACCGTAATGGTCTGGGACAGGATCAGGGTCCCTTGGGGGTATACCACCTTATCCCCGGCCATTTCCAGCCGGGAAACCACCACTTCTCCGGAAAGGATGTTTCCGGCAGCACAGACCCGGACGTACATATCCCCCTTGTATTTCTCCAGTTTCTGGGCGGCCTGTTCCACCGCCTCTTGGCTGAGCCAGATCACCGGTGTGGTGGGATCCACCCCGACCCGGCCGGCCACCTGGATATTGGCTTCGTTGAGGAAATCCTGGACCTGTTTCTGGGTGGCTTCTTCGCTCTGTCCCCCTTTCAGGACTCCTGAATAGAGAATTTCACCGCTGCGGAACACCACATTCCCTTCCCGGATGGCCACGATGCCCTCCCGGAGTTTCTTAGCGGTGTCTTCCAAGGATTTCACATCCTGCTGGAGCTGGTCACGGGCTGCTTCTGCCTGGCGGACTTGTGCCTGGGCTTCCTGGAGCCGGGCACTGGCTTCGTTGTACCGGGCCTGGAGCTGCTCCAAGTCAGCCTGGGCCTGCTGCATCTGGGCCTGGGCTTCCTTCATCTGGGCTTCCGCCTGGGCCTGCTGGAGGCGGGCCTGTTCCGCCGCCTGGGTGGCTTCGCTGATTTTCCCGTCCAGTTCTTCGATTTTGGCACTCTGGGCAGAAAGTTCTTCATTGGCCTTATCCCGGGTGGCTGTCAGGGAAGCGATTTCCGCCCGCATCTTCTCCATGCCGAACAAGGCCGTGCGGACCTCTTTGGACGCGATGGTCAGGACGGTGATGGTTAGGGTGGCAACCAGGATACCGCTGACGATGGTCATGACCACGGAGGTGTCGTGAGGGCGCAGGCCAAAAAGCCGGAGCCGTTTCTTGCCGATTTTGCTTCCCAGTTTGTCTCCCAGATAGGCAATCAAACCGCCCATCAGGGCCAGAACCAGGATCAGGGTAATGCCGGTCATGGGATGCGCTCTCCTTTCGTGTGTATATTATCCTGTACATTATAGCATAAAACTGGGGCTCGTGGAGGAGCCCCAGTTTTGGATATCGGACGTCAGACCCGCCCTGACGGGCTTATCAGATAGCAGAAGTCAGGCCGGCCCTTGCGGGCCTTTCAGACGTCAGATTGTCGGCGATAAGCAGATCGGATCTATTGCTATACCGGACAAAGCTGACGTCTGATGTCTCAAGGCCCTTCAGGGCCGTATCTGACTTCTCATAGGGCCGTTCTTATCCTTTGCGGCTCTTCCCCGTCTTATAATCAATGGTAATGCCGGGCTGGTTATTGTAGACGAACACGTTGAACTGGATGCCGGCCCCTTTGTCTTCCACGCTCCAAGCTTCCATCTGGACGCCCCTGGCCACCAGGTCACTGCCCTGGAAAATGGGCGTCACCCGGTACAGTACATGGTGATTGGTTTCTTTGACGTAGTCGGCCACCATGTTTTCAAAGGGCAGCATGCCGGTGACATTCAGATACCGGGTGCCGGTGATCAGATTCTTGGGATTGGCGTTTTCCGCCGTGAGCTGGTAGCCGATGAGATGGCACCGGTTGTACAGGTATTTTCCGTCAATGCCTTCGTATTTCACGGTCTGCCAGCCGGTAGGCTTCACATTGCCGATGGGGCCCCGCTTCTGGGTGGGCATGGTCTCCCGGCCCACATTGGCATAGGCCGGGCCGCAGCGGCCCAGGCTGTCCAGATTGCTGTAGTGCTCAAAGGACTTTTTGGTCTTATCCTTATCGGGGAAAGCGGGCACATTGTTGTTCAGCACCACATAGGGCTTGTTGGTGAAGGCGGGAATGGAAGAAAGGTCAAAGGAAGGCTGATCCTTCCCCACTTTCTGGGTGACTTTGGTGCTGTTTTTGGGAGTCCCCTGATTGGCCGCCGGTTTGGCAGCTCCGCAGGCAGAAAGGAGGAGGGACAGGGAAACCAGGAGAGCGGAGAGAAACGCAGTGAATTTTTTCATTTGATGTACACCTCTTCTGTAATCTTGTCATGGGAGGATCCGGCAAAATCTGCCGCGGAGACCTTCTGCCACCCCTGATCCAGGTCGATGTCGAAGAAAAAGTCTCCGGGATAGGCCCGGTTCCAGCGGTAAAGGATGATTTTCTCGATTTTTTCCAGATAAGGAGCCGCGTTCTGGTCTTCCAAGAGACAGTATTCCCCGGGTCCGGCCTGTTCCAGGAAGTCCTCTGCTACGCGGATATTGGCGGCTGGCGGGTCGAACAAGCTGGCCGTATATTCATCCATCCACAGGGGTGCATCCCCCGTCAGATCGAGGATACGGGCCCGCAGGAGCCGGTCCTGGCTCTGGCGCCGATGATTGAACAAAAGGCCGCCGGAAGCATCGACGGCAGTGATGAGAAGCATGGGAATTCCCTCCTTGGCAGGGTCGCGAGCCACGGGTCGCGGGTCGCGGGCTTTGTTGGTGCAGCCGGAGGTACGGCTGCTTGTCAATATACGGTATTTATTATATCATACCGTGAACAAAAGTTCACGTCTCATTAGCCCGCGACCCGTGACTCAGGGCCCGCAACCGCAAAAAGCTGCCTTCCGGCAGCTTTTTTGCTATACATTATCCTTTTTATAAATCATCCAACACCCGAAGGCCCCGCAGAGGAGGTTGGGAGTGGCAGCGGCCAAAAGGGGCGGGATCACGCCGCCTTGGCCCAGACCGGTCATGAAGGTCATGATGGAATAATAGATGAAGATGATCACCACAGAAAAGCCCAGGCCCATGGAGGCCCCGGTCCGCTGGGACTGGACCCCCAGGGGAACCCCGATCAGGGCGAAGAAGAAACTGGCCAGAGGCACGGTGAACCGGCGGTAGATTTCCATCTCATACTTGCTGGTGGGCATGTACTGCCGCTTCAGGATGTCGATGTACATCTTCAGTTCCCCAATGGTCATCTGGTCCGGATCTTTTTGGTCCAGGGTGATGGCCTTGGGAGTCTCGCTGATGGGCAGCACCTGTTTGTCGAAGGTCATAGTCCGAGCCACCCCGTCTTTGCCGGTCAGGTCGGTGATGGTGCCCCCTTCCATGATCCAGGTCCCCTGGGTCCATTTGGCCTGGGGAGTCCGCTGGATCCGGGCCACTTTCCCGTTGTCCCAATCCTCGATGGTGATGTCCTTCATCATCCCCTGCTTTTCGTCGAAGGTCCGGGCATAGGTGAGACGGACCAACTGGCCCTTGGACACCTGTTTGATCAGCACATGGTCCTGGGTCCGGGGTTTGGTATCCCGTTTGATCTCCACTTTGATGATCCGTTCATATTCACTTTTGGCAGGAGGCACAACCTTTTCCGCCCACACCACGGAGAACAAGCTCACCACGAAGCCGGCAGCCAGGATGGGAGCGGCGATCCGGCGGAAGCTGAGCCCCCCGCTGCGCATAGCGGTGATCTCGCTGTTGCTGGACAGCTGCCCCATGGTGAGAAGGGCCGCCAGCAGCATGGACATAGGGAAGGTGTAGTTGATCACTTCCGGCATGAGGCACAGGAACAGCCGGATCAGGGAAGAATAGGAAGCCCCGTATTGGGTGATGTACTGGGTCACCCGGAACAGGAAGGAACTGGCCACGAAGATGGTGGAAAAGGCAGCCACCCCGAACAGGAAGGGCTGCATCATCTGTTTTAAAATGTATTTATCTAAGATGGACATGGGCAGCCTCACATTCTGAAATTCTTGCCCAGGTAGAATTCCCGGGCCACGGGGTCTTGGGCCACCTGCTGGCTGGTGCCTTCCACCAGGATCTTTCCGCTGCTGAGGATATAGGCCCGTTCCACGATGCTCAGGGTTTCCCGGACGTTGTGGTCAGTGATCAGCACCCCGATGCCCCGTTTGGCCAGATGAGCCACCATCACCTGGATATCCGCAACTGCAATGGGGTCGATGCCCGCAAAAGGTTCATCCAGGAGGATGAATCCGGGATCCGTGGCCAGGGCCCGTGCAATCTCCACCCGCCGCCGCTCGCCCCCGGACAGGGCGCTGCCCTTGCTTTTCCGGATGTGGTCGATGTGGAATTCCTGGATCAGGTCTTCCATCTTCTGCAGCCGTTTGGCCTTGTCCGGTTCGATCTGTTCCAGGATGGCCATGATGTTTTCTTCCACCGTCAGCTTCCGGAAGATGGACGCTTCCTGGGGCAGATAGCCGATGCCCTTCAGGGCCCGTCTGTACATGGGAAGAGCGGTAACATCCTCGTCATCCAAATACACATGGCCGGTATCCGGATGCTCCAGACCCACGATCATGTAGAAAGAAGTGGTCTTCCCGGCGCCGTTGGGTCCCAGGAGCCCCACAATGGTCCCCTGCTCCACTTCCAGGCTGACTTCGTTGACTACCCGCCGCCCGGCATATTCTTTTACCAGTTTTTCCGCACGTATCTTCACTCTTGACTCCCTTTATCCAATTTCGGTCTGGCCGATGGTCATGAGATGGCCGGGCCAACTGTAGAACTTATACAGGAATTCCGGCACATTGGCCATCCCTGCCAGGCTGAACACCGGCTGTGCTCCGGTTTCCGCCTCTTTAGGGGTGCTGTCCTGGGGAACCACAACCATTTTCACATTCCCTTCGCCCATGGCCACTTTTCCTCCGGCACCGGTGATGGTCAGGGTATCTCCGCTGACTGTATCATCGTTCTGGGTGGCGGTGGCATGGCCGATGAGCCGGATGGTCCCGTCCGCTTCTTTCGTATTGTAGATGGCCCGGTCCGCCCGGGCAGTCAGGTTCCGAGGGGGGCTGATCAGCCGCACATTGCCGTCCGCATTGGCGATGCCGGTAGCCATATTGTACTTCATGTTGGCGGAATCCAGGCTGGATCCGTCATCCATGGTGAGCTGAGCCCAGGAACCGATGGTCTCTGCGAATTGGGCATCGGAATCGTAATCCACCTGAGCAGCCCGGAGGGTCTTGTCCTCTTTCCGGAGTACAGCGTTGCCGATGGCAGAGAGGAATTTCCCCTGCTTTTTGATGATCAGTTCGGAACTGGTCAGGTGGGCATCCTTCTGGTCGGCCACCACGGACCCGGTGAGCTTCCCTTCCCCAGTCTTGGTGTTGTAGTCAGCTTCTTCCGCACTGGCGGTGCCGTCGTCATGGCGGATCTTCACATTTCCCACCGCAGCGGCCTGGCCGGTCTTGAAATCATACTCCACCTGGTCCCCGGTAATGGAGGACGCCGCCCAACAGGCAGAGGTAACGGACAGAAGGCCTGCCAGGAGACCCAGCATTGCAATCTTCTTTATTTTCAGCATTAGAATTCTCCCTTCTGTACGTGTGCATCCTGTTCCAGTTTGGCATGATCCAAGGCCACATTGAAGGAGGCCTTTTGGGCCGTGGCAGTGGTATCGCCCTTCTTCAGCCGGACGTTTCCTTCTCCCACCACGGTCTGGTCTTTGTTGATCCAGGTAAATTTGTCGGCCACCGCATCGCCTCCGTCGGAAGTGGTGCCATGGGGATTCTTGGTCAGGACTACGTCCTTGGAATCCATGTGGACTTCCCCTTCATCGGCTGTGACGGTCATGCTCCGGCCGTCCTCCTGGTAGAATGTCCCTTTGATGCCTTTCATATGACTGATCTGGGATTTCTTGTCGTAGAGCATGGACTGGACCGTCAGTTCCCAGACTTTTTTCCCGTTTTTCGTTTCCTGGATGGTGGAACCGTTCACTTCCTGGAGCACGTCCTTGCCGTTGTCCTTCACAGGGCCCGTGGTGGGCTTGCTGCTCAAGAGCCAGGCAATGACGCCTCCCATCAGGAGCACAGCGGCTGCTATCACCAGCAGCGTACGTTTTTCTGCGTGCATGAAGGCATCCTTTCTTTAACCGTTCCAGGGAGTGTTCCAGCGGTGCTGGAACCAGATCCAGTTGTCCGGATATTGGCGGATGATCTTTTCCACTTCCTGGGTCATTTTCAGGGTAATCCGATAATCATCTTTTTCCTGGTTCCCGGTATCTTCATAGTAAATGGGTTCTTTCACGAACACCTGGTGGCCATAGCCGCTGGGTTTGCGCACCATGAAGATGGGGACCACCGGGGCTTTGAACTTCCGGGCGAAATAGGCAGGTCCTTCCGGGGTGGAAGCCATTTTCCCGAAGAAGGGGACGAAGATGCCGTGATAACCTCCGTCCTGATCGGCGATGAGGCCCAGCATCCGGCCCTTTTTCATGGCCCGGGCGCAGCCCAGGATCTCGTTGGTCCCCCGGGCAAAGATTTCCTGTCCCACGCCCCGGCGCAGTTCATTGAGGAAATCGCTGTAGACTGGATTGGGCTGGGGCTTTTCCACCGCACTGAGGGGAAAGCCGTTGAGGGCAAGGGCCGCTCCCAGCCATTCCCAGTTGTCCATATGGCAGGCCAGCATCACCACTCCCCGCTTCTTGGCCAAGGCTTCCCAGAGGATATCCGGCCGGTCGAAACTCACAAGGCCACGGATATTGTCCTTGTCCAAGGCAGGCATGTACAGGATCTCCATGGCTGTCATCCCCAGGTTCAGGAACAGCCGGTGGATGATGGCCCGTGCCTCCCGGGGGGTGACTCCCATCCGTTCCTGGATGGTCTCTTCCGCCCGGATCCGTTGTTTCTTGGCGATATGCCAGTATAGTTTACCACAATTCCGTCCCAGCCGCACTACGAATTTGTAAGGGAGCAGGGACAGGAAATGGCTCATTCCCTTTAAAAATCCATACAGCATTACTGTCTGTCTCCCTGTCCCTGGATTTCATAGCTCCGGACGATCCCGTCCCACAGCCCTTTGGCTTTGAGGATCCGTTCGATCACATCCCGGATAGCCCCATGGCCTCCCCTGCAGGAAGAAACCAGCATGGCCCGTTCCCGGACTTCCGGTGCCGCATCGGCTGGAGCAAAGGTGACTGCCGCCCGGGAAAAAGCCGGCAGGTCGTTGAGATCATCTCCCATAAAGGCCGTTTCTTCCAGGGGGATCCCCAGTTCTCCGGAAGCCTGTTCCAGCACTTTCCCCTTGTAGATCACATTCTCATAGACGGAACTGATGCCCAGTTCCATGGCCCGGTGGAGGACGATCTCACTGTGGCGGCCGGTGATCAGGGCCACCTGGATGCCATGGCGCAGGGCCAGGCTGATGCCCATGCCGTCCCGGGCGTCGAAATGCTTGGACAGTTCGCCTTCCTGTCCGATGATGATGCTACCGTCCGTCATGACCCCATCCACATCCAGGGCCAGGAGGCGTATCTTGGCAAGTTGTTCTTCTGTAATCATTTATACCACTCCCTGGTGTACCAGATCGGTAATATGCAGCAGACCGACCACTTTGTTGTCCGGATCCACGACGGGCAGGACAGTGATGGGCCGGGGTTTATTGGATTCCATGAGATGCAGGGCTTCGGCGGCCAGTTTGTGATCCAGGATGGTCTTGGGATGTTTCGTCATCATTTCCGAAACCGGCCGGTTCAGGCAGTCCAGATCCTTGGCGATGCCCCGGCGGATATCTCCGTCGGTCAGAAGTCCCTGGAGGTGCTGGTCCTGATCCACCACGGATACGGCGCCCACGCCTTTATCAGTGATGATGAACAGGGCGTCCTTCACACTCACATCGGCAGGCACCAGCGGATTCTCATCCCCCTTGTGCATCACATCATCCACGGTAAGGAGAAGTTTCCGGCCCAGGCTGCCCCCGGGATGGAAAATGGCAAATTCCTCCGGCGTGAACTTCCGTGCGCTGAGGAGTTCCATGGCCAAAGCGTCCCCATAGGCCAGGGCAGCCGTGGTACTGCTGGTAGGGGCCAGACCCAGGGGACAGGCTTCCCGCTTGACCCCCACATTCAGGACGATATCCGCATTTTTTGCCAGGGTGGATTCCGGATTCCCCACCATGGCGATGACTTTGGCCCCGATCCGCCGGATGGAAGGCAGGATGTTCAGGACTTCTCCTGTCTCTCCGCTGTTGGAGAGGGCCAGGACCACATCCTGTTCCGTGACCATGCCCAGATCCCCATGGATGCCTTCCGCCGGATGGAGGAAGAAGGCTGGCGTACCGGTGCTGGCCAGGGTGGCAGCGATTTTACGGGCGATGATCCCGGATTTGCCCATACCGGTAACGATGATCCGTCCCTTACAGTGGAGGATCATCTCCAAGGCTGCACCAAAATGGTCGTCCACCCGGGGCAACAGTTCCAAGATGGAATCTGCTTCGATCTGCAGTGCTTCTTTGGCTTTTTCAAACATGGGTCATGCCTCCCTGCGGCCGATGGCGTCGATGGCTTTGGCATCGGCCAGGACCTGTTCCAGATCATCCAAGGCGATCATGTTGGGGCCGTCGGAGAGGGCTTCTGCCGGATTATCGTGGGTCTCGATGAAGAGCCCATCCACACCTACTGCTGCCGCAGCCCGGGCCATATGAGGAGCGAATTTGCTTTGGCCCCCAGAGCTGGTGCCCTGGCCGCCAGGAATCTGGACGCTGTGGGTCACATCCATGATTACCGGGAAGCCCAGATCCCGCATGATGGGCAGGCTGCGCATATCCGTCACCAGGGTATTGTAGCCGAAGCTGACCCCCCGCTCGGTGAGCGTCAGGTTCCGGCAGCCGGACCCGGTGACTTTGTGCACCACATTCTTCATATCCCAAGGGGCTAGGAACTGCCCCTTCTTCACATTGACCACCCGGCCGCTGCGGGCGGCTTCCACCAAGAGGTCCGTCTGCCGGCATAGGAAGGCCGGGATCTGGATGATGTCCAGGACTTCTGCCGCTTTTTCTACCTGCCAGGTCTCGTGGACATCACTGATCACCGGCACTCCCAGGTCTTTCTTGATCTGGGCCAGGATCTGGAGTCCTTCTTCCAGGCCCGGTCCCCGGAAGGAATCCAGGGAAGAACGGTTGGCTTTGTCGTAAGAAGCTTTGAACACATAGGGCAGGCCCAGTTTCTCACAGATGGCTTTGGCCCGTTTCCCGATGGCCAGGCTCCGTTCATAGCCTTCCAGCACACAGGGGCCGGCCATGACGAGCAGAGGATGGCCCTGTCCCACCTGGTAGGGTCCGATCTTGACGATTTCCATGGATTACTCCTTTCCTTCCGCGTCCAGTTTGGCAAAGATTTCATTGGCCCGATCCAGATCGGCCTGGGTATCGATGCCCACTCCCTGGAAATCCGTAGCCAGGACTTTGATCTTCACCCCGTTCTCCAGGGCCCGGAGCTGTTCCAGTCCTTCCACTCGTTCCAAGGGTGTGGGCAGCAGAGCCGCAAATTTCAGCAGGAAATCCCGCCGGTAGGCGTAGATGCCGATGTGTTTCCACACTTTCACTTCCGGTTCTGCATTACGGGGATAGGGGATCAGGCTCCGGGAAAAATAAAGAGCATAGCCGTTCTGGTCCGTGACCACCTTCACCGCATTGGGGTTCTGGTAGTCTTCTGGTTTCATTTCGGTCTTGCAGGTCGCCATTTCCAAATCGGGATTCTCCCCAAAAGCTTGGGCCAGGTCGTCAATGACCTGGGGCGGGATCATAGGTTCATCTCCCTGGACATTGACGATCACATCCACATCCTCGAAGTTCAGGGCCACTTCTGCCAGCCGGTCCGTGCCGCTGGGGTGGTCCGCTGAAGTCATGACAGCCCTGCCGCCGAAGGCATTGACACAGTCCAGGATCCGCTGGTCGTCGGTGGCCACCAGCACTTCATCAGGGATCCGGGCCAGCGCTGCCCGTTCATAGACCCGCTGGATCACGGGTTTGCCATGGATCAGGGCCAGGGGTTTCCCCGGCAGGCGGGTAGAACCGTAACGGGCCGGAATTACACACAATACTTTCATTTTGATGGTTTCTCCTTTTTAATAGCAGCTTTGATGGTATCTACAAAAGCTTTCTCGCCGCTAGTAATCTGAATCTCCATATCCAAAATATACAAAGGCACATCCCGGTGGAGGTAAATGAATTCTGTGGGGATCTTCACTGCATCTTTCCCAGTGGTGACCAGGGCTTTGACCCCTCGGCTGATGGCCCGGTCCATGATGTACTGCATTTCCACCATGCCGTAATCATGATGGTCCGGATACCGGATGGCTTCCACGATGTTCAGTCCTTCAGCGGTCATGGTCTGCTCAAAGGAGGAGGGGTTGCCGATGGCGGAAAACACCATCACATGCTTGCCCCGGAGGGCTTCCAAAGGCAGGGCCTTGGTCATATCGTTCTTGTACCAGTCCGCGATCTCGATATAGTCGCAGGGTTTGTGGATGCTCTCGGCAATGGGTGCCGCCGGAGCGTATTTGTGCAGGGTATCACAGAGAGTAGCCCGGGAAATGGGGGAACTCTGGTCGCATTTGGTCAGGAGGAAAAGCCCTGCCCGGCTCAGGTTGCTGAGAGGCTCCCGGAGGGTGCCCCGGGGCAGGATACAGCCGTTGCCGAACATGTTCAAGGTATCCACCAGCACCACATCCAGGTCCCGGTACAGCTGCCAGTGCTGGTAGCCGTCATCCAGGATGATCACTTCCGCCTGGAATTTATCCACGGCGAACTGGCCGGTGATGGCCCGTTCTTTCCCGATGACCACCGGGATGCCCGGGAGCTGCTTGGCCATGAGGAAGGCTTCGTCCCCCGCTTCATAGGCGGTCATATAGATCTTTTTGCCGTCGGATACCACCCCGATCTTTTCTTCCCAATGGGACCGATAGCCTCGATTCAGGATCACTACCCGATAGCCCATTTTCTGGATCATCAGGGCCACTTTTTGGGCGGTAGGGGTCTTGCCGGTGCCTCCTACGGTGATGTTCCCGATGCTGATCACGCAGCAGTCCAGTTTGGTCCGGGGCATGATCCCCGCATTGTAGCAGAACAGCTTCAGCCGGACCCCTGCTTCATAGAGCACGGACAGCACCCGAAGGAAGGCCAGGACGCACCAGTCCAGGATCCCGTTGTCCTCACCGTGGGAAAGCTGGATCAGGTACTGGGTCACTGCATCTCCGGGACGCATCCGGGGGCTGATTTCATCATTGATGTTCCGGGTATTGATCTTGTAGTGGGTATTCACCATGCTTTCGGTGGCGGTCAGTTCCAGCAGCTCCTTCAGGTAGCCAATGGTCCGCACGGCGGCGCCCCGGTTTTCCCGTATCACCTGGAGGGAAGCATCCCCCATCTTTTTCCGCAGGCCATCGTCCCGGAAGATCTTCAGGAACATGTCCGTCATCTCTTTGCCGTCATGGATCTGGACACAGGCGCCCACCTTGCTCAAAAGGGCAAAGGAATCCTTGAAGTTGGACATGCTGGGCCCTACGATGATGGGTTTGGCATGGGCGGCGGGTTCCAGTACATTGTGGCCCCCATGGTTGATCAGGCTGCCGCCTACGAAGACCGCATCCCCCACGGCATAGATCCGGCCCAGTTCCCCGATGGTATCGATGAGGACCACCTGGTACCGGGGACGGGGGCTGCTGGTATCTTTCAGGACGGAACGGAGCCCCAGGGAGAGGCCGTATTTTTCCGCCAGCCGGCTGATTTCATGGACACGGCCCGGTTTCCGAGGAGCGATGATCAGACGGGCCTTAGGGAATTCTTTCCGGATCTCCAGGAAACTCTGGAACAGGGTCTCTTCTTCCGTAGGATGGGTGCTGCCGGCCACGATCACCGGATAATCCGACCCCAGCCCCAGTTCTTCCTTATACTGCTGGAGATCTTCCGGAGTCACCTCCGCATAGGTCTGGTCGAATTTGGTGTTGCCGGTGACAAAGATCCGGCGTTTTTCCGCCCCCAGATGCTGGATGTATTCCGCATCGATAGAAGACTGCATGCAGAACCGGGTCACGCTGCCCATCATATCGGTAAGGATGCCGAACAGGTACCGGTAGCTTTTTACGGATTTGTCGGAAATCCGTCCGTTGACCATCATCACCGGGATCCGGCGCAGCTTGATGGCCCGGAGGAAATTGGGCCACAGTTCCGTTTCCACCGGCATGAAGATCCGGGGCATGATCCGCTTCACAAAGGATTCGGAAACAAAGGGCAGATCTAAGGGAAAATAAATGATGGCATCGGCTTCCGGGATGATCTGGTGGGCCATGTTGTAGCCGCCTGTGGTCACTGCCGAAACCAGGATCTTGGCATCGGGCATGGCCTTGCGGATCTCTTTCACCAAGGGACTGGTGGCCACGATCTCCCCTACGGAAGCACCGTGGATCCAGATGCAGTTTTTATGGGCAACGGCGGCAATTTCTTCATCTCGGAGGAATCCCATGCTCTGGCGGAACCGGCGGGGAAATCCCTTTTCCCGGAAATACCGCCAGGTGAAATAGGGCAGGATCACTAGGATGAACAAAACTGTGGCCAGGAAGTTATAGATGTAGTACATGCTTTGACCTCGTTTTCATTGGGCTTGGCTTGCTTGCTGGAAGGAAGGGAACCATCAGTTGGCCGCCATCCCTTCCGATTTCCGCGCTGCCAGTTCCCGGGCTTCCGCCTGTTCGGCTTTTTCCCGGTACTGGATATCGTGGAGGTGGGCGTAGAGCCCGTGGAGGGCCATCAGTTCCTCATGGGTGCCGGCTTCCACGATTTCCCCGTGGTCCAGCACCAAGATCTTGCTGGCATTCTGGATGGTAGAGAGCCGGTGGGCGATGACAAAGGTGGTCCGCCCCACCATGAGCCGGTCCAGGGCTTCCTGGACGATCCGTTCGCTTTCCGTATCCAGGGCGGAAGTGGCTTCGTCCAGGATCAAGATCCGGGGATCCTTCAGGAGAGCCCGGGCTATGGCGATGCGCTGGCGCTGGCCGCCGGACACGTTGATGCCCCGATCCCCCAGATAGGTATCATATCCCTGGGGCAGGTTCCGGATGAATTCATCTGCATTGGCAGCTTTGGCCGCTGCCATCACTTCCTCCCGAGTGGCATCCAGCCGTCCGTAGAGGATGTTGTTGTACACCGTATCATTGAACAGATTGGTTTCCTGAGGCACGATCCCCACCTGTTCCCGGAGGGAAGCCACGGTCACATCTCGGATATCGTGGTCATCGATCAGGATGGCTCCTTCTGTCACATCATAGAACCGGGGCAGCAGGTTGGCGATGGTGGATTTGCCTGCACCGCTGGGGCCCACCAGGGCAATGGCCTGGCCGGGCTGGGCGGAGAACGTCAGATGCTTCAGGATGGGTTCATCCGGATTGTAGGAGAAGGATACGTCCCGGAATTCCACTTTCCCTTTCACCGGAGGCAGGACGATGGCATCGGCCTTTTCCGGGATCTTTTCATCCAGATCCAGGATGCTGAACACCCGGTCCGCAGCGGCCAGTGCCCTCTGGATATTCCCCAGCACCCGGGCAATCCGCTTGATGGGGTTGGAGATATTCACCGCGTAGACCAAAAAAGCAATCAGAGACCCGGCGGTGATATCGCCGCTGAGGACACCCCGGCCCCCGAACCAGATGATGGCGGTGACCCCCAAGGCCGCGATGAATTCGATCACTGGAGAGAGGGTGCCCATGAGCCGGACGCTTTTCATGTTGGCATCGAAGTTTTTCCGGTTGGTCCGTTCGAACCGAGCGATCTCATAAGGTTCCCGGACGAAGGACTTCACCACACGGCTGGAGGAAAGGGTTTCCTGGAGCACGGAGGTGATATCTGCCGTAGCCTGCTGGATCCGATGGCCGGTCTTGCGGATCTTCTTGCCGAAGAAATCCATGAAGAACAGTACCACAGGGAAGGTGCAGAAGGCGAACAGGGTCAGCTTCCAATCCAGGTAGACCATGGCGCAGATGGAGCCGATAAGGACGGAAGTCTCCGTGATGATTTCCACCGAGTTGTCCACCATGGCGCTCTGCATGGCCTGGACGTCATTGGTCACATAACTCATGATGGTGCCCAATTTATTGGTATCATAGAACCGGGTATCCAGTTCCATCATTTTTTTGAACACCAGGCCCCGGATATCGATGACCACGCTTTCGCCTACATAGTTCATCAGATAGTTCTGTCCGTAGTAGGTAATGCCTCGAGCAAAGAAGATCACTACGATGCCCAGGGCGATCAGGTTCAGCAGCTGGGCGTCATTGTTGATGAATACCTTGTCGATCACGTCCCGGACGATCCAGGGGACATACAGGTTGGCAGCCGAGGTGAGCACGGTGCAGATCCCTGCCAGGGCCAACCGGGGCAGATAGGGTTTGATGAAGCGCAAGATTCGCAGATACAGGTTCATGGATTCTCCTTTGCTGTTTCAAGGATCAGTTCTGCCGTCCGGTCTACGGCACCGGGCTGTCCCAATTTAGCCACAGCCTGCCGCATTTCTTCACGGACGGCGGAGGCAGCTTCCGGTTCCAGGAAATGGAGGATGGAAGCGGCCATATGATCCGGGGTCATTTTTTCCTGGATCAGTTCCGGGAGGATTTCCCTGCCTGCCAGGATATTGGGCAGGCCGATGTATTTCACATAGACCATGCGTTTGGCAATCCACATGCTGAGAGGACTGGCCGCATAGCAGATGACACTGGGCAGGCCGCAGAGAGCCGCTTCCAAGGTCACAGTACCGCTGGTGGCCAAGGCTGCGTCGGAGGCAGCCATCACGTCATAACCGCGGCCTTCCACCACTTTCACCGGTACGGCTGAGGAGGCCAGGATGGACCGGAGAAGTTCCCGTTCGATGGAAGGGGCCTTTTGGAGGACAAAATCCACTTCCGGCCGTTTTTCCTGGATCTTCGGCAGCGCCTGGAGCATCACCGGCAGGACGCCGGTGATTTCTTTCACCCGGCTCCCAGGGAGCAGGAGCACCACCGGATGCCCGGGCCGTTTGCCGATGAAAGCCTCCCCTTCCTGGGGACTCAGGGTGGGCTGGACGATATCCACCAGGGGGTTCCCTACAAATTCTACGTTCGCCCCTGCTTCTTGATAGACTTGGGCAGCAAAGGGATAGATGCAGGCCACTTTCGTGGCCAGCCGGGCCACATCTTTGGCTCTTCCCCGCCGCCAAGCCCAGGCCGAAGGGGGGATGTAGGAAAAAACTGGGATCCCCAGGGCCTTGGCTTCTTTGGCCACCCGCATGTTGAAATCCGGATAGTCCACCGTAACGAACACATCGGGTTTCCGTTCCTCCATGAGCCGGCGGAAGGCTTTTTTCAAGCCGAATAGCCGGGGCAGTGACTGAAGGACTTCTACGAACCCCATGACGCTGTAATCTTTATAGTTGAACACCACTTCGCCGCCGGCTGCCGCCAGGGCATCCCCGCCCATGCCAAAGACCTGGACCGTGGGGTCCCGCTGCAGGATGGCGCGGGTCAGGGCAGCGGCATGGAGATCGCCGGAAGCCTCTCCCGCAGAAATAAAAACTTTTGTCACCCTGGTGTCTCCTCTCTCATCTGAACATAAGTGTACAGTTTATTATATCACATAACAAAAAAGGGGGTGTGAAAAAATTCACACCCCCTACGCTGTCAACGGTCAACAGCCTCTATGGACTTATTCACGCTTCCGGATCCTTCATGGCCACGACCACCAGCTTGTGGCGGTCGGCCAGGTCCAGGGCCTTCTCCCGTTCCACCAGGAGGGTCCGTCCAGCTTCCATGACGATGCCGGCACAGCCGGATTCAATCATAGATTCCATGGTCCTGACCCCCACGCCGGGCATATCGAACCGGTTGTCCTGGGCGGGCTTGGCGGTCTTGGCCACAATGGCTCCCTTCCCCAGCTTCCCGCCCCGGAGGATGCAGGCGTCGGTGCCTTCGATGGCTTCCACGGCCATGATGGCCTTGTTCTTCACCACCACGGTCTGGCCGATGTCCAGGCCCCCGATCTTTTTGGCCATGGCAAAGCCATATTTCATGTCTTCCCATTCTTCCGGTGTGGGCTGCCGCTTGCTCAGCACCCCTTCCTGGGGCATCAGATCCGTCAGGAACAGGGTCTGGTCCATCACATGGATCCCCATATCTTCCAGCTTGGCCACCAGGGCGTTCATGATGGTATCATCATGGCGGTCCGGCAGAGACATGAGGATCTTGATGGCCTGCCAGTCCGGGACCAGGATGCCTCCGGAATAGAGGATCTCCTTGGTCACCTTTCCGATCATGGTGACTTCATCCACCCCTTCCTGCTTCAGGGTCTTGAAGATCTTCCCCACTTTCCCGATGTTGATGGCCTGGAATACATCTGCTTCCTTCGCCAGATTTTCATGGGTGCCGGGGACCAGGGCAATGGCCACCGTCCGGTAGCCGGCTTTTTTGGCTCCCCGGATCACATCCACTGGCAGATGGCCCACTCCGGCAAGCACCCCCAAGGTCTTCCCCATAGGCTTACTCCCGGATGCCATGGGCGGAAGCCCGGCAGATGCCTCTTTCCACCGTGCGCAGGAAGCGCATGAAATGTTCCACTTCTTCGTAGCTGTCCAGTTCCTGTTCCATGGTCGCGATGGCATCCGACAGGGACAGCCCTCTCTTGTACAGGATCTTGTAGGCTTTCTTCAGTTCTCGGCGGACTTCCATGGGGATCCCTGCCCGGGAGATGCCTACGCTGTTGAGCCCTGCCACATAAGCCGGGTTGCCGGCCACAATGACAAAGGGCGGCACATCTTGGGAAATCCGGCTCATGCCGCCGCACATGCAGTTCCGTCCAATCTTGGTGAACTGATGCACTGCCGTAAGTCCGCCGATGACGGCCCGATCTTCCACGATCACATGGCCGGCCAGGGTGGCCACATTGCTCATGATCACGTTGTTGCCCACGATGCAGTTATGGGCCACGTGGGTATAGGCCATCATCAGCACATTGTTGCCGATCCGAGTCTCATTGCCTTCTCCCACCGCACGATGGACGGTAGCGCATTCCCGGATGGTCACATGGTCTCCGATGATGGTCGCCGTATCTTCGCCTTTGTATTTCAGGTCCTGAGGGACTTCGCCGATGCTGGCTCCCTGGAAGAATTCGCAGTTCTTCCCGATGGTGGTCCGCCCGGTGATCACGACGTGAGGATGGATCACGGTACCTTCACCGATCTTGACATGTTCACCGATGACAGAGTACGGGCCAATTTTCACGTTGGGGCCGATTTCCGCACCCGGTGCAATGATGGCTGTCTCATGTATCATACTAGAATCTGCTGTCATTGTTCCACTCCACCTTTATTGTTTATTTTCGGCCAGTGCAAAGAAGAAATCTCCTTCACAGGCCGGTTCTCCGTCCACTGTGCCTTCACAGTGGGCCACACCCATATTGCCTTTGATTTTTGTAATGATCGCCGTAGTCACCAGCTGGTCTCCCGGTTTGATGGGACGGCGGAAGCGCACTTTGTCGATTTTCCCGAAGACGGCGATCTTACCCCGGTTCTCTTCCGGATACAACAGGGTGACACCGCCCACTTGGGCCATGGCTTCGATCAGCAGCACTCCCGGCATGATGGGGTTGCCGGGGAAATGCCCGATGAACTGAGGTTCATTGATGGTAATGTTCTTGATGCCCACAGCCCGTTTCATGGGTTCCAGTTCAATGATCCGGTCCACCAGCAGCATGGGATACCGGTGGGGCAGAATTTTTTGGATTTCCTGAATGTCTAAAGTAATCATAGCCTTACTCCTTATCTCGCTTTTATGTTGTACGGAAGCCTGATGTCTGGGATGGTATTCATGGAGCTTCCGGTATTCATCGATCTGGCGGGACACGTTATCGTTGAAGGCATGGCCGCTCTTCATACAGATGATGTGTGCATGGATGGGACCCAGCAGGTACATATCCCCGATCACGTCCAGGATCTTGTGACGGATCAGCTCATCGGGGAACCGGAGTTTGGACAGGACCTTATCCTTGCCGAAGACCACCACATTGTCCAGGTTGCCTCCCAGACCCAGTCCCATTTTCCGCAGCTGGGCGATTTCCTCTTCAAAAGCCACCGTCCGGGCGGCTGCCACTTCCTTCAGGAAGCAGTCTCCTTTGTCCTCTACATCCAGCACCTGGGTCCCCAAGAGGGGATGGGGATTGATGGAGGTAAAGGTGATCCGGAATCCCTCATAGGGCAGGACCACGATGGAACGGTCTCCGTCATAATGGGAAAAGGCCCGGTCCACATGGTAGACCTGCCGTTCTCCGTCCTGTTCCTGGATCCCGGCTTTCTGGATCTCATCGATGAAAGCTTGGGCCGAGCCATCGCCTACGGGCGGCTCAGCAGCAGACATTTCCACATAGCAGTTGTCGATCTTCAGGATGGCCAGGGCGGCCATCAGATGTTCGATGGTAGTGACGCTGGCCCCGTTTTCCGTCAGGGTAGTGGCCCGGGTGGTGGCCGTAATGTTGGACGCCACTGCATGGACCTGGGGATGGCCTTCCAAATCTGTACGCACAAAGACAATGCCCGTATCCACCGGTGCCGGACGCAAGGTCATTTCCACCAGTTTTCCGGAATGGAGGCCGATGCCGTCACAGGAAGCAGCCTGTTTCAGGGTGTGTTGTTTTTCGATTGTCATGGATCACACGCCTTTCTTATACTTTTCGTACCGTTTGCGGCCATCTTTCCAGCGATCATGGACCCAGAACCACATGGCGGGGTCAAGCCGGATTTCCCGTTCTGCGATGGCCCCTAGTGCTTCCATTATAACACGTACATCCTCGGAACGGTTAGCCGTTTTCTCCGTATGGAGAGCCGGATAGATCCGGGCGGTCAGCGTCCCGTCCGGATTGTTGTGCATGAAAAGAGGCACGATGGGAGACCCGAACATCCGGGACAGATGGGCTGCTCCCTGAGGGACCCGGGAAGGCTTCCCGAAAAACAGCAGATGTTCTCCGGTGTGGGCGGAATCCTGGTCGTAAAGGATCCCCACCAGATGCTTTTTCTTCAGGTACCGGCCAATGGCCAGCATGCTGTTTTCTCCGTGGTTGTAGGTCACATGCTGTCCCACCATCCGCCGGTAGTCATTGATGAACCGGTCCATGGCCCCATTGTTCTGTTTCCGGGTAATGGAAAGGATGGGATAGCCCAAAAGGGCCATGGAGGCCCCCAGCATCTCCCAGTTTCCGTAATGGGCCGTGCACATGATCACGCCCTTGTCTTCGGCGTAGGCCTTTTCCAGGTTTTCCAGTCCTTCGAAACGGACCAGCCGGCGGAAATTGTCTCGGGTGATCAGGGGATATTTCAGCACTTCGATGAGCATCCGGCCGAACCGGTAGACACTTTCCCTGGCGATTTCCTCTGCCCGGGCCTCATCCACCCCCAGGCAGTCCTTGATATTTTCTTTGGCCATATACCGGCGCCAGGCAGGGACCACCCGCCAGCCCAAATGCCCCAGCACCCAGGCCAAGGCATGGTTCAGGCAGTCCGGCTGATGGCAGACCAGCCAGCTGACGAACTGCATGAGCTTGTACGCAGCCATTTTGTTTCCTCCTTAAAAAGTCAGATCCATGCCCCCGTACAGGTGATGGTCTCTCACACCCACCTGGGCCTGGATGAATTTCCCCACCGGGATGCCGGCGCCGTAGTTGAAATGGCTGCCGTCATATTCTCCCATCAGGTTCATGGAAAGCCCCAGGAGTTTCGTTTCTTTTTCCACGGCATAGAAACCGTGTTTGTACTGGTCTCCGGTACCCACCCCGGCATGGAGCTTCCAGCCGGCAGCCAGTGCCTTACTCACGGCCACATAGCCCCGGCGGTCATTCCGGTCGCCGATATCTTCCACACCGATGGCGATGGCCGGGGTCACAGGGGTTTCCCGGAGGACCTGCAGCTTGGCGCTGACGGTGCCATAGGAACCGTCATGTTTGGTATCCACATGGCTGCCGGCGATTTCGATGCCCAGGGGCAGCGCGATATTGCCCCGCACATTCCGGCCTTCTTTGGTCCAATCCAATCCGGCGGACACATGGCCGGGCATCCGCACATAGCCGGAAGGGGCGTTGATGATGCCGCTGGTGCCGCTGGGAGTGTTCTTGGCTTCTGCAGCCGTAAAAGGCAGGGCCGCCAGGGCACACAGCAGGACGGCGGTCAGTTGTTTCTTCATGGTTGTTCCTTCTTTCCTTTTTCCAGTTCTTCTACGGTCTTTTCCAGCTGGCGGAGCCGTTTCAGCATTCCTCCCAGCTTCCGTTCGTTGGCCGTCTGCCGCAGCCAATCCACATGGGGCTGTGCCGGGAAACCAGCCCAGACCACATTGTCGGGCACATCGCTGATGATGCCGGTACGGCCGGCAAAAGTGCAGTTGCTGCCGATTTTCAGATGGCCGGCAGTAGCAGCCTGGCCGCCGAAGGTACAGTTGTTCCCGATGGTGACACTGCCGGAAATCCCCACATGGGCCACCAGGATGCAGTTCTCTCCGATGATGTCATTGTGTCCTACATGGACCAGGTTGTCGATCTTGGTGCCTTTGCCGATCACCGTGCTGTCCACGGTAGCCCGGTCGATGCAGCTGTTGCAGCCGATTTCCACATCATCGCCCAGGACCACGTTCCCGGTTTGGAGCACTTTGGTGTGTTTGCCGTTGGCGGTGATGTAGCCGAAACCGTCCCCGCCGATGACACAGCCGGCCTGGAGGATCACCCGGTCGCCCAGGATGCAGTCTTCCCGTACCGTCACATTGGAATAAAGGGTGCAGTCACAGCCGATCTTCACATGGCGTCCCACATACACATGGGGGTAGATCACCGTGTTGTCGCCGATTTCCGCATCTTCCGCCACATAGGCAAAAGGCAGGATGGCCACATTTTTCCCTACTTTGGCAGAAGGATGGATGAAGGCATACTGGCTGATGCCCTTCTTTACCGCCTCCGGCGGACGGAAGAGCTGAAGCAGGACAGCAAAAGCCGCCCGGGGATTCTCCACGGCCAGTACCGCCTGATTCCCTTTCAGAGCCGCGCCCCGGGGAATCATGATGGCTCCTGCATGGGACTGTCCGGCAAATTCCAGATAGGGAGGCCCCGCAAAGGAAATCTGGTCTGCCTGGGCTTCTTCCAATCCATTGACACCTTTAAGGATCATCTGGGGATCTCCTTGAAGGATCTCTCCCTCTAACAATGTTGCCAGTTCCTGTAATGTTTTTTCCATTTCCAGCATCCTTTCCATTTCATGATGGTACGGGAAAAAGGGCGAACCCCGGTCCGCCCTTATCGAATCTTATTTCATTGCTTTGATGATATCGTCGGTAACATCGACGCCACCCTGGGGGACCGCTTCTTTGACCAGAATGGCACTCAGGTTCTTCTCTTTGGCTACAGAAGCTGCCGCAGCATCGAAGCTGCCCTTGACCTTAGCCTGTGCTTCTGCCTGGAGGCTGTGCATTTTCTGGCTCTTTTCCGTAAGGATCTTCTGGGCCTCTTCCTGGCTCTTGCCTGCGGTTTCCTGGTTCAGTTCTTCTTCCATAGCCTTGCCTTTGGTCTGGAGGTCCTTGGTGGCATCCTTGAACACTTGACTTTCTGTCTGGACCTTATTCATGTCCACCACACCGAACTGGGCATTCCGCCCGCAGCCAAAGGACAGCATCGCTGCTGCTACAACACAGAGAATCATTGCTTTTTTCATGTTTTCCATCCCTCTTAATATACAATTTGCTGGACGACCGTATCCACTTCATCCGTAATATCGTCGGCACTGATGTTGGCTCTTGGATTCCGGAACACCAGCGTGTATTTCCGGCTCAGATTGACTTTTTTGATGGCGCTGAGGATATCGCTGTCGATTTCCTCCCGCAGCTGCTTTTCTTTGTCTTCCTGTTTCTGGATCTGCTGGTCCATGGACTGGATCAGCTTGTCCAGTTCCGCCTGGCCTTCTTGGTTCCGAGGACCTTTCCCCGACAGAGTAAGTCCCGTTTCCTCTTGGACCACCTGACCGGCCAGTTCTTTAGAAAAAGCCTGGAGCCGTGCTTGAGAAGCCGCTAGATCGGCAGACAGCTGCTGCTGGAGCCACTGTTCTTTCTCTGCTTCCACTTCCGCCCGATCTTTCTGGCGTTTGTCCAGCAGTTCCTGCTGTTCCTGGAGCAGGGCTTTCTGGGCGGCATCTGTCATTTTCACGCTGCCCAGCTTCAGCCGCAGGTTGAACAGAGGGATCCGGTATTTTTCTTCCACCGCATCCCGGTCTGCCTTCACCCGTTCTTCCGCTTCTCCTTCAAGGGCTTCCCGCTTCTTCCGGAGCCGGTCCTGTTCTTGGGCCCGTTTCTCCGCTACCTTGGCGGACCACTGGGCCGATTGGAACTGTCCCTTGCCAGCTTCCCGGACCTGTTTCATCTTTTTCAGGAGATCCAGCTGCTGCTGGCCGTTTTCCCTTTGCCGGTCCCGCAGCCAGCGGGCGGTTTCCAGCTGTTCCTTCTGGCGCTTCCATTCCTTATACTTGGGATGCTGCTCCACCAGCCTGTCCCAATCCACTACCGCAAACCGGGGTCTTTTCTGCTGAAAGGGAAGCTTCCCCCGGGAAAATCCGCAGCCCGTCAGGAGAAGGAGACCTGTCAGCAGAAGACTGAGCCATCTGCCCATGAGCCATCCCTCCTGTCTCCTGCCGGATCATTTCTTGGCTTTTTTCAGCTGTGCGGTCACATCCGCGGTCACATCCAGGCCGCCGTAGACCACAGCACCCTGGTTGACCACCACCGTCAGACCCTTGGTCTTGCCCACGGCCACGATGGCATCATCCACTTCTTTCTTCACGGGCTCAATCAGTTCCTTCTGCTTGTCTTCCAGTTTCTTCTGGTATTCCGCAGCCAGTTTCTGCTTATCCGCGTCGCTCATATCCTTACTTTTCTCTTCGAATTCCTTGCGGCTGTCTTCGGCTGCCTGCTGGAGCTGGGTCTGGGCATCTGCCAGACCGGGTGCGGCAGCCATTACCTGGTTGTAGTTCACCTTGCCGATGGCGGAATTCATGGTGGCGTCTCCGGTTCCCAGGTTCTTGCCCTGGACGGCCAGGACGAATACGCCGACTACCATAATGGCCGCAATGGCCAGAGAAATGACCTTGACATTTTTCTTGTTGGCCAATTCCATCATTTTACTATCCCTGCTTCCTTGTTATGCAATTTGTTTATCAGAACTGACCGCCAAAGCTGAAGTGGAAGCGGCCGCCCCGGTCGCTGCTCTCCAGCCGGTAGCCATAGTCCAGCTTGATGGGACCCAGCGGAGAATTGATCCGGAGACCGATACCCACGGAGTTCTTGATCTTGCCCAGATCGAAGTTGGATTCTCCATACTCCTTGCTCCAGGCATAGCCGGCATCCGTAAAGAAGACGCCCTGTACTTTCTTGATGATGGGATACCGGAATTCCAAGGATCCCTTCACCATGCTGTTGCCTTTGAACTGGTCATCCTTATACCCACGGAGCACATCGCTGCCGCCCACGCTGAAGCGCTGGGACAACGGCATATCCCCGTTAGCATAACCGGCCCCCAGGTTCAGGGCCCATACATTGTCCTTGCCCATCCGGTAGTAGTACCGGTAGTCTGCCATGTATTTCTGGAAGTTGAAGTCTCCGCCAAAGGAGGCCACTTCCACGGAATAAGCAGTCCGTTTCCCTTCCCGAGGATCATAGATGTTGTCCCGGGTATCCAGGGTACGGGCAAAGGTGATGCTCCGGGTGGTCCCAAAGTTCTTCTTCATCCGTTCGTTCTTATCCCAGTTGTAATCATCCGGATATTCGTGGATGTTATCATAGCCGTTCTCTCCGGCTTCGAACCACTGGGTGCCGTACCCGCTGACCGGTTTCTTATACTTGTCATCCCGGTTCTTCAGGGTAATGCTGTTGGTGATGAATTCATTGTCCGTGACTCGGCTGAAGAACAGTTCTTCTCCTGTACGTTTCTTGTAGTACCGGGCGATTTCATCCCCGTCCCGGTTGTAATCCACGTACTCGTTGGTCATATTGTAGAAGGTGAAGCCGGCAGTAGTTTCCTTGTCGTCGATCCAGGGCTTCACATAGGAAACTTCGAAGTTGGCCTTGGTTTCGGAGTCGCCGCCGAATTCCCAACGGGCGCTGACGCTGTCCCCGGTACCCATGAAGTTCTTGTCCCCGATGCTGACCATGCCCAGGAAGCCGTCCGCATCACTGTAGCCGGCCCCGATCCCAAAGGTGCCTGTGCTGGTTTCCACCACGGAAACTTCCACAGAAACGGTATTGGGCATCTGCCCGGGGTTCAGACGGATATTGACATCTTCAAAGAAGCCCAGGTTGTAGATCTTCTGCATGGCCCGGCGGGCTTTCTTGGCATTGAAAGGTTCCCCTTTCTTCATGCGCATTTCCCGGATGACCACATAATCCTTGGTCTTGGTGTTGCCCTTGACCCGGAAATCTTCAATGACCCCTTCTGCCACCTGGACGATGAGCCGGCCATCCGGCTGCATCCGTACGTCGGCCACTTTGGCCAGGATGTAGCCCTGCTGATTGTACAGGCTTTCCACCTTCCGGGCGCCGATGTTCACATCCCGGGAATTCAGGACCTTGCCCAGAGGCAGATCCAGTTCTTTTTTGATGTCCCCGGTGGAGATCACCGTATTGCCTTCGATATCCAGATCCGTCAGCACGGGATTTTCCTCCAGCTGATAGGTGATCTGGACCCCTTCGGGCACCTGGCGGAACACCGGTTTGATGTCATAGAACCAGCCAGTTTCGTAGAGAGCCCGGATATCGTCCTGGAGGCCTTCCTTGGTGAATTTGGTCCCCGCAGGCATCTTCAGCACGTCAGCCAGTTTTCCGGTATCTTCATGAGCCGCCCCTTCCAGGGTGACCTTGGTGACGGTTTTGCCGATGAAAGGCGCAGAGTCTTTGGCAATCTTGGCATACTGGTCTTCCTGACTGCTGATATCATAATCAGACAGGACGGACTGCTGGAGGATGCTCCGGCCCGGAAGCTGCTTGCTCTGGGCTTCCTGGATTTCCTTCTGCTGGGTCATCCGGGCTTCCAGCTGTTCTTCATCAGCCTGGGCCTTCTCCCTTTCCTGTTCCAGTTTCTTCTTCCCTACTTTTTCGATATAAGTAACACCGTTGCGCCGGACTTCCCGGTATTTGGGCTGTTCTTCTTCAGCTGCAGCTGCGCCAGCAGAGGCTTCAGTGCCTGCCGGCTGCGTGACGGCCTGGCTTTCCGGCACCACTTCGATGGTACCGATGCCCTGTCCTTCCTTGGGAACAGTCTTATGATTTCCCAGTTCCACTTCCTGGCTGTGGGTGACTTCTGCGGCGTAGACCGGAGTGGTCATGGCCAGGGAAGCCAGGACGGCGACGGACAGCTGCCGCCAGTTTACATGTTTTTTCATAGAGTACCCCCTATACAGGTTGTTTATCATCGGCTGTCTGATTTGCTAACGATTAATTATATCATATCCCGTTTATTATACCTTCTATGGGCCAAGATTTCCAGTCCTGGAGTGTGAAAAAAGCAAGACCCTGGTCGGGTCCTGCTTTTTTGTCAGCAGCCGTCGGATACCATATGCTGCGCATCTGCTTTTGAACGGCTGGCCCGCTGGTCAAGAAGTCAGACCGGACCTAACAGGCCTTTCAGACATCAGTTTGCCCGCCATAAGCAGATCGAACCTGCATTTAATCCGAACAAAGCTGACGTCTGATGTCTCAAGGCCCCTCTGGGGCCGTGTCTGACTTCTGGCAAAGTTCCCTTTTTAAAACCTCGTCCGATACTGCACCCCATACCAATGGTTGTTGTCCTGGTCGGTGGAAATCCCGATGTGGACCCTGGGTGCGATCCGATACCCGGCATACAGATTGCTCTTTTCTCCGTCGAAACTGGTGGTGTAGCCGATCAGCAGTTTCCGGCCGAAATACCGGCTGAGCAGCACATTGTACTGGCGCCGGTCCTGCCCCGTCACTTCATTGGCCCGGTCCGGATCCGCCGAGAAGGCAATGGTGTTCTGGACCGTACCGCTGTAGATCCGCAGTTCGTCCAACCCCAGGGCATCTTTGATGGCATCTTCCACATCCGCCAGGAAGGTCATCTGGAGCCCGGCATCCACCAAGCCCCGCCAAGCCTCGTCCCCCAGGCTGGCATCGTCGGTCTTCAGGGTCAGGAACCGCTTCAAGGTATTCTCGTCCTGGGGCGGATCACTGGAAAGTTTGATCACGATATCATCCAGGCTGAGAGGGCCGCTGGCCTTGGCCATGATATTGTACTGTCCCAGGCGGGTAAAGGCCGACATGTTCACATTGGGTACAAAAGTCCCTGGACGGGGCCAGTAGATTTCCCCGAACCCGATGTTGAAAGGCGTACCCAGATACTTCAGCCGACTGCCCCGGTTCACCCGGATGCTGCCGTTGATCTGGGGGAAGGCTGTGCTGCCCAGGATATGGAACTGGCCTTTCAGCCACAGATCCATGAAGGCCGCATTGTACAGATGCAGGTTATTGCCCAGGTCCACATCCACATCCAGGCCGATATCGGATCCCCCTTGCCCGAATTCCGGGATAGCCGAGATCCCCAGATACCCTTTGTCCAGTTTCAGGTTCCCGGTGAGGAAGGGTTTGCTGTCCCGGTGTTCCAGCCCAAAAGTTCCGTTGAGTTTTCCTTTGACGCTGGAAGAGACCAGTTCTACATCCTTGATGGCCAGATCCAGATGGTAAGGCTTCCCGGACACATCATTGAGCAGATAGGAGCCGGAAGCGGTGATACTGCCGTTCTTCCCGGTAACAGCAGAAAATTCCTTCAAGGTGATGGTCTTGCCGTTGAAACCAGCATGGAACTTTACATTGTCAAAGGTGTTGTCCAACCCCCGGAATTTCACCGTACCCCCGTCCAGATCGATGGATCCGTCCAGATTGTAATCTTCCAAGGTCCCGGTGATATCCACCCGGCCGCTGGTGGGCCCGTCCGCCCACTGGACCCATTTGGTCAGGGTGGGGAGGATGGCCAGGTTCCCGTTGTCCAGCCGGACTTCCAGGTTCATCCGGGATTCCGGATTTTTCCGTTTGGCCACGGGGCGCAGGAGATCCATGGGGAAGGTGCCATAAGCACTGACTTTGTATACATCCCGCTGGATCAGGAACTGATCCAGATGGAACATGTCATTCCGCAGGGTCACCATGCCGTACAGGCTGTCAAAAGCCATCCCGCTGATGCTGCCTTCTTTCATTTCCAGAGAGAAGTTCCCGTTGGGATCATCCAGATTCCCCTTCAGCTGGGCCACGATATTCAGTTTTCCGCTGACTTCCGGAGGATTGTCCATCCCCACGGTGAGAAGTTTGGCATTGGCTTCACTGGTGGCCAGTTCCAAGTCGATGGTCCGTTCCTTCAGATTGAAATTCCCTTGGGCGGCAATGAGCCCGCCGCCGCTTTCCTGGGCTTGGAGCTTTCGGATCTTCCACTGGCCCAGATGGGTATAGATGTCGAAATCTGCAGAAGCAAAGGGCACCCCAGCCACTTTCCCGTCTTCCACCTTGCCGATGATGGTCATGCCCGTACGGGGGCCGTCTGGATTGGCTTCGATGCGTCCGGACAGATAACCGTCCACATCCGCCTTGATGCCGCCCATCTGGAGCAGGGAGCGTACGTTGCCCCGGGTCACGTCCACGGTCCACTGGAACAGTTTCCGATCGAAATCGAAACGAGCCTTCAGAGCATAGTCCCCTCCGGTCTTTTGCTGGAAAGTCCCCTGGAAAGTATTCACATGGCCCGCCTGGCTCTGGAAAGACAGGGCCAGGCCGGTGAACTCCACCCCGTTGATCAGGACGGAATCCGAAGACAGTACCCCCTGGAACTGAGGTCGACTGGTATGGCCGGTGATGCTGCCGCTGAAGTTCACATTGCCGGCTAGGTCAACACTGTCCTTGAGCCAAGGCAGCCGCAGCAGATTGATGTTTTTGGCATCGATGCCGATATCCAGGAAACCGTCCCGGCTGACCGTACCGCTGAACTGGGCGCTGCAAGTCAGGGCCTGGGCACGGAAGTTTTTCAGCTGCAGGATTTTCCCATCATAGGTGTAATCTCCGTCCACTTCGTCCACCAGGAATTTGTTCACAGAGCCATCCCAGGCATGGACATGGCCGGTAAAGGAAGGATTGGACAGAGGCCCTTTCACCGTAATGGTGTTGGTCAGGTTCCCGGTCACCGGCCAGGGAGACTGGAACGCCTGGCTGAACGGTTCCAACCGTATGCCCCTGGTCTCCAGCTTCAGCTCCAACAGCGGTTCACTGCCGGAAAGGTCCACGGTGCCGTCCAAGATATGGGATCCCTGGTCCAGGGTGACTTCCACATTGTGGAACCCGGCCTTCTGGTCCTTCCATTCCACGGCCCCATGGGCCTCCTGGATAGTCTGGCCCAGCAGTTCTCCATCCTGGAAGGAGAAGGCCCCAAAAGCCTGGGGACGTTCTAGGCTGCCGCCCAAGGTGAGGTGCCCGGACAGGTTTCCCCTGCCCTCCTGGCCCAGCACTCTCAAGAGAGGATCCACCGGCAGCCCGGTGACATACAGGTCCCCTTGGAGCCGGCCGTCCTGCAGGCTGCCGCTGCCGGCCAGGGCGCCCCCTTCTTCTGTATAGGCGGAAAGCCGGCTGAGGGTCAGGTTGCTGCCGTCCAGGGTACCATCCAAGGCGATTTCCTGGAGCTTCAGGTTCCCCCAGGAAAGGGACAGATCACTGGAAACGGTTTCCATCGTAAGTTTTCCGTCTCCATACTGACCGGCGGCATACAGGGTCCCGTCCAAGATCAGGCTGCCCAGACGGGGCGCAAACATCCCCCCATCCACCTGCTCCAAGGTAAGGGCAGCCTGCCCCTCACGGGATTCCCAATCATAAGAAGCCTTCGCCAGCACGGATCCTCCTCCCAGGCTGGCTTTGGCGCCATCCGTCTCCACCCGATGGCTCCGGAAGGAAAAGGGCAGGGTCACCTGCTCCGCCTCATAATCCTGGAAAGTCAGGGACGGACTGGTGAAGGTGCCATTCCCTGTCAAATTTTCTTTCGTTCCATCCACAGCCATGCTTCCGCTGAGACTGCCGGAAACGGGAAGATCCAAGGGCAGAGCTCCCAGCTCGAAGCCATCCAGTTCCACCTGGAGCCGGTCTGCCCGGGGATTTTGGAGATCCGTCAAGTCCACTCCTCCGGACAGCCGGGCCCTTTGTCCGTTTACCGTCACGTCCAGATCTCGGGCCTGCAGGTGGAGCTGCGCAAAGGAAAGTCCTCCTTCTGCCGTCAGGGCAATTTCCTTCCCCTGCCAGGCATAGACTGCCCCTATCTGATGCAGCTGGACATTGCCAGAGAGCCGGCTGCCATCCGCATTGTTGGTCCAGGTAATGGAAGTATCGCCCACCGCGCCCCGGATCCCTGTCACCGGAAGGAAATGTTCCACCAGTGGGCTGAAGTCCTGGAGAGACAGGAAATCCGTCCGAGCCGTCAACGTTCCCTGCCGGCTGGTATCTAGGTTCCCGGAAACCCGGATGGTCTGCCCCTTTCGGGAAACCTCCAGATCCAATCCGAAAACTGGGTTGCGGGAAGGATCGATGGTCCCATCCACACCGGCCTGCCAGTTCCCATAAGGCAGCTGCAGATCCACCGTTCCGTTTTTCAGGACGATCATTCCCTTGAATTCCGTACTGGAACTCTGGCTTTCTTTCAGCAGATGGGCTATATTCCATTCCTGCCGTTCATCCTGGACCAAAAACAGCCGAGGTCCCTCCAGAGTGATCCGGGAAACCATACCCAGGGTGCCGCTACCGGTAAGGAGCTTCAGGGGATCCAGATGCAGGGAAAGAGCCGGTACTTCCGCCACCAGCTTCCCTCCCTGATCTGCCAGCCGCAGATTCCGGGCAGTAAAAGTCAGATCCGGACCCACTTCCATGGTTTCCATCTGCAGCTGTCCATTGAGATATTCTCCGGCCGTATCTTCCACCAGGGGAATGGCCCGTTCCAGCCCTGCAGGAAGGATCACCTTCCACAGGATCAGATAGAGCAGGACCAGGACCCCAGCCAGGACTGCCAGCCGTTTTTTTCTATTGGTACCCATGAGGGCCTCCATATCGTTCATCGTGAGTCGTGGGTCGTTTGTCGTGGCATCCACCACCATGCTGCGCATGGTCCTCCGTCCTTAAAAAGGGCGGATATAAAAGAGGGCGGCCAACCCATGTTTTCCAGCTGCGGCATAATCGACCTCGCTATCCGCTAAAGCAGATGTACCCTGCTTACACCCTTGAAAAGGGCGGATATAGAGCGCGGGCTGCCGCCCAGCCGCTTACAAGGGAAATGTGAATTGATTAATTATTCATGCATAATATAAGTATACCAGGTATAGGGGGAAAAAGGAAAGGGGCTGTTGCTTGCGCAACAGCCCCTTTGATCACAGTCGACCTTATTCGTTTTCCACAGGAACACCCATGCTCTGTTCCAGCAGAGCGGTGGAAGTATTGTAGTCGTACAAAGCCTGGATGTAGTTGTTCTTGGCAGTAGTGAGGGCCACGGAGGCGTCCATCACATCGGTGTTGGTCCCCACACCGGCCCGGTACCGGAGCTGGGCGATGCGGTAATCTTCTTCTGCCTGGGCCACAGCCACTTCCGTAGTCTTGATCCGCTTTTCAGCTTCCCGCATGCTCAGGTAGCTGGTCCGTACAGCCAGACGCACCTGATCGCTGATCTGCCGATAGCTTTCCTGGGCTTTTACCACATTGGCCTTAGCTTCCCGGACCTTGGCCGCATTGACCCCGTAATCCCAGATGTTCTGGGTCAGGGTCACGCCCAGGGCCCAATTGTCACGGTCCTGGCCTGGGAAAGTATCATTGCTCCATTCGTTGGAAGCTCCCAGACTCAGTTGAGGCAGGCTGCCGGCGTTGGCAATTTTCTGGGCGGCCTTGGCCATGCCTACGGACGCTTCTGCCTGGTGGATTTCCGGCCGGTTGGCCATGGCGTAGGTCACACAGTTGTCCAGGGTATAATCGTTGGGCTTGTATTCCAGTCCCTGGCTCAGGTTCAGCCGGGTAGCAGTGGGCAGCCCGATCACGTTGTTCAGGGAGGAAACCGCCACTTCATAGCTGTTTTCCGCCTGGGTCAGGGTCTGCTGGGCGTTGACCAGTTCCACCTGGGAACGGAGCACGTCGGCTTTGGCCACTACACCCACGGCAAATTGAGCCTGGGTATTCTTTAGATGTTCATCCAGCCGGTCCACGGTTTCCTTGTCCAGGTTCACGGTATTGGCGGCCTGGAGCACATCATAATAGCCCTTTTCCGCATTGTACCGGGTGGTCTGGTAGGAACTGCTCATGCCATACTGGTAGTAATCCAGATTCTTTTTGGCCTGGTCGATGGCGCCTTCCAGACGGCCGCCGGTGTAGATGGGCACAGAGATGCTCACCGTATTGGTATGGCTGTTGGCTGTCCTGTGGTACCCGATGACCTGGTTCCCTCCTCCATAAACAGGGACTGTCTGGGTGGCTTTGTAGTTTTCCGACCGGCCACTGTAATGGTTGAAGTCGATGGACCCCCACCGGGCTCCCTTGGCCTGATCCAGTTCCGCCTTGGCCGCATCCAGTTCCGCCGCGGAGATCTTCACGCTGGAATTGTTGTCCAGGGCCATGCGTACGGCTTTGCCCAGATCCAGGTTCACGGTTTCCGGGGTGGCCGCTCCCACTGTATGGATAGAAAGGGCGCTTAAGATGACAGCGCTCAGAATCATGCTTTTCGTATGGAAATGCTTCACTATCGGACCCTCCTGTACTTTCTGACTACCTAGTCAGCTTTTATTATTATAATCAGTTGAAAAAGTAAAGTCAACCAAACACTTCTTAAACTTTTATCAAAATCTGGCTCGGATACCCAGATAAGCCGTATCGGACCCGTGATCCAGCACATCCATGCTCTCTCCGATCAAAGACAAATTCGGGCTGAAAGCCCATTCCGCGCCCACTTTCAGCTTGGCATCGTCGAAGTCGTAGAAGTCGGTGAACAGCTTGAATTTCGGTGACAGGACCCAATCGGCCCCTACACCGAATTCTCCTTCCATGACTCCGGCCCGGCCCCAGATGTATTTGTTCAGCTTTTTGTTATAATGGAAATCCACCTTGTCCCGGTCGCCGATGTCAGAAACGCCCAGATAGGCATAACTGTCTTCCTTCAGGGGCAGTTTCACCCCCATATCCGTCCGCCATTTGCCTTTTTTGTCGTTGTAGAGCACATCCGCCTGGACCTGGGCATCGGTGACCACTCCCAGGATCTTATCCGCCTTTACGGTGGTAGATTTGGCATGGTGGATGGTCTCTTTCAGGTCCTGCTGGGTCTGAGGGTCGGTGACCACATTCTGGAGGGCCTCCGCCGTATTTTGGATCTTCTTGCTGGCATCCGCCATATTGGCCGCCATGGCAGCCACATTCTGGCCTGTCGCCCCATTGGCATCCGCCTTATCCATGATGCTGTTCATGTGGATGGACATTTCCTTCATCTGTCCCACCATGGTATGGATATCTCCCTGATTCTGCTGGGCCATAGTGGCCAAGGCTTTGGTGAAGTCATTCATATTCTTGGCTACTTCCCCGGTCTGGACAAAACCTTCCCGCATGGATTTCTGGACCTTCTTGTCGCCGAACACATTGCTGAAGGCATCTACCACCACTTCCAGCTTGTCCAGGACCCGTCCGGAAGAATCCATCAGTTTGTCGATGCCCCCTGCCTGCTGGCCGGTAATGGTCTCTCCAGCTTTGAATACCAGGCCCGTAGCGATTTTGGGAGGCGCAATGGTGACGAATTTGGTCCCCATGACCCCGTCCATGCCGATGGCAAACTGGGAATTGCGGGGAATCTTCTGTTTTTCATCCATTTTCATGACCACTTTCACCTTGGATCCGTCCACGATGATGTCATCCACCTTCCCCACTGGGACCCCGGCAAACCGGACTTCATTGCCCACCTTCAGGCCGTTTACATCGTCGAACATCACATTCAGCTTATAGGTGCGCCCGGCAAAGCTGAACACCCCCAGGAAGGTCAGCATCAGGGCCAGGATGACAATGCCGCCCAAGGTGACTGCACCGACTTTGACTTCATCTGCTTTCATCATTTTACTCCTTGTCCTCCAAAATATCACTGCGCAGGAACGCCCGCACCAGGGGTTCCCGGGTATGTCTGGCTTCTTCCACCGTCCCGGAGAAAGCGATATGGCCATGGCTGAGCATCAGGATCCGGTCCGCACAGAGAAAAGCGGAAGCCATGTCGTGAGTCACCAGTACGCCGGTAATGCCCAGTTTTTTCTTGGTGTCCAGGATCAGCTGGCTGATGTTGGTGGCCATGATGGGATCCAGCCCTGCAGTCGGTTCGTCATACAGGATGATATCCGGCTGGAGCGCCAGGGCCCTGGCCAGTCCCACTCGTTTCTGCATGCCCCCGGAAAGCTGGGCCGGATACACATGCTCATTGCCGGCGAGGCCTACCGCTTCCAGCAGCTCCTTCACCCGTTTCTGGATGGCGTCTTCCGACATGCTGGTATGCTGACGCAGCCCAAAAGCCACGTTCTCTCCCACATCCAGGAAATCGAACAGAGCGGAATACTGGAACACCATGCCCATATGCTGGCGCAGCTGGTTCCACTGGGCTTCCGTATCATTTTCCACCGGCTGGCCCTGGATCAGCACATGGCCTCCCAGCGGCTTCAGCAGGCCGATGAGGATCTTCAGTACGGTGCTTTTGCCGGTGCCGGAAGGACCGATGACCGCCAAGGTCTCTCCCCTGGCTACGGAAAAGCTCACCTGGTCCAGGACCACTTTGGGTCCGAAAGACATATCCACTTTCTGAAATTCAATGACTGGTCGTTCCATTTCAGCCTCCATGGACATACAGGATCACGGACAGGAAATAATTGGCGATGAAGATCAGGATGATGGAAAGCACCACCGATTTGGTAGTGGCCAGGCCAACCCCTTCCGCTCCCTGTTTGGCAGTGAGTCCCTTGTGGCAGCCGATGATGGCAATGATGGCTCCGAAAAAAGCCCCCTTGATCAGTCCCCCGATGATATCCCAGGGCTCGATGAAGCCCCGGACGCTTTCCAGGAACATGTGGGAACTGATCCCAGCATAATTCTCCGCCACAAACCAGCCTCCTACGTCCCCCACCAGATTGGCATAGATCACCAGGATGGGCATCATGAGGACAATGGCCAGGAGCCGAGGGGCCACCAGATAGCGGATGGGGCTTACAGCCATGACCCGCAGGGCATCGATCTGTTCCGTCACCTTCATGGTGCCGATTTCCGCCGCAATGGCTGCCCCGATCCGGCCGGCCACCACCACCCCGGTCAGGATGGGTGCCAGTTCCCGTCCCATAGCAATGGCTACGATTCCGCCTACGGAATCCGCTGCCCCGAAGCGGACGAATTCTTTGGCAGTCTGGACGGACATGACCATCCCGGTACACAGGATCGTCATGCTGACGATGGGGAGGGAATCCGCTCCCAGTTTGGCCATCTGACGCAGGACTTCCTGCCGGTCCGCCGCTCTGGCCACCGCGCAGGTTTCCAGGAACAGCTTGACCACACGGCCGGTACGGGCACAAAGATCCACCAGGTTCCGGCCGACCCAGCGGCAAAGTTCTCGGTATCCCATGGAAACAGCTCCTTCACAGCAAACTAATGGTAACAGTATACAGATTATTATACCCTATCCAGATGAAAATTTGTAGAAAAAGGGGCTGTGAAGAAACGATAAATTCATTTCTTCACAGCCCCTTTGGTCACGAGCCGCAAAACGTGAGCCGCGGCCCGCGGCCTGAGGTATGGATTTTTTCACACCCCCTTTTATCTCTTCTGCACATCCACGGTAATATTGCTTTCCCCGGTGATGATGAAATCCAGCGGGAATTTCTGTTTGTACTTGCTGCCTTTCAGGAGGCCGGTAAGGGCACTGCCCATGGCATTCCCGCTCCCAGCTGCAGAACGGGCAGCTGCCCGGCGGCTGGGCCGTTCGTCCCCATAGGTGGGCATTAGATCCACGATCACTTCATTATTGGCATCCATATCGTTGAATTCCGTAAGGAAATCTCTGAACTGCCGCTGGGAAGACTGGAACATGGCGGTTTCGTCCTCACTGTTCCCATCTCCTCCATCCTGGGCCCCGTTCCGGCTGTTCTTCCTGGACAGGGCCTTGGTGATCCATGCCGTGGCATTGCCGCTGCGGACAATCAGGTTCATGGGGCCGGCCGGCTGTTTGTCCGGGACTTTGAAATTGACAGTCCGGGTGATTTCTTCCGACCGGTAGGGTTTGAAAGTCAGGGTAATGGGCAGGATGCCTCCCTGTACAGCTGTGGCCGGCGCCGTCGCTCCCAGCATCTCTGCCACTTCACAGCCGGAAGTGGTTTCTACATCCACATTGATATCCTGGATGGTCACTTTGTCGAACCGGTTGTTCATGAGCATATCCGTGGCCACATTCAGCTCCGAATCCGTCAGTTTCCCGATATCCGTGGCGCTGTAAAACATGTTTTCCCGGCGCAGGCGGATGGGGCCTTCCTTTTCACCTTCCGCCGTAATGGTGAACCGGATCCGGGACGTCCCGCCGCCCTTCCGGTCCTTGGCCATGCTTACGGTATTGTAGGTGACGCCGTCCACCAAAGTGGGCACCAGGTCCTCATCCGTGATCAGCTGGACATTGCTGCTTTTGTGCAGTCCCCGGTCCTTGTCCGTCACTGAAACATACATGGGAATGATGGGGGCATTTTCTCCTTCTTTGCCGGCAATGCCGCTGAGCCGGTCCTGGCTGATCCTTCCCAGTGTCTTTCCCAGGGTCCCCACCTTGAAGGCACTCTGGATGTTGGGGACGGACGCAAAGATCCAGGCATTGGTCATGAAATAGTTGGAATCTCCGTGCTGGAGAAAGGGGTGCCCGAAGGCCAGGATCCGTCCCTCATCGTCGGTCCAGGTCACGGTGCCGATGGCACCGATGACCATATCTCCCCGGACCAGAGAAACGCCCACGGAACTGCCAGGTTCCAGCTGGACACTGTCCAGTTCATCCGTGCCTCCAGGCACTGCATAAGAAGTAAGCCCGAACGGCGAGAGTTCCTCGTTCAGATGGGCCACTCCGTCAGCGGTGAAGCCGCTGACCATGAGCGGCGTGCTCTTGGGCAGGAATACGGAAGGCCGGGGGTCAGTTTCGTCAAACAGACGGAGCATTTCATTGATGGGAGTCAGGAAGCAGTAGTTGGGATCGGAAAAAGCCTGGCCATAGGCCACGGCTCCAGCCAGCCGGCCGTCGATGTAAACCGGGCTGCCGCTCATCCCCTGGGCGATGCCCCCGCTTTCTTTCAGGAGAGGACCTGATGCCTTGATCAAGATGTTGTACCCGCCGGTTTCCGTGCCGGTGACCCCCAGGACTTCCACATCAAAGGTTTCGATATCCGCTCCCCGGATGACTGTTTTCCCATATCCCTTCATCCCCGGTTTCAATTCTTCCACGGCAATGGTAGGAATGGCTGCTGCTGCCAGAGAAACAGCAGCCAGCAGCCAGCCCAAGGTCAGGAACAGGATCCGCTTCCATTTTAAAAGATGCATATTTCCTCCTGTAAAAAAGAGGGTGTGAAAAGTGTCTTTCACACCCTCTGTCATGGTCTGTCATCAATGGCCAAAACTCCAGTCCGGAGACCAGAACGGCCGGCAGCCTCTCTTTAAGGCTGGATCTGGGCTACTACCTGGTCTGCTGCGATTTGGCTGCCGGGAGAAACTTCCACGGAAACCACTTTCCCGCTGCAGTTGGCACGAGCGGCCGGAGCCGTCCCCGTCAAGGTCTTGACCGTCACCAAGACAGTCCCCTCCGTCACCTGTGCCCCCACGGATACCGTGGAAACCACCTGACCGGAAAGGCTGCTTTTCTGGGGCTGGACCCCAGCCGCCTGGGCAACGCCCAAAGCCAACAGAACCATCAGCAAGGCTGCTGCCCATATTTTTCTATTTTTGAGGATTTTGTGTAACATGATCAGCACCTCTTTTCTTTCGTTTGTTTATTATATACCGAAGGGGAGGGGAGATGCAAGGGGGGCTGTTGCCTGCAAATTTATCATTCGGCTCCAGACTTCAGACTCCCGACTCAAGAGTGAAGTAAGTGCTGCCTCTGGCGGCACTTACTTCCTGAACACCCCCAACGCCACCCTTATTGGGCGTTCGCTGCCGTCGCTGGGGTCATTCATGATCTTTCCGTTGACCACCATCTCGCTGGAACCGCCGCCGTCGAAATTCATGGCCCGGTCGGCTCCCAGCTGGACGAAATACCGGGCCATTTCTGCCAAGGTCATCCCGGCACTGCTGCGGGAACGTCCGTCGGCTACCAAGATCAGCACCGTGCCGTCTTTCTTGATGCCCACACCGGTCCGGGGAGCCCGTCCCTGAGCAATGTCCGGGGCGATTTCTTCCGCACTGCTAGTGACCTGGACCTGCCCATCCCGCACCAGCTGAGGACCGGCGGACCCCACAGAAGCGGCCTGGTCCGCTTCTGGATTGCCCAGGGTCTGGGTCAGGCTCACTTTATCTCCTTTGCGCAGCCCATTCAGGAAAGCGGCAGCCGCTCCATTCCCAGAGAGTACTGTACTGCCTGCCGTCAGGGGCATGCCTCCTGCGCCCTTCCGGATTTCCCGGACCACCCCGTCTTCCAGCCGCACTTCCGTACCGTAAGCGTTGGTATCCGTGGTGTCATCATAGCCGTCATTGTACAGGATCAGTTCATCGGCCAGCCGCATCCGATCCACCCCGCCGATGGAATAGCTCCTCCCGTCCGGCCGGGTCACCGTCCCGTGATAGGAAAGCCCGGGCTGGATGGAAGGAACGCCTCCGGCTGGCAGCACCAGGCCGGTACGGGGCGTGGTCTCCATCCCCAGCCATTTGTCTTGGATCTTCAGGTTCCCCACCACCCAGATGTCACTGTCGAAATAGGAGGCGTTCACCAGGGCAACGGCACCGGACCTTTTCTGGATCATGGACAGTGTCCCTTTCTGGATGGTCCTGCCGTATCCGGGGATGAAATCCAGCCGGAAATCGCTGTTGGGAGCCAGGGTCAGCAGATAGGTCTTGACCCGGCCGGCCCCCAGATCCACAGTGCTTTCCCGATAGGTAAGGCCCTTTCCCAGCCACTGGGACCGTCCGGCTGCCGGTCCGCTCTTCCCTCCGGAGGTACTTCCGGAACGGGGAAAATCCACTACCAGCCGCTGGGGATTCTTCAATAGGAAGATCTTGTAGACCGGGACGTTTTTCCGGAAAACAACCACCAGACGGCTGTTTTTCCCCTGAGGTTCCAGGTACGCTTTCTGGATCCGGGGGTCCCGCAACCGGACCATCTCTGTCCGATCGGCTCGGGCTTTCAAGTCGATGATCAGCTGGTTTCCCGTCACTCGGGAGGTATAGGAAAGGGGCGTATCCAAGTCCATGACCACCCGGGCCCGGCTGGGTGTGACTCCGCCCCGGAGGGTGCTGACCTTGGCTGCCTGGGCTGCTGGTAGCGAAGCCGTCAGCAGCAGACCTGCCAAAACGAATCGTGCCATCCATTGTCTGTAACTATGATTCATTGTTTTCTATCGCGTTCCTTTCCTGAAAAGGGGGTGTGCTGCCTGCGTGATTTTCACACAGGCAGCACACCCCCTTTATTTTCCTTCCAAAATTTCCAACAGTGCAGAATCATCCAGGGCCATTCCAGCTCCCCGGGCCACACATTCCCGGGGATTGGCCGCCACCCGGGTCCGCACATGGGTCCCGGCTTCGATGCATTCATCCATTCCTTCCAGAAGGGCTCCGCCTCCGGTAAGGACGATTCCCGTCTCCAAGAGATCTGCCGCCAGTTCCGGCGGTGTCTTCTCCAAGACGCTGTGGATACAGGCCAAGATGGGCCCGATGGGTTCTCCCAGTCCTCGTACCGTATCCTGAGAGGAAAGACGCAGGGATGTGGGCAGCCCGGTGATGTTGTCTCTTCCATGGATGATCTTGGTGCCTCGGCGGCCCCGGCGGCTGACCGTTCCGATCTCCAGCTTGATTTCTTCCGCCAGGCTCCCTTCGATCTGGATGTTCAGCCTATCCCGCAAATGACGGACCAGCCCTTCATTGAAAGCTTCTCCCCCCATCCTGAGAGAAGCCGCCTGGATGATTCGTCCCATGCTCAGCACCGCCGCACTGGTCGTACCGCTTCCAATATCCACCACCATCCGGCCTTTAGGTTCCTGGATGGGCAGCTCGGCACCCAGTGCCGCAGCCAGAGGCCCTTCGATCAGATAAGTCTTAGCGGCCCCGGCCAGGAGTGCCGCTTCAGTCACAGCCCGCCGTTCCACCCCGGTGACCCCAGTGGGGACACAGACCATGACCCGGGGTTTAAAGAAAAGATTCCTCCCCACTACCCGATCCAGCACGGTTTCCAGGAGCCCCACCGATGCATCGAAATCCGCGATGACACCATTTTCCAAGGGCCAGACCACTTCCCACTGGCCTTTTCCCGTCATTTCCCGTGCTTTAGAGCCGATGGCTGCCGTTTTGCCCGTACTGGGATCCAATGCCACCACTGACGGCTCTTCCAGCACGATGCCCCGATTCTTCATGAACACCCGGGTAGAACCGGTTCCCAAGTCGATGCCCACATCCACTGGGTTGAACAGCCGGGAAAACAAACTTTTTTCCGTGTGTTTCATGGCGCATCAGCCGACCCGCTGGATGTCAGCTCCCAGTCCGGTCAATTTGGCGACCAGATTTTCGTAACCCCGATCGATGTGGTAGATGTCGGTGATTTCCGTCACGCCGTCAGCCACCAGCCCAGCCAGCACCATGGCTGCCCCAGCCCGCAGATCCGTTGCCCGGACCTGGCAGCCGTACAGCTTGGGCACCCCTTCTACAATAGCAGACCGTCCGCCGCTGGTCCGGATATTGGCTCCCATCCGGAGCAGTTCATCCACATGCATGAAACGGTTTTCGAATACGGTCTCCAGCACGGAGCTCTGGCCTTTGGCAATGCACATCATGGCCATGACCTGGGCCTGCATATCTGTGGGGAAGCCCGGATATGGCAGTGTCTTGATGGTAATGGGCTGGATTTTCCGCGGCCCCACTACGTGGACATCATTGATGCCTTCTTCCACCACAGCTCCCGCTTCCCGGAGCTTGGCGATCAGGGGCTTCATATGTTCACAGAGCACATTGTCCACCAAGATATCTCCCTGGGTCATGGCCCCGGCCACCATAAAGGTCCCGGCTTCGATCCGGTCAGGGATCACCGTGTGTTCCCCGCCCTTCATGCTTTCTACTCCGTCGATCCGGATGGCGGTAGTCCCGGCCCCTCGGACCTTGCCTCCCATCACATTGATATAGTTGGCCAAGTCCACGATTTCCGGTTCCTGGGCTGCATTTTCGATGATGGTGGTCCCTTTGGCCATGGAAGCTGCCATCATCAAGTTTTCCGTGGCTCCCACACTGGGAAAATCAAGGTAAATGGTGGTACCCACCAGACCATGGGGTGCAAAGGCCTCGATATACCCATGGCCCTGTTCGATCTTCGCACCCAGGGCTTCGAAGCCTTTCAGATGGATATCGATGGGCCGGGTGCCAATGGCACAGCCTCCCGGCTGGGAAATCTTAGCCCGCCCGATCCGTGCCAGGAGAGAACCCATGACCAGGAAAGAGGCACGCATGGTGCTGACCAGATCATAGGGAGCTTCCCATCCGGTGATTTGCCGGCTGTCGATTTTCAGCGCATGAGGGGTGGAATGATCCACTTTCAGCCCCAAACACTCCAGCACCTTGCAGATGGTACTGACATCTTCCAATTCAGGGACTTCCAAAATCGTGCTGCCTTCCGTCCCCAGGACAGAAGCTGCAATGATGGGCAATACCGCATTTTTGGCACCGCTGACCCGTACCGTGCCCTTCAGGTGATGACCACCCTTAACCACCAGTTTCTCCACTCCTGATTCCACACCTTTCCTTGCTGGAAGAGAAGCACTGCTCCTCTTTCTCTTTTCTGTATTCATTGATGATAGCGAATGCCCCACAGCTTGGCATGCCGTTTCCGCTGGTTGCTCAGCTGTTCATCCAGGTGCAGGCGCATTTCCTTCTGTTCTTTTTCCTGCAGGCTCTTTTTCCTGGCTGCTTCTGCTGGATCTTCCAGGGCTTGTTTTCTCTTTTTCTCTTCCCAGTGCTGTTTTTCCCGTTCCGCCTTTTCCCTGCGTTTCCGGGAAATCTCTCTGGCCCTTGCCTCTGCCTGCTGCCGGGGTGTCAGCCGATGCTGATACAGGAACTGTGCGCGCCTGATCAGGTACAGCGGAACCACCAGGGGCATGAGCAAGAATGTCCCCAGGACCCAGAGATTCTTGTGTTTCATCCCAATGCTGTGGCTGTCCAGGAAAACCACCCAGGTCACCAGACAGCAGACCACCAAAGCAATCACATTGGACAAGCCGTACGGCACCCCCCTTAATGTCTACGGAACTTCCCACTTCCAACTTCCAACTTCTCTGTCCATTTTTATAACTAGACTATTATACCATAGAACATTCTGTTTTCCATAGAGGGAAATGAAAAAAGGAATCGCCTGGGCGGTTCCTTTTTGGTTGGCTGACAAAGGAGGTGCCTGCGGCACCTCCTTCAAAAATTCCTCGTATGGGTCCGCAGGCGGTCCGCCAGGATATTGTAATATACTTCCTTTTCCTGAATGGTCTTCCGGAGCTTACGGATTTGTTCTTCATTGGTGGCTTCTGCCAGCCGCTCGTTGAGTTCGACCAGTTCCAGCCGCAGCTGCCCCATCTTACTGGCAGCCATTTTGCTGATAAAGTCCACAGCGGATCCCCCCTCTGCCTGCTGCAACGACCTTCTCTCCTGCCGGGACTATTCCCCCATCGGATAAGGGGGTACCTTACCCGCAAGAGACGCGGTCTTCAGCCGCGCTTCCGCTCTGCGCAGGATTTTTTCAGTATGTTCTACGTCCGTCAGGGCATCCGGATGCTCCAGTCTGGCCAGTGCTTCCTGCCGGATCTGCTGGTATTTGGCCACATCGATGTTCTCTGCCTTCTGGGCCCTGGGTGTCAGGATGACCACCTGATTGTCCTTGACCTCCGCAAATCCCCCTTCTACGTAGACCAGGATCACCTGATTGTCCTTATCCTGCAGCTTCAGGGTCCCTTCCCCCAGCACAGCGATCATCGGGCTGTGATTGGCTAAGATCCCAACGCCCCCATTTACTGTATTCAACAAGACATAGGAAATATCCTCCCGCTTGACCAAAAGTTTTTCCGGTGTGAGGACTTCCAGTTTCATTAACTTGGCCATATCATTCGCCCTTCAGTTTCTTGCCCTTGGCCACGGCTTCGTCGATGGATCCCACCATATAGAAAGCACTTTCCGGCAGGTCATCATGTTTTCCTTCCAGGATCTCTTTGAAGCCCCGGATGGTTTCTGCCAAAGAGACGTACTTCCCGGGCTGGCCGGTGAACTGCTGGGCCACGAAGAAGGGCTGGCTCAGGAACCGCTGGACTTTCCGAGCCCGGGATACGGTGAGTTTGTCCTCTTCGTTCAGTTCTTCCATCCCCAGGATGGCAATGATGTCCTGGAGCTCCTTGTACCGCTGGAGGATCTTCTGGACGCCCCGGGCCACTTCATAGTGTTCCTGGCCGATCACCAAGGGATCCAGGATCCGGCTGGTGGAAGCCAGGGGATCCACGGCCGGGTAGATTCCCAGTTCTACGATTTCACGGGACAGGACCGTGGTTGCATCCAGATGGGCAAAGGTAGCCGCCGGGGCCGGGTCCGTCAGGTCATCGGCAGGGACGTAGACAGCCTGTACGGAAGTGATGGATCCGCTCCGGGTAGAGGTGATCCGCTCTTCCAAGGCCCCCATTTCGTTGGCCAGGGTGGGCTGATACCCTACGGCCGAAGGCATACGCCCCAAAAGGGCGGACACTTCAGACCCTGCCTGGATGAACCGGAAGATGTTGTCGATGAACAGCAGCACATCCTGCCCGCCCACATCCCGGAAATATTCCGCCATGGTCAGGCCGGTAAGCCCCACCCGCATACGGGCTCCAGGGGGTTCATTCATCTGGCCGTAGACCAGGGCCGTCTTGTCGATGACCCCAGATTCCTTCATTTCTCCCCACAGATCATTCCCTTCCCGGGTCCGTTCCCCGACCCCAGAAAATACGGAATAGCCTCCGTGATTGGTAGCCACATTGTGGATCAGTTCCATGATCAGCACCGTCTTGCCCACGCCGGCGCCGCCGAACAGACCGATTTTCCCTCCCAGGGAATAGGGTGCGATCAGATCCACTACCTTGATGCCCGTTTCCATGATCTTGGTTTCCGTGGATTGTTCCGCCAGATCCGGAGCCGGCCTGTGGATGGGCCAGTGATCGGCCGCCTGGACCGGAGTGGGATCATCATCCACCGTTTCACCCAGGACATTGAACACCCGTCCCAGGCAGCCTTTCCCCACTGGCACGGTGATGGGTTTCCCCGTATCCACCGCTTCCATGTTCCGGGTCAGTCCGTCGGTGGAACTCATGGCCACCGTGCGGACCACATCGTCCCCGATGTGCTGGACCACTTCTGCAGTCAGATGTACATGGATATCTTTCGAAGCCCGGGCATCGATTTCAATGGCATTGTAAATGGCCGGCAGCTCTTTATCCGGGAAACGGATATCCACTACAGGGCCCATCACCTGGACCACTCTGCCCACATGCCCTCTGGCCTTGGCAGAGAGCCGGGCAATGGCCTTGTCGATTGCTTGTTTCTGCTCTTCCGACACGATTCGTGCCTCCCTTATTTCAACGCTTCCGCGCCGCTGACGATTTCATTGATTTCCGTGGTGATGCTGGCCTGCCGCACCTTCTGGTAGTAGACCTGCAGCTTCCCCAATAGGTTCTGGGCATTGTCCGTAGCCGTACTCATGGCCGTCATCCGGGAAGCCAGTTCACAGGCCGAGCTTTGGATCAGGGCCGTGAAGATCTGGCTGCGCAGGTAATAGTGGGCCAGGTAGGACAGCATCTTGGCCGGTTCCGGTTCGAAGATCAAGGTGGGATAATCCGTGGGATCATCTTCCGACCAGACTTCCTGAGAACGGACTTCCAGGGCATTCTTCGCCTTGGGCTGCACCGGTAGCAGAGGCACCGTCTTGGGAATCTGGATCATGGCAGATTTGAAATAGGTGAAGATGATGTCCACTTCGTCCACTTCCCGGTGGATGAAAAGAGATTCCACGTAATCAGCGATTTCCTCAGCCGCTTCAAAAGTCGGTTTCTCCGAAAAACCGGTCCAGCTCTTAGCGATGTGGTAGCCCCAGTGATTGAGGCCGATCTTCATCTGCTTGCCCACCGCCAGAAGCGGCGAATCTTCTTTGCCCCGGAGCTCCACCCCGGTGTACTTGACGATATTGTTGTTGTAGGGACCGGCCAACCCCTTGTCCGACCCGATGACCACATAGGCGGTCTTATACACCGGCCGTTTTTCCAGGAGCGGATTGGCCTTCATATCCAGATGGGCCATCACCGACGGGTCGCTGACCGCTTCCTGGAGGATGCTCTTCAGCTTCTCCGCATAGGGCAGGCTGGCATCAGCTCTCTGCTGGGCCTGGTGCATCCGGGCCGAAGCCACCATCTGCATAGCGCCCGTGATCTTGCTGATGCTGCCTACGGTTTTCATATGGGCACGGATTCCACTGGTGTTTGCCATCTAGGATCACCTGCCCTTACATGCCGCCTGCAGTGCCAGGCGCAAACATCTTCCCGAAATCATCCAGAGCCTCATCCAGCTCCTCTTTCAGATCATCGGTCAGTTTCTGTTCTTTTTCCAGCCGGGTCAGGATGATGGAACAGTGGTTGTTCAGATACCCCAGCATTTCATGCTCATACCGGGTCACATCTTCCACCGGGACTTCATCCAGGAACCCGTTGTTCACGGCGTAGAGGGAAACCACTTCCTGGGCCATGGACAGGGGCTGGTATTGTCCCTGTTTCAGCATTTCCGTCACCCGGGCCCCACGGTCCAGCTGAGCCTTGGTCTCCCGGTCCAGATCGGAACCGAACTGGGCAAAGGCAGCCAGTTCCCGGTATTGGGCCAGGGACAGGCGCAGAGTGCCGGCCACCGTTTTCATGGCTTTGGTCTGGGCCGCCCCCCCTACCCGGGATACAGAAAGCCCGGAATTCAAGGCAGGTCGGATACCGGAGTTGAACAGATCCGTTTCCAGATAGATCTGCCCATCTGTGATGGAAATCACGTTGGTGGGGATATATCCGCTCACATCCCCGGCCTGGGTCTCGATAATGGGCAGTGCCGTCATGGAACCGCCGCCATGGCGTTCATTCCGGCGGCAGGCCCGCTCCAGCAGACGGGAATGGAGATAGAATACGTCCCCGGGATAAGCTTCCCGTCCAGGGGGACGGCGGAGCAGCAGACTCATGGCACGGTAGGCCACCGCATGCTTGCTCAAATCGTCATAGACGATCAGCACATCTTTTCCCTGATCCATGAAATATTCCCCCACCGCAGCCCCGGCATAAGGGGCCAGATACTGCATGGGAGCCGTATCAGCAGCCGTCGCCGCCACGATCATGGTATAGGCGCTGGCGCCGTATTGTTCAAAAGTATGGTACAGCCGGGCTACGGAAGAAGCTTTCTGTCCGATGGCCACATAGATGCAGATCACATCCTTGCCCTTCTGGTTCAGGATGGTGTCGATGGCAATGGCTGTTTTCCCGGTTCCTCGGTCCCCGATGATCAGTTCCCGCTGGCCCCGGCCGATGGGCACCAGGGCATCCACGGCCTTGAGCCCAGTCTGGAGAGGGACATCCACCGGCTGACGGGCAGCAATTCCCGGGGCCTGGTGTTCGATAGGGTATTTGACCTGGGTCTTGATGGCTCCTTTGCCGTCCAGGGGCAGCCCCAGCGGATTGACGATCCGGCCCAGCATGGCGTCTCCCACAGGGATCTCCATGATTTCGCCGGTCCGGCGCACCATGTCGCCTTCCTTGATTTCCGTAGCGCCGCCCAGCAGCACGATGCCCACTTCGTTTTCCCGAAGATTCTGGACCATGCCGTAGACGCCGTCATGGAGAGCCACCAGTTCACCACTCATGGCGCCGCCCAGGCCGGAAGCGGTACAGATCCCGTCTCCGACTTTTTCCACCACACCGATTTCTTCCAGATCCACGTCATTGTGGAAAGACTTGACTCCTTGGGCCAGAGCATCGGTCATTTTTTCCGTCTGGTCCAAATCCTGGTCATTCAGATGGATGGCCTTCATGATGGCATCCATTTTCTCCAATTGGCGTTTCATGGTGGCATCAAAAATGTGGTCTCCGTACTGGATCAGTACGCCTCCGACCACTTTGGAATCCACCTTTTGTTCCTGCAGTTCTACAGGTTTATGGAATTTCTCTGTCAGCAGTTCCTGCAGCAGCCCTGCCTCTTCCGTTGTGAGAGGACGGGCCGTGGTGACCGTCACCGGCAGGAGGTCCTCCCCTTCAAAAAGGGTCTGGTCCTCCTGGGTAAGGGTAAGGCGATCCAGGATCTGTTTCCACAGAGCTTCCTTGCTTTTGCTGTTCATGGGTTGTTTCTGCCTCCACAGTTCCTTTCCAAGGACTTCTCATTTTTTCTGTTCGGCCAAGGTTTCATCTGTGATCTTGGCAACCAATTTCTGGTCTTCCGCCGAATCCAGTTTTACCTGCAGCACCCGGCCGGCAATTTCCGTACTCAGGGCAATGATCTGTTCCTGGACATCCAGCAGGGCTTTCTTCTTTTCCAGCTCCACCGTCTGCCGCCCGGAAGCCAGCAGTTCCTCCCGTTCCTTCTGGGCATTGGCCAGGGCTTCATCATGGAGTTCCTGGGCCATGGCATTGGCTTTGGAGATAATATCGTTGGCTTCCTTTTTGGCATTCTTCAGCTGGGTGACATATTCCGCCTTCAGTGCCTCTGCTTCCTTCCTGGCATGGTCCGCCTGGTCCATATCCTTGACGATCTTGGTCCGGCGGTCATCCATGGCCTTCAGGAGCGGCTTATAGGCGAATTTTGCCAGCACCCAGAGCAGGATGATGAAGTTCACTACCTGCGCAATCAGTGTATAGTTGATACTTACCATTCCCAACCACTTCCTTTCTCCCCAAGTTCCCTCCCCAATCTCTTATTTGACAAAGGGATTGGCAAATACAAGCACAATGGCGATAACGGAAGCAATGATGGGGATGGATTCTACCAGGCCGATACCGATCAGCATATTGACCTGGAAGCTGCCGGCCTGTTCCGGTTGCCGGGCCATGCATTCCAGAGCCTTGGAAGCCACGGCGGAGTCCCCTTTGGTAGCCGCCAGAGAAGCACCTACGCCAATTAAAGCGGCTCCCAGAATGGAAGCGACGATGATCAGGGTATTGTTGTCTATCATTTTTTACATCCTTTCTTTTTCCAGACTTTTATTTATTGGAATGGACTTGCTTGAAAATCGGAGCCAGGGCAATCACGGTCAGCATGGTAAAGATGAAAGCCTGGAGAAAACCTATGATCAGGCTGAAGCCGACCCACAGGTTGGGTACCACCCAGGGTACCAGCATATACAGCACGGCCAGCAGGATTTCCCCTGCCAAGATGTTCCCGAACAGACGCAGGGCCATGGTCAGCGGTTTGGCCAGCTCTTCGATGATGTTCAGGGGGAGCATCAGCGCGAAAGGAGTGACCAGGTGCTTGAAATACCTGGGTCCCTGCTGGATGACCCCGATGATGTAGGTAGCGATGGCCACAGTGATGGAAAGGCCCAGAGCCACGTTGATGTCGTTGGTGGGAGAAGAAAGATGCACACCCACAGAAGGCATCAGCCCCAGTTCATTCCCTACAAAGATATAAAGGAACAGGGTAAGGATAAAGGGGGTAGCCACCCGCCGTCCTTCCACACCAAGGTTGGCATCCATCAATTTTTCCAGCCACTCGATGATCATTTCCATCAGATTCTGGATTCCATAGGGAATCTCCTGTACCCGCCGGGTGGCGGCAAAGACCAGTGCTGCCACAATCAGCATGGTAAGCCAGGACATATAGATCGTCTGCATATTCAGGCTGATCCCCGGCAGGACTTCTGTAGTCCCATAATGGATGACTTCCGAACTTGCAGCTTCTGCAATTCCCATATTCTTATCACTTCCTTTACAAAATTTCTGCTTTTTATCGGAAACTCTGAACCTTCAGGGTTTCCGGCATCCAAGATGGCAGCACGCCATCTGGATGATCAAGCCCACATTCAGGACCAGGAACCCGGCCAGGACCAGCACCGGCTGCCACCGGTTCCGCAAAGCCAAGACCGTCCAGCACAAAAGGAGGGCGATGCGGGTAAACATGGTCCGGTGCATGGCAAGAGCCGCTTGGGCTGGTTCTTTCCGCATGCCCCGGCGGATCCCCCACAGGATCTGGAAGGTATCGGACAGTCCGGCTGCCGTTCCCAAAGCTGCTCCCCTGGCGTCCCCACCCAAAATCAGGGCCAGGATCAGGAAGCAGCCAGCCAGCACTACCTGTTTCCAGAAAAGACTCTGGAGCTGTCCTCCCAGGAGCTGGAGCTCCGGCCCTTTTTTCCAGGGAGCCATCGACGGCTACTTTTTCTGCCCCCCGTGGAATTCCGGCATCAGATCCACAGGATACCCATGGGTATGGAGCAGATAGGTGACGATCCGTTTGGCAGCCTGTCCATCCCCATAAGGATTGACAGCTTCTGCCATGGACCGATAGTATTTCTCGTCGTTCAGGAGACGGCAGGTGGCAGCGTACACATCTTCCTTCCCAGTGCCGATCAGTTTCACCGTACCGGCAGTGACAGCTTCCGGCCGTTCCGTGGTGCTGCGCAGCACCAGGACCGGTTTGCCCAGGGCAGGCGCCTCTTCCTGGATGCCGCCGGAATCGGTCAGGACGATATCTACCCGGGCCATCAGATTGGCAAAAGGTTCATAATCCATGGGTTCCAGCAAATGGACCCGTTCCATCTTTCCCAGGACCGCCTCAGCCACTTCCCGCACCTTGGGATTCTTGTGCATGGGAAAAATGGCTTCTGCCTGGGGATTGTCCTTCAGGACTTCCTTCAGAGCCTGGTACACATGGCGCATGGGCACCCCCAGATTCTCCCTCCGGTGGGTGGTCATGAGGATCAGCTTATGATCAGAACGGATGGCTTCCTCCAGTTTGGGGTTGTGGAAATCAAAGGAATCCTTCACCGTAGCCTGGAGGGCATCGATCACCGTATTTCCCGTCACATAGATATCGTCTTCCTTGATGTTTTCCTTCAAGAGATTGGTTTTGGCATTGGCCGTAGGTGCAAAATGGAAATCTGTGATGGCCGCCGTCAGTTTCCGATTCATCTCTTCTGGGAAAGGAGAATACTTGTTGCCGGTGCGGAGTCCTGCCTCCACATGGCCTACAGGGATCTGCTTATAGAAAGCAGCCAGCGCCCCTACAAAGGTCGTGGTGGTGTCCCCATGGACCAGGACCAGATCCGGCTGTGCCTGTTCCAGGACTTCCTTCAGGCCCATCAGGGCACGGCTGGTCACATCATACAAAGTCTGGCCTGCGGTCATGATGTTCAGATCATAATCCGGTTTGATCTGGAACAGATCCAGCACCTGATCCAGCATTTCCCGGTGCTGGGCCGTCACCGCAACGATGGGTTCCAGCATATCCGGATACTTTTTCATTTCCAGTACCAGCGGGCACATCTTAATGGCTTCCGGCCGGGTACCGAAAATCGTCATGACTTTCAATTTGTTCATTTTCCTTCGCCCCTATTTCATGATCTATCCTGTAAAATCCCTATTTTCCTAGCACCAATGAAAATCACCGCCAGCAGGAATACCAGCAGTGCAATGGCATAGATCCCCTCCATTTCCGTCAGGAGCACTGCCGTGAGACAGAGCCCTGCACTGATCAAATACATGAAAATCACTGCCTGCCGCTGGCTGAAGCCCATGGCCAACAGACGGTGATGGATATGTCCCTTATCCGGGCTGAAGATCGGCCGTCCGTTTTTATAGCGGCGGACGATGGCAAAAGCCGTATCCATGATGGGCAGCCCCAGCGCAATGGCAGGGACCAAGAGCGCAATGGTGGCCGCACTCTTCACGGCCCCGAAGATGGAAATGGCCGCCAGCATATAGCCCAGGAACAGGCTCCCGGTATCCCCCATGAAAATGGTGGCCGGATTGAAGTTGTACCGGATGAAGCCGATGATCCCCCCTGCCAGGGCGGCCGTCAGGACCGCCACCGGATACAGCCCCTGCTGCAGGGCCACCATGATGATGGTGACAGAAGCGATGGCGGATACCCCCGCCGCCAATCCATCCAGTCCATCGATCAGGTTCACCACATTGGTGAAGCTGACGATCCAGAATACCGTAAAGGGAATGGAAAGGTAGTTCAGATAAAAATAGCCGCCCCACGGATTGTTCAGCCATTCGATCCGGATTCCAAAACATACCGGAACCAGGGCTGCTACGATTTGTCCAGCCAGTTTGACCTTGGCCGCCAGCTGGAACATGTCATCCAGGATCCCCACCAGGGCGATCACCGTGCCGCCCAGCAGGATCCCTACCACGTCCCGGGTCATTTCCATGCTGGCGATGGCAGCCGCCATGAACCCGAGATAAATGGCCAGCCCCCCCATCCTGGGCATGATCCGGTGGTGGACCTTCCGTGCGTTGGGACGGTCCACCGCTCCGATCCGGAATGCCAGTTTCTTGACAAAGGGTGTCAGGACCCAGCTGATGATCAGCGATATGCTCAATGCCAGTAAATACGTCTTCACAAAACAAGCCTTTCTGCGGGATTCCCGCCCAGGGAACTGTTATTTCTTTCCCTTTTTCTATGATTTCGATCTGGTCTTTTACTCATACAGATTTATTATAGTACAGTTTTGGAAAATCTACAATTTCTTCCCCCGCTCCATTGTGCCCAAATTCCCCTATTTTCTCATTCCAATCCTGCAGTTCCCGTTTACAGCCTGCCTGTCACGTGTTAAACTGGAGCCATCGGAGGTGTTTCTATGCATGAATTGATCCAACTGTTCACGGTATTTGCCCGTATCGGTGCAGTCACGTTCGGAGGCGGCTATGCCATGCTGCCCATTCTCCAGGCGGAAGTCGTGGAAAAATACCATTGGGCCACGGAGGAGGAACTGGCTGACTATTATGCGGTGGGACAGTGCACCCCCGGCGTCATCGCTGTCAATACAGCCACCTTCATCGGCATGAAACGGAAAGGGATCCCCGGCGGGATCACTGCGACCCTGGGAGTGGTCTTTCCTTCTCTGGTGATCATTACGGTCATCGCTGCCTTTCTTTCCAATTTCGCCCAGATCCAATTCGTCAAAGATGCCTTTGCCGGCATCCGGGTCTGCGTCTGTGTGCTGATCTTCAACGCCATCAAGAAGCTGGCCAAGGGAGCCCTGGTGGATAAGCTGACCATTCTGCTGTTCCTGACGGTCATGGGGATCAACTTATTTTCCGATCTTTCTCCGGCCTGGCTGGTGGTCCTGTCCGGGATCGTGGGGCTGTCTGCAAAAAAAGCAGGAGGTGAATTGTAATGGGACTCTTCTTCCAACTTTTCTATGAATTTTTTAAGATCGGCCTTTTCGCCATCGGCGGCGGCATGGCCACCATCCCGTTCCTGACCAAGCTTTCAGCGGCTACCGGCTGGTTCACGGAGACGGATCTGCTGAACATGATCGCCGTTTCCGAATCCACACCCGGCCCTATCGGGGTCAATACAGCCACCTATGTGGGATATCACATCGCCGGCCTGACCGGAGCTGTGATCGCCACATTGGGACTCATCACGCCTTCCATCATCGTGATCATCATCGTCTCCCAGTTCTTGAAGAAATTCGGAGACAGCAAGTACGTGAAAGCGGTGATGTACGGCCTGCGGGCCGCTTCTGCCGGCCTGATCGCCGCAGCAGGGTTCCTGGTGGCCCGGGTCACCCTGCTCCATCCGGAAGCCTGGAAAGCAGGGAACCTGTCCGGTCTGCTGAACCTGCCCTCCATCCTGCTGGCAGTGATCCTGTTCCTGCTCACCAACCATTATAAAAAAGTCCATCCCATCGCCTTCCTGGCGGCTTCGGCTGTGGTGGGCGTGGTGTTCCATTTTGCGGGATAAGCGGGGCGGCTGCCCAGCTAGAATCAGGAGTCAGATGCCCAGGAGGGTGCTGCCCATTGCGTGCAGCACCCTTTTTTTACATATTCCAAGAATTTCTTCAAAGCCGGAGATGCCTGATCCAAGCTAGGGAGGGCCATCCCCAGTTCCAGACGGTCTTCAGTGGCAAAGGGCAGCACTTTTACCCTACCGCTCCAGCGGAGGCTGCTGAAGGCATTGTCCATAGAGATCCCCAGTCCCGCCTCCACCATGGTCCAGCAGGTATACATATTGCTGGAGGTGAACCGGAAATCGGGATGGATATGATATTTGGCCAAGAACAGATCCGTATCCGTTTCCTGCTGGGGCAGGGGTTCGATAAAGGGCTGGCCTTCCAGGTCCTCCGGCAGGAGGGCCTTTTTCTTTGCCAGGGGATGGTCTTCCGGAACCCAGGCCACCAGCCGGTCCTGGTACAGAGGAACCCAGTCGCCTGGATATCCTCGGTGGCGGCTGAACAGGCAGCAGCTGAGCCGGTGTTCCCTGAGCCCTTCCAAGAGGGTCTGGTTCCCTGCTTCCTGGACATGGACCCGGATCCCAGGATAATCCTGCTGGAAGGCCCGGAGGATCTCTGGAAGCCAGCAGGAAGCGATGCTGTAATAGCTGCCCACAAACAGTTCTCCCTGTTCCAGCCCAAGGATCCCGGCACTTTCCTCCCGGATCTGCCGGCTCCAATAAAGGAGTTCTCGGATGGCGGGCAGCAGCCGATTCCCCTCCCGGGTCAGCTGCACCCCTTGGGACGTGCGGAAAAGGAGGGAGAACCCCAGGTCCCGTTCCAAACTGTCCAGCATCCGGGTGAGACCTGAAGGAGAATACCCCAGGTCCCGGGCGGCGGCAGTGATGCTCCCTTGCTCCACTGCCTGGAGCAGGGCTTGGTATTTTTCCGTATCCATATCCATCCTCCCGTTTTTTTACCCTTAGTATTGCGTATTTAGCAACAGTATATTGCATAACATGCGCTTCCTGCAATACCCATTTCTTTCTATAATGGAACCAGAAAGAAAAAATACCAAGGAGGTCTTCGTATGGAACCTGCTGCCGCCAAATTCCTTATGGCTCTGATCATCCTGACCCGGAGCAGTGCTTTTCTCTTTTCCAAATTCGTCCTGGAGGAACTGGCTCCTTTCCAAGCTCTGGGCTTTCGGTTCACTCTGGCTTTTCTGGTCATGGGCCTGCTGCTCCGCCGTCATCTGCTCCGCGCCTGGAAAAAAGATGCCTATCTGGGACCCAAGAGCCTGGGTCTGGGTCTGCTGCTTTTTGCCGTCATGGGAGCCGAAATGCGGAGCCTGCTCACAGCCGAGATCCACACAGTGGCTTTTCTGGAAAATCTCTCTCTGGCCTTGGTGCCTCTGTTCCTGGCCCTATGGTACCGCCGCCTGCCCAGTGCCCGGATCCTCCAGGGCGTGGGCTTCATCCTGCTGGGAGTAGCAGCCCTCACCATCGGCACCGTCGGTTTCACTCTGGCCGGAGGAGAAGGCTGGGCTCTCCTGGCAGCTGTTTTCTATGCAGGCTACATCATTGCCATGGGGAAACTGTCCCACACCTCGGATCCTTTGTCCCTAGGGACGCTCCACATGGGTTTCATGGGGCTCCTGAGCTTCGGAGCCGCCCTAATACTGGAGGGTGGGATCCCCTTGCCCCAAGCTTCCCTGACCTGGCAGTCCCTAGCCTTCCAGGTGCTGGTATGCAGCTGCTTCGGGTTTGCCTTCCAGCCCAAGGCCCAGCAGTACCTGACAGCAGAAGAAGCCGGTCTGTACTGTGCCATCAATCCCCTGTTTGCCAGCTGTCTGGGACACTGGTTCCTGGCCGAGACCTTGGGCGCTGCAGGGATCCTGGGAGCGGCGTATATCCTCACTGGGCTGGGATTCGTGAACTGGAAGGATCTGTCACTAGAGCGACAGACCTGTCAGCGGTCAGCTGTCAACGATCAACGGCCGCTGACCATTGACCGTTGACAGAAAAAGAGAGGCTGCCTCAAACAGCCTCTCTTTTTTTCTTTTCCATATATCTCAGCCGCAGGCTCAGGAAAGCAGCGGAGAAGAAGATTCCCGTAATGAGCCCCAGCCAATAACCGTCCGGGCCCTTGTGTAGCCCGTGGTCCAGGAACAGCCCAAAGGGCAGGGCAATGCCCCAGTAAGCCGCCAAGGCGGAATAAAAAGTGGCCTTTACATCCTTGTAGCCCCGGAGGACACCCTGGATGGGCGCAGCCGTGCTGTCAAAGAATTGGAAAGCTACGGCAAAAGTCAGGAAGTGCATGATGGGATCCATCAGATTGGGATCCGCCGTATAGAGCCGGGCAATCAGTCCTCTGCCCAGGAACAAACAGCAGCCGAAGAAGGCACCGATCAGGAGGTTGGACAGCCGCCCCGTATCTGCATAGGCCTTGGCCTGGACAAAATCACGGGCTCCCACATAGGCTCCTACGATGATGGTCAGGGACAGGGAAAAGCTCAGGGGCACCATGTACAGCATGTTGCAGAAGCTCATGGCCGCCTGGTTGGCGGCCACCGCCACAGTCCCGAACCGGGATACCAGCAGACATTCCACCCCAAAGAAGCTGGTTTCCAGAAAGATGGCCAAGCCCATGGGGATGCCGATGCGCAGATGTTCCCGGATATGGCGGAAAGAAAAACCGGAGGTCCGGAATACATGGAAATCCCGGAAGACCTGCAGCCGAAGCACCAACAGGGCAAAAGAGAGAAACAGCAGCCAGCAGGTAATGGCCGTCCCTACCCCGGCTCCCGGTCCGCCCATGGCCGGAGCGCCCAGCTTGCCGAAAATAAAGATGTAGTTCATGCAAGCATTCACCGGCATGGTCAGGATGAAGAGCCGCATGGTCACCTGGGTGTATCCCATGGTGTCTACAAAAGAACGGAGGATGTTGGCACAAAACAGCGGCAGGATGCCCCAGGCCACAAAGCCCAAGTACCGGAAGGCCACAGTCCGGACTTCCGGAGCCAGGCTCATGGTGTCCAAGATCCTGGGCAATAGCTGGGAACCGGCGCCGATCACTGTCACTGCCAGGGCACAGGCCAGGGCCAGGCCGCTGACCACCGCACCGGAAATCTTCTGGAGCTGCCGAGCTCCCCGATAGTTGGCTACGATGGGCGTCAGGGCCTGGAGGATACCATTGAGTCCGGTGAATACCGGCATCCACACATTGGTTCCAATGGCCACCCCGGCCAGCTGAACAGTGCCTGCATGGCCGCTCATCACCGTATCGAAAAGGCTCATGCCTGTGATGCAGAGCTGGGTGATCAGGATAGGGATCATGACCCCCAGGATTTTCTTCAGCCGGGAACGGAAGGTACCGGTCCTGGCAAGCGTCATTTCAGTCAACCAATCAACTCCTACTTCATAAACTCAATATGCCTCTTCACATAGCCGTACATGATGTAGTTGGCCAGGGCATCTTTTTCTTCCGTATCCGGTTTCTCTTCATCCAGGGTAGCTACGAAGTTCCGGTCGGCGGAATAATAATAGGCCTTGCCCCCAAAATACCCCAGGGCGTAAGGATGGGGTACCGGCTGGAGCAGGTCCCGTCCCAAGAATTCCGGAGGCACCGGCTGTCCCAGCAGGGTTAGCAGGGTAGGCGCCAAATCCTCCTGGCTGGCGTAAGTGGTCTCATCCAGTTCTGCCAGCGGAGCCAGATTCTTCGAAATGAAGATGACCGGGATGGGTGCCACGCTCTGTTTATCCTGGGGATTGCGCACCAGGGTCTTGTATTCCCCGCCGGAATGGGGATTGTGGTCCGCTGTCACGATGAACAGGGTCCGATCGTCCATGAGCCCCTGTCTCGAGGCTTCTTCGAAGAAATGCTGGATGGTCTTATCCACCCAGTACATGCCGCAGACAGTGGCCGTACCGTTGTCCCGGACATCTTCCGGCATCTCCGCATAAGTATAGCCGTAATAGGGATAGGGCTGGTGCATATCCAAGGTCTTGCACACCAGGAACAGTTTCCGGTCCCGGTGTTCTGCCAGGGTCTTCAGGGCCACATCATACATCACATCGTTGTGGAATCCCCAGCCGCTGGCTCCCTTATAGCCCATGTTCCCCAGATCTTCTTTGGCCAGGTAGTGCTCCATGCCGAATTGGGCCGGATATTCCCGGTATTCATTGGCATAGTAGCGGCTGGAAGCATTGATGAAATAGCCTTCATAACCGGCCTGCTGCAGGCTCCGGAAGAGGGAAGGCTGTTTGTCTCCCGGCAGATCCTTGTCATAGATCAGTTGGGACCGGAAGGTGGCATTGAGCCCCTGGGTGGTAGGCACAGCGGAGGAATAGTAATGATCGATCCGGGGATATTTCTGGAGCAGGGAATCCAGATAAGGAGTGGCATCCGCAGGGATATTGGGATTGTAGTGATGGAGATAATCCCGATGGACACTTTCCAGGATCAGCATCACCACCCGGTCATAGGCCGGCCGTTTCCGGGGAACAGCCTGGGATTTGGGCAAAATCCCCAATTCTGTCAGAGCTGCCTGGTCCTGCTCCGTCAAAGTCCGTTCCTGGTATTTCCAGGGATCATGGACCACCTTATCCGTCTTGAAGAAGGCTTTTTGGAAAAAGTTCACATTGATGGGATAAGCCACCATGGCCCGGGTGGGCTTCCGGCTCTTTTCCATATCTACTTCGATATCCAGCCCGCTTACATTGTCCGCCGCATGGTAGACACCCTCCGCCAGCAACAGATACGCCCCATTGAGCCCCATAGCCAAGATCACCACACAGAGCAGGGACCAAGGCAGATTGGGTTTATGCCGCCGGGGACGGCTGACCCGGAACAGAGGGATGAAGGCTAGCAGCACGGCGCCAATCAGGCCCAGCTGCCAGTTTTCCGTGGTACTGAAGATTCCCTTGGCAGCATAGATGTTCAAGTTGTCGAACAGGACACTTTCCACATGCATAGAGGTGTTCCAGAAATAGATCCCATCCCCCAGGATCAGGATACAGGTCACATAATAGACCAGGAAATAGACAGCCTTCAGGATCCGGTTGGGCCAGTGGTGGTAGCACATGGCTGCCAGGAGCACCAGCACGATGTTGTTGAAGAGCCCGGCCAGTACCGAAAGAGCCGTCATAAAGCCTGGATCCAGCTCCAGGTAGGACACCATGAACAGGGCATCCGCCAGATACAGGACCCCTGTGACCACCACGGGGAAATACCGTTCCACCCGGTCCCGGATGCGCCGCCGCTGGGCGTACAGGAAAAGGACCACCCAGGAAAGGAGCAGGTCCCGGCAGAAATAGTTCAGGGTATGGTACCAGAATTCAGCCCAGGGAAAGGGCACGATCTCTTTCAAAAAATTCCAGCGGTAATAGGCTTCCGCTGCAAAACACAGGAGCAGGATCACTCCGTAAATCACTTTCTTCTTCACAAGCAGCCTCTCAGGAAATGAATTCTAAGGATTTGGGCAGCAGCACCAGGGACAGAGGCGAATTGACCACCGCATCCCCGTCCAGTTCTGCCGCAAATTTTTTCACATTGCAGCGGATATCCACCTGCTGGGCCGGATAGATTTCCACGCTTTTGTCCAGGGTCAGCATATCCGCCGCAATCAGAGCCGTATACCGAAGGAAATCCACACATCTTCCCTTGGTGAAGAGACAGACATGCATGGTGGGATTGGACAGGGACCCGCCGTTGACCAGGGAAAAACGTCCAGCATAATACCGGCTCTTGGTCACGATGACAGAACTGGCCTGATGCCAGACCCCATCTCCGTTGATCATCACCTGGAACCGGTATTTCCAATTGTGGAGAAGCATCTCGTTCCCCAATACCCGTCCGCTCTGGCGCACATAGGCCAGGGTGGAAAGGTACTTTTTCTCTTTGGGGGTCACCTGCTGCACCACCATGGAATCCACCCCGATCCCGGCCACTGTCAGGAAGATCCGGTCGTTGGCCCGGCCCAGGCAGACCGGCGTGGTGACGCCTTTGGAAACCCGATACATCCAGTTGTGGACATCGGTTTTCTGCATCAGTTCCTTGGCCACCAGATTCACCGTGCCTGCCGGATAGATGCTCACATAGGGCCAGTAATCCTGGTCCACACATTCTTCCACCAGGGCCCGCAGGGTCCCATCCCCGCCAGCCACGATGACCCACTGGATCTTTTCTGCACAGATTTTTTCCCCCACCGCCTGGGTCTCCGCAAAAGTCCCCACCGTCACGTACTGGAAGCGTTCTGCTCCGTACAGCCGCATGAGCTGCCGGGCGATGCTTTCCACGTTGTTATGAATCCCATTGAAAAAATTTTGCTTTCCGGAATTGCGGTTGTGGACCAGGAGGACCTTTTGGAAAGCGTTGATGTCTACTTTATGACGCAGCATGATGATCTCCTATGATTTCCTTTTACTTGGCATAAATCCATTGCTTCCTGGAAAAATAATTCCAAATGGTCACCAGCGCAGAAGCTGCCACCTTTGATTCCATCACCGGGAAGCCCAGCCCCCCGACAAAGATCCGCATCAGCAGTACGTTGAACAGGAGCCCCAGGGTAGAAACCACCAGGACCAAGGAAAATTCCTTGCTTTTGCTGTACCGCACACCGCTGGTGAAAACCCAGATATTCGTAGCCACGTAGTGGCATACCGTAGAGCAGAGATAAGCCGCTGCCGTTGCCAGGAGATAGTTCCATCCCCAGCAGCGGTTGAACAGATAGACCAGTCCCCACTCAAACAAAGCAGCCGTGCCCCCGATGCAGAGATAACAGAGGACACGGATCTTTTCATTCTTTGATTTTTGCAGCATTTCAGTGCCCCATCAGCTGGTAGAGCAACATCAGCACCACCCCGGGGACGCCAAAGAAACCGGCCACCAGGGCGGAGATAAAATGGATGGGGATCGTGACGCCGAAGATTCCTCCCAGCAGGTTGAACAGCCACAACAGGACCACCCCGCAGATGCCGTTCCACAACAGTTTCAGAGACAGGGAGAACATATTGATGACCAGGAACAGGACAACCAGCGCTGCCCCTCCTACCAGCCATATTTCCATGATATTCGACCGCCTTTCCAGAATTTCCCGTTTTGCTGCCCGGAGAGAAGCCCGTTTCTCCGGAAGTGTCAGATTTCCCGCCGGTTCTCCAGGGCCTTGTACAGGGTCAGTTCATCGGCATATTCCAAATCACCGCCCACCGGAAGCCCATGGGCGATCCGGCTCACCTTGATCCCTGTGGGACGGATCAGTCCAGCCAGATAATTGGCCGTAGCTTCTCCTTCCACATCTGAATTGGTAGCGATGATGACTTCCTGCACATCTCCCTTCTGGAGCCGGAGCAGCAGTTCCCGGATCTTCAGCTGATCCGGTCCCACACCGTCCAGGGGAGACAGGACGCCGTGGAGCACATGGTACAGTCCCTGATAGCCCCGGGTCCGTTCCATGGCAGCCACGTCCTGAGGCTGTTCCACTACGCACACTAGGCTCCGGTCCCGTTCCTTGTCCTGGCAGATTTCGCACAGGTCCCCTTCGCATAGATCGAAGCACTGGCGGCAGAGATGGACATGATCCTTCACATCCAGCAGGGCATTGGCCAGCGCCTCCACATCTTCCCGTTTCATATCCAGCACATGGTAGGCCAGACGGAGAGCCGATTTGGAACCGATCCCCGGCAGTTTCCGCAGCAGTTCGTGGAGCCGCGCCAGAGGTTTTACCATCCGCATGCCTGGGACCGCTCCTTAGAACATCCCGGGCAGTTTCAAGCCGCCAGTGACTTTGCCCAGTTCTTTTTCCGTCATTTCATCTACTTTTTTCATAGCATCGTTCACGGCCGTGACAATCAGATCCTGGAGCATTTCCACATCTTCCGGGTCCACCGCATCCGGAGAAAGGGTCAGGCTGACCAGGTTCTTGTTACCGTTGACCACAGCTTTGACGGCTTCTCCGCCGGCAGTGCCTTCCACTTCCCGTTCCTTCAGTTCTTCCTGGAGTTTCGTCATCTCACTCTGCATTTTCTGGACTTTTTTCAGCATGCCCTGCATGCCGTTCATTGCCATTCCACCTTTGAACATTCTGTTTCCTCCTCATATCCTCAAAAGGATTTTTCTTTATTCTTTATACACTTCACCGCCGAAGACCTGCATGGCTTTTTTCACACCTTCCGGGAGTTCTCCCTGTTTCACTGGTTCTGGGGCGGGATTTGCTGCAGCTGCTGCCGGCTGAGGTTCCTGCCTGCCCGAAGGCAGAGAAGGTGCCGCATCAGCCGGCGGTTCGTCCGGCAGCGGGATGTCTTTTGCCGACGGGTCCGGCGGTACCGGCGCGGGTTCCGCCGGAGCAGGGGCCGGTGCCCGGAGTTTGTGCAGGGTGATTTCTCCTTCCTGCTGGACTACCTGGAGCCGGACAGCCTCTCCCGTGGTTTCTTTCAAGATGTCCTGGATCAGGGTCTTGAATGCCGGTTCCTCCAATTTTTCCTTTTCAAAGGAAGAATTGACCGCCAGGAGCAGTTCCCGATCCTGGCAGTCGGCCACCCGAGCCATTTCCGCATAGACCAGGAAAGTCCGTTTCCGCCGCCGTTTCAGCCCCTGGAGCACCTTCTGCCAGAGCTGTTCTCCCAAAGCCCGGCCGCTGCCGTCGAAGCAGGGTCCCTGGCCAACAGCGGGTCCGGCGGCTGCCAGTCCGGGGCGGGAGGCCGGAGCCGGGCGGGAAGCCGGAACCCCTGCCGCCGGAGCAGCCGGCTGGCTGGGCCTTTTTTCTTCCTTTCGGACTGCAGCCGCCATCCGGGCAAAGGCAGCCCGTGGATCCTTGGACTGCTGCGCAGCAGCCGGGACAGGTTCCCGGCGAACCGGAGAAGCAGAGCGTGCTGCTGGCGCCGACTGGACGGCCATAGGAGCCGGAGCGGATTGGACGGGGACAGCCTGACGGACTGCCGGCGCCGCTGGAAGCCCTCCCTGTTCCAAAGCCGCCACCTGTTTTTCCAGGCTGTCGATCCGAGCCAGGAGAGCTGCTTCGGTATTTCCTCGATTCTGACACAGATCGAACAGACACAGTTCTCCCACGATCTTTTTCCGCAGGGAATACTTGCTTTCTTTCACGGCTTCATGGAGCCGCTCCACAGCAGCGATGATTTGGCTGGAAGTAAAAAGAGACGCCGTCTGTTCCAAGGCTTCCCGGGTATCCGTCAGATAGATTTCCTGGTATTCCCGGTCTGCCTGGAACAGCAGCAGCGCTCGGAAGTACTCCATCATTTCTCCCAGGATCTGCTCCATTTCCTTTCCCTGTTCCAGCAGCTGTCCCAGGGTATCCAGGGCACCGGACAGGTCTTTCTGCCCAATCTGGACGACCAATTCCCGGAGCTTTTCCCGTCCCACCAGGCCTAGGACCTGGCGGACGGTCTCTTCCGTCACCTTGTCCGCCATGATGCTGCACTGATCCAAAAGGCTCAGGGCATCCCGCAGGCCCCCATCCGCCTGGATGGCCATCAGGCGCAGGGCTTCCGGTTCCGCCTGGATATGGCTGCCCTCGGCCACTTTTGCCAGATGGGTCGCAATCTCATCCACCGTGGCCCGGCGGAAATCGAACCGCTGGCAGCGGGACAGGATGGTATTGAGGATCTTCTGGGGTTCCGTGGTAGCCAGGATGAACACCACATGTTCCGGCGGCTCTTCCAGGGTCTTCAGCAGGGCGTTGAACGCATCGGTGGTGATCATATGGACTTCATCGATGATATAGACTTTATACCGGCTGGAAACCGGTGCAAAATAGACCTGTTCCCGGATCTTCCGGATTTCATCGATGCCCCGGTTGGAGGCCGCATCGATTTCGATCACGTCCCCTGATGTCCCCTCCGTGATTTCCCGACAGTTCTCACAATGGTTGCAGGGATGGGGCGTGGGCCCCTCTGCACAGTTGAGGGCTTTGGCCAGGATCCGCGCCGTACTGGTCTTTCCGGTGCCCCGCGGGCCGGCAAACAGATAAGCATGGGAAATCCTCCCTGTTTCCAGGGCATTGGTCAGGGCTTTCTTGATGGGAGCCTGTCCCACCAGATCATCGAAATCCTGGGGACGCCAGGTACGGTATAATGCAACGTAAGCCATCTTTCCCATCCTTTCTGTTTTGATCCTTTGCTATTATACCTTGTTTTTGGCTGGGACTTCAACTAGATTCTGAAAATCTCTCAAAAAACATCTTGACAACAGATTGTAAATTCGATATACTGTTACTCGCGGTTGTCGTTCAGACGGCTGTACAAACTGAATAGCTGTACATCAGCAATTCAACCTGGAGAGTTGTCCGAGTGGTTGAAGGAGCACGCCTGGAAAGCGTGTATACGGGATAACCGTATCGAGGGTTCGAATCCCTCACTCTCCGCCATTTTATCCAATCAGCCGCGTTGTGCGGCTTTTATTTTTCCGGCGGACTGCAAGAGTGGGTCCTGCGCAATGGAGGCCCGTGAACCTTGTCAGGTCCGGAAGGAAGCAGCAATAAGCGGATACCCCCATGTGCCGCAGGGGTGCCTGCCCTTGCAGCCCGCCGGGAAAATAAAGGAAAAAGAGCTGTCGCCCTTTGGGCGGCGGCTCTTTTTTGTCAACGGTCAACGATTGCTTCCCTGCACACAAGCAGGCCCTTAAAACACCTCCAGCACCTTCCCCGGGTTCAGGATATCCAGCGGATCCAGGGCCCGCTTGATGGTTTCCATCATGTACAGCTCTCCCGGATCCGCCAATTGGGCCAGCTGCTTCACTTTCTTGGCTCCGATGCCGTGTTCTCCGCTGAGCTTGCCGCCCAGGGCATAGATGTAGCCATAGGCCTTTGCGTGGAAGGCGTCCAGAGCCTCTTCCCATTCCCGGTCAGACAGTTCTCCCTTCAAGATGGCGAAGTGGAGATTCCCATCCCCGGCATGGGCCAGGGTAAACACCCGGAAGGGATACTTTTTTGCTTCGGCAGACAGTTCGTCTATGGCCTGGGCGATTTTGTCCAGGGGCACCACAAAATCGTCACTGGTCATCACCTTGCTCAGCACCCGGGCAGATTCCAAGCAGTTCTTCCGCAGGGTCCATACCCGGTCGTCGGCCATGGATACATCCGCCGCCCCATGGCTCCGGCATAGTCCGTCCAGTTTGAGCAGTTTCTTATCCAGTTCATCTTCATCGAAGCATTCCAGGGTCAAGATCACATAGGAACCATCCTCATAATGGCCCAGGTCCAGCTGGGAATAATCACTGGAAGCCCGGACGAAGGCATTGTCCATGAATTCCACACTGGTGGGGTCCAGTCCTTCCCGGAGCAGTACAGGAACGATGCCTGTGGCTTTGGCTTGGTCGGTGAAGACAGCCAATACATCGGCTTTATAGGGAGCCTGGGGCAACAGCTTCAGGGTCACTTCCGTGATGATGCCCAGGGTACCTTCGCTGCCGATCACCAGCTGATCCAGGCAGTAGCCGGTGGTATTCTTTTTGCTCCGGGTGCCCAGACGAGCGATCTGGCCATTGGGCAGCACCACTTCGATGGCGTGGACCTGGTTCCGGGTGGTGCCGTAACGGACGGCTTTGTCACCGCCGGCGTTGGTGGCCAGGTTGCCTCCGATCAGGCAGCTGTCAGCGCTGCAGGGATCCCCGGCATAAAAAAGTCCCTGTTCCCGGGCAGCCTGCTGGACCGCTGCTGTACGGGCCCCAGCCTGGGCCACCAGGTACATCCCCTCCGGATCCACCTTCAGGATCTTGTCCATCCGTTCCATCAGGAGCACCAGGCCTCCGCACACAGGAATGGCCCCATCGGATACACTGGTACCTCCGCTCCGGGGCGTCACCGGGAACTGTTCCCGGTTGGCCAGTTTCAAGATGGAGGAAATCTCTTCCGCAGAACCGGGAGCCGCCACTGCTTCCGGCAGATGGAACTTCCGGGGATCGGTTTCTTCATCGGTTTTGTACTGTTCCAGATGATCCGGATCGGTCCAGACATACTTCTCTCCTACAATGCTGCGCAGTTCAGCCAGAGCTTCTCCGGTAATGGGTTGATACGTTTTCATGCTTCTTTCCTTCCTTTGCGGCCGCCATGCCTGCAGCCTCCACAGTTTTTATACAGTAAAAAGGGGCTGCTGCATGCGCAGCAGCCCCATGGCTGGCGGATGGGGAGGGATTCGAACCCTCGGTACCTTGCGGTACACTTGATTTCGAGTCAAGCACCTTCGACCACTCGGACACCCATCCATGAGAATTTTATTATACCATACTTACCGCCGTGCTTTCAAAAAATCTTGTAAAATTTTCCGACACTCCTGTTCCAGCACCCCGGCAGTGACGGCTGTCCGGAAATTCAGGGAAGCATGGGCGGGCAGATTGAACTGGGATCCACAGGCCCCGGCCGCACTGTCCCAGGCCCCGTACACCACCCTTCCCAGGCGGGCGTTCCAGATGGCACCGGCACACATAGGGCAGGGTTCCAAAGTCACATACAGGGTAGCATCGCTGAGGCGCCAGCGCTGGAGCAGCTGGCAGGCCTGCCGGATCACCAGGAGTTCCGCATGGGCCGTGGCATCCCTGTCCTGTTCCCGGCGGTTGTGGTCCCGGGCCAATACCTGGCCCTCCCGGACCAGGACGGCTCCCACAGGGATCTCTCCCTCCCGGGCTGCCTGCCGAGCTTCTTCCAGGGCCATTTCCATGAAGCGTACATCGGTCTGCCCGGCAAGAGAGTTCTTTGCCGTTTGCTCCATTTTTGAACCTCCTTGTAAGTGTGAGCAAATGGTGCACAATAACGTGCAGCAGCCCACCTACTCCCTCTTTGTCAGCTTGTGCAAATCGTAAGGCGTATCCTGGTACACCACATTCAGCCAGTTCAAGTAGAACAGATGGACATAACTGCACCATTTGAACAAAGGTTCCTGGGTGGTATCATCGGTGGGATAATAGTGCTTGGGCAGGGAGGGATCCAACCCTTTTTCCCGGTCCCGGACGTATTCATCCCGAAGGGTCATCCGATCATATTCAAAATGGCCCATGACGAAGATCCTCCGCAGGTCTTCCGTAGCACAGATGTTGATACCGTTCTCCACACTGCGGCTGAGGACCTGGAGATCTGGAGTGCTGTAGACTTTGGCGTCATCCACCGTGGTATAGCGGGACTGGGGGATGAAGTACCGGTCATCGAAGCCCCGGAGCAGAGGATGGTTCCGGACGGTGAGCCCGTAGGGATAGATACCGCAGAGTTTCTGGGGGAACATGATCTTCGGCACATCATAGTAATAGTACAGGCCGGCCTGGGCACCCCAACAGTAGTGGAGGACGGAATATACGTGGCTCCGGGCCCATTCCAAGTATTCTTCGATTTCTCCCCAGTATTCCACATCCTCGAATTCCAGTTTTTCCACCGGTGCCCCAGTTACGATGAGACCGTCATAATACCGGTCCTGGATATCGCTGAATTCCAGGTAAGCAGATTCCAGATAGGAATTGTCGGTATGGGTCCCCACCCGGCTCACCGGCCGGCAAAAATCGATTTCCAGCTGCAGGGGAGAATTGCCCAAAAGCCGCAGCAGCTGCAGTTCTGTCGGCTTTTTCAACGGCATCAGGTTCAGGATCAAGATTTTCAAAGGACGGATATCCTGGGTCAGGGCCCGGTCGTTGTCGATGGTGATGATATTTTCTTCACGCAGTTTTTCCTTGGCAGAAAGATGGCTGTCGATTTTGATTGGCATAGCGCTCACTCCTTTATTTTCTCGAACAAAAAAAGCTCCCGCCCCCTGCAGGGACGAAAGCATCGTGGTACCACCCGGCTTCGCCTGGCGAACCAGGCCTCTCGAGCACGCGAAAATTCGGATGCTCCAGTGCTGTAACGGGCACTCCCGGATGACCTACTGCTGTTCAATCATCTGCTCCAAGGCCATGTTCCCTTTCTCCGCCGCTCTTCCTTTCACCCCAGTGGAAGCTCTCTGTGCCGGCCTGCAAAAGGTACTCTTCTTTTCATCGCAGGTATCTCTATCAAATTGCTTTCAATTTAGCACAGAAAATTCCTTTCGTCAAGTCCTTCTTCCCCTTGCATTTCCAGGAAATTGGTCTTATACTGGGGACAGTATTAATGTTGTTTTAACAACGGAGGAGAATCATGGATACTGCATTCTTGGCCAAAACGGCCTTATTCAAAAATGTCCCCCCAGCCGAAATCGAAGTCCGGATGCACTGTCTGGGCGGAGTGGTCCGGTCTTATCAAAAAGGCTCCTACATCCACTATGCAGGAGATGTGGTCCATACGGTCAGCATGGTCCTTTCCGGGAAAGTCATCATTGAAAACGACGATCTGTGGGGCAACCGGAACCTGCTGGGACAGATGGGGCCCGGAGAACTGTTTGCGGAAGCCTATGCCTGTGCGGAAAATGAGCCCCTGCTGATCAACGTACTGGCGGTGGAAGACTCCACTGTCCTGATGATGGATCTTTCCAAGGTCTTCCATACTTGTTCCCGCAGCTGCCCCCAGCACCAGCAGATCAGCGACAACCTGCTCCATATCCTGGCCCGGAAAAATCTGTCCCTGGCCCGGCGTATCCTCCACACCTCTTCCAAATCCATCCGAGGGCGGGTCCTTTCTTATCTGTCCTTCCTGGCTGCCCAGCAGAAGAAAAAGATCATCACAGTCCCCTTCAACCGGCAGCAGATGGCAGACTATCTGAGCGTAGACCGGAGTGCTCTCAGCAACGAACTGAGCAAGATGCAGAAAGAGGGCATCCTGGAATACCACAAGGAAAGCTTCAAGCTGCTGAAAGAGGAGTAAAAGGCTGTCAATGGTCAATGATCAATGGCCGCTGGATGCCGGCTTTCTGTTCTGCCGGCGCTGAATGAAAAGGAGCGATATTGTCATGAAACAAATGGAGCTTACAGGAGAAATCCTGCCGGGGATCCCGGTGGAGGTGCATCCTTTTCCGCCTTTCCTGCCGGCAGGGGCCCGGGTGCTGATCCTGGGTACTTTTCCTCCTGCAGCGGAAAAACGGGCTATGGATTTCTATTACCCCAATTTCCAGAATGACATATGGCGGATCATAGGAATGGTGTATTTCAAAGACCCGGACCACTTCCGGAAAGGGCAGGCCAAGGCTTTTGATGCCGCAAAGATCAAGGCCTTCCTAAGCCAAGCCGGGATCGCCCTGGGGCCCACTGTGCTCCGGGCCCAGCGGCAAAAGGGCAATGCCTCGGATAAATTCCTCCATGTGGTGGAAGAAGCGCCGCTGGCCGCCATGCTCCAGCAGATTTCCAGCTGCCGTCAGCTGATCACCACCGGAGAAAAAGCTACAGAAATCGTCCTCCACCAATGCACCGATCCCCCTAAACTGCCCCGGACCGGGACCTCCCTTCCCATTGTCCTGGATGGACGGGAACTGCTCCTGACCCGCCTGCCTTCCACCTCCCGGGCCTATCCCATGAAGCTGGAGAAGAAGGCGGAGATGTATGGGGCGGTGCTGCTCCAGGCAGCACCGCCGGTCAGCAGTCAACGGTCAACTGTCAGCGGCCAAAAGAAAAAAGCAGATTGAGCATGCCGCTCAATCTGCTTTTTTGATGTCCACAACGACGATTTCCGGTTTGGGACCGATGCGGATGGGGACCCCCCAGAGGCCATAGCCGCTGGATACCGTGGCCAGCATCTGCCCCACCATTTCCGATCCATAATCCAAGAAGTACATTTTCCGAGTGATCAGCCGGTTGGGAGCCATCTGGCCGGCATGGGTATGGCCGGCAAAATACAGATCATATCCCCGCTCTGCTGCCTCTTGGATCCGCCGGGGCTCATGTTCCATAAACACATTGAATTTCCCCTGTTCCGGATGATAGGATGCTCTCCGGTCCCCGAACAGGTAATCATCCATTCCCGTCAGATTCAGCCAAGGATTCACGGCCTTGTTCTCATCCACGGCAAAACGGATGCCTTCTGATTCCAGGAGGGACCGTTCCACCGCTTCCGTGCCCATCCTTTTGTCATGGTTGCCGTAAACGGCATACACCCCGTCCCGGCTCTGGATCCGGGCCAACGGAGCCAAGCTGTCTTCCTGCTGGACAAAAGGAAGGTCCCCGTCCACCATATCCCCTCCCAGAAGGACCAGGTCAGGCTCCAAGCCGTTGATCCTCCGGACCAGGGTTTCTCCATAGGAGGTCCCGAAAAGACCGCCGAAATGGAGGTCCGACACAAAGACGATCCGGTAAGGACCGGGGATGGGTTTATCCGTTACATACTCCATTTTCCGGACCACCGGATGGAGGGCTTGCCAGCAGCCGCCTAAGACCAAACAGACAATGCCGGCCGCAAGGACCTGCGCTGCCCGGGGTGCCAGCAGCGGCCAGCGGCCCAGTTTCCCCGCCAAAAGGGCAGGCAGGAACAGGATCAGTCCCAGCACGGAATAATAGAGGAAGCCCATCCAGAGCCCGCCGGTCCAGGCCAAAAAACGGATGGCCGGCCGGGGCAGGGCATGGAGGTACACATTGCTGAGGACGAAACACAGAGGCAACAGCAAGAATATCCCCAGGGTCCAGAAGGGACGCAAAAAAGAAAGGCCTGTCCGGTACATGGCCCAGATGGCCGCGGAACCGCCCAGGCCCACAAGGAGCAGGGTTGCAAAAAAAGGTTTCACACCAACATCATTCCTTTAAAAAAATGTTTTTCCCGCCCAGAAAGCAAGGCTGGCTGCCAATAGGCCCAGTGTATTCTGGAGCAGCAGATAGAAAAACCCCGTAATATGTTCCCCATGGAGAAAGAAGTGCAGTCCTTCTTTGATAAAAGAAGAAAACGCCGTAAAACCGCCGATGAATCCCCAGTACAACAGCATGGCCCACTTGGGATGGGGCAGCTTGGTATACAGGAACGCAGCAAAGAAACCCACCAGGATGCATCCAAACGTATTGACGAAGATCATCTCCCAAGGGAAGTCGTTCCCCCAGACTCCCTTCAGGGCAGCTGCCACCAGGTATCTCCCCACAGAACCCAGTGCACCGCCCAGAGCCACATAGAACAGCAGCAGTACATCCTCTTTCCACATCATAAACTTTTCCCCCTCATGGTATTTCCAGTAAGATCACGCCTCCCAGCTACACCCTTTTTCCTTGTATTTGAAAAAACGGGCGCTGCAACCAAACTCAGCGTCCTTCTATTTATATAATAGTAAAAACCTGTGATTTTGTCAATTCATTTGATTATCTCCCAGAATAAGGGACTTCCTGTCTTTTTCCTCTTTTCCCTGCCTTTTAGGGACTTTTCCCCAGGAAACATTGCGTCCATCCTGGGACAACGGTATAATGACAGTATTATGAAAGAGAATAAGATACCATTCCAACTCAAAGAGAATATCGAACTGACCATTACCGGGCTGGGCAGTTCCGGGGAAGGGGTGGGCAAAGTCAGCGGCTTTACCTTCTTCGTTCCCGGTGCTTTGCCGGGAGAACGGATCCAGGCCCAGGTGACCCTGCTGAAAAAAAGCTACGGTCAGGCCCGGCTGCAGAAGCTGCTGGTACCCTCTCCTGACCGGGTGGAACCGCCCTGCCCCGTCTATGCCCAGTGCGGCGGCTGCCAGCTCCAGCACCTTTCCTATCCGGCCCAGCTGGCTCTGAAACGCCAGACCGTAGTGGATGCCATGGAACGGATCGGCCATTTCACCAAACTCTGTGTCCAGGAGACCCTGGGTGCAGATGATCCTTGGCATTACCGGAACAAGATGCAGGTCCCTGCCGCCCAGGGACGGAATCATACCCTGGCCATCGGCTGCTATGCCCAAGGGACCCACCGAGTCATCGATGTGAAGGGCTGCCTGATCCAGCAGCAGGCCAACAATCAGATTGTCCAGACTGTCCGGTCCTGGATGGAAAAATACCGGATCCCCGCCTTGGAAGAAGATGCCCGCCGGGGCATCGTCCGGCACATTATGGGGCGAGTGGGAGTCCAGACGGGAGAAGTGATGGCTGTATTGGTGACCAACGAGCCCCAGGTCCCCCATCTGAAGGACCTGACCGCCATGCTCCGCCAGGAAATCCCCGGCTTCACCACCCTGGTCCAGAACATCAATACCCGGCACACCAATGTGATCATGGGACCGAAGAACAAAGTCATCTGGGGCCCCGGGGTGATCCACGACCGTCTGGGCAAATTCACCTTTGCCATTTCCCCCCATTCTTTTTTTCAGGTGAACACCCTCCAAGCGGAAAAGCTCTATGAAACAGCCCTCCAGTATGCGTCCCTCACGGGAAAGGAGAAAGTCATCGACGCCTACTGCGGTACCGGCACCATCACCCTATTCCTGGCCCAGAAAGCCCAGCGGGCCCTGGGCATCGAAATCGTGGCTCCGGCCATCCGGGATGCTCGGCAGAACGCCCGGGACAATCATGTGGCCAATGTGGACTTCCTATGCGGAGATGCAGCCAAAGAAATGCCGGAACTGGTCCGCCAGGGCAGCCGTCCGGATGTGGTGGTATTGGATCCGCCCCGGGCTGGCTGTGAACAGCGGGTGCTGGATGCCATTGCCAGGGTCCGTCCCCAGCGGGTGGTATACGTTTCCTGCAATCCGGCTTCCCTGGCCCGGGATGCGGCCATTTTACGGGACAAAGGCTTCGTGGTCCGGAAAGTCCAGCCCGTGGACATGTTCCCCCACACCAGCCATGTGGAAACAGTCTGCCTGCTGACCTTGAGATAAGAGAAGAAGGATATATTATTGAAGGAGGGATCCATCCTTGCTACAGATTTCTGAAACTGCCAAAGAAAAAATCCGCAGCCAATTCCCGATTTTCCAGGAAGCGGCCCATGCTTTTTATGCCAAAGAACTGCCTCCGGGCAAATATAAGGGGACTTCCGGGAAATTCGGTTCCTATGGAGAACGAGGCGCCAACAGCAGCATGCTCCGGCTCCGGTTTTCCGGCGGGACCATCAGCCAGGCCCACATGGCTTTCCTGGCCCAGGCCATCGACAGATACCAGGTGACCCTGGCCCACTTCACCACCGGGGAAGCCCTCCAGCTCCATCGTCTCCAGGAACAGGCAGTCCTGGGCCTGTATCAGGACTGCTTCGACCAGGGCATCTATTGTGCCGGTGCCGGCGGGGACAATCCCCGGAACATCACGGCCAGCCCTCTCCACGGAGTGGAAAAAGGCGAACCCTTTGACATGACCCCGGCCATCCGGGCTGCTTCCAGCTTTGTCATCAGTCTGATCCCGGAACTGAAGCTGCCCCGGAAGTACAAGATCAGCTTTTCCAACGGAATCGACAACGAAGGCCATGCCACCTTCAAAGATCTGGGCTTTGTAGCCCGTCCAGGCGGCACCTTCGACGTGTATGCCGGCGGCGGCTTCGGCGTCAACGGCAGCCGATTCGGAGTCCTCATCGATACCCAGGTGGATCCCCAGGATCTGTCCTGGTACATCCTGGGCTATGCCCGGGACGTATACATGAAGTATGGAGACTATCAGCACCGGGGTACGGCCCGTTCCCGGTTCATCTTGACCAAAATGGGTGAAGATCCTTTCCGGCAGGCTGTCCGGGACGCGGCAGCCCATTGCCGGGAAGAAAGGATCCCCCGGCTGGAACTGGAACCCATCCCGCCCCTGACCAAAGCCGGAAAAGACGATTCCGTCCTGACGGATCCCCGGATCCGCAGCCAGAAACAAGAAGGATTGTACTATGTGGAATACAAACCCCTGGGCGGTGTGCCGGATATCCAGGTGTTCCAGCAGCTGCTGAGAGAAGCCTCGCAGATGGAAGGAGCCCAGCTGCGGCTGAATGCGGACGAAACCTGCTACATCATCAACCTGACAGCGGAAGAAGCCCGGAAAATCGCAGCCCTGACAGAAAAAGACACAGCTCATACCGCCTTTGAACATTCCGTCAGCTGCATCGGTGCTACTGTTTGCCAGCAGGGACTGTGCGATTCCCACGGGACCCTGGCCCGGATTGCAGCATTCCTGAAGGAACAGGGCGTGGATACCCGGTATCTGCCCAAATGTCATTTTTCCGGCTGCCCTTCCACCTGTACCGTCCAGTCCCTGGCAGCGCTGGGCTTCCGGGGGGCCTTTACCCTGGTAAATGGCGAACGGGCCAGTGCCTTCCAAGTATACGCCGGCGGAAGCTATGCCTACGGAAAAGAAAAAATCAGCGAGCCCCTGGCCCTCATCGCCACCGCTCGGCTGCCCCGCTTTTTCCTGGATCTGAACCAGATCCTGCTGGATGCCGGAGAACCTTTCACCCAGTGGTATCCGGACCATGAGGAAGAGTTTCTGGAACTGTTGAAGGAATTTGCATGAAATTTGGTTTAAATAAGCAATCCGTCAAAGCTCTGCCAACACGGGAGAGTTTTGACGGATTGCTTATTTTTATAAAATGACGGAGTCTCGATTGCAAAACCATTCAGAGGCACTGAGCCAGATCATCCAAATTCTCAAGCAATTTTCCAGACTTGATGAGTGTATACGCTTTTTGAACGTCTTCCTGGATAGGGCGCAATCCATCCAGTGATGGAATGATTTTGCGGATGGTATCGTAGGCAGCCTGCGTATATCGACCAAGTCTAATATTTCCCCGCAGGTCCACAGCCTGCGCTGCATAGAGGGCTTCCATGCCCACAAGATAGCGCAGATTATCGACCAATTGCAGAGCTTTCGTTGTAACGAGAGGCAAATTGCTGGCATGATCTTCAATATAGCCTTCGATAGCAAAAAAATCTACGGAAGAAGGAGTAATAAGGAACCGGTTTTCCGCATCCAAAGCAGAAAAAGCATCCTGAATCTGGGAATACCCATAGGATTCTCCATTTCTCGGTGCTAAAAAGCGGGTTAGACCTGTAAAATCAGGGTCCGCCATTTTTATCATGCGATAATTAATCGTCCTGGACAGATGTCCCAAAGCGATGGAAAGCATCTCAACAGCCACCGCTAAGGATGTCGTTTCAAAATTTGATGTTACATACAGTTCCTGGGTTTCCGGGATGATGCAAGGATTATCAGACGGAGAATTGATCTGAATGGCAAGGAACTTCTTAACCACTTCCAACGCATCTATCACTGTACCTGTAATAGTAAAACCTCCCCGAAAGCTCAGAGAATCCTGAAGTGCTCGTTTGGAGTCTTTATCATATAGGTAACTGCCTTCCAGGAATTTTCGGCAGCGAGCTGCACATTTTTTCTGTCCCGGAAGCCCTCTCAGCTCATTTACATCCTGGCGCATGGCCTCGATGTTGCCATTCAACCCTTCATAATCCAGACAATAAACCAAATCAGACATAAAAAGTAAATCTTCAACTTCCTTTACCAAGATGGCTGTTGTACCTTCCCCCTGAGAATTGGAAAGCATAACCGTATGGGCATCTTTCAGCTGCCAATGATAGGGTTCTAGCCCTTCCTGTTTCATGGCCTCTCTGGCGCTTGTCTGCTGTCCCTTATAGTATACCTGGTTTTCTCCTGCAAAAGCCATCCCGATATGGGTAATGGTCGTAATATCAGCTTCCCCAACTGATCCACGCCGGGGCACACAAGGAGTTATTCCACGATTCAGAAATTCTTTATATAAGATAACAAGTTCGTCACTTGCACAAGAAGCTCCAATAAGCAGCGTGTTCAGCCGGATTGCCATCATCGCGCGTACTTCTTCTATTGTATTGTAAGGTGGATATCCCAATGCATGGCTATAAATGACTTTTCTGTTTTCTTTTTCAATGAGATTTTCTTCTACATTCCGATCTTTATTCCAGCCTACACCCCTATTATACCCGTAAATGGCTTTCCCATCATGAGCCAACCGTTCCATCGTTTCACGGCCCCGTTTGACTCGTTTCCATGCTTCTGCTTCGATTTCTACAGGATATCCCTCATAAGCAATGTGATACAAAGCCTGAAGGGTGAGCTCATGCCCATTTAAAAGAATTCTTTCCATTCGTTGACCCCTTTCCTCTATTTCAATTGTTTGTTTTGTTGTATCCAGACGAACGATATCTCCATTGTGGATTTCTCTGTAAAAAGAATGCTCTACTCGATCTACCATGGGTACATCCATAATGATAGCTGTAGAAACCAATACTGTATCCGGTTCTTCTACGATAAAAGCCCTCGGAGCAGTCCCATGCTTTTCCAATTGATAGAGCCCGTCCATTTGGACAACGGAACTGCCTTTGCCACCCGGAAATATCAATATCTTATCTTTCACACTGATTCCTTCAAGACAGTGACCCCGTTCCATTACTACACCATCTTCAGGGCGTACATGGTAGAAAAGGATCTGATCTGACGAAAGAAGGATTTCACCCTCAGCCTTACCTTTGGCTATTTCTCTGCAGGCAAACACATTTGTCATCATTCACATACCTTTCCTTGGATAGCCTCATGGATACATTGCTCCACATCCTGAACCGTCAGTGTCACCCCCGCACTTGTCATATAATAGGCTGCTTTAGGCGAATCTGTAACACCTAACATACCTTTGAGAAAGTGCCAGCAATTGACTTCATCCACACAAGTATGAGGAATTAACTTCCCGCCAAATCGGTAAAGATGGTCCTGCAGTCCATTTTTTTCTGCTTCTTCTATGACTTCAAGAGAAGTAAGGATATAAATGGGGACAGCCGCGGGCTTTGTAAGCAGACCTCCCACCCTCTCCACCTGGGAATACGTGTAATGCGGGCAGCCTAAAATACAGAAAGATATTTTTTCCCCGGATACAGGATGGCCTTTATCTCGCAAATCATCCAGATTTTTTTGCGTAATCTTAACCGTACGCAGCGGTTCTTTATTGCCAAAAGCATCCTTTTCATCTCTTACCAAAGGAGTCACCCCTGGTACGGCATAAATGTCATAGTTGCCAGAAACATTTAAAGAAGCACCCAAAGCAATCAGTGATTCCACAGGAATCGATGGAGGCAACCCAAAGAAAACGGGGTTGCCTCGTCCTATTTTCTTCCCGAGCATCCCTAGCAGAGCAAAGTCTCCCTCTTTCTCCAACCTAGCATCGACTTCAACCGCTATGGTTCCAAATCGATTTTTTTCAAAGAGCATCCCATATTCTGGAACGCATCCAGTGATGGCCGCACATAAGGCACTGGCGGCACTCTCCCGATTGGTTTTTGCTCCCAGGACGGCATTCACGAAAATTGTTGCACTGGTTTCAGAGAATGCACACACTTCATTTTTTCTCGGCTTGTTGCCATACAAGTAAGGCGTACAACAATAAGTCATCGTAGCACCAAGTGCTCTATACACCTGATCTACCCGTTCCATATGAGTCTTTGCTGTGTCCGAAAGGGTCGACGCAAATGTGCCCACAGAGTATCCTGGATTGACCGTTGGAGAGATTCTGCAGACTGCCCCAGCCGACAAAAGACGGCTGGCAAACCATAAATCCGCCTCCTGTGCACTAAGTGAAACATGCACTTTCTGGATAGGGACCATACGAGGTGCATCAAAGCATTTAGCAATTCCGACCTGAACTTCCATGGCGAGGGAGGCCCCTTTGCCATATACACCATCCAGCATTTTTTGCTGTTCATCCGTCAGAATCATCAATGATCTCTCCCTGTTCACTTATGTTTATCGACAGAAAGATTTCCTGCTTCTCTGTCGTACCCGGAGTAAAACCCTCTTCCTGATTTCATGCCCAACTGTCCTTGGTCAATCATTTCTTTCAATTTTACAGGCGGTTTGTCCCGTTCTTCTCCACTGGCTTCATAATAAGACATTTCAATATTATAGATTGTATCAAGACCGATGAGATCCATAAGTTGGAAAGGCCCAATATTGGTATTCCATTCGATTCGCCAACCACGGTCGAATTCTGCCGGATCCACATATCCATCAGCCCAAAGATGGAGACATTCTCGCTTAACAGCACGCCACACGCGGTTGATTGAATAGCCCTTGATTTCCTTTTCTGTAACGACAGGTTCGAATCCCAGCGTGTGATAATGCGCAAGGGCAGCCTTTTTTGTAGCCTCAGATGTACTGGCATTCCACATCATTTCAAGATAATTATTGCGGATAGGATCGTCGTGGTCGACTGAAAAAGTCCGTTTTTTCCGTTCCGGAGAAACACGTACATAAATATCACTCATAAGCAAGGAAGAAGTATTGGAATTGAGCAAACATCCAGTTGGACAAATTTTATCCAACTGCTCAAATACATCTTGTTTCAAAGCCAATTTTTCAGGGACATTCTCTACAACAAGTTCTGCATCCTGACAGGCTTCTTCCAAGTTCCTTGCATACCGGATACGCTTTCTTACCGCATTGGCTTCTTCTTCATTGATCCTACCTTCTTGGACGAAATAGGCCAGCCATTTTTCCACCTTCGCCTGGCAAGTCAGAATAGATTTTTCTGTCCGGCTGTATCCTGTAACCTGCTTACCGTATAAGGCATTTCGAAAAGCAATCATGGAGCCTTGTGTCCCAATGCCTACGACTGTCACATGTTTGATATTGTCAACTTCAACAGGAGTACCCATCATGATTCTTCCTTTCTTTGCAAACCAGTAAATCTACAATGGTTAAAAAGTCCTTTCGATAACATTCCCATCCGCTGGGATGGCAATGTATCGAACTTTTGTATTTTTCACAAGTTCTCCATAAAAAGCAATGTAATACGGTCGATAAATCGAACGAAGCTGCAAAACATCCAAGGTGACATAACTTCCAATCTGTCGTTTGACCATCCGTCCAGCCAATCTTTTAGCATTCTCGATCAGTTTTTCCTGGGGAATTTCTGTTGGCTGTATCTGGGTTGGATCCAAGATTTGCAGAACTTGTGTCTTTATCGGCTCTTCCAAATAAGCTGGAGTTCCTCTGGTCCCTTCTGCCAGCATAAGGATTTTTTGCTTACGGGGAAGAGAATCCTGCTGCTTAAAGATTTTTCGTAAAAAAGTATCCATATAAGTCATTTCAAAAGTAATTTCCTTGCTTTCGATATACATTAATTTCAACGTAATTTTCTTTTTCCCCAAAAGAAGGCGGCCTAAAAAGTTACCTCTTTTCTCGGCTACTTCCATAGCCTCTTCTTCGGCCATCGTCTTGGGTACCACTTGTATTTTCATGTTTCTCTCCCTATTAAGATTCCCCTCTCCTCAAGCTTTTCGTTTGCTAAATTCCCGTACTTCAAACCAATAACGGACAAACACACCAAACGTAATCAGCATGGCAATGCCTGGAGCCATGATGCCAACAAGGACATCGACCTGATGAACCATGCCATACCCAAAAATAATTGCCAAGACAGCATAGAGAGCGACCAAAGCTCCATCTACACCGAACCATTCCACCGGTTCAATCAGTTGTTCGCCAGCGGAACCAACAGAATCGTCACAATATACTTTCCCAAAACGGTTGCCGATTACATACGCTATAAAAGAAATAGGGAGCGCAATGAGGAGAGCATCTACCTTTCCGCCTAAAATGTCAACCGATATTGGAAAATAATTAAAATAGATCCAAGACAATGATCCGAAAATCATACTGGCTAGACCCCCAACATCAGTTTTTCTTGAATCAGAAAGGATTGCACCCAGTACTGGAACAAAAAGGCCACACATAGACAAGCTATTGATGAAAAGAAAAGCATCATATACAAGAGGAAAACTGAATGCCGTTCCGAGCCCAATGATTCCGAATATGATACAACTGATTCTTGTAATATTGATACTTTGTCTGTCCGACAGAGGATGTTTCCGATAGACATTGATAATGTCACGGGATACAATTTCTCCCCCAATCAAGAAATACGAATCAATCGTTGAAATGATGGCCCCCATGATTCCGAAAACAAAAAGGCCTCTCAAGACAACGGGCAAGTTGGAAAGGACAAGCTGCACATATGCAACTTCTGGCTGAATTTCCAGTCCAGGATGAATCGTGCGGATGAGCATTGCCGTAGTGATAAGTACCATATCGAAAGAAAGCCAGATGGAGAAACACATCAACATGGCCCGTTTGCCCGTACGGGGCGAATTGGCAGCAGTGAAACGTTGGTAAAAAGAGGGATCTTTATATACATTGATACACAATACAACGAGGCAAATAGCTCGTCCAACAGGTGTTCCTCCTAACGGAGTCAACATTTGAGGTGCGACTTGACTTAAGACTTGGTTAATTCCTGCAAATCCTCCTACCCCAAAGTAAACTTGAGGAAAAGCAGCACAAACAGAGGTAATCATCAGGAAAAAGAAAATCATATCTGTTACAGCTACACCCATAAGGCCACCTAAGCAAGTGATGCCAGTAGAAATAATAACTACCGCAGCTGCAACCAAAAATTTATTTGCATTCCAGGCAGCTACACCCACATAGCCCGTCGCTGCGATTTCTGCAATGGAAAGACAGGATACCACGAGGATAATGGCCCCTATCAAAGAAGCCGCCCTGCCATAATAGCGGTTGATCAATTCCGTCATAGTCGTATTTACTTTTACGGAAATACGAGGTGCTACCCAAAGAGCTAGAGGAAAACGGACTAGATGAGCACAAATGGACCAAATAAAAAATGCTGAGACACCCATTGTCGTTGCGTAGCCAATGGTTCCAATGACGCCAGCCCCGCCATACCAGGATGCTACAAGCGTCCCGACTGCCAAAGACCAGGGAATCGATTTGTTTGCTTGATAGAAGCTATCCATATTTCGAGAAGTTTTGCTAAAATGTTTTCCCACAAGAAATATGCCAATGACACATAACAGGACGGTAAGATTGTCAATAAAAGTTAACATACCCTTCACTTCCTTTTTTAAAATTGTAGTTTACCTGTGACGGTTTCCACCACATCTATATATTTTCTCTCTTTGATTTGAGTGGACACACTTTCAATTAAGGGGGTAAGCGGGGCATCTGTTTCCAATACAGGAACAGCTTGTCGTAAAAGCTGGTACACCTTCCCTGTAGCAGAAGATGGAGCAAGCATGTCATAACAGTCAAGAGCCTGCCCGTCACAGATAAGTTCAATGGCAATGATATATCTGCCCATTTGCATTAAATCATATGCTTTTTTTACCGCATTATATCCCATACTGATGTAATCTTCTTGGTTCGCACATGTGGTTAAATTATCCACTACAGCTGGATGAGAAAGGATCCTCATTTCTCCCAACAGACCTGCAGCAGTATATTGGATCATCATAAGGCCATCATTATATTCCGCATTCTTATTTAAAAAAGCAGGAAGTTCACTGACAAGACGATTTAATAATCTATCAATCCGGCTAGCAGACATTTTACACAAATCAGTAATAGCAATGGCAAGGAAATCAGAAGCCATTCCCAGATAAGAACCGTCTGCATTACAGCCCATGAGTGCAACAGCTTTGCCATCATTTTCTTCAAAGATCAAAGGATTATCTACAGAAGAATTTAATTCAACCTCCAGAGACTGTAATCCATCTTTAATTGCTTTTTTGACAGCTCCATGCAGCTGAGGAATACAGCGAATAGACAGCGCATCCTGTACACGATATCCACGATATTTGTCTACAATCTCGCTGTCCTGTAGAATAGCTCGCAGATTATAAGCTGTCATGCCTTGGTCCACGTGTGGTCTTACTTCCATAATACGGTCATCCATAGCCATTAAAGTACCTTTGAGCACTTCCAAGCTAAATGCACCACTAACATCTGCAGTCAACGCCAAAGTTGCTGCATCATATAGTGCAAGTGCAGAAAAAGTGGTTACAGAAGTCGTTCCGGAAACAATGGTCAATCCTTCTTTGGACGAAAGAACAGTTGGCTCAAGTCCAGCCTCAAGCAAGGCTTCTTTCCCACTTAACAGTTTCCCCTTGTACCAAGCTTTTCCTTCCCCAATAAGGACCATACCAATGTGGGCTTCAAGAGAAATATATCCAACGGAGCCATGTCCTGGAACCCTTGGAACAACGTTCCGATTTAACATTTCTTTTAAAAGTTCCAGTGTTTCCAATCTGATTCCCGTATATCCAGATCCAAAATGCAACAGCATTACAAACATCATGGCTCTGGTACACTCTTCATTGATTGTGTCCCCTACAGCACAGGTATGAGCAAGGATATGATTTCTCTGGATATGGATACGTTCCTCTTCAGGTATGAATTTTCTCCAGTTATCGCCTAATCCTGTTGTCACACCATAAATTGGGATTCCACCTTTACTAAAATCATCCACAAAATTCCGGCATTTTTGGACTCGTTGAACATATGCGTCTGAAAATGCAACTTGACTGTGATTTCTCGCCACAGAAACCAAATCTTCCAATGTATTCTTCCCGTTTAAAAGAATCCTATCCATTTCTTTTCCTTTCCAGTAAAATTCAACCATTTATACACTTCTACATTTTTATCTATATCCATTGCAAATATCTTGCCAAAATTGTAAATAAAAAATAGGGGCTGTGAAATAATAGCTCCATGAAAACGAAAGGGAGGGGGTGTGAATTTTTTCACACCCCCATCAAGTACCGGCACGCCTGAAATTCCCTGTCATACCGGTTTGTAAGTAAAATATGAAATTGAAAATGCATCGCTGCAAATGGATCGGTCAAAAATATATAATTTCCGAAAAAAATGACTTTATAGTGGGTCAACGTTAGAAAATACTTGCAAGAAAATCTGGCTGCAAGATTTTTTGGCGCCAATTTTTTATTATTCTTTCTCTTTAATACCAAACTTTCTTAAATGATATTGAAAGTTCTGCCGTGTCAAATGCAATCTTGCTGCTGCTTTTGTTACATTTTTCCCACAAACCTGGTATGTCGCCAAGAGGATACTTTTTTCATAGTCATTGACAAGCTCTGTCAATCCCTTTTCATCTTTATTGGAAACTTCCATAACGAGAGATTGGGAATGTTGTTGAGACACAGAATCTTTTTTAGCATGACGAAGGAAGTAATAAGGAAAATCACTCTCATCAAGAACCCCATCTTTAGAAACACTCATTGCGTAGCCTAGGATGTGGAAAAGTTCCCGTACATTCCCTGGCCACTGGTGTTCTCGAAGCCGTTGCCAAAATCCAGGCGTAATTTTCCGAATAGGCATTCCAGCATACTGTGGATAATTAGCAATAAAGAAATGGACAAGCTCGGGCAGATCCTCCAGTCGATTCCGCAAAGGTGGGATTTCAATAATCACAGAAGCCAAGCGAAAGAACAAATCCTGACGCATCTTTCCATTCTGGCTCATTACATAGGCATCTTCATTTGTTGAAGAAATGACTCGGACATCAACAGGAATATACTTTGTACTACCAATGCGCTGCAGGGTATGTTCCTGCAGCACTCTGAGCAATTTCGCCTGCATAGCAGGGCTCATTGAATTGACTTCATCCAAGAAAAGTGTTCCATGATTGGCCGCTTCAATAAGTCCCATCTGATCGGAACTGCCTGTAAAAGCACCCTTTACAGTTCCAAAAAGCATACTCTCAATCAAGGATTCTGGAAAAGCTGCACAGTTGACAGCAATAAATTTTTCTCGGCGTCGGGAACTATATTGATGGATGCTTTGAGCAAATATTTCCTTCCCGCTGCCGGTTTCTCCCTGTATTAAAATATTGATTTCCCGTTCGGCCATCCGTTTTGCCAGCTGAATAGAATTTTGCAAAGCTTCCGAAGATCCGATCAAGTCATCAAACGTATAGCGGACATCTTTACTTGCAGCAAACCGTTCCGTCATATGCCGGGTCAAGATTCCTTCTATTTGCTTCAATTCAGCAATCTGAGATTTAACGGAATTCATGTCCTGTTCAACAGAAACAGCTCCCAAAATAGATCCATCTTTCCGAAATACAGGATAGCCTTCTGTTACTGTCATCAAATCTTTGCCCGTTGTCGATTTGTACCGGTCATATCGATGATGGACATTGTTCAGATTCCTAAGGACTGTTAAAATCGCACTATAATTTGGGTCAACATGAAAAATATCCAACAAATTTTGTCCTTCAACAGATTCCTTGAGAGGGATTCCCAGAAGACACTTACTTGCTTTATTGAAAAATTGAATGGTTCCATCTTTGGCATATAGCTGAATGACATTGGGAGATCGGTCAAGAACTGCTTCCATGAGTTTTTCCCGGATGGATTCTTGCCGAAACAATAAACAAATTCCATAAAACACTCGAAAAGAGGTATATGTAAATCGTCTTTCAAGCCACTGGACTTCTCCCGTCCCTTCCTGGAAGACCATACTGCTCACTTCAGAAAGTTTCTGCCCAATCAAACCCTTGCAAGCGGTTCGGATCTCCGAATTTTCCCCCAATTTACTTCCAAACTCTACTTGTCGTACAAATCCACTTTCACTCAAAAGAAGTGCAATATCGAAAATCACCTCCATCTCTATTCTCCCTTCCCTATTGAAACTTTTGATTAGTATACCATAAAATCTTGAAACGAAAAAAGCTGTATTCTGTTGCTGCATCTGCCGGGACCCAGTATCTATCTACTTTTTGTTCATCTTTTTTTCTCTTTTCTGCCCCACTTTTTCTTCAACTTCGTCTTATGATGTATACTCAGTATTGTATGCATCAAAGAAAGGCAGGAAAAAGGAATGCGATTCCTTTGGAACTTCATCAAATACCTGGTTCTCCTGACCCTGCTGCTGCTTCTTGGAGCAGGTGTCTATGCTGGGAATACGGCTTACCAGCAATTGTTCACCCAACCCTGGGACAAACTGCTGGCCATCGAAAATCATCGGAACGATCTGGATACCATCCATGGCCTGGAACGGAAATACGGCTGGGAGCGGGTACAGGTCCATTCCAAAGACGGGACCCGGCTCCAGGGCACGTATATCGAAAATCCAGCAGGAGGCCACGATACCGTCATCCTACTCCATGGGCTGTATCAGAACCGGACCATGTGCGTCCCTTATGCCCGGGTCTATCTGGAGAAAGGTTATAATGTACTGATGCCAGATATCCGGGGCCACGGGGAAAGCAGTGGCAGCACCAATGACTGGGGCATCCACGATGTGGAAGATATGGACAGCTGGGCAGCCCTGCTCCGTCAGAAAGACCCCAAGGCGTCCATCGGTTTCCACGGGATCTCTTTAGGCGCCGCCATGAGCTTGATCTACGCGGGGAGTCCCCAAGGCCGGGAAATGAAATTCTATGTGGCAGACAGTTCCTATGGCAATGTGCTGGAACTGGGCCAGGAAAAACTCATGAATTATACGGATGACCAGCGGCTGCTGCTGGGGATGGAAGTCCTGGATCCCTTCTTCCAAGCTTCTTTGTACTATCATACCCGGAAGACCCTCCGGGATGTGGATCCGGCTTCCTGTGTCCAGCGGATGACCACACCGGTCCTGTTCCTCCATGGAGATGTGGACCGGCTGATCCCGCCCCACATTGCAGAAAACCTCCTGAACCGCTGCACCAGTGCCAACAAGAAACTGATCTATTTCGAAGGCTCCGGCCACGCCAATGAAATCATGGACAATCCCAGAGGATATGCCCGAGCGGTAGGAGAATTTTTGGAAAGCCTATAAAAAGGGGGCTGTTGTACACAACGTGCAATGATGTGACCCCAAAAAGTTAGACCTTAGTAACGAGATGGTTTTTACTGTCTCGTTACTTTTTTATGCTGCCAGCAAAGAAAGCCTGTATTGAACAGGACTTTTCCAGCCCAGTTTTTCCTTGATCCTTTGTTCGTTATAGTATTTGATGTATCGTTCGATAGCGGCTCTTAGTTCTTCGTAGCTGTAGTAGATCACTCCATAATACATTTCCTGTTTCATTAAGCCGAAAAAGTTTTCCATTACAGCGTTATCATGACAGTTACCCTTTCGAGACATGCTCTGAAAAATTCGTTCTTTTTTTAGTTTCCTGGTATAGGCCTTCATTTGGTATGCCCAGCCCTGATCGGAGTGAAACGTTCTTCGATATGGACAATCAGCAGTAATTTCGATTGCTTCAGCTTGAGCTTCCAGTATGCTTTCAGCCGAAGGACGTTTGGCTATTCCATAGCTGATGATTTCATCATCGAACATGTCCAGGAAAGGATCCAGATAAAGCTTGTGCAGGGTCAGATGTCCCTGTGTATCTACTTCATAATATTTGAATTCTGAAGTATCGGTCGTAATCTTCTGATGTGGGATATTCGTCTCAAAACGACGATGTATTCTATTCGGAGCAATGGTCCCTACCTTACCCTTATAGGAACTGTATTTACGGCTTTTCCGGGTAAAGGATGTTACCTGAAGGCTCAGTTTCTGCATGATACGTTGAACTTTCTTCTTGTTCACGCAAATCCCTTGATTCTTCAGCTCACCGGTCATGCGCCGATATCCATAATCTTTATGCTGGCTGCGGATTTCCTGTATTTTGTCCTCTACTTCCTGGTCTGGATTCACGCGGTCAAACCGTTTCTGCCAGTACATATAGGTCGCTTTGGGCATTTGAGTATAGGAGAGAAGGTCTTTCAATTTGAATGATCTTCGGAGACTGGAGATGATTTTCGCAACTCTCTCATTTTTGCTTCGTCCTCTAAACGCAGTCTCCTCAGTTCTTTTAAAAAAACATTCTCTATACGGAGTTTAAGATTTTCATCCTCTAACTCCTTGACATGTTCCACACTGATGTCGACCATCGGCTGCTGAACCTGGGTATCTGTTTTTTTGGTTTGAGATTTGTTCAAAGTTCTCTTCCTGCCTTTTTTATGTGACCGTAAAGCATCTGGTCCCGCAATTCTAAATTCATTGACCCATCTGGCAATCATTGATGGGTTGTTGATCCCTACTTGAATTGCTAGTTCCTGATATGAGATTTCATTTGTTAAGTAAGACTCTACCACAGAAAGTTTTTCTTTGAAAGAGTATATTTTTTGAGAGCGGGATCTTTTCAGTCCATCATCACCAAATGCCTTGTAAGCAGCAACCCACTTTAGCAGCTGGCTGCTACTTGCCATCCCATATTTACGTGAAATAGAAATACACCCTTCGTCACTGTTCAAATATTCCAGTACTATTTTTTTCTTAAATTCATAGCTGTGTTTTGCCATAAAAAACTGACCCTCAATTGTTAGATTTTTGGTCTAACAATTGGGGGTCAGCTCACAACAGCCCCCTTTCACGGTTCTGGCAGCACGGCGCACCAGAACAGGATGGTGAACATGCTGAGCAGGGTGGACAGGACCGTCAGCTTGGTGGCAAAAGGAGCGTCACTGCCGTACCGGGCGGCAAAGATGGCCGTGGTGGCTCCTGCCGGCATCCCTGTCATCAATACAGCGATCCCGGTGGCCACCGCATCCAGCCCCAAGACTGCACTGACTCCCCAGGCCAGCGCCGGCAGCAGGAGCAGACGCAGGATACTGTACAGGATGCTGTCCCGGTTGAAAATGGTCCAAAGCGGCACATCTGCCAGGATGGTCCCTACGATGAACATGGTAATGGCTGCATTGCAGCTGCCGATGTACCGGATGGTCATGTCGATGAAGGCCGGGGGACGCCACTGGGTCAGGATCAGCAAGATCCCGATGTACACGGCAATCAGGCAGGGGTGGGTCAGGACCTTTTTCAGCACTTCCTTCCGGCTTTCCTGCCGGGCCATGAAATAGCTGGTCCCCACCGACCACATGACCATCCGCAGCGGGATCAGGAACACAGAAGCATAAAAGAGTCCCAGATCGCCATAGACGCCCTCTGCCACTGGATACCCCAAAAATCCGCTGTTGGATACCAGCGTTCCATACTGGAGCACTTTTTTCTGGGTATCCGGATACCGGTTGAAGAGAAAATGGTTCAGGCCCATAAAGATTACCTGGAGCATGGCCCCCGCCGCCAGGATCCGTCCGCAGGTCAGGAAGATATTCCCTTCAAAAGGCATCAAACAAGATTTGAGGATGTTGCAGGGAATGATCACATTGACGCAGACGTCTGTGAGACAGCGTTTCCCCGGTTCATCCACGATATTCTTTTTCCGCAGGAAAAGCCCTGTCAGGAGTAGCAGGAGCAGGGAAAGCTGCAGATTTCCCAAGCGCAGGATATCCATGTCACCGCCTCCTAAGCCAATTTTTTCATCACCCACCGGGCTGCCAGATCATAGAGCCCGGTGGGCAGAAGGGTATGGAGTGCCAACAGCAGGTAGGCATCCTTGCCGCACAGATAGCGGGCCTGGGGCTGAGCTGCATTTACCGCCAGGAAGATGGTCCTGGCCACTTCTGCCGGACTGGTAAGCCATTTTTTGTCATAGAGCCGGTGGATTCCCCGGGCGGCCTGTTCCGCCAGTCTGGCATAGGGACCCCGCCGGGCAGAAGCCGCCAGATGGTCCGCTGCGATATGGCCCCAGGGTGTCCGGACCAGACCCGGTTCCACGATGCTCACCCAGATGCCTTGGCCGGCCGTTTCCATCCGCAGAGAGTCGCTCAAGGCTTCCAGCGCATACTTGCTGGCATGGTACCAACCTCCGAAAGGTCCGGTCAGCCTGCCTGCAATGGAAGAAATCATGATCACCCGGCCCCGGTGCTGCCTGCGGAAAAGAGGGAGCACCATCTGGGTCAGCCGGATGGCTCCAAATACATTCACATCCAGCTGCCGCTGGGCTTCTGTAAGAGGGACATCTTCCACAGCTCCATAGGATCCGTACCCCGCATTGTTGATCAGGATATCCAGCGTCCCCTGCTGGTTCAGGATCTGCTGCAGGGCATTCTGGCAGGAATATTCCTTGGTTACATCCAGCACGAGAGGGATCACTCCATATTTAGATAACTCCTGGAGCTTTTCCAACCGCCGGGCAGCCCCATAGACCACGTGGCCGGTTTTAGCCAGAAGGATGGCCGTTTCTCTGCCGATCCCGCTGCTGGCTCCCGTTACCAGCACCACTTGCTGTTCCATACCTTCCCCTCCTCTACTTTTCTCCCCGGACTTCCGGATACGGCCGGATGGCCGGCTGGTCCTTTCCGTGAGGGGCCAGGTTCTTTCCCATCCAAATCATATGGTACCAGCGGTTGAATTTATACCCGCAGTCCTTGAAGATGCCCACGGGTTCGAATCCCAGATGGGCGTGGAACTGGGCGCTGTTGAAATCCAGGTATTCGTCCGGCTGTTCCGGATAGCCGATGCAGGCATACACATCCAAGATGCCCATTTTCCGGAGCGCTTCCAGCAGTGCATGATAAAGCTGTTTCCCCACACCCTTTTTCCGGAGGGTACGGTCCACATAGATGCTCAGTTCTGCCGACCAGTCATACGCCGGCCGCCCCACAAAAGGGCCAGCATACGCATAGCCAAGGATACGGCCCTCCTGTTCCGCCACAAAATAAGGATACCTTTCCTTTGTATGGGCAATGCGCCGACAAAATTCTTCTACGCTGGGCACCTGGTATTCAAAGGTAATCACCGTGGATTCCACATAGGGCGCATAGATGGAACGGATGGCAGCAGCATCGCTGCAGGCAGCTTCTCGGATGATCATATCATGCATGGGTATTCCCCCTGTTTCTATAGTTGATGGTTTTATTATAGGCCATTTCCCGGACAGGGCGCAAATTTTTCCCATTCTGAGACCATCCATCCAATGTCTTGGACTGGCTTTCTTGCGGAAAATAGGTTATGATGGAAGGAAGAATGCGGAAAGTTCAGGTTTCTAAGGGGAGGTCTTTGTATTGATCAGTCATATTGCTGCCATTTCATTCAGTCCCACCGGACAGACAGAAACGCTGGTCCGTTCTTTCAGCCAACAGCTGGCCCAACGCTTTGAGCAAGAAGGCGTGACCCAGTCTTTCCATTCTTTCACGCTGCCCCAGGATCAGGAAGCCCTGCAGTTTTTCGGGCCCAACACCCTGGTGATTTTTGGTATGCCCACCTATGCAGGACGTATTCCCAACAAGGCCCTGCCTTTCGTACAGAAGCTGTTTTCCGGGGATTCCAAGGAGCGGACCCCGGCCGTAGCGCTGGTCACTTTTGGCAACCGGAATTATGACAGCTCTCTCACTGAACTCCGGGATGAACTGGAAAAAAAGGACTTCCGGGTGTTTGCCGCCGGTGCCTTTGCCGCGCCCCATGCCTTTGCCGCCATCGGGAAGGAACATCCCACCCAAGCGGATAAAGAGAAATTCCGGCAGCTGCTGGACCGGGTGGAAGAACGGCTCCGGAGCGGAGAGCCTCTGGAAAGAGTGAGTATCAACGGGGATGCTCCCGTGGCTCCCTACTACATCCCCCTGGGGGAAGACGGGCAGCCTGCCAAGTTCCTGAAAGCCAAGCCTCAAACGGACCTGGACAAATGCGACCATTGCGGAAAATGCGCCGCCGTATGTCCCATGGGGTCCATCGATCCGGAAAATACCGATGAAGTCCCCGGCATCTGCATCAAATGCCAGGCCTGCATCAAATATTGTCCAAAGGGAGCCAAATATTTCGATGATCCCCGATTCCTGTCCCACAAAGCCATGCTGGAGAAGCATTACCAGCGGACGGCGGAATCGGAAATATTTTAAAAGGGGTGCTGCTGACGCAGCACCCCTTTTGCCTCGGGCCGAGAGCCGCGACCCGCGACCGGAGCATATTGCCTCCGCAATATGCTCCTTACTTCATCCAATACACCCGATGTTCCTTCCGCAGGGGAGCGATGGGGATATCTCCTTCCACATATCCCACCACGCAGTGGCCGATGCCTTCGTACTCGCCAGTGACGCCCAAGGTCTTCAGCAGAGCCTTGCCTTCCGGCCGTTCGAATTCTTCCTTGGCCCGGTGGATCCAGCAGCTGCCCAGCCCCAGGGAATGGGCGGCCAACATCAGGTTCCCCATGACCAAAGACCCATCGTACACTGCTGTAGGTCTGGTCTTATCCGCCAGGACGATGAGCACCGCCGGTGCTCCATAGAAAGGATCGAAATCCGGAGCCCAGCCTCCGATTTCACAGTTCAGCTTGCTCAGCCGCTTCACCATGGCCGGATTGGTGATAGCCAAGATGATGGTATCCTGAGTGCCTTTTCCGCTGGGAGCATAAAGCCCGGCCTTGATGATTTCCTTCAAGTCCGCTTCCGGCACCGGATCCGGTTTGAAGCTGCGGATGCTCCGGCGCAGCTGCATGGCTTCCAGTACTTCATTGTTCATGATATCCTCTCCTTTACTGATCTGTTCTGCTGTCATGATACCATACCTGCTGATCCTTGGCGCCGTTCTTCTCGAAAAGTTCAAAACTTTTTCCTTTGACAATCTTCTCTGAATGTGACATGCTAAGAAGATAGGATATGGAACAAACAGATGTTGATCTGAAAAGGAGGCAATTTTTATGGCATTGTTAGCAAAAATCCGTGCGGCTGGTCTCTCCCTGCTGCTGGTCCTGTCCGCCGGTTCTCTGACCCAGGCGGCTGCCCCGGTGGACAAAGCCGTGGTGAAGGATATGGTCCGCTCTCAGAGCGTCATGGCCAAAGAAAAATATGTCCAATATGAGATGAAAGGCACCCTGTTCAGCCCCATCGGGGTAGGGAACCTGATCCTCACCGGAAATGCGGTGGAAGAAACGGACAAAAAATCCACCCGGATGGAAAAGCTCAGCGGCGATCTCCATGGGTCCGGAGAACTGACCCTGCTCACCGGCCAGCAGACCATGAGCCAGCCCATCGATGCTTATTTCTTCGCAGAAAAGGGCCAGCTGACCCAGTACGTCAACAGCGGCAAAGGCTGGGCCAAGGCAGTCCGTCCCTACACCCTGCCTCTCCTGCCCAACCCGGACAGCAAAAAAGCTGAAAAGGAACTGCTGACGTACCTGTCTTCTGCCAAGGTGGCCAAGGACACCAGCCGGGAAAAGACCCTGGAAATCACCCTGGACGGCCAGAAGCTGGCCAACAAAATGGCCCAGGATCCGGAATTCAAAAAGCAGAAGGATGCAGAACGGATCCAGTCCTTGGTGGCCCAGGTGAAGGACGTCCCCTACACGGTGGTGTTGGATAAAAAGACCTACCGGGTGAAACGGCTGGGCATGGATCTGACCCCAGTGCTCCAGACCACCGGCGGCTACTTCCTGGATGCTGCTGCCAAGGCCAAGAAGATCACGCCGGAACAGCAGCAGATGTTCACCAGTCTGCTGGGCAGTTCCACCCTGGTCTTCGCCTTCCAGTTCGACTACCAGCAAGGCAAAGAAGTGACCCTGCCGGCAGCGGTGGAAAAGGCGGCCAAAACGGCAGAATGAAAAAAGGGACTGTGAAAAAATGAGAAATCATTCTTCACAGTCCCTTTTTGTCACTGGTCAACGGTCACTGGTCACTGGCCGATGGAAAGAACCCGTGGCTGACGGGTTCTTTCGAATAAAAACAGGAATGTGCCTTTTTTTAATCCGTTGCTTGTCTTGGTTTCTTCTGGAGAGGCAAGGACAAGCCAAAGGCGCGTCTGAGCCAGCATCATACAATGAAAGGCAGCCGCAGCCCGGCTGCCTTCCTTCGTCCAGTGACCAGTGACAAGAGGCCAGTGACAGGGTTGTTGCACACAACACGCAACAACCCCTTCTTTTTTATCTTTTCAGCGTTCCTTCCGACTGGGCCACGATGACCGCCCTAGCCGCATCTCCCACGATGTTGGGTACACAGCGGGCCATGTTCAGGATCCGGTCGATTCCTGCCAAAAGGCCGATGGCTTCCATGGGCAGGTTCACCGAACTGAGCACAATGGTCAGCATGACCAGCCCGGACCCGGGAATTCCCGCCGTCCCGATGGAGGCCAGAGTGGCGGTCAGCATGATCATCACCTGCTGGGTAAAGGTCAGTTCCACCCCGAAGATCTGGGCCGTGAACACCACTGCAACCGCTTCATAGATGGCCGTCCCGTTCATGTTCATGACGGCACCGAAGGGAATCACGAAATTGGCGGTTTCCTCATCCACCCCCACTTTCTTTACACAGGCCAGATTCAGGGGGATGGTGGCCACACTGGAACAGGTGGCAAACACAAAGGTCATGGCTTCCTTCATGTTCTTCAGGAATTTCAGGGGGCTGACCCGGCCGAACACGCCCACCATCAAAACAGCCTGGACCACCAGCAGGTACACTACAGCACACAGATACATGGCCGCGATGGTCTTGATGTAGGGAATCAGGATGGCCGTCCCGTTTTTCCCCACAACGGAGGCCATCAGTCCCAGCACCCCGTAAGGAGTGAATTCCAGAGCCATATTGGTGATTTCCTTCATCACTTCCTGTCCTGCCCGGCAGCAATCCAGAAGGGATTTGCCCTTGTCACCCAGTTTCAGCAGGGCGAAACCCATGACCAGAGCGAAGAAGATGATCTGGAGCAGATTCTGTTTGGCCAGGGCCGCAAAGATATTCACCGGAATGATGTTGATCACCGTATCCAGCATGGAAGCCGGTGCCTGTCCCTTGGGCTGGGGAGCCGCCACGTTGCTCAGCTCCACCCCGGCACCAATGTTCATCAGGTTGCTCACTACCAGCCCCAGGACAATGGCCAGGGCCGTGCTGACCAGGAAGATGATGACTGTTTTGATGCCGATCCGTCCCAGCCGTTTGCCGTCTCCCACATCCGCCGCAGCGCAGACCAGCAGAGTGAATACCAAAGGTGCCACCACCATGGTCAGCAGGTTGGTCAGGATGGTCCCCAGGGGCTTCAGGATTTCAGCACGGGGCCCCAGGACAATTCCCAGGATGATACCCAGGACAAAGCCGATCATGATCCGGGTGAAAAGGCTCAGCCGATTCCACGGTTTACAAATAAATCCCATTATTCATCGCTCTCCTTTTCCCTTTTTCCATCAGACAAACCGGCACACATGATCCACGGCAATATCCGAGAAGCCGAACGCTTCTGCTTTGGTCATTTTGCCGTTGCACACATCCTAGATCACCTGGAGCATATCTTTGCCGCATTCCTTGAAGGTCTTCTCGCCCCGGACAATGGCGCTCACATCCACATCAATGTTGTCTTCCATTTTCTGATAGGTCCGTTCATTACCCGTCACCTTGATGACCGGAACAATGGCATTCCCGGTGGGTGTTCCCCGGCCGGTGGTAAAGATCACCGCATTGCAGCCCCCGGCCACCATGGAGGTTACGGAAGAAATGTCGTACCCGGCCGTATCCATTACGATGGCACCCTGGCAGGAAGGCCGTTCCGCCTGCTCCAGCACTTCCACAATGGGACGGGTACCGCCCTTGCGGATACAGCCCAGGCTCTTTTCGTCCAGAGTGGACAGGCCGCCTGCCTTGTTCCCCGGGGTGGGCTGTCCGGCCCGACAGTCCTGCCCGGCTGCCAGCAGATGGGCTTCGTAGTCTTTGCAGATCTGGATGATCTGGTTGTGGATATGGGGAGTAGCGGCCCGTTTGGCCAGTACATGTTCCGCACCGATCCATTCGATGGATTCGCTCATAATGGTGGAGGCTCCCAGATCCACCAGCAGGTCGCTCAGTTCTCCCACAGCCGGGTTGCTGGCAATACCGCTGGTGGCATCGGATCCGCCGCATTCGATGCCCAGCAGCAGATTGGAAATATCGCACAGTTCCTTCTGCTGGAGGGCCGCTTCCGCTGCCATCTCCCGGGCTGCCCGAACAGCCTTTTCGATGGTTTTCAGGGTGCCTCCCTCATCCTGGATACCAAAGGAAACAACTGGTTTGGAGGTCATTTTTTGGATTTTGGCCTTCAGCTCCAGATGGGGCACGGTTTCACATCCCAGTCCGATGATCACCACCCCGTACACATTGGGGTTGCAGGCAAATCCTGTGAGGACCTTCTGGGACATGGCCGTATTGGCCGCCACATCAGAACATCCTGTATTGAAGACAATGTTCACAGCCCCTCTCACCTGGCTGGCCACGATCCGGGCGCTTTCACTGCCGCAGGCACAGGTGGGCAGGATCAGGACATGGTTGCGGAGGCCCGCTCTTCCTTCTTTTCTCTTGTATCCCCAAAATTCCATGATTTTCCTCCTTATTCTTTCACAAATTCCAGTTCATAATCTCTGGGTACACTGAAGATGTTCCGGTCAGAAACCCAGTGCCCTTTTTCGATGGTCTCCCGGGTCTTTCCCAGCAGTTCTCCATATTTGACCACTTCCCCATCCTGAGGAAGATCCACCAGGGCAATCTTGTGGCAGAAGGGAATGTCTTCTTTTGCTTCCAGGGTTTCCTCTTTCCCGTCTTTCAGATACACCACCTGATCCCCTTTCCGGATTTCGGCCACACAGGTGACCACATTGTCCTGGTCGTCCATCAGCAGTCCATTGATTTTCATGCTTTTCCTCCCCTTCGGAATTCCTTGATTTTTCTTATATTTACAATATCATTCTTTTACTATATAATCCAATTTATCATATATATAATTCTATAAATTAGTTTTATAAGAAAAGGTGGATTCCATGAAGGCCGACTATGAATACATCTACACCATTTATCGGGAGGGCAGTTTTACCCGGGCCGCAGAAAAACTATTTATCACCCAGCCTGCCCTGAGCATCGCCCTGCGGAAGATCGAAGCCCGGATCGGCATGCCTCTGTTCATCCGGAACCGGCGCCCGATACAGCTGACCCCAGCCGGTGTCCTTTATTTGAAAGTCATCCGGAAAATGCAGCACCTGGAAAAAGATCTGGACCGGGAAGTCCAGCAGCTGAAAGATCTCCAGACAGGCAGTCTCACCATCGGAGGGAGCCATTATATCCTTTCTTACAAAATCCCCGACCTGCTGACAGCCTTTGCAGAAACATACCCCAGGATCCAGCTGAAGCTCATTGAAGAAGGTTCTGATGCCCTTCTATCCCTTCTGGAAAGAGAAGACCTGGATCTGACCTTCAGCTGCGATCCAACCATCATCCGGCACCACAGCCATCACTACCGGGCTTTTCAGGACCAGATCCTGCTGGCTGTGCCCCGTTCCTATCCACTGCCTGATCCGCTGCTGCCCAGTGCCCTGACCTGCCAGGATGTGCTGGAAGGCCGGGCCGGTCAGCCGGACTGTCCCTCCCTCCCTTTGGCCCGATTCCAGGATCTGCCCTTCATCCTTCTGGCCCCAGGAAACAACCTCCATCAGCGCTGTCAGATCCTGTTCAGGGAAGCCGGCTTCACTCCCCATGTCAAACTGATGCTTTCCCAGCTGGCCACCGCATACCGTCTGGCAGAGCATGGACTGGCCGCCACCTTTGTCAGTGATGCCATGGTTTCTCGGGACAGCGAAACCCTTTTGTTCTTCAGGCTTTCTGATCGGGAATGCATCCGCACCTTCCATGCCCTGCTGCCGGACAGGGAATTTACCCCATACGCAGTCCGGGCCTTTATCCAGCTGCTGGGGAAATAAAAGAAGGGGGTGTAGAAAATCCACACCCCCGGTCGCGGGTTGCGACCAGAGAGGCTGTGAAGAAGTGAATCTTTTATTTCTTCACTGCCCCTTATTTTTTATGCAATTTGTTCCAGAAGCTTCTTCAAAAACTCATACATCCTGATGGTGCTCTTTACACTGAGCCTTTCCTGGGGAGAATGGAGGTCCCAGCAGTCGGGGCCCAGGGAGATGGCGTCCAGGTCCGGTTTCTTCTCGATCAGGCATCCGCACTCCAGGCCGGAATGGATGGGAGTGGCGTCCATTTTTTCTCCAAAGGTTTCCTCATACACCTGCTGGACCAGGGGCGTCAGCCGGGAATCCGGATCATGGGGCCAGCCGGGATAGGCGGCGAATTTCTCGCAGGTCCCCCCCACCATCTGGGCCAGGAGATGGATCTTGTCCCAGATGTATTCCGCCTTGGACCGGAAGGAGGTGCGGATCTCGTAGACCACCACCAGCCGGTTCTGTTCCCGTTCCAGACGGATTTCTCCCAGATTGTCGGAGCTTTGGACCACCCCGGGCACGGCGGCGTGCATTTCCGAGATCCCGTTGGGAGACAGCACCAGCACCTGGATGAACTTGTCCGTCACTTCCCGGGACACCACCAGTCCGTTGTCCGGTCCCTGGGTCTCTTCCACGGAAATCTTCAGATTAGCAGCCACGGCCTTGTATTCCCGGCGCAGATCTTCCGCTGCAGCGTTCACCGCCTGGAGGAAGGCTTCTTCCTTGCCCCGGGGCACCAGCACCACCGCTTCCCCATCCCGGGGAATGGCCAGCCGGAAGGTGCCTCCATGAAGGGAAGACAGCCGGAGGGGCATTTCTTTCCGGGCGGACAGGAGCATCCGGATCAGGAAAATATTGGCGTTTCCCCGGCCCCGGTGGATGTCTTCCCCTGAATGGCCTCCCTGGAGCCCTTCCACCTTCAGATGGAAGAACCGGGACCCTTCCGGCACCGCTTCCCAGGTCACCGGCAGGTGGAAGTTCACCCCGAAGCCTCCGCAGCTGCCGGTTACCGAATGGCGTTCCACCGCATTGTCGATGTTCACCAGGTAATGGGACCGGAAATCACTGGCGTCCACATTCTGGGCCCCGCTAAGGTCTTCTTCCTCGGCGGTGGTCAGCAGCACTTCCAGTTCCGGATGGGCAAAGGACCCGTCTTCCAAAAGGGCCAGAGCCAGCGCCACCCCGATGCCGTCATCGGCCCCCAGGGTGGTCCGCCCTCCGGTGGACAGGATATCCCCCTCCAGTTCCAGATGGATGGGATCCTGTAGGAAGTCGTGTTCCACCCCCTTTCCCTTCTGGCAGACCATGTCCAGATGGGCCTGGAGCATGACCCCCGGCCGGTTTTCGTATCCGGGGGAAGTCGGCTTCCGCAGCAGCACATTGTTCCATTCATCCTGACGGACGGCATAGCCTTTTTCCCGGGCCCACTGGAACAGGGCATCGCTGAGGGCCGTTTCCTTAAAGGAAGGGTGAGGGATCTGGCAGATCCGGGCAAAGTGCCGGAACACCGGATGCCGGAGCAGTTCTTCCAGGCTGCCGAAATTTTCTTTTTCCATCATACTGCCTCCTTGTCAGAACGGACCATAGTGGATCTGGACGGCGATCACCATGAACACCATGGCCACCACGCACCAGATGGCAAAGAGAGGCGCCAGCCAGCGGAACCATTTCCCGAAGGAGATGTGGGCCATGGCACAGGCGGCCACCACTTCCCCGCTGGTGGGCGCAAACACGTTGGTGAAGGCATCCCCCATCTGGAAGGCCAGCACAGCCGTCTGCCGGGTGACCCCGATGAGATCCGCCAGCGGGGCAAACAGAGGCATGGTAATGGCCGCCTTGCCGCTGCCGGAAGGCACCAGCACGTTGAACAGATCCTGGACGATGAACATGCCGCAGGCACTGAGGGTGGGTGGCAGCCCGTTCAGCAGGCTGGCCATGTAGTGGATCACCGTATCCATAATGTGGGCGTTCTGCATGATCAGCACCGCCGCGTTGCACATGCCGATGACCAGGTTGGCGAACAGCATGTTGCTGCAGCCGGCCAGGAAAGCATCGGCGATTTCCCCGGAGGACAGACCCCCGATGATCCCGGCCAGGATCCCGCACACCAGGAACAGCCCGGCCATTTCGTTGATGTAGAAGTCAAATTTCAGTACGCCCAGGACCACGGCGCCGATGGTGGCCACAAAGAGCACCAGCACCAGTTTGTGCCGGAGGGTGATCACCGGAGTTTCCTGGAGTTTCAGATGGCTGTTGTACAGCAGGTCTTCTTCCCGGACCGTACTCAGTTCCGGATTCTTCCGGACTTTGTTGGCATACCACATCACATAGGGAATGGTTACGATGTTCATCACCACAAACAGCACAGCCCGGAGTCCCATACCGGAAAACATGGGCAGACCGCAGATGCCCTGGGCCACCCCGATGGTGAAGGGGTTGGTCATGGCTCCCGCATAGCCCACCGGCGCCGCACAGAACACAATGGCAATGGCGGTCAGAGAATCAAACCCCATGGCCACGGAAACCCCGATCACCAGAGGGGTGAAGGCCAGGAATTCTTCAAAGCAGCCGGCAAAGGCGGACAGCAGGCTGAAAAGCACCATGCACACCGGGATCATCATCAGTTCCCTGCCCTTCATTTTTTCCACCACATTGGACAGTCCGGCATTAATGGCTCCGGTAGCGTCCATAATGGCGAACATGCCCCCGATGATGAACAGGAAAGAAATGATTTCCGCTGCGTTCTGGAGTCCCAGGGTCAGGGACTGGAACAGATAAAAGGGGCTCACCGGCTGCTGCTGGATGTAATGGAAGGTGGCGGGATCCACCACTTCCTTGTTGAGGACGGGGTTCATCACCCGACTGTATTCCCCGGCCGGGACGATGTAAGAGGCCAGGAAGGCCAGGAACATGATGATGCCCAGAAGGACCATGGGGTTCAGAGCATGGAGCTTGAAGCCTTTTTTCTTTTCTTCCGCCATTTTGTACCACTCCTTTTTCAGACTGTCTGATCACGGTTGCCCCGGGTGGTTTCCCCGGGTCTGGCTGCTGCCAGGACATAGTCGAAAATGTGCAGGAACTGCTTTTCCAGAAGGGGCCGGTCCAGGCTGCTGCCCAAAAGGCAGGCCCGGTGGATGTAGCTGCCATGGAGAGCCACGATGATTTCCAGGGTTTCCGAGGCCCGGTCTCCGGCCACATACCCTTCTTCCACTAGGCTCTTCATCATTACCTGGTCCCGTTCCACCAGGGTGCCCCGGACCACCATTTCCCGGACATCCGCAGGCAATCCCTGGAGTTCTTCCGGGAACAGGTCCAGATAATAGACCTGGATCACATGGCCCAGTTTGGCGCTGTACCGTCCAAAGAACATGTTGTAGAAGATTTCAGGGAACCGGAAGGCTCTTTCATTGAAGCAACGGTAGATGGTCCGGTACCGTTCCAGGGCAGTCATCTCCGGTTCCAGGTGCCTGGCCAGGCTCAGCAGGTAATCCCGGAGGAAGCACACCGATCCGAACAGGATCAGTTCGTCCAGGTCCTGGAAATAGTTGTAGAGGGTGGCACTGTTGTACCCGGCCTCGGCGGCGATCCGCCGGATGGTCACTCCGGGGATTCCCTCTTCCTTGAGGATTTTCTCCGTGGCTTCCACAAAATACATCATGTTCCGCTTCTGCCGGAGAGTCAGTTCCTTTCGCTGTTGTTTTTGGGTTTCCTGATTCTGGTTTTCCATATGGGGCAGGGCACCTCCTGACTGCTGGTCCTGATTCCCGTTCCGGGAAGATGGTTGACAATTTTTCAGGCCGCTTTTATAATATAGCTAATTTCTAATCATGATTATATTTTAATCGTGATTAAACGTCAAGTACGAATTTTTCCTCATTGGAAAGGAGGGTATCCCCATGCCCCGTCTCCCTGCCCTGTCCGGCAGCGCCCTAGTCCTTCTGGGAGCTGTCTGCTGGAGCCTGAATTCCCCTCTGGTGAAGTATCTGACCCTGGACCCCTTCCTGATCTGCGGACTCCGGTCCCTGATCGCCGGGCTGGTGCTGTTGCCTTTTGTGCGGCCCCGGGAAATCGCCTGGAACCGGTACCTCTTGGCTTATGTCCTGGCCTACTGTGCCCTGTGTCTCAGTGTGATCGTTTCCCTGTCCCTGACTTCCGCCGCCATTGCCATCGGCATGCAGTACACCGCCACCATCTGGCTGTTCCTGCTGTACTGGTTCCAGACCCGGTATTTCAGCCGCCGGGCCTTCCTGCCGGTGGCGGTGATCATGTCCGGGGTCGTGTGCTTTATGCTCTCCGGAGGCAGTGGGGATTCCCATCCTCTGGGGAACCTGATTGCCCTCACGGAAGGGATTTTCTTTGCAGGCATGAGCCTGGCCTCCAAAAAAGCCACCCGGACCAATGCTCTGGGAATCACCGCCATCGGGAACCTGTTCACCGCCCTGGCGGTCTTTGTCCTGTTCCCCACCGCCCGGGCTGCCCTGCCGGCCATGGACGGCCAGGAATGGGGGCTGATGCTGATCCTGGGGGTGGTCCAGGTGGCCGGGGGCTACGGATTCTTCAATCTGGGGGTCCAGAAGATCCCCGCCCGGAAGGCTTCGGTGCTAGCCCTGTGGGAAATGATCCTGGGACCTTTGTGGGTAGCCCTGTTCCTCCACCAGTACCCGGGCCCCATGGTCCTTGCCGGCTTCGCCATCATCCTGGCAGGAATGGTGCTGGATGCAAAAGGGGCTGTGAAAAAATGAGAAATCATTTTTTCACAGCCCCTTCTTTCATCCCACCAGCACCCCCAGCTTTTCCAGGGCCTTGTGGATGGCTTCCATCTCTTCTTCTGTTTCGGTTTCCACCAGATGGGTGTGGACCCCATTGGACATACTGGACAAAAGAGGCGCCTTCGTCTTCTTCATCCGCTGGATATAGAGCTGCACATCCCGCCGGGATTTCAGATTCAGTTCTCCCTCCATGAAACCATATACCTCATGTTCCACCACTACATTGTGGACAATTCCCCCGTTGTCCACAATGGCATCGAGCTCCGCTTCCACCAGCTCTGGACCATGTTTGCACAGGAAAGATTCCTGACATCCGTGTTTATGGAAAGCGTGGAGCTGGTAGCCCCGGGGTGTGGATATGACCGGTGTCCCGCTGGCCCGCAGCAGTGCGATATCTCCTACGATGATCTGCCGGCTGACCTGACAGACCCTGGCCATCTCTGTTCCCGTAACCGGTTTAGACGCTTGCTGCAGCATTTTTAGGATTGTATCTCTGCGTTCTTTGTTTTCCATATGCAACCCCCCTGACGTATACATCTTCTATTGACTGCTATCCATTATAAATGAATTTTTCTAAAAATTCCACATTCCCCGACTTTTTCTTTCTCTCTTGTAATGACCCTGCCCCTATGCTAGCATAAAGAAATAAAAAATCCTATGGCATTCACGGGGAGGTACTGTTTTGTGATGCAGGAATATAAAAGCAGATGGTCGGTTTTCGCCATGTCTCTTCCAATCTTCATCGAAATCGGTCTCCAGATGATGGTCCCCAACATGGACCAGTTCATGCTCAGCCATTATTCCCAAGATGCGGTGGCAGCTGTGGGAAACGACAATATGATCGTGAATATGATCATCCTGACCCTGTCCGTCCTTTCCCAGGCGGCCACCATCCTGATTGCCCATTACCGGGGGGCAGGAGATATGGGAAAAGCCAGCCAGGTCTGTTCTGTTTCCCTGGGCCTGAATCTTGGTCTGGGAGCCTTGATCAGCCTGGTACTGTTCTGTTTTCCCGGCTTCTTCCTAGGGATCTTGGGTGTCCCGGGAGAGATTTGGACAGAAGCCCAGCTGTACCTGCGTTGGATCGGACTTTTTGTCATCGTGCAAAGCGCGTATATGGCTTTTATCGCCTTTCTCCGCGGCTTCGGCCTGCTCCGGGAAACCATGCTCTGCTCCACCATCATGAACCTGCTGAACATCGGGGGAAACATGATCCTGATCCACGGCCTGGGCCCCATCCCCTCCCTGGGGGTAGCCGGGGTATGCATTTCCACCAATACGGCTAAGACCTTGGGACTGCTGCTGGTAGTACACATTCTCCACAAAAAGACCCCCCTGCGACTTTCTTTCGCCCATCTCCGCCCTTTCCCCCGCAAGACCCTGGGCAAGCTGCTGTACCTGGGCATCCCTTCCGCTGGGGAAACCTTTTCTTACCAGCTGTCCCAGACCACCATCATGACCTTCGTGAACCTGTTCGGCATTGCCGTGATCACCACCAAGGTCTACGCCTACATCATTGCTATGATCAGCTACCTCTATTCCCAGGCCCTGGCCATGGCCACCCAGATCCTGGTCAGCTATTTCAAAGGAGCGGACAATAACGGGGAAGTGGACAAACGGGTCAAATTTACCATCCTGATTTCCATGCTCCTTTCCGGCAGCCTGGCCGTCCTGGTCTACACCCACAGCGATGCTGTCTTCTCTCTCTTTACGGAGGATCCGGAAGTCCATACCCTGGGCAAGATGATCCTTTTCGTGGACATCTTCCTGGAAATCGGCCGGGCTGTGAATATGTGCATGGTCATGGCCCTGAATGCAGCTGGAGATGTGAAAGCGCCCATCACCATCGGGATCATTTTCATGTGGTGCGTTTCGGTCCTGGGCAGCTGGTATTTCGGCGTCCATCTGCTCTGGGGCCTGGTGGGCATCTGGATTGCCATGGCTATGGATGAATGCGGCCGCGGCCTGGTGTTCTTCTGGCGCTGGCATCAGGGGATCTGGCGGAAAGCCCTGATTTGATCCTGCCCCATCTCCTGCTGCGCTTTATCCCATCCCCCATACAGAAAACCCCGGACAGTCCATGTCCGGGGTTTTCTGCTGTGCCGTCTGGGCACAGGTTCCGTTTGTAGGGTTCTATTAGATAATGCCTCTCAGTTTCAGGGGTTCTGCCAGCGCATTCAGAGCTACGATGTAAGCACCTACCCGCATGGTGGTGTTGTATTTCTTGGCTGCATCATACACATTCGCGAAGGCTTTGACCATCATTTGTTCCTGTCTGTCGATGACTTCTTCTTCCGTCCAGAAGTATCTGTACAGGTTCTGTACCCATTCAAAGTAGGATACGGTTACGCCGCCGCCGTTGGCCAGCACATCGGGAACCACAGGGATGCCTCTCTTTTCCAGGATGGCATCTGCATCTGCGTCCGTCGGGCCGTTGGCTGCTTCTACGATCATCTTTGCTTTGATTTTGTCGGCGTTCTTGCCAGTGATCTGCAGTTCCAGAGCAGCAGGGATCAGCACGGTGACATCCTGTTCCAGCACTTCTTCGTTGCTGATGGCTTTTGCGCCAGGATAGCCTTTGATCACGCCGCCGTTGTTCTGGGCATATTCTTCCACTTTATACGGATCGAAGCCATTGGGATCATAGATACCGCCGCTGATATCGCTCAGGGCTACGATCTTCAGGCCTTTGTCAGCCGCACATTTAGCGGTCCAGGAACCTACGTTGCCGAAGCCTTGGATAGCCAGGGTGGCATCTTCCGGTTTGATGCCTTCTCTCTTCAGCAGTTCCAGAGCAGCCGTTACGACGCCCCGGCCCGTTGCAGAAGTCCGTCCCAGGGACCCGCCCATGCTGACGGCTTTCCCGGTGATGAAGCCAGGAGTGTACTGGCAGTTGATCTTGGAGAATTCGTCCAGCATCCAAGCCATGATCTGGGCATTGGTGTTCACGTCCGGAGCAGGGATGTCTTTCTTTTCCCCGATGATCGGAGCAATCCGGTCGATGTAACCACGAGTGATTCTTTCCAGTTCACCCTTGGAGACTTTCCGAGGATCTACGATGATGCCGCCCTTGCCGCCACCGTAAGGCAGTCCAGCGATGGCGCATTTCGTGGTCATCCAGAAACCCAGGGTCTTTACTTCGTCCATGGAAACGTTCTGATGATACCGCACGCCGCCCTTCACAGGCCCCAGTACCGTGCTGTTCTGGGAACGGTAGCCGGTGAATACTTCTACATGGCCGTCATCCATCTTTACAGGGATGCTGACTTCCAGAGTACGTTCAGGTTGGGAGATAACAGCCTCAGCGTTGGGATCCAGATTAATCAGTTTGCTTGCTTTTTCCATAGGGATTTTTGCCATTTCAAACAGACTCATTTGTAACGCCTCCTAAAATTGTATCTATTGAACCCTTACAAAACCCTTACGATTGCATTATAGCACGATTCAGAAATAACTGTTTATTTTTTTGTATTTTGTATACAATTAATCAAGTGTGGCTTTCCTTGCATTTTTTTTGGAATTTCGTTATGATTGGAACAAACAGCAGTTTGATTTTCTTTCCAAAGGAGGTATTTTCCTGTATGGACAAGATTGCAGTCCTAAAAAAGTATTTTGGATACACTTCTTTCCGTCCGGGACAGGAGGTCCTGATCGATGCCCTGCTCCAGGGCCGGGATGTACTGGGGATCATGCCCACCGGGGCCGGCAAATCTCTCTGCTACCAGGTCCCAGCCCTGCTCTTTCCTGGGATCACCCTGGTCATCTCGCCGCTGATCTCTCTGATGCAGGATCAGGTCCAGGCACTGGAAACGGCTGGGATCAAAGCGGCCTACATCAACAGCGCTCTTTCCGGCCGGGAATTCTATACCACCCTGGAACAAGCCCGTGCCGGAGCCTATAAGATGATCTATGTGGCACCTGAGCGATTGGAAACTGAGCTGTTCCGGGATTTTGCCAAAGAGGCGGATATCTCCATGGTGGCCGTGGACGAAGCCCATTGCATCTCTCAGTGGGGACAGGACTTCCGTCCCAGTTACACCCGGATCCTGGATTTCCTGGAATTCCTTCCGGAGCGGCCGGTGGTGGGCGCCTTCACAGCGACCGCCACGGAACAGGTGCGGGAAGACATCCTCCAGAGCCTGGAACTGCATCATCCCCGGATCCTGGTCACCGGGTTCGACCGGTCCAATCTGTATTTCGGGGTGGAACATCCCCAAGACAAGGATGCCTGGGTTCTCCGGTTCCTGAAAGATCATCCAGATGACAGCGGCATCATCTACTGTTCCACCCGAAAGAATGTGGACAATCTGTATGACAGCCTGCGCAGCAAAGGGATCCCGGCAGCCCGGTATCATGCAGGCATGAGCCAGGAAGAACGGCAGAAGGCCCAGGAGGATTTCCAGTACGACCGGGCCTTGGTGATCATTGCCACCAACGCCTTCGGCATGGGGATCGACAAATCCAACGTCCGCTATGTACTCCACTACAACATGCCTTCCTGCCTGGAAAACTACTACCAGGAAGCCGGACGAGCCGGCCGTGACGGAGAGCCTTCCCAATGCATCCTGCTGTTTTCTCCCCAGGATGTGGTCATCCAGCGCTTCCTGCTGGAACACAAAGAATCCAGCGAAGTCTTGGAAGAAGTGGAAGAAGCCAATCTCCGGAAGCTCTATGCCATGGAACATTACTGTCAGACCACCAGCTGTCTGCGCCAGACCCTTCTCCATTATTTTGGTGAGGCCGCCCCTGCCCGCTGCAATCATTGTTCCACCTGCAACGGTGAATATGAAGAGATCGACATGACAGAAGAAACCAAAAAAATCGTGAAATGCATCCACGAAGCCCGGCGTCCTTACGGGATCACCCTGATTGCCAATACCCTGGCAGGGAGCCGCTCCACCCGGGTGGAGGAAACGGGCCTTGCCCGGCTGCGGATGTTCGGTGCCCTGCACCAGTATTCCCTGAAAGAAATCAAAGAAATGATCCAAAATCTGCTGGATCAGGGCTATCTGCTGATCACCCGGGACAAATACCCGGTTCTGAAGATCGCAAAAAAGATTTGGGAGCTCCAGGATACTTCCATCCGTGTGCTGCTCCGGAAGGAAGCAGGCTCCCTGTCCAATGGCAAATCCGGACGGAAAAAGAAAAAAGACCTTCCGGAACTGGAACTGCCGGAAGGCTTTACCCAGGAAATGGGTGCCGAACTGTTCGGCCGGCTCAAGGCCCTGCGGAAACATCTGGCGGAAGAGGCCATGGTGCCGCCCTTCGTGGTGTTCGGGGACCGGACCCTCCATGAGATGTGCCGCTGCCTTCCCCGGACCCATGAAGAATTTCTCCAGGTCACCGGGGTAGGACAGCATAAGGATGAAAAATACGGTGATGCCTTTCTAGAAACGATCAACGCATTCTGCAGGGAAAAAGAGGTGTGAGACAACCCATGGGTTGTTCCACACCTCTTTTTTAGCGAAACTGTTCATAAATCTTTCCGAAATCGATCCCACCGATGCTCTTTCCTTGGTAAGCCTTGGGCAGGGCCTCTACCACTCCGGCCAGATGGGAAGAAGTGATCCCGCACTGGATGCTGAGCCAGGCCTCCAGGAAAGCCGCCAGATGGTCGCATCCCTTCAGCACCCGGCCATCCACTGGGCTGTACTCATCCTTGTTGTACTGTTCCGGGATATCTCTCTCCAGCAGCCGGATCTTTCCGTTTTCCCAGATCCGATTCTCGAACTCATGGACGGTAAAATTCAGGATGTCTTCATGCCAGCTGGCGGGAAGCAAAGGCAGCAGGATCTCTTCCATCTGCCGCTGTTCGATGTCCTTGATCAGTTCCTCCAGTCCTTCGATGGAGCGCTTGATGGGAGAAATGATGTCCCGGGTCAGGACTTCCGGCAGATCGTGCCACAGCCCTCCCAAAAAGTCATTCACCAGCCGGGCTTTACAGGCCCCCATGGCTTCTCCGCAAAAATATCCCATGATGGCTACGATCAGCACATGGCCCATGACAGAAGTCTCCGGCACCCGAGGAGACTGGGACCAGCGCTTCTGGAACCGCAATTTGCCGATTAGATCCACGAACTTCCGGGTTTTCCCGTTCATGGCGATTTTCTGGACTCCGGCCAGATTGTAATGGTCTTCGATTTCATCGGCAATCCGCTCCCGGATCTCTTCCACCCCGAAGATTCCCTGATTCATATGATAGATGATCCGGAATTCCCACTCTGTAGCCAGATAATGGGCAGCCCGGATCAGCTGCTTTTCCAGAGGATGGCTGTCTCCATCCAGGTACTGCTGCATTTTGTCCATAAAAGCACTGCCCTTTAAGGACGGGACCCGGCGGACCAGTTCCTTGTAGACCCATTGGTTCAGCTGATGGCCGCTTTTCCTCATGAGTTCGTGGAATACCGGCGGTTTGATATCCGTCAGCACCACCCGATGGAGGAATTCGAAGATGCCCCCTTCCACCAGCACCTGCCAGTCCAGGCTGGCCCCATGGTCCTGTTCCTCATACCGGGCCAAGACATAGAGGATCATCATCTTATGGGCCTGCTTATCCAGTTCCGTAAACCCCTGGGGCCGGATATGATCGTTCCAGCGCTGGATATAGGCCGCTTCAAAAATAAACTGGATCAGATCCCGGGGCAGCGGGATCCTTTTCTCTTGAGCCATGCAAGCACCTCCTCGGACAAGTTGCCACAATCCATCATATTCCATGGGAAATATATCCTGATTGTATCATATTTATTTCATTCCAGCCAAGGGAGTCCCTGCAGGCTATTTCTTCCCAGCCGCCAGTGCCAAATTCCGCAGCAGGATCCTTTTCCCCCGCCAGGCAAAGGAACGGTCTCCGTAGGCTTCCCGGAACTGCCGGTTGGTCATCGTTTCCAGCTTCTCTTTTTCCAGGCGAGGGATCCTGTCTTGGTGGAATTCCGGCAGCGGAGTTTCCTTTGCCCGGGCATTGTAGGGACAGCATTTCTGGCATTCATCACAGCCGAAAACCAGCGGAGTTTTCTGGATGATGGCAGTTTCCTCCGCTGTCAGTTCCCCCTTTTTCTGGGTCAGGTAGGATTTGCAGCGGCGGTACTCATACTGCCCGGACTGGAAACAATCCCCCGGACAGTTCCTGCTGCAGGCGCCGCAGTGGAGGCATTCCCTGTGCCGAGGCGTATCCGGCACCAAGGGCAGGGTGGTCAGGACCGCCCCCACAAAACACCAGGAACCGTACGTATCGTTGATCAGGCAGCCATTATCCCCCAGGAATCCAATCCCGGCTTGGACCGCCAAGTCCCGTTCCGCCAAAGGCGAAGTATCCACAATGGCCATCTGCTGGCTTGCCGGGGCCTGCGCCTGGAGCCAGCCGGCAATTTTCTCCAGATACAGCGGGACCACTTTGTGGTAATCGGTCAGCTGACAGTAGAGGGAAAGATTGCTTTCCTCCACCGGCGCCAGGAAATAGGGAAAGAGCACCACTACAGCTGCCCGGCAGCCAGGGAGGAGCCGGGCCAGATCGTACCGTTCAGGGCCTTTGCCAGCTGCCAGGGGACACACTTCCGGCAGGGGATCAGGCACCGGCAGCCGGCCAGGGGCGATTCCCACTTCCGTCAATCCCAGCCCCCGGCAGAAAGCTTTCAAATTCTCTTTGTCCATGGTATCTCCCCCCTTACTGCATAGGGCCATTATACCATAGTCCCTTATAAAAACTCCTTCACATGTGCATTGATCACCTGGCCCATGATCTGTTTCATGGCCACATCTCCATGGAGTCCATCCAAGGCCATTTCCGTGGGGAGCTCCGGCCCCATGGCTTCAAAAGGTGCGGCCACGTCGATATGAGGCTGGGTGCGGATGTAGGCATTCACTTTCCGGAAGGACTCCTGCCAATCCCGGTCCGTCGGTTCATCAAAGGCCTTTCGGATATTCTCTGGATTGATGGGAGCCAAAGTCAGCAGCACCGGTGTGATCCCGTTTTCCCGGCACAGGGCCTGCAGCGTCTTCAAGTCGGCAATGACTTCGTCCGGATCCGTTCCATCCCGCAGGCTGTTGGAACCGCCCATGATCAGGAGGGTTTTCAGGCGGAAGGGCAGGACATCCCGCCTGAACCGTTCCACCATCATTTCACTGGTATCTCCGCTTTCTGAGAGATTGACCGTGGGCACCGTAAGGTAATGGGCATAGCTGTAAGCAGCATCTGTCGGGCTGAAGGAAAGGTGCCCGCCCCCGTGGGAAATGCTGTCCCCGTAGATCCCCACTTCCACCTGTCCGGAAGGTTCCAGAGAAACCTTTTCCGGCAGGCTCCATTCTCCCAGCGGACGGCCCCTGCCGTCCATCCCCCGGACCCGCCAGTAATACGTCCCGATCCGGGGCGCTTTGTCATAGAGATCCGTCAGGGTGGTGGTTTCCGCATAGACCCGGTGCCGGGAAGGCAGGATTCCTTCCGTCTGTTCCGGCATCTGGTCAAGGACTTCCACTTCATACTGCTGGGCACCGGGCAGGGCAGTATACGAATAGACCGGATACAATAATGCCATGCCATTTTCTCCTTCGGTGCGGCTCCGGGGCACAGGGGCGTCCCGCAGTTCCCGTACCAGGGTCGCCTGCAGTTCTTTCGGCTGGGAATAACTGCTGATGGGATTTCCATCCAAATCATAAGCCCGTACCCGCCAGAAAAGAGGCAGGCCGTCATCCAGGGAAGGCAGTTTGCCTTCATCTAGCAGGATCCGGTTGGTATAGATCTCTCCATTCCGGTAGACCGCTCCTTCCACCGGCTGTTCCGGATCCAGTTCCTCCGGGACCTGGGAGAAGATTTCCAGTTCATACCGGACCGCCTGGAGATTTTCCGGCCACTGGAGCAGCCCCAGACTGAGCCCGCCCTGATTGTACCGTACCAGATAGCGGGGAACCCGATGCTGCAGAGGGTTGTCCATCTGTCCCAAGAAGATTCCCGGCAGCATGGCTCCGATCAGCAGCCAGCGCCAATATCCTTTTAAACTTTGCTGCAGCATCCTGCTCCCCTCCTTTTTCGTACGCCCATCATAACAGGCGCCTATGAAAAAGAAAGCACAAAGCTGTGAAGTTTTTGGCACAAAAAAAGGCTGGTGCCTGAGCACCAGCTCTTTTTTATTCACCCTTGATGGTCTTGATGATCAGCTTGTTCACCATACCCGGGTTGGCTTTGCCCCGGGATTTCTTCATGACCTGGCCTACCAGGAAGCCGATGGCCTTGTCCTTGCCGGCTTTGTAGTCGGCTACGGACTGGGGATTGGCGGCGATGGCTTCGTCCACCATAGCTTGGATGGCCCCTTCGTCGCTGACCTGTTCCAGGCCCAGCTTCTTCACCAGATCTGCCGGAGCTTCATCCTTCTTCAGCATTTCTGCAAAGACTTTCTTGGCCAGTTTGCTGGACAGCACACCTTTCTTGATCAGGGCCACCATCTGACCCAGATGAGCCGGAGACACGGGGAATTCCCCGATGCCGCAGTTGTTGCTGTTCAGGTAAGCGGATACATCTCCCAGGATCCAGTTGGCCACGCCTTTGGCGTCGTCAGTTTCCTTGGCGGCTGCATCGAAGTATTCCGCCATCTTCTTGTCAGCCACGATCAGTTCTGCAGAATAGTCATCCAGCCCTTTCTCATCCATGAGACGGGCCTTCCGGGCATCCGGCAGTTCCGGCAGTTCGCTCTTGGCCTTTTCCACCCATTCTTTTTCGATGATGATGGGTGCCAGATCCGGTTCCGGGAAATACCGGTAATCGTGGGCTTCTTCCTTAGAACGCATGGAGAAGGTCATGCCCTGGGCATCATCCCAAGTACGGGTTTCCTGGACCACATGGCCCCCGTCTTCCAAGATTTCCTTCTGCCGTTCCACTTCATATTCAATGGCTCTTTCCAGGGCCTTGAAGGAGTTCAGGTTCTTGATTTCTGCCCGGGTGCCGAATTCCTTGGCCCCTACAGGCATAATGGAAATGTTGGCATCACAGCGCATAGAGCCTTCCTGCATCTTGCCGTCGCAGACCCCAGTGTACTGGAGGTACGCCCGGAGTTTTTCCATATAGGCACGGGCTTCCGCCGCAGACCGCATATCCGGTTCGGATACGATTTCGATCAGCGGCACACCGGCCCGGTTGTAGTCCACTGCAGAGAAATCAGAGGTGCTGATGGAAGCACCGGAATGGACCAATTTCCCGGCATCTTCTTCCATATGGATCCGGGTGATGCCGATTCGTTTGGTTTCCCCATCCACGTTCACGTCCAGATGCCCGTTCAGGGCGATGGGCTGATAGAACTGGGAAATCTGGTAGGCTTTGGCCAGATCCGGATAATAGTAGTTCTTCCGGTCGAACTTGCTGTAGCGCTGGATCTCGCAGTTGACGGCCAGGGCAAACCGCAGGGCAAATTCCACCATTTGCTTGTTGATGACGGGCAGAGCCCCGGGCATGCCCAGGCACACCGGGCATACATGGGTGTTGGGGGCACCGCCGAATTCCGTAGAGCAGGAGCAGAAAGCCTTGGTCTTGGTTTTCAGTTCTGCATGGACTTCCAGACCAATTACGGTTGTATATTCTGTCATTATTTCAAACCTCCCAGAGGTGCCACGGCTTTATGGAAATCCGTAGCCTGTTCAAAGGTATAAGCTGCCCGCAGCAGGGTTTCTTCGCCCAGGGGCTTGCCGATGAGCTGTGCCCCCACCGGCATGTTGTCTACAAAGCCACAGGGAATGGAGATACCGGGCAGACCGGCCATGTTCACAGGAATGGTGGTCACGTCCAGCATGTAGACGGTCAGAGGATCCATCTTGGCATCCAGAGGATAGGCCACCACCGGGGAGGTAGGAGTCAGCAGGAGATCGCATTTCTTGAAAGCTTCCGCAAAGTCCTGGCGGATCAGAGTCCGGACCTGCATGGCCTTGTTATAATAAGCATCATAGTAGCCGGAGCTCAGCACATAGGTCCCCAGCATGATCCGGCGGCGGACTTCCTTGCCGAAGCCTTCCGTACGGGTCTTGCGCATCATTTCCGGAGCACTTTCTGCAGCCATTTCCCGGAAGCCGTACCGGACACCGTCGAAACGGCCCAGGTTGGCAGAAGCTTCTGCCGGAGCGATGATGTAATAGGTAATCACGGCATATTCCGTGTGGGGCAGGGAGACCTCGATCACATGGGCACCCAGTTCTTCGAACTTCTTGGCGGCCAATTTGATCTGGGCTGCCACTTTGGGATCCGTGCCTTCCCCGAAGTATTCCTTGGGCAGGCCGATGGTCAGGTCCTTCACATCTTGGCGCAGGGCCTTGGTGTAATCAGGGACCGGTGCATCATAGGAGGTGGAATCATGGGCATCCAGGCCGCTGATGGTGTTCAGCACCAGGGCCGCATCCGTCACATCCCGGGCAATGGGCCCGATCTGATCCAGGGAAGAAGCAAAAGCCACACAGCCGTACCGAGAAACCCGGCCGTAGGTGGGTTTCAGCCCTACGCAGCCGTTGAAGAAAGCCGGCTGCCGGATGGAACCGCCGGTATCAGAACCCAGGGACCAGATGGCTTCCCCGGCTGCAATGCTGGCTGCGCTGCCGCCGGAAGAACCGCCGGGCACCCGGGACAGATCCCAGGGATTGTGGGTAATCTGGAAATGAGAGGTTTCCGTGGTGGACCCCATGGCGAATTCATCCATGTTGGTCTTGCCCAGGAAAATGGTCTCGTCTTTCCGCAGGTTTTCGATGACATGGGCATCGTACACCGGCACGAAGTTTTCCAGGATCTTAGAGGCACAGGTCATCCGTACCCCTTTGACGCTGATGTTGTCTTTGATGGCACCAGGGATCCCAGCCAGGGGTTTGATGGTTTCCCCGTCAGCGATCATCTTGTCCACCTTGGCTGCCTGGGCCAGAGCATTTTCCTTGTCCAGGGTGATATAGGCCTTGACCTGGTCTTCCACTTCATCGATCCGGTCATAGACCGCTTTGGTCAGTTCCACAGAGCTGATTTCCTTTTTGACCAGCTTGTCGTGGAGCTCATGTGCAGTTTCTCTGTATAAAGCCACTGTTCTGCCTCCTCTTATTCGATCACCCGGGGAACTTTGAAGCCGCCTTCATATTCCTCAGGTGCATTCTTCATGGCGTCCTCATGGGACAGGCTCACCACAGGGACATCTTCCCGCAGCACATTGCTGATGGGAAGCACATAGGGAGAAGGCTCGATTCCCTGGGTATCCACTTTCTTTAAGATTTCAGCATAATTCAAAATCTGGTTGAACTGCTCAACAAACTTGTCCATTTCATCGTCCGGAACATTTAACCGGCACAGATTTGCGATATGCTTTACATCATTGACTGTAACGCTCATTTTTTCACCGCCTATCGAAAATCTATTCCAGCAGGCTATCAGGGCCCGCCGGAACCAGTTTTACCAAATGATTATATCACAGTCCCTTCATTTAGAAAACCATTTTACCCCGCTTTCCCTGTCTGCAGGCCGTTTTCAGGCACTTGACAAATTCCCTTGGAACAAGTAATGTATTCCTATAAAAATACTATGTGTTCGCGGCACGATCGTGCCTGCAAGGAGGAAAAAATCATGAAATTCACCACTGCCTGTATCCATGGAGGCGGCCCCAACGATGCCACGGGGGCCGTTTCCCCTGCTCTGTATCTCACATCCACCTTCGCCCATCCCGGCTTGGGAGAATCCACCGGCTGGGCCTATACCCGGGAATCCAACCCCACCCATGCCAGACTGGAAAAAGTCCTTTCCACCCTGGAAGGGGGCACCGATGCTCTGTGCTTTTCCTCCGGCATGGCGGCCATCGATGCGGTGATGCGGCTTTTTGCCCCCGGCGACCACCTGATCACCGGTTTCGACCTGTACGGCGGTTCCTTCCGTCTGTTCCGGACCACCTACGAACCTTTGGGGCTTTCCTTCACCGCCGTCCACACCAGCGATCTGGAAGCCGTGGAAAAAGCCATCACTCCGGCTACCAAGGCCATCTACTTGGAAACGCCCACCAACCCCACCATGGAAATCACCGACCTGGAAGCCCTCAGTGAATTGGCCCACAAACACGGGCTCCTGGTGATCGTGGACAACACCTTCCTCTCCCCCTATTTCCAGCGTCCCCTGACGCTGGGGGCGGACATCGTGCTCCACAGCGGCACCAAGTACCTGGCCGGACACAATGACTTGCTGGCCGGTTTTGTGATCAGCCGGGAACAGGATACGGCCGCCCGGCTGCGGACCATCTACAAGACCACAGGGGCCGTGCTCAGCGTCTTTGATTCCTGGCTCATGCTCCGGAGCCTGAAGACCCTGCCGGTGCGGATGAAACAGCATCAGGAAAATGCCCTGTACCTGGCCCAGTGGCTGGAAACCCAGCCCCTGGTGGAAAAGGTCCTCTATCCCGGCCTGCCCGGTCATCCGGGCTATGCCATCCAGAAGAAACAGGCCAGCGGCTTCGGGGGGATGATTTCTTTCTATGTGAAATCGCCGGAAGCCGCCAAGACCATCCTGGGAAAGATCCAGCTGATCCAATTCGCGGAAAGCCTGGGAGGCACCGAAAGCCTGCTCACCTATCCCATCACCCAGACCCATGCGGACCTGACCCCGGAAGAAGCGGAAGAAAAGGGCATCACCCACACCCTGCTCCGGTTCTCCGTAGGCCTGGAAGACAAAGAAGACTTGCGGGACGACCTGGCCCAGGCCTTCGATCAATGTAAATAACAAAAGAGCTGCCGCGATGCGGCAGCTCTTTTGTTATTTTTCCAACAGCCGTACGGCTTCGTCCCCCACTTCTTTGGTGGTGGCGGTGCCGCCCATATCCGGCGTCAGGACCTTTTTCTCCACCATCATGGTCTCGATGATGTCGATGAGTTTCTTGCCCCAGTCCTTGTGCCCGAAGAAATCCAGCATCTGGCTGGCGGACCAGATGGATGCCAGGGGATTGGCCTTGCCCTGGCCGGCAATATCCGGCGCACTGCCATGGATGGGTTCGAACATGGACGGATACTTCCGTTCCGGGTTCAGGTTGGCGCCAGCCGCCAGGCCCATGCCGCCGGAAATGGCCGCCCCCAGATCCGTCAGGATATCCCCGAACAAGTTGGAGCAGACGATGATCCCATACCGTTTGGGATCCTTCACCATGAACATGCTGGCCGCATCCACCAAGTAGGAATGGGTTTCTACATCGGAATATTCTTTCCCCACTTCTTTGAAGATCTCATCCCAGAACACCATGGAATAGTTCAAGGCATTCCCTTTGGAGATGCTGGTGAGGGATCTGTGTTCCTTCCGGGCCAGGTCATAGGCATACCGGATGATCCGTTCCGTCCCGAACCGAGAGAACACGCTGTCCTGGATCACCACTTCCCGCGGGGTGTCCTTGTACAGCCAGGCACCGGCGCCGGCATATTCCCCTTCACTGTTTTCCCGGACGAACACCATGTCGATGTCTTCCCGCTTCACACCGGCCAGGGGGCAGGGAGCCCCTTTCAGCAGCTTCACCGGCCGCAGGTTCACATACTGATCGAAGCTCTTGCGGATCTTGATCAAAAGTCCCCGGAGGGAAATATGGTCAGGAACCCCAGGATAGCCCACTGCACCCAGGTAAATGGCATCAAAATGGGACAATTGTTCAATGCCGTCTTCCGGCATCATTTCCCCGTTCTTCAGATAATATTCACAGCCCCAGGGAAAATAGGTGAAATCAAAGGCAAAAGACCCATCCAGCTCCGCTGTCCGGTTCAGCACCTTGATGCCTTCTGCCAGTACTTCTGGGCCGATCCCGTCCCCAGCGATCACCGCAATCTTGTAGATTTTCTTTTCCATACACTGTCCCTTCTTTCCACTGACTTTCCAATAAGTATGGACGTGATTCCTCTTTCATGATATTACTATAATACAGAAATCATCTTTTGTGAACATTCTGTCTTTCAGGAAGACAAACTTAAAGTTTGGAAAATCTCAAAATCCCAGGAGGGGATTCCCATGTCCATTACGCCGGAACAGATCCGTTATTTCATCACCGCCTGCCGGTACCAGAATTTCACCAAAGCTGCCGCAGAGCTGCATCTCACCCAGCCCGGTCTCAGCAAGGCCATCCGGGAGCTGGAGGGGCAATGCGGCGCACCGCTCTGGGAGCGGAAACACAACGCCCTGACCCTCACTTCTGCCGGACGGGTTTTCTTGGAACAAGCCTTGAAATTCCAGGACCAGTACGAACAGTTGGAATATACAGCCCGCTCTTTGGGTTCTGGAGAGTCCCTGCTGCGGATCGGCCTGGTCCCCATGTGCGGGAATACCATTTTCCCCGCCCTCCATCGGGAGCTCCAGGAAGCCTGGCCTCAGCTCCGCCTGTTGACTACGGAAGCCACAGGTCCCACCCTCTATTCTCTCCTGGACCAGAAAGAAATCGATCTGGCCCTGTGTGTCACCAATCATCTGCCGGAAGCCCCCTACTCCTGCTGCGTACTGAAAGACAGCCGGCTCATGCTCTTTGTCCATAAGGACCATCCCTTGGCCCGCCGCTCTGAAGTGGACCTGGAAGACCTGGAAGACGAACCTCTGGTACTGTTTACCGACCAATTCGGCCAGACCCGCTATCTGCGCCGCCTCTTTGCCGCCTGCCAGATCCATCCCCGCATCCTCCACCAGACCACCCAGGTATTCACCATCTTGGAATACATCCGGCACAAGGCGGCTGTGGGCTTCCTTTCTGAAGAATTCGCCCAGGACGAAAAGAACTTGGTGGCCATTCCCGTGAAGCAGATTGCCACCGGCCACGTGAATTTTGTCTGGAACCGGGATCCGGAGCAGTTCCCGGTGCTGAAGCAGTTTTTGGCATTTGTGGAAAAGAGGTGGCCCCGGCAGGGGCAGCAGGACCCGTCACTGCTCTCCAGTCGGGAAGCTCTATAGCTCAAAAGAGGGGCTGTTGTACGCAACGTGCAGCAGCCCCTTCTCTTTCGTCCTGTATTCTCTTACTTCGCCATCAGCTGTGCCACCAATTGTTCCAGCTTGGCGATCCGCTGGTTCTGTGCCTCCAGTTCCCGGTCCTGGCTGGCCAGACGATGGATCATGGCCTGCCGGTCCATACCCGCATAGGGGCTGTTTTTCCCCAGTTTCACGCTGATCCCTGCATTGACCATATTTTCTCCATTGCCGAAGTTCCCGGCCACACTGAACATGGTCCGGGCATCTGGGCGGTAGAAGGCCCCTACAGCCATGGCATTGGCATCCCGGTAGTTGCCGAAGCCCAGGGCGAAGTCCCATTTGTCATCGGGATTGAAATCCTGGGGATGGAGTGCTGCCAGAGCTGCGGCCCCGGCCCCCACTTTGTTCAGACGGCTGTCCAGGTTGGAGATCCGGCCGTTGACCTGGTTGATGTTCCGGGTATTTTCTTCCACCCTGTTTTCCACGCCTTTCAGCTGCCCATAGTTCACTCCATCCGTCTCTTCCGTTCCCGCTGCTACATTGGTGATTTTTTTACTGCCGGCATCCAGCCCATCCTTTGTCATAGAAGGACCGCCGGCAATGGTTACCCCATCAGAGGAAAGTTTCGTTCCCCCTGCGGTTACGCTGTCCACGGCAAGGTCTTTTTTCAGATTTACAGAAAGGGTATTCCCTTCCACTTTGGTTGACAGGTTCTTCCCATCTCCTGCGACATGCAGGGTTTCCGAAGGTTTGACCGCTGCAGACCCCTCATCGGCGGCAAAATTGGTGGCCTTGGTTTCTGCCAAGATTTCCAAGGGTTTCCCGTTCCCCGGGACTGTTTCCTGGGAATCGCCGGATCCAGAGCCCGTACCTTCTGTCTTGGGTTCCACTTTTGTGCTGTCGGTCGCCGTTTCTCCCCCAGTCAGATTGGCACTGATGGTATAGCGCTTGCCTGCAGAATCTTTTTCGATTTTGATGCCGTCCCCTGCCAGCAGTTCCAATTTGGGAGCCGCATTTTCCATGGCAGCTTTCAGCTGTGCCACGTTCACCGCATCCGTATCCGCATAACCTGCAGCCACTCGGGTGATCTGCCGGGTATGGGTGCTGTCCCCTACGGAGACGGCCGCCCAGGAAGATTTCCAGACAGAAGAATCCAGGGTGCTTGCCTGCTGCGTCCCAGGGTCCCAGCCAAAAATCCCTGCCTTCGTGTCGGCAAGGGAACCGGCACCAAGAGCCACACTGCCGTCAAAAGAGGCATTGGCGTTGAAACCCAGGATGACCGTTTCTTTATGGGAAGTCGTCAGCGGCGTTTTTTCCTCTCCATTGCCTACGATTACGTTATTGGTCTGGTCTTCTGCCACGGTACGATAATCGCCGATCACCGTATTGGAATCAGCCCCTTTGCTGATGGTGACGTTTTGGCCCAGTACCTTTACATGGCTGGCATCGGTAATGGAACTGTTGAACCCATCCAGGTAGTTAAACTCTATTTTCTTGAAAGTCGTAGATTTCATCTTGTTGCCGACGCCCATGATCTGCGAATGGGACGTATTTTCTGCCTGGTTGGCACCGCCGATGACCAAGGTGGCACCGCCTGCGCTTTTAGCAACCCCATCCATCAAAGTTTTCTGCATTTCTGTGACGGAATCAAAATGCTTACTGTATGCAGAAGCATCAAAATAACTGTTGGAGCCTTTGACACTATTTCCTGCACCCATGACGATGGCACCATTGCTGTTCGTCACTTTATTGGCAGTACCTGCAATCATATTAGCGATACCGCTGCTGCTGCTTCCTGTCATGGATTCATTGGAATTGAAGGTACCGATAACCGTGGCAAACGCATTTTTCGTTGCGTTGCGCAAGGTATCACTGCTATTTTTTGCTTCATACTGACTGCTCTGCACATTATAGCTGCCGATGGTCGTAGCAAAACCACCGCCCGCATAGGAATTGCTGCCCAGCGTGGTAGACGCTACTCCAAACTGCCGCAATTGGTCAGCCGTGGTATCACCGATGGCAATCTTGTTTACTTCCAAGGTATGGGCGCCGATTTCAATAGCTCCTGTGCGGGCATAAGAATTCGTCCCTATGGCAATGGCTTCCGGCAGATTCTTTTTTGCATGATCGTTATCATGGATGTGCATGCTAAGGAAACCTTGATGGACTTTTTCTCCGAAGGAAAGCATAGATTCCTGGGTCCCGCCGCCGATAAAGACTTTGGCGTTCTTGCCGATGGCGATATTGGTCCCGTCGTTGGCCGGGCTGATATCGTAAGCAATGGGCTGGGCACCTTTCTCCACAATATCTTTTTCTGCCGCCATGGCCGTACCGGCCATACCCGTCGCCAGGACAGCCGCCGCCAAGAAGACATTCCCTCCTTTTACGACTCTTTCTACAGATACCCTGTGTTGGATCCTTTTCTGCTGGATTTTCTTTGCAAAGTCTGCTTCCATAAGTTTCTCCTTTGTAAAAGATTTTATTTTCTGATTTTTCTATTTTATCGGATGGATATGATTTCATATTCTTCCTCGATTATAATATATAGATAGATATGTGTAAAGTTATTTGGTTAAATATGTATGAATATATTGTCTAAACTGATCCATACAGGTCTGCAAAAAATAAGAAGGGGCTGTTGCACAGAACGTGCAACAGCCCCTTCTTTCCTATTCGTCTTATTTCATCACCAGCTGGCTCAGATCAGCCACCTGGTTCACTTGTTTCTTGACCTGGTTCAGTAGGGCCAGACGGTTGTTCTTCACCTTTTCGTCCTTGTCCATGACCATCACCGCATCGAAAAAGGCATTGACGGGAGCAGCCAGCTCATCGTTGGCGGCCAGCAGGTCGGCGTACTTCCGGTCGGCAGCCAGAGGAGCGGTAGCGGCAGCCACTTTTTCCACGGCTTCGGAGAGGGCTTTTTCTGCGGCATCCTGGAACAGGGTAGCATCCACAGGGGCTTCCACCACATTGTTCTTACTGATGTTTTCCACCCGGGTGAAGGCCTGGATGCTGTCGGCGGCTTTATCCGTTTCCAGATAGGCAGCCAGGGCATCGGCCCGAACGAAGATATCCGCCAAGTCGTCCAGCCCCGGAGCGGCCAGCACCGCATCTACCACGTCATACCGGACCCCTTTGTCCAGCAGCATGTTCTTGGCCCGCTGGGCGAAGAAGTCGGCCACTTCATCCAGCAGTTTGGCTTCGTTTTCCACGTCCACCGGCAGGTTCTTCAGGGTTTCTGCCAGTACGGCCCGGAGCGGGAAGTGGACCCCGCCGTCGGCCACGATGTTCAGGATGCCCAGAGCCTGACGGCGCAGGGCGTAGGGATCCTGGGACCCGGTGGGCGCCATGCCCCGGCTGAAGGTGGCCACGATGTTGTCCAGTTTGTCCGCCACAGCCAGGATCCGGCCTTCGTTGCTCTGGGGCAGTTCATCGCCGGCAAACCGGGGCATGTACTGTTCCCCGATGGCCTGGGCCACTTTCTCCCCTTCGTTGTCCAGGAGAGCATATTCCTTGCCCATGGTGCCCTGGAGTTCGGTGAATTCCGTCACCATGCCGGTGACCAGATCTGCCTTGGACAGGAGGGCGGCCCGTTCCACGGCCTTGGCATCCGCTTCCAGACCGGTGGCTTTCACCAGTTCATCGCACAGCTTCTGGAGCCGTTCCGTCTTGTCATACATGTTCCCCAATCCGTGCTGGAAAGCCACTTCGTGGAGTCCTTCCCGGTGCTGGGCCAAGGATTTCTTCCGGTCATTGTCGAAGAAGAACACTGCATCGTCCAGACGGGCCCGGAGCACCCGTTCATTCCCGTGGGTCACGATGTCCAGATGTTCCTTGCCGCCATTCCGGACGGTGATGAACTTGGGCATCAGTTTCCCATCCTTGTCGAACATGGGGAAGTACCGCTGATGATCCCGCATGGGGGTGATGATGGCGCAATCCGGCAGACGCAGGTACTTGTCATCGATATGGCCGCACAGAGCCGTGGGATATTCCACCAGGAAGGTGACTTCTTCCAGCAGGTCCGGAGAAATGGCGGCTTTGCCTCCTTCGGCCACAGCCAAATCTTCGATCTGTTTCCGGATGGTTTCCCGGCGTTTGTCCACATCCACCATGACGAAATTGTCTTCCATGGTCTTTTCGTAGGCAGCAGCGTCCGGGATGGTGATCAGATGGTTGCTCAGGAACCGATGGCCCCGGGCCTCTCTGCCGCTCTTCACATCGTTGGCTTCCACTGGGATCACCTGGTCATCCAGGAGAGCCACCATCCAGCGGAAAGGACGGACGAAACCGAAATCATAATCCGCCCACCGCATGGTCTTGGGGAAGTTCAGAGAATGGAGGATGTCATCCAGGATGGCCGGCAGCAGGTCGATGGTCTTTTTGCCTTCCAGATGTTTTACGGCGTACACATAGCCGTCCTTCTGGACCAGGTCCTTTACATCCACCCCCTGGCCCCGGGCAAATCCCTGGGCGGCACGGGTGGGGTTCCCGTCCTTATCAAAGGCGATCTTTAGAGAAGGCCCCTTGCTTTCCACATTGGAATCTTCCTGTTTTTCCGCTACCCCTTCCGCCAGGAAAGCCATCCGGCGGGGAGTCCCGTATACTTTCACCGTGCTGAAGGGGATCCGGGCTTCGGCCAGCTTCTTTCCGGCCAGTTCCTTGTATTCCTTCAGGATGCCGGGCATGTATTGGGCCGGCATTTCTTCCGTTCCGATTTCATATAATAAATTTGCCATATCCATTACCCTCTCTTCAGCATGGGGAATCCCAGTTTTTCCCGTTGTTCCACATAGGCCGCCGCACACAGCCGAGCCAGTGCCCGCACCCGGGAGATGTAGTTGGTCCGTTCGCTGACGCTGATGGCGCCCCGGGCATCCAGCAGGTTGAAGGTGTGGGAACATTTCAGCACATAGTCATAGGCCGGCCGGATGTTGCCGGTGAGGATGACCCGTTTGGCTTCCTTTTCGTATTTATCGAACAGGTCGAACAACAGGTCGATGTCGGCGATGTCGAAGCTGTACCGGGACTGCTCCACTTCGTTGGTATGGAATACATCCCCGTAGGTCACATCCCCCACCCACTGGAGGTCGTAGACGTTTTCCACCCCCTGGATGTACATGGCCAGCCGTTCCAGGCCGTACGTGATTTCCACAGCCACCGGTTTGATGTCGATGGAACCCACCTGCTGGAAATAGGTGAACTGGGTGATTTCCATCCCGTCCAGCCAGACTTCCCAGCCCATGCCCCAGGCGCCCAGGGTGGGAGATTCCCAGTTGTCTTCCACGAACCGGATATCATGTTCTTCCGGATGGATGCCCAGTTCCCGCAGGCTTTCCAGGTACAGTTCCTGGATATTGCTGGGGGACGGCTGCATGATCACCTGGAACTGGTGATGCTGGTACAGACGGTTGGGGTTGTCTCCGTACCGGCCGTCAGCAGGACGGCGGGACGGTTCCACATAGCATACGTTCCAGGGTTCCGGCCCCAGTACCCGCAGGAAGGTGGACGGGTTCATAGTCCCGGCGCCCTTTTCCACGTCATAAGGCTGAGCCATGATGCAGCCCTGGTTGGCCCAGTACTTCTGCAGGTTCAAAATGATGGTCTGAAAATCCATTTTCTCTCCTCCTATACAAAAACTCCCGTCTCTGTAATATAGACAGGATACTCTACATTACAGGGACGGGAGGTTGTTCCGCGGTTCCACCCTGTTTGCCGCCCGAAAGCGGCCTCTCTTGTGAAGCAAACGCTCAGGGATGCCAACCCCCTCATTGCGTGATTACAGAGGAACTATAACAAATCAGGGGGAAGTTGTCAAGGTGCTTCCGTCCATCCGCCTTTCTTTCAGATCTTCAATATATATTTTTTGATGATTTTTTGGCCGTCTTCCAGGACTTTCTCCAAAATACGGATCTCATCCTGGTTGAATCTGGGAATATAAGGAGCCATCTCTTTCCTCTTCAACAAATTGCAGCCGTGGAACAGTTTGTTATATATTTTGTCGATGACAGGACTCTTCCTGTTGCCGATGAAATTGGCCCCGACCGTTTTGGTCATATCACTTGTTAAATTCCAGAAGTCCAAGATGTCCGCCAGTCTGCTGCTGCCGATCTGCAGGTGGTCCATGTCACATATATATCCATTTTTTGTATCGACCTTGATTCCTTTGGAAAGTGCATACTGCTGTACTTCAAACTGGCTGTCAAAGGTTAGGATAGCCTGCTTCCCATCACAATAGATCCTATCCTTGTGATCTGTCATCCAAATGCAGTATTTCATGATATGGTGATATTTGAATCCAAGAAGATAATACTCCATATTCTGCCGTCCTTTTCCATGGCGTATCAAAAAACTCCCCCTGCCCTGACACAGCGTCAGGACCGGGGGAGTTCCCACAGTGTTGCAGTTGGTGGGCCCACAAGGATTCGAACCTTGGACCAACCGGTTATGAGCCGGGGGCTCTACCGCTGAGCTATAGGCCCAATGCAGAAATTATATACCAAAAATCCGATTTCTGTCAATTCTCTCCCAGCGGACTGCCGAACATTCCTGGGCATATCTCCACAAGCCGGCCCGCCTCAGTCCAGATCCAGGAAATTTTTCATGATCCGGCTCCCTTCCGGTGTCAGGAAGGATTCCGGGTGGAACTGGATTCCGAAAGTGCTGCTGTTTCCGGCTTGGACCCCCATCACTTCTCCGTCGGACGCCCTGGCAATGATCCGGAAGCCTTCCGGGATCTCTTTTTCCGGAACGGTCATGGAATGGTAGCGCATGCCCTGGATCTCTCCAGGCAGTCCTTTGAAGAGAGGACAGTCCGTGGCAAGGGAAATCTGGGAAGCCCGTCCCTGCATGATTTCGTCCAGATAACTCATAGAAGCCCCATAGGCGCTGAGGAGCGCCCGATACCCCAGGCAGATTCCCAGGATCGGAACCTGCCCCGTAAGCGTCCTGATCATCTCCCGGACCATCCCCGTGGCTTCCGGCTGGCTGCCCCCTCCAGAAATCACGATATGGTCGGGCTGCAGGGCCTGGAGCTCTGCCACCGTCATCCGGTCGTTGCGGATGATCCGGATGTCCCTGCGATAATGGCCGATGAGCTGGAACAGGTTGAACACACAGCCATCGTAATTGTCGATCAATGCAATCATTTCTCCGCCCCTCCTTTATCCAGGGCACTGGCTTCATACAGAGCCCCTTCCATGGCCATGGCCTTGTTCAAACATTCCTGGTGTTCCTCTTCCGGGACACTGTCGATGACAATGCCGCCTCCGGAACGCACAGTGACTTTTCCGTTTTTCAGGAAGGCGGAATGGATGAATACGCAGAAATCTGCATCCCCTGTCAGGCTGATCTGCCCCAAGGTGCTGCCGTAGATCCCCCGCCGGTTCTTTTCGATGGCATTGATCAGTTCGCAGCCATGGATCTTGGGCGAACCGGACACCACACCGGCAGGCACCGTCATATCGATCACGTCCAGGGCCGTCTTGTCACTCCGCAGCCGGCCAGTCACAGTGGTGCCGATATGCATGACCCGGGCACAGCGGACGACTTTCAGATAATCCCGGATGCCGATGGAATCGAAATCACAGACGGCACCGAATTCGTTCCGGGCATCATCCACCAGCATATTGTGCTCATCCAGGGATTTCTGATCCGCCAGCAGTTCCCTTTCATTCTTTAGGTCTTCCTCCTTTGTTTTGCCCCGGGCTGCCGTCCCGGCCAGGGGATTCATATAAAGCTGTCCCTGCTGCAGGGTGATGGTGGCTTCCGGAGAAGCGATGGCACATTCTGCGTCATCACTGCTGAAATAGCACATATACCGGGTGGGATCCTTTTTCCGCAGCACCCGGTAGGCACTCAGGAGACTGCCCTGGGCAGGAGCCGTCACTGCATTGGACAGCACGATCTGGCAGGTCTCTCCTTTGCGGATGTCCTTCCGGGCCTGCTCCACCATCCGGATGTAATCCTGGAGCTGGAACATGGGCTGGAAGCTGCCGGTGATGGCAAAAGGCGGGACCCCATCCCGGGGCGCCTCTTCCAGCATGTTTTCCATTTCACCCAAAGTGAAGAGGGCCTTCCGGTAATTCTCTTCCAGGTGATCCGTGGCGATGTTGACGATGAGCAAAATCTCCTGCTGCTGCCGGTCCAGGACAAAGAGCCTGTCAAAAAAGAACAGATCCATATCCTTGAACTGTTCCGGATTGGCTTCCTCCCACTGGATTTCAGGCTCTGCGTATTTGATGTATTCATAGGCAAAATAGCCCGCCAGCCCGCCTGTAAAAGGAGGCATCCCTGCTGCATAAGGAGCCTTGTGGGCCGCAAGGACCCCGGCCAGTACCCGGGAAGGATCTTTACAGGGATAGGAAATCCGTGTCCCTCCCTGGGCCACAGTCATGACGCCGTCGGTACAGGAAAATTCCAGTGCCGGGGCGAACCCGATCACCGCATACCGTTCCCAGCGGATCTCTTTTCCGGTGTCCACCGTATGGTCCATCACATAGACCTGTTTGCTGAGGCTCCGGGCCATTTCAGCCAAATCTTCCACCGTATGTCCCCCGGCCGGTACCCGTTTCACCACCGGGACCATACCATAACCAGAGGCCATCTTTCTGCATTCTTCCAAAGAAGTCGTCATTTCTCTCCTTCTCCTTTCTTACACCATGCCTGCCATAAAGGCGGAAGCCAGAGGATACCCGATGGCTGCTGCCAGGATGGCCGAAAGGACGACCACCAGATAGCCGTATTTCAAGAGCATATCCTGCCGCACAAAACCTTGTCCGATTCCAATGGCCACCAAGGGTTGGGCCGAAGGCGTCGCAACGGCAAAGGCCCCGGCATAGCTCACAAGAGCCGCCAGCGCAGCACCGTTCATGGTGCCTCCCGAGGCCACAAAAAGAGGCAGCCCGATGGACAGCACCAGGGTGATGGAAACCAGGTTCGAACAGATATTGGTCATCAAGGCACACAGGAGGATCAGGAAGAATACGCAGACCAGGGGCGACACTCCTGCGATGAGGGGCTTCACCGCGGCCCCGATGTAGGTGGTGAAACCGATCTGGCTGTTGGAAAGAGCGCTGGACAGAGCCAGCACCGCCGCCGACATGATGACACAGACCCAGGATACCCCATGGGCCAGGGCATCGGAATAATCCATCAGGGGCTTGCCTTCTTCATCAGTGAGGATGCACAGGACGATGGTCCCCAGAAGGGGCGGCATGGTAATGCCAAAGCTGCTGATCCATTTGGAGATCCCTGGCAGGAAAGACATGGTCAGGCTGGGCAACACCCACAGGGCCACCACGCACAGGAACACGCCGCAGACGATGGATTCCTTCCGGCCCACCGGCGGCATGCCTGCGGTCAGCTTATTGATATCCAGATCGGCCAAGGGGCTCATATCCGGTTTCAGCAGGAACCGGAACAGGACCAGCATCAGGATGAATACCAAGATCCCCACCGGCATGCAGGCTCCCATATAACTGGTATAACTGATATTCTGGCCGGTGGCCGCTTCATACAGTCCCAGCCCCAGGATGGGGCCATCATGGGCAATGGGAGTCATGCCGGACCCCAGGCAGCAGGCCATGGTCTGTCCCACCATGATCATGGAGGCCAGCCGGCTGCCCTTTTCCAGATGGAGCATGGCAAAGATTTCTTCACTGATGGCGATATAAGTCACGAACAGGACCGTAGGAGACATGATCCAGGCCGCCACCATCATGGACATGAAATAAAAAGTGCAGAACCACCAGGGGCTGCGCCGGGCCAGTTTCCGGGTGATGAACCAGACTGCCACCCGCTTCATGAAAGGGGTCCTAGCCAGAGTGTAAGAACACATGAAAGTAAAGATCAGGAACGTAACGATCTGGGACCCTACGGAACCGGCCAAGATCTTGCTGAAATTCAGCTCCGGGATGAAGGCCAGGGCTCCCAGGCACAGGGCGCTGGGCCAGTGGACCCCGATTTTCAGCCAGAGGATCAGCGTCCCGATGAACAGCAGGAATACCTGCATGGCAGAAGCCGGCATGCCCGCCGGTCGGGGAAAGAAACGTCCCAAAAAGATCAAGATCAGTGACAGGAGGATCAATCCTGCCCGTTTGCTATTTTTCCCATCCAATATCAACACCTCCTATAAACTACCTTGCTACCTATTGTGGCGGGAAAAGTATAGAATATAAGCAAAGTATAGGCTTCTTATAAGATTTTGTAAATATGATCAGAAACATTTTCTATGAAAATCTGATTATTAAAATGTTTTTTGTAAATACATGAAAAAAGGCTGCTGTACATGATATACAGCAGCCTTTTTGTATTGGATAATATCCTTTTATTCCAAGAATTCCTTCAGTGGTTTGCTCCGTTTGGGGCTCCGGAGTTTCCGCAGGGCTTTGGCCTCGATCTGCCGGATCCGTTCACGGGTCACGCCGAAGTACTGGCCCACTTCTTCCAAGGTCCGGGTACGGCCGTCCAGCAGGCCGAACCGCAGTTCCAGCACCCGGCGTTCCCGAGCGCTGAGATGCTCCTGGAGCACCTTGCCCAGCTGTTCCTGGAGCAGGGTGTAGGAAGCAGCATCTGCCGGTGAAGGGGCTTCCTGATCCTCGATGAAGTCTCCCAAATGGGAATCTTCCTCTTCCCCGATAGGAGTTTCCAGAGAAACCGGTTCCTGGGCGATCTTCTGGATTTCCCGGACCCGTTCCACAGGCACATCCATTTCCTTGGCGATTTCTTCCGGTGTCGGTTCCCGTCCCAGCTCCTGGAGCAGCTGCCGGGATACCCGCACCAGTTTATTGATGGTTTCCACCATATGCACCGGGATCCGGATGGTCCGGGCCTGGTCGGCGATGGCACGGGTAATGGCCTGCCGGATCCACCAAGTAGCATACGTACTGAATTTGAATCCTTTGTTGTAATCGAACTTTTCAACAGCCTTGATCAGCCCCAGATTCCCTTCCTGGATCAAATCCAGGAACAGCATCCCACGGCCCACATACCGTTTGGCAATGCTGACCACCAGCCGGAGGTTGGCTTCCGACAGGCATTTCTTGGCATTGTCCCCACAGAATTCCATCCGGTGGAGCAGCCGGTTGAACCGTTTCTCCTCCGTTTCGATCTGCTGCCGGGTCTCGTCATCCACTTTTTGGTGGCTGGCTTTTTCGTCGACCACCGCAAAGAGCTCCTGCAGCGTCCCCAGGCAGCTGTTTTCAGCTTCTTCTCCCGTTGGATCCGGAGCATTCTTCTGCACATGGGCGATCTTATACTTGTTTTCCTGCAGCAGCCGATGGAGCCGCTTCTTTTCATCCATGGTAAAGGCGCTGATCAGCTTCTGATACTGGTCAAACTCCAGCACATGGCCGTCGCCAGCCAATTCCTGGGCCTTCCGGTAGGTCAGGGAGACGCTCCGGTTGTCCACCCAGATGCTTTCCTTGGTCAGCAGTTCATTGGCCTCTTCCAGCAGTTTCCCGATGGAAAGCCGTTTGTTCACCGGCTCGAATTCTCCCTCCGGCTTTTCTCCCTTCAGGATGGCCTTGGCCTGGTTGCCTTTGTCAGCCCGTTTGGCCAGCTTGATTTCATCGTCCCCGGCCAAAAGAGGCACCCGGCCGATTTCCTTCAGATACATGCGGACCGGGTCATCCACGATGACCCCTTCCGGAACGGACAGGTTGGCCAGTTCCGTTTCATCCACCTTCAGCTCTTCTTCATCGATGGTCGCCGGTTCTTCATCTTCGGACCCGTCATCGATTACTTCAATGTTCTTCTCTGCCAGTTTGGAATAGATAGCATCCATCTCATCCACAGAGACAGCATCTTCGTTCTGCAGCCGGTCCTGAATCTCCTTATAGGTGAGAACGCCATGATTCTTTTTGGCCAGCGCTTCGAATTCCGCTAAGTATTCCGCCGCGGTTTTGGGCTTATCTTTCTTGCCTGCCTTACTCTTGCTTTTCGTTCCTGAACCCGCCTTTCCCGTGGTTTTTGCCGCCTTCTTCTTTTTGGGAGCAGCCTTGGCTTTCTCCACTGCCGTGGGCTGGGCCTCACTCTGTCCTTTCTTTGCTGCTGCCGTGGCAGTCAGCTGCGGCTCCAATTCTTTCTTTTCTTTTTCAGTCATTGGGGCGTTCCCTCCTTTCCTGCAAATGAGGAAAATCCTCCTGTTCCGGATTTATACCGGAGCTGTTAATTTTCCTATCTCCAATTTTATTCGCCGGCATTCCTCTAATTCCTGCAAAAATTTTTCATTTCCCTCTTTTTCATACTTTTCCGCCAGTTGGCTGTGTTTTTCATATTCCCGGTCCAGGGCCGCAATCTGCAGCCTGTTGAGGCAGTCCGTCAGGATGGAAGGCAGCGTGCTCTCCTGGACATTCAGGCTCAGGATCCCTGTCAATTCTGCCGCTCCCGGTCCGTCCAGGCGGGAAAAGAGATCCCGGGGATCCTGGAAAGTCCCGTTCTGGACCATCTGCAGGAATACCGTGAAGATTTCCTGCCGGGCCGGCGTGGTAAAGGAATCCACATGGGCGATCCCCTCCTGTCCTGGCTGGGGCGGTATCCCCTGGAGGAACGCACGGAGCACCAGCCGTTCTGCCTGTTCCGTAGGACTGGACACTTTCACGGTCCGCTGGGTCAGCCATTCTGGGTTGTACTTTTTCCCTGTTTCCTGATGGGTCAGTTTCCGGTATTCACTCTGGATCAGCCCCTCCTCGATGGACAGGCGGCGGGAAAGATCCCGGATCCGTTCCCCCACTTCTACATCGCTCTGGCAGTCCAGGAAGAAGGGCAGCACCCGGTCCACGGCCTCCACTTTGCCTCCCAGGGTTTCTGTGTCACATTCCCCCAGCACCGTATCCACCTGGTAATCCATCCCCGGACGGGCGTTCCGCATCAGCTCTTCAAAAGCTTCCCGGCCTTCCTTCCGGATGAATTCATCTGGATCCTTCCCGTCCGTCACATGCATCACCCGGCATTTGAGCCCGGCCCGAAGGGCTAGGGGGATGGCCCGCATGGCAGCCGCCCGGCCGGCCCGGTCACTGTCGAAGCAGAAGATCACTTCCGGTGCCAGCCGTTTCAAAAGAGCCGCCTGGTGTTCCGTAAAGGCCGTCCCCATGGAAGCCACCGCCCAGTCGATTCCTGCAGCATGGAGGCTGATGGCATCCATATGGCCTTCTACGATCAGGGCCTGCTGCCGTTTCCGGATGGCGGCAGAAGCCCGGTCCAGGCCAAAGAGCAGATTCCCCTTGTGGAACCAGGCTGTTTCTCCCGTATTCATGTATTTGGCCGGAGATGCATCCTTATCCAGGATCCGTCCAGTGAAGCCCACCACCTTGCCCCGAGGATTCCGGATGGGGATCATCACCCTAGCCCGGAATTTATCATAAATGCCATTTCCCCGCTGCCGCTGGCTCACCAGCCCAGCCTTGAGCAGCACGGCCTCCGAGACACCTCTTTTTTCCAGGGCCTGAGATAAGGTATGGAAATCCGGAGGCGCCATCCCCAGATCAAAGGAATCGATGATGTCCCTTCCGATTCCCCGGCCGGCCAGATACTTGAGTCCTTTTTCCCCGTACCGGGTATTCACCAGGCAGGAATGGAAGAAACGGGAAGCCAGATCGTTGGCTGCCATGACTTCCTTTGTTTCCTTTTCCCGGGCGATTTCCTGGGCCGATTTAGTCCGTTCTGGGACCGGGATCCCGTACTTTTCCGCCAATTGTTTCATGGCATCGAAAAAGGACAGGTTATCCCGTTTCATCACATAGGAAAACACATCTCCCCCTGCGCCGCAGCCGAAACAGTGGTACAGCCCTCGGGCCGGATCCACCGTAAAGGAAGGTGTCTTTTCTCCGTGAAAGGGACAGCAGCCCCAGTACCGGCTGCCCTTCCGCTTCAGGTCCACGGTTTCCGAGACGATGCTTACGATGTCCGCCGCCTGGCGCACCTGCTCTTTGAAATTGGCAAATTTCTCTTTCATATCATCCATGGAACTCATCCTTATTCTTTCCTGCAATACTGTATCTATTCGACAAAAAAGAAGGAATTCCTGCTTTTACAGGAATTCCCCTTGACAGATTCAATTTTCAGGATTCATAGTCAAAGCGTTTCCGCAGATATTCCAGGATCAGGCTGGCGGTTTCTTCGATGGCCCGGTTGGACACATTGATGATCATGCAGTGGAGCTGCTGCATGATGGCCCGGGCGTATTCCAGTTCTTCCTGGATCCGGTGGATGTCCGCATAGTTGGCTCCATCGGTGAGCCCCATGGCCTTCAAGCGGGCACAGCGGATCTCATTGAGCTTGTAGGGATCGATCAGAAGGCCGATGATCCGGCTGGAAGGCACCTTGAACAGTTCCTCCGGCGGGGGGATCTCCGGCACTAGGGGGACATTGGCCACTTTCAGCTGTTTATTGGCCAGGTACATGGAAAGCGGCGTCTTGGACGTCCGGGAAACGCCGATGATGACCAGATCCGCTTTGGCCAGGCCCCAGGGATTCTTGCCGTCATCATATTTGATGGCGAATTCCACTGCCGCCACCCGTTTGAAATACTCATGGTCCAGGGCATGGATCAGACCGGGCTGGTTCTTGGGCAGCAGGCCGGAAGTCTTTTCGATGGCCTTCAGCACGGGCCCCAGGATGTCCACCACTTCCACGTCCAGTTCTATGGCCTTCTGGGCCACCGCTTCCCGCATTTCCGGAGAAACGATGGTGTAGCAGACAATGGCATTCTGTTCCTTGGCTTCGGTAAGGATCTTGTCGATCTGTTCCACACTCTTCACATAGGGAACCCGGATGATATCGAATTTTTCCTGGACAAACTGGCTGGTGGTGGCTTTCACCACCGATTCCGAAGTTTCTCCGATGGAATCTGAAATGGCATAGATGATCGGTGCTTTAGCTATGATAACTCCCTCCTTTTCCTTCCGCCAATTCTACCAGGAGCCGGGTAAAATTGGTCTTGGTCACCCGGCCCACCAGCTGGAGCCGCCTGTGTTCCTCATCCAGGGGCCGCACCACCGGCAGGCAGTCGATTTCGTGATCCACCAGCCGCCGGGCAGCTGACGCAGCCGGTTCTTCCGGGCTGGCCGTGACGATTTTGCTCAGCGGCGTCATCACCATGGCAATGGGCAGTTTGTGGAGATCGGACCCGGGATTAAGGGCCGCTTTCAGCAGGTCCTTCCGGGAAACGATCCCGTGGAGCAGCCCTTCCGGCCCTTCCACCACAAATACCGTCCCCACATCTTCCAGGAACATGGTGATGGCTGCATCATAAGCGCTTTTGTCACTGCCCACCACAATGGGCACGGACTTGATGTCTTCCACGGTAATGGAGGACAGTTCTTCCTGCAAAAGCCCCAGGGTATTTTTCCCCGTGTAATAATACCCAACCCGGGGACGGGCATCCAGGATCCCGCTCATGGTCAGGATGGCCAGGTCCGAACGCAGGGCAGCCCGGCTGAGCCCCAGTTCCCGGGCAATGGCTTCCCCTGCCACAGGCCCCGCCTGTCGGACGATTTCCGCAATCTTTTTTTGTCTCTCGCTGAGAGGAATGGGACTCATCTCCCTTCCAATGGATTCATGGCTTCATTATAGAAGAAAAAACGTTCGGGTGCAAGAAGGGGTGCCGCACATGCAGCACCCCTGTCATCAGCCATAGAGCAAAGGATCCTTTTACCAGGCCAATTCTTCCTCGTGGAGGTTCCGGCCCCGTCCGGTGAGTTTGTCCAAGATCAGACGCTGTTCCACCTGGGCCACCATCTTCCGGGTGAACTTCACGGCATCCGGGTTCACGGACATGCTGTCGATGCCGCTCTGGACCAAGAAGGCGGCGAACTCTGGATACACGCTGGCAGCCTGTCCGCAGAGAGATACCGTCTTGCCATCTTTATGGGCCACTTCGATCAGATGGCGGATGGCCCGTTTCACGGCCAGGTTCCGTTCATCGAACAGATGGGAGATCACGTCATTGTCCCGGTCGCAGCCCAGGGTCAGCATGGTCAGATCATTGGATCCGATGGAATAGCCGTCCACGAACTGGTTGAACTGGTCCGCCAAGATGATGTTGGCAGGGATCTCCGCCATGAGCCATACCTTGAAATCCGGTCCTCTGTGGAGTCCTTCCTCCGCCATGATCTCCACCACTTTCCGGGCTTCGTCCACCGTGCGGCAGAAGGGGATCATCACGTTCAGGTTCTTCAGCCCGTATTCTTCCCGTACTTTCCGGACCGCAGCGATTTCCAGCCGGAAAGCGGCGGTGTACTTGGAATCATAATACCGGGAAGCCCCTCTCCAGCCCAGGAGAGCACTGGGTTCATGGGGTTCGAATTCTTCTCCACCCTTCAGATCCCGGTATTCACTGGATTTGAAATCGCTGAACCGGAGGGTCACCGGCCGGGGAGCCATGGCGGCACAGACTTTCCGGAAGCCGTCTGCCAGGGCATCCACCACCTTTTCTGGATGGCCGGATTTGATCAGATACAGCGGATGTTCATGGATGTAGGTGGTCCAGATGAATTCTTCCCGCATCAGGCCGATACCATCGCAGGGCAGACTGCTGTATTTTTCCGCCAGGGCCGGATCGCCCAAGTTCATGTAGATCTTGGTGCCGGTGACCGGGAAGGTTTCCTGGGCCACGATTTGGGTCTGAGGTGCAGCAGCTGCAGCGGCTTTCTTCACCTGCAAGTTGCCGGCGAACACCACTCCGTTGGAAGCATCCACGGTGATTTCATCTCCCGTATGGAGCAGGCTGGTAGCTGCCGTACCCCGGCTCTTGGTCCCGACGATGCAGGGGATGCCCAATTCCCGGGAAACGATGGAGGCATGGCAGGTCATACCGCCGCTGTCCGTAACGATGGCCTGGGCTTTTTTCATGGCCGGCACCCAATCCGGAGCGGTCATTTCCGTGACCAGGATCTCCCCATCCTTGAATTCATCGATATCGGAAGGATCCTTGATCACATGGACTTTGCCATAGCCCATGCCCGGGCTGGCTGGCAGTCCTTTGACCAGTACCTTTGCACTCTTTGCATCCTGTTCTTCCATCTTTTCCTCCGCCTTCTTTTCCTTGTTTCTCCGAGACCATACGGTTTCCGGCCGAGCCTGGAGGATCCAGATCTTCCCGTCCCGTTCATCGATGCCCCATTCCATATCCATATAGCAGCCGTAATGGGCTTCGATTTTCTTGGCATATCCGGCCAGTTCCAAGATCTGCTGGTTGGTCAGGGTCTGACGCTTCCGGTCCGCTTCCGGCACCGGCACTTCTTCCGTATCCCCACCCTTCTTCCGGACCAGCATCACATCCTGTTCATTGACGGTGGCGGAGAGGATCTTCATGTCTTCTTTGGAAACGATGTAGGTATCCGGGGTGACGATGCCGCCCACTACATATTCGCCCAAGCCCCAGGCCCCTTCGATCATGATGTTCTTATCGTCCCCGTTGGCCACGTTCACAGTGAACATGACCCCGGCGGCCTTGGAGAACACCATCATCTGGACCACGGCAGAAAGAGCCAGGGACAGATGGTCATAGCCCTGCTTTTCCCGATAATACACGGCCCGGTCCGTAAAGCAGGAAGCGTAGCATTCCTTCACCTTGGCGATTACGCTGTCGGCTCCCTGGACGTTCAGATAGGTATCCTGCTGTCCGGCAAAGCTGGCATCGGGCAGATCCTCCGCCGTAGCGCTGGAACGGACGGCCACATAAGGCTGAGCTTCACCCACCTTGGCAGCCAGTTCCCCGTAGGCTTTCCGGATGGCATCCTGGAGATCCTGGGGCATTTCCTGTTCCATGATGGCAGCCCGCAGCTGGCCGCACACCGTACTCAGCTGTTCATTGTCCTCCACATCGGTAAGGCTGGCCAGAAGGCTGCGCATTTTTTCTTCCAGCCCGGTGGCTTTGATGAAATAGCGGTACGCGTAAGCCGTGGTGGCAAAGCCATAGGGAACCGGCACATCGGTCTTGGAAGTCATTTCTCCCAAAGAAGAAGATTTCCCTCCCACAATATCCACGTCTTTCCGTTCCAGCTGTTCGAACCACAACAAATATGCTTTGGACTTATCCATGGTATACGCTCCTTTGCTCTACGCTATTGGCGGATATTTCTTTAATATAGTGTATACTATATCACTATGATGTAGCATAATCAAGAGAAAATTTGGGGGGTGTGAAAAGATTCACACCCCCGGTCGCGGGTCCGAGTCACAGGTCGCGAGCCGTGACCGAAAAAATTATTTTATTTCTTCCGGCGCTTTCGTGTGGGCGAATGCCTTGCCCACTGCTTTTTCCGCCACCAGATAGGTGTGGTTCACTGGATCAAATACCAGGGGACGGAGCTTGGCCGGGTCGATTTTCCCATCCGTCAGGATGCTTTCGTCGGCGCTGACGTTGAGGATCTCACCTACCAGCCGTTCGCTTTCCTCATCGTAGCTCTTGACCCGGCATTCCAGCACCATGGGCAGTTCGGCGATCACCGGTGCGTTTATCCGGCTGGATTTTTCCACATGGAAGCCAGCCCGGGCCACTTTATCCGGCACCTTGTTCCCGGAAACCAGCCCCAGGTAATCACAGGCCACCAACTGATCCGTCGTAGCCATACTCACGGTAAAGGCTCCTGTTTTCTTCAGGTTGGCCACAGTTTTGTGGGACCGGGCCAGGCAGAAGGAAATCTCCGTATCGTTGCTGATGCCGCCCCAGGCCGCATTCATCACATCCGGGACCCCGTTTTCGTCATAGGTCCCGATCATATACACCGGCTGAGGATACGTCAATGGTTTTGCGCCAAAATCTTTCCGCATGGAAATCACACTCCTTTGGTTCCATTATACCACAACTGTCACTTTTTTCGACACAGCAGCCAAAGGAAGTAAGGAGCCCCGAAAAGAGCCGTAATGATCCCCACCCGGATTTCTCCTCCCGGCAGGACCATTTTACCCAGGGCATCGCAGAATACCAGGAACACCGCGCCCCCCAAGGCACTGAGCGGCAGCAGGGTCCGATGATCCGGGCCGGTCAGGAGCCGCAGGCTGTGGGGCACCAATAGTCCCACGAAGCCGATATTCCCTCCTGCACAGACAGCCAGTCCCATCAAGAGAGAAATCCATCCCAGGAACAATTTCCGCCAGAAAGGCGCATCCATCCCCAGGGACAGTGCCTGTTCCTCTCCCAGGCTCAGGACATTCAGCTGCCTCCCCCAAAGGCACAGGACGGCCAGCACACCGGCCAGCAGCGGCAGGATCCCTTTTACCTGGAGCCAGGTCCCTACTCCTAGGTTGCCCAAGGTCCAAAAAAAGTACTGGCGCATCACCGCATCCGGGGCAAAGCTCAGGAGTCCTGCCGTCAAGGCTCCGCAGAACAGGCTGACGGCCACACCGGCCAAAAGCAGCTTCACTCGGTCCGTCCCGCCACGGACACTGCCCAGGATGCCTACCACAAGAGAAGCCAGTCCTGCCCCGGCAAAGGCACCCAAAGGCAGGAACCAATAGGCTTTTTGGGGAAGACCGGTCAGCAGCAGGATCACCGCCCCCAAAGAAGCCCCGCCGGAAACCCCCAGGATGCCGGGATCTGCCAGCGGATTCCCGAAAATCCCCTGGAGGGCTGTGCCGGAAGCCCCCAGAGCCGCTCCCGTTCCCAACCCCAAAAGCAGCCGGGGGAGGCGGAGATTCCACAGGACATTCTGTTCCAAAAGGCTCCACCCTCCATGGAACGGTCCCCAAGGAGAAACTGGGACCTGCCCGCTGAACAGGGATAAGAAACAGACTGGCACCAGCAGCAGCCAGAGCACGATCCAACAGCGCTTGAACTTCATGGAGTACCCCCTTTGGCAAAGAAACAAACAAAAAAGACGTTCCCCGCCGGGAGCGTCTTTGCGTTTTATATGATGCAGTTCCATCCTCACGAGTGCATGGCCCATAGGGGATTCCTACGTATTGACCTGGTAGCGCCAACGAGAATCGAACTCGTGATTTCGCCTTGAGAGGGCGACGTCTTAGCCGCTTGACCATGGCGCCAAGATAAAAAAATGGCTCCGGGACTAGGGCTCGAACCCAGACTAGAAGATCCAGAATCTCCTGTGCTACCATTACACCATCCCGGAAGAAACAAAACATTAGGCCCCGACTACCTTTCGGGAAACTCTAATGCACTTTTGGACTTGTAAAAGTTCAAGAATCTCTTGTGTTGCTTGAATAGTATACTACACCCTTTTTCTCTCTGTCAACCTAAAAATGAAAATTTACAAAAAATCTGTGAGCCCATATATATTCGTCCCGCATTCCTGTGAATCCCCCGTAGCCCCCACAAGACACCACAGGGGCAGCCAAAAAATGCCTAAAGGTATATTCACACAGAAAAAGAGTGACCATCACATGTAGGACAGTCACCCTTATTTCATTGTCTCCCTTCAAACTCTTTGACTCTTCTATACCACGTGTTAGGCTTCATCCCTGCTTTGGTCATTGCCTGCACTGCTGTTACCTTTCCTGCTTTCCATTCTTTGTAGGCTTCTTTGAATGTGTCATCAATAATCACCTTTGGTCTACCATAGGGCCTATGTTCAGAAAGACACAGGTCAATCCCTTCCCTTTGTCTCTGTCTTATGGTCTCTCTTTCCAGTTCAGACAGAGAAGCAAATATGTGAAGAATAAATCTTCCCTGTGGTGTGGTGGTATCAATTTGTTCCTTAAGGCTGATAAGGTTTACCTTCTTCTTTGTGAGTTCGTCCACAATGTTAAGGAAGTCTAATGTATTTCTTGCTAGTCTGCTGATACTTTCAATATATACTGTGTCTCCCTCTCTCACGTAGTCCATCATAGCCTTTAACTGTGGTCTTTGTCTATCCTTCCCACTTATCTTTTCTTCATAGGTCTTATCAATCTTAATTCCTTTGTCAGTAAAGCAGGCGTGTTGTCTCCCTGTGTTTTGGTCTTTGGTTGATACTCTGATATAACACACATTAGCCATTGTCTTTCACTCCCTTTGTTTTCATTTCTTGTGATGATTTAATTCTAATTCGCGTATTTCAAAATGTCAATCTTATTTTTGGTGTATTTCAATATCCTTTGTTTAACTTTTAGACACGTAAAGATAACTCTAAATTCTCTCTGTCTAAAAGTGTGCCTTTTGACACATGGGAACACTTTAGTAACCCCCGTGATTTCTCCCCACACTTTTGGTCTCTCTACAATGCCTCTCACGCTTCCATATTTCGTTTCTGAGAGGTTTTATAGTTTTGTAGGTGAATTCCATTCACATTAAAATAAAGAGGCTTATAAACGATTTAAACGCAAGGTGTGAAGTTGGCTAAAGGGTAAACAAAAGGTATCACACACAAAGAAGGAAGTTCTTCTTTTCTCTAAGTGGAACAGTGGCATAGGTTCTCACTCTTTCAATGTTATTGTGTAATATTTGTAACAGAATTATCAGATAATTTAAGGTGGCACACATAGGGGAAGAAAGAAGATAGTCACATGGAATTGTCAGATAATTTTAAGTGGCCCACATAGTGAAGAAAGAAAGGAGCAATAACCATGAAAGAAAAGAAGGAAATTAGAATTGTTGATGCCCCTACAGGAGCAGGGAAAACCACTGCACTAATGCATATCTTAGGGGAAAGGTACAGCCAATTCAAAGATGACCACAAGGAAAGATTTATCTGTGTATCACCCTATATCAAAGAAATAGAAACAAACATGGAATGCCTGAAGGGTATGGGGGTAAACGTAACACAGCCCACCAGAGAGAGGGGGAAGGGGAAAGAACTTATAGGAACCTTATTGCCCCATGGTGAGAATGTTTTTATCACCCATGAACTGTTACAACGTTCTTTTTCCCGCATTTACGACACCTTAACAGCCCCCAATTTTCCCTATAAGTACTCTTTGTTCATCGATGAAGAACCCACAGTATTACAAGAGTTGCAGGAAAAGACAGGAGATAGTGACACAGATTCAAAACTTGATAGGCTGTTATCTTCTGGACTCTATGTTCCTGTGGAAAATCTGAGTGAAAAAGACTTAGACAATATGGAAGCCTTAGGGCTGTTATTGAAGGGGGCAGAAGACAGCCCACATAGACTGTATACTAACCCTTATGGCAACACAGGGACAATTTACGACAGCTTTAGAGACTTCTTCAAACAGCATGACGTGTATGGGATTAAGCAAGACAATAAACTTAAACTCAAATACTTTATACCTGCAGACTTTTGGTCTTGCTTTGATACTGTCACCATCATGAGTTACAGAACAGAATACAGCTTCTTTAATGCCTACTGTAACTTATCACACCTTCCTATTACCTTCTACCATGTGAATGAGGAAATGACAGCATTCATAGAAGGTCTGAAAAGAGATAAGCCAAAAGGATTAGAAAGAATGATTGTAGAGCCCATTCCAGATTCCAAAAGTTACAAAGGCTATGAATTATCTTATTCATGGTATCACCAGAAAGCTACACAGAAGGATATAAAAAGGCTAAAAGATACTATGAGTAGTTTTTCCAGATTGTATAAAAGTGATGAAATTTTATGGACAACTTTCAAAGAGGCTGAAAGAAAGCTGACCAATGGTAAAAAGGGACTCACAAAAAATAACTTCCTGGCACACAATGCACTTGCGACCAATGAATATGACAGCAAGACAGCCATTCTGTACGGGGTGAATAAATGCTTAAATCCCTTTACTGCTAACCTTTGGAAGACTTTAGGACAGCCTATAGACGCTGACAATTGGTCTTTGTCACTTCTTATACAATTTGTATGGCGTTCAAATATCCGTGTTCATGACAGCAACAGCCCCATACATTTATACTTGCCCTCTGAGAGAATGAGGAACTTATTCACACAGTGGTTAGAAGAATAAAGGCAAAGGGAAAATATACTTTGTTTACACTTTTATTGTTTATTTTTTATTATTGTAACTTTTGGGCTTCAGTTTTCTTATAGTTTTTATTCACAACTACCTATACTTTCTCTTTATATATTTTAAGGGAAAAGGCTGTAGAAGCGCATAAATACTACTTCTTTTTTCACTTTTGGGGGCTTTTTTCTAAACTTTTCCCCCACTATAGGGAGAATCACACAGATACATAGATTCCATATGGTAACTAATGGATTCCATGCAGTATCTAAAGTATATGTCCTCTACTACCTCTACCATGTTCAAAAACTTATACCACCTTCAAAACCTTTAACACTTTATACCTCTTTTTTTAAAAGACAAAGGTGGTAGTTGTTGTAGTTGTTTTTGTAAAAGGAAAAAGGTAATAGACAACAAAGAAGGTGAACAAGGTGGTAGTTGTGTATCATCTACTTTTGTCATGTATTAGTTTCCATGAGTTACCTTATAGGAAACTATGAGTTACTGAATTCTTCAGTGTCTCATAGCAGCTATAGTAAACTCATGGCGACTAATAGGAGAGGTATTCACACAGCTCATATAAAATAAAAAGGAAGTAGACAGAGGTAATAAACAAAGTAATTTAATAATAATTACTATTTATACTTCTATCTACTTCTATCTGTTTTTATAAACTTTTGTCTTAACTTCCTACTGTCTTTTATCCTTTCACTGTGTCATGAGGCAACTTAGAGTAACTATAAGGTATCACATGGTATCTTATATAGTATCCTCTAAATGTTCTGAATGTAAACACCACCACTATAACCCCACAAAGCATAAGAAAGATTCTCTGCTGTGGTAGCTGTCATTTCTTGAACTGCTTTCCATGTGTGAGTAGGAGAAAGATTTAAGGCTTTCTTTAGGCTGACCTTGCTTCCTATATAGTCACTTAAAAGCTCCTCTACTGGCTCTGTGATATCAATTAGTTCCACCTCTGGCAACAATTTGTCATACATACGATTCATTGTAACAGTGTCTCTGTATTCACCATCCCACATAAGCCACAAACCTTCATCCCATATCATACGGCTGTAAAAGGTTAACTTTCCAGTGACCATAAGTTCCTTAATGGTTTCATTGGTCATCTGATTTACACAGGTCTTAAGGAAGTCTGTTTTATTGTGGTCCCACCCTATATTCTGAGCAAATTCCTTATAGGTCATATAGGAACCTTTACCCATAACATACCGTTTTAGGTACTCTTCCTCTGTGATTTCATGGAATGTAAGCAAGCCATTATCGGTAGTTCTTTCCATAGTCTTTGGTCTCCCTTCTTATTCACAGGTATTGCCATTGGTTATTATCCAAAGGATTGTATTTGTCGTTCTGGACTTTCAGTTCTTTGTTGGTGTATTCAACATAAATCTTTGTCGTTGACACGTCTTCATGACCTAGTATTTTCTGTAGGGTGAATAGGTCACCGCCATTCAGTAAAAAGGTCTTAGCGAACGTATGGCGCCATGTGTGAGCTGATAGGCGACTTGCAGGTATCCCTAGGCCTCTCATACTTTCTTTTAGACGCTTGAATACTGTGTCAAGCCCTGAGGCTGTCAAAGGTTTCCCTGTAAAAGTCACAAGGAATTGAGGTGTGAAAGAACTATGTTCCTGCAACACTTCTTCCCTGTCTCTGAGGTACTTCTTTAGAATACGTCTCAATGATAGCCCAATAGGTATTTCTCTTGTCTTATCACCCTTTCCATGTAACACAACTAAGAAGCATTCCTGCAGGTGAATATCTAAGACAGATAACTTTAATAGTTCTGTCTTTCTCATACCTGTACTGAATAGGATACACATAATCGTGTAATTCCTATAACCTAAGAATGTGGTCTTATCATAACTCTTGAGGATTGCCATTATTTCGCTTGTGGTGAACGTCCTGGCGTGTCTCTTAGGAACTTTAGGCTTCCTTAAGTGTTCCATGGGATTGCTTTCCAGATAGCCCCATTCCACCAAAAAGCTGTAAAAGACACGCAATACAATGAACCTATCTGACACTGTGACAGGTGAAAGTCCCCTTCCTCTTAGGCTTTTAAGGTATTGTAGAATGGTGTTGTTCGTGGTCTCTGCTATGGTCTCTATATTCTTTGTCTGAGAAAGGAATAACAGATAGTCGGTCAAATGTTTCCTGTAGTTCTCTAGGGTGCTACCTGCTAAATTGAGGCCAATGCAGCGCCTATAGAACAGTTGCAGGGACTCTTGAAGGCTGTATTTTTGGCTCTTTTCGATAACACATACCCCCTTTTGGTCACACAGAAAGACGTTAAGAATCTAGTCTCTTGTGCTTCTATGTGTGATAGCAACGCAAAAAAGACACCTAGAACATATGTCCTAAGTGCCTTAAAGTTTCCTATTGGTTTGTAGCGGTGAGAGAAGCAAACTCGTGGCCACGCCTTGTTTCGCGACGTCTTAGCTGCTGCTTGCTTGCAAGCTGTCGACCATGGCGCCAAGATAAAAAAATGGCTCCGGGACTAGGGCTCGAACCCAGACTAGAAGATCCAGAATCTCCTGTGCTACCATTACACCATCCCGGAGTAAATACTCTTGCTCTCTCAAAGAGTACTTTTATAGTATACGGCGGAACCCTGGAAAATGCAAGGACTTTTTTATTTTCTTTTTCAGATTTTCATCCCTGCCGCAACGTTGGAATCCTTTCTTTTTACATTATGATTCCAGCAAAAACTCCAGGATATTTTTCTGTGGAATCCCGTCCTCTTCCTGAGGCAGCGTATCCAAGGTCAGCAAGGTCTTTGGATAATTGTCTCGGATCTGCTTGAGCGGCGCGATTTCTCTTGCAAAAGTCCGCGGGTCCATCACACTGGCTGAAACCTGATAATACTGCCGTTCTCCGTCTCTTTCGGCAATGAAATCCACTTTCAGTTCATTGACTTTACCTACATACACCCGAAATCCCCGCCGAAGCAATTCCAAGTATACGATGTTTTCCAGGATATGGCCAATATCTGACCGTCTGTTTCCCATCAGCAGATGGCGGAACCCCATATCCACCACATAGTATTTTTCCAAAGATTTTAGCTGTTCTTTTCCCCTGATATCATACCGAGACGCCTTGTACAGAAAAAAGGCGTCTTCCAGGGCTCTCACATACCGTTCAATGGTCTGGGAGGACGTCTTTCGTCCATGGGAAACCAGATATCCCGCAATTTTGGAAAAGGAGACAAGATTCCCCACATTGTCCACCAGAAATCGGATGATATTTTCCAACAACTCGACATCCTGGATTTTTTTCCGCTGGACCAGGTCTTTCAGGAGAATAGTAGAATAGATTCCCTGGAGATAATCATATCGGATTTCTTCCGCTTCGATGGACGGCAGATAAGGAAAGCCGCCCCAGCTGTAATATTCCCTCCAGGCTGTAGCTGTTTCTTTCCCGGTCAACTGCTGATATTCTCGAAAAGATAAGGGCAGCATCTGGATCTCTACAAAACGGCCGCTGAGCAAAGTGGCCAGTTCGCCGGACAACAGCCGAGCATTGGATCCCGTAATGTATAAGTCAACCTGAGGCCGGACATACAGAGAATCTACAGCTTTCTGGAAGTCATCTACCAACTGAATTTCATCCAGGAAAACATAATTCGTTTTTCCCGGCTGCAGCCGTTCAACAATAAAGTCATGGAGCTTATGATATTCCAGAAGCGGTTCATATTCGAGTTTTTCAAAGTTGATGGAAATAATTTGACTGCTTTCCACTCCCTGCTGCTGGAGCTGTTCCTGGAACTGCTGTAAAAGAGTGGACTTTCCGCACCGACGTACTCCCGTAACAACCTTGATAAGTTGTTTATCCTGGAGTTTTGCCAATTTTTGTAGATATTGCTGTCTCAAAATCATAAGACTCACTTCCTTTCTTAAATTCTATCATAAAAAAATCGAAAGTTTTTAATATGAAAAATAAAAACTTTCGATTCTCCTTATTTATTATTTTCTATATTAAAAACTTTTAATCTGAAATCTTCTCCGTTCAGAAGTCCCGGTAATCTCTGTAGAGCAGCCGGCTTACCAGGCCTGCCGGAAGGAATCTTCCATCCGGGATGGTTGAGATTTTCTTGGTGGATGGTAAAATGGAATCAGCAATATGGCAGTAACCCCTTATTTTTCCCTATAAGGAGAATCTCTATGTTTGAAAATTATCCTTACTTTCTCTTGCTGGCCGAAGAAAACAACGTGACCCGGGCAGCCGAAAAGCTCCATATCACCCATCAGGCGCTGAGCCGTTATTTATCCAAACTGGAACAGGAATGCGGGGTAGCCCTCTTCCACCGGAAGCCGCAGTTTTCCCTGACTCCGGAAGGCCGGGAATTCCTTGATACCGTACGCCAGGTGGAAGCCCTGGAAAACAGTCTTACCCAAGCTTTTGCAGAAAGCAAAAAGGAAAATGCAGGAATCATCCGTCTGGGAACCACGGAGGGCCGCTTCCGGATCCTGATGCCCAATCTGATTGAAGAATACAGTCAGCTTTTTCCCAAAGTACAGCTGCGGGTAGCCAGTGCCAATTCCTCGCAGCTGAAGGAAATGCTGCTGAACAACCAGCTGGACATCATTATTTTGGGTGCGCCCAAAAAGCAGTCCCATTTCATCCAAAGCAAACTGCTCATGCGGGAAGTCCTTTATCTGGTCCTCAGTGACGGCATGCTGAAAAAATACTTCCCGGATACGTATCCAGCCTGTATCGATGAATTCCGCAAAGGAGCGGATCTGCGGAAATTCACCCATATTCCCTTTGCCTTCAACCTCCCCCAATACAATTCTTCCCAGATGCTGAACCGGCTCCTGCAGAAACTCCAGATTTCCCTGAACTGCGTCCACACCTCCAGCCATCCGGATCTCCATCATATGCTCACCACAGAAAACTACGCAGCCAGCTTCTGTCTTTCCATGTACCTTCCCAATCTGGCAAGGATCAACAGCCAGACGGATAACAAGCTCCATGCCTTCCCCATCAAAGATTTGGACGAGACGAATCCGGTCATGCTGGAATTCCGGAAAGAACGGCACTTTCCCCTTTACGGAGAAGCACTGCTCCGCCTGATCCGAAAACAGTGCACCTTTTATGTGGATTTCAATCCGGAGAACATCCTTCCCCATTGAGAATAAAAAAGAGCTGTGGATGAGTACCATTCCCCGTATCGACGGTACCTTCCACAGCTCTTTGTTTTATCCCATAACCATGCTATAGAAGTAAGGCCAGGCAGTGCGTAGAACGCTTGTTATAATTAAAATAATATAATTTTCAATTTTATTATTTGCTATTTTCTATTACCCCCTTTAAGTATGCTATGTGAGCGCACTCTTCTGTTAATTCAGCATTATAGTAAGCCTCTCTAATATTTTTTCCTAATGTTAAAATTCCATGAGCTGCTAGGATAAATATTCTAGGTTCCTGCTTGGCCATTTCTATTGCATGCTTTAGATTCTCTATAAGTAATTTAGATCCTGCTGGCGCATTATCAACCCAAATAGAAGCTGGTAATTTGTTAATAGCTGAAGATGTAACTCTAGGAAATTGTTGCCTAGCACAAGAATATGCAGTTACATACCTGGGATGAACATGAACTATTGATTGGGTCCAACAATATGCTTGATATAATGTTAAATGCAAGAACATTTCTTTTGAGGGGACTGCCTCTGGATTTCCTTGAATAACTTGTCCATTAAAGTCGATTAACAAAGTATCCTCTTCTGTAATATCTTGCAAAGAACATCCACTCGCTGTGATAAGTACACCTTGGGGACATTTAATACTAATATTTTCCCCCGTAGCAACTGTTAAACCTCTTTCATAACAGAATTTGGAATATTTTTGTATTTCTTTCACAGTCTGTAAAAGTGAAGTATTCCACATATATTTATAATTAATCCTCCTATATGTTAACGGAATTTTAAACTATATTCATATTTTGTATCATATCATCTTGTTTCAGTTGTTGCAAACAGATATTATATTTTATATCCACAATATATTAATTGTTATCTTTCATATTTATTAGTGTTTCACAAATTATAGAATTTTGTTTTACAATATAATAAAGAATAATCTCTTTCTTAATTGCATTACCCTAATGGTCAACCTTACATATTTTGAAAATTTTGTTTTATTTCTGGAGGTAAAAAATGATTGGAACCTTAGGTAAAGTCATTCGTATGAATCGATTATTTAATAGTCCAAGCGGCCGTATGGTATCCATTATGATTGACCATTCAATAGCAAGGGGTGTCTTACCTGGATTAGTTAACATAAAAGAAACTATTGCCAAAATTGCAGCTGGAAAACCTGACGCTATATCTATGTTAAAAGGCATTGCAGACACTTGTTTTGAGCCGTATGGAGGAAAATCTATTTCTCTCATTTTAAAATCTTCCTCACCTACACCGTTTGATAAATCCTATGCAGCGATTCTTGGCGATGTACAAGAATCTGTAACTCATGGTGCCGATGCAATAGCAATTGGCTGTATTTTAGGAGGTAAAGAACAATGTCGAAGTTTAGAACAATGTTCAAAAATAACAAAAGTAGCAGCTGAATTTGGAATGCCGGTAATTGGGCATTTTTACCCAAATGGAGAAAATGTTCCTGTTAACGAACGAGAAAACTATAAAAATGTTATTTATGCAGCTCGAGCAGGTGCTGAAATTGGAGTGGATATTCTAAAAATCCATCATAGTGGAAAAATTGAAGAACTACAAAAAATAATAGAAGCAGTACCTGCCAAGATTGTTTTAGCAGGCGGGAATAGTGGCACTAATATTCGTCATTATCTCCAAATGGCACACAATATATGTGAAGTTGGTGGTGCTGGTGTTGCTTTTGGTCGTGCAGTTTGGAGTTTCGAAGATCCATCGATTTTTATCAAAGCTATTAATTTAATTGTACATAATAGTTCTACGGTTGATGAAGCAGTTGAATTTATGGAGGACTCTTTAAAAAGAAAGATTGAATAACATACGGAGGATAATATATTATGTTAAATTTAACCGTAATTGGCGATGATTTGACCGGCACAGTTGATGCGGTTTCTCTAGGAGTTCGCAGTGGTGCTTCTGCGCGTGAAATCATTGGACCAAATTGTCTTATTATACCACCTGATCCATTAAAAAAAGAAGTTTTAGGAATCAATACCTCATCCCGTACCTTGTCAGGAATAGATGCTTATCAAATTGTTAAAAAAGTAACGATTCAAGTTGCTAAAGGACCAGAGCAAATTATATTGAAAAAGATGGATACAGGATTTCGTGGAAATGCGGCTTATGAAATCGAGGGCATGTTAGACGCTTTAAATAAAAAATTATGTTTCATATTAGAACATATTCCCATCCGAAAGACATTTACATTATACGGTTATCAATTCTCAGCTGGTCAATTACTAGAAAAATCTGTTTTTTCAAGAGATGATTTATTGAAGGCACCTAAAGAATCTTATATTCCTTCTATTCTTTCTAAAGATACCAATATTCCTATTGGTACCGTAAACATAGATGCTGTAAAAAGTAACCATATAATTGAAGCAACGAAAGAACAAATCAGAAAAGGAAAAAAGATTATTGTATTTGATGTTATCACAACAGAAGACGGTCATAATATTGTAAACCAATTACAGCCAATTTATCCTGATGTATTATGGGCGGGAACAACTGGTGTTATAGAAGCGGTAATCAATTATCTTTATGGTCCACAAGTAAACAAAGAACTAATAATTCCGCAAAAAAAAACTATTTGTTTCAGCGGTACGGCTTACCAAGCTACAAAAGAGCAAATTAATTATGCTCAAAAATATTCAAATTTAAAAGTTTATAATCTTGATATAGGTCGAGTATTAAAGGGAGATAAAAATGTTTTTGAGGAAATTTTAAATAAATCATTAAGGGAAAATTCTTTAGGCAAAAATATCTTAATAAGGCAAAAAGTTCCTAAGCAGTATGAAACTCCCGGAATTGAGCACAAAATTGAAGCATCTCTCTGTAAAATAGCTGAAATGCTAACTCAAAAAGCTGATTTTGAACAAATATTGGTTATAGGTGGTGAAACTTCTCAAGCGATTTTTTCTACACTTGGTGTACAAACGCTTGAACTCTTTGATCCTATAATAATTGGTTGTGGAAGAGGAAGATTTACGGACGGTCCTTTAAGAGGAAAGTATTTCGCTATAAAAGGTGGATCTATCGGATCAGCGTCTGTACTACTAGATTTACTTGGTATAAAAGCAGGATCAATCTGATTTCATTTCTCGTTAATTTCCTAATATCATTTAAAAAGAGCCAAAATTAAATATTCTGGCTCTTTTCTCTTTCTCTTTCTTTTTTACAATTTTATGTTTTTTAACCAATCAATAATTAAAGAAGCTATTTCGTCACTATTTTTTTCTAACATCATAAGATGTCCATTTCCATGAATGCCATAATTAGCAAGCTCAATATACTCATTTTTTATGCCTGCCTGAGTCAAAAAACGTGAAATCCAAATATCGCACGGGGCATGATAAGAAGCTTCTCCAGAAACTATTAAGATTGGAATCCCTTTTAAATTCAAGAGTTGTCTTGCAGGTTCTTCCTGTAGATAAGAATCAATATAATTCGGATTTAAAGATTTAACTTTAACCCATAATAATTTTTCACTGTCATCTACTTCCGGAGAGAAAGTAATAGGAATATCAGTAATTCCCCACCTACATTTTCGTTTTCCTGTCAAAATTGATAATTGCCTTGGGGGGCCTAATGGTTCTATTGCAATAATACCTTTTACTAAAGGTGGCCTAACATCGGCAATCAACCATCCAAACGCACCAGCCTGAGAATGAGTTAATAAAATGGCAGGCCCTATTTTATCTAATAGTGCTGCTCCAGCTCTCTGGGCCAATTTTTGAGTTTTATCATTATCCAATAGATAAGCCACAGTGGAATCCATGAACTTATCAAAGATTTTATCTCCAGAAACACCTTTTCCCGGCCACTGAGAATGCAAATGTGCTTGTGGCCAAGTTCCTGTTTCTTTAAAATGTGTAAACAACGATTCTACTGTTTCAACAGAGAGATTTGTATATTTACCATCTAAAATAGGATTATAGCTTGACCTTCCTCTTGCAGGTTGGTCAACCAAATATATCTCATAACCTTTAGATAAAAAATAATCTGCCCACCCTGGCTCTCCATCTGGTTTTGTCATCCAATTTGTTCCAGTCATTCCTGTTCCCGAAAAAAAGACAACCGGATATGGATGAGTTTGTTTTTGGGGTAGATAATGTTCTACATATACTTGATGACATCGCATATGTTTATTGTCTTGTTCTAAATATACTCCACCTATATAAAAAAATTCGGTTACCATAATTCCATTCTCCAAATTTCGAATATTTATTTTATTGTTGATAATAAATCTATACTTATTTAAATAAATATTTGTTATTTAATGTCAATAACTTTTCTTTTCCTATAAATTTAAAATAATTATCAAATCCAATCATTTTTTCTAAAAGCACATCATCACTTTCACTTTCTTTCAATTCTTTTAGTCCTTCCATAATTGCTTTTACACTTAAAAATAACACTGTCATTGGGAAAGTAATAATTTTATATCCCATTTTTCCAACATCACTAGCCGTTAAGCCAAGATTAATATCTTTACCAGGTGTAAACCCCAGATGAAGTGGTCCATTAATTTTTGTTGGAAAAGCTTCCAGTTCTTTGCGAGATAATGGAATAGGTTTTATCATATCAGCTCCTGCTTCTAAATATGCATTAGCACGTTCTATAGCTTCATCAAAAGGAGCATCTGTCCTGGCTACAATAATAAAATTCTTATCTTTCCGTGCATCAATTGCAGCACGAATTTTACCACACATTTCATCAATGCTTATAGTTTCTGTTTTCTTTAAAAAAGGACAATTCACCGGTATTTTTTGATCTTCAATAAAAACTCCACTTAAACCAATCTTTTCGAATGTTTTAACGGTCCGAATAATATTAATTGCATTTCCATAACCGCCTTCACCATCAGCTATAATTGGAATATTGACTGCATCACACATTTTCGAATAAGTATCAGCCACTTCATTAAATGCTAATAACCCTGCATCCGGGGTTCCAAGCATAGCACCATGCATACCATATCCTGTAGTCCCGCATAATTTGAATCCTGCATATTCAATTAGTTTAGCAGTTAATGCATCATAAGCACATGGTGCAACAAAATATTGATCTGATTTCAGCATTTTTCTTAATTGTTTAGTTTGATTACTCATGTTTTCCTCCTCAAATAAATTGTGTAAAATAACTAATCGATAATTTCGGGCTGTACTCTCTATGACACTTTTTTACAACCAAACTATATAAAATTATCTTTTAAAGGGGGATGTTCAATAACATATTATTGACTTATATATTTTTTTAATGCTAGTATTTAAATTCAGAAAGGATGAAAACTCAATGAAAAATGAACTTAAATATTTTCTTTTGGCAGCTGAAGAGTTAAATTTTACTAAAGCCGCAGAAAAAGCATTTATTTCTCAACAATATATGAGCAAATGCATTCAACATCTTGAAACCTCTTTAAACGTGTCCTTATTTAAAAGACGTCCAAAATTAGCTTTAACTTTAGCAGGTGAAATTGTTAAGCAATATGCTCTTGCTCAAAAACTACAAGAAGAAAATTTGATAACAGAACTCCATGAGATAAATAATAAAGAACATGGACAATTGGTTTTCGGATTGTCTTATGGTCGAAGTTTAATAATATTACCTAAAATTTTAAAGCTATATCAACAAAGATACCCTAATATACGAATTACTGTAAAAAATGAGATGACATCTCTCATGGAAAAAATGACAATCAATGATGAAATTGACCTTTTTCTAGGAGTCAATCCTAATGAATCTCCCTATTTAGAACAGATTTTTCTGAATATGGAAACAATCTATATTGCACTTTCGGATAATCTTTTACATCGTTATTTTAGCAATAATTATCCAGATTGCATTATACAATTTTCTAATGGTATTGATTTACATGAATTAGAAAATATACCTTTCTGTATTCATCCTTCGGAAAGTATCACCAGTCAAATCATACAAAATTTCATGAATAAAGAAAGGATTAACTTAAACTATCCTATCATAATTAATGGAAATGAAATCCAACTTGAATTAGCTATGCAAGACTGTTGTGCATGTTTTTGTCAATCTTTTCTTTTACCATTTGTAAAAAATCTTAATTCCATCTCCCCAAAAAACAAGCTTCGTATTTTTCCAATTAAAAATTTTGATATTAAATATCAAATTGCATTAGTTCACCGTAAAAATACTACCTTACCGACATCCACAAAATACTTCATCTCTTTAATTAAACAATATACTATAAATCAACTTGAAGCTAATTCTTCAATTTTATATAGTTTGGCAAAAATAGATTAATATTTCTTATAAAGCCACACTATTGATTAGAAATAGAATGGCTTTATAAGGATCTTGACTATAAATACAATAGTCACCTATTAATTTTTGTCTTAGCTTTTAACATAATCGGGCGGAAAATCAAGAACCCTATGGCAACCGGAATTATGAATTGTACAATCCCTGCAATATATGTAAAAGAAAAATCGCCTACTGCAACCATAGGTGGACATAAAGAAGTAAAAAATGCAGTCCAGAACGTTACTCCTGAATATATTCCATGTGCCTCTGGTGAACAAGCCTGATTATTCGGATCTGCAGCTCTAACCAATGCCATGCCTGTTGGAGTTGCCCCGGTAGACTGTCCGACTATCATTAATGCTTTTTCAAACCATTGGTCTTTACATGTCATTTTAGCCATCCACAATGCCCAAACAATAGTTAATGCACAAATAATAGATGACATGATTAGCAGTGGAACAATATTTACTGCTAAGACTTTCAAATTTAATGTTGCCATCGCTCCAACCAACAATACTTCTAATGCTAATCCTGATAACTGTCCTATAGTTTTTTTATCAATAAATTTATCTAACCGAATCAATTTAAAGAAATACCAACCCAAAACACCGCCCAAAGTATCCCATGCAATTAAGGAAACTCCTTTTAAGACCGGAATAAATTTTATAATAATATGACCTACAAATTCTCCGATATACATAGAGGTAAGGATAAAACCGACTTGTAATGCAAGAGCATTTACATTAGAAGGAGTTGTTTTCTGAATCCCAATGCTTTTTTGTTCTTTTTGAGGTAATAATCCTCCGTAAAACCAATCAGGCTGTTGTTGTACTTCATGTACAAATGTTGCCCACCCTCTCGTATAATAGAGTTGTACCAGATATTCCCTTTTATAGTGAATTACGGTACGATTAGAATGGAGCTGTGGATCGGTTGCGCGCCCCTACCGCTTGACGGTTTTTGTAGAGTCCGACCACAGAATTCATTCAATTTGTTAATGAGTTGGATACCGCTCGACGGTTCATATCTAGCGAGGATACATTATGATGAAGTCTCTGTGGCTTTGATGCACAGCTGCCAATTCAAAAAAAGGAGGTTGATTTTTATGCTTTGTGTCGGAATTGACGTTGCAAAGCGGAAACATGACTGCTGTATCATTGACTCGGATGCATTGAAAACAGTTGAATCTTTTACATTTCCCAATTCACGGGAAGGCTTTGACATGCTCCTTTCCAAGATTTCTGAACTGGGCATTCCAAAAGATAAAATAAGAGTAGGATTGGAAGCAACCGGTCACTATTCCTCGAATCTCGCCCATTTCATCTCAGAACATGACCTTCCACTGCTCACTTTCAATCCGCTTCTCACGAATAGATACAAGCAAGGATTCAGCCTGCGTAAGACCAAGACTGATAAAGTCGATGCCTGCGCTATTGCACAGATGATTGTGTCAGGGAAAGGTTCCCAAACCTACTCTTCTTCATTGTACCATAACGAGGAAATGAAATCACTCTCTCGTTACAGATCTCAAACCATGCAGAAGTGTTCCAAGCTAAAGATATCAGTTTCCCGTCTGGTTACGATTTTATTCCCAGAGCTGGAAGGGCTGACATCTTCCATCCATCTTGCTTCAATCTATGCGCTTCTAAAAGCCTATCCTGGCCATGAACAGATTGCTCATTGCAGCATGAAGCGGCTGACGCACCTGTTAAGTGATGCCTCCCAGGGGAGATTTGACAAAAGCAAGGCTTTGGAAATCCACCAGGCAGCATGCCGTTCTATCGGTAAAGTCTCGCTTTCGGCTTCTATGGAACTCGTCCATACCATTACGGATATTGAAGTGTTGAAGCAGCATATCGTTGAAATCGATGAGAAGCTTAAGGAAATGGTGGACCAGGAAGAATCTTCGATTATTGACATACCAGGGATCGGTTATACCCTTTGTGCCAGCATTCTGGGCGAAGTTGGTGATTTCAAGCGTTTTCCGGATGTCGACAAGCTCCTTGCTTACGCAGGGATGTCACCTTCCAAACATGACTCTGGAGACTACCATTCGAAGCATAACAAGATGGAAAAAAGAGGATCCCCCTATCTGCGAAAGACACTGTACCTTGCCGCCCGCCTGGTTGCACAGAACGTACCGAGATTCAAAGAATACCTTGAAAAGAAACTGTCAGAACACAAGCCTTACAAAATCGCTTTGTCCCATGTAGCCAAGAAACTGATCCGATTGATTTACCGGCTTGGTATTAGTGGCTGCCCTTATTTAGCCTGATTTTTTTAAGCCCACAAGAGGGGGCTTGGGTAAGTGCGCCCTTTTGCCAAGATCCATAGCAACTGAAATTTATTTTAAAATTGGCTTGACTTTATATAGTTGGTCTACGAACGCCAATATTTACTACTACCATGCCAGCTGTCATTGCACAGATGATTCCAAAAGTCGCCATCACTATACCTAAATCAATATACGTTCCGCTACCAGTTACTTCTTTAAAAACTGAACCTGCAGCAGATGCGGTCCCATGGCCCCCATAAAATGCCTGGACAGCTAAAAATCCCCATCCTGTAGGAAGAGAAGGCCAAATTGAACATAAAAGTGCTCCTAATCCAAGACCTAAAGCCATTTGAAAACCATATACACTATGCACCACCATCATATAATCGCTGTAAGAAATTAACTTATCTTTACTAATACCACCAAATACCAATGCCGCCATAATAAAACGAATCATTGCTCCAGAAAAGCCATTAAAACTTTTAGGTATAGAAACTAAATTCAACATCTGTGGTCCCATTGCTAATAATGTTAATCCACCTATAATTGATGCAGAAAGAAATATTTTCTGTAGTGGCTTACAAATTTCACGAATAATCAAACCTACGAGTAAAAACACTCCAAATAAAGTCAAATCTGTTAATAACGCATTCATGTTTAAAGTCACCTCAACTTTCCAATATTATTTAGTCTACAATGGCTCTACTGTTTTATAAATTTCATCACAAAGTCTTTTACAAGCTTTATAAAAGATTGTCGGCGGTAAATCTGTATGAAAATGAGTAATAGCAGGATGCTTTTGATACAATTTTATATCTTCAGCTGTATGAATTTGTACTGATAATTGTTTTTTATATTTCAAACATAAGTCTGCACATTTTAAAATAGAATCAATTACCTTGGGATGAAATATTTCTCCTGGTACGCCTAACGTCACTGACATATCGACCTGTCCAATTGAAATAGAATCAATTCCATCAACTGAAATAATTTCTTCTCTATTAGCAATCCCTTCCGGACCTTCGATAATTATTGATATTGCTGTTTCATCATTAGCCTTTGCATAACTAGCTTTTGGATTTGATCCATATCCCAACGCTCTTACAAAACTACATGCACCTCTATGCCCATAAGGAGGAAATTTGGCATATTCTACAATTCGATGTGCTTCTTCAGCTGTTTTGATATCGGGGACTTTTATACAGGAGGCTCCTATATCTAAGACTTTTTTTATATACTCTTCATTTACACATGGAACGCGAACAACACTTACCATTCCACAAGCTTCACTAACATAAACGAGACGCATGACATCACTCAAAGTCATTCTTTCATGTTCCAAATCATAAATTAAAAAATCAAAGCCTGCCATTTTCATTATTTCAATAATCATATCACTAGGCTGCATGAGATAAGTACCTATAAATTTAGTTCCTTTCCGTCCCTCTCTCAACAAATCTTTAAACGTTTTTTTTATCATTTTCATCCCTCCTTTACAATTTTCCATTATAAAATCAGTATTTACTCCAGCGTTCTTTATTTTTAGTATATTCAGTTTATTTCTCTTTGTAAAACATATATTAAGTTCCTTTATCACATCAAAAAGGTTGTAGGATAAGCTTTTTATTAATGGGCAGCAACTAAAAAACATATCAAGTTTACTACCCATTATCTTTCTATGTCTACTTAATCTTAAACTTGCAGTCACCGGTCTCTGCCAAATCTTTCAAGTTTTGGAAAGAGATTTCTACCATGTTGGTCACCGCTTCATCAGTGTAGGAGCCCAGATGCGGGGTAATAAGGACTTTCGGATAAAGGGACTGGAGTTTGGCCAGGGTCTGGTTCGGGATTTCCCCATCTCCAAAATCCTTGCCGAAGATATCCGCTTCATCGATCAGGGTATCCACCCCAAAGCCATTCAGTTTGCCGCTTTCAATGCCTTCAATGACAGCTTCCGTATCCACCAGCTGGCCCCGGGCAGCGTTGACCAGGATGGCCCCGTCCTTCATCTTGGAGATGAATTCCCGGGTAACGATTTTCGGGTCGCCGGCGGTGTAACGGGCATGGATGGAAACGATATCGCACTGGGGAAGCAGTTCTTCCAGAGGAACCTGGGTGCAGTAGCTTTCGATACCTTTGATCTGGAACATATCATACCCGATGACATGGGCACCCAGACCGGCATACAGGGAAGCAGCCACCCGGCCGATCCGGCCTAGGCCGATGCAGCCCACCGTGCAATTGCGGATTTCCTTGGAGAATTCAAAGCTGTCGATGATGAAGTCCTTTTTTCCGGAACGGGCCGTTGCATAAGCCATATGTCTCAGCAGCATCATGGCATGAGTCACAGCCAGTTCTGCGATGGCGTTGGGAGAATAGCCCGGGACGAAAGCCATCTTGAAGTCCAGTTGCTGGGCATAGGGAACATCGATGTGTTCGTAGCCTGCTGTTCTGGTCAGCAGGTATTTCACGCCTAGTTCTTTAAAGATATCCAGATTCTGTTTGTTGGCAAAGCAGTTGCCCCGCAGTAGCACAGCATCGAACCCTTTGGCCATTTCAGCAGATTCTTTCGTATTCAAATAATCAGGAACGAGTTCCAGATCATAGCCGAAGTTCTTGTTACAAGACTCAAAAATGGGCAGTTCCACGTCTCGTACACCATAACACAAAACTTTCATTGGCCATTCCTCCTACAATACTTCTAAATCAAACATATAGCTTTCTGGTGAAAAACAGCCAGGTCATACTTAGTTATTTTGGGTATGATTCTTCCCCTGCCGAGTGGGCACATCCAGGATCAAATCGCTGGCTTTCCCGGCTCGGAGCAGATAACTGTCCGTGGGATGACCCAAAAACTCAGCCACATGGCGGCTGATATCCATCAGCTGATCCAGGTCAATGCCCGTGGCGATCCCCATTTCTTCGCACATATGGACCACATCTTCACTGGATACATTTCCGGCTGCTCCCGGCACAAAGGGGCATCCCCCCGTCCCGGCAAAACTGGTATCGAACTGGGTGAACCCTTCGCTGAGTCCGGCCAGGATATTGGCGATTCCCAATCCCCGTGTATTGTGGAAATGGAGCCACCAGGTACAATCCGGATATTTTTCCTTCACGGTCCGGCAAATATCGGCCACCTGGGAGGGATAGGCCATGCCGGAAGCATCGGACAGACTGATTTCCCGGATGCCCACTTCCCGATAGGCTTCGATGATCTTGCACACCACACTGACTGGGATTTCCTTGTCCCAGGGAGATCCAAAGGCCATGGAAATGGATCCAGAAATTGCGATCCCAGCATCTTTTGCCCGTTCCACACAGGCAGCGAAGCGGGCGACGCTTTCAGCGGGGGTGCAATTCAAGTTGGCCAGATTATGGGCAACGGAGGCAGAAACATTGAGCTTCACCTTTTTGCAGCCACAGGCGATGGCCCGTTCCACCCCTTTCAAGTTGGCAATCAGGGCCCGGTATTCCACCCCTGGTTTTTGATTGATTCCCTGGAACACTGCATCCGTATCTGCCACCTGGGGCACAGCTTTAGGGCTGACGAAGCTCCCCACCTCGATGACCGGGAAGCCAGCAGCCGTCAGCCCATTCACATAGCTGATCTTTTGTTCCGTGGTCATCATTTTTTTCTCATTTTGGAGCCCATCCCGAAGCCCCACTTCACACAGGCGGATTTGTTTTGGATATGTTAAAGTCATCTTTTCTCCTTCTTTCTGGAACTTATTGATACCCTACTACAACAGCCAGCATCATGAACAAGGTTGCAAAAAGAAACCAAAGTCCAAATAGCTTCCCCATAAATTTCATCCATGTTCCATATCCTACTCCACAAGCAGCTAAAAAGGCCATCAGGCTTGAAGAATGAGGATAAATATAATTGCTAAGTCCATCTCCATAATTCAGTGCAAGAATAGCAGTTTCTGCACTCATTCCAATCAAATCTGCTACGGGTAAAAATACAGGCATTGTAACATTAGCCTGTCCGGATCCAGACGTAACGAAAAAGTTAATGACAGTATGAGCCCAAAACATCATTGGAGCTTGAAGCAAGGGTGGAAAATAGCCTAAAAGACCGGCTATATAATACACTACGGTATCTAGCACATGTCCAGCACTCATGGCTATTGCGACTGATCTTGCAATCCCAATCATTATGCAGGCGCCAATAATAGTTTTGCAGCCAGCTACAAAACTTACACACATTTGATTTGGGTTTTTCTTGCCGATGATAGACGCAATAATACCTGTGGCTAAAAAACATACACCCGTTTCTTCATAACTCCATTTCCAATTAGAACAGCCAATGATCAATGCTATGACTCCAATGGTCAAAGCCATTAAAACCAATACATGGTTTTTATTCATCAAAGGAAGTTTTTCCGGATCACCTGGTTCTACAATATTAGGGATTCCGTAACAATAACTCTTTTCAGGAGAAATCCTTACTTTTTCAGCATATCTACATACAAACCATATTGTTAAAACCAAAATAATAACAAAACCAACCCAGCGAAATCCCATGCCATGATATAATGGCAGACCGGCCATCTCATTGGCAATCGCTGTAGTACTGATGTTGAGCATTCCACAGCTTGAGCCAAAAGAAGAAGATGTTATAATAACGGCAGCTGCTGTTATTGCATCATATCCCATCATTAAGCATAACATTAATACAACTGTGCTAAAGGGAATAAAATAATTCATCTGGATAGGAACACTCATAATCCCAAAAGCTATCATCATGACAATGATGGTCATCCTTGGTGTCTTGCTGAATTTCGTTGCCAAGACTCTCATCAAAGCATGGATGGACTCTGTATCGATAATCATCTGTACGCCGCCGGCAATGAAGAACATGGTAAAAATTAATTTTGCCTGTTTTACAAATCCTCTGTAAATCAAATTCAGCATATAGATAGGATTTACTGGAGTATTTTTTATAAAATGGAACCCATTGGGATCAACAACCTTCTTGCCCGCAGCATTGATGATTCTGCTGTATTCCCCGGCCGGAATCACATAAGTAAAAATACAAGCCAATAACAAGATAGCAATGACTATAAGATATTCATGGATATGTGGGAATTTTTTCAACAATGACTTTTCATTTTTATCCGGGCTGGACATATTTTCGCTTCCTTTCCGCTAAAATTTTGCTTAATTTAAAAGTCTATTTGTCGATAGACCACTTTCCCATCCCGCATAGTAAGTTCTGTACGAATTAATTCTTCTCCGTTTATTTTTTCCCCTTCAAAATCACTAAAATAGACCGAATGCGGGATGATACGATGAATTGCAATGTCAGCACATGTCCCTTCCTCCAAGCTTCCAAGGTTTAGTCCTTCTTTTAAGAACCGTGCCGGATTTGTTGTTACTCTACGGATGATTTGGGGGAAGGATAGACCTAATGCAAGATATTTCGACATAATGTAAGGAAGGGAAAACACTTTTCCGGGTGCATATACGCTTTTAGTCGTTAGGTCGGTGCTAATAATATCTGGTAAAAGGCCTTGTAACAGGCAAGTTTTTGCTACTTTGAGGCTAAAATGGTTTACACCATTGGCTGCATCAAAAATAATTCCTCGTTTTTGATGCTCGATTATTTCAGGAACAACTTTTCCATCACGTACTACACATTCTCCTTTGCCTTGATATACGTGCGCATACACATCTCCTGGCCGTAATAGCTGGGCAATCTGTTCCACTGGAACCGGTGGATTCGTAGTATGGACCACGACTGGACAATGCATTTTTTCTGCGATTTGGAGCATTGCCTTCATAGGCTCTAATCCTCTGCCCTCAACCAATTCCGTGCTCTGTCTTACTTTTAAGCCGAGTAATTGATCTCCATATTTACTTAAAAAAGACATAATTTTAGAGGTCTGAAATTTACCCGGGTCAAGATTTTCATGATACGCAGTCGTGCTCAAGCCAGTGGGAGATACATTCAAAAAAGCTTTCACTCGCAGTCTGCTTGATAACGTAAAAGCCCGAAAAGCTTCGTAATTTGCCGTACCCGATGTTCCAGCATCAACTACAGTCGTAACACCAGTAGGAAAATAAGTTGCTTCTCCTACAAGTCCCAAATCTGAGATTTTAGATCCAATATGACAATGGAAATCAATCAACCCAGGGGTGACTATGCACCCACTGGCGTCGATTATTTCTTTGGCATCCTTTCCCTGTACAGCTGTAATTTTCCCGTCTTGAATACCAATGTCCTGGATTTCATCAATATTCCGGGTCGTGTCAATAACACGGCCGCCTTGGATTAAATAATCTAGTTGGCTCATTTTCCCCTCTTTTATGCTCATTAAATAATCTTCTTGTCCTTCAGTTCCTGCAGTTTTTCTTCACTGAGCCCCAGCAGTTTCCCGTATACTTCCTCATTGGCCGAACCCAGTTTCTGTCCTGGCCACCGGATGCTGCCCGGCGTTTCGCTCAGCACGGGTACGATGCCCGGCATCTTCACATGGCCGAATTCCTCGCAGGGAACGTCTACGATATCATGACGGGCCTGATACTGAGGATCCTCGAAACAGTCTTTGATATTGTATATGGTGGAAATCGGGACTCCGGCTTTGCTGCATTTCTCTTTCAGTTCGTCAAAGGTATGGTTCTTGACCCAGGCGGTCACCGCGTCCATAATGGGTTTAGGATCCGCCAGACGGTCTTTGGCCAGGGCATATTTGGGCAGCCATTCTTCCCGTTTTTCCATGGCATCGCAGAGATGTTCGAACACCGGGTTGGTGCTGCAGACGATGATGACATATTTGTTGTCTCCCGTTTCAAAGGTCCCAATGGGGCAAGACGCTCCGCTGGGCATGGGACTGCGCTGTCTGATCTTGCCCATCAGATCATATTCGGCAACCATAGCTTCTTCCATGCGGAAAATCCCTTCATACAGGCTCACATCGATTTCCTGGGCTTTTCCTTTCAGGACATCCCGATGATACAGAGCCATCATGGTCCCGAACGCCGCATAAAGGCCGGCCACATAATCTGCCAGGGCAAAAGGAGGGCTTACAGGGGGGCGGTCCGGATATCCCTGCATATAGGTGTAGCCGGAAAATGCCTGCAGCGGGGTTCCCAACCCGGCCAATTTTCTGTAGGGTCCGGTCTGGCCGTAGCCTGTTACATGGGTCACGATGATATCCGGGTTGACTTCCCGCATTTTCTCCACACCGATCCCCCATTTTTCAAGGGTCCCTGTCTTGAAATTTTCAATGACCACGTCGCTTTTTTTGACCAGATCTAGGAAAAGCTGTTTCCCTTCTTCGTAGTGGAAATCCAAGGTCACGCTTTTTTTGTTTCTTCCCATACTGGGCCAGCGGATGCTCTTCCCATCCTTCAAAGGCCCCATGGCCCGGAACGCATCTCCCCGTCCCGTCATTTCCACTTTAATGACTTCTGCCCCAAAATCTGCCAAAAGCCCTGCTGCCCAGGGAGCAGCAATGACCGTGGCGATATCCAGTACCCGCACACCTTCCAGTGCCTGTTTCTGCATATGTCCTCCTCCTTGTTCCATTACCAGATTCCTTATTGTATTCAGTAAAATTTGCTGCGCGCTCCGCAAATTTTATCTTTTTGTTTACAATCCTACTATATCCAAATTCGCAGCAACTGAAAAGCAATAGTAAATTTAATATTGCAAATTATTTTTGCCATTAGGAGTATAAAAAACGGGGATGTGAAAAAATAATCCTTCATATTTTCACATCCCCATTTTTTGTTTTCCTCTTAAAAACAGTTTTCAATCCAAGATTTTTTCTGGCCGGAAGTCCAGGTAGTCTCCAGAGACCAGCCGATACCGGATTCCATTGTGGAAACCCAGGATACTGTCCTGGAACTGATTCTTCCCATGGCAGTGGGCATAGATCACCTGTTCCGCTCCGTATTTCTCCGCCATCCGGGTAAAGACGCTGTCCTCTTCCAGGATATTGGTGGGCGGATAGTGAAGGAACACCAGGAACTTCCGGTAACCCGCTTCCCAAGCCTGCCGGAAAGAATCTTCCAACCGGATGGCTTCCCGCCGTACCAGTTTCTGAGCATGTTTTTCCGCATCTTGGTCCCAGCTCAACACTTCTCCGGTAAAACGGTTGATCAGGAAAGGCCCTTCGAAGGTGAAGCCTTTGGTCCCTACCAGGGCATACTCTCCATAAGCCGCAAAATTATTCTGGAGGAAGAACAGTTTTCCGGCATATTCCGTATTCAGCACATCTGTTTTCTGGGCTTCCCAGAACATATCATGATTTCCCCGGACGAGGATCTTCCGGCCTGGAAGACGGGCGATGAAAGCCAGATCCTCCCGGCACTGGAACAATTTCCGGCCCCAGGAATGATCCCCTACCAGCACCAGGGTGTCCTCCGGTTTGATCAGATCCTGGCAGTTTTTCCAGATTTTTTCTTCGTGGCGGACCCAGATGGGCCCCATGGCGTCCATGGATTTCTCCGGCCGCTGAAAAGCCAGATGAAGATCCCCCAACGCAAAAAGTGCCATCTGTTCCATCCCCTTTTCTTACTTCAATTTCACCAATTCATACGCTCTTGTCCCCAGCCCGATCTTTTCTCCGTGTTCCAAGGTAGTGGCCCAGTCTACCCGGGGATTACTGTCTAGGAAATGATCGTGATGGCATTCCCAGCCCTTCCGGGCCAGATGGTCCGCCAGCTGGCTGTTAGGCAAAGGCTGTGCCTTCTGGCAGGCATCGGCGCAGGCCTGGTCCAGGGCGATGGGATCAAAGGAAGCGAACATACCGATATTGGGCAGGATGGGAGCGTCGTTTTCCCCGTGGCAGTCACAGTTGGGAGAAATGTCCATCACCATATTGATGTAGAAGCAGGGACGGCCATGGACCACTGCCAAGGCGTATTCCGCCATTTTCCGGTCCAACAGCTCGTTGGCATCCCACTGGACGCTCTGGATGGCATCGAACCCACAGGCACCGATGCAGCGGCCGCAGCCGGCGCATTTTTCTTCATCGATGTGGGCTTTGTGATCAATGTAAGAAATGGCGTCACTGCCGCATTCTTTGGCACAGCGGCCACAGCCCCGGCAAAGCTTTTCATCCACCTTGGGTTTCCCGGAAGAATGCTGTTCCATCTTCCCGGCCCGGCTGCCGCAGCCCATGCCCACGTTCTTCACCGCTCCACCGAACCCAGTGGCTTCATGGCCTTTGAAATGGGCCAGGCTGATGAATACATCCGCATCCATGACGGCGCGGCCGATTTTGGCCTTCTGGATGTACTCCCCTCCGGGAACCGGTACTTCCACTTCATCAGTGCCCCGCAGTCCATCCCCGATGATCACCTGGCACCCAGTGGTAATGGTGTTGTACCCATTGAGGGCTGCACAATCCAGATGATCCAGAGCGTTCTTCCGGCTGCCGGGATACAGGGTGTTGCAGTCGGTAAGGAAGGGTTTGCCGCCCCATTCTTTTACCAGGTCTGCTACAGCTTTTACATACTGAGGCCGGATGGTAGCCAAATTCCCCAGTTCCCCGAAATGCATCTTGATGGCCGTGAATTTCCCCTGGAAGTCGATATCTCCCATATGGGCCGCCTTACACAGCCGCTGGAGCTTGTCCAGGGCGCTGGTGCCCACCGGACAGCGAAAATCCGTAAAATACACTTTTGCCTTTTCCATTTTTTCTCTCCCCTTACTGGATAACCGGGAGCACTCCCGCTATCCGCTTTTTTCCAAAAAGCCGGGCTGGTCCCTCTCGGGTTCCGCACAACCTGCAGGTTCCAGTCCGGTCTTTTTCAGTGATGGTATTTTTCTTTCCGCATGATCTTGAAGGCCCGGTAGATCTGCTCCAAAAGCAAGATCCGGATCATCTGGTGGGTGAAGGTGAGGGGTGAGAAGCTCCACCGGAAATCTGCCCGCTTCCGCAGGGCATCCGTGTAGCCAAAAGGTCCCCCGATCACAAAGGTCAGATGGCTGACCCCTTCCACCATCCACTGTTCCATTTTTTCCGCCAGCTGGGGAGACGAGATTTCCTTCCCCCGAAGGTCCAGGAGGACCACAAAACTGTGTTCTGGGATCAGTTTCAAGATCCGTTCCGTTTCCTTCTCCAGCACCTGTTCCTTCACCGCCGGAGACGGATTCTCCGGCATCTTCTCCTCCGGGATGCAGCGGGTTTCCAGCTGGCAGTAGGCACCCAGCCGTTTGGTGAACTCCTGTTCCGCCTCCCGGAGATAATTTTCTTTCAGTTTGCCTGCGCAGGCCAGCGTGATCCGAATCATTGCTGGCTGTTCTGCTGGGGTATTTCCGTCAGGGTCACGATCTTATTGACCTCTTCGTCCCCCCGGAGGATGGTCACAGGCACCTGCTGCCCCACCTGGCATTTACCCAAAGCGTCCCGCAGGGCGGCTACAGAATCCACCTTAGCACCATTGAACTTAACGATAATATCATTTGGCCGAATGCCTCCACGATATGCAGGGCCGTCTTGAAACATCTTTACGACGAACAGCCCTCCTCTCAGGTCCAGATCAAAGCCCAGACGCTGCGCCAGGGTTTGATCCAACAGGCTGACCCCCAGATAGGGACGGACCACCCGTCCTTTTTCCGCCAATTCCTTCAAGATGGGCTTGGCTTCATTGATAGGAATGGCAAATCCGATGCCCTCCACGCCGGAAGCGGCGATTTTAGCGCTGTTGATGCCGATGACCTGGCCGTCCGCATTCACCAAGGCCCCCCCGGAATTCCCCGGATTGATGGCGGCGTCGGTCTGGATCAGCCGGAAGCGCCGTTCCCCCATATCCAGGGAACGGTTCAGGGCGCTGATGACCCCTGCGGTCACACTGCCCCGAAATTCCATGCCCAGCGGGTTCCCGATGGCAATGGCCGGTTCGCCCACCATCAGGGAGTCAGAATCCCCGAATTCCGCCACCGGCAGTTCCTCATCCGCATCGATTTTCACCACCGCCAGATCCGTATTGGGGTCCGTCCCCAGCACCTTCCCGTTGTAGGTCTTTCCGTCAGGCAGGCTCACCACGATTTCCTGGGCCCCAGCCACCACATGGTTGTTGGTGGCAATGAGGCCATCCTTGCTGTAGATGACCCCGGATCCGCTGCCCTGTTCCACCAGCTGGGTCCGATTGAAATAATCCCGGACCAGTGCCTTGTTGGTGATCCCTACCACAGCCGGTCCCACTTTCTTGGCAGCCTGGACGATGGGGGTATTCCGGGCCGCACTCATGCTGGCTTCAGCTTTCTTGGTCTGCTGTTCCTGGGTGGATACAGCCGGCTTCGTTTCGGTCTTACTGGCTGGCTTGTTGCTGGCCAGGCCGCACCCAGCCGTCAGGAAGCTGGCGCTGAGAGAAAGAGCCACCAGCATGCTCAAGGTTTTCTTCGTAATGGTATGTTTCATGATTCCACTCCTCTTCAGCGGACATTGCTGACCATTTCCTGCTGCTGGGCTACATACAGCTGGATTTCCCTGGTACGGGGACACTCCCGGAGTACATCCCGCACAGTCTGGTACGCAATATCCGGCGTATTGTTCTTTTCACTGAGATGGGCCAGGAACACTTCTGCCGGCGGTTCCGCCAGGGAAGTGAGGAACTGTCCCGCCGTCCGGTTGGACAAATGGCCTTCTTTCCCCAAGATCCGCTTCTGCAGGGCCGGTGGATAAGGACCGTGGCGCAGCATGTCCTCATCATGATTGGCTTCCAGGACCATGACCGCTGCACCTTCTGCCGCCAGTTCCACGGTTTTTGTGATGATCCCGCAGTCCGTCAGATAGGTGCATTTTTCGTCTCCATGGAAGATTTCATACCCCACCGGATCGGCTGCGTCATGAGGGATCCGGAACGGTTCGATCCGCAGGTTCCCCATGCTGCAGCTCCGGGGAATCACCCGCACCTGAGGCCGGGGCAGCAGCCGTCTTACAGGGAGCTGGGCCCAAGTCCTTTCATTGGCAAAGATCGGGACCGTACTGTAATGCCGGGCAAATACATCCAATCCGGCAATATGGTCCCGGTGTTCATGGGTCAGGAATACCCCGCTGAGGTCCTCCGGTTCCAAGCCACAATCCTTCAGTCCCTGGACAATCCGCCGGCAAGAAATCCCTGCATCGATCAGGATCGCCGTCTGGCCGGCCCGGATCAGGGTGGAATTCCCCCTGCTCCCGCTGGCCAGTACATCCACTTCAAAATCAGTCATCGTCATGGCAACACCGTTCTATACAAAAATGTCGGGGCGCCCTTCTCATACCCCGCTATTATACTTACTATTATAGCAAAAACCCTGAAAGAAATGTAAAAAAACACCGAACTCTCCAGGAGTCCGGCATTTTTTCCTCTGAAATTCAGTTCTTCTCAGGCTGGCAGTCCGCACATAAGCCATAGAAGTAAAACTGATGGCCCTGGACAGTGAAGCCCGTTTCCTTTGCCACCATATCCTCAATGGCTTTGGCATCCAGATGGGGCACATCACAGACCTTCCCGCATTTCATGCAGCGGATATGCGGATGTTCCATCACGTTTGCATCATACCGGAAGCTGTCCTCCCCGGTGTTCAGCACCTGGATCACATGCAGCTTGCTGAAGATTTCCACGGATTTATAGACCGTCGCAAAGCTCATGGTAGGATATTTCTCCTTCACTTTGTTATAGATCATCTCTGCCGTAGGATGTTCCGTTGTATGGGCCAGCATATCATAGACAGCCAGTCTCTGAGGCGTTACTTTGCAGCCGTTGTCCCGGAGCAATTTCGCCAGTTCTGCAGCAGTTAACGTAATCAACACCTCCGTTCCCTTATTTTAATTACACTTTTTGATAATGATTACTATAATTAATATAGCTTTTTAAATGGTTTTTGTCAACTATTTTTTATTTTTCAGAAAGCCGGATACAGCGTTGATTTTTGCCTTTTCAATAATAGTTATTAAATATTTTACATTTCCCTTACGCGTCCCTGCTTCAAATAAAAAAAATAAAATCCATTCCAAGTCAGTAAAACTTTACGGACTTGGAAGGATCATTGCGTCTTTGCAGATGGACAGCCAATGAATATCTTTTTTTAATCTTGGATAGTCACCGGCATCCCCACATAGGCCACCTTTTCCAGTTCCCGGAGATGGCTGTTGTCCAAACGGACGCAGCCTTCCGAAGCATCCGTGCCAATAGAAGCTGGGTCATGGGTCCCGTGGATTCCGATACCGTCCCAATTGCCCTGGCTCAGGTCTTCCGTATCCAGGCTCAGGAACCAAGGCCCATATGCTCCCTGGATCTCTCCGTTGCCGTCTCCGAAATCATGGGTCCAGCCGGAAGCATCATCGATTTCGTCGATGGCAAAAGTCCCTACAGGCGTCATATTGTCTCCCCGCCGTTCCTTCTGGCCCAGGCCGCCTTTCCCAATGGCACAGCCCCAGGTCCGGACTACTGTATCTCCGTCCTTCACATACAGTTTATGATCACTTTTATCGATCAGGATGGAATATTTCTTTCCCTGTTCCAGAGGCTGCACTGCTGCAGGCTGGGGTGCGGTCTGCTGAGGATTTTCATGCTTTTTTTGGAGGCTTTCCACTGGGGTTTCCTTCTGTTCCGGCAGTCCGGAGGCATCTTTTTTCATCGTATCCGTCTGGTTGGCTGCCGGCTTCTTTACCGGCACGGTGGGACCCGGCGCCCCCACCCCTTTATAACCCAGGGCAAAACAGCCCGTAAGCAGCACCCCTAAAAAGACCAAGGTGCAGACTCCCAGCATGATTCCCTTTCTTCTGCGGTTCTGGGACCTTTCCGTCCCCTTTTGCTTTCCGTCCATAAAACAATCCCTCTTTCTTCATGTAAGCCTTATGATACCATCCGCCGTATCTCCCTGCAATCCCCGGACTTTAAATTTTTTAGAAATTCCTCTTGACAAGTGTATCGAAAAAGATTACTATACAAGCAACGTTGAAAATCGTAAGGCAATGACCAAAACAAGTACACTTCAAAAAGTGGCACAGAGAGCGCGAATCACCGGCTGAAAGTTTGCGCCGAAGCTTGAGGAGATGGAATGCCTTTGGGAGCCGAAGGCCTGAAAAAAAAGTAGGGTCTTCCGGGGAGCCGCCGTTATCGGTATGAGTGGCAGCTGGGATCCAGCTGCAATCAGAGTGGAACCGCGAGAAGATCGCCTCTGTGAGGAGGCGGTCTTTTTTGTGTCCAAAGGGGAGGAAAGACTTATGTTTGCATCCATGCGCAATGATATCCGAGTCATCAAACAACGGGATCCGGCCGTAAAGAATACCCTGGAAGTCCTGCTTTGCTATTCCGGACTCCACGCCATCTGGGCCTATCGGATTTCCCATTTCTTTTATCAAAGATCCTGGTTCGTCACGGCTCGGCTCATTTCCACTCTGGCCCGGCTCCTGACTGGTATCGAGATCCATCCCGGTGCTCAGATCGGGGAAGGACTCTTCATCGATCATGGTTCCGGCATTGTCATCGGGGAAACCACCATCATCGGCAATAATGTTTCCCTTTACCAGGGAGTGACCCTGGGCGGCACCGGAAAAGAAAAAGGGAAGCGGCACCCCACCATCGGAGACTATGTGGTGGTGGCCTGCGGTGCCAAAGTCCTGGGTTCTTTTACGGTGGGAGAAGGAGCCAAGATCGGTGCTGGCAGCGTAGTGCTGAAAGAAGTCCCTCCCTATGCCACTGTGGTAGGCATCCCAGGCCATGTGGTAGCCCGGAAAGGCGTGCGGGTGGCCCCGGCCCATTCCGAACGGGATGTGGACCTGAACCACAACCGGCTGCCGGACCCTATCGAAGACCAGATCGCCGCCCTGGAAAAGCAAGTAGCCCTGCTAAAACGGCAGGTCAGCGACCTGCGGGCCCAGCAGGAAGGCCCAGCCCTGAAACAGGTTGTCAATTTCCGCTGATCATTCAGCCAACTTCCGAAAAAAAGTGCTCCGGTACTTTTTTTCGAGACGGATATCCTAGTATTTTCCTTGGAAAAGGAGGTTTTCACTTTGCCGCAAAATTGGTGGAAAAAGCCCCAGGGACCCCGATGTTGAAGTTCCCTGGAGAGCAAGTTGAGAAAGTAGCTGTTGATTGACAGACTTTAAATTTATGGAATCAAAGGAGAGATCATTATGTCTAAAATTTATACAAGTGTATTGGATCTGATTGGCCATACCCCTCTGCTGGAACCGGTGAAGTTCGGAGCGGACAAGAACCTCCAGGCCCGTCTGCTGGTGAAGCTGGAAAGCTTCAACCCGGCTGGCTCCGCCAAGGACCGGATTGCCAAGGCCATGATCGAAGATGCGGAAAAACGGGGCGTGCTGAAAAAAGGCGGCGTCATCATCGAGCCCACCAGCGGCAACACGGGCATTGGCCTGGCAGCTGTAGCAGCCATGAAAGGCTACCGGGCCATCATGGTGATGCCGGAAACCATGTCCATTGAACGGCGGAACATGATTGCCGCCTACGGTGCTGAAGTGGTGCTGACGGAAGCCAAGAAAGGCATTGCTGGTTCTGTGGAAAAAGCCAAGGAACTGGCCGCCTCCATCCCCGGCAGCTTCATCCCGGAACAGTTCGACAACCCGGCCAACCCGGCAGCCCACAAAGCCACTACGGGCCCGGAAATCTATGAAGACACCGACGGTGCAGTGGATATTTTCGTAGCCGGTGTGGGTACCGGCGGTACCCTGACCGGTGTTGGGGAATATTTGAAGGAAAAGAAACCTTCCGTAAAAGTGGTGGCTGTGGAACCGGCGGATTCTCCTCTGCTGAGCCAGGGCAAACCCGGTCCCCACAAGATCCAGGGCATCGGCACCAACTTCCTGCCCAAGACCCTGAACACCAAGATTTACGATGAGATCCTCACTTCCACTACGGACCAAGCCTACGAAACTGCACGGGACTTCATCCATCATGAAGGGTTCCTGATCGGGATTTCCGGCGGGGCTGCCCTGTATGCTGCCGTAGAAGTGGCCAAACGGCCGGAAAACAAAGGCAAGACCCTGGTGGTGCTGCTGCCGGACAACGGAGACCGGTATCTGACCACTCCTGGATTTTTGAAGAAGGAAGACTAAAAAAGGGGTGTGAAAAGATTCACACCCCGGTCACGGGCCGCGGCTCACGGCTCGCGACCCGCGACCAAAAGAGGCTGTGAAGAAATCGATTTGAGCTGACCCCCAATTGTTAGACCAAAAATCTAACAATTGGGGGTCAGTTTTTTATGGCAAAACACAGCTATGAATTTAAGAAAAAAATAGTACTGGAATATTTGAACAGTGACGAAGGGTGTATTTCTATTTCACGTAAATATGGGATGGCAAGTAGCAGCCAGCTGCTAAAGTGGGTTGCTGCTTACAAGGCATTTGGTGATGATGGACTGAAAAGATCCCGCTCTCAAAAAATATACTCTTTCAAAGAAAAACTTTCTGTGGTAGAGTCTTACTTAACAAATGAAATCTCATATCAGGAACTAGCAATTCAAGTAGGGATCAACAACCCATCAATGATTGCCAGATGGGTCAATGAATTTAGAATTGCGGGACCAGATGCTTTACGGTCACATAAAAAAGGCAGGAAGAGAACTTTGAACAAATCTCAAACCAAAAAAACAGATACCCAGGTTCAGCAGCCGATGGTCGACATCAGTGTGGAACATGTCAAGGAGTTAGAGGATGAAAATCTTAAACTCCGTATAGAGAATGCTTTTTTAAAAGAACTGAGGAGACTGCGTTTAGAGGACGAAGCAAAAATGAGAGAGTTGCGAAAATCATCTCCAGTCTCCGAAGATCATTCAAATTGAAAGACCTTCTCTCCTATACTCAAATGCCCAAAGCGACCTATATGTACTGGCAGAAACGGTTTGACCGCGTGAATCCAGACCAGGAAGTAGAGGACAAAATACAGGAAATCCGCAGCCAGCATAAAGATTATGGATATCGGCGCATGACCGGTGAGCTGAAGAATCAAGGGATTTGCGTGAACAAGAAGAAAGTTCAACGTATCATGCAGAAACTGAGCCTTCAGGTAACATCCTTTACCCGGAAAAGCCGTAAATACAGTTCCTATAAGGGTAAGGTAGGGACCATTGCTCCGAATAGAATACATCGTCGTTTTGAGACGAATATCCCACATCAGAAGATTACGACCGATACTTCAGAATTCAAATATTATGAAGTAGATACACAGGGACATCTGACCCTGCACAAGCTTTATCTGGATCCTTTCCTGGACATGTTCGATGATGAAATCATCAGCTATGGAATAGCCAAACGTCCTTCGGCTGAAAGCATACTGGAAGCTCAAGCTGAAGCAATCGAAATTACTGCTGATTGTCCATATCGAAGAACGTTTCACTCCGATCAGGGCTGGGCATACCAAATGAAGGCCTATACCAGGAAACTAAAAAAAGAACGAATTTTTCAGAGCATGTCTCGAAAGGGTAACTGTCATGATAACGCTGTAATGGAAAACTTTTTCGGCTTAATGAAACAGGAAATGTATTATGGAGTGATCTACTACAGCTACGAAGAACTAAGAGCCGCTATCGAACGATACATCAAATACTATAACGAACAAAGGATCAAGGAAAAACTGGGCTGGAAAAGTCCTGTTCAATACAGGCTTTCTTTGCTGGCAGCATAAAAAAGTAACGAGACAGTAAAAACCATCTCGTTACTAAGGTCTAACTTTTTGGAGTCACATCAATTTTCTTCACAGCCTCTTTTATTTACCACTAAACACCCCATTGGCATTCTTCAGACAGTTCAGGGTCCGGGGAAATCCGATATAGGGATTCATCACTGTAATGACGCCGATGGCTTCTTCGCGGGTAGCTCCGGCAGCCAAGAGACCTCTCACGTGAGAAGTGAACTGGGGTTCCCCAGTACCCATGGTGCCTATGGCCGCCACGGTGATCATTTCCCGGGTCTTCAGATCCAAGTTCTTCCGAGTATAGATATCTCCGAAGCAGAAAGCAGACAAGTCATCTTGAAGGTGCTTCTGCTCTTCCGGGGTATTCGCCCGCATCTGGTTGATCCGTTCCCCATAGGTCCCCACCTGGAAAGCCAGCCCTTTTTCGAACCGGTCAGCATCGGTGGTGGTCCCATCGGCTGGGAGAGGCAGGGCCACTCCATTCTTCCGAAACACCCCGTTCACCGTTTCCATGGCATCCGCTACTCGGCCGAAGCCGATGTAGGGAGCCAGCTGATACAATGTTTCCCGGATTTCAATGGGCTTCACCCCATCCTGGAGGGCCCCCTGGACATTTTTTCCCAAAAGGCTCTGGTTCTGCTGGGTCACCAGCACCGCCAGGGTGATCAGATGCTGATCCCGGGAGGATAGTTTGGCCTGCCGGGCAATGTCCCCGTAAATGTATTTCTTCATCAGGCCATCCAATTCCGGGTCCGTCTTTTCCAGTCCCATTGCCTGTTTGCCCATCATCTGGGCGTAAGTCTTCCGGGCCTCCTCTGCCCGGCTGTATCCGTCCAGGGTGCTGGCAGTCAGAGCCGCTGCATAACTGGGACCGGTAAAATGGTCCTTGTTGGCGGCATTGTAATTCCCGACTGGGAAGATAGCTCCCGGTACCCCTCTCAGGGCCTGCTCCACCTGAGCCGATTCAGGAGGGACCGGCAGTTCCCGGGCAGCTGCACTGCCCAGACACCCTCCAGCAAAGGTCAGCAGCCCTATGGCCAGGAACATCCCGAAAAAAAACTTTCTCATGCTGTTTTTCCTTTCTCTTCCCCTGTCTCCTCAGAGAGTCCGTCCATAGAAGCCCACCAGTTTGTTGACAGCCTGGTTCACATAGCTGGGCACATAATAGGTCTGGATGTGGGTGGCTCCAGGGATTTCAAACAGTTCCTTGTCCTGGGTCCCGGTGGCTTTCTGGAAGGCATCCTGGGTCATGTACAAGGTGTCCGCTTTGCTGCCGGCAATCATCAGCAGGGGCACGTTGATCAGGTCGATCTGATCGGTGGCATCCCAGGCCATCAGTTCCGTCAGGCTGCTGGTGGTATAGTCAAAAGTGGAATTGGGGTGGCGGTGGGTCTGTCCATAATAGACCATCCCTTCCCGATACAGGTCCGTGGGAATCTTCTTCAGGCTTTCTTCCGTAATGGAATCAAAGTCCAGATGGCCGGAAATGGGTTCCTTCCCGGTTTCCAAAGCGGTCTGCCGGGCATCGGAAGCCGCCTTCAGACGCTGCTGCACCGTATCCTTCTGGCCGTCCAAGAACCCTTCCCGGCGGACCCGGCCGCTGTTGAACATGCTGATGGTGGCCACAGCCTTCATCCGTTTGTCCGATTTGGCCGCATTCAGGGTGTAACCGCCTCCGCCGCAGATGCCCAGGGCCCCAATCTGGGTCTTATCCACTCCGGGATACTGGGAAATGAAGTCCACCATACCATGGATGTCTTCCGTCCGAAAGTAAGGCACATCCTTGTGCCGGGGTTCCCCGCCGGAAGCCCCCTGGAAGGTAGCGTCCGCAGCAATGGTCACATACCCGTTTTCCGCCAGCCGCTGGGCGTACAGTCCGGCTACCTGTTCCTTCACGCCCCCGTTGGGATGGGCCACCACGATGGCTGCGTACTTCCCGTCTTTGGTATAACCGGCCTGGGTATACACATTGGCCGCAATCTGGTTCCCATTCAGGTTGTAATGGACAGGATGGATGTTCACCTTACCCGCTTCATTTTTCGTAACGGCTCCCCGGTACACCAGTCCGTAGGGATTGGGCGCCGGTCAGTCCACCGCAGCCGCAGAAGCCAGGGATGTTACCCCCAGAGCCATGGCCAGCAAAGCCGTCAACACCATTTTCTTTCTGAAGAACATTATAGTTTCCTCCTTTTTGTCTTTTCTTTATTTTTCACTGTCCTCTGCATATTCCGGCAGCAGGTTGCTTACATAGGGCTTTTTCCCCGACAGCACATCATCATAGAACGTTTCTTTCCAGTCAATGTAGGCAATGGATTCCTGGATTTCCTGGATCTTTTCCTCCAGATTTTTTCTTTTTTCCTTCAGCATTTTTTTCCGTTTGGGAATGGATGCCGGTCCCTGGAGGCACATTTGCAGATACTCCCGCATTTCCTGGATGCTGAGTCCGCAGCCCTTCAGACATTTCAGGCTTTTGATCCAGGCCACATCGTGTTCGCTGAAGATCCGCCGGTTCAGCCGGTCCCGTTTCACATGGGGGATCAGTCCCTCATTGCAGTAGAATTTCAGGGTTTCATAAGGAAGACCCGTAGCTTCACAGGCCTGTTTCATGGTATACATCGACAGTCACTCCCTTGTTCTGCAGAATGTTCTTTGGCTGTTTCCTTTAAAGGTTATATCCAATGTACCATCCGGTATGTACTACCGGTCAAGAGCTTTTTTTATTTTTTCCCTGTCCCCGATTTCAGTAATCGATCCGGAAAGCCGGGGAGCATCACCCCAACGCAGTTTCCATTATACGGAAATCCTGGATTTCCAGAAGTTTTCCTCTGTTTAACGGGCAGAAGCCTTTGGGTTCTCACCAGAAAAAAGTCCTGGTATTTCTCAAAAAAGTCCTTGACCGGTAGTTGCTGCCGGAGCGTACAGTAAAGGATAATCAAAAAAACACCGGCAGTTCTGCTGCCGGTCAAAAGGAAGGAAGTATTCTCATGGAAGCATTTACTTACAGCTACCCTGTCAAAACCTATTTTGGAAAAGGAGCCGCCCCTGCCAACCTGCCGGCGGAACTGGCCAAAGTGGGCCCCAATGTGCTGCTGGCCTATGGGGGCGGTTCCATCAAACGAAACGGCGTTTATGAAGAACTGACGGATCTCTTAAAAAAAGCCGGCAAAACCGTCTTCGATTTTTCCGGGATCATGTCCAATCCCACCTACGAAAAGGTCCAGGAAGGCGCCCGTCTGGCCCGGGAACAGAAAATCGACTTTATCCTGGCCGTAGGCGGCGGATCCGTCCTGGACTGCTGCAAGATCATTTCCGCCCAGGCTCTTCTGGAAGAAGACATCTGGGAATATGAATACGCCCAGCACCAGCAGCCTGAGAAATTCCTGCCCATGGGGGCTGTGGTCACAGCTTTTGGCACCGGGGCTGAAATGAACAACGGGGCCGTGATCACCCACGAAGCCAAAAAGAGCAAATCTCCACTTTGGGGCGCTTTCTATGATTTCGCCATCCTGGATCCGTCCTATACCCTGACCATGCCCCTGGGACAGGTGATTTCCGGTGCCTTTGATTCCCTGAGCCACTGTATGGAAACCTATCTGGGTTCTCCCCGGGAGGTGAATCTTTCTGATGAGATCAACGAAGCCTGTCAGCGGAACATCATCCGGAACATCCGGAAGACCCTCCAGGATCCCCAGGATACTCAGATCCGCAGCGAACTGCTCTGGGCGGCTGCTATGGGAGAAAACGGTATCCTGAAGATTGGCAAGACTGGAGACTTCCAGTGCCATATGCTGGAACACCAGCTGGGGGCTTACACCAACTGCAATCATGGGAGAGGCCTGGCCGTGCTCCATCCGGCGCTGTACCGCCACTATCTGCCGGAAGCCGCCGGACAGTTTGCCCGGCTGGCCGTGAACGTATGGGGTGTGGAGCCGGCAGGCAAGTCCCAGGAAGAACTGGCCAGTGCCTTTGTGGACCAGCTGACCGCCTTTATCAAGGAAATCGGTCTCCCCACCAGCTTCCGAGAACTGGGCATCCCGGAAGACACGGATCTGAAGGCCATAGCAGATACCACCATCCTTACCGGAGGCTGCCCGAAGAAATTCACCCGAGAAGAACTGCTCCAGGTGCTGCTGGAGTGTGAATGAAAAAAGGGGCTGTTGCATGTGCAGCAGCCCCTTTCACTCCGGCAGCTCCAGCACCTTTTTCAGGGCTTTCAGGAAATATTGGACCGGTTTTGAAGGAATTGGATTGTACAGGATTCCGTAATCCATGGCGTAGTCCCAGTCCATGGTGCGGCTGGTCAGGAGCGGGTGGCTGTTTTCCCAGATGGGAAATCCCACCAGCAGCCAGCCCTGGTTGACGCAGGCATTGAAGATTTCCAGATTGAAAAAGGGAAAGTCCCGCATTTTCACTCCAGGATGCCGGAGAGTGATCTCCGCCCGGAGCTTGTCCATCTGGTTGCTCCATCCGGCCTGGATCACACAGAGTGTCTCTCCCTCCAGATCCTTCCAGGTGAGGTTGGATTTTTTCGTCAGAGGATGGTTCACTGGCATATAGATTTCCATGGGCTGCTTCTGGATGGCCAGCCCGGTACAATATTCATGGAGATGGAACATCCCTTCATCAAATACCCCGGCCACCACATCGATGTTCTGGCCCAGGTTCTTCAGGATTTCCCGGGCACTTTCAATGGTATTGTCATAGGGGATCAGGTGGAACTGGATATCCGCACTGACCTGTTGGAGCTTGGGCCACAGATCCAGCAGGAAATCCACCGGAGTCATGGGACTGGTCCCCAGCCGGATCACCTTCTGCTCCTTCTGCCGGGCAGACTGGGCCCGCTGGACGGAATCCTGGCAGTACTGGATCAGATACCGGGCATCCTGGAGCAAGGATTCCCCAGCTGTGGTCAGTTCCAGTCCCCGGTGGGACCGGCTGAACAGCCGCAGATCCAGGGCCGCCTCCAGCAAATTGATCTGCTTGATCACCGCAGGAGGAGAAATATGAAGGTCTTCCGCCGCTTTATTGAAGCTGCCAGCTTCCGCCACCTTCAGAAAGGTGAGAATCTGGGGATTGTACAACGGATTGGGCACGGGAATCATCCCCTTCTATAGAGTTTCTATAGAACTTATTCTATCCGGTAGTAACTTCTCCCTTTATTTTCAACAGAATTTTTTGGAAGACAGGGTCAGCAGCAGTACGATAAGGCTGCACACTTTCAAGGTATAGGCCTGAAGAGCCCCTTTTTCTTCTTTGGAAAAGAACATGTTCCCGTCCTCCTTTCTGCCATATTTTCAGGAGTGGATCTTCCAATGGTGGAGCATCTGGATAAAGGCCGGATCCCCGTGGTCCACGATTTCGCTGTGTCCCAGATCCAGGGTTCCAATCTGGGCCATATCCTCTTCGGTCAGCTGGAAATCCCAGATGTCCAGATTCTGTTTGATCCGGTCACAATGGACGGATTTTGGGATGATGGACACCCCCCGCTGGACATTCCAGCGAAGAGCCACCTGGGCCGCTGTCTTGCCGTATTTTTGGCCAATGGCTGTCAGCACCGGATGGGTGAAGATATTGTGCTTTCCTTCAGCCAGCGGTCCCCAGGCCTGGGGCTGCACCCCATAGGCTTTCATGTTTTCCAGGGCTTTGGGCTGGGCAAAGAAGGGATGGAGTTCCACCTGGTCCACCGCCGGCAGGATTTCCACGGTTTCACAGAAATCCGCCAGGGGAGCCGGATAGAAGTTGGCCACCCCAATGGCCCGGATTTTTCCATCCTGATAGGCTTCTTCCAGGGCTTTCCAGGATCCCAGCACATCTCCCACCGGCTGGTGGAGCAGATACAGGTCCAAATAATCCAGCCCCAGTTTTTCCAGGGATTGTTCCAGGCCGGCTTTGCCCTTTTCATAGCCGTAATCCTGCACCCACAGTTTGGAAGTGACAAAAATCTCTTCCCGGGGGATGCCGCTTTTCCGGATGGCACGGCCCACCGCTTCTTCATTGCCATAGGCGGCCGCCGTATCCAGCAGCCGATAGCCGGCTTTAAGGGCTCCCCAGGTCACTTCTTCACATTCCGCCGGATCCGGGATCTGGAAGACCCCGAACCCTTCCAGGGGCATGACAACCCCATTGTTCAGTACAACATGTTCCATGATTTGCTTTCCTTTCCTTTAGGATTTCTTTTGGCCCCATTATAAAAGAAAACAGGCCGCTCCAGAAGTTTCCTTCTGGCAACAGCCTGTAACCTGCAGGTTATAAGTTTCCTCAAAGATTGTCAGCGGCCGACAGTCAGCAGCCCCTTTTTTAGGGATTCTCTTTCAGATAATCCGTCCAGCTTTGGGTGATTTTTCCCTGTTGGAGTTCTTTTACATACGTATAGAACTGCTTCAGCCGGTAGATTTTGTGGTCGTCGATGGTCTGGCGCCACCCTTCCTTATGGGTCATGTTGAGCACATCCTGTCCCCCCAGGGCATGCTGCCGGGAACAGATGGTTTCCAGGCTGTCCTGCTGCCCGTTGAGCCAGATATCCCGCATGATCATATAGGCGGTGGTCCGGCCTTTCCCGGCCTGGCAGTGGAAATGGAGCCAGGCATCTCCCGGCAGGGATTTCTGCCACTGGAGGAAGGCATCCACTTCTTCCGGTTCCGGCCAGGTATGGTCCGTACTGGCAAACCGGGCATAGCCCAGGCCGAACAGAGCCGCCGCCTGCTGTTCCGTCAGGGCCGTCTGGACTTTTTCCGTTCCCTTATAATGGGGCTTTTTCTTTTTGTCCAGATGGTAGTAGGATGTTTCCCGGTTTTCCTCCTTTTCCAGCCGCCGGGCTTCCTCCTGCCGGATGGCGGCATCGGATTTCCCCACATTGGCCCAATTGTTGTCCCCGTACCAGCTTACCGCCGCGCCGTTCAGGTATCCATGGTCCTCCTGGCGCAGGTCCACCAGGATCACCTGTTTGGGCTGGATGCCCTGTTTCTGCAGTTCCTGGGTCAGCGCCGCCAGATTCAGGATGGAAGGCTGGCCGCTGCCGCTCATGCGATTGGCGGCATCCACCCGCCAGGACCGGGGCAGCCGGAGTTTGTTGGCCGCATCCAGACGCCACACATAGCCCTTGGAAGGTTTGACGATGTTATCAAGAGACGGTGCTGCCGCCAGGACCATCCCCAGAGAAATCTGGCTGAATACCAGCACCCCCGTCACGATTTTCCAAATCTTCATCTTACCCCTCTTCCCTCTGCACTTACTCTTTTATCCATCCGAACTTCCGGCAGGCATTGAGGATGCCTCCCTTGTCGTTGTCGTCGGTGATGTAGTCCGCCCGTTCTTTGATTACCGGCCGGGCGTTCCCCATGGCCACCCCGAAAAAAGGCTTCCGGAACATGGTGATGTCGTTGAGCCCGTCTCCGAACACCACTGCATCCTTTGGATCCGCTCCCATAAGGCCCATGAGCTTTTCGATGCCGGCCCCTTTGTCCACCGGTTCCACCAGCCAGGTGTTGTCGATGAAGGGCAGATGGGGCAGCTGCCGCCGGTCCGCCGGTTCCGTACCCGGCTGTTCCCGGACGTACATGATTTTGTACACCTGGTCCAGGCTGCCGATGTCCACCGGCTGGACTTTGGTGTTCATGTAATTCCCCGGATCTTCCCGGGGATAGTCCGCATAAGGGGTATACCGGTCCAGGGTGTTGTCCAGCACCACGGACCAAGGCTGGTTCCGTTCCGTCAGTTCCCGGAGCAGGGCCTTAGCCGGTGCCAGGGGCAACCCCTCCATTTCCAGGATCTTTCCATCCACGGTCAGGCTGTTGCCCCCGTCGGCCACCATGGAACGGATGCCGTGCTTGGCCGCAAAAGCCGCCGCATCACACTGGAGCCGGCCCGTGGCCAGAGCTACAAAATGCCCCTCCCGCTGGAGTTCATCCACACAATACTGGGTGTCTTCCGGCACCTGCCCAGTGATTCCCAGCCCCAGGGTCCGATCGATGTCAAAGAAAAAATATTTTTTAGCCATAGGTTCCTTCCTTTGTCAGTGATAGCTTTACAATGATTTCCTATTATAACACAGTCTCACACCCACCGTCTCACGCCAGAGGTCTTGACTATGAAAACGACGCGCAGCTATCACGTTGATGTCGGACTATGGATACAACGGTCATAGAAATGAATCAATCGAAAATCTCGTTTCTATGATTTCCTGTTAAGGCTTTGACACCAACGGTGTAGGGGCTTCCTGTGGGAAGCCCGTCCCGGCCGCCCAGAGGGCAAAAAAATCTGCTGTTCAAGAATGCAATACATTATTCATATATTGTTCAATTGGAAAGGTATAGTCCAGCACAATATCTTCGCCTGCTACATATAGGGATCCCTCCATGATTTGATTGATGCAATCCGTGACTTGATGGATTTCTTTGATTCCTTTTATCTTTTTCTGCTTGTTATAGATTACCGTTACCGCTCCCCAATCCAATTTCCTATGAAATTCTTCATGACTGCATAAATTGAAATCATCGGTTTTGACAAACTGGATCCCATCAAAGGTCTTTCTGTCTGCCTTTTTCAGTTTTTGGGTTATTTTTTCTTTTTCATGCTGACTGCAAACATGGAGGGCTAATTTTACCTTTGGCAGTCCCAATCCTTTTGTTTGCTGCAATTGGGATATCTGCGCTTTTGCATCCCATTTTCCCTTTCTGAGAATGATCCGATTCAGTTTCTTTCCTTCTCTCTCATCTCCGTATATCGTCCAGAATTTCACCGATTGATTGGTTTTATATTGAAGGACCCGAAATATCTGTTCGAAGCTAATCGTTTCTCCTTTTTGATTTTTTAGGTAAATATGTTCCGGTTCACGAAAGTAATATTCCATCAATGAGTCATACTGAAGCATCCTCAACGGGATGACCGCCAATGATGCATATGTTATAGAATTCGCATTGTGGGTTTCCTTATTTTGCAGTTCATCAACGATCAATGGATGCACCTTCTTCCACCACTTTTTTCCCCTGACGATGTTCATGATCAAAGGAATAAATTGGCAGACACATTTTTAAGATGTGCAGTTCGGACCCGTAGGGGCTGCACAACCGGAGGCCCGCCATCTGTACCATTCTTTGACCCTGACGCTGATTCCTTAAAAAAGCTGCAGGGGCAGGATTTTTTCATCACTGCCCTCCGGGAGGCCGGGAAGGGCTTGCCTGCGGCGAAACTCCGCTAAAATATCTTTGATTCCTTTTCTGGAAAACGATACTGCGTTGCATGTTCATTGCTGGATACCAGTATACCGTAAGGGTATCTCTCTGACAAGATTGCCGTGTCATTCGTTTACGAGGATCCTTCCGCCAGACGGATTCTTTCCTAGGATTTCTGATTCCCGACTCCAGCCCTTCTTCCATTGTTTTTTCCCCCCAAGAAATGTACAATAGATTCTGCCGGCCGGGCTGGTCAGTCGGGCGGTACTTTTTCTATAAGGAAGGATTTTTGCCATGCTTCGCAGACTCATGAAATGGCTGACGGGCTTCCCGGAGGGAAAGCGCCCTGCTCCAGCCTCTTCTTCAAAGGGAAGACCCCGTTTCTCTCCCCAGCGTCTCCTGTCCATCATCCTGATCGCCGTACTGGCTGCCGGGCTCTTTTTCTGGCACAGCCTATCCGCCAGACGGGCGGAGGAAAAAGCGGCCCAGGAACGGAACCGGATCATGGACCAGCAGAAAACCAGGCCCAAAACGGCGGCACCGAAGCGGACTCTCCCCCAGGCCGGACAGAAACAGGCCCCGCCCATGAACAAACAAACCGCCGCTCCCCTGTCCCAGCCGACCCAGCCCCAGGGCCCCATACCCACCGGTCCCAAGGTCAAGGCCCAGACTCCGCCCATGATCCAACCGAAGGCGAGGTAGGGCTGTTGCAGTGCAACAGCCACGGTCAGGGGCACTACAATTTTCTTGCAACTTTTTCCAGACTATAATACAATAGAAATCACTGAATTGTCACATTTTGAAATGAGGTGTTTTTGTGTCTGAGAAATCTGTATCTACAGAATCTTTCAGTTCCCGGCTGGGTTTCATCCTGGTCAGCGCCGGCTGCGCCATCGGCATCGGGAATGTGTGGAAATTCCCCTATCTCTGCGGTCAGTTCGGCGGCGCCGCCTTTATCCTGATCTACCTGATCTTCCTGCTGATCATGGGGATCCCGGTAATGGTCTGCGAATTTGCCATCGGCCGGGGCAGCCGCTGCAGTGCCGCCAAGAGCTTTGAAGTCCTGGAACCCCTGGGCACCCGCTGGCACTGGTTCAAATCCATCAGCATCGTCGGCTGCTACATGCTGATGATGTACTACACCACGGTCACAGGCTGGATGCTCTACTATTGCTGGCTCCACATCAAGGGCACTTTTGTGAACGCCTCCACCCAATTCATCACCGCTACTTTCGGTGCCATGCTCCAGGATCCCCTGACACTCCTGTTCTGGATGGTCCTGACCTGCCTCCTGGGCTTTGCCGTATGCTATCTGGGCATCCAAAACGGCGTAGAACGGATCACCAAATGGATGATGAGTGCTCTGCTGCTCCTGATGATCGTCCTGGCTGGGCATTCCCTGTTCCTGGAGGGTGCTGAAAAAGGCATCCGGTTCTACCTGGTCCCCAATTTTTCTTCCCTGAACCAGCTGGGCTGGGGAAACGTGATCTATGCCGCCATGAGCCAGGCTTTCTTCACCCTTTCCATCGGTATCGGTGCCATGCTGATCTTCGGGGCCTACTTGCCCCATGGCCGGAGCCTTTCCGGGGAAGCGGCTACCATTACGGCTCTGGATACCTTTGTGGCCCTCATGGCCGGTTTCATCATCATCCCCGCCTGTTTTGCCTTCGGGATCCAGCCGGATGCTGGACCTTCCCTGATCTTCCTCACCATCCCCAACCTGTTCGTCCAGATGCCGGGAGGCCGCTTCTGGGGCATGCTGTTCTTCGTATTCCTTTCCTTTGCAGCTCTTTCCACGGTAATTGCCGTATTTGAGAACATCATTGCCTTTGGCATGAACCTGTACGGCTGGAGCCGGAAAAAGAGCGTGGCCGTCAATGGGCTGGCCATTGTGCTCCTGAGCATCCCCTGCGTCCTGGGCTTCAATCTGTGGAGCAGCTTCCAGCCTCTGGGCCCCGGGTCTTCTGTGCTGGATCTGGAAGACTTCATCGTCTCCAACAACCTGCTGCCTCTGGGGAGCCTGGCCTTTGTGCTGTTCTGCACCAAAAAGAACGGCTGGGGCTGGAAAAACTTCCTGGCGGAAGCCAACGACGGTGAAGGCCGGAACCTGCCGGCTTCTCTCCACAGCTATCTACTGTATATCTTGCCTCTGCTGATCATCACCATCTACCTAAAAGGATATTATGACATGTTCAGCAAACAGGGACCGGAGGTCCTGGCTAAGTGGCTGGCCCTGGCAGCGCTGTTTTTGGGATTCATATTCTACACAGCGTCCAGGAAGAAATAAAAAAAATGGCTGCACCCAAAACCAATGGGTGCAGCCATTTTTGTCAGCTGTCAACAGGCCCCTTTTATTTCCCAAACGTTCCGAACAGCAGGGACCCCAAAATCAATACGATGCCGCCGCCCAGACGGGAGGAGAGCTGAGCGTAGGCGATGAGGCCCATCCGGTGGGAAGCCCCCAGTACAGCCAGGTCTCCGCTGCCGCCCCGGTTGGCCATGCACAGACTGGCGGTAATGGCGGAGTCGATGGGATAGAAGCCCACCAGCTGACCCACCACAGCGGAGCCCAGGATGGCCCCCACCACGATCAGGAACGCCATGACCACATTGCTCAAGGTGATGGCATTGGCCAGTTCATTCAGGTCCGTATCGGCTCCGACCCCTACCATGATGATCAGCACCAGGCAGGAGCTCATGAAAGAAGTCAGCCGTTTGGCCGCTGCTTTGGTTTCCTGGGGCACCACACCCAGCATGGCCAGGATGGTGACCAGGATGATCATCCAAGCGAAAGGATGGATCTCTACCCCGAACACCGTAGGCAGCAGGGCTTTGCCCAACAGGTTGCCGGCAGCATAAAGCCCAACCCCCAGGAAAAAGGCTCCGCCCATTTCCTTGATGGAAGGGATCCGGTCTTCTTTTTCCGCATCCATTTCAATCCCAGCACGGATCAAGCTGCTGCCGTCACCGGTCCAAGAAGGCTTCCGTTTCCCCACCTGATCCAGGAGGGCCGCGGTAAGGATGGCAAAGATATTGGCAATGGTCAGTACGGCAATGGCAAAGGTATAATAGTTGGCCGCCTTGTCCCCGGTGACGCTTTCATAGATCTGGGACAAAGGCACAGCGCCGGCCCCGTTGCCGCCCCCCATAATGGGCAGCACATAATTCAGCAGCACCAGTTTAGGAGAGACCCCAAAGAGCAGGCCCCCGGCAATCCCCAGGATGGAAGCCCCGATGAGGCCCCCGAAAATGGCCGGCAGGTATCCGGCAAAAGACCGGAGGAGCAGTTTCTTTTCCAGTCCCAGCACAGATCCGCAGATCAGGAACACAATGAAGAAGCTGAGGAAATCCGCCTTATCCATGATCATCCGGACACTGTCTTCATAGGCAGCGGGAATGTACTTGTTGGTGAACAGGTAAGCAGAAACCACAAAAGCCAGGACCAGACCCCCGCCAATGTAAGAGTTCCACACAGGGATCCGTTCCCCGATTTCATTGCACACGATACCCAGAGCCAGCATGAAGGCAAAGCCTCCGGCCAAGTCGGTGCTCAAAGAACCGGTCACAACCCCGGCAAATACGATCAGGATGAAGCCAAGACACAGAGGCCAGCTCAGTCCGAAAGGACGAAAGCCGTCCAATTTCAAAGATGACATACCAACAGTCCATCTCCTTCAAAAGATAAATTTATTATTTCCATAGGGAAAAATATTGTTCATAATACAACACAATTTATCTTTATGTCAACCTAACTCAAAAAGGATTCACTTTTCTGCCGTATTGTCTCCAATACTTCATAAAAACCATTCAATCTTTATCCGGAGGTTTCTACCGATTGTTTTTTATGCAGGTTCCGTTGCAAGATTCAGATATTTATTGTAAAATCGTAACAGATTATACATTTGTAGCATAGAAGTGAGGTAGTCTTATGTCAGAACAGCAAAGCACCCGTGATTCCTTCCAGTCCCGTTTGGGGTTCATCCTGGTCAGTGCCGGCTGCGCCATCGGCATCGGCAATGTATGGAAATTCCCCTACCTGTGCGGCCAGTACGGAGGTGCCGCTTTCATTCTCCTGTACCTGATTTTCCTGCTGATCCTAGGGATCCCCGTGCTCCTGTGTGAGTTCGCCCTAGGCCGGAGCAGCCGCCAGAGTGTGGCCCGATGCTTTGATAGATTGGCTCCCGCCGGCAGCCGCTGGCCCTCATTGAAATATATCGGCATAGCCGGGGTCATCCTGCTGATGCTGTACTACACCACTGTTACCGGGTGGATGCTGGATTACTGCTGGCTCCATCTGAAAGGGACCTTCGTGGGCCAGTCCCCGGCCTTCATCCAGACCACCTTCCAAGAGATGCTGGCTCAGCCCCTATCTATGGGCTTCTGGACCTTTCTGTCCTGCCTCCTGGGCTTCTTGGTCTGCTATATGGGACTGGAAAAAGGCATCGAACGGATCACCAAAGTGATGATGAGCGCCCTGCTGCTCCTAATGATCATCCTGGCCGTCCATTCCCTGTTCCTGCCGGGAGCGGAGAAAGGGATTGAATTCTACCTGGTACCCAATTTCGCTTCTCTGGAAAAACTAGGCTGGGGGAATGTGATCTACGCCGCCATGAGCCAGGCCTTCTTCACCCTCAGCGCCGGCAACGGGGCCATGATGATTTTCGCCTCCTATATGGACAAAAAACGGAGCCTGCCGGGAGAAGCCTTGACCATCACCGCTCTGGACACTTTTGTGGCCCTGATGAGCGGCTTCATCATCATCCCCGCCTGTTTCGCCTATGGGATCCAGCCGGATGCCGGCCCTTCCCTGATTTTCCTTACCATCCCCAATCTGTTCACCCTGATGCCTGGAGGCCGGATCTGGGGCAGCCTGTTCTTTGTGTTCCTGTCCTTCGCCGCTCTGTCCACGGTGATTGCGGTCATGGAAAGCATCATCGCCTGCTTCCGGGAACTGCTGGGCTGGAATCGGCCCAAAGCCGCCTGGTTCGTATTCGGGCTCATCGCCCTAGGCAGCATCCCCTGCGTCCTGGGCTTCAACCTGTGGAGCAGCTTCCAGCCCTTAGGGCCAGGAAGCGGCATCATGGATCTGGAAGACTTCATCGTCTCCAACAACCTATTGCCCCTGGGAGGTCTGACCTTTGTGCTGTTCTGCACCCGGAAAAACGGCTGGGGCTGGGAAAACTTCCTGGATGAAGTGAACCAGGGAGCCGGCCGGAACCTGGCTGACCGATGGAAACTGTATTACACCTACGGCCTGCCCCTGGTCATCCTAGCCATCTACCTGAAAGGCTACGACGACCTGTTCGCCAAACAGGGCGGGGAGGTACTCATCAAATGGCTAGCTTTGGCATTTCTATTTTTGGCTTGGATTTTCTGGAGTGCCGCCGGAAAGGGCAGAAAAGATAGGATAAGCCAGGCAAAATAATCTTGCAGAACGAAAAAAGCACCCAGGAAAAAAATCCTGTGGTGCTTTTTATAATATGGCAGCATCCTTTCAGTTACAATCCTGCTGGCAGACAAAACGCAACATACAGCGGAACGGACCACATTCCGTTTTTAAATCCAAAATTCTTCAAGGAAAACCGGATCGCACCGGTCGGTTTTTCCTGTTCCCGGAATACACCCAGACTCCGGGAACGGATATGCTCTTCTTTTTTTGCTTCCACGCCATAGATGTTAGCCCCCACCCGCCAGCTGCACAGGAAGAGACTGATAGCAGGCCCGGATTTTTGCTGTTTCCGACGGGGAAGCATATTTAACCATGTCTGCTGTATAATTGTCCAAAATCTCCTGCTGTATCTGGGGAATATCTAAAAAAGAAAGGTTATCCCTTCCCTTTCTTTTTGCCGCTCATCCACCCACGGATATAACCCATCACCAATGTAGTGACAGATACACCCGCCCCCAAACGAGCATTTAAAACAATTAATTTTTTACACCAAACAGCCAACTCTGTATTCATAGTCACTACAGCAACCGCCTGTCCCAGTACTATAAATGCAGCACAGCCAAACGTCAAAGTAAAAAAAATATAAAAACAAATGTCTAGCAATGAATAGATTTTTTGCATAGCGGCCTCTTTTCTTACATGCATACTGGTAATATTCCCAAGGCAATCAAGACTGCGATACAAGCAATGGGTATGGCATAATGGCACAGCAACGTAGAAAAAGTCTCTGTCACATCGCTGCCAGAGATTCCGCATGAAATATAAATGGCGGAAGAACTAGGCGGAATGGCACCTTGATTGGATACCAGCATCAAAAATACAGCAACTGCCACCGCAGGCGGTACACCAACATTTTTCAAGCATAAGAAACACACTGGACCCAATGCCATAGTAGCTGCTGACGCATTTAACGGACCTACCACACATTCTACGAGAACTGCGACTAACACTATCGTCAGCACCCGTGATAACCCAAGTTCCCCCATAAAAATGGATACATCCCTGCCAAATCCAATAGAACTCAAGGCTTCGGATCCGCACATTGCAAACATAATAATTGGGGCTACATTAAAAAATTTCTTAGACAGTGTTCCACAAAATTTAGTCCATCCGGTTTTACTTTTCGGTAAATACTTTCTGCCTTCAAATAAAACTCCCAAGATAATCAATACCGGTACCCAAATGATAATGTCAATGGCTTTAGTGCCTCTTGTACCAAAAGTGCTCTTTTTTAAAAAAACGGATACCGGTCCGGTGGTCAAGAGTAACGGAATCATTACTCCTATAAAAATAATCAAGGAACTCCACTTTTCTTGTATGGTTTTTCGAAACGAAGGAACCTGCTCCTTTGCCAGAGCTTCAATATGATATTTCCGAATATAGAAATGAGTAACCAGCAGCCGGTACAATATTCCATAACAGCCTGTTGTAAGCACGGTCAAATAGACTTCCCCCGTAGTTACATAAGCCGCCACATCAGCAAATCCCAGCATCAGAAACATAGAAGTACTGGGAGGCAGAGAAACTCCCAATCCAGCATTTCCAGAGTTCATAATGGCTGCCTGATCCTTCCCCCACCCGGTTTCCATCATCCATGGAATGGTGATGCTGCCTACGGTAGCCGCATTGGCTGCCGTAGAACCGGAAATCAATCCCATCAATGCACTGGCTAAAACAGAAATATAGGCAGGACCACCTTTCAATCTTCCCAAAAGAGAATTTAAAATATCGATTAACCGTCCAATAATTTGTGTTTCTTCCATAAGTGCAGCCATCCCTACAAATAAAATGGGGGATAGACAGGAAGATGTGCGTGTACCGGCCAGGAATGATTTCCAAAGAGCATCAGGTGCAGCAAATCCATGGAATAAGCAAACAATCAGCCAGGCAAACATCATAGCTTCCGCAAGTTTTCGTTTAACTATCAAATTCCAAAATAAAATAAATCCAATATAGGCTAAAAATGCCCAAATCCCGATTCCAATAGTCATTTAAAGATCTCCTTCATCACAGTCAGCTGATTTTCTGCCGCCTTTTTCAACAAAAGATCATCTCTTGCAATGGTGAAACATCGTACCCCTTTGTCATAAAGTTCTTGAAACCGTTTTTTACTTTTACAGAGAATGGTAGGGATTTTTCCATATTCCAGAGTCTTGCGGATGATAAAATTTTCTGCCTCGAGAACAGATGGATCATTCTTTTTTCCTGGTATCCCTAATGATTGTGAAAGATCATTACGCCCGGTAGCCACCATATCCAGTCCAGGCTGCTGCAAGATTTCTTCAATATTTTCCAAGCCTTTTCTGCTTTCAATTTGGACAATCAGAGCGATTTCCCTATTGGCTTGCTTTTGATAAGCTGCCACATCCTGACGACCATATCCTAGGACACGGGCTGCTCCAGTAAGTCCCCGCTCCCCTTTCGGTGGATATTTCACTGCTTTTTCTGCTTCCCACACTTCCTCTCTACTCTCAATGTGGGGTGCCATAATGCCCTGTGCCCCATTGTCCAATAATGCTGTAACCCGAGTTAAATCTGGTACTCTTACTTGCACATCCAAATCTAACAGTCGTCCAATTCGAAGCATTTCGGAAACTGTTCTGTTATCAAACAATATATGTTCACAATCCAGACGAACAAAATCATATCCGGCTGCTTTAGCGATTTCCAACAGCACGGGATCCATGATAGATAGATTAAGGCCAAAGCTGCACAGCCCAGACCGTGCCCTTTCTAATACACCCATGATTTACATCCTTTCTTTTATAGAATTTCTTTAGCATGGAGAACTCTATCGATTTCATCTTTAAGTAAAATTCCATTTTTAATCTGCTGTAGGGCTTCTTCTTCTCTTCTAAGTTTTGCCTCTGCTCCTTGAATAATTTCTGCTGCATCTTCTGGCGGAAAACAAATGATTCCGTTCATATCAGCTGCTGCAAGATATCCGGGAAGCACTGCAATACCGCCGCAAGCAATGGGAAAATTAATTTGTCCCGGCCCGCTTTTCCCTGCTCCAACAGGTACCAATCCGCGTGCATACACTGCCAACCCCACATTCTTCAACTCAGCCAGATCACGCACACATCCATCTACAATGATTCCTTGGATTCCCAACGCTTTCATCCTTCGCAACATCAATCCGCCACAGACAGAAAATTCTCGGCTTCCCCGTATCTGTACCATCAAAATATCCCCTGGATGAGCCAGAGCCATAGCTTTGTGAAGCATGAGATTATCACCAGCATTTACCTCCACTGTAATTACTGGACCTACAATTTTCTGTGGTACACCAAAAGGTTTTATTCCAGAGTCTAAAACGTAAGCACCAAGAGAACCATCTGCCAGATTGCATGTGCTGTATTTTCGGATTTCTTTTAGCAATGCCTGATCAGGCCTATGGATATCTTGGCAAAATCGAAATCCTACTTTTCCTATCCACTCTTTTCCCATTTTTCCTTCTCCTTTTTTCTCATTTTTCAGTTTCTTGTTGTTTTCAGCATATCATTTTATAATAACAACGTAAAACAGTTATAAATTGTCATTTTCAACAGGAAAAATGCTTTGAGCAGGAGATTATCATGAATTTACGGAACTTACGCTATTTTCTTATGGTAGCAGAAGAAAAAAACATGACAAAAGCTGCCAGAAAACTTTTTATTTCTCAACAGACTCTTAGCGGTGTCATCCGCCGACTGGAGGAAGAATACCATACCCGTTTATTTGAACGAGAACCCTGCATGCATCTCACAGAAGCAGGTTTTTATATGGAGAAATTTGCTCGTCAAGTGCTAAAGATGGAAACAACGCTGACAAATCAGTTAGATGAAATTTCTCATGAACTCAGGGGCCACCTGACTATAGGTATCACACCTACACGAGCCAGATTATTACTGCCTGTCTTTCTGCCGATTTTCCGTTGCCATTATCCTCAGATTGAACTTTCTTTTTCTGTAGACGGATATACTTCTTTATTAGAACAACTCCAGGATGATAATCTGGATGCCATGATTGCTACTGCCCGTCCCAAAAATCCTGGGTTGCAGGATTGGTTTCTTTACACTGATCCTTTCAGTCTTGTAGTCCCCCATACTTTAGCAGCTCGATATCTCCCTTCTTTAATGCCTTCTCATAGCAGTCATCCTGCCAATTTGAAAATACCGTTCCACCAGCTTCCCATGGAAGAACGCCGTCACTTCTTGGCCTCCGCTCCCATGATCCAAATGGTCCGTTCTACCATTCAAAATAATAGTGATAGCATTTTTCATGAATTGGGATTGACTCCCTATATCCTTTATTCTTTTCACGACTTAGAAACTGTATTAGAGCTGAGCCTCTCCTCTCTGGGATGCTGTTTTTCTTTTGCGCAATATGCTGAAAAAAAGGCTCGGCAACATTTTCAGGATCAATGGGATTTGTGGCCTTATCTGCTTCTGTTTCCTGAGAAAAGCAGCAAAGTTGTCATCACAACAAAAAAAAGCGTCCGAAGGCGCCAATCTTTGCAAGTCTTCATCGAGGACATGCAGCAGATAGATTTCTTTACCGTTCCAACTCCTGCACTGTCACTCCCGGATGCCGGTACTGATCTTCTTTCAGGACCACCCGGCCCCGGACGGTGATGGACTGATGGGGACAGCCGTGGAGACAGGCCAGGCAGTGGAGGCAATGGTCCCCCATCACCGCTGATTTTTCCCCCAGATGGATATTATCCATGGGGCACAGCCTTACGCATTCCCCACAGCGGACACATCGGTCTGGAGCCACCTGCACATCCAGATACCAGTTCCCGATTTTTCTCCCCAGCCAGGTGGCGGAAAACTGGGCCAGCAGGGAATCCTGTTCCTGGTAATGGTCTTCCTTCCGGTTTTTCACCGCTTCCACCGCTTCTCGGACTACGGCATCCTCTTTGTCCAGTTTTTTCAGGTCATACCCGATATGGGACTTCATGCAGATGGTGCTGTTGGCGATAAGCGGTACTGCCCGGCTCCAGGCAAGCCGGCAGCCCTTTTCTCCCAGCAGCTGCTGAAGGGTCCGGAAGATCCGGCCCCAAGTGGAGCCGCAGGTAGCCAGGGCATACACATAAGCGTCCTCCGGGAAAGCGTGGCTGCGGACAAACTCCTGCACATTGGCAGGCACATCCCCGTAGTACACCGGGAACACCAGGCCAACAGCCGGTCCTTCCAGGTTCTTTTCCTTTGTCCGGGTGACAGAACAGACCCCGTCCCCCAGGGCGGCGGCCAGTTTCTGGGCCAGGGCCAGGGAATTGCCAGTAGTGGAAAAATAATAGATCATGGTTTGCTTCCTTTCCTGATACAGAAAATCCAGCGTCTCAAAGAGAGCGCTGGATTTTTTTCGGTTTCCGGTTTTCGTCCAGGGATACGTACACAAACAGGGCATCCGCCGCCCGGACGGGCTCCTGCTCTTCCTGTTCCGGTTCCAGCCAGGCCACCTCTTCCACCTCCATGGAGGTGTTCCCCACCCGCGTCACCCGGCCTTCCAGCTGAAGGACCGTGCCGTAGGGAATGGGCACGTAAAAGTTCATGCCTTTTACAGCAGCCGTAGTCACCCGGGTCCATGCGAACCGGTGGGCGGTGATCCCGCTCACTTCGTCCATCCAGCCCATGAGGGTGCCGCCGAAAAGGTGCCCTGCGGAATTGGCCATGGAAAGCATCACGGACCGGGTCATGATCACCGGCTGGTTGTGTTCCAGCTTCATGCCTTCTCCTGGAGGGCGGCTTTCAGCACTCCTTCAAAGGCTTCTGCCACCGCCTGGTACCCTTCCTTGTTGGGATGGAGGCCATCCTGGAACATGCTCCGGCCGGTCTTTTCTTCCGCCTCACTGAGGACTTTTTCATAGTCCAGCACCGGCAGGTTCCGGCGTTCTGCTTCTTCCTGGAGCCATTGACGGTATTCCCGGAGGGCCGCATTGTGCTTTTCAAATTCACTGGGCAGCTGCCAGCCCTTTTCCGTACTTTCGATCCGCGTCAAAGGCGGGATCCCCAGGATCACGATGGGCAGCCCTGCATCCCGTGCCTTGTCCAGGGTTCCGGAGATATTTTCTTCGATGGAGCTCATAGGTTCATCCAGGAGGATGTCGTTCATGCCGCAGCACAGGAAGACTCCATCAGCCTTTTCATCCACCACATCCATCTTGAACATGCCCCACATGACCAGGGTCAGTTTGCCCCCGGCAGCGTTGTTCACCACTTCAAAGCCCATTTTCTTTGACGCAATATCGTACCAGGTATTGGCCAGTGTCTCATTGGTGCAGCTTACCAGGCTGTCACCGATAAATGCCATTTTCATAACTTTTCTCCTTCATTCTCTCTTGCTGAAATCCGCCCCCTGCTCCAGGGCAGCCAGGGCATCGATCACTACCTGGCTCATGAGTTTGGAACCGACCACCAGGGCATTCTCATTGGGGCACATCCGGGCATCATGGAGTCCATGGATGGGTTCCCCTTCTGTGCCGCAGCCCAGCCACAGGAAAGCTCCAGGGATTTCCTGCAGGTAGAAGCCGAAATCTTCGGCGGTCAGATCCGGGACCACCTGGGAAACCAGCCCTTCATCCCCCAGGACTTTTCTGGCCGTATCTCTCACCAGCTGTGCCGGGACGGGCCAGTTGTCCAGGACGGGATACCCATAATAGTAATTGAATTCGCAGTCCACACCGGCAGATTTTTTCAGGCCATCCAGGATGTCCTGGATGAATTCCGGGATCCTTTTCCGGTTTTCTTCGTCCAGGGTCCGGATGGTCCCTTCCAGGGTCACTTCATCGGGCACTACATTGTACCGGGACCCCCCCCGGATGGTGCCGATATTGATGGTAGCCGTAGCCAGGGGACTGACCCGGCGGCTGACGATATGGCTGATCTGCTGGAGGAAATCCGCTGCTGCCATGATGGCATCGATGCCTTCCTGGGGATGGCCTGCATGGGCCGTCTTCCCTTTGATCACCACTTTGATCCGGTCGGAACCGGCCATCATGGCACCTGCCTTGACGCCGATTTTCCCACAGACGAAGCTGGGCCACACATGGAGCCCGAAAATGGCCTTCACGTCTTGGAGGAACCCGTCTTTCATCATGTACCGGGCCCCACCGGTAGGGGACAGTTCTTCCGAAGGCTGGAACAGGATCCGCACACTGCCCTGGATTTCTTCTTTCCGGCGGAGCAACCGCAGGATGGTTTCCAGCAGAGTGGTGATATGGATATCATGGCCGCAGGCATGCATGACGCCAGGATTCTGCGAAGCGTAGGGAAGTCCGGTGGCTTCTTTCACGGAAAGGGCATCGATATCGGCCCGGAGGGCCACCATAGGCCCCGGTTTCCCGCCTTTGAGGGTGGCAGCCACACCATAATGGTCTGTGCCTCGTACCGGATCCAGTCCTAAATCTTTTAGGATCGTGAAGATTTTCTCCGAAGTCTTCTTTTCTTCCGTGCTGACTTCCGGGTGTTCATGGAACCACCGGCGCCATTCCACACATTTTGCTTCCAGAGCATCTTCCGTCAGGTTCAATACGTCCATTCAAATCCCCTCCCGCTCCGATGGAATCCATCAGAATGATTTTGTAGTAATGGTTTCATTCTACCATTTTTATAGGGATTTGAAAACGGGGAGCTGCAAGGGGTATGTGTCAACAAGTTCTCGGTGAAACCTTCATCGCCGTATAGTTATTCAGAAATGGGGTCAAAAATTTTTTATCGCTGCTTCGAGGTCGACGACGTAGGGGAAGCAGGACGCCCTTTTTATATTTTACCATTCATAGGTTCCAGAGGTGTTCTGCAGCGTATAATAAATATTCTTTTCCCTTTCATTCATATCGGAAGAACTGATAATCTGAAGATACTCTGGAAATCTTTTTTCCTGAGTTGTCATGCTATTTTTTTGAAACTCGTCCGTTTTCCTATCAAACAGGACTCTCAGCGTGTTGTCTTTTTTATCAATGATGACAAATCCGCTTTTCCCATAACTGTAAATGTATCTTCTGTCCCATTGCAGCGATTGTCCGTCCTTTTCAATGGTAAATGCTCTCACATCATCATGGAGCCAATATTTGCCTTCATATTTGCTGATTTCGTAGCGGCTTCCGTCATAAAAATACAGAGAAGAAACCAATAGCCAGATTGAAATGACTCCTATGACTATCCCCGCAGCTTTTTTCATATGGATCAGTTTGTCTCCTTATGCCCGCCGTAATCTCACGACCACATTTATTCTATTTGATTCGCCTCTTTACTTTTTTATAAAAATCCGGACAGATTGTTACCCCGTCCTCAAATAGACAGTCAAATACAGAGGCTTGTCCCGTATTTTTCAATTCTGTACAAACGGCGGGAATAATCCGGCTGGCTTCCTGATAAGTTATCTCCTGATACCCGAATGCATGAAATGTCTTTCGTACTGCGTTTTTGACTTCTTCCGTCTTGTCGCTAGTTGCCTGATTGGTAAAAATATACCATTCTGCGGTTTGACAGGTATGCTGTTCCAACAGATAGAATACGGGAAGCAACGGACTCACAAATACAATCAGTTCATCAACAGTCCCGGCCAACCTCTGGAAAAGGGCCTGATCATCATCCAAATACGGCTGATCTGGGGCCAGCAGGATTTTGTATTCCCGATCCGGATGTTGAAACCTTCATCATAGTGCGTTTTTATAAGTTCAGCCTGCTTACCAAGTCGTTTTTTCCTATAATGACGATCCAGCGGTGGGATTTTGTTGCAGCTTCCGCCGTCAGCACATATTCTCCCTTAGTTCCTTTTACTCCCCCATTCCGCTGATTGGTCTTCTTTACTTCCCAGCCGTTTTCCAAAAGACTGTTTTGAATCATGTCCTGAGCTGCTTCCTGGGCAGCAGGGATGACCAAAGTCACTGCGAATTTTTGAGAGAGGAGTCCTTTGGTGTGGAGCAGATAAGGAGGTGCCGACCCATACTGGCTGCAGACAGGCAGTTCCATTACCGCCTGTTTCATCATTTTTGCATCCTGACGGAATCTCTCGGCAAAAAATAGCCGTCCGATCCCGGCTGCAACCAGCCAGAGCAGGAAGGCAGCAAAGACCATATTCCAGATTGCTCTGCCTAGCGTTTTTCCCACAGAATCCACCCCTCTGCCTTTATTCTTTCTTTTGCCCAGTATACCCTGAAAGTATTTTTCTGACAATATTGCAGCGGCATTGTTCCAAAGGGGGGTGTTGCACGCAACGTGCAACACCCCCCTTTTTCATTCACGCATATTCTTCTCCGTCCCACAGGACAATGGTCCCGGTTTCTAAGGACTTGGGCACATTGATGATCCGCTGGTTCTCGCTGCCTTTGAAGCGCAGGTTCAAGTTCTTTTTGCTTTCCACAAATTCCCCGTCCACCAGCACATCCAGATACCCCAGCATTTCCCGGGTAATGGCCGGATCTCCCAGCTTCCCGGCCAGCATGTCGTGGTCGAAAAGATAGCCGCTGTAGCACCAGATGGTCTTTTTCGGATACCGCTCCCGGATGTGCCGCAGCACCCCCACCAGCACTTCTTGGTTAGCCGGTTCGAAAGGTTCGCCCCCCAGGAGAGAGAATCCCCGGATGTACTCCGGTTCCAGGTCTTCCAGGATTTCCTGCAGCTGGGCCTGGGTAAAGGGCTTGCCGAAGGCGAAATCCCAGGTTTCCTGGTTGAAACAGCCTTTGCAGTGGTGGGTACAGCCGCTGACGTACAGGGAAACCCGTACCCCGGGGCCGTTGGCCACGTCACATTTTTTGATGGTTGCGTAATTCAACGAAAAGCCCCCTTACAGATGCAGCACTCTGGATTTGATTTCTTTGGTTTTCCCCACATTCCAGAAGTTTTCTCCCAGATAACCGCAGGTCCGCCGGGTCACGTTCATCTTAGACTGATCCTTGTTGTGGCACTGGGGGCATTCCCATTCCAGATTGTCGTTGATCTGGATTTCTCCATCGAAGCCGCACACCTGACAGTAGTCGGATTTGGTGTTGAATTCCGCGTACTGGATGTTGTCGTAGATGAACCGGACCACATCTTCGATGGCGGTGGGGTTCTTCTTCATGTTGGGGATCTCTACATAGGAAATGCAGCCGCCGGAAGAAATAGGCTGGAACTGGGCTTCGAACTTGAATTTGCTGAAGGCATCGATGGGTTCCCGCACATCCACATGGTAAGAGTTGGTGTAATATCCCTTGTCGGTGATATCCTTGATGGTGCCGAACCGTTCCTTATCGATCCGGGCGAACCGGTAGCACAGGGATTCTGCCGGAGTCCCGTACAGGGCAAAGCCCAGGCCGGTCTTGGCCTTCCATTCATCGCAGGCCTGGCGCAGCCGCTTCATCACCCGCATGGCGAATTCTTCCCCTTCCGGAGTGGTGTGGCTGCAGCCTTTCATGGCCTTGGTGCATTCGTACAGACCGATGTACCCCAGGCTCAGGGTAGAATAGCCCCCTTCCAGCAGCTTGTCGATGGTTTCCCCTTTCTTCAGACGGGCAATGGCGCCGTTCTGCCAGTGGATGGGGCTTACATCGCTGCGGATTCCCTTCAGGGCATTGTGCCGGACCATGAGGGCTTCGTAGCACAGTTCCAGCCGTTCATCCAGCAGCTTCCAGAACTTCTCCTCGTCCCCTTTGGCCAGGATCCCGATCTGGGGCAGGTTCAGGGACACAACCCCCTGGTTGAACCGGCCTTCGAATTTGTAGTTGCCCTTTTCATCCTTCCAGGGAGACAGGAAGGACCGGCAGCCCATGGGGGAGAACACGTTCCCCTGGTAGATTTCCCGCATTTTCTTGGCAGAAATGTAGTCCGGATACATCCGTTTGATGGAGCACTGGACCGCCAGTTTGGTCAGGTAGTCATATTTTCCGCCCTTCAGGCAGTTGAATTCATCCAGCACATAGACCAGTTTGGGGAAGGCCGGGGTCACATAGACGCCCACTTCGTTTTTGATGCCTTCCAGCCGCTGCCGGAGGATTTCTGCAATAATCTGGGCATTTTCTTCGATGTATTCGTCATTGGGGTCCAGGTGCAGGAACAAGGTCACAAAGGGAGACTGTCCGTTGGTGGTCATCAGGGTGTTGATCTGATACTGGATGGTCTGGACGCCGCTGGCCAGTTCGTCCTTCATCCGGCTGTCCAGGATGGCTTCCATTTCCTCTTCCGGCAACTGGCCATGGGTGGTTTCGATCAGGCGTTTGCGGAATTTTTCCCGGCTCCGGCGGAGGTATTTGCCCAGGTGGGACACGTCCACGGACTGACCGCCGTACTGGGCGGAAGCCACGGAAGCGATGATCTGGGTCATGACGGTGCAGGCCACCTGGAAGCTCTTGGGGCTTTCGATCAGCTTGCCATGCATTACCGTTCCGTTGTCCAGCATGTCGCCCAGGTTCACCAGGCAGCAGTTGAACATGGGCTGGATAAAGTAATCCGCATCATGGAAGTGGATTTCTCCCAGGTCATGGGCCTTGGAGATTTTCTCCGGCAGCACCACTCGGCGGGTCAGGTCACGGGAGACTTCCCCGGCGATCAGGTCACGCTGGGTGGACACCATGACGGCGTTCTTGTTGGAGTTCTCTTCCATTACATCCTTGTTCTTATTGCTGATCAGGCTCAGGATGGAATCGTCAGTGGTGTTGGCCTTCCGGACCAGGGCCCGGTTGTACCGATAAATGATATAAGCCTTGGCCAATTCATAACGGCCCCGGACCATGATCTGCTTTTCCACCATGTCCTGGATATCTTCCACCAGGAGTCTCTTTTTGTTTTTATGTTCTACGAAAGAGGCAATCTCCTCGATATCTTCCTGTCCCAGCCGTTCCTTTTCTTCCACTGCTTTGTTGGCTTTGGATATGGCTGTAACAATTTTATTCCGGTCAAATGCGACCGTTGAACCGTCCCGTTTGATAACCTTCATGGCTGTTCCTCCCCCTGGGTTCCTTATACATATTATCTTCTAAGAATAACTATCGATATTATACGACAAAAGAAGCAACTGTACAAATGATTTTTTCAGTTCTCTCTCTTCGCTGATAGTAATGATACACCAAAAAATGGATTTCGGCAACCTATATATAGTGTGTATATTCCTTATATTGACGAGAAAAACACAATAGATAGTATGTTCTTTCAAGAAATACGCCCGTTACGTTTTCCGTTGAAAAATGCCGTTCTGTTTTCTCTCATTTTTTCTTCTCCCAAAAAAACAGATGGCGGAATCAGCTTTTCCACCATCTGTTACAGATTTTCAGTTTACAGTGAAACCAGGTAACACTCGCACAGTTACTTTTCTTCCGCCGCCAGACGATCCCGGAATTCCTTCTGGATGGAAGCCAATTCTGCCGGATCATCGATCAGTTCCAGGACCGTATCCGCCAGGATCTTGGCGCCGAATACCACAGCCCGATGGGCCTCCTGGCTTTTCCCGGCAGCAATGAATTCGGGGGAATGGGAGCTGGTCCCATCCGGTACGAAGGCCACCCGGATGCAGGAACCAGGTACCCGGTGCATCACATTGGCAAAGTCCGTGGACCCGGTGCGCTGCCGGGGCGGCTGGCAGTTAGGGGCCTGGAGCTCCCGGGCATATTTCATCAGCACATCGTTCAGCTGGAGATTGGGGATCTTGTTATCCAGGATCTTCCCTACCTTGGCTTCCACCGTGGTCTCCGTCATCATGGCCGCGCCCTGGAAGATTTTCTCCAGACGGACCATCAGCTCTTTCACCGCTTTCACCGTATTGGCACGGACCATCACCTGGGCTTTGGTCAGGCTGGGCACCACATTGGCCGCCGTTCCTCCTCCATCGGTGATGTTGTAATGGAGCCGTACATCATCGGTCACATGTTCCCGCAGGCACTCCATCCCATGGAAAGCCAGGCACATGGCATCCAGGCTGCTCCGGCCGGCTTCCGGCTTCAGGGCGGCATGGGCGGCCTTGCCGTGATAGATCAGGTCATATTCGGCATTGGCCAGGCATTTGATATCCGTCTGGGTAGCCGGTCCCCCGTGCATCATCAGGGCTACATCCAGTTCTTCGAAAGTACAGCCATTCTGGATCATGATGTATTTGCCGCTGATGTTCTCTTCGCCGGGAGTCCCGTAGACCGTCAGGGTAAAAGGCCGGGTTCCGGCGGCTTTCTGGATGGCCACGGCAGCCCCCAGGATCCCCGGTCCCTGCATTTGATGGCCGCATCCATGGCCCATGCCCGGCAGGGCATCATATTCACACAGGAGCCCCATATTGGGTCCCCCTTCCCCGTTTTTCCATACAGCCCGGAAGGCCGTTTCAAGGCCCCCCACCCCACGGGTCACGGCAAAGCCGTGGGACTCCAGATAGTCCGTCAGCAGTTTGCTGGCAAAGACTTCATGGGGGCCGATTTCCGGATGGTCGAAAATGGTATCCGCCATCTTCGTCAGTTCGGGAGCCTGTTCATCCACACAGGCATTGGCCTGAGCAATTTGCTGTTCCAGCATATTTCATCCTCCTCTGATTCTCTACACTCTTTACTCTTTACTCTGCACTCTTCATGCTGCACTCTCACCGTCACATGGGTCCCAGATGGATCAGTTGGGCGATGAAAGCCATCACACAGCCGGTGATCTGCCAGATGACGAACAATTTCCACATAAAGCGCATCCACCGGTCATAGGGGATATTGGTGACGCTCAAGGTCCCCATGAGAGCCGTGGATGTAGGCAGGATATAGTTACAGAAACCATCCCCGAAGTTAAAGGCCAGGACGGTGGTCTGCCGGGTGACCCCCAGCACGTCCGCCAGAGGGATCAGGATGGGCATGACGGCCACAGCCTGCCCGCTGCCGGAAGTCAGGAACACATTGATGATGGTGTTGGCCAGGACCATACCAGGAGCAATCACCACCGGCGGCAGTCCGCTAAGGATTTCCGCCATGCTGTGCACAATGGTATAGGTGATGTGGCCGTCATTCATGACACTGCTGATGGCCGTCGCCATGCCGATGATAAAGGTAGCCCCCAGCATCTTCTTGCTGCCTTCCAGGATGTCCTTGCAGACCCCGTTGGGGCTGGTCCCGATCACCAAGTCTGCAATCACCGCATAGGTCAGGAAAATGGCTGCCATATGGCTCATGCCCCATTTCAGGGCAATGGCACCATAGATGATGGCTGCAAAGGAAATGATCAGGAGCACCAGGGGGATGAGCATCCGCCCAGTCAGGTGGCTGGCTTTTTCTAGGTCCATACCAGCGGAATTGTCTTTCATCAACTGGTCCAGATCATACATGGGACTGCTTTCCGGATTTTTCTGCACTTTTTTGGCGTACCGGATCAGATAGATATTGGTCACGATATAGAACACCACAAAACACACCGCCCGGTACCACAGTCCGGAATAAGTGGGCAGCTCTGCAATGCTCTGGGCCACCACCGTGGTGAACATGTTGAAAGTCCCGGTGGAAAAGCCGATGGCCCCGCCCAGGACCATGATGGCTTCCCCAGTCAAGGAATCCAGCCCCATGGCCATGGCCAGCATCACCATCACTGGTGCAAAGGGAATGAAGGTATTCACGCCTTGGGTAGTACAGATCAGGCCGAAGATCAGGGTCAGCACCGGGATGAAGATTTCCAGCCGGTTGGAGAATTTCCGGGCTCCTTTGGCCAGGATAGCCTGGAGAGCGCCGGTTTTGGTCACCACGTGGAAGGCCGCCCCGGCCATGAAGATCACCATCATCAGGTCGATCCGCTTGCTGAAGGATTTGATGATGTAAAGGGGCACCAGCAGCGGATTCACCCCGGAATTCTGGATATAGCGGAAAGTGGAAGGATTGACCACCTTCCTGCCTGCCGCATTCTTGACGAAATCATAGGTCCCGGCAGGGACCACCCAGGTCAGCAGCACCCCCACCAGGATCATGATGAAGATGATGATGAAGGTATGGGGGAATTCCATCTTTTTGACCGGCTGCAGCGCCGTTTTCTTCTGTTCCATGCGATCAGTCCTTCCTTTCAGTCCAACGGCCAGCTTCCATGAACATCCGGGTCAGCAGATACATCCGAGGAATCACGCTGCTGACCGAAGCGCATTCCTGGGGCGTATGGTTCTTGCCCCCCTTGACGGCTCCGAAGCAGTCCACGGCTACGGCACCTGCAGCGGCAGCCCAGTTGGCATCAGAAGCACCGCCTACGGACCGGACCACCAGTTTCCGGCCCAATTCTCCATAGATTTCCTGGGCCAATTGGATCAGCCGGTCCGTCCCCGGATTGGGGGAAAAGGGCGGATTGCCTTCCTGCAGGACCACTTTTACTTCCGTTCCTGGAATAGAGGGCTGCGCAGCCAAAGCTTCTGCAGCCTTCCGGACCCGTTGGATCTCCCGGCTGTCCGTCACCCGAAGGTCTGCTGCCGCAGAAGCATGGGCCGGTATGATATTTTCCCGTTCCCCAGCCTGGAGCAGGGTAAAATTCAAAGTCGTCCCCCGATCCGGTGCTTCCAGCTTCTTCATCTGCTGGATCTGGTACAGGATTTCCATCAGGGCACTGGCGCCTTTTTCCGGAGCATTGCCGGAATGGGAGGCAATGCCCTTGACTTCCAATTTCAGCAAATTAGACCCTTTCCGGGAACGGACCAGACCGTCCCCTTCCTGTCCGGATTCGCAGCAGAGGTAGCAGTCATGCTGGGGAGCCAGCCGGGCGATCAGCTTCCGGCTGCTGGGAGAAGCGATTTCTTCATCCCCGTTGAACAGCAGGGTGATCTGTTCAAAATCCTCAAAATGGAGATCCCGCAGCTGCTTCATAGCGAACAGCATCATGTTGACGCCGCTTTTGCAGTCAGCTACCCCCGGCCCTTTGGCCCAGTCCCCTTCGATCCGGAAAGGCCGTTCCGCCACGGTCCCTTCCGGGAACACGGTATCCAGATGGGCACTGGCCATCACTTTCCCCTTGCCTTTTCCCTTGAAAACGGCCAGCAGATGGCAGCCTTCCTGGGGATCCTCCATGGGGATCTTTTCCAGGGAAAAAGGCTGCAGCGGTTCCAATTCCTTCCACAAAAGGTCCGCCACCTGATTGATGCTCTTTCCATTCCGGGATCCACAGTCCACATTGACCAGTTTCTCCCAATTGGCGATGTACGCGGGAAGCGCTTTTTCACAAGCCTGATATAATTTTTCGTTTTTCATGATACTCCCCCATTCAAAGCCGGGTCATACCCGCTCTCTTGGGATTATTGTAAAATATACCGATCATTCATTCCAATTGTATTCTTTCATGTTCTGATAAATTTTTTCAATCAAGGAAAGTTTCCAAAGGATTTCAAGGAAGCAAATGTTATAATAGGTACAAACTGGGAAAATGGATCAGGGGGTGGAATCATGAGCTTGAATTTTAAACAGCTGCGCTATCTCTGCGCACTGGCGGATACGGGCAATTACCATACGGCTGCCCAAAAACTGTTCGTTACCCAGCCCACCCTCAGCATCGCCATCAAAAATCTGGAAACTTCTCTGGGCACCGTGCTCTTTGTCCGTACGGCCCGGGAAGTAGTCCCTACGGAAGCCGGAAAGATCGTCATCGCCTATGCCCGCCGGATCCTGGAATTGGATCAGGAAATGTATCAGAAGCTGGGCCAGCTCTGCCAGCCTTCCAAACAGGAACTGCGGATCGGTACGTATCTCATCCTGTATGCCCTGCTGATGCCCACCCTGATCACCGAGTTCCACCAGCTCCACCCGGAAATCAACCTGGCGACACTCCACTGCCACTATGCGGCCCTGGAAAAGGCCCTGCTGAAAAACAACCTGGATCTGATCCTCTGCGTCCAGGAAGAACCCAATCCCCTCCTGGACAATATCCAGCTGAAAAAAGAGCATCTGCTGGCAGCCCTCCCCCCCGATCATCCAGCCTGTCAGAAAGCCAGGCTGCTTCCGGATCTTCCCTTCCCCTATCTGGACATCCGGGAGCTGAACGGTGACAACTTCTATATCCAGTATCCCCACCAGCAGATCCGCTGGCAGGAAAACAAATTATGGGAGATCCGAGGCTTCCAGCCGGGGCGGATCAAGGAAACCGACAGCATCGATCTTTCCGTCCGCCTGGCTTCGGAAGGCCTGGGAGTCGCCTTCACCATGGAATCCTATCTCAAGGCCCTCCATGTCCAGAAACCCATCCGTTATTTCATCACAGGAGACCTAAAGACCTGTCCCTGGCTGACCATCTGCGTCCCCCGGGGCCATTCCCGGCTCCCGGTGATCCGTGACTGTATCCGCCTGCTGAAAAAAGAAATACAGACCCTGTGCTGATTTTGCTCAGCCGGGTCTGTATTTTTATCCGATTCCACAGCGCCGGGCTTCTGCCCGAAGTTTCTCCCGAAAAGCAGGATGGGCTATAGCAATCAGTTCTTTGACACGTTCTTTAATGGAAGTACCCCGCAGCCAGGCGACCCCGTATTCCGTCACCACATAGTCGATTTCATTCCGAGAGGTGGAAACGATGGTCCCGGGCCGGAAATAGGGAACGACTTTGGATTTCAGGACCTTTTCCCCCTGGGCATTCCGGATGGAATAGACCGAATGGAGGGCCAGGATGGATTTCCCACCTGGGGAAAGCTGAGCCCCCTGGACCGTTTCTGTCTGGGCCCCGGTTGCAGAAAACTGGGTAAAGCCCATGGTTTCAGCGGCACACTGGCCGGTGAGATCGATTTCCAGCCCCGTATTCAAGGATACCATGTTCCGATTCCGGGCGATGATCTTCGGTTCGTTGGCAAAGGTACCCCGACGGAACACCACCCCTGGGTTATCATCCAGGAAATCATAGAGTTCCTGAGACCCGTTGGCAAAGGCACAGAGGGAAACCCCTTCCAGGAATCCTTTCCGGCTGTTATCCACGGCTCCGCACCGGACCAGATCCATCAGGCTGTCGCTGAACAGGCCGGTATGGATGCCCAGATGGTTCCGATCCTTCAAGGCTTCCGCCACAGCGCTGGGGATATGTCCCACCCCCAGCTGGAGGGTGGATCCGTCCGGGATCAATTCTGCTACGTGGGCCGCGATTTTCCGATCCAGGTCATCCATGCCGGGCAGGGGAGAAACCGGTGCTCTCCGGTCCGTTTCCACAAAGGCAGCCACCTGGGAAATGGGCAGCAGGGTATCTCCCCAGGTCCGGGGAAAATGGGGGCTCACTTCCAGCAGCACCAGAGCTCCCCGATCGATGATATCCCGTTCGAAGAGCGCACTGAGGGAAAGGGAAAAATAACCGTGGGAATCCATGGGAGAAGCAGAAGCCAGCAATACTGGACGCCGATGCAGGGCCGCCGCCCGTTGGAGGGTCTTCCGGACCAGGCTGGTGGACCCGGCAGGCAAAAAGCTGCACAGCCCTTCGGCATGGGCTTTCCGAGTGGGCGCGCTGAAGAACCAGGAAACATGTTCCAGTGTCTCCCCCATGGCCGGATCATGGTACCAGGGCAGATCCGCCATGGGCATACAGGAGTTATAAGTGATGCCCTTCCTGCCCCACTTTCTCAGTAAAGGCATCTGCTCCAGCAGGCTCACCGGCTCCGCCATAGCCTGGGCCGACAGGACATAATCCCCATCCTGGATGGCTTGCAGGACTTCTCCCGCACTGTTTTTCTTTTTTTGGTTGTATTCCTCAGAAAGACTCATAGGGATATATCTCCTTCGTTTTTTCCATTATACCAAAAAAGAGGCTGCTGCCTAAGCAACAGCCTCTTTGGCAATTCTCTTACAGGCTTTCTGCGAAAGCTTCCAGAGCGGTCTGGGCTTGCCCGAAGTCGCGGGTCATTTGGTCCACACCGATCTTTACATGAGGGATGTGATGGGCATCCAGGGCCTTCTTCAGGTCAGGATATTCCATTTCTTCCGGATCGCAGAATTGCATCATGAAGACGATCAGGCCTTCTGCACCGCTTTCCTTGACCAGGTCGCAGACATGTTCTGCTCTGGCGTTCTTAGCGAAGTCAGGGTCATACAGCAGAACATCGTTCTTCTGTTTGGAGAACTGTACAGCCAGGGCCTGCAGGCCGTTATCCAGATCTTCCGGAGCATCTACGGCAAAGCTGCGGCTTTCATAAGCGCAGTCATCGGCGGCAACAGCCAGTTTGTTGTCATCCATGGCTTTCAGGATGCCGGGCATGTTGTAGATGATACCGGAAACCACCACTTTGTGGCCATCGAACTTGCCAGCAGGAGCAGCAGCCAGTTCTTTGTTCAGTTCTTCCAGTTTGGCCGTGTATTCATCCTTCAGCATGAAGTAAGCAGCACGCAGGATGGCAGCACGGGTGGAAGCGGAAATCAGGTCAGGATGTGCATTGGCCAGTTTGCAGAATTCACGGCGGGCAGCACGGCTCTTGTTGTACACTTTGATGGCATCCAGGATGGCATCATTGGTGATTTCATGGCCGCAGATTTCTTCCAGATGGCCTTTTACTTCACTGTAGGCATCATAGGTGAACTGCTTGCCGGCAGCGTTCTGACGGACTTGGGGATGAGCCAGGAAAATAACAGGCATCTTGTCTTTCATGGCAACTTTGAAGTTCTGGCTCATGGGACGCAGGGTATCGCACAGTACCGGAGTGATGATCCCGTCCAGACCGTCCAGGGTGCCGTCCAGGAGCATTTCCAGGGACAGCTGGGCAACGGTGCAGTAGAAGGAAGCACAGTATTCTTTGGAACGGACTTCCTGTTTGCCGTTGCAGCCCCATACGCCCATGGGAACCATGCCTGCTGCATAGACCAGTTCTTCCGGAACATAGTAAGGCAGGCAGCCGATGGCTTTTTTGCCCTGGGCTTTATATTTGGCCAGCATGGTCTTTGGGCTGGCAGATACTTGTTTGAACTCTTCAATAAGTGCACTGATAGCCATTGTTATTTCCCCTTCTTTTCATCATTTGCTTCCATGGCTTCGACCAAGCCTTGAACACGGGTCTCATATTGAGCCGCGTTGAAGTTTCTCGGGTCAGCCTGGTCACCGTCGAATCCAGCAGTGGGGATACCCATGTCTTTGGTGAAACGACGCTGCATTTCAGGCATGTAGCCGCTCCAAGGTTTGCAGGACCGGTTGTAATGGACCAGGACTCCATCCACTTTGTTGTCGCGGATCAAGCCTTCACGCCAGGCAACGCCCTGTTCGATGCTGACAGAGTTCGGTGCCTTGCAATAGGCTTTGACCAGTTCGTCCAAGTTGTTGTAGACGAACCCGAAAGCAGGAGCATACACAACGCCGGTGATGTTCAGGCCGTTGGCTTTCAGCGGTTTGAACAGGTTCGGCAGTTTCGGCCAGCAAGGAATCCCTTCGAACATGATACGATGCTGTTCTTTGAAGGGAGCGGTGGAAGTGCCTTCCTTCACATGCTGTTCCAGTTCCTTGGCCAGCAGTTCGAAAGCCTCAGCAGCTTCTACACGGCCACGGGCGGTAACCACGTCAGCCATATGGTTGAACAGGTCGAACCCATTGAAAGGAGCCGGTTTGTACTGCAGGAAGTCGCAGACTTTCAGCCATGCTTTTGCGGTACGGTTGGCGTTCTGGCAGCACTGTTCGAATTTGTCTTCATCGAACTTCTTGCCGGAAATTTCTTCCATTTGACGGATGGCCGTATCCAGCTGGGACCGGATATATTTTACGTTGGCTTCGTTCACATGGTCGAATTCGTTGTAGGGAACGTCGATCATGATCAGGGGAATGTTATGCCGACGGGCGATGTCTTCATACCATTTGGTCATGCAGTTGCAGATGTTGTTGCAGCACAGCACGAAGTCCGGCATGGGCATGGTCATCTGACGGTATTTATGCAGAGCGTTCTGGCGGCGGGTCTTTTCTTCCCCTTCCGGCAGAGCTTCGATTTCAAAGATATTATCCGTGGTAGCATAGGGTTTCAGGGTCTTCGGATCGATGACCGGTTTCCCGTTTTCATCGAACATCTTCTTGCCGTTGGCATCCTTCATCTGTTTCCCGCTGTTGGGGTTGATGATGTAGTTGCCGTCTTTATCCATCTTGTTGGCACCCCGGAAGCCGGCTGCATAAGCCAGGGAGATACGGGCATACCCACAGATATCGTTATCATAGCCAATGTCTTCAGCAGCTTGGCACATCACTTCGCCGTCACGGTTGGCTGCGATACCGGCAGCCTGGTTTTCCGGATACCCTACATGCAGACCGAAAGATTCAGCCAGTTCGCAAGGGAATTTGGAAGAAGACCAGCCTACTTTTTCTCCTCTTTCTTTTGCTTCCCGCAGTTCTCTGTAAACCTTTTCAACTACATCTCTCAATGCCTGAACGCCAGGGCTTACTGTCTTTGGCATAATGATCCTTCCTTCTTTACAATGATTACAACCTTATTTTACCGCTTTTTTGTAAGCGTACAGAGCGGCACCCAGGGCACCGTTGTACTGAGCCAGAGGAGAAGTCTTGATTTCCACACCCAAGCCTTCTTCCAGAGCCTCTCTCACGCCATAGTTCTGGGCCACACCGCCCGTCATGACAACGTCCTTCACAACCCCCACCCGGTTGGCAAGGCCAATGACACGGCTGGCGACCGAACGATGGATCCCGGCAATGATGTCGATCTTATCGGTCCCTTTGGACAGCTGACTGATGACTTCACTTTCCGCAAATACGGTACAGGTGGAGCTGATGGCTACCCGTTTGGTGGATTTGGCTCCCAGATCTGCCAGGTCGGAGACCTTGACTTCCAGGATATTGGCCATGACGTCCAGGAAACGGCCGGTACCGGCAGCGCATTTATCGTTCATCTGGAAATTGGTCATGGTCCCGTTTTCCACATGGATGACCTTGACATCCTGGCCGCCGATATCGATGACCGTATGGACGTTGGGCCAGATGAAGCTGGCACCCATGGCATGGCAGCTCAATTCGCTCATCTGCTTGTCGGCAATGCCTTCCAGAGAATTGCGGCCGTAGCCGGTAGCCAGGGTATAAGCCATGTCTTCTTTTTTCATATGGGCATTTTCCAGGACTTCCGCAATAGAACGTGCAGGACCGGAAGTTCCGGTCCCCACGTCTACCAAGGATTTTGCCACGATGTCTTTTCCATCTTTCAGGATAATGCACTTGGATGCAGTCGATCCAACATCGATTCCCAAGGTATAGATACTCATTAAAACAGTTCCTCCGTAAGGATTATTTCTTTACGAAAGTCTCGAACTCTCTGATGGCACGAGGCAGCATCATTTGATGGAACGGGCAGATGCTTTCCGGATTCTGATAAGCAGCTTCCGCAAAAGCTTCAACATAGCCGCGGATCTTGTTCATGTCGACGACTTCGTCCACCAGACCCAGTTCGGCGCAGACTTTCGGACGAGATTTGGTATAGAAAGCCTGGATCAGATTGTTCATCTTATCGATGGTCGGCTGCAGATCCTTGCCGGCTTTCCGGTCTTTGGCCAGTCTCCGAGAGTACATGGCCGTAGCAGCGGTTTCACCGTTCATCACGGCGATTTCCGTAGCAGCCGTACCGATGGAGAAGGCATTGGTGTCATTGCCCTGAGGTCCGCCCAGTACGTAATGGGCAGCAGCCGTACCTTTTCTCAGGGTGATTTCGAATTGAGGGATGTGGGAAGTCTGGATGGAGTAGATCAGGGACTGGCCCAGACCCAGCAGTTCAGCCTTTTCCGCATCGTTGCCCACATCGATCCCGGTGGTATCCTGGATCCAGACGATGGGCAGACGGTCTCTGGCGCAGAGGGTGACGAATTCGTTCATCTTCACCAAGCCCTGGCGGTACAGTTTGCCGCCGATCCCCACGGAGCCTGCAGCCTTGTATTCAGGGTAGTTCATCAGAAGACCCTGTACGTTGGCTACGACGCCCACCAGGAGGCCGTTGACTTTGGCCAGGCCAGTGACCATTTCAGGGCCATAGCCCTTCTTATATTCACGGAGCTCACTGTTATCGAACAGACGGCCGATCACATTGTAGATGTCATACGCACGTTTGTCGTTCAGGGGCACCATGCTGTACAGGTCGTCAGCCGGGAAAGCCGGTGCCTTTGGATCATCCACACGGAAGAATTCAGGATCATATTTCGGCAGCATGCCCACATACTTCTTGATGCCTTCCAGGACGCCTTCTTCGGAAGCATAGACTTCACGGATGAAACCGGTTTCGGTGTAATGGATATCGACAGCTCCCGGAGGTTCGGTCTTGCCGGTACGGTCCACCATGTCGGCGATTTCATTGGCATATTCCATGTCCACATGGCCTTTGGGGTTCATGCCGCCCATGATGCCGGCACCGCCCACAGCCATATTGGCTTTTTCATGGGCAATGATGACCGTAGGGCTGATGGAATGGTAACCGCCGCCGGCAGGGTTGGTGCCGTAGATCCCGACGATGACAGGGATGCCCAGCTGGTTCAGTTCAGCGTTCCGGAAGAAAGGCGTACCGCCGCCGCGGCGGTTGGGATATACCTTTTCCTGTTCGTCGAACTTAACGCCGGAGCAGTTCAGCACATACACCAGAGGGATGTGCAGCGTCTTGGCAGTGTCGGAAGCCCGCAGCAGGCATTCGGCCTGGCCAGGCACCCAGGCACCGGCCAGCTTCTTGTTATCGGAAGCCACCACCAGGCACCATTTGCCATTGACACGGCCCAAGCCCTTGACGATGGCCACAGAACCGTTCTTGTTGCCCTGAGGATTGAACAGGGTGTTCAGCGGTCTCCAGGAGCCCGGTTCCACCAATTTTTCGATTCTCTGGAGAGCCGTCAATTCGCCTCTTTTGTTCACATCAGCATCGGCTTTCCCAGCTTCCTGGGCAGCCTTGATCAGCTGATGGATCTCTTCTTCAATCTTTTTCAGCTGTTCCTCATTGGCAGCGTCCACCTTTTTCAGGGGTTTGCCTACCTGAGGCATATGCTGGAAATATCTAGGCATAGAGTAGAAACCCATTTAAATTATTCCTCCCGAATGTCTTATTTTGCTTCCGTCGGGACCTGGATGAAGGCTTGGCCCGGATCGATTTCTTCACGGATCAGTTTGATGACTTCAGGATCCGGAGCTTCCAGTTCCACAGCCTTGGATACATCCAGGTCGAACCCGGTGTTTTCCAGCACATCTTCCGGAGAAGAAGTGGGATAGTAGGCAGCCAGATACATCCGTTTGGTCTTTTCGTCGAATTTCAGGATCCCTTTGTCGGTTACTACCAGCTGAGGTCCAACATCGCCGGGCAGACCCAGTCTTTCACGTCCGCCAGGGCCGTCGATCCAGCCCGGGCTGGTCACGTAGTCGATTTTGTTCATGAATCTGCGTTTTTCATGCTGCATCATGATGATGGTGTTGGAATAGGTGGCAATACCGTTGGCACCGCCGGACCCGGTGAAACGGGTTTTCGGATGATGGTAGTCACCGATGGAGGTGGAGTTCACGTTGCCGTACGGGTCGATCTGGGCGCCGCCGATGAAAGCAATCAGGCGGTTGGCTTTGTGCAGGTATTCGTTGATTTCAAAACCTACGAACCGGACATTCGGCCAGATGCAGCCGCAGTGAGCCATGAACCGCAGGTCACCTACGGAACGGGGTACCTGGATAGGAGAGCAGTCCATCAGACCGCTTTCCACGATGATGTGGCAGTCAGGAGCATAGACTCTCTTGGCTACGCTGGCACCGATCAGGGGAAGACCGGTACCTACCGTTACAACTTGACCATTTTTGATCTGCTTGGCAATGGTCACAGCCTGCATTTCTTTATTGGTATAATTCGTGTAGTCAGCCATTGTTATTTGTCCTCCTTCGTCATGTCGATATGATAGCCCAGACCAGGAACAACCTTCAGATTGATCAGACGAGTGGCACCCAGTTTGTTCAGGTATTCGTCATGATCCTTCAGGTCGAACACCCATTCTTTGCAGAAGGCATCGAAGTCTTCCTGGGTCTTGGAGACCTTGTCATAGACTTTCAGGAACGGGTTATCATAGTCGTACAGGCCATAGCACTGAGAAGGATGAGCACCGTAAGGAGCCAGGACAACAGCATCTACGCACATGCCGGGGATGTCGTTCTTCGTGGGATCTCTTCTGATTTCTTCATCACTGATGATTTCTTCGCAGGTGACGATGGTATATTTGGCGGCTTCAGCAATATCCACATCCTGGAATTTGCCGCCCCAGATGCGAACGGTGCCATCCGGAGAAGCCTGCTGTGCATGGATGATGGCTACATCGATCTGCGGAACAGGTACAGCCACTACTTTTTCACCCGGTTTGAAGGGGTTGTCGATATATTTGAACTTGTCATCAGGTACTTTATCCAGGGTCTTGCGGACTTCCTTGCTGATGCCCCATTCATCGGTCAGGCCGGAGCCTTGCATCAGGGTTACAGGCAGGAAAGGCAGGCCCAGTGCAGCAGCATGCCACATCATGTAGATGACGTCCTGGGAATAATCTTCCATGGTGAGCTTGCCAGCTTCGAACCATTTTCTGAACCGTCTGGATACGTTGGTAACACCGGAGTTGGCGGTATAGCAGTTGATGTATGCTTTGACACGGCCGTTGCCGATCAGCATATCCCAGTCGCCGCCGGCAGCGCCGCCCAGGCCCGTCAAATCAGTGATACCCTGTCTCAGGATTTCAAACACAGCAGCATAAGGTTTACGGTCAGTCGTAAAACCACCCAGAGCAATGTGATCACCACTATGCACATATTTGGCGACTGCGTCTTTTAACGTCATTACTTTACTCAAAGCAAAAACCTCCTTAAGATCCACACTAGTTTCTGAAACCGCCGGAACCCGATTCTAAGAAAAAATCCATCCCCCTTTGTGATTATTTTTTACATTCGCATTCCGGCTGAACCTACTGTTTTCAGTGTACAGATTGATTATAGCACAAATAATTTTTTTTTTAAATCTCTCCCAGAAGTATTTGTTGATTTTTTTGCAAATATATAAAAATTCTAATAACTTATGAGAATTCTTCTCTTTTTTTAGCTTTTTTATATCATAATTTACACAAAAAAGAAGGTGTTCCTGAAGAAACACCTTCTTTTTTACGATTTATTCATTTCCGTTAACGCATATTTGACGTTTCAGCCAACGCCGGGCTGCCTCTGTCAGTTCTCCAGGATCGTTCCGGAGGGTACGGTCCTGGACCCTGTGGAGAAGGACCGGCATAAGATCCCGCAGCTGCCGGGGAGAAGCCCCTAGAGCCAGGGCATCCCGTCCGGAAAAATCCAGGTCAGAGGTATGGACCGGCATGAGGTAAGCCATCTTTACCAGGCGTTTTCCGTACATCTGGGCATGGATCACATCATTCTGCCCTGCATTGGTAGCGGCTACATCCGCTACACAGACAGCTGTCAGCTGCTTGAAGGCCTCGGCCATCTCCTTGTTGACCCGGAAATGGCCGCTGCGGGCTTCTTTCCGGAGCCAGCGCCAGGTCTTGTCATCTTCCTGGGCACTGATGAAGCCGAAGTGCATATGGTTCTGCACCAGCCAGGCTACCCGGTCCACGGTTTCTCGAGGGAGCCGGAGCCGCGCCAGGATCTTCCGGGCCAAGGACGCCCCCACCACTTCATGGCCATGGTCGCAGGGCTGGCCTTCCCGGTTGATGCCCCGGACCCCTTCCAGCCCCTTGGCTACATCGTGGAGCAGGATCCCCCACCCCACTTCCAGGCTCCTGTCCCCTTTATCCAGGGCGACCGCCGTGTGTTTCCACACATCATAAGGGTGGAACTGGGGATTCTGAGGCAGTCCCACCAGATGGCCCAATTCCGGCAGGATGGGCACCGTCTCGTACTTTCCCTTGTTCCGGACCCGACAGCTCTCCGCAGCCAGTCCGCTTTTCACCATCAGTTCCATGCCTTCTCCGGCGTATGTTCCCATGAGCAGCTTGTTCAGCTCCGTCCTCACCCGTTCCAGGGAAAGGCCCCTGACTTTTTCCAGATTGTGGCCGATGGCCGGCAAGATCCCTGCATCAGGGACAAACCCCAGCTGAGCCACGAATCGGCAGGCCCGGAACATCCGCAGGGCATCTTCTGAAAAACGCTGATCCGCATTTCCCACAGTCCGCAGGATCCCTCCCCGGAGGTCATCCAATCCATTGAAGCAGTCGGTGATATGCCCATACTGGTCCACGGCCAGGGCATTGATGGTAAAATCTCTCCGCCCCAGATCTTCTTCCAGGGTATCACAGTACCAGACCTGAGCCGGCCGATGGACATCTTCCTTGCCATACGTTTCGTTCCGATAGGCGGCCACTTCCACCCCGTGACGGTCCACCCGCAGGATCACCACACCAAAATTCTGGCCCAGTTCACTGACCACAGGGATCTTTGCTGCTGCAGCAGCCTCTTTGATTTCTTCCGGGCGGGCATTGGTCACCACATCATAATCATCCGGGACCCGTCCCAGCAGCATATCCCGTACGGCCCCTCCCACCACATAGGCTTCAAAGCCCTGGTCCAGAAGTACATCCATGACTTTTTTCACATAGGGAGGGATACTCAGTTTCATTCCCCTGCCTCCTCTCTGCTGGACGGCTCATGGTCCACTGCCAGAAGGGTGAATACGCCCATTTCCAGAGCCGGGTCGCTGGCCAGCTTCAGGCTGCAGTGGAATTCCTGTTCCATGTCCTGCAGACCCTGCTGCCGCAGCCAGCTATACACATGGGGATGGACCGTCAAAAGCAAGGAATGGCTCATATTCCCCTGGGCGAAGCTGCTCCGGAGCCGCCTGCGGATCTCCACATATACAGTTTCCGGAGATTCCACCCGTCCGCTGCCCCCGCATAGGGGACAAGTGGCATACAGGATGCTGGAAAGATTCTTCCGGGCTTTCATCCGGGTCATTTCCACCAGGTTCAGATGGGTCAAGTCGATGACCTTGGGCTTCATTTTATCCGAGGCGAATTCCCGCTTCAGGATCTGGAGGATTTCTGCCTGTTCCTCTTCCCGATCCATATCGATGAAATCGGCCACGATGATGCCCCCGATATCCCGCAGCCGCAGCTGCCGGGCGATTTCCCGGGCAGCTTCCCGGTTGGTGGCTAGGCTGGTAGCATCCCGGTCTGGCCCAGTGGAAAATTTTCCGCTGTTCACATCGATGACCGTCATGGCTTCCGTATAGTCAAAGACCAGATAGCCTCCGCCCGGGAGCCACACCACCCGGTCCGAAAGGCTTTCGATGTCCTTGTCCAGCCGATAGAACGAGAACAGATCCTCCCGCCCCCGGTACAGCTTTACCTGGATCTGGGGCAGTCCCATCTCCTGGAGCATCTCCTGGAGCCGCTGACAGGTCTTTTCATCATCCACGATGATCCGTTCCACCTTATCCGTCACATAATCCCGGACCAGACGGATGGCCAGGTCCAGTTCCCGGTACAGCAGTCCGGGTCCCCGGCCCACTTTGCTCCGGCGGAGCAGCACCTCCCAGTTGTGGAGCAGCTGTTCCAAGTCTGCCCGGATCTCGCTTTCCTCTGCATGGGCTGCCGCCGTCCGGAGCACCAGCCCCATATGATCCGGCAGCAAGGCTTCTGCCCATTCCCGCAGGACTTTCCGTTTGGTCTTGCAGCTGATTTTCCGGGAAAGGCTGACCCGGCTGCCATAAGGTTCCAGGACCACATATCGGCCCGGCAGGGTGATTTCCCGGGTCACCGCCGGTCCCTTGTTCCCCCGGGCATCCTTCACCACCTGGACCAGGAGCATCTGCCCTTCCCACAGTTTTTCTCCTTTTTTCAAAGTCAGGAAACCGTTCTTGCCGGTTCCCATATCTACAAAGGCCGCCTGGATCCCCGGCACCACATTGCTGACCCTGCCCCGGTACACATTGCCCACCAGATTGTCCGTACTGCGCCGTTCCACCGCATAGTCCCGGAGCTGGTCATCCTCCACGGTTCCCATGCGGGTTTCTTCCGGCCGTACACTTACATAGATCGTATTCATGGCGGACCTCTCAGGCCTCTCCGATCAGGGGGATCTTCCGTCCCTCACCGTCCCGGCTGTAAAGATCCACCCGCCGGATATCCGCCTGGGAGAAAGCCAGGGGGACCTGGAAATCCTGTTCCAGGACCTGGAGGAATTCAGAAGCTTTCATACTGCCGGTGGGGGTGATCCGGATATCAAAACGCAGTTCCAGGCTGCCGTCCTGCCACCGGGCTTCTACCTGAGGGATAAAGGATTTCACATCGATGGTCTTGGGCTTTCCCTTGCCTTTCTTATGGGCTTTGGTATAGGGGACTTCCGGTGCCGCGGCAAAGGCGGCCAGCTGGGAGGCTGGATCAGAGGCGCAGGGGACATGGACTTCATAAGAAGCCCCCTGGGCCTGGGCCATCAGCTTAGGAGCCTTGTCCTCCGCCAAATCTGCCCGGACGATATGGATCCCCATGGGCAGCGCAGCGGCTAGGGCTTTGACCAGTTCCGAAAGGGGCCGTTCTTCCGCCAGGCGGATCTCGGCAAATTCACAGGAACTGGTCACTCCTACACTGAGGGCAGAAGCCAGGGAAAATTTCATATGGGGATTGAAGCCTTCGGAATAGGCCACCGGGATCCCAGCCCGGCGGATGGCTTTTTCGATGCTCCGCTGGTATTCCAGATGGGAAATGAAACGGATGCCCGATTCTTTGGTGATCTGCAGCCGCAGCTTCATGCTTTCCCCTCCTTCCAGTCGATGATATGGATTCCCAGTTTCTGACAGACTCCGCAGCCGGTACAGGTATCCCGGCGGCAGTCATGGGTCAAGGCTGCTTCCTGGGCTTTTTCGTATTCACTCCACAGGAACTGCCGGCTCACCCCACAGCTGGTATGTTCCCAAGGGAAGATTTCCTCTTTGCCCCGGGGACGGCTGTTGTAGAAGTCCGTGGTCAGGCCGGCATCCTCCACTGCCTGTTTCCACCGGTCGTAATCGAAGAATTCGCTCCAGCTGTCGAATTTTGCCCCCCGCTGCCAGGCCAGATAGATGGCCTTTCCCAGACGCCGGTCTCCCCGGGCCAGGACCCCTTCCATCAGACTGGTCCGGGAATCATGATACTGGAAATGGATGTTTTTCAGATTGGCAAAGGCATTTTTCAGCAGCATATGTTTCCGATCGAATTCTTCCTTGGTATCCTGGCCTACCCACTGGAAAGGGGTATAGGGCTTGGGAACGAAATTGGACACACTGACCGTGACCCGGGCCCCCATATGGCCGGTGACTTCCTTATATTTCCACTGGACCTTCTGGGCCAGTTTCGCAATGGCCAGCACATCTTCGTCGGTCTCCGTAGGCAGTCCGATCATGAAGTACAGCTTCACCTGGGACCAGCCGTTTTCAAAAGCCGCTCCCACTGCATGCATCAGGTCGTCTTCCGTCACACCCTTATTGATCACATCCCGCATCCGCTGGCTCCCAGCTTCCGGAGCGAAGGTCAGGCCGCTTTTCCGCACCGCCTGGACTTCCTGGGCCAGTTTCACGGAAAAACTGTCGATCCGCAGGGAAAGCAGGGAAACGCTCACCCGATCCTTCCGGAAATCCCCCAGCAGCTCCCGGATCAGCGGCTCCAGATGGGAATAATCCGCAGTGCTCAGGGAGAACAAAGAGATTTCGTTGTAGCCGGTGGCAGGCACCAGCTTTTTGGCCAGTTCCAGCACCGTTCCCGGTCTCCGTTCCCGGACCGGCCGGTAGATGATCCCTGCATTGCAGAACCGGCACCCTCGGCTGCAGCCCCTGAACAATTCCAGCATGATCCGGTCGTGGACGGTGTCGCTGTAGGGGACGATGGGATGGGTGGGGAAATCCAGGGCGTCCAGATCCTGCTCCGCCCGTTTGTACACCACTTCCGATGCCGTTGGTTCCAAGGGCTTTTTCCCGGTAATGGTTCCATCCTCTCCATAAGTGATTTCATAAAAGGAAGGCACGTAGACTCCCTGGATCCGGGAGACCCGCCGCAGGAACCCCAACCGGCCGCCGGGCTTGCCTTCCCGTTCCCAGTCTCGGTACAGCAGGGTCACTTCCTGGATGATCCTCTCTCCATCTCCCAGCATGCAGAAGTCCAGGAAATCTGCCAAAGGTTCACTGTTGAACACGCAGCAGCCTCCGGCACATACAAAGGGATCATCCAGTGTCCGGTCCTTGGCCAGGAGAGGGACACCGCCCAGATCCAGCATGTTGAGGATGTTGGAGTAGGACATTTCATAAAGAAGGGTGAAGCCCAGCAGGTCGAATTCCTTCAGGGGCCGGGTATTTTCCAGGCTGGAGAGCACCAGGCCCCGTTCCCGCATCTTCTCTTCCATATCCACCCAGGGAGCAAAGGCCCGTTCCGCTGCCACGCCGGACAGCTTGTTGAGGATTTCATAGAGGATCTTGTAGCCCAGGTAGCTCATCCCGATTTCGTAGGTGTCTGGAAAGGCAAGGCAGAAGGCCACTTCCGTTTCACTTTCCGGCTTGACGATGCTGCCGAACTCCATGCCGGTGTAGCGGGCCGGTTTTTCTACAGCACTGAGTATATCGATGGGTAAATCTTTTCGCATAATTTCTCCTTAATGAAAGCGCAGAGTCTGGTGATGGGCATTGATATTCAGCAGCAGGGTCACCATCAGCATGTTGGTGGTCAGAGAGCTGACCCCATAGCTCATGAAGGGCAAGGGGACCCCGGTGACCGGCATGATGCCGCTGGTCATGCCCACATTGACCAGGATATGGAACAGGAACATAGAGACCGCTCCCACGGCCAGCAATGTCCCAAAATCATCAGAAGCGTGCATGGCGATGGACAGCCCTCGGTAGATGACCACCCCGTACAGAAGCAGGATAAGAGTGGTCCCGATAAAACCGAATTCTTCCCCGGCCACGGCAAAGATGAAGTCCGTATGGTTTTCCGGCAGGAAATTGAGCTGGCTCTGGGTCCCGGCAAAGAGCCCTTTGCCGGTGAACAGGCCGGACCCGATGGCAATCATGGACTGGATCACGTGGTAGCCGCTGCCGTACGGTTCCAGTCCCGGATTCAGGAACACCCGGATCCGGTTCCGCTGGTATTCATGGAGCAGCTTCCAAACCAAGGGGGCCGAAGCCAGTCCCAGGCCTCCCATGATCAGGAAATAGCGGATCCGGAAACCGCAGACCACCATGGTGCCCAAAAGGATGGCCAGGAAAACCAGAGAAGTCCCCAGGTCTGGCTGCTTCATGACAAACAGGAAGGGCAGCAGCACATAGCCGAACACCGGCAGCCAGCTGCGGAAATCCGTCAAGAGAGGAAGCCGGTCGTCCACATAGGACGAAAGCCCGATGATCATGATGGCCTTGGCGAATTCACTGGGCTGGATGCTGATGGGCCCTACCTGGAGCCACCGCTGGGCACCCAGGGCACTTTTCCCCACCAGCATCACTGCCAGCAGCATAAGGATGTTGAAGATGTACAGGGGCCGGGCAAGACTCTTCAGGATCCGGTAATCGAAGCGCAGGAGAAAAGCTCCCACCACCAGGTTGATGCCTGCAAAGCTCAGCTGGCGCAGCACGAAGCTGTACCGGCGGGGCCCAGGGATATTGGCATGGGTGGCACTGCCGATCAGGACCACCCCGATGCAGATCAGAGCCAGGACACTGAACAGCAGCGGCTTATCGATTTTCCGAAAATATTTTTTCCATGAGTGATACCAACGCATATTGTCTCCTTATTTCTTGGTTCCCTGCCGCCGTACCCGGGGATCCGTAAAGACGTATTCCAGGATGCTCTTGACAATCGGCGCTGCGGAAATGGTCCCGTAACTCCCCTGCTCCACGATGCAGACCACCACCAACTGGGGTTTCTTGGCCGGGGCATAGGCGATGAACCAGCCGTGTTCCAGTCCGTGGGGATTTTCGGCCGTACCGGTCTTGCCGGCCACAGGCACAGGCAGGTTCTTCAAGAAGGCAGCCGTCCCCCCTTCTTCCGTTACGGCTTCCAGGCCTTCCTGGATCAGTTTCAGGGTGGATTCAGAAATGGGCAGCTTTCCTTCTTCTTCCGGTTCGAAGGTCTTGGCCACGCTGCCGTCATCATTGAGGATCTTGCTGACCAGATGGGGTTTGTACCGTTTCCCGTCGGTGGCCACAGCACTGAGCATTTCCGCCACCTGGATGGGAGTGGCCAGGGTAAAGCCCTGACCGATGGCCGTATTGAAGGTATCTCCCAGATACCAGTCATCATCAAAGACTTTTTTCTTGTAGGCAGGGGTGGCGATCAGCCCCTGGGCTTCCCCATGGAGGTCGATCCCGGTGGTTTCCCCGAAGCCGAATTCCCGGGCGTATTTGTCCAGGAGGTCGATGCCCACCCGGTTCCCCATTTCATAGAAATACACGTTGTCGGAAGCCGCCAGGGCCCGTTTGAAGTTGATATAGCCCAGAGCTTCTCCGCCGGCATTCCGCATATCGATGAGCCAATGGCGGCCGGAGTCGTAAATCAGTTCCTCCGGGGTCACTTTCTTCTCTTCCAAGGCGGCAGACCCTGTGACGATCTTGAAAGTGGAACCGGGGGGATATTCTCCGGCGATGACCTTGTCCGTCATGGGATGGAAAGGATCCGTGGTCAAGTATTTCCAATTCTTTTCACTGATCCCGTTGACGAACCAGTTGGGATCGAAGCCCGGACGGGAAACCAAGGCTTTCACTTCTCCGTTGTTGGGGTCCAAGGCCACTACCGCGCAGCCCCGTGCTCCGATGGCTTTCAGCTGCCGGTCCACAGCTTCTTCCGCGATCCGCTGGAGCTTGGCATCGATGGTGAGCACCAATCCCTGTCCCGGTTTGGGGTCCACTTTGTCCATGATCTGGACCACACGGCCGGCCACATCCACTTCCTCCCGGTAGCTTCCGTCTTCTCCCCGGAGGTAGGAATCATAGTAATTTTCCAGGCCGAATTTCCCGATGATATCTCCTGCCTTCAGTTCGCTGTACGCCCCTTGGGAAATTTCATAGTCGCTGATTTCTCCCACATAGCCCAGGGCATGGACGGCCAGCCCCTTGTTGGGATAGTTCCGGACAGGCTGGACTTCCAGCATCACTCCAGGGAGATAGCGGAGATTCTCTTCTACTTTGTCCACCACATCCGGCGAAGCATTCCGGACCAGACGGATGGGTTCTGAACTGCCCCCAGAAAGCCGGATCGTCTCCTTGATCTCATCCAGAGGGATATGGAGGAGCTGGGACAGCCGTTCCAGCGTCTCTTCCGGATAGGCGTCCGTCCGGCGGACCAGGGAAACCATGACCCCAGGCTTGTTGTTGGCCAATTCTTCCCCGTTGCAGTCATAGATGATCCCCCGGGGTGCCAAGATCCGGGTATACCGGGTCCGGTTCCCTTCTGCCTGGCGCCGGTAATAGGACCCTTTCAGGATCTGGAGATAAAACATGCGTCCGATGAGGATCAGGATGATCAGGATCCCGGCCAGCATCATGAATTCCAAACGGTAAGCAAATTTTTTGTTCAGCACGGCAGACTCCTATAGATGATAATAATAATCCATACGGCTGCGGACCCGTTTCTTCAGCTTGTGATAGCAAAACCACAGGATTGGAGCAGCGATCAGATTCCAGCCCATGCATTTCAGGGTAGATACGGCCAAGGGCAGGAGGGGAAGCCAGCGTCCCAGGGCCACGCACACGAACAGGCCCCGTGCCACTTGGAGCAGCAGGGTCACCATCCCGGTGAGGATCAGATAGGTGGGCAGCCGGTCAGCGAACATATTCATCCGGTTCTTCCCCACCAGATAGCCGATCAGTGTCCGTGTCACCAGATGCCAGCCAAAATAGCTGAAAGTGACAATGTCCAATAAAGCGCCAATACCCAGTCCGTACACTGCGCCCTTCCGCTTCCCCTGGTCCATGGCATAGAGCAGGAGGAACAGCAGCAGCAGATCTGGGGACTGGGTGGTATTGAAAAAGAGGAACCAGTGATTTTCCAAAGTGAACAGGAACAAGGTGAACAGCAGCCAGGCAAAGGCGATCAGTACCATCATTTCCCTCCTTTGCCAGGTTGGGCATCCGGGTCTTTCCCTTCCTTGCGCAGGAAATCAGCAAAGCCCTGGAAATTGGTGATGACCCGGGCTTCTTCCAGATGGCCGTAGTCCACAGAAGGAGCGATGGTGGCCATTTTGGTCAGCCCTCCCGTATCCATCTGCACATCTTCTACGGTACCGATGACCAAGCCTTCCGGATGGTAGCCGCTGTACCCGCTGGTCACGATGGTGTCTCCCGGCAGGATATCCGCATTGCGGCTCAAGTTCCGCATTTCCAGCAGAAGATCCGGCCCGGCCACCCCATTGACGATACCGGCAGCCCGGGAATCTCCCCGGAGATTCAGGCCTCCGATCCGGCTGCGGGGGCTGGAGATCAGCAGGACCTTGGCCATGTGGGGATAGACTCCGTCCACAATGCCGATGAGCCCAGAAGCATTGACTACAGGCATATTCACCTGGAGTCCGTCTCCCTGGCCCTTATCGATGAGGATCACATCCTTGAAATCTCCCAGATCCCGGCTGATCACCTGGGCGGAAACCATCTTCCACTGGGGATGGAGATTGCTGAACTTCAGCAGTTTCCCCAGACGCTCATTCTCCGCTTTCATGCCGAGCAGTTCCACATTGCTCTGCCGAAGCTCTTCATTTTCTTTCTTCAGGGCCGCATTTTCCTTTTCCAGGGAAGATTTGGACGCAAAATAGTTCCCGGAGCCCTTCACACCGCTGCCGATCCCTCCCACTACAAAGCTGATGGGCCGGGTCAGCGTGGAAAGCACCGTATTCACAGCCGGAAAACGGTGGAATGCATCCCAAAGCAGGCTTCCTGCCAGCAGCAGGACAACCAGCAGGACTCCCAGTCTGACTTTCTGTTCCTTCCTCATAGGCAATGCTCTTCTCCCTATTATACATTCCGGCGAAGGCGCTGCCCTCTCCGGAACAGATTCATATGCCCGGCAGCGATGCCGGTTCCTTTGGCCACACAGGAAAGGGCATCTTCCGCCACCCAGACCTTCAGGCCTGTTTCCCGGCCCAGCAGCCAGTCAAAATTCCGCAGCAGGGCACCTCCGCCGGTAAGGACGATGCCTTGTTCCGCCACCTCCCGAGCCAAAAGGTCCGGAAGCTGTTCCAGCAGGGTCCGGACACAATCTACCATCCGATGGACCGGTTCCCACAGGGCTTCCCGCATCTGGTTCTGATCGATGGTCACACTCCGGGGCAGGCCGGTGATCAGGTCCCTTCCCCGCAGGTCCATAAAAGCCGGCGGAGCCGTTTCCCGCACCGTGCCGATTTCGATTTTCGCCTGTTCGGCCTGGAGGCTCCCGATAAGAAGATTATACTTTTTCTTGCTGTACTGGACAAGGGCATCATCCAGGCTCCGGCCTCCGCACCGGAGCAGCCGGGAAAGAGCTACCTTCCCCTGGGCCAATACGGCGGCTTCCGTAGCCCCCGCACCCAGTTCCACCACCATGCAGGCTTTGGCTTCCCGTACCGGGATCCCGGCTCCCAGGGCCGCGGCCAGAGGAGCTTCCAAAAGGTACGCTTCCCCGGCACCGGCTTCCATGGCCGCATCCAGGACAGCTCTCCGCTCCACGCTGTTGACTCCGCAGGGGACACTGATCACCAGCCGGGGCCGGAGCAGAGGCCGTCTGCCCAGAGCCTGGTGCAGGAACCCTTTCAGCATGAGCTTGGCATAGTCGAAATCCGCAATGACCCCATCCTGGAGGGGCCGTTTCACTTCGATTCCGGACGGGGTCCGTCCCTGCATCTGCCGGGCTTCCTTTCCCTGGGCCAGGATTTTCCCCCGGCGGGTCTCCACGGTCACTACAGAAGGCTCATCCAGGACGATTCCTTCTTCCTTCAGACAGATCCGGGTATGGTCCGTCCCCAGATCCACCCCCATGTCCGTGGAGAATGATCCCAGCAGATCCAGCATTCTCTTCTACCCCCTTTTACATCAAACCATGTTCTTTGAAACTGTAATAAATCCCATCCCCGATGATCAAATGATCCACCAAAGGGATCCCCATAACTTTTCCCGTTTCCCAGAGGGTCTTCGTCAGTTCCCTGTCCTCCCGGCTGGGCGTAGGATCCCCGGAGGGATGGTTGTGGACCGCCAGGATGGCAGCCGCATGGTGGAGCAGCGCCGGTGCAAAAGCTTCCCGGGGATGGACCACGGAAGCATTGAGGGATCCCTCCGAAACAGGCTCGATGCCGGTCACCTTTCCCTTGCTATTCAGCAGCACCACCAGGAAATGTTCATGGTTTTCGTACCGGAGCCGGGGCATCACCAGCATGGCCCCGTCTTCCGGGCAATGGATGGTCTGGAAAGGCTGGCTTTCTGCTTCCGCCAGCCTCCGCCCCAGTTCCAGAGCTGCCAGGATCACCGCTGCCTTGGCCGGCCCGATTCCTGGAATCCGGGTCAGTTCCCGGACATCCTGGGTCCTGGCCAGACGGGCATCCTTCATAAGATCTCCGGTCAGTTCCCGAGCGATATCCAAGGCTGAATGGTCTTTCCGTCCGCTGCCGATCAAAATCGCCAGCAGTTCCGTAATGGTCAGGGCTTCCGGTCCATGGGCCATCAGCCGTTCACGAGGCCGCTCCTCCGGAAGCATTTCCCGTATGAGATAGTGCGTCATTTTCTGTCACATCCAGTTCTGCAAAGAGTTTTTTCAAGGCTGCTAAAGGGAGTCCTACCACATTGCTATAGGACCCGTTGATAGTCGGGATGAAAAGAGCGGCTCTCCCCTGGATGCCATAAGCTCCGGCTTTATCCAGAGGCTCGCCGGTACGGATGTATCCTGCGATGTCTTCCTCGGAAAGAAGAGAAAACTGCACCTGGGTGGTCTCCACATGGGTCAGCACTTTTCCCCGATAGAACAGGGCCAGACCCGTAAGGACCTGATGGCTCCTTCCGCTGAGTTTCCGGAGCATGGCAGCGGCCTCCTGCCGGTCCCTGGGCTTCCCCAGGATTTCCCCGTCCAGGGCCACCACCGTATCCGCTGCCAGGATGGGAACCTGGTCTCCCAGCCGACTGCATACGTCCTGTCCTTTGGCCAGAGCATTGTGACAGACCAGATGGGCCGGATCCCGGTCCGTTTTCTCTTCCTCACTGCGGCTCACCACCACCCGGGGCTCCAAGCCGATCTGCCGGAGCAGTTCCAGACGGCGGGGGGAGCCGGATGCCAGAATCAGTTCCATGGGCTCCTCCTAAAATTTGTGGAACAGGATCCCTGCCAGGATCATGCCCAGGATGGCTGCCAGATTGGGGGAAAAATCCAGTCCCACAGTCAGTTTCGCAATATACAGGTCAAAAACCGACGGGGGGACGGTGAGCACCTGGTATTTCCGTACCAGATAATCAGTGGCCCAGCCCAGAGGCTGGGACGCCTGCAGGCTGTCCCCCAGGAGCCCCCCTATGACAGCTCCCGCCGCCAGGACCAGGAGCAGGGTCAGATGATTTTTCCCCAGCATCGGTCAGACCTCCACCTTTTTCCCTTTGGCATCATAGATCTCGCCATCACTGTAATAGCCGGTGATGGTCCATTGTTCCACTTTGGCATGGACGCTCTTCCGGAAATTCCGGGCATAGTACAAACCCAAAGCCAGCCATACCACCATGCTGAGCACCACCATCTGCCAGACCGGGATGGAAAAGAAATGGGCAATGGCCCGGCCAAAAAGAGCCCCAGCCAATGCGGTCAGAGCCGGGATCCCCCAGATGATCATCTTCATTTTCTTCTCATCCAAGGTCTGTTTCCCCACGATGACCCGGGTCCCCTGTTTGGCTTTGCAGGCATTCCAGCAGTCCAGCAGTTTCGGCCGCTGTTCTCCCGGTCTCTGTTCGATTTTAACTTTGGCGCGCTGTTTGTTCACCGCAATGATTTTTCCCACATAGATGTTGCTCATGTCCTTAACTCCTTTATTCTGGAAAATCTAAAAACTGGTTGGGATACCGCCGGGCCAGCTGGTCGATCAGTGCATCGCTGGATTTGAACAGCAGGGCGCAGAGTTTTCCCTGTTCCCGGTAGACCAGGATTCTCTGGGGACGGGGATCCAGAGAAGAATACCGATGCACGTACTTCTTGATGGCGGTTTTTCGGAAAAAACTCTTTTTGTAGTGATTGGAAAAGCTTTCCAGATCTTTCAGATAGACGGTCATCCGCCGTTCCATGCCCAAGCCGTACATGACCACGATCAACCGATCCCCGGTCAATTGGAGGCTGTACTGGAAAAGACAGCGCCAGCACCAGAGGATGACGAACAGGATGTTGTACCCCCAGCCCATCAGGCTGAACTGGCCCAAGGCGAAGGTATGGTATCCTTCATAGGCCCAACTGACGGCAATCAGTGCCAGAGCTCCCCACTGGTACATTTTCCGTCCAGGGCTGCTCTCCGAAAATTCCTTATATCCTTCCAACTTTCTCTCCTTTGTTCCTGACCCATTGATAAAAAAACATATCCTTCTTATTATAACAAAAAATCCCCCAATAGAAAGCCGTTTTTCCATAAAAAGAAGGCCGCCGCAAACTGCGGCAGCCTTCCAAAACGATTTGTTTTATTTTGCAGGTCCGATCATGGCCAGCATGGTACCGGCTGCAACAGCCGTCCCGATAACCCCGGCCACATTGGGGCCCATAGCATGCATCAGCAGGAAATTCCCAGGGTTGGCCTGCTGTCCCACGATCTGGGACACACGGGCAGCCATAGGTACTGCAGATACACCGGCAGAACCGATCAGCGGGTTGGTCTTGCCGCCGTCCATGATGCACATCAGCTTGCCGAACAGCACGCCGCCGGCAGTACCGCCGATGAAGGCAACCAGACCCAGGCAGATGATTTCGATGGTCTGGATGGTCAGGAAGCTTTCAGCTTTCATGGTCAGGCCAGTACCGGTAGCCAGCATGATGGTCACGCTGTTCATCAAGGCATTTTGTGCCGTGTCAGACAGACGGTCCATACAGCCGGATTCCGTAAACAGGTTCCCCAGCATCAGCATCCCGATCAAAGAGCAGACGGAAGGCAGCAGCAGGGAAATGAAAATGGTGCAGACAATGGGGAACACCACTTTTTCGAAGTGGGTCACCGTACGCAGCTGAGCCATCTTGATGCAGCGTTCTTTTTTAGAAGTGAACAGCTTCATCACAGGGGGCTGGATCAGCGGCACCAGGGACATGTAAGAGTAGGCAGCCACGGCGATAGCTCCCAGCAGATGGGGAGCCATCTTGGAAGCCAGGTAAATGGAAGTCGGGCCGTCAGCACCCCCGATGATCCCAATGGCAGCAGCTTCTTTCACATTGAAGCCCAGGAGCATGGCACCCAGCAGTGCCACGAACACACCGATCTGAGCAGCAGCGCCCAGCAGCAGGGTCTTGGGATTGGCGATCAGGGGACCAAAGTCAGTCATGGCACCTACGCCCATGAAAATCAGCGGAGGGAAGACTTCGTATTTGATCCCGCCCAGGATCAGCTGCATAACGCCAGGGTCCGTCTCGAAACCGGTACGGGGCACGTTGGCCAGAATGCATCCGAAAGCGATCGGGCTCAGCAGCAGGGGTTCAAAGCCCTTCACGATGGCCAGGTAGAGCAGTACGCAGCCTACCAGCATCATGACGGCATTGCCCCAGGTAAAAGCCACAAAACCACTGTCATGGATGACAGAAGTCAGGGCTACCACAAAAGCATCCATATTCTAAAATCCTCCTTTATGAGCGGAGACGCAATTAGAGAATGACCATTACGTCGCCGGTGGTTACGGTGTCGCCAGCGTTGACGCGGACTTCGGAAACCGTACCATCTTCAGGAGCCATGATTTCGTTCTGCATCTTCATAGCTTCCAGGATCAGCAGAACATCGCCGGCTTCTACCTTGTCGCCAGCCTTTACGTTAACGGACAGGATCTTCCCAGGCATAGGAGCTTCCACCGTCACAGCGCCGGCAGGAGCAGGAGCAGCAGCCGGTTTAGCGGCCGGAGCGGGAGCAGCAGCAGGAGCAGGAGCAGGAGCAGCGGCCGGAGCAGGAGCTGCGGCAGGAGCGGCTACAGGAGCAGCAGCGGGGGCAGCAGGAGCTGCAGGAGCTGCAGGAGCTGCGGTGACAGCGCCGCCGACTTCTTCAACTTCTACAGTATACACAGTGCCGTTAACGTTAACATTGAATTTTCTCATGAGAATACCCTCCTAAAATTGTTCTTGAACAGTAAAATCCACAGTTTGCAGGCCGTCCCTCAACAGCCTGTTAAAAGAAATGATGAGGCAGCGCCATGGGTTCCATCTTCTTTTTGTGTTCGGCGATGGCAGCCGTCAGGGCCGCTGCAATCATATCGTCTTCATCCTGGACCATGGCCAGGACCGCTGCCATTGCAGCCACCTTCTCTTCGTCCTGTCGTTTGCTGGCTGCAGCAGAAGCGGCCGGTTTAGCAACTACAGGCTTTTTTTTTCCCTGAGCGCTTTTCTTGGTCGGGTCGATGGCATGGATCAGGACCATCAGGATGCCCAGCACAATCAGCACGCCGAATACGATGGTCATATTGATCAGCATAATCAGCCAAGGATTGTCTGTCATGAATGTTTCACCTCTTTTCCCTTATGATGAATGGTTTATATCAAAATCACAGCGGAATGTTACCGTGTCTCTTTGTTGGCCGGTCTTCCTGCTTTGATTTTAACATACGCAGCGCTTTGATCAGGATCGGACGGGTGGTCTTGGGTTCGATGACCATTTCCACCATGCCGTGCTTGGCCGCATAATAGGGCGTCGCAAAGTTATCGATGTATTCCTGGGTCTTCTGCTCCACATCCGGATCATGCCGGAAAATGATCTTGGCCGCCCCTTGGGGTCCCATGACGGCGATTTCGGCCGTAGGCCAGGCAATCACATGATCCGCTCCCAGATCCTGGGCACACATGGCCAGGTAGGCTCCGCCGTAGGCTTTCCGGGTGACCAGAGTGATCTTGGGCACGGTGGCTTCGCAGTAAGCATACAGCATCTTGGCCCCATGCCGGATGATCCCGCCATATTCCTGATCCGTGCCCGGCAAGAAGCCGGGGACATCTACGATATTGATCAGAGGGATCTTGAACGCATCACAGAAACGGATGAACCGGGCCGCTTTGTCAGAAGCATTGATATCCAGGCAGCCGGCCATGATCCGGGGCTGGTTGGCGATGATCCCCACGGTAGAGCCGTCCAGCCGAGCCAGGCAGGTGATGATGTTCCGGGCATACATCCGATGGGGTTCCACATATTCTCCGTTGTCCACGATGCTCCGGATCACCTTGTACATGTCGTAGGGCATCTGGGAGCCGTCCGGGATGATGGTGTTCAGGCTTTCGTCCATCCGGTAGGCACTGTCTCCCGTATCGTAGACTGGCGGGTTCTCCCGGTTGTTGCTGGGCAGGAAGCTGAGCAGGTAGCGGATCTGCTCCAGGCAGTCCGCATCGTTTTCAGCCGGGAAGTCGGCCACCCCGCTACGGGTGCAGTGGGTAAAGGTGCCTCCCAGGTCTTCCTGGCCCACTTCTTCCCCGGTCACGGTCTTCACCACTTCCGGCCCTGTAATGAACATCTTGGAATTTTTCTTCACCATGAAGATGAAATCCGTCAGAGCCGGGCTGTATACCGCGCCTCCGGCGCAGGGCCCCATGATGGCAGAAATCTGCGGGATCACCCCGGAAGACAGGGTGTTCTGCTTGAACATCTTGCCGAAGCCGGCCAGGGCATCGGTGGCTTCCTGGATCCGGGCACCGCCGGAATCCGCCATGCCTACGATGGGGGCCCCGGTTTTCAGGGCCATGGCCTGGACTTTGGCAATCTTGTTGGCATGCATCTCCCCCAGAGAACCGCCTTCCACGGTGAAATCCTGGGCAAAGACGAACACTGTCCGTCCGTTAACCGTGCCGTAGCCTGTCACCACGCCGTCCCCTGCCAAATATTTCTTTTCTTGACCGAAGTTTGAGCAGCGATGTTCTACAAATTTATCCAGTTCTACAAAACTTCCCTCATCTAAGAACGAGTTTATCCGTTCACGGGCTGTCATTTTACCGGCATCATGCTGTTTTCCGACTCTTTTCGCACCGCCGCCTGCTTCGATCTTTTCATAGCGGTCGAACATATCTTGGATCTTTTCTTGTGTCGTCAAAAATACGCACCTCCTTCAGGGATATTACAACGAAACTAAAACACGGTAATTGTAACATAAATACCACCTTGTTACCACCGATTTTCGGAAAATTTCGTTGGAAAGTCCCTTTATTTCACTTCCATGGTCCCCGTTTTAAGCATTCTTTCATGGAAGGAGAAGGCTTCGGACAGGATGTGCGGAGTCTGGCTGTTGTGGCAGGCAGCGCAGGCCCGTTCGAAATAATCCCGCAGGATGGGCTGGTATCTGGGGCTGGAGATCTGATCGATGATGATCGGAGCCCGTTCTTTCGGAGACAGGCCTCTCAGGTCGGCCACGCCCCGTTCGGAAACGATGACATCCACATCGTGTTCGTTGTTGTCGATGTGGGAGCAGAAAGGCACCACAGAACTGATCTTCCCATCTTTCCGTTCCGATTCCGCAAAGAAGATGGACAGGTAGCCGTTCCGGGCAAAATCGCCGCTGCCCCCGATCCCGTTCATCAGGTTGGTCCCATTGATGTGGGAAGAGTTTACATTGCCGTACAAATCCACTTCAATAGCCGTGTTCATGGCGATAACTCCGATTCTGCGAACCACTTCGGGGTTATTGGAAATTTCCTGGGGACGGAGGATCAGATGGGATTTGTATTTATCCAGGTTGCTGTAAAATCTCTTCTGGACTTCTGCGGACATGGTCAGGGAAGCACCGGAAGCCACCCGCAGTTTTCCGGCATCGATCAGATCGAACATCCCATCTTGGATCACTTCCGTATATACGGTCAGATCTTCAAAATCAGAATGGACCAGCCCATTGATCACAGCATTAGCTACAGAACCCACCCCGGACTGGAGAGGCAGCAGATTCTTCGGCAGACGCCCAGCCTTGACTTCATTTTTCAGGAATTCCACCAGATTGCCGCCCATGGCCCGGGCGTCATCGGTGATGGCTGCCAGTTTGCTGGGAGTATCGGGAATATCGCAGGGAACGATGGCTGCCACTTTTTCCAGATCACAGGGGATGTAAGGCGTCCCGATCCGGTCTTCCGGCCGTTCGATGGGGATGATTTTCCGGTAGGGAGGATCCAGCGGCACATAACAGTCGTGCATGCCTTCCAAGCCCAGAGGCTGGGTCACGTTCACTTCGATGATGACTTTCTTAGCACTCTGCACATAGCTGCAGCTGCCGCCCAAACTGGTAGTGGGGATGATGCCGATCTTTCCCTTGCCCAGATCCTTGATGGAGCAGGCTTCGATGATGGCCACATCCACATCCCGGTGTTCCGGCAGGAATCCAAACCGGGCCATCTGGTTGAAGGTGCTGATATGGGTATCCAAATAGCGGATTTCACCATTATTGATGGCTGTCCGGCAGTTTTTATCCGTCTGATACGGCATCCGGTTGCCCACGATGCCGGCTTTGACCATGGCTGTATCGATTTCAGGTCCGGGAAGCACGGTCCAGACATTGACTTTGAAGGGATGTTCCTTCCCTCTTTCAGCCAGAGCCAGAGGTACCGCTTTCGGATAACCAGAAGGGGTAAATCCGCTCATGCCCAGGTTCATGCCGTCTTGAATCATTTCTGCCGCTTTTTCAGCTGTGGTGATCTTGCTGAGGGCTGCGGCACAATGGACTCGATCCGTAATATCGATCATTTGCTCTTCCTCCTGTTTGCCCAGAAATCCAGGCTTCTCTTCTTGATTCTATCTGAATATTTAAAAATAGAATCTACGTCATAAATAATACCAATATTTCACCCAACTTGCAAGAAAAAAGGTCTTTTCCTCTTATAGAAAATGACCGGACAGCCGTCTTTTATCTGTCATTTCTCCTGCACAACCTTTTTTTCTCATTTTTCCTTTTTCTTTCGCAAAAAGATGCATCCCTCTTTTTTTCCCAGGCCCCGTACCACGTCTTCCGCAAAGGCTTTACAGGTAGGAGCTCCACAGGCCCCGCAGTCCAGCTGAGGGAATTCCTGTTCCAGGGCTTTCAATTCTGCCATTTTTTCCAGGGCTGTCCCGAAGTCGCTGGCCAGAGGAGGATGGGGCCGAGGTTCCAAGGGCTTGATATACCGCCAGGAAGCCGGAAAATCCTCGATGATCCGGCAGCGCTGCATGGCGCTCCTCCGGTCTCCCCCTTCCCGGCTCCGGCGCCGTTCCACCCGCACCCGGAGGTTCTTGGCCGCCACGTACTTGTTGATGGCCACACAGGGGCCGCCGATACAGCCGCCGGCGCAGCTGTAGCAGCAGGCATAGCGTACATCGCTGAGTTTGGCCATGCTGATCTGTTCCAGCAGCTCATCCACTTCTTCCGGCCCCTGGGCAGCAATGGCATCGGTGATACCGGTAGAAGCCAGTTCCCCCCGCCAGCTGCCCCAGCTGAGACTGTAAGAGGATCCCAAGGTGGCCTCCGGCACTTCATAGCGGGTTTCCTGTACATGCTTGATGGCCTGGGTCAAAGGACCATAAATGGAAGCAATGGTAAAGGAACCGGTCACCGCCGTATGGGCCACGTCCACGGACTGATGGATATTGGTCCCTTTGGCCGGACAGGGGGAAATGAACCAGATTCCCACCTGTTCAGGGGCCAGATTCAACCGCTTCATGGTTTCCCGCCGGGTATAGATGGCAGCAGCTTCCGCCGGAGCCAGGACGGGCAGGACCTGTTTCACCAGTTCTGGATATTTGGTCTGGATCAGCCGGAGGACGGCGGGACAGGCAGAAGAAATCAGAGGGAACGGCCCTTTATAATGGGCAATGTACCGTTCCATCTCATCACTGATATAGTCCCCTGCCAAGGCCACATCGAATACGGTATCGAACCCCAGTTCCCGCAGACCTTCCCAGATCACAGAAGCTGCCACATTGCCGTCGAACTGGGCGTAGAAAGAAGGGGTGGCCAGAGCGATATTCACTTTGTACTTTTTCAGTTCGGTCAGAGGATCCGCCCAGCCTTCCATAGCCCGGGTCGGACAGCAGCGGATGCATTCTCCGCAGTCGATGCAGCGGTCGGAAAGGATGACGGCTTTGCCACTGCGCACCCGGATGGCCTGGACTAGACAGTCCTTCACACAGATCAGGCATCCGGTGCAGCGGCTGGCGTTGACTCTGACGGAATTGAGGTAGGTTTCACACAAAGGTCTTCACCTGATTCCTTGGACAGCAGGATCCTTCAGCCAGGGAGATGGAACACCAGGGTGACCCGGGTCCCTTTCCCCACCTGGGTATCGATCTGCATTTCATCAGAAACTTTTTTCATATTGGGCAGCCCCATCCCGGCTCCGAATCCCATGGCCCGGATCTTGGCGGAAGCTGTAGACCAGCCTTCCTGCATGGCTTTCTGGACATCCGGGATCCCCGGCCCATGGTCCTCGATGCTGACCCGGATATCCTGGGGTCCGATTTCCGCCCGGATCCGTCCCCCGCCCCCGTGGATCAGACAGTTCATTTCACCTTCGTAGGTCCCGATGGCGATCCGGCGGATCAGTTCCGGAGACAGGCCCAGCTTCTTCAGCAAGTCCTTCAGGGAGGTGGAAGCTGCCCCAGCCCGCTCGAAATCGTCAGGGATCACTGTATAGATCTCTTCCATGCCTCACTACTTCCGATCTTTGGCAGAACAGCCCCGGAGTCCCAGTTCATAAAGCCGGCCGCAGGCTTCGAACATGGTATAGCGGGTATACAGCACCGGGATTCCCTTATCCTTCGCTGCCAAGAGCACTTCCTGTTCCGGATGTTTGTCCCGGACGAAAATCAAGGCTGCCGCATCGCTCACATCGGCCGTCCGCACCACCTGGATGTTCAGGAGCCCTGTCAGCAGCACAAAATCCTCCTTGGCATAGGCCAAAACATCACTCATCATGTCGCTGCCGCAGGCCTGCTTCACCGTCCTGCCCAGCCCTTCCTGCCCGGATACCACCTGGGCTTCCAATACTTCTGCCACTTTCTTTAACGTTACCATTCCAACCCCTCCTTCAAGATATCAAAACAAGGCTTCCATCTGCTTCCGTTCCCAGGTGTCCCGGTAAGGATCCAGGACCTGCAGGGCCCGGGTAGCATAGGAGCTCAGACTGCCTTCATAATGGCGGGAGATCCCGCTGTCCGGATGCTGCTTCTTCAGCAGCGCGATGGCCATATATACATAACCGGCTTCCCGGGGATTGTTCATATTCCCCAGCTTGTGGAGCGCATCGTCCAAAAACCGGATGGCCTCTTCTTCTTTCCCTTCCCGCATGGACAAAAGGGCCAGATAGGATTCTACAATGGGATGCCGCCAGTAGAACACATACCGGGGAAACAGTTCATATGCCTGCATGAAATACTGCTTGGCCCGTCCATACTGCTCCAGGTTGTAGCAGGCCACTCCCGCATTGCAGGAAAAGACCACCCAGGAACTGTAGGCTTCCTGGTTCTTGGCATAATCCAGGGCCTTGTCATAATAGTCCAGGGCCTCCTGGAATTTGCCTTCCCCCCGGCGGATCTCTCCCAGATAGTTATAGGCACCGGCAATATTCAGGGCATAGCGCCGCTGCACATTCTGGGTCACCATAAAGGTAGAGATGGACTCTTTCAGCAGCCGTTCCGCCTCTGGGAAGTTCCCCTGCATGATCATGTTCAGCCCCTTCAGCCGGAGCAGGATACCCATTTCCTTGTGGTAGTTGCATTCATCTGCCAGGTTCAGGGCTACTTCCAGATAATTCTTCATTTCCTCCGTATTGCCGATCTGGATGTCATAGAAGATCATCTGCTTGTAGCCCATGAGCATGTAGTCCCGGTTGTGGACTTCCGCTGCCTGTTCGATCAGGCTCAGGATGTTCCGGACACCTTTTTCATATTCACCGGTCCGGATATAGTGGCGCCCCATGAGATGGAGATAGTTCATTTCCAGATCCCGGACCTCCGGGGTTTCCCCGCAGTTCCTTTTGATGGCGTGCATCATCTCGTCCACTTCTGACAGGAACTGTCCCAGGTTGGTCTCGATGAACCGGCTCTTGTCATCATCAGGAGTGATGTCCGCGCTGCTGAGCACTGGGAACAGTTCGTTGCTGAAGTTCAGGTAGTACATGAGGATCTTTAGCTTGTAACGCCCCATGTTCACCAGTTCTCCTGCCTCCTGGTAATGGTATTCCAAATGGTGGTACAGACGGATATCCTGGGGGGAATGGGTCAGCCGTTTTTCCCAAAGACTGGCAATGTAGCTGTGGAGGATCTTCTGCTTTTCCTGTGAAATCTGCTGATGGACGTATTCCTTCAGTTTCTGCTGGACGATTTCATAGATCACTTCCGGCTGCTGGGGCACAGGACGGATGAAATTGTTCTTCCGGAGGACTTCCAGGTTCTCCAGCGCTTGGAGGCTGTTCATATGCATGTATTCTGAAATCATGGCCAAGGGCGCCCCGTCGTAGAACAGGGAAATGAAATCCAGGATCTTCTGCTGGTCGTCGGTGAGGGCGAAGCAGTTGGATTTAAAGATATTCCGCATGTTCTCCGTGAGGTTGTCCAGGCTGCCAGTGGTCTTCAGGGCCTTCAGGCATTCCCGGAGCAAGAATAGATTCCCTTTGGATTCTTCCAGCAGCCGGTCCACCAGCCGGTCATCCACCGCCACCGGCAGTTCCATATCCTGGGCAAAGAGCCGGACAGTATCCCTGTCCAGGGGAGACAGTTCCAGCAGCCGGAGCTTATGGTACATGGAGACAGAAGTCTCGAATTTCTGATAGTTCTTTTCCTGGGAAGGCTGGGCCGTCAGCAGGAACATGAACTGAGGCGACTTCTTGTGGAGGATCAGGCTGCTCAAAAGGGACAGGCTGAGGGGATCCATCCACTGGATATCTTCAAAGATGAACAGCAGCTTCCGGCTTTCCGCCACGTTTTCCATCACCGTGTACAGGGTGTGGAAAATGGCATCGAATTTCAGCAGGTCCTTGATTTCCGCCAGTCCCGCCTCCCGGTCCCCGCTCATGTCCATCTGAGGGAACAGTTCATACAGACGGGAGGGATCCATGTTGGGCACGGGGATCTTTTCCCGGCGGATCAGGTTCCCCAGCCCTTCCACGATTCCCGTCCAGGGCCGGAGCAGGATGTTCTGTTCCGGCTTGAAACAGTTGGTCTGGATCACCGTCACATCTGGGGGCAGTTCCTCCACCAGGGCGTCCTTCAGGATGGTCTTGCCGCAGCCTGCTTCTCCTCGGATCAGCAAGGTATCGCTGTCCTTCCCCTGGAGGAATTCTCCCACCATCCCATTCACCAGCTGGAGTTCCCGTTCCCGTCCGGTCAGGCTGCCTTTGGGCCGGGCTTTCAAGATTCCCAGCTCATTTTTCTCCTGCTTTTCCTGATGGAGGGTCCGTTTCATCATTTCTTCGATTTCCGGAGGCACATTGCTCTGGAGCTCTTCCCGGAACAGCTTCTTCATCTCTTCATACAGCTCTGTGGCTTGTTTCATATTCCCCTGTTCACAGTAGGTCTGGAGCAGCAGGGTGTAGATGGATTCATCATAAGGATCGTGGGCGATCAGCATCCGGCCGTACCGGGTCACCTTGGCCAGGTTCTTCACAGCCACTGCTTCCTTCAGTTTCTGCAGCAGCGCATCCATGTACAGGCCTTCCAAACGGTCCCGTTCCGTGAGGTACCAATTTTCGTACTCTGCCGCATCCTTGATGAAAAAGCCCTGAAGAAAGGCTCCCTGATACAGTTCCAGATTCCGTCCCGGATCCGCTTCGAACTCCTTCACATCCACCTGGACACGGATGGCCGGGTTGACCTTGATGATGGCTTTGCGAGGAGAAATGAAAACATCCGGTCCCAGGATCTTCTTGGTTTCATAAATGGCATTGCGCAGATTTTTCCGGGCAATGGCATCCGGCTTGTCCGCCCACAGCACGCCGCTCAGCTCATCCCGCATGACCGTCCCTTTGACCAGGATGTAATAGACCAGAGCATTGACCTTGTTGTAAGGGAAGAAGATTTCCCTGCCGTCCTTCTGGATTACAGGAGCGCCCAAAAACCGCGCTTGGATCAGACTTGTCATTTTTCACACCTCATCATCGAAATTTTGTGTTAAAAATACCAACTCCTGTGAGAGCCCCTCGAAATTATCATAGTAATCAGTTCTATTATAGTATAAAATCCAGCTAAAAAAAAGCGGGACGTGCCATGGGCACGCCCGCTGAACGGTCTTTCTACCGAGATACCACTTTGCCCTTCTTGACAACGGTCTCCACAATATTGATGCCGGTATGGTAGGGCAGGAATTTGTAGGAAGGATACTGGAGGATCACCAGGTCTGCCTGTTTTCCCGGCTCCAGAGACCCGATCCGGTCCGCCCGGTCCACCGCAGCAGCCCCATTGAGGGTCAGGGCTGTAATGGCTTCTTCGGCTGTCATCTTCATATAGATGACGGCCAGCCCGATCATCAGAGGGACGGAGAAGGTGAAACCGCTGCCGGGATTGAAGTCCGTAGCCAGAGCCACGGCACAGCCGGAATCGATCATCTCCCGGGCCCGGGCAAAAGGTTCCTTCAGGCAGAAGGCGGTGGTGGGCAGCAAGGTGGATACTACTCCATTATCCGCCATAGCCCGGATCCCCGCATCGGAAGCGTGGAGCAGATGGTCCGCACTGGTAGCATGGAGTTCTCCTGCCAGTTCGGCCCCGCCCAGGCTGACGATTTCATCTGCATGGATCTTCAGCTTGAAGCCCATCTTCCGGGCTTCCGTCAGGAGATGCCGGCTCTGTTCAATGGAAAATACCCCTTTTTCACAAAAGACATCACAGAATTCCGCCAGGTGCTTTTCTGCCACTTCCGGCATCACTTCTTTCAGCAGGAATTCGATGAAATCATCCCCTCGGTCCTTGAATTCCGGCGGTACCGCATGGGCCCCCAGGAAGGTGGACACCAGCTCGATGGGCTGTTTTTCGTTCAGGTCACGGACCACTTCCATCTGTTTGATTTCCGTATCATGGTCCTGGCCGTAGCCGCTTTTGGCTTCCACCGTGGTGACCCCCATGGCCAACATCTTTTTCAAAAAGTCCATGCTGTGGTCTACCAACTCTTCCCGGCTGGCTTCCCGGGTGGCTTTCATGGTATTCAGGATGCCGCCTCCCCGTTCCATGATTTCCATATAGCTCATGCCGCCCATCCGCCAGAGGAACTCATCGGGCCGGTAGCCTCCGAACACCAGATGGGTATGGGAATCCACGAATCCCGGGAGCACCGCTTTGCCGGAGGCGTCGATCTGTTTGTCCGCCGGGACCAGTTTCTCCCAGTCTGGCTGGTTCCCGATGCTGCGGATCATGCCGTTTTCAATCAGGATGGACTGGTTTTCATAGATTTTCAATTGTTTCATTTCTCTGCCGTGCCGGGCCGTATTCCCTTCCGGGGTCACGATCTGTGCGGCATTTTTGATGAGCAGTCTGTCAACCATCGTTTTTCCTCCTTTATGGGCCACAAAAGGGTTGCTGCACGGTTTCCGTGCAGCAGCCCTCTCTTTCTGTATGGATCCCTCTCGATCAGTCTTTGATCACATGGGCTTTCGGATAAACCTTGGCCACTGCGTCTTTGATCTGTTTGTCATCCGTCAGGTACGGCAGGGTGATCTGACCGATGCCATGACGGGTCTTGTTGAATTCCACAGCCGTTTCCATAGCATGTTCATTCCGTGCCCAGGACCGGCGTGCCACACCGCTGATCACATCCCAGCTCAGGGAGCTGCGGATGATCTCATCTACCCGGTGGCTGCCGTCCAGGACCAGCCCGAACCCGCCGTTGATGGCTTTGCCGATGCCCACGCCGCCGCCGTTATGGAGAGCACACAGGCTCATGCCTCTGGCTGCGTTGCCGGCGAAGCACTGGACAGCCATGTCAGCCATCACATTGGACCCATCTTTGATATTAGAGGTTTCCCGGAACGGAGAATCCGTACCGGATACATCGTGATGGTCACGGCCCATCATGACAGGCCCGATTTCTCCATTGCGGACCAGTTCATTGAATTTCAAAGCGATGTTCACACGGCCCACTTCGTCCTGATACAGGATACGGGCCTGGGTCCCTACCACCAGTTTGTTCTTTTCTGCATCCCGGATCCAGTTGTAGTTGTCCCGATCCTGATACCGGCGGTTCACATCGATGCAGCTCATGGCTGCCATATCGGTCTTATGCAGGTCTTCTGGCTTGCCGGACAGGCAGACCCAGCGGAACGGTCCATAGCCGTAGTCGAACAGCTGCGGTCCCATGATATCTTCCACGTAGGACGGCCAGATGAATCCATCTTTGTCATCCACACCATTCTTGGAGATTTCCTTCACGCCGGAATCGAACACAGCCTTCATGAAAGAGTTGCCGTAGTCGAAGAAGTATACGCCCCGGGCGGTGATCTTTTTCAGAGCTTCGAAATGAGCATGGAGGGTCTTGTCCACCAGTTCCCGGAACTTGGCAGGATCTTCTGCCAGCATTTTGGTCCGTTCTTCGAAGGTCAGGCCCTGAGGGCAATAGCCGCCATTGTAGGCATTGTGGCAGGAAGTCTGGTCAGAAACCAGATCCACATGGATGTTGTGGTCCACGATGTATTCCAGCAGATCCACGATATTGCCGTGGTAAGCAAAGGATTTGCCCTTCTTTTCCGCCATGGATTTCTGAGCCATGGCGATGACTTCCGGCAGGGAATCAGATACGCCGGAGATCCAGCCCTGATCCAGACGGGTCTTGATCCGGGAAGCATCCACTTCAGCCACAATGGCCGTGCAGTTGGCGATTTCCGCCGCTTTGCCCTGGGCACCGCTCATGCCGCCCAGACCGGAAGTGACGAACAGTTTGCCGCCCAGGTCCCCATCTTCTGGGATCCCCAGTTTCATACGGCCGGCGTTCAGGATGGTGTTGAAAGTCCCATGGACGATTCCCTGGGGCCCGATGTACATCCAGCCGCCGGCAGTCATCTGGCCATAGTTGGCAACACCCATTTCTTCAGCGATTTCCCAATCATGCTGGTTGTCATATTCCCCGATCATCAGGCCGTTGGTGATGATGACCCGCGGTGCTTCTGGTTTGGAATGGAACAGGCCCAGAGGATGGCCGGATTCCATGACCAAGGTCTGGTCCGGTGTGATTTCTTCCAAGTACCGTTTGATCAGCAGATACTGCATCCAGTCATGGCAGACGCTGCCAGTTTCCCCGTAGGTCACCAGTTCATAGGGATACAGGGCCACTTCAAAGTCCAGGTTGTTGTCGATCATCACCTGGAAAGCCTTGCCTTCGGTGCATTTGCCTTTGTATTGGTCAATGGGTTTCCCGTAAATCCGGCCTTCCGGACGGAAACGATAGCCGTAGATCCGGCCCCGGGTGGTCAGTTCTTCCAAGAATTCCGGGATCAGTTCTTCATGGTATTCTTCCGGGATATACCGCAGAGCATTTTTCAGCGCAATTTCAGTCTGTGCCGGAGTCAGGCGGAAGCCACGATCCGGAGCTCTCCGGATGCCTTCTTGGAAAGGTTTCGGTTTGGGCAGTCCGTTGGGGAACTCCAGTTTGATGGTCATGGCTTTTCCGATTTCTTCATTTTTCATCATGGTATACCACTCCTTTGCGTATTGCCTTCGTGCAGGAACTCAATTTCCTTGACTTCATGTCTCTATTGTAAATGGGTTTCATCTAAAAAACGTCTAATCAGACTCCTCTTTTGAAAAATTTTTCAGTTTTTTCAACTGACGTTTCTGGACGTTTTCGGTATATACCGTCAAAAGAAAATCAACTGGAGATGCCACACCTTTCCGTGCAGCACCTCCAGCCGAGGGATGGATATGTGTGGCCGATCAGAAGAATTTCAGGTCGACTTTGTCTTCTACCGCTTCCAGGATACCGCCAGCCTGGACCAGATCGGTGATCTTTTCCAGTTCCTTGAACATTTCGATATCCTTGTCGTAGGCAATGAAATCATTGGTCTTACGGACCGCATCATAGGCGGCCTGGGTACCGGCACCCAGTTTGAAGCCTTCTCCTTCCCGCAGATCGATGGCTTGGCAGGCAGCCAGGATTTCTGTGGCCACCACCCGGCGGGCGTTGAAGGCAATCTCTCCGGCCTTCCGGGCGGCATGGGCACCCATGCTGACCAGGTCTTCCTGGTTTTCGCAGGAGGGGATGGAATCCACAGAAGCCGGATGGGCCAGGACCTTGTTTTCGCTGACCAGGGCGGCTGCCGCATATTGGGTGATCATGAAGCCGGAGTTCAGGCCGGAATGTTTCACCAAGAAGGACGGGAATCCGCTGAGGGAATTGTTGATCAGCCGTTCCAGGCGCCGTTCGGAAACATTGGCGATTTCAGAGATCCCGATGCCCAGGAAGTCGAAAGGCAGGGCCATGGGTTCGCCGTGGAAGTTCCCACCGGAAATCACGTCACCGTCCGGCAGGACGATGGGGTTATCGGTAGCCGCATTGATTTCAATGTCCACTTTATCCTTCACAAAGCCCAGGGCGTCCTTGCTGGCCCCATGGATCTGGGGCACGCAGCGCAGGCAGTAGGCATCCTGCACCTTCAGCTGGCCCTGATGGGTCACATAGGTACTGCCGGCCAGCAGGTTCCGCAGGTTGTAAGCAGTATCCAGCTGCCCTCTGTGAGGACGGATCACATGGAGCCGTTCGTCAAAAGCATCGATGATTCCCCGCTGGGCTTCGATGGAAAGAGCCGCAGCGATATCGCTCTGTTTCAGCAGGGACATGCCTTCCCACAGGGCGAATACGCCCATGGCGGTGAGGATCGGAGTACCGTTGATGAGAGCCAGGCCTTCCTTGGCTTCCAGATGGATGATGGGGATCCCGGCCTTTTCCATGGCTTCCTTGCCGGGCATCACCGTGCCCTGGTATTCCGCATCTCCCAGCCCCAGCATGGGCAGGACCATATGGGCCAGAGGCGCCAGGTCACCGGAAGCTCCCAGGGACCCTTTTTCCGGGATGTAAGGATGGACCCCTTTATTGATCATATCCACCAAAGTCTGCAGGGTGGACAGCCGGATGCCGGAATATCCTTTCACCAGGGCATTGGCCCGGATGGTCATGGCAGCCCGGGTCACTTCCCGGCTGAGAGGTTTGCCGTAACCGCAGGAATGAGTCCGGATCAGGTTTTCCTGGAGCTGTGCACAGTCTTCTTTAGAAATGTGGACCCGGCACAGAGAACCGAAACCGGTGGTGACTCCGTAGACCACCCGGTCACTGTTGACGATATCATCGATGAGCGCCCGAGAAGCCTTGATGCGGGCCACGGCATCCGGATCGAAGGACAGTTTGGCATCATACCGGCTGACGGCGATCAACTGTTCCAGGGTCAGGTCATTTCCGGTCAGGACAACTTCTTTGATGGCTTTTACGTCTTTCAACATTTCAGCATCCTCCTTAAAATTCATTCCATAGAAAGGGGCTGTCTGGCAGCCCCTGTTTGATTATCCAATTAGCCCAGGATCAAGGCGCCGATCATACCGCCGATGAACAGGGTCACATCGAAGAAGATGAAGGTAGGTACGCAGGTATCCCAAATATGGTTGTGCTGTCCGTCTGCATTGAGCCCTGAAGTAGGTCCCAGGGTAGAGTCGGAAGCAGGAGAACCAGCATCCCCCAGTGCTGCAGCGATCCCGATCAGCAGGATGATGGAGGGAATGCTGAAGCCCAGTTTCAGGCCCATGGGGATGTAGATGGAAGCCACCACAGGGATGGTCCCGAAGGAAGTCCCGATGCCCATGGTGATCAAGAGGCCCACAGCCAGCATCAGGAAGGCACCGCTGAACTTGGTATTGATGACGGAAGTGGTAGCCATGACCAGGGATTCCACAGAGTGGGTTTCCCGGAGCACGTTGGCGTAGCCGGCTGCCACCAGCATGACGAACGCGATGAAGCCCATCATCTTTACGCCGCCGTCCACCATCTCATCCATCTTGTTCCATTTGATAGAACCAGTGACCAGCAGCACCAGAAGGCCGCACATGGCACCGATGGGCAGGGATTTGAAATACAGCTGGGCTACGAAAGCTGCCACAGCGCCGGCCAGTGCCTTCCAGCAGTCCGCGTTCATTTCCGTTTCCCCGGATTTTTCATCCATCCCCATAATGGGCAGGTCCTTGTATTCCCGGTCCCGGCTGTAGAAAAGGGTGGAAAGGATCAGGCCCACCAGCATGGAGGCACCGCCGATCCACATCACGGAAGAAATGTCACTGATGGAAACCTGGACATTGTTGGCTACCATTTGGTCTTTGATGATGGTCATGAACAGCAGTCCGAACCCTACAGGAAGGGATACGTACGGAGCTTTCAGCCCGAAGGTCAGTGCGCAGGCAACGGCTCTCCGGTCTAGTTTCATGTGGTTCATCACCACCAGCAGCGGGGGAATCAAAATAGGGATGAAAGCAATATGCACAGGGATCAGGTTCTGGGAGAAGCAGGATACGAAAGCGATGAGGAATACAAAGGCCGCTTTTTTCGTCCCTACCACCTTGGTGATTTTCCGTGCTGCAATATCCGCCAGGCCGGACCGCCCGATGGCTACAGCCAAGGTTCCCAACAGGATGTAGCTCAGAGCGGTTTCCGAGTTCCCGCCCATGCCGCCGATCAAGATGCTGACCGTCTTGTCAATGGCCAGACCTCCCGTGACACCGGCTACAATGGCGGCCACCAGGATGGCAAAGAGTACATTCATCTTGAGCAGACAGAGTACGGACATGACGACGACGGAGACGACGATGGGGTTGGTTAAGATTTCCATACATTGATCACTCCTTTTCTTATTCACTTTTCCGTTTGCGGGGATTCCTGCGCAATCCCCGACTTTTTACAGATTCATTGTACTGTTAAAATGTCAGAAGAAAGTCAAAAGTTTTTCTTCTCAGATACGATTTTGAATTTTCTTTTTATTATGGAAAGACTGTTTTTGTCGTTTTTTACTCCGCTATTGTGCTAAAGCAAGGGACGTTTTTTTGACACACGAAAAGAAGGGGCAGCTGTGTATACAACAGCCCCTTTAGGCATACTGGCCCCTCCTCAGTGCTATTTTTTTGCAGGATGCTGAAATGGATCTAAAGGATTTCGTCGCGCAGGTCTTACCATCCGGAGTGATTGCTCTACTGCATTATCGATATATTGCGATAAAGCAAAATGGTAATAAAATCCTTTAGATGATGTTATTGTATCCTTCATCCGTCCATAAAGAGTCAATTTTCCCAGATTTAGCAGAAAAATATCACAGAAGGACTGTTTCTCTAATCCATTGCTCCAGTCTTTCATAATCTTCCCAGGTATCCAGATCTTGATGTTCTTTGGCATCAGCAAGGATCACTTGTCTGGTGTTTTCACCCGTCATCAGCTTTTTCCCTCCGGCTTCGCCCTTCAGCTGCTGAAGGGCAGCGGCATACACTGCCGGAATACACACCGGCATCCCTTGCTTCCCTCCGTACACCGGCTGGATGATCTTTTCAGGTTCAGCTTCCTGGGCTTCCAGGATTTTTTGGCAGCTGACGGCAGAAACCAGCGGCTGATCGGCCGTCATAAAGAAATATCCGTCCACCTGCCCCGCTGCATCCACTCCAGCCCGGATAGACGAAGCTTTGCCTTCCGCCGCATTTCCATTGGAAACCGGATGGATTCCCTTGCCGATACAATACCGGGCTATCTCTGCATCATTGGTCACAATCAGCCGTTTTGCTAGGGGCAGCCTTTCCAACAGATCTGCCCCATATTGGTAAAGTTCCCGGCCCCCCAGCAGAAGATGGTATTTGTTTTTTCCCATTCTCCGGGAAAAGCCAGCAGCCAGGATGATGCCCGCGATCTTCATTTTTGCCTCCTCGCTAAAACAATAGGATCCTTTCCAGAGGATAATAAGCAAACACAGACTGATCCGCCTGGTACACAGGCAGCTCTGAATAACTCCGGTCCCATTCCCAAGTTACGGTCAGTCCTTGGGGATACAGGTGGAAGATATCATAGACCTTTTTCTGGTCCGCCGTCCGATAACAGAAACGCAGGGGCAGACAAAGGGTCCTTTCCCGGGCCGCCAGGGAGAAATTTCCGGCATCCAGCACCAAGACTTGTTTGCCGGCTGCCTTCGCTTCCGGCAGCTGGGCAAAAAGTTCCGGGACATTTTCTTTCCGGAAGCAATTCTTGTACCCTGCCAGCTGGGCAGAAACTAGTGTCCGGGGGTGCTCCAGCACTTGATCTTTTTCGCCGAAATCCACAATTTTTCCCTGGTCCAGGATCAGGATTCGGCTGCAGATCCGCAGTGCCTCCTCCATACTGTGGGTTACCAGCACCACGGTCTTCCGCACAGTTTTCAGGACGCTGACCAGATCATTTTCCACCTGCCATTTCAGGTTCGTATCCAGGGCAGAAAAGGGCTCATCCAACAGCAGGACCTGGGGATCTACGCAGAGCATCCGCGCCAGGGCTGCCCGCTGCTTTTCGCCGCCGGAAAGAGTCTCCGGATAAGCGTCCAGCACATGTTCCAGATGGAACCGCTGTAAAAAATGTCCGGCCTGCGCTTTCTTTTCCCGGCGGTTCCCTTCCATGACAATGGAAAGATTCTCCAACAGGGTCAAATGGGGAAACAAGGCATAATCCTGAAATAGATAGCCTACTTTTCTCTTTTGACTGGCAAGGTTGATTTTCCCTTGGGAAAAACAGATCCTGTCATTGATGGTAATGGTACCCCGGTCCGGTGTTTCGATCCCTGCAATCAGCTTCAGCAGCATGGACTTCCCGCTTCCGGAAGCCCCTACTACAGCCAGATTTTCATTGCCGATGGAAAAATCGGCCTGCAGGGTAAAATGGTGCAGTTTCTTTTCCACATTGACCGCCAGACTCATATCACTTTCCCCTTTGTGTTATAAAATGCAGACTGATGATGGAGACCAGATTCAGCGCCATCACGACACCCACCCAGGCAAAGGCCTGCTCTTTCCGTCCTGCCTGTACCGCGGAATAGATGGCGGTGGAGATGGTTTGGGTCTTGCCTGGGATATTCCCAGAAATCATCATGGTCGCCCCGAATTCCCCCAGGGAACGGGTAAAAGTCAGGATGATCCCGGAAATCAGTCCCTGGCGGGAAAGGGGAAGGAGGATCTTCCAGAAGATTTTTTTCTCTGACATCCCCAAGGTCCGGGCAACCTGCAAATATTCTTCATTGACCTGGAGAAAGGTCCCATAAGCGGTCCGGTACATCAGCGGAAAACTGACCACAATGGCTGCAATGATATTGGCCCACCAGGTAAAGACTATATGGAAATGGAAGCGTTCATAGATTCCCTGGAACGGCCCATAGTTCCCCAGGAGTACCAGCAGCAGGAAACCGACCACGGTGGGCGGCAGTACCAGAGGAAGCGTGAATACCGCATCAAAAAAACCGCTGCCCCGCCGCAGTTTCCTGACCCCGTAAGCAGCCAGGATCCCCAAGAAAAAAGTGACGGCTGTCGAGGCCAAGGCCACTTGCAGGGAAAGGCTCACTGGGGAGCCGCTCATTTCACATTCACCACGAACCCATATTTTTCATAGACTTTCTGGGCTTCCGGAGATTTCAAGTATTGATAGAAGTCTCTGACGCCTGCTTTTTCTCCGCTTTTTTTCAAGATCGCCAGGGGATAAAAGATTCCCTGGTTGATTCCCTGGGGAGCCACAGCAACGATCCGGACCCGGTCTTTTTCAATGGCTGCATCGGTACGGTAGACCGGAGCACACTGGACATTCCCGGAGGCAACCCAGTCAAGGCTCTGCCGGACATCCTGGGACATGACCATTTTCTGCTTCACCTGGTCCCAGATTCCCATTTTTTCGAACAGTTTTTCACTGTACTGTCCCACAGGAACGGAAGCAGGATCCGCAATGGCAATCTTTGTCACATTTTCTCCTGCGGCATCCTGGAAGCTGCTCAGTTCCAAAGAAGAAGCTTTGGGCACGATCAGCACCAGCTCATTTTTCAGCAGTTCTACCCGGCTGTCTCCGTCAATCAGCTGCTTCTTTGCCAAGGTATCCATCTGTTTGTCAGAAGCAGAAATGAACAGGTCGGCTGGAGAACCTTCTATGATTTGATTCATCAGCGTCCCCGATCCGGCATAATTTGTCCGGATGACCACATCCGGATGCTTTTTTTCGTAATCTGCCTTGATTTCATTCACTGCATCCGCCATGGAAGCTGCTGCAGAAATATAGATTTCTTTCTGGGCTTCTTTCGGCTGGGCAGGGCTGCTTCCGCAGCCAAAGAGGAAAAGGGCAGTCAGGAAAGCCAGCAGCCCTGCAAAAGTCTTTTTCATGATATCCGCTCCTTTCTAACGCAGTGCGTCCATATGGGCGCAGTCATTTTTGGATTGTGTCAGCATTTTCAGGCCATGGGCCAACGGCTGGAGGATAAAGGAAAGATTCTCGACAGCCGCCCGAGGGCTGCCAGGCAGATTGATGATCAGACAGTGTTTCCGGATCCCTGATATCCCTCGAGAAAGTATCCCGTTGGGGGTCACTTCGAAGCTCTTCCGCCGCATCAGTTCAGAAAAACCCGGAACTGCTTTTTCAATGATCTCTCCGGTCGCTTCCGGGGTCACATCTCTTTCATTCAGTCCGGTTCCCCCCAGGGTCAAAAGCAAATCAGCTCTGCCTCCATCGGCGATTTGCCGCATTTTTTCAGCCAGCAGCTCCCGTTCATCCGGGAGGACCGTCCTGGCTACGATCTGGTACCCAGCCTTTGCCAGAAGCTCGGCAACTGCCGGTCCAGTCAGATCTTTCTTCCCCAGGAGGGCACTGCTGTCACTGACGGTGATCAAACAGACTCTATACATATGGAATCCCCTTTCCTGATGATGCCGCCCCGAAGCACTTTGGCAAAAATGCCTTTTTGGGGCATGATGCATTTTCCCACCCGCTGCCGGATGGCACAGGATCGATGGCATTCTTTTCCGAGCTGGGTGATTTCCAGGCAGCAGGATCCACTGGAAAGCCGGTCGCCCACTTTCAGTGCATCCAGGGGAAGCCCCTGGACCAGCAGATTTTCGCCAAATGCACCAAATTCCAGCTGACAGCCGCTGTCCGCCTGGAACTGCTGGAAGCTTTCCAGAGACAGCAGGCTGACCTGCCGATGCCAGTGTCCGGCATGGGCATCCCCGACGATGCCCCAGTCCGTACGGACTTCTGCTTCTGCCACCGGTGTCTTCACGGTCCCTTTCTTTTCACTGCAGTTGATTGAAATAATGGTTCCCATTTATCCTCCAATCTGATACATCTTACGGCCCGGGCAAGGGCGGGAGGCAAAATGATTTTTTTCCGGTTTCTGCCAGACGGCCTCTCTCAGCTGCTGCAGGAACCCTTTCCGAGACAGGCCGCCTTGGAGGAATGCTTTCACATCCAGTGCCGCTTCCTGTTCCAGACAAAGGAAGATCTTCCCTGCCGCATCCATCCGGATCCTGTTGCATTGGCTGCAAAAAGGATGCCCCACTGCATCGATGAATCCGATCCTTCCTGGGATACTGGGAATTTCCAGATATCGGGCCGGTCCATTCCCCCTGGACCGGCTCCACTTCCATCCCGGATACAGCCGATCCACTTCCCGGAGGATCCGTTCTCGAGGAACGCCCTGATAACGGCTCCCTTCTCCCAGCGGCATCAGTTCGATGAAACGGACAGCCAAAGGATATTTTGCCGCCAGCTGCAAAAAGGCAGGGATCTCTCCGTCATTGTATCCGGTGACCAGGACCACATTCAGTTTAAAGGCCTGATAACCCCCGTCCAGTCCCTGCCGCAGTCCTTCCCGGATAGGAGCCAGTGCTCCGCCCCGGGTCATCTTTTGGTAAGCAGCCTCCTGCAGGGAATCCAAAGAAACATTGATGCTGTCCAGATGGGAAAGGACCGGCCAATACCGCTCCAGATACTGTCCATTGGTGGTCAAGGTCACTGAAGAAAACCACCCCCGTTCCAGCAGTCTTTCCAGAAAGGATCCGATGCCCGGCCGCAGCAGCGGTTCTCCACCGGTAATCTTCAATTTTCGGATGCCCAGTTCCTGGAAGCAGGACAATACCTGGAAGATTTCCTCATCCGTCAGGGAGCTCTGCAGGAGCGGGCTGCAGCCCGGCAGTCGGCAGTATATACAGCCCAGATTGCAGGAATCAGTAACTGAAAGCCGCAGATAATCGATGGTCCTTCCCCACTGATCCTCCATCTTACGGCTCCCTGTCATAGCTTCCACTCTGCCCGCCTTCCTTGTGTTCCAACCGGATCTGGCCCAGGACCATCCCCCGGTCGATCCCCTTGGCCATGTCGTAAATGGTGAGCAGCGCTACAGAAACCCCAGTAAGGGCTTCCATTTCCACGCCCGTTTTCCCTTCGATCTTTGCCGTACAGCGGGCCACAATGGTACAGTGCTCTTCATCCACAGAAAAAGTCAGGGCGATTCCGCTCAATGGGAGGGGATGCGCCATGGGGATCAGTTCCCAAGTCCTTTTGGCGGCCATGATCCCGGCCACCTGTGCCACCGTCAGCACATCGCCTTTTTTGATCTTTTTCTGCAGGATCTGCTCCAAAGCATCCCGGCTCATGGTGATGGTCCCGGAAGCCTCTGCTTCCCGGCAGGTCACCGCTTTCTCAGAAACATCCACCATCCGGGCATTCCCCTGTCCATCGAAGTGATTCCAGCCCGGCATCACAGAAGTCCTCCATGGCCCAGCCCGGCGATGTATTCCCGCGTAATCGGTTCCTGGGCTGCGGCCAGGGGCAGGATCAAGTCAAAGACAGTCCGGGGATGGAACATGACGGACCCCGGCAGCCCCAGGATCACCGTCCGGTGATGATAGGCTGCCATGAACATGGCCCCGGGAAGGACTGGGGTACCGTAGGTCACCACCTGGGTACTGACTTCCTGGATGGCTCCTGGGGTATTGTCATCCGGGTCCACGCTCATCCCTCCTGTACAAAGGATCAAATCCAGGTCTTCTGCAATCATTTCCCGGAGCTGACGGACGATGCTTTCTTTGTCATCCATGGTATAACGGTGATCCACAATGGTGAATCCATAAGGCTGCAGCTTGGCTGGCAGCACCTCCCGGAAGCCGTCTTTCACCAAGCCTTTGCAGACTTCGCTGCCTGTCGTCAGGATTCCAGCTTTTTGTGGCACAAAAGGCCGGATGGACAGTACTTTTTCTCCGCCTGCCAGTTTTTCGCACTGATGGATCTTTTCTTTGGCGATCCACAGCGGGATGGCCCGGGTCCCAGCAACCACCGTACCCTTCGTTACGGGAGTCCCGTCCCTTTTGGTGGCAATCATGACTTCCCCATACAGATTGATCCGTTCCAGCAGAGGGACGTTGACCCGGAGAAGCCCATCCACTGCCGCTTTCAAGTTGATCCGTCCTTCGGAAATCTCGGAACGTTCCAAATGGGCTCCTTGGCAGATACCTGCCAGATGTTCCGCAGCCTCATTTTCATGATAGGTAAATTCATCCAGCTCCAATGTATAGATGTGTTCTTTCCCCATGGAAAGAAGCACGGAGATATCTTCCGGCTGGACAATATGGCCTTTTTTGAAGCGGGGGCCTTTCCGCTCACCAGGGATGATCTGGGTCATGTCATGGGCCAGGATCTGTCCCACTGCTTCCTGCACAGGGATTTTCTTCACCGTATTCATCAGCAGTTACTCCTATAAGACAAAATGATTTCGCCGGCAATGCTTACAGCGATTTCTTCCGGGGTCAGTGCCCGGATCGGCAGTCCCACCGGCAGATGGACTTTCTTCTGGTAAACTTCATACAAAGGTGTCCCCTGGAAATGCTGGGGGTATTTTTCCGCTTTCATTTTATTGCCCACAATCCCCACATAATAAGGATCCTTGGGCAGGATACCCTTCAGGACCTGGATATCATTGGCATGGCCCCGGGTCATGACACAGACATAGTCGCTGTTCCCGATGGGAAAGTCGGACAGATTTTCCAACGAATGGAGGAGACGGTTCACTTGAGGAAATTCTTCCGGTGTCAGATATTCAGGCCGGTCGTCAACCACCGTCACTTCCAGTTTCAGGAAGTGCAGCAGGGCTGCCGTCGCCTTGGCAATGTGGCCGCCCCCAAAGATATAGACCTTCATGGGCTTTTTGATCTTCACTTGGAAAAGTTCCTCGGCTGCCGGCAGCGCCCCATCCCGGCTGAAAGGATAGATCTTCCCGTCCACTTTCATGCTGATCCCGTGGTCTGCCTGAAGATCGAACAGCCAATACACCTCATGGTTTTCCACACTTTCAGCCATTTGGGTGAAATAGGCAGCGGCTTGGTCATCTGTTCCAGGGACATACTGGAAATGGACCCGATTGTGGCTGCCGCAGACCAAGCCTAGTTTTGCCGCGTCACTGCGTGTCATTTCATAGGGCACCAGATCGGACTGCCCTGTTTCCAGCACTTTCTGGGCGTGTTGGATGGCCTGGTATTCCTCTTCTCCCCCGCCGATGGTCCCCGCATGAAGACCGTCGGCCGTGACCAACATGGTGGCGCCCACTTCCCGGGGAGCTGAACCGTGTTTAAAAGTTATGGTTGCCATGACAAAGGAGATGTGCTGCGCCAGCAGATCCCTTGCCTTCCAGATGATTTCTCGCATACTTTTCTCCTGTCCCAGGGCTTTTGTACAAAGCCAATTATCATTTTTTCAAATAGATGATTCTATTATAACGCAAGATTCCTTTTTTGCATGGAAAGAAAGGAGGTGTGAAGCAAAATCCCACACCTCCCTTTGGGATATATAGCTGTATTTCCCCTTATTCTTCCGTCTTATCGATAAAGAATACTTTGATGGCTGCAAACACCTGGAGGATGAAGATGAACAACACCACAAAACCGCCAGCCGCTGCCAGTGCCTTCACGCCATCCACCCCCTGGACGCCGCCGCCAAAAGCAGCCATGATGATGGCAATGGCTCCGATGGTCGCTCCCCAGAGCACCTTCAGATACCCAGGCGCTTCTGAACCGATGGGGATGTTCTTGATGCACATGGATGCAACGTTGTTGGAAGTTGCATCAGCTGCCGTCACAAAGGAGATCAGGATGACGAACAGATTGACCGGAACCAGGATGATCCCCAAGCCGAATGGCATGTTCTTGATGAATTCAAACAGTGCCATGACAGCATTGGAATTCTTGATGGTGGCAACCAAGTCCAGCTGTCCGCTGATCTGCATCCCCAGTGCCGTATTGCCCCAGACAGAGAACCAGATGATGCCGAACACAGCCGGCAGGATCAAGTTGACAATCAGGCACTGGCGGATGGTCCGACCATAAGAAATCTGGCCCAGGAAAATCCCCGTAACGGGAGCATAGGCAATCCAGACGGCCCAGTCAAACAGAGTCCAGGACCGGGTCAGCGGTGCACCGCCGATATCGATGGGGTCCAGTCCCCATTGCCAGAAGTTCTGCAGCCAGACCGCCATCCCAGCGGTGGAATTCCGCAGGATGAATAGGGTCGGTCCCAGGACGAACAGCAGGATCAGCAGTCCATAATAGAACCAGGCATTGATCCCGGACAGTTTCTGCAGCCCTTTATCCAATCCTACATAGGAAGACAGGGTGAACATGGCAATGATGGCAACCCCCAGACCGATGAACAGAGGCAGGGTGGAAGGGATTCCATAAGAAGAAGTGAGTCCAGTGGTCAAGAGGACGATGCACATGGTCAAGCCGGAAGTCAGGCCCAGGATGATGGCCAGCATGGATAAGGTATCGATTACGTCGGAAACAAAGCCTGTCTTGATTTTTTCTCCAAATAGAGGAACCAGAGTAGAGGTTACGTTCAGCTGCTGCTTCTTATTGAAGTACATATAGGCCACCAGCACACCGGTCAGGGCATACATGGCATAGGGGATGAACGTCCAGTTATAGAAGCAGCGCCCAATGGCAAACCGGGCGGCTTCTGCTGAAAAGGGTTCGATGCCCAGCTGCTTCAGTTCTCCGTAAATATTGCCGAAATAAATCAGCGGTTCATTGACCCCCCAGCTGACGATCCCGGTAGCTACCCCACCGGTCAAAGTCATGGCAAACCAGGTCCAGAAAGGATATTTGGGTTTGGCCTCTTTCCCGCCCAGGGTGATATCCCCTACTTTCGAGAACAACATCACCAGGGTGACCAGGAGGACCACCAGGGAAATGATCTGGTAGAGCCAGCCAAAAGAGTCCAAGGACCAAGTAAAGAATCGATTGGACAGGGTGGTCAGCGTCTTGTTGCTGACGATTCCCACTACAGCCGCCAGCAGTGTCAGGGCAAAGGCGGGGACGAATACGGCCCAGCGGATTTCATTTTTCTTTTTTTCGTTCATAAAGAATCTCCTCCTACCTGCAGCAGTTCGCCGGATTTCACAATGTGATAGACCTTCTGGATGTCCCGGCTCTGGTTCCTGTCTTTGTCATAAAAGGGCAGGGTCCGCCGGATGATTTCATAAGCCTTGCCGGTCCCTTTGCCCAGATGGATTTCCGGTCTCTTCTGTTTCCGCAGATCAATGGCCTGGCAGGCATGCATGGCTTCGATACCGATGATATAGTAGATATTGTCCAGCATCTGGAACAATTTATAGCAGATCAGAGGCAGGTTGCTGGCATGGTCTTCGATGGTCCCAGCCAGTGCATAAAAGTCCATGGAAGAAGGATTGGCCAGTCCCCGGTTCTGGGTATCCAGCATGGTGAACGTTTTCTGGATAGTCCCGAAAGCAATGGTCTTCACGTCTTCTGGAGTCAGGAACCGGTTTAGATGGGTGAAATTGGGATCTGCCATCTTGATCATCCGGTAACAGGAACTCTTGGACAGGTGGGCCAAGCCGCTGGCCAGCATCTCCACGCCAATGGCCAAAGAGGTAATCTCGAAGTTGGCACTGACAAAGGAGGAATGTTTATCCAGGAGGATGCAGGGGTTGTCATCGGTGTGGTTCATGCTGGCAAGGAGCTGTTCCTGCACATAATCCATGGCATCATACAGGGCCCCATTGATGGCATGGGCGCACCGGAAGCTTAAGGGATCCTGCAAAGCCCGTTCAGGGCTTGGTTCATAGAGGTAGCTGCCTTCTAAGAAGTCCCGGCACATGGCAGCCGCCTTAGCCTGCCCCTTGATGCCCCGGACCGCATTCACATCTTCCCGCAGAGATTCCACCACTCCATCCAGCCCTTCCAGGCTCAGACAAAAAATCAGATTGCTCATTTTGACCAATTGGGCGATCTGCCGCAGCAGGACCAGGGTCATCCCTTCACCCTGGGCATTGTTGGACACGATGCTCAGCCCATCTTTCGGTCCCAATTTCGCCGGTTTCATGCCCACCATTTCCATGGCTTCCTTAGAATTCATGATCTTTCCCTGGTAGGTTACGTCTTCTTCGCCGATGAAAGCCAGCCCCACATGGGACAGGGTGGTGATATCCCCTTCTCCGATGGAAGACCGCATGGGGATCCGGGGATAGATCCCGTAATTCAGGAAATCCCGGTAATGATCCAACAATTCAAGAGACAGCCCCGTATGGCCTGTAAGGACTTTCTGGAGCCGCAGGAGCAGGATGGCCCGCACCTGATCATCCGGATGGTAGGGAGGAACGCCCAGACAATGGCTGTTCAGCAGATTCCGGTTGTATTGGGCAAAGAAATCTTCATCAAATTCCTTATCCTTGTTCCAGCCCACGCCCCGGTTCAGCCCATAGACAGGTTTCCCTTCCGCCGCCATGTCAAACAGGACCTGTCTGGCCTGCCGTACCCGTTCTGCCGCCTGGGGTGCGATTTCAACCTGACGATTGCCATAAATGACACTGTAAGCATCTTCCAACGATAGTGGTTCTCCTGTAAGCACTAAGCTTTCCATACCCCTTCATCCTTTCTGTTCTAAGGCTTCTATAATCCGCTCTGGGGTCAGAGGGTAATCTGTCAGTTCCGTCCCCAAAGCATGATTGATGGCATTGACCACCGCCGGTCCAGGCGCTACCGCAGACATTTCCCCCACGCTCTTGACTCCGAAAGGAGAACTTTCATCATGGCTTTCCACCAGGATGATGTCCACTGGAGGCATGTCCTGCACATTGAGGGTGTGGTATTTGGACAGACTGCTGTTCTTCACATTCCCCTTGCTGTCATAGACCAGTTCTTCACTGAGGGCCATGCCTAAGATGAACTGGGCACCGCCTTGGATCTGCCCTTCCACCAGGGTGGGATTCACAGCCTGGCCGATATCATGGACGGCCAGCAGTTTTTGGACCTCCACCAGTCCGGTTTTCTTGTCCACTTTCACCTGGGCAAAGGACACCGCATAAGCAGCTGGATTGGAATGAGGTTCATAATGGATATAGACACTCAGAGGATCGAACATTTTTTTCTCCCGGAGGGTAGCAATCTCTCCATAGGTATAGGTCTTATCAGATCCTTTGACTTTGACAGTCCCGTTATCCGTATAAAGAAGATCGGGCTCGATTTTCTCCACTTCGTGCAGTGTCTGGAAAATCTTTTCTCTCAGCTGGTTCCCGGCCTGTAAGATGGCTCCACTGGAAACAAAAGTCACGCGGCTGGCTTGGGTCCCCGCTGAATCATAGGGGGTCAGGAGCGTATCTGCTTCCGTGATGGTGATCTTCTCCGGTGCCAGATCCAAGGCTTCTGCTGCCGTCAGCCGCAGAGAATCCAGGGTCCCACAGCCTTGCTCATGGACAGCGATCTTGACCAAGGCCGTCCCATCCGGATGAAGGATCATCTCCACATTGGTAAATTCCGGAAAAGCCCCGAAATACCCGTTGCCATGATCTGCACAGGCAACCCCTACGCCATAGGCATAGCGGTCATTGTTCTGTTCCCGGATATGGGCATATTTTTCTTTCCAGTGGAAAGCTTCCATCCCTTTCCGGAGACATTCCTTCACCGCTGCTTTTCCCAGATTCGGGCCTCCCACCGGATCTGCATCATAGGGTTCCACCAAGTTCTTCAGACGGAATTCACAGGGATCCATGCCGATGACCCGGGCAGCATGGTCTATATTGACTTCCGTGATGGCATGGTTCTGGGGGCCTCCATAGGCACGGCAGGCACCCCCCGGCGTCTTGTCCGTATAATAGGCACGGCCATGGAATTCCTGGGCCGGGATCCGGTACAACCGGAACAGTTTCTTGGCATAGGCATTTACGATACTGGTATTGTTGGTATCATAAGCCCCTCCGTCAAAGCAGGTATCCACCTTGCGTTCTAGGATTTTCCCGTCCTTCCGGACTGCTGTTGCGACCCGAGCCTCCGTACCGTTCCGGGTAAAGGTACCGATCATGCTTTCCCGGCGGTTCATGTAGATCTGGACAGGCCGCTGAGTCAGCCAAGCGGCGACTCCTGCAGTCAGTTCCAGCAGCGGCTGCTGTTTTCCGCCGAAGGATCCCCCCATATTGCACTTGATGACCCGGATCCGGGCATAGGACAGATGCAGGATCCGGGAAAGCTGCATCTGGGCTGCAAAGACCACTTGTCCCGGGCTGTACACAACCAGATTCCCAAAATCATCCACTTCCGCCATGGCAATATGGGGTTCGATGGCTAGATGGTGGGTCCGGGGCGTAGAGCCTCGGTCTTCCACAATGAAATCGGCCTCGGCTTCCGCGTTTGCAAGATCTCCATACCCGATGTTTTTTTCATAAGCCAGATTGGTCTTCCCTCTGACCAGGATCCGATCTTCCTGAGCCGTTTGGAGATCGGCCACCACCGGAAGATCTTGATACTGCACTTTGACTTTGCACCAGGCCTTTTCACAGGCTTCCTTCGACTCCGCCAGGATCAGGCCGATCCGATCCCCCACGAAGCGGGCCCTTTCATTCAGGATATATTCATCCCGCTGGGCCTGGATCCCGGTGAACCATTCCATAGAATTATAGGCAACATGAGGAATATCCTCATAAGTCAAAATCTTGTAAACCCCTGGGACTTTCAGGGCTTCTTCTGTATCCAGCTGGAAATCCGCATGGGCATGTTCACTGAGGATCAACTTCCCATAGAGCATGTTGAGCCGTTTGCAGTCTGCCAGGAATTTGGTCTTCCCTTCTGCCCGCTCCAGGCTGTCTTCCCGCTGGAACCGTTTCCCGATGTATTTGAACTGTTTCATGGCAGCGCCCCTATCATATCTTCCAGCAATCCCTGTACCGCTACCCGTTTGTAAAAACGGGAAGGCCGAGTGGGAATGGCTTTTTCCACTTCTTCCTTTCCCAATTCCTGCACATCCTGCAAAGCGATCTCAGCAAAAGATTTCCCTTGGAAATAATTTTCCAAAAGTCTGGCTTCCACCGGCTTTACTCCGACCGCCCCCAGATAGATACTGGCCTTCTGGATCAGCCCCTCCTCCATGCGGAAATCCATGGCACAGTTGATTTTTGCAATTGTGACCGCTTTCCGGGCCCCCACTTTGCCAAACATGCTGCTCCTTTCCTGGCGGGGGATCAGGATCCGGCTGACCGCTTCTCCCCGATCCAGGCAAGTCTTTTCCCTCCCCTTAATGAACTGGTCCATGGGGACCTTGCGGCGTTCTCCCTGGGCAGAGAAAATTTCAACCAAAGCTCCGTAAGCAAACAGCACAACACTGCAGTCAGAGGATTGGGAAGCGTTGGCAATGGCTCCTCCCAGGGTTGCTCGGTTCCGGATCTGTTCCGATCCCAGATGGTAGGCCGCCAAGTACAAGGCCCGGAGTTCTTCCTTTACAAGAGGGGAAGCACAAAGCTCTGTCATGGTCACAAGGGCTCCGATATCGATCCAGTCTTTTTCTTCCCGGATTCCCTGGAGCTCCTTCACCTTGGTCAAATCAATGAAACTGCAGTCGGTTTCTTTGCGATTCTGGAGATGGATCAAGAGATCTGTCCCTCCGGCAATCAGGTAGGTCCGTTCGTCAGCCTGGCTCAAGGCAGCCTGCAGTTCTTTTTCATCAGCAGGAGCAGTAAACATCATTCCATCTCCTTTGCTGCATCTTCGATGGCTTCGACGATTTTGATGTAGCCAGTGCAGCGGCAGATATTCCCTTCAATGGCCCGGCGGATTTCTTCCGATGAAGGATGAGGATTTTTCATGAAAAGAGCTTTGGCACTCATCAGGAAACCCGGCGTACAAAAACCGCACTGGATGGCCCCATGGGAAATGAACTTCTTTTGGAGAAGGTCCAGTTCCCCGTTTTTCTCCAGTCCTTCGATGGTCAGGATCTCTCCTCCCTGGATCTGTCCTGCCAGGACCAGACAGGAAGGTACAGCTTCCCCGTTCAGGATGACCGTACAGGCCCCGCATTCTCCCTCCGAGCATCCTTCCTTGGTTCCCGTCAGCCCCAGATCCTCTCTTAAAAAATCTATCAGACGCTTGCTCCCGTCGATTTCTTTTTCTACGGCAGCACCGTTGACGACGGCTCTGATCTTCACTTCTTTCCCTCCCCTATAACTCTATATATAACTTTTTGATTTAGTTGTTTTCATATATGGATATTTATCTGGATGATTGGTTGTAGGCAACGACAGTTCTATATGAAAACTATGACTTTATTATACTAAATCAACGTCTGCAAATCGTCAATTCCTTACAGCCTTGAAATAAATTCTCCAATCTTTTCTTCATTCTGTATACTTGATGTTCAATCAGTACACTTTTGGAGTAAGTCTTTCTGGGCTTTCCTTACAAAATTTTTTTCTGCATCCCGCTTTCGGCCCATTCCAGGATTTTCCCGCCATGGATGCAGCTTCTCAGGAATTCGATCTGGGGATAGAGATAGAAATCCTCTTCCATTCCCGGCACCTTTTCCCCGATTGCTTCCAGGACACTCCGGCTGGCACTGCTCCGCCGCAGGTTCCTATCTACAAAGGGCTGTGCTTCATAAACAGAAAGTAGTTCAATGGCCAGGATGTATTCCAGTTTTTCTGCCACAGCCAGGGACTTTTTCGCAGCGTTGTAGCCCATGGCCACATAATCTTCCTGATTCCCACAGGTGGGTGTATTGTCGATCACCGCCGGGGTACAGAGGATCCGCATCTGGTTCAGCAGTCCTGCCTGGGTATACTGGGGGATCATCAAGCCGGAATTGAGTCCTGGATCCTGGATCAGGAACCAGGGGTATCCGGAAAGACTGCCATCGATCATCCTGTTGTTCCGCCGTTCCGACATCTTGGCCAACATGGTGGCTGCGATACAGGAAGCATCCATGGATACTCCCACATAGGACGAATCTGCATTGCAGGCGGAAATCACAGCCTCGTTTCCCGGTTCCGGCCACAGGATGGGATTGTCACAGCAAGAATTCATCTCCGTTTCAAGGTTCTTCAAAGCATCTTCCAGCGTTTTCCGGGCAGCTCCATGAAGCTGAGGGATGCACCGGAGAGACAATGCATCCTGTACCCTTTTGCCCTGGGCTTCTGCAATGACCTGGGAATCAGCTAATAGATTCCGGATATTTTCCGCCACTTTGGCCTGATCCGGATGGGGACGGACCGCCATGACCCTGGGGTCGAAGGCATTCATGACCCCCTGGAGGATTTCCAGGCTCATGGCACCGATCACATCTGCCGTCCGGGCAGCCTGGAGCATGTCATACAGCCCTACGGCCGCCAGTGCCGTGGCAGAAGTCGTTCCGGACACCAGCGCCAGTCCTTCCTTGGAAGCAAGAGGAAGGGGAGACAGACCCGCCCGTTCCAGGGCTTTTTCTCCCGTCAGGAGTTCTCCCTGATAATAAGCCCGTCCCTTTCCGGTAATGACCAATGCCATATGGGCCTCCGGGCTGAGATACCCAACACTGCCGTCCCCTGGAGCCCATGGCGTCAAACCCCGATTCAGGAACTGACGGAGCTGTTCCAGGACTTCCAGACGGACTCCGCTGTACCCTTGTCCCAAGTTCTGGAGGATCATCAGCAGAGTTCCCCGGACAGCTTCTTCCGATAAGGGTTTTCCCACGGAAACCGAATGGGAAAGGATGATATTTTCCTGGAGCTGTGCCGTTTCTTCCCGGCTGATGGCCTTGGTGCACAGAGCTCCAAAACCAGTGGTGACCCCGTACATGACCTTTTCTTCCTCTACCCATTTTTCCACCAGGGAACGGGAGCGGTTGACCCGATTGCAGTAGTCTGGAGAAAACTCCACCTTTCCATGGTTCCGGACCACATCCATAAAATCATACAGATCCATATGCGGTCCCAACGCAATTGTCCGCGCCATCATCCAATCACTTTCCTTTCTGATTCCATGTAGGAAAAAGGGGCTGTTACACGTACCGATTCTCTTTCTGACGTGCAACAACCCCTTGAGGGATTACCCTTTCTTCACTTACAGTTTCACTTTACCCAGCAGTGCCTGTTCCCGGGCATCCACTTCATTTTCGATTTCGGCCATCTTTTTCTGCAGATCTTCCACGAACAGTCCATCTTTGATGCTGCCTAGGTTGATCTTTACATTCAGGAAGGCACCTCTCACAGCAGCTCTGGCATTCATGGCCGCCACCGCACCATCCGTAATGGCATTCTGGTTCCCTTTGGTGATGACTTCTTCCGCCAGGGCAAACAGTTCATTGGCCTTTTGTCCCACCTTGAAAGGAACCAAGGCCGCACCTTTGGTAGCATCCTGGATGGCTGCACTCCGGGCCTTTTTGGCTTCATCCGTATCCTTGGGCAGCTTGAAAGCAGCCATGATTTTGTTGAACGCATTGCTGTCCTCGTCGATGAGCGCCAGGAAATCATCTTTCAGGGCACCAGCTTTGGCAGCCACTTCTTTCATGTCCCCTTCAACGGCTGCATATTTTTCTTTTCCCAGGGTCAGGTTGGCCACCATGGTGATCAAGGCTGCCGAAGAAGCCGCATTGAGAGCTGCAATGCTGCCTCCCCCAGGAGCCGGTGAAGAAGAAGCGGTTTCATTGATGAAACCTTCTACAGTCAGTTTCCGCAATTCCATTGGATCCATTCCTCCCTGTCAGAACAGGCCGTAAATCTTGCCATTGTTGTCGATGTCCATTTTCAAGGCAGCCGGTTTCTTAGGCAGGCCGGGCATGACCATGATATTGCTGGTCTGGCACACGATGAATCCTGCCCCATTGGATACCCGCACATCCTGTACGTTGATCTTGAAGCCCTTGGGAGCTCCCAGGAGCGCCGGATTGTCACTGAGGGAATACTGGGTCTTGGCCACACACACCGGCAGTTTATCCAGTCCCCAATCTTCCAGCTGTTTGATCTGTTTCTTGGCATTGGGCGTGAAGGTCACCCCATCGCCGCCATAGATCTTGGTCACAATGGCCTTCAGTTTGTTGGGGATAGAATCGTTCACATCGTACAGTTCCACTTTCTGGGGTTTCTGTTCTTCCAGCATCCCTACCAGTTTGTGGGCCATATCGATGCCGCCTTCTCCGCCCTTTTCCCAGCATTCGTTCAGGCTGACTTCCACACCGTAGCTGGCGCATTTCTGGAGCAGCATGTCGATTTCCGCCGGTGTATCGGTCGCGAACTTGTTGATGGCCACCAGTACCGGCAGACCGAAGGTCCGCATGTTTTCCACCTGTTTGGCCAGGTTGGAGAACCCATCGCTGACAGCCTGGACATTTTCCTGGCCCAGATCTGTCTTAGCGACACCGCCGTGCATCTTCAGAGCCCGGATGGTGGCGACCAGCACCACGGCATCCGGATACAGATTGCCGTAATGGCATTTGATGTCCATGAATTTTTCTGCGCCCAGGTCAGCACCGAAGCCGGCTTCCGTAATCGCGATATCTCCCAGTTTCAGGGCCATCTTGGTGGCCAGCAGGGAATTGCACCCATGGGCGATATTGGCAAAGGGACCGCCGTGGATGATGGCCGGCGTATGTTCCAGCGTCTGGACCAAATTCGGTTTGATGGCATCCTTCATCAGCATGGCCATGGCTCCTTCGCAGCCCAGCTGGTGGACATGGACCGGGTTCCCATCCAAATCGCAGCCGATGACGATCCGTCCGAACCGTGCCTTCAGGTCTTCCAGATCTTTGGCCAGGCACAGGATGGCCATGATCTCCGACGCCACCGTAATGGTAAAGGCATCCTGACGGGGGAAACCGCAGACTTTGCCGCCCAGTCCTACCACCACGTTCCGCAGGGCACGGTCATTCATATCCATGACCCGGCGCCAGGTGATCTGCCGGGCATCCAGCCGCAGTTCATTGCCATGGTGGATATGGTTGTCGATCATAGCTGACAGCAGGTTGTTGGCAGCAGTGATGGCATGCATATCGCCAGTGAAATGCAGGTTGATGTCGTCCATGGGGACCACCTGGGCATAACCGCCTCCAGCAGCGCCCCCCTTAATGCCGAAAACAGGCCCCAAAGACGGTTCACGCAGGGCGACCACAGCGTTTTTCCCGATCCGGTTCAATGCCTGTGCAAGCCCGATGCTGGTGGTGGATTTTCCTTCACCGGCAGGGGTGGGCGTAATGGCGGTCACCAGGACCAGTTTCCCGTTGGGTTTCTTTTCCAGACGTTTCAATACATCCAGGGAAACCTTGGCTTTGTAATGGCCATACTGTTCCAGTTCTTCCGGCAGGATCCCCATTTTATCCGCAATCTTGCTGATGGGTTCCATGACGTTTTTTTGTGCAATTTCAATATCGCTCAGCATCGATTTTCCTCCTCTGCGGGCAGTGCTTTACTCTTCCAGTTCCAACAGCCGTTTTTCCAGGATTTCATCCATGTTGAAGTTTTCGATCTGCAGATAATATTCAGCAGCCATCAGCAGCGCCTTCATGGGAACTGTCCCAATCACTTCGCTGCCTACCACATTGACCCCATACCGGCGGGCTTCCATCTTGATCATCTCAAAAGCCTGGTAAACAGCGGATTTTTCATAGTTCACCAGGTTCATGGAAACTTGTACCTGGTTCCGTTCTTCCAATTTCACACCCATGGCCTTTACATAATGGAGGCCGCCTCCGATGTTCCGGACTTTTTTGGCAATGGCATCTGCCACAGCCTTGTCACTGCAGTCCAGGTTCACGTTGAAGGCAACCAGAGGTACCCGGGCCCCTACTGCGGAACAGCCGGATTTTTCATTCATGACAGCCGGGCCATAATCAGGTTTCCATTCTGGATCCTTGATTTTTTCGAAGAAGCCTTCATACTGTCCTTTCCGGACAGATGCCAGGTTCCGACGGGCTTCTTTGGTGCAGGCATCTTCATACAGATAGACAGGGATCCCCATATCTCCATAGGCTTTGCCCACTGCATTGGCAATGGCCACACATTCATCCATGGTGACGCCCATGACCGGGGTGAAAGGAACCACGTCCACGGCACCGAACCGGGGATGTGCACCATGGTGTGTCCGCATATCGATCAGCTGGATTGCAACCTTGGCCATATTGATGGCTGCTTCCGTAACAGCTTCAGGAGTGCCGATGATGGTCACTACAGAACGGTTGTGGTCCGCATCGCTGGAATAGTCCAGAATCTTCAGCCCTTTGATTTTGCGGGCTTCGTCAACAATCTTTTCAACCTTGTCTTTATCCCGGCCTTCACTGAAATTCGGTACAAATTCAACTAACTTCTTTGCCATAATGGCACCTCCATCAACCTGTTATAGTTTGTTAGCAGCTGAAAGGCATGTCGCTATGCCCTTAGTTGTTATTATAGTATGAATTCTTCGCCTAAAAAACGTCTGAAATCAATTTTTTCCGATATTTTTATTTTTTGACACTTTCTGGACGTTTGTTCCCTAGGATGGTTTTGAAGTTTAATCTTCTCAGGAAGAGGTGGTATTTATGAGCATACAGAAGATTTCCCGTTCGAAAGCGTCTACATCCCATTGGTCGGGCGGGACCACGACAGAATTCTATATTTATCCCCCGGACAAAAGCTATGCCAACCGGAATTTTGCCATCCGGATCAGTTCCGCGACTGTGGATCTGGCAGAATCCGATTTCACCCTGGTCCAGGGCTACCAGCGGATCATCACGCCCCTACAAGGAGGATTTACCCTGACTTTTCCGGAAGACGGCAACCGCCAGGTAACCTTGGCACCCTTGGAAGAGGCTTTCTTTGACGGAAGCTGGCATACCCATTCAGTAGGAAAAGCGGTGGATTTCAATGTGATGTATCAAAAAGGGATGTCCGCCGCTTACAAACGGCTGAAGGGCTCTCAAACCCTGCCGCCTTCCCAGGGCCAGCGTTTCCTCTATGTCCCTTTGCTGCCGGAAGAACAGCTCCAAGGCGCCGCCCTCAGGGACCTTCCCCTGGAACGGGATACCCTTTATGTTCTTTCCCCAGATGAAGGAACTGTTCCCATGCAGCTGCCGGCTGGAGCTGAAGTGATTTTTGTCGAAGTGAAGGATTGAAAAATGGGGGTGCTGCCCGCAACGTGCAGCACCCCCATTTTTTACTTCTGGTGTTCATGGATCACATCCAGGAAACTGGCAAAATCCATGGTCCTCTTTTTCAGCAGTACATCCACCCGCAGTTTCAGCAGAGGATGCTGGCTCATTTCCCTGGCTTTCAAGAGAGCCAGCCGCATCTGAGGAGACCAGTTCTTGTCCGGCCAGCTGTCCAGCACCCCCAGAGCCGTTCCTCGGCAGGAATCATAAATGGAAGTCAAGGCTTTTTCCAACAGGTCCTCTCCTTCTCCTGGGTGGTCAGTCAGTGCCTCCAGGAGGGGTTCCATCTCATGTTCCTCCTGCAGGTATTCATCGGCATGCTCCCGTGCGAACTTCATGACCCGATTGAACCTTCTCTTATCCGAGGTGTCCAGGAGGAATTCGTACAGCTCAGTCCGCTTGGGATCTTTTTTCAACAGGCTCCACAATTCCTTATGGATATCCAGATCCAGCGCATAGGCCATATGGATCACCACCAGATTGGTCCTTCCATCTTCTTCCACCAGTTTTTTCTTGATTTCCGGCAGCCAGTCAATGGAAAGCACCAGGGATTCCAGCTCACTGATCAAAATATGGCACTGATTCATGGTCAGATAGTCCCAACATTCATCATCCACCATGGTCTGGAAGCCTTCCGCCAGATTGGTCAAGGCCGCGGCAGCCATCAGATCCCTATGGTATTCTCTGGCATGCTTCAGGAATTTCTGCATGACGGAAAACAGATCGATGACCGGAAGTTTCTCAGCATCCGGAAGCTGCACCTGCTGGAAGCCCAGGAGGAAAGCCAGGTAATTCAACAGGAGCCGGCAGATTCCTCCGAACTGCGGAGGTTCCAAATGGGGCTCATCCAGCAGCGCCGGAATATTGACATTGGAAAAGATCAGTACGGAAACAGCCGGATAGGTAATGGTCAGTTCACATCCGTGGATCACCAGCCAGGCCTGATCCTCCGGCGTGGAAAAATCATAGGTCTGTATGGCGCACAGTTTGCCCCAACCGGAAGTATGCTGGAGCATATCTTGAAGATCTTCCTGTTCCAGCTGATGGCAAAGCTCCAGGGCATAGATGACAAAGCTGGTAAATTCTTCGCACCGAGCCAGGAGCAGCAGATCCCGTTTCAGCTGCCAGTTCACCACCAGATTCTGTTCATTCAGCATGTAAAGGCCACAGATCACAATGGCCAATTTGACGGTTTCCCGGCTGGAAGCTTCATAAAGCCATTCGCGGGCCAGTTCCCACAAAGGCTGGGGGATCCGTTCTTCGCTCAGGGCATCCACTAGGGATTCATAGTAAAGGATGCAGGGCGTGGAGGAAATTCCCATATAGAGCATGGTGGCATTTTCCGGAGTCGGATCTTCCGCATAGGCTTCCAGGACCTGATAGATCTGGGTACCCACCGCATCGGATGCTTCTTCCGCCTGTCCGCTGCTGGCCAAGAAAGCATCTGCGGCTCCCGGCTCCAGCAGTTCCTGATTGTCTCCTGCCACCACAGCCCGGTCTTCCAGATTTTCTTTGGTGAAGAACCCCTCCTGATCCAGATTGTTTTTGATATAATCGAATATGCTTTTTCCCTGTTTCCAGGGTTTCGTACGTGTTTCCATCTCTCTCATCCTGTTTCTGAAACTGAAAATTGATTACATAGGGAAGTCCATTATATCATAGAAAAGGGGCTGCTGCACGTGCAACAGCCCCTTTCCAGCGTCCATAGTCTTGAAGTCTGGCAGTTCCCGGCTTCAGGCTTCAGGCTCCTGATTTTTTTCTGCTTCCGTAACAGCGGTGGTCTCCACTGTCGCTGGCTCTTCCTCTTTCATGGTACCGTGGAGGATGGCCATGAATTCATCTCCCGTAATGGTTTCTTTCTTCAAAAGGTACTGGGCCAGCTCATCCATCTTTTCCCGGTGGGCTTCCAGGATTTCCCGGGCTTCCTTGTGGGCCTTCTTCACCACAGCAAAGACTGCTTCATCGATCCGGGCCGCAGTTTCCGGAGCACAGGAAAGGGAAGTATCCCCGCTTAGGTAAGCATTGTTCACCGTTTCCAGGGCTACCATGTCGAATTCATCCGTCATCCCGAACCGAGTGATCATGGCCCGAGCCAGTTTGGTGGCCTGTTCGATATCGTTGGAGGCACCGCTGGTCACCAGATTGAACACCACTTCTTCCGCAGACCGTCCTCCGGTCAGTGTCACGATTTTGTTATACAATTCTTCCCGGCTCATGAGTACCTTTTCCTGGGTATCCACCTGCATGGTGTACCCCAAAGCTCCTGAAGTCCGGGGGATGATGGTAATCTTATGGACAGGTGCCGAATCCTTCTGGCTGGCTGCCACCAGGGCATGGCCAATTTCGTGGTAGGCAATGACCTTCTTCTCTTCGGGAGAAATCACCGCACCCTTTCTCTGGGCGCCGGCAATGACCACTTCCACGCTCTCTTCCAAATCTTCCTGGATCACTTGGGACCTTCCCATCCGGACAGCACGGAGCGCTGCCTCATTGACGATGTTGGCCAGCTCTGCTCCAGAAGCACCGCTGGTTGCCAAGGCAATGGTGTGGAAATCCACCTGGGGATCCATCTTCACATCATGGGAATGGACTTTCAGGATGGCTTCCCGTCCCTGGAGATCGGGCAGTTCCACAGGGACCCGCCGGTCAAAACGGCCGGGCCGCAGCAACGCTTTATCCAGGACTTCCGGACGGTTAGTAGCAGCCAGGATAATGACCCCTTTGCTGCCGTCGAACCCATCCATCTCAGACAGCAGCTGGTTCAGGGTCTGTTCCCGCTCATCATTGCTGCCAAAGGAACCGCTGTCCCGTTTTTTCCCGATGGCATCGATTTCATCGATAAAGACAATACAGGGTGCCTTTTCCTGGGCCTGTTTGAACAAGTCACGGACACGAGCCGCGCCCATGCCTACGAACATCTCAATGAACTCAGAACCGGAAATGGAAAAGAAAGGAACCTTGGCTTCCCCGGCTACAGCCTTGGCTAACAGGGTTTTCCCAGTGCCGGGAGGACCCACCAGCAGGACACCCTTGGGCATGACGGCCCCGATGGCCTTGTACTTTGCCGGATTATGGAGATAATTGACGATTTCCTGAAGGGCTTCCTTGGCTTCATCCTGGCCGGCTACATCCTTGAAGGTTTTTCCCGTCTGGGCGGCAATGTAAACCTTGGCATTGCTCTTCCCGAAGCTCATCATGTTGCCTCCGCCCATTTTAGGTCCCAGATAGCGCATGATCAGCTGTCCGATGACCATAAAGAGCAGGAAGGGCAGGATCCAATTGTTGAAGAAGCTCATAATGGGAGATTCCTGCTTAGGGATCACCTGGGAAAATTCGACTTTTGCTTTGACCAGACGGCTGACCAATTCCGGATCATCCACCCTGCCCGTAACATAGATTTGTTCTTTTCCATCCTGATTGCAAAGGAGAGCAATCCGGTCCTTGGTGATTTCCACCTTGGAAGCTTTGCCTTCATCCACCATGTTCAGAAAGTTGGTGTAACTGACTTCGTGGACTTTGGGCTGGAAAAACATAGGGCTGATGATTGTATTGATAACCAGGATCAGCAAGATGGCCGCGATGTAATACAGGCGGACCCGTTTCGACTGCTTGTCCGGATCTTTGTTTTCCATGGTATCCATCCTTTCTACAATGAAAATGTAACTGTTTTCTTAACATTATAACACAACTATACAGAATTACATGAGTAATTTTAACACTTTCTGTTAAAAAAGAAACCCGCCAGCCGCGGAGTTTCTCCTTTGGTCATTAAGCCTTGACCCACACAAAAACGCCTGCATCTCACGATGCAGGCGTCTTCTCTTAACCGGCAGCTCCCTATCCTCCCGGACCGTTTCCAGTCGAGTACTTTCGGCGTATAAGGGCTTAACTGCTGTGTTCGGCATGGGAACAGGTGGATCCCCTTAGCTATCGCCACCGGATTATGTAACTGAAGGCATGAGCCCTCAAAACTTCATGAAGAGACGTTCTTTCATCTAACGGCCCGATTTAAGTCAAGCCCTCGACATATTAGTACAGGTCAGCTTAACATATTGCTACGCTTCCACACCCTGCCTATCAACCTGGTAATCTTCCAGGTGTCTTACCAGCTTACGCTGTGAGAGATCTCATCTTAAGGATGGTTTCACGCTTAGATGCTTTCAGCGTTTATCCGTTCCGGACGTAGCTACCCAACTATACCCTTGGCAGGATAATTGGTACACCAGCGGTCCGTCCACTCCGGTCCTCTCGTACTAGGAGCAGCCCCCTTCAAATCTCTTGCGCCCGCGATGGATAGGGACCGAACTGTCTCACGACGTTCTGAACCCAGCTCACGTACCACTTTAATGGGCGAACAGCCCAGCCCTTGGGACCGACTTCAGCCCCAGGATGTGATGAGCCGACATCGAGGTGCCAAACCTCCCCGTCGATATGGACTCTTGGGAGAGATTAGCCTGTTATCCCCAGGGTAGCTTTTATCCGTTGAGCGATGGCCCTTCCACTTGGATGCCACCGGATCACTAAGCCCTACTTTCGTACCTGCTCGCCGTGTTTGGCTCGCAGTCAAGCTCCCTTCTGCCTTTACACTCCGCGCGCGGTTTCCGTCCGCGCTGAGGGAACCTTTGGGCGCCTCCGTTACTCTTTAGGAGGCGACCGCCCCAGTCAAACTGCCCGCCTAACACTGTCCCGGCGATCGTTGCTCGCTCGGTTAGAATCCCGATAATTGAAGGGTGGTATCCCAACGTCGGCTCCGGCAATCCCAGAGGACTGCCTTCCGTGCCTCCCACCTATCCTGTGCATCAAGTATCAGAACCCAATATTAGGTTACAGTAAAGCTCCATGGGGTCTTTCTGTCCAGTCGCGGGTAACCTGCATCTTCACAGGTATTTCAATTTCACCGGGTCCCTCGTTGAGACAGTGCCCAAATCGTTACACCTTTCGTGCGGGTCGGAACTTACCCGACAAGGAATTTCGCTACCTTAGGACCGTTATAGTTACGGCCGCCGTTCACTGGGGCTTCAGTCGAATGCTTTGGGTCGAACCCGGACATCCTTCTTTAACCTTCCAGCACTGGGCAGGTGTCAGCACCTATACTTCAGATTTCTCTTTCGCAGGCACCTGTGTTTCTGGTTAACAGTCGCTTGGGCCTCTTCTCTGCGACCACACCGGGCTCCAGGAGCGAGTCCCTTCACCTTTGTGGCTACCCTTATCCCGAAGTTACGGGTACATTTTGCCGAGTTCCTTAACGAGGGTTCTCCCGCGCACCTTAGGATTCTCTCCCCGCATACCTGTGTCGGTTTACGGTACGGGCGGCAGCTTTCTCACTAGAAGCTTTTCTCGGCAGCGTAGGCTCAATCCCTTCGGGAACAAGTTCCCTCCGCATCACGCCTCAGCCTCAGTTACCGGATTTGCCTGGTAACCAGCCTACACGCTTGCACACGAANGTCACTAAGGAGTGTTTAGCCTTGGAGGGTGGTCCCCCCGACTTCCCGCAAAATTCCTCGTGCTTCGCGGTACTCTGGATACTGGCCACTCATCCGATCTTTAATCTACCCGGCTCTCACGGTCTGTGGCTCACCTTTCCAGGTGATTCGACTAGATTGGACTTCGCTTATGCCAGTCCGTAACCCCAGGGAGCCGAAGCTCTCTGGTTTAGGCTCTGCCCTCTTCGCTCGCCGCTACTGTGGGCATCTCGTTTGATTTCTCTTCCTCCGGCTACTTAGATGTTTCAGTTCACCGGGTTCCCCTCCCGAAGGATGCCATCCCATGACGGATGGCGGGTTTCCCCATTCGGACATCCACGGATCGAAGCCTGCTTGCGGCTCCCCGTGGCTTTTCGCAGCTTACCACGTCCTTCATCGGCTCTTAGTGCCAAGGCATTCACCGTATGCCCTTAGTAGCTTGACTTAAAATTGCTTCGATAAATTGTCTGCTCCTTTGTCGCTCGTCGTTCGCCATCCTCGACATACTAGAGTATTGTCTCCGGTGGCTCTCTTCCTCGCTTCGCGGATCAGAGCAATTTCTCTTCGCAATTTTTCTGGTTCAGTACTAAGGAACTTACGTTCCCTGGTATTTCTCGTTACTCGTTTCTAAATTCGCATTTAGATCAGAGGTGCTTAGACATTCATCACAATGTCTAAGACTTTGTTTGTCTCTTCTATGAAGTTTTCAAGGTTCATGTGGTGGAGACGAGGAGAATCGAACTCCTGACCCCCTGCTTGCAAGGCAGGTGCTCTCCCAGCTGAGCTACGCCCCCGCTATATTTCGACTGTCGCATGACGGCAGACCGAAAACCATATCATACAATCCATTTCAATTTCAAGAAATTGGTGGGCCTAAGAGGACTCGGACCTCTGACCTCACGCTTATCAGGCGTGCGCTCTAACCAGCTGAGCTATAGGCCCATGGATCGTTTGAGGGTGAAGCCCTCAAAACCGAATATTGTTCTTGACAGATGTGCGTCGACGAAGAATAGAAGCAAGCCCTCAGGCTCCTTCGGTTCTCCCTAGAAAGGAGGTGATCCAGCCGCTCGTTCTCGAACGGCTACCTTGTTACGACTTCACCCCAATCATCGGCCCCACCTTAGACAGCTGACTCCTAAAAGGTTATCTCACCGGCTTCGGGTGTTACCAACTTTCGTGGTGTGACGGGCGGTGTGTACAAGGCCCGGGAACGTATTCACCGCAGTATGCTGACCTGCGATTACTAGCGATTCCAACTTCACGCAGGCGGGTTGCAGCCTGCGATCCGAACTGGGGTCGGGTTTCTGGGATTGGCTCCGCCTCGCGGCTTCGCTGCCCTTTGTTGCCGACCATTGTAGTACGTGTGTAGCCCAAGACATAAGGGGCATGATGACTTGACGTCATCCCCGCCTTCCTCCAGGTTATCCCTGGCAGTCTCCTATGAGTCCCCACCGCTGCGTGCTGGTAACATAGGATAAGGGTTGCGCTCGTTGCGGGACTTAACCCAACATCTCACGACACGAGCTGACGACAGCCATGCACCACCTGTTTTCGTGTCTCCGAAGAGAGGGGCCTATCTCTAAGCCTTTCACTCAATGTCAAGCCTTGGTAAGGTTCTTCGCGTTGCGTCGAATTAAACCACATACTCCACCGCTTGTGCGGGCCCCCGTCAATTCCTTTGAGTTTCAATCTTGCGATCGTAGTCCCCAGGCGGGGTACTTATTGCGTTAACTCCGGCACAGAAGGGGTCGATACCTCCTACACCTAGTACCCATCGTTTACGGCCAGGACTACCGGGGTATCTAATCCCGTTTGCTACCCTGGCTTTCGCATCTCAGCGTCAGACACAGTCCAGAAAGGCGCCTTCGCCACTGGTGTTCCTCCCAATATCTACGCATTTCACCGCTACACTGGGAATTCCCCTTTCCTCTCCTGCACTCAAGACTTCCAGTATCCAACGCCATACGGGGTTAAGCCCCGCATTTTCACGTCGGACTTAAAAGCCCGCCTACATGCTCTTTACGCCCAATAATTCCGGACAACGCTTGCCACCTACGTATTACCGCGGCTGCTGGCACGTAGTTAGCCGTGGCTTTCTCGTCAGGTACCGTCACTGCCGAAATGTATTGTAGATCGGCACGTTCGTCCCTGACAACAGAGTTTTACAACCCGAAGGCCTTCATCACTCACGCGGCGTTGCTCCGTCAGACTTTCGTCCATTGCGGAAGATTCCCCACTGCTGCCTCCCGTAGGAGTTTGGGCCGTGTCTCAGTCCCAATGTGGCCGTTCATCCTCTCAGACCGGCTACTGATCATCGCCTAGGTGGGCCGTTACCCCACCTACTAGCTAATCAGACGCAGGCCCATCTTCTGGCGATAGCTTACAAGTAGAGGCCATCTTTCATCCCCTCTCCATGCGGAGAGGGGATCACATTCGGTATTAGCATCCCTTTCGGAATGTTGTCCCCAACCAGAGGGCAGGTTGCCTACGCGTTACTCACCCGTTCGCCACTAAGAACATTCCGAAGAAAGTTCTCCGTTCGACTTGCATGTGTTAAGCACGCCGCCAGCGTTCGTCCTGAGCCAGGATCAAGCTCTCCAAAATAGATATTTTGAAGAGCCGCTTGGCTCTTGAAAAACTAGCTTTGATTTTTTAACCTGGTTGTCATCCAGGTGACTCGATCTCATCACCGTAAAGGTGACTTGACCCGCACATCTGTCAACAATATTCAGTTCTCAGGGTTCCAACCTTGCTGTTTTGTAACAGCTTATTTATATTAACAAATCATTTGGAATTTGTCAACAACTTTTTCTTTTGCCGGTGAATTCCTCTGACTTGTCTGCTTCCTCAAAGAGAAAACTTGTATATAATATCAAACCTTCTCTTTGCTGTCAACAGTTTTTTTCAGCCAGGCGGCCAATTTCGCATGAGGTCCGGCCAATGGTACCTTTTCCCATTCTGCCGGAGTGAAATAGGCCCATTCTCCTTCGGGGCAGCTGATTTTTTCCAGTAAATAGGCCTTCATATGCCAGATCTGATGGGTAAAGACATGTTTATGCTGCCATACAGCCGGTCCCGCAGCTGTTTCCAATTGTGTTTCCAAATCCTGCCGGGCTTTTTCTTCATCATGGTCCAGGGCCATGGGGAATTCCCACATGGAAGCCAGCATCCCCTTTGAAGGGCGCTTGTGCAGAAGATATCTCCCTTCCGTGCAAAAGATCCCGCAGGCAGCAGCAAATTCTTTCTGGATAGGTTTGGCCTTTTTGACAGGCAGGGAATCTGTTCTATTTTGCTGCCATGCTGTACAGGATTCCTGCACCGGGCACTGTCCGCAGCGGGGATGTTTGGGAATGCAGATCTCGGCCCCCAGGTCCATCATGGCTTCATTGAAATCCCCGGGCCGCCCTTCCGGCAAAGCCTTTTCTGCCAGCTCTGTGATGGTTTTCTTCCCAGCCGTTCCAGAAATATCTTCGTCCACTCCGTACAGTCTTGCCAGGACCCGCAGGAGATTTCCATCCACAGCCGGTACAGGCTGTCCAAAAGCCATGGAAAGGATGGCCCCTACCGTATAGGGGCCGATTCCCGGCAGGGCTGCCAGAGCCTTTTTTTCTGCAGGCATCTGGCCAGCCCATTCCACCATGATCTGACGGGCTGCCTTATGGAGGTTCCTTGCCCTGCTGTAATATCCAAGTCCCTGCCAGGCCCGGAGCACTTGTTCTTCCGAAGCCTGTGCCAGGTCTTTGATGGTAGGGAACTGCTCCATCCAGCGGCGGAAATATTCCCGGACAGTCTCCGTGCGGGTCTGCTGGAGCATGATTTCCGATATCCACACATGATAAGGGTTCCGAGGATGGCTTTCCCGCCAAGGCAGTTCCCTCCGATTTTCATCGAACCATGCCAACAGCTTGGCCGGCCAATTATTTTTTTCCATCCAGATGGACCTCCTGAAACATCGATCGGAGAACATGGTCTCCGTCCCTATCAAAAAGGATCGTCCCCCGCAGCTGTTTCCCCTTCAGCAGCTTTGGCAGCCAGATCCGGTCCGCCTCCCACATTTCCTGATAGGGCAACTCCTCCAGGGCGAACCAGCAGGGTTCCATTTCTTCTGATAAGGTGGGGACTCCTTCCCATTTCCGGGCAAAATATACCATGCCCCCATGGGACCAATTTCCATCAGAGGGCTGGTCAAAATAAAGATCAGCCACCAGATCCAGATCTTCCGGGCGCACTCGGATCCCACTTTCTTCCTGCAGTTCCCGTACAGCGCACTGCCGCATGGTTTCTCCCGGTTCGATTTTTCCCCCGAACCCATTCCACTTCCCCACACCCATGCCCCGGCGCTTCCGTCCCAGGAGGATCCGGTTCCCTCCATCCAACAGATAGACCAGTGATGTATCTCTCATACGACCTTTTCTCACACCTCTTCCTTTTGCTTTTTCAAGATGGCTTCCACCAGAGATTTCAGGAAACGGAATCGTGGTTCCAGGCTGCTGATGACCCCATATTCAGTGACCGCATGGCCATTGCCGCCTACAGGGCCCAAGCCATCCAAAGTAGGGACCCCCAGGGCAGAAGTGAAATTCCCGTCACTGCCTCCGCCGGCTGCCTGCCAGTGGAACTGCACGCCTTCTGCTTTTCCAATGTTTTCTGCCATCCTGCAGAATTCTAGGGTCTTGGGAGTAGGGACCATGGGCGGCCTTGCAATTTTTCCTTCCACCTGCACCTTCACTCGGGAATCAAAAGTCTGTGCTTCCATTGCCCGGATGGTCCGGTCGATCCGTTCCCCCTCTGCAATCTGAGTGATCCGTACATCGATGACGCAGCGGCACTGGGCGGCTACCACATTGGGAGCCGTTCCGCTCTGGACCAACCCGATATTTACGGTTGTCCCGGCTTCTGGATTTCCCAGCCCGATGATTTTTTCTCCCCAGCGGATGAATTCATTGATGGCGCTGGCTCCTTTGTCCGGATTCACCCCTGCATGGGAAGCGATTCCGGTAAAAGTCAAGGTATACTTGCAGATTCCTTTCCGCTGGTTCACCAGATCTCCATTGGGCCGGGCGCTTTCCATGATCAGGGCATGATCCGCCTTCTTGGCTTCCCGTTCGATGACCGGACGGGAATAACGGGATCCGATTTCTTCATCAGGATTGAACAACAGACAAACGCTGCCCTGCACCTTTTCAGAGCTGAGTGCTTCTGCCAGATAGATCATGAACAGATCCCCGCATTTCATATCCGCTGAACCAGGTCCTTTATAATGGTCCCCCTCCAGGGAAAAAGGCCGTTCTTGCACAGTTCCCACTGGAAAGACCGTGTCCATATGGCCCAGGAGGATCACATCATAATGATCCGGGTTCCCCCAGACTGCTTTCAAGCAGGGTCCCACAGACTCCCCCACAGGGATCAGTTCCGTCCTCCAGCCTGCCTGATCCAGCCGCTTCCGGAGCCATTCTGCCACTCGGGCAGTCCCTTCCGGAAAGGTACTGAAGGATTCCATATTGACCAAGGTCTCTAGGTCTTCCAAATAATTTTTCACTGCAAAAGCCATGTCGATTCCTCCTTTTGCCGGCCAAAAGGCCAGTGTGCTGGGTTTCTTTTATTATACAGGAAAAATGTGAATTTTTCTTTCTCATATGGTATACTGTATCTGCAATGAGTATTCTCAGCGATGTAAATCCAATTGCTGGAGATGCTCTTTTTTTGTTATCCAAATTCAGAGGAGTGATCTTTTTGCCTGCAACCAAAAAAGAAGAAATCATTTTCACCTGTATGATGGCCTTTGGGATGGTCCTGGGCATGTCCTCGTACAACGCCCTGTGGAATCTGGGCTGGCAGGGCCCCTGGTTCCAAGCAGCCCTTCACAATATGCTCCGGGAGTACTGGGTGGCTCTGCCCGTGGCCTATTTCATCGGCAGTCCCTTGGCTTTCCGGCTGGCCCGGAGATACTGGCACCAGAAAAAGACGTTTCCCATCGGCATGGGGATCGCTACGCCCTTGTTGATGGTTCCCATGATGACTACGCTGATCCATTTCCTGTTCCTCCACACCACATCTCCCCAGATCCTTTTCCCGGCCTATCTCCGCAATTATTTGTTTGCCTGGCCGCTCCAGCTGCTCCTGGTAGGGCCTCTGGTCCGTTTCCTTTTCCGCCGGCTGATAGCTGCCGGAAAGTAAGTGAAAGAAGGCTGTGAAAGTGACCGACGTTTCCTGTCGGCCATTCTTTCACAGCCTTCTTTATGATTTCATTGCGTGATTTTCTCGACCGCCCACATCAGCCCAGCTGCAAGCAAAAGAAAGAGCAGCAGGGCCCGTGATCGGTCTTTGATATCGAACCGGGTCTTGGGACGATGGAGGAATTCCACAAATCCTCTCCATTTCTGCCGGAGAGTGGGCTTTGGATCCTCATTCATACCGCAGGGCATCGATGGGGTCCAGGAGAGCCGCTTTCTTGGCCGGATACAGCCCAAAGAAAAGCCCGATCCCCACAGAGAATACGACGGAGATGATAGTGGCCAGGATGGAGACCACAATGGGCCAGCCGATGATTTTCGCGGCGATGACGGAAATCACAGTCCCTAGGATCATGCCAGTGGTCCCTCCCGTGACCCCGATCACCATGGATTCCACCAAGAACTGGAGCAGGATGTCATGATAGGTGGCCCCCAAAGCTTTCCGGATTCCGATTTCCCTTGTGCGTTCCGTCACCGAGACCAGCATGATATTCATGATCCCGATGCCGCCTACCAGGAGACTGATGCCAGCCACAATGGCCAGGAGAAGGGTGATGGATCCAGTAGTTTCCTGGGCCGTCTTGATGATTTCCGTCAGATCCCGGACAGAAAAGTCATCGTCATCCCCGGTCTTGATCTTATGCCGGGTCCGCAGCAGGGTTACCACATCGGACTGGACCTGGGATACGGTATTTTCGCTTTCACACTGGATGGTGATGTTCCGGATATAGGTAAGTCCCATGAGCCGCTGCATGGCGGTGGTCAGAGGAATGAACACGATGTCATCCTGGTCCTGTCCCATGGCAGACTGCCCCTTGGTAGCCAGGACCCCGATGACCGTAAAGGGAGCCTTATTGATCCGCATGATCTGGCCCACCGCATTGCCGTCCGGGAACAGGGTGTCCGCTACGGTCTTTCCGATGACACACACCCGTTCCCGGCTGTTCATATCCCGCTGGGAATACATCCGGCCCTGTTCGATGGAATAATTCCGGATGGACAGGATGTTGGGGGTAACGCCCTGGACCTGGGAAGTCCAGTTCTGGTTCCCGGCCACCAGCTGATAGCTGTTCTGGACCCCTGGCGCCACATATTTGATACCGTCCACGTTCTTTTCGATGGCTTTGGCGTCTTCATAGGTCAGTTTGGCCCCGCTGCCGCTGGCGATCCGCTGACCATTGGCCGTACGGCCGCCGCTCATGACAATCAGCAGGTTGCTGCCCATACTGGTAATGTTCTCTTTGACTTTTTCCTGCATGCCCAGGCCCAAGGACACCATGGCAATCACGGCGCCAACCCCGATGATGATGCCCAGCATGGTCAGGAAGGTCCGGATTTTGTTGGCCAGCATGCCTTCAAAGGCCATCTTCACACATTCTCTAAACAACGACCTGGCCTCCTCCCTCTTTCTCTTCTGTCAGCCGACCATCCCGCATCACCAGGATGCGCTGCGTCATGGCCGCCAGTTCCGGTTCGTGGGTGACCATGATCACCGTTTTCCCTTCCTGGTTCAATTTCTCGAAGATATCGATGATTTCCAAGGTGGACTTAGTGTCCAGGTTCCCGGTGGGTTCATCGGCCATGATGATGGCCGGATTGTTGATAAGGGCTCGGGCGATGGCCACCCGCTGCCGCTGGCCCCCGGACATTTCATTGGGTTTGTGGTACATCCGGCTTCCCAGACCCACATCGGTCAGAGCCTTTTCCGCCCGTTTCGTCCGCTCTTCCAGATTCACCCCGGCGTAGATCAGAGGCAGGGCCACATTCTCCACGGCGGTCAGCCGGCTCAGCAGGTTGAAGCTCTGGAACACGAAGCCGATCCGCTGGTTCCGGGTCCGGGCCAGTTCATCGTCTGTATAGTTGGCGATGTTCTTCCCTTCCAGGTAATATTCTCCGGAAGTAGGCCGGTCCAAGCAGCCTAGGATGTTCATCATGGTGGATTTCCCGCTGCCGGAAGGCCCTACGATGGAGGTGAACTTCCCCTTTTCAAAATTCACCGTCACATGGTCCAGGGCATAGACGATGGTATCCCCCATCTGGTAGCTTTTTACAATGTCTTTCAGTTCAATGACGTTCATGGCTCGGTCCTCCCGTCTCTTAGATCGGAGGCCCCATCCGTCTGTTGTTGGTACTGCCGGTGGCTTTTGTGGTCTTCACCACCAGTTCGTCGCCCGGCTGGAGATCCCCTTCCACAGCCACTCGGTCTTCTCCGGTCAGCAGGGTCTTCACCGTTACCTTCCGGGTGGTGTTGGTGTCTTTGTCATAGACCAGCACATACTTTTCTCCGTTTTCCGTATGGATGCATTTGTTGGATACGGTCAGGGCGTCTTGGATTTCATCCACGATCACATTGGCCCGGGCAGTCATGGTAGGCAGCAGCTTCCCCTCGGAATTCTCCACATCCACATAGCAGGTATAGTAGTTCACATTGTTGGTGGTAGTCGCGCTGCGGCCGATCAGGCTGATGGTCCCCTTGAAGGTTTCGTTGGGATAGGCGTCCACAGTGAATTCTACCGTCTGTCCCTGTTTGATCTGGCCGATATCCGATTCATCCACCATCAGATAGATCTGCATCTTGTCCAGGTTGGCTACGCTCATCAATACCTGGGGCGTAGAAATACCGGAAGATACCGTCTGGCCTACAGGAGTGGGTTTGCCGATCACATACCCGTCGATAGGGGAACTGATCACTGTATCTCCTACGTTGGAAGTGGCTTGTTCGTATTCTGCCTTGGCCACCAGATATTCCGCCTCGGCAGTATCGAACACGCTCTGGGCAATGGCCCCCTGGCTCAACAAAGCCTGGTCTCTCTGGTAGGTGGCCTGTTTGTCCACCATGGTGGCCCGCTTCATTTCCTGAGTGGCTTTTAAAGACGTGTCATCCAGTTTCACCAGGGCTTGGCCGGCGGTGACATGTTGGTTTTCCGTCACATAGACCTGGACGATACGCCCGGTGATCTTGGAGTTGATATCCACGTTGTCCAGGGCTTTCAGAGCCCCGGTAGCGGAAATGGTCTTCCGCAGATCCCCCCGCTGTACTGCATCGGTCCGGGTGGCCGCCACGGCTTCCTGGGTCTTTTTGACCTGGTAGTACTTGTAGCCGCCGGCTCCGCCGGCAATCAGGATTGCCAGGACAATCAGCAGCACTTTATGCTTCTGCACGATGTTCACGCTGTTTTCCCTCCATCATCTTCCTGCAGGTGCAGGAAAAAACACGGATGCACAGAGAATGGCTCTCCATACATCCGTTCCCTCATTCTCTTATAGATGAAAATATTGTAAGAAAGAAATATGAATTCCCCATGAAAAGATTTTAAACAACTCTATAATTCTTACAGTCCAGGGGCCTTCTGTCCATTCATTTCCGTACTTGGCCGCTGCCATTGACCAGGTATTTGGTGGTGGTCAGTTCCGGCAGGGCCATGGGACCTCTGGCATGGAGCTTCTGGGTACTGATGCCGATTTCTGCTCCGAACCCGAATTCAAACCCATCGGTGAACCGGGTGGAAGCATTCACATAGACCGCCGCCGCATCCACCAGCTGCTGGAATTTCCGGGCATTTTCGTAGTTGTCCGTCACGATGGCTTCTGAATGACCGGTGCTGTACCGGCGGATATGGGCCACCGCTTCTTCCAGGCTGTCCACCACTTTCACAGAAAGGCGCAGATCTCCGTACTCGGTAGCCCAGTCCTCTTCTGTAGCCGGCTGCACATCCCTGCTGTAGCTTTGGGTCCTGGCATCTCCCAGGATGGTTACATGGGCTTTTTGGTAAGCCTCCAGCATGGCCGGCAGGAAAGCATCCGCAATGTCTTTGTGGACCAGCAGGGTTTCCATGGCATTGCAGGTGGAGGGCCGATTTACCTTGGCATTCATGGCGATATCCACTGCCATGGGTACGTTGGCATAAGCATCCACATAGGTATGGCAGACGCCGGCGCCAGTTTCGATCACCGGCACAGAGGCATTGTGGACCACATTTTTGATCAGCCCGGCTCCGCCCCGAGGGATCACCACATCCACCAGGCCTTCCAGATGGATCAGTTCATCTACAGCGGCCCGCTCCGGTACATTGACAAACTGGACGGCTCCCTGGGGCAGGCCGGCTTTCTCTCCATAGGCGACCAGCACATCGCTGACGGCTTTATTGGAATGGAGAGCTTCCCGCCCCCCCTTCAGGATCACTGCGTTCCCGCTTTTCACGCACAGAGCAATGGCATCGGCGGTCACGTTGGGACGGGCTTCATAGATGATGCCGATGACCCCTAGGGGCACAGAGACCTTGGTGATGGTCAGTCCGTTGGGCAGACTGGACCCACTGAGGATCCGTCCCACTGGATCCGGCAGCCCGGCCACTTGGCGGATTCCCCGGGCCATCTGCTCCAGCCGGTCATGGGTGAGCAGCAGCCGGTCCAGGAGAGATTCCCGGAGCCCGTTCTTCCGTCCTTCTTCCATATCCACAGCATTGGCGTCCAAGATGGTCTTCTCTTCCGCCAGGAGTCCCTCTGCCATGCTTTCCAGGATTTCATTCTTTACACGGGTATTCAAGATGCCCAGATCAAGAGAAGCCTTTTTGGCAGCTTCTCCCTGGGTCCGCACCATTCCTACTTCGTACATGGTTTCCGCCCCCTTTACAGAACCACCAGGTTGTCCCGGTGGATGACTTCATCATAATGTTTGTAGCCGATTTTTTCCTCGATCTGACCGGTTTTGCAGCCCTTGATCAGTTCCAGATCTTCTGCACTGTAGTTGGTCATGCCCCGGGCCAGCTCATGGCCTTCTTGGTCCAGCACACTGACCGTATCCCCGCTGTCGAAATTGCCTTCCACCCGGGTGATCCCTACGGGAAGGATGCTGCAGCTTCCCTTTTGGCGCAGGGCTTTGGCCAGTCCGTCATCCACGATGAGCTGACCGTTGATCTTAGAGCCGAAGGCCAGCCACTGGTTCCGGAATCGGAGATGGTTCTCCCGGGGGACGAACAGCGTCCCTACTGGTTCGCCCTTCATGATCCGCCGCAGGACCTCCAAGTTTTCCCCATTGGCGATGACCAGGGCGATGCCTGCGCTCATGGCATTCTTGGCTGCCTGGAGCTTGGTGAGCATACCGCCGGTGGCATTCTTGGAACCGACTCCGCCGGCGGTGGCCTCGATGGCCGGGGTCACTTCCTCTACTACAGAAACCAGTTTGGCCTCCGGATGGGTCTTGGGATTGGCCGTATACAGCCCGTCGATATCCGACAGCAGGATGTCCAGGTCCGCATCGGCCAGGCTGGCCACCAGAGCGGAGAGATTGTCATTGTCCCCGATCTTGAATTCGTCGATGGCCACCACATCATTTTCATTGATGATGGGGATCACCCCCCAGGAAATCATTTCCTGGAGAGCATTCCGGGCATTGGCGTAGCTGTGCCGGTTCACCATGTCCGCTTTGGTCAGGAGCACCTGGGCCACTACCTGCCCATATTCGCCAAAAAGCCGTTCATAGATATGCATCAGGATACCTTGGCCCACTGCAGCGCAGGCCTGTTTGCCCGGGATCGTAGATGGCTTGGCATCCAGTCCCAGACGGCCCACACCGGCAGCTCCGGCCCCAGAAGACACCAAGATCATTTCTTTTCCCTGGTTCTGGAGGTCCGTCATGATCCGGGCCAGCTTTTCGATTTTCTCATAGTTGATCTTCCCGTTGGAATAGGTGATGGTACTGGTCCCCACTTTCACGACCACCCGTTTGGCCTCTGCAATTTTAGCGCGCTCCATGCAATCAACCCCTCACAGCAAAATAGATGAACCGATGATTTTTCCGGATTTCTGCTCCCTGTCAGTTCATTGTTCCTGATAATCGAAGACCATATCGCCGATCTTGACGGATTGGCCTTCCTGGATGCCCTTTTCTTTCAGGGCTTTCTCGATGCCCAGCCGCCGCCAGATCAGCTGGAACCGGTAAACCGCTTCCTCATTGTCGAAATTGGTCATGGCCACCAGCCGTTCGATATTCTTTCCCTTCACTTCGAAATCCGCGTCTTCACTGTCCGTAAGGATGGTGAAGGAATCCGGGTCCGCTTCTTCCACCTTCCCGATGTCGATGACTTCCTCTTCCGCCGGTGCTTTCTGGAGCATCTCATAGGCTTTCCACATGATTTCCCGCAGCCCCTGGCCGGTGGCGGCGGAGGCTTTCATAATGGGATATCCCTGAGCCGTCACATAAGCTTCCAGCTTTTTGAAGTTCTCTTCTGCATCGGGCAGGTCCATCTTATTGGCCACCACCAGCATGGGCCGATTGGCCAACTTTTCACTGTAAAGCACCAATTCCTCGTTGATTTTTTTGAAATCCTCCACAGGATCCCGGCCTTCACAGCCGCTTACATCCACTACATGGAGGATGACCCGGGTCCGCTCGATGTGCCGGAGAAAATCATGCCCCAAGCCCACACCTTTGGAAGCCCCTTCGATCAGCCCCGGCAGATCCGCCAGTACGAAACTGTGCTCCGCATCCAGCCGGACCACTCCCAGCACAGGGGTCAAAGTCGTGAAGTGGTAGGCTGCCACTTCCGGACGGGCAGCGGAAACCCGGGCCACAATGCTGGATTTCCCCACACTGGGATAACCTACCATCCCCACATCCGCCAGCATCTTCAGTTCCAGCCGGAGCCAGCCTTTGGTCCCCGGTTCTCCTTTTTCTGCAAAAGTCACTCCCTGCTTGGTGCTGGTCACATAGCAGGCATTGCCTTTGCCGCCCCGGCCGCCCCGGGCCGCTACGAAGCGATCTCCTGGATGGGCCAGGTCTGCCAGAGCCACGCCGGTGGCATCATCATACACCACCGTTCCCAAAGGGACCTTTACTTCCACTTCGGGAGCCTTGGCTCCGGTACAGTTCTTAGCTGCTCCATTGCCGCCCCGCTGGGCTACGAACTTCCGCTTGTAACGGAAGTCCACCAGGGTGTTCAGGTCTTTGTCCGCTACCAGGACTACGGAACCGCCCCGCCCGCCATTTCCTCCATCCGGACCACCGCAGGCCACATATTTTTCTCTCCGGAAACTGGAGGCTCCGTCGCCGCCGGATCCGGCTTCCACATAAATCCTTGCTTTATCTGTAAACAGCATGTTACACCTTTGCCTTTCTTTCTGCAAAAACTGCAATTGATTAATATCTTATTTTAGCCCCTAACGGATGTATTTGTCCACTATTTCTAAAGTATAGGCAGAATCACGTTGGCCATGAAAGGCGTTTTATGCTTTTCTTCTATTATTATCGTAATTTACGTAGAATTTTTGTCGTTTTTTGTCGTATCTGCCCCTATAATCAGAAGGTTCACGGTAACGATCAGCCGGAATAAATCAGGCTGTGGAAAAATGAGTGATCATCTTTTCACAGCCTTCGTTGATTTGTCATTCCACTATTTTGACATTCCGCGATATCTGCCTGCTGTTGGCAGTTGTTCTATCTCGCAATTTTCATCTAATAAGCCTAGCCCATCCAGACATTTTTTAATAGCCCGCAACTCTTCCTCGTTATGGGTCTGAATATACAAAGAGTGCAGCCCCCCAGTTGCCACCGTTATAAAAGGAAAGCCTGCTTGTCTGACTCGTTGCAAATACTGTTGAGCATCTCTTCGACTATGGATATCCATTTTAATCCGTAGGTCTCCATAAATTGGGCTTTTTAAATTCATTCCAGAAATTGTGCCACCATTATCTACTACTGCGTACATTTCATCCAGAAGTTCTTTACTATCTAGTTTCTTCCCCTTACAAGCAATACAATGACCACAACCTTTTTGGCCCATAATAGCCGGAAGCAGATATCCTCTAGCTGATGAAATAATAGGGTGCCCACCGCTCCGGAGAATAGCTATATCCCCCACGATTACCTGCCGAGTTACGTTGAGCTGTTTTGACAGTTTTAATCCTGTAATAGGGTCAGTGGAGTTTTGCAAAATTTCTAAGACTTTTTCTCTTCTCTCGCGATTAATCATGTTTTGTCCTCCCTATAGTCATAATGAACAGGACGATTAATCTGTTCTTCTTTACGAGTGTTATTATATTCTTTTCAGCTGCATTTTTCTAGCATATTCTCAAAGATTACAAAAGAAGAGCCCCCTATTTACTCTGTCAAAAGAATAAATAAGGGGGCTCTTTAAATTTTAATGGGCCTTATTTTTGGATAGACGTGCCATACACATCACGATAATCGTTCTTTGCTTTGTTGTCTTTGTCGTTTATACGGACACGTTCAACTTTATGTCTATCATTATCTTTGCCAGAAATCCTGTCAACACGGAAGCGCTCAATATTTTGGACTTGTTCAAGCTCAGGCCCAAATTCATTGACTGCTTTTGCCATATCTGCATCACTAGGTGCGCCATTTTGCAAGGCTCTATAGATAATCGCAGCATATTCATAACGAGTCAGAGAACGATCCCCCTTGAATTCACCATCAGGATATCCAGTTACATAACCTCTGTCTGCCAGCGTTTTTACATAGTCATAAGCCCAATGGTCTTTGGGTACATCAGGGAACGAAACATTCTTAATATCACTTGTTCTTCCTTGTTTGAGCATAGTCTTTAGTTCATTGACTTCGTTGCGCAGTTCCTGGTTGTCTTGCCGCAAAGCCAGCACCTCTTTGGCAATGGCTACCCTGGACCGGCTTACATGGTTATGCTGGCCAAGTTTGAAGGTCACTCCAGCATTGATCATATTTTCGCCGCCCCCCAAAGCTGCCGCCAACACTCAGCATAGTATCTTCGGTCGGACGATAGAATGCCCCAACGGCAACTGCATGAGCACTCTTATAATTACCATAGCCAGCAGCAAAGTCCCATTTATCATCTGGATCAAAGTCCTGAGGATGCAGAGCTGCCAAAGCTGCTGCACCTGCGCCCACTCGGTTAATACGATTACCCAGTTTGTCAATAGAATTTCCCATACGAGAAATACTATCAGCATTTGTCTTAACCTGATTATCCAGAGCTGTTAAATTTTCGCCCGCAGATTTGTCTTTACTGATATACGTTCCGTTAGTCGTTGGGTGTGTTTCATTATAAACAGTTCCGCCTGTTACAATACTTGTATTACCACTCTCTACTTTGCCATCAGCTTTTACGTTAATTTTATAAGTAGAGCTCCCATCAGCATTTGGTGTTTCGTCAATTTTGACGTTTTCTCCTGCAGTAACAGTATTCCTTGTATCCGCGCTCCCAGCAATAGAGGACAGATCCACGGAACCCTTTACTTCGTTGCCTGCAGTATCCTTCACTGTCATGGAAAGAGTGTTCCCTGAAAGGCTCAGCCCGTCAGTACCGCTTACTAGCGTATCGTTGCCATCTGCTGCCCCTGCAACAGCTTTCTTTAGCTGAGCTACGTTAACAGCATCTGTATCACTGGTGCCGGCTGCTACGCCAGTAATTTGGCGCGTGATGCCGCTTGCAGTATTGCCTACAGAAACAGCAGCTGCCGTAGATTTCCAAGTAGAGGTGGTGTTCGTGGAACCCGACTTTGTAGAGGGATCATAGCCAGCTTTTTCCGCTTCCGTGTTTGCCACACTGTACGAACCCAAAGCCACACCTTCATCTACAGTTGCCTTGGCCATGTAACCTAATGCGGTAGATGTCGATCCCTCCGCAATACTAGCTACGCCCATAGCCATCGACCAACCGCCGGAAGCCTTCGCGCCGTAACCTATAGCCATATCCATATCCTTTTCAGTCTGAGCCTTTGATCCCATAGCGATTGTCCAATCTGCATTCGCCTCGGCTTTCGTACCGATAGCTACCGCTTCTTCGCCTTTTACCGTCAGATCATTACCAACTGCTACGCCTCGCTGCCCGCCTTGGTCGTCCATGCCTATAATAGTATTCCCGTGACCAATAGAAGTTCCCAAACTATCGGATACAGAACTTGTCCCCACTACTACACTCCCGCCGTTGGCGGTATTTGTCAGGCCTACCACTACATTCTGGTCACTTCCACTGCTGTTTTTTGTATATATCCATTTCGTCGGATCGGAAGGGTCTTTTTTTGCCGTATAGCCCACCAAGTTGCCCACTCCAAGAACGGTATTCGCTTCGCCGTAAACCATGGTCGCTTTGTGGTCATAGTTTTCATAATCTGTACCGAATACCGCATTGTGAGTCCCGGCTACCGTTAGTCCCTGCCCAACAACGATACTGTTATTCTTACCGTTTTTCTCTCCGGTCAGTGTGTTGTTATTGCCAAGTACCGTGCTGTTCACACCGTCGGAAGAAGAGGAAACCCCGATGACCATGCTGTCGTCCGCGGTGGCACCGTCATTGTCATAGTTCGATCCGGCACCGTGTTTGCTGCTCTTGGCAGAATAGTAATGAACAGTGCCATTTGCTACTTTCGTATCCAAAGCTTTCAGCTGCGCCACATTCACTGCATCAGTATCTTTCGTACCTGCAGCCACATTGGTAATCTGACGAGTCAATCCTGTGGATGCATCTCCTACAGAAACAGCTGCTGCCGTAGACTTCCACGTACCAGTTGTATCGCCGCTGTGATCTGCGCCCGTTATGTCATACCCGACCAGCCCTTTATCTACTGTAGAATTAGACTTATATCCAAGGGCCACACCATCCTCAACAGACACCTTGGAGTCATATCCGACAGAAGTTGTATTCGCTACAGAACGAGTATCTGCTGAAGAAAGACCACCAATAGCAACCGTGTTATCTGCTGTCACAGTATGATCGTTTCCCATGATGATGTTATTGGACGCATTAGTTACGGTGTTTTTAAATCCAGATACAGAATTCAGATTGGCGACTTTGGCAGAGGTACCCGTAATCGTATTATTAACACCGATAATAGATGTTTTCTGCGTATAGTCGGCTTTATTCCCGCCGCCGATAGCCATGGTGGAACCACCGCCATTATTATTTCTAATAACGCCCCTCAAGGTCTCTGCAAATGCTTTTGCAGAATTGCCGCTATCCGTTGGCGCATCATATAGGGAAACTACTGAATTTGTAATTTCATTTCCAGCGCCATAAATCAGTGATCCATTCGAATTGAAAGTGCGATTCGCTACCCCACTAACCGTGTTAGCTATTCCAGAATAATAATTCCCGCTCATTCCCTCGATGCTGTTCAGAGAACCATTAATCGTGGCCCCTAAATTCTTTACCGGGTTTGCCAAACGGCCTCCATTATAATCGCTGGAAATGATATTATATACACCAGTACTCGTTGTGAATGCCCCATTACTAAAGCTATTGGCACCAATGGTAGTAGCATAAACATTTAGTGCACTTGTCCTGGTAGAAGCACTGTCTACAGTAGTATCGCCTAAAGCTCCTTTGTAATTATGAGAACCAATCATCGTGCTGCCGGTGCGAGCAAAGGTGTTATCGCCAATGGCAACACTGCCCACCACTTTTGTCGGGTCAGCAGGTATTCTTGCTGACGAAAACCAGCTACCGCTAAAAGTAGTCTGTCCGAAAGCGAAGCTGGCTTCTCCGCCGCCAGCCATATTTTCAACCTTTGCATTTTTACCAATAGCAACACTGCCGCCCTGGCTGGCATAGTTATTAATATTGGCTCCATTGCCGACCACGATATCACCAGTCGCATTGCTTGCCCCATTAGAGTAAGAAATACCAGCACCTTTACCAATAGCCACATTTTCTGTTTTTGGCGCATTACTGCCAGTGCCAATAGCCACACCATTGCCAGCACCAGGAGTAGTATCCGCAGCCCAAGCCACACCACCGAAGCTACACAAAAGAGCCGTGCAAAGAGCTACAATCTCCTTGTTTTTGCCGCAAGTAACAATGCTGCGGGTATTCCGCATATTCCGCTTTGCCAGCTCTGAAACGACTACATAGCAGTTTCGTACCTTGCTCCAAACAACCTTATAAATCTTATTCATAGTTTTTAGCCTCCTTATTACAAAAACTGTTCAATGTTATTTTACACTTTTTCCACAGAATATGACAAGAATTATTCAAAAAAATTGGATAAAGAAAATACCCCATCAAGCATTTTGCGCCTGATGGGGTAGATGGTTACATTTTCTTGTAGTTTTTAGTTCTTTTCATTAAACATTATTACCAGTTTTCTGTGCTTCAGTAGCACCCGTTTTCACCAGCAGGTACTTAATCAGCCACAGGCCGCCAGATACCAAGGCAGGGAACAGAACGGAATCTCTAATAGCATTCCAGCCGCTTTCATTAGCAGCATCAGCCTTAGTTTTGGCTACAAACTTTTCCCCGACTTTTTCAGCCAAAGGGAAAGCAATAGTCAAACACCAGTCACCAAACTTTTGTTTCATATCCTCAGTCACATCATCCAGGTTCAACGCATCTTCAATCTGATCTCTAAATTCAGTCCATTTGCTCATAATCTTTTCCTCCTAATTTAAATCCAGATACCACTCATTCATATCAACATTTGTAGAACCGATACAGCCACTGTCGCTGTACTGCCACCCAGCCAACACATTATCCGGGTAGTCATCCTTAAACTCACATCGTTTGTTGTACTGTGCTACCCAATAGGGAACATAGTCACCCAGTGCCCTTACATCAATAACATCCTCTAATGTAGAGAGACTTGCATAGATGCCGCAAGGGATTCCTTTAGCAGTAATCGTATTTAAGAAAGCGCTGCATACTGCAGTCGGATCTTCACACTGCAAACATGTCTTTGCTTCGAAGTCAAACCACACTCCCATCGGAGGGATCTCTCTGCCAAGCAGATAAAGGACTTCATTTGCCTCAGCGGCAGCTTCTTCGGGAGTAGATGCATGGGAGAAACAATACACGCCCCATTTCAGACCATGCTTTTTGGCCGCAGATGCATGCCCCCACCAGGTATCTTCCGGTTCTTCGCCTTCAGAAATCTTGATGATCACACCCTTAATACCAGCGTCAACAACTGCATCATAGTCCAGTCCTTTCTGCCAGTAGCTTACATCAATTACTTTTGCCATCTTTATCACCTCCTTTCGGTGCTGTGCTCTTAACCGTTCCGCCAATATACCCCAGGAGCCCGGTCACGATGCTCATTGCCAGGTTATCCAGGCCATAAAAAATAGCCATTACCAGGCTCACCGAAAGAGCGATAATGACCAAGATATTTTCTAAGTCTATTTTTTCAAACTGGAACAATGGACTCACCTCCTACTGATGGTCCGGAGGCACATGCGGAAGCGCCATAAATCTCTTGTATGTTTCTGTAACAACCCCATTTCCTCCTAAATTATGGTAGGCAAGGTACATGCTGTTGAGAGATTCCGCCTTGCTGATGGGAGCATACCCATTTGCAAGGCCTTCTTCCATTCCATGTAACAGCCGGTCCCGTAGTAAGGCTTCCACACCACCTACTAAAGCAGCATGCTGCTGTTCCCTCATTTGATCCTCAATCTTATTCTTTGCACTCTGCTTTTTATATTCGTACAGCAAGATTCCAGATAACAGGGGGGAAAGCCCTGCCAAAATAAATTGGAAATCCATTCTACACCTCCTTTAGGCTGTTCGTTTCCAGTAGGTCACGACAACATAGGGCTGCCGGTTTTCATGATAACCATTTCCGCCTGTGCTGCTAGTGGTCATAGTATGCGTATGGGCCCCATTCCAATTCGTGGTAAAAGTATGAGTATGGTCCCCACTCCAACTAGTCGTGCTATTGCCGTAAGAATACTGATTACCTGCATGTCTTGACCAGCCATTCCCACCAGAATATCCAATCTGCGTCCCATACGCAGTATGGTTATGCCCGCCGGCAGAACCAGTAGTCCCAGTATGGCTATGTGCTCCAGCTGAACTTGTGGTGCCAGTATGGGTATGTCCAGGGCTTTCTGCTAAGGTGATTTTATGCTTTGCTTCACCACCAGTATCACCGTTAGTGTAAGTGTAATCAGTTCCATTTTCAGAATATGTCCCTGCCCCCACAAGAGTACGTCCTTGCGCGAATTGTACCCAGGTCATCCCTGACCACTTAGTATTAGGATCCGTTCCATCAGCAAAAGCCAGTACAGAGCCTACCGGATGTGCAATTTTTGCAATATCAGATTCTGTAAACGGTGTCTTCCATGTCCCATCGCCAGCCAGCAGTTTGTTCTGATCTCCAGCAGCAGGAGCGGGTACATATCCTCTTACCCCAGGCTTAGAGCTACTTGCTCCAATAAAATCTACTGCAGTATCCTTGTATGCTTTATAGGCCGCATCCAGTGCATCCGCGTTAGCGTTAAGCACTTCAATATCAGCCACATTGGAATATCCAGGTTTATAAAGTTTTAAGTTGTCCGTCTGAGCAATTCCAGTAAAATCAGCCATGAGATAAATCCTCCTTGTTCCTTACTCCATTCCACGTCATTTCATTGACTTGCTGCCATGTAAAGCCATCTTTATACCTTTGCCATGTGTAGTACAAAAAAGTATAGTAGATTGCCAAATGAGCCGGTTTGACAGTCCCCAATGCATTCTCCAGACCATCTAAATCATCAGGTACTCCTACTGGGGAATTGAAAGTAACATGGATTTTTCCTTTTTCAAAAGAGAGTGTTACGAGGCCATTTCCCCAGCTATCAGCAACAGACTGCAGCAGCGCCAAAGTTGCTTTTCCAGAGCCTACCCATTTTGCCCGCAATGCACTTCTTCGGTTGAGAATCGTGCTGCCTTTCGGATAAACAATATCTGCTTCTGCCTCAAACCGTCTCAGTTTGTTTTCTGTAGCCGTGTCAAAGTAATTGTTCCCATAAATTTCGTCAAGATACTCTGAGAGCTTATCCATATTAACGCCAGCCGCATTAAAGAGCTCGTTTATCCAGGGATCACGCCTATACAGCTTGTGCAATGCAGAAATGATATATTCTTTATTCTTCACTGAGAGTCACCTCTCCAAGAACTCCAACATACTTATCTGGTACTGTGATTTTGGTTGTGGCTCCATTGATAGTCAGTGCATCATAATCCTCAACCCCATCGGTATTCAAAATAATATCGCCAATCTTGCCAACGGAAATGGTTTTGGATTTAAAAGCAACAGATTTCAGATATGCCTTCAAGCCACTTTCAACCAGGCCTTTCACCACTTCAAGGGTTGTATTAGTTCTGATAGTCAAAGTCGCAGACACGGCAATGCTTAAAGCAGTAGCTGCTATCACTGTGCAATATGCGCCAACCGGAGCCTGCCCCGTCCCTTTACCAGAACTATCCGGGTCAATATAGGTTTGAACTTCTTTCACTAAATCAGCGCTTGGAACAAGGCCAGCAGAATCAATGATGACAACTTGCACCGTATTGTCTCCATTCCACAAAGGAAAGACCTGGGCTCCTCCTACGCCGGAAACTTCAAGAGCCCACTGCCGATAATGATATACATTCCCGGAAGTTGCTGGTTCTCTCAAAGCTGTATAGTACCGTTCTCTTAGAGAATCATCATCCTCTGCGTCATATCCGTCTTTAGATCCTTCTGCATTATAGACAGCACTGATACCAGCAATAGTAACTGGCATTTCCGTAATTGTGTTGCCCGCAACATTGCCATTAGCGCCCGGAGCAACCGCTGTTACATTGAAAGAATCTCCTTCTGCAACTTCAACAGTTGAATCAGCTGCAAACCTTACTCCACCAGAAGTAGAGAACAAATCTCCCTTTGTGATAGTTCCGCTGCCAGTTTTCACCGTAAGTACGGCAGTCGCATAAGTCGCTTTCTTCCTGGATACGCCTTTTCTCTGAGAGATAAATCTTTCCAAGTCTGTTCCTGTAAGATTATCTACATCTTGTTTCCTATCAACTTCTTCCGCATATTCCTGGATCTTCAATAAACAAAAAGCCAAGGCCCTCAGAATATCATAAGTAGGGAATCCTTCAGTTTTTTGGTAGTCATCAGAGATCTGTTTAAGCAGTTCCTGATGCATGGAATCAACATCACTCACTAATCTTTACCTCCTCTCCTGTATTGGTAACTACAGTAAAGCTAAAACCCTTGGCGCCATCGAAAGACCAGTTTTTCACTTCACTCACACAGGGGCACTTGTTCAGGATCCCTGAATTTACCCGCCTGATAATTTCACTAACTTGGTAAGAACGAGGAAGCCTATATCCAACCAAATCGGAAAAATTCACTCCAAAATCGCTGGAGTAGATTAGGTATTTGTTTACTGCTGTTCTCAAATACAATTCAATCCACTGTTTGATACTATCGATTTTGGTCGGAATCTTATTTTTCCCATCCACCAGGACAAAACGATCCGTTTTATAGTCAAAAGCCAGCGATTTGCCGAGTTTGGTCAAATCAATTATTGGCTTTGCCGCCCCATCTTCAGCAGCAGTTGAAAAATCCACATCTGCCGGGAACATCAGCTCACCCCCTTTAATATATCTACAATGAAGAAATGCTGCCCGGATTCGTCTGGGACAACCATTACGAAGTCCCCAACTTTCCAAACAGCATTTAAGTGAATATTGCCAGATCCAGAGCAGTCATAGTTCCCGTTGGCGATTTTTCCTTCATTGCACGGGAATTGGCCTGACCCTTTAGAAGTAAAATCGTTATAGCTGCTTTTGCGCTCCAGAAGTTGGTTACACACATAAATCTGGTTTGCCCGCAGCATATGCTGGCCACTCTGGATACTAATGCATACAGGGCTTAGCGATTCAACTTTTCCAATACAAGGCCCAATAGGCTTGGGGTTGTCTCTTTCTTTGAAATTCTTAGCAAAGCTGACGGCCCAGCTTTCCATGTTACACCTCCAATTCTAAGCGCATTGTGTGTTTCAATCCTGAATAGTTATGGGTAGAAGCTTTAACAAGGAACACTCCTTCTAAATTAATTTCAGGATAATTGAACTTGAGAAGCCGCCCCGCCCTAACCGTATCATCTCCCAATTCCGTAACAGAGAAGCTTTTCTTTATTTTTCCCTTATCGCTCAAAATCCCATCTGCAATGCTCTGGGCCTGGGATACCTTCTTATCATCCACCTTTTCTACCTTTTGGACCGTGCCATAAATCTGTTGGCTGTCCGTATCCTCAGCAGTCGCTTGGATCTGAGTATTCTTTTCCTTGCTGGAGATCACCACCACTTTATTGGTCATATCCTCCATGCTATAGGAACTGGAAAACTCACTAATGATATTTTTCACCAAGGTATCTGTTGGTTGAATATAAAGATCGCTGTATTTTAGGATCCAAAGCTTTCCTTCTCGCATCTCCATATAATAATGGACTTTTTGATCTGCTTCAGCCATCTTCAGCAAATCTTTAATCACATCAGAAATTTTGGATCCATTATAGATTTTGTTCACGATCGTCGGAATATCACAAATTGATCCAATCGCAATGCCATTTTCACTGCAAAGCTGTTCAATAGCCTGCGTCGTGGTAACATTGTTAAACTGAATGATGATTTCGGATTTGTTTAAGTAATAAGCATAGTCATTAGCAGTATAGGCGAAGTTTGCCAAACTGTTCCGGTCATATTTGGTAATAATTCCTTGAAACAAGTTTACCTTATCATGCGTAAAAGAAATCTTTGTCCCTACAGGAACCCATAGATCTTTGAAGTCAGCATCCAATGGGTTTGCAGTAAGGTCAAATTTGAGCTCAGCGCTCAGTTGGTCAATATGATCACTCAGTGAATAATTGCCTGTGTTGGCAGTAAGATCTTTTGTTGTCCCATCAGGCAGATACGCCGTTAACGTAATCATGAAGTAAGGCTTCCTTCCGTTGTAATCTTCCGGTACTCCTTTAACCCAATAGAGTAATGAAAATCATGGACATTGTCCGCATAATAAGTGAATTTATCAATTGTAGCCAGCATATTCAAATATTCCGATCCGTTGGCATAGGTAATAGCCACTCTGATCGGTTTATACGAAAGCTGTGCTTTTCTGATAAAATTAATAGCCGTTGTTGCATCAACAGTAGAATTTAAGCACCAGCTGTACTTACCTGCTGTGTTTGGTAATAACCCATCCCATGAAATCTGTCTCAGTCCCATTGTCCCGATAATATTGAGATCCCCTAAAACACTGGAAAATGTTTCATTGTTCTGAGGGTTTTCAATAGCAGGCAAGGAGCCTGGAACAACAGGAAGAAAAATAGAATCATAGTCATTGCTTAAGACAATGCTTGCTCTGTTATCTGGGATAAACAAAGGAAGAACCAAAACAATCGCTTTTAATAGGCTGACACTCATTTCCATCCCTCCTTACATGTTTTCTATAGCAGTCTGAACCTGGTTAAAGATCATGTTTCCGATTTCATTGCAGAACTCTTGATTGCCAAGGACATTTCCTTGAATAGTAAGATTGACTGTAACGGGGGAATGTCTACCTGCGGCTTTTACAGATACATCATGAGGAATGATCTGCGTTCCATTAGGAAGCTTCATGACTTCACCGCCATGCTCGTTTACCCTGGTGAAACCTCCACTGAAATAAGAAGTCCCTAATGCATGCCCTGCCAATCCATCATCTACAACAGATGGAAAATGGATAGAGCTAAAAGCATTACGGATTGAATCTACTTTGTCAACAATCCAGTCCAGGGCTCTATGAGCTGCGCCACTCACAGTATCCCAAATCCCCGTAGCAAAATCACTCAGTTTTTGCATAGCATCGTTCCAGCCATTGACGAACGTATCATGAAGCCACTGAATAAAATTATTGAATGCATTAATTCCCGAATCGACAAAATCTACTACTGCATCATACATTTTAGAACATGCCGATTTAACTGATTCCCAAACTTCTCCTACAATCTTCTTAATCTGATCCCAATGCTGGTAGAGTGCCACTAGAATCACAATAACGATTGCAATAGCAGCTGCGACTAAGAACAACGGGTTCATTTTAAGTACTAGATTGAAAAGCAATGTGGCATGCCGGCAGAGCCCAATAGCCGTAGTTAAGGCTTTAAGCCCACTAGCTACTGCAGTCATAATGTTAAAGGCCGTAAACCCAGCAACTACGCCCACGATTACTGGGGACAGCAGTTTAAGGGCTTTCCACAGGGACTTAGCAGTTTCCACAACCTTGTGAAGTCCTTGTCTACCCATTTCCAAATACTTAGGAAGATTTTGCGCAAACTCTTTAGCAAACTTTTGAATATCTGGAAGCACAGCTTGAAAGCCCTTCCCAATATCATCCAATATAGGCATTAATCCTGCCTGTAAAACTGGGATGATACTGCCAAAAGCCTGCCACAGTGCAGATTTGATAGGAATGATTTTCTTGCCGATTTCTTCCAGCATATCCCCATAGGCATTCATAGCCTGGGTCTGTTTACCAGTAGCAGTTGCAGCCATGGCCTTGTTGACTCCGCCCACATTGTTCTTCAGAACCTGGGCAATCATAGCGGCTCTTTCATTAGCGTCCCCATTCTTGATTGCTTCCTTTTCCGCATCACTCATCGTGATTCCAACGCGGGCCAGAGCCCCAGCATTTCCGGTATAGGCTTTACCGATCATATTTGCAATATTTACGGCATCTTCCTGCGTCGCATTGTAGCCCTTGGTTTTAGCCAAAAGGTCCAACATACTCCCAGAAACTTCTTTGATCTGGTCATCGTTCATCTGGAATGTTGCCAGCTGCGCCATACCGGCCAGGGTTACTTCATCCCCGATAATACCAGTATTCTGGAGTTCAGAAGCATAGGACTTCAAAGAATCGGTAGCATCCTTTACTGCATTCCCTCCGCGATCCTGGATGCTGGTCACATTTTTCAATACTGCTTCCAGCTGGGTTTCGGCAAGTTCCTGTTTGTCAGCTAGCTCCATGGTCTTGTCAGCAAATTCTTTAATGCCAACAAGAGAGAGGGCCGTAGTAATTCCAGTAAGGCCCAAAGCGAATTGAGCAGCAGATTTGACACCGGAAAGAAAGGCTTTATTGGCGCTGTTCCCAACACTCTTCAAGGCATTCTGTGCCTTCTTCATCTTTTTTGTGACTTCTGTCGTTTCTTTCCCTATGCCTTTCATAGGAGTCGTAACATAGTCCTGTAAACTCATAAGGACGTTAATGCTGGCCATGTGCTTCTTCCACCTCCTCCTGTGTCAAATCCATGCTCGCAATCATAAACATTATTTCTATCCAGCTCAGATTCTCCAGCTCTTTCAAACTATAACCTTTTTCAAGGTAATAATGCATCATATAGAGCTGTGCATCTGAGCGAATCAGTTTTTTACAGACTGTACAATCTCATCCAGGCCATACAAGCCAAGAATTTTCATGCCCAGTGCTTGAATTTCATAAATGTTGTCATCCAGTACTGCGCTTACAACATCGTAAGGTTCATGACAGTCATAGGCTTCCTGCAACTTCTTGTCATGGAGTAACGGGCAGCAAGTATAAATCAGTTCTTTATACACATCAACTGCTCCCTCAATGGTATCAGCCTGCTTGGCCATATCCATAATTTTAGAAACAGCATTCAAGGGCTGTTTCACAATTGTAAGAGACAGCCCCAATTTTTTTACGTCTACATTCACCGTCCGCATCCGGTCCTTTTTAGCCTGTTCAGCTCTTGTCAACAGATCTTCCAACGTTGCTTTTCTCATTTATTTTTCCTCCCGTTCATACAATCATGTCCAGATACTGATACCCGCCGGCCTTAAAGGGTACTTCCTGTTCCCCAACTTTGCCGTTCTCGAATTTAATCAGCTGCAGGCTGTCAAAGGTCACGTGATAGATTTCAATTCTGGTGCTGCCGTTGGAATCAGGATCTGCTTGAGAAGACACCAGTTTAATATTAGGCATCGTCCCGCTCTTGATGCCATCATTGACCAAGGCGGCAACAGAGTCGTCAATCTGATGCAGTGTCATGGTCCCTGCCAGAGAATACCCGACATAACGGTTCTGCTCACACAGTTCGCCGTTGATTTCTACCGCTTCGTATTTCAACGTTGCCTTTAGCTCAAAGCTTTTAACATTGGCCATTTTACTGCCATTCACCCACAGCCGGCCAAAACTGCCACGAATAATCTTATTTACAATCTTTGCCATTTATTCCACCTCCTATTCCAAGGTAATAGCGAACTTAAGATCTTCAACTGCATCCAAGGCCTTAATATCTCCCGCTAAGAAGACATAAGATTTAAAAGTCATCTTTTTGACAGTATCTTCATCCCAGTCAGCAGCTGCCGTTTTCCCAATTCCTAACCATGCATTTCTCTGCGATTCAACATCAATCTGAGCCAAGTTGTTGAATTCGGGATCCAGAACTTCTTCAGTTCCCAGATTACGGAAATAAGTATTAATGGCAGAAATAAACAGATACTGGTTGTCCAGGTAGTTCTTGTACTTGCCCACATAATTTGCCTTGAATACCTTGTAGATATCTTCAATAATCAAGTTCAGAGCTTCCATGATAATGATTTTCCGCATATCTTCAGTATCCGTACTAGTAAAGGTGGTCAAAGTATTAACGCCACGGCCTACCAGCACACCATCTTCGTCATTCAACAGCAGCAGCCATCCTTTATCAACCCAAGAATCAGCATCCTTTTCAATGGTGATATAGCTATCATCCACTTTATCCAGGTCTTCCAGTTCATAATAGGTGATAGATCTGTTCAGCGGGAGATTAGCCAAGATAGAGGTCATCCGAGGCAAATAGTTAACCATCGGGGTGTTTTCTCCTGCGCCAACTTCATGCACCCAGTCACCTTTAAGATTGATTACATATTTGCTGTCAGCCGTGGTAACATTCGCCACAACGGCAACATACTTTTTCCCTTTAGACTGATTGTTTTTGCTGATAATATAGGAAACTAATGCGGCCTGAGCTTCACTGTTAACAACGCAGACGTAGTTATAGCTCAGTTTTTCCAGAATAGCCTGGACAGTAGCAAACTCTGCAGCAGTCGGAACGTGAACTACAATTACTTTATTCACGGATACAAGCCAGCATTTCTGGATAGCATTATAATTTGCCTCGGTAAAACCAGTCTTAGGAACATCCGCAGCATATTTATAGGTTGCGTATCCAGGATCTGTTACAGTATCATCATATACGACAATGCAGGCAATTCCTCTTTCAGATCGGGTAATTGCCGTAACTGCCTTTTGGATAAAATCAATTTCAAACGTCGGCAGTCCAATACTCATAAGTTATTCCTCCTCGCGTAAATTTACATCAAGATCTTCCATCATCGGAATATCATCATCTTCATTGCGCTGTTGGATCAGCACACTCGTCATTCCACAGGTAAGTGCTTTATCTGCTTTCTCTATATTCACATTAACTTCATCAAAAGTCACATGCGCCAATACATTGCCGCTGTCATCCTTGATCTCAAGAGGCAAATTCAGGATTTCAAGCAGCTTGTCCTTAATTTTGAGCAAGTCAAGGAACCCCCGGTAATTATCTGTAGCAAAGAAATAAAGTACCAATTGGCTCGTTTCTCTTACATACTCAGGAGTTACATTGTCACCAGTGACAGTTTCAACGTCGATAAAAGAACTAGGACGTGGAAAATTCTCTTCCACGTCCCTGTCGTTTACCGGATAATCCGGAAAATTTTCTTCAATTGTTTCAGTCAAGACTTTGATGATATTAATAACTGAAAGCATTAGTAAAACCCCTTCTTTAGCAGATCATCCACGAACTCTTCGGCCATTTTTTGAAAATCCGGGGCAAAATGGCTGGCAGCAATACCCATAGGATGCCGGCCAGCAACTTTTTCCTTGATAGTTTTCCCCCTTTTTTCTGCTCGTTCAATATTTATCTTTTTAGCCATAGTTTCATGACCATGTTCGAGCAACCATGCATGGGGTGCAGAATTTTTCACCCGGCACTGGTATTGATTTTCCTGCCACTTATACGCCCTGCCACGTATTAAGCCCCGCCGCAGATTCCCTGTTTTCTTCCCAGTCTTTGCCTTATACTCGGCCATAGCCTGACGTCTAAAGACAGCAGCTGCCTTTCTGACAAAGCTGAAAGATTCTTTAGGGAAATCCTCTATTACTTCTTTTAGGACCTTGTTGTTAAACCCGGTTAGTTCATGAATATCAAAAATAACCGTCATATTCTCACCTCGCAAAAGATTTCCAGTCTTTCATGATTCAAATATGGATCCATAATATAAAGGATATCATAACGCACGCCTTCAGCCATGATCCACATATCCGGAGTCAAATCATCCCGGTATCTCATGATTACCTTATGGGTAGTTCTGGAAAGATCTGTATCAGCGGTTCGCCCAGTCAGCAGGGATCCCGTTTGAGGAATAATCCCTGCATAAACTGTATCAAGCAACTGATCTTCAACCGGTTTTTGGCCCAACTCGTTTCTCGCTGTGCTTGCTACCGTATGCCAGATTTCTACTTTCTTATTAAGCTGGGTTGCCAATCGGTTATTAATTCTTCTCATAACCATAGGAAATTACCTCTTATAAAAAATTCTGGCAATAAGATCCAAGGATTTGAGCAACGGTTGGATTAATTTGTAATCCGGTAACAGTAGCCTGGCGAACTTCATACATATCGGAACAAAGGGCAAGAATAGCAAGTGGCATATCAGGTTTATCATCCAGATCCGTTTCAGAAAGTCCAGTATAATTCACTGAAAACTGAATGGCTCCAGCAAGAATCGCTTTAAGCAGAATATCATCTGCCGTCCCTGCCACTCTTAAATACTGTTTTAATATATCAAGAGTGATTTCGCTAACCTTCATATCATCCTTCCTTTACATTTTCCGCAAGTTTAGGTGAAGCTTTTCCCTTCACCTCCTTTATGAACCCGGCTTCGGTCAGATCCTTGATCGCCCCAGGTTCGTCGATTTCAATTTTTTCACCACATGTTGCGGAAATTACTCCGCCAAAGCTTTTTAAAACTTTAAAGGTGCTCATGATTATGCAGCCTTCATCTTTACAGCGACCAGTTTCTGAGTTTCAACAATCTTGGAGTCTGCTTCAAACCAGGCCACAAAACCGGTAGCATGTTCATCAGCATATTTTTCCTGCAGCACCTGGGTTTCAATGCCAGGACGCAGGTTTACATAGAGGCCGCTGAAATCGCCATAAGCAATTACCGCTTTACCAGCTGCAATACCGTCTACCGTGTCAGATTCATATACAGGAACCCCCAGCAGGACATATCCAAATCCTCTAGTCAAATCAGGCTGCAGTATATAGCGGCCTTCCCCGTCTTTCAGCTGCCGAATGGCCAGCATAGTAGAAGTATTCATGATCCAGGCAGTATTTTTCCGCAGAGCCTGGGGCAGTTTTACCTGGACTGCAATCAGATCATCCGCAGAAATCGCGGTGGCTGCCTGAGTCGTATAAACATTGGTGTTTGCCGCACTCAGTACGCCGGTCATAGCATTATTGCCGGTGCCGACCAGCAGTTCATGTTCCAGAAATTCAGCAATTCGCAGTGCCATTTCATTAATCACATAGGCAGCTACGTCGAATTCAGTGTTGTTGATCAAAGAGCGGGAAATCTTGATCAGAGAACCAGCCAGGAAACCGCCCAGAGTAATCCCTTTGAACTTACCAGCAGATGCATCCAGTGCCTTAAATTCAGTAGCATAAGCAACCGTAATTTTCTGGGTGGATTCATCGTAAATCGGGAAAGTCAGATTGCCTTTGACATTATATTTCGTGGCCATGGAAAAGATCGGAGATACATTTTTAACCGTATCAATGATCTTGTTAGCAATGCTGGTAGGGATCAGAGTGCCGTTATCACCAGTAGTAAAGTTAACATCGGCCCGTTCTTCCACATAATGAGTGCTATTAGTACGGATAAAGTTAGAAAAGGCTCTCATTTCCAGGGCTTCCTGGTCAACTTCTTTCTTTTCCTGTTTCGGAGCCCCATTTTCAAGAGCTCTTGCTTCATTGTACCGGTTGATCATGGCATCAATATCAGCAATTTCCTTCTTCATTTCATCAAATTTTTTCGTTTCATCTTCATTGAAGGACCGCTTTTCAGTATCAGCCGTGTCAAACAGCTTAGACATATCAGCAACAATCGCATTTCTTTTTTCAATCAAAGCTTTAATATTCATCGTTTTCCTCCTAAATTTACAAATTCGAACTCACGTTTAAGTTGATTCATATCAACTTTTTCACTTTGGGGTTCAGTTTTCTCTTGGTTTTCTGCTCTTTTCTCAATGTCTAATTCAATTTCTTCCTGGACATTACGGAATTCCAGCAAATCTTCTTTCCCATCTCTGGTTTCAATAGAAGTAGCCGGATAAGCAGGGGTTACATCCAAAATACTGACTTCAACCAAGTCAATATCTTCCAAGTTACGCTTTCTGATACCATTTTCCTGGGGCACCCAGCTGTCTTTCAGGCTCCTAAAGCCAAAGCTCCACCCGGAAAGTTTGTCTTCCCTGGCTTTTTGGACGACTTTAGGATCACTTACTACAGCCTTCGCATAGAGGCCAATATTGTCTTCTCTAAGCTCCAGGGCCCCATCTTTAGTACTTCCAAGAGGCAATCTGTGATCAAATCGCAGTTCAACCGGGTGCCTTTCTAAAGATTTCTTGAAAACCCCTGCTTTTACCGTCTCAATGAAGGGACCGGAAATATCCCTCATCGTTCTACTTTCTCTTTCAACCACATTCACATATCCGGAAATAAGGGCTGTGTCATTCGCTCGGATCTCGATTTTCATTGTTTTCATCTCCTCCTTTCCCTCCAGAATGGCCATCACCAGTCAAGCTGGCAGTAGCATTGGTATTTGGGGTATAGGTTTCATGAGTTTTAGGATAGTATAGAACATCGGCCAATCCTAATTTCACAAAATCTAATCCTAAAGGCGGAAGGTTCTCCATCTTACGAACTTCATCCACCTGCAACCAACCATTTTTAAGAGCTAATTCATAGCCTTGATACCGCTCAAGTAGAGTAGATCTGAGCACATTGGAAGTATCAAATTTAAAGAAATAGCTTCCTTTTTCTATTTCAAGAAGCAGAGCCTTGTTAAAAGCGCTTTCTAATGTCCTTAGTATTGGCAAAACCCCTGTTTTAATGGCATTGTTGTAAGTTTCATTGGTTGGGTTGCTAAACAGCTCGCTGCTCAGGCCCATCATGCCATATACAAGATCAGCATTGGTTTTCTTGTTTTCATTTAGCTGATTCTCGGTTGCGGTACTATTAATGGGTTCAAAGGAAATCCCTTCATTCAGGATAACCATGTCATTACTGGATCCATTAGAAGTAAGTTTTTTCCATGCAGCCTTCACTGCTTCTAGTGCATCCTTTGCCAGCTTGACTTTAGAAGATAAAAATCCTCTTTTAGTCCCCGTGCTGATGCTGTTGTTCTCATATTCCAAAGCATTGTACATTGCTTGGAAAAGAATAGGGTTCCTCTTTAGGATCCCTCTCCCAGTCACGCCGTCGACACTGTCAAGAGTAACTCTCATGACCTTATAGGGATCTATTGCCCTGGCGTCAATGGTAATCCAGGCATCCTTCTTTACATGATCAACTCCAACAACGATATTCACATATTGAGGATCTACATAATAAAGAGCCTGTACCGTATTGCCGGCTCGTTCCACTACAGCATATCCATTTCCAAAAAGGATCACATCAGTGACCAACGCCTTTAAAAACTGAGTCGCATCCATTTGATTTTCAGGTTCATCATTGAGGATCTTCAGTCTTTCGTCCGTTGCCACCTCTTCAACAGTATCCTTATCAACCCGGTGATAGAGCCGGATAGGAATGGTAGTAATCGTAGAGGCAATAAAGTTAATGCCAGCTGCTACTGCCGGGATATTTAGGGCTTTTCGTTTAGTTATGTATCCCGGAGTGGTATTTCCGGATCGAAGCAGCAAATCCAAGGTTTCTGCGCTCTGGTCTCTTTTTTCAATTTTCTTTTTCAACCACCTAAACACTTTATCACCTCCTTAATATTGAGCTACCCAATCCAATGTCCCTTTCAGCAACACATTCTGCTGAAGTAGGTACATCGCATTAATAAGAGCAACGACTTCATCCACTTTACCGTTAGATTTTTTCTTGTTTACGTATCTGTTGAGATTAGTATCATAGGTACAGCGTGCATTATCAAAGTTCAGCTCGACAAGTTTGTCAGGTTCATATAACACCTTTCCATCTTCTACCAGCTCGCTCAGCCATTTAGTTGGCGGATGCAGAACACTGGAATGCTGCTTGATTTCGACAGTCACAAGGCCTTCGCTCTCCCATTTCTGGGCAGAAGAAATTGCATTGTACCGATCATAGCCCAAACTGTTGATTTTAACCCCCATTTTTTCTTCCAGGGTAAGGACATAATCTTCAATCACCGAATAATCAATAGTACGATCACCACAAGCGATACACCAGCCAGCTTTGCAATAGTCGTAGTAGTTGATTTTCTCCAGGCGGTTCTTCTCTTCGATTCGTCCTTCAGGGATAAAGGCCATGGTTTTAAAAAGTACTTTTCCCAGGTCTTCATCGTAGGAACACATTGCCACAGAGCAGTTATCATTGCTCATAGACAGGTCAACGCCCAGGAACACCTCTCTGCCGGTCCAGTCAATCGGCTCAGATGCCCGGCAAGCCTGTAGATCTGCAACGGAAATATAGGATTCTGTCCCCATTCCCTGATAAATAATATTGCAGTGTTTGGTAATGAAGTTTTCCCTTTTGCTTTGTACTTCAATGGCCTGCTGTCTCTTTTTCTTCAAGTCATCCATGATTTCAGGTACTTCAAGAGCCAAAGGGTTGGATTGCTCCAGGATTCCATCGTCTGAAGCCCAATCTTTCTTGTTGTCAGGCTCATACAAGAGGGAGAACTCCGAATCATCTTCTACCGTGCCGTCTAGGACTCTTTTGGCATAATCGCATTCATCTTCAAAAGGGTTCTGTATCGTTGGGTACTTCGTAGAAATGATGAACCCAAGCTTGTTTAGAATGGTCAGCTGCCCGGAAGCCATAGCCTCAATTGCATAGGGGTTCGGCAGTGCGCCGGCTTCATCCACCAGAAACACATTGGGCAATTTCCCATCCAGCCGGCTAGTAGAATAATTGAGCGGGAAATAGTCGTTCTCTGTCAGGTTGCAGGTAATCTGGTCCCGCAACATCTTGAACTTGTCTTTCCCGTTGTATTTCCCGGCCAGGGCTGGGGAAGAGATGATGATGTCGTGGATTGCACTTTTGACTTCTCGGCTCAAAGATCCATCCGGAGCCACAGAATAAAACTTGCTCAGTTTGGGTTCCAAGAAGAACAGCAGCAAGAAAATCACGCCGATCAGAAAGGTCTTCCCGTTTTTCCTGCAAATCTCGAATACTGCTCTTTCGTATCTCCTTTTTTCTGGCTTGTCTCTATAGACGGTGCACAAGACCGCTACGATCAGCAGCCACTGGAAGCCGGCCAAGCTGTCCTTGATAGTTCGTCCTGCTTGAAGCCCTTTGGGCATCACCATTAAGCTCAGAAGCTTCTCAATGGTTTCCAGCCGTTCTTTGTTCAGGCAATATTTCTTTAATTTATCGTCCGCGATCATCAAAAATTCTTTGCATTGCAGCTTGACGTACTTCGGAGCATTAATATTGCCCTTCACTACGTCTTGCGCATATTGATATGCAGGGTTCTTCATCACGTCTTGCCTCCCAGGATCTTAAGCAGCGGATCCTTTTCCTGTTTATGGGCAGACACGGCCAAGGTTCCCATCTTTGCCCTGGCTGCAGGAGATAAGCACAGTTCATGGCAGATTTTCAGGTATTGCTCAAAATAGTTTTTCCTGGCAGCGCAAATATCCCGATCCGTCAATTTGGTGGGATCGTTTCGTATCTCCACGTTGATGGTATGCAGGCCAGCAATGATGAAGCAGGCTTCTTTCATAGTCTCAATATCCAGCTGGCCAAGGAACCTATTCTCTTGCAGATTCCTGTAAAGCCACCGATAAATCCTCTTTTCCGCTGTGCTCATGTCCTTAGGCGGTGTAGCTGGCAGCTCCAGGCCTTTCCCTGCATCTTCAATGCTAGTTCGTATTGCTTTTTCTTCTTTTGTCATAGCGTGTCTTGTCGCTTTTACCGAGCACGCAGGTCTTCCTGGCATTGCCGGGACCTCCTTTTTGAAAATAATCCGTTTTTTGAGGGGAGCAGTCCGGTCTGGATACCCCCACCCCCTATTTTCCCTTAAATCCCCGGGGGTGTCTTTGCTAACCGGTATAGATAACTTATATACTTTTTTCCCCCTTCTACTAGCTGATGGTGCATTGGACAAAGTGTTATCAGATTGTCGTCTTCCAGTATCAAGTCCTCGTTCTTCCTTATAGGTATGATGTGATGTACTTGTAAATCCTTTCCATTGATATACCCTTCGTCTAAACACATCCTGCATAAGTGTCTGTCTCTCTCTAAGATCTGCTCTCGCTTATGCTGCCATCTTGCCGTTGATCTAAACTTCTGTACCCTGTTCTTGCTTTTAGCCCTGTCCCTATAGTTTTTAGTAACGGGTATAGGGCACTGCCCATAGGGGTGTATTCGCCCACACCTTGCACAACTTATTAGATGCATCTTTCTCCCTCCAAATAAATAAGCACCTACCCTTATTCAAGGATAGATGCTGCTCTTTCTTTTTGTTTAGTTTTTATATATACTGTCATCCAAAGGAGGTGATAAATAAATGATTACTCAAACCCCTAAACATGTTAATAACAGATTCGAAAAAAGAGATGGCTTCCAAAAGCCATGTAGCCCTACACTAAAGAATCCGCCAGCTCCCCCAAAGCCTCAAAAAGATTTCTCTAAGAAGTGATCTTATTCGGATCAAACTTTGCGTCAAAGAAGCCCTCTGGATATGTATACTCAATCACTCTAATATTATGTGTGAAATCTAGGAATACACATTTATGCTGGAACCATGACGCATATCGTTTATCATCTAGCCACTCTGCATAAACAGGGTGGCTGTTTACTTTCATTTCTTCCACCTCATCTGTCCCAAACGACGCTCCTAAAAAATCCCCTGCTGCTACCCGTTCACCGTCTTTAATCACCTCAATTAAATGATGTTCACCATCCATCATATTGGTGTTCAGTAAACTGTCTTCTTGAAAGTATTCGTACCCGGTAAATCTTATAGAGAGCCATCGGCACATTTTAATAAACTGGTGTTTTAAAAATAGCTGCCAAATGATTCCTACTAAAACACCAACAATAGGAATACTCAATATGAGTATTCCCAATTGCATCATTACGGAAACCTGTATGTATTCCATAAGAAGAAAAAGGCTTCCAATAAGCGCCAACGTAAAAAAGCTATATACAAAATAATTGATTCCCTGCTCCAAGGCAGATGATTTTTTCTTTATGTTGCCCACCATTCTAGCTGTTTCTTTTGCGATAAAGCCAGGTGTGAGCATAAGAATTACCAAAATATAATGCTCCAAGACTTCTTTACTCCTTCAGTTCCTCTAGGATCCGTTTTTCAAACTTCCTTTTGCAGTTATAAGAACAAAAGGTATATCTGTGGCCTTTATAGTGAATTTGCCATGCCCACGGGCCTCCGCAGGATAAATAAAAACTTTTACCACACTCTTTGCAAGTTTTAAATTTGCCACGATCTTCATATCTCCCCATAATTTTTAGTCCCTTCACATAACAAGCCAATGAAAATATATTCTTTGTATTGTATCACATTTCGCTTGTTATGGACTTCCTTAATTATAAAAAAGACGCCCTGTTCATTCAGAGCGCCTTCACAAAAGGAGACTGTTGTGGTTTGCTCTCCACTTACCACGATATTATTATACTACAATTCTATTTTAAAAAACGGGTGAATTCCGGGTTAAAAACGGGTGAAAAAGGTGTGAAAACCGGGTATCACTTTTCTTTCCCCGAAAATAGATTGATTTGAGATGGCCCCACGCTAGGTCCAAAGATCATACAGGTCATTTGGGAGATCGCTCTATGGTATCTCTTACGGCATATGCTCTCATCACAATGCACATCTGCGGCAATCGCATCCCACTTCTTTTGGTAAATGCCCCGCTGCCTTACAATCTTTTCATCAGTCCCGCTTAAAGCAGCCAAGGAACGATTGATGTTATCGATCCTGGTAGAAAGCTTCTTATGTTTGACTTTCATTAAATTCAGCTGGTGTTGCTTTGCTTCCTTCCGATCTAAAGCAGCTTCCTCTGGGCTTGGCTTATTCCATCCGCCTCCACCAGGTTCAAAGCTATAGTGGGTAGTCTTGGGAGCAGCTTCCAATGCAATCTCGGCCTGTAGATCCTGCATAACTGCTTCCTGGTTCTGAACATAGATGGACCAGTTGATATAATTGCTCAGCCATCCCAATAAAACTTTTTCACAAGAATCGTAGTGCATTGGCATTCACCTCCCTTTCATGCGCTAGTTTAGTCGTCTCCCACATGGATGCGTGGATTGAAATACCATGTCATTATTCATGTGTGATTTCTTACTAGCCTTCTCAATCTTCCGCAACATCATTCAGCCCTGTGCTACCGAATCCGCCTGTGCCCCGTTCGGTTTCGCTGAGCTTTTCTGCCTGAACCAGTTCCACGTCCGGATCCTTCACAATGAGCATCTGGGCGATCCGATCGCCGTCACCTATCCCCTCCACGCCAGTTCTTCCTTCCATGACATTGCGCACATTGTCTAGGATGATGTTGACCTCTCCCCTATAGTCAGAGTCAATTAGTCCAGTACTGTTGGAAACCCGCAAGCCCGTTTTGATTCCCATAGAGCTACGGAGTAGTATTTCTGCGTGGTATCCTTCTGGCAGCTCAATGGCAAACCCCAGGGGAACCTTTATCCCTTTTTCCCCTGGGAACATCCAGCGAAGGTAATCAACCCTGGCATAGCAATCCCAGGCTGCAGCCCCCGCAGTCTTCTTTTTCGGCATACGTCCGCCGGGCATCAGTTTGATTTTTACCTGTTCCGTCATTTTCCATTCTCCTCCTTCAGTGTCAAGTTCTCAGCCGCATGTCTTACCCGCTCAACCGCAGGCTGATAGTCTTTTATCCATAAGGGCAAACTGTCAGTTTAAGGCATTTTTGTCCGTTGCTGGCACCACAGGTTACAAACGGCCAAAGCCTTTCATAGCGCTGGAACTCCTTTGGGCTTGCCCATCGGCATCCGGTGCAGCGCTTCTTGATTCTGGTTTCCTGCTTTTTAGTATCTGCAGCATTCATGGCTTTCCTCCCGCTTCCCATTCCCGGTAGAGCCGGAACCAATCGTCGGCACCCATGGTCACCTTCCAGCCGGTCCCGTTTTTCCGGTGGAACACGGTCGGAATGCTTCCGGTAGTCTTTTTCGCATCTCTTGAAGCCTGGGCCAGAGCATCGTCTAGGTTCAGGCGCTCCACCCGTTTGACTTCGATGTGAATGCCAGGCAGCCCCACCACATCGGCAGTGCCATCTTCATTGTTTCCACAGTACTGGGCAGAGCGCCTTGCTTCATAGCCCTGGGCCCGGCAGAGTCGGACCACTTCCAGCTCACCGTTCTTGCCTTTCTTCTTTCCGTTGACCATACTGCCATCTCCTAGAATGGGATTTCTTCGTCAAATTCGAATCCAGGTTCTCCCGTAACATCCTGTCCCATGCTTTCAAAGCCTCGCTGAGGTGGCTGGCTTTGGATCTGAGGCGCTTTTTCTTTTCGCTCGATGAATTCCACTCGTTCGGCAATAACTTCCGCCACATACTGTCTTTTGCCTTCTCTATCGTTATAACTCCGAATCTGCAGCCGTCCTTCGATTAGAGCTCTCTGCCCTTTGTTCAAATTGTTGCCGGCTATTTCTGCGGTTTTATTCCAGGCTACGATGTTGATGAAATCCGCTTCTCTCTTTCCATCCCTTCCTACCGGCCTATCTACTGCCAGAGTAAAAGCGCATACCGTCTTTCCGGTAGTCGTAACTCTAACTTCCGGATCCTTCACAAGGCGCCCTAACAATACAACTCGGTTCATTTTCTCGGCCTCCTTACCTAAACTTTTTCTGGAAGCAGCTGCTTCCTCTTCTCTCGTAGTAATCCAGGTCCATATCCGGAGAGCAGCACTTCCCATGCTCTGCAGGCCATCTCCCGATTATGATCTGTTTTGCTGCCTGCGCCCGTTCCGTGGGCTTGCCGTTCTCCGTTTCCTCGGCAATCTCTTTCAGCCTGGATCCATCAAGTCTTTCCAGTTCCAGCAATTCCTGTTTTGACAGCATCTCTATCCCCCCTAGAAGATCATTGCCGCTATTAGCTGTCCCAAAAGAGTGGCTGCGGCCACCAGGATCATCCCACAGATAACAGCTAATGCCATACAAGCCACATACTTTTTTTCGCTCATCAACTAACCACCCTCAGGTCTTGTTCTTCTTCCTGGTCAAACAAGTTCTGCTGTGCCCGTTCTCCCTGTACGTATTTCTCAGCCTGGGTGAAAAGCTCCTGGATATCAAGCGGAATTGTCTTGCCCAAACAATCCTGGTCCACAGAAGGCAGCGAAATCGTCAGGTAGTCCCCGATATACGGATCGTACACCTTGCCTGTCAGTGAAAAGGTCGTTTTGTCTTTCCCTTCATGGGCTGAAATGCTGCTTACATAGACCCGTTCCATCGGATCAGCTCCTTTAACCGTCTCTGCCGGCTGCATGGCTGCTAAGATGCAGAAATCTTTTCTTAGAGTTTTGAATGCTGCGTCAAATTCCGGCAGCCCCGGTTCATCACAGGACAGTGTAACCACATTCATGAACACCCCTTTCGTTTCCTGGTACTTGATCACATACGTGCTCAAATCTTTGGGATCGTTCTTCACACTCAAAATCTTGATCATTCGATTTTCCTCCGTTCTTTCTCTTGCACCTTTTGGGTCAAAAGGTGTTGTGCAGTCCTGGACACAAGAGCCTGTACTTTTCCATCTGCCAAGGTAGTTCTCATTCTCCGGGTCGTTTCTTTGCGCTCTGTGTTGTTCTGGTACATCCGCAGAAATGTATCCCGTACCCGCGGCACATCACTTTCCAGCATGTTGCAGATGCTCTGCCAGCCCATGCATTCCACCGTTTTTTGGACCATCGGGTCTTTGAACACGGGCTTCCGGTAAGGGCCAACGGCTCCGATGGCTTTGTAGACTTCTGCCCAGCCCTGTTCTGCGTTGGGCAGCTCAATTCCCCGAGCATACTGCCACACCAGCTTTGATTCTTCGATGATTTCGGCAATCGTCGGCAGGAATCTCGACTGCTTGATCACATTCACCACAGCCTTTTTCAGCACTTCGTCAGGGATCTCTTTCAGGCAGATCCCGTACACCCGTGCCTGCTCATCGGTGAATTTCGGGTAAGCGCATTTGATCAGCGCAAGTGCTTCATCCATCGGCATCCTCCACTTCTGCGATCCAATCCGCATAGTTCCGTTCTCCCAGATCCTCCGTTGCCTTTCTGGCCTGGTTCAGCGCCCCCTCGATTCCTCCGAGTCGGGATACACTCTCCCCTTTGAGCGGGAAAAAGCCTTGCCAGGAATTCATGGTGCTCTGGTCCGCAATGGCTGCCATCAGGTCCTGGTCTCCCTGCGCCAGGGTATTGAGCCTTTTGAGCGCCAGTTCAGTAGCGCGGGTAGTCAGAGGCTTCCGGATTCTGGTGCGCATTTCCATCCAACCGATCAAGGATGCTTTAAGTTCTGCATTGTCACCAGCGAAGAGGCGAATCAAATCAAGGGGCGTGTTTTCTTTTTTCTCTTTTTCTTTTCTAGTCTTAGTCTTGTCTTTATCTAGTCTAGGTATGGTATCACTTTGCGTATCATCCAAGCGACACTTTGCGTCTTCCTTGTGTATCACGCAAGTATCACTTTGCGTATCAATTTGCGTCTCTTTAAGGAACGCAAATGGGATAATATGGTATAATGCGGCCTGATTTCCTTTGCGTACGGTGACCTTTATTCTTCCTGCTTGTTGGAGAGCGTTTCTTGCCCGAATGATGGCCTGCTTGCTCAGACCTGTGTCCAATTCTAACGCTGATATGGCCAGATTGAATTCCGTCCGCCAGCCGGTGCGGTTGCAATAATGCATCAATGCAAACCAAAGGACACGTGCGGTGGTTGGGACAGGATTCGTAATCAGCCAATCGTGGAAAGAATTGATTTCATCCAGATATTTAATCTCCAAAACGCTCACCTCCTTACTTCCAGGATTCTTTCAACCCTTCTAACTCTGTGGGAGTCATTGTTTCGATTCCCAGTCCTTTTGCTTCTTCTACCAGATCATCTATGAGCCGGCCCATTTCAAACCGGTCATAGGTGCTTGACCCGTAGTAAGCAACTATATCCGTTGTTTCTCCATCCGTGCCCATGGGCTCAGCTACCCAACCCAGCCCATTTGCATGCCACCGTTCTACAAACCTTTCGACAGCGTAGCTCATAACACGCACGATGTTGAAACTTCCTACTTTTTGGATTTCCTGCCGGTACACCTCCTCTTTACTTGTCCGAAGTACTTCTGCAATCTTTTGCATTAGAACCCAGGCATAAGCATTTGCCGAAAGGCTGCGTTGCCGTTTGACTGGATCCATGGAAAGGGTGTATTTCTTTTTCCCCTCGTTAATCTTTTTTACCAAGTCAATAACAGCCTGTTTATCTTCTGGCTCTACATTGACCACCAGTTTCATCTTCCGGCTGAGAGGATCCGCTACAGCCTGTTCTACATTTACCAGCTTCATAAGTAGTTTCTCCCAATCAGTTTCAAAAATTCTTCCCGGGTGTGTGTCTTCTCAAACTCTTCCTGGCATTTCCTTTTTAGGAACAGATCCAGGCATTTGTTGAAATGCACTCCGCCATTGCCGGTATGATGATCCCTGCAAAGCGGGACAATGAAGCCATTTGCCTCACTGACCCGTCTGTTTGCAGTTCCGTAATACACATGATGGATGGCCTCTCTGGGCCTTCCACAGAAGATGCAGCGGTCCAGATCATTGGTTATAATTGAGACTCTGCTGCCCATTGCTGTACATCTTCTCCTTTTTCAGCTGCAGCTGATGCATACAGGCTTGCCATTGCTGCTGGTTCAGCTGCGGAATGCTCGGTGCTCCTGTCCATCTCAGCATATTGGTAATTCTAGTTTCCAGGTTCAGCATGCTGCCCTGCTGGGTTTCATCAAACAATCGTTTCAACTGATCAATTTGAGATTGTGAGATGGCCTGATTGACTGCTCTTTGAACCCGGCTGCGTTCTGCTTCCTGGTTGTCTCTAGCATCTGCATCCTGAATATCGTCCAGGAGGAACAACCCTCCCAGCGCATATTTTCGGGCATAACTGCTGCAAGCGCCAGTGATCTGAGAAGAATCCATTCCCTTTCTTTCGTCTTCTTCCCTGGCATATCCGATATTCTCTGCCCATGCATCACTTTCACAGTCACGAAGGCAGGCGGTCGCTCGAAGATAAAATCGCTCTTTAATACGAATAACTTCATCAGTTATCCTCATGGCAACTTTGTATTTCTTCAAAAGAGGTTTCAGTGCTGCCTGGATATCCTCTACGCTGCGGTAATTATATTTACCGTAGTTGTTGTACTGGTTCTTCGGGACACTGAGCTCATTTTGGATACAGGTCAGCTTCACGAAAAAGTCCATCGGTTTTGTCGCTTCCACCTGTGGCTTTTCGGTTTCTGCCTGAGGCTCCTGAACAGTCGCTCCTACCTGTTGTTTTTCTTCTGTCATCTTAGCCCACCTCCATGTAGAATTTGTCCGGTTGCTGCTCAACCGTAACACCAGGAATGATTTCTCCGTCCTGGCTAATCAAATGATCGCCGTCAACAGTGCAGCCTTTCTTCAAGTTTGCCCAGTCTACGGATTTCTTGATTTTTACACAATCAGGCAGTTCTTTCTCTGCATACTCTAATAAGGTCGCTTCATCTCTCTGAAACTTGGCCGGTGACTTTCGGAATCCAAATTTTCCGTTAGGAAGAGAGATGCTGCGTTTTTTCTTTCCCTCCAGTTGAGTCTCTGCATACATTTGTAGCAGCGCAGAAAGATGTTCCTGGGCATCCATCAATGGACGAGTTCGTTTTTCCAGGTATTCGTCTAAGCTTTTCTTCTTGGCTTCTACAAACCGCAGTACATCCTCAATTTCTGCTTCTTTCTCCCGGATTTTTCCTAAGCACCAGTCTGCTTCTTTGGCGGTTTTGGGTTTCCACACCTCCTTATTCACATAAGTCGGAGCTGTTTCTTCCAAGAAATCTTTTTCGTAATCCATTACATTAATTTCCCTTTTCATTTCTAGCCTCCCATGTTATAATAATTATGAAGTGCGTGCTCCAATTACCTTATGGTGGCCATCAGATCTCCACTGATGGTCATTTTTTTATTGGGAAAATCATACGGTCATCAGCCCTACTAGAATAACCAGCCCCATCACCGTTGCTGATATACCAGCCATGAAACCCTGGAACCTGGGAGGCCATTCCCGAATATCGTCAATCACAATGCCGGCCAGAATGTAAATCCAAAACACCGGAGCCAGCAGCAATTCAGCAATCCTGTAATCCCTCTTCATTTTCTTTCTCTCCTTCCGCGGAATCGAACCCATCATTCATGCTGTCCAATACCTTGGCAGCTTTGTCTCTCATATCTGTCCATTTCTGGATATTGATAATTGCTACGCCTGCGTTTTCCAGGGTATCGGTAGCCTGGCACATGTCAGCAATACTATCCAGCAGCGCATCTACCTGATTAAAGAATTCATCGTCCACTTTGTAAACCATTATGCTTCCCTCCTAATCAGCGTTTTCAGATCCATGTCCAGTGTTTCTGCAATCTTCCACCAAGTTTCAATGGTAAATCTTCTATAACCTTTTAGAGCCTTAGCCAGGTGCCCCTCACACAGCCCCAGGTTCTGTTCAAACTGCCGAACCGACAGTCCTTTTTGTTTACGGATCCGTTCCAGATTCTGCAATCCCTGCTCCGTTTCTTCCGGACTGATCTTCTGAATCACAGCTTTGGGCGGTTTGATCAAATCACTGAGCTTCTTGCCAAGAGCCTTGGCCAACAACCGCAAATTTTCAGGAGTTGACTCCCGAATAATTCCTGACTCAAAGCAGCAGATCCATGTGGGGCTGAGTCCAATAGCTGCACTGAGCCGGCGTCCGGACAACCCTTTCACGATCCGGTAGTACCTGACGTTAGCCCGGATATTCTCAATCATTTCTGCGTCCGTTACAAACCGCCTTCTTTCAAAGCTTCCAACATTCTTGACGTTGTTCCTTTCAGAATGGTTTCAAGCTTCTGGATCCTTGCGTCTTTGTTCTTTAGCTCAGCTTCCAGCTCTTTGAAACGGAAAGGCGTGTATTCCTGAGCATTGCTCCCTTCTCCTGCAAGGGCATACACATCTTTTGCTCTGAATCTCACTCCTGGCAGATCATGTAGCTGCGGAAGGATGTTGTGATCTCTCAGGTAGTAAACGCTTGAAAGACCGATATTCAAGACTTCAGCCGTTTCCGTGGCTGTCAGTACCAACTTGTCTTTCATAATTGGCTCCTTTCTCTTTTTTCACCTGCGCTTTCTGCTATAATTTAAGAAGCAGAAAGAAGGTGTCTTTTATGAAGTTTGACTTTGACTCAGATGGTTTTATGCGTAAAATCAGAGCAGAGCTCTCTCAAGCAGTTAAAGCTGATTTAAAAAAGCATGGGCAAGATGCGCCTTGCCCGAATTGTGAAAAAACAATCAAGATAAAACCGCCACGATGTAAGTGCCCTTATTGCGGGGCTATCATTAATGTGAAGACAACCTTTTAACCTTTGACTTCACTTCAACATTTAAGAAAGCAATTTCATCCGACAATGATTTTGCTTTTCTTAAATGTTTGAATAACTTCTTTACTTTTTTCTTATAGGGTTTTAATCCTTTTGTTTTTGTTTGCAGTGTAACTGAAATTGCCATTGAACTCTCCCTTCATAATTATCCTTTCGTCTGATATAATGCCAGGAGAAAGGATGTGCTCAAAATAAAACGCGATTTAGATTTAATCCGTAGAATCATGTTACAAATAGAAGCCTCTGATAGCACTTCCCTTACTGCTGCCGATTTCAAAAACTTATGCAGCAATAAGGATAGTCTCTATTACAATGTCCATATGATGTATCAGGCTGGATTGATAGACGCCGTTGATATAAGACGCTATGATAATGTGTTCCCACAGTATCAAATCAAATGTCTGTCTAACTCAGGCTGTGAGTACCTTGATACCATTCGGAATGGATTTGTATGGAGGAAAACCAAGGCATCGCTCAAGCCCGTTGGGGGTGCGGCTTCGCTTGAGGTAGTACAAGAGATTGCGAGGAAGATCCTTATAAAACATCTTGAGACTCATTAGTCGTAAAAATCAACCTTGAAAAGAAGAGTGTGGTCCGTGCTATACTCTTCTTTCATTTTGTTTATAATGGTCGTTACGTAGCTGACTGCCTTTTCTGCGGGCTCAATGGTTGTCTCAATATTAACCACAATTTCTGGCTTTTCCTCTTTGTCCGAAATAGCACTGATATTTTCTTTCTTTTCGATGCTCATGATTTTCTCCTTTTGTTTTCCTTCTGATATAATGTGATCAGAAGGGAGATGCGATACCTATGAAACCGTTTGACTCAATTAGTGTTCAGTGGCTCAATGAATATTCAAAACCACTGCAGCAGTTTTCCGATTCGATTCGTCGTCCTCTTAAATTGATGAGTGAACCTAAGCGAACACTTAAACAAACTATTGACGCCGTTACTCTCAAAGACCTTTTGCCGCCCACGTTTGAACTTCTTTCTCAGTTTAAGCAAGAGGATCGTGACCGTTTGCTTGAGTTAGCACTCCAAGCACAGCCGGTTTTTGAAGAGCAGGTTCCCGTTGAAGATGTTCCCGAGTTTGCTGAAAAAGAGGAGCGCCAGTTTAATTCTTTCTTTCCAACGTTTAGTGAATGGACACGCACAGAAAAGATGGCTGCTATCAGAACAATAATCGACATTGTCGAATTCTTGCTTACGTATTTTAAAGACTAAGCGGCCTTTTAGATGCTCTCAACCAGGCACCAGCAGCACTTTAACAAGAATCCCATTAACTTAAAATAGATTCTTTTTTCATTGCATAACTTGCCTTGTTTTTGCCATTCTTCAAGTTGCTGATTGAAGTCGGCAGTCATTTTGTTTAAACGTGCTACTATTTCTTGCTTAGTCATCTGGCCTGTATCCGCTTCTTTCAATCGCTGTTCTTCAAGCTGCCGCTTGAGATCGGTGTTTTCTGTTTTCAGTCGGTCAAGTTCATTCATAAGTTAATTCCCCCTTAGTTTGGCCCCATTAAAATTTATGAAACTTTATCCCCAGATGCTCTCGTCATTAGCAATTCCAAAACATTGCTTCTAAAAAATGCTCAGGTTGTCCCGTTTGCGTGCCCTCAACAAACTCTGAATTATGAAGTCCTTGCAATCTTCACCGATCAGATTGTTGGCGTTACCATCGGAAACTTTAATCGAAATCCTGACTGAATAACCCTTAGGGTCTTTTGCTCCCAGCAGAAGACCTTTTTTTTGTTTCCGCTTCTTCATTCCATTTCTCCATTCATCTTCATCTGAGTTAGGCGTCAGCACGATATGACAATGGGTATCAGAGCTAATGCTTGGTATGCTATGACAATGGATATCAGAGCTAATGCTTGGTACGCTATGGGTATGAGCCGTAGGCTTTGAGTACATTGGCCGGTTTTCTATTTCTTTTAGAAAATCGGCTATTTCTTTTGGCATTCCATTAATTTTCACTTCCATGATTTTTTCTTTTTTACTACTTATAGTTGTTGAACTCTTTATAAAAGATTTTCTCCATTGGAATCCCGCTATCTTTTTCTAGCCTAAGCATAATATTGAGCGGAGGTTTTCGAGCCCCATTTTCCCAGCAGCTCCAAGACTGTTGGCTGACGCCATATTTTTCAGCCATCTCTGTTTGGGTCCTTTCTCCACGGAGCTGTACAAGAAGATTTTCCATTTTATGCCTCCCTTCTCTTTAACTATCAATTGTAGTATACTACATTAAGTAGTTATATTCAATAGTTAGGTTTCGATATAATTGTTTTATTTTTACTACGTTTTGTGGTATTTTGGTGGTGTAAAAGAAAGGAGGCTGAATTTTAATGCTTAGTAATGAATTGAAAAGATTGCGTTCATTACATAAAATGACTCAGGCTGAGCTTGCTCAGAAGGTTGGATTTTCTCAACAAGCTATTGCAAGATGGGAAACAGACCGTTCTACCCCTGACCCAAATACCTTGATAAAATTATCTAAAATTTTTGATATAACCGTAGATGAACTAATCGGTAATAAGAAACCGTCTGGTGGATATTATCTAAATCCTGATACTGCCCGCTTGGCCCAAGAAATCCATGACAACCCCCAATATAAAGTACTTTTCGATGCCACAAAGCATTTAAATCCGGAATCCATCAAGGAGGTTATGAAGTTTATCGATTACCAGAAATCTAAAGAAGGCGTTGATTAAAATGAGCAAACCAATGAGAACTGTCCTTCTGCCATTGCCATATGATATCCGGAGCTTTGTCCGCGAAGATGAAAATGGCGAGCCTACTTGTTACCTCAACTCCCGTCTCAGTTACGAGATGAACAAAAAGTCTTTTGAACATGAAGAAGAACATGAAAAGCATAATGATTTGAATCGTGAACTTACCGTAACGCAGGTGGAAGTTGAAAGGCACAAAAAATAAAAGCTGTTATAATATTTTGGGTAGAGTTAAGTAAAATAGGATAAGATAACTCTAAGAAGGTGATTTTACGCACTTTTCGCCAATTTATAAGCAAAAGCTGTTGTATGCTACAAAAACGTTTTTGCTGATACTTCTTTTTAGTTTTGCTATTTGTATGTCTTGCTTTCAGTCTCCTTTATATCCTATGCACCGAATCACCCTGCTCCGTCTCATCCGCAGCGGTGTATTTCTATATGGGTCTCTGATTCTTGTCCATTTCTTGTTTCCAGATAGTAGAGAACAGCAACGCAGAGAAAGGATAGCTGGTTTCATCGCCCTCCTCTGGCTACTTCCCTATGGTCTAGTTTTTTCTCAGCTTCCAGTTTTTTTCCAAAATGATATTGGTAATTACTTTATTTTTCCTTCCGTTTTGTTTGCCTCCACTGTTGTTTTTCTGGAATTGGCATCCCACAGTAAAAAAGCCCGCAAGCCTCTTTGCTCCCTTTATACCCTTTTGCTGTTTCTGCTAGAACTGTCCAGCCTGGCCTATTGTTTTTATTTTTTCCATTACGGGAAACCCCTGGATGAAATTGCTCTGCTGTCCATTCTGGCCACCACTCCCCGGGAAGCCTACAATTACCTCAGCTCGATTTTCAGTCTGTCTCTGTTGGCAGGTGTTCTTTTGGGTCTTACAGCCGAATTTTTGTTGCTTTACCGCTGGATTGAAGCCAGCTGCCACCGTTCTGCCTGTCCAGAACTGAAAGGGAAAAAATGGGCCATTCTTCCCCTGGTACTCCTATATTTTTTCGGCAACTATCTGACTTCCATTTTTCCATCTGACAGGGTCTTCCATCTGTACCGGGAGAATGGCCCCCTCCAGGCTTTTAAAGAGCTACGCCAGAATCTGCCCCAGAATGCCCGTACCCTGAAATTGGAGACCCCAGCCTCCCAGCTTTCTGGTTCCATTGTTCTAGTACTGGGAGAAAGTGCCTGTCGGGATGATATGTCTGCTTTTGCTGATACACCCGAAAATACTACCCCTTGGGAAAAATCCCACCGGCAGGATCAATGTTTTTTCTTTTATCCCCATGCCTATTCCAATTTTCCCAACACCGTTATGGCTATAACTCAGGCCCTTACCAGTGCAAATCAATACAATCGGAAGCCCCTGAAATATTCAGTGGATATTATGACCCTGGCAAAAAAAGCCGGCTATGAAACCTATTGGATTTCCACTCAGGAGCAGAGTAGTGTTTCTGATGCGGGAATTACCGTCATTGCCCAGCAGGCTGACCACCAGGAATGGTTGCAGGAGCCGGATGAAGATATTCTGGAACCGCTTTCCCGGATTCCTGCGGGGAAAAAGAATTTTATCGTCTTGCACCTTATGGGCAGCCATTTCCGCTATGACCACCGAGTTCCCCAGGCCTATGTAGAAAAGCAGCATTGGGCCGACGTGGATAAACGGGAAAAGGCTCTTTGGTATCGTCGTTCTCTCCATTACACCGATTTTGTACTGAAGGACATTTTTGAAGAAGCCAAAAGCCTGCCTCTCCAGGCCATGATTTATGTATCCGATCATGGAGAAGATATGGAACTGACCCATACAGCTTCTCCCTTCCAATACGACATGGTCCGGATTCCGCTGTGGATTTATCTTTCTCCTTCTTATCAGCAGGCTTATCCACAAGTAAGCCAACAACTTCGGGCCCATGAAAATGCCATTTTCACCAATGATCTGCTTTTCGATACCCTTTCTGGCATCCTTCATGCACCGTCTAACTTTTACTGCCGGCAGTGCGACTTGACCAGCCCTGACTACAATATTACTCGTGACAATGCCTTAACACTGCATGGGAAAAGAAGGATTGCTGATGATTCCCGATCATAGATGTTCCTGAAGTTCAATAAAGTTTACTCTCTCCAGAGAAGAAATTCTGGGGATAAAAAATAAATGGAGGCGTTTACTATGAGAAAGATTGCTTTACTTACCGCATTGTTGGTTACTCTTTGTTCTACTGCTCTTGCCTATGTAGGCAACTCTGCCAGCCACAAGTTCCACTACGAAGGATGCAGAGCAGAGCAAAGAATCCGTGCAGATCATCGTGTTCACTTTGACACCCGTGAAGAAGCTATTGATGCAGGATACACTCCTTGTGGGATTTGCCGGCCATAATTCATCGTCCAAGACCTGTTGGTGAAAGGAAACGTAATTAAGCCATGGACAACATCATTATTTACAATACAGAAGATGGGCAATCTAACGTCCGCTTGTATGCAAAAGACGGAACAGTGTGGCTTACCCAAGCTCAAATCGCCGAGCTTTTTCAAAAAAACATATCTACCATTTCTCGCCATCTTGCTGCCATTTTCGATGAAAATGAGCTAGAACAGGAAAGCAATTTGCGTTTTATGCAAATTGCAAATTCCGACAAACCAGGATATTCGAGCCAGTGAAAAAGGTTCTATCAAAAGCTGCGTGACCTCTTTGCTCTTTCCTCTGACTATGATAAAACAGATAAGTCCACAAAATGGTTACCTTAGGCAGCTATGCTGGAAGATCTTCCTACTCCAGATAAGAGTATTAAGCAGATCGAAAAAGAGCAAAAGAAACTGCTGAAGGAAAAATAATACAAAGAAAAAGTATTGACAAAGTTGCCAGGATGCTTTACTATTAAAGTACATCGAATTTGATGTTGCATATGGTTGTCTAATCCTTGGCAGTAAGCCACTCTATTTATCCAGAGTCGGCCGACCCCAAGGATTTTTGTTTTACCAGGAAAGGATGATTAGTAATGGAAAATGTAGCGATTTTAGTTGATGGTGCTTTTTTCATTAAAAGAGCCTTACATATCTTCGGAAAATTAACACCAGATGAACTGGCTAGCAAACTCTGCTCGTATTCCGAAAAACACCTTGCTAGAGACCGAAAGGGCGAACGGAATAAATTATATCGTATTTTCTTTTATGATTGCCCTCCACTTCAAAACAAGGTATTCCATCCATACCATCAACAACAGATTGATATGGCTAAATCTGAAAGGAGTATTTGGAGGCTTCAATTTCATGATGAGCTGCGAAAAAAAAGAAAAATGGCTTTACGTCTTGGCAGGATTGATGACATAAATGTCACTTGGAGAATAAACTATGATAAAATCAAGAAGTTGTGTTCTGGTCGATTAAAATGGCACGACTTGAAGGAAGAAGATTTTTCCATGGATGTCAAGCAAAAAGGAGTAGATATGCGTATTGGAATTGATATTACTTCTTTAGCTTTAAAAAAAACAGGTTACCCAAATTGTTCTTATTTCAGGGGATAGCGATTTTGTCCCAGCTGCCAAATTTGCTCGCCGTGAAGGCATTGATTTTATTCTTGATCCTATGTGGGCCCCTATAAAAGAAGATCTCTATGAGCATATTGATGGCCTACGGTCCACTTTCCCCAAACCTTGTAACAAGAAAAAGTTAGAATCGAGTTACTAACATACTGCTAGTCTCAATCTAAAGAGGAGGATATTCCAATGCATGCTTATTACTTTAAATCTAGTGTAGGTGTTTTTAGGATTTTTCCATTTAGAGGCAACTTTTGGCTAGAGATAGATAGAGGTATGTACAGCGCTTATATATCTCCTGAAGAAGCAGCCATCGATGTTTACATGCACACCACTGGCCATAATGGTTGGGACAAGTTAAAGGGCATTGAAGAGGCCCCTGAAGATTTGTCTGGTTGGAGATATTTATAAAGATATGCTAGGTGTAGAATTCCATGGTGAAAAGAAGGAATAGGACGCAAAAATCCCTGTTGGTAGGATACGCGGCTACCAACAGGGAAAACGTAATCTCAGGCCGGAAAGAGAGATTACGTTTTTATTTTATCATACAATTTCTTTTACTGCTATAGGAACTGGACTGCAAACAGAAAACTAGACGAGTTTACAGACTTCAGTTCAACCTGGGCAAGATTTTTAAAACAAAGGACCCTGCCAGCACTGCGGTAACTGGCAGGGGGAGAAAGATTGTAAGTCTACCTGTCCAAAGGAAACTTACAAAGCAAGTATATCACGGAAATTCTTTTTTATCCATCAGAAAAATAATGAAGAAAATCAAAAGTTAAGCTTAATTTGCCGTGGTGCCTCTCTCAACTCAATCACATGGGTAACAACATATTCAGTAGCCAGTTTACCATTTCGGATTGTCTGGTGGATATAATACTTGATCCGTAAAGTGTCACCCTTTCGGAAAGCTAAATCCCGCCGTTCCACTTGTTTTAAAAAGTCGTCGTCTTCAATAGATGCCCAAAAAGTATTATTTCCATCGGAAAGACGCCATTTCCCTAGTTCAAAATTGACTGTAATAATCCGCGCCAGCATTTCCATTTCTGAAGTTTTCTGGTCCATATCAGCTTCTTCTTCTGCTGGTGGGGCTTTAAAAATATCTACTTCCATCTTATTAATGTCAACTAATGGGGCTTTGGCGTCTGGCCTATTTGGATCTCGTAAAGAAAATGAGTCAATTCCCGATTGTTTTAGCGGATCAACAATTTTCTCTATACTCAGCCTGCAATCTACGTTCATAAAGACCTTCAACGTATTGGGGGTCGTCAGAATGGTTTCCCCATCATCCAACATCATTTCCACGCGGTTCTCTTTAGAATCAATCTTCTTGATTTTCCGTGCGCCAATCTTCTTCACTAGGGCAAAGATTCCCCCGCCAACAGCCGTGAGGGTTGGCCCCCATCCCAAAACAGTCATTAAATCACTCAGCCCATTAGCTTGAGCCCCAGAGACAAACATTTTCAGCTGCTCTGCAAAGTCAAGGTTCAATAGAAAAGTGATATCAAATGAGCCCTTATTCAAACTGTCCTGGTTCAGTAAGACCTTGATTTGTCTTTCTCCACCTATGGCCTTATAAGCATTTTCAACCAATTCCGAAAAAGCTAACAGAGCCGGGGCTAGGTCCCGTACAGGCATGGTTCCATCATCCAAAGCTTTCCCAGAGTAAGCGATTCTGGCTTTTTTGATTTCACTCACTAGTGCCATCCCCTTTCTCTGTATTGGCCCATTTGCTTTTATTATAACAAATCAGACAGGCTCTGAAAATATTTTTCTTTTTTTGTATATAGTTTACTGTTTGCTAGAAGGAGGCTATTCTTATGGAATATAGTTTCAGTTACCGTGAAAGAAACGGTAGTATCTGCCTAGTCCTGTCCTACAAAATTGGAAACAGGTGGAAACAGAAAACCAAGCAGGGCTTTAAGACACAAAGAGAGGCTAAAAAGCACCAGGATGAATTACTAAGGCTAGCCAGAAAAGAAGTAGGCTTTGATCTAGATCCGACTCTAAGGGGAATCACTCTTAGAAAATTCTGGGCGATCTACGAAAGGGATAAAAGCCAGGAGCTAACTTTCAGCACGCTCTGGACTTACAAGGCAGGTTTAGAGAATTTTACTTCTATACTGGATATCCCCTTGGTAAAACTATCCACAGCGGCTATTGTCAACGCTTTCCAACAGATTGACTTATCTACAGCCACTAAGAATCTTTCCCTGGCTGCTCTCAAAACCATTCTGGAACATGCTATGAAGATTTATAAAATCATCCCATCAAATCCGGCCCGGCCTGTATCTAGGATCCGGTTTAAAGAAAAAAAGCCTCTCCGAGCACTGAGCCGTAAAGAACTGCACCAGCTGATTGAAGGAGTCAAAGACTATCGTGCGGACGTATACCTGCTAATTCTGATAGCAGCTACTACAGGAATGCGATGTGGCGAAGCTCTGGGGATTACTTGGGACAACATCGACTTCAACAAGCAGACCATTACCATTAATAAGCAATGGGGTTCCGTAGCTCATGGGGTGCAAGGGTTTAAGCCCTGTAAGACTAGAAACAGCTATCGAACGCTCCCTGTCTCAGCAAGTCTGCTCCACGAGTTAAAAGTATGGCATGACTTTCGGCCTCTGCCGCTTGACGGTAGAGTTTTTGGCGGGCTCTCCTCTCTCTACATTGCTACCCTGGCTGGTGAATACATTAGAAAGCATTTTCCAGGTCGTACTTTCCATAGTTTGCGCCATACCTTTGCTACGCTGCTGCTATCTGAAACAGGTGATGTAAATTTGGTTGCTGGTGTTCTAGGTGATACGATTCAAACAGTATCTGCTACCTATCTGGACTACACTCAAGATGTACGGGACCGAGCGGCCAAAACTGTCCAGCGTCTCTTTTAATTTTTGTCGTATTTTTGTCGTCATGTCATTAATTCCCTTATTTCATGCGGTTATAGGCTAAAATTTTGTAATATCTTATTATATAATATAAGTGGGAAAATGCCTAGCCTCCCTGCTCCTTCCTTCCGGAAATTCTGCCGCATCTGCTGACTTTTTTCAAAAACGGCTTGACATTCCATCCTGGATTCCGTATAATAATAACTGTTCGGTAATGACTCCGTAGCTCAGCTGGATAGAGCGTTTGGCTACGAACCAAAAGGTCGAGTGTTCGAATCACTCCGGGGCCACCAATAAAATGTACAGAAGCTGTTGCAGATGCAACAGCTTCTTTTTTTCTGCCGCACCATTTGAAACAGAAAATGTAAAGTTTTCTTTCGCTTTCTGATTTTTCTTGCATATTTCCAGAAAAATGCTATGATAGAGCCAAGAAAGGGAATTCAATCAAAGACAGGGAATGATTGGGTTTTCCGTAAGACAGGAGGGGTTTCCAATGGGCCTAAATAAGAAGATCGCGAAAGCAATCGTTGCCGGAGTGGTTGTTGCTTCCTCTTTTGGTACGGTTGTTCCCGCAATGGCTGCACCAGCCGTGAAAGATACCATTGCCAGCAAACAGGCTGCAATTGATGCTGCAGCGAAGGTCGTACCGCCTGAAGCGGTGCTGACAAGCGCAAAGACGGATGATGCAAAATTTGATCTGGAGTACCTGGTTCCCGATACCCTGCAGCGGTACGAGATCGTTGTAGATCGGTCCACCAGCAAAGTACAGAGTGCCGTCATCAAGACGTCCAATTATCCCGGATCCGTTACGGTGAGCAAAACGGAAGCTGATGTAAAAGGAACCATATTGGCAGACTATCCGGATGCCAAAAACATTGTGGTCACGAAATATACAGACGATAAAAGCGGTACACCGTTTGTGATTTACAAAGCCACTTTCGAAACTGCGACCCTCACCGGGACCGCACTTTTGAACCCGGCAACTGCGTTGATCGGTTATCAGGAATTGAAATTCAAGTAAGTCAATTGATTTTTGGGGTGAGTCCAAAATACAGGATCGTGATGTAACGAAAGAAAGCAGTTTTTGAGGTGAGTCCAAAATACAATTGAGTTCGGAAGAAACCTGTACAACTGAATATGGCTGATCCCAGGAGCGGTAAGCTGGCTCCTGGGATTATTTTTATGACCTTCGTTTTGTGTGAAGCAGGCGCCTCTGGCGGCATTTTGCCAAAGGCAAAAGCCTGGAAACTCCCCTATGGTTCCGCGCTCTGTGCCCTCTGCACGCTTTCTTTTTTCTTGCTTTTTTCTGTTTCACACGTTACAATATCCATAATCTGCTCCCTGCGTACAAGGTGAACCGAGTACTAAGGCAGTACAGGAACGAATCACAGGGGAGCTGCGGCCTTTTTCAGGCCGGGCTCCTTTTTCTATTTCAGAGGGAGCGAAGGGGAGGAAAAAATGACCATACCGTACAATCCTGCATCTCCGAAAGCGGATGAATTCATCAACCACCAGGAAATCCTGGACACCCTGGCCTTTGCAGACGAACGCAGCCATGACTTGGACTACTGCCGGAGCCTTCTGGAAAAGGCCCGTACCTTGAAAGGTCTCACCCATCGGGAAGCTTCCGTGCTCCTGGCCTGTGAAGACCCCTCCATCCTGGAAGGGATCTACGGCCTGGCCCGGGAAATCAAGGACAAGATCTATGGCCAGCGGATTGTGCTCTTTGCTCCTCTGTATCTGTCCAATTACTGCGTCAACGGGTGTGTGTACTGTCCCTACCACATGAAGAACAAACACATTGCCCGGAAAAAGCTCACCCAGGACGAAATCCGCAGAGAAGTCATCGCCCTCCAGGATATGGGCCACAAACGGCTGGCCCTGGAAGCCGGGGAAGACCCGGTGAACAATCCCATTGAATACATCCTGGAATGCATCCACACCATCTACAGCATCAAACACAAAAACGGTGCCATCCGCCGGGTAAATGTGAATATCGCCGCCACCACTGTGGAAAATTACCGGAAGCTGAAGGAAGCCGGCATCGGCACCTACATCCTATTCCAGGAAACCTATCATAAAGAAAATTATGAAAAACTTCATCCCACCGGTCCCAAACACGACTATGCCTACCATACGGAAGCCATGGACCGGGCCATGGAGGGCGGTATCGACGACGTGGGGGTAGGAGTACTGTTCGGTCTGAACATGTACCGGTATGACTTTGCCGGTCTCCTGATGCACAAGGAACATTTAGAAGCCATGTTCGGAGTAGGACCCCACACCATCAGCGTGCCCCGGATCCGTCCAGCTGATGACATTTCCGTCCAGTCTTTCCCCAATGCCATTTCTGATGCCATGTTCAAGAAAATCGTAGCCATCCTGCGGATCACCGTTCCCTATACGGGCATCATCATCTCTACCCGGGAATCCGCTGCCACCCGAAAGGCTGTACTGGAAGTGGGCGTTTCCCAGATCAGCGGGGCTTCCCGGACCAGCGTGGGAGGATATGCCGAAGAGGAAGAGGAAGATTCTGCCCAATTTGAGGTGAACGACAACCGGACCCTGGATCAGGTGATCAATTGGCTCCTCACCGACGGATACATCCCCAGCTTCTGCACTGCCTGCTACCGGGCCGGCCGCACCGGGGACCGGTTCATGAGCTTGGCCAAGACGGGAGAAATCTCCAACTGCTGCCAGCCCAATGCCCTTCTGACCCTCCGGGAATACCTGGACGACTACGCTTCCCCGGAAACCCGGCAGAAAGGTATGGAAGCCATCCGGCGGGAGCTGGACAATATTCCCAATCCAAAAGTCCGCACCACCTGTGAGACCTATCTCCAGAAGATCGATGGAGGAGAGCGGGATTTTCGGTTCTGACAGTAAAAAAACGGCTGCCTGATAGCAGCCGTTTTTTTGTCGCGGGTCTCGGGTCGCGAGCCTGGACGTTCAAACCGTTTGTTTTTTTCTATAAATGACAAGAGAAAATCGAATGAAATCTGGAAAGCAGATCTTCGGGCTGTACCAACAAGCCTGCGACTTACGACTCGCGACCGGGGGTGAATTTTCACCCGCCTTTACCAGCTCCTGCTGGAGCCCCCTCCTCCTCCGGAACCACCCCCGTAACTGCCGCCTCCAAAGCCTCCTCCTCCGAAGCCGCCGCCTCCGCGGCCACCGCCCCGGAAGAAGAACAGATAGAAGAGGAAACGGAACAGAGCGCCTCCGAAAAGGATCCGATCTACCAAAAGCAGGATCAAGATCCCCAGGAGCCCGGCCCCTGCCATAAGGGGCGATACAGTTACACTGCTCCCCTGCTTGGCCGGCAGGGTCTTTTCCACCTGCAGGTCCTGGGGAGTGAGGTTGTAATCCTTCAGCACCGTCTGGAGAAGGGCCGAATAGGCATTGAGGATGCCCCGGTCATAGTCCCCCTGACGGAAATAGGGCAGCATGGCTTGGTCCTGGATCCGTCCCGTCAAGCCGTCGGGCAGAGCGCCTTCCAATCCGTATCCTACTTCGATCCGGCTTTTCCGGTCCTGGACCGCTACCAGCAGCAGGACCCCGTTGTTTTTTTCTTTGTCCCCGATCCCCCATTGACGGAGTACTGTCAGAGAATAGTCTTCCAGTGCCTGTCCCTGCAGACTGGGCACCGTCAGCACCACGATCTGTGCCTTGGTCTTCCGGGCCAGGGCCGTACTGTAAGCACTGATGGTATCCCGGGTGCTCCGAGACAGGACACCTGCCTGATCCTGGACATAGATGCTGGAAGTGGGCCGAGGCGGGACCTTGGCCGCCGCACCAGCTTGGAGCGGCGTAAAGGCCATCTGAAAGAACAGCAGCAGGAACAGCAACAGCCTTTTCATAGGCTTCCTCCTTTCACGCTGCCCGTTCTGTTAAAACTTCACCTGGGGAGCTTTCTGGGCCTGTGGATCCGCCTGGAAGTAGCTCCGTTCCTGGAAACCCATCAGCCGGGCCACCAACACTGTAGGAAAACTCTTGATCTTGGCATTATACGTCTGGGCCGCATCGTTATAGTCCTTCCGAGCCACAGCCAGCCGATTTTCCGTTCCCGCCAGTTCATCCTGTAGCTGGATAAAATTGGTATTGGCCTTCAACTGGGGATAATTCTCAGAAAGGGCTAGGAGTCGAGTCAGGGCGCCGCTCAATTCCCCGTTGGCCTGGGAAGTTTCTGATACATTCCGGGCACCAGCCAATTTGGCCCGGGCATTGGCCACATCGGTGAACACCTGGCTCTCATGGGCGGAATAGCCTTTTACCGTATTCACCAAGTTGGGGATCAAATCACTGCGACGCTGGAGCTGGGTTTCCACCTGGCTCCATTTTCCATTGACATTCTCATTGGCAGCCACTACCCCGTTATAGGATCCGAAGACCCAGCCGGCCAGCAGCAGAACCACAACAAAGAAAACAGCCAAGCCTTTTTTCATCTGTATACTCCTCCTTGTAAATGACTGTCAAAAAGTCTTTTTCTATCCAGCATGGTATCTGATTTTTGTAACTCTGTCAATGTCAAAAGGTCAAACTTATTGTGAATTAAGGGGCTGTTGCGCGTGCAACAACCCCTTTAATTCAAATTCTCCACAAACAGCTTGATCAAGAGCAGGGTGTGGGGCTGATAGGCCAGATCCGCCAGGCAGGAACCTACCACTGGAACAATCAAGAAGGCTTTCCGGCTCATCCCGTACTGGTCCGCCAGCACCGTCATGTTCACCATGGCAGACGGCACCGCCCCCAGACCATGACCGCAGAGCCCAGCGCACATCACTGCCGCATCGTAGTTGCTCCCCAAGACCCGGAACACCACAAAATAGCACATGACCAGCATGAATGCCACATGAGCCAGGACGATGAGCATCACCCCGCTGAGGATTCCGGCCATTTCCCATAATTTCAGGGACATGAGCACAATGGCTAGATACAAGTTCAGCATGATTTCCCCAAAGGAGCTGACCAGAGATTCACTGAAACGGTACCAGTGGGCTTTTTCGTTAAGATTCCGGACCAAGACCCCCACAAACATGGCACAGACATAGCTGGGAAAAGTCATATTCAGCAGGATCCCTACGCCCTGGGCCAGCCAGACACCCAAACCCATGCAGATGAGGATCACTGCCACATTCTTCAGGATATCCAGTCGAGCCAGCTGCTGATGGGTCAGATTCTTGGGTTTTTCCGGAAGAGGCTGTGCTTCTTCCTCCTCTTCGGCATGGAGATGATATTTTTCAATCAAGAAACGGCCCATGGGACCGCCGCACATCACTGCCGCAATGAGTCCGAAAGTAGCGGCAGAAGCCCCCACTTCCATACTGGCAGGATAGCCCATTTTCAAGAAGGTGCTCCCATAGGCCCCGGCTGCTCCATGTCCTCCCACCATGGATATAGCAGAGGCCAGCAGAGAATAAGCCGGTTCTAGGCCGATCAAGTGTCCCACGGTCAGCCCGATCAGATTCTGGCACAGAGAGATGAAAGCTGTGATCAGCCAGTAAACCAGCAGCAGTTTCCCGCCCTGGTTCATGCCCTTGCTGAAGGCAGAAAGTTTCGCCCCCAATCCCACCGCTGTAAAGAAGCAAATCATAAAAGGAGTCTGGAACTGGGTATCGAACTGGATATGGACTAGACCGGCTTCGTGGCCCAAAAAGACCAGGAACATGGCCAGCGATCCCCCAATGACGGGAGCTGGCAGACAGTACTTGCGGAGCAGCTGGTTCCGGGCTTTCAGCCAGCATCCCACCAGCAGCATGACAGCTGCCAAAGAGGTGGTGCAGATTCCATCGGCATGGATGGTCAGGATTCCCTTTACCAGGGAAATAATCATATTTTCACGTCCTTACCGATTGTTCTTCCAAAAGTTTTCCATAAAGTCGGTGAGGGCCTGGGCCCCTTCCAGCGGCATGGCATTATAGATGGAAGCCCGGATTCCTCCGATGGAACGATGGCCTTTCAGGCCTGCCAGTCCCTGCTCCTTCGCCTCTGCCACAAAGCGGGTTTCCAGTTCTTTGGAAGGCAGATTGAAGGTCACATTCATCAGGGAACGGCTGTCCTTCTGGGCATGGCCCCGGTAAAATCCCGGATGGGCATCCAGCACATCATAGACCAGTTTGGCCTTGGCCCGATTGCGCTTTTCCATTGCGCCCAGGCCTCCCTGATCCAGCAGCCACTGGGACATGAGATCCACCAGATAGACTCCGAACACCGGCGGTGTATTATAGGTGGAATCATGATCCGCAAAAGTTTCATAGTTCATCATGGTGGGCAGCTGGGGATCCCGGCCCTTCAGGAACTCCTTTTTGGCCATGACCACAGTCACCCCGGCAGGTCCGATATTCTTCTGGGCACCATTATAAATCAAGGAGAATTTGTCCAGGGGAATGGGCCGGCTCAGGATGTCCGAGGACATGTCCACGATCAGCGGTACATCTCCCGTATCAGGATAATGGAAATATTCCAGTCCCTCTGCGGTACAGTTCCCAGTCAGATGCAGGTAAGCACAGTTCTCCGGCAGCTTCAGCTCTTCCGGACGGGGCACCCGGTCCAGGCCCGTGGCTTTGCTGCTGTAGATTTCCACTGCTTTTCCTACCTTATGGGCTTCTTTGATGGCCTTTTCAGAAAAGGTGCTGGTAATGGCATAAGCTGCCACTTTGCCAGGGGTCAGGAAATTCATAGGGATCATGGAAAACTGCAGGGAAGCCCCGCCTCCCATGAACATCACCACCCAGCTGTCATCCATCCCCAGCAGCTGTTTGATATGCGCCTGGGCCTGATCATTTACTTCTTCAAACAAGGCATTCCGGTGGCTGATTTCCAGCATAGACATCCCGCTGCCCTTGTAATCCAGCAGTTCCCGCTGGGCCTGTTCCAGTACCGGCAGAGGCATCATGGACGGGCCGGCTCCAAAATTATAGATTCTTCCCATCTTGTTCATCTCCTATCATATGTACCGTCAGCGCATCCCGCAGTTTCGGTTCAAACCAAGTGGATTTGGGCGGCATCACCAGTCCCTTGTCTGCCACATTCATCAGCTGATCCATGGAAGTAGGATACATAGAGAAGGCCACCGTGGCATCTTCTCCATCTACAGCATCTTCCAGGGCCCCCAGTCCCCGTACCCCTCCTACAAAGTCGATCCGGGGATCCGTCCGAGGATCATCGATGCCCAGCACCGGTGCCAGCAGGTTGTCTTGGAGGATGCTCACATCCAAGGAATGGATGGGATCTTCCGTCGGATAGGTGTCCGGCTTGGCGGTCAGTTTATACCACTGGCCGCTGATGTACATGCCGAAGGTATGGGGTGCCTGGGGAGTCACCGGACGGTCGGCTTTTTCCATAAGGAATTTCTCTTGGACCATTTCCAGGAACTTCTCTTCGCTCAGTTCCCCCAGATCCCGGACAATCCGGTTGTAAGGCAGGATATGGAGCATATTGGAGGGAAAGATCACCGCCAATACGTAGTTGTATTCTTCCTTCCCCGTCTGGCCTGGCCGTTTCCCCAGTTCTTCCGCTACCCGGAGAGCCGCCGCACAGCGGTGATGGCCATCGGCGATATACAGTTCAGGGACCTGCTGGAAGAGCCGGGTCACTTCCTTTACTTTCAGCGGTTCGCTGATTACATACAGGGTATGACGGATCTTGTCATCCCCTACAAAATTATAGACCGGCATATGACTCCCCATGTATTCCAGCAAGAACGCCGTCAGGAGTCCCTTGCTCTTATAAGCCAGGAACACAGGCCCCGTCTGGGCCTTGGTGGCCAGGATATGGTTCACCCGGTCGGTCTCCTTGTTCTGCCGGGTCAGCTCATGGCGCTTGATGATCCCTTCCTTGTATTCTTTCAAAGAAGCAGCCGCCACCAGGCCAATCTGGATATAGGCTCCCATCTGCTGTCGATAGATATAGTAATAGGGCTGGGGATCCTGTTTCATCTGTCCCTCAGCAATGTATCTTTCCAGGTTCTCCCTGGCCTTTCCATACACCCGGGGATCGGATTCCGAAATTTCTTCCGGCAGGTCTGCTTCTGCCCGGCTGACCCGCACGAAGCTCAGAGGATTCTCCTTCAGGATATCCCGTGCTTCCTGGGTGCTCATTACATCATAAGGTAATTCAGCGATTTTGCTTACCAGCTCCGGTACCGGACGCAGGGCAGCAAAAGGTCTGATTTCTGCCATAATTATCACTCCCGCTTGATATCATTCGTTTTTTCTGATTTTTTCGTAACAAAAAAGTCTTTTTTATGTGATGTTATACGCTCATTATACCATAGATGTGCGTCTATAGTAAAAATTTGTAAAGTGGTATATAATATGGCACAAAGAATCCTGTATCCATTGTACATTGAAAGAAGGTTTTTCCATGGGATATATTACACGGCGGGTCCTGCAGAAAGATGCTCCCATCATCCTGGGCTACTGGGTCCTGGGCATAGCCTGCGGCATGCTGGGTGAAAAAGCCGGTCTGAATCCATTCCATATGTTCATCATGAGTGTGTTGGCCTTTGCCGGCAGTTCCCAATTCATCGGGATCGCCATGATGCTCCAAAGTGCTTCCTATATTTCCATTGCCCTGACCATCCTGATGGTGAACCTCCGCTATGCTCTGTTCACCTCCACCCTGGCTCCCCTAGTTTCCAAAAAATCCGGCCTGTACACAGCTCTATTCTCCTACGGGACCACGGATGAAACTTTTGCCCTGAATCTTTCCTCTTTCCAAAATGAGACAGAACACTGGACCCATAAAGAGGCCCTGGGCCTGGATCTCCTCAGCATGGTGGTCTGGGCCGTGGCCAATGCTTTCGGCTGTTATGCATCCAAGCTGATCCAGCTGGATCTGTCCCTGGTTTCCTATATCCTGACTGCCATGTTCCTGGGCATCTGGTCCAACTACCTGAAAAACCGGACCATGGTGATCACCGGTCTGACCGCCGGGATCCTGGCCGTCCTCCTTGCCCAAATGGTTCCCTTCAAGCTGCATATCGTAGTGGCGTCCCTGCTGCCTTCCGGGGTTGCTGCTTGGCTGTATCTGCAGCACGAAAAGAAAATCCAGCCTCGAAAATCAGCAGTGCCGGAAGAAGGATCCTGCACTACCATAGAAAGAGGGACGGAAGCATGAACCAAAATTATATTCTCGGCGTCATCCTGATCATGGCCCTGACCGGTTTCCTGCCTCGGATCCTCCCCATGGCCATCCTCAAGAAGTATCCCATTCCCCACTGGTTCAAAGTCTGGCTGAATTTTGTCCCTCCCGCCATTTTTGGTGCCCTGGTATTCCCGGATATTTTCCTGACAGAAGGCCACGTGAACCTTTCCCTCCACAACATTCCCTTGCTGACCACCCTGCTGATCACCCCTCTGGTGCTGAAGACAAAATCCCTGGGAGTGGCCGTACTGGCCGGAGGCGGCGTGTTTGCATTGCTGGAATATGTATTGTAAAAAGGGCTGTTGCATGCGCAGCAGCCCCCTTTTTGTAACACATTATTACATTTTTATTTGTTTTTTATATTTAATTGTGAAATTAATTTGTCTTTTTTGACTTTTCATTCCAACCTGCTATACTCTATAACAGAAGTTGTGATGAAGGAGATGAGGATCATGGAAAGCAAGCTCATCCATGATGCTGAACGGAAAGCTGTTGAAACGGTCGTTGACCATGTATTGTCTGTAAAAGATCCAGAAGAACGGAAAAAATCCTTACTCCGGCTTTCGTACTTGATGGAAAAATTCTTTGGAGGCTTTTTTGCCAAATCTTCTTTTGCAGGTGCCAGAGAATTGATCCGCCAAGGAGGAAAATGGTGGAAATTCGTGGAACGGGGACTGGACACACTCAATCCTCATATCCTTAAGACCGGCATCATGGATCTAGGTTTTGAATCCGGCTTCTATGGATTGAAGACCCGGAAAGCCTGCCGGGAAAAATACCATTGCAACATTCCCTGGACCATCCTATTCGACCCTACCAGTGCCTGCAATATGCACTGCATCGGCTGCTGGGCCGCTGAATATGGCCACACCCTGAATCTTTCCTACGAAACCATGGACAAGATCGTCACACAGGGAAGAGCCCTGGGAGTCCACACTTTTATGATGACTGGAGGAGAACCCCTAGTCCGGAAAGCAGATATCCTGCAGCTCTGTCGGGCTCACCCAGACTGTGAATTCCATGCCTTCACCAATGGCACTTTGATCGATGATGCTTTCTGCCGCCAGGTGGCTGAAGTAGGGAACCTGAGCTTCTCCATCAGTATCGAAGGCTACCGGGAAGTCAACGACAGCCGCCGAGGCAAAGGTGATTTCGATAAGGTGATGCATGCCATGTCTCTCTTGAAGAAATACGGGATTTTCTTCGGGACTTCCATCTGCTACACCCGGAAGAACATCGAGACCGTCACCAGTGACCGTTTCCTCCAGATGCTGGTGGACAACGGAGCCTGGTACAGCTGGTTCTTCCATTACATGCCGGTAGGCAATGAAGCCTCTCTGGATCTGCTGCCCACTCCGGAACAGCGTGCCTATATGGTCCGGCGGATCCGTAAGATCCGCAGCAGTGACAGTCCCATAGCCCTGTTTCCCATCGATTTCCAGAACGACGGGGAATTCATCGGAGGCTGCATCGCTGGAGGACGGAACTACTGCCACATCAACCCGGCCGGAGATGTGGAACCCTGCGTATTCATCCACTATTCCAGCGCCAACATCAACCGGGACGACCTGCTCACTTGCCTGCGCCAGCCCCTGTTCCAGGAATATGCCAAAGGGCAGCCTTTCAATGCAAACCACCTGCGGCCCTGTCCCATGCTGGAGAACCCTGACTGCCTGAAAGCCATGGTCCATCGCTCCGGTGCCCGTTCCACCGACCTCCAGTCGCCGGAAGACGTGGATACCCTCTGCGGCAGCTGCCAAGCTTATGCCAAAGCCTGGGCTCCTATGGCTGCAAAACTTTGGAAGGAGATCCAGGAAAAGAAAGAAAAAGAAGAAATACCTTTAGGGGCAGATTGAAAAGATGGGTGTGCTGCACAAGACGTGCAGCACACCCATCTTTTATTTTCCTAAGGGAACCAGATGTTTCTTCAAGACTGGCAGTACCAGACTCAGCAGCAGGAACTTGATTACGATGCCTGCAGCGCACTGGAACAGCCGGAGAGTGGCCAGTTCCTTCCAGGAAACCTGGAACAGCACCGTGAGCCAGAAAGTATTCAGCAGCAGGCTGATGGCCGCCTGGACCAGCAGCACCGCCAGGAGGATCTGCCGCTTGCCGGTGCCTTTGCGGAAGCACCAGCCGTAAATCGCCCCATCCAGGAAGCTGGACAGGGTGAATCCCGGGAAATAAGCCCCTACCGGAAACAACAGGGCACCGATCAGATCTCCCAGGGCCCCGGTGATGCCTCCGGCCAGAGGCCCGCCCCACAAGGCTGCCGCCACCACGGGAAGGAAGCTGAAGCCGATTTTCAAATTCCAAGTATGGAGAGACAGGAACCGGGCCAGGATCACCTCCATGGCCACACAGAACCCGATCATGGTGATCCATTGTCCGGGCCGCCTTTTCTGCAGCCCCGCCATGGCTTACTCCTGTTTCTTTTCCCGGGCTTTGGTGGCAAAGCCCAGCATATCGGAAATCAGACGGGCCGCCAGATACCCGGTGGTCCCGCCCACATCATCGAAAGGCGGCGCCACTTCCGTCAGGACCATCCCCACCAGTTCTGTGTGCCGGGCAATGGCTTCCAGGATATCTACCGCATCGTCATAATTGAATCCTCCGAACATGGGAGAACCGGTAGCTGGAGCGTAAACTGCATCCATAGCATCAATGTCAAAACAAAGCACCACTTTTTCCGCCGGCTGGAATTCCTCCAAGATGGCATCGATGCCTTTTTTCCGGACATCCCTGACAGAGTAGATCCCGTCTCCATGTTCCCGGGCTTCCGCAAAGTCTTCCGGCCCGCTGCTGCCGATGCCCCGGATCCCCAGATGGAGGATCCGGCCCACATAAGGCAGACCCGCCGCATTCCGCATGGGAGACCCGTTGAAATATTTCTGTCCGTCCAGGGGTTTGGTCCAGTCCAGATGGGCATCGATATGGATGATATCGAAATTTCCTGCACCTTCCATGCCTTGGAGAACCGGATAATCCACGGCACAGTCCCCGCCCAGGACTACCGGCATGGTCCCCTGGCTCTGGATGATCCGGACCGCTTCCCGGAGATTGGCCATGGTCCCGGCCAAGTCTCCAGGGATATAATCCGCATCCCCGCAGTCCACGACCTTCCATTTATCCGTATCCATATAGAATTCTTTCCGCTCGGAATCATAGGTCCCGCCTTTTTTGTAAGTGAACCGGGTGGACCCCAGCCGGATGCCCCGGGGTCCCAGCCGGCAGCCCGTCCGCCCCTGGATGGCCAAGTCAAAAGGGGCTCCCAAAACGGCAATGTCCGCATTCAGGTTATAGATATCCGGCGCCAGATCGGTTTTGGCGAAAGTGGCAATGCCCGTGGGGGCCATATTCAAAGGTTTTTGCAAACTGAAGTTATCCATACAGTTCTCCTCTTTCTCTTTCCTGTAATGGACGCTTTCCTGCGTCTGGGACCATTATAGGAAGTCCCTTCTGGGAAGTCAACGAAATTAGACACTATTTTGCAATTCGTACACTATATTGAAACACCATCTCTTGACGGTCTGTCTGTACCTCCGTATAATGGGGAAAAACAACGAAAGGAAATGGTATCATGGCAGAAACCACACCGCTGGTCCATTCCGTGCTCCATGCCACCCGGATCCTGGAGCTCTATGCGGCCCAGCGCCGAAAATCCCTGAGCCTGACGGAAATCAGCAAGGCCCTGGGGCTCCACAAGACAACGGTCTACCGGCTCCTGCGGACCCTCCAGCATGCCGGCTGGATCGAACAGTCCGCCAAAACCGGGAAGTATTACCTGGGTACCGGGATCCTGCTGGTAGCATCGGCCGTTTCCGTCCACAATACTTCCCGGGATCTGCTTTCCCAGGAAATGCACCGGCTGGCAGAAACTTTCAACGAAACAGTGGTCCTTTCCGTCCTGCTGGGGCATACTGGGATCTGTGTGGACTTGGCCAAAAGCCGCCACCGGCTGGGGGTTGCAGGCGAACGAGGCTATATCGTCCCCCTGCAGAGCGGGGCTTCCGGCAAGACCCTGCTGGCCGCCCAGCCAGAAGAGCTGCGGGAACAGCTGCTCCAAGAACTGGAACCAGACCGTACCCGACAGCGTCTGCTGCGCAACCAGCTGCTGAAAATCCTCCAGGAAGGCTTTTGTATTTCCGAAGGGGAGGTGGACCAGGGAGTGGCCGCCATCGCCATGCCCCTGCACCTGAAAGACCGGCTCTTCGTCCTGACCATCTCCGGCCCAGTAGACCGGCTCCGCTCCATCACCTATCCCAAACTCCAACAGGGACTGGCGGAAACCATCAGCCGGCTGGAACAGAAAAGCGCATTGCTGGGAGAATGAAAAAGGGGCTGCTGCACGTGTAAAAACACATGTGCAGCAGCCCCTTTAGGCTCTCTGAGCATTACTTGCAGGCAAAAGCCTCGATTTCCACCAGTGCCCCTTTGGGCAGAGCAGCAACCTGGAAACAGGCGCGAGCCGGGCAGACACCGGTAAAGAACGTGCCATAGACTTCGTTCATAGGCCCGAAGTTGGCAATGTCACTGAGCAGAACCGTGGTCTTGGCCACATCTTCCATGGTATAGCCGGCGGCTTCCAAGATATTCTTCACATTGGTCAGAGATTGACGGGTCTGGGCTGCAATATCCGCCCCTGCAAACTCACCAGTAGCCGGATCAACAGGGAGCTGACCGGATACGTAGATTGTCTTGCCGGATGCTTCGATAGCCTGAGAATAAGGTCCAATAGCACCGGGTGCCTTCGGGGTTGCGATTTGTTTGTTCATGGGAAAAGCCTCCAATCCAAATGATTTTTACTTACTTGTCCATTATATCATAAAAATCTGTTTTGTCGAATGCCTTTCCCTGCTCCCGTCCATCCAGCACACTATACTTTTCCCGCCGTCATCTGTCTGAGAATGCCTTACTTCTTTTTCTCCCCATAATACGTATACAAGGCCTGGGTTCCCAGATCTCCCTTCCCTTCTGCTGCCAATTCCCGATATTCTTTCAGCACCTGTTTCAGGACGGGCAGATCCAGGGATTTCTTTTCCGCTTCTTCTTCCGCCAGCCCCATATCTTTGATGAAATGTTTCAGGAAAAAGCCGGGAGCAAAATCTCCATGGATCATCTTAGCCCCGAAGGCGTTGAGCTGTGCACTTCCCGCGGCTCCTGTAGAAACAGCCTTCAGCAGGGTATCCAGATCAAGGCCGTTGGCCCGGGCATAATTCAGGGCTTCGCAGACCCCGGAGAGTGCCCCTGCGATCATGATTTGGTTGGCCATTTTGGCATGCTGCCCCTTGCCGGCTTCTCCCATGTAATTGATATTGGTCCCCATGCCCTGGAATACAGGCTGCAGGAAATCGAAATCGGCACGGTCTCCCCCTACCAGGATGGAAAGAGTTCCGTTCTTGGCGCCGGTATCGCCGCCAGTCACCGGAGCATCCAGGACGTGGAAGCCCCGTTTCGTCCCTTCTTCATACAGTTTCTGTGCCAGGGTAGGGCTGGTGGTGGTCATATCGATGAGATAGCTCCCTGGCAGGGCGCTGTCCATCAGTGCATTGGGAGAAAAATACACTTCTTCCACATCTTTGGGAAAGCCCACGATGGTAATGAGGCACTGACAGGCTTTGGCCAGTGAAGCGATGGTGGAATGGAGGGATACCCCTTCCGCCTGCAGATCTGCCACTTTTTCAGGATGGCGGGCAAAACAGTGCATGGCATACCCTGCCTTCCTCAGATTCCGCAGCATGGATTTCCCCATGATGCCCGTACCGATAAAGCCAATATCACGGATTTCCGTCATACAAACCCCTTCTTTCCGGAAAAATTCTGAATGACGCTGCATCATTCAAAATCATTATAGGTTATAGGATCAAGAGATGGCAAGGGGAATAAAAAAGGAGCTGCTGCACTTGCGTAGTTTTCACACAGTGCAGCAGCCTCTCCGTCTATTTCCCCTTACTGGGTGTGATCTTCAAGGTATTGATGATGTTGGTGAGTTTGTGGGTATCTTCCTTCCAGTATCCATCATCCGCCTTATTCCAGACCACCATCAAGGTATGGACCCGGTCCCGATTGAACAGCGTCCACCGTTCCGCATGGAAAGACATGAGATGCCGTCCTTTCTGGAACACCTCCATATCATAACTGGTATGGAGATTTTCCACTCCATTCACAATGGTGCTCTGCATGGGTTCCCAGTTGGTGAACTTCAGGGAGTAGCCTTCCGGCAGCATCTTGTTGTATATCCCTTCGATGCTTTTCCGGGTGATTTCCCCAAAATCCTTGATTTCATCGCCCTTCAGCCCGATATTCTGACCGTACCGGGGCATCTTCTCCGGGCTGGCCATGGTCTTGAACTCCACCCACACCAGGTGTTCATCGGTATGCCAGGGCACCGGGTCCAATTTCCCGCTCTGGACAATAACGGAACCAGGGCTCTTTACCACTTCCTGATCCGCTTCCAGCCACTTTTTCAGCAGCGGATCCAGGTCCGGCGCCTTCAGCAGTTCGTCCCGGGTTTCCTGGCTCTGGAGGATCATTTCCGGCGGCACAGCAAAAGAAGCCTGATCCCCGACTTTGATTTCCACCCACCCTGGATAAGATGCAACATGGATATTTTCTGTTTTATTGGTCTCCCTGCCGCATCCGACTGCCAGAAAGAGAGCCAGCAGGCAGCATAGGGACATGATTTTTTTCAACATAGGATTTCCCGCCTTTCCTGATACGGGAATTATTATACCACAAATGAGGGCTGATATCCGTCCCGCACCTCCTGCCCTTACTTCTTCACTGTCTCCTTCAGGTTCTTGAAGAATCGGTCGATGATCCGATTGTACACTCCCAAGGGATCATTTTCGCCGTCCCGGACCCGGGCATCTTCGCTGGAGGCCACCAGTTTCCCGGTTTTGGTGTCGAACCACAGGAACCGGACGGTGACGCTGGCATAGGGCACGTAATAATCTGGAATGTAGTCCGGATAGGTCACAGTCCGGTAATAAGTATGCCAGTTTCCCTGGTCGTCCCGGTAGCTGTCGTCGATTTCCTTCGTCCTCCATTCCGTATGGGCGGGCACCAGGTAGGAATCCACCTGGCAGTTGTCCAGGGTCGCCAGGATGTACAGCTGGGCCCCTGCATCCAGGGCCTCCTGGGGGATGACTGCCGCCTTCCGTTCTCCTTTGGCAGCGGACTGGATTTCTCCATTTTTCTCCGGTCCTGCCCCTATTCCCGCTCCCTCCAGAGCCTGCTTTTTTTCTTCTCCCGGCAGCAGGGCACGGACCTGTACGGCCGGAGCCAGGAGGACCTTCACACCCTTTACTTTCCCAGCTTTTTTCCGGTAGTCCTGGAGCATTTTCTGGGCCTTGGTGCCGCTTGTGAGCCGGTACCCGCTCATGTCCATATCCGACAGGTACACCGTCTTCACCTGGCCGAAATCATAGTCCGTATCCTGCCAGGCGGTGTATTCCGCCAGGACCCCGGAAGCCCCGGCCATAGTCAGGATCCCGGCCAACACCAAAGTACGGATGCCTTGCAGCAGTTTCATGGATCTCATCCTTTCTGTTTTTTCTGATTTTTTACTAGTCTGCCGGAAAAACAGGGATCCGGCAGCCCCAGTATATCATAAGGTGAAATCCGGATACAATAAAAAAGGGGGTGTGAAAAAATTCACACCCCCGGTCACTGGTCTCTTGTCACTGGTCACTGGTCGAAGGAAGGCAGCCGGGCTGCGGCTGCCTTTCATTGTATGTTGCTGGCTCAGACGCGCCTTTGGCTTGTCCTTGCCTCCCCAGGAGAAATCAAGACAAGCACCGGATGAAAAGAAAGGCACATTCTTATTTTTTATTCGAAAGAACCCGTCAGCCACGGGTTCTTTCCATCGGCCAGTGACCAGTGACCGTTGACCAGTGACAAAAAGGGACTGTGAAAAAATGATTTCTCATTTTTCACAGTCCCTTTTTTTACAGAACTCAGATCAGTTCCAGGATTGCCATTTCAGCAGCATCGCCGCGACGGGGAGCCGTTTTGTAAATACGGGTATAACCGCCGTTGCGGTCAGCGTATTTGGGGGCGATTACATCAAACAGCTTCTTGGTTGCATCTTCATCTACGAGGAATGCCAGGACCTGGCGACGAGCACTCAGATCACCTTTTTTAGCCAGGGTGATCATTTTATCAGCCAGACCGCTGATTTCTTTAGCTTTCGTTTCAGTGGTTTCGATTCTCTCGTTTTTGAAGAAGGCGGTCAAGACGCTGCGGAACATCGCTTTCCGGTTGCTGGTGTTCCGGTTGAATTTTCTGTAGGACATCTTTCGTCTTCCTCCTATTCTTCGTCAGAATTGCGCAGGTGCAATCCCAACTCTTCGATTTTGTTCTTGACTTCTTCCAAGGATTTGCTGCCCAGATTCCGGACGCAAATCAGCTCGTCTTCCGTCTTATTGATGATATCTTCTACCGTATTGATGCCGGCCCGTCTCAAGCAGTTGTTGGAACGGACAGTCAGATCCAGATCATCGATGGACATCTGCAGCACAGAAGACTTGGTGCCTTCTTCGCTGGTCTTGGCACCATCTTCGTCCCCCTGGATACGGGGAACGTTGGTGGTCTTGAACAGAGCCAGATACTTGATCAGGATTTCGGCTGCAGAAGTCACAGCTTCATCCGGCCCCAAGCTCCCATCGGTCCATACTTCAAGGGTCAGCCGGTCGTAGTTGGTCACGTTGCCCACCCGGGTATCGGTAACGCCGAATTTCACACGGGTGATGGGGGAGTAGATGGAATCCACAGGGATGAAGCCAATGGGCTGATCCTTGGATTTATTCTTCTCCGCCTGGACGTAGCCGCGGCCCACGTCAACGTAGATTTCCATGTTCAGGGTAGCATTCTTGTCCAGAGTTGCAATGTGCAGTTCCGGATTCAGGACTTCCGTATCCTGATCAGTGATCACGTCAGCGCCGGTCACTTCGCCTTCGCCGGACTTCTTGATGTAGAACGTCTTGGGCTCAAAGGAGGTCTGGTCATCCAGACCTACCTTGAAGCACAGGGCTTTGATATTTAATACGATATCCGCAACGTCTTCTCTGACTCCCTCAATGGTAGAGAACTCATGGAGGACCCCATCGATTTTGATGCCCGTCACAGCCATGCCGGACAAGGAAGAAAGCAGTACACGACGCAGACTGTTACCTAAAGTAATACCGTATCCACGTTCCAAAGGTTCCCAGACGAACTTGCCATAACGTCCATCAGGGGAAATTTCGTCGACAACCAGGCTAGGTTTTTCGATTTCCTTCATGCGGAAGCCTCCTTTCGCGCATTACCACAATACGCGGTATAAGTAAGTGGAGAACAGTATCAGATTACTTGGAGTACAATTCGACGATCATCTGTTCTTCAACAGGAACATCGATGTCTTCCCGAACCGGCAGACGGTCAACCTTTCCGCTGAGGTTTTGAGCGTCTACAGAAATCCAGGCAGGAACAGAGGTCTTGCCCAGGACTTCAGCCATGCCTTTGAAGTAGGCAGAGCTGCGGCTGTTTTCCATTACGGAGACCACATCTCCGGCTTTCACCAGAGCAGAAGGGATGTCCAGGCGCTTGCCGTTGACGGCAATGTGGCCATGGGTCACCAGCTGGCGAGCCTGACGGCGGGTATGGGCCAGGCCCAGGCGGTATACCACGTTATCCAGTCTGCGTTCCAGCAGGATCAGCAGGTTGGAGCCTGCGATACCTTCCATTTTCTTGGCCTTTTCATAGTAGCCGCGGAACTGTTTTTCCAGGACGCCATAGATGAACTTGGCTTTCTGTTTTTCAGCCAGCTGCATACCATATTCGCTCTTCTTTTTGAACTGGCGTTTCGGCTGACGGTGGGATTCTTTCATTACCCCAACGAATGCCGGAGACATGCCCAGAGATCTGCATCTTTTCAGAACAGGAGTCTTATCAATAGCCATCTAGTCTTTCACCTCCAATTAAACTCTTCTGCGTTTCGGCGGACGGCAGCCATTGTGAGGAATCGGAGTCACATCTTTGATGGATTCCACTTCCAGGCCTGCAGCCTGCAGAGCGCGGATAGCAGCTTCACGGCCAGCGCCAGGTCCCTTGACGAATACTTCGATCCGTTTCAGGCCATGTTCCATAGCGGCTTTGGCAGCGGATTCAGCAGCCATCTGAGCTGCAAAAGGAGTGCTTTTCCGAGAACCGCGGAAGCCCTGGCCGCCGGCAGAAGCCCAGCTCAGGACAGCCCCGTTCAGGTCGGAAATCGTTACGATCGTGTTATTAAAGGTGGAGCGGATATGTGCTACACCAGCTTCAATGTTCTTGCTTACTTTCCGTTTGGTACGGACAACTTTTTTACCAGCCACTCGTCTAATCCCTCCTTAGACAAACTTACTTCTTAGCACCGGCCACTTTTTTCGGGCCTTTACGGGTACGAGCATTGTTTTTGGTGTTCTGACCCCGTACAGGCAGCCCTGCACGATGTCTGCGGCCGCGATAGCAGCCGATTTCCACCAGGCGTTTGATGTTCAGGGATTCCTCACGACGGAGGTCACCTTCCACTTTATATTCATGATCCAGGATTTCACGCAGCTTAGCAATTTCAGCTTCGGTCAGATCCCGAACCCGAGTATCCGGATTGATCCCGGTCTTGCCCAGGATTTCCCGGGACAGGGTCAAGCCGATACCGTAAATGTACGGCAGAGCATATTCGATACGTTTATCTCTAGGCAAATCTACACCGGCGATACGAGCCATTCAAAGCACCTCCTTATCCTTGTCTTTGTTTATGTTTCGGGTTTTCGCAAATGACCATAACGCGGCCTTTGCGTTTGATGATCTTGCATTTTTCGCAAATGCGTTTTACAGACGGTCTTACTTTCATGTTGCTTGAACCTCCTCTTGCCAATCCTCTTTATTTGAACCGATAAGTAATCCGACCCCGGTTCAGATCATAGGGCGTCAGCTCTACGGTCACCTTATCCCCTGGGAGAATCTTAATAAAGTTCATACGTATTTTTCCGGAAATATGTGCCAGGATTTCATGATCGTTTTCCAGTTTTACCCGGAACATAGCATTGGGTAAAGACTCCAAGACAGTCCCTTCTACTTCGATCGCATCTTGCTTTGACACGCTAATGCCTCCTTACCCTTTAACAGCTGCTACCACATCAGCATACACCTTATCGATGGGCTGAGTGCCGTCAATTTCCTTATACACGCCTTCCGCTTTATAATACGCAATCAGAGGAGCAGTTTGGCTATGGTACGCTTCCAAACGTTTCTTCACAGTGGTTTCTTTGTCATCATCCCGCTGGTAAAGTTCCCCACCGCATTTGTCGCATACGTTTTCCTGTTTGGGAGGATTGTATACCACATGATAGGTCGCACCGCAGTTCTTGCAGATACGCCGGCCGGTCACCCGTGCCACCAGGTCTTCATCAGGCACGCTGATGTTGACGGCGGCGGTCAGGGAGATCCCCAGATCCTTCAGGATCTGGTCCAGCGCAGCTGCCTGTTCTTTGGTACGGGGAAACCCGTCCAGGATGAATCCTTTGACACAATCCGGCTGGCTCAGCCGTTCCCGGACAATGCCGATCGTGACACTGTCGGGGACCAAACCGCCGGCATCCATATATTTCTTGGCTTCTTTCCCCAATTCCGTCCCATTTTTCACAGCCGCACGGAACATATCTCCCGTAGAAATATGAGGAATGGGAAAATCAGCAACTAATTTTTCCGCTTGGGTCCCCTTGCCTGCGCCAGGAGGTCCCATTAAAAGAATATGCATGTTCTCTCTCCTTATTTCATGAAACCCTGATAGTGCCGCATGAGGGTCATGGACTCTACCTGTTTCATCGTATCAAGCGCTACGCCTACCACGATCAACAAAGCCGTTCCGCCGAAGTAAACTCCGGAAATTCCTGTGAGCCAGACGATCAAGTTAGGCATAATAGCAATGAATGCCAGAAAAACAGCACCCGCCAGGGTGATCCGGTTCATCACCTTATCCAGATAATCCGTGGTGGGTTTGCCGGGCCGCAGCCCAGGGATGAATCCACCGTACTTCTTTATGTTGTCGGACATATCCGGGATGTTCAGGCTTACTGCCGTATAGAAGTAAGTGAAGAACAGGATGAGCAGGATATACAGCGAGGTCTGCAGGGGAGTACCCCATGCCAAATAGCCGGCCACTTTCTGGATCCAGGGGATCTTGATGAACTGCGCAATGGTCACAGGAAACATCAATACGGAAGAAGCGAAGATGATGGGCATGACACCGGCCTGATTCACTTTCAGAGGAATGTAGGTGGTGTGCCCTCCGTACATCTTCCGACCTACGATCCGCTTTGCATACTGGACGGGGACTTTCCGGTAGGCGACGGTAATCGCCACCACGAACATCACCATCAGCACTGCCAGCGCAGCGAAGATCAGTACATTGAATACATTGATCGTACCTGCCTGCAGGTACCGGCCGATGACAGCCAGCCCATTGGGCAGACGGGAAATGATCCCAGCAAAGATGATCAGGGAAATTCCGTTCCCGATCCCTTTGGCCGTAATCTGTTCCCCAATCCACATGAGCAGCAGAGAACCTGCGGTCAGCGTGATGACGATCATGGCAAAAGAGAAGAAGTCAGGATTATTGACTGCTGCCCGCAAGCCATACGCCATCCCCACAGCCTGAATGGCACCCAGGCCAACCGCTGCGTAGCGGTTGATTTTGTTGATTTTTTTTGCTCCTTCCGCTCCCTCTTTGGACCATTCTTCCAAAGTCGGGATCACCACTGTCAGCAGCTGCGTAATGATTGACGCATTGATGTAAGGAGTAATGCTCATAGCAAATATAGAAAATTTGCTAAGTGCACCGCCGGAGAACAGATCCAGAAGACCGAACAGATTTCCACTGGTGAAGAGCCGTTCGATCATGGCTGCGTTAACCCCCGGAACGGGAATTTGCGTACCAGCCCTGAATACTATGAACATCGCAAGGGTAAATAATACTTTCTTTCGGAGTTCCGTAGCCTTTAACAGGTTATCAAGGGCTGATGCCAATTAGATCACCTCTACCTTACCGCCGGCAGCTTCGATCTTGGATTGAGCCGTTTTGCTGAAGCCCATGGCCTTTACCGTGACCTTCTTGGTCAGCTCACCATTGCCCAGGACACGAATGCCGTCACGGATGTTTTTCACCAGGCCGGCTTCGATCAGGGATACAGGATCGATTACAGCACCGTCGTCAAAGCAGTTGAATACTTCCACGTTGATTTCAGTGTAATGTTTGCCGAATTTGTTGTAGAAACCGCGTTTCGGCAGACGCAGATACAACGGCTTTTGGCCGCCTTCAAAACCAGGACGTTTCACCCCGCCGCTACGGGATTTCTGACCTTTTTGGCCTTTGCCGGATGTTTTGCCCAGACCGGAACCCAGGCCGCGGCCTACACGGACGCGGGCTTTTTTAGAGCCGGCAGCGGGAGCCAATTCATGCAAATACATTTGCAGACCTCCTTATTACGCCTTCACTTCTTCTACTTTGACCATATGTTCCACTTTGTGGATCATACCGCGCAGAGCAGGAGAGTCTTCTTTCACAACGCTGGAACGAATCTTCGTCAAGCCCAGAGCCTTGACAGTAGCGCGTTGGTCCTTGGGATACCCGATTAAGCTACGGGTCAGCGTGATTTTAACCTGTGCCATCATGCTACCTCCTTAGCCTAACAGTTCTTCAACAGTTTTGCCGCGCAGAGCAGCGACATCTTTGGCGTTTTTCAGGGATTTCAGCCCTTCCAGGGTTGCCCGGACCACATTGTTGGGGTTGGAAGTCCCCTGGGATTTGGTCAGGATATCCCGTACGCCGGCCAGTTCCAGGACCGCACGGACAGGGCCGCCGGCGATAACCCCGGTACCTTCCATAGCCGGTTTCAGCAGAACCTGGCCTGCACCGAACACACCGATCACTTCATGAGGAATGGTGGTGCCTTTCAGAGGAACGGTGATCAGGTTCTTTTTGGCATCATCCACACCTTTGCGGATGGCTTCGGGAACTTCGGCAGCTTTGCCCAGGCCCATGCCAACCTTGCCGTTTTCATCACCAACAACAACCAAAGCAGAGAAGGAGAAACGCCGTCCGCCTTTTACGACCTTAGCTACGCGGTTGATGAAGACTACTCTTTCTTTGAAGCCATCATCTTGTTTTTCGTAATTAGCCACTCTAATGTCCTCCCTCTGTTAAAATTCCAGACCAGCTTCGCGAGCTGCTTCAGCCAGCGCTGCTACACGTCCGTGGTACAGGTAGCCTCCACGGTCGAATACAACAGTCTTGATGCCCTTTTCCAGAGCTTTCTTAGCGATTTCAGTGCCGACAGCTTTAGCAGCTTCGATGTTGCCGCCGTAGTTTTCCTTATTGGCTTTTTCTACGGTGCTGGCGGATACCAGAGTTTCACCAGTTTCATCGTTGATGATCTGAGCGTAGATGTTGCTCAGGCTGCGATATACATTGAGACGGGGCTTTTCAGCCGTTCCCACAATATTTCTGCGCATACGCAGGTGACGTTTCTGACGTGCTGCGTTCTTATCTTTCTTGTTCAGCAAGAGATTCACTCCTTCCTATTAGAAATTATTTCTTGCCTTTGGCGCCGGCTTTACCAACCTTGCGGATGATATGTTCGCCTACATAACGGATTCCCTTGCCTTTGTAAGGTTCAGGAGCCCGCAGGCTGCGGATTTCAGCAGCAACAGCACCAACTTTTTCCTTGTCGATACCGGAAACGATGATTTCCGTAGAGTTCGGGCAGTCGAAGGAAATGCCTTCGGGGGGATCCATCACGCAGGGATGGGAGAAGCCCAGGGTGAAGCTCAGGGCCTTGCCCTTCTTGGCAACACGGTACCCAACGCCCTGGATTTCCAGATGCTTGGAATACCCTTCCGTAACACCGATGATCATATTGTTGATCAGGGTACGGGATAAACCGTGGAGGCTGCGATGCACCTTGTCGTCGGAAGGACGAGTCACGGTAATCACGCCGTCGTTCATAGCCACGGTCAGTTCTTTGCTGATTTGACGGCTCAGTTCGCCTTTCGGTCCCTTAACGGAGACCAGGTTATCTTCCACCGTTACCGTTACTTTGTCAGGGACGGTAATCGGAGCTTTTCCAATTCTTGACACTTATAAGCACCTCCGGTCTAGGGAATTCTTACCAAACGTAAGCCACTACTTCGCCGCCCAATCCAGCCTTCCGGGCAGCTTTGTCAGTCATCATGCCCTTGGAGGTGGAGATCACAGCGATGCCCAGGCCGCCCAGTACGCGAGGCAGCTGGTCTTTTTGGGTGTAGACTCTCAAACCGGGTTTGGAGATACGTTTAATGCCAGAAATAACTTTTTCCTTGTTGGGACCGTATTTCAGCTGTACACGGATCACATTCTGGTGTTCACCGGCTACGACTTCGAAATCTTTAATGAATCCTTCATTCTTCAAAATCTCTGCAATGGCAGTCTTGATTTTGGAGCAGGGGATTTCAACTTTATCGTGATGAACCGAATTGGCATTACGGATTCTCGTAAGCATATCGGCGATCGGATCAGTCATGGTCATTTATAAAAGCCCTCCTTCCTTTCTCCGCTCTTACCAGCTTGCTTTCGTTACGCCAGGGATAGCGCCTTCGTAAGCATACTTCCGGAAGCAGATACGGCAAATGCCGAATTTGCGCATGTAAGCATGCGGTCTGCCACAGATTTTGCAGCGATTATATTTACGGACCTTGAACTTCGGTTCCGCTTTCCATTTTTCAATCAATGCGGTCTTTGCCACGGTTTTCCCTCCTTATGCCCCAAACGGCATACCCAGAAGCTTCAGCAGTTCTCTGCCTTCTTCGTCGGTTTTAGCAGTCGTAACGATGATTACATCCATGCCGCGGACTTTGTCGACTTTATCGTAGTCGATTTCAGGGAAAATCAGCTGTTCTTTCAAGCCGATGGAATAGTTGCCACGCCCATCGAAGGATTTCGGGTTGACCCCTCTGAAGTCACGGACCCGAGGCAGGGCAATATTCATGAATTTATCCAGGAATTCGTACATCCGGCTGCCACGCAGGGTGACTTTCACCCCGATGGGCATCCCTTCACGGAGTTTGAATGCAGCGATGGATTTCTTTGCCTTGGTGATGATGGGCTTCTGACCGGCAATCATGGTCATGTCAGCCACAGCAGATTCAATTGCCTTGCTGTTGGTCACTGCTTCACCGCAGCCAATATTCAAAACAACTTTTTCCAGTTTCGGAATTTCGTTGACGTTCTTGTAATTGAATTTTTCCATTAAGCCTTTCACAGCTTCGGAATTGTATTTGTCTTGCAGTCTCGTTGCCATCTGTTTTCCTCCTTTCCCGAAGATTATTTATCGATGACTTCCCCGCATTTTTTGCAGGCTCTGGCAAATCCGTCGCCTACAGCCACTTTCTTGATACGGGTCGGTTTCTTGCAGGACGGGCATACCAGCATTACGTTGGAGGAGCTGATGGGAGCTTCCTTGGTAATGATCCCACCCTGAGGGTTGCTCTGGGAAGGTTTCGTATGACGTTTCACCTGGTTCACGCCTTCCACAGTCACCTTGGATTTCTTCGGGAAAGCAGCGATCACTTTGCCTTCCTTGCCTTTATCTTTACCAGCCAATACCACGACGGTATCGCCTTTTTTAACGTGTAATTTCACGGCTTCAGCCATTTCTGCAACACCTCCTTGTTCTTAGAGCACTTCCGGTGCCAGGGAAATGATCTTCATGAAGTCTTTATCACGCAGTTCCCGAGCAACTGGTCCGAAAATACGAGTGCCCTGAGGGGTCTTATCGTCTTTGATCAGGACCGCAGCGTTTTCGTCGAAACGGATGTAAGAGCCATCCGGACGGCGGGTGCCCTTTACGGAACGCACCACAACGGCCTTCACTACATCACCTTTTTGGACAACGCCACCGGGTGTAGCATCCTTAACAGAAGCTACGATGATGTCACCGATGTTGGCGTATCTCCGATAGGAACCGCCCAGCACACGGATGCACATAATCTTTTTGGCGCCGGTATTGTCCCCAACATTCAGCACAGTCTGCTGTTGAATCATGGTTTACCTCCCTTGCCAAGCTATGCTCAGCAGTCTATCTTATTTTGCCCGTTCTACGATTTCAACTACGCGCCAGCATTTATCCTTGGACAGGGGCCGGGTCTGTGCGATCTTCACGATATCGCCAACGTGAGCGTCGTTGTTTTCGTCATGAGCCTTCAGTTTAATGGTATGCATTACGCCTTTTTTGTAAAGAGGGTGTTGAACCAGACGTTCAATAGCGACCACAACAGTCTTCTGCATCTTGTCGCTTACGACTTTACCAGTACGCGTAACACGTAAGTTTCTCTCTTCAGCCACGGAATGTTTCCTCCTTCGCTTAGGGTATATTCCCGGATTAAGCGTTCATTTCGCGTTCCCGTTGGATCGTCTTGATCTGGGCAATGGACTTCTTGACTTCTCTGATCTTCATCGGATTTTCCAATTGTCCGGTTGCCATTTGAAAACGCAAATTAAAAAGTTCATCTTTTAAGCCTGCCAGCTTGGTTTCCAGCTCTTCAACAGACATTTCTCTGATTTCGTTAGTTTTCATTAAGCTTCACCACCTACTCCATTTTCACGCGCGGTGACTTCGGCATCTAACTGAGCTTTCGTAACGAAGCGGGTCTTGATCGGCAGTTTGTTGCCAGCCAGACGCATAGCTTCTTTAGCGATGTCTTCGGTTACGCCAGCCATTTCGAACAGGACGCGACCGGGTTTCACTACAGCTACCCAATACTCAGGAGAACCTTTACCACTACCCATACGGCTGCCAGCAGCTTTTGCAGTTACGGGCTTGTCAGGGAAAATTTGAATCCAAACTTGGCCGCCACGTTTGATGTAACGGGTCATAGCAATACGAGCAGCTTCGATCTGACGGTTGGTGATCCAAGACGGCTCCAATGCTACCAGGCCAAATTCGCCATGAGCAACTCTGTTGCCCCGCATTGCACGGCCTTTCATGCGGCCTCTATGTTGTTTACGATGCTGAACTCTCTTCGGTAATAACATTATTTCGCCCCTCCTTCTTGCGCTTCAGGAGCTTCCTTCTTCACGGCTTTGGTCGGCAGGACTTCACCTTTGTAGATCCATACCTTCACGCCGATACGGCCATAAGTGGTATGGGCTTCAGCAGTCCCATAGTCGATGTTCGCACGCAGGGTGTGCAGAGGAATGCTGCCATCACGATAGCTTTCGGTACGGGCGATTTCAGCTCCGCCCAGACGGCCGGCGCACTGGATCTTGATCCCTTTGGCACCCAGACGCATGGTACGGCCCACGCACTGTTTCATGGCACGGCGGAAAGCAATCCGGCGTTCCAGCTGAGAAGCAACATTTTCAGCAACCAGGGTAGCATCCATGTCCGGCTGTTTAACCTCGATGATGTTGATGTCCAGTTTGCTGTCAGTCATTTTGGCCAGGTCTTTTTTCAGCAGTTCGATGTTGCTGCCCTGACGGCCGATGACGATACCAGGTTTAGCAGTGTAGATGCTGATGCGCATCTTCTGTTCCGTTCTTTCGATGGTAACCCGAGAGATACCAGCCTGGAATTGTTTATCTTTAATGAAATTACGAATCTTGATATCTTCCAACAGATTCTTTTGATAGTCCTTGTCGGCGAACCATTTGGAATCCCAATCGTCGATTACGCCCACTCTGAAACCATGTGGATTAACTTTTTGACCCACTATTCATTCCCTCCTTCTGTCAGGATGTTTATTTTTCGGAAACGGCCACGGTGACATGGCTGGAACGTTTCAGGATCTTGAAGGCCTGTCCACGGGACCGCGGATGGATTCTCTTCATAGTAGGACCCTGGTCAACGAAAGCGTTGGAAACGACCAGTTTGTCAACATTCATGTCAAAATTGTGTTCAGCGTTCGCAACAGCGGAGCGAAGAACTTTTTCAATAACCTCAGAACCAACTTTCGGGGTAAACTTGAGGATTGCAAAGGCTTCGTTCACAGACTTGCCACGGATCAGGTTGATCACGATGCGCAGTTTGCGAGGTGCGATACGGATGTATTTGGCAACAGCTTTAGCTTCTTGCATCTATTTTATCCTCCTTCCCCTGATTATTTCGTTACGGCAGCGGCTTTATCGCCATGGCCCTTGAAAAGACGGGTAGGAGCGAATTCGCCTAATTTATGGCCGACCATATCTTCGGTGATATACACAGGCACATGTTTCCGACCATCATGGACGGCGATCGTGTGGCCTAAGAATTCAGGGAGAATCGTGGAGCTGCGGGACCAGGTCTTGATGACTTTCTTTTCCTGAGCAGCGTTCAGCGCTTCAACTTTTTTCAGCAGACTTTCTTGGACATAAGGTCCCTTTTTAACGGATCTGGACACTCTGTATGCCTCCTTTCAGCAAACTCTATTATTTCGTTCTGCGTTTCAGAATCAGTTTGGAAGAAGCTTTCTTGTTCTTCCGGGTCCGAGTACCGAAAGCACTCTTGCCCCAAGGAGTAACAGGACGCTTACGACCGACAGGGGAGTGACCTTCACCGCCGCCATGAGGATGGTCGTTCGGGTTCATGGCCACACCGCGGTTAGCAGGGCGGACACCCAGCCAACGGGACCGGCCGGCTTTACCCAGGGTCAGGTTTTCATGATCCAGGTTCCCGATCTGGCCAATGGTGGCACGGCAGTTGATGTGTACCTGGCGCAGTTCGCCGGAAGGCATACGCAGCAGTGCATAGCTGCCTTCTTTAGCCATCAGCTGGATAGCAGCACCGGCGCTCCGGCCCATCTGGCCGCCTTTGCCGATCTTCAGTTCCACATTGTGGACCATGGTACCCAGAGGGATGTTCAGCAGCGGCAGAGCGTTGCCGACTTTGATATCTGCTTCGGGACCGCTGACAACAACGTCGCCCACCTTCAGGCCCTGAGGAGCCAGGATGTAGCGTTTTTCCCCGTCAGCATAGTTCAGCAGAGCAATGTTGGCACTGCGGTTGGGATCATATTCGATGGTCGCAACTTTTGCAGGGATGTTGTCTTTATTCCGTTTGAAATCGATGATACGATACTGTCTTTTGTGACCGCCGCCCTGATGACGAACCGTCATTTTACCGGTGTTGTTCCGGCCGGCATGCTGGTTCAGTTTAACAACTAAAGGGCGATGGGGCTTGTCCGTAGTGATCTCTTCAAAGGTGGACACAGTCATGCTGCGTCTGGAAGGAGAATACGGATTAAAGCTTTTAATAGCCATTGTTTGACCTCCTTAGACGAATTACATTCCTTCGAAGAGCGGAATTGTATTACCTTCAGCCAGTTTTACAATTGCTTTCTTGTAATCGGAACGCTTGCCTTCATATTTACCCATGCGCTTGGTTTTGCCCAGGACACGGATGGTGTTGACATTCACTACCTTTACATTGAAGATGGCTTCAATGGCTTGGCGGATTTCAGTCTTGTTTGCGCCCATTGCCACTTGGAAAGTGTATTTGTTGTCCTTCATCATATCAGAAGTCTTTTCGGTCACAATGGGTCTGATGATAATGTCGCGAGGATTGGCAGCCATTATGCGAGCACCTCCTCAATTCTTGCTACGGCATCTTTTGCCAGCAGTACTTTTTCCGCATTCAGGATATCGTAAACGTTCAGGCAGTCATTGGACAGAGCCTTTACTTTTTCGATGTTGCGGGAAGATTTTTCTACGTTTTCGTTTTCCCCATCAGTGATGATCAGGGCTTTTTTGCCAGCAGCTTCAAAACCATTCAGCAGAGCAACTGCATCTTTGGTCTTGGGTTCAGCAAAGGTCAGGTTATCCACCACAACCAGTGCCCCTTCAGCTACTTTTGCGCTCAGAGCGCAGCGGATTGCCAGACGACGGGCTTTCCGAGGCATATCTTTTGCATGGCTCCGGGGAGCAGGACCGAAGACGGTACCACCGCCTACCCACAGAGGAGAACGGACGGAACCAGCACGAGCCCGGCCAGTACCTTTTTGTTTCCAGGGTTTTCTGCCACCGCCCCGTACCATACCGCGGGTCTTGGTTGCATGGGTGCCCTGACGTTCATTGGCTTGCTGCATCACAACAGCCTGATGGACGACAGCTTCGTTGAATTCTACGCCAAAGACGTAATCCATCAATTCTATTTCTTCACCGGTCTGTTTACCGGTCATATCGTAAACTGCTACTTTCGGCATTGAAACGCCCTCCTTTCGTTAAACCTTATTTTTGAACTGCTTTCACGACATTGGGACGAACCGTGTCTCTCAGCAGCAGGAAGGTACCAGCGGCACCAGGTACAGAACCTTTCACCATGATCAGGTTGCGGTCCTTATCCACTTTCGCGATCGTTAAACGCTGCACCGTCGCACTGATTCCACCCATACGGCCAGGCAGTTTCTTGCCTTTGATCACACGGCCGCCAGGACCGGAATGCATCGGGCCGTTGGAACCGGGTTCACGATGGGATTTGGAACCGTGTTTCATAGGACCACGTGCGAAGTTGTGGCGTTTGATCGTACCAGCGAACCCTTTGCCACGGGAAACGCCGACAGCGTCAACCAGATCACCGGCTGCGAAAATATCAGCCGCAATCTTGTCGCCGACTTTATATTCAGAAGGAGCGTCCAGACGGACTTCGCGGACAACCTTCACAGGAGCCACGCCAGCTTTGTCGAAGAAGCCCTTCATGGGTTTGTTGACTTGTTTTTCTTTGATATCGCCAAAACCGAGCTGGACAGCATTGTAACCGTCTTTTTCTTCGGTCTTATTTTGCAGCACGACGCAGGGACCCGCTTCTACAACCGTTACGGGAACCAAAGTACCGTCAGCTTCAAAAATTTGGGTCATACCTAATTTCTTGCCTAAGATTCCTTTAGCCATCATCGCACCTCCTTACGCTTTGATCTCGATATCTACACCAGCAGGAAGATCCAAGCGAGTCAGTGCATCGATCGTCTTAGCTGTAGGTTCCAGGATGTCAACCAGTCTCTTGTGGGTCCGCATTTCGAACTGTTCACGAGAGTCTTTGTTCACATGAGGGGAACGCAGAATCGTATAGATGTTTTTTTCCGTAGGCAGGGGAATCGGGCCGGAAACCTGAGCACCGGTACGTTTCGCCGTTTCTACGATTTTGGAAGCACTCTGATCCAGTGCTTTGTAGTCATACGCTTTCAGGCGTATACGGATTTTTTGAGTCTTTGCCATTAGTTTTTCCTCCATTCGCCACGTTTCCAAGAACGGACATACTCAGCAGAAGTTCCCTTCTTTGCCAGCGGGCCAGAAGCCATCTTCTGCCTCATCGCGGGCCCTGTAAAGCATAAGAATATGAGGGGCTTTGGCCAAGCCCCTCATATGGGCTTTCATTAGATTGAATCGAAAGGATTAGCCTTCGATTTCGGTAACGACACCGGCACCAACGGTATGGCCGCCTTCGCGGATAGCGAAACGCAGACCTTGTTCGATGGCGATCGGGGTGATCAGTTCAACATCCATCACCACGTTGTCCCCAGGCATAACCATTTCAGTGCCTTCAGGCAGGTGAGCTACACCAGTAACGTCGGTGGTACGGAAGTAGAACTGCGGACGGTAGCCGTTGAAGAACGGAGTATGACGGCCGCCTTCTTCTTTGGTCAGTACATAAACCTGGCCTTTGAATTTCGTATGAGGATGGATGGTGCCGGGTTTAGCCAGCACCTGGCCTCTTTCGATTTCAGTACGGTCGATCCCACGCAGCAGGCAGCCGATGTTGTCGCCGGCTTCAGCCTGATCCAGGGTCTTCCGGAACATTTCCAGACCGGTAGCTACGGACTGTTTCTTTTCGTCGGACAGGCCAACGATTTCCACAGTATCGCCGACTTTGATCACGCCACGTTCCACACGGCCGGTAGCAACGGTACCACGACCAGTGATGGTGAACACGTCTTCGATAGGCATCAGGAACGGTTTAGCCAAGTCATGGACAGGAGTCGGGATGTATTCGTCAACAGCCTTCATCAGTTTCCGGATGTTGTCCTGCTGTTCCTTGTCCCCTTCCAGGGCTTTCAGAGCGGAGCCTACGACGATGGGTACATCGTCTCCAGGATAGCCGTACTGGCTCAGCAGTTCACGGACTTCCATTTCAACCAGTTCGATCAGTTCAGGATCGTCTACTTGGTCGGATTTGTTCAGGAACACAACGATGGCAGGTACGCCAACCTGGCGGGCCAGCAGGATGTGTTCACGGGTCTGAGGCATAGGGCCGTCAGCAGCGGAAACAACCAGGATGGCACCATCCATCTGGGCAGCACCGGTGATCATGTTCTTTACATAGTCAGCATGCCCCGGGCAGTCGACGTGTGCATAGTGTCTCTTTTCGGTTTCGTATTCAACGTGGGCAGTGTTGATGGTAATCCCACGTTCTCTTTCTTCCGGAGCCTTATCGATATCGGCATAAGCTTCGAAAGTGGCTTTGCAGCCCGGAGTTTCGGACAGGACCTTGGTGATGGCCGCGGTCAGGGTCGTCTTGCCGTGGTCAACGTGACCAATGGTACCAATGTTCACATGGGGTTTGGTTCTTTCAAATTTCTCTTTAGCCATTGTTATATCCTCCTAATGATCACAGGAATCAGTCCTGTGCAGTTCCTTTATTTTTAGCAATGATCGCTTCCGCGATATTTTTAGGAACTTCTTCGTAATGGTCTACTTCCATGGAGTAGTTGCCCCGGCCCTGGGTCTTGGAACGCAGGTCCGTTGCATACCCGAACATCTCGGACAGAGGAACGTAAGCCGTGATGACTTGTGCACCGCTTCTTGCTTCCATGCCTTCGATGCGGCCCCGGCGGGAGTTCAGGTCGCCGATGACGTCGCCCATGTACTCTTCGGGGATGGTGACTTCCACTTTCATGTACGGTTCCAGCAGAACAGGGTTTGCTTTCAGGGCACCATTCTTGAAGCCCATGGAACCGGCAATCTTAAATGCCATTTCAGAGGAGTCGACTTCGTGATAGGAACCGTCGAATACGGTAACACCGATATCCACCATGGGGTATCCGGCAATGACGCCATTCTCCATGGCTTCTTTGACACCGGCTTCCACAGGAGCGATGTATTCTTTAGGAATGGCACCGCCGACGATCTTGTTTTCGAACTTGAAGCCTTCGCCAGCCTGCAGCGGGGTCAATTTCAGCCAGCAATCGCCGTACTGTCCTTTACCGCCGGACTGCCGGACGAATTTGCCCTGGCTTTCCACTTCCTTGCGGATGGTTTCTCTGTAAGCTACCTGCGGGTTGCCCACAGTGCAGTCTACATGGAATTCTCTCTTCAGCCGGTCAACGATGATGTCCAGATGAAGTTCGCCCATCCCAGAAATGATGGTCTGGGAAGATTCCGGATCCGTGCGGACACGGAAAGTCGGATCTTCTTCCGCCAGCTTGCCCAGTGCAATGCCCATCTTTTCCTGGTCGGCTTTGGTCTTGGGTTCGATGGCTACGGAAATAACCGGTTCCGGGAATACCATGGATTCCAGGATGATCGGAGCTTTTTCGTCACACAGGGTATCACCGGTGCCGGTGTCTTTCAGACCAACGGCTGCCGCGATGTCCCCGGCAAATACTTCATTGATTTCCGTTCTATGGTTAGAATGCATCCGCAGGATACGGCCGATCCGTTCTTTCTTGTCCTTATTTGCATTGTACACATAAGAACCAGCAGTCAGGGTACCGGAGTAAACTCTGAAGAATGCCAGACGGCCCACATAGGGGTCTGTGGCGATCTTGAAGGCCAGTGCTGCGAAAGGAGCATTGTCATCGGAAGGCCGTTCTTCTTCTTCTCCGGTTTCCGGGTTGGTCCCTTTGATAGGAGGCACATCCACAGGAGACGGCATGTAGTCGATGATGGCATCCAGCAGCGGCTGTACGCCTTTGTTTTTGTAGGAAGAACCGCAGGTAACGGGGAAGAGTTTGCATTGGCAGGTCATCTTGCGGATGGCGCCTTTGATTTCTTCTTCCGTCAGGTCTTCTCCTTCCAGATATTTTTCCATCAGGTCATCGTCGCTTTCAGCAACGGCTTCCAGCAGGATCTGGCGGTATTTCTGAGCCTGTTCTACATATTCTTCAGGGATGGGTTCGAATTCCTCGTCCTTGCCCAGCTTATCCCCGTAAATGACAGCCTGCATCTTCACCAGATCCACCAGGCCCACGAAGCTGTCTTCCGCACCCATAGGGATCTGGATGGCAACTGCATTGGCGCCCAGACGGTCTTTCATCATCTGGATCACGTTGAAGAAGTCGGCGCCCGTGGTATCCATCTTATTGACATAAGCGATACGGGGGACATTGTATTCTTCCGCCTGACGCCATACGGTTTCGGACTGGGGTTCAACACCGCCTTTGGCGCTGAATACAGCCACAGAGCCATCCAGGACACGCAGGGAACGTTCAACTTCTACAGTGAAGTCAACGTGCCCCGGGGTGTCGATGATGTTAATGGAATGGCCTTTCCAATGGCAAGTCGTAGCAGCGGAAGTAATCGTAATACCACGTTCTTGTTCCTGGACCATCCAGTCCATGGTAGCAGCGCCATCATGGACTTCACCGATCTTATGAGTCTTGCCGGTGTAGAACAGGATACGTTCCGTGGTCGTAGTTTTACCAGCATCGATGTGAGCCATGATGCCGATGTTTCTGATTTTATCTAAGGGAAACTCTCTACCCACGAATTACTCCTCCTTAAGGAATCTTACCAACGATAGTGAGCAAACGCTCTGTTTGCTTCAGCCATCTTATGCGTATCTTCACGTTTCTTGACGGCGGCGCCAGTGTTGTTGGCAGCGTCCATCAATTCTCCGGCTACGCGTTCATACATGGTCTTTTCACCGCGCAGGCGGGAATAATTGACCAGCCACCGGATCCCCAGAGTGGTTTTCCGGTCAGCTCTGACTTCTACAGGCACCTGGTAGTTGGCGCCGCCCACCCGGCGAGCTTTGACTTCCAGGACAGGCATTACGTTCTTCATGGCAGCGTCGAACACTTCCATGGGATCCTTTCCAGTCTTGGAATGGATCAGGTCGAATGCATCGTATACGATACGCTCAGCAACACCTTTTTTGCCGTCGAGCATAATTTTGTTGATGAATCTGGTTAACAGTTTGGAACCATATACTGGATCCGGTAATACGTCTCTTTTGGTTACAGGACCTTTTCTCGGCATCTGTATTTCCTCCTTCGTTATTAAATCATTCTACAGCAGGCAGACTAATTATTTCTTAGCTGCTTTCGGGCGCTTAGCGCCATATTTGGAACGGCCCTGGTTGCGGTCAGCAACACCGGCGGTATCCAATGCGCCGCGAATGATGTGATAACGAACACCGGGAAGATCCTTGACTCTTCCGCCTCTGATCAGGACAACACTGTGTTCCTGCAGGTTATGGCCAATACCAGGAATGTAAGCAGTTACTTCAATACCATTGGTCAGACGGACACGAGCAACCTTCCGCAGAGCAGAGTTAGGTTTCTTCGGAGTGGTGGTGTACACTCTCGTGCAGACACCGCGTTTTTGCGGTGAATTTTTCAATGCTGGCGCCGTGGATTTTTGAGTAATAACTTGTCTACCTTTACGAACCAATTGGTTGATTGTAGGCATTCCGGCACCTCCTTTCTCGAGAATAAGATTTAATGATTATGAAGATCCGCCGTTTCCAGCAGATTCTACCGGGTTTTGAGCACAGCGGCGACGGATGCTCCCACGTGGATGCCGCAGGCCTTGCCAAGTTCCTGCATGGTAGGCACTGTTTCAACGGTGATGCCTTTGGCTCCGCACAGGTCCTTTACAGGTCCTGTAACATGTTCATCCGCATCCTGGGCAATCAGGACTCCTGCGGCCTGATCCCGGGCAATGGCCTTTTGGGACTGCTTCACACCGACAACAACCGGCGAACCGTTCTTTACGTCTGCGAGAAACATCTGACACCTCCAAAAGACATACTACCCCTCTGTGACACTGTGGTATTGTAACATTCCTGACAGCTGATGTCAATATTTTTTTGGGGATTTTTTCGGTTTTTCCCCGCATTTTATGCGCTTCTTTCTTTACACAGTTCCACGTGTTTCTTTTGGTGTAAACCAGGAGAAAAATCCTTGCCTTCCAGGCACTGGTACTGCAGTAAAGCGGGGAAGTTTTCTCGTTTTTGCAGTCAATTATGCAGGAAGGAATGCATTTTTTATGCAAGATTTCACATATTTTTCACAAAAAAAGACCTGCTCCCGAAAGCAGGTCTTTTTCAAACGCCGCTGACCGTTGACAGCTGGCTGCTGACATTTTTATCTCTTATACCCCGGCGTATTGTTGATCAAGGCGATGAATACCAGATCCTCTTTGCCGGTATTCTTCAGCCCATGGGTACCGCCGTCTTCACAGAAGGTCACATCTCCAGCCTTCACCGTAAGCTTCTTGTCTTCGTCGGTGTATTCCCCTTCGCCTTTGAGCAGGTAGTAGGTCTCGTTGTTCCCCAAGTGCTGGTGGACCGGCACTGCGCACCCCGGATGCAGGGTGATCTGGGCAAATAGATCATTGGTTCCCTGGAATACGGCCGGATCTACCAGGATCTCTTTTTCAATGGTCCCGGTTCCCGGATTGTTGACCACCTGTTTCTGTTTTGTCGTAAACACTGCCATGGATAACTCCTCCTTCACAGTTCTCTGCCTGTATTATAGCCAAATTTCCCGGTTTCCTCAACGTTTCCCCTTCCGTTTGTCCCGGACCATCTTCTTACTGGTCTTGTACACCTTGGCCAGACCGGAAACCAGGAGGATCCCCATGGCGATGGCGGTAGCGTCCAGCGCCGCGGATACGAAAGTGTGCATGCCCATGCTGTAGGCATTGAGCATGGTATAGTTCATAGCCCGGTAAAGAGGCAGTCCCGGTACCAGGGGAATGATCCCCGGAATGGAAAAAATAGGGACCGGCTGCCGGTACCAGCGGGCAAAGATCTCGCTGCAGATGGACAGGGCCACCGTCCCGGCAAAGTTGCTGAGCATGGAACTGAGTCCAAACCCGCTGAGGAGGACGATGTAGACCCCAAAACCCACCATGCCTACGAAGCCGGCCTTATACAAACAACTTTCCGGACATTTGAACAGCTTGCCAAAGGCCACGGTGGCGAAAAAAGAAAATATGGTTTTGATGAAAATGGTTGCTGCCAGCGGCATAGGAGCCTCCTACATGTACAGTACGCCCAGGACGGTAGCAATGCCGATAGCCACTCCGCCTACCAGGAAAATGGCCTCCCCGGCCCTGCAAGTCCCGCTGAGCAGATCCCCGGCCATGAAATCCCGAATGCCGTTGGTAAACGCCATCCCCGGAAGATAAGGCATGACCCCTCCGGCAATGGCCAGTTCCATCACCAGATCAGGACAGGCCATGCGGAAGATGACCACGGTAAGACAGATGATGGCTCCGGCCATAGTAGTCTCCCAGAAGCTGCTGGGCCGGAAAGGTGCAACGGCTTTGACAAAGGCCATGGAAAGCAGCGAGCCCAGGAAAGCTGCAGCGAATTCCAGGGCTCCGCCCCCCAGCACCACTGCAAAGAATCCTCCGGCCAGGCCGGACCAAAAGATTTCTTCCCGAGCTGGCCGGGGTTTGCGCATGGTTTTTTCCTCCAGGATGGCCATCGTATCCTGGAAGCTTTTTCCCCATGCAGGCATATGGAAGCTCATGTCATTGACTTCACTGATCAAGGTCAGGTCCGTCCCCCGGTGGGTCACTCGGTACATCAGGCTGGCTCCCTCCATGGTTTCTTCCCCGATCATGATCAGAGAGGGAGTACAGAAGGCTGCAATGGTGTTCATGCCCCCTTCATGGCAGATCCGCAGCATGGTATCTTCCACCCGGTAGGTCTCCGCTCCGCTGACCAGCAGGATTTTCCCTGCCGTCAGGGCGATTTTCAGCACCTGTTCCTTGGTCATGGACGCTAAGGTACTCTTCGTCATGGTTTCTCCTTTATTCTGCGAACAGCGCCGCCACCGCAGCCCGGAACCGATTGGCCCCTCCCATGGAGGGATGAGGCACCGCCGCACAGGGCACCCCATATTTTTCCAGGGTCCCGGCGCTTTTCCGGCCAATGGCAATGACCTGGAGTCCTGGAACCAGTTCCAGCAGCATCCTGGCATAGCAGATCCCCTGATCCAGTTCCGGGCCGGTGGGTGTCCGGTTGGTCAGGATCCCGGCAGATTTGTACGGATGGAAGGGAAAAATATTCCAAAGCAGGGTCTGGAAAGGTGCCAGTCCCTGCCGGGCCAATTCTCCCCACATAATGGTAGCGGTGGGCTCGTTGAAGCCCTGTTCCTTCTGCTTGCGGTTCAGCAGGGGGCTTTCGGGGTTGCTGGTCCTCCGGTAATCCCAGCCTTCTCCCAGGACCACTTCCGGCCGTACCGTGGGATGATGGCCCAGGAGGATCCGTTCACTGGTCATGGCCATGCCGGAAAAATGCCCTCCCTGATATCCCAGCCCTTCTGCAATGAACAGGAACCGGGCTTTCTGCCGGAGCTGGAGATACCGGCGGAAATTGGCCGAACGGATCACCGGTGCCTCGGGTCCGATATCACAGGAGGGATCATATTCCCCCCAGGGATTGAAACAACCGTCCCCATGGAACTGCTGCAGTGCCTGTAAAAATCCATCTATGGTCATTCCAATGACTCCATCAGTTTCTCCCATTTGTCCATGAGACCGTCCAGGATCTTGCTCTGCTCCGCATATTCTTCCGCCAGTTTCGTACTGGTCTCCAGATCCTGCTGGTTGGCCGGATCGGCGATCTTATCACTGAGCACTTTCTGGAGGGCCTCATATTCCCGGATCTTCAGCTCCACTTGGGGAAGCAGCTTCTGGGCTTCCGCCGGACTGTAGGGCTTCTTTTCCGGTTTCTTTTCCATTTTTTTCTCCGGCTGGGCCGTTTGTGGCGCCGCCGCTGCCGGCGTCGCCTTAGCCGCCGGCTCCTTCTCCTTCCGGAGGATCTCCGGCGCCGCTTCCTGGCTCCGGTTCTTATCCCGTTCCTCCAGGTAGAAGTCGTAGTTCCCCTTATAATCGGTCACATGGCCGTCTTCTACCGCCCAGATCCGTCCAGCCACCTCGTTCACCAGATACCGGTCGTGGCTCACCAGGAGCACGGTGCCGTCAAAGGTTTCCAAGGCCGCTTCCACAGCTTCCTTGGCCGCAATATCCAAATGGTTGGTAGGTTCGTCCAGCAGCAGGCAGTTGGCACCGTCCAGCACCAGTTTCAGCAGCACCAGCCGAGCCTTCTGTCCCCCGGACAAGGTCCCGATGACCTTGAAAACATCTTCTCCATGGAACATCATGCTGCCCAGGAGACGGCGGGTCTGTTCGTCGGTGAGCCCATATTCCGTCAGGAAGTTCTCCATGATGGTCTGGTTCTCGTCCAGCCGCTCGTAACTCTGGGAGAAATATCCGATCTTCACCCGGTTCCCGATCCGTGCCTCTCCTTTGAGAGGCGGCAGTTCCTGGAGGATGGTCTTCAGCAGGGTGGATTTCCCGCAGCCGTTGGGCCCGATGATGGCCACCTTTTCTCCCCGGCGGAGGGTCAGGTCCACATCTTGGAGCAAAAGATGCTGGGGATATCCTACGTCCAGATGTTCCAGTATGATGACTTTTTCCGCACATTCCGCCGCATGGGGCAGCCGCAGCTGGAATTCTTCCTCCTGGACCGGTGCATCGATCCGTTCCAGCCGGTCCAGCTGGGACTGTCGGCCTCTGGCCATCTTACTCTTGATGCCCGCCTTGAACCGGCGGATGTAGGCTTCCTGTCGGGCGATATATTCCTGCTGTGCCTCGTAGGCACGGGTCTGGGTCAGCACCTGGATTTCCTTCTGTTCCAGGTATCGGGAATAGTTCCCCTTGAACCGGTGGAGGGTACCCCCTTCCATTTCCAGGATCTCTTCCACCACATTGTCCAGGAAGGCCCGGTCATGGGAAATCACCAACACCCCGCCCCGGAATTCCCGGAGATAATTTTCCAGCCATTCGCTCATGACGATATCCAGGTGGTTGGTGGGTTCGTCCAGGATCAGCAGATCCGGGGAATTCACCAGAGCCGCCGCCAGCTGGAGACGTGTCTTCTGCCCTCCGGACAGTTTATCCGCCCGCCACTGCCAGGTTTCTTCCGGATATCCCAGGCCGATCAGCACCCGTTTGATGTTGTTTTCATAGTGGTATCCATCCAGATGGGCATACCGGCTTTCCGTCCTGGCATATTGGTCCAGGATTCCCTGGAGTTCCTCCCCCTGGGCCCGGCCGCTGGCTTCTTCCAGCTGCCGCATCTTTTCCCGGAGGTTCAGGATATCCGGGCAGGCATGCTGCATGAACTGCCAAACGGTTTCCTCCCGGAAATCATCGAAGCCCTGTTCCACATAGCCCAGCCGCAGATCACCGGCAAACTTTACAGAACCCCCATCGGCAAAATCCGGATCCAGGAGGCACCGGAGCAGAGTGGTCTTGCCGCTGCCGTTGACTCCCACCAGCCCCACTTTTTCACCTTGTCTGACCGTAAAACTTACATTCTGAAAAATATCGTGGACGCCGAAACTTTTTTTCAGTCCGTCCACGGTCACTAAAATATCCATACTGCTTATTTTTCGTATCCTTTGGGATGCCCTTCATGCCACCGCCAAGCCGTCGCCACGATTTCCTCGATATTGCTGTGGCAGGGTTCCCAATGGAGCTCCTTCTTGATTTTTTCAGAAGAAGCGATCAGTTTTGCCGGATCTCCGGCCCGCCGGGCTTCTTCCTTCACGGTAAAGTTCCGTCCGGTGACTTTTTTCACCGTTTCGATGATTTCCCGGACCGAGAAACCATTCTCCGTCCCCAGGTTGTAGGTCCGGCAGCCGCCGCCTTGCTGGAGATGGTCCATGGCCAGCACATGGGCACTGGCCAGATCCTTCACATGGATATAATCCCGCAGGCAGGTGCCGTCCGGGGTAGGATAGTCCGTACCGAAGATGGAAACGCTTTCCCGCTGGCCCAGAGCCGCCTGGAGGATCAGCGGGATCAGATGGGTTTCCGGACGGTGATCCTCCCCGATGTTTCCCAAAAGGGAAGCCCCGGCTGCATTGAAATACCGGAGAGCCACATACCGGAGCCCGTAGGCACGGCTATAATCCGCCATCATCTTTTCGATCATCAGCTTGGTCCGGCCGTACACATTGGTGGGCTGGAGGGGCATATCTTCCGTAATGGGCACCTGTTCCGGTTCCCCGTAGACTGCAGCCGTGGAAGAGAATACCAGCTGCTCCACGCCGGATTCCCGCATGGCATCCAGGAGGCCCAGAGTCCCTGCCACATTGTTATAATAATATTTTCCCGGGTTCACCATGGATTCTCCCACCTGGCTGCTGGCGGCAAAATGGAGCACGCCGTCGATCTCATATTCCCCTAGGATATGCTTCAGGAAATTGAAGTCATGGATATCCCCTTCGATCAGCTGGACCTTGTCCGACACCGCGTCCACATGGCCCGTGCTGAAATTGTCATAGACAATGGGGGTATACCCGTTGGCCGTCAGTTCTTCCACCACATGAGAGCCGATATAACCGGCTCCTCCCGTTACCAATACATTCATCCGCTTGCTTCCTCCTATGCCTGTTCTCCGCCGATCAGTTCCAGCATTTCCCGGGTCTTCTGCTTCAACAGATCCTTGTCCCCCCGGGTTTCTACATTCAGCCGCACTACCGGTTCCGTATTGGATTTCCGGAGATTGAAGCGCCATTCATCGTAGACCACGCTGAGTCCGTCCATCCGATCCTGGATGCCGGAGCGGAAATGGCTAGACAGCCGTTCCAGCACCGCATCCGCATCTGCCACTTTTAGATTGATCTCCCCGCTGCAGGGATATTCGCTGATCCGGGCGTCCACCATCTGGGACAGGGTCATCCCGGAAGTGGAAATCAGGGAAATCAAGAGCAGCCAGGGGATCATCCCGCTGTCACAGTAGGAAAAATCCCGGAAATAATGGTGGGCGCTCATTTCTCCTCCGTAGAGGACGCCCTGTTTCCGCATACATTCCTTGATGAAGGCATGGCCGCTCTTGCAGCGGACCGGCTGTCCGTCATACCGGGCAATGATTTCTTCCGTATTCCAGGTCAACCGGGGATCATAGAGGATCTTGCTGCCAGGATGTTTCTGGAGGAAATACTGGGCAAATAGGCCCACCAGATAATACCCTTCGATGAACCGGCCGTTTTCATCAAAGAAGAAACAGCGGTCGAAGTCCCCATCCCAGGCAATGCCCAGATCCGCCCCGTTTTTCTTCACCGCTTCTGAAGTGGCAGCCCGGTTCCCCGGCAGGAGAGGATTGGGGACCCCATTGGGGAAGTTCCCGTCCGGTGTATCGTTGATCAGGATGAACTGGCAGGGCAGATGTTTGGCCAATTCTTTCACAATGGGTCCAGCTCCCCCGTTCCCCGGATTGGCTACGATCTTAAGGGGCAGCAGGCTCTTCACATTGATATAGGAAAGGAGATGTTCCACATAGCTGGGGACGATATCCACCATCTCATAGGTTCCCCGTTCCGCTGCCTTGGGAACCCGTGTCTCAAAATCTTCTGCCGCTACCAATTTTGCCAGATCCTGGAGGCCTGTATCCGCCGAAATGGGCCTGGCCCCGGAACGGACCAGCTTCATGCCGTTGTAATCTTTGGGATTGTGGCTGGCCGTAATCATCATGCCCCCATCCGTTTTCAGATGGGCCGTGGCAAAATACATCATCTCCGTCCCACACTGGCCCAGATCCAGCACAGCAGCTCCCCCATCCTGCATGCCTGCTACGGCAGCCTTGGTGAGTGCCGGCCCGCTGAGCCGGATATCATGGCCTACCACCAGCTTTTTGGCTTTGAGCTTCCAGGCCAGGGCTCGTCCCAGCCGGTAGGCCAGATCTTCATTCACTTCTTCCGGGACGATGCCCCGGATGTCATAAGCTTTAAACGCTTTCGTACTGATCACAATGGTTCCTCCCATAGGTTAATCTTTTTCATCCAGGAGCGCCAGATTTTCCATGGGCAGCAGATCCTGGGCTTTGGCCAAGGGGATCCGCAGCCCGCTGCGGTTCAGGATGGACATATTGCCATTTTTGAGGACAATATCCGTCCGGGCCAGTTCCCGGAGTACGAATCCCAGTGCTACCACAAAATTCAGCCGGTCTTTTTCTTCCAATGTAAAAGCTGCATAATCTGTCTTGGTGGTCAACAGGTTCTGCAGGAACAGGATCTGTTCCCGCTGTTCGTTTTTCAGTGTCTCCATGGTTTTATACACATGGCGCACCACTTCCAGCAGCCGTTCTCCCCGGGCTTCCGCATCCGCCAGGAGCAGAGACTGGGTATCCGTATCCGTCTTGAACTTCACCGCCTCGTCCTTGGTCATTTTGGAACCGTCCTTGTCGGAAAAATAGCCAGGACGCAGCACTTTCGGGAAACACATGATGGATTCCAGTACACTCATCTCATCCAAAGCAGTGACTTCCGATGTATATAGGGGCTGGTCCATGATTTTTTCCATTACCAGTTTGGCCTCATCCCGCTCCAGCTCGGACTGGCTGTAGGAACTGGCCGCACCGCCCTGGAGGGCTACCACCGTCAGCATGCCAGTGCCTTCTGTATCCAGTTTTTTCTCCTGGATCCGCTCCACCACCCGGCGGATCCGTTTCAGTTTCCGCACATCCTGGGGCAGCATGTGGAGATTCTTGTGGCTCTTATACGTATAATGGCCTGGCAGATTCTCGATTTTGTCCAGAATGGCAAAGACCTTGTCATAACAGCCCCAGACCAGGAGCTTCAGATGTCCCAGGTTCTCCACTTCCGGAGTCAGCCGTTCCAGGGTCTTATAGAATTTGAAACGTTCCTCATTGTACCTTTCAATGGCATTCTTCACCATATTTTCAGAGCTGGTGGCACTTCTGTACAATTGCAGTCCGGCAGCCCCGATCCCGGCGGCCGCCCATACAACAAGCGGTATTGGCATGACAGTTCCCTCACTTCCCGCACTGTACCCACAGCGGATACAACATAACTCTACAAATTATAGCCTGATTCCTCACGTTAGTCAAAACGAAAAGCCGTTGAAACACTTTCCTTTCCGTTGTACAATGAGAAGATAGAACCAAAGAGGAGGAACATCCATGAAAAAATTCCTGGCCCTGGCCACCCTGCTTGTTGTCCTTCTGGCACTGCCTCTGACGGCAGGCGCAGAACGCAGCGGCTGGAAGAGCAATACCTTTCCTTTCAAGAATGTCAAAGTCGTTTATCTCAAAGATCTCAGCCGGCAGGATACGGACTTCCGAAAAGCCCATCCCGCCTTTATCCGAGATGACGATGCAGTCCGCAAGACCCTGCTGACCCTCCAGCGGGACTTCAAAAAAGAAGGTGTCACCGTGTACAGCAATCCAGTGATGCTACCGGACAAAAAACTCCGGAACACCATCACCCTGCAGGTACAGGTGAACCCGGTAGGCATCGAAACGGCTGATGGCACCGAACCCGCTCCCCGGAAAGGGAACAAGCTGGCCAAAGGAGAAACCGCCTATGCCAGCGTCACCTTCCTGGCCACTAAGAACGGCCAGCCCATCTACCAGGTCACCGATGACCGGACCAGCACAGAGTATGATTCCGATGCCCTGCTGGCTGCCATCATCCGGACCGCTGCCGATGAAATGACGAAGAATGCGAAGAAATGATGAAAAGGCACCGCGTTTGCGGTGCCTTTTTTGTCGCGGGCCTTGGGTCGCGGGCTTGTTGATGGAAACCAAAGATCCCCTTTCGCAGATTCCTGCCGATTTCCTCTTATCATCCTATAGAAAAAGAACAAGCGACTTAGACGTCCAGGCTCGCGACCGGGGGTGTGAATTTTTCACACCCCCTCTTTCTGCCCAAAAAGCCACTCCTTGGCCGGAGTGATATCGTAAGCGTGCTGCCAGGTGCTCCGGTGGCTGCCTCCCTGGTACAGCAGGTAATAGGCATGGACTCCGGGCTGGATCATCTGTTCCGCCAGCTGGTCCACTTGGGCTTCCGGAGCATCCTGGGCGACGGTGCCCCGGCTCACCTTGTCTCCCGCAGCGTCCAGCTGGGCCATGATGGTGTCCATGGAAGGTTTGGCCCCTGGGTCACCGGCTGCCGCCACCGCCCAAATGTTCTGCTGGACCAGAGGGGCCGTCACCCTGGGATCCCATTTGCCCGCCACCAGATAGGACCCGGCAAAGAACTGCGGATACTTCACATCCATGGCGATGGAAGTCATACAGCCCATGGATTGCCCGGTATTGTAGATCCGTTTGGTGTCAATGGGATACTGGCTGGCTAAACTTTCCACCAGATGGATGGTCCGGTCCAGTTCCGGCCCGTACTGATACTTGTCATCCACGATCACCGTATCGTACTGAGGTGCCAGCACAAAGCAGGGATGTTCCTCCTGCCATCTCGGTTCCACCCAGGTCACGGCGCCCCGGCCCTGGCTCAAAGTCGCTTTCACTTCCGGAGAGACGGTTCCAGCATCATGCATGAAGAGCACCAGAGGATAGGTCTTCCCCTTTTCCAGGTTTTCCGGCACGTACAAGTTATACTGGAGCGTTTTCCCATCACTATCCGTAAAGGTGTGCTGGGTGAATTTCTCGATCAGCAGCTGCCGAGTATGGGTACTTTTCATCTCCGGCTCTCCTCCGTAGATCCGTCCCTGGACAGTTTCCACCCTTCCCTTCTGGCTGATGGATGCCGTAACCGGTACCAAGGGCTGAGGATTCCCGTGGCTTCCCAGCTGGGGCCCTCCCACACCGATGGGAGCCTTATGTTTGTCTTCCGGATGGGAATCCGCCATCTGGTCAGACAGGGGCAGGGGGATCAGTTCCACCTGGACATACCGTCCTTTTTCCGCAGCCTTCCCATAGGGCTCAGCTGTGACAAAAGCCTTTGCCACCGTCCGTCCCGGCACGGCATAATCCGCTGCCGCCACCGAGGACCCTAAAAGATCCGCATCGTACCGGAGCTGGACAGCTGCCAGCTTTTCCCCATCTCCATATACCCGGGAGATGGCTTCCACATCTTCCACATGCCCGGCAGCAAAAGCCCCCGCAGAAAAACAACAGGCGGCCAGCAGCCCGGTCCCCAGGCACAGTTTCCATTTCACCATGATCTGCCTCCTTGTTAGATAATACTAACTATTGTAATGGACCAAAGTGAAAGGAAGATGAATGGACGCGAAGAGCCCATACCATAGAGGCTCCCTGACACAAGGCCAGGACCAACAGCAGATGGAAAGCCCAAGCCGTCCCCTGGCTGGTTCCGGCAGCCAGCTCCTGTCCCCGCTGTCCAGCAGCTACCAAAGCCGCACAGACCGATGTCCCTACGGCCCCAGCCAGCTGCTGGAGGGTATTGCACACGGCATTGCCATCTGGCTGCATTTCTTCCGGCAGACTCTCCAGGGCATAGGTCAGGATATTCCCTGCCGACAGCCCCTGTCCCAGGGTGAACACCGCATAAATGGCTGTAAACCCGGTGATTCCCGCCTTTCCCAAGGCAAACTGATAAAACAGGAAACTGAGGACAATGGCACTGCTGCCCAGGAGCAGGGGTTTCCGGGCACCCAGCTGGTCATAGAGCCGGCCGCTGACAGGGGCCAGTGCCGCCCCTACCAAACAGCCAGGAAGCAGGATGCAGCCGGCGGCAAAGGGATTAGCTCCCAGGACCAGCTGGGCATAGTTGGGCAGCAGGAAGCCCACCCCCAGACATAGGAATTGGACCAGGAGCAGTCCCAACACCGCCCCGTCAAAAGCCGGCACCCGGAACACTTGGAGATTGAGCAAAGGGGTGGATCCGGCCTTTTGGAGCCGGTTTTCCTGCCGGGCGAAGATGGTCAGGGCCAGGACCAGCAGACCTCCCAGCCCCAAAAGAGGGCCTGCCGGCAGCCCGGAGGCATAGCTGCACAAAAGGAGCAGACAGGTAAACGCCAATCCCAGGCAGCCCAAGCCAAAGCTGTCAAATGGACGGGGCCCCCAAGCTGAAGACTGGCGGATGGCATAGAGCCCGATGCCCAGAGAAAACAGCAGCCCGGGCACCAGCGCAGCGAAGATCATCCTCCAGCCGAATTGGCCGATGATCCAGCCTCCCAAAGAAGGGCCTACAGCTGGAGCCAGGGCGCATACCAGCATGGCCGCTCCCATCATGGTGCCGATTTTGTCCAAGGGAGCCTGTTCCAGAACCAAGTTGAACATCAGCGGCAGTCCGATCCCCGTACCGGCTCCCTGAAGCAGCCGTCCCAAGAGGAGCAGGAAGAAGTTCCCTGCCATTCCATCCAGGATTGTTCCCGTAAGGAATAGCAGATTCCCGGCCACGAACAGCCTTTTCAGGGGGAACCGCTGCTTCAGGTAGCTGGAAGTAGGGATCACGGTGGCCAGCACCAGCAGATATCCGGTGGTCAGCCACTGGACCGTAGATGTCCCCACAGAAAACTCTTCCATCAAGGTAGGAAAAGTTACATTCATGGCCGTTTCAATGACCACGCCGGTAAAGGACAGAAGTCCCGCGGCCAATATGGACAGAAACAGCCGGGCATCTGCCCGGCGCACAAAAACAGGATTTTCGTTTTCCAACAGTTTCACCTTCAGACACAAAAATACGTTCTGAAAGTACATAGTAGAAAAAATTTCCGGAAATGTCAAGAAGGGGGTGTTGCACGGTATGTGCAGCACCCCCTGTTTCTCATCCTCTTATTTCACTTCTTTGAACGCACTTTTGGGCTGGCCGCAGAGAGGGCAGACCCAGTCATCGCTTTCGCTGTTGATGTCCCCTTCATATTCGTACCCGCAGACCGGGCACACATACACTTTTTGGGCCTTTCCCTTTTTCTCTTCCTGGGGATACCGGGCCAGGATTTCCGCCATCAGTTTCCCATGGTGTCCTTCCTGTTTGGCGAACACTTCCATTTCGTCAGCAGCTTCTGCAAAGCCGGCAGCCCGTACTTTGTCCGCCATGGCCTTTACCTGGGCTTCCCCATTGGTTTCCGCTTTTTGGAGGGTTTTCACCAGACCCCAGAAATCCTGGGGATATTTTCCGTTGAGAACTGCATAGAAGCCAGCGTGGACCGCTTCCTGGTTGGCGGCTTCGATGAACAGGGGCACCAGATCCTCATACCCCTGTTCTTTGGCCAGCCGGGCCAGTGCATAATACATCATGGTGCCGTTGGCTTCTGCCTGCATCATGGTTTTTGCCATAGATTCCAGTTCCGTTCCTTTGGTCTGTCCGTAAATGCTCATTGTCTTTTCCTCCTGTTTTCCCCTTACCGCCGGGCAGGCGGTGCCTTCTGTTTCTTTTCTTATAGCCATCAACCTCTTGCGAAAATCATTGTACCCGTTTTATTTAATTTTGTCAAATTAAATTTTGTTAAATTTTATTTGTTTTCATGTTTTTTTCCTGTTACAATAAAGTGCAACCAAAAGTTTTTCCGTGCCGGAGGTATGATCGATATGAACGAAAAGGATGCCTGCAATCCCCTGCTTCTGAAAAACCAACTCTGCTTTCCCCTGTATGCCAGCGCCCGGAAGATCGTGGCTGCCTATACCCCCTTCCTGAAAGAAATCGGGCTCACTTACGCCCAGTATGTGACCATGATGGTGCTCTGGGAAGAAAAGGCCATCACCATGCGTGACCTGGGAGAACGGCTGTACCTGGATTCCGGGACCCTGACCCCGGTGCTGAAGAAGCTGGAATCCATGGGCTATGTGAAGCGCTACCGGAAGCCCGATGACGAACGGGTGGTAGTGGTGGAAATCACCCCCGACGGCATAGCCCTCCGGGACAAAGCCCTGGAAGTCCCCCATGCCATGGGCTGTCTGGTGAACCGAAAAGGCCCCCTGTTCACTCCGGAAGAAGTGGAAGACCTGAAGAAAAAGCTGTACAGGATCATCCATTCTCTAGAAGGATAAAAATAAGGACTGCTGCACGTTTTGTGCAGCAGCCCTTATTTTTATTCACTTCTTCACCACATCGATGTTCCCGTTCTGGAACACCACTTCGATATGGTCCCCTCTCTGGATCTCGCCCCGGACGATTTTGTTGCTCACGACGGTTTCCACCGTGTGGACAATCAATCTCTTCAGAGGACGGGCCCCAAAGGCAGGGTCGAACCCGGCTTTGGCCAGGTAGGCGATGGCTTCGTCGGTGGCCGTCAGGTTCAGTTCCAGCTGGCTGTGCAGCCGGCTGCCCAGATGGTTCAGGATCAGCCGTACGATATCCTTCAGCTGTTCTTCCTGGAGCGGTTTGAACACCACAATGTCGTCCACCCGGTTCAGGAATTCCGGCCGGAAGAACTTCATCAGCATGCTCCGGACTTCGTCCTTGCTGATGGCCCCCTTCTTTTCCATGATTTCATGGGATCCCAGGTTGCTGGTCATGATGATCAGGGTGTTCTTGAAGTCCACCATCCGGCCCTGGCCGTCGGTGAGACGGCCGTCGTCCAGCACCTGGAGCAGCACGTTGAATACATCCGGATGAGCCTTTTCGATTTCATCGAACAGGATCACGGAATACGGATGACGCCGCACCGCTTCCGTCAGCTGGCCGCCTTCCTCATAGCCCACATAGCCAGGAGGGGCACCGATCAGACGGGACACCGTGTGCTTCTCCATGTATTCACTCATATCGATCCGGATGATGCTCTTCTCATCATTGAACAGCACTTCCGCCAGGGCTTTGGCCAGTTCGGTCTTGCCCACACCGGTAGGCCCCAGGAAGATGAAGGAGCCGATGGGCTTGTTGGGGTCCTTGATCCCAGCCCGGGCCCGGATCACGGCTTCGCTGACAGCTTCCACCGCTTCGTCCTGGCCGATCACCCGTTTGTGGAGGATTTCCGGCAGATGGGCCAGTTTCTTCTTTTCCCCTTCCATCAGACGGTTCACGGGGATCCCCGTCCAGGTGCTCACCACCTTGGCGATATCATCCTCGTCCACTTCTTCCTTCAGCAGGCGCTTGTCGGAATGTTCCTCTTTTTCCAGGGCCGCCAGCTGTTTCTGGAGTTCCGGCAGCTTGCCGTACTTCAGTTCCGCCAGACGGTTCAGGTCATAGGACCGTTCCGCTTCTTCCATTTCCTTCTTCACATTGTCCATATCCTTCTTCACCTGACGGATCTTGGCAATGCCGCCCTTTTCGGCTTTCCACTGGTCCATGAGCTTGTCGTTCTCGCCCTTCAGCTTGCCCAGTTCTTCTTTGATCTTTTCCAGGCGGGCCTTGGAAGCATCATCCTCTTCCTTGGACAGGGCCTGTTCCTCGATTTGGAGCTGGAGCATCCGCCGACGGCTTTCATCCAGTTCTGTAGGCATGGAATCGATTTCCACCCGCAGCCGGGCAGCGGCCTCATCCACCAGGTCGATGGCCTTGTCCGGCAGGAACCGGTCATTGATATACCGGTTGCTCAGGGTTGCCGCAGCCACCAGGGCAGAGTCCTTGATCCGGACCCCATGATGGACTTCGTACCGTTCCTTCAGCCCTCTCAGGATGGAAATGGTATCCTCCACACTGGGTTCCTTCACCGGCACCGGCTGGAAACGCCGTTCCAGGGCGGAATCCTTTTCGATATACTTCCGGTATTCCTTCAGGGTGGTGGCACCGATGCACCGGAGTTCCCCTCTGGCCAGCATGGGTTTCAGGATATTCCCCGCATCCATGGAGCCTTCGGAAGCCCCGGCCCCCACCACCGTGTGCAGTTCATCGATGAACATGATGATCTGGCCGGCGGAATCGGACACGATCTTCAGGACTTTCTTCAGCCGTTCCTCAAATTCCCCTCTGTACTTGGCCCCGGCCACCAGGGACGCCAGGTCCAGGGCATACAGGGTCTTGTTCTTCAGGGATTCCGGCACGTCTCCAGCCACGATCCGGCGGGCCAGTCCTTCCACAATGGCAGTTTTGCCCACGCCCGGTTCACCGATCAGCACCGGGTTGTTCTTTTTCCGCCGAGAGAGGATCTCGATGGTCCGGCGGATCTCATCGTCTCGGCCGATCACCGGATCCAGCTTCCCATCCCGGGCTTTCTGGGTCAGGTCCTGGCCGAATTTCTCCAGGGTCTTGCGGTTTTCGTCCGCATCCCCGTTGTTTTCATATTTGTCGATCAAGCCACGGATGGCACTGCGGGTGATCACGTACTTCTTACACAGGTTCACCACTTCCGTATCCCCGTCCTCACAAAGGGCGGCCAGCAGATGGGATGCGGTCACCTGGTTCTGGCCTGCGGCCTTTTCTGCCAGGGCAAACACCCGGGCCAGGCCCGTGCTCATACCCAGCTGATCAGACCCCTTCACAGAAGGGATCTGCTTCAGCAGACGGTCCACCTCTCGGCTGAACTGGGTTTCATCCACGTTCAGGCTCTTCAGCACAAACTTGAAGAACCCGTCCGGCTGGCTGCACATGGCAGACAGCAGATGGACGGTGGTCAGTTCCTGGTTGTAATTCATAACGGCTTGCTGCTGGGCAGCTTCCAACAATCCACGCACTTCATCACTCAAGCGTTCTGCCTGCATAACAAACACCTCCAAAAAAACCATTGGATCAATGGGTCATATTCGTTTTCAGAGCCCGAAAAAACAGGGCCCGGGAAGTCTTTTCCCACTTCCCGGGTCTTATTGTACCTCTTAAAAGTCAAAAAGTCAAATATTATTTTCGATTTTTTGACTTTTTTTGATTTTATTTTTCTTTGGCCAAACAGGACCATTCCGGATGACGTCCCACTTCCCGGAAAAAGGCTTTGCCAGCCGCGTCCGCCTTTTCCCCTCGTTTTTCCGTTCGGTTCCCCTCCTGGCCGCAGAGAGCGGCCAGAGCCAGGGTCATGTCCCGTTCCCGGGCGCCTTCTGCCCCTTCTGCCAGTGCTCCGGTCCGGGCATAGCTGCGGCAGTACTTCCACCACTGTTCCCAGTAAGTTTCTCCTCGTTTCACCAGGCGTTTTTCTCCCAATCCCCTTTCCAGGATCAGCAGGCCCGCCAGGTCTTCCAGCTGTTCCTTCCATTCCCAGGGGTCCGGATTCCCAGCGTCTTCCAAGAGCTGCTGGGCCTGCTGCCAATGGTTCCAGCGCTTCTGGAGCAGCCCTTCTAAAGTGGGACAGGTTCCGTCCTTCCGGGCCAAGGATACCAGATACAGCAGCTGCCACAGGGCCGCTCCCGCTTCCCGGCCGCAGCAGTCTGCACAGTGCTGGGCCGCTGCCACCCACCGATCTTCCAGCCACTGCCAAGCTGGTTCCAGGGAAAGGAGCTCCTCCGGGAAAGGTTTTTCCCGCTGCCGGTCAGAAGTCTCTAAGTAGTCCACCGGTTCCAGCACCGTCAGGAGTCCATCCAGGAGATCCCGCCCCTTCTTCCAGGAAGTCCGGGACAAAAATCCGGCTCCCAGATTCCACAGGCCGGCACACTGCTGAAGGGTAAGGAGAAGCCGGCGGCTCTGGAATTCCTGTTTTTCTCCAGGCACCAGAAGATCCAATCCTTCTCCCAGGCCCTGCTGGACCAAAAATCGCCACACCTCTAACGGATCGTCCTGCCGGTTCCAGGACGGATCCTTTCCGGCCCTGGCTGGTTCACTCTTCCAGCCAGTCAGATCCAATCCTCGTTTGAACTTACTCCGTTCTTCCGGCCAGAGAGGGATTTCCCGAGCCAGTGCTGCCGTGAACCGCAGCAAATCCCGTTCCTGCCCCCTTTTGATTTCCAGTTCCAATTCCTCGATGGGAGCTTTTTTCTCTCCTGCCGTCAGCGTGCCTTGATCCAGGGCCGCTTCCACCACCGTCACGGCAGAAAGCTGGATCAGTGCCGTCTTCCGGGTAAACTCCACCGTACATAAAGGAAGCAGTTCATCTTCCTGGAGCAGTGTCTGGAGCTTTTGGTCCAACTGAGGAGTAAATCCGGCCAGGACAGCCTCCTGTTTCTCCAGAGGCACCGTATATTCTTCCCGGCTGGAAAAGCCATTCACCGTTTTTCCTTGGCTTTTCACCGTCGCCTCAAAAGTCTTTCCATTGATCCTGCGGATCCGGTAAGCCATTCCGGTCCGGGTCAGTTTCCGGTCCCGGGTATCCAGATACTGGTTCCAGAGCTTCAGGGTATGATGACTGCCGGGGATGATCCGCTCTTTGACCAGCGGCAGTTGGAAAAACTTCCTGCGGCCAGCTTTGGTCGATAGCAATTTGATTTCCTTTTCCTGTCCATAAGCCATCTTGTTCCACACTCCCTGATCGTTTCATCTTTTTCCTTTTATTGTAACACATGCTGTACCGGCTTTGGATGCGCTGTTTGGTTATAAAGACAGTTCCTGCCGGACAAAACGATGCTTTTTCTATCCAGAACTATATTTTATTTGACTTTCTATGTATTAAAAGTTATTATTAAAGAAAGTTGGATTTTAATCATTTTCCCCACAAGATCTATACAAGGAGGCTGCCATGCTGAGTCCAAAGGAACTGACGGAAATCCTGAAAGCCGGTGGCATGAAGATCACCCCCCAGCGCTTGGAAGTCTACCGTGCCTTTACCGGACCGGAGGAGCATCCTACTGCAACGGAGATTTACGAACGAGTCAAGGAACAGATGCCCACCCTGAGCTTTGCCACCATTTATCAGGCCCTGGGCTTTTTCTGTCGGATGGAACTGATCCAGACAGTGGATGTGGGAGACGGGATCATGCGCTACGACGTGGACCCCCGCCCCCATCCCCATTTCCGCTGTGAAAAATGCGGAAAAGTATTCAACCTGGAGCTGGATTACCATCAGCAGCTGGACCAGGAAACCGCTGAAAAGACCGGTTTCATCATCCACAGCCATCAAACCTATTTCTTAGGGATCTGCAAAGATTGCCAGGAGAAATAAAAAAGAGGGGGTGCTGCACGTGTGAAAGCCCGCACATGTACAGCACCCCCTCTTTTTCAATCTCCTACCGCCACAGAAACTTTTTCTGTGGCTTTTTGTTTTGCTTCATACCGTTCCATGTTCCGGGCGAAGAGACCGGCTAGGAAGGAACCAGTGATCTGATGGACGGCGGCGCCTACAGCGGCCGGGATGGCCATGGCAGGAGCGAAGTACACAGCGCAGATAGACAGGGCCAGTGCGTCATTCTGCATCCCCACTTCCAGGGTTACGGAATGCTGCTGGGGTTTGCCCATGCCCAGTTTCCCGGTGATAAAATACCCCATACCAAAGCCCACCAGGTTGTGGAGCAGCACCAGCACCACCACAAAGGTCCCCAGAGCCACGATTTTGGCCCCGTTCACGGCCACCACGCCGCCCAGGATGGACAGCACAGCAAAAGCGGACAGCAGTACCAGCACTTTCTGGATCTGGGCCAGGAATTTTTCTCCCACTGCTTTGTGGACCAGGAGCCCCAGCACCAGGGGAACCAGGATCACTTTCATGACCGTAAGAGCCATGGAAATAAAGGAGACGTCCACATATTCACCGGCCAGGGCCCATACCAGGAAGGGCATCATCACAGGGGCCAAGAGGGTGGAAACGGTAGTGACAGATACGGCCAGGGGCACATCCCCTTTGGCCAGGAAGCTCATCACATTGGAAGCTGTGCCGCTGGGGCAGGAACCCAGGAGCACCATGCCCACTGCCAGATCCGGACTCAGGTGGAACACCTTGGTAAGGGCAAAAGCCACCAAGGGCATGATGGTATAATGGCACACCGTGCCAGCCAGGACTTCCTTGGGCCGTTGGAGCACCAGTTTGAAATCGGACAGATGGAGAGTCATGCCCATGCCGAACATCACCACTCCCAGGAGCCATACAGTGTAATGGACGGACCAGGAAAAGGCCCCCGGTACGAAATACCCTCCCACGATGGTGGCCAGCACCAGCCAGGTGAGATTTTTCCCTACGAAACCACTTACTTTTGTCAACAGATTCATTGTTTACCCCTCCAAAAGATGTTTTCTGCAAAAATCAAACGGCTGATGGCTTCCCTGGGAGAAAAAGAAAAGCGCTTTGTCTCCTGTAAGAGACAAAGCGCTGTGCTCTGCGGTACCACTCTTGTTGTCGCGGCTGCGACCTCTTCACAAGCATCTCCGGATTTCCCTTCCAATGCCGGACAGAATAACGGCTGTCAGCCGGCCCCACTTACTTGCATCCTTTCAGCGGGCAGCTCCTGGGTGATTTTCCTTCTCCCCTGGACATCCTGCCTCGCACCAAACGGCAGGTTCTCTGGAATGTCAGGATGGACAAGTACTTTTCCCAATCAACACTGTCTGATGTTTTGTTATGGGCCTTATTATACGCTTTCAAGAAAATTTGTCAACAAGTTTTTCTTAAGTCCTCAATCCGAGGACATCAATACACTCTCAGAAAGGTCCCAGATGGACAGCGGATGCATACCACATGACCACAAAGGCAAAGATCCATTCCAGCCCCAAGAGAGGGAAGGCGAACTTCCACCAGCGCCGGAGAGGTACACCGGCTACGGTAAGTACGGTCATGGTGGTGCCGCTGGCCGGAGTGATCATGTTGGTGAAGGCATCCCCCATCTGGAAGGCCAGGACGGCAGTCTGACGGGTGAGCCCCACCAGGTCCGCCAGAGGCGCCATGATGGGCATGGTGATGGCAGCCTGGCCGGAGCCGGAGGGCACCACCAGGTTGAATACATCCTGGACGATGAACATGCCGAAGCCCAGGAGGGACTGGGGGAACACATTCAGCCCCGCCGCCAGGTAGTAGATGATGGTATCCAGGATCTTGCTGTCCCCCATGAGCAGGGTCACCCCTTTGCACAGGGAAACCATCATGCAGGGCATGGCCATGTTTCTCACCCCGCCGATGAAAGCGTTGGCAAAATCATTGACACTGAGCCGGCCCACGATACCGGCAAAGACAGCCATCATCAGGAACAGGGCTGCCAGTTCATCCATGTAGAAGCCGAATTTGATGACCCCCACCAGGATGGCGCCTACAGTCACCACGAAGCCGGCCATGATGATCTTCTGCCGGCCGGTCATCAGCACATTGTCCCCTTCATAAGCACTCAGATCCATCTGGGGACGGTAGATCTGATCGTAGTCGTACATGTAGCTGCTTTCTGGATTCTTCTTGATCTTCCGGGCATACCACATGGTGTAGGACACATTGATGATAATCAGGGCGACCAGCATGGCCACCCGGATCTCAATGCCGGAAAACATGGGCAGACCGGAAATGCTCTGGGCCACCCCTACGGTAAAGGCATTGGTCACCCCGGCCCCATAACCCCCGCTGACCGCGGCCAAAGGCATGGCCACCGCCACGATGGAATCAAAGCCCAAGGCATAGCATACGGCCATGATGAGAGGCACAAAGGCGATGTATTCCTCGCTGCAGCCGGCAAAGGTGCTCAGGCAGGTCATAATGGTGAGCAGCACCGGGATCAGCAGCATCTCCCGCCCTTTGACTTTGGTCACCACGTGCCCCAGCGCCCCATTGATGGCTCCCGTGGAAGCCATCACATTCAGGGCTCCGCCGATGATCATCAGGAAGCCTACAATGCCGCTGGCTCCCTTGACGCCCCGGGGCACAGCCTTGAACACATCGAAGAATCCAGCAGGATGCCGGGCGATGAAATGGAAAGTATTGGGATCTACCACCATCCGCCCGCTGGCCGCATCCTTCACCCGATCAAAAGTCCCGGCCGGGATCAGATAGGTGGCAATGGCCGTAAGGATCAAGATAAAGAAAATGATGATGATCGGGCTGGGCACTGATACTTTTTTGTTCACAGGTTTCTGAACGGTTTCCTGTTTGTTTTCTGTCATGACAACTCCCCTTTGCAGCAGTTACAGACGGCAGATGGCCGCAGCCAGCAGCATGGTCCGTTCAAACATAGTTTCGACGATGGCATATTCCTGGAGGGTGTGGGCCCCATCCCCCTTGACCCCTACGGAATCCAAGATGGGGATCCCCGCCTGGGCCATAAAGGAGGCATCGGAACAGCCGCCGGGATGGGCCGCCCCGAAAGCCGGGAGGCCGAACTCTGCCGCCGCTTGGTTCACCAGGTCCAGCAGCCGGTCATTGCCTTCGGTCCGTTCGAAGACGGGCATGAAAGCAGGGAATTCCACTTCCGTCCGGGTCCCAGGTACGTGGGTCTCAGCACAGATGGCCCGGATGGCCTTTTCCAATGCGTCCTTGTCTTCATTGTAATCATACCGGCAGTCCACTTCGATCCGGCAGGTATCTGCCACCGCATTGGAAACCGTACCACCGGAAATGATGTCCGTACTGACGATCCGGCCTTTTTCCAGATCCGTCAAGGCCCGGAGCGCAATGATCTTGTGGGCCATCTCTTCAATAGCATTGGCAGAAGAGGCGTAAGCGTTGCCTACATGGCCGGCCTTCCCATGGACGGTGATCCACACATCCATACAGCCCTTCCGGCCAACGGTGAGACAGTCATCCATCCGGCCGGTTTCCAGGTTGAAGGCGCACAGGCAGCCTTGGGCTTCTTCCGCCAGCAGCCGGTCTGCCTGAGATCCCTGGTGGGTGATTTCTTCATCGGGGACGAAGAGCAGTTTGATGGGATGCTGGTCATAACCGATCTTTTCCAGCACTTTGGCCAGATAGACCGCCATGACGATGCCCCCCTTCATGTCACAGACCCCGGGGCCATAGGCCTTTCCTTCCTTGATGGTAAAGGGGTCTTCCGGGTAGCTGCCGTCGGGGAACACCGTATCCAAATGGCCGCTGAGGAGGATGGGCTGACCGGCCCGGCCCTTTCCGGACCAGGCCCGGATCAAGGGTACCGCTCCGGATTCCACCAATTCACTTTCCAATCCCAGCTTCTGGAGATAAACAGACACCTTTCCCATCAGGGTCTGCATCCGTTCTTTTTCCTTGCTGCCGGCCTGGAAGTTGATCAGATCCTTCCAAAAATCCAGCATCTCCTTCCGGAAACTTTCCACCGCTTCCCGGATTTTTTCGTTTTGCTGCTCCATGAATCTCTCCTTTGTCCAATACAGTAAAGTAACACCGATAATTTATACATAGATAGTGTATATTATTTTTAATTGTATCGAAAATCTTCGGTGTTGGCAATAGGAAAAAGGGGCTGCTCCTGCAACACCCCCTTTCTTACATAAAAAACAGCGCCAGCCCTGTGGTTATGATCCCGCACACACACAGGGAAATGGAACTCATTGCCCCTTGGATCTTGCCGATTTCCAAGGCTTTGCTGGTCCCTACCGCATGACTGCAAGCTCCAATGGCCACTCCTTCTGCTACCGGATCCGTGATGTGGAACAGTTTGCTGAGGAACGGTGCCAGCACAGCCCCCTCGATGCCAGTGATCACCACCGCCCCAGCCGTAATGCCGGGAATCCCCCCGCCGTTTTCCGAAATCCCCAGGGCAATGGCCGTGGTAACGCTTTTGGGCAGCATGGAGGCAGAAAACACGGAATTGGTCTGGAACAGGTGGCACAGTGCCAGAGCCGCCGCGATACTCCCCAGGCTCCCTGCTGTACACCCCACCAGGACCGGCAGGAAGTTCTCCTGGAGCACTTTCCGCTGCTGGTAGATATTGAGGGCCAGTACTGCCGTAGCCGGACCCAGGAGCATGGTGATCATGGAGCCTCCCACATTGAAATGTTTCAGCGGGATACCGGTGACCGTCAGGATCACCACGATCATCAGAGAAGAAGTCAGCACCGGATTGCACAGCAGCCAGCCTGTTTTTTTCTGGAGCTTCACCCCCAGCACCCAACAGATAAAGATCAGGGTCAGGGCAAAGAAAGGGGTACGGGTAAAGGCTTCAGGCATGGGCGGCTCCTTTCTTCCGGCGGAGTTTCAAGCAAAGCTGGACACTCCAGCCGGCAATGAAATACACCAGCGGCGTGGTCACCAGGGTGATCACCAAAAAGGGAACCAGGTAATTCGTCAAGGTCTCTACATATTCCATGGTTCCCACCACCGCCGGTACAAAGAAGATCCCCATATTCCGGATGAAAAAAACTCCCGCATCCTTGATCTGTTCCGGCCGCAGGATTTTCCGGTACAGCAGCAGCGTCAGCACCAGCAGGCTGATCACACTGTAAGGCACCATAAAAGGCAGCAAAGATGCGATTCCGATGCCGATCAGACAGACACCGAAAATCAGCGCCAATTCCGTAACAATATTCATGACTCCCCCTAAAACAACTTGTCCGTAAAGACTTTTCACAAAATACAATAATATAAGTATATAGTATCCTGGCAGAGAAGAAAAGAGATAAACAGGTAAATCTGACATCTTCTGCTGAATTGACTGATATCTCATTGATGATTCTCTTGAATTTTTCGAACGCCAATCATTTAACAAGCCATCTGCGTTTTTATAATTTAGAACGCTATTAAAAAATAGTACTTGATTGTTCGGTAAAAAGGTTTATAATAGGACCATAAAATGATTTCCAAGGAGGAAATAGGCAATGAGTCAGCAAAAATTCGAACGTTTGGAAAGTGATTCCATCGGTAAGAAATACGTCCCCGGGGACGCCTATTATGGAGTGCAGTCTCTGCGTGCTCATGAAAATTTCCATATTACCGGGCAATCCACTCATCCGACCATGATCAGAAGCCTGGCTTACATCAAGAAAGCCTGTGCGATGGCCAATCGGCGGGCTGGCACATTGCAGCCTGCTGCAGCAGACGCCATCATGGCAGCCTGCGATCAGCTCCTGGAAGGGAAACACTTGGACCAGTTCATCCTGGACCCCATCCAAGGCGGAGCCGGTACCTCTCTCAACATGAATGCCAATGAAGTGATTGCTAACATCGCCATCGAGATTTTGGGAGGCAAAAAAGGCGATTATACCCTGATCCATCCCAATGATGATGTGAACCGGGGCCAATCCACCAACGATGTGATCCCTACCGCCGGAAAACTGACGGTACTTTTCCTGTTGGAAGATCTTTACAAAAGCTTGAAAGCCCTGAAAGAGGCTTTTGCCCGGAAAGGCGTAGAATTCGATTCCATCCTGAAAATGGGCCGGACCCAGCTCCAGGATGCAGTCCCCATCCGTTTGGGCCAGGAATTCAAAGCCTATGCCACGGCCATGGACCGGGGGCTCAGACGGATCCAGTCGGCAGCCAGAGAAATGACAGAAATCAATATGGGCGGTACAGCCATCGGCACCGGAGTCAATGCAGACCCCTCCTATTCCCACCATATTGCAGCAGATCTTTCTCAGCTGACCGGCTTTTCTTTTACCCAGGCAGCGGACTTGATCGACGCCACCCAGAACATCGACAGCTTCGCCTCGGTTTCCGGCAGCCTGAAAGACTGTGCCATCGCCCTTTCCAAGATTTCCAATGACCTGCGGCTCATGTCTTCCGGCCCTCGGACCGGGCTGGAAGAGATCACCCTCCCGGCCAAACAGAATGGCTCTTCCATCATGCCCGGCAAAGTCAACCCGGTGATCCCGGAAGTAGTCAGCCAGGTGGCATTCCGGATCGTCGGCAATGACACCTGTGTGGCCATGGCGGTAGAAGCCGGCCAGCTGGAACTGAACGCCTTTGAGCCGGTGATCTTCTATTCCCTGTTCCAGAGCATCGATATCCTCCGGGAAGCAGCGGATACCCTGCGGATCAACTGTGTGGAAGGCATCACTGCCAACAAAGAACACTGCCAGCATCTGCTGAAGATGAGTGCCGGGATCGTCACGGCCCTGAGCCCCTACATCGGATATGTGAAGGCGGCCAAGCTGGCCAAGGAATCCCTGGCCAAGAACATCCCGGTGGTGGAACTGGCCCGGCAGCAGCACTATCTCTCTGACAAGCAGCTGGAACAGGTCCTGGATCCCTACAAGATGACCACGCCGGTGGCGAGATAAGAAGGCTGCCTCTGGCAGCCAGGTCACGGACCTAGAGTCACGGGCCTGGACGTTTAAGTCCTTTGTTCTTTTTCTATAGGACGGTAAGACAAAATCGGTTGGAATCCGCAAAATCGGATTTTGAGGTTATACCAACAAGCCCGCGACCCAAAAAAAGGGACTGTTGCCCAAGCAACAGTCCCTTTGATTTTCTGGTGCGATTGGCGCGAGTCGAACGCGCGACCCTCTGCTTAGGAGGCAGATGCTCTATCCAACTGAGCTACAACCGCATAACAAGATTATTATAACAACTGAAGGGAAAGGAAGCAAGATAGAGACTCTTTTTCCCCACAAGGAATCTGGACAACCCCAATTTTTTTCGCTTATAATAATCAATAACATTTTTTCTGTCCCTGTACTCCAGGGACTTTTCTCTATATCCATCAAAAAGGAGGAAATTCCATGGCAGCTGTGAAAGACGAACTGCTCCATTTGGGCCGTACCATCCTCCACGCCTATTTTGAAGAAACAAACCTAGGTCCTCTCCTGGCACATCTGGCTCCAGATGTGATTTGGCTGGGTGTCGGCCAAGAAATGCGGGCAAAAGGCCGGACTGCGGTGACAGCCATCTTTGAGAAAGGACAAGACCAGCTGATTCCCTGCCGGCAAAGCCAGGAGCGGACGCTAGTCCGGTCCCTGGGAGACGGACTGTGGCTGGTCCAAATCTGTTCCTTGGTAGAAACAGATCCCTCTTACAAGATGTATCTCCAGGCTTACCAGCGCTGTGCCTTCTGTTTCCGGAAAAACCAGGCGGGAGATTGGGAGATCGCTTATCTGAACCATTCCATGGCTTACGAAGCCGTCCGGGAAAATGAACTGTTTGCCATCAGCCAGGGCATCCGGAATTTCCGGAAGCTGAAGACCGCCGATCCAGTCCTGTTCACGCCCCAGGACAAGGAGCTGATGTACCAGCTGATCCGTAAGCTGTTCCAGCCCCTTTCCCGGGAAGAACAGCAGGTATGCCTGACCCTTTCCCTGTTCCCCCGTTTTTCCCGGGCCCAGGCGGAATTCATCTGCCCTCACCCAGACACTCTGGCCCGGCTGGAAGAACACTGGAAGCGCAGCCCCTTCCTGGCCTATGAGCCTTCCCAAGGGACCTTTGCCTTCCATCCGGTGTTCCAGGAATATCTCCAGGGCCAATTCCAGGAAGAATCCTGGAGCTGGCAGAAAAAAGCCTATATCCGAGCCACCCGGTGGCAGCTCCACAGCGGGGATTTTGCCCAGGCCTTTGCCCTGGCCCTCAAGGGAAAAGCCTGGCCCCAGGCCCTCCAGGCAGTGGAACGGGCGGGCCTTGCCATTTTATACCAGCAGCCCTCCTCCCTGCTGATCCAGCTGCTCCGAAAATGCCCTCCGGAAGAGAAGGCCCGACATTTTGCCGGCTGCGCCCTGATCCTCCTGGCCTTGAACCTGCTCCAGTCTCCCCAGACCGCCCGGGAAGAACGGGAAATCCTGCTGGCTTCCCTGCCCGATGACTGGGCCTATACCCCGGAAGACCAAGCCAGGATCCTTTTCCTCACAGCCCTGGACAGCCTGCCGGACCTGGACGCCCTGGAGCCGGCCTTCCGGCAGTTCTTCGCCTATTGCCGGCAGCACCATATCCGGCTGCCCCGGGATTATTTCCAGGGCATCCACCGGGGTGTCTCCGGACAACTGGTGCTGTACTACCGCCGGGCCGGCAGCCTGGCCCGGAACACCCGCCAGCTCCAGGCCCTCTATGACGGCTGCGGAGAAACCCTCCAGGGCGTCAGCGGTCCCCTGTGGCGTTCCGCCGTGGCGGCAGAGCTGGCCTATCTCCAGGGGGAGCTTTCCACTGCCGAAGAAGTGCTCCAAGCTTTTCTGGATGCTCCCTGCCAGACCCTGGATGAACAGCAGCGGGCCATCATCGCCCTGTTCCTGGTGCCTCGGATCGCCCTGATCCGGCAGGACCAGGAACAGTTCCTGGGCTGGAAAAAGCATTACCGGAAGCTGTCCCAGCTGATTACAGACCCTCTGACCCGGACAGACCTGGACCTGGTAGGGATTTTCGTCCAAAGCCTGTTGGAACAGCCTTCTCCCAGCCTGGAAAAACATCTGGAACGGATGAACAGCCTGCCGGATTATCCTTCCCTCCAAGGGATGCGCCAGTCCACCCGGCACCGTCTCCAGCTGACCATGGGCAGATACCAGCTACTGCTCCTGTCCACCCGTCCCCAGGATGCCGTCCCATCTCCCACTTCTTCCCAGATGTGCCGGTGCTACGACGCCATTGTCCAGATTGCGGCCCTGGAACATACGGGCCTTGGCGAAGAAGCGGCCGCCCTGCTCCGGTCCACCCTAGCAGAAGCCCTGGAAGACAAACTGTACCTGCCCTTTGTGGAGCACCAGTCCCTGCTGGGTCCCATGCTGGTGAAAGCCGTCCAACAGCCGGAATTCGCCGATTTCCTGCAGGTGGTCCAGTCCTATTCCCTCACCCCTGCAAAAGGCCGTCCTTTGAAGGAAGAAGTCTTCAGTGCCCGGGAAAAACTGGTGATCCAACGGGTGAAAGAAGGCCGGACCAACAAGGAAATCGCCCAGGAGCTGAATGTGGCAGAAATCACCATAAAAAAACAGCTGAGCCTGCTCTATCACCGTTTCCAGGTGAAGAACAGGACCCAGCTGCTCCACGCAGTGGAGAAAATGTGAAAAAAGGGGGCATTACGTGATGTGACCCCAAAAAGTTAGACCTTAGTAACGAGATGGTTTTTACTGTCTCGTTACTTTTTTATGCTGCCAGCAAAGAAAGCCTGTATTGAACAGGACTTTTCCAGCCCAGTTTTTCCTTGATCCTTTGTTCGTTATAGTATTTGATGTATCGTTCGATAGCGGCTTTTAGTTCTTCGTAGCTGTAGTAGATCACTCCATAATACATTTCCTGTTTCATTAAGCCGAAAAAGTTTTCCATTACAGCGTTATCATGACAGTTACCCTTTCGAGACATGCTCTGAAAAATTCGTTCTTTTTTTAGTTTCCTGGTATAGGCCTTCATTTGGTATGCCCAGCCCTGATCGGAGTGAAACGTTCTTCGATATGGACAATCAGCAGTAATTTCGATTGCTTCAGCTTGAGCTTCCAGTATGCTTTCAGCCGAAGGACGTTTGGCTATTCCATAGCTGATGATTTCATCATCGAACATGTCCAGGAAAGGATCCAGATAAAGCTTGTGCAGGGTCAGATGTCCCTGTGTATCTACTTCATAATATTTGAATTCTGAAGTATCGGTCGTAATCTTCTGATGTGGGATATTCGTCTCAAAACGACGATGTATTCTATTCGGAGCAATGGTCCCTACCTTACCCTTATAGGAACTGTATTTACGGCTTTTCCGGGTAAAGGATGTTACCTGAAGGCTCAGTTTCTGCATGATACGTTGAACTTTCTTCTTGTTCACGCAAATCCCTTGATTCTTCAGCTCACCGGTCATGCGCCGATATCCATAATCTTTATGCTGGCTGCGGATTTCCTGTATTTTGTCCTCTACTTCCTGGTCTGGATTCACGCGGTCAAACCGTTTCTGCCAGTACATATAGGTCGCTTTGGGCATTTGAGTATAGGAGAGAAGGTCTTTCAATTTGAATGATCTTCGGAGACTGGAGATGATTTTCGCAACTCTCTCATTTTTGCTTCGTCCTCTAAACGCAGTCTCCTCAGTTCTTTTAAAAAAGCATTCTCTATACGGAGTTTAAGATTTTCATCCTCTAACTCCTTGACATGTTCCACACTGATGTCGACCATCGGCTGCTGAACCTGGGTATCTGTTTTTTTGGTTTGAGATTTGTTCAAAGTTCTCTTCCTGCCTTTTTTATGTGACCGTAAAGCATCTGGTCCCGCAATTCTAAATTCATTGACCCATCTGGCAATCATTGATGGGTTGTTGATCCCTACTTGAATTGCTAGTTCCTGATATGAGATTTCATTTGTTAAGTAAGACTCTACCACAGAAAGTTTTTCTTTGAAAGAGTATATTTTTTGAGAGCGGGATCTTTTCAGTCCATCATCACCAAATGCCTTGTAAGCAGCAACCCACTTTAGCAGCTGGCTGCTACTCGCCATCCCATATTTACGTGAAATAGAAATACACCCTTCGTCACTGTTCAAATATTCCAGTACTATTTTTTTCTTAAATTCATAGCTGTGTTTTGCCATAAAAAACTGACCCCCAATTGTTAGATTTTTGGTCTAACAATTGGGGGTCAGCTCATACGCCCCCCCTTTTTTTAAAACTTGTACGATACCCCCACATTCACTTCATGGGTCTTGGCATCGATGTCTCCCTTGAAATCTTTGTACTTGCTGTCATTGTAAGATACGTTGGCTTCCCAGTTGTCAGTGAAGGCGTAGCCAACCCCCAGTTCGTACTGGGTGATGTTGTTGCCAGCGCCGAACTTGGCCCAGCCGGTGGTCTTTTCCGTAATGGGCAGCCGGCCGATGGCCCCTACCTGATACCCACTGTTGTTGTCATGGTAGCCATGCTGTTTCAGCCGGTTCCGCACATAGCCTCCAAAACCATAGAGATAGGGATTGAACTGGTAGACCAGGCTTACCTGATGGGATTGGGCAGACGCATCATGGTCCCCTTCATGGGCTGCATACCGATAATCCAAACCCAGGTTGTCGGCAATCCCGATGGTGCCGCCCACCCGGTACCGGGTATCCCCGCCGAAGTCCTTGGTTTCTCCGTGCTGTTTCCATTTGAGAGTATTGCCCACCGTGACGTTGGCATCGATCTTTGCAGCGCCAGGAGCAATCTTGGCCAGGGGAGAAGCACAGGCCACGGTCAAAGGCAGCAGGCTCAGCACTGCAGTGGCCATCATCATTTTTTTCATGGGAAATCCCTCCTTCAATGGATTCAAACATTCATCATTCTTTCATTATACACTTTTTCTTTCATTTTCGCAAAAATTCACCGGTTTGTGCCAGTGAGCTTCACCGCAGCGTCAGCAGCAGCCACGGCCGCCAGGGTGGGCAGCAGCCAGCTCATCCCCAGAGCAAACAGGGGCAGCTGGTGGTAGCAGCCCAGCAAAGCCTGGACCGGACCGGTCTCCTGCAGCCCCTTGGGCAGGACACTGAGAGCATCCCCAAAAGCCGCCAGCCCCGCCAGAAGCATGGGCCACCGGTACAGCCTCCTGTCCTTCCCCAAGAGAGCGGACGCAAAAGAAGCTAGGATCAGGGTGATAGCCATGGGATACAGGAACATGAGGATGGGCACGGCCAGCACGATGATCTGGGTCAGCCCCACATTCCCGATCAGGAAAGAGATCCCGGCGAACAGTACACAGTAGGCTTTATAGCCCAGGCTGCCGGGGAACAGTTCCCGGAAGGTATTGGCGCAGGCGGTGATCAAGCCGATGGCCGTTTTCAGACAGGCAAAAGTCACGATGGCTGCCAGCAGCATGCCCCCCACCGGACCAAAATAAGCATGGGCGATCTGGGCCAGGGCAATCCCCCCGTTGGCGGATACCGCCAGCTGCCCCAGGCTGGACGTACCCAGCCAGGTGATCAGGGTGTAAATCAGGGACATGAGGAACACCACAATGACCCCCACCTTCAGCAGATCCACGGAAATATTCTCCACGTCCCGGACCCCCAGGTCCTTCAGGGTGTTGATCACCACCACGGAAAAGGCCAGCATGGCCAGCACGTCCATGGTGTTATACCCTTCCTTGAACCCGGTGAGGAAGGCGTGTTCCACATAGGCGCCCTGGGGAAAGCTTCCGGCAATGGAGCCCATGGGATGGACCAGAGCCACCGCCACCAGGATGGCCAGGAAAGCCAGGAAAATCGGGTTCAGGAACTTCCCGATGTACACCACCAGCTTGGAAGGCTTCAGGGAAAACAATAGAGCCGCGGCCATGAACAAGAAGGTGAACCCAGCCAGGAAAAGAGTCTGATTCTCCCCCACAAAGGGTACGATCCCGATTTGGTAAGAGACGGTGGCCGTCCGGGGCAGGGCAAAGGCCGGCCCGATGGTCAGATACAGCAGCACCGTAAAGATCCGGGCAAAGACGGGATGCACATTCCCCGCCAGTTCTTCCAGGCTGCCGCTGCCGGAAAGGCCGAAGGCAATCAAGGCCAGGAAGGGCATCAGCACCCCGGTGGAAATGAAGCCAATGTTGGCACTCCAGAAATGGGCGCCGGCCAATTGGCCCATGTGCACTGGAAAAATCAGGTTCCCCGCTCCAAAGAGCATCCCGAACAGCATGGAACCCACAAAAAGATATTCTGCAGAAGTAAGTTTGTGATCCATGGTCCCTCCTTATTTAGCCGTTAGGCCGCCGTCCACAGAGACCACGGCACCGGTCATGAACCCATTGAGGGGGGATAGGATGGCACAAATCATGTGCGCTGCTTCTTCCGGCTTCCCGATCCGGCCCATGGGATACACAGAAGCCATGGATTCCCGGGAATAGCCTCCCTCCGCCAGCTGTTTTTCCACCAGGGGAGTGTCCACATCTCCCGGGCACAGGCAGTTCACCCGGATCCAGGGAGCCAGATCCAGGGCCAAAGATCTGGTGAAGGCCACCACGGCCCCCTTGGAAGCCGCATAGAGACAGCAGCCGTAATTTCCTTCCAGAGCCGCGTCAGAAGCGATGTTCACGATGGAAGGCCCATCCTGGGCAAAAAGATCCAGCAGAGCCTGGGTAAGGAAAATGGTCCCCTTCACATTCACGTCCATCAGCTGCTGATACTCCTCTTCCGTCACATCCTGGAAGGGCTTTTCCTGGTAGATCCCGGCGCTATTCACCAGGAAATCCAGTTCCTGATGCTGGGCCTGGAGCTCTGCGGCGATTTTCCGGCAGCCTTCCACAGTACTTACATCTCCCTGAAGATACCGGGCCTCCCCCGGCAGCCCGGCCAGGCTCTCCACCGCCTTTTGGCCCCGTTCCAGATCCCGGCCCACCAGCCACACCGTGGCTCCGTCCTGAGCCAGCAGCCTGGCTGCCGCCAGACCGATGCCCGAAGTTCCCCCGCTGATGATACCCCTTTTCTTCTCCATTCCGTATCCAATCATACTCCCGACTCCCTTCCTGCAGCTCTGGTTACCACACAAGAAAAAAGGAGATACCGTTTCCACGATATCCCCTCTTTGTTTGCGTTTGTTGTTTCTGTGCAGATATCTATCTTACAGTTTCACAACGTTAGCAGCCTGTTCACCACGGTTGCCTTCGACAACGTCGAATTCTACAGCCTGGCCTTCTTCCAGAGTCTTGAAGCCTTCACCCTGGATTGCGGAGAAATGAACGAATACATCGCCGCCATCTTCCCGTTCAATGAAACCATAACCCTTTTCAGCATTAAACCATTTAACTTTGCCAGTCATCTTTACTTGGCCTCCTAAAAATTATTGCGAAAAACGATCCAACTATATGTGATACCTGCGTGAGTTCAACATTCAGTAAGTCCGTTGTTTCTGTGTTCCATTCTAGCATAACCCCTGGACTTTTACAAGCAAAAGAATTGCAACAGTACAGATAACTCAGGGTATTTTCAAAGATTTTCGAGAAAATTGACAAACCAGCTCTTCCTTTTGTTTTTTTGCCAACTGTTTCAGGGCATATTCCCGGCGAAGAGCCGCCTTTTTGTCCGGCAGTTCCTCGTAATAAGCCAGTTCCACCGCCCCGAAAGCCCGGGTGTATTTCGCCCCGGACCCGCTGCGGTGCATGGCCAGACGATGGGCTAGATCATTGGTCCAGCCGGTATAGAGGGCTCCATTGGCACAGCGCACCATATAGACGTAAGCGGTCATTCCTTTACGATTTCTACCTTTTCCATCACCACATCTTCCAGGGGACGGTCGGCGAAATCCGTAGGGGTGGAACCGATCTTATGGACCACATCCATCCCTTCGGTGATTTTCCCGAAGATGGCATGATGGCCGTCCAGCCAGGGGGTGGGCACCAAGGTGATGAAGAACTGGCTGCCCCCGGTATTGGGGCCGGCATTGGCCATGGAGAGGATCCCTTCGCTGCTGTGAGCCAGTCCAGGCCCGAATTCATCGTCGATGGTGTAACCGGGACCGCCCATGCCGGTGCCGGTGGGATCGCCGCCCTGGATCATGAAATCGTCGATGACCCGGTGGAAGATGACCCCGTCATAGAATCCCTTCTCCACCAGTTCCAGGAAGTTCCCTGCAGTCTTGGGGGCTTTGTCCTCAAAGAGTTCCGCTGTAAAATCTCCTAAATTCGTGTGGAAATGCACTTTTCTGTTCATGTTGTTCACCTCGTTGTTGTTATAAAGGGGGAGTGTTGTACATTCTGTGCAACATCCTTTCAAAACTCCCTGATCACCAAATCTGACAGATCCAGTGGGACCCGGCCGCCTTCTCCCTGGGATACGGAAGCCAGAGCTACCAGCTTCCCTTGGGGCTCGATGTAGAAGTTGTCCTTTTGGAGCCGAGCCCAAGCTTCCAGGGATCCCAATTTTTCCTGGATGGCTTCCTGCTGGCTGCTGCCCAGGAAATGGTCCAGGGTCAGCCGGTTCCCCGTATTGAGATCGAATACCATGGCATACTGGAAATCCGTCTTCCGGGCCAGGAGCAGGCTGCTGTCCGCCCCTCCCATCAGGGGAGACACCCAGGCATAGTTCTTCAGCCGGGTCCAGGACGCCAGATTGTTCACCTCTGTCACCGGATAATTCCGGTACAGGACCGGTTTCCCCTGGAATACCAAACTCAGGAGATGGTTCCGGTTGTAGGTCACCCGGCACTGGAGTTCGCTTTCCACCGGTCCGGTGATATGCCGGTACACGGAAATATAATTCCCCAGTTCCTGATTGATCCGGTCTTGGACCTGGGGCGTCACGCCTCCGGTCACTTGGGGATAGGTATTCTGGTATCCATCATGGGTAATCTTCAGGGCTTCCCGTTTCTCTCCCCGGGGAACCCCGGGTCTTGCAGGCACGGTATACCAGCCAGTGACACCATCCCGGGTAGCCACCTTGGCCCATTCCAGTCCATTGATTTCCCGTTTGCCGAAGATCATGCCCAAAGCGCCGGCAGGAGCCGGACGCAGGATGGTTTCTGGTTTTTCTTCCGGCAGGCTGCGCAGATAGCCGCCGCTGAACAGGACCCGTTCCATCTTATGCTCCCGGGTCACAAATTCCACCCGGGCACCCTGTTCCCCTTCTCCCGGAGCAATGGCCTTAGTCTCCTGGGGAGCCGCCGGTTCCTGTACCGGCAGTGCCCCGGGATTCTCCTGATGTTTTGGATTCTGACAGCCGCCCAAGGCCAGGGAAACTGTCAGGAAAAGGACCAGACAGACAGGCTTCCAACCCGTCATACCGGATTCTCCCGCAGCCAAGAAGCCGCAGAAAGCAGAGCCTTCTGGCCTTCTCCGGCCGCCTTGTTGATCTGCCAGGGATAACCGGCTGCATCACCGGCCGCAAAGACCCCAGGCACCGAGGTTGCCATTTTCTCATCCACCTGGATGAACCGGCCCTTCAGCGCCAGACCCGGCAAAAGCTTCTCCAGGGGATCGGTTTCCCGCAGCAGGAAAAGTCCGTCCATATCAACCGTTCCTGCTGTAGTCTCCAAGGCTTCCGTTTTTTCTTCCCCCAGGATTTTAAGAGGTCTGCCTTCCATGATCCGGAGATTCCCCGGTTTCTTTTCCGGCAGGGGAAAATCAGCCCAAAGCTTGACTTCTTTCGCCAGTCCGGCCAGGAATTCCACTTCTTCCCAAGCCGATGGCAAATTGGTCACCACCCCGATGGTCCTGCCTTTGTACAGGTATCCATCACAAGTGGCACAGTAACTGACGCCCCGTCCCAGATACGCCTCTTCTCCGTCCAGGGCTTTGCCGTGGGCCGCTCCCGGACACAGGAGGATGCTCCGGGCCTGGTACACATCTCCAGGCGTTGCCAGATAAAAGCTGGCCTTCCCAGGCATGATGCTCAAGACCTTGTGAGACACTACAGCCGTCCCGGCAGCCCTCATATGGGCAGTAAAGGCATCCATCAGGGCAGCACCGGACTGGTCCGGCAGTCCCAGGTAATTCTTCACCAACGGGCTTTTCCGCAGGGCCAGCCCAAAATCTCCTGTGTCGAACAGCACCGCAGAAAGAGACCGGTTGGCAGCCGTCACCGCCGCACTGCAGCCCGCCGGTCCGCCTCCCACAATAGCAATATCATACAGCATATCGGATCTCCTTTTTTTCTGCCAGGATTATTTGAATTCTGCTACTTTCTCCAGAGGCAGTTTGGGTACATAATAATCACGGTTTTTATCCACATAATAGTCCAGGGATTTTTCTTTTTCTCCGGAGACCAGGTTGCTTTTATGGGCCGGATAACCCAGTGCCAGGACGATATTGACCTCCAGTTCTTCCGGGATTTCCAGCAGAGCAGCTATTTTTTTCCGGTCCACAGCAGCCAGGATGGCGCTCCCTACCCCCTTCTGCCAGGCCGTGATGGCCATGGCATCCAGGGCGATCCCCAGATCGATGTCGCTGATCATGGGCGAGGCATTCCGGGATTTGGCCACCACCACAAAAGCCACTGGCTGTTCCCCTTCCTTCGGGGTCCCGATTTCTTTCGGCAATGCTGCAGCCCAATGGAGCAGAGGCTGCATGGCTTTGACATTTTCCGGCTGCTCCACAGCCACAAAGCGCAGCCACTGGCTGTTCCGTCCGCAGCTCCGCTTCCGTGCCACGTCCACCAAAGTCCGCAGCAGACCGGGTTCCAGTGGTTTTTGCAAGAAGCGCCGGTAGGTCCGGCAGGAATCATATAATACAGGTAAATCCATCGTAATCACTCCTTATCGATCATTGCACTGAGGCAGCATATCCGTTTTCCCCATCTGCCTGTAGTACCAGTACATGGGGGGCCTGTTCCAGGAAAAGGACCGCCTCCTGCTGCCGGATCTGGAGTGGGCTGTTGAATACATCCACCGGGGAAAAGCCCACCACCGGCAGCTGCCGGATGACGCCCAGGGAATCCTCTCCGATTACAGACACCTCATTCAAGTGAGTTTTCCCGGTCCCCCTGTGGCCGTAACTGAGTATCAGGATATCCTGTTTTCCCGGCCGGAAATCCAGCCGGTACAGGGCATATTCCACTCCTTTCTGAAGGGTACACAGCCCTACTCCGTCCCCCACCTGCCAGCCCAGGACCAGGACTTTTTCCGAGCCGGCAGCACCAGTCAGGCTGGCACTGATCTTCTGGGGCATCCCTTTGCGGAATTCTACCGTCAGGGGAGGCTGCAGCTGTCCGTTGGCGCTGAGGCTGTACCGGGGGGGCAAAATACTGGGCTGCTTCCACTGCCGGCCCGCCCATTCCCAGGAATACGGCCAAAAGAGCGATCTCCCAGGCATTTTTCATACATCCACCCCCTGTTTTCCCTGCTCTGCAGGCATTTCTGTATCCTTTTTATTATACCCTACCCAGAAGGAAGAAAACAATTGTCTTTTCTTCACCCCACCAACGCCTCCCGCAGAGCTTCCACCCCTTCCTGGATTTTTTCTTCGGCGATCCCGGCAAAGGAAAGGAGGAATTCCGGCGGCCTGCCGGCATCCGTTCCCTGGACAGGGATGATTTTTACGCCCTGATCCATAGCCTTCTCCGCCAGATCACCTGCCGTCCCAGGCAGATCCAAAGCAATGTGGAGATGGAGTCCGGATCCGTAGCTCAAGAGCTGCACCTGGTTCCCAAATACCGTCAGGAGAGCTTCCTGGAGCTTCTGGCTCTTGGTCCGGTACAGGCTCCGCAGTTTGCGGATGTGCCTTGTCAGATGGCCTTCCTCGATGTAAGCCGCCAGGGCCAGCTGCTCCACCGTGGAAGAAGTCTGATTGTACCGGTCGGCGATTGCCCGATAGGCGGGCAGCAGCTTTTCCGGCAGGACCAGATAGCTAATCCGCAGGGACGGGAGCATAGTGCGGGAGAAAGATCCCAGATAGATGATCTGTTCCCGGTTCCCGAAACTGTGGAGGGCCGGAGTGGGCCGATGGAGATAGCGGAATTCTCCGTTGTAGTCATCTTCCAACAGATATACCCGTTCCAGCTGGGTGGCCACGATCAGATTGTTCCGTTCTTTTTCCGTCAGGGCTCTTCCTTTATACGGATTGGCAGGAGAAATCATCAGGAGCCCTGGCCAATCCGCCTTGGGATCTGCCGGATCAAAGGTGCGGACAGCCCATCCCATCAGCCGGAAGATCTGTTCCGCCTGAGGGAATCCAGGAGGTTCCAATCCCACCACCTTCTGTTCCAGAGGCAGCAAGGGCAGCAGCACCAGCAAAAGGGTCTGGAGACCGGCCCCCACCAGGATCTGTTCCGGTCGGCAAACCACCCCCCGGGAAGCATAACTGTACCGGGCCAGGACCTGCCGCAGTTCCGGCTCTCCCTGGGGATCCCCATACCCTGCAATGGAAGGCGGATCCCGGAGCACGGCATTGAGACAGCGCCGCCAGAGTACGGTGTCGAAAGTGGAGGTATCGATGTAATTATTGGAAAAATTATAACGCACAGCCGGTTTGGCCTTTCCATTCGCAGGGACGGTCTCTGCCCTGGCTTCCTGGGGAACATAGGCCGCCACCTGGTAGCCCCGGTTGGGCAGGTTGTCTACATACCCTTGATCGATGAGGATCTGATAGGCGGCCTCCACCGTGGTCCGGCTCAGTTTCAGATCCCGGGTCAGCTTGCGGATGGAAGGAAGGAAATCCGGAGCGGCCAGATGCTGCAGCCGGATCTCTTCCCGGAAGTAATCGGCCAGCTGCCGGTAAAGCGGTTCCCTCCCCGGCTGTGCTCGAAAATTAAAAGTAGTCAGCACAGAACTGTGCTCCTTTCAGTACCGTTTTTCAGCAAGATTTATGGTCACGGATATTGTAGCATAAAAAAACCGGGGCTGTGAAGAAATGAAATTCTCATTTCTTCACAGCCCCTATTTTTCACGCCTGTTTCGCCATGATTTCCTTGGCTTTCATCAGGCGCACCGTACTGGCTCTTTCGTTTTCGCTGAGCTTCATGGTGATGTACTTGATGCTTTCCTGCATTTCCGGGATCATCACATATTCCAACGCGTGGCCCCGCCGGCGGGTCTTTTCGATTTCATCCGCCAGCATGTTGCAGGTCTTTTCCACTTCCGCCAATTCCAAAAGATCCGGCAGGCAGGTGGTCAGTTCGGTCACCGCTGTATCCAGTTCCCCGGTGGTGAACACGAAGGAATAGGGCACCTGGGCCGCATCATCCGCCGTAGCCCCGGTGTAGGTCAGGGTGGGCACATCCACGCTCATCACATTCTTGCTCCCCACTTCGAACTCGGCACTCCGGGCCGGATACAGCAGGGCTTCGTTCATGGTCAAGTATCCCATATGGGCCCGGGCCACCACGAAATGATGGGACACATTCTGGAGGGCCTTTTCCATTTTCAGCCGCAGTTCGTGGTTCCGGCGGATGTAGATCATGAACTGCCGGACCATTTCGTCCCGTTTGTCTTTCAGCAGTTTATGCCCCCGGACAGCAGTGGCAAGCCGACGTTTCAGCCGGGTCAGCTCCATCCGGGTAGGGTTTACGTTCGTAGCCATGGGTTATTCCCCCTCGCTGCCGTCCGCCGGTTTGTAGTATTTGTCCAGGTATTCATCCCGGATCCGCTTCAGCTCGCTGCGGGGCAGGATCCCCAGCAGCTTCCAGCCCAGATCCAGGGTCTCCTCGATGGACCGGTTGGTCCGGTACCCCTGGGAGACATATTCCTTTTCAAAGGCATCGGCAAATCGGGCATACAGCTTGTCCACCTTGCTGAGAGCCGAATCCCCCAGGATGGTGGCCAGTTCTTTGGCCTGTTTCCCTCGGGAATAAGCCGCGAACAGCTGGTTCATGGTGTCTGCATGGTCTTCCCGGGTCTTGCCCTTGCCCACCCCTTTATCTTTCAGACGGGACAGGGAAGGCAGCACATCGATGGGCGGCGTCAGCCCCTTCCGGTACAGTTCCCGGGAGAGGATGATCTGCCCCTCGGTGATGTACCCAGTCAGGTCGGGGATGGGATGGGTCTTGTCGTCTTCGGGCATGGACAGGATGGGGATCATGGTGATGGATCCCTTCTTCCCCCGGATCCGGCCAGCCCGTTCGTACATGGTAGCCAAGTCCGTATACAGATATCCAGGATAGCCCCGGCGTCCGGGGACTTCCTTCCGGGCAGCAGATACTTCCCGGAGGGCATCGGCATAGTTGGTGATATCCGTGATGATGACCAGCACATGCATATCCAGTTCAAAGGCCAGATATTCTGCCGCCGTAATGGCCATACGGGGGGTGGCGATCCGTTCTACTGCCGGATCGTTGGCCAGGTTGATGAACATCACCGCCCGGCTCAGCGCCCCGGTCCGGTTGAAGTCCTGCATGAAGAAGTTGGCTTCTTCAAAGGTGATTCCGACCGCAGCGAACACCACGGCGAATTTTTCATCGGTGCCCCGGACTCTGGCCTGCCGGGCGATCTGGGCGGCCAGCTGGGCATGGGGCAGACCGGAACCGGAGAACACCGGCAGTTTCTGTCCCCGGACCAGGGTGTTCAGACCGTCGATGGCGCTGACCCCGGTCTGGATGAATTCGGAAGGATATTCACGGGCTGCCGGATTCATGGGTTCCCCGTTGATGTCCTTGTATTCTTCCGGGATGATGGCCGGCCCGCCGTCAATGGGGCTGCCCATACCGTCGAATACACGGCCCAGCATGGCAGGGGATACCCCCAGCTGGATCCCATGGCCCAGGAACCGGGCTTTGGCCGTAGCCGGCTGCAGCCCCTGGGAATCTTCGAACAGCTGGACCAGGGCTTTGTCCCCGTCCACGGTGAGTACCTTGCCGTTCCGGATTTCCCCATTCTGCTGGTGGATTTCCACCAGTTCGTCATAGGTTGCACCTTTTACCTGGTCCACCAGCATCAGAGGGCCCACCACTTCTCGGATGGTTTTGTAGTCCTTACGCATTTTCTTCACCCTCTTCCGTCAGTTCTGCAAAGGCCTGCTCCAGATCCCGGTTCAGCTGGCCGAACTTTTCCTTCCGGTCTTTTTCCGGAATGTATTTGGCACGGCCGATCTGTTCCCGGATGGGCATTTCGATCAGCTTATCCAGCTTCACATGTTTGGTCATGGCATCCAAGGCCTTTTCATACCAGGTGATGATCAATTTCAACATATCGTACTGTTTTTCCAAAGAAGTGTAGGTATCCACTTCATGGAAGGAGTTCTGGTGCAGGAAGTCTTCCCGGATGGACCGGGCACATTCCATGGTGATCCGGTCCTTGAAGCCCAGGGCATCGATTCCGACCAGACGGACGATTTCGTTCAGGTTGGATTCTTCCTGGAGGATTTCCATGGCCGTCCCCACCAGTTTGGACCAGTCGGGAGCCACTTTGGCATCATAGTAGGCACGGAGCCGATCGGAATACAAGGAATAGCTCTGGAGCCAGTCGATGGCCGGGAAATGGCGGGCATAAGCCAGCGCCGAAGACAGACACCAGAACACCTTGACGATCCGCAGGGTAGCCTGGGAGACCGGTTCGGAAATATCCCCGCCAGGAGGGGACACAGCCCCGATGGCGGAAACAGCGCCGATCCGGTCGTCCTGGCCCAGGCATTCCACTTCCCCGGCCCGTTCATAGTATTCCGCCAAACGGGAGGACAAGTATGCCGGGTATCCTTCTTCACCGGGCATTTCTTCGAGACGGGAGGACATTTCCCGGAGGGCTTCTGCCCAGCGGGAAGTGGAGTCAGCCATAATGGCCACCTTATACCCCATATCCCGGTAATATTCTGCAATGGTGATGCCCGTATAGATAGAAGCTTCCCGGGCCGCCACCGGCATATCGGAGGTATTGGCGATCAGCACCGTCCGCTTCATCAGAGGCAGGCCAGTGCGGGGGTCATTCAGGGCCGGGAATTCATTCAGTACGTCGGTCATTTCATTCCCACGTTCTCCACAGCCTACATACACGATGATATCCGCGTCCGCCCATTTGGCCAGCTGGTGCTGGATGACGGTCTTGCCGCTGCCAAAGGGTCCGGGCACGGCCGCCACACCGCCTTTGGCAATGGGGAACAGGGTATCGATGACCCGCTGGCCGGTAACCATGGGTTCTTCCGGAGGCAGCTTGGTCTTGTAAGGACGGGCCACACGGACCGGCCACTGCTGGAGCATGGGATAGGACTCTACCTCCCCCTTGCTGTCTTTCAGTTTGTATACCGGATCCAAGATGGTAGCTTCTCCTGCATAGACCCATTCCACAGTTCCGCTTTTGCCAGGCGGCACCATGATTTTATGGAGTACAGCAGGAGTTTCCTGGACGGTGCCGATTACGTCGCCGCCGGATACCTGATCTCCCACTTTGGCCACCGGTACGAACTGCCATTTCTTTTCCCGATCCAGACGGGGGACTTCGATGCCACGGCTGATCCGGTCGCCAGCCAGTTCATAGATTTTTTCCAGGGGACGCTGGATCCCGTCGAAGATGCTTTCGATCAGCCCGGGAGCCAGTTCCACGCTCATGGGAGACCCAGTGGATTCCACCGGTTCCCCCGGCCCCAGGCCAGCAGTCTCTTCGTACACCTGGATAGAAGCTTTATCATCACGAAGCTCGATGACTTCACCGATCAGGCGTTTGTCACTGACGCGGACCATATCATGGAGCTGCACGTCTTTCATACCTTCGGCGACAATCAGCGGGCCGGATACTTTCACGATCTTTCCACTCACGATTGTTCCCTACCCTTCCTTGAATAGAATATCGGCGCCCACTGCTTTTTCCACGTTTTCCCGGACACGCTTCATGCCCAGACCCAGGGATCTGTTCCCGGCAGGGATGGGGATGATAGCGGGAAAGGTAGCGGTAGCATATTCTGCGATCACGGCCTGGGCCTTCTGGGCAGCGGTTTCCGTAATGTAGATCACGGCATAGCCCTCATCGGCCAGGTGGTGGATCCTGCGCTCAATCTGTTCCTGTTCTTCTTCGTAGAATACATCGAACCCTACGGCTTTGAAGATCATCACGGAGCTGGGATCACCGATCACTGCGATTTTCTTTTTATCCATCTTGCTGCCTCCCATGCTTCCTGTGATTATGCATAGACGCTGGGCAGCTGGGGTTCAAACCCGCCCTGGATGGCTCCGAAGATCATCCGCAGGGCTTCTGCCTCGGTTTCCCGGGCTTCCAGATACCCTATGATGGGTCCCAGGGAATGGGTATCCCATCTGGCCCGGCGGAGGATCAGGCTCAGACCCTCTTCCATCCGACGGGAAATGACCCCCAGTTCATTGGTCTGTGCAAATTCGTTGATGGCCTGGACCAGTTCAGCTCCATGGCTCCCCTGGTTCAGCCGGGCTCCCAGCTGTTCCGGAGGCACATCCAGGCTTTCTTCGAACACCTCTTTGGAGATGTCCCCGCAGTCCACCAGTACCAAACGCAGCTGAGCCAGTTCCCAGTGGAGGTTCTGGGCCCGGATCAGGCTGATGGTGTTCTGGCAATCCGCCCACAGGGAGAAATACTCCCGGATGAAGCCTTTTTCCTTTTTCCGGTCCAGCACCTCTTTGGCCTGGCGGAACAAGGCTCCGTCCAAAAGTGCGCTGAGCCGGAAGGGATCCGCTTCCCGGGCCAGTTCCCCTTCGATTTCGTTGAGTACCTGGCAGTAGATGGGCGGCAGGTCCTCATAATACTTGGTATGGACCATATCCTTCAGCAGGTTCAGGTCGAAATTGCCTCCCTCCCGAAGGATGTCATCGGCCTGGATTCCCAGCAGCCGGGCCTTCAGCAGGCATTTCAGGTTGTGGGTATCCACCGGCAGCAGGAACAGGCCGGTAAGTTCCGGATCTGGGGTCAGTTCCTGGATCCGTTTCCGGGTCAGCTGCATCTGGGCCCGGATGATCAAATCGATTTCTCCCTGGGCCAGTTCCTGTTCCGTAGCCACATTTTCCCCATAGCCGGTTTCCAGCAGCAGCTTCATGGCTGTCTTGGTACTGTCCGCTTCTGCGATCCGCCGCAGCTGGGCGGCGGTCAGCAGATGGGTGGACAGGACGCTGATCCGGCCCAGGGCATATTCATAACTGGGCTGGGGCATATCACTTCACCTCCGCGCCAAACAGGAGCTCTGCCACGCGGTATTCCTCCTCGGTCCGTACATCTTCCAGCAGGGTTGCGAAGGAGCCGTCATAATCGCAGGTTTCTCCTTCGATGAGTACACCATCGGTGAACCCAGCAGTTCGATCCGACAAGGTCAAAGACCCTTCCCGGCCCTGGTCCTTCAGCTCTTTGTTGAGCTGGGCCAGCAGCCCCTGTTCATACCGAGGACGGTCCTTGGCCGGGACCACCAGCTTTTCATGGCCGATGAGATCCGATCCCAGGACGATCCGCCCGATCAGTTTCTCCCACTGTTCCTGGGGCAGGGCTTCCAGCTGCTCCGCTGCCCGGTCAAAGGCTTCCTGGAGCACTTTCCGCTTGCTGGCCAGGTTCTCTTTCCGGCTCTGCAGTTCGGCAATCAGCTGCAGACGGCCTGCAGCCTCTTTGGCATCCACTTGGGATTTGGCCTGGATCTCCCGGACCTGTTCCTGGGCTTTGGCCAGGATCTGTTCCTTTTCCTTCCGGGCCTTTTCCTGGGCTGCTGCTCCGATGGCTGCCGCGTCCTGCTTCGCTTCTTCTTCTATTTTCTGAATGATTTTATCGCCAGACACGACGGGTCACCCTTTCTTATAATTTGATCCCGTTCACCATGATGAAGGAAATCAGCAGACTCAGTACGGCGTAGGTTTCTACCATGGCCGTCAGGATAATGCCTTTACCAGTTTCTTCCGGCCGTTTGGCGGTCAGGTAAATGCCGGAAGCAGCCACTTTCCCCTGATAGATGGCGGACAGCAGGCCGCCCAGGCCCATGGGCAGAGCAGCAAACAGGTAAGCCAGCCCCTGGAAGGTGGTCAGATCTTTTACATTCCCGTCAATGACCCCCAGGTTCAGGATGATGATGAAGGCAATCAGCAGACCATAGATTCCCTGGGTCCCAGGCAGTGCCTGGAGCACCAGCACGTTACCGAATTTATCCGGATCTTCGCTGACCACGCCGGAAGCGGCCTGCCCGGCAATGGCCACACCAATGGCACTGCCAACCCCTGCCAGACCAGCAGCCGTTGCTGCGCCGCCAAATGCCAGAGCTGTTCCTAAAGTAATCATAATGAAATCCTCCCTTATTTCGTAATATCCGTATACTTGGTCCGGAGTGCCAAGGGCAGGAACGCCCGGCCGCCGGCTTCATAAAACTTGCCGAAGAACTCGATGTACTGCAGACGGCTGCTGTGCACGAAAGCACCCAGCACGTTGATGACGATATTGAAGTAATGGCCGGCCAAAAGCACCAGGATGGCTGCCACAATGCCCACAGGTCCTGCACTCCAGAGCATCTGAGCCACGGTGTTGATGACCATGGCGATGACCCCGGTGGCCAGCCCCAGCGCAAAGATCCGGGAATAACTCAAGAGATCGCTGAGATACCCACTGATGTTGTACAGCGTCAGGAGCCCGCCGATCAGCCGGCTGATGATCCCTTTCCGGTCACGGCCTCCAAAGAGGACGATGATCCCAGCTCCCAGCCAGGCCAGATATTTGCCAATGGGCCCTGGTACCAGCGCCATCAGGAAGAACCCCAGGAACATGATGAGCCAGCTGATCTGGTCACAGACCGCGCCCATCACATCTCCCTCCCGGAACAGCATCTTTGTCTTGATCAGCATGCCGGTGATCAGGTGGATGGCCCCCAGGCCAAAGCACAGAGCCAGCATCTTCAGCGGTTCATTCATAGGTACGAACAGCAGAGGATGCCATTCCAAACCGAACCAGCCACCGAACATGGCGCCCCAAAGGGTGGTGGAAATACCGCCAAAGAAGATGACCAGGGCCAACTGCCGGGCAAAGCCCGTGGGCTTGAACTTCTTCAAGGCGAAATACAGCATGATGGTCAGCACCAGACCATAGCCTGCATCGGACATCATCATGCCGAAAAAGATGAAGTGGAAAGGAGCCATGATCATGTCCGGATCCACGGAACCTGCTTTGGGCAGGGAGTACAGCTCCACCACGCTTTCGTAAGGTTCCACCAGCCTGCCGTTTTCCAGCACCGTAGGCGGGATTTCTCCTTCTTCCGGGTCTGCAAAGGTCAGCTGATAAGCGTCGGTCACGCCTTGGACCACCTGTTCCACCCGCTGGGCCCGATCTTTCCGGACCCAGCCCTGTACCTTGAAAGCACTGACCGTTTCCACCCCGCCGTTCTGGAGACGGTCATGGGCAGCATTCAGCTGGTCATAGTACAGTTCCACCTGCTGTTTCTGAGGGATGCTCTCTCGGGTTTCCTCTTTCAGCCGGGCGATCCGATTTTCCTTTTCTTCCGCTTCCTGGAGCAGTTCCTTCCGGACATCCGCCGCCAGGCCGCTGCGCTTGGGCAGCACTGCCTCGCTGAAATCATGTTCCTTCAGGAGATGCTTCACATCATTGTCGGCGTCTTCGTAAGCCAGGATCACCATGGCCTGCCCGTCCTGGGTCAGTTCGTACAGGCTCATATCCGCCAAGAGGCCGCTGATGGCCTTCTGGAATTCCGGCAGTTCCTTTTCCGGCAGGAAACCCACATGGCAGCGGGTGGTTTCCGTAAAGCTCAGCTGTTCCAAGGGAATGTCCAATTTCAGCCAAGGGTCCAGGCTTTCCGCCTGGGTCCGGAGAGCTGCCGCCTCACTTTCCAAAGAGGCGATCTTGCTGGCGGTGGTATCCAGTTTTTCCGTCAGCTGCCGGCCTTCTTGGGTCTCTTTCAGGAAATTTCCATAAGAAATGGCTTCTTTCTGGGGAAACAGGGGATTCTTGGCACCGTTCTGGACCAAGAACTGGAGCACCTGGCCGGTTTTATCCAGCTGGGCACTGACCTTTTCTGATCCGGGCAGGGCCTTGCTTCCCGCTTCCGGTTCCAGCATCACACTCCCGTCCTTTTGGAGTGCCAGGAGCAGGGCATCGCGATCAGCTTTCAAGGCATAGAGTGTCAGTTTTTGCATAGGTACTAACATTCGATCACGACCTTCTTCATAATATACTGGACTGCCGCATCCAGATTTTTCCGGGCTTCCGCCGCCTGGGCTTCATCCCGTTTCCGGTTTTCTTCCACCAGAGCGTCCGCTTCCTGTTTTGCCTGGGCTTCTGCCTGGGCAATGGCTGCCGCCGCCTGTTTCCGAGCTTCCGCAATCAGGGCGTCTGCTTCCTTGTGGGCTTCCGCCTGGGCATCCCGGACGGTGTTCCTGGCTTCCAGGGTGGCCTGTTTCTTCAGGTCATCGGCTTTCTGCTCGGCAGCCTTGATATCTTCCAGCATGGACATGTTTTCACCACCTTTGCTCAGGGAAGGTTTTGCCTTCCAAATTTCAATGAAAAGAATAAAATGCAGTAACAATATAGTATTTCAACAAAGACAAAAAAATCCCTGCTGTATACTATAGCCCCATTATACTATACTGTTTCTGTTTTTGTAACAAATTCTTTGGATGATTTTAAGAATTTTTCTTGACTTTGTTCCATTATTGGAAAGTTTTGTTGCATTTGATACATTTAACCGAAAATTAAAAAGAGATGCTGACTGTTCAGTCAGCATCTCTTCACTCTTTCCGGTTTTCTCTTCACTCTGCCCTCTTCAAAGTCTCCAGCAGATAATCCGTGAACTCTTCCGCCGTGGCTCCGTCCTTGTCGGTGGTGATCACCACTTTCCGTTCTGTCCGGGTGCAGATATCCAGAGCCTTCACCAGCTTTTCCTTCTTCTCCGCATACCCGATGTGGCTGATCATTTCTCCCATGGCCCGGATCAGGCTGCAGGGGTCCGCATACTGGGCCCGGTGGTGCTGGACCAGGAAGTTCCCCACCCCGTGGATGGCTTCGAACAGGGCGTACTGGTCCCCGATGTTGGAAGAACTGGCAGTGCCCAGGCCTCCCTGGTATTCCGCCGCTACATCCGTCACGATATCCCCGTACAGGTTGGGTAGCAGGAACACCTCCATCCCTTTGGTGAATTCCGGATCCGTGATCTTGGCGGCCATGGCATCCACCAGTTCTTCCCGGACGGTGATCCCGGGATATTCCTTTTCCAGGGCATGGGCGGTCTTCAAGAAGTTCCCGTCCACCAGTTTCACGATATTGGCCTTGGTGACCACGGTCACGTTGGTCTTCCCATTGTTCTTGGCGAATTCGAAGGCAGCCCGGCAGATCCGTTCCGCCCCGGGACGGGTCAGTACCTTGAAGTCCACCGCCAGGTCCTCATTCACCTGGATGCCCTTGTTCCCCCAGATGTATTCCCCTTCGATGTTTTCCCGGAAGAAGGTCCAGTCGATCCCCTTTTCCGGGATCCGTACCGGCCGTACCGCCGCATACAGCTGGAGGGCCCGGCGGAGCAGGCTGTTGGCGCTGACCAGGTTGGGCCAGGGATCTCCCGCCCGGGGCGTCACAAAGGGTCCTTTCACCAGCACATCGCAGGCTTTGCAGGCTTCCAGCACTTCCGCCGGCAGGCTCTCGTTCTTTTGGGCCCGCTCTTCGATGGTCATGCCTGGAATGGTCCGGAATTCCACCTTCCCGGAAGCCACTTCTTCTTGCAGCAGATATTTTGCCACCCGCAGGGCCTGTTCCATGATGTAAGGCCCGATCCCGTCCCCGGGCAGGATCCCTACGGTGATGTGAGCCAGCTTTTTGAAGTCCTTCCGGCCGGGGGCCTGTTTCATACCGTCGATCCGCTTGAAATCCTCCCGGATCAGAGCCCCGAATCTCTCCATGGCCTTCCGGATGGTTTCTTCCCGGACCTGTTCTTCGTAACCCATTTCGTCCATATGTTCCATACTGGTTCCTCCTTTAATCAAAGCCAGCTGTGCTGGCATCCTTCGGCAGTTGGCCGTTGACAGCTGACCGCTGACACGCTTTTTATATCTCCGGCAGCCGTTCCATTTCTCCCAGATGGAGCAGTTTGATGGCCACCTGCCGTCCCCGTCCGGGATAAACATGTTCCAGCAGGCCCTCCGCCTTGTTCAGCAGAGCTTCCTGGGGCAGAGGCTTCCGATAGGACCCGGTGGGATCTTGGATGAACTGTTCCAGCTCCCGCCCGTCCTGCAGACGGATCTTCACCCGGCAGCTCCAGTGGCCGGGATAAGCTGCGGTCAATTCCGGATCTTCCCGGACGGTGATCCGCTGGATCAGGGCCCGGATGGCCGGCTCCTGCACTTTTTCCGGCGTAAACATGCTTTGATCCACTTTGCCGTACAGCAGGCTGCAGGCCAGACCGTAGGGCAGAGAAAATTTGGCGTCCAGGGGCGTCCGGGGATGGAGGCACCCTTCGCTGACGGCGCATTGCTGGTAGCCGATCTTATAGGTTCCCGCCTCCAGGCTTTCCACCTGTCCCAGGATCCGTTCCGCCGCATCTTCGAAAGGCAGCACTCCTTCTCCCAGGATGGCCTTCCGCAGGGACAGGGCCCCGTCGATACCGGCGTGGGCACTGCGGCAGCAGGGATAGGGCTTCATGTCCATATTGAGGATTTCCCAGCGGGTCCCCAGCCCTTCCGTGAGCTTTTCCACATGGCCCCCGTCGCTCATGGCCCGGAACAGACCACCGTCTTCTGCTTCCAGGATATGGATGGGGCCCCTCATACCGTACCGGGCCAAAAAAGTGCAGCGGATCCCGGTCATGGCCGCCTGTCCGGGATTCAGTACCTTGGAATTGGTCCCATCTCCCAGGAAGGCCCACACCCCGGTGGTCTGGGACCCGGCCAGACCCAGGGCACTGGCGGTGCCTTCTCCGTTGAGGCCCAAAAGATGGCTGCAGGCGGTGGCCGCCCCGAAGGTCCCGCAGGTGGCCGTGGCATGCCAGCCCCGCTTCCGGTGAGCTGCCACGTCCATGGCCATGCCCACCCGATGAGCCACTTCATATCCAGCCACCAGGGCCGTCAGGAACTCTTTTCCCGTGCTGCCCAGCTGCTGTCCCAGGCACCAGGCCGCCGGGATCATGCTGGCGGAAATATGGGTCTTGGAGGCCGGATGCACATCATCCAGTTCCAAGGTATGGGCCAGCATGGCATTGAGCATGGCCCCGTCGGTCACGGGCCATTTTTGTTCCAGAGGCTGTCCCCATAGAGTCACTCCCTGGGTCCGGTTCTGGGGATCCAGTGCCTGGAGGGCCTGTTTCATCTGTTCCACCAGCGGATTCCCCACTGCCCCCATGGCAGCGCTGATCAAATCCAGGGCCCGGCAGACCGCTGCTCTTTGGACCGCTTCCGGCAGCGTATCCCAGGAAAGGCCGGCCGCAAAGCGGGCCAGCCTCCCCAAAGGTGCTGCCAGCACCTTGTTTTCCATTTTCCTGCCTCAGCTTTCTTTGAACAGATTGATCATGGAACCGGCCAGCAGGGTCTTCCGTTCCGTATCGTTGAGGATCTTCAGATCCAGATGGAGGGTCCGGGTACTGCCGTCAATGCCGATCACCGTGGCATCGATCCCTCCCTTGTTTTCCGCCACCACCTGACGGATGTTGGGCAGCCAGAGGAATTCTCCCACTTTCAGGTCGACTTCCGGATCCGGATGGGTGAAAGGCAGCATCCCCCAGTTCACACAGTTGCTCCGGTACCGTTTGGTGGCATATTCGATGCAGATGTTGGCCAGTCCCCCCAGCACCTTCTGACAGGAAGCGGCATATTCACGGGCGGACCCGTCCCCGGGCCGTTTGGCATAGAGCACGGAACCGATGCCGGTGGTCTCCATCAAGGTATCCAGGTCTTTTTCCACATCCACTCCGGCATTTTTCAAAGGAGCGTAGAAAGCTTCTGCCGTCTTTTTATCCCCAGCCAGACGGGCTTTTTCGTAAGCCTGGGCGGCCTTGGCCCGCCCCACATATTTCGGATCCTTCCGCAGCAGGGTGAATTCGGAAATTTTATAAGGGTTGGACCGATAGGAAGCGGTTTCCCCGGAAGGGATCAATTCGTCAGTTGTGGTCACTTCGTCCCGGATCACCGAAGCTACCTGGAGCAGCAGGTTGTCGGTGAGATGTTCCATAGCCGGCCAGTCCTTGATGAAGGGGCCATAGACGATTTCCACATCCGGCTGGGCTTTGCCGAATCCGTTGTACACCACATTGTCATAGATCTTTTTGTTGAAAGTGAAGGCCGGCAGGGCTTCCGGTTGGAACACGTCCTTGATTTCTTCCGCGGAAGTCAGATACCCGCCATTGAAAGCCGTGGCAGCAATGGACTTAGAGTCCATGAGGGCAGCGGAAGCCACCTGGCCCATGTTCGGTTTGGACCCTTCCCGGTTGGGATAGTTCCGGGTGGAATGGCGCAGGACGAAAGCGTTGTTTTCCGGGCAGTCGCTGGCGCCGAAGCAGGGGCCGCAGAAGGCAGTCTTGATCCGGACCCCTTCGGTCATCAAGTCGTTGCTGATACCAGCCCGGTTCAGTTCCGTCAGCACCGGCTGGGAAGCAGGATAGATATTCAGAGGGAACATGCCCAGGCCCCGTTTTTCCGCCTTAGCCACCTGGTCCACATAGGCGATGTTCTCGAAAGAACCGGCGGCGCAGCCGGCAATGGCTGCCTGATCCACCAGGATCCGGCCGTTCTTCTGGATTTTGCTCATCATATCCGGATGGATGTCCGTGTTGTTTTCGAAGACGGTCTTGGCATTGTCTTCCACATACTTCATGTATTTTCTCGGATTGGCGATTACTTCTTTCAGAGGGAATGCGTTGGAAGGATGGTAGGGCAGAGCGATCATGGGCTCCACCGTATCCAGGTCGATGTGGATGAAGCTGTCGTAAAGAGCCTTGTCTTTGGGAGCCAGATGCTTGTAGTCCCCTTCCCGGTCATGGATCCGGTAATCTTCCCGGACCGTATCGTCGGTTTCCCAGATGGAAGTCAGGCAGGCAGATTCCGTGGTCATGGTGTCGATACCGTTCCGGAAATCCATGGACAGAGAATGGACCCCGGGGCCCACGAATTCCAGGACCTTGTTCTTTACAAAGCCGTTCTTGAATACGGCACCGATGAGGGTCAGGGCCACATCCATGGGCCCCACCCAGGCTTTGGGTGCCCCGGTGAGATACACCCCCACCACCTGGGGATATTTCAGTTCATAGGTCTTGTCCAGCATGGCTTTGGCCACTTCCGGCCCCCCTTCCCCGATGGCCAGACAGCCCTGGCTGCCGTACCGGGTGTGGGAATCGGAAACGATGGCCATACTGCCGCCTTTGACGATCATTTCCCGCATATAGGAATGGATCACCGCTTCATGGGGCGGTACGAAGATGCCCCCGTATTTCTTGCAGATGGTTTCCGCATATTTGTGCACATCGGAGTTGATGGTGCCCCCTACGGCGCACAGGCAGTTGTGGCAGTTGGTGAACACCGTGGGCACCGGGAACTTTTTCAGCCCGGAAGCGCAGGCGGTCTGCATGATGCCCACATAGGTGTTGTCATAGACCCCGATGGCATCGAACTTCAGCTGCAGGTTGGCCGGATCTCCGCTGGTGTTATGGTCTGCGATGATCTGGTACGCAATGGTATTCTTCCGGCCGGCTTCCCGGTCCCATTCCGGATGGTCCTTGGCCGGCACAAAGGTTTTGCCCCCGTCCAGGGCATAATAGGCTTCATTCACACACTGAATCATGATTCTTCTCCTTTTCTTTTCCCTCAGCGGATATATACAAATCCATCCATGATCCGGCGGGCCGTACGGACCACGCCGCCCTGGAGCACTTTTTCTCCGTCCATTTTCATCAGCACATCGGTGACCCCGCTGGAGTGGCCCAGCCGGACACAGTCACTCTTATGCTCCCCCAGGATGTCGCTGACAATGGTCCCAGGGATCTTGGCAGCCGCCCCGGTGGCCACAGCTACGGTCATGGGATAGGCCTTGTGGAGGGCTCCCACGGAAATGGCCCGGACGCACAGATCCATTTCACTGGCCTTCACCACATTTCCGTCCATGTTTTTGTAATCCTGGGCCGGGCTGACGATGGCCACCTTGGGGGCGGAAGTGGATTCCGTCCGGGCTTTCATGAAGTCATCCACGAAACCGAACTTCTGGGCAGTGATGCCCCGGATCCGCTCGATGTGTTCCATCACGTCCCGGTTCTGGTTCAGCTCCGTCAGTTCCGTGCCGGTGATGCCCAGGTCTTTGGCCTTGATGAAGACCACCGGGTTGGAGCAGTCGATCATGGTCACTTCCGCCGGTCCGTACCCGGGCACGTCGATGGTTTCCTTTTTCAGGCCGGTGGGGAACAGTTTCCCGGTCTTGGCCCCGGCGGGGTCTTCGAAATACATGTCGATCCGGGACCCAGTGCCCGGTACCCCCTGGATCTGGGCATCCCCGTTGACACAGGCTTTCCCGTCCTGGACCCGGACGTGTTCTTCAATGACCTTATTTGTGTTTACATTGTAGACTCGGACCTGGGTGATCCCTTCCACCGGTTCCACCAGCCCTTCGTCAATGGCATAAGGCCCCACCGCGGAGGAAATGTTCCCACAGTTGGCGGAATCATCCACCCGGGGAATTACGATATCCACCTGGTAGAAGTGGTAGTCCACGTCGATGCCGGGACGGTCGGACCTGCTGATCACCGCCACTTTGGAAGTGGAGCTTACCGTGCCTCCCATGCCGTCGATCTGCTTCACATCCGGGGTCCCCATCACCTTCAGGAAGATTTCCGGCCACTGTTTTTCATCCGCCGGCAGATCCTCCTTGTGGAAAAAGACCGCCTTGCTGGTGCCGCCCCGCATATATACACAGGGGAATTTCCGCTGTTTCTGATTCATGGTATTTCCTCCTTTTTTATCCTTGTTCCACTGTCTGTTCTTGTTGTCTCCAGTATAATTCTTTCTATTCATTATGAAAAATGATAGAATATGTTTAAAATTCATTCCTATTTGGAATATAGAAGGGAGTCTTTTTGATGGATGAACGGGATATCCAGATTTTCCAGAGCCTTATGGAAACCCGGAATGTGACCAAAACCGCCCAGGCCCTGTATATGACCCAGAGTGCCATTACCAAGCGGCTCCACAAACTGGAAGAGGAACTGGGAGCCCCTCTTTTCCTCCGCTCCGTCAAGGGACTGATCCCGGCTCCTTCCGCCGATGCCATCGGGGAAGAAATGGGCCGGCTCCAGGCATCCCTTCAGCGGCTGAAGACCCTGTCCCAGTATGCTCAGGGCCGGATTGCCGGCCGCCTAAAGTTCGGTGTTTCCGTAAACTATGCCCGGTATACCCTGCCCCCTTTGCTGAAGCAGTACATGACCGACTATCCGGAAGTCCGCATCGACGTGACCACCGGCCAGAGCCTGGACCTGTTCACCAAGCTCCAGGAAAACCGGCTGTCCATGGCCGTGCTCCGGGGCCATTTTCCCTGGGCGGGGGAAAGCCTGCTGCTGTCCCAGGAACGGGTCTATGCGGTGACCAGCCGGGCCAACGAGGGCATGTCCCTGTCCCAGCTCCCCTACATCCACCGGCAGTCCGACAAGCCCTTCATGTCCCGGATCCAGCGGTGGAAACTGGAACAGCACATTACAGAAGCCGCCTCCTCCATCCAGGTCAACGACATTTCCACTTGTCTTTCCATGATCACCAGCGGTATCGGGTGGTCCGTGCTGCCGGAAATCTGCCTGAAGGACCGGGAAGACCTGGTGCGCCAGCCCCTCACCTTCCAGGACGGTACCCCCTTCACCCGTTCCACCTTCGCCCTGTACCGGGAAGAATACGCCCAGCTGCCCCAGGTGAAGATTTTTTTGGACCTTATTTCTTCCACACCACACACACCGGCGATCCTTCCTGGATCTGTTTTTCTTCCCGTTCCAGGGTCCCGTCTTCCTGGATATCGAAAACCGTAAGGGTGTGGGTCAGTTCGTTGGCAGCCACCAGGTATTTTCCTCCCGGTTCCAGTTCCAGGAACCGGGGCTGTTCCCCTTCCGTGGGCAGGTTCTGCCGGAAGGCCAGCCGGCCTGTTTCCGGATCGATGGCAAGCACCGTCACCGAATCATGGGTCCGGTTGGACACATACACGGCCTTCCCTTCCGGGCCCATGACGATGCCGCTGGCCCAGCCAGGCCCGAAATAGTCATCGGGCAGAGTGGTGACCATCTGCCGGGGTTCCAGGGTCCCGGTGGCTTCATCGAAATGGAAGAAAAGGGCAGTGCTGTCCTTTTCGTTCACCAGATACACCCATTTCCCGTTGGGATGGATGGCCACATGCCGGGGTTCCGCCCCTTTCCGGGCTGTCCACACAAAGGCTTCCGACAAGTGGTTGTCCTCAGTGTCGATGGCGTAGACTTCCACCTTCCCCACTCCATGATCCCGGCCCTGGCAGGGTACCAGCAGCCACTTTCCGTCCGGATGGAGACATACCTGGTGGGGATGGGAAATGTACCCGTGGCCGGGCTCACCGGGAACGAACAGTACCTGCCGGACCTGGCCCAGGCTCCCGTCCTGTTCCAGGGCCAGTTGGGTGAGGCTGCCCGTTTCCAGGTTGGCCACATACAGGCTTTGGCCGTTGGGGCTTGCCACCAGGTGGACCGGGTTGGTACCATAGGTGGAAACAGAATCCAGCTCCGTCAGGTTCCCCTCTTTTCCTATCTGGAAAGCGGTGACTTCACTGTAATCTCCATGGACCGCATAAAGCCGGTCCTGTTTTTCATTCAGGCACAGGTAAGAAGGATTGGGACCGCAGGACAGGATCTGGATTTTTTCCCAGACTGCCCCCTCCCGGCGGTACACGGTGATTCCTTCTCCCAGGGCTTTTCTTTCTTTGGTGGTTCTGGATCCGATATAGGCAAACATGAGCATTCCTCCTCATTCATTGTAAAAAAGACAAACCGCCGGCCAGGGTGAACAGGAAAATAATGGCCACACACATGGCGGACACACCGAACAGTTTGGCAAACAGGGATGAATCGTTTTCCTTCCCGTTTTTTTCCTGGGCGCAGCCGGCCATCACCAGGGAACCCCCGGTGGACATGGGACTGATCCCTGCCACCGTGGCCGAACACACAATGGCCGCCACCATCTGGATCAGGGAGGCGCCCCCCACGTTGGCCGCCACTTGGGGCACGGTGGGGATCAGGGTGGGGAACACCACCCCGTTGGCGCTGGAGAACCAGGACATGATGCCTCCTGTAAGGCCCATAAGGGCCGGGGCGGTGGCCGGACTCATGAAGGAGGCCAAACCCCGGGCCAGAAGATCGATGCCTCCCAGCAGCTTCACCGCGTTCATCAGCACACTGATGCCGCAGATCAGGATCAGTGTGTTCCAGGGCAGGCTTTTCACCGCTTTCTTTTCGTCCACTTTCCCGGTAAACAGCAGGATCAGGGCCAACAGGAAGCATACAAATCCCACATCCTGGGAAAAGCCCACCACGGAAACGAACAGGGCTGCGATCAGTGCCAGGCTCAGTTTCTGCTGCCCGTCAAAGACAATAGGTTCCGGATCACTCTGGACCGGCTGACCCCGAAGTTTCCACCCTTTGAACACTAGATAGGTCACCAGGGCGCATAGGGCATTGGCGGCAGTGACCCCGGCAAAAATGGCCATCCCCGGCATGGGGATCTTCATCTGGCCCAGCAGGTCCCCCACAATGATCCCGGTGAGGGCAATGGGAGAGGCGGTTCCTCCCACGGCCCCCAGGATGGCCATGGCGCCCATGAGGATGGGACTGGCATCCAGATGGAAGGCCAGGGGCACCGCAAACAGTACCATCACCGTCTGGACGCTGATGGCCCCAGGGCCGATGGCGGACAGGACGAAGCTCACCAGATAGATTACAATGGGCACCAAGAACACTTTGGTGCCGCAAAGCCGGGTCAGCTTTTTGGATGCCTTGTCCAGGGTCCCATTTTCCTGGAGCAGGGCAAAGAAGAACATGGTCCCCAGCAGGGTCAGGAACAGTTTTCCAGGAAAACCCCCGTACAGTTTCCCCACCGGCAGGTTCCCCAGTTTCCCCAGGACCAGCACGGTCCCCAGGCTGATCAGCCCCACATTGGATTTTTTCACGAACCCCAGGGCAATGGCTCCGAACAGAAACACCAGTGCAACAAATGACATGGACATGATACTCCCCCTTTGGATCAGAAAAGGCTCCGGGCGTCTTTTCTTTCAGATTATTCCGAGTCTATTGCTGATTCCATTATAAGAAAGACAAATCATTCTGAAAAATGAATAAAAAGAGCCATTTCCCATTCCCTTGGGGAATCATGGCTCTATTCCTGTTTTTCCGCTATAATAGATTCATACTGACACAGTAAAGGAGAGATTTTCCATGGATATACAAGAAACCCTGAACCGGCAGCTGCCTTTGTATGCCCGGGTGCTGGTGAAAAAAGGGATCTGCCTCCAGAAGGACCAGATCCTGGTGATCAACGCCCCGGTGGAAGCCAGCTCCTTCGCCACCTTGCTTACGAAAGAAGCCTACCAGGCCGGTGCTTCCCAGGTGGTGTTCAACTGGTACTGCAATGGGACCACCCGGCTCCGGTACGAATATGAGACCCAGGACAAGTTCGAATCCGTTCCCCACTGGCGCAGTGAATTCAACCTGTACCACTACCGGAAGGGTGCGGCCTTCCTGAGCCTGATCTCCGCCGATCCCTATGCCATGAAAGGCATCGACCGGAACAAGATCATGGCCTGGCAGAAGGCTTTCCACCAGGCGGTAAAGGAGTATTCCGACGGGATGATGGCTTCCAAGACCAACTGGCTGGTGGCTGCCGTCCCCAGTACTGTGTGGGCCAAGTTGCTGTATCCGGAGCTGCCGGAACAGGAAGGAATGGCCCGCCTGTGGATCCAGCTGCTGGATGCAGCCCGGTGCCTGGGAAAAGACCCCCTGGCCGACTGGGACCAGCACTTGGCAGAGCTGAAACAGCGGCGGGAATGGCTGACCGCCCAGCAGTTCGCCGCCCTGGAATATGAAAACAACCTGGGTACCCATCTCACCGTGGGCTTGCCGGACCATCACCTCTGGCAGGGAGGCGCCGAAAATACGGCCCGGGGCTTTTGGTTCAACGCCAACATCCCCACGGAAGAAGTGTATTCCGCTCCCCAGGCGGACCGGGTGGACGGGGTGGTGTACAGCACCCGGCCTCTGGTGTACAGTGGAAATCTCATCGAAAAATTCCGGTTGACCTTTAAAAACGGAAAAGTAGTGGAAGCCACTGCAGAAAAAGGAGAAGAAATCCTGAAAGACCTGCTGAAAATGGACGAAGGAGCCTGCCGGCTGGGAGAAGTGGCCCTCATCCCCTACCACTCCCCCATTTCTCTCATGGACAAAGTCTTCTACGAAACCTTGCTGGATGAAAATGCCTCCTGCCACCTGGCCCTGGGAGATGCCTATCCCACCTGTGTGGAAAAAGGGGCGGACATGAGCGAGGAAGAACAGAAAAAAGCCGGCCTCAACGATTCCATGATCCACGTGGACTTCATGGTGGGCAGCCCGGACCTTACCATCACCGGGATCCGAAAAGACGGTACACGGGTGCCGGTGTTCGTGGACGGGGATTGGGCGTAAAAAAAGCCGCTGCTTACGCAGCGGTCTTTTTTGTCAGCTGTCAATGGTCAGCGGTCAACGGCCAATGGAAAGGACCTGCAGTGAACAGGTTCTCTTGAATGCTTTTCATTTACTACTTATACTTTAAAAACTTTTTATTTTTACATTTTTATTCAATATAACTCCAGCTTCAGCATTGAGCCCCGCCTTAATGGGCCATTTCCTTCCTGATTGTGTAAAACCAAAGGGGACGCGGCGGGCGAACCTGGCGGGATTCCTCCGTAACCTTTGATTCGCCCCTACGGCAGTTCCAACGGTCCCGGTTTACACATTCATAAAAATTGTCTGCAATTTTATCCTTTGGTTTCCGACTTCAGGCTCCTGGCTCCCGACTAAAGGGGAGCCGCTGCCCAGGCAGCAGCCCCTTTTTACTCCTCCATCCCCCAGGCATACCCGGTCATGGCCATGGATCCCAGGTTGCAGACTTTGTTGAACACCTGGGATTGGTCGGTACCGGCGGCACCCAGGCACACCAGAAGAGGCAGGTAATGGTCCGGGGTGGGTACGGCATACCCTGCATCCGGATGGGAGGCGAAGCCGATCACCTTGTCCGTTTCTCCCTGGAGCACCGCTTCGGTGATATAGTCGTTGAACCGGAGGGTGGCGTCAGAACCGCCTTCATTGTCCCATTCCACTTCCCGGAGGTTGTGGACCACATTGCCGCTGCCCAGGATCAGGTACCCCTGTTCCCGGAGCTGTGCCAGCTTCCGGCCCAGTTCGAATTCTTCCTGATAGGAAAGATCCCCGTCCACGGACAGCTGGACCACAGGGATGTCCGCCTTGGGGAACATATGCACCAGCACCGTCCAGGCCCCGTGGTCGATGCCCCAGTCGTCATTGACGGCTACGACAGAGCCCAGCAGTCCTTCCACCTGCCGGGTCAGTTCCCGATCCCCTTTAGCAGGATACTTCACCTGGTACAGTTCCTTGGGGAATCCGTACATGTCATAGACCTGCCGAGGTTCCTGGGCGCTCTGGACGAAAGTCCCGTGGGTGTACCAGTGGGCGGATACCATGAGGATGGCCTTGGGTCTGCCGAACTGCTTTTCCACCGCCCGGCCGATCCGATCCATCCCTTCCGTGATCTCATTGTGTTCCAAGGCAATCATGGGACTGCCATGGCCGGAAAACACCACCGGCATGATTTTCTGTTCTCCCATAGTTTATCTCCTTTTATTTCAGATACTGATCAAAGAAATCTCCGATGACCTGGAGCACCTTATCCTGGACCCAATACACGCCTCCATGGGCGGCTCCGGGAATTTCGTACCGTTCCGCCGGCACTCCTTTGGCTTTCAGGGCCTGATACAGCAGGTCCGTCTGGCCCGGGGATACCACTTTGTCCGCTGTCCCGTGCATCAGCAGCATGGGCGCACTGTTTTTCCCGATATAGGCAATGGGGTTGGCTGCTTCCGTGGCTTTGGGATCGGCGCCGACCCCGCCGTCTTTCCCGCCGAATACCGGGCTGCCGTTGATCCACAGGGCTTCTGTGGCACCGGCAGACTGATGGAGTTTCTGGTTTTCCGGGCTGTAGTCCATGCCCACCCGGCTCAGGTCCGACAGACCATAGAGATCCACGGCACAGTTCACCTGGCTGGACTCCTGGAGGTTCTCTCCCTTGTCAAAGGTTCTTGTACCGCTGGTGGTCCCTGCAAAAGCGGACAGATAGCCCCCGGCACTGCCCCCTACGATGCCGATCCGGGTTTTGTCGATGTTCCACTTGTCCGCATGGGCCCGGAGATACCGGATGGAAGCCTTCACGTCTTCCAGAGGTTCCGGGAACCGGGCGGTAGGAGCCACCCGATAAGTGATGCTGGCCACCACATAGCCTTTTTCCGCCAGATAGTTCCGCAACTGGACCCCGTTGTCCCGGTTGGCGTTGATGAAACCGCCTCCGGTCACATAGACGATGGCGGGCATTTTTTCTTTTTTCTGGGGCTGGAGCAGATCCATGGCCATGGGCACATTGGGATAGCCCCGGGTGGGCACCTGTTCATAGACCACGCCGGAAATCTGCTTCACTTCCGTTTTCACCGGAGTCACCTCCAGGGTCTTACTGGCGTAATGCTCCGCCGCCTCTGCTCCGGAAACTCCCGTCATGCCCAGCAGCAACAGGCTGGACAGCACCAGCCACCTCAGTCCTCCCTCGATTTTCATAGATTTTTTCTCCTTTTTAGACAGCCGTCTGCGAAGCAGACTGAAAAATGTAATTATTTACATACTTATCATTGCAACGAGTGTAGCATGTTTATTGAATCATGTCAATCTTTACACGTTTTCTTTCCAATATGGTATAATCACAAAAGAAAGGAGCGGATTCCATGGCAAAAGGAAACAATCTCCAGTATGTGCTGCTGGGCCTTCTGGCCAAACAGGATCTGACAGGCTACGATATCAAAAAACTCTTTGCACAGGAAGTAGGGGATTTCTGGTGTGCCCGGCACAGCCAGGTCTATCCGGAACTCCGGAAGCTGGAAGAAAGCGGACAGATCACCAGCTATACCGGCACCGTGGGCACCAAGCTCCAGAAAAAATACTACCGCCTGGCCCCTTCCGGCCGCCAGCGGCTTCGGGACTGGCTGGCCCAGCCCTTGGGAGACATGATGCCCACCCGGGATGAATTCACCATGAAACTGTACCTGATCCGCAGCCGGAAGGATCCCCAGCTCCGTCAGCTGTTCCAGGAAGACATCCGCCGTCACGAAGAACACCTGGCCCACCTCCGGCTCCGTTGGCAGCTGCTTTTCCCCACCCAAAAAGCCCAGGAAAAAGACTGGGGGCATGCCCTGATCCTCCAGGAAGCCATCCAGCGGGAAACCCGGAAACTGGAATGGGAAAAGAAGCAGTTGGCAGAGATTTAACAATTTGTAAATTTTTTTGGTAAACGGTTGAATACCCCGGATTTTCGCGTTAAAATATTGACTCGGTAGTCAAGATGTGCAGAACAATCGAAGAGTTGTACAGGACGTGCCGCCGGCACGTCCTTTTTGTAAGGAGCAAGTATGGAAAAGAAAGAACTGACGGAGAAACTCAAAGGACTGAAGGGGCTGCTGCCTTCCGGACGCCTGGTGGGAGCCGGCTTCTCTTTCCAGTGGAAGGATGAAGAAGGCCATATCCAGGAGTTCCACGCCGGTCCCAAGCTGCTGATCGGCTTTGGCGGTGCCTTCCTAGCCAGCCTCATGGGCCTGGCTGTCTGTGCCGGGCTGCTGTTCAAGGCCTGGGACGAGCAGACGGAACTGGCCAACTATCGGGCAGACTATGGGGTCTATACGGAACGGCTGGCCAAATTGATGGACGACAACGAAAAACTCCAGCGGGAACTGGCCCAGGTGGTCCAAGTGGAAAACGCTGTCCGGCAAAAACTAGCCAAGGACGGCGTGAAGATTGGGGAACAGACCGTAGACCAAAAATCCAAGGAACTGGACAAAAAAGGCCAAGGGGGCTCCACCACTGCGGACCAGCTGACCGTACTGGAAGTCCAGGATGAAATCAACTGGAAGAAACTGGCCTATAAAAAAGAAAACCTCACCAACATGCTGCTGGCCCTCTCCGATACTGGCGATGGCACCTATGGCTGGCCGGTGAGCGGCGGAGAAATCAGTTCTTTCTTTGGGCTCCGGGCAGATCCTTTTGGAGGCGGAAGCGATTACCATCCCGGCATCGACATTGCCGTGGACTATGGGACTCCCATCAAGGCTTCGGCAGCCGGAACGGTGGAAGAAGCCCAGTGGAACGGAGGCTATGGCCGATTCGTCAGCATCGACCACGGCAACGGACTCACCACCTGCTACGGCCACATGAGCGCCATCGCCGTCCAACCAGGGCAGACCGTCCGCCGGGGAGATGTAATCGGCTACGCCGGCAGCAGCGGCTACAGCACCGGTCCCCACGTGCATTTCGAAGTGCGCCAGAACGGGAGTCCGGTGAACCCGTTGAATTTCGCAAGACCGATAGGATAAAAAAAGCTGTGAAAAAATGATTTCTCATTTTTTCACAGCTTTTTTATAATAACTTCAGTTTCTTCCCCACCCTCACCATTCTCCTTCCCAGGAAGGGGATCTGGTTCAGTTCTTCTTCCGGCATGGTCTTCAGCACCAGCAGCAGGATCCCGTAAACCGGTACGGCCACCGCCATGCCTCCCAGGATGCTCCAGGCACCCCAATTGGGCACCAGAGCCAGGAAGCCCTGGACCGCAGCCCCCATGGCCGCAGCAGCCAAGGCAGTCTTCCCCAGCTGTTTCAGCTCCAAGGAGAAACCGGTATATTTTTTAATGAAGAAAAGGTTCAAGATGGCAGCGATTCCGATATCTGCCACGGTGGCCCAGGAGGATCCCACGATGCCCAGGGTAGGAGTCAGGTTCCAGTTCAGGAACACCTTGGAAGCTGCCGCAATGATCATGTTGATCACCGGGATCTTGGTCTTCCCCAGCCCCTGGAGGATGCCGGTACTTACCTGATGGAGACCCAGGAGAAAAATGGCCCAGCTCATGGTCTCGATGGAAGATCCGGCTTTGGGAGCGTTATAGATGAGGGCTGCCACCCGGCCTCCCAGCACATGGAGACCGATGCTGCAGGGGATGGTGATCACGGCCGCCACCGAAAAAGCCGTGGCCACTTTTTCCCGGATCCCTTCCGTATCTTCCAACACCCGGGATTCACTGATGGCCGGCACCAAACTGATGGAAAGGGCCGCCGTCAAAATGGTGGACATATTGATGAGAGGCACCGCCATGCCGGTGAGATATCCGAACAGGGTGGTGGCTTCGGACATGGACCAGCCCCCCACCATGAGCCGCCGAGGTACGATCATCATATCCAGATTGGAAACGATGGGCAGCATCAGACTGGACATGGATACGGGCAGGGCCAGGGCAATGAGCCGGCGGATGATCTTCCCAGCAGGTTCCTGTTCCTTTTCCGCCACAGTTCCTTCCCCCTGGGGAAAGAATTTATGCTTCAGCCGGAAATAGAACACCTGGAGGAGCAGCAGCCCGCAAAGCGCACCAGCCCCTGCCCCCATGCTGGCCCCGGCTGCCGCATAAGTCAATCCGTAGGGCATCAGCAGATAGGAAAATGCGATCATGGTGACCACCCGTACCAGCTGTTCCGTGATTTCTGAACAGGCGGTGGGCGTCATGATCTGCCAGCCCTGGAAGTATCCCCGGAAGCTGGACAGGAAGGTGACGAAGAACACTGCCGGAGCCAGGGCAATGATGGAATAATAAGCCCGGGGATCCGGGATGATCCCGGAAGTGACCAGCCATTTGGCCATCACCAGGAGGCACAGGGAAAAAAACAGCCCGGTGCAGAACAGCATCCGCAGGGAGACCCGGAACACCCGCTGGGCTCCGGTATAGTCTTCCTTGGCCACCTTTTCCGCTGTAATGATGGAAATGGCCACCGGGATCCCAGCAGAAGAAACGGTGATGGCCATGAGATAGATGGGGAACCCCATCTGGTACAGGCCGATGCCTTCTCCGCCCATGACCCGGGAGAGGATGACCCAGTTCAGAGCTCCGATGACCTTTACCACGATACTGGAAATGGTCAGGATCAGGGTCCCTTTCAGGAATTTTTTGGTTTTGCTGTTTGCGGGAGTTTGTCCTTGCTGCTCCATGCTATCCATCCTTTATGCCGCCAGTGGGAAGGCCGGTCCATATATCCTTCCTCCCCAACTGCGTTTTTTACTGTAATTTTATTATTTTATCATATTTTGGCAGCTTATGCGCATTTCTCCCTCAGGCTCAGGGAAATAAATGGGCACTGTCCAGCTGGTACACATCTTCCTGTCCCTGGTCTTCTGGACTGTAACGGATCTTGATGAAAACATCCGGCCGGGTGCCTGGATGCAGCCATACCCCAAAGGAGGCAAGGGTCTGAGGCCCATCCGGCCGGCTGCCCAGCCGCCAGATGCTGTTGTCCGGTCCTTCTGTCCTGTCCTGGCTGAAGCGCATCAAATCTTTCAATATATATGGCGTCTGCTGGCTTTCCAGCAGTTCTTCGATCCGCCGGTACCGATGCCGGGCCGATACGTTCTCTTTCAAATTCAGCCGCTGGAAGCCCGGGCTCAGATAGAAATTGGTATGGGAAAGGCTCCCATTGCTGACCCGGCGGACGGCCACCTGGTCCCTGTCTCCCACTTCCACCCAAGCCAGTTCAGAAGCATCTGCCAGCAGCAGGAATTTGGGTCCTCCCAAATCCGTACCGCTGGCCAAAGCTTCCTCTACGGTGGCACAGCTGCCCAGGAGTTTTTTCAAGGCTCCCTTACTCCCACCTCCCATGGCCAGCCGTTCCTTCCGGGGGATGCTGCTGGCTGCAGCCGAGAACACCGCCAGGCCTGCTTCATTCACTCCGCCTTTCAGGGCCATTTTATTTTCCGATCCCCCATAGATCCCGTAATACCGGTAAAGGGGTCCCTGGACCATCCGCATTTCCTGGTATTCCGGCCGCCAGTCCCGATTTTTGACAATCAGGCTTCCCCCTCCCAAGACCCGGCTGCCCTGGGCGCCGAACAGGGTACAGCCCCAGGCAGCAGCAGCCGGGAGCCAGATGGCCAGGCAGACCGGAAGGATCCTTCTGCTGAAAAGATGCACCTTTATCCCTTCCCTCCCTAGTTTCTTCCGCCATTGTACCACAGGGTCTCCAAGCTGCCTACTGAAAGTCCCATTCCGGATGCCCAGACCCTTCAAACACCGTTAAAAAAAGTGTACCGAAATCTGCGTCCTCCTGCCCTCCTGCAGTGAATCTCCGCCACGCCGCGTCTTTGTAAGAAGCGTCCGAAACACGCATGGGACGGACTTCTACAGCTGTTTATATACTTCCATCTGGTATTTCTTGGGCAATGTGCTATAATTAAATACACTTTAAGATGAGGTGCATTATGAGTACGTATCGTGTAGGTTTAGACATCGGGTCCACCACGTGCAAGATCGTCGTGCTGGACAATCATTCCCATGTGGTTTTTTCCCGCTACAAGCGCCACCAGGCCAATGTAGCTGGCGTTTTGCGGGAAGAGCTGCAGACTTTGCGTTCCCAGATCGGAGCCGCCAGCCTGAAGCTGAAGATCACCGGTTCCGTGGGCATGGGGGTAGCGGAAAAATTCCAGCTTCCGTTTGAACAGGAAGTGATCGCTGCCACCAAATTCGTCAAAGCCAAATATCCAGAAGTGGCTACGCTGATCGACATCGGTGGAGAAGACGCAAAAATCGTGTACATCAAAGCCGATGGAAGCTGCGATCTGCGCATGAACGGCAACTGCGCCGGGGGCACCGGAGCTTTTCTGGACCAGATGGCTGTACTTCTGGGGATCCCCATCGAACAGCTGAACGGCCTGGCTGAAAAAGCCCAGCATGTCCACTATATCGCCTCTCGCTGCGGTGTTTTCGCCAAAACGGATATCCAGAACCTGCTGGCCAAAAATGTCAGCCGGGAAGATATTGCCATTTCCATTTTCCATGCAGTGGCGGTCCAGGTGATTTCCACCCTGAGCCATGGCTGCACCATCGAGCCCAAGATCCTGCTCTGCGGAGGGCCTTTGACCTTCATGCCCGCCCTGCGGAAGGCCCTGATGGACTGTCTCCAGATTCCCTATGTGAACTTCATCGTCCCGGAAAACGCCAATCTGATCCCCGCTTATGGGACGGCCCTCAGTGCGGCGGACGCCCCTGCCATTTCCTTCGACAAATTGGTGGAAAAGCTGGAAAACGCCCCCAAAGTCACCGTCCGTTCCGACGATGTGCTGCCGCCGATCTTTACTTCTCCGGAGGACTATGCCGCCTGGAAAAAAGCCAAGGAAGCCGATACCATCCAGCTGACGCCCCTGACGGCGAAAACAGATGCGGTCTACGTGGGCATCGATTCCGGTTCCACCACCACCAAACTGGTAGTCACGGATCCGGAAGACCGGATCCTGTTTACCCATTATGCGCCCAATAACGGCAATCCCATCGGAGCCGTCCAAAATGCTTTTGAAGCTTTCTATGCGGAATGCCTGAAAGTGGGAGCCAATCCCCGGATCCTGGGCAGCTGCTCCACCGGTTATGGGGAAGATCTGATCAAAGCGGCCTTCGATCTGAAGACTGGCATCATTGAAACCATCGCCCATTATCTGGCAGCCCGTAAGATCAATAAGGATGTTTCCTTTATCCTGGACATCGGGGGCCAGGATATGAAAGCCATTTTCGTGGATCATGGGGTCCTGAACCGGATGGAACTGAACGAATCCTGTTCTTCCGGCTGCGGCACCTTCTTGGAAACCTTTGCCAAAGGGCTCAACTACTCTGTCAGCGACTTTGCCAAACTGGCCTGCGAAGCCAAGGAACCCTGTGACCTGGGCACCCGGTGCACCGTATTCATGAACTCCAAAGTGAAGCAGAGCCTCCGGGAAGGGGTCACCATCGGGGATATTTCCGCTGGGCTGGCCTATTCCGTCATCAAGAACTGCCTGTACAAGGTGCTGAAGCTCCAGAACACCCATGACTTGGGGACTGACATCGTCCTCCAGGGAGGCACCATGAAAAACGATGCAGTGGTCCGGGCCTTTGAACGGCTCACCGGCACCACGGTCCACCGGAGCAACATCCCGGAAATCATGGGAGCCTACGGCTGTGCCCTCTTTGCCCGGAGCCGGGCGGAAGGTTCCGTGACCCTGGACGAAATGATCCATGTGGCCAATTACACCGACAGCCAGCTCCAGTGCCATGGCTGTGAAAACAACTGCCTGATCAAAAAATACAATTTCAGCAACGGCAGCATCTATTTCTCTGGGAACAAGTGTGAAAAGTTCTTCACCAACAACGGCGAAGACTGCAAACCGGGAGAAAATATCTACGACTACAAATACAAGCTGCTCTTCGACCGTCCGGTAAAAGAAGATGCCCAGCGGGTGATCGGGATTCCCCGCTGCCTGAACATCTATGAGGACTATCCCTTCTGGCATGCCCTCTTCACCGCCTGCGGCCTGAAGGTCCAGCTGTCCGACCCCTCCACCTTCAAGAACTATGAGGGCGGCATCCATGATGTAATGAGCGACAACATCTGCTTCCCGGCCAAGCTGGTCCACGGGCACATCAACAACCTGATCCGGAAACGGGTGAACCGGATCTTCATGCCCTATGTGATCTACGAACATCAGGACGACAAACGGCAGCTGAACAGCTACAACTGCCCGGTGGTCTCCGGCTATTCCGACGTGATCAAAAGCGTCACCAATACAGAGATCCCCATCGATTCCCCGCCCATCAACTTCCAGGATGCCAAACTCCTGAAGCAGCAGATCCGGAAATACCTGAGCTACATCGGGTTCGACCGTTTCACGGCGGACAAGGCCCTGAAAGCAGCGGTCAAAGCCCAGGAAGAATACGGCCTTGCCATCAAGGCAAAGAATGAAGAGATCCTCCAGAAGAGCCGTGCCCATAAACAGCTGACCATCCTGCTGGCGGGCCGGCCCTACCATACGGACCCTCTCATCCAGCACAAGCTCAGTGAATCCATTGCGGCCATGGGCATCAATGTGATCAACGAGGATCTGGTCCGGGACGACAGCACCATCACCATCGATGATTCCTATCTGGTCCGCCAGTGGGCCTACATCAACCGGATTTCCAAGGCCACCGACTGGGTGGCCCGGCAGGACAACAGCGTCCACTTCATGGAAATGACTTCCTTCGGCTGCGGCCCGGATGCCTTCCTCCAGGACGAAGTCCGGGGCATTCTCCAGCGCCACGGCAAAGCCCTGACCCTGCTGAAGATCGATGATGTGTCCAATATCGGCTCTCTGAAGCTGCGGGTCCGTTCCGTAGTGGAAAGTATCCGGTACAACCGGGATGCCAAATTCGAGCCCACACCGTTCGAACAGCCTCCCCGCTTTGAAAAGAGCATGCGGGACTACACCATCCTAGCGCCTTACTTTACGCCGTTCATTTCTCCCCTGATCCCCTCGGTCCTGAAAAACGTAGGGTTCCATGTAGAGACCCTGCCGGAAAGCACTGTCCAAAGTGCAGATCTGGGGCTGAAATTCGCCAACAATGAGGTGTGCTACCCGGCTACGTTGGTGGTGGGGGACTTTATCCGGGCTCTCCAGTCTGGAAAGTATGACCCCAAAAAGACAGCGGTAGCCATTACCCAGACCGGGGGGCAGTGCCGTGCTTCCAACTATTTTGGCCTGATCAAGCATGCCCTGATTGCAGCCGGGTTCAAAGATACCCCGGTCATCTCCCTGGCCACCAGCAAGAACATCCAGAACGACCAGCCGGGCTTTGAACTGAACTGGCTGAAGATCGCCAGGATCACCATTTCCACGGTGCTGTTCTCCGATTGTCTCTCCAAGTTCTTCAATGCCTCTGTGGTCCGGGAAACCGTGAAGGGCAAAGCCGTAGAACTGAAGGACAAATACCTGGAACTGGCCAAAAAGGAAATCGAGGCCAACAATTCCAACGGGCTGCTGAAGCTCCTGAAAGAGGCCGCCGCTGAATTCAACGACCTGGCCAAGCCGGATGTGCGGCTGCCCCAGGTGGGGATCGTAGGTGAAATCTACTTGAAGTTCAACGCCTTCGCCCACAAAAACATCACCGGCTGGCTCATGGACCATTCCATCGAAGTGATGCCGCCGCTCCTGACGCCTTTCTTCATGCAGGCTTTCGTCAACCGGATCACCAACCGGAAATTCGGCCTGGAACGGCATCATATGCCCAGCCTGATCGTAGATGTACTCTATATGTGGGTCACCAAACAGATCCGGAAATTCAACGAAATCGGAGAACAGTTCCGGTACTTCACCCCCATCGAAGACATCTTCGAACTGGCCAATGACGGCAAGGGCATCATCAACATGGCCGCCCAGTTCGGGGAAGGCTGGCTGCTGCCGGCGGAAGTGGTGAACTTCGCCAAGCACGGCATCGAGAACGTGATCAGCCTCCAGCCCTTCGGCTGCATTGCCAACCACATCATCTCCAAGGGAATCGAAAAGAAGATCAAATCCCTCTATCCTCATATGAACCTGCTGAGCCTGGATTTTGACAGCGGGGTCAGTGATGTGAACGTGACCAACCGGCTGCTGCTGTTTGTGGAAAACATCCGCACCGCAGCGGCTCCTGCACCAGCTGAAAAAGAAAAGAAGAAGGAAAGCTTCTTTGATGAGAACCTGGCAAGACGGGAAATCATGATTTGAAAGAAGGGACTGCTGCCTGCGCAGGCAGCAGTCCCTTCTGCTATTCCCTCAGGCTATGGCACTCGGTTGTTTTTCGGTATTATCCAAATCCCTACACCCATGGTATACTTTTCCCATGAACAATCCATGAATGCTACGGGAGGAAAAGTGACATGAGTGTAAAAAATAGACCGCCATTCCGGTATGATATCGTTGGCAGCTTCCTGCGTCCAGCTGCCCTGAAAGAAAAACGAGAGGCGTTTGCCGCCGGGAAAATCTCCGCTGCTGATCTGAAAGAGGCGGAAGATGCTGCCATCCAGGATCTGGTAGCCAAAGAAAAAGAAGTAGGCCTCCATGCCGTCACTGATGGAGAATTCCGCCGCCGGTACTGGCATTTGGATTTCCTGACAGAACTGGAAGGGGTCACGGAAATCTCTGCGGAAAATTGGTCCGTCCATTTCAAAGGGGCTCAGCCCAAGGCCCGCACGGCAAAGATCACCGGTCCCATCAGCTTCGGGAACCATCCTTTCCTGGATCATTTCCGTTTCCTGAAAGAGACGGCGGGAGATACCCTGGCCAAGATGACCATTCCCTCCCCCAGCATGCTCCACCTGATCTGCTGCGTCCGGGAAAAACACTACGAACCCATTCCCCAGTACCAGGACCAGAACCGGCTGTTCACGGACATCGCCTTGGCCTACCAGCAGGCCATCCGCTCTTTCTACGCCGCCGGCTGCCGGTATCTGCAGCTGGATGACACCAGCTGGGGAGAATTCTGCGACGCCGACAAACGGCAGGCTTATGCAGAACGGGGTTTCGACCTGGATGAACTGGCCAGCCATTATGTGGATATGATCAACCGAGCCCTGGAAGCCAAACCCGATGACATGACCATCACCATGCACATCTGCCGGGGGAACTTCCGTTCCACCTGGTTCTCCAGCGGCGGCTATGGACCTGTAGCAGAAACCCTCTTCGGTCGCTGCCATGTGGACGGATTCTTCCTGGAATACGACAGCGACCGGGCCGGCGGCTTCGAACCTCTGCAGTACATCAAAGACCAGCAGGTAGTCCTGGGCCTGGTGACCTCTAAGACTCCGGAACTGGAAAAAGAAGAAGACATCATCGCCCGGATCCGGGAAGCGGAAAGATATGTTCCCCTGGACCAGCTGTGCCTGAGTCCCCAATGCGGTTTCTCCTCCACAGAAGAAGGGAACCTACTGACGGAAAAAGAACAGTGGGCCAAGCTCCGGCTGATCCGGTCCATTGCGGAAAAAGTCTGGGAAGATGCATGAAAACAAGGGGCTGTTGCATGCGCAACAGTCCCTTTTTGAGGTCTCGGGTCTCGAGTCGTGAGTCTCGAGCCGTTGGATAGAACCTGTCCCCATGGCCAGGTTTTTTTGAAGGTGTAGGACCAGTATCGTGCTGGATATAGAAACGAATATCTTATCGTTAGCAGATTAGGGTTTGTACATTCAAAAAATTTGCTTGCAAATTTCTCATTCGGCTCGAGACTCGAGACCCGAGACCGAGCTGCTATGCGGCTCATGAGACCGGGGGGTGTTGCACGTTACGTGCAACACCCCCTTCGTCAGGAGTCGGAAGCCTCAGGGTTCCTTTTTCTCCCGACGGCATTCCACTCCCAGCAGATCTTCGTAAAACCGGATCATAGCTCCTTTGTACAATTCCCCTTCCCCATGCCGAAGGGCCAGCTGGTAAGTCTGCATGGTTCCCTGGAGGGTGGGCAGCGGCACCTGGAACCGGGTGGTCAGTTCCGCCATATGGGCCATGTCCTTATAGGCCCGCTCCAGAGAAAAGCCGTAGGCAAAATCCCCTTCCAGCACCTTGGGGATCAGATGGCAGGAGGCATAGCTGGACCCAGAAGCCGTCATCAGGACCTTTCCCAGTTTCTCCGGAGACAGCCCCATTTTCACCCCCAAGGGCATCAGTTCACAAAAAGCGGCCGTACAGATATTCAGGGCACAGTTGTTGATCATTTTGGTCAGCTGCCCGCTGCCGCTTTCTCCCATATACAGGATGGTGCTTCCCACCGCTTCCAGGAGGGGTTTCACCTGCCGGAAGGCATCTTCCCGTCCTCCCACCATGATGGTCAGTGTCCCGTCCTCTGCTTTGGCTTGGTGCCCGGAAACCGGTGCGTCCAGGTACACCACACCCCGTTTGCTGCAAAGGCCTGCCAGTTCCCGGGCTTCCAGATAGCCCAAGGTACTGCAGTCCACCAAGACCGTACCCGGCTCCAGGCATTCCAGCAGCCCTTCTTCTCCCAAAAGGACCTGTCTGACCGCCGCTCCATCCGGCAGACAGAGGAAAATGACCGAACTGTCCGCCGCGTCCCGGTTCCGAGTACTGATGGCCGCCCCGGCCTGCTGGAAAGCCAGCAGATGTTCTTTCTTCCTAGCAATGGCCCGGACCTTCAGCCCCTTTTTCAGCAGATTCCGGCACATGCCGCCGCCCATGACGCCCACACCGATAAAGCTGATTTCCATAGCTTCCCTCCATTCCGTTTTCCCTTATCCTTCAACTCTGCAAGCTTGGAAATCCATTATACACCTTTCTTTTCCCTCTTTTGCAGGATTTTTTATGCATTCCTTTTCCTTTGTTTAAGGTTCCTTTATTTTCTCCTCCTATACTGGAACCACCAAACAGGAGGAGGAATGTTCCATGGAATACTGGGAAAATGACAGGACCCCGCTGCTGCGGGTCTACCACAGGCACTGGCCGGCTTTTTTGCTGTTCGTGCTTTGCCTGCTCCTGTTCTTTGCAGCCAACTGCCAGCTGCTGATCACGGACCCGGTAGAATCCAATTACGCCTTGACCGCCAAAGAAATGCTGGCTTCCGGAGACTGGCTCTCTCCCCGGATCTACGGGAATTACTGGTACGATAAACCTTGGATGTTCTACGGCGAGCTGCTGGTGGCCTTCCAGCTCTTCGGGGAGACTTCCTTCGCAGCCCGTTTCTTCCCTGCAGTCTTTGGCACCATCGGGGTCCTCCAGACTTATTGGTTCGCCCAGAAATTGTACAACCGGAACATCGGATTCCTCAGCGGGCTGATCATGGCCACCAGTGTGGAATATTTCTACCTGGCCAAAGCCGTGATCACCGATATGACCCTGTTCGTGGCCATGGATGGAGCCCTGATGCTGTTCTACCTGGCCAAAAGGGAAAACCGGCCCCTTCTTTATTACGGAGCCTATGCCCTGGCCGGCCTGGCCATCCTGACCAAAGGGCCCCTGGGGTTGGTGCTGCCGGGGCTGATCATCCTGGCCTATCTGGCCGGCAACCGAGATTTCCGGACCCTGGCCCATATGAAGCTGTTCCGTGGCCTCATCCTGACCCTGGCCATCGCTGCCCTTTGGTACGTCCCTATGACAGTCCTCCACGGCAGCGCCTTCCTGGATGGGTTCATCGGGGTCCACAATGTGCTCCGGGCTACAGTCTCCGAACATCCTCGGAACAATACCTGGTGGTATTATTTCCTGATTTTCCTCATCGGCTGCTTCCCCTGGAGCCTGAGCCTGCCCTGGCTCTGGAAAAAATACGGCAAGACCCTGATCGCCCGGATCAAAAACCGGACCCTCTGGCAAAGCTTGGATGACCGGCAGCGGTTCCTGTTCCTGTGGGTTTTCCTCACTTGGTTTTTCTTTGAATGCATGGCCACCAAATACCCCACTTACACCTTCCCCTATCTGCCGCCTTTGGCCATCGGTCTGGCCTGTGCCGCCGGCCGGCTGGACCTGCAGTATTGGATCAAGCGGGCCGCCCTGGCCATGGCCCTGCTCTTTACGGTCCTGTCCTATGCCTTGGCCATCCCCCTGTGCCGGCAGGCTTCTGCCTGGGATGTGGCCCAGATGGTCACCTCCCACCATGTATCCGGTGTCCCGGTGTACGTGTATGGAGGCCGCTATCCGGTTTCCTTCACCTATTACAGCGGTATCCCCGCTCCCCGTCTGGTGACCCGGGAACGGCTGCAGGAAATGCGGCCGGCAGGGATCAGCTGGAACGCCAAGAATATGATGCCCTTCGAAGCCCTGGAAGACCTGCCAGATACGGGAAGGATCATCGTCCTGGTAGACCAGAGCAGCCAGAAGGACTTTCTCCAGACCGTCCCAGGAAACTGGGAAAAACTGGGAGAAGGAGGCCGCTGGACCGTGTGGGGAAGAAACTGAATCTCCTGGAAGCAAAAAGGACTGTCCCTGTTACAGGGCAGTCCCTTTTTTCGGTATGGTGAAACCGGAGGCTTTCAGATCGATGCCTTCATGTTCCAGCAGCCACACTTTCCGGGGCATACCGCCGCCGTATCCGGTCAGGCTTCCGCTGGTCCCCACCACCCGATGGCAGGGAATGATCAAGCTGATGGGATTGTGGCCCACCGCTCCTCCCACGGCCTGTGCCGACATCCGCTCCTTTCCCTCCCTCCGGGCCATTTCCCGGGCAATGGCGCCATAGGTCATGGTCTTTCCGTAAGGAATGGTCAGCATGATCCGCCCTACCTGCTGCCGGAAATCACTGCCGGACAGTTCAAGGGGAGGCGTGAAGCCTGGATCTTTCCCCTGGAAATACAGGTCCAGCCAACGCCGGGTTTCCTGGAATACAGGGAGATCCGGCCGTTCTTCCACACCGTCTTCGTTTTTCATCCGGATTTCTTCATACTTCTCTCCCTGGAACCACAGCCCGTTCAGCTTTTCTCCATGGCTGCTCAGGAGGATCGTTCCCAGAGGACTATCTACTTTTGTGATGTACAGCATTTTTTTCGACTCCTTCCTGTTTTCCCTGCCAGAGGCAGAGGGTGGCATAACTCCGCCAGGGCCTCCAGGCTTCTGCCAATACCCTGCGCTCCTTTTCCGTCCGAGGCGCCAGGACTTTCCGGATGGCCAGATCCGTCACCGGAAAGGCATCTGACCAGCCCAGGGCCCGCATCACCGTATAGTGCGCGGTCCAGGGTCCGATTCCTGGAATTTCCTGCAATTCTTCCGCCACCTGTTCCGGCTGTCCAGCCAGCCAATGGGTATCCTGCCGCTCCGCCAGGAAAGCGGCCAGCCGGACAATGGCCCGGGACCTTTGGCGGATGATGCCCAGCGGCCCCAGCTGCTGTTCCCCCTCTGCTTCCTCCCAAAGGAAATCTTCTGCTAGAGGAAAAGCCCGCCGGATCCCTTCCGGGGCCCCTTCGATTTCGGCTCCGTACCGGTCAGCCAGACGCCCGGCCAGCCGGGAAGCCGCCTCTGTACTGATCTGCTGCCCCAAGATGGCCCGGACCCCCATTTCGAAAAGTTCCGAACAGCCGGGGATCCGGATACCTGGAATGAAATCCCGTCCTGTGGTGTCCCGGAACCCTTCAAAGCCCTGGAGGATGCTCTGGGGCTCACAATCCAAGTCAAAGAGACGATGGACCCGGCCCAGGACTTGGGGCAGCACGGGCAGAAGGGAAGCACTGAGCCGCAGTTCCAAACGGTTCCGAGACGGCAGATCCCTGACCTGGAACCAGCCTTTGACTCGTTTTCCTGTTCCCGCAGCCAGTTGGATGCCCCGGCTGTAGATCCCCTTTTGGATCGTTTCGATTCCTGGAAGAAGCCGAGGTTTCCAGAATTCCAGCAGCAGGTCATACCGGAAGGGAGGACGATAGCCCAGCGCCATCACAAAACTGTCCTCCTCCTGACTGATTTCTTTCCCTTCCAGCTGTTTCCGCAGAGCCGTGGGAGCCAGCCGGTATCTTTCCCGAAAAGCCTCATTGAACCGCCGGAGACTGCGGAAGCCGGAAGCAAAAGCGATTTCCGTCACCGGCAGCCGGGTATCCGTGAGCAGGCTCTTAGCCAGCAGCAGCCGGCAGGTAGTCAGATATTCCACCGGCCGCACCTGGTAAGCTTCTTCAAAGGTCCTCCGCAAGTGGCGGGGGCTGCATCCCAGGCTTTCTGCCAGGGCGGCCAGGCTGATCCCGCTGCCGCAGGTTTCCCGGAGACAGCGGGCTGCCTGCTGGGCCAGAAAATCACAAGCATCTACCGGAGCACAGCCAGGGGCCAGTTCCGGCCGGCACTGGAGGCAGGGCCGGTAGCCTGCCTTTTCCGCTTCCGCCGCGCTGGCAAAGAATTCACAGTTCTCCAGTTTCGGCTTCCGGGCGTGGCAAACTGGACGGCAGTAGATTCCGGTGGAACGCACCCCTATAAAATATTTTCCGTCAAACCGGGAGTCCCGGGCACAAAAAGCCCGGTACAGCCGTTCTCTGTCCGTATCGTCCATGGTTTTCCCTCCTTTTCTACTTCTATTGTACCAGAAAACAAAGAAAAAACCGGCGGTTTTCGGACATGGAAAAGAGGCTGTTGCAGGCGCAACAGCCCCGTCAATGACTCCCCAAATACCACTGGACGAACTGTTTGGCGATCCGTCCATTCCGGCCGGAATGTTCCATTTCCCAGCGGACGCCCTGGATCCGCAGCTCCTCCGGAGACAGTTTGATACCTTCTTTCTGGAGCTCATGGTCGATGATGGCCAGGTATTCCTGCTGGGTGGGAGCCCCGAAATGGAGGATCAGTCCGAACCGGTCTGACAGGGAGATGGATTCATTGGTGGCATCCTCCCGGTACACTTCCGCTTCCAGCTCGTCACTCCGGTCCGCCCAGGTTTCCTTCAGCAGATGGCGCCGGTTGCTGGTGGCGCACAGCATCACATTGTCCGGCTGGGGAGCAGCTCCGCCGTCAATGGCGGATTTCAGGTATTTGTATTCCTTTTCGTTCTCATCAAAGGACAGATCGTCGAAGAAAAACAGGAACCGGTGGCTGCGGATCCGCCCGGCCCGTTCCATGGCAGCCGCCAGCAGATGGAGCTGATCCCGTTTGATCTGGACCAGCCGCAGCCCTTGGGCACTGAAAAGAGGGATCAGGGCCTTGATGGAAGTGGATTTCCCCGTGCCCCGGCTCCCAGTAGAAAGGACATTGTTGCAGCCCCGCCCTGCCATGAACTGCCGGGTATTGGCCAGGAGCTTCTCCTTCTGTTCCTCATAGCCCAGGATATCCTCCCAGGCCGTGTGGGGAAAATCGGCGATTCCCTGGAAATGTCCCCTGGCATCCAGGCAAAAAGCTTCATACCGGGCCATCTTCCCCCGGCCGTACCGTTTGTAATGCTGGAGCAGGATTTCCGCCTGCCGGGCCGCTTCGGGCGCCGCCAGCAGCTGCTGGGCCAGCTGTTTTTCCAGACCGTCCCGAGGGGCCGGGGAAATAGGTTCATAATGATCGTAGAACCCGTCTCCCAGGACAGAACGGCCGGAAAGGGTCAGGAAGGGACGGATTTTCTCCAAGTCCCGGGTCAGGGCAGACAGGATCCCGCTTCCCACATTTCCCCGGGCTTCCACCATCTGCCCAGCCAGGTTGTTCCCTTCACACAGGAGATGGAAGAAATAGCCCTGCCACAGGTTGCCGGAAAGTCCCAGCTCTTCCGCCTGTTCCAGCAGAGCCTCTCGGGCCCGGGCCAGATACTTCTCCCGTTCCGGATGCTGCTGGGCCCGGCTCAGGTTTTTGATCACCGGATCCCGATGGAGGGACCGGAGCACCGTCAGGGTGGAAAAGACCTGGAAATCTGCTACCGTTTCCGGAAAGGCCTGTTTCATGGCTGTCCTCCCTCTGTTTCCGGTGCCTCAGCAGCCGGCTCCTGGGGTTCCAGCAGGCTGTCTTTGACGGTCTGGGGGCCTCTCCCCAGCGCAATCTGCCCGGTGGTGGCGATTTCCAAGATGGTGTAATTCTGGAGCATCTGCTGCAGAGCCTGGATATGATCCTGCCGGCCCGTCAGACGCAGGATCAGGGATTCCGGATGTACATCCACGATCTTGGCATGGAAGAGGCTGGCGATATTGGTCAGTTCCTCTCGGATCTGGGGAGTGGGCGCGCTGACCTTGATCATGGTCAGTTCACAGCTGACCAACGGGGCATCATCCAGGTTCACCACCTTGATCACATCGATCAGATGGCTCAGCTGATGGATGGCCTGGTCCAGCTGGAACCGGCTTTCCACCCCTACCACCAGATTGATCCGGCTGATCTCCGGGATTTCCGTATACCCCACATTCAGGCATTCGATGTTGATGTTCCGGCGGGCGATAAGCCCAGCCACATGGGACAGGACCCCCGGCCGATTGTTGACCAGGAGTGCCATATGCTGCCATTTCATAGTTTTTCTCCTTTATCCTTGTTTTGCACGTTCTTCGTTTTGTTCATCCTTCCCGTCCCAGGATCATCTGGTCCAGCCCCTTGCTGCCCGGGACCACAGGATAGACCCGTTCGTCTTCCGGGATGGCGATTTCTAAAAGAGCTGAATCGTCTCCGCCGAACAGGAAATCCAGTCCTGCTTCCAGTTCTTCCGGACGGGAGATGCTCCGGGAAGGGATCCCCATGGCTTCTGCAATTTTTGCCATGGAGGGTTTCCGGATCAGTTCCGTCTGGGAATATCGGCCGCCCCGGAACAGGCCCTGGAGCTGCCGGACCAGACCCAGTTGGCCGTTCTTCAGGACAATGGTCTTCACGTGGATGCCATAGGTGGGCAGGGTGGTGAATTCCTGGCAGTTCATCAGGACACTGCCGTCGCCGGTGATCAGCAGGACCGTTTTGTCCGGTTCTCCCACTTTGGCTCCCAGGGCGGCCGGCAGGCCGAAGCCCATGGTGCCCAGCCCGCCGGAAGTGATGAAATGGCGGGCTTCCCGGGTGGGAAAGAATTGGGCTGCCCACATCTGATGCTGGCCCACATCGGTGACCACAATAGTGTCTTGGGGAGCCCGGGCCGCCGCTTTTTTCAAAGCCGTTTCCGGCGAGATCCCTCCCCTGCAGGCATGGGCCGTACAGGGGACTTCTTCCTTCATGGCTTCACCCTGTTCCCGCCAGGGCGCTGTCTGTTCTTTGCAGGCGGCAGCCAGAGGTTCCGCCAGCTGGGCAAACAGGGGCAGGGATTCCCGCAGATCTCCAGGAACGGCCACCTGGACGGGGATGATCTTGTTGATTTCCCCCGGTTCCACATTGAAGTGGACGATCCGAGCAGCCGGTGCAAATAGGCTGGCCTTAGCAGTAGACCTTTCATCGAACCGGACCCCGAAAGCCAGCAGCAGATCACAGCCGGAAACCGCCATATTGGCCGCATAGCTGCCGTGCATCCCCAGCATGCCCAGATGCTGGGGCAGAGTATCCGGCACGGCGCCTTTTCCCATCAAGGTGGTGACCACCGGGATCCCGGTCTTTTCCGCCAGCCGGGTCAGTTCCCCTCCCGTATCCGACAGGACCACCCCGCCTCCGGCCATGATCACCGGTCTGCGGGCCCGGCGCAAGGCTTCCGCAGCCCGCTGCACATCGGCCCGGCGGGGATGCTGGCTGCCCTGGTAGCCCAATAGATGGACTTCTTTGGGGTAGTGGAAATCCAGCCGGGCATCGAACACATCTGTGACGATATCGATAAGCACCGGACCGGGCCTTCCTGTCCGGGCGATATAAAAAGCTTCTTTCAATACCTGGGGCAGGTTCTCCACCTTCCGGACCAGATAATTGTATTTGGTGATGGGGGTGGTGATCCCCGCCGTGTCCGCTTCCTGGAAGGCATCCTGGCCGATCAGGGAAGTAGCCACCTGGCCGCTGATGATCACCAGAGGGATGGAATCCATATTGGCGGTGGCG
>NZ_LT608315.1:192106-691371 GCF_900095825.1 Acidaminococcus massiliensis | reverse complement strand
GTTTTGGGTGGTGGGGGTGGTGACCCCCGCCGTGTCCGCTTCCTGGAAGGCATCCTGGCCGATCAGGGAAGTAGCCACCTGGCCGCTGATGATCACCAGAGGGATGGAATCCATATTGGCGGTGGCGATCCCGGTGACCATATTGCAGACTCCGGGACCGCTGGTAGCGATGCAGACCCCCACTTTTCCCGTAGCCCGGGCATACCCATCCGCTGCATGGACCGCCCCTTGTTCATGGCCAGTGAGGATATGGGGGAACCCTGTGCGGTAAATGGCATCATACAGGCCCAGGACAGCGCCTCCGGGATACCCGAAGACCACCGGGACCTGTTCTTCTTTCAAACTTGCAAGGATGGCTTCTGCGCCGGTCATTTCCATAAGGTTCCTCCTTTTAGCACTCTGTCCTTTTCAAATGGGCTCTGGTATCGAAGCCCGTATCCTTTTCAAATGGGTCCTGGTATCGTGACCCTAGTCTGTGGAAAGTCGATTTGACAGTGCCGCAGAAATAAAAAATCCGTCCCTGGAAAAGGGACGGAAAGCTCCGCGGTACCACCCTGATTCCCCGGGCATTGCTGCTCCGGGACACTTTGCCACGTACAATCATACGCGCTTCCTGTAACGGGGAATGCCGTCCAGGCCTACTGCCAGTGGGTTCAGCCTGTCTCCTCCGGGACCAGTTTCCTCCTGCCCGGCCTGACAGCTCTCACCATCCGCTGCCTCTCTGCAAAGCCCTTCAGAAGTACTTTTTCCCATCCTGGGATTGGGATTTGAAATTGTGAATTGGGTATATTCTAGCCTTTGCCTGGACGAATGTCAATAAAAGAAAGTATAAAAGTTGCAAAATCAGGAATCTGTTTTTCATAATGTAAAGGAATATACACTGTATGGATTTAAAATCTTTTGAAACAATGGAACCATACTGGGGCCAGGCAAAAGAAAATGGTATAATACAAAGCAGAAAGACTTTGCAAAGAAAGGAGTGCCTCCGCCCTGGGACCGGAGGCTGGAACCATGATGCGCTGGAAAGACCTTCCCATCCGAAAACGGCTGCTGGCAGCCAACTACCTGATGATCCTGACCCCCGTCCTCTGCTTCATGCTGCTCAGTGTGGGGATTTTCTGGATCTTCGGGATGGAGAACCTGAACCGCAGCAGCGTCTTATCCTTTATCTGGCCGGAAAGCGGCCCCACCCTGTCCATCCAGTTCGAACTGACCCGGCTCCGGGTCCGGTCGGACCATTATGATCCGGACAAACCCCGTCCCCTCCTGCTGGTAAGCGATCACCTGGAGGACCAGGGACTGCGGGTGCTGCTGGAACAGAATGGGCAGCCCTTCTACGTGACAGAAGGACAGCAGCCCGACGAAATCCGCACTTCCACCCTCCAGCAGGTTCCGGAAGGCCGAGGCGGCATCAGCTGGGGGAAAAAGGGCGTTGCCTTCTACTACCATTCCCTCCAGACCGGGGTAGAATGTTATGTGATAGGGGCGGATCCCCTGGTGGAAAGCGATGACCGGTTCTCCATGTATTCCAAGGAACTGTTCAAGGGCAGCTTCATCGGTGCCTTCCTCCTGGTCATGCTGGCAGCGGCCCTGGTGGGACTGGCCCTCAGCCGGCTCATGGCCGTCCAGCTGCTGAAGCCTCTGGGCAAGCTGCGTCAGGTGGCCTCCCAAGTAAGCCGAGGGGACTTAGATACCCCGGTGAAGGCTGACAGCCGGGATGAAATCGGGGACACCCTCCGTGCCTTCGAACTGACCCGTCAAGAGCTGCGCCACGCCCGGGAGAGACGGGAACAGTATGACCGGAGCCGGAAAGAAATGCTGGCGGGAATCGCCCATGACCTGGCTACGCCCCTCACCAAGATCCAGGGCTATGCCTCAGGACTCCAGGACGGGATTGCCGATACGCCGGAAAAACAGCAGCGCTATCTCCAGAAAATCCTGGAAACCACAGAAAGCATGGCCAAACTGAACCAGACCCTTTTCCTCTTTTCCAAGCTGGACCTGGATCAAGTCCCTTTCCAATGGGAAACGGTGGATCTGTGCCGGTATCTGGCAGATTATGTAGAAGAGCAGCGGGACCACTGGGCGCAGAATGGTCTCCAGATTGTTTTGGAAAGTACGCTGGACCGTGCCCCGGTCCGTATGGATCGAGATCAGTTCGCCCGGGTATTGGACAATCTCCTGAGCAACAGCTGGAAATATAAAACAGAAAAAACCGGCAAGGCCTGCTTCCGGATCACATCATCCGGCCTTGGCCGGGTACGGCTGGAACTGGCGGACAACGGGTCCGGCGTAGCTCCCGACCAGTTGGACCGGATCTTTGAAAGCTTTTACCGGACGGACCGGGCCCGGAGCCATGTGGCAGCCGGCAGCGGACTGGGACTGGCCGTAGTCCGGAAGATCGTAGAAACCATGAAAGGTAAGATTTGGGCCGAGGCCAACGAGCCCCAGGGCCTGAAAATCTGCATGGAATTTTCTTTGGAGGAATCGAACCAATGCAAAAGATCTTGATAGTGGAAGATGACCAGGATATCGCGGAATTGGAACGAGATTACCTGGAAGCCAACGGCTATGGGGTGGAGATTGCCAGTGATGGAAAAGAGGGGATCCGTAAGGCTTTGGAAGCCGATGTGGATCTGGTCCTGCTGGATATCATGCTGCCGGGCCTGGACGGATTCCAGGTCTGCCGGCAGATCCGGGAAAAAAGGAACATCCCCATCCTATTGGTCTCCGCCCGGCAGGAAGATGTGGACAAGATCCGGGGGCTGGGCCTGGGCGCCGATGACTACATCGTGAAGCCTTTCAGCCCAGGAGAATTGGTGGCCCGGGTCAAGGCCCATCTCCACCGGTACCAGCAGCTGACCGGGCAGCATACCGGGAACCAGCTGCTCCAACGGGGAGACCTGTCCATCGATCGGGAGGGCCATCGGGTCTATCTCAAGGGAAAAGAAGTCCCCATGCCCAACAAGGAATTTTCCCTGCTGCTGTTCCTGGCAGAAAATCCCGGGGTGGTTTTCAGCAAGGAAACCCTGTTCGAACGGATCTGGGGAGAAGATTCCCTGGGAGACACCGCCACGGTCTCCGTCCACGTGAACCGGATCCGGGAAAAGATCGAATCCTCCACCACCAAGCCGGAATATATCGAAACGGTGTGGGGTGTGGGCTACCGGTTCCGGAAATAGGAAGCAGCGGTTATTACAATCTTTACATTTTTCGTTATTTACTTTTCGTTTTGGAACTTTTTTTCAAAAATCCTGTTGACATCTGTTCACGCGCCATGTATACTGAGCACATCCTTTTCAAACCAAGTGAACAAGGCAAATCCCATGAAGGGAACGAGTACTTTGCCTCCCGTTTCTCCCAGAGAGCTGACAAGTGGTGGGAGTCAGCAGAAACCGGCAAACGAAAATCCTCCCCCAGGAGCCTGCTGAAAGCCAGTAAGCATGGACGGTATTCCCCCGTTAGACGGAACGCGTATGTTAGTACGTTGCAGAGTGCTTCGCGCCAGCAATGGCCGGAGAACCAGGGTGGTATCGCGGAAATGTTTCCGTCCCTATTTCTATAGGGACGGATTTTTTTATACGAGAAACCCGACTCTGCTGCGTATCCCCCCCCATTTTATTTCTATTTTCAAAGGAGATGTTTCCCATGGCAAAAGTATTTTATGACAAGGACGTTAACTGGAGCGTACTGAAAGACAAGACGGTGGCCATCATCGGTTACGGCAGCCAGGGCCATGCCCATGCCCTGAACCTGAAAGAAAGCGGCGTCAATGTGGTGGTCGGCCTGTACAAAGGCAGCAAATCGGCCGCTGTGGCCCGTGCCGCCGGCCTGGAAGTCAAGACCGTTCCGGAAGCCGTTGCAGCCGCCGATGTGACCATGATCCTGATTCCGGATGAAAAACAAGCCGATGTATACAAAGCCGAAATCGCTCCCAACCTGAAGAGCGGCAGCGCCCTGGCTTTTGCCCATGGCTTCAACATCCATTTCAAACAGATCGTCCCTCCCGCTGATGTGGACGTATTCATGGTCGCCCCCAAAGGCCCGGGCCATCTGGTCCGCCGGACTTTCGTGGAAGGCGGCGGCGTGCCTGACGTATTCGCCGTGGAACAGGATGCCACGGGCAAATGCTTCGATCTGGCCCTGGCCTATGCCAGAGGCATCGGCGGCACCCGTGCCGGGGTCATCCAGACCACTTTCCAGGAAGAAACGGAAACCGACCTGTTCGGGGAACAAGCTGTCCTGTGCGGCGGGGTCTGCCAATTGATCACCAACGGGTTCGAAACCCTGTGCGAAGCCGGCTATCAGCCTGAAATCGCTTATTTTGAAACCTTCCATGAAATGAAATTGATCGTGGACCTGATGTACGAAGGCGGCATGGCCAAGATGCGCAAATCCATCTCTGACACCGCTGAATACGGGGACTACACCGCCGGCCCGAAAGTGGTCAGCCAGGATTCCAAGGCTGCTATGAAACAGGTCCTGAAAGACATCCAAGACGGCACTTTCGCCAAAGACTGGCTGCTGGAAAACCGTGCAGGAGGCCGGGCTCACTTCCTGGTCATGCGCCGCCAGCATGCCGAACATCCTATCGAAAAAGTCGGGGAAAAACTGCGCAGCATGATGCCCTGGCTCCATGAAAACGACAAGAACGAGTAATCCAAAAATCCAATTTTAAAGGAGGCAGGGGGAAGCCATGAAAATCACCGGCGCAGAAGCGGTCATAGAAAGTTTACGGAAAGAACAGGTCCAGGTCGTCTTCGGATATCCTGGAGGTGCGGTGCTGAGCCTGTATGATGCCCTGTACCGGATGAAATTCCCCCATATCCTCACCGGCCATGAACAGGGAGCCGTCCATGCAGCGGACGGGTATGCCCGGGCTACGGGAAAAGTAGGCGTCTGTTTCGCCACCAGCGGTCCCGGGGTCTGCAATATGGTCACCGGCATCGCCACCGCCAATATGGATTCCATCCCTTTGGTGGTGATCAGCGGTCAGGTAGCCACCCACCTCATTGGCCGGGATTCTTTCCAAGAAGCGGATATTTCCGGCATCACCACTCCCATCACCAAGCACAATTACCTGGTGAAAAAGGTCCAGGATCTGCCCCGGGTACTGAAAGAAGCTTTCTACATCGCCCGGAGCGGCCGGCCGGGGCCGGTACTGGTGGACGTAGCAAAAGATGTGTTCGACACCTCTTTTGACTATGAATATCCGGAAACGGTTTCCCTCCGGGGCTACCAGCCTCTCCAGGAAGGCCGGGAGGAAGAAGTGGAAGCAGCCCTGGCAGCCCTGCGGCAGGCCCACCGCCCTCTTTTGATGGTGGGAGGCGGAGTGGTCCTGTCCAATACGGCGGCCCCCCTGCGGAAGATCGTCCAGGCAGCCAGCCTGCCGGTGGTCTATACCCTCATGGGCAAAGGTGCCATTCCCGATGCCTGGGAAGAAAACCTGGGCATGGCAGGGATGCACGGCACCTGGACGGCCAACATGGGCATCACCCAGTGTGATCTGCTGCTGACAGTGGGTGCCCGGTTCGACGACCGGGTCACCGGCTCCGTAGCCAATTTCGCTCCCAAAGCCCGGATTGTCCATTTCGACATCGACCAGGTGGAGATCAACAAGATTGTCCATGCAGATCTCAGTGTGAACGGGGATCTGCGCTGGTCCCTGCCGGCTTTCTGGAAGAAGCTGGAAGCCCATCCCATCCCGGCAGTCCAGACCGTCACCTGGCGCCAGGATCTCCAGGAAATGAAAGCCGGCCATCCCTCTGGGACCCGGCCCTCTTCTGCCAAAGGCCTCTCCCCCCAGGTGGTGCTGGAGCAGCTGGCCCGGAAAGCCGGTCCGGAAGCCATCGTGGCCACCGATGTGGGCCAGCACCAGATGTGGGCGGCCCAGTTCTATCCAGTGTCCCAGCCCCATCATTTCATCACTTCCGGCGGGCTTGGCACCATGGGCTATGGCCTGCCTGCCGCCCTGGGAGCCCAGCTGGGAGAACCGGACAAACCGGTGGTCCTTGTAACCGGGGATGGCAGCATCCTGATGAACTGTCAGGAATTTGCCACCCTCCACAAATACGGCATCGCCGTCAAGACCGTGGTCCTGCGGAACAACACCCTGGGCATGGTCCATCAGTGGCAGGGGATGTTCTACAAAGGACACTTTGCGGAATCCGATCTGACAGCCAATCCTTCCATCGCAGGGATTGCCCGGTCCATGGGCGTCCCAGCCTGGACGGTGGAAAAGGAGAACCAGCTGCCAGAAGCCCTGGGCCAGCTCTTTGCCCAGGAAGGTCCGGCTCTCCTGGAAGTCACCATTCCCCCGGACGAAAATGTCTATCCCATGGTCCCTGGCGGGAAGAAACTGGATGAAATGGTAGTAACAGGAGGCGACCAACCATGATCCGACAGCATCTGGCCATCCTGGCCGACAACAAGCCCGGGGTCCTAACCCATGTAGCCGGACTCATCAGCCGCCGGGCCATCAATATCGAGTTCATCAATGCCGGCTATACGGAAGAACGGGACGTGACCCGGATCAACATCGTGGTGTCCGTGGAGGACCGGTACGAGCTGGACCAAGCCATCAAGCAGCTGGCCAAGCTCATCGACGTGATCAAGGTAGTGAACCTGGACGACGCGCCTTTTGTCAGCTACGAACTGGCCATGATCAAGGTCAGCGCCCCCACTCCTCAAGTGCGGGAAGAACTGACCAACCTGGCAGAGCTGTTCCATGCCAAAGTGGTGGACGTGCAGAAAAAATCCCTGGTGCTCCGGCTCACCGGCCGGGAGGACCACATCGACGCCCTGCTGGAAGTCCTGGAGGACTACGAAATCATAGAAATCGCCCGGACCGGACAGATTTCCTTGGGACGGGGACTGGTGCCGGTGAAGAAGATGTAAATGAAAAAAAGCTGTTGCATGTGTGAAAATCTCACACATGCAACAGCTTTTTTTGTCGCGGGTCGCGACCGGGGGGGGGATTCTTCACACCCCCTTTTGCCGCTCCAGCCAGCACCCCTTCTCATGGCTCCAGATGACTCCTACAGCCTGGAGGAGGGAATAGATCACCGTGGTTCCCACGAACTTCATACCCCGTCTCTTCAAGTCCTTAGACAGGGCATCGGACAGAGGGGAATGGGTGAGGCCGGTTTCCCGGAAGGTCTTCCCTTCGGTCCAGTGCCACAGGTACCGGTCAAAGCTTCCCCATTCCTGCCGGATGGCCAGGAACACCCGGGCGTTGGCCACCGCCGCCCGGATCTTCAGCCGGTTCCGGATAATGGCAGGATCCTGCCGGAGTGCTTCTATTTTTTCTTCTGTATAACGGGCAATGATTTCCGGATCGAAGCCGTCAAAGGCCTGCCGGAACCCGTCCCGTTTGTTAAGCACACATTCCCAGGAAAGACCGGCCTGGAAGGTTTCCAAAAGCAGCATTTCGAACAGCTTCCGGTCCTCATGGACCGGCCGGCCCCATTCCTCATCATGGTACCGGATGTACCGGGGATTGTTGGGGTTGGCCCAGAAGCACCGCTGTTTTCCGTCCGCCCATTGGGTCATAATTTTCATCTCCTTCATCAAAAAAGCTGCCTTTCCAGGCAGCTTTTTCTCCTTCGGCCGCTGACCATTGACAGCTGACCGCTGACGGTCTGTTGCCCACGCAACAGACCCCTTATTTTCTCACCGCTTCCGCCACCAATCGGCCCATCTCCTTCGTGCCCACGGTAGTCAGGCCTTCTCCGGCCAGATCCGGAGTCCGATAACCAGCTTTCATTACGTCGTCCACGGCCTTTTCGATGGCCCGGGCTGCTTCTTCCTGATGGAGGGAATAACGCAGCAGCATGGCGGCGGACAGGATGGTCCCCAGAGGGTTGGCGATGTCCTTCCCGGCAATATCCGGCGCACTGCCGTGGATGGGCTCATAGAGCCCGGTGCCGTCTCCCAGGCTGGCAGAAGGCAGGAGCCCGATACTGCCGGCAATGGTAGAAGCTTCATCAGACAAGATGTCCCCGAAGATGTTGTTGGTGAGGATCACGTCGAACTGTTTCGGGTTCAGCACCAGCTGCATGGCGCAGTTGTCCACGTAAAAATGGTTCAGTTCCACATCGGGATACTTGGCATCATGGAGTTCCTCCACGATTTTCCGCCACATCCGGGAAGACCCCAGCACATTGGCCTTATCCACGCTGGTGACTTTTCCCCGGCGCAGCCGGGCAGCCTCAAACGCCTTTACAGCGATCCGCTCCACTTCCGGACGGGTATATTTCTCCACGTCGGAAGCGGTCTCCACCCCGTCCACCAGGGCAGCTTCCTTGTGTTCCCCGAAATAGATGCCCCCGGTCAGTTCCCGGACGATGACCAGATCGGCCCCTTCTGCCCGATCCGTCTTCAGCGGAGAGAGATGGGCCATATAAGGCCGTACCTGGACCGGCCGCAGATTGCAGTAGAGTCCCAGAGCCTTCCGGATGCCCAACAGGCCCTTTTCCGGCCGTTTGGTCACATCTTCGATATGGTCCCACTTGGGGCCGCCCACAGCACCCAGCAGCACTCCATCAGCCGCTTTGGCGCTGGCAACCGTTTCTTCCGGCAGAGGGGTGCCGAATCGGTCATAGGCACAGCCCCCCATGAGTTTATGATCATAGGAAATATCCAGTCCGAATACTTCCGCGGTTTTCTCCATGACAGCCAGAGCCGCATCGGTGATCTCGGGACCGATGCCGTCTCCCGCCAGTACTGTAATCTTCATCAGTCCTGCGCTCCTTTCACATAATTGACCAGACCGCCGGCTTCCGCGATTTTCCGGACAAAAGCCGGCAGCGGATGGGTCTTGATGGTCAGTCCCTTATTGACCACATGGATCTCCCCTTTGTCGAAATCCACTTCCACCTGGTCGCCAGCCTGGATCTTTTTGGCTTCTTCCCCGATTTCCAGCACCGGCAGGCCGATGTTAATGGCATTCCGATAAAAGATCCGGGCAAAGCTTTCTGCAATGATGCAGGCCACGCCTTTCTGCTGGATCACAATGGGAGCATGTTCCCGGGAAGACCCGCAGCCGAAGTTCCGGCCGGCCACGATGATGTCTCCGGGCTGCACATGGGGGGCAAAGGTGGTGTCGATGTCTTCCATGGCATGTTCACTCAGTTCTTTGAAATCGGAGATGTTCAGGTAGCGGGCAGGAATGATCACATCCGTATCCACATGGTCTCCGTAACGCCATACTTTACTCATTTCAATACCTCCCTGGGATCAGTGATGTGGCCGGTTACCGCACTGGCTGCTGCCGTCAGCGGGCTGGCCAGATAGACTTCGCTGTCCACATGGCCCATACGGCCCCGGAAATTCCGGTTGGTGGTGGAAACGCACCGTTCCCCAGCAGCCAGGATCCCCATGTAGCCGCCCAGGCAGGGGCCGCAGGTGGGGGTGGAAACCGCCGCGCCGGCATCGATGAAGATATCCAGCAGCCCATTGTCCATAGCCCGTTTGTAGATTTCCTGGGTAGCAGGGATGATGATGCAGCGCACCCGGGGATCCACTTTCCGTCCTTTCAGGATCCGGGCGGCAGAAACCAGATCTTCATACCGTCCGTTGGTGCAGGATCCGATCACCACCTGATCAATGGCGATGTCTTTGCCTTCTGCCGCCGGATGGGTGTTTTCCGGCAGATGGGGATAGGCCACCACCGGCACCAGTTCATCCAGTGCAATGGTCACGGTCCGGTCATAGACCGCATCTTCATCAGCTTCTACGGCTTCCCAAGGACGGGTGACCCCCCGTTCCTTCAAGTAAGCCCGGGTCTTGTCATCCACCGGGAAGATCCCGTTCTTGCCCCCCGCCTCGATGGCCATGTTGCAGATGGTGAACCGGTCCGCCATGGACAGTTCTCCTACCCCTTCCCCGAAGAATTCCAGGGACTGGTACAGGGCCCCATCCACACCGATCATCCCGATCAGGGTCAGGATCACATCCTTGCCGGAGATATAGTCCGGTTTCTTCCCGGTGAGCACCACTTTGATGGCCTTGGGGACCTTGAACCAGGTCTGGCCGCTGGCCATGGCAGCCCCCAGGTCCGTCTGGCCCACCCCAGTGGAAAAAGCATTGACGGCTCCGTAGGTACAGGTGTGGGAATCGGCCCCGATCACCAGTTCCCCGGGCGCCACCAGGCCGCTGTCCGGAACCAAAGCATGTTCGATGCCCATCCGGCCCACTTCAAAGTAGTTGGTGATGTTGTGTTTCCGGGCGAAGTCCCGCATATGCTTGCACAGAGTAGCGGATTTGATGTCTTTGGGGGGAGAAAAGTGATCCGGCACCAAAGCAATCTTGTCCTTGTTGAATACAGGACGGCCGATCTTATCGAATTCATCAATGGCCGGAGGCCCGGTAATATCATTGGCCAGGGTCAGATCGACCTGGGAAACCAGCAGTTCCCCTTCTTCCACCTCCGGACGGCCGGCATGGCGGGCCAGGATTTTTTGTGTTCTTGTCATTCCCATAATGTTTGACTCCCCTCTCTTCTTGCACCAAAAAGCCCCTACCTGCTGCAAAGCAGATAGGGGCGAAGGATCGCGGTACCACCCTATGTTGGTTCTCATTCAGTTTAACGCACTGCCGACGGCAGGAACTACTCACGTTCATCCCTGCGGTTCCCGGGTGAGAAGGCTCCCTGGAATTTACTGGCTCGCACCGGCCGCCAGCTCTCTGGAAATCCCTGAGGATCCGCTCCCGTTCATTACCTGTTTTCGTTTGAAATGGTATGGTTTACATTATGCCATTGACGATTCTTTCTGTCAATAGTTTTTTGTAGCGATTTTTTGAATTCAGTCAAATATTCCAGCCTTGTCATATTGCGGAGAAATAACGATCTTGGCATTCTCGTCCACATAACCCCATTTCTTCTCTTTGGGATCCCGGTAGGCTGCCCGGTCCGCCGTAAGGGGCCCCAGTTCCCGCAGTTCGCTCCGGAAGGGAGCCACCGGATTGCCAGCCTTGTCGATGATGCCTCCCTTTTCCTTCTCCACAGCCGTGGTCCGGTCTTGGAAGAAGCTCTGGGCACTGTCGAACCGGTTGGGGATCACCACTTTGTTGGTTTCATCGATGAAGCCCCATTTTTTATCCGACTGGAAGGCTGCCAATCCTTCACTGAAAGGCAGCAGTCCATCGTAAGCAGCAGGGATCACCACCTGGCCTTTGGCATCCACCATGCCCCAGTGGCCATCATCCCGGATCAGAGCCAGTTTCCCATAGAAAGGAGACACATAGCTGTAAGTAGGAGAGATCACTTCCTGGGCCTGTTTGTTCACATAGCCCCGGTACAGGCTGGAAGGCATCACCGCTCCCGGAGAGATGCCGATACTGCCGCCCCAACCGTGATGGTGGTGGTAATGGTAATAGCCGTAGTCTCCCCAATAGGGACCCCAGCCCGGGCCCACGCCCCAGTAGGGGCCGCCCCAGCCCCAGCCGTCTCCCCAGCCCCAGCCGATGGAGATGTAATCCAGGAAGCTGTGGCTGGCCCGGCGGACCCCCACTTCCGCCAGTCCGTTTTCCTGGAAGTCCCCTACGAAGGCGTAGGATTTCAGCTTGGCGTACTTTTTGCCCTGGGTATCCATGAGCCAGCCTCCGTCCACCACAGCCACCCCCTGGTGGAAGTCCCCGGCCTTTTTCACGCTCATACTGGGCAGCAGACTGCCGTCTTTATGGATATAGAACCACTGGCTGTCCTTTTTCACAGCAGCCAGCCCTTCACTGAAACTGCGCACTTCTTTGTATTGGGGCTGGATCACCAGTTTCCCCGTCTTGTCTGCAAAGCCCCATTTGCCCTGGACCTTTACAGGAGCCAGCCCCTCCTGGAAGGCTCTTGCTTCATCATACTCCCCAGGCAGCTTTTCCCCCTGGAGAGTATAGAAATTCCATTTCTTTTCTGCCACTCCCCCGATGATCCCTTCATTGATATCGGTGATCTTCTTCAGAGTGGGTGCCAGCAGCTGTTTTCCGTCCCGGTCATAGAGGCCGTATTTGCCCTTCAGCTGGACCAGGATCACCGGATCTTCCTTGGGATCCCCTACCACGATTTTTTTATAGGCCAGGGGCAGGATTTCCTTGCCCGCCTGGTCGATCACGCCCTGTTTCCCGTCTTTCTCCACCACGGCCACATGATCGGCCGCAAAAGCCGTCTGTCCCAGGGCCAGAGAAAGTCCGAGCAGCAGAGTCATCTGTTTTCTGTCCATGGAAAACACCTCCGTTTCCTGGCCCTATTGTACCATAGAAATCCCTTCGTCAGCAGGGAGGTTTTTCGGCTACGCTGCTCCGGATCAGTCCGCAGAGGGCCACCATAGCCCGGGTCAGATAGGCCCCCTTGCGGCTGGCCAGATACAGGGTCCTTTTCAAAGGCTGCTGGGGGACCTGGTAAAAGACCGACTGGTCCACTTTCTGCAGGGTGTGGAAGGCCAGCCCAGGGATCAGGGTGAACCCATGGTTTTCCAGGACCAGCCGGTGGGCCAATTCCACACTGTCCGTTTCCAAGATGATCCGGGGCTGGAGGTCTTCCTGCCGGAAGAAGTTTTCCGCCATATACCGCAGTCCCCGCCCTGGTTTCAGCAGGATGAAGGGTTGCTGCTGGAGACAGGCCGTTCCTTCCAGCACATTGCCAGTGCCGTACCTCCAGCCAGGCCGCTGCCGGTAGAAAAAAGGAGGGGCCTCCAGATATACCGTATCCGTCAGCAGCTCTGTATAGGCCAGTTCCGGGTCATCAGGGAAATAGGTCAGGGCCAGGTCCAGCCGTCCCTGGTGGAGCAGAGGATTCAAGTTCCTGATCAAGGTCTCCGTCAGCAGCAGTTCCACCCGAGGGTACAGGGCACGGAACTGCTCCAAGATCACCGGCAGCAGGGTTTCACTGGAGATCCGGGAAAGCCCCAGCCGGATCTGTCCGCTCCGGGAATCCCGGATATCATGGATTTCCTGGAGGGCTTCCCGGTATTCCTCCAACAGTTTCCGGGCCATCCGGGCATAGATCTCCCCGGCTTGGGTCAGATAGACTCCGTTGGGATCCCGTACCAAAAGGGGCATCCCGGCTTCTTTTTCTACTGTTTTGACGATCCGGCTCAGAGAAGGCTGGGAAAGGCCCAGCTGCCTAGCCGCCCCCGTGATATTCCCCTTCTCACAGACCAGCAGGAAGTCCCGCAGGTATTTCTCATGGAACATAAAGTTCCCTCCTTTCTTTACCATATCATTTTTGCTATAGTCCTATTATACTATTAAGATTTTACACTATGGAACAGATTGTCTATAATAAAAGTATCTTACCGTACAAACAGCCATTTTGTACCGCCGGAAGGAGCCTTTATGATGAAAAGATTCACTGCATTCCTGGCTGCAGCCCTGATCGGATTCCTGCTGCGGCAGCTGGGTATCCCCATTCCCTATATGCTGGGCGGCATCGTCACCGGGTTTGCGGTCCGTTCCTTCCTGGACAATGCCTTCCAATGGCCCCGTTCCTGGAGGGGCCTGATGCTGGGGGTAGCCGGCTACGGCATCGGCAGCAACTGCACTCCTGACACATTTTTCAAGCTGAGCCAGGAAACCCTGGGGATTTTCGGAGCCTGTCTGTTCACCCTTGCCGTATCTGTAGGGGTTGCTGTCCATATGCACCGGCACACTTTTGCCAACCTGCTCAGCTCCATCATGGGCTGCCTGCCCGGGGGCCTGACAGCCATGACCGTGCTGATGGACGACTATGAGGAAGCGGATGAAAATGTGGTGGTAGTCTCCCAATGCCTGCGCCTGTTCGTAGTAGAAGTCAGCGTGCCCTTCCTGGCCATCAACTTATTCGGCGGAGAAGTCACCCGCTCGGCAGGAGCCAGCCTATGGTCCACCTCCATGGCCGATTTCCTGAGCCTCTTCCATCCTGGCTGGCTGCTGGTAGTCCCCCTGGTCCTGATCGGCCGGTCCATCGCGAAAGCCATCCATATGCCTACCGGGCAGCTGCTGGGCCCCATCATCGTCACTTCTCTGTTCGCTCTCTGGCAGGGCAGTGTGCCCCGAGTCCCGGCGCCCGCGATGGCCTTTGCCCAGCTCCACATCGGACTGTACATCGGCACCATGCTGGACCGGGAGAAGCTGCTGAAGACCCGGGAACTGATTCCCAATGTGCTCTTGGGTTCCCTGCTCATGGTAGCTTCCAGTGCCGCCCTGTCCGTCTTTATGTCCCGTCTGTACGGTTTTTCCACCCTCACGGGCTTCCTGGCCCTGGCTCCCGGGGGCATTGCAGAAATGTGCCTCACCGGCATGGAAATGCACCAGGATGTGGCCGTAATCCTCACCTATCAGCTGGTCCGGGTACTGATGCTGGCCATGGGGGTGCCCTTTGTGATCCGGAGGTTCTTCAAGCCGGACAGCGGAAAAAAGGGGATGTTGCATGTGTGAGATTTTCACACATGCAACAGCTTTCTTTTTTCTTCAGTTTTAAAGTCTTCAATGGAAAATCAAAAAAATATCTCAAGTTCCCTAAAATTGAGTACAATAATGTAAGCCGTCCATTTTGGCGGCTTTTTTCTTGCCACTTTTTAGTTCTTCAAGTAAGTTAGGCCAGCTTTTTCAAGGGAAACAGATATCGGCCCTGGGTCCCGTTCTGGATCTTGTGGTGCAATTTGTTGAAGTTGTGCGCCAGGACACAGATCACGGTCTCTGTAAGCGCGTTCAGATGCCCGGTCCCCAGGAAGCGGCGGAACAGCTGGGTTTCCTTCACATCCGCAAAGGCTCCTTCCGACTGGATCGACCGGTTCATCCTCAGCATTTTTCCCTCTTCCGACGTTATCCGTTCCTTGTCTTCTGCCCGCAGTTCCAGGAAACGTTTTGAAACTTCAAAATGTTTCTCTCTCTGTTCCAGTGGCAGCTTGGAGTTGTTGCCCCGGATGCAGTCCTTCTTGTACGGACATCCTGCACAGTCATGGCACGCATATACCGTTTTTTCAGTTACGTACCCGTTCCGGCTCTTTCCTTTTTTGGTCCCTTGGCATTCCACCCGTTTCCCGTTGGCACAGATATAGCTGTCCGTAACCCTATCATAGGTCATGTTTTCCCGGTTGCCGATGGCATTCTTGAAAGACCGCTTTTTCTCACATTCGTAGGTCTTTGGCTTAATGTAGGAAGTCATGTCGTTTTTCTTGAGATATTCGTAATTTTCTTCGCTTTCGTATCCCGCATCGGCCACTATCTTTCGGTAGTTGGTTCCCAAATGGCTCCGCATATCTTCAAGGAAAGGAAGCAGCGTCTTCACAGCAGATTCCGAAAGACGTCTCCGTTTCCAGGAAGAATGCCGGAATCTCCTCCATCATTTTGCCCAGACGCTTGGTGACGCCTTTTTTCCACACAAACTTGTACTTGTTGGCAAAGGACTCAATCTTGGTCCCGTCGATGAACAGCGTATCAGCGGAGAGTTCACCGTGGTACCCCAGATAGCGGTCCATCTCTACCAGGACGTCTTTGGCACAGGCTGCCAGATGGAGGGAACGGAACCGGGCAATGGTGGAGTAGTCCGGGGCTTTCTTCTCATCCAGCAGGAGCCGGCAGTCGATCCGGTTCTGGCAGAAATCCTCGATGGCACGGGAACTGCGTACTCCGTGCATTGCAGCAAAGACAACGAGTTTCAGCATCTGACGAGGGGTCACTTCATTGCTTTCCAAATGAGCGTAGGTGCCATACAGCTTGCTTAAATCCATCCTTTCTACACCATCGTGGACCAGCCAGACCGGATTGTCTTTGGGGATCGAAAATTCAATATCCATGGGCAAATGAAGTTGCAAAACCATGCCCAATTTTGTATAATCTTTTTGTAAAATTTTTTTCTCTCATACTAAAATTTTACACCACTTTCGGCCTCCTGGAGACCGAAAGTCTTTTTTTTAGTTTTTTAGAAAGCAGTAGGCCAGAGCCAGGCGGGGTACCGCTGAACGACCCTTGAGCGGAGCGTGAAGAAATTTTCGGTTTCGCTCATCCGCTGGGAGCCTCGTTCAATCGTCAGCGCGTTGGCGGGAAGCGGATTCGAATATCGACCATTAACGTGCAACAGCCCCTTTTATCTCTCATCACTGGATCACCACCAGCAGATCCCCGGACTGGATCCGGCTGCCGGCTTTGACCAGCACTTCCTTGACCAGGCCGTCCACCGGCGCCGTCAGGGTGGTTTCCATCTTCATGGCTTCCGTGACCATCAGCGGATCTCCCTGTTTCACTACAGTTCCCGGTTCCACCTGGACCCGGAGCACCGAGCCGGACAGGGTGGCTCCCACTTCTCCCGGCACCGTAGGATCTGCCTTCCGGGCCAGGCTGCTGCCTTCCGAAGCCTTGGCATCCCGGACTTTGATTTCCCGGGGCATCCCGTTGATTTCGAACTGGACCTCCCGATACCCTTCCGGATCCGGCCGGGTCAGGTAATTCAGCCGGACCAGCACCATTTTTCCATCCATGTGCACCCGGATTTCTTCCCCTGGCTTCATGCCGAAGAAGAACGTGGGCGTATCCAGGATGCTCATGTCCCCGTATTGATGGTACCTCTGTATATAGTCTTTATAGACCTTGGGATACAGGCAGCAGCTGCTGACAGCCTCCGGAGTATCCGGGATGTGCAGTTTCTTCAGATCCTCCCGGAGTTTGTCCAGATCGATGGGCTGGGGAGGCGTCTCCAAGTGAGGTTTGGCACCCCGCAGGATGATTTTCTGGAGCAGTTCTGGGAACCCGCCATAGGGCGTCCCCAATTTTCCGTCAAAGAAATCCACCACGCTCTGGGGAAAGTCCAGGGTATCTCCCCGCTGGTAGATGTCTTCCTCCGTCAGATGGTTCTGGACCATGAACAGGGACATATCCCCCACCACCTTAGAAGAAGGCGTGACTTTGATCACATCCCCGAACAGCTGGTTCACCCGTGCATACATCCGGCAGACTTCCGGCCAGCGGTCTCCCAGTCCCACCGCGGCAGCCTGCTGCTGCAGGTTGGAATACTGCCCGCCCGGCATTTCATGTTGGAACACCGTGGTGTTGGGACAGGTCATCCGGGCATCCACTCCGGCATAATACTTCCGGACCACCTGCCAATACCGGTCGATGGTCTCCAAGGCATCCAGATCCAGCTTCGGCTGCCGGGGCGTATGTTCCAGGGCATAGCACAGCGCCGTCATGGATGGCTGGCTGGTCCCGCCGGACAGGGCACTGGTGGCCACATCCAGGATATCCACCCCGGCTTCCACCGCTTTGGCATAGCTGTACAGGGTACAGCCGCCTCCTTCATGGCTGTGGAGATGGATGGGCAGATCCACTGCGTCCTTCAGGGCCGACACCAGAGCATAGGCCGCTTCCGGCTTCAAAAGCCCTGCCATATCCTTGATGGCGATGATATTGGCCCCGGCATCAGCCAGGGCTTTGGCCAGATCCGTATAATACTGCAGGGAATATTTCTGCCGCCGGTCGTCCAAGATATCCCCCGTATAGCAAATGGTCCCTTCTGCCACTTTCCCCAGCTTGCGGACCGCTTCGATGGAGAAGGTCATATGATCCAGCTGGTTCAAGCAGTCAAAGATCCGGAACACATCCACCCCGTTTTTCGCCGCCAAAGTCAGAAATTCCCGGATCACTTCCGGGGGATAATTGGTATACCCCACCGCATTGGCTCCCCGGGTCAGCATCTGGAACAGGATGTTGGGGGCTGCCTGGCGCATGAGCCGGAGCCGCTGCCAAGGATCTTCATCCAAGAAACGGTAAGCCACATCGAAGGTAGCACCGCCCCAGTTTTCAAAAGCATACAGCTGGGGCACCTTTTGGGCCGTATAATGGATGGCCCCCAGGATATCCCGGGTCCGGATCCGGGTGGCCAGGAGGGACTGGTGGGCATCCCGGTAGGTGGTATCCATCAGCAGCACCTGTTTCTGATCCAGGATCCAGCGGGCAAAAGCGTCCGGTCCCAGTTGATCCAGGAGCTGCTTCGTCCCGGCCGGGCAGGGGCTTCCGTCCGTTTCCAGCCGCACCGGCGGCGGGAATTCCGGTTTGGTATGATGGCCATTCCCCCGATATCCGTTCACCGTCACTTCTCCGATATAGGTCAGCATCCGGGTCCCTCGGTCACTGACTTCCTCGGGATCCACCAACAGTTCCGGATGCCGGTCAATGTAGTTCACATCGCAGGCCCCAGCCTGGAACGCTGGATCCTGGAGCATATTCTTCAGGAAGAAGATATTGGTCTTCACTCCGCTGATCCGGAATTCGTCCAGGCAGCGGAGCATCCGATGGATGGTGGCCAGCGGATCCATAGCATGGGCCGTCACCTTGACCAGCAGCGAATCATAATAAGGGGTGATGACCGCTCCCTGATACGCGGTCCCCGCATCCAGACGGATCCCCGGTCCGCCGCCGCTCCGGTAGGCAATGATTTTCCCCGTATCCGGCATGAACTGGTTCTGGGGATCTTCCGTGGTGATCCGGCATTGGATGGCCACCCCGTTGCAGGGGATGTCTCCCTGCCGCCCCGCATGGATCTCCGGATCATCCAAGCCATGTCCCTCGGCGATCAGGATCTGGGCCTTCACGATATCCACATCCGTAATGGCTTCGGTCACCGTGTGTTCTACCTGGACTCGGGGATTGACTTCGATGAAATAAAAATGCTTTTCGTCCTGATCCGCCAGGAATTCTACCGTCCCGGCATTCACATAATGGACATTCTCCATGAGTTTCAGAGCTGCCTGGCAGATGGCCTCCCGCAGTTCCCGAGGCAGGGACCAGGCCGGAGCCATTTCGATGACCTTCTGGTGCCGCCGCTGGATGGAGCAGTCCCGTTCATGGAGATGGACCACATGGCCCTGTTCATCTCCCAAAATCTGGACTTCGATGTGTTTGGGGTTCAGGATGCATTTCTCCACATAGATATCTTCGTCCCCAAAAGCCATCCGAGCCTCTGAACGGGCCCGGTTGTAAGCTTCTTCCAGGTCTTCCATCCGGTCCACATTCCGCATGCCTCGGCCGCCGCCTCCATTGACCGCCTTGATCATCACCGGCAGGCCCACTTCTTCCGCGAAGGCCTTCACTTCCGCAAAACTCTTCACCGCTCCTTTGGTGCCAGGGATCATGGGGATTCCCGCTTTCTCCGCCTGGATCCGGGCATTCACCTTATCCCCGAACATCTCCAAATGTTCCACCCGGGGACCGATGAAGATGATCCCTTCCTCCTCACAGCGGCGGGCCAGCTGGGCATTTTCTGCCAGGAACCCATAGCCTGGATGGATGGCATCCACCTCATGTTCTTTGCAGATCCGGATGATGTCTTCGATATCCAGATAAGCATCCACCGGTTTTTTCCCTTTTCCCACCAGATAGGCTTCATCTGCCCGGCTGCGGTGCAGAGACAGGATATCTTCCTGGGAATAGACGGCAACGGTACGGATGCCCAGTTCATGACAGGCCCGGAAAATCCGGATAGCGATTTCCCCTCGGTTGGGGACCAGGATCTTGTGGATGGCGCGCATAGGAGTTCCTCCTTCTAATTGCAAAGATTGTATAGGGCGAACACTTTACACTTTACGTTTTTTATTATTCGTGTTGCCGTTTTATTGTAGCATATCTTTGGAGGATTGCAACATTTTTATTATATTTAGTATTGATTTATTCTTATATTGTTAATTGTTGTTACGGCCGTTACATTTCAAAAGAAAAAACAGGGGGCTGCTGCAGATGCAGCAGCCCCCTGTTTTCTTTTGGATCAATCCAAAGCGGCAAAAGCCTGTTTCAGATCATCGATGATATCGTCAATATGTTCGGTCCCGATGGACAGCCGGATAGTAGCCGGGGTGATTCCGGAAGCGGCCAGCTCTTCTTCGTTCATCTGGGAATGGGTGGTGGAAGCCGGGTGGATCACCAGACTCTTCACATCGGCCACATTGGCCAAGAGGGAGAAGATCTTCAGATGATCGATGAACTTCTGGGCAGCGGCGGCACCGCCTTTGATCTCAAAGGTAAAGATGGAAATCCCGCCGTTGGGGAAGTACTTCTTGTACAGTTCATGATCCGGATGGTTGGGCAGGGAAGGATGGTTCACTTTGGCCACATGGGCATCGTGGGCCAGGAATTCCACCACTTTCAGGGCATTTTCCACCTGACGTTCCACCCGCAGGGACAGGGTTTCGGTGCCCTGGAGCAGCAGGAAGGCATTGAAGGGAGAAATGGTAGCCCCCGTATCCCGCAGGATCAGGGTCCGGATATAGGTTACATAGGCAGCAGCGCCCACGTCCTTGGCAAAACTGATGCCATGGTAGCTGGGGTTGGGGTCAACCAGCCAAGGGAACCGGCCGGAAGCCACCCAGTCGAACTTGCCGCTGTCCACGATGATGCCGCCCAGGGTGGTACCATGACCGCCGATGAACTTGGTGGCAGAATGGACCACCACGTCAGCGCCGTGTTCAAAAGGACGCAGCAGATAGGGAGTGGCGAAAGTGCTGTCAACCACCAGAGGGATCTTATGCTTATGGGCAATGGCGGCCACTGCATCGATGTCGATCAGGTTGGCATTGGGGTTGCCCACGGATTCAATGTAGATGGCCTGGGTATTTTCCCGTACCGCATCTTCGAAGACCTGTACCCCTTTGGTAGGATCCACAAAAGTGGTTTCGATGCCAAAATCCGGAAAAGTATGTTCGAACAGGTTGTAGGTCCCGCCGTATACGGTAGTAGCGCAGACAATGTGCTGGCCTGCATGGACCAGTGCCTGCATGGCATAGGTCACGGCAGCAGCACCGCTGGCCGTTGCCAGGGCCGCCACCCCGCCTTCCAGGGCTGCGATCCGTTTTTCAAAGACATCTTCCGTGGGGTTGGTGAGCCGGCCGTAAACGTTGCCTGCATCCTTCAGGGCAAACCGATCAGCGGCATGCTGGCTGTTCCGGAACACATAAGAAGTGGTCTGGTAGATGGGCACTGCCCGGGAATCCGTTGCCGGATCAGCTTGTTCCTGCCCCACATGGAGCTGCAGCGTCTCAAAATGATACTTCTTTTCTTCGCTCATTGTCATTGCCTCCCTATTCATTCCCGTTTAATTACCACTATTTTAATATGATTTACATTATAGGCACTCAAATTCAGTCTGTCAATAGAATTTGTTTTCTTTTTCCCGTATCAGTCATTCCGTGCCAAGACGCCGACCATGACCATGATGCACAGAGCTCCCAGCATTTCTACCGGTCCCACCTTGTTGCCCATGACCACCACAGAAAAGAAATACGCGGACAGGGGCTCGAACGCCGCCAGGGCCCCGGTTTCCGCCGGAGGGATGTACTTAGTGCTTTCCAGATACACGTAGTAAGCAACCAGCGTCCCCAGGACGAAGAGGATGCCGAACGCCTCCGCCGTATGGAGATCGAAGAGAGCGCCTTCCAAGGAAGGATGATTGAAGATTCCCAACAGCAGAGCATTCCCCAGGCTTCCCCAGCCCAGGATCAGGAAGCAGCTGTATTTTTTCAGCAGGACGGCTGCATAAGCTGTATAGAACGCCATCCCAAAAGCACCCAGGATCCCGTAAAACAGTGCCTCCTGCGAGATGGCCAAGGCCGCCCCTTCTCCCTTGGTGGCAATCAGCGCCGTCCCTACCAAGGCCAGGACCACAGCCACTACTTCCCGCCGGGTAGGCCGTCTCCTTTCCTTGATCAGGTACATGAACAGAAGGATGGCCGGCATGGTGTACTGGAGCACCGTAGCCGTCGCAGCATTGCTGTAATAGATGGATTTGAAAAAAGTGACCTGCATCAGGTACATCCCCAGCAGGACGAATTTCAGGAGCCATTTCCAGTCGTTTTTCAAGGGGGCCAGGAGGTCCTGCTTCTGATACAGGCAGGTGCCCAGGAATACCACACCGGTACAGACCATCCGCCAGAATAGGATAGCCGCCCAGGTAAAGTGCTGGTGCACCATCAGATATTCCACACTATTGCTGCTGCTTCCCCAGAGCCCGGCCCCCAAAAGGACCATGCCCACACCGATTTTCTTCCGCCGTTCCATTGCCCGTCTCCTTTCCGCCCTCCGGCCCCCTCCTTCAGACAGTTCTATTCTACCTTTTTTCCCGAGCTCTGGCCAGCTGGATTTTACCGTTTTCCCCAGCCCTTCCGGATGATGTCCTCCCCGAACCGCTGCTTCAGGGCATCCAGGGCTTGGTTCCGTTTTTGCCGCCGTTCATCGTCCAAGGCCAGGCTTTGGGAACCTGCCGGCACCAGATGGCTGACGCTGACCCCCAGCAGCCGTACCGGCTGGCTCCAGGAAAGCTGCCGGGCCAGCAGGCGGATCTGTTCCATCAGCTCCTCATCCTGAGACAGAGGCTCCTCCACCATCCGGCTCCGGGTCAGCAGCTGAAAAGTCCCGGTCTTCACCTTCAGGGTCACGGTGCAGCCGGAAAGGCCGGCGCAGCGCAGCCGCCATCCCACCTGTTGGCACAGGTCCCACAGGGCCCCCAGACAGGTTTCCATGCCCACCAGATCCACGGGAAAGGTATTCTCCTTCCCCAGGGATTTCCGCTGCTCATCCGGCACCACCGGCCGACTGTCCAAGCCTTGGGCCCGATTCCGGATCTCTTCCGCATTTTTCCCCAAGAGCGGCCGCAGCAGCCGGGGATCGCAGGCAGCTAGCTGTCCGATGGTCCGGATGCCCATTTTTTCCAGTGCAGCCACAGAGCGCTGTCCCAGTCCGAAGATCCGGCCCACTGGCAAGGGTGCGATTGTGGCAGCTGCTTCCTCCGGCCGGATGATTACCATTCCGTCCGGTTTCCGCAGGTCGCTGGCCAGTTTGGCCAGGAATTTGTTGGGAGCCAGCCCCACGGAAGCGGTGAGGCCGGTCCGTTCCCGGATTGCCTGTTTGATTTTCGGTCCCAGGGCATATACATCTCCCGCCAGGGCTTCCATCCCCGTCAGGTCCAAGAAGGCTTCATCAATGGACAAGGGCTCTACCAGGGGAGAAAATTCTTGGAAGATCTTCCGGATCTCCCTGGATACTTCTTGATAGCGGCCATACCGGCCCTGGACATAAATGGCCTGGGGACAGAGCCGGTGGGCCGTGGCCATGGGCATGGCCGAATGGACCCCGAACTTCCGTGCTTCATAGGAGCAGGTGGAAACCACGCCCCGGCCGGAAAGGCCTCCCACAATCACCGGTTTTCCCCGGTATTCCGGATGGTCCAGCTGTTCCACAGAAGCAAAAAATGCATCCATATCCACATGCATGATGTAACGTTGGCGGACCATCTTGATGCCTCCTTTTGGAAAAGGGCTGTTGCTTACGCAACAGCCCCCGTCAATGGTCGATTGTCAATGGCCAAAGGAAGCCAGCTCCGCTGGCTTAGAACAGAAACGGCGTCCAGTTGTCCAGGATCCCGTAATGCTCAATGACAGCCTTCAGACCGATCAGCAGCAGCACAAAGCTGCCGGCTTTCTCCGCCCGTTCCTTGCCCCACATGCCAATCACCGATCCGCAGGCACAGCCCAGGAAAGAAAGGCAAAAGGTAATGGTGCCGATTTCCAGTATTGCCGGCAGGATCCGGATATCCAAGAAGGCAAAGCCCACGCCCACTCCCAAGGCATCCAGGCTGGTAGCCACCGCCAGTCCCAGCATAGTCCGGAAGCCAGTGACTTTTTCTTTTTCTTGGTCTTCTCCCGCTTCCTGGATCATGTTCCAGCCAATATAAGAAAGGATCAAAAAAATGATCCAATGGGAATAAGCCTCCGCTACCTTGGCAAAATGGCTGCCCAGCTCGTAGCCGACCAGCGGCATCAGGGCCTGGAACACCCCGAACCAGGCACCGAAGATCAGCCCGCCTTTGAACCGTTCCCGACCTTCCATTTTCAGCCCTCCGCAGACAGATACAGCGAAAGCATCCATGGAAAGGGACACTGCCAGCAGGAATAGGGTCAGCGCACTCATTTCCGGATCCCCTGGAGCACGAAATAGGTGAGGAATTTCAGCACCCGCAGTTCCTTTTCGTTATGCCGCTTGTCCTCGCTCATTTTCCCGAATACCGGTAGAGCGGTCTTTAGCATGGCCTTGGTGATGCCGTGCTGGCGGACGCCTCCTTGGAGGATGGATTTTTCGAACCCTTCCAGGACCTGCAGCGACTGCCGTTTCTGAGGCCCTGTCAATTTCCCGTTCCCCAGGATCTGCTTTTTGATGACTTCTTTCTGTTCCAGGAAATCCTGTTTATCCAGGAGCCCATTTTCTTCTGTTGCCATATTTTTCTTTTACTCCCCTTGTTTCCAGGCTGCAGCCAACCCGCTGTCCTGAAAGATTTTATTTTGTTATTTTACCATTTCCGGCAAGGGAAAATCAACGGATGACCCGCAGCGGCTGGGATCCTCCCGTCAAACAGACCGGTCCCTCCGGTCCGATCCGGTAGGTGTTTTCCGTCCCTACCATACCCAGTCCCGGCAGGGCGATCTTGGGTTCCACCGCAAAAACCATGTTCTCCTCCACCCGATCTTTGACGCCGCCGGCGATCACCGGTGTCTCATCCATGCACATACCAATGCTGTGTCCCAGGAAACGGCCCCCGTTCATGAACATATTTTCATAGTAGGGATCGAAATCAGCCATCACCTTGTCGTAGATTTCTCCCAAAACAGCCCCTGGTTTCAAAAGGGCCAGAGTCTGCTGTTCCAGGTCCAGGCAATAGTTGTAGGCCCGGAGGATTTCCTCTTTGGCCGGATCCCGTTCCAAATCCCCGAAATAATACACCACCGTTTTATCCGTATTGTACCCATCCACCCCACAGGGGATATCCAAGTAAACCAGACGGCCCGGCTTCAGCAGCCGGAAGGCTGAGCCAATGCTCTGGACCGCCACACAGGTACCGCTGGTCCCTCCAGGTCCGTCAAAGGCCGTCCGCACCAGCGCGCTCTTCCCAAAAGAAGCCAGACCGATGGCATCTTCTCCTGTGGGCCGATTGGTCCGGGCTACCCCCTGGCTGCCCTTCAGTACCATCCGCAGGTACAGCTGGATGGCCAATTCCGCTTCGCTGATCCCCACTTTCAGGAACACCGGAGCTTCTTCCATGAGCACATCGGCATGGATTTGTCCGCTGCGGCTCAAAAGGGCCAGCTCGTAGTCGCTTTTCACGCTCCGGAGGCCGCTGAGCACCGCATCCAAGTTTCTCCTGGTTTCGAAAGGAAAGTATTTCCGGAAGAACCGGAGCCATTCCAGAGAGGTGTGCTTTTCATCCAGATACACTTCTGATGGCAGATCCGCCCCATAGTATTCCGCCGGCTGCCGATAGCTGTGCATCCGGCGGATCCAGCCTTCCGGAAGGAGGCTTTCATTCAGGGCCCGGGCCAGGCTCCTGCGCACCCACAGGATGGCGTCCTGGGGCCGGACTATAAAAGCTCCTTCCTGCATGGTACCGGTAAAATAATACATATCCAATTTATCTGTGATCACGGCCATCTGCCAGCCTGGCTCTTGACGGTCCAGGGCTTCCCGCAGCCGTGTCAGCCGGTTTTCCAGTTCTTCCCGGGGAACCCGGCGCAAGTCTTCACTGATCAGGATATCATGTTCCAAAATAGCCATAGGATGTTCCTCCTGTTGTCTTCTATGATCATGCTCCCCCATCTTACCACGAAAAAGGAGCCGCTGCACGGAAAACGTACAGCAGCTCCTTTTGAGAGTTTCTCATGGGCCGATCCGGAGGGACGGATCAGGACGAAATCAGGCTCGTTGAATTCGTTGTCCTTAGTATAGGACAGATTACGTTTTGTGTCAACCTTATTTTATTTTTGGTTTACCTTATCCCAGGCAGCCGGCTCTCAGGCCAGCACCTGTTCCAGGATATCCATGGCCTGGGTCAGTTCCGCCCGGGTAATGGTGAGAGGCGGGTTGAAATACAGTACATCTCCCAAAGGCCGGAGTACCATTCCCCGTTCCAGGGCCTTTTGATAGAAGTAATACCCCAGCCGTTTTTCCGCCGGGAAGGGGGCTTTGGTCTTTTTGTCCGCCACCAGTTCCAGGGCGTGGATCAGGCCGATGTGGCGGATTTCTCCCACCAGGGGATGGTTCCCGAACCGGGCTTCCATTTCTCCAGTGAGCCACCGGGCGGTTTCCCGGGCCCGGGGCAGGATCTGTTCCTGTTCCAGCACATCCAGCACCCCGTGGGCCACCGCACACCCCAGGGGATTCCCGGCATAGGTGTGGCTGTGGAGGAAGGCCTTGTGCTTGCCGTAATCGTCGTAGAAAGCCTCATAGATCTCCCGGGTGGTCACCGTCAGGGACATGGGCATGTACCCTCCGGTCAGTCCTTTGGACAGGCACATCACATCCGGGGTGATCCCTGCCTGGCCGCAGGCGAACAGGGTACCGGTCCGGCCGAAGCCGGTAGCGATTTCGTCGGCGATCAGCTTCACCTCATAGGCATCGCACAGCGCCCGGAGCTTTTGGAGATAGAGAGCCGGGTACACCCGCATGCCGGCGCTGCCCTGGAGCAGGGGCTCCACAATCATGGCGGCAGTTTCCCGGCCGTGGAGGGCAAAGGCCTCTTCCGCTTTGGCGAAGCATTCACACTGGCAGTGGTCCCGGTCCTTTCCATAGGGGCAGCGGAAACAGTCCGGGGCTTCCACATGGATGTTGTCCATCATCATGGGCTTGTACAGTTTGGCGAACAGATCCATGCTCCCCACGGACAGAGCCCCGATGGTTTCTCCGTGGTACCCTTCCGTCAGGCACATGAACCGCTGTTTTTCCGGATGGCCGGTCTGGGCCCAGTACTGGAAACACAGCTTCAGAGCCGCTTCCACTGCCGCCGATCCGTTGTCGTGGAACTGGAACCGGCACAGCCCTTCCGGCACCAGGGCCTTCAGCCGTTCCGCCAGGGTAATGGCCGGGGCATGGGTGAAATTGGCAAAGATCACATGTTCCAGTTTGTCCAGCTGGTCTTTGATCCGTCCATTGAGCACCGGATTCCGGTGGCCTAGCAGATTGGCCCACCAGGAGCTGACAATGTCCAGATAGGCTTTGCCGTGGATGTCGTAGAGCCAGACTCCCTGGGCATGATCGATGACCATGGGAGGCAGGGTTTCGTAATCTTTCATTTGTGAACAGGGGTGCCAGATCAGGTCCAGGTCCCGCTGTTCCATTGTTTTGTGTTCCATTTTCGTCTCCTTAGGTATAAGCTTCCAGCAGTCTGTCCAGAGGGCCTTCCAGTTCCCGGTCACCTTCCTTTACGCAGGCCAGCACCGGCAGGCCGGTAAGTTCTTCCACCATGATCCGGTTGTCTTCCTGCATCCGGTCTCCCGGTTTCCACCGGTTGAACAGGATTCCCCGGACTGGGATGGCCCGGTGCCGGAGATATTCCACCGTCAGCACCGTACTGTTGATGGTCCCCAGTCCCCCATCCGCCACCAGAAGGCAGCCCAGGTCCAGAGCCTGGATCATGTCCTCCAGCAGCAGGTGGTGATCCTTTTCCCAGCCCAGAGGACACAGGATGCCCCCGCTGCCTTCCATGGTGAGATACTGGTGCCGGTCTTTGGCCTTCCGGAAGGCCTGCCGGATCTTGTCCAGGTCCACCGGATGGTTGTTGATCCGGGCCGCCAGATGAGGAGACACCGCTTCCCGGTACACATAGGTCACCAGATCTTCCAGAGGGTCCGGGATCCCGGCGGTTTCCTTCACCCAGGCCGCATCCCCGGGCACCAGGTTCCCGTTTCCGTCCGGTTCCGCCCCGCTGAGGGCGGCCTTGTAGTAGCTGCCGTCCAGCCCCGCTTCCCGGATCTTCTTCACCAGAAGCCCGGTCACATAGGTCTTCCCCACATCCGTACCCGTTCCCGTAATGAATATCGCTTTACCCATTCCATTCCTCTCCTTACACCCAGATTCCCGCTTTCCGGCACCGGAGCCCTACAAAGGCCGCTCCCAGGCACAGGAGGAAATCCGGCACCACCTGGAGTACCCCGCAGTACCACAGGGCCGCCCAGAAGCCGATGGGGGCCTGGACCAGATAGTTGGAGGACAGCCAGAAATAGCTGATCCCCAGCACATAGACGATGACCATCCCCACCAGGTTGATCCCCAGGAGCCGGGACAGGGTCACCTCAGCAGCTCCCTGCCGGGCCAGATTCCCGCAGACCCAGGCCTGGATGGTAAACCCCACCAGATACCCAAAGGTGGGCTGGAGCACATAGGAGGGCCCCCTCCGGAAGCAAACACCGGGATTCCCACAAGGCCCATGACCACATAGGTCCCTACCGCCAGGGCCCCCAGCCGGGCTCCCAGCAGCAGTCCCGCCAGCAGGGTGAACATGAACTGCAGGGTGTACACATCGCTCCCCACCGGGATCCGGATCAGGGCCCCCACTGCCACCAGGGCAATGAACAGCCCGCACAACACCATTTCACGCAAACGCACAGCCTCACCTCCAGAATTTTCAGACTTCCTTACCATACAGGAAGCGGGCTATTTAGTCAACCTAGTATTTTAGTATAGTTAACGTAAAAGGGGCTATGAAAAAATGAGAAATTATTTTTTCACATTCCCTTTTTGTCACTGGTCAACGGTCACTGGTCACTGGCCGATGGAAAGAACCCGTGGCTGACGGGTTCTTCCGAATAAAAAATAGAAATGTGCCTTTCTTTTCATCCGTTGCTTGTCTTAGTTTCTTCTAGAAAGGCAAGGACAAGCCAAAGGCGCGTCTGAGCCAGCATCATACAATGAAAGGCAGCCGCAGCCCGGCTGCCTTCCTTCGTCCAGTGACTAGTGACAAGAGACCAGTGACCGGGCTGCCAAAAGGCAGCCCCCTACACCTTCTCAAACCGGTACTTCTGCTTCACTTCCGGATATTTCTTATGGTCCACTTCACTGTAGAACATGGCGGCTGGCCTGACATACAGGCCAAAGTCCCCATACAGGGCTTCATACACCATCAAAGGTTCCCGGGTTTCCGAATGGACCGCCGGTCCGATGATCCGGTACAGATACCGGTTGGTCCGTTTTTCCTCTTCCGTCAGCCGTTCCCGCTTGAAATGCCGCACGATATCCCCTGGATGAAAAATACGATTTTCCATTTATCTTCTCCTTTCCCCGCCGATCATGCCGCCCAGCACCAACAGGACCCCAGCCAGCTGCAGTCCAGTGATGGGTTCCTGGAGCAGGAATACGGAAATACACACTGCAACCACCGGATCCACATAACTGAGCAGGGCAGTAGTCTGGGCCGGCACCTGGGTCAGGCTGCCGAAATAGATCCCGTAAGCCAGCCCCGTATGGACGATGCCCAAAAGCATCGTCAGAGCCCACCCAGCCCCATCCATGGTGTGGAAATCCAGCTGCCCTGTCAGCAGACAGTAGAGCAGCAGGAAAAAGGCTGCCGTCCCCAGCTGTACGGAAGTCTGTTCATAAGGGTCCAGCCCGGTGATGGTCTTGCTGATGATGATGATCCCTGCATAAAAGAAGGCTCCTGCCAGGGCACAGAACACCCCAGTGATATCGCCCACGTCTCCGCTGCTGCCCAAGACCCCGGAAACCAGCAGCATGCCACCAACGGTAATGGCGCCGCACACCATTTTCCGCCGCGTGATCTGTTCCCGGAAGACCAGGGGTGCCGCCGCCAGCATGAACACCGGCGCCATATAATAACACAGGGTAGCGATGGCCACCGTGGTATGGTTAAAGGATTCAAAGAAAAACACCCAGTCCAACCCCAAAAGGAGCCCGCTGAGCAGAAGCTTCGGTGCCCGGTCCTTCAATTTATCCCAATGGAAGGGGATATGGCCCGCCCGCATCAGGAACAGCATGGTCAGGCAGCCCAGGGCAGCCCGCAGGAATGCCAGAGGCACGGACCCCAGGGGAATGTACCGGCGCACCAGGCCAATCGTCCCAAAAATGACCAGGGCCAGGAGCATCCGGGAACGGGGAGAAAGAAAAGTAAGATCCATGGAAACGCCATCCTTTGCCGCAAGATTGTGAGTCCTTCTATTATAGCATAACGGAAAGGAGGCGAAAAAACCTTCTGCGCCTCCTGTGCAATATGGTTGTACTACCGTTGTTTTAAGGTTGTATACGGTTTCTGTCTTACCGATAGGCCTTCTGATAAATGACCACACATTCTTCCCGGGAGGGAGACCGCCGATCATTCAGGAACAGTCCTTTCATGGCCGTGGAAGCATTTTCCGCCATTTTAGGGAATTCTTCCGGCAAGATTCCATAATCGCTCATCTTCAGTCCGGCTACGCCGCATGCTTCCTGCAATTTTTGCAGAACATCTAAAAACTCGTAAGGTTTTTTGGCATTTTCTTTTCCCAAGAATCTGGCCATTTCTACGAACCGGTCATCACAGATATGCTGTTCCAGCATCCAGCCAAAATACGACAGGGTGATCATCAGCAGCCCGGCCCCATGAGGAAGGGTCTCGTGGTAGGCGCTCATGGCGTGTTCCAAGGAATGTTCACTGGTACAGCCTCCGGTGACCATAGCGTACCCGGACAGGGTGTTGGCAAAAGCCAGCTGGGTCCGAGCCTCCAGGTCCCTGCCATCCACTACGGCACGGGGCAGATACCGGCCTATCGCCCGGATGGCCGTAGACGCCACCATATCGCTGAGGGGGTTGGCCTTCCGGCTCACATAGGTCTCCAAGCTGTGGAACAGGGCATCGAAGCCCTGGTAAGCGGTGAGCCGAGGAGGGACGGTCAACATCAGTTCCGGATCGACGATAGCCAGCCAAGGAAACAGATCCGGCAGCTTCAGGCCGATCTTTTCATGGGTCCCCTGGTTGGTGATCACACTGCAGGCATCCACTTCCGAGCCAGTCCCTGCCGTAGTGGTGATGGCAATCACCGGCAGTGCCCGATGGGCATGCTGTACACCTTTTCCCGTTCCCGCATTGACATAATCCCACAGGCTCCCTTCATTGACAGCCATCAAGGCGATGGCTTTGGCTGCATCCATGACGGACCCGCCTCCCAGGGCCACCACCAGATCCGCTTCCATATCCCGGGCCGCCTGCGTCCCAGCTTCCACCGATGCCAGGGTAGGGTTGGCCTGGATCCGGTCGAACACTTCCGTCACAGCTCCGGCGGCAGCCAGTTCTTTTTCCGTCCGTTCCAGGTAGCCATTGACCCGGGTAGACTTGCCGGAAGAAATCACGATCAGTGCCCGTTTCCCTGGCAGTTCCTGGGCATGGAGCTGCCCCAGCTGACCAGGTCCGAACAGCACCTTGGTAGGAATATCGATTTGAAATGAGTCCATCAGCCTTCCTCCTCACAAAAGATACTTCGAGTATAGCAAAAAAGCCTCTGGGAAGCCAGTCCCATCCTTGCTCAGCCTGCGGCCTTCCTAGCTGCCTGCCGGGCTCCCCAGGCTGTCAGCCCCCCGCAGATATTGCCGCCGGTGATCACCAAGAGACGCACCAGGGCTTCCTGATCCATCTGCCCGGCCATAAAATAATAGAACATATCAGCTACACTGTGCTCATACCCACTCATGATGAATACCGTGATACCCACAAAAATGGCCAGGTATTTTCCCAGTGCCAGAGGAAATGTCTTATATCCTTCTACGGCGATGTAAACAAAAATGTTGCAGAAAAAGCCCAAGATGAACAGGCTCAAAAAGGTATCCCCATTTTTTCCTGCCACCAGGACCAAAGCCGCCTGCCGGGCCGCCGGCCCTACCCGGGTCAGGCCCAGCAGACTGGCTGCCAATCCGGCCCCCAGCCAGTTGCCGATCCAGATCAGGGGAAACCGGAACCAGCTCCATAACGGCTGTTCCAGCGCATAACAGACCCGGCCGGTAAACAGATGGAACTGCATCTCACAGATGGTATAAAGCCCTACACAGAACAGCAGCGCCCCCACCAGTTTTTCCGACTGGAGCAGGAACACGGCCCCGCCCAATCCGATGCAGAACCCGGCAGCGATGGCAGAAAGCAGTCCTTGCAAAATTTTCATCACGCACCTCCATGGTCGAAAAGGGATATTTGGCAAGACTATACCATAGAGGGTATCGGGAAATCGTCAAAAAAGATAAATAAAGAGAGTGTCTATACGTTATCCGCACAAACACTCTCACTCTGTACAAACCTCTTTTCCCAAGAGGGAGTCTTGCTGCCATATAAATGATTTCAGGAGAACACTCTGGCTTTATACTCCCGCAGCTCTTCCCGGAAATCCGGATGAGCAATGCGGATCATCGCTTCTGCTCTTTCTTCTAGGGACAATCCCGTTAAATGAGCCACCCCGTATTCAGTGGCCACATTTTGGATCAAAGCCCTAGGCCCTGAAATGGCACTGCCGGCAGCAATGGCCGGAACGATATTCGAATGACGCACACCTTTCTTGTCCACCCGAGAAGACTCTATACAAATATATCCTGCACCGCCCCGGGACAGGAACGCTCCTTCCAGGAAATCCAGCTGTCCTCCCACGCCGGAAATCTGGCGGGTACTCACGGATTCGGCATTTTCCTGCCCCATCAAATCCAGCTGGATTCCCCCATTGATACTGATATATCGGGAAATCCGCTCCATCACACGGGGATTATGGATGTAATCCAGTTCAGCAGGATAAAAGACCTCTGGCCTTTCCTGAAGCCAATCATACAGCTCCTGGGATCCGCTGACTAGATTCCAGGAAGAAAGCCCCGTTTTTTCTTCCTTCCAACGGTTGGTCAGTTTTCCCGCCTTATGGAGCATGAGAAAGGCATCGCTTAGCGTCCCCGTATGACAGCCCAAATCTTCCTGTTCCGATTGCGCCAGAAGCTGGGCAATGGTAAAAGGAATGGCCCCCACTCCCAGAGATAGAACCGCACGATCCGGAATTTCTCGAACTACATTTTTGGCAATCTGCAGATCCGCCTCACTGGGTGCCCGATAACTGGATACGCAAAGTGGCTGATGTTCCCCTTCCACGATATAGTCGGCTTCATCCAAGGAAACACGATGAGAACCATCCACTCCCTGGAGATTGGGCATCTTTTCATTGATTTCAAAAATGACCGTCTTGGCTTTCTGGATGATGGTCTTCCAGCAATAATTTGCCAAGCCAAGGCCGCAATACCCCTGATTATCCGGTTTAGATACTGGAACAATGGCCACATCCACCTGAAGATAATCCCGATACATCTCCGGCAGAAGACGCAGCAGCATGGGAACGAAATGCAGTCTCTTGGCCGTAAACATCTTTCGTTCATAGTTTCCCAGATGCCAGCTGTAATATTGGAAATGCTTCATATCCGGGTCACAGTCGATGGTATGGATGATAGGCCGATAAACCAATCCCCCGCGGATTTTTACATCCTGTAGTTTCTCTTTATGGCGGGCCAGAGCTTCATCCATCAATTCCGGGAATCCGTTTCCAAAGCCAAAATCCACCCAATCTCCTGATTTTATTGCCAATTCCACAGCTTTATCAGGGCTCACGTATTTATGAAGATAGCGCTCCATTGACTCTTCCCCTCCTGTCGCATCCGTCCTTTTTCAGGCGAAAAGCAGCTGCATTGCCCATAGGCATCCCTGCAGCCGCTTCCCGCTATGAGAAAGGAAAGGACTTATTCGGCCCAGATTTCTTCATCCGTAGGGATATACATATCCGGAACACGGTAAGAAACGCGAGTCAGGTTCATCAGATGATAATAAGTAAAGTTTTCACTGATGCTGTTGTTGCCCCAGGTCCCGCAGCCCAGGGTAGTGGTGGGATTCAGCCCGTTATCCATAGCACCCCCAAGGTTGGTGCCGCCCACCTGGTTCACGGCAAAACGGCTGACCGGGATTGCTTCTGCCACAGCTTCAATATGTTCCGGCGTATTGGAATGGATCACCACGCTGTGCCCAATGCCCTCCATTTCCAGATTAGTCTTGGCAATATGGATGGCATCTTCCCATTTGTCATAGGTAAAGAAGGCCAGCACAGGAAAAAGTTTTTCTTTGGCCAGAGGTTCATCCTTCCCATAACCGCGAGTACAGGAAACGATGACTTTGGCATCTTCTGGAATCCCTTGGATACCGGACAGCTGAGCGATTTTTTTCACGCTGGCCCCAGGATATTCCTTGCTCACAGGACCACCGTTGGGGAACGCTGTATCTCTCAGCTTAGCTGCATCTTCCGAATTGCCGATGTAATAAGCACCATGTTTCTTCAGGGCAGCAATCATCTCTTCTTTTTTATCTTCCGGACAGATGACATTCTGTTCACAGGTGCACAATACCCCATTATCAAAAGTCCGTCCTTTGATGACCATGGCGGCTACCTGATCCAAATCCGCATCCCGGTCTACCAGGACCTGGACATTTCCCTGCCCCACGCCGATAGCCGGTTTTCCGGAAGAATAAGCAGCCTTGACAAGCCCAGGACCGCCGGTACAGATGCACAGATCTACCGCACTCATCAGTCCCGCAGAAAGTTCCATACTAGGTTCCGTAATCACCTGGATCAGATTTTTCGGCATTCCCAATGCAGCCAGTGCTTCATTGATTACTTCTACCGTTTTCACACTGGAATGTTTTGCCCGGGGATGCGGACTTACGATCATAGAATTTCCGCATTTCAGGGCACACATTGCATTTTGCATCACATTGATGACGGGATTCGTAGTTGGCGCTACGCACCCAATCACCCCTATGGGCTTGGCCACTTCCACCAGCCCCAGTTCCGGGATCCGTTTGATGATGCCCCGACTTTTTTTGTCTTTCATCCGCCACCAGACACTCTTTGATTTATTGACACATTTGGCAATCTTATCTGCATAGTTCCCCATTTTGGTTTCATCGACTGCCATATGAGCCAACAATTCGGCATTATCATAAATGGCTTTCCCCACTGTCCGCACGGCCTTGTCAACTGTTTCCTGAGGATATGTAGCAAATTCCTGCTGTGCAATGCGAGAAGCTGCAACCATTTTATCTAAATAATCTTTTACTGCCTGTTCCATAATCATATACTCCTTTCCAAATATCCTTTTCCTTAAGGGAACCAATTACTTACTAATTTTTCCATTTAAAAATCAGGTCATCAGACTTATTTTTACAACAATTTCCGGTACAGAGCTTCAATATCCTGAATCGTTGTCTGCCGTGGATTGACCACCACATTGACACTCTTCATGGCATCAATGGCCATCACGCCGATCTTGTCTTCCGTCACACCCACATCAGACAGTTTCTCCGGGATTCCCAGTTCCCGATTCAAATTTCGTAATTCTTCCACCAGCATTTCCGGAATGAAATATTCATCGGCTTTTGCACCTTGAGTAATGCTGTCATAGATTACTCGATATCTTCCTTGATCAGCCAAGGCATTATATTCCACAATCACTGGCATTAAAATGGCATTTGCCACACCATGAGGCACATGGAAAAATCCGCTGACCGGATGACTCATGGCATGGATATTGCCCAACTTCCCCCAGGCAAAGGCCAAACCGGCCAGCATGGACCCAACTAGCATATTGGAAGCTGCCTCTTCATCATCTCGGGAAGCCACATAGCGCCGGATATTCCCACCAATCATCCGCATGGCATGTTCTCCCATGGCATCCGTGAAAGGTGACGATGTCTTCGACACATAGGCTTCCATAGCATGGATGAACGCGTCGACACCGCAGGCTGCTGCTACCGAACGGGGCACTGTCATGACCAGTTCTGGATCTAAGAGCGCATAGGTAGGACAGATATTGTAACTGATGATTGCCATCTTGAAATGAGTTTTTTCATCCGTAATCACAGAGGAAGCCGTCACTTCACTGCCAGTCCCAGCAGTCGTAGGAATGGCGATCAAAGGAAGGACAGGGCCGGGCACTTTTCCCAATCCGGCATAATCCGTGATCTTCCCCCCATAGGTCACCAGGATGGCTACCGATTTGGCCACATCCATAGGACCGCCGCCTCCTAAGGCCACAATGCTTTTACACCCGGACGCTTTGAATGCTTCCGTCGCTGTTTCCACATTTCCTACCGTAGGATTGACCGATAGATCGATGAATTCCTGACAGGCGATTCCTTTTTCCGCCAAGATTGCTTTCGTCTTATCCACCAGACCCACTTGCTGCAGTCCTTTATCCGCAACCAAAAATACGGAAGCCGCATTCTCTGTTTGTAGGATATCAGGCAGCTGCTTCAGAGCACCCCGCCCGAAGACAACATTTTGCGGAACTTTAAATGTAAAACTTCTCATCAATTTTCCCCCTTCCAAATCATTTAGTCTCATTTATGAGCACGCATAAGCTCAACCAGGAAAGTTGAAAATCCGGGTACATAGGTAACCAGCATCAGTACCACGACCAGCGCAATAAAAAGTGGCCAGACATTCTTTACTTGTTCGTTAAAATTCACTCGCTTATCCAAACCGTCAGCAACAAAGAGGTTAATGCCCAAAGGCGGTGTCACGAGTCCCATAGTTAAGTTCATCACAATAATCACACCGAATTGGATAGGATCCACTCCCAATTTTTTTATCAAAGGATACAGAATCGGTGTATAAATAAATGTAGAAGCAGTGGTTTCCATGAAGCACCCGTTGATCAACAGTATGATATTAATCAACAAAAGGACCAAGGCTTTGCTGTGAGTAATCCCCAAAACCAAGTTGGACAGCTTCATAGGAACCTGCTGAGTAGAAACGATAAAACTGAAGATATTGGCCGTAGCTACGATAAAAAGAATCATCGCAGAAGTTTTTACCGATTCAAAGGATATTTCCATCATATCACTGGGTTTCAGCGCATGATACACCAGCCAAGATACCAGGAACCCATACACACAAGCTACCGCAGCTGCTTCAGTCGGCGTAAAAACTCCTGAATAGATCCCCCCCAGAATAATCACCGGCATTAAAATTGCCCAGATGGCTTTAAAAAATGTTTTGATTACTCGGTCCAGATGGACTCCATCCATTTTACTGCCCCAGCGGTTTTTCCGTGCTTTGACATAGGTCATCAAGCAAAGAGCCAATCCCATAATAATCCCAGGGATTACGCCTGCTGCAAACAGTTCACTGACGGACTGCCCTGTAATCAGCGCATAATTCACAAAGGGGATACTGGGAGGAATGATGCACCCAATAATCCCACCGCAGGCCACCAGAGCAGCAGCAAAACCTGGAGGATACCCATCATTGATCATGGCCGGAATCATGATGCTTCCAATGGCAGCCACCGTAGCCGGAGCCGAACCAGAAATCGCTGCAAAAAACATGCAGGCGATGGTAGCCACAATACCCAGAGAGCCATCGATCCAGCCAAAAAGCTCATAACAAAAGTCAACAATCTGCTTTGAAATCCCACCTTTTCCCATAATGACCCCAGCATATACAAATAGAGGAATAGCCAGGAGAGGAGTAGAATCCAGTGCGGTAATCATCCGCTGGGCTGCGATAAACATCTGTCGGCTATTTCCAGCAACCGCCATAGCCAAAAGAGGGGCGCCTCCAATACAGACGGCAATAGGGACTCCTATAAACAGGAGGACCGCCAAGCCGATGAACAATACGGTAATCATAGCTGCCTTCCTTTCTCAAAAAAACCATTCTTGGCTTGTAAAATCCCTTTCTATTTTTGACTTAAATCAATTCATTCCATTGGAACTCGATAAGCTCGATGTTTAAAAAGCTGCAAAAGAAGTTGTATGATAGAAAGGATACTGGTCAGTGGAACAATTCCATACAGCAAATACATCGGCAAGTGAAGAGCTGGTGATATCTGCCCACTTTGAATAATACGTTCTACCAAAACCAGTCCAAAATACGTACATGCTGCCATAAAAACAATCGTTATAATATAAGTTAATATCCGAGTTGGTACCTTAAGCCATTCTGGAAAAAGTTTTTCCACGAACAATGCCACACGTACATGAGAGTTATACCGCCAGGCTGCAGCAATGCCCAGAAAGGACATATATACGCAGATATACCGTAGGATTTCATCCCCCCAATTAAACGAAAAACCGAATCCATAGCGAAGGACCACATTCAATGTCATAATCACGGCCATGGCCATCATGAGAATACTGGAAATACAGCGGGTAACCGGTACATTATCGATAAAATCAATAATCCTTTTCATGTCAACACCTCTCTCCGTAAAGAGCCGGCGGAAAATCGCTCAATCATCTTTTCCGTCGACTCCTGTTCCGGATGATACCTTAAGATTCTGTAACTGCTTTTTTGAAAGCATCCACGATTTCATCCCCCGCTTTGCTGCGGATCATAGGTTCCACATCTTTTGTAGCTGCCTTGAACTGAGCAGCTTCAGCAGCCGTAGGCGTATAAGTCTTCAGTCCATTCTTCTTTTCCATGATGGACAGGAATTCCTTATCGTTTTGTTCATTCAGGTTTCTTTCATCTTTGATGAATTCCTTCACACATTCCTGGAAGATTTTCTGCTGATCGGGGGAAAGTTTGTTCCAACTTTCTTTGCTGATGGCTACAATATACGGATCATAAATATGGGGCAGCAGGGTCATATATTTTACGACTTCAGCAAATCCCATGGAATAGGTCAGTGCTACACCATTTTCCTGTCCATCCACGGTTCCCTGCTGCAAAGCTGTGTAAAGTTCACCAAAAGCGATGGGAGTTGCAGAAGCGCCCAAATCATTAACGATTTTCATATGCACATCATTTTCCTGGGTCCTGATTTTCAGGCCTGCCATATCAGCTGGCGTGCGGATTTCTCTCTTGGAGTTGGAAAATTGGCGTAAGCTATTTTCTGCCCATCCAAGAAATTTCCATCCTCCTTCTTTTTCAGTCAGAGCACCTAACTTCTGACCAAAGGGACCATCGTAAATTTTCCAACCTTTTTGTCGATTTTCGATCATATAGGGTAAATTGGTTACGTTTACGCTTTTGGAAAAACCAGCGACCACTGCAGAAGAAATAACCCCACAGTCGATGCTGCCCAAGGAAACCCCTTCCATCACTTCCCGTTCCGATCCCAGCTGATTGGCTGGGTAATGGTTAATCAAGATGGTCCCTTTTGATTTCTTCTCTACATTCTTTTTGAAATTTTCACTGGCTTTTCCCAACCGGTCTTCAGGTGAAGAACCATGGGCCCAGGATAACGTGACTACACCTTGTTTTTCTGTTGATGCAGCTTTCTTATCTGATGAATTTCCGCCACAGCCTGCTGTAAAGATTAGTAAACTCATAGAAAGTAACGCCATCGCTATCATGCTTTTCCTTTGCCATGATTTCTTCATTGCCCTTCCCCCTTGATAAAAATAAGTTTTTATTTTTCTCATCACAAATAAAATTATGACGAGGTACTACCATCTCTAAATTGTCTATATTATTTGTTTTTTATTTTTCTGTATATTTAGTCTATTATTAATCAGGTCATCAGACCTTTTGTTGACTGTAATACACTCATCTCCCCTTATATCTCTTTTTGTATATAGCTCTTATTCCTTACTCCTTACCGTGAGATATGAGAATCACTCGTTTGGCAGTCGTATCCAGATGTTGCAGCACCGCCTCAGCACAGGCCACCCGATTTCTGGACTTCAAAGCATCCAAGATACGATGATGGGCAATTCTTGCGTCTTCAATGATTTCTTTATGCTCAAACAACTTCCACAGCAATTCGGTTCTCATATTTTCCAATAGCTTGCTGATTTGTGTCAGCATCGGATTTTTCGTCAATTCCAACAGATAAGCGTGGAACTGTTTATCAGCTTCCACGTAATCCCTTTCTGGATGTTTTTCATCAAACACTGTCACCAGCTTATCCAGCACAACAAAATCTTCTTCCGTGACCTTGTCATAAATGGTAAGGATATTTCCCACTTCGATGACTCTCCGCAGTTCCAAGAATGGCATTCTGTTTTCCTGACTTGGGAAAAAGCCCAGAAACTCGGAAAAATTTTGGGCACAATGATCAACTACAAAAGTTCCTTCACCCTGACGAGATTCAATGACTCCATAAGCAGCCAGGATTTTCATGCCCTCCCGCAGAGAAGAACGGCCAACGCCCAACTCTTTCGCCATATCAGCTTCTTTTGGCAATCTGTCTCCTACATGCAGCTTCCCGGTTTGCAGGGCCTCCTTCACTGAGTTCACAACAATATCTGTAGCATTTACTCTAAACATATAAACCTCTTTCTGTCCTGATTCGATGCACTGGTAACTTTCTTGGTAGGTCTTGTATGAAATAATTGAATGGCTTCTTTTATTGTTCCGTTCATCAGATATCTGATTGTCTGATGTTTTATGACTTTAGTATAATAAACCAAATTATAGATGTCAACACTTAATTTCCAGAAAATTTAGTATTTATTTTTATTCTATCCCTTTTCTGTATATAAAGATATTTGATATGTCTTACCACACGACAATTTGCAACCCCCTCTGTTTCTTGACCTCTCTGTATGCTATAATAAGTTAATAGATAATTTACACAATAATGCACCGGACAATAGAAGCACCAAGGGGGATGAAAGCATGGTCATGGACAAGGAAGAGATCCAGGCAATATTGGAAAAGGCACTGGCGGAAGGACGGAATGTGTTGTACGAAGGTAAGGTAGCCAGCTACATCCCGGAACTGGCCAAGGCCAACTCTGGGAATCTGGGGGTCTGTCTCATGCGCAAAGACGGCAGTGTGTACTGTGCCGGGGATTATGACATTCCCTTTACCATGCAGAGCATCTCCAAGACATTTTCCCTGATCCTGGCCCTCCAGACTGCCGGCTACGACAAGGTATTCAGCAAGATCGGCATGGAACCCACCGGGGACCGGTTCGACAGCATCCTCCAGCTGGAGTTGAAAGACTGGCGCCCCTTCAACCCTATGATCAATGCGGGGGCCATCGTGACGGCCAGCTGCATCGAGACGCCGGATCCCTACCAGTCCTTCCTGGAGCTGGTCCGGACCTTGTGCGGGAATCCCCGGATCGGACTCAATGAATCGGTGTACCGTTCGGAGAAAAAGACTGGGACCCGGAACCGATCCATCGCCTACCTGCTGAAAAGCGACAATGTGCTGGACGGAGAACCGGAGGAAGTCCTGGATGTGTATTTCCGGATGTGTTCCGTCATGGTGACGGCCCGGGATCTGGCCCATTACGGGATGATCCTGTCCAACCACGGGGTGGATCCCCAGACCGGAAAACAGCTGGTGGATTCCACCATCGTCCGGATCGTCACCACGTTGATGATGCTCTGCGGCATGTACGACGAATCGGGAGAATATGCGGTGAAGATCGGCCTGCCCAGCAAAAGCGGTGTGGGCGGCGGCATCTGTGCCATTGCCCGGCACGGCGTCGGCATCGGTACCTTCGGCCCCATGCTGAACAAGAAAGGGAACAGCGTAGGGGGAGAACGGATCCTCCGGGTGCTGTCCGAATCCCTGGGGCTCCATGTATTCGATACGAAGGAATTTTAAAAAGGGGCTGTTGCACGTCCTGTGCAACAGCCCCTGCTTATTTACAGTGTCACGAAATCAGCGCTCTGGATCCCATCCAGCCCAGCGATCATCTGCAGGGTCGCCTTTTCCACCGGGCTGTCCACGGTCATGATCATCATGGCATTGCCAGTCTTGGGTTTCCGAGCCACCTGCATATTGGCGATGTTCACATGGGCCGCCCCCAAGAGGGTCCCCATCTGGCCGATCATCCCGGGCTTGTCATCGTTCTTGGCCAAAATCATATAGCGTTCCGGCACCAGATCGTAATGATATCCCTGGACTTCCGTGATATGGGGTGTTTCATCCGGTGCCACCATCCCAGCCGCCGTGAACACCTTAGTGCCGCTGTAGAACTTCACAGCCACCCGGTTCAGCCGGTTCTCTCCGTTCATCTTGCCTTCCACCACGGCCACCCCGCGGGTTTCCGCAGCCAGTTCCGCATTGACCATATTGACCCGTTCCTTCAGGATGGGATCGAACAGTCCCTTCAGGATGCTCCGGGTGATCAGGGTCGTCTCCAAGTTGGCGGCCGGTCCTTCATAGACCACTTCCACCTTGTCCACCGGATCCTTTTCCATCTGGTAATACAGTTTGCCCAAGCATTCACCCAGCTGCAGATACCCCAGCATCCCTTCCAGTTCCTGGGGATGGAGAGCCGGCAGGTTCACCGCGTTGGGCACCATCTGGCCTTTCAGTACGTTCACCACTTCTTGGGCAATGGAGATGCCCACTTTGTCCTGGGCTTCCGCCGTATCGGCTCCCAGATGGGGAGTCAGGACGCACTGGTCCAGGCCGATCAGAGGCGAGATGGGTTTGGGTTCATCCACCAGCACATCCAGGCCGATGCTGGCCACCTGGCCTTCTTTGATGGCGTCCGCCACTGCCTGTTCATTGTAGAGGCCGCCCCGGGCGCAGTTCACCAGCCGGACCCCCTTCTTGCATTTCTTCAGTTCTTCCTTGCCGATCATGTTGATGGTTTCTTCGGTCTTGGGAGTATGGATGGTGATCACATCCGCCTTAGCCAGCAGTTCATCCAGGGTTTCGCATTTTTCCACCCCCAGCCGTTTGAACCGGGCATCGGGGATATAGGGATCATAAGCGATGACCTTCATTTCAAAAGCCTGCATCCGTTTGGTCACCAAGGTGCCGATCCGGCCCAGGCCGATGATGCCCAGGGTCTTGTGGTACAGTTCCACGCCCTTCAGGTTCTTCCGGTCCCACACCCGGCTTTCGATCATCTTCTGGGCCCGTACCGTGTTCCGGCAGGAAGCCAGCATCAAGCCGATGGTGTGTTCCGCCGCAGAGATCACATTGGCTTCCGGAGTATTCACCACGATAATCCCCCGTTTGGTGGCCCCTTCGATATCGATGTTGTCCACCCCGTTGCCGGCACGGCCCACCACTTTCAGATTCTTGGCTGCCTTGTAGAATTCTTCATTGACTTTGGTGACGCTGCGGACGATGATGGCATCATAATCCCCTACGATCTTCAGCAATTCTTCCCGGGGGATGTCGAATTTCACATCCACTTCCAGATCCGGCTGGGCTTTCAGCATTTCCACACCTTTGTCCGAAATCCGTTCCACCACGATGACTTTTTTCTTATCCATGCTTTTTCCTCTCCTTGTTTTCCGCCGAAAGGCAAAATAAAAACTCCCGTGCCTGACCCCCTAAACGGGTATGTCAAGGACGGGAGAACCTCTCACGTGGTGCCACCTTATTTCGCTGCAGTGCAGCCTCATTTCCAGGATAACGGCTTGGCCGGATGGGTTGCTGCCCCCATCGTCTCAGGAGTGGATTCCACAAAACCCTCCGCTGCTTCCCACAGCCAGCAGCTCTCTGTCAGAAAAGATCTTGTGTACTTGGTTCCTTCATGGACACTTTCTTCAGTATATCAATTTAGGCAGTTCAAGCACTTGCTTACGATTTTAGTCATTCTCCCCGCTATTGTCAAGAGCTTTCGTAAATTTTTCTGCCCGGTCCAGGTGTTTTTTTAGAATCCTCGTACGGTCTCCCACGGACTCCATGGCGGACTGGGCTTCCGCCAGTTTCTTTTCCGCCCGTTCCACCGCCGTTTCGAAAACACCCAGGTCCGTATTGATCTGGGCCACCAGACGCCATATCTGGCTAGTCTGTTTCTGGACCACCAGGGTTCGAAAGCCCATCTGGAGGCTGTTCACTACAGCGGCCAGGGTGGTGGGGCCCACCAGGGTCACCCGGTATTTCCGCTGGAGCTCGCTGATGAGGCCGGGCCGGGACACCGCTTCTGCAAAAAGCCCCTCCAGGGGCAGATACAGCAGTCCAAAATCGGTGGAATAGGGCGGCGCGATATATTTATCCCGGATGTCCTTTGCCTCACTTTTCAGCCGGATTTCCAGCTGCTTCAGGGCCAGGGTCTCAGCATCGGCATCTCCCTCTTCCCGAGCCTGGACCAGCCGCTGGTAATCTTCCAGGGGAAATTTGGCATCGATAGGCAGCCACACCGGATTCTCCCCAGTCCGTCCCGGCAGGCGGATGGCAAATTCCACCCGTTCTTGGCTCCGGGGACGGATGGCCACGTTGGTCCCGTACTGTTCTGGGGCCAGCATGTCCCCCAGGAGGTTCCCCATCTGCATTTCTCCCCAGATCCCCCGGTTCTTCACATTGGTCAGGACCTTCTTTAAGTCTCCCACCCCCTGGGCCAGGGACTGCATGGATCCCAACCCCCGGTTCACCATGGCCAGCCGGTCGCTGACCACGCTCATGGAAAGGGTCACTTTCTGGTCCAGGCTGTCCCGGAGCCGGTCCGCCTCTTCCCGGGCCTGCTGGTTCCGGATTTCTTCCCCGGCCGTCAAGGAACGCTGGAGCTGTACCAGCATTACAATCAAAACAAGGAGGGCGCACAGCACCGCCCCCAGCAAAAAGGTTTCCATGACAGTTTCCGCCTTTCGTAAAATTCTTCTTCCATTATAGCAAAAAAGAAGAGTGGCGAACAGGTGTTTTAATAGAGAGAACTGCTGCAGGACAACAGTCCTCTGCCGGCAGTCACTAGTCACCAGTCCGCAGCCGATGGAAGGAATCCGCCGGAGCGGGTTCCTTTGAAGGATTAAAACCGGCGGCCACGGACGGGCGGGCCTGCGGCTCACCCCTACACCGTTGGAGTCGGAGGTTCGGCTGCAACGGTCGGGAAAACGGGATTCCCGGTACCTTCGTTTCTTGGATTTTGTAAGAAAGTCTGACAGCAACGTTGTAGGGGCTTCCCGCAGGGAAGCCCGTCCCGGCCGCCCAGAGGGCATAAATTCAAAAAAGCCCCGCCTTCATAGGAGTCAGGTCTTTTCCTTCGGCTTTTGCTCGCTGACGGGGCTGTTGCTTATACAACAGCCCCTTTACCCCCTCCCTTTTCTGCGTTATAATTAAATTAATCACATAACTAATTATTTTAAGTAAAGAGGGGAGCAATCATGCATAGACGGAATTCGGAAGAAACCATGCAGCGGCTGATGGATGCTGGAGCGGAACTGTTTGACAAAAAAGGATATCACAATGTCTCCATCAAGGAAATCGGTCGGCTGGCCGGCTGCAACAGCGCCCTGATCTCCTATCATTTTGGGAGCAAGCAGGCCCTGTATCAGTCCATCATCGACAGCCAGCTGGAAGTGCTCCACCGATTGGAAGAAGCCATTGAAAAAGAGGATAAACCGCCTCTCCAGCGGCTGAAGCAGTACCTCCACGCCATTTTGAAGAGCCAGTTGGATCCCCACCAGCACATGATCATCCTGTACCAAGAACTGCTCACTCCTTCCGGGCTCCTCAATGACGATTCCTGGCAGCGGCTCACCCGGCTGGGGGATTACATCCAGAGCCTGCTGGTGAAAGGGGTGGCAGCAGGAGAACTCCAGACGCCCCAGCAGGACCACGGATATGAATATGTCGCCTTCATCCTGACGGCCATTACAGAAATGCTGTTCCTGATCAAGGACCGGCCCCTGTCCCTGAACCCGGAAGGCCATCCCGCAGAACAGCTGCTGGACAAATTGATTGGATTCGTACTGGAACCGTTGAAGCCGTGAAAAAAGGGGGTGTTGCACGTTATGTGCAACACCCCGGCCTCATGAGCCGCATAGCGGCTCGGTCTCGAGTCTCGAGACCTCAAAAAGGGGCTGTTGCACATGCAACAGCCTCCTTTTTTTTTACGCTTCCATCAGATCCGTCATGCTGTGGAGACTGATGGCTATGGTCGATCCGTTGTGGAGCAGGGCTGTGGTGGCCGGGGGCAGGATGCCCATCACCCCCAGGCCGATCAGGCCTGCATTGAAAGATACCACAAAATCGTAGTTGAAGTTCACCCGCTTCATCAGCAGGGTGCTGATCTGTTTCAGCACCACCAGCTGCCGCAGGTCGTGGGCCGAAATGGTGATATCCGCGATTTCCCGAGCGATATCCGCCCCTTCGGCAATGGCCACACCGGCGTCCGCTTCGGACAGGGCCGGGGAGTCGTTGATCCCGTCTCCCACCATGACCACCCGGTGGCCGCTGGCTTTGGCCTCTTTCACGAACCGGGCCTTGTCTTCCGGCAGCACCTCTGCGTAGAACTTGTCCACGCCGATTTTCGCCGCCACTGCCGCCGCAGTCCGTTCGCTGTCCCCGGTCATCATCACCAGCTGCTTGAAGCCGGCTTTCCGCAGTTCCCGGAGCACTGCCGGTGCTTCCGGCCGGAGAGGATCCTGGATGCAGATGATGGCCACCAGTTTCCCGTCCAGGGCCATATAGATATGGGAATATTCTTCCGGACGGCTTTCGTACAAGGCTTCTTCCCCTGCAGGGATCACACATTTCTCGTCGTCGAAGATGAAATGGCCGGATCCGATCACGATCCGTTTCCCATCCACCCGGGAGGCGATCCCGTGGGCCACGATGTATTCCACTTTGCTGTGCATCTCTTCATGGGTGAGCCCTTCGTCCGCTGCCTGGCGCACTATGGCGTTGGCCACGGAATGGGGGAAATGTTCCTCCAGGCAGGCTGCATACCGGAGCACCGTAGCCCGGTCGTACCCGTTGAAGCAGAGTACGTCAGCCACTTTTGGCTTGGCCAGGGTCAGGGTACCGGTCTTGTCGAAGACGATGGTATCCGCCTGGGCCACCGCTTCCAGGAATTTGCCCCCTTTGACGGTGATCTTGTGGGTGCTGCATTCCCGCATGGCGGACAGTACCGCCAGAGGCATGGAAAGCTTCAGGGCACAGGAGAAATCCACCATCAGGATGGACATGGCCCGGGTCAGGTTCCGGGTCAGCAGATAGGTGAGCAGGGTCCCGCCCAGGCACCAGGGTACCAGACGGTCTGCCAGATGGCTGGCCCGGCTTTCCAGGTTGGACTTGAAGGCTTCGGAATCCTGGATCATCTTCACGATCCGGTCATACCGGTTGCTGCCGGCCCCGCCTTTCACCCGGACGGTGATTTCCCCGTCTTCCACCACGGTGCCGGCGTATACCGTCAGGCCCGGTGTCTTGTGGACGGGCATGGATTCCCCGGTCATGGAGGCCTGGTTCACCATGGCGTCGCCCTTGGCCACTTCCCCATCCAGAGGGATGGTGCTGCCCATCTTCACGCTGACCAGATCCCCGGCCTGCACATCGGACAGGGATACTTCCACTTCCGTGCCATCCACCACTTTCCACACTGTGTCGATGTGGAGGGACATGTTGTCCGCCAGATCATGGACGGATTTCTTGTAAGTCCATTCTTCCAGCAGTTCCCCGATCCGCAGCAGCAGCATGACGGAACCGGCGGTGCTGATGTCCTTCTGGAGCATGGCCGCCGTAATGGCCGTGGCATCCAGTACCGGCACATCCAGCCGGCCGTGGCGCAGGGATTTCAGTCCCAGGCGGATGAAGCCCAGGGTATGGTACCAGCCTCTTGCCATCCGGATCGGCAGGGGCAGGAACCACTTGCAGGCAAAATGCCGGGCCAGGAGGGTCAGCAGCCGGTTCCGGTACTGCCGATTCAGCATCAGGGCTCCGGCTTTTTCCTTGGTGGCTTTCCGCAGTTCCGGATCGTTCATGTTCAGCCGGGCCAGGGCCTGGAGGATCCCTTCCCAGACTTTCCCCAGGTCATCGGGCCGGTACAGGACAGCGATCCCGGCAGCGCCGGAATACAGCTTTACCTTCCGGATCCCGGGGACCCGTTCCAGACCGCCCAGGATGGCCGCACCCTGTTCCAGGCTGAAGGAACGGACCATCCGTCCCTCCTGGGCCAGGCAGCGGACCCGGAGACGGCCGGCTGTTTCATGTTGAATTTGGAATTTCATAAGGCTTCTGCTCCTTTCTCTAAAGAAAAGAGCTTATTTGGCCTGGTCTTCAACAACGGCAGCAGCCGCTTCTTCCTTGGCTTTCTCTGCAGCTTCCGCGTCTTCCAGCTTCTGGTTTTCTTCCTTGGCAGCAGCTACGATATCGTCAGCCTGTGCCTGGAGGGAAGCAGAGCTTTCCGCAGCGCATTTCTGCACCCGCAGGGCCGCAGCGGTAGTCTTGACCAGGGCTTTCTTCACCAGCTTGGATTTGACCACCCGTTCTCCCAGAAGGCCCAGTACAGCGCCTCCAGCAACCAAACCCGTTTTGATCCAATCTTCTCTTTCCATTGTAAAATGGCTCCCTTCTCCGGCTCCATAAATCCTATGGGCCTTCGTAAATTTTCCCCGGAGCATTTCGCCTATTAGGAAGCTGTGTAAACATGAGCATGGCAGAGCGCCCGATCTTTGGGAACGGCCTAATCCACGTCCCCAAAGCCGCATTGAAATCAGATCTCAGATACCTTACTCCAGTATCAACCGGGATAATAAATTATTATAACATGGATAAAAGAAAGATGGGTGAAGATTTTGGGGCGGAATTAGGGGCGGGGGTAAATGGTCCATCATTTGTCGTTCATCGTTGTGGAGGCCGGCTCCGCCGGCTTTGGACGGATTTGCCCTCTGGGCAGCCGTGTCTCCCGGTCCGCCCGCCCTGTACAGTCTTATCCCATAAAAAAAGGACCCGTCCCCAAAAAGGGCGGGTCCTTTCCTTCGGCCGCTGGCCGCCGACAATCTCTTACTTCTTTGCACTCAGCTGTTCCACCAGGGCCGACAATTGGTTCAGCCGGTCGTTCATGGCATCCAGCTGGGCATGGACCTTCTGGTTGTCCTGGCGCAGGGTTTCGTTGTCGCTGCGCAGCTGCTGGACCGTCCGTATCAGGGCGATCCGGCTCTGGAACCGGTCCCGCCGCTGGGGATCCAGAGAGAAGGTCACCCCGGCATTCACCATGTTCTCCCCGCCGCCGAAGCTGCCGCCCACATTGACGCGGACGCTTTCCGTGGGCTGGTAGAAAGCCCCGATAGCCGCCGCATTGGCGCTCCGGTAATGACCGAAACCGGCGGCGAAGTTCAGTTTGTCCTCAGGGTCATATTCCAGAGGATGGAGGGCTGCCAGGGCAGAGGCACCGGCTCCCACCCGGTCTACCCGGCTGTCCAGGCGGGTGATGGCATTGCTGACACCGCTGACCACACCGCCCAGCTGGCTCACATTCACCGCATCGGTGGGTTTCGTCCCCGCCGCCACATCATGGATCTGCTGGCCGCCCAGGGAGACGTTGCTGTTGCTGATTTCCACTGCATGGGTATTCTCCCCGTTGGCCGCGATCTTGATGCCGCTTCCGGTTACGGTGGTCCCAGCGGATCCGGCACTGTTATTGACGGTAAGGCCCTCGTTGTTCAGGGTGCTGTTTCCTGCGGTGACGCTGGTCAACCCCGTCAGCTCCTTGGACAGCTTGATATCCAGTCCGTCCCCATCGGCGTTCTTCACCACTCCGATGTTCCCATCGGTCAGTTTCGCGGTATCTGTCTGGCCTCCGGTAAGCTTCAGGGCTGTCCCCATGGTCACCGTGACCTTATTGTCCGCCCCGTCATCTCCCTGGAAGACCCGGCCCCCGGATACCGCCGCATTGGCTGCATCACTGGCAATACTCTTCACATCACCGATGTTGGCGGCGTTGGTATTGTCGCTGGCATCGTGATTGATGATGCCGCTCTTCACATTGGTGATGTTCTTGCTCCCCGCATCGATGCCGGAGCTGTCTATGGTTACGCCTCCGGCCTTGATGGAACCGTCATTTCCTAAATCCACATCCTTGTTCAGGCCGACATTGATGGACTTGCCATCAGAGGAAACAGACGTAGTAATATTACGGTCCCCATGGATACCTACCGTGCCGCCCAGGTCTGCCTTGGCGGCCTTCCCTGCATCATCGGTGAGTCCGAAACCGCCGCCTTTGGAGGCATCGGTGACACCGGCCACCGCCGCCTGGAGCTGGTCTTCCGTAGCCGCCCGGCCGGATACTGCCGTTCCGTTCCAGGTGGTATTGGACAATCCGGTGATGGTATTGGCCCCGGCCGTGCTGCCGCTGATCTTCAGCCCGCCGTTCAGGGTGATGGAGTCAAGCCCGGTCAGATCTTTGGCCAGTTTGATGTCGAACCCGTCACCGGCTGCATTGGCCACCACGCCCAGATTGGCCCCGTCAGATAGTTTGTCTTTATCTGTTACCCCTCCCGACAGTTTCAAAGTGCTGTTCAGGAGGCGGGTCACGGTGCCGCTGTCCCCGGTAAGGAGCAGACCATCATCCATGGTGGCCGCCTGATGGGTCTTGCCGCTCTGGTCCGTATAGGTGAGCCGGGTCATGATGGGTGTCCCGGCAGCGCCGCCGGAGCTGGGGCTGTCATTTTTCTCTGCATCCAGGCTGGCTGCCCCGTACTGGGCCACCACATCGGCAGAAGCCCCCAGACCGGCCGCATTCCCCTGGCCTTCTCCCGGGTTCACCGTATTCAGGTACAGATGCCCTTCCCCGCTTTCCCCGTAGATACTGGCTGCCGAATCAGTGGTTTTAGCAGTCTGGTTAAAGGTGGTGATGGACATGGCTCCGTTCAGTTCTTTCCCATCGCTTTCGCTGGGACCGGTGATCCGGACGCTGGAAGCGGCCGGGTTGCCGTCGGACCGGATATGGGTCAGGGTGATGCCATTGTCCCCGCTGATGTTCACTTCTGAACTGCCGGAACCCTTGAACTGCATGGTCCCGTCCACACCTTCCGTGGTCACATTGCCGCTGGCATCGGTGACCTGATGGACCCCCACTTCCAGATGATCTTGGAGTTCCACAGAAACATAACTGTTGTTGGCACTGTCATATTTCACCTTGGTGAGGATGTTGGCCTTGCTCCGGTCCCAACCATCCCCGTCACCGCCGCTGGTCACTACCGGGGCATCCCCGAAGATCCGGATGGTGCCGGTCCCCAATTTGGCCGTCACCGTATCCGTACCTGTATTTCCAGAACCTCCGGCGGTGATGCTGTAGGTGCTGTTGGCCAGATTGTCTTTCAACTGGGTGCTCAGCACATTCAGCTGGTCTTCCGTAGCCGCCCGGCCGGAGACATAATCGGTACCGCTCCAGGTAGTGTTGGTGAGGCCGGTGACATAATCCCCGGTTTCAGCAGACTGGTTCACCTTGGTAGTGGCTGTCTGGTATCCCACTTTGGTCTTGTCCGCCGTCAGGCTGCCCTGGCTCCCCAAGTTGATATCCTTAGCCAGCTGGAGGGCCAAGCTGCCGCTGGTGCCGTCGGCATTCTCTGCTGCCACCACACCGATGTTCCCGGTGATCAGGTTTCCGTTGGCGTCTTTGGCCAGCTTCTCTTGGGCGGCACCGCCAGTGACTGCAAGCGTGCTGCCCAGGGTCACCGCCGCTGTACTGCCGTTGTCATCGCTGAACTTCAGGCCATCGCTCATGGTGGCTACGGTATGGACAGTTGTGCTGTCTTCACCTTCTTTATAGACAAGCCGCTTGTTCCCATTGGTCGTGGTATTGGTCAGGTAGGGTTTCCCGTCCATATACTGGCTTTCCAGGATCAGATTGGAATAGGTTCCGTCGTTGTCGGCTCCATAAAGCAGCAGCTGGCCCTGGACATTATTGCCGCTTTCCCCATACCCTGCTTGGAGGGACCGGACTTCCAGGTCTTTGTCCAGTTCCACATAGAGGGCGTTATTCTTGTTGATCACCTTTACGTTCCGGCCGGAATAGTTACCATCCTCATCGGTGCCCGTCCCCAGGATGGATACGGTGCCTCCCAGATTGGCGTGGAGAGCCGCTGTACTGCCAGTGGTGCTGTCCACAGGGTTGCTATTCCCCACGAAGTTCAGTCCCTTGGTATCAGAACTGTCCGTCACCCCTTTGGCCGCCGCCTGGAGGTCTCCGATGGTAGCCGCATGGTTCAGGGTTTCCCCGGCAGCTTTGGCCAGTTCTGTGCCTCCCAGACCGCTGGCTACATCCACGATCTGGTTGCCACCGTTGTCCAGTCCGGCGGTGGTCAGGGATACTTTTCCTGCGTCCGTGGAACCGGCCTTGGCAATGGTGATCCCCGTGCCAGTTACCGTGGTGTTGTTCCCCGCTGTATCTGTATAGGCGGCGGAAGTCAGCTTCAGATTCTTGCTGAGGGACAGCTTGATAGCCGTATTGGTGGCATCCGCCGTGGTGGTCAGGTTGTCATCATCTTCTGCGGTGATCTTGATGGTCTTGCCCAAACTCTGCTTCACATCTTGACTGCTGGTGGTACTGTCCGCCACATCCGCCGTAAGGCCAAAGCCCCCGGTGGATTTCGTCCCCTCACTGAGGCTGTCGCTGACCAATTTCAGCTGGTCTTCCGTAGCCGCCCGGCCGCTCACCGGCGTACCGCTCCAAGTGGTGTTGTCCAGCCCGGTGAGGTAATCCCCGGTGGCCGAGCCGCTAGCCTGGTTCCCCAGCACCAGGTCATTCCCCAGGGAAATAGAAGTGAGCCCGGTGAGCTTCTTGGCCAGCTGGAGCTGGAGAGTGCTGCCGGAAGCCGTCACTCCGATATTGCTGCCGGAAGAAAGGTCAGAAGAAGCTGTGGCCCCGCCTGTGACTGTCAGGGTCTTGTCCAAAGCCACAGATCCGGTACCGCTGTCCCCCGCCAGCTGGAGCCCATCATTGAGGGTCGCCAGGGTATAGAGGGTCTGGGAAGCGTCGCTTTCCGTCTGGCCGGCGCTAGCGGCCCAGTACTGGATCCGGGGAGAACCGGCCGCGGTGCTGTCTAGGAATTTGGGTCCCCCATAGTTCTGGACCATGGCGGCGAAATTCCCGCTGGCGTCCCCCATGCGCAGGGAACCATCCGCCCCGTTCATTTTCAGATAGGCCCCGCCCTGGCCGGTGGCCATGACGCTGCCATCCACTCCGGCGGCATCATCAGTGGTCTTGGAACCGGCGGTGAGACTGGTGGCCGTCAAGTTGTCGTCCAGGAGCACCCGGATATCCCCTTTATCGCTGATGGTGGTGGTGATGTTGTTGGTATTGTAAGTATGGCCGTCCTGTTTGGTCCCACCGTAAATACCGATGGTATCCCCCAGCTGGGCCGTGTGGGTCAGGGATGTGGCACCGTCCGCCAGAGCGCTGGCGGTAAAGGTCAGGCCCTGTTCCAATGCCGTCTTGCTGGCCAGGCCGGAAATGGTGATTTCCTTCCCCACCGTATCCGTAGGACTGGCCACGGTGAGCTTCACATCCCCGTTGGCGTCCACGGAATAAGCTCCATTGGAACCGGAAGCAGAATTTTCCACCAGATGGTAATCCATGTTGGACAGGCTGGACAGATCCACATCCACGCTGGTGCCATTGTTTTTGTTCAGGGTCAGGGTAGCGGCAGTAGATGTAGTTCCATCATCTGCCGTAGTTGCAGTCGTGGAAACACTGCCCCCGGTCACATAGTAATCGTGGAGGCCGGAAATGTTCACCTTATTCTTGTTCCGCATGGTCAGAGAGGCTGTCATGGAACCGGGATTGGCTGTATCATCGGTGACTGACCCATCCGTCACATAGTTGTCGTTGGCCACCGTCCCTTCATTCACGTCATTGATGGCGGCTTTCAGCTGGGCTTCCGTGGCCGCCCGGTTGCCCACGATATTGTCCGCATCCCAGTTGGTGTTGGACAGCCCGGTGATATAGAATCCCGTGCCGCTGTTGGCTCCCCCGCCGGCCTGGCTGCCCATGTAGATGCCCCCCGTATAGGTGCCGTCGGTGCCCTTGGTACCGCCCACCCGGACGGTGGTAAAGTCCACATCGGGCTGGGTGGCGATGGTGATGGTGCTGCCGCTGCCGGTCAGCTGCATATTGTCCCCGGCGGCAAAGTTCAGATTGCTGGCAGGGGTGACTGCTTTCAGGGTGATCCCATCCACCTGGGCATTCCAGCCCGTGTTCACCGTAGAGGAAACGGCTGCCAGTTCATCTTCCGTGGCCGCCCGGCCGCTCACATAGGTGGGGTCCGCAGTGGTCCAGGCAGTATTGGTAAGGCCGGTGAGATAGGTGCCTGCCGCCACGGTTCCATTCTTGTTGTCTGTCAGGGTCCAGGAGCTGTCCGTACCGGAATAATTCCCCAGATGGAGACTCCCGATGGTGCCATATCCATTGCTCCCGTCCAGGAACAGCAGGTTCCCCAAAGACAGGGTCCCGGCCGTGCCGTTGAGTACGGCATAGCTGTTATCCCCTAATGTCAGGGTATCGTTCAGGGCCACTTCATAATCCACGGTGCCATCCGTCTTGGTGGTCTTGGTGACTTTCGTATTGTTCTTGGTGCTGTCCTTGCTCACCGTCACCATCTGGGCGGCGATGGTCTTCACATCGCCGATGTTGGCAGCGTTGTCCGTCGTCCCATAGACGGCTTTCCCGGCCGTATCCACTCCGCTGGCTCCGCTGGCCACTTTGGTGATCTGCTGGCTGCCGCCGCTGATGCCGCTGGTGGTGAGGCTGGGACCATCGGTGATGGTGAGCCCGGTGCCGTTCAGAGCGGAAGAGCCGGTGGTCAGGGTACCATTGGACCCATCCAAAGTCAGGGCGTTGCTCCCCGTCCCCACGGTGATCTTGTCCGCCGTCAGCTGGGTATCCATGGCAATGGTGATGTTCCCGCTGTCATCGATAGAAGTAGTCAGGTTGTCCGTCTTGTAAGTATGGCCGCTCTGGGCATCATGGGCCTTGATGGATACCGTATCCCCCAGGGCCTTGTTCACTACTTTGTAACCCGTAGTATCGCTGGCATCAGCAGTGTTGGTGGTGAAGTTCAGCCCTTTGGCAATGTCCGCCGTATTGGCAGCAATTTTCGTCCGGTTGGTGTCCACCACCGTAGCCACGCTCTGCAGCTGGTCTTCCGTAGCCGCCCGGCCGCTGACGGCTTTGGTGGTCCCCACGGTCCAAGTCTTATTGTCCAGGCCGGTGACAAAATCTCCAGTCTGGGTGGCGTCACTGCCATCGGCCTGGCTGCCCATGACCACGGTCCCGGCGGTGACGGAANCCAGATTGGCAGACCCCCCTCCCCCGCCGGTGACCCTCAGGGTACTGTCCAGTTTCACCGTTCCGGTGCCCGCATCCCCGGCCAGTTTCAGCCCATCCTCCAGGGTAGCCACAGCATGGCGGGTGGTGCCGTCCCCATCGATATACTGGAGCCGGTTGATATTGGTGCCGGTGACGTCTGCCGTCCCGTAGCCCACCCCCAGAGAGGTCGCCACATACTGGGTACTGTCAGCGCTGGGTCCCACGATTTTCACAGAACCGGCATAACCTTGGACGGAATCCGTAGTAGCCTGACCAGCCGTAACGCTGTCCACCCGGATGTTCTTGTCCAAGCCGATGTTCAGTTTGGTGGTGACGGTCTTCCCGTCATCGGCCGTTTCGCTGACCCCGGTGACCAAGATATTTTCCCCGGAATATTCCGTGGCCGCCTTGGTGCCAGTGCCCTGGACCTGGAGGGTGCCTCCCTGGTTCATGTGGACGGTGGTATCCGTATTGTTCCCCTGGAAGTTCATCCCTTCCCGTTCCAGAGACCGCAATTGGGCCACGTTCACTGCATCCGTATCTTCAGACCCGGCAGCCAGATTGGTGATCTGCCGGGAAACGGTGATGGCATTGCCCTCTTCATCGGTGGTCTTGCCTCCCAGGGACACGGCGCCCCCAGTAGAAACCCAGGTAGGAGAAGTATCGGTAGTTTCAGCAAGGTAGCCTTTGACTCCTTCTGCCGTATTGGCCACAGAATGAGCGCCCAGGGCCACGCCCCCTTCCACGCTGGCAATGGAAGCCACGCCAAGAGCTGTACCTTCATCGGCCGTAGCTTGGGCGTTGTAGCCGTAGGCGGAACTCCCGGTCCTGGTGGCTAAAGCCGTAAAGCCCACAGCTACCGCTGCCCCGTTGGCGGTGGAAGAGGAATCTGTATTGGCGGTCCCCGCATTGGCCCCCACCCCCAGGGCCACTGAGTAGTTTCCGCTGGCATTGTTCTGGGTGCCCACAGCCACGGATTCCGTACCGGAAGCCGCAGAATTATACCCTACAGCCAAGGCTCCCAGGCCGCTGGCGGTGGAATTGATGCCCATGGAAACAGCAAAATTGCCGCTGGATTTTGTCCCCACCCCGAAGGCCATGGAATTAGTCCCAGTGGCCCCGTCATTGTAGTAGTTGGCCAGAGTATTTTCCGCCACCGTCGTTCCGATGCTCAGGAAATGGCGTCCCGCCTGTTCCAGTTCATCTTCCGTAGCCGCCCGGCCGCTCACATAGTTCCCTGGGGTCCAGGTGGTGTTGGAAAGACCGGTGACAAAGGTGCCGCTGGCCGTGCCGGTTGCCGTCTGCAGGGACAGTCCGCCGCTGCTGCTCACCACCGGCTGCTGATAGGAATAATCGAAGGTCTGCTGGCCGATGGTGATGGCCCCTACTTTGGCCGTGCCCGCCGTACCGTCCAGCTGGATGGCATTTTTGCTGGAAGCATCCCCGGTATTCCCGATGGAAACTGTGCCCTTGGTCCCGTCCAAAGTCACCTGGTTGGCGGCATTGCTGCCCAAGGTCACCGTATCATTCAGCTCCACCGTGGTGGTCCGCACATTGGTGCTGGTATCCGTAGAAGAGGTCACAGTGATATTCTTGTCCCCAGTGGCAATGTTCTTGGCTTGGGATACCCGGATGATATCGTTGATGTTAGCCCCATTGGTACCCGTATCGCCTCCGGAAGCCACGTTGGTGATCTGGTTGCCCCCCATGGAGACCTGGCTGCCCGTAAGGATCACATTATTGCTGGCCCCGGTGCTGTCCGTATGGGTGATGGTCAGGCCGCTGGTATCGATTTTTGTATTCCCCACGGTCAGGGAACCGGCGCTGGTGAGATCCACGTTCTGGGCCAGCTGGACCTTCAGGGTGCCGTCAGAAGCGTTGACTCCGATGTTGCCATCGGTGAGTTTGGTGCTGTCCGCTCCCCCCAGGATATCCAGTTCTTCGCTGAGATTCTTGGTAAGAGTGGCGGAAGCATGGTTATCCCCGCCGAATTTCAGATCCGTGGCATAGGTGGTGCCGTTGATGGTGAGGCTCTTCATTTCCGTGGCGGCGGAAGGAGCGGCGGTGGTATTGGCCGTCACTTTGGACCCGGTGGTGAAGACTTGGGACACCGTGGATCCATTGGTGGTGTTGGACAAGGTGACCGTGGTATCCTGACCGCCAGTGCCGCCCCCGCCGGTGACGGTGATGGCCCCATCCACCGCCTGGGCCGTGCCGCTGCCGTTCCGCATGGCCGTGATGGTCAGGCTGGGATTGGCCGTATCGCCGCCCTTAGCCAGATCCACCGACTTGATGTCATTGTGGTACAGAGCCACATCATTATCCTTCAGGGTTTCCAGGTCTTTGTTATAGTCCGATACCCGGTAAGTGCCCATCGTAGCATTGGGGTCCGTTACAGGCGCCGCCCAATAGCTGTAATATTTCCCGTCTTTCATGGCCGTCATGAGAATTTCGTTGTTGGCGCCGTACACCGTTCCTGTATAGACTTCCGACCCGTCATAGGAGGTGAACACCCCCAGTTTGCCCCCGATCACATACAGATGGGAGGTATCCACTGCATGGCCATTGTAGGTGTACTGGTTCAGGGTCCCATTCCACACCAGCTTGGTATTGGCATCGGTGGTGGTCACAAAGCCCAACGGGGACCCGGTGGCGCTGGCAGAACGGTTGTACATATCCGCATAGCCGTCCTTGTAATAGGTACGGGTGGAAGTGTTGGCCTGGGTATGCCCCTCCCAGGAAGGATCGTAGATGATATAGTCCCAGTTCCCAGGCACTTGGGTCCCTCCCCCCTGGCTCAGGCCTTCAAAGGCGCTGGCGGTGACCTGGTTCAGGGTTTCCCCCGCATTGGTAGAGACCCCGGCGGAAGAAACAGCCGAAGTGGCGCTGGACAGGATGTCCGCCGGCTGTTTCCCGCTGCCTGTATAGGCCACATCGAATTTGCTGTCCGTCCGAGACAGGGCGGTGTATTTCTCCGCCGTCCCTTCCGTCAGGGTATACCCATCCCTGACCCAGTACTGGGTCTTGCCATCGGAAAGGGTCACCTTATGGTAAATGGCTCCATTGAAGGTGTTGGTGTCCCGGCCGTTGTCGTTGCCCTTCACATTCCCGTCATTCACGGTGACCCTAAAGGCTACATACTGGTTCTGGGTAGTATCTGCCACGGTGGGTTCTCCGGCAGCTTCCGCCGGCAGCACTTGGCCCCCAAAGGTCAAGAGGCCTAGACACAGGGCCCCGGCCGCCAAATGGGCCGCCGGTCCCAGATGGCAATTTTTTTCCTTTCCAGCCCGTTTGGCCAGCTCCGAAACCACCACATAGCAGTTCCGGACCCGGCTCCAGATGACTTTATAGATTTTATTCATCATTGAATTCCTCCTGACAGCTCAAACTGATTGCTAAAGAACAACCTCTTTTTGTCTTCCTGTTTGACAGGCAAACAGTTATGACAGGAACTTAAAAAGAAAATAAAACTGGTTCCATTATATTGACCTGTCAGTCACTTGTCAATCTTCGTTATTTATTGAGTATATCGTTCCTTGAATGTGTCTCCTTTATTAATTTGTCTTTTGTATATGCTCATTTGTATATGAAAAGGGGCTGTTGCACATGCAACAGCCCCTTTATGACATTCTCTTTACAGCCCTTCGCCCGCCTCAGCCACTGCGGGACGTCCCTCTTCCCTCCGGCAGTCAGCCGATACTTCGAAAGGGATCCGGTTCTCCCGGACTGTCCGTCGGGCAAAAATGGTGAATGCAGTAGTCATGTTCATTCCCACATTGCTGCAGAATGCTTCAAATTCTTTTTTCAGTTCCGCATCCATACGGATATTTACATTTACGGATGCCATTCCCATCAACCCCTCTATGCTTGATGTGTTGCATTATACAGCCCTTGCAATGGAATGTCAACAAAGAGGTTCAGCCGTTGGCAGCACCTCCTATCAGCGGTCAGCTGTCAACGGTCAGCGGCCAGGAAATAGGCCCCGGTTTCCTTCCAGGCGCACGAGATGGATCCAGATGCGCGAAAGCGCGGGATTTGGTTCGTGGCATAGTACAAGGTCGTACATGTCACGGACCAAATCCCGCGCTGACAAAGCAGATGGGTCCATATTGTGCGCCTGGGTTATGCGGCAGCCCGTTAATAAGCCGCCACCGTCCCATCCGTCCTCGGCTCCGTGGCCCCTACCAAGGTCCCATCCGGCCGGCGCCAGATGATCTGTCCCCGGCCGAAAGAAGTCCGGTCCTCCTTCACCACGATCTCGTGGCCCCGCTGCCGGAGACCTTCGATGATTTCCGGCCCAGCCTGGGCTTCGATTTCCACTTTTTTCCCCTCGATCCACTGCCACCGGGGAGCATCCAGGGCGGCCTGGGGGTTCATGTGGAAATCCAAGGTATTCAGCAGCACCTGGAGATGGCCCTGAGGCTGCATGAAACCGCCCATGACTCCGAAAGGCCCTACAGCCTGCCCGTCTTTGGTCAGGAAACCGGGGATGATGGTGTGATAAGGCTTCTTTCCCGGAGCCAGGCAGTTGTCCATGGCCGGATCCAGGCTGAAATTGTTCCCCCGATCGTTCAGGGCGATGCCGGTCCCAGGGATCACGATGCCGGAGCCAAAGCCCCGGAAATTGCTCTGGATGAAGGAAACCATATTTCCTTCCCCGTCCGCCGCACACAGGTACACAGTGCCGCCGCTGAAAGGCTTGCCCCAGTGGGGGAGGAGGGCCTGTTCTCCGATCAGGCTCCGGCGCTGGTCCGCATAGGCCGGGCTCAGCAGATCTTCCACTCGGGTGTGCATGAACCGGGGATCGGCCACATAGTGCTGGGCATCGGAAAAGGCCAGTTTCATGGCTTCGATCTGTTTGTGCCAGCTGTCCACCGTCTCCCGCTGTTCCAGCTGGAATCCCTGCATGATGTTCAGGGCCATCAGAGCGGTGATCCCGTGGCCATTGGGAGGAATCTCCCAGACATCATAGCCTCGGTAATCCACATGGAGAGGTTCCACCCACTCGGCCTGGTAGGCGGCTAGGTCTTCCTTCCGGAGGCAGCCCCCGGTCTCCCGGCTGAAACGGTCCATCCGGTCCGCCAGTTCTCCCTGGTAGAATGCCTCCCCCTCCGTCTGGGCAAGGGTCTCCAAAGTCCGGGCATGGTCCGGCAGAGTGACGGTCTCTCCCACTTCCGGTGCCCGTCCCTTCGAAAAAAAGGTGGCAAACAAGCCGGCAAAAGCTGGATCTTCCCGGTAAGGGGCGAAGGTCCCTTCTGCCGCCTTCCATAATTTCCGGATGGTGGGCGAAACCGGAAAACCCTCCCGAGCGTATTCCAGGGCTGGTTCAAACAGTTTGGCAAAAGGCAGCCGACCGAACCGGCGATGGAGTTCTGCCCAGGCTGCCACCGCTCCCGGCACCGTCACCGGCAGCCAGCCCCGCTGAGGCATCTCCCGGTACCCGGCATCCAGGACTTTCTCCCGGTTCAGGAGACCGGGAGCCGGACCGCTGCCGTTCAGGCCATACAGTTTCCCGCCCGTCCACACCAGGGCAAAAGCATCGCTGCCCAGCCCATTGCTGGTAGGCTCCACCACGGTCAGGCAGATGGCTGCTGCCAAGGCCGCATCCACTGCATTTCCCCCTTGGAGCAGCATCCGGAGCCCGGCCTGGGCTGCCAGAGGCTGACCGGTGCACACCATGCCTTTCCGGGCAAAGATGGTCCGCCTCCGGGAAGCATAGGGATACACAGACGCATCAAATTCCATTTCCGCACCTCCTGTTTTTTCAGTAGGCTCCCACCAGGAAGCCGAAATACAAAGGCAGTTCCAGGATTTTTCCCTTCCGGGCCACATTGTCCATCCCCAGCTGGATAGCTTGTTCCACCTGGTATTTTTCCGGCTGCTGGAGCAGTGTCTTCAGGCTCTTGGTATTCCCGGTGGAAGGAGTCGCTTTCACCAGGGTGCTTTTCCCCTCGTGGAGGATGACGAAATCCACTTCCAGTCCGGAATTCTTGTGATAATAATAGAGCTTCCGTCCGCTCTTGCTCAGGAGATCCGCCGCCAGGCTCTCATAGACAGCTCCCTGGCAGCCGGACAGATCCCCCTGGAGGAGCTTCTGCCGGTCTTCCCCGGCGAGCATCGCTGCATACAGCCCCACATCCTTCAAATAGACTTTGAAGATGGAATCGATGGCATGCCGCTCCAAGGGCAGCCCCGGTTCCGTCAGGTTGTAGCTCCGGGTGACGATCCCGGCTTCTTCCAGCCACAGCAGAGCCCCTTCGAACTGAGAGGCCTTGGACCCCTTCTTCAGCTGGGCATACTGGTATTTCTTGTTTTCCTTGTTCAGCTGGAGAGGGACGGCATCCAGCACCGTCTTCAGCTTGGCCCGGGCCCGCTTGTTCACCTGGACGAACAGGTTCTCCTCATAATCTTGGAGGATCTTTTGCTGCATCTCCAGGACTTTCTGCAGGTCATGGCTCCGGACGTATTCTTCCACCACGGCCGGCATCCCCCCCACCAGCACATACTGGCGCAGCAGTTCATTCAGCCGCAGATGGAGGGCTTCCGGCACCGGAGTTTCCCGGTCCAGGCTCTGGTGGAGCATATCCAGCACCGGAGTGGTGATCCCGTTGGCCCAGAGAAATTCCTCGAAATCCAGAGGGACCATATTCACCACGGTCTCACAGCCTACGGCAATAGGGGCGGGTTCTTTCCCATAGCCCTTGACCCCCAGCAGGGATCCGGCTGCGATCACATCGTACCTTCCGTCCAGTTTAAAGGCTTTCAGGGCAGCCCTGGCTTCCGGGCATTCTTGGATCTCATCCAGCACCAGCACGGTCCGGTAAGGTTCGAAGACCGCTTCCGGCCCTACCAGTGCTGTAATCAGCATCACCAGGTAATTCACATCCAGGGAATCCTGGAAGATGGCAGCATAATCTGGTTTTTCCAGGAAATTCAAGTATACCACATGGGCATATTCCTTCCTGGCAAAATCCAGGATGGAGGTGGTCTTTCCGCAATGGCGGCATCCCTTGACCACCAGGGGATTGTGTTTCGGGACCCGTTTCCAGGTCTGCAGGAACTTTTCGATCTTGCGCTGAAGCATAGGACTCCTCTTTCTTTTCCAATGGGATACGGTTCATGATTTTACTGAGCTCCTTACACTTTACAAGAAATGGGTCCATTTTTCAAGGAACTTTTTAGATTTTTTCCATTTTATTTTTTCAAAGTAAGGCCGATCCGCCCCCTCTTCTCATCCACACTGATGACCTTGACCTGGACCGTCTCTCCCACGCTGACCACGTCCAGGGGATGCTTGATCCGCCGCTCACTCATTTCCGAGATGTGGATCAGGCCGGCGGTCTTGATGCCGATATCCACAAAGGCGCCGAAATCCGTCACGTTCCGCACCGTGCCCCGGAGGATCGTCCCCACTTTGATATCCGACAGTTTGACGATGTTCTGCCGGGTCAAAGGAGCCGGCAGGTCCGCCCGGGGATCCCGGCCCGGTGCCACCAATGCATCCAGGATGTCATGGATGGTGGGTTCCCCCGCCCCCAGTTCCCGGGCCAGCCGGGCTTCGTCCGCTTCTTTCCGTTTAGCGGCCAAGAGGGCCAGCTTTTCTTTATCTTTTAAATCGTCCAGAGCAAAGCCCAGCTTCTCTAGCAGTTTCTCGGCCAGGCCATAAGATTCCGGATGGACAGGGGTCGCATCCAGAGGGGATTTCCCGTCTCGGATCCGCAGGAACCCGGCACACTGGGTAAAGGCTGCCGGTCCCAGCCGGGGCACCTTCAGCAGCTGCCGCCTGCCGGTGAAACGGCCGTTGGCGTTCCGGTAAGCTACGATATTCCCGGCGGTGGCAGCGGTGATTCCGGCCACATGGCGGAGCAGGGCCGGCGAAGCCGTATTCAGGTCCACGCCCACATGGTTCACCGCCATTTCCACCACCCCGTCCAGGGTCCCTGCCAGTGCCTTCTGATCCACATCATGCTGGTACTGTCCCACTCCGATGGCCTGGGGATCGATCTTCACCAGTTCCGCCAGAGGATCCTGGATCCGCCGGGCCAGGGATACCGCACCCCGGATGGTCACATCGTATTCCGGCAGTTCCTCCTGGGCCAGTTTGGACGCAGAATACACGGAAGCCCCCGCTTCGTTGGTGATCAGGTAATGGACATCCTGCAGATGGTGTTCTTGGATCAGTTGGGCCGCAAACTGTTCCGTTTCATAGGAAGCCGTGCCGTTGCCGATGGACAGCAGGGTCACATGGTGCTTTTGGATCAGGGACAGGAGCAGCTCTTCCGCTTTTTTCTTCTGCCCCTCTCCCTGGGTCACCTGGATCACTCCATGGTCCAGCACCTGGCCGGTGGGATCCACCACCGCCACCTTGCAGCCGGTCCGGTAACCCGGGTCCAAGCCCATCACCGTATGGCCGCCCAGAGGGGCCTGGAGCAGCAGCTGCCGCAGGTTGGCCCCGAACACCTTGATGGCCTGTGCCTCTGCCTGTTCCGTCAGCTGGTTCCGGATTTCCCGTTCCAGGGCCGGGAACAGCAGCCGTTTCCAGCTGTCCGCCAAGGCTTCCTTCAGCTGGTCCGTATAGATGCAGGGACGGCGGAAGACCCGGCGTTCCATCCGGCGGATAGCCGTCTCTTCTTCCCATACCAAATGGACTTTCAGACAGCCTTTCTTTTCTCCCCGGTTGATGGCCAGCACCCGATGGGAAGGCAGGGTCCGCACCGGTTCCCGGTACTCTTTGTACATCAGGAAAGTCTGGGCTTCCGGAGCCTCTTCCACCAGTTCTGTCTGGAGGAATCCATGGTTCCACAGCTGCTCCCGGAGAGTCTGCCGGAGAGCGGCATCTTCTGCCGCCAGTTCTGCCACGATATCCCTGGCTCCGGCCAACGCTTCTTCCGGCGTTTCCACGCCTTTTTCCGGGTCCACATAGGCCTGGGCAGCAGTCAGGGCATCCCCCTTCTGTTCCCGCTGAAGGAGGAACGCCGCAGCCAAAGGTTCCAGTCCTTTTTCCCGAGCCTGTTGGGCACGGGTCCGCCGCTTTTGTTTATAGGGCAGGTAATAATCTTCCAGTTCTGTGAGTTTTTCTGCTCCTTCGATAGCCTGGCGCAGTTCCGGGGTCAGTTTCCCCTGTTCGTCGATTTTGGCCAGGATCTCTTCCTGGCGCTTCACCAGATTCCGGAGAGTCCCCAGCCGTTCTTCGATGGTCCGGATCTGTTCATCCAAGAGGGACCCCGTCATCTCCTTCCGGTAGCGGGCGATGAAGGGAACCGTATTCCCTCCATCCAGCAGTTCCACGGTCTTTTCCACCTGCCAGGGCTGGACAGAAAGTTCCCGGGCAATGACCGGGGCGATGTCAGTTTGTTTCATATTATTGTCCTTTCGTGAAAAGGTGTGCGGCTGTCCAAGCAGCCGCACACGTCATTAGTCTCTGGTCTCTGGTCTCTGGCCAAAGGAGGAAAACCGCACCGCGGTTTTCTGGAAAAAAGACGCAGCCGGAGGCTGCTAACCCACCACCATCCTTACGGATGATCCCCCGCCCTTGAAAAGGGCGGATATAAGGAGGGTGGGCCAGGCACACGAGATGGGTCCAGATGCGCGAAAGGAGGGATTTGGAAGTTGGGCATAATACATAGCCGGTATATGCCCGGCTTCCAAATCCCTCCTGACAAAGCAGATGGGCCCATATCGTGCGCCTGGGTTATGCGTCAGCCTTAAATATGCTTCACCCAGATGGGATACGTGCTCAGCACGATGACGATCACAAGCGTCACATAGTCCCCCAGATGCAGCCGCATGGGCCGGCGGTTCTTATAGGTATTGGGTCCGAAGCCTTTCAGTTCCATGGAAAGGGCCAAGGTATCGGATTTGGCCACGGCCCACATCACCAGGGGTTTTACCACCGCCAGATAAGCATAGAGCCGTTTGAAGGCATTCCCCCGGTTGGAATAGCCCCGGCAGGACTGGGCGTCCAGAGTAATGGCGGAATCCGACAGGAAATCCGGCACAAACCGCAGGGCCGTAGTGAGCATGAAGGCATATTCATAGGGCATATGGAATTTTTCCACCAGGGCCTGGGCGATGTCCTGGATCCGGGTAGAAGCCAGGAGGCACAGGAAAGCGGTGGTCATGACGAACATCCGCAGGCCCCCGGTGAGAGCCACATACAGGGGGGAGCCGAACAGCAGCTGGAGCACCACCATCATGCCGGTGAACACCGTCAAGGTCCCGATGGCGGCCATGGTCATCCGGTCCCGCTTGATGTACAGCAGGATCACCAGTTCCAATACCAGCAGCGTGGCCACCGCCGGGATCGGCAGCAGGAACACCCAGGCCGTCACCGCCAGCACCAGGATCAATTTCGTAAAGGCTGTGATTTTCATGCCTTGCCACCTTCTTTCAGCTGCAGCTGACGGCACAAGGCCTCCGGGCTGTCGGCTTCCACATGGAACAGGGCTCCCAGACGGGCCAGGACCGGCTGCCGCAGTCCCCATTCCCCTATAGGCCGCTGCCCGTCGAACAGTTCCGCCGTTTTCCCGTCATAGACCAGCTGTCCGTCATGGAGCACCAGGGCATGGTCCGTATACTTCCGGGCAATCTCCATATCATGGGTGATCAAGATCAACGTCATATGCTTCTCTTTCTGGAGTCGGGCCAGATACGTCATCATATGCTGCTTTTCCTGTTCATCCTGGCCGTTGGTGATTTCGTCCAGGATCAGGGTCCGGGGCTGGAGGGCCAAAGCCACCGCCACTCCCAGCCGCCGTTTCTGGCCAAAAGAGAGTCCCCGGGGATACTGGTCCAGATAGGAGGTCAGCCCCATGGCTTCCACCGCATCCCGCACCTGCCGGTCCAAGGTTTCTTTGGGCATTTTTCGATTCTGGAGCCCATAAGCCACTTCATCGTAGACCGTATCTCCCAAAAGCTGCAGATCCGGATTCTGGAATACGTATCCCACCTTGTCGGCCAGGTCCGCCGGTTCGTAATCCACGATATCCACTCCATCCACCAGCACCTGTCCGCTCCGAGGATGGTTCAGGGCCATGAACAGCCGGCTGAGGGTGGTCTTGCCGCTGCCGTTGCGCCCCAGAAGGGCTGCCGCTTCCCCGTCTTCGATCCGGCAGCTGATGTCCTGGAGCACAGGGATGCCCCGCCGATAGGCAAAGTTCACTGCTTTTGCTTCAATCATGCCTTGCCGCCTCCCTGAAATTTCTGGAGCAGTTCTTTCTCTGCTTCTTCTTCCGTTCTCCAGCTGCCCAACCGCACCTGATACTTTTCTTCCAAGCCTAGCTTCACCAGCCACAGTTCCGGCAGATTCTCCCGCAGGTCTTCCTGGGCAAAGGCAGCTCGGGCCGCTGCTTCGAATCTGCCCTGCACCCGGGCTTCGCCGCCGCTGATCAGCACCAGATCCGTCATATAGGGCAGCAGATAGTTCAGGTCATGTTCTACCACCACCGTCATCCGGTGCTGCTGGTAGATCTTGTACAGCAGGGCATACAGAGACCGGGCCCCATCCGGATCCAAGGCAGAAACCGGTTCATCCAAGATCAGCACTTCCGGCCGGCAGGCCAGCACGGAAGCCAGCAGCAGCCGCTGGCGCTGGCCCCCGGACAGTTCATCCAGCTGATAGTTTTCCCGGCCAGGAAGGCCCACATCCGCCAGGGCCTGGCTTACCCGCTTGTCCACTTCTTCCGGAGAGAAGCCGTGGTTCAAGAGGCCGAAGGCGATTTCTTCTCCGGCCGTCAGGGAAACCATCTGGCTTTCGTAATCGTCCATCATGATCCCCACCCGCATGGCGATTTCAGAGATCTTCCGGCCCCGGATGTCTTCTCCCAGGACTTCTACGGAACCATGGTACCGGCCGCCGTAATAATGAGGGACGATTCCCGTCATGGCCTTGCACAAAGTGGTCTTGCCGGCGCCGCTGGGCCCGGCAATGGCGGTGAAGCTGCCTTTCTGGATCTCCAGGTTGATATCCTTCAGCACCAGGTCACTGTTCAGATAGGCAAAATAAAAATCCGTAATCCGGATGGCTGTATCACTCATGGCGTTTTCCCTCCGTGGCAAAGAAAATCTTCCGGACCGGGCCGTACAGCACCTGGGTCACCACTCCGTTCAGGACGCCCACGGTAAGCACCACCGGCAGCATGGCATGGGTCCACACCGTAAGGGGCAGTCCCAGTACCAGCTTCAGGATATAGGTGAACACGCTGCCGCTCACGGAGGTAGCCAAGAAGCCGATGATGAACGGTTTGACCTTCAGCCCTTCCAGATGGGCCAGGGCAAATGCCTTCACCAGGAGGCAGGCCGTCAGGGCTCCGCTCAGTTCACTGGCGATATTTCCCAGAGGAAAAGCGGATTTGGAAGAGGGGATCAAAGTCAGTCCAGCCACGAACCCGATGCCCAAGGCCCGGGTGGGACCGGGTTTGGTCAGGCTGATGGTGATGGAATACATGGCAATGGTCCAGTTGGGGGTCACCCCGCCCACATTGGGGCTGATGGTATGGAGGATGACACCGATGGCCAGCAGCAGCGCCGTCATCGCCACCCAGCGATGGGTATCCCGTGCTGCTTCCACCGTAATCAGATCCGGAATCGGTTTATCCATGATACGATGCTCCTTTGCTGCAATGGATTATAGAATATAGTTTATGGGGCAGCGGGGAGGATGTCAAGGAAAAAGGGGCTGCTGCACGTGTATGTTTTTCACACGTGCAGCAGCCCCTTCTTCATACCATCTGAAAGATCCGCTTTCCCACTTCCAACATTTTCTCCCGCTGGGTTTCCAGTTCCACCAGGACCATTTCGGTTTTCTCCGGCGGCACATCGAAGATTTCCAGTGCCTGGGTCAGGATCAGCCGCTTCAGCTGCTCCCGGGGGAACAGATACCGGAATTCATGGGCCAGGATATACCCGCTCAGGGAAGACCGCACCACCAGTACCCGCTCATAGCATTCCTGGGCCGTAAAATCCCGGGCAAAAGTCAGGTGGGCATAGGAAGCATGCCGGTCCACCAGCATTTCAAAGAGCCGGGGTGTGGTATACATGGTCTTGTAGATGCTGCAGAGTATGGCGCTTGCATCCATGGCCTCCAGAGCGATGGCCAAAGGGATAATGTACTGGTACAGGGCCAGCATCTCTTTGGGATTTTCTTTCAGCAGGATTTCGGAAGGTGCCAGTTCTTTTTCCATCACTTCCTGGGAACGGGTCAGCAGCTGTTCCGTCAGCGCCGCCAGGATCTCGTCTTTGGTCCTGTACCAGTGACGGAGTTCTGTAGGCCCCACCCCGGACACTTCACTGATCCGGCTCAGGGTCGTCCGCTGGTATCCCACTTCCTGCAGCAATTTGGCTGCCGTACGCAGGATCTGGTTCCGGATGGCCTGATCCTGGGGAGTAGCGTCTACCAACGTTTGTTTTCTGTTTCTGCCCATAAAACCTATGACTCCATTCTTTATCCTATAAATGACCTCTATAATAAAATACTATAGCACGTGACAAAACCTCCATCAATTCTCTGCGAAAAAATTCATCTTTTTCATTTTTTTGCCACAGAGATCCCTTGAAGCCCCTGTAAACTATCCGCTTTTTAAGGTGACCGGACAGTCAAAAATAAAGCCGGAAGGGACTGCTGCCCCTGCAGCAGTCCCTTCCGGTTCCTATCGGAGATCCCGATCCTCTTCCGAGACCTCCCTGCCTCGTTATCCTTCGATAGCGATGTATTTCTTGCTGTCCACCTTCTGGGGTTCCTTCTTGGGAACGCTCAGTTCCAGGATCCCGTTCTCGTATTTGGCTTTCACATCAGCCTCGGTGACGCCTTCCCCTACATAGAAGCTCCGGGCGCACTGGCCAAAAGTACGTTCACGGCGGATATACTGGCCTTTCTTATCTTTTTCATCCTTGTCCACACCCTTGCTGGCACTAATGGTCAGATAGCCATTTTCCAGCTGTGCATGGATTTCATCCTTCTTGAAGCCCGGCAGATCGATATCCAGTTCGTAGTGGTCGCCCACATCCCGTACATCGGTCTTCATCATATTTCTGGCATGTTTTCCGTACAGAGGATTCCGTGCAGAGAACACATCGTCAAAGTCATTCATCAGATCATCGAACACATTGTCATTGAAAACAGCAGGCAGTAACATAAGCCATTCCTCCATTCAATCTTGGCCTTGAAGGTCAGCTTTTGGAACTACCGAAAGGCTTGGATTCCCGGGGCCCCCTTTGGAGCCCGTCCTACTTTCCAGGTTCCTTGGGAACCCTTCTCAGTGGTCTTTCCTTCGTTCTGGTATTATAATAGCACATATTGTTAGCACTGTCAAGCGTTGAGTGCTAAAAAGTCAAAGTTTTTTTGACTTTTTAAAAGGAGTGTCGCCCGTACGAAAACCACATACTTGCAACACTCCCTTAAAAAATCACAGCTTCACCCTTGCCGGAGATGCAATCAGGAACAGGTTGTGGTTCCCTCCCTCTTTTTCCGGGAACTGTCCGTACATGTCGAAGGTGGAGAAGAAGCGGGCAGCCGGGTAGATGCCATAGCCGTCCTGGTTGTGGTCCGTGGTATCATAGGGATCCGCTACGATCAGCACATCATCCTGGGGATCGGCCGTTCCCATGTCGTCATAACCGATGACCACCTGCCAGTGGCCGCCCCAGTCGATCCACCCCACCAAGATGGGTTTTCCGGCCTTCAGGGTGGCTTTGATGTCTTCCGGGCCAAAGATCTTTCCGGCCTTGACATAGTCTTCTGTAGTCACCAGATCGAAGCCCCCTACCTTCCGGAAAATATCCTTCATCTGTTCCAAGGTGGTGCCCGGATAGCCCTCCGGGAAGCCGGGGACTGCCACATCCTGCAGGGGGTGGCGCAGATCTGCCAGTTTTTGTTCCGTCCAGTCTTTCTGCCGGTCATACCACCGGAGCACCATCAGGGCCGCCGCTGGTCCGCAGGACCATTCACTGGACTGCTGGAGTGTCTTGAAAGCCGGCAGCAGCACCAGGGATCCTTTGGAATGCATGTGGTAGAAATCCGGATGAGCATAATAAATGGATTTTTTGTGATCCAGCTTCCGTTCCAGGGAAGCAGCCCCTTGATCCGCGGTAATCTTGGCCGGCTCCTGGAATTTCATGTCATCGCTGAAATTCCGGCTGGAAGCCGCTCCCGCCGGAAGGGACAGACCGGCCGCCAATATGCCTGCCAGCACCGCAGAAGTCAATGCAGGAAAAAATTGCATGGAAATCGTTCCTTTCGCCGCCCCGGCACCCCTCCTTCCGGAAGAGCCCTGTCAGGCATCCATCATTTTTTCTTTATTATAAAAGATTTTTCCAGGAATGCCTATAAGGTCTCCAGGATTTTTCCGCTGATTTCCGTCAACTGAGGACGCTGTTCTTCCAGCCTGTCCAACATTTTCTGGATGGTCCCGCTGGAGATCCCGAAGATCCGCAGGGAATGGGTCAGGAAGGTCCGGCGGATCCGCGGCCAGTTGTAGGGCTGCCGGAAGCCGTGGGCCATCACATAACCGCCCAGGGCTGAACACACCAGCAGCACCTTCTCATAACTGAACTGGCTGGACATCCGGACTGAGAAAAGCGCCGTCACATACTGGTAATGCCGCTCCACGATCCGTTCGAACAGATGGGGGATGCAGTAAGCGGTTTTCCAGAAACTCCACAGCATGGTATTGGAGTCCAGCACTTCCATTTCCATCCCCAGCAGCATCACATACCGGTACAAGGCGGCTTCTTCCGGTGACCAGGTTTCTGGGAAGGCTTTTTCCGGCAGCAGGGTGTGGAAGATGTATTCCCGGGTCCGTTCCATCAGCTGGCTGGCCAGATCGTTCAGCAGTTCTTCCTTGTTCCGATACAGGATATTCAGCTGACGCAGCGGGATTCCAGCCGCATCAGCGATCTTGGGCAGGGTAGTCCGGACATAGCCCAGTTCCAGGAACATTTCCTTGGCGGTATGCCGGATCCTTTTCTGAAGTTCCTTGTTCTCCTCCTGGAGGGTCTCCCCCTTTTTTCTTCTTCCCATAACAAGTTCCCCCTTTGGCATGCAGGCTTTTTCATGCCCATTATACCAGAACTTTCCCTTCGTCCCGGCAAAAAAGAAGGAGGGCTGCCGCCAGTGTGCAGTCCCCCTCCGTATTTCCTTCTTTTAGAACGTTACCACCATTTGAGACCACAGGGTCCGGGCATGTTCGTCGCTGTCCTTGCCCTTCAGGTCGAAGTATTCCACCTGGGCCACCATGTTCTTGGCCAGGGTTACGTTGCCGCCGAAGTGCCAGCCCTTGAACCCTTCTTCCGGGAACACATCATACCGGCCGTTCATGGTATGAGCAATGGTAGTGGTAGCAGCCTGATCATAGTATTTGGTGAACAGGCCCCAGCTCCCCGGTTTGGAAGCGGTGGCACCGCCGTATTTCAGCCAGGCTACAACCCCGTCGTCATCTTTGTTCATGTCATCCAGGTGATCATTGTCCCCATTCAGGTACATGGCCCCGAAGTTAAACTTGCCGGCGGTGTAGTCAGCCCCTACGGTCCAGATGGAATCATCATCGCCACCCATGCCCATGGCGGTTACATCATCTGCCCGGACATAGTTGGCTGCCATGTTCAGGTTGCCCCAACGGCCGCCTACTTCAGCTCTCCAATATTTGTCAGCTACGGAATCGTTGTTGGAATCGCTCCAGCTGTATTCGCTCTTGTTGGCCATCTTGCCCCAGACCCCGGTGATATAGGCCTGTCCGATCTTCACATTGGCTTTGATGGCATCTACCCGGCTATCGTAGATGTTCCCGTCAGCGATGAAATCCTGGAACCGGCCGCCAGTCAGGTTGACCACACCGATGTTCCCAGTCAGATAGGCTCTCTGGAAATCCGTATCATCATCACCGGATTCGTTGTTGCCGATGAAGTGCTGGTTGTTTTCCAGCATGGATACGTAATGCCAGTTGTCATTGACTTCCCCGGTGAGGAACAGACGGGTACGGAGCCGGGCGTCGTCGTTGTCACGGCCGGCTTTGGCAGCCTGCCATCTGTTGACGGCACCGCCGCTGCTGTGGTCATAGCTCAGCCGGACATTCCCAGTGATCTTCACATTGTCGGCATTCTTTTCCAGTTTGGCCACCCGGACACCCAGGTTGTCCAGTTCATCAGCGAATTCGCTGACCAGCTTGTCATCGGCACCGATGGCACCTTTGGCCAGGGCTTTGGCTACGATCTGTGCCATTTCATACCGGGTCATGGTTTTGTCACCTTTGAAGGTGCCATCCGGATATCCGTCCACCACACCGGCCGCTGCCAGTTTTGCTACGGCTCCATAAGCCCAGTGGCCTGCCGGCAGATCAGAGAACGGGTTGGCGGCAAATGCCGTGGCGCTGATGCCCATAGCCATGGCCAGAGCATACACTAAGGTTTTTTTCATGATAAAATCCCCCTTCTGGTAATTTCCTTTCCGGAAGGGAACCGCCTGCTTCCCGGGTTCTGTGCGAGTGGCCTTGTTTCCTCTACAGGCGCCGGCAATCCTGCGCTTCTCTTCGTTCCAGGCTTGTGGTCTATTTCCACGTTTCCACTATACCAAAGGGGACTGGGCCCTGTCACAAAAGGCGCTCCTTGTTTGCATTTTTTTGCTTTTTATTTGTGAATTTTCTTTGTCTTTTCCTTTTTTATCACAATTCTTTTGCAAAAACAGGGGCTTGCACTCCCCCAAAAAAAGTATATGATATAATTACTAATATTACATGGAAGGATGATCTCTATGGAAAACCATGAAGCTTTGGTCGCAGAAGTCAAAAATCTGGCAGCAGCCCCCAGTGTATACAGCGGGCTGAAGGACTTGGCAGAAAAGTGGCTGACTGCAGAAGGAACGGCAGCCCAGGCCAACCTGACGGCCCTTCTCCGGGCTGCCCTGAAAGAAGACGTATGCACCATCGACCAAGTGCTGCCCTTCTTTGCATCCGATGCGGCCAAAAAGGCCTTCGGGGAAGAAACCGCTGCCAAGATGCTGGCCCAGGGCCAGAAAGTCAAGGCCGAAGGGGGCAAATACTGCTTCTGCCCCGCCTGCACCGCAGGGGCCAAGATCCTGGAGATGTTGGGGGAATAAAAAAAACGGGGCCGTTGCTTATGCAGCAGCCCCGTTTTTTTACGCCATCTTCTCCGGATGGAACACTTTGTCGAATTCTCCTTCTTCCATGAAACCCAGCTTCAGGACCGCTTCTTTCAGGGAAATATTTTCTTTGAAAGCCAATTTGGCCACCTGGGCACATTTGTCATAGCCGATATACGGGCTCAGGGCCGTCACCAGCATCAGGGAATTGTGCAGGTTGTGGGCCATCTTTTCCTTATTGGCTTTGATCCCCACCACACAGTTCTTCCGGAAGGACACCATCACATCTCCCAGGAGCCGGACGGACTGGAGGAAATTGTAGATGGTCACTGGCAGGAACACGTTCAGCTGGAAGTTCCCCTGGGAAGCAGCGAATCCAATGGCCGCATCATTCCCCATGACCTGGACCGCCACCATGGTCACCGCCTCACACTGGGTAGGGTTCACTTTCCCAGGCATGATGGAAGAACCCGGTTCGTTGGCGGGAATGGTGATTTCTCCCAAGCCGTCCCGAGGCCCGGACGCCAGCCAGCGGACGTCGTTGGCCATCTTCATCAGGTTGGCTGCCAGAGCCTTTAAAGCGCCGTGAGCAAAGACCATATCATCCAAGCTGGTCAGGGCATGGAACTTATTGGGTGCTGTCACAAAGGAAAAGCCCGTGTTCTTGGCGATGTACCCAGCCACCTTTTTGTCAAAGCCTTTGGGTGCATTCAGGCCGGTGCCTACCGCCGTCCCTCCCAAGGCCAATTCCAGCAGGCCCTTTTCCGCAGCCTTGATTTCCTGCCGATTCCGCTCCAGCATGGTCCGCCAGCCGGAAATCTCCTGGGAAAAAGCCACCGGCACTGCATCTTGGAGGTGGGTCCGTCCCGTAGTCACAATGCCCTTGTTGGCCTTTTCCAGCTTCTTGAAGGCAGCTACCAATTCATCCAGGGCCGGCAGCAGCTGTTTTTCCAGTTCCCAGACGGCAGCAATGTGCATGGCCGTAGGAAAGGTATCGTTGGAACTCTGGGACATGTTCACATGGTCATTGGGATGGAGGAGTGCTTCTCCGGCCAGTTCATTCCCCCGATGAGCAATGACTTCATTGACATTCATGTTGCTCTGGGTCCCGCTGCCGGTCTGCCACACTGCCAGAGGGAAGTTGCCGTCCAATTTTCCCTTCAGGATCTCGTCGCAGACCTTGCCAATGATCTGGCAGCGTTTCTTGTCCAGCTTGTCCAAGGCTTCATTGGCCTGGGCAGCACTTTTTTTCAGGTAGGCAAAAGCCCGGATCACTTCCATGGGCATCTTTTCCGTCCCAATCTTGAAATTCTCGAAGCTCCGTTCTGACTGAGCACCCCAGTATTTGTCCGCCGGGACCTTGATTTCTCCCATGGAATCCCGTTCCAGACGCCATTCCTCTTTTTTTGCCATGCTGTTCCCCTCGCTTTCTAATGATACCTGCATTATTTCATAGCAATGTTCGTTTGTCAAACGAAAAGGGAGGATAAAGAAAAAAGGCCCGTCCTCCACAGGACAGGCCTTTCAACATTCAAATGGTGATCCACCCGGGACTTGAACCCGGGACACCCTGATTAAAAGTCAGGTGCTCTACCAGCTGAGCTAGTGAATCATTGCGTTACAGCTTAATTATTATAGCTTGATTTCGCAGGATTTGTCAACCCTTTTTATCCAAATTTTTCATGTAAAGATCCATTTCATCGGCGATCTTCTTGGAATATTCCACGGCGTGGACCACGGTCTTGGCACCAGTGACCACATCTCCGGAAGCAAAGACCCCGGGCAGGGTGGTTTCTCCGTCTTCCGTGATTTTCAGATTCCCCCGGTCGTTCAGCTCCAAGCCCTGGTTGTGTTCCACCAGCCGGTGCTTGGGCACCTGGGAAACAGCAATCACCACGCTGTCCACGGGCACCAGCCGGGCCGTATCTTCCAGGACGGTCACATGGCCGTCTTCCACTTTGGTATCTGCCACCATAGGGCCTTCGTCTTTGATGGCCACGGCTGTCTTGTTGAATTCGTACTTCACGCCGTCCAGGAGAGAATACTCATATTCATCCTGGGAAGCGGACACATGATCCCGGCGCACATAGACCGTGACGCTCTTGCAGCCGTGCCGTACCGCGGTACGGGCCACGTCCATAGCGGAGTTCCCAGAACCGAAAATGGCCACACTCTGGCCCAGATCTACGGCATCCGGGTTGTTCAGGTAACTGATGGCATAGTGGACATTCCCGAAGGTCTCTCCTGGGATCCGCATCCGCTTAGGCCGCCAGGCACCGGTGCCGATGAATACGGACTGATAGCCGTCAGCGAACAGGTCCTTCAGGGTGATGTTCCCGCCGATGGTAAAGTTGAACCGGAACTTGATCCCCATTGCCTTCATCCGTTCCTCGAACCGGTCCAGGATGTACCGAGGCAGCCGGAAATCCGGGATCCCATAGCGCATGATGCCCCCGATCTTATCCCGGGATTCAAAGACGGTGATCTGATACCCCCGTTTGGCCAGGATGATGGCAATGGTGATCCCTGCAGGCCCGGCACCGATGATGGCTACTTTCTTCCCATTGGAAGGGGCCTGCTGGATCTTCAGCCGGTCGAAACAGGAATCAGAGATATAATTTTCGATGGCGGAAATGTGCACCGGAGCACCTTTGATGCCCCGGACACAGTGCCCTTCACACTGGGCCGCATGGTTGCACACCAAGCTGCAGACCACAGAAAGGGGATTGTTGTCGAACAGCATCTGGGCTGCGGTCAGCAAATCATTTTCCTTGAACAGCCGGATCATTTCCGGGATATTGGTATGGATGGGACAGCCTTCCCGGCATAGGGGCTTTTTGCACTGGAGACACCGGTTGGCTTCTTCTAATTCATGGATGGACATACACAGAACCTCGTTTTCAAAGGATGTTTATTGTATAGTTTATATAAGTGGTAGGGTTCCTGTCAAGCTCTTCAATAAAAATCTGAGGTCGCGGCCTGTAAGTTCAATCCGTTTGTTTTTTTCTATAGAAGGAAAGGTAGAAACCCGCCAGGGGCGGGTTTCCTCCATCGCCCGCTGACCGTTGACAGCTGACATAAAAAAATTCCGCATCCATCAGATGCGGAATTTTCCTAACCGGCAGCTCCCTATCCTCCCGGACCGTTTCCAGTCGAGTACTTTCGGCGTATAAGGGCTTAACTGCTGTGTTCGGCATGGGAACAGGTGGATCCCCTTAGCTATCGCCACCGGATTATGTAACTGAAGGCATGAGCCCTCAAAACTTCATGAAGAGACGTTCTTTCATCTAACGGCCCGATTTAAGTCAAGCCCTCGACATATTAGTACAGGTCAGCTTAACATATTGCTACGCTTCCACACCCTGCCTATCAACCTGGTAATCTTCCAGGTGTCTTACCAGCTTACGCTGTGAGAGATCTCATCTTAAGGATGGTTTCACGCTTAGATGCTTTCAGCGTTTATCCGTTCCGGACGTAGCTACCCAACTATACCCTTGGCAGGATAATTGGTACACCAGCGGTCCGTCCACTCCGGTCCTCTCGTACTAGGAGCAGCCCCCTTCAAATCTCTTGCGCCCGCGATGGATAGGGACCGAACTGTCTCACGACGTTCTGAACCCAGCTCACGTACCACTTTAATGGGCGAACAGCCCAGCCCTTGGGACCGACTTCAGCCCCAGGATGTGATGAGCCGACATCGAGGTGCCAAACCTCCCCGTCGATATGGACTCTTGGGAGAGATTAGCCTGTTATCCCCAGGGTAGCTTTTATCCGTTGAGCGATGGCCCTTCCACTTGGATGCCACCGGATCACTAAGCCCTACTTTCGTACCTGCTCGCCGTGTTTGGCTCGCAGTCAAGCTCCCTTCTGCCTTTACACTCCGCGCGCGGTTTCCGTCCGCGCTGAGGGAACCTTTGGGCGCCTCCGTTACTCTTTAGGAGGCGACCGCCCCAGTCAAACTGCCCGCCTAACACTGTCCCGGCGATCGTTGCTCGCCCGGTTAGAATCCCGATAATTGAAGGGTGGTATCCCAACGTCGGCTCCGGCAATCCCAGAGGACTGCCTTCCATGCCTCCCACCTATCCTGTGCATCAAGTATCAGAACCCAATATTAGGTTACAGTAAAGCTCCATGGGGTCTTTCTGTCCAGTCGCGGGTAACCTGCATCTTCACAGGTATTTCAATTTCACCGGGTCCCTCGTTGAGACAGTGCCCAAATCGTTACACCTTTCGTGCGGGTCGGAACTTACCCGACAAGGAATTTCGCTACCTTAGGACCGTTATAGTTACGGCCGCCGTTCACTGGGGCTTCAGTCGAATGCTTTGGGTCGAACCCGGACATCCTTCTTTAACCTTCCAGCACTGGGCAGGTGTCAGCACCTATACTTCAGATTTCTCTTTCGCAGGCACCTGTGTTTCTGGTTAACAGTCGCTTGGGCCTCTTCTCTGCGACCACACCGGGCTCCAGGAGCAAGTCCCTTCACCTTTGTGGCTACCCTTATCCCGAAGTTACGGGTACATTTTGCCGAGTTCCTTAACGAGGGTTCTCCCGCGCACCTTAGGATTCTCTCCCCGCATACCTGTGTCGGTTTACGGTACGGGCGGCAGCTTTCTCACTAGAAGCTTTTCTCGGCAGCGTAGGCTCAATCCCTTCGGGAACAAGTTCCCTCCGCGTCACGCCTCAGCCTTGGTTACCGGATTTGCCTGGCAACCAGCCTACACGCTTGCACACGATCTACCAATCTCGTGCGGACCTGCCTTCCTGCGTCACTCCTTCGTTCAAACGATCACTGCCGGTACTGGAATATCGACCAGTTGTCCATCTCCTACGCTCTTTGCCTCGGATTAGGTCCCGACTTACCCTGAGACGACGATCGTTGCTCAGGAATCCTTATGCTTTCGGTGGAATGGATTCTCACCATTCTTTTCGCTACTCATGCCAACATTCTCACTTCCCACCAGTCCACCGCACCTTCCAGTACGGCTTCAGCCCGATGGGAACGCTCCTCTACCACGCATGCCTGAGCATGCATCCATAGCTTCGGTTCCATACTTTAGCCCCGGGAATCTTCGGCGCAGGGCCTCTCGACCAGTGAGCTATTACGCACTCTTTAAATGGTGGCTGCTTCTGAGCCAACATCCTGGTTGTTTATGAGACCCCACATCCTTTTCCACTTAGTATGGCATTGGGGACCTTAGCTGATGGTCTGGGCTGTTTCCCTTTTGACAACGGGACTTATCTCTCGTAGTCTGACTCCCAGGCTCTGCAGCATAGCCATTCGTAGTTTGACAGGGTTCGGTAACCATTACAGTCCCTATCCCGATCAGTGCTCTACCGCCTATGCTTACTGCCTGAGGCTAGCCCTAAAGCTATTTCGAGGAGAACCAGCTATCTCTGCGTTCGATTGGAATTTCACCGCTACCCACGATTCATCCGAAAGTTTTTCAACACTCACCGGTTCGGTCCTCCACACGATTTTACCCGTGCTTCAACCTGATCATGGGTAGATCACTACAGTTTCGGGTCTACGAACACCAACTATCCGCCCTTTTCAGACTCGGTTTCCCTACGGCTCCGCATTTCCTGCTTAACCTCGCTGGTGCCCGTAACTCGTTGGCTCATTCTTCAATAGGCACGCCGTCGCTTGCGCTCCGACTGCTTGTAGACATACGGTTTCAGGTTCTCTTTCACTCCGCTCCCGCGGTTCTTTTCACCTTTCCCTCACGGTACTATGCGCTATCGGTCACTAAGGAGTGTTTAGCCTTGGAGGGTGGTCCCCCCGACTTCCCGCAAAATTCCTCGTGCTTCGCGGTACTCTGGATACTGGCCACTCATCCGATCTTTCATCTACCCGGCTCTCACGGTCTGTGGCTCACCTTTCCAGGTGATTCGACTAGATTGGACTTCGCTTATGCCAGTCCGTAACCCCAGGGAGCCGAAGCTCTCTGGTTTAGGCTCTGCCCTCTTCGCTCGCCGCTACTGTGGGCATCTCGTTTGATTTCTCTTCCTCCGGCTACTTAGATGTTTCAGTTCACCGGGTTCCCTTCCCGAAGGATGCCATCCCATGACGGATGGCGGGTTTCCCCATTCGGACATCCACGGATCGAAGCCTGCTTGCGGCTCCCCGTGGCTTTTCGCAGCTTACCACGTCCTTCATCGGCTCTTAGTGCCAAGGCATTCACCGTATGCCCTTAGTAGCTTGACTTCCTCGCTGCGATAAACCGGCGTCTGCTGCGTCACGCCTCCGCTCCGCTCAGTCGACATACTTGAGTATAGTCTCCTTCGCTGTGCTCGGCGTTCCTTGCATCCATCCGATTTCTCTTCGCGAGCTTGAATCTTAAATTACTTTAAGACTCCGGTTCTTTTACTAAGGTCACACTTACGTGTGCCTAGTTCTCGTTACTCGTTTCTAAATTCGCATTTAGATCAGAGGTGCTTACCTGATCATCACATCAGATAAGACTTTGTTTGTCTCTTCTATGAAGTTTTCAAGGTTCATGTTTCAGGGACGAGCCCTGAGAACCGAATATTGTTCTTGACAGATGTGCGTCGACGAAGAATAGAAGAAAGTCCTTGGACTCCTTCGGTTCTCCCTAGAAAGGAGGTGATCCAGCCGCTCGTTCTCGAACGGCTACCTTGTTACGACTTCACCCCAATCATCGGCCCCACCTTAGACAGCTGACTCCTAAAAGGTTATCTCACCGGCTTCGGGTGTTACCAACTTTCGTGGTGTGACGGGCGGTGTGTACAAGGCCCGGGAACGTATTCACCGCAGTATGCTGACCTGCGATTACTAGCGATTCCAACTTCACGCAGGCGGGTTGCAGCCTGCGATCCGAACTGGGGTCGGGTTTCTGGGATTGGCTCCGCCTCGCGGCTTCGCTGCCCTTTGTTGCCGACCATTGTAGTACGTGTGTAGCCCAAGACATAAGGGGCATGATGACTTGACGTCATCCCCGCCTTCCTCCAGGTTATCCCTGGCAGTCTCCTATGAGTCCCCACCGCTGCGTGCTGGTAACATAGGATAAGGGTTGCGCTCGTTGCGGGACTTAACCCAACATCTCACGACACGAGCTGACGACAGCCATGCACCACCTGTTTTCGTGTCTCCGAAGAGAGGGGCTTATCTCTAAGCCTTTCACTCAATGTCAAGCCTTGGTAAGGTTCTTCGCGTTGCGTCGAATTAAACCACATACTCCACCGCTTGTGCGGGCCCCCGTCAATTCCTTTGAGTTTCAATCTTGCGATCGTAGTCCCCAGGCGGGGTACTTATTGCGTTAACTCCGGCACAGAAGGGGTCGATACCTCCTACACCTAGTACCCATCGTTTACGGCCAGGACTACCGGGGTATCTAATCCCGTTTGCTACCCTGGCTTTCGCATCTCAGCGTCAGACACAGTCCAGAAAGGCGCCTTCGCCACTGGTGTTCCTCCCAATATCTACGCATTTCACCGCTACACTGGGAATTCCCCTTTCCTCTCCTGCACTCAAGACTTCCAGTATCCAACGCCATACGGGGTTAAGCCCCGCATTTTCACGTCGGACTTAAAAGCCCGCCTACATGCTCTTTACGCCCAATAATTCCGGACAACGCTTGCCACCTACGTATTACCGCGGCTGCTGGCACGTAGTTAGCCGTGGCTTCCTCGTCAGGTACCGTCACTGCCGAAATGTATTGTAGATCGGCACGTTCGTCCCTGACAACAGAGTTTTACAACCCGAAGGCCTTCATCACTCACGCGGCGTTGCTCCGTCAGACTTTCGTCCATTGCGGAAGATTCCCCACTGCTGCCTCCCGTAGGAGTTTGGGCCGTGTCTCAGTCCCAATGTGGCCGTTCATCCTCTCAGACCGGCTACTGATCATCGCCTAGGTGGGCCGTTACCCCACCTACTAGCTAATCAGACGCAGGCCCATCTTCTGGCGATAGCTTACAAGTAGAGGCCATCTTTCATCCCCTCTCCATGCGGAGAGGGGATCACATTCGGTATTAGCATCCCTTTCGGAATGTTGTCCCCAACCAGAGGGCAGGTTGCCTACGCGTTACTCACCCGTTCGCCACTAAGAACATTCCGAAGAAAGTTCTCCGTTCGACTTGCATGTGTTAAGCACGCCGCCAGCGTTCGTCCTGAGCCAGGATCAAACTCTCCAAAATAGATATTTTGAAGAGCCGCTTGGCTCTTGAAAAACTAGCTTTGATTTTTTAACCTGGTTGTCATCCAGGTGACTCGATCTCATCACCGTAAAGGTGACTTGACCCGCACATCTGTCAACAATATTCAGTTCTCAAAGTTCGTCTTGCCGTCTCAGTGACAGCTATTATATATTAGCAGATTCGATCATTCTTGTCAACAACTTTTTTCTTTCAATGTTTCAACTGAAACATTCCATTGTTGAAAAGCAGATCATCTGCTGCTTCCTCAAAGAGAAAGCTTGTATATATTACCAAATATAGGTCTTCTTGTCAACTGTTTTATTCTTCCATGCCGTATTCATTCTGTCCGGGCTGCCCCTGGGCAAACAGCAGGTAGACGAACATCAGCAGATTCAGGGCCGGAACCACGCAGACCAGGAGCCATAAGCCGGAATGTCCCCGGTCGTGGAGCCGCCGGACAGCCAAGGAAATCTGTGAAACGGCCAGAGCGATCAGGGCCACCAGCCCCAAGGGAGCCAAGAACGAAATGATCCCGCAGATCAAGCCGATCACCACGGCACTGAGCAGCAGGATCAGCCACCGGCACACATAGGTTCCCCGGCTCATCCTTCCTTCGAAAGAGAAATACATGGGCTTCCAGGTGTTGGCATCTGGGATATTGGCTTGGAAGCGGGCTCCAAAACTGGGATTGTTCCCGGGGCCATAGGGATTCTGCTGATATTGATACTGCTGTTGCTGCTGATACTGCTGCCAATTGTTTCCCGGCTGGCTGTTCCCCTGTTCCTGCGTGCCTTCTCCTGTACTTTGGTCCTGCACCGGAGTCCCTGCGCCTTCCTGCTGATTCCCGCCGTTTCCGCCTCCCCGCAGAGCCTGACTGACTGGGGTCAGGACCAGCTGGGTCCCACATTCAGAACAGAACTTCTGGGAGTCCTCATAGATTTTATGACATTTTGGACAGGTTTTCATAGCTTTCTCCTTTATTTTTTCCGGGGATGCTTGGCATAGTAGGAAGCCAGCTGATCCCCGATGAATTCACCATAGGTGTCACTTTTCTTGTTCCACACATCATTGACGGCATAATGATCCGTCATATTGTTCTGCTCATCAAAGGTACACAGATACAAAGTCCTTGCTTTTTCATTCTTCACATCATACCGAGTCTGGGAAAGGAGGATCTTGGTACCGTTCACCGGTTTCTTCATCACGGTCTTTTCCCATACCTGATAGGAATTGGGGCCCTTCTTTTCCAGTGATTCCGGATTGAACCATTTCCGCCCCAGTCCGGGAAGTGTCTTGATGAAGACCCAGGGTCCCCGCCACCGGGAATAATCCCATTCGTACCGGGCACGGGTAAATAAACTGGTCATGGGCAGGAATTCCTGCCATTCCTGTACTTTCCGGTTTCCAGCAGTCTTGCGCCCTCTGGCATCCAGCTGATAGCTGCTCAGCTGCCGCCATTTCTTATTTTTCATATCGTATTCCCGGTGTCGGAGTTCTCCCGTCCGGCCCTGAGGATCCGGTTTTGTCCAAATGACCTTTTCCCATACGGTCAGAGAAGTATCCACCGGCCGTTTCAGGCTGTCCCGGTCCACAAAGATCTGTCCTTCTTCACTTTCTCCCAAAGGCATCCAGTGCACCGCCAGGGCAGGCAGGGGAAGGACCGTCAGCAGCAGCCCCACCACACAGGCTCCAAGCCATTTTCTCATAACCGACACCTCCGGAATCCCATTCTCATCGCTTTATTTTTTTCGCCGCTTTGACCATTATAGCATGAATAAGGGAGGTGTGAAAAAATGTTTTTCACACCTCCTCAGTCAGTCTTCCTTATGGACCAGGACTTCCCGTACGGCCTTTTCGAATTTGGCTCGAGGAAGCAGTACATAATGGCCGCAGCCCCGGCATTTGATGCCGAAATCCATCCCCACCCGGAGTACATCCCATTCGTAGGACCCGCAGGGGTGGGCTTTCTTCATCCGGACGATATCCCCCACTTTATAATCCGTATCATTCTTCATGGGCACCATCTACTTTCAGGGTAGAGATATCAGTGATCACGAAACCAGCATCCCGGATGGTCTGGATGATGTCCATGGCGTTGGTCAGATCGGCCCGCACAGTGATGGCAGCCCGTTTGGGACCGATTTTCCGGGTCAGGACGGAAATGATATTGACACCCCTGTCTTTGAAGATCTTCGCCAGATCTGCCAGGACACCTACCCGGTCCTGGGTATCCACGGTGATCTTGGTGGAGGTCTTGGCATACCCTAAAAGATCCACAAAAGCCTTGAACACATCAGTATCGGAAATGATCCCCACCACTTTGTTGGAAGTATCTACCACCGGCAGCGCCCCGATCTTGAATTTGTACATGAGATAGGCAGCTGTTTCCACTCCGTCTTCTGCCTTCACCGTGATCACAGCCTTGGTCATCAGGTCTTTGGCTTTCAGTTTGCCCAGGATATAATTGACTTCATACCGGTCCAGGGTGCTGGCATCGGACGGAGTGGCCCGGGAGACATCTCCATCGGTGACGATGCCTTTCAGATAGCCGTCTCCATCTACCACAGGGATCCGCCGCAGGTTGTTATTCAGCATCAGCTCCCGGATTTCCAGCAGGGACTGATTGGTCGTAACCACTTTTACGACTTTGGTCATCAAATCTTTGACTTGCATGGTTCTGCCTCCTTATCAGCCGCCCAGATAGGCTTTCTGCACGGCTTCGCTGGCTGCCAGCTCCGCCGCTGTTCCGGACAGGACCACCCGTCCGGTTTCCAGTACATAAGCACGGTCGGCGATGGAAAGGGCCATATTGGCATTTTGTTCCACCAGAAGGACCGTGGTGCCTTCACTGTTGATTTCTTTGATGATGGAAAAGATTTCCCGCACCAGGAGGGGGGCCAGCCCCATGGAGGGTTCATCCAGGAGCAGCAGCTGGGGTCGGCTCATCAGAGCCCGTCCCATGGCCAGCATCTGCTGTTCCCCGCCGGAAAGGGTTCCAGCAGTCTGGCTGATCCGTTCCTTCAGCCGGGGGAACTTCTCAAAGACTTTTTCTTTATCCCGGGCGATCCCATCCTTGTCCTTCCGAAGATAAGCCCCCATGTCCAGGTTTTCCATAACGGTCATCTCCGCGAATACGTGGCGGCCTTCCGGAACCTGGACCAGCCCCTGTCCCACCAGTTTATGGGCCGGGATCCCTACGATTTCATTCCCCTTGTAAAGGATGCTGCCGGTCTTGGGTTTGATCAGACCGGAAATGGTATGGAGGGTGGTTGATTTCCCCGCCCCGTTGGATCCGATCAGGGTCACGATTTCCCCATCCCCCACTTCTAGGTTCAGGTCTTTGACGGCGTGGATGGAACCGTAGTAGACATTTAGATTTTTAATGGTGAGCATCAGGATACCTCCTCGCCCAAATAGGCTTTGATGACCCGTTTGTTGTGTTTGATTTCATCAGGGGTGCCGTTGGCGATGCAGATGCCATATTCCAGTACGTAGATGCGCTGACACACATTCATGACCAGTCCCATATCGTGCTCGATCAGAAGAATGCTCAGGCTGAACTCCTTCTTGATCCAACGGATCATTTCCATCAGTTCCTTGGTTTCCTGGGGATTCATCCCGGCTGCCGGTTCATCCAAGAGCAGCAGTTTGGGAGACGTAGCCAGGGCACGGGCGATTTCCAGCCGCCGCTGTTCCCCATAGGGCAGGTTCTTGGCCGTTTCGTCCCGGAGCTTTTCCAGGTGGAAGATTTTCAGCAGGGCCAGGGCTTTTTCCTCGATGGTCTCTTCTTCTTTGAAATACCGGCCGAAACGGCCGATGGCTTCCGCCAAGCCGTAACGGACCTGGCTGTTGAAGGCGATTTTCACATTGTCCAGCACGGACAGTTCGGAAAAGAGCCGGATATTCTGGAAAGTACGGGCAATGCCCATCTGGGTCACCTGGTAGGGTTTCTTCCCGTTGATCCGCTGCCCATTGAAGGTGATCTCGCCTTCCGAAGGTTCATACACGCCGGTGAGCATGTTGAATGCCGTGGTCTTGCCGGCGCCGTTGGGACCGATCAGGCCGATCAGTTCCCCTTCATCGATCTGCATGGTCAGGTTGGATACAGCCCGCAGGCCCCCAAAGATCATGGATGCATTATTCACTTTGAGCAGTTCCGCCACGAGACCCACCTCCCAGTTTGATAGATTGGAACATCTTCAGGCTCAGTTCCTTGTTGCCGAAGATCCCCTGCGGCCGGTTCAGCATCAGGACGATCAGGACGATGGAATAGATCACCATCCGCCACTCCGGATAGTCAGCCAGGGCAGCCGAGATCCCTGTCAAAAGGATGGCCCCGGAAATGGACCCGCTGATGGATCCCAGTCCCCCCAGCACCACCATGGTCAGGACGTCGAAGGAACGCATGAAGGTGAAGGAAGCCGGATGGGCGATATAGTAATAGTGGGAGAACAAGGCTCCAGCAGTCCCGGCGAACCCGGCGCCGATGGTGAAAGCCATGACCTTGTACTTGGTGGTGTTGATGCCCATGGTCTCTGCTGCAATTTCATTTTCCCGGATGGCCAGGCAGGCCCGTCCGTCCGCAGAATTCTTGAAGTTCTTGATGAAGTAGACCACAAAGACAGTGATCCAGAACGCAATGGGGAACGTAGTCAGCCGGGGAATCCCCATGAAGCCGGAAGCCCCGCCCACATAATCGATGTTCAGGATGGCGATCCGGATGATTTCTCCCAGGCCCAGGGTGGCAATGGCCAGATAGTCCCCATTCAGCCGCAGGGTGGGCATACCGATGAGGAAGCCTAGGAAAGCCGCTGAAACCGTGGCCACAATCAGGGCAATGGGAAAATCCATCCCCAGTTTCACCGTAATGATGGCCGAAGTATAGGCTCCTACAGCCATAAAGCCCGCATGACCGATGGAAAATTGTCCGGTGAGGCCGTTGATCAGGTTCAGGCTCACGGACATGATGATGTTGATCAAGATCAGGACCACGTTGGTTTCCCAGTAGTCATCCAGGATCTCTTCCTCAAAAAGCAGATAAAAGACCGCAAAGAGGACGACCATGATGCCCAGGCCCAGCAGGTCCTGTTTATGCAGGGATTGACGTAAACTCTTCATGGCATCCACCTACACTTTCTCTTTCACGTTCTTGCCCAGAAGCCCCGTAGGCTTATAGAGCAGGATCAGGATCAGGATGGCGAAAGCCGCTGCATCCCGGTAAGTGGAAGAAAAGAAACCGGAGACCATGGCTTCCACCAGTCCCATGATGATGCCTCCCAGCATGGCGCCGGGCAGGATCCCGATGCCTCCTACCACTGCCGCGATAAAAGCTTTGATCCCGGGCATCATGCCCATGAGAGGATCGATGGAGTTGTAGTAGATCCCTACCAAGACCCCGGCAGCGGCGGCCAGAGAAGAACCCAGGGCAAAAGTAGTGGAAATCACCCGGTCAGTATCGATGCCCATGAGCTTGGCAGCATCAGAATCATAGCTGACAGCCCGCATGGCTTTCCCCGCCTTGGTCTTGTTGACGATATAGGTCAGCGCCAGCATCAGCAGCAGGGCACTGGCCAGGATAAGGATCTGCTGGTTGTTCACTACCACGCCGCCGATATGGTATACCGTAGGAGCGAACACCGCCGGGAAGGTCCGGGGCTGAGGCGTAACCAGCAGGATCATCCCGTTTTCCAGGAAGAAAGATACGCCGATGGCCGTGATCAGAGCAGCGATTCGGGGCGCATGCCGCATGGGCCGATAGGCAATCCGTTCAATGATGATCCCTGCCAGAGCTGCACCGATCATGGAAACGATCAGGGCCGGCAGAAAGGGCAGCCCGGCTTTGGTGATGGCCACAAAACCGATGTAGGCCCCCAGCATGTAAATATCCCCGTGAGCGAAGTTGATGAGTTTGATGATCCCATAGATCATGGTATATCCCAGGGCAATCAGAGCATAGATACTGCCCAGGGATACCCCATTGACAATCTGCTGGGCAAATTGATGGGCAAAGGATCCTGTATCCATAAGCACCCCTCCTTGTGAAAAAGTTTGGCGTCAGACCGGAGACCCGATCCGACGCCGCATTATGAATGATCTTACAGCGTAATCTTTTGTTTGAAGGTCTGTACGCCGTCTTTCATTTCGATGATGATACCGCCGGATACAGGGTTGTGATCCTTGTCCAGGGTATATTTACCGGTAGCGACCTGCAGATCCTTGATCTTGCTCAGGGCTTCTGCAATCTTGGTGCCGTCCGTACCGCCAGCCTGTTTGATGGCTTCTGCCACAGCCAGGGTCCCATCATACGCATGGATGGCGAAGGTATCCGGTTCTTCGTTGAATTTGGCTTTGTAGTCCTTGATGAACTGCTGGACATGAGGATCCTTATCCTGTGCAGAATAAGCACTGGTGAAATAAGTGCCGTTCAGGGCTTCTGCACCGGCGATCTGGGCCAGTTTCGGAGAATCCCAGCCGTCGCTCCCCAGGATCGGGCAGGTCAGGCCCACTTCACGAGCCTGTTTGATGATCTTAGAAACTTCTTCATAATAGCCGGGGACGTACAGCGCTTCCGGATTGGAGGCTTTCAGTTTGGTCAGCGCAGATTTGAAATCCTGGTCTTTGGCCAGGAAGGCTTCCTTGCCCACCACTTTGCCGCCTTTTTCTTCCAAGGTCTTGCCGAATACATCCATCAGCCCTTTGGAATAATCGCTGGAGGAATCATAGAAAATCGCGATGTTCTTCAGTTTCAGGGTTTCCACAGCGAATTTCGCCATCAGTTTGCCCTGGAAAGGATCGGTGAAGCAGGCCCGGAAAATGAAGGGGCGGACCTTGCCTTTTTCGTCCACCGTAATGCCGGGAGCCGTAGCCACAGGAGCCATCAGAGGCACCTTGCTGTTGGTCACCACCGGCGTAGCAGCCGATACGCAGCCGCTGGTTGCCGGCCCGATGATGACGGAAACTTTATCCTTGGTAATCAGTTTGGTAGCTGCGTTCCCGGATTCAGAAGGCTCGGACTTGTTGTCCGCTTCCACCAGTTTGATCTTCTTGCCGTTGATGCCGCCCTTGGCATTAATCTGTTCCACCGCCAATTGTACCCCTTTGTAGGTGGATTTGCCGTAGTTGGCCACGTTCCCCGTCAGTTCAAACAAAGCACCGATCTTGATTTCATTGCTATTGTCTTTCGCTGCATCTTTTTTGCCGCAGCCGGTAAACATAGACGCTACGAGAGTTGTCATCGCCAGCGCGCCGACCGCTTTTTTCCATGCTTTCATCAACAACACCTTTGCTTTCTTGAGATTTCTTGCCGGGGACCCGTGTAGCAACCGGTCGGCCTTGCAAGCTACAGTTATTATACGCACTAATTCACATTTTTGCAACATTCTTTTTTACAAAACAGATTGCCATTTTAAAAAATATACAGTTGTTTTATGTACATTTTTAAACTAGTTCGTCTGGAAAGGATTTTTGTATTTATTTAAAGAACATTTTCTGAAAACAAGGAGGGCCGCGGAACTTTCTCCTTTGGGCACGAAAAAAGAGCTGCCGCTTTCGCAACAGCCCTTTCCTCTTACAGTTCCCGATATTCCGCTTTCCACTGGATGGCTTCGATGGCTTTTTTCGGATCTTCTACCGGTACCCGGTTGAGCCCTTCCTTCACTGCTTGGCACACTACTTTTTCCGCCAAGATCTTGGTGAAATTCCCCATTTCCCGGACAGGAGGCAGTACAGAAGCTCCCGGTTTTTCCATGTCCACCAGATCTGCCAGGGCATGGGCAGCCGCAGCCAGCATCCCCGGAGATACTTTTTTGGCCCGGCAGGCAGCCACCGCCAGTCCCATCCCTGGGAATACCAGGGAATTGTTGGCCTGGCCGATTTCATAGACAGTCCCGTGGTAAGCCACTTTCCGGGAAGCTGTCCCGGTAGCCACCAGGGCTTTCCCAGCCGTCCAATGGAGCAGATCTTCCGCACTGGCTTCCGCCAAATCGGCCGGATTGCTCAGGGGGAAGATGATGGGCCGTGGAGTATGGGCCGCCATTTCCTGCACCACTTCTTTCGTAAAAGCTCCGGCAGCCGTAGAAGCCCCTACCAAGATGGTAGGATGGACGGCTTTTACCACCTCTTCCAGGGTACCCAATCCTGCACCCGCCGGGAATTCGCTCCGTTTCCGGGCAAACGGTTTCTGCTGGGGCGTCAGGTCCGTCATATCATCGAACAGGAGGCCCTGCTGATCCACCAGATAGAATCGGTTCCTTGCCTCTTCTTCACTGAGGCCTTGGAGCTGCATTTCTGCAAAGACCTGCCGGACGATCCCCATACCGGAAGTACCAGCCCCGAAACACAGGAAAGTCTGGTCCGTCAGTTTTTCTCCGGAAGCTTTCAGCCCGCCCAGGATGGCCGCTAAGGTCACAGCTCCGGTTCCTTCGATATCGTCATTGTAGACCGCATAATGCTCTTCATACCGATCCAGGAGACGGGCTGCATTTTCCCGGCCGAAATCCTCAAAATGGATGTACAGCTGGGGGAAGAGTTTTTCTGCCGTTTGGATGAATGCATCCACGAAAGCATCATACCGTCCGTCGCTGATCCGTTCGTGATGGAGGCCCAGATACAGAGGATCAGCAATCAGACTCTGGCGGTTGGTCCCGGCATCCAATACTACCGGCAGCACTTTCGCCGGATCGATGCCGGCAGCCGCCGTATAGACCAGGATTTTCCCGGTGGAAATGCTGACTCCATTGGTCCCCCAGTCCCCGATGCCCAGGATGCTTTCCCCGTCGGTGACCACGATCAGCTGGATATCCCGCCCGGAGGCCCTGTTCTTCAGAGATTCCTCGATATCGTCCATATTGTCGATGGACAGGTATACGGCGTTCTGGGGGGTGGTGAAATATTCGCTGTACTGCTTGACGCTTTCCGCCACTCCCGGGGCATAGAGCACCGGCATGAGTTTTTCCAGATGATGGGAAAACAAATGGAAGAACAGGGTCCGGTTCCGGCTGAACAGCTTCATCAGGTAATGGCGCTGGACCGCCTTATTGGGCCGTTCGCAGAAGTTTTCATAAGCCTGCTGGTCCTGGAGTTCGATGGTTTCCACCTGAGGAGGCAGGATGCCGATCAGACCGTACTTTTTCCTTTCTTCCCGGGTAAAAGCCGTCCCTTTATTTAAAAATGGATCATTCAGTAAATCATACCCACGTTTGCTGGTTGCCATGGTATTCCTCTCTTTCCCACTGCACAAAGATATTTCCTGTTGCTTGTTTCCATAGCTCCATTGTAACCACCTGGCTCCCAAAAGTACAATATTTTATTTTCTCTGACCCAAACTTTAGGTTATAATTAAATGGCTGCTATAAACAGCCATTTTGTCTGCGAGCAGCCAGGCTGCCCGATTTTCACAAGGAGTCCATCATGAAACTCACTCAAATCGAATACTTCATCACCGTCTGCGAATGCGGAAGCTTTTCCCGAGCCGCAGAAAAATGCCACATCTCCCAGCCCGGCATCTCCAAAGCCATCCGGGAACTGGAAGAAGAATGCGGGGTGGCCCTGTTCCAACGGAACCGGAACAACATCCAGATCACCCGTCGGGGACGGATCCTGCTGGAACATGCCCGCCAATTTGAGAACCATTACCGGAACCTGTGCCAAGTGGTCCGTTCTCTGAGCACCGGCAAGGCCCTGATCCGGATCGGGATCGCTACCATGCGGGGCAATACCATTTTTCCCCAGATCCACGGCTCCTTCCTGAAGACCCATCCCCAGATCACCATTGAAACGGTGGAGGAAACCACCAAGGTCCTCTATGAACTCCTGGACCGGCAAGAAATCGATTTTGCCCTCTGCGTCACCAACCGGCTGCCAGAAGAACCCAATCATTGTCTGCTGCTCCGGAAAAGCTATCTGAAGCTGTTCGTCCGCCAGGACCATCCCCTGGCCCAACGGGAAGCTGTAGATCTGACGGAACTGAAAGATACGCCTCTGGTCCTTTTTTCCGATCATTTCGACCAGACTGCCTACATCCGCCACATGTTCGCCCAAAGCGGAGTCCATCCCTGGATTGTCCACCAGACCACCCAGGTATTCACCATCCTGGAATACATCCGCTCAGAAGGAGCAGCCGGTTTCCTGACAGAAGAAATCGCCCAGCAGGAACCGGACCTCCATGCCATTTCCGTCCGTCAGTTCCGCCCGGCCTATATCACCTTGGACTGGAACAAAGATCTCCATTTCAATCCGGCCATGGAAGAGTTCGTGCGGTTTGTAAAAAAGGGACTGCCGACTGTTTAGAAACAGTCGGCAGCCCCTGGCCGCGTCCTTTGCTGCAAGGTTCATTCCCAAATGGTCTTCATGATATCCTTGTATTTTTCGTTCAGTTCCTTGCTGATCATCTGGAACAGACCGTACATCATATTCCCGTCCACCTGGGGTTCCCGGAAGATCACACAGGTATCCATGATCAGGGATTCTTCTTTGTCCAGATAGAATTTGAAAGCCTTGTAAGTCCTATTATACTCATTCAGCAGGGAAAGCAGGGCTTCTTTGTTTCCTTCTTTCAGGGCCTTGGGAGCCAACAGCACCCGGATCACTCCGAAGGCGCTGTCATCCAGCACCACGATCAGCTGGAGCGGAGTCCCATCTACATCCATATGGGACCGGAATACCACTGTATGGAAAGGATCGTCTTTGATGGGATCTACCACAAAAGCTTTGGGGTCTTTCTTTTCTACAAAATGCTTGAAGCTTTCCGCTTTCTGATTCAATTCTGCCATTTATATCCTCCTTCAGCGGGACTGTATCCGCTTTCTTTCTTTACAGGATAAAGCATCTCCGGAATCCCGTCAAGTTTTCCACTTATACACAGGCTTATCCACAAAAATCCAGAAGTTATACACAATTCCTGTGGATAACTCTGTGGGTAAGTCCCAGATATAGTGCAAAAGACTGTTCACCCCACTATATCCAGAGGGACTTTTCCACTTGTGCACAGGATATCCACAGAAAAAAGGGATGTGAAAAAATTCACACCCCCTTTTTTCTTATTCTTCCTCGCTTACCGTATTCACCACGGCCAATGCCGCTACTTTGTCCCCTTCGTCCAGATCCATGAGCTTGACGCCCTGGGCATTCCGTCCATAGGTGGAAATATCAGCCGCATTCATCCGGATGATGATTCCCGCTGCAGAAATCAGCATGATTTCCTGAGACTCATTGATGAATTTGGAACCAACGATCAAGCCGGTCTTATTGGTCACCTTCAGGTTGATGATGCCCTTGCCGCCCCGGCTCTGGACCCGATATTCGGAAATATCGGTGCGCTTGCCTTGTCCCTTGTCCGTGACAGTCAGCACTTCTCCCGTATCATCCACACAGCTGTCCATGGAAACCACACTGTCATGAGGCCGCAGGCTGATGCCCCGTACCCCGTGGCTGGTCCTGCCCATGGGCCGTACATCATCTTCCTGGAAGTGGATGGCATACCCATCCCGGGTGGCCAACAGGATATCGTTGTGGCCGCTGGTCAGCTTCACGTCGATGAGTTCTTCCCCTTCGTCCAGGTTGATGGCGATCAGGCCGCCCTTCCGGGCCGATTTGAATTCGCTGACGCTGGTCCGTTTCACGACCCCCAGATTGGTAGCCATGAACAGGAATTTCTTCTCGTCTTCGCTGATGCCGCTCTTCACAGCGATCACCGCATTGACCTTTTCGTTTTCCTCCAGCGGGAGCAGGTTGCGGATAAAAGTCCCCTTGGCTGTCCGGCTGGCTTCCGGGATCTCGAATCCCTTCTGCCGGTAGACCCGGCCCCGGTTGGTGAAGAACAGGATATTGTCATGGGTGCTGGCCATGAGCAGGTGTTCCGAGAAATCACCCTTTACCTTATTGTCTTCCTTGACGATTTTCCCGCTGCCGGCTTTGATGCCCCGGCCGCCCCGGTTCTGGTTCCGGAAATTGGTCAACGCCTGGCGCTTGATGTAGCTCTGGTGGCTGATGGTGATCACCACATCTTCTTCGGCGATCAGATCTTCCGTTTCCAGATCCCCGGTATCCGGCACAATGGAAGTCCGGCGGGCATCCCCGAACCGTTTCTTCACATCCAGCAGGTCTTCCCGGGCGATTCCCATGATTTTGTGTTCATCGCTGAGCACATCTTCCAAATAGGCGATGGTAGCCATGACTTCTTTGTATTCATCCTCGATTTTCTGCCGTTCCAAGCCGGTGAGGCGCTGGAGACGCATATCCAGGATAGCCTGGGCCTGGCGTTCGCTGAGGCCGAACTTTTCCATCAAGGCAGCCTTGGCCACATCTCCGTTGGCGCTGGCCCGGATGGTGGCAATCACCTCATCCAGATGGTCCAGGGCAATTTTCAGACCTTCCAAGATATGGGCCCGCTCCCGGGCTTTGTTCAGCTCATACCGGCATTTCCGGGTGATCACGTTCTTCTGGTGTTCCAGGTAATACTCCAGGATCTGTTTCAGATTCAGGATCCGGGGATGGCCGCTGACCAGGGCCAGCATGATGATGCCGAAGGAATCTTGGAGCTGGGTGTGCTTGTACAGCTTGTTCAGCATGATTTCCGGGACCACATCGCTGCGCAGTTCGATGACGATGCGCATGCCCTTCCGGTCCGATTCATCCCGCAGGTCGGTGATCCCTTCCAGGGTCTTGTCCTGGACCAGGTGGGCGATGTTCTCGATGAGTTTCGCCTTGTTCACCTGATAGGGGATTTCCGTGACCACGATCCGGTTCTTGTTCTTGGGCATGGGTTCCACATGGGCCTTGGCCCGGACTTTCACCACACCCCGGCCGGTAGTATAGGCCTGGCGGATCCCGGAAAGCCCCAGGATCTTAGCCCCGGTGGGGAAATCCGGCCCTTTGATGGCCGTCATCAGCTGTTCGATGGTGGCATCAGGATGGTCGATGAGCATCACGCAGGCATCCACCACTTCTCCCAGATTGTGCGGCGGGATGTTGGTGGCCATCCCTACGGCGATGCCCGCAGATCCATTGATCAGGAGTGCCGGGACCTTAGCCGGGAGCACCGTAGGTTCCTTCAGGGATTCATCATAGTTGGGGATGAAATCCACCGTATCCTTTTCGATGTCCCGGAGCATTTCCACGGCAATCTTTCCCATACGGACTTCCGTATACCGCATGGCAGCCGGTGGATCCCCGTCCACAGAACCGAAGTTCCCGTGGCCGTCCACCATCAGATACCGGGTAGAGAAATCCTGGGCCAGGCGCACAATGGCGTCATACACAGAAGAGTCTCCATGGGGATGGTATTTCCCCAAAACATCGCCCACGATACGGGCACTTTTTTTATACGCCTTGTTGGGCAGCATCCCTGCCTCATTCATGGCATAAAGGATGCGGCGGTGGACCGGCTTCAGGCCGTCCCGCACATCCGGCAGAGCACGCTGGACAATGACGCTCATGGCGTAGTCGATATAGCATTTCTGCATCTCGTCTTCGACATAAACGGGGATCACTTTGCCTGCAGTAATGGTCTGCTTGTCATTCTGCTGATCATCCACGTTCTCACGCTTCCTTCCTGCGTCCTGTGACGCGGTCATTTCCAAAGGAGATCATAGACCTGTTTGCCGATCAGCACCACAGTCATGATCAGGTACAGGGTGCGGATGTATCCCACCCCTTTTTTTATAGCAAACTTCGCGCCCAGCCGAGCTCCGATGATTTCCACCATTCCCATGGGCAGAGCATAGGCCAGATAGACCCGCCCCAGCAGCAGGAAAGCAATCAAGCCTCCGATGTTGCTGGCCAGGTTCAGGGCTTTGGTATTCCCTGCAGCCGTCACGAAGTCGTAACCGAAATACAAAAATCCGAAGATCAGGAACGACCCGGTCCCCGGTCCGAAAAAACCATCATACATCCCCAGGAACCAAGCCATGGCAGCCATGCCAAAGGCCATGGAACGGGTCATGGCATCCACCCGACCCATGCCGTCCCAGTTTTTCCGGCGGTAGGTGTAACAGGCGGTGCCTACCAGAGCCAGGACCACAATGATCCGGAGCAGTTGTTCCGGAAGGAGATAAGCGATACAGGCCCCGGCACCGCTGCCCAGAAAGGACAGGGGCATCAGCTTCAAAATCTTGGGATCTACCTTGCCGGAACGGGCAAAGGTGAAGAAGCTGGTGACCGCTCCGATGGAAGCGGCAAATTTGTTGGAGCCAAGGGCATAGGGAGTGGGGACGCTGGTGGCCATGAAGGCCGGCAGGGTGATCAGTCCGCCGCCTCCCACGGCTGCATCCACAAAAGAACCTACGAATCCGGCACCCAGCAGAAAGAACAGTTCCTGCCAATGGAATTCCAGCATGGCTTTACTCCTTCCAGGTGAAATAGACGCCGGCGATCCCTTTTTGACAGGAAGCGTGCAGCACGTTCCCGGTCATCTTGTTGCTCACCGCATAAGGATTGGCCTGGGTCAATTCCGCCCGGTCAAGGGGCCAGCGGACTCCGTCGATGCTGACCTGGCAGAAAGCGGACAGGGGAAGCAGGCTGACGGCCCGTGGCCGATGCTTGCCCGCCGTAAAAGAAAGTCCTTCTCCCGGCAAGAGATAGCAGAGCACTTCCTGGTCGTCTGCCAAGAGTGCGGAACCGCCCCGTTCCACATAGGCCAGAAGGGTATAGAGGTTGCCGAACAGATGGTCGGCTCTGCCTCCCCAGATGCCGGTAGCCAGCACCGTCCGGTCTCCTGGCAGATCCTGGAGGACCAGGGACAGATCCGTGTCATCCTTGTTCACCGGATAAGTCTTGGCCCGTGCCCCCTTCCGGACAAATTCTTCCCAAGCTCCCGGAGCTGTGCTGTCCCGGTCTCCATAGAGAAAACCGGGCACCACCCCGGCGGCTTTGCAGTGATCGGCTCCCCGGTCCGCCGCAGCCACCGGAAAAGCAGCGGCTGCCTTCCGCAGCCATTGGGGATCGGGCCGCCTTCCGCCGGCCACCACCACGATTGTCTCTCCGCCCGGACGGCTCCACTGGATCCGTCCCTGGGGAAGCTGGATGCCCTTATCCATAACGGCTCTCCTTAAAAGTCCAGATTGGTCACTTTCCCGGCATTTTCTTCGATGAACTGTCTCCGAGGCTCCACTTTATCCCCCATCAGGATGGAAAAGACAGAATCAGCAGTAGCGGCATCTTCCAGCTGTACCTGGAGCACTGTGCGCTTGCTGGGATCCATGGTGGTCTCCCACAGCTGTTCCGGATTCATTTCCCCCAGCCCTTTGTAGCGCTGGACATAGGGATTGTTCTGCCGGCCCACTTCATCCAGCTTCTTCTGGAGTTCCTCATCGCTGTAAGCATAAGTGTGCTTCTTGCCGGTACGGATCAGATACAGGGGCGGCTGGGCGATGAACACATTCCCATGGATGATCAGAGGTTTCATGTAGCGGTAAAAGAAGGTCAGGAGCAGGGTCCGGATATGGGCCCCGTCCACATCCGCATCGGTCATGATGATGATTTTCCCGTAGCGGGCCTTGCTGATATCGAATTCATCTCCGATGCCGCAGCCAAAAGCGGTGATCATGGCCCGGATCTCCTGGCTGTTGAGCATCTTGTCCAGGCGGGCCTTTTCCACGTTCAGGATCTTGCCCCGGAGCGGCAGGATGGCCTGGAAATTCCGATCCCGTCCCTGCTTGGCACTGCCTCCTGCGGAATCCCCTTCCACCAGGTAGATCTCGGTTTCCTCTGCATTCTTGCTGGAACAGTCTGCCAGTTTCCCAGGAAGGCTGCTCACTTCTAAAGCAGATTTCCGTCTAGTCAGGTCCCTTGCTTTTCTGGCAGCAGACCGAGCACGATTGGCCATGATGGCTTTTTCGATGATTTTTTTCGCAATGGGGGCATTCTCTTCAAAATACTCCGTCAGGGCATCGGTCACCATATTGTCCACGATGCCCCGGACTTCACTGTTCCCCAGTTTGGTCTTGGTCTGCCCTTCGAACTGGGGTTCCCGCACCTTCAGGCTCATGACGCAGGTGAGCCCTTCCCGTACATCATCCCCGGACAGGTTCTCCTCATTATCCTTGAGCATCCCGTTTTTCCGGGCATAATCGTTGATGCAGCGGGTCAGGGCCTGCTTCAGGCCGGCCAGGTGGGTACCCCCTTCTTCCGTATTGATGTTGTTCACAAAGGTGTAGATGTTTTCCGTGTAGGCGTCCGTATACTGCATGGCCACTTCCACGATGGTGTCTTGGCGCTCCCCTTCCACGTAGATGGGTTTGTCATGGAGGGGTTCCTTGCCTTTGTTGATGAATTCCACGAAAGAGACGATGCCGCCTTCGTAATGGAACGTCTCGTCCTGACCGCTCCGTTCATCGGTGAGCTGGATCTTCACACCCTTGTTCAAGAAGGCCAGTTCCCGGATCCGGTGTTTCAGGGTGTCATAGCTGTAGACCGTTTCCGTGAAGATGGTATCGTCAGGCCAGAAGGTGACACTGGTGCCTGTTTCCTGTTCCGGACATTCCCCTTTCACATACAAAGGACGGGTGGTCTTTCCTTTGGCGAATTCGATGCCATAGACCTTCCCGTTCTTCTTGACTTCCACCACCATTTTTTTGCTCAGGGCATTGACGCAGGAAACCCCCACCCCGTGGAGCCCTCCGGAGACTTTATAGCCGCCGTCGCCAAATTTTCCCCCGGCATGGAGGACGGTCATGACCACTTCGATGGCCGGTTTCCCCACCTTGTGCATTTCCACCGGGATGCCCCGTCCATTATCCGTGACTGTGATGCTGTTGTCCGGATGGATCGTCACATGGATATGGTCGCAGTATCCAGCCAGAGCCTCGTCGATGCTGTTGTCGATGACTTCATACACCAAATGGTGCAGCCCCCGGCCGCTGATGCTGCCGATATACATACTGGGACGTTTCCGCACGGCTTCCAGGCCTTCCAGGACCTGGATCTGTTCCGCCCCGTAATCTCCGTGGACGGCAATCTCTTCTTCAATCGTCTGTTTCTTTTTCGCCATACAAACCTCCCGATGTCAGCGTTTTTGCAAGGTCTTGCTGGAAATCCCTGAGAGGATGATCTTATCCCGGGTCACCACGCAGCTGGAAGGCGGAAAATCGTCTGTCAGATCGATGACATTTGCTTTCCCCAGTTTGGGTCTCAGGAAAAACCGGTAGATATTCGTCCGCTTGTTCCGGATATCGAAGATCCCGATGATCTCATCACAGCGGACCACATAATTATTTCCTACGTGCAGGTACATAATAACGGCTCCTTCTGGCTTTTTCCAAAGTGCGGACAATGGTCTCCTCTTGGAGTTCTTTCGGGCGGAGCCCAGTTTCCAGCAGCACGGCAAAAGCCTTCTCCTGGGCAGTCGCCTTGGGATCCAAAGCCCGGTTCAAGGCCCATTCTCCCAGTACTGCCTTCACGTCAGTAAATGTTATTCTATCACATTTCACCAGTTCCCGGCAATCTTCGTACCGGAGCCAGGGACGGAGCACCAGCTGCTTCCGGATTTCCCGGCGCAGGGTTTGGACTTGTTCCCGCCGGCAGGCAGAACAGATTTCTTCCTCCCCGATCAGCGGTACTCCGCAGACGGGACAGCGGCGGGAAGGATCCACCTTGGGCATGAACGGACCCTTGTCCTCCCGGGGCTGGATTTCCTCCTGGATGATGCCATGGTAGAACTTCATTTCCCGCAGGATCCGCTTCCGCCCCTGGAGAGCCGGTACCAGCTGGCGGTTCAGCTGGCCCAGCAGTTTTCCCTGCATCATGTGGAGCTGGTTGGACCACATAGGATTGTCCGTATGGACGTAGAGTGTCCCGTTCTCCAGCCGGTAGGGCTGAGAATGATCGGCCGCCGTATGGCCCAGGATATCCGCCCAATGGCTCCGCAGCCAGTGGAGCAGAAACTGCTGGCGGGCCCAGGGAGTCCGCAGCACTTTTAGGACCAGGAGTTCTGAATCTTTCATCCTTCCGCCTCCAGTCTGCCCTCCCGTACTCGGTAAGCGGCTGCATCTCCCCTGACCGGAGCCAAGGAACGGTCATTCACTGTCAGGAAGGTCTGCACCGTCCCATTGATGAAGCCCAGCAATTTTTCCCGGCGGTGCTCATCCAGTTCACTGAGCACGTCATCCAAGAGCAGGACCGGATATTCTTCCCGGACGGAACGGATGAATTCCAGTTCTGACAGTTTCAGGGCCAGGGCAGCGGTCCTCTGCTGTCCTTGGGACCCATAGATCCGCAGCGGCCGTCCCGCATGGAAGATCTCCAGATCATCCCGATGGGGTCCCAGGCTGGTATAACCCCGGAGATAATCCAGCTGGTGCCGCTGAGACAGCTGTTCTCGATAAAATTTTTCCCAGGCTGCCGGGCCTAGATTTTCTTCCAGCACGGCTTCCCCGCTGCCCTGTTTCTGGACATAGGAAAGGGTCAGGGCTCCCTGGGTACCGGTGATGCCGTCATAGACCTGCCGTGCTGCAGTCCGGATCCCTTCCAGCGCCTTGAGCCGGAAATCCAGGATCCCACCGGCCAGCCGGGCCAGAGCCCCATCCCACACAGACAGCTGGGCTTCCTCCAGTTTCTCCCGTTCCCTGCACTGTTTCAGGAATCGATTCCGCTGCTGGAGCACCCGATTGTACTGGGCCAGGAGATCATAATACAGCGGACTGATCTGGGCGATCTCCATATTCAGGAACTTCCGGCGCAGAGCCGGATCCCCCTTGACCAGCTGCAGATCATCCGGCGTAAAGAGCACCAGATTCACCCGGCCGTACTGTTCCCTGGGGCTCACCGGATTCCCATTCAAGAGATTCTCTTTTTTCAGCCGACCCCGTACCTTATACCGCTTCACCAATAGGCAGCTGGACCCATACCGGTCTCCGTACTGCAGTTCAGCCGCCCATTCCTCTGCTCCGAAGCTGGGGATTTCCTCTTCATGCCGGGTCCGGAAGGAGAATCCCCGGGCCGCAAAATAGATACCCTCCAGCAGGTTGGTCTTGCCTTGGGCATTATCCCCATAAAAAACGGTTATGTCATGTTCCAGTGGGATGGACACCTGCTGATAATTCCGGAAATGGAGGAGCCGGAGGTGTTCCAGGCGCATCAGAAGATGACCCGGACCGGTGTCAGGATATAGGTATAGCTGGTGTCGCCCTCTGGCATCAGCCGGGCCGGGGACAGGGATGTATTGGTCTCCAGACTGATCTGTTCGCTGCCGCAGTTCTTAAAGAAATCCATCATGTAGCGGGAATTGAAAGCAATGTTCAGCGGCAGGGATTCCCCGATGGTCTGGCAGGCAATGATCTCTTTTCCCTGCCCCATATCACTGACGGCGGAAGAAAGAGTGATCCCGTCCGTATCGATGGCCAGCCGGACGATGTTGTAATCAGACTGAGAGAACAGTGCGACCCGCTGGATGGCTTTTTCCATATCCACTCGATTGAATACTGTCCGGTTGCTGAAAGAAGGCGGGATAGGTCGTTTGTAATCGGGGAATTTTCCTTCAATCAAGCTTGAAATAATGGTTAAATTCCCCACCTGGGCCATGATCTGCCGCCCCTGAAGGCTTAGGGTCACAGGTTCAGGAAGTTCTCCATTCAGGTTGCTGCGGATTTCTTTTAGGAGCCGAGCCGGGATCAGCATGGAGAATTCACTGTCATCTCCTTCTTCCAGTTCCGCTTCCTTAATGGCCAAACGATGGGTATTGGTCCCGACGGCGGTCAGGCTTTTTCCTGTTTTTTCCAGGTAAACCCCAGTGTACAGGGGACGGCTGGCATCGGTGGAGCAGGCATAAACAGTGGTGTCGATCAGTTTTCCGATGACTTCTTCCGAAAGCTGGAAAACCCGCTCACCCTGGAACCGAGGCATGGCTGGATATTCTTCCGGATCCATCAGGGGAATATGGTACTGGCCTCTTGCCTTAGCTGCTTTCAAGGTCATTTCTTTTTCACCGGGAAGCTGCTGGAGCGTCAGGACTTCATCAGGATCGAACCGAGCCAAAAGATCACCGATAGCCTTGGCAGGGATCAAGATATCTCCTGGTTCTTCACCGTTGACTTCCAGCTGTTTGTTCATCATGTACGTGTTGTCCATGGCAATCAACTGCAGGTTGTTTTCTTGGAGGATCATGTGGATCCCTGAAAAAATCGGTGCATTGTTACTGGATGAAATGGCTCTTTTTACGATATTGACGCTTTGCGCCAGTTCTTTGCTTTCACATGAAAACTGCATGGCAGTACCTCCTTGTTTCTAAAACGATGAAATATTAAAAATCCGTAGTCTTCGTAGTAGGGCCTGTGGGTATGTGGAAAAGTCCATCCGGCCTTGTAGAAAGCCGGAAAAGCCAGTGGGATAACCTTGTGGATAACCTTTGTCCATTTATCCACATATCCACTTTTTCAGGGACTTTTACAGTTATCCACAAATTTAACAACAAGTTATACACAGCATTATCCACAACTTGTGGATAACTTGGAACAGGACGAGTCAGCAGGGGGACAGTCTCATTTTTTTAGATCTTCTATGAGTTTGGCCAGCTGCCGTTCCAGATTGGGATGATTTTTTTTGTCTTCGGCGATCTTGTCACAGGCGTGGAGCACTGTGGTATGGTCCCGGCCGCCAAAATATTCACCGATCCGGGGCAGGGAAAGATCGGTCAGCTCTCGGGTCAGGTACATGGCTATCTGACGGGGATAGGCGATGGAACGAGTCCGTTTCTTGGCCTTCAAGTCTTCCACCCGGATCTTGTAATGGGCAGCTACCAATTCTTGGATGGCTTCCACGGTGATGACTTTTTCCGCCGTACTTCCCATATCCAGATCCTTGAGGGCTTTCCTGGCCAGCTCCATGGTGACCGGCTGCTGGTTCAGACTGGCAAAGGCACTGACTTTTGTATAGGCGCCTTCCAATTCACGGATATTGGTCTTTACGTTGGTGGCAATCAGCTGGATGACTTCCAAGGGGAATTCCAGATGATCTTTTTCTGCCATGCTCCGCAGGATGGCACTGCGGGTTTCAAAATCAGGATGGTTGATTTCAATGATCAGCCCCTGCATGAAGCGGCTGGTCAGCCTTTCTTCCAGGGTATCCAGTTCTTTGGGCGGACGGTCGCTGGAGATGATGATCTGTTTATCCGCCTGTTTCAAGGCTTCAAAGGTATGGAAGAATTCTTCCTGGGTGGATTCTTTTTTCCGCAGGAACTGGATATCGTCGATGAGCAGGACATCGATGTTCCGGTATTTGTTTCGGAACGCTTCGTTGGTATTGTGCTGGATGGCGCCGATCAATTCATTGGTGAAGGTTTCACTGGAGGTATAGAGGATCTTCATCTGGGGGAATTTCTGGTGGATATAGTTGCCGATGGCATTCATCAGGTGGGTCTTGCCCAGTCCGGGATCGCTGTACAGGAACAGGGGATTATAGCTTTTGGCCGGGGCATTGGCCACACCCATGGAGAAATTGAAGGCTTCTTCATTGGATTTGCCCCGGATGAAATTGTCGAAAGTATATTTGGGAGAAAGGTGGGAGTCGAATTCTTGGACAGCCGGAGCTGGCCGAGCAGGTGCTGCTGTGACAGGTGCGGAGGCTGGTGGAGCAGGGGGTGTGGATTCCGGAAAGAGGGTCTGCTCCACTTTGGGGGGTTCCATGACTTCCATGAGGATCTTCATGGGACGGCCGCAGATTTGGGAAAGGCTTTCTTCCATAATGGGAAGGAACCGTTCCTGAATGGTGGTCTTGGTATAGTTGTTGGGTACGTCGAGAGAAAGGCTGTCTTCCGTCAAGGTGCGTGGATGCGCCGGATCCAGCCAAATCTTCCAGCTTCCTCCCTCACTGCTGGCGGCTACGGCAGCAAGCATTTCGGCCCAGACCTGGGCCAGGTTTTTCGTCATCATATCCGATCCATCCTTTGTGGTTTTATAGAGATTCCATTATATCACGAACCTGTGGAAAAATCTGTGGACAGTGTGGATAACTTCCGGCTGGAAAGAAAGGAAGAAACAGTAGCAGCGGTCTTTCAAGGTTATCCACAAAAGCCAAGTTATACACAGGGAGTTATCCACAGCTGTTGATAACTTCTTCCGGCAGTCCGTTTCAGCGGTTGAAAAGACGATCCCAGAAACTGCGTTTTTTCAGTCTTTCGGTTTCTTCTTCAGCTGCTTTGGCACGAGCTTCCGCTTCCTCTATACGGACACGGGCTTCCTGCAGATTGGCAGCAGCTGTTTCCTTGGCTGCTGTCAGGGCTCCGATCTGCTGTTCTTTCAGGCGCAGGACGGCTTCCTGCTGATCAGCTCTGGCTTGGGCGGCATCTCTGGCTTTGGCTAGATCCTGGAGCTGGAGTTCTTTTTGTTCCGACTGGGCTTTGTATTCCAGATACTGGACCTTTTCCTGGGTGAGCAGCTTGGTGGTGCTCATTTCCGCAATGAGCTTCTGCTGGACTTTTCCAAGCTGATCTTGGACGGTGTTCATCTGGATCAGGAGCATCTTGTTTTCCTGGCGCAGCTGTTCCAGCTCTTCATCTTTATTTTGTTCATAGACGATGACAGGGTTTTCCGAACGTTTTCCATCCAGGAATTGGACGGCTTCATCATCCAGCATAAGAAACCGGTTTTGTTTGATCAGGTGGCCTTCCAGCTCTGCATCGTACCGCTTGATCTGTTTGCGGATGGCTTCATAGGAAACCCCTTTTTGTTTGGCGTAGTCTTTGATGGTGATCATGACAGGCATCCCTCAGTATGGTGTAGATTTCCGGAACGGGAAGAAACCGCCGAGTGTTCAGCGGTTTCTCAGACAACTGGCATCCTGCAAACTTCATACAACGTTGTATTTTAGGGGAGCCAGTCAGTTCCAAAGGTTGTATGGATATAGTATAGCATATTTGGCTTGTCTGTGGATAAAAGAATCTGGGAAAGGGAAAGGAAGGGCGTGAAAAGGGGGGGCTGGAGGTTTTCCACAAGGAAAAAAGTTTTCCACTGGAAGTTATCCACAGGTGTGGATAACTTTGGGGATAAGCCCAGTATACGGGGCTGGAGAGGGAGGAGGGGGTGTGGATATCTTGAGTCGGCAGTCAGCGGCCGTTGGAAATCAATTCTTATAAATTGATTTTGAAACAATGACTGTTGCATGTATTTTCCGTTGTTCAAAGCCAGTTTTACTGGTTTCCGACAGCAGACTTCTGACTCCCGACTTAGGAGGTGTTCCCTGTTTCGTGCAACACCTCCAGTGGACATGTGGATAAGTTTGGGGATAAGAGCTGGAATCTGGCTTAGTTGGGGGGACTGGAGGTTTTCCACAGGAAAGTAAGTTTTCCACTGAAAGTTATCCACAGATGTGGATAACTTTGTGGATAAGGCCGTTTCATGGGGCTTCCGGTCTGTGGACGGAGATTTTTCCCTGTGGAAAACTCTATCTCAAAGACAAAAAAATCCCCATGTCCCTGTGCAAAGGGCAGGGACATGGGTTACAGAGCACCCGGATTAAAGGCTGGTTATTACATAGAAAATGCAACACCTTCTATTTTTTCAGTTCCAGGATCAAGGATTCGATTTCCCGGTTCAGTTCCGGATCCTTTTGCCGGTCTTTTTGGATCTTTTCACAGGCATGGATGATGGTACTGTGATCCCGGCCTCCAAAACATTCTCCGATTTTTTTCAGGGAAAGCCCGGCCATTTCTTTGGTCAGGTAAATGGCGATCATCCGGGGAACGGCGATCCGTTTGGTCCGTTTTTTTTCGATCAGTTCGGAACGGTGGAGCCGGAAATGGTCCGCCACCTGCTGCTGGATGGTATCCACCGTAACGAATTGGGGGGTATCCAGCAGGTTCAGTTCCTTCAAAGCGGCCCGGCTGAGTTCCAGAGTGATGGGCTGTTTGGTCATGCTGGCGTAGGCGCAGACCCTGTTGTAGGCACCTTCCAGTTCCCGGACATTGCTGGTGACACTGCTGGCAATCAGTAAAATCACATCATTGGGGAAAAGGACGCTGTCTTTGTGGGCCAAGTTCTGGAGGATGGCCATACGGGTCTCCAGGTCAGGGTGCTGGATATCCGCAGTCAGGCCGGAATTGAACCGGCTGATCATCCTCTCTTCCAGGGTATCCAATTCGGCTGGGGGACGGTCACTGGAAATGATGATCTGCTTGTTGGCCTTTTCCAAGGTATTGAAGGTGTGGAAAAATTCTTCCTGGGTGGATTCTTTATTCCGCAGGAACTGGATATCATCGATGAGCAGGACATCGATATTCCGGTATTTTTCCCGGAAGGCTTCCAGCCGGTTGTGTTCCACACTTTCGATCAGTTCATTGGTGAAGGTTTCACTGGAGATGTACAGGACCTTCATTTCAGGATGGTTCTGGAGGATCTGGTTCCCGATGGCGTTCATCAGATGGGTCTTGCCCAAGCCGGAATCACTGAACAGAAAAAAGGGATTGTAGGCAAAGGCTGGATTGTTGGCTACTGCCATGGAGGCGGCTTTGGCAAAACGGTTGGAATTGCCCACTACGAAATTTTCAAACGTATACCGGGGAGAAAGATTGGTGATGAAAGGACGGGAAGGAACTGTCCGTTTTTTCTTTTCCGGAGGTTTGGCGGGAAGAGGGGGGAACGGATCCTGTTCGGCAAACAGATCCAATTCTACAGGCTTTTTTTTCGTCATGGCAAACCTCCTTTCTCCTTGGGGATTTTTTTTCATTATAGCATATTCCTGCCATGTGGATAAGTAGAGCGGAAAAAGGGCTGGAGGATAGGACGCGGCCGGTTTGAGGACTTTTCCACAGGAAAAAGAGTTTTCCACAGAAAGTTATCCACAGGTGTGGATAACTTTGGGGACAAGTCTGGAAACACGGGGCAGGAAGGGAAATTTCAAACAGATGTTCTATGGAAAACAGCATTTCTTGCACATTCCCGATGGATTTCCTATAATGGAACCACCAAAATATCCGCGGCAGGGTTCCAGCCGGACCGGCCTGTGGGAAGGAGAGAACATGATGTCTGGGAAACTGCGCATTGCCATTACTGCTGATACCTATCCCTATGCTTCTGAAGTGACCAATTTGGTGGAAGCTCCTTTTGCTCCCCGGGGGCTGGTGGAAGTCCTCGCCCGTTTGGGGGCTGTCCCGGTGATCCTTCCGGATGTTGCCGGTGTGAGGGGAGAAGCGTATGTGGAAATGTTTGATGGGTTGATCCTTCCCGGGGGAGCGGACGTGGATCCTACCCTATTCGGAGAGGAACCAGTTTGGAAAATCGGTCGGACCAACTATAAACGGGATTTGTTCGAACTGGCACTGTTCCGTGCTTTTTATCAGGCCGGCAAACCGATTTTCGGGATCTGCCGGGGCTGCCAGCTGATCAATATTGCCTTGGGAGGCAATGTGTATCAGGATCTGCCCAGTGAAAATCCCCAGTGTACCATCCGCCATTCTCAGGGAGCGCCGGGAGGCTATCCCACCCATCATGTGGATCTGCAGCCGGGCAGTAGCTTGTATGAGACCCTGGGGGCCCGGGCTTTTGTCAATTCCCGTCACCATCAGGCCATCCACCGGGTGGCCGAAGGGTTGGAAGTCACAGCGGAAGCTCCTGACGGAGTGGCGGAAAGTGTGGAAAGCCATGATCACCGGCAGGTGGTGGCTGTCCAGTGGCATCCGGAAAATATGTGGCAGGAGCATCCGGAGATGGAGCAGCTGTTTGCTGATTTCCTGAAACGGGTGGAAGAGATGAAAAAAGAGGGATGAGAAAATCCCTCTTTACAAATAGAAAAAAATTTGCTAATATATATTTTATCTGATGCGGGCATAGTTCATTGGTAGAATGAAAGCTTCCCAAGCTTTAGAGGTGGGTTCGATTCCCATTGCCCGCTCCAATTTCAGAAATAACCTGTCGCTATGGCGGCAGGCTTTTTTATTTTCCGAGAAAGGTGTTTATGATATAATATTCTTTCACGGAAAAAGAATTTCACTGTCTGGAAAAATGGGGAGGAAAACATGGCAGAGTACAATTTACTGCAGAAAAAAATCTTGGCCGACGGGACCATCAAAAGCGGCGATGTATTGAAGGTGGACAGCTTCCTGAACCACCAGATCGACGTTCCTTTCATCAGCAAATTGGGAAAGGAATTCTACGAATTGTTCAAAGACCGGCCTATCAGCAAGATCCTGACCATCGAGGCTTCAGGAATCGGGATCGCCTGTCTTACGGCTGTCCATTTCCGGGTCCCGGTGCTGTTTGCCAAAAAAAGTGCCGGCAGCAACATGGATCAGGAAGTCTACAGTACGGAAATCAAATCCTTCACCCACAACAAGGTGAACCATGTGATCGTTTCCAAAAAGTATCTCAATGCCGGGGATCATGTGCTGATCATCGATGATTTCCTAGCCAACGGCTGTGCGGTAGCAGGGCTCATCGATCTGGTCCATCAGGCCGGAGCAGAAGTGGAAGGCGTGGGCATTGCCATCGAAAAAGGCTTCCAGGGCGGTGGAGATGCCCTGCGGAAACAGGGATATGATGTGAAGAGCCTGGCCATTATCGAAAAGATGGATGCGGCTACCGGATCCATCCTGTTCCGCTGAAGGAGGTCCTATGGAAAAGGAAAACCAGCAATCCCAGCCTCTGGATCTGTCCGATCCCATTTACCGGTTTGACGGGGAAATCAGTCTGCAGAAAGCTGTCCCCTTTGGGCTCCAGCATGTGCTGGCCATGTTTGTGGCCAATATCGCTCCCATCCTGATCGTCACCGGCGCCGTGAAGATGCCCACAGAACAGGCGGCTGCCCTGATCCAGGCTGTCATGATCATGGCTGGCGTGGGATCCCTGTTCCAGATGTTCCCAGTGGGCCCCTTGGGCAGCCGCCTGCCCATCATCATGGGAATCAGCTTCACCTTTGTTTCCACTTTCTGTGTCATTGGAGCCAAATACGGCTACGGTGCCATTTTGGGGGCGGCACTGGTAGGCGGATGCCTGGAAGGCTGTCTGGGGCTCATCGCCCGCTGGTGGCGCCGGTTCATCCCACCCATCGTCTCTGCCAGCGTGGTCACTTCCATCGGGTTTTCCCTGCTGGGCATCGGAGCCAATTCCTTCGGGGGAGGTTTCGGCAATCCTCATTTTGGAGAAGCTCCTTATATGATCGTAGGGACTGTGACCCTGCTTTCCTGTCTGATCTTCAACATCAAGGCCAAGTCTTTCTACAAACAGCTTTCTGTACTGTTCGGTCTGGTGGTGGGGTATGTGACGGCTTTCTTCTACGGTATGGTAGACCTGTCCAAACTGGGAACGGCCGGAGTGTTCTCTCTGCCCCAGCCCCTTCCCTATGCCTTGGAATTCCATCCAGATGCCATTTTTTCCGTATTCCTGATTTTCCTGGTGTCCGCCACAGAGACCCTGGGGGATACTTCTGCCCTGACGGTCATGGGCTTTGGCCGGAATGCCACCGATAAGGAAATCGAAGGATCCATCGGGGTGGATGGTTTCATCAGTGCCCTTTCTTCCTTGTTCGGCTGCCTGCCCATCACCTCTTTCAGCCAGAATGTAGGACTGATCGCCATGACCCATGTGGTGAACCGGAAAGCCGTGGCCAGTGGGGCAGCCATCATGATCCTAGCCGGTCTGTTCCCGGTGCTGGGGGTGATCCTGGCCTCCCTGCCGGAAGCGGTGCTGGGCGGCTGCACCCTGATGATGTTCGGCTCCATTGTGGTCAGCGGGGTCCGGATGCTGGGCAGCTGCGGCTACAGCCAGCGGAATATGATCATTGCCGCCCTGAGCCTGTCCATCGGCATCGGATTTACCCAAAATCCCTCCATTTTCAAGATCTTTCCGGATCTGATGAAAAGTGTCTTTGCCGAAAATTGTGTGGCAGTGGTGTTCGTAGTGGCCGTAGTGCTGAATTTCATCCTGCCGGAGGAGATGAAATAAAAGAGCTGCCTCTTGGCAGCGTGTTCTCTGTGAATCTGGAGGTGTGTGCAGATGCCTTTCTATGGGATGATGATCCGGCTGAATGGGAAAAATGAAGTGCAAAAGGTCCTTTTTTCTTCTGGTTTTGCAGAGGGGATGTTGAGAAAAACAGCAGGATCTCTGGTGGGAGTCCCCGTGGGGAAAATCCCTCATTTTCAATTGGATCTGGAAAAAGGGACCCTGGTGTGGGAAGGATGTCATTTTTCCTGCTGTCGGATAGAGGATCCCCCGGGAAGCCTGCTGCTGATCCAAGAAGAAAATGTCTGTGAACAGCTATTGGCTGAAATCGTGAATCGTATGACGGATGCGCTGCAGCTGTATGACGCTGGGGGAAATATCCAGTTTTTCAACCGGGCTGCCCGGCGGATGATGGGCATTTCTTTGAAAGATGAAATCCGAGGACAGCGTCTTTTGGATGTTTTTGCTGTGGATCCCCAGTACAGCACTACGTTGACGGCCCTGGCTACCAGGAAGCCGGTTGCCCAGCGGTATGATCATTATAAATCCACTACGGGAAAGGACTTGATGACGGTCAATGACGGGTGGCCGGTATTCCGGCCGGACGGCTCTCTGTTGGGAGCTGTTGTACGGGAGCAGGATGTGGGTATGATCAAAAAAGAACTGGCACGGCTCCAAGAGAACCAACAGATCCTGACCCGGCATCTGACCCGGCAGTTATCCAATGCTTCTCAGACGCGGTACACTTTTGACGACATCATCGGCTCCAGCGCCCTCCTCCAGGCAGCGGTGCAGCTGGCCAAGCAAATGGCCTTGAAAGAAATGAATATCCTGATCCAGGGAGAAACAGGAAGCGGGAAAGAACTGTTTGCCCAGGGAATCCATGCATTCAGCTCTCGGAAAAAGGAGAAATTCCTTGCTGTGAATTGTGCGGCTTTTCCGGAATCTTTGATTGAATCCATGCTTTTTGGTACCAGCAAAGGGGCTTTTACGGGAAGCACGGAACAGGCGGGACTCCTGGAAGCTGCCAACCATGGAACCCTGTTCCTGGATGAAATGAATTCCATGAGCCTGGGAATGCAGGCCAAACTCCTCCGAGTGCTGGAAGAAAAGAAAGTGCAGAGAATCGGCAGTACTCGGGAAATTCCTATAGATGTAAGAGTGATTTCTTCCTGCAATGAAGACCCTTTTCAGTTGATGGAACAAGGAAAGATCCGCAGAGATCTGTTCTATCGGCTGGCGTCTGTGATCATCGAGGTTCCTCCTTTACGAGAACGGATGGGGGATTTGGATGAGCTGGTCAGTTGGTATCTGCAAAAACACAAGGATGGGGGCAGCCAGCCCATCCATACCATCACTCCCCAGTTTTGGCAGCTGCTCCGGAACCATGACTGGCCGGGCAATGTCCGGGAATTGTTCCATATCCTCAATTATGCCTTGAGTATGTCCCAAAATGGAATCTTGGATACAGAGGATTTCCCCACTTATTTTTTGCGGCATCAGCAGCAGCGTCCTAAGGAGATCCTTCCTACGGCTTCAGAAAGGACAGTGGATTATGGGCAGGGTCTGAACAGCTTGGTCCAGGAGTATGAAAAGCAGCTCCTGGCAGATGCTTATCTGCACTGCGGCTGCAATGCCACAAAGACGGCGGAACTATTGAAGATCAGCAGACAGAATTTCCAATATTATGCCAGGAAATATCATCTCCAAATGAAAAAAGAAAAATAATTTGGCGCTAAATTATTTTTCAGACAAAAAATTGCTCTCCTGATGGAGGGCAATTTTTTTTGAAGGATGGCTTTGGGACGGGCTGGGTAGAGCTGCGGCGGCTGACGAAGTGTAGAATTGGCATTGGCACGGAATTTGCATGGAAAAAGGCAGGTGAGAAAATCCATAAATGGAAAAGGAGAGGATCCCATGATGATTTCAGTAAGAAATGCAAGAAAAATCCAAAAGGTTGTACTGACGGACTGCAAACCTTCTTTGGAAGAATTCATTGCTGTTGCCAAATTTGGTGCAATACTCGAATTTTCTCAGGTAATGAAGGACAAGGTCAATGAGAATCGGAAACTCCTGGAACGGTTCCTGCAGGAGGGAAGGATCATCTATGGCGTAACCACTGGATTTGGCGAAAATGTCCGCTACACCATTTCACCCAAGGATGCGGAAACCCTTCAGGAGAATATCGTCCGGACTCATTCTGTGGCTGTAGGAGAGCCCCTCAACCGGGAACAGGTACGGGCCATCATGCTGATGACCATCCTGAATGCAGGGAAAGGCCATTCTGGGATCCGGCTGGAAACACTGGAACTGATCCGCCAGATGCTGAACCAGGATTTGATCCCCTTTGCTCCGGGGGAAGGGTCCGTCGGTTATTTGGGCGTGGAGGGGCATCTGGCCATGGCGTATATTGGAGAAGGGAAGATTTATGAAAATGGAAGGACTTTTCCTGCCGGGATGATTTTGCAAAAATACGGGCTGAAGCCTGTCAAACTGTCTTACAAAGAAGGTCTTTCCATGCTCAATGGGACCATTACGGTAACGGCCCTGGGGCTTTTGGCATTGTATGAATCCATCCTCAGCGTGCAGACTGCAGAAATTGCCGGAGCACTCTGCTATGAGGCGCTGCGTGGGACGACCAAAGCCCTGGATCCGAGGATCCATGCCATGAAGCTCCATGAAGAAGAGCAGAATGCGGCGGCCAATCTCCGCAAGATCCTGGCAGGCAGCGCCATTATGGAAAAATACAGAGATCATAAAGTACAGGACTGTTATGTGCTTCGTTCCATGGCCCATATCCAGGGCGCTGCCAATAAGCTGATCAAAGAAGCGTATGAAGTCATCCTGGATGAAATGCATTCCATCAGCGACAATCCGGAAATCTTTGCTACAGGGGAACAGGACGGTGTTGCTCTCATGTGCGGCAATTTCGACGGGACCTATGTGGGAGAACATGCGGACATGATTGCTATGGCTTGTGCTATTCTGGGGAATTTGGTGGAAAGAGCCACCGACCGGATGCTCAACCGGAACCTGAATGACGGTCTGCCTGCTTTTTTGGTGAAAAATCCCGGATTGAACAGCGGTCTTATGATTACCCAGTATACTTCTGCCGGGCTGCAGAATGAACTGAAACATCTGGCCATCCCAGTGACCATTGACAGCATCTCTACCTGTGCCAATCAGGAAGATCCAGTTTCCATGGCCTACTATGCATCCAAAAAGGCCATGAAGGCCGTGGAAAAATTCCAGTATATGGTGGCCATTGAAATCTATGTGGCACTGCAGGCCCTGGATTTCCTCAAGCCACTGGAACCATCTCCTGTAGTCCAGACAGTCCGGGACTATGTGCGTCGGGAAGTACCTTTTGTAGAAAACGATCGTTTCTTGTATCCTGATATTGTCTGGATCCTTGCTGAGGTCCGGAATGGGTCCCTGATTGCTTTGGTTGAAAAGCAGATCGGAAAACTGCTGTTTTGATCCCTTTGGGAAATTCCCGGAGGAATACGGAGTTTGACAGGGAGGTGTCCGTATATGGAACTGGCAATCATCATTTTTTATCTTATAGCTATTTTTGGGGTTGGAATTTATTGCAATAAATTCAATAACACAATTGATGACTACTTATTGGCAGGACGTCGATTGGGCCTTGGCCTGGCTACAGGGACCCTGGTGGCAACTTATTTTGGAGGAGGTTATGTCATCGGGGTGGGAAGCGAAGCCTACCAAATGGGGGCCAGTTCCTATTGGAGTCCTATTGCAGGGGCTGTGGGGATTTTGGCTGTCTGCCTCGTTTTGAAAAAAATGGAAGGGATGAGAGTCTATACGGTAACAGAAATCATGGAGAACCGCTATCAAAGTCCCCTGCTCCGGCTTCTGACTACGATTTTATCCCTATTGGCTTTGTTGGGGATTTTGGCAGGACAGATCAATTCCGCAGGAAGTATCCTGGCCTCTTTGGGGATTGGTAATACAACCGTTTGTGCAATCATTGTATCTGCATTTTTTGTTGGCTTCACGGCTTTCGGTGGTTTGTGGGCAGTGACGGTTACGGATTTCATCCAAATCATTGTTGCAGCCCTGGGTCTGATTTCCGCGGCGTGTTTCATCATTTATAAGGGAGGAGGGTGGAGTTCTGTCATTGCCCAAATAGAAGCGGCGAACGTGCCTTCCAATTATTTCCATCTTTTGCAGGGGACCCAGCCTTCCTATGTCCTTTGGCTGATCCTTCCTATGTTTATCTACACTTTGATCGGACAGGATGTGTATCAGCGGTTTTTCGCGGCCAAAGATACCCGTACAGCCTATCGTTCTGCTGTACTTTCCTGTATCTGCCTGCTGATTATCTGTGCTTTTCCTGTGATTTTGGGAATGGCAGCCAGAGGTCTCTTTCCTCAGCTTTCCAATCCTTCTCTTGCGATTCCAACCATCATCAGGGCCATGCTGCCTCCTGTTTTTTCCGGATTTACATTGGCGGCTATCATTGCAGCAGTGGTTTCAACAGCGGATTCCATCCTTACAGCGGCAACTTCTCATGTGGTGAATGACATTTATGTGCGGTATCTTTGCAAAGATGATCTGAAAGACCAGCAAACCCAGCAGAAACTGCTGCGACTGTCCAAAATCATGACGGTTGCGGTGGGAATCGTTTCTACCGTCATCGCTTTAGCCATTCCTTCCGTCCTAGCTGTACTGAATTCTTCTTATACCTTGTTCACTGCCGGAGTCTTTGCACCGGTAGTCTGTGGGCTGCTTTGGAAAAAAGCAACCCGGCAAGGTGCCTTTGCCGGGCTTCTGGGGGGATTGTTCTTTGTTGCATTGGGCTGGCATGGAGTCTCTTTTCTGGGAATTCCCGTAGATATCGCAAGTTCATTGCTCTCAGTTGTTCTTTTGATCATTGTTTCGCTTTTCACTTATCATGAAACAGCAGAAATTTAATCGGTTCAATATCATAAAATCTGCGGAATAAGTTCGTAGGAATCGATTTTCTGCAGCAGACTTCCAACTTCTGATTTTATGACTGAAGGGGTGTGATCAAACCTCTTCCACCCCCCTGTCATTGGTCAAATGTCAATGGCCGATTGAGGCAGGAAGCAAATCGACAGCCCCTTTTCCCTTCAAAACAACTGGTTGTTCAGCCAGTTGTTTTTCTTTTTTCTTTCCAACTGCTGCGTTCAGCTTTTCCGCCCATTCTGCTCCGTTGTCCCTATATTGAAGGCTCATGATCCGCTGGCCGCCGAAGTAGAGATTGGTTCCGTCCTGTTCAGCAGAAGGTTGTATGGAAGGTTGGTCATGGTAAACTTTGGCCAGGCTGCCGGCTACCAGATAGGTCCGTTCCCGGCTGCTCATATCGCCTCCGGGCTGGACCAAGCCCAGGTCTTTCTTGTTCACTAGGATGGCCCCAGTCTTTTTATCCACGTTCACATGTTTTCCGCTGTATTCATACATCCGCTGGGTATACTTGTCCCGGCGGGATCCGTTGTTGGGATGGTCGCTGGGCATGAAGATGGTTCCCAGGAAGGTTTCCCGGTTGTTGCCCATCTTTTCCATCACCCGCTGCCAGAGGGCACTGCCGGCTCCTGGGTTGTATCCTGCTTCTGTAGCGTAGGTAAAGCCCAGCACATCGGCTTTCTTTTCCATGGGCAGGGTCACCAGTTTGGCGCTGCCCAGGTTGGCCAAAAGATTGGTGCCCACCGCTTCCAGCATATTGCTTTGGCTGCCAGCCACTGCTGCCAGGAGCGCGATGGGGAAAGTCCGTTTGACGCCGTTGGCCGGGTCATGCTGTTCCCCATGGCCCAGTTCGTGGCCTAGGACGAAGGCCAATTCATCTTCGTTGTAGTTCAGGGTGGTGAACAGGCCGATATTGACGGATACATTGTGTCCCAAGGTACAGTAGGCATTGAATTTGGTGCTGTCGTTGACGAAATAATGATAGGGATTCTTTTCGATGGAGGGGTCCGTCTTGGCAATGGCTGTGGAAAGCCGTCCCATGACCCGGTCCAGCATGGCATTGGCTTCTGGATCCTCGTTGACGCCCTCCTGTCCCTTGATCTGTTCCAGGTATTCGCCTCGTCCCTTGCCGTCCAAGTAGGCCACTTGTTTGTTCAGCATGCTGTATTGGGCGGAAACCAGGATCACGGAGCCGATGGCATTGCTCCAGTCAAAGGCTTCCGCTGCCGGCAGGGCTGCCGGGGACAGGGTGAAGGCACTGGTGAGCAGCAGTCCTGACAGAACGGGGAAAAGTTTCTTTTTCAGTTTCTGGGTCAGCCGACATTCCATAAAAACATCCCTTTCGAAAGTAACAAAAAAGAAAGAAACAACCACAAAACAATCGTTGTTTTATTACAAAACAACCTTATACAACCGTGAAATTTCTTGAAACCGTCCCACTTCCTCTGTCCGAACCGGACACATATGATATAATTATTTTGATAAGATTATAGGACAAGGAGAACCAAAAATCCATGAAAAAAATACTTTTTCTGACCACCGGAGGAACCATTGCCTGTACGGTGACGGATGATGGACTGGAACCGACATTGAAGGGGGAGGACATCCTGAAACAGGTGCCCGAGCTCCGGACTTTGGGGGAAATCACAGTGCGGGATCTGACCCTCCTGGACAGCAGCAATCTGGAACCGGCCCACTGGAGTGCCTGGGCCCGTCTGATCGGAGACAATTACAGCGATTATGATGCCTTTGTCCTGACCCATGGTACGGATACCCTGGCTTACACGTCCAGCGCTCTCTGCCGGATGCTGATCAATCTGGGGAAGCCGGTGGTCCTCACCGGAGCCCAAGTGCCCCTGAGCCTGACCAACAGCGATGCCCGGAGCAACCTGGAACTGGCTTTTTCCGTGGCGGCCAGCGGCCTTCCGGGCGTATTTGTGGCTTTTGGGAACAAGGTGATCAAGGGAGACTGTGCCAAGAAGATCTTTACCCGGAATCCCAATGCTTTCGAAAGTGTCAACGAGGCGCCGGTCCTCTATTTCGGTAAAGAAGGGGTCAAAAAGAACCTGCCCAGCCGGGAAAATGTGGGAGGCTTCCGGGTGGAAGAAAAACTGGAACCCAGGGTCATGGCGGTGACCATGACTCCTGGACTGAAGCCGGATATCATCGATTATGCAGTGGACCGGGGGTATAAGGGCCTGGTGCTGGAATGTTACGGAGCCGGAGGGGTGAACACGGAACAGCAGAACTTCCTGCCGGCTATCCGCCGTGCGGTGAAAAAAGGAGTGAAAGTGGTCTGTGTCAGCCAGTGCCTGTTTGATGGAGTGGACCTGTCCCTGTATCCCATGGGGATCCTGGCGGCCCAGGCCGGAGTAGAATCCGGCGGTCCTATGACCTTGGAAGCGGCTGTGACCCGGCTCATGTGGAGCCTGGCCAATGAACAGCCGGAATAAAGGAGGCGGTAAAATGGCAGGGGACACCAAAGCCATCGTAGCCCAGTTCCTGCAGGCCTGGCAGCGGGAGCGGGATCATAAAATCAAGATCTGCCTGTTCGGACAGCCAGGAGCCGGGAAAAGTTCCCTGATCAATGAACTGGCGGGACAGAGGGTGGCCCGGGTCAGCCAGGCCACGGATACTACCCGGCAGGCCCAGATCGTGGAATGTCCTGATGTGATCTATGTGGACCTGCCCGGCTATGATACCAGTGCATTCCCGGAAAATGCCTATTTCAGTGCATTCAATCCCCTCCAGTACGATCTGTTCCTGTGTGTCTTTGCTGGAAAGCTCCATCGGGCGGATGTGGATTTCTTCGGGAAAATCGCCCGGACCGGCCGGGTATGTCTCTTTGTCCGGAATAAATGCGACGGGCTCTATGATCCGTCCTGCAGCCGGGAAGAGCTGGAACGCCGGATCCTGCAGGATGTCCATAGCTTGGTGGGTCCCCGGGAAAAAGTGGTGTTCACCAGCTGCCGGCGGAATAAGCCTGCGGCAGAGCGGGGGCTCCCAGAATTGGAAACGGCCATGGGGATGCTCCTGCCGGAAGCCCGGAGGGATCGGTTTTTCCGCCATGCCAAAGCCTATACGGAAGCAGCGCTGCTGGTGAAACGGGCCAGCGCAGAACGGTCTTTGAAAAAGTTCATGGTACTGGCGGCAGCCAACGGCTTGAATCCGGTGATCGGGATGGATGCGGCCTTGGATGCCCAGATCCTGAAGGGGCTGTACCGGTCCATCCGGGAAGCGTTCGGGGTCAATGAGAAAGAGGTGCAGCCGGAAGGGCCCAGTTCCCAGATCGTGAAGAAACTGGCAGAAGGGGTCACTGGAGAACGGGTCACCAAAGGACTGACCTGGCTGCTCCGGAAGAAGGCCTCAGGCAGGGCAGCCAAGGCAATCCCCGTGGTGGGCGGTGCCGCCGTAATGGGCTTCAATGCAGGGAGTCTCTATTTCCTGGGGCAGAAGTATATCGATGCTTGTTACCGGTATGCTCTGGAACGGCTCCGGGCAGAGATCCAGATGGGGGAACCATGACAAGTGACGGAAATGCAATCAGAGAAAAACTGAAAAAACTGGATGAAGAGAATGTGAGCATCGTCCTTTTCGGTCAGCCCGGCTCCGGAAAATCCAGCCTGATCAATGCCATCTGCGGCTATCAGGCGGCTCCTGTGGGGGTGGAAACAGATACTACCCGGGAACCGCTCCTGGTGGAGCATGGAGATGCCACCTTCATCGATCTGCCTGGATATGGGACCCAGACCTTTCCCTGGAAAGATTTCCTGGAGCAGTTCCATCTCCTGGCGTATGACCTGTTCTTGTGTGTGTTCTCCGACAAGCTCCATCAGGGAGATACGGAACTGTTCCGGCAGCTGACAGCCCATGGGAAGCCCTGCATCTTCGTGCGGAACAAGACGGATCTGATCTATGAGGAAGGCATGAGCCTGGAAGAAAGCGAGGAGGCCATCCGGAACGACGTAGCCGCACAGCTGGGACGGGAAGATTTCACCCTGGTCTTTGTCTGCTCCCGCCAGGATGCCCCTGCCGGCTTGGCAGAGTTGAATGACGCCATTATGGCAAAGATGCCGGCGGCCCGGCGGGAAAAATACATCCTGACAGCGGAAGCCAGGACCCGGGAACAGCTGGATGCCAAACGGGAAGCGGCCCGGAGCTATGTGCGCCGCAGCTGTGCGTATGCGGCCTACAATGGTGTCAATCCCATCATCGGGGTGGATGCAGCGGTGGATCTGCTGATCCTCTATCAGATGTACGGATGTATCCGGGAGGCCTTTGGCATCACGCCAGAAGTGGTCCACAGCAGCCGGAAGGTTTCTTTGGGGCACAAGGCCATGATCCTGGGAGGGATGAGCAAGGAAGGCATCAAGGTGATCATCAAGACCTTGGGGCGGAAATTCGCTGCCAGGAGTTTCCTGAAAGCGGTCCCGGTGGTAGGACAGGCCGCTTCTGCCTTTTTGGGGTATCAGCTGGTCCGGCAGGCTGGACAGGCCTACATCGATGCCTGCTACGACCTGGCCAGGGAAAGGCTGCTGGAGGAACTGGACGCCCGGCGGGAAAAGTAAAACAACCAGTGTCCTACAATCATCGTACAACAGTTGTTTATAAAAAGGAGGGGACCTATGGAGGGGCTGGAACCCTATGAAAAAGAACTGACAGAACTGAATGACCTGATCTGGGATGCCGCGGAACTGAAATTCCGGGAGTTCCGTTCGGCAGAAGCCATGGCCGGGTTGCTGGAGCGGCACGGTTTCCGGATCACCCGAGGCTTGGCCCATATGCCCACGGCTTTCCTGGCAGAATATGGTACGGGGAAGCCCGTGATCGCCATCCTGGGAGAATATGATGCTTTGTCCGGACTCAGCCAGGAAGCAGGGACCTTCCGTCCTCTGCCCCGGAAAGACTGTGCCAACGGCCATGGCTGCGGCCATTCCCTTCTGGGAACAGCAGCAGCCGGCGCCGGACTCCTGCTGAAGGCATACCTGGAGGATCACCCTGGGAAAGGGACAGTACGGGTGTATGGCTGTCCGGCGGAAGAAGGGGGCAGCGGCAAGACCTATATGGTCAGGGAAGGGCTCTTCCAAGATGTAGATGGGGCACTGACCTGGCATCCGGGGACCCAGAACGAAGTGATGGTGGGATCCAACCAGGCCAATATCCAGGCGTCTTTTTCTTTTCGGGGCCGGGCGGCCCATGCGGCGGCAGCTCCCCAGAACGGCCGGAGTGCCTTGGACGCCGTGGAACTGATGGATGTAGGGGTCAATTACCTGCGGGAACATATGGCCGATTATGAACGGGTCCATTATGCCATCTTGGATGCGGGAGGCGTTTCACCCAACGTTGTACAACCCAAAGCAGAAGTCCTCTACTTGATCCGTTCCCGGACCAATGAGGAAACCAGAAGGTTGTATGAACGAGTAGTGAACATTGCTCGGGGAGCAGCCTTGATGACGGAGACCGAAATGACTGTCCGGTTCGACAAAGCGGTTTCCAATATCATCCCCAATCGGGTCCTGGGGCAGGTCCTCCATGATGCTATGGAACGTGTGGGAGTCCCGGTACGGACCGGAGAAGAAAAAGCGTTCCTGGGGCAGTTCCAGGAATTGGCCGGGGAAGAACGGGTGCTGAAAGACCCGGGGATGGCTCCCTTTCCAGATCCGGAACTCCGGGAAGAACTGATCCGGAAAGACCCCTCCGGGGCCTTCCTCCTGCCCTATCAGCCCACCAGTGTTTCAGCCATGGGGTCATCGGATACGGGGGATGTAAGCTGGATCACGCCCCTGGGACAGTTTGCTGCAGCCTGTTTCGCCATCGGTACCAGCGCCCATTCCTGGCAGTGGGTGGCCCAGGGAAAAGGGAGCGCAGCCTTGAAGGGCTGTTTCTTTGCGGCCCGGGTCCTGGCAGAAGGGGCAAAGATCCTGTATGGACAGCCGGACGTGCTGGCAGCAGCCAAAGCCGAACTGCAGAAACGGCTGTCTGGCCGGACTTATCGATGCCCCATTCCCCCAGAAGTGATGCCGAGAGCGTATGGGAAATAAGGGGACTGTCGTCCAAGCGGCAGCCCCTCACACAAAGGAGGTTGATACCATGTTCCGTCCTATGCGGCGTTTCAAACAGGCTCTCCCGGAAGAGGAATGCCTGGAAGTCCTGAAAGAGGGCAGGCGGGGAACTTTGGCCCTTGCCGGCGATGAGGGCTATCCTTACGCCCTGCCCATCAATTATTATTTCGATCCGGGATCCCACCGGATCTATTTCCACGGTGCTGGTGAAGGACACAAAATCGATGCCCTCCGGCGCTGCGACAAAGTTTCATTCTGTGTCCATGATGAAGGCGTGAAACTGGAGGGAGACTGGGCCTATACGGTGCGTTCCGTGATCATTTTCGGCCGCCTCCGGATCCTGGAGGATCGGGAACGGGGAATGGCCCTCCTGCGGCAGATCGGACTGAAATATTATCCTACGGAAGCCGCAGTGGATGATGTGATGACACGTGCCGCCAGCCGGGTAACCATGCTGGAACTGATCCCAGAACACATGACCGGGAAACGGGTCCATGAGAAGTAAGAAAAAATCCAGGTTTTTTCGGTTTTCTTTGTAAATATATTGACACTCTTCCTTTTTCCTCTTATAATGATATGAGCTGTCAAACGATTTACATATTATAGATCTTGACGTATCTTTGGAGGCAAGGGAGGGTTAGGAACATGAAGAGAACTTTTCAACCGAATAACAATCGGAGAAAAAAGACTCATGGCTTCAGAGAAAGAATGAAGACTTTGGGTGGTAAACAAGTCTTAAAGAGAAGACGTGCAAAAGGCAGAAAGAGATTGTCTGCATAAAGAATAAGATAGGCCGCTCTTCGCGGCCTATTTTACTACAAGGCAGGTGCAGGACTTTGGAACAGAATGTTCCCCGAAAGAAATATACCCAGGCCAATCGGGTCAAGTCCCATGAGCGGTTCCAGGAAATCTATGAAAAAGGCAGGTCTTACGTGGACCGGTACGGCGTTTTTTATGTGCTTCCCTCCGCCACTGGACGGAACCAGCTGGGGACGGCTGTGGGCAAACGGCTGGGGCATGCTGTGCTGCGCAACCAGGTGAAACGGCGGATGCGGGAGGTGTTCCGGAAGGAACAGGCCGGCCTGAAGGGAAAGAACGCCATCGTCTGGGTTGCCCGCCATCGTCTGGCCCATGCTCCCTACGGAGTCTATCAGGAAGTTTTCCGGCGGCTGGCCAGGAAGGCCGGGCTGCTGTAACTGTAGTACCGGAGAGGCCTATGAAAACAATTGCGATTGCCCTGATCCGTTTTTATCAGGTGTGGATTTCTCCCTGTTTTCCGCCCCGGTGCAGGTTTTATCCTACCTGCTCCCAATATGCGCTGGAGGCAGTGCAGAAATACGGTTTTCTGAAAGGATCCTATCTGGCTGTGAAGAGAATACTGAAATGTCATCCTTTCCACAAGGGTGGATATGATCCTGTGCCGTAACGGACAGGAAGAAAAGGAGTCGAACTTTGGAAATTTTAAGCTCGTTTGTCCAACAGGTGGTGGCCCATATCTATGAACTGACCCGTCTGATCGGTGAACCCAGTTACGGGCTGGCCATCATTATCATGACCATTTTAATCAAGCTGATCCTGTCTCCCCTGACGGCCAAGCAGATCGCTTCCACCCGTGCCATGAGCCGGATCCAGCCTAAGATGAAGGAACTCCAGGCAAGGTACAAGGACGACAAGGTGACCCTGAACCAGAAGATGTCTGAACTGTACAAGCAGGAGGGCGTCAACCCCTTGGCCGGCTGTCTGCCTCTTTTGATCCAGATGCCCATCATGATCGGGATTTTCTACGGCATCCGTGATTTCCAGTATGCAGGGCCCAGTTCTTTCCTGTGGATGCAGAGCATCGCGGATCCGGATCCTTATTACATCCTTCCCATCCTGTCTGCAGCCACTACCTTCATCCAATCCAAACAGACCATGCCCCCTTCGGACAATCCCCAGGGCAAGATCATGCTGTATTTCATGCCTCTTTTCATCGGGTATATCAGCTTGAAATTCCCTGCAGGCCTGGTGCTGTACTGGGTGGTCATGAACATCATGCAGATCGGCCAGCAGTTCCTGCTGGACCGGAATAAGAAAGAATCATAAAAAGTGCCGTAATGGCCTGTAAGGAGGCAGGAAGATGAACGTGGTGGAAAAGACGGGCAAAACCGTCGAAGACGCGGTGCAGGCAGCTCTTGCTGAATTGGGCGTCAGCCGGGAACAGGTTGATGTGGAAGTCCTGGAAGCTTCCAAGAGTTCCATCCTGGGCCTCTTTGGAGGACGGGACGCCAAAGTCCGGGTCACTGTCCGGGAAGAGATTCCGGCAGAACCGGAAACAGCGCCTGCCGTTACGGAAGAACCAGCTGAAGCAGAGAAAGCCGAACCGGCGGCAGATGACGGAAGCGGAGATCCTGCTGTAGAACGGGAAGAAGAACGTCAGGAAACGGCAGCGGCGGCCAAGGCTTTTCTGGAAAACATCTTTGCAGCCATGGGAATGGATCTGCTCATCGAAAAGTTCATCAGTCGAAAAGAGGATGAGATCATCCTGAAGATCCATGGGGAAGGGATCGGTGTGCTGATCGGCAAACACGGTCAGACGCTGGATGCCCTCCAGTATCTGACCAATTTGGCCGGCAACAAGGGCCACCGGAGCTGGAACCGGGTGATCCTGGATGCGGAAAATTACCGGGAGCGGCGGCGGCAGACCCTGGAACGGCTGGCCAAGAACCTGGCGGACCGGGTGAAACGGACCCGCAAAAAGGCCATGCTGGAACCGATGAATCCGTATGAACGGAAGATCGTACACATGAGCCTGCAGAACGATCCGGCGATCACTACCTACAGTGAAGGGGAAGAACCCTACCGCAAAGTAGTCATCGATCTGAAATAATATAGCTAGAACGTTGCTCCGGACAGACTTGTTCGGAGCTCTTTTTTTGGAGGGAATATGGACGATACGATCAGTGCCATTGCTACCGCCCTTGGGGTGGGGTCCATCGGCGTGATCCGGCTCAGCGGGCCGGACAGCCTGGCCATTGCAGACCGGATCTTTGCTGGACGGGAAAAGCCTGGAAAGGACAATGCCAGGAAGCTTCTGTACGGGCATATCCTTGACTGGAAAGGGCAGCCCATCGATGAAGTACTGGCTGTCTACATGCCGGGTCCCCATTCTTATACGGGGGAAGATGTCTGTGAGATCCAGTGCCATGGAGGCCGACAGGCTCTGCAGGAAATCCTCTCCCTGACTTATCAGGCGGGAGCCCGGCCGGCAGAGCCGGGGGAATTCACCAAGCGGGCCTTCCTGAATGGACGGCTGGACTTGGCAGAAGCGGAAAGCGTCATGGATATCATCAATGCCAAGAGCCGGCAGGCTCTGGTGGCTGCCAACCGGGGCCACGAGGGGGGACTGTCCCGGAAAGTCCGGGAACTGCGGAAGAAACTCCGGGACCTGGTGGTCCAGCTGGAAGCCGCCATCGATTATCCGGAAGAAGATATTGAAGAAGTGACTTACGATCGGGCGGCAGAGGTGCTGGCAGAAGGCCAGGCAGCGGTGGCCCGGCTGGTGCGCCAGGGCAGTGCCGGACGGATCCTCCGGGAAGGGCTCCGGACCGCCATCGTGGGCCGTCCCAATGTGGGAAAGTCCAGCCTGCTCAACAGCCTGCTCCAGGCGGACCGGGCCATTGTGTCCAACATTCCTGGGACCACCCGGGATATCATCGAAGAACAGATGACCATCGGGGGCATTCCCCTGGTCCTGACGGATACTGCAGGGCTCCGGGATACGGAGGACTTGGTGGAAAAAATCGGGGTGGAACGGTCCCGGGCCGCCCTGGAAGATGCCCAGCTGGCTCTGGTGGTGCTGGATGGGTCCCAGCCCCTCAGCGGGGAGGATCGGGAACTGCTCCGGAGCCTGAAGGATCGGAAGAAGCTGATCCTGGTCAACAAATCGGATCTTCCCCAGATGCTGGACACGGAAGGACTCCAGCGGGAATATGGCAGCTCCGATGTGATCGTCCTGTCGGTAAAGACCGGAGAAGGCATGGAACAGGTGGAACAGTGGCTCCGGGAGTTCGTCTACGGGGAAGGATCCGACAGCGAAAGCAGCAGTATGACCCAGAATGCCCGGCAGCAGGATCTGTTGGAAAAGGCGCTCCGGAGCCTAGAGGATGCCCTGGAGGGGGCCCGGCAGCACCTGCCCTATGACTGTCTGACCATCGATCTGACCCAGACACTCCATGATCTGGGCGAAATCACCGGAGAAGATGTCCCCGATGAAATCATCGATGAGATCTTTGCCCAATTCTGTGTGGGCAAGTAAGTTGCGGAGGAATGAACATGATCGTCGTGGATCATTATGATGTTGTGGTGGTGGGGGCCGGCCATGCAGGCTGCGAAGCGGCCCTGGCAGCGGCCCGGCTGGGGCAGAAGACCCTCCTGGCCACTTTGTCCATGGATAATATCGCCTTGATGCCCTGCAATCCATCCGTAGGGGGACCGGCCAAGGGCCACCTGGTCCGGGAAATCGATGCCCTGGGGGGGCAGATGGGACTGGCGGCGGATGAAGCCTGCATCCAGATGCGGATGCTGAACACCGGGAAGGGCTATGCAGTCCAGGCTCTCCGGGCCCAGGCAGATAAACCCCTCTACCATACCATCATGAAGGAAGTGGTGGAAAATCAGGAGAACCTGGATGTGAAGCAGCTGATGATCGACCGGCTGCTGGTGCACAATGGCCAGGTCCAGGGCGTGGAAGCCGAAACCGGAGAAGTGTTCGAAGCAGACTGTGTGATCCTCTGCACCGGGACCTACCTCCGAGGAAAGATCCTGTATGGGGAAGTGGCTTATATGTCCGGTCCCATCGGCCAGCGCTCTGCCATGAAGCTCACCGGCTCCCTCCAGGAAGCCGGGCTCCAGCTCATGCGTTTCAAGACTGGGACTCCGGCCCGGGTAGATGCCCGGAGCCTGGACTACAGCCGGATGGAACCCCAGTACGGAGATGAACGGGTGCGGAATTTCTCTTTCATGAGCACCATCACCACCCGGAACCAGGTGCCTTGTTATCTCACTTATACCAATCCCCGGACTCATCAGATCATCCGGGACAATCTGGACCGGAGCTGTATGTTCAACGGGATGATCGAAGGGGTGGGACCCCGGTACTGTCCCAGCATCGAATCCAAGATCGTCCGTTTCGCTGATAAAGAACGGCATCAGCTGTTCCTGGAGCCGGAAGGACTCCGGACCAATGAAGTCTACGTCCAAGGTATGAGCTCTTCCCTGCCGGCTGAGATCCAGGTGGCTTTTATGCAGACCATCCCGGGCTTGGAACACTGCAAGATGATGCGGGCCGGCTATGCCATCGAATATGACTGTCTGGATCCTCTCCAGCTGAAAGCCAATCTGGAACACAAACAGATCAGCGGGCTGTTCAGTGCCGGTCAATCCAACGGTACCAGCGGCTATGAAGAAGCAGCGGCTCAGGGGCTCATGGCCGGAATCAATGCAGCCTTGAAACTCCAGGGGCGGAAGCCACTGATCCTGAAGCGGAGCGATGCCTATATCGGAGTGCTGATCGATGATCTGGTGACCAAAGGGACCAGCGAGCCCTATCGGATGATGACCAGCCGGGCAGAGTACCGCCTGCTGCTGCGCCAGGACAATGCGGACCTGCGGCTGACCCAGAAGGGCCGGGATGTGGGCTTGGTGACCGATGAACGGTACGAGGCCTTTACGAAGAAACGGGATGTGATTGAGCGGACCCTGTCCAATCTGGCCCAGATCAATCTGGCTCCCAGTGAGGAAAACCAGGAAAAGATCACCGGCATGGGGTCCACGGCCCTGCGCAGTTCCATCAACATGCTGGATCTGCTCCGCCGTCCGGAAGTCACCTATGAGAAGCTGGCAGAAGCCTTCGATTTGGAGAAACTGCCGGTGGATGCTGCAGAACAAGTGGATGTGCAGGTGAAGTACCAGGGTTATATCCAAAAACAGAAACAAGAAGTGGAACGGGCCCTGAAACTGGAAGATAAACTGCTGCCGGAAGACTTGGATTACACCTTGATCCATGAACTGTCTTCGGAAGCCATGGAAAAACTCAGCAAACAGCGGCCGGTCTCCATCGGACAGGCCAGCCGGATCTCCGGGGTCTCTCCGGCGGACATCAGCGTGCTGATGGTCTATCTGGAAACCCTCCGCCGGAAAGGAGGAGAGGCATGAGCTATCGGGAAACTTTGAAGGAGGCGGCGGAAACCGCCGGCTTCTCTCTCAGCGGACAGCAGCTAGAACAGTTCTCCCAGTATGCGGATCTCCTGCTGGAAACCAACCAAAGCCTGAACCTGACGGCCATTACCGATCCGGATGAAGTGGCGGTGAAACATATGGTGGATTCCCTCCTGGTCTATGATCCCCAGCGGTTCCACAACCATACCATCGTGGACGTGGGGACGGGGGCCGGGTTCCCAGGACTGCCTTTGAAGATCTATGACCCAGGGATGCGGGTGACCCTTATCGATTCCCTCCAGAAACGGCTGAACTTCCTGGAACAGGTGGTGGCAAAATTGGGACTGGGTCAGGTCCGGTGCGTCCATGCCCGAGCGGAAGATGCGGGAAAGGATCCTGCCCTGCGGGAAAAATTCGACGTGGCGGTAGCCCGGGCCGTGGCGGCTCTGCCGGTCCTGGCGGAATACTGCCTGCCCTTGGTCCGGGTCGGCGGTGTATTCTATGCCATGAAAGGCAGCCGATACCAGGAAGAAGTGGAAGCAGCCCATCATGCAGTGGAAGTACTGGGCGGACGGATCACAGCTGTCCGGCCGGTCCGGCTTCCCGGGCTGGCAGATCAGCGGGCCATCATCACTGTCGAGAAAGTGCGTCCCACGCCCAAACAATATCCCCGGAAGGCTGGGACGGCGGTGAAAAAGCCATTATAAGGAACCTGTTGGCAGCAGGCAGTCAATAAAGGAATAAAAAGTCAAAAGGACAATGTTTCACGTGAAACATTGTCCTTTTGACTTTTGAAAGAGGAGCTTTTGTTTCTCCATGTCACACAAACGTAACTTCTTTGTGGTATCCTGAACCCGATACAGAGACAAGGAGGTTCCATCTATGAATAAGAAAATCGCTGCAGCTGTCCTTTCTGCCTATCTGCTGGGAGCTGCCTCCCATGCCCTGCCGGTCCAGGCTTTTGACCTGGGATCTGTCCTGAAGTTGGGTGGGATCAGCTATTTGGTCAGCCGGTACGGAGAAGAAATCAATACCTTTATCAACAAACTGACCCTCCAGAAAGGATTGGATACCCAATATGCTACCAAGGTGGTCCCCATCCTCAGCCTGGGAAATGGCAGTTATATCGGTGCCGTCCAAGTAGTAGGCCCCAAGGCCCAGGTGGACCAAGTAAAAGCCGTGGGTCAGCTGGAAGGGAATTTTGCCAGCGTGGCCCGGATCAAAGCCATGATCCCCATCGATGCCACCAGTATCAGCAATATCAATCGGGTGGAAGGGGTCGGCGTCAGTGCCATTGTGGATTTCAAACTGTGATCCGGCTGCATGATTTCTGAAAAAGAAGGGATCTGATCTGATGAACAGAAGTATTTTTCTAGGACTGGCACTGTGGTGCAGTCTCTGCAGCCTGCCGCTGACAGCTGGCGCTTCAGCCGGGAGCCAAGCTACTCTTTCAGCCACGGGAGAAAATACCGTCGCAGTCCAGAAAGCAATTCCTGCTGTGCGCCCCCAAATCACGGCCATCAGTACTGTCTATGGGGACGGAGAAAGTGTCTCGGCAGTGGTCCTCCGCTATCCTAAGACCATTGACGAAAAGCGCTTCCAGGCGGCTGCGTTCCAAGTGGAAGGCAAGGCCATCCGTGCTGTCAAGACCAACGACCGCCCGGAAGTCCCTGCTGTTTCCAAGGAGGGACCTTATGTGATCTTGGAACTGGACCATCCGGCAGCACCGCTTCCCACAGCAGCCTCTCAGGCTGCCCATCGGGATACAGGAAAAGAGAAAGAAGCGGGGGCCTTGGCAGGAGGGGATGCTCCCATGTATTCCGACCGGAAAGCACCGGACCTTTCTGTTGCTGTCCGCCAGACTGGCACGGTCTTTGGAGAAGACGGCACGGTCTATGGCCCCTGGGAAACGGCGCTGGCAGCCGAAAAGACCGTGGACCCGGTGAAGGAAAGTTTCCGGACTTTCACTTACAGGGATCCGGCCACCGGTTATACCATGCCGTATAATCTTTATCTGCCCAAGGGGTATGAACAGGGAAAGAGCTATCCCATGGTAGTGTTCATCGCAGATGCCAGCGCCAATATCAATGATCCCCAGGCGGTGCTGTATCAGGGGAATGGGGCTGTTGTCTGGGCCTCTCCAGAAGAACAGGCCCGGCATCCTGCCATTGTGCTGGCTCCCCAGTATACCGAAGACTTGATCCGTTCCATCGGTATGATGACTACGGATACCCACGAATGGACCAAGGGGCTCCAGCTGGTGACGGACCTGATCCAGGATGTGAAGAAACGGTATAAAGTGGATCCTCAGCGGATCTATGGGACAGGCCAGTCCCAGGGAGGGATGGCCAATATCGCCATCAGCGACCGGTATCCAGAGCTGTTTGCAGCCCAATACCTGGTAGCCTGCCAGTGGGATACCCGGGAAATGGAGGCCCTGAAGGATAAGAATCTCTGGATCACCGTCTGTCAGGGCGATGGCAAGGCTTTTCCGGGTATGAATGAAGCCACAGCCCTGTGGGAAAAAGCCGGGGCACGGGTGGCCCGGAGCCGGATGTGGGACAGCACTGCTGGGAAACCAGAGTTCGCACAGATGGTGAAAGTGATGGAGGAACAGGAATCGCCCATCAACTATACTGTATTCCGGGAAGGAAACCATATGTATACTTGGACTTTTGCCTATGACATCGATGGGATCCGAGACTGGCTGTTTGAACAAAAAAAGTAACGAAAGGAAGAGGAAGATGATCGAAGAGAAAAAATTGGTGGACCGCTTCCTGCGGTATGTCTCTTTTGATACCCAATCAGATGAAGAAAATACAGCTGTGCTGCCCAGTACGCCGGGGCAGATGGTATTTGCCCGGTCCCTGGCAAAGGAACTGGAAGCCTTGGGACTGGCAGATGTTTCGGTGGATAGCCAGGGCTATGTCATGGGAACCCTTCCGGCTACGGCAGGGATCAGCGGTTCTACGGTGGGCTTCATCGCCCATATGGATACCAGCCCGGAAGCTTCCGGCAAAGATGTGAAACCGCTCCTGGTCCGGAATTACCAAGGCGGAGACATCCTGCTGCATCCGGAAAAACACATCGTCTTTTCTGCAGAAGATTTTCCGGAAGTCCGGAAATACCGGGGACAGGATATCTTGTTCACCGACGGTACTACCCTTTTGGGAGCCGATGACAAAGCTGGGGTGGCAGCCATTGTAACGGCTCTGGAATATTTCCAGAATCATCCAGAGATCCCCCATGGGACCCTGCGGGTGGGCTTTACCCCGGATGAGGAAACCGGCCGGAGCTCTTCCGGTTTCGATGTCAAAAAATTCGGAGCGGATTTTGCTTATACAGTGGATGGCGGGGAACTGGGAGGCTTGGAATATGAAAATTTCAATGCGGACAATCCGGTGATTACCTTCCACGGCCGCAGTGTCCATACCGGTTCCGCCAAAGGAAAAATGAAGAATGCCCTGACCATGGCTGCGGAATGGCAGCAGGCCTTGCCGGCAGGGGAGAAACCGGAATATACAGAAGGGTATGAAGGATTCTTCCATGTCCACAAGGTGACGGGAGATGTGGAGACCTGCCGGATGCATATGTTGATCCGGGACCATGACAAGGACCGGTTTGGAGAACGGAAGGCGTTCCTGGACCAGCTGGCTGCTTTCCTGAATGAGAAATACGGAGCCGGCAGTGTGGAAGTGGAACACCATGATATGTACTACAATATGCTGGAAAAGATCCGGGACGGCCATCTGGAAGTGGTGGAACTGGCCCGGAGGGCCATGGAGGCAGTGGGCGTGAAACCCTGCGTGGCACCCATCCGGGGCGGTACGGACGGAGCCCGGCTGTCCTATCAGGGACTGCCCTGTCCCAATCTTTTCACGGGCGGGGCCAATTTCCATGGCCGGTTCGAATATCTGCCCATCCCCAGCCTGGTGAAGGCCTGTGAAACGGTGGTGGAAATCGGGAAGAGAGGGTACAGGATCTAGGGCCGTGAATCCCGGGCTTGTTGGTATGGGATAGTTGGTACTGTCCTGGAGTCAGGGAATAACTGCATTGCCGTTCTTTTGAAAAGAAAAAGACAGAAAGAGCTGCAGGAACAAGCCCGTGACCCGCAACTCATAGCTCGTGACCTGAGGTTGTTGCTTATATGTGCAACAACCTCATTTCTATGTTACAATATCCTACAGTGTCCCAAAGGAAATAAGGAAAGGAGTGGACCCTATGACCCGAGTCATTGCTGTGGCCAACCAGAAGGGCGGGGTGGGAAAGACCACCACCAGCATCAATCTGGCTGCCTGTCTGGCTGAAGGCCGGAAGAAGACCTTGCTGGTGGATCTGGACGCCCAGGGAAACGCCACCAGCGGTCTGGGCATCGATAAGAGCAGTCTGTCCCGCTGCATGTATGATGTGCTGATCAACAATACAGAAATGGATGGAATCATCCAGCCCACAGAATGGAAAAATCTGTGGGTGGCACCGGCCACCATGAACTTGGCCGGGGCGGAAATCGATCTGATCGAAAAAAAGAATCCAGCCAATGCCTTGAAAAAACATCTGTCCAAAATTACGTACAATTATGATTTTATCATCATCGATTGCCCGCCTTCTCTGAGCTTCTTGACGGTCAATGCCCTGACAGCCGCTGCCAGCGTCCTGATCCCCATCCAATGTGAATTCTATGCCCTGGAAGGGGTCTCCCAGTTGCTGTCCACTGTGGACCGGATCCGGCAGTCCACCAATCCAGATTTGGCTGTCGAGGGAATCGTCATGACCATGACGGACAGCCGGACCAATCTGTCCAATGATGTGGTGGCCCAGGTCCGGGAACATTTTCCCGATTTGGTGTATAAAACCATGATCCCACGTTCCGTGCGGCTGGGGGAAGCACCTAGCTACGGGCAGCCCATTACGGTCTACGACCCTCACGGCAAGGCGGCAGAGGCCTACAGAGCTCTGGCACGGGAGGTGAAGCGTCATGGCAGGTAAAAAAAGCGGCCTGGGCACGAACGGGCTGGATAAGATGTTCGGTGTCCGGAAACAGAAGACACCGGCGCCTGTGGTGGAAGAAAAGAAAGCGGGGGAACAGGTGGGAAAAGTCCCCGTAAAGAACCTGAAACCCAATCCCTACCAGCCCCGGAAGACTTTTGATCCGGACCAGCTGAAGGAACTGGAAGAGAGCATCCGGCAGAGCGGTGTGATCCAACCGTTGATCGTCCGGAAAAAGGGCCGGCAGTATGAAATCGTGGCCGGGGAACGGCGTTGGCGGGCAGCCAAAGCAGCGGGCCTGGACCAGGTCCCGGTGGTGGTACGAGACTATGACGACGCCGCCATGATGGAAGTGGCGCTGGTGGAAAACATGCAGCGCAGCGATTTGGATCCCATGGAAGAAGCCCGGGGCATCCAGCATCTCATGGCATCCCTGCAGCTTACCCAGGAAGAAGCGGCCCGGAAACTGGGCAAGAGCCGGGCTGCGGTGGCCAATGCCCTCCGGCTGCTGAAACTGCCTCCGGAAGTGGCGGAAATGGTATCGGCAGGAAAACTGTCCGTGGGTCAAATCCGTCCTCTGCTGGGACTGGCAAAACCGGAACAGGCGGTGGAGCTGGCCCGGCGGGCGGCAGCGGGAGGCTGGTCTGCCCGTATCATGGAAGAAGTGGTCAAGGCAGAACGGGAGGGCAAGCCCTATCACATCTATATGCAGACCGAAGAGAACTTGATCCCTCCTGCCAAAGGGAACCGGTCTGCCAAAAAGCCGCAAAAAAGCTTGGATCAGCTCCTGGCCGCTTCCACAGAGGAAATGGATGTGGATACCAAAGCGTTCCAAGAAAAGCTTATCCAATACCTGGGGACCCGGGTCAGGATCGAGCCTTCCCGGAAAGAGCGGGGAGGACGGATCCTCATCGAATATTACGGTCCGGAGGATCTGGAACGGCTCTATGATCTGCTGAAAGGACCGGAGCGGACCGGAGGCCGGAAAAAAGCCAGTCCCTTTACGGTCTGAGGAGGGCAGGATGATTGGAAGCGGGACCCTTGTGAATGTGGCCGCCATTGCAGGCGGCAGCCTGGTCGGCCTCCTGGTAGGCCGGGGTATCAAAGAAAAATACCAGGAAACGGTGATCTATGGACTGGCCCTGTGCGTGATCCTCTTGGGTATCCAGATGGCCCTCCAGGGGCAGCATATCCTCCTGACCATCATCAGCCTGGTGATCGGCTCTATTTTGGGGGAGGCCCTGGGCATTGAAGAAAAATTGGAACAGGCCGGTACCTGGCTGGCGGGGAAAGTCCAGAAGGCAAAAGGCCAGGGAGATGCAGGGACGGAAGCTTTTGTAGACGGCTTCCTGTCCACCAGCCTCCTGTACTGTGTAGGGGCCATGGCCATCGTAGGCTCCATCCAGGACGGGCTCAGCGGGGATGCCACTACCCTGTACACCAAAGCCATGATCGACGGGCTCAGCGGCATCATTTATGCCGCCAATCTGGGTATCGGGGTTTTGTTCTCTGCCCTATCTGTAGGGATCTATCAGGGGATCCTAACGGCGTTGGCCGGTATCCTGGGTCCCTATATGAGCCAGACCGTGGTCCAGGAGATTTCCGCCAGCGGCGGGTTGATGATCCTGGGAGTAGGGATCAATATGACCCATCTGCTGAAGATCCGAGTGGGAAATATGCTGCCGGGGCTGCTGGTGGCTGGCGTGGGCGCAGGACTTTTTTTATAAATCCTCTTGCATTCTGCGGCAAGTAAGAGTATAATACAATTTATCGGGATTATAGCTCAGTTGGTTAGAGCGCATCGCTCACATCGATGAGGTCTACGGTTCGAATCCGCATAATCCCACCAATTTAAAATGAAAAGAAGCTGTTGCTCCGGCAACAGCTTCTTTTTTGCGTGGAAAAGGAAAAGAAGGAAAACGCAGCCAGCCGCGGGTTTCTTTCTACATCCAGTGACCGTTGACCAGAGACAGGGGCTGCTGCTTCTGCAGCAGCCCATCCCTTTTTTTCTGCAAATTCCTGCACTTTTTTTACTCACTTTTCCTTTCCCCCGGTGCCTCCCCCTTTTCCATGACTCTTTTTGGCCTTGTCCGGTTCTCCTTCCCGTGCTACACTTATCCAGAAGGCATGCCTTTCTATTTTATCCGAAATGAGGTCCTGTTAAGTTCTCTCTCAAAACGAAACAGCTTTTTGCAGCATCCGTCTCCCTGCTGATCTTGGGAGCTTCCAGTGTGGTGGCTGGGGCGCCTGCCACCGGCCGGGAACAGATCCCCAATCCCATAGTCAGCTACGGGACCTATGGCTCCGCTGCCCGGGTCCTGGGTTTTGCGCCTCTGACTCTCAGCCGAGATTCCGGGTACACCCCTGAAGGATATTCTGTAATCGGCGGACGGTCCGCAGACTTATCTTTCCTTCGTTTGGGACAGCCAGAGGCCAAAGTGCGGATCCGTACAGCCTTGAAAAAAGAGATAAGTAAAGAAGAATTAAGTGGAATATATGGAGCGGAATGGCATAAGCAACGTATAAATGAGACGAATATGGAAATTGCCCAGCTTGGGCCGCAATCCTACGCCGCCCGGTGGGAAACCGGGAATTATGTATTCGCTGTCCAAGGACAGGGGATGGAACCCGCAGCCTTCCGCAGCCTTCTCACCAACAGCCTGGTGGAAGATACGGAGCATTATTTCGCGTCCATCCAAAAGAATCCGGAAAAAAGCGGGAAGAAAACAGTTTACAGTACTTTATAAGAAGGGGCTGTTGCATGCGCAGCAGCTCCCCTTTTGAGGTCTCGGGTCTCGAGCCGTGAGTCGCGAGCTTCTTGGCGGAACCCGAAAATCCGGTTTTCTAGATTTCTGTCGATTTTGTCTTATCATTCTATAGAAAAAGGACCAACGGTTTCAACATCCAGGCTCGCGATCCGTGACTGGGGGTGTGAATTTTTTCACACCCCCTTTCTCATTTCCCATGGTACCGTCACAGTCCGGTCTAGTTGAAGCAGCCACTGGTGCTTTTTGTGGCTGTAGGTACGGATCTCAATTTTTTCCGGATACAGGAAGAGGGAATTTGTCCAGACTTGTTTCCCATCCCAGGTGGGATTGTGGACATCCAGGATTTCTGTTCCGGTGATTTTGTTTACTGGATTGGTGAAACTGGGATTTTTGGGAGAGGTGTGGGTGTGGCCGGAAACCCAAAGCAGGATCTGGGGATTTTCCTGGAGCAGCTTCTGGAGTTTTTTGGCTGGTTGGGCATAGTTCCGGGGTTTGTCCAGCTTGCTGCCGGGGAGCAGGGTGCCGGAAACGGGTGCATGGCAGAAAATCAAGGTGGGTTCCTGCCGATGGTCTTTCAGTTCCTTCTTCAGCCAGTCCAACTGTTCTTTGGACAGTTCCACTGCATACTTGCTTTCCAGGGTATCCGGGGAAAGGAACAGCAGGAAGTACTGTCCCAGCTTGCGGGAATGGTACAGGGGACCGAAGTTTTTTTCATAGTCTTCCATATGCCGGAACCGTTCATAGGAATCTGCCGGCCGGAGACGGCCGGTGCTGGAAAGTTCACTGCTGTAGATGACTTCATGGTTCCCGGCTAGGAATTCCTTGGGCTTCTTGACACGGTCCGTCAGTTTCCGGGCCAGCTTGTAATCGGCCGAGCTGCCGGTTTTCTGGACCATATCTCCCGTAAATACACAAAGGTCCACATCGTCCCATCCGTTGATTTCCCGGACCGCGTTCTCCTTGTTCTTCATTTTTCGGGTCCGGAGGTCCGGGTCCAAGGTCTTGCTGCCATAATGGACATCGCTGCATACAACGATCCGTTCGTAACGCCGAGCTTGGACGGTGTGGTCCATAGGGGCCATGGGCAGGATGCAGGCTAGCATCGTGAGCAGCGCCGTAATGAGAAACCATCGTTTTTTCATCATCATTCTTCTCCTTTCAGATGGCTTTATTATAGCAGGATTGGAAAAGGGGAGAAAAAATTCTTTTGGAATGGATTGGATCAGGATAGGATAAACAACTTATGTCTTACAAACGTAGGATAGATGTTGTTTTAGCCTTCTTTAAGCCTTTTCCATTGCCAACCCTGGCTCCATCCAGTATGATATATTGTATAGATTTTTACTAGGAAAAAGGAGCGATACTATGGGGAAATACAATTTTGACCAGATCATCGACCGGAAGAACACCAGCTGCCTGAAATATGACTTCGGCATGCAGCGGAAGGGACGCACGGATCTTTTGCCTATGTGGGTGGCGGATATGGATTTTGCCCTGCCGGAAGAGATCCTGGCTGACTTCCACAAACGGATCGACCACGGGATCTTCGGTTATACGGATCCGGATGCCGAATATTACGCAGCGCTGGACCGGTGGTTCTCCGTCCATCACGGCTACCATATCCAGCCGGAATGGGTGACCCTGGGCTGCGGCGTGGTCTATGGCTTGGCCACTGGGGTGAAGGCATTCACGGAGCCGGAGGATGCAGTGCTGATCCAGCAGCCGGTGTACTACCCCTTCAGAGAAGTGATCGAAGACAATGGCCGGAAGTTCGTCAATAGCCAGCTCCATTATGAAAATGGAAAATATACCATAGACTTCACTGATTTTGAGCAGAAAATCGAAGATAACAATGTAAAAGTATTCCTGCTGTGCAGCCCCCACAACCCGGCAGGACGGGTATGGACCAAAGAAGAGCTGACCCGGATGGGGGATATCTGCTTGAAACACAACGTGATCATCTTGGACGATGAGATCCACTGCGACTTCGTCTATGCGCCCCACCATTTTACCAGCTTCCTGGCCCTGGATGAAAAGTACAGAGACAACCTGGTTGTTTTCAACTCCCCCAGCAAGACCTTCAATGTGGCGGGACTCCAGCCCGGGAATATCATTATCCCCAATAAAGAACTCCGCCGGAGATACCGGAAGGCCAACGCCGCCGCCGGCTACAGCCAGGGCAGCATCATGGGCCAGGTGGCGGTGAAGAGCTGCTACACCAAAGGGGATGAATGGGTGAAGGAACTGGTGGAGTACATTGCCGGGAACATCGCCTGGGTCCGGGATTTCGTGAAGGAAAATTTCCCCAAAGCCACCTTTGTGGAGCCGGAAGGGACCTATCTGGTGTGGATCGATTTTTCCGGCTACGGACTCTCTGATGATGAATTGGAACACTTGGTTACTGATGAGGCCAAACTGTGGCTGGATTCCGGGAAGATCTTCGGACCGGCTACCGCCCAGTTCGAACGGTTCAATATGGCCTGTCCCCGGTCCACAGTGGAAAAGGCCTTCCAGCAGCTGAAGGCGGCGTTTGCTTCTCTTGAAAAATAATATACTTTAAAGTATAATACTCGTAAGTATAATACTTACGAGTATATTTTTTAAGGGGGGAAGGATATGATCGGACGGGAAAAAGAACTTTCGGTACTGGAAGAAGCCTATGGAACGAAGGGATTCCAGTTTTTGGTGATGTATGGCCGCCGTCGGGTAGGGAAAACCACCATACTCCAAGAATTTGCCCACAGGCACCCTTGTCTGTTTTTCTCGGCCCAGGAAAAGAATGATGCCCTGAACCTCCAGGATTTTTCCCGTTTGATCCAGACCCGGCTGCTGGGCAGTCCGGTGGCTCCTTTTGAGGGTTGGGAACAGGCCCTGGATTTCATTACCGCTCGGGTCAATCCCCAAGAAAAAACCGTTCTCATCATCGATGAGTTTCCGTTTCTGGCTGGGCAGAATCCTTCCATTAAAAGCATTTTTCAGCATGTGATCGACCATGCCTGGGAAGGGAAGAATATTTTTCTGATCCTTTGCGGCTCCAGTGTCAGCTTCATGGTCAATGAGATCATGGGATACCAGAGTCCTCTTTACGGACGGATTACCGGACAGATGGAAGTCCAGCCTTTTTCCTATTGGGAAGCCGCTGCTTTTTTTCCTAATTGGGATCCGGGACAGCAGCTTCTGGCTTACGGGATCCTGGGGGGGATTCCCCGGTATCTTCGGGCCTTTGATCCCGGGCTGTCCTTGGAAGAGAACATTGCTCGGAAAATCCTTTCTCCCAATGCTTTTCTTCATGACGAACCCCAGATGCTCCTGCGGATGGAACTGCGGGAACCGGGGGTTTATAACAGCATCCTGGAGGCCATCGCAAATGGGGCCAATCAGGTGACCCGGATCGGGGACCGGATCCATGAATCCAATGAAAAATGCAGCAAATACCTGCAGGTACTCCAGACCCTGCGGCTGGTGCAGCGGACCGTTCCCTGCGGAGAGCCGGAACGGAGCAGAAAGGGGATTTATGAACTGACGGATTTCTTTTACACCTTCTGGTATCGGTTTGTGTTCAGCCGGGAGAATTACAATCAATTGTTGGGAGAAAAAGAGGCAGCCCGTGAAATCATGGAAAACCTTCCGGATTATATGGGGCCTGTGTTTGAACGGATTTGCAAGCAGTATCTCCAGGATAAAGCCCGAGCGGGAAAACTGCCTTTCGTTCCGGCCAAGATAGGTAAATGGTGGGGGAACAATCCAGTGCTGCGGCAGCAGGATGATGTGGATATCCTGGCCTTGGACCGGACCGGGACCCGAGGCCTTTTCTGCGAATGCAAATACAGGAATCGGCCGCTGCCCATGGAGGAATACGAAGATTTGCTCACTGCCACCCTGGCATTTCCCCAGATCCGTGAAAAATATCTGCTGTTTTTCAGCAAGGGAGGCTATACCCAACCGGTTAAAGAAAGGGCAGCCAGGGAAGGAGCCCTCCTGTTGGGAGTGGAAGATCTGTACAGCTAGCCCTTCCCCAATGCGGGGTGGAAATGGTATACTTATCGTATCCAATCTCCTGGATCCTGATCCTAATAGCCCTTACAGGCTATGGGATTTTTTTATACAAAAACTATGGAAGAAAGGAGGCCCTCTCTCATTATGGGCATCACCAAATTGACACTGGCTCCCCAGCAGAAACAGCAGCTGAATCTCCATCTGGTCCAGCAGATGAAACTGCTCCAACTGGGAGCCCTGGAACTGGAACAGTACGTCCAGGAGGCGGTGGAGGCCAATCCTCTCCTGGAATTCCCCAGTGAAGTGACAGGTCCGGCCTGGCAGGAAACGGCCCAGGAAGCATATCGGGGGAAACGGATCCGGGATAAGGAGGATGACCCCCTTCCGGATCCGGTGGCCAATGCTTCCCGGCAGGAAAAGACTCTCCAGCAGGTGGTGGAAGAACAGCTGGGCTGCCTGTCTTTGTCTGATCAAGAGCGGGCCCTGGCTTTTTATATTGCGGGGACCCTGGACAGCCGGGGCTGGTGGACGGAGAGTGTGGAAGAAACCGCCCGGGCCTTTGGAGTTCCTGAAGAGCAGGTCTTGCAGGCGCTGCAAAAGGTCCAGCAGCTGGAGCCGGCAGGAGTAGGGGCACAGAATCTTTCCCAGTGCCTGCTGCTGCAGCTGGAACAGGCACCGGAGGGGACGGAACTGGCACGGAAGATCATCCAGTCGGGACTGGAACAGTTGGGACAGAACCAAATCCCGGCCTTGGCTAGGAAATTCCATGTGACGGCTCGGGAAGTCCTGGATGCCAAAGCCCAGATCTGTGCTTTAGATCCCAAGCCGGGAGCCCGGTTTGCGGAAGCCGGACCAGTGGTGTACCAGCGGGAGGATGCCCGGGTGGATGATACTGGAGCAGGGCTGCAAGTCACGGTGTACGATACCTGGGGACGGAAATTCGTCCTGAACCAGGAATATCTGGACTGGGCCGGAGAGCAGGGGAATGGGCAGGTAAAAGCCTACCTGAAGGAGCAGCTGGGAAAAGCCCGGCAGCTCCAGCAGATGCTGAAAGAACGGCAGCAGACCCTGCTGTTGGTGTTCCAGGCTCTGGTAAGCCATCAGGAACCTTTCTTCCGGCTGGGACCCGGGCACCGGCAGCCTTTGAAACTGGCTGATCTGGCAGAAGAGACAGGGCTGGCCATTTCTACGGTGAGCCGGGCCCTCCAGCATAAGGTCATTGCCTGCCGCTGGGGAAGCTTTCCAGCAGGGAGCTTCTTGGTAGGACAGGCGGTTACCCAGTCTGCGGGGGCGGTGACCGAGGAAAAACTCCAGGAGCTGATCCGGAAAGTAATCGAAGAAGAAGACAAGCGGAAACCTCTCAGTGACCAGGGAATCTGTGATGCCCTGGCCCGGCAGGGCATCCGCATGGCCCGGCGGACGGTGAACAAGTATCGGGTCAAGATGGGCATCGGAGACAAAAGCGCGAGAAAAGAGTGGTAAAGGGGCTGTGAAAAAATGAGAAATCATTTTTTCACAGCCTTTTTTAAATTATCTTAAATTCCGTAAAACTATTTACAATTCAAACGCAAATGAAACAATGAAATGTGAACGAAATGTGAAACACTATACATAAACTATTTATAAGTTATAATAAAGATAGTTCGGAAATAACCGAACGAAAAAGGAGGGTTATTATGGGAATGAATAGCAAAGTGGAAACAATGGCTCGCAAAGAAACCGCTGGTGTAGAAGAGAAGATCCTGGAACTGTTCGCTCCCAGCCTGTCCGGAAGCGATGTCCCCAGTCTGAAGGACTGGGATCCCATGGGATATTTCGATTTCGAATAAAAGGAATCGGTCCCTGGCAGAAAAGTAAGAGAGCAGGAGGGATGGATCATGGGAATGACAGCCAAGAGCGGTTATGCGATGACGAAAAAATTGGAAATCTTGTTGGAAATCCTGACCCTGGGGACGCTGGACTCCAGTACGGCAGAATCCAAGATCACCGGGTATGAAGTGGAGGTCCCGGGGATGGTAAGACGGGAATTTAGGGTATAAAAGGGAGGGGCTGTGAGCTGACCCCCAATTGTTAGACCAAAAATCTAACAATTGAGGGTCAGTTTTTTATGGCAAAACACAGCTATGAATTTAAGAAAAAAATAGTACTGGAATATTTGAACAGTGACGAAGGGTGTATTTCTATTTCACGTAAATATGGGATGGCAAGTAGCAGCCAGCTGCTAAAGTGGGTTGCTGCTTACAAGGCATTTGGTGATGATGGACTGAAAAGATCCCGCTCTCAAAAAATATACTCTTTCAAAGAAAAACTTTCTGTGGTAGAGTCTTACTTAACAAATGAAATCTCATATCAGGAACTAGCAATTCAAGTAGGGATCAACAACCCATCAATGATTGCCAGATGGGTCAATGAATTTAGAATTGCGGGACCAGATGCTTTACGGTCACATAAAAAAGGCAGGAAGAGAACTTTGAACAAATCTCAAACCAAAAAAACAGATACCCAGGTTCAGCAGCCGATGGTCGACATCAGTGTGGAACATGTCAAGGAGTTAGAGGATGAAAATCTTAAACTCCGTATAGAGAATGCTTTTTTAAAAGAACTGAGGAGACTGCGTTTAGAGGACGAAGCAAAAATGAGAGAGTTGCGAAAATCATCTCCAGTCTCCGAAGATCATTCAAATTGAAAGACCTTCTCTCCTATACTCAAATGCCCAAAGCGACCTATATGTACTGGCAGAAACGGTTTGACCGCGTGAATCCAGACCAGGAAGTAGAGGACAAAATACAGGAAATCCGCAGCCAGCATAAAGATTATGGATATCGGCGCATGACCGGTGAGCTGAAGAATCAAGGGATTTGCGTGAACAAGAAGAAAGTTCAACGTATCATGCAGAAACTGAGCCTTCAGGTAACATCCTTTACCCGGAAAAGCCGTAAATACAGTTCCTATAAGGGTAAGGTAGGGACCATTGCTCCGAATAGAATACATCGTCGTTTTGAGACGAATATCCCACATCAGAAGATTACGACCGATACTTCAGAATTCAAATATTATGAAGTAGATACACAGGGACATCTGACCCTGCACAAGCTTTATCTGGATCCTTTCCTGGACATGTTCGATGATGAAATCATCAGCTATGGAATAGCCAAACGTCCTTCGGCTGAAAGCATACTGGAAGCTCAAGCTGAAGCAATCGAAATTACTGCTGATTGTCCATATCGAAGAACGTTTCACTCCGATCAGGGCTGGGCATACCAAATGAAGGCCTATACCAGGAAACTAAAAAAAGAACGAATTTTTCAGAGCATGTCTCGAAAGGGTAACTGTCATGATAACGCTGTAATGGAAAACTTTTTCGGCTTAATGAAACAGGAAATGTATTATGGAGTGATCTACTACAGCTACGAAGAACTAAAAGCCGCTATCGAACGATACATCAAATACTATAACGAACAAAGGATCAAGGAAAAACTGGGCTGGAAAAGTCCTGTTCAATACAGGCTTTCTTTGCTGGCAGCATAAAAAAGTAACGAGACAGTAAAAACCATCTCGTTACTAAGGTCTAACTTTTTGGGGTCACATCACTGCTGCGTTTGCAACAGCCCCTTTTCCTGCTTATTGATAAATCCTTCTCAGGAAGCTAGAATAATAAAAAAAGACTGGGGAGGAGTATCCTATGGCATACAATTTTACCACCATCAACAAACGGTATGGGAAAGGGTCCTTTAAATGGCAGGAAATGGCACGGTATGGGGTCCGTCCGGAGGAAGACATCATTCCTTTTTCTGTAGCGGATATGGAACTGGAAACGGCGCCGGAAATCAAAGAAGCATTGAAGAAAGAAATCGATGATTTTGTGCTGGGGTATGCCAATCCCACGGCATCTTATCGGGAAGCCTGCTGTGCATGGCAGGAAAAACGGCATCACTGGGCAGCCAAACCGGAATGGATATGTCCTTCCCATGGGGTGGTGGATGCTTTCTTCACAGCGGTGAAAGCCTATACCCAGCCGGGAGATGGAGTCATGCTGCTGACTCCGGTCTACTATCCCATGTACCATGCGGTCCTGGATACGGGACGGCAGCTGGTGGACTGCCCGCTGGTGGAGCAGGGGGACAGTTATGGAATCGATTTTGCCGATTTCGAGCAAAAGGCCAAAGCGTACCGGACCAAGATGCTGATCCTCTGCAGTCCTCACAATCCTACCGGTCGGGTCTGGACCCAGGAGGAACTCCAGAAGATTTCCGAAATCTGTCTGGCCAATGGAGTCTTGGTGGTCTCTGACGAAATCCACGATGATCTGATCATGCCAGGTTATGAGCATACGGTTTACGCCTCTCTTTCCCAAGAAGCCGGGCAGAACTGTTTGGTGCTGACGGCTCCCAGCAAGACCTTCAATTTGGCCGGGCTGCAGACTTCCAACATCTTCATCCCCAATGCTTCGCTGCGGGCTCAGTATATGGCGTACTTAAAAGAAATCAACCCCAATCCCAAGTGCAATCTCCTGGGATATCTTGCCTGTGAGACCGCCTACCGGCACTGTGAGGATTGGCTGGATCAATGTCTCCAGGTCATCGATGCCAACCGGAAACTGGTTGTTGGATCCATGGCGCAGAAATTCCCCCAGATCAAAGTCAAACGGCTGGAGGGGACTTATCTGCTTTGGATGGATTGGCGGGGCCTGGGATTGGATCATAAGGAACTGGAACGGATCAACCGCCAGGAGGCCCGGCTTTTCTTTGATGAAGGATACATCTTTGGAAAACAGGGAGAAGGCTTCGAGCGGTGGAACCTGGCCTGTCCCACCCGGTATATCCAGGAAGCCCTGGAACGGATGGAAAAGGCATATGGGAAATATGTAAAATAACGGAAAAAACAAGGGGTGCTGTACGTTTTGTGCAGCACCCCTTGTTTTTTATTTTGCTGTCAATTTTTTCAAAACCCTTTCCAGTACTTCTGCTGCCTGGCCGATGGGTCCTGGCTCCGTATATTCGTCCGGAGAATGGCTGATCCCTTTTACGCTGGGGACGAAGAGCATGGCTGTGGGCAGTTCATGCCCCAGGATCATGGAATCGTGGCCGGCCCAGCTGGGCTGGATCTGATAAGGGATCTTCAAGTCCTGGGCCTCCTGTTCGAAAAGATCCATCAGGCTTTGCTCCATGGGCAGGGGCGGGATCTGGTCCAGCTGCTTCCACTGGAATGTGACCTGGAAGGTCCGGGCGATTTTCTGGAGCTCTTCTTGGAATTCTGCCAGGGCAACATCCATGGTTTGATCGCTGGCAGAACGGATTTCCAGAGACAGCTCGGCTTTCCCTGGGACCACATTCCCGGCATCCGGGAAGACCCGGATATGGCCTACGGTAGCCACATACTGCTGCTGGGAAGCCAGGGCTTTCTCAAATACGGCAGAGATCCACCGGGCGGCGGCTGCCAGGGCATCCTTCCGGTCTTTCATAGCCGTGGTGCCGGCATGGTTGGCTGTGCCGGTGATGGTCACGGTGAAGTGGCGGATACCTACAATGGCAGAAACGATTCCCAGGGGCAGTTTGGCATCTTCCAGCGCCCGCCCTTGTTCGATATGGAGTTCCAAGAAACATTTTCCAGGCAGCAGATGGGGTGCAAAGGGATCCCCTTCCAAGCCGGCTTCCTGGAGCAGTTGGGACAGGGTACGGCCTTCTGCTGTCACGAAACGGTCAGGATCTTTGCCCTGGAGTTTTCCGGCCATGGCCTGGCTGCCCAGGCAGGGTGTCCCGAAGCGGGTCCCTTCTTCTTCTGCAAAGGCGATGATGGTCAGCGGCCGGTAGGGACGGAATCCCTTCTCGTGCCAGGCGGCTGCGATGGCCAGCGGGACAGTGATGCCCAGGGCCCCGTCATATTTTCCCCCATGGGGGACGGAATCCAGATGGGATCCGGTATACACCGGCGGAAGATCCGTTTCTCCCGGTACGGTCATGAGCAGGTTGCCCCAGCCATCCCGCCTGCACTGGAGGCCGATGGCCTCACCATAATGGCGCAGATACTGCTGGGCTTCTAGGAAAGGCTTGGACCAGGAAAGCCGGGTAGTCCCCTGGCCTTTTTCATAACCAAAAGCCGAAAGCGGTTGGAAGAGTTCCTGCCAGATGGTTTGCAGTGTTTTCATTGTATGGACTCCTTTCGTAAGGCCTGTTTCCAGGTCTGTACTGCTTTCTGGAAATCTGCCAGGAGATCCGCTTTGATCTGGGGCAGAGATTTGACAAAGAAAGTGGCACTGATGGTCAGCAGCAGACGGCCTTTTTCATCGTACAAAGGGACGGCCAGGCTGCCTACGTCATTGAAGAATTCTTCGATTTCCGTAGCATAGCCGTTTGCCTGGATGACTTTCAGCTGTTCCCGGAGCGCTCTGCTGGATTGGATGCTGCAGGGGGTATAGGCCCGGTATTCCAGCTGTTCCAGCAGCTCTTCCCGGCCATGGGTCACTTCATCCAGGAGCAGCAGTTTGCCGGAACTGGTGGCATGGAGGGGCAGATCCGTGTATTCACTCATGACGATGTAGTAGGCCTGTTTGGTGGGATAGGCACAGTAGACGCTGAAAATCTGATTCTGGTAGACCATCTGGAGGCTGGCAGAAAAATGGTATTTCTCAGCAACCGCATCTACCAAGGGCTTAAAGAGCTCCACATACCGGTCGATATCCTGACGGATCATGGAAGCCTTGGTCATAAAATAATAGCCCAGTTTGTAGAAGCCGCTTTCCCGGTCACGGAGGAGCAGCTGGCTTTCTACCAGGGTGTTCACGATGCCCCGGGCAGTATTGATGTTCAGTCCGGTCCTTTCACTGATGGCGGCCAGGGGAAGACTGGGCGTCGTAGGGGTGAAGCAGTCCAGGATCTGCACGGCCCGCTGGATGGACTGGATGGGTTTTTGTAACTTTTTTTCCATAAAAGAACTCCTTTGGACAGACCATTTTCTTTAATTAGAGTAACACAAAAGATTTTGATTGACAAACAGGAATATTGGTGATATAAAACCTGTATAAAACTACAATGCAAAAATAAAAACGACAATGTAGTCAAACAGAAGTGAATCACTAGGGTAATGCGGCGTAGGATTTACTATTTTGAAAAAAGGGGAGAAAAAATGGCAGAAAAACAAGAAAAGCAGTTTACCCTAAAGGAAAAGTTGGGAGCATTGGGACCTGGTTTCCTGATCGTAGGCTCCTTCATCGGGCCGGGGACGGTGACCAGTTCCACCAAAGCCGGGGCCGATTATGGTTTCCAGCTGTTCTGGTGCATCATTTTCTCAGTCATTGCGGTCATTGTGATGCAGGGGATGGCAGCCCGGCTGGGAATCGTGACCCAGATGGGACTGGCCCAGAACCTGGTGAAAGATTTTGAGAACCGCCCTGTGCTGCGGACTCTGCTGTGCGGCCTGGTGGCTGTGGCCATCACCATTGGCGGATTTGCCTATATGAGCGGGGACCTGACCGGGACGGCCATCGGCATCAGTGCCCTTACGGGGATTTCTACCCGGATCATCGCTCCCGTATGGGGCCTTTGCATCCTGCTGCTCCTGAGCTTTGCCGGGGATGCCCTGAAATACTTGGAAAAACTGTTGGGAGCCTGTGTCATCATCATGGCAGTGGTGTTCCTGGTGACCATGTTCGTGGTGAAACCGGATCTGGGAAAACTGCTGGCCGGCTGTATGCCCAGCATTCCCAAGGGTGGTCTGATGACCTGCCTGTCCCTGATCGGGACCACTGTGGTGCCCTATAATATGTTCCTCCATGCAGCTTCTGCCAAACGGACCTGGCACAGTACCGATGAACTGCCCCTCTGCCGGTTCGGGACCAATGTTCCCATGATCATCGGCGGCATCGTCACCGGGGCCATTATGGTGACGGCCGCAACCGTCATGCTGGGGATGCCTGTCCGGAACGCCATGGACATGTCCATCCAGCTGGAACCCACTCTGGGGACCTTTGCCAAACCTTTCATGGCCATCGGTCTGGTGGCCGCCGGGGTTTCCAGCGCCGTCTGCACTCCTATGGGAGTTTCCTATGTACTGGCCGGCCTTTTCGGCTGGGAAACCAACCGCAGTGACAAACGGTATACCATCACCAATTTCCTGGTTCTTTTGACCGGAATCATCATTGCCGGTGCCGGGTTCAACCCCATTGCCCTCATCATGGCGGCCCAGATGGTCAATGGTGTGGTGCTGCCCGTAGTGGTGGGAGTGACCATTTATCTGACGGCCAGCCGGAAAATTATGGGGCAGTTTGCCAACAGCACCCTGGAAAATGTGCTGGGGGGAGCGATTTTCATCATCTCTCTGATCCTGGGTGTCAGCAGTGTCATCAGTTTGCTGTAAGAAAGGCCTTTGGCCTGACTGTTATATTTTAAAGGAGATGTTTTGACATGAGAGAAAGCAAGCCAACGATTTATGATCCCAATTTCCTGCCCAATATGATTTACAGCGGGGTGCCGTCCTGGCTGAATCTGTCCGTGATCGAAAACGACGAGGACCTGAAGAAAATCGATGCGGCAGTGGTAGGGGTGCCCTGGGAAGGGGGCTGCACCATCGGCGGTTATTCTTCCACCACGGAAGGCCCGAAGGCGGTCCGTTCCACTTCCATCCGTTACACGGGGTTCCTGCCGGATTATAATCTGGACTGCTTTGATTATCTGCGAGTGGCAGATTCTGGTGACGTAGCCACCCAGAACGGCAACTATGACTTTACCTTCCAATCCATCCGGGAACGGATCGGCAAACTGGCTGATGCCAAGATCATTCCCATCACCATCGGCGGGGACCATGGGATCGCTTACCCCATCATCAGTGAAATCGCCAAACGGCATCCCAAGAAGGTCGGGGTCCTGCATTTCGATGCCCACCTGGATAACTACTCCCATTTCGGGGATGACGAACTGTCCCGCTGTTCTCCTTTCTACCGGGTATACAACGATCCCAATATGGATCCTACGAAGATTGCCCATATCGGGATCCGGGGACCCAGAAACCATCGGGAAGAATACAACAACGCCATGAAATATGGCGCAACAGTCATCCGGGCTATCGACGTCCATGAAGATGGCTGGAAAGCTGCCATTTCCAAAGCTCTGGAAGTGGTCAGCAAAGATACGGAATACATCTATATCACCGTCTGTGCAGACAGCCTGGATGCGGCCAACATGCCGCAGGCACCCCAGGATATGGGGGGCTTGACTTCTTATGAACTGCTCATGATGCTCCATGAAGCAGGACTGGCAGGCGCGCGGGGGATCGACTTCGTGGAAACATATCCGGAAGTGTTTACCCTGCAGACGGCGGCCCATGTGGTCAACTGGGCCTTCCTGTATTACCTGAATGGCCTGGCACAGCATATCAAAGACAGCAAATAAGGCATTCTGGAGCGTTGTCCGGCTGTCCGAAAAACAGAGGACGGTGTGTGCAAGCAAAAAGGGGAGTGAAAAACTTGAAACCGCAAAAAATGGAGGAACCGGTTTCCATGTTTGTCCTGTTCGCCCGTTTCTTTTCCATCCTGGCGAAGAACCTGGAAAAGGAATTCGGGGCCAAGGGCCTGGAAATCCTGAAACAAAGCGTCATCGACTGGGGGGTGGCACGGGGCAAAGACATTGCCCGCCGGGCTGCCCAACGGGGACAGAAAAATGATCTGGCTGCTTATCTGCCCAACTACGATATGGAGCGCAGCGAGCTGTTCGGATATGATACGGAATACGGCAAGGAGGAAATCAACCAGGATTTCGACCGCTGTGTATTCGCCAAGACCTGGATGGATGCCGGGGAAGAGAAGTATGGACGCATTTACTGCGAAAACATCGATCCGGCCATCTGCAAGGGCTACAATGAAGATCTGGAATGTATACATGACCATATCATGTATAAAGACCATCACTGCACCTTCTGCTTCCGGATGAAGAAGAAAGACTGACTGGTAAGGGGGTTGTTGCACGCAATGTGCAGCAGCCCCCCTCTTGCATCTGGATTCCGGAACCGCTACAATACGAAGAAAAGACCCAAAGGAGAGTGCACCATGATTCTATTCTATGGAAGTAAAATCTGCATCGACTGCCGGAACACCCTGGCTGTCCTGCAGGCACGGAACCTGGAAGATCAGTTCCGCTTTGTAGATATGACGGCGGATACGGCCAATATGAAGGCCTTCCTGACTCTGCGGGACCGGGAACCGGCTTTTGCGCCTGTGCGGCAAGGGGAAAAGGGACAGTCCTTCATCGGGATCCCTGCTTTTGTCCGGGAGGACGGCAAGGTGACCCTGGATCTGGATGAAGCCTTGGATTGGCTGGGGCAGCCGCCGGTACGGGATGAAGAAATCCAGGAAAAATAAGGCGGAACCCGTTTTGGAACAAGAAAGGAGCGTCACCATGAAGACTTTCCATACCGTTGCATTTCAATATGGGCCAGGAGGCGGCAATCCCTGCCCGGTGACCCTGGAGGCAGATGGGCTGACCGGGGAACAGATGCAGCAGATGACTTTCCAGTTCCAGCAGGAAGCGGCTTTCCTACTGTCTCCTACTGCGCCGGGCTGTGATGTGAAACCTCGGTATTTCGTCCCTCTCCACGAAATGGAGATGTGTGTCCATGCCACCGTTGCCAGCGCCATGGTGCTGGTGGATCAGGGCATCATCCAGCATTCTCCCATTGTCTTTGAAAGCCATTACGGCCCGCTGCCGGTGGAATGGGAACGGAAAGACGGAGAGATCCTGATCCGGGTGGAGCAGTTCCTGCCGAAATTCTAGGCTAAGCGGCCTTCCGATGAGGAACTGTGCCGGGTCCTGGGGATCCCCCAGGAAGCGTTGGGAAAGGGGCCAGTGGAATCGGCAGCGACTTCTCGGATGAAACTGATGGTCCCCTTGGCAGCGCCTCACTGGGTCCATGAAGTGAAACCGGATTTCCCGGCGCTTTGGGACCTTTGTGACCGCTGTGAAACAACTGGGTTTTATATCTTTGCACCGGAAAACAACCGCCCAGACAACGTTGTTTTTCATGCCAGACAGTTCCCCAACCGATCCGGCTACAATGAGGATCCGGCAACGGGAGTGGCGGCTTCCGCACTGGGGGCCTATCTGGTCCGTCATCAGCTGATCCCGGTGGCGGAAGGCTGGAACCCCTGCACCGTCTACCAGGGGGAAGCCATGGGCCGGCCCAGCCTGATCCGGGCAGAGACCCAAGTCACCGGAGGAAAAATCACCAAGACCCGGATCTGCGGGACTGCATGTTATGAGAAGTGAACAGAAGAAGGGGGTGTTGTACGCAACGTGCAACACCCCCTTCTTCTGTTACGAACCATACACTTCCGGACAGCTTTGTTTGAATTGTAAAAAACATGTAAAAATTCAGTAAAGATATGGTAAAATAACCTCGTAAAACACTTTGCCCGGCAAAGAGATTCCAATAAGGGAGGCTGAATTACCATGAATCTGAAGAAGTGGCTGTCTGTAGGGATGCTGTGCGTGTTGGCTGCAGGAATCAGTGCCTGCGGCGGAGGCGGGGCGATCCCCGGTTCCAAACAGGACAAGAAATCTGCAGGGAATACGGTGATGCTGTATTCTTCCATGCAGGAAGACCAGCTGAATGCCATCAAGAAAGCGTTTGAAAAGAAATATCCGGATATCAAACTGGATTATTACTTTGCCGGGACCGGGAAAGTGATTACCAAAATCGCTACGGAAGCGAAATCCGGCCAGGTGGCGGCAGATGTGATCTGGGTAGGGGACCCGGCGGACTACATCGGTTTCAAGAAAATGGGGATCCTCCAAAAATACACTTCTCCGGAAGCCAAGGCCATCGATCCGGTCTTCATTGACAAGGAAGGCTACTACACCGGTGCCCGGATGATGAACATGGGCATTGCCTACAATCCCCAGAAGGTTTCCAAGGAAGAAGCTCCCAAGACTTGGGAAGATCTCCTGGATCCCAAATGGAAGGGCCAGATCGTCATGACGGATCCCGGCACGGCGGGTACCACAAAATATGCAGTAGGGGCCCTGATTTCCAATTCCAAGTACGGGAAAGCCTATTTTGAAAAACTGAAGGAGAACGGCACGGAACTCCAGTCCGGGACCACGGCGACCCACAACCAGATTGCGGCCGGTGCTTATAAAGTAGGGATGTGCCTGGATTACGTCACGGAAAACCTGAAGAGCAAAGGTTCCACCATCGAATTCGTCTATCCGAAGCAGGACATCATCTCCATCTACAGCCCCATCGCCCTGGTGAAGGGAGCCAAGAACGAGGAAAATGCCAAGAAGCTCTATGACTTCATCCTTTCCAAAGAAGGCCAGGAAGTCCTGGTACAAAACAATATGCTGTCCGTCCGCAAAGATGTGAAACAGAAGGGTGTGACCATTGAGGAAATCGCCAAGAATGCCATGAAGGTGGATCTGGAGAAACTGGCTGCCAATGCCAAGAATGTACTGGATGAATTCGATGCCATCTTCAAGAAAAATTAACGTCGGAACGGACGGCAGGACAGTCTGCCGTCCGTTTTTCAGGAGGTGAAAGTATGGCCGATGTTCGGTTCAACCATATTACCTTCCACTATGGGAAAAAGTGCATCTTTGAAGATCTTTCCCTGACCGTGGAAGAAAGCCAGATCATGTGTCTGGTCGGCCCTTCCGGCTGCGGCAAGACGACCTTGGTCCGCTGCCTCTTGGGGTTCATCAAACCGGAGACAGGCTCCATTTATGTAGGGGACCGCTGCCTGTTCGACGCGGAAAAAGGCATCGACGTATCTCCGGAGCATCGTCACATCGGGGTGGTATTCCAGGATTATGCGGTGTGGCCCCATATGACCGTGTTGGAAAACGTGCTGTATCCCATGAAGAAGATGCGGCTGCCCAAAGAAGAGATGAAGGCAAGAGCCCATCATGCCCTGGAACAAGTGCGGATGCTGGGCTATGAGGAACATCTCCCCAGCCAGCTTTCCGGGGGGCAGCAGCAGCGGGTGGCCATCGCCCGTGCTTTGGTGAGCAGTGATGAAGTGATCGTCATGGACGAACCCATCACCAACCTGGATGCCAAGCTGCGGGAAGAAATGCTCACCGAGATCCGTTTGATCCAGCATGATATCGGGACTACCATCCTGTACATCACCCATGACCAGGAGGCGGCTCTCCAGCTGTGTGACCGGATGGCCATCATGGACCGGGAAGGGAAGCTGTGCCAGATCGGGGAAGATGAGGACATCATCTTGCGGCCGGCCAACCGGTTCGTCTTTGAATTCATCGGGGTATCCAACTTCTTCCCTTTGGTGCGGGAAAATGGACACACCTATCTGGTGGCCGGAGAGAAATTCCTCTATGATGAATGCCCTCCGGAAATCTTTGCCAGCGGCAAGCCCATGGAAATGGGGAGCCGTCTCAACGATATGGTCTTTGACGACCAGTCTCCTATCCGGGGAAAAATCACCCGGAGCGTGTTCCTGGGAAGCGAATACGTGTATTTCATCCAGCTGGGGAACCGGGAGATCCGGATGCAGGTCAATGCCCTGGATGTGATGCAGAACAATAAGGTGGAGGAAGGCCAGGAAGTGGGTTTGCGTTTCCTCCAGCCCCGGTATTATGAAGCCAGAAAGGAGGACCATGATGAATCTGCGTAGAACCCGCCAGGGGTCGTCCGATCTGGCGGCCCTGGACGGAAAAACCTTCAGCCTGGATAAGGCCATGACGCTGGTCAGCTTCGTCCTGCTGTTCGTCATCGTCTTTATCCCCATTTTCATGATCGTCTACAATGCTTTCTTCTATGAAGGGCATCTGGACATCGAGATGTTCAAGACCGTTGTATTCAGCCAGGATAATATCAGTGCCATGACCCATACTGTCATCATCGGCCTCAGCGTGACGGTGGTGGGGACGATTATCGGTCTTTTCTATGCCTGGCTGCTGGGGCGCAGCGACATCCCCTGCAAGAACCTGATGCGGGCCTTGTTCATGATCCCTTACATGTTCCCGCCCTTCTTCGGGGCCATGGCTTGGGATATGCTCCTTTCGGGACGGGGCGGCTATGTGAACACCTGGCTGATGAACACCTTCCACCTGGCGTCGCCGCCGTTCAATATCAATTCCCTGGGCGGTATCATTTTCGTGGAAGTCTCTTATTATTTCCCCTTTGTGTTCATGCAGGTGGTCAGCGCCCTGGAGCGGATGGACCCCACCCTGGAAGAAAGTGCCCGGATCGCTGGGGCCAGCCAGGGGACCGTCATCCGGAAAATCACCATCCCGCTGGTGACTCCGGCCATTTCCGCAGGGGCCCTGCTGATCCTGATCTCTTCCCTGGCCCATTTCGGGGTGCCAGCCATCCTGGGCTTCTCCAAACAGATCTATACCCTGCCTACGGTGATCTATGCCTACATCGACCGGGCTGGGGGCAGCTTTGAGGGGATCCGTCAGGGAGCAGCCCTGTCCATCCTCCTGGTCTTTGTGGTCACCATGGCACTGATCCTGCAGAAAGTGGTCCTTTCCAGCGGGTCCTATGACATCATCAAAGGCAAGAGCATGCGTCCCACCCTGATCAAGCTCCGGGGGGCCAAATATCCCCTGCTGCTGCTGGCGGTGCTGACATTGGTCCTCATCGTGCTGGTCCCCCTCATCATGATCTTCCTGGAAGGATTGGTGAAAGCCTATGGGCTGCCGCTGATCCCGGCGAACTTCACCCTGGACAATTTCCACAACATCATCACCAGCAAACAGACCATGGATGCCATCCGGAATTCCCTGTTCCTGTCTGTCAGCGCCGGGGTCCTCTGTATGTTCCTGGGCGTGATGATCGCCTATGTAGTCATCAAGATCAAACCCAAAGGGAAGGAAATCCTGGAAATGCTTTCCGTCCTGCCTTATTCCATCCCTGGGACTGTGCTGGCCATCGGGGTGATCCTTTCCTGGTCCGGCCAATTGGGCATCAGCCTGTATAACACCATCTGGATTATTTTGGTGGCATACATGGCCCGGTACCTGAGCTTCTCTATGAAGAGCGCTTCCGCATCACTCCAGCAGGTCCACCCGTCCCTGGAAGAAGCGGCTCGTGCCTGTGGGGCGTCTCATACGGAATCCCTGAAAGACATCACCTTGCCTCTGATCCGGCCGGCCATGGTAGCTGGGTTCTTCCTGATTTTCCTGCCCTCCATGCGGGAACTGACCACTTCCATCCTGCTCTATGGACCCTATACTCGGACTCTGGGGGTGCAGATCTTCGCCCTCCGGGACAGCGGACAGATCCCTCAGGCTTCGGCGCTGGCGGCCGTGGCCATCTGCATCATCATCATCTGCAATTTCATCGTTACCCAGATCACCAAAGACAAGAAGGGGGTGTAAAACGTGACTGACCAAATTGTGCTGCGGCACGTGACCAAACGTTTTACCACCAAAAAATTGGGCACCATCACAGCTGTCAATGATTTCAACCTGACCGTCCGAGAAGGGGAATGTTTTTCCTTCCTGGGACCATCGGGCTGCGGCAAAAGTACCACCCTGCGGATGATCGCCGGGTTCGAAGACCTGTCAGAAGGGGAAATCGAACTGTGCGGCCGCCCCGTCTCCGTCAAAGAGAAGAACATCTATGTGCCTCCGGAAGAGCGGGGATTGGGGATGGTGTTCCAGGCCTTCGCTGTCTGGCCCCATATGAATATCTTCGAAAATGTAGCCTTCCCGCTGCAGATCCGGAAACTGCCCAAGGCGGACATCGTACAGCGGGTGAAAGAGGCCCTGCACCATACCAGCCTGGATGGGATGGAAGAAGTCTATCCCAGCGATCTTTCCGGAGGACAGCAGCAGCGGATCGCCCCGGCAGGTGGATATCGTCAATGAAGTGTTCTCTCCTTCGGAAGAAGACATTGCCTATGCCAGGATGGTCTTCGAGGCCATCGAGGAAGGAAAGAAACTGGGCAGGGGGGCTGTGGCCCTCCATGGGAAGATGATCGACAAGCCCATCGTGGATCGGGCTGCCCATGTACTGGAAATGGCTTCCCATATGAAAAAGGAGGTGTTCCCGGATGACTAAGCTGGTAGCTTCGCTGACCGAGGCCATACAGAAATGCGGGCTGAAGGACCATATGACCATTTCGTTCCATCACCATCTCCGTAATGGGGATTATGTGCTCAACAGTGTCTTGGACGCCGTCCGGAGCCTGGGCATCAAAGATCTGACGGTCAATGCCAGTTCCCTTTTCGATGTCCATGAACCTTTGCTCCAACACATCCAGGAAGGAACGGTGGGCGGCATCGAAACCGATTACATGGGGAAGGCCGTTGGGGAAGGGATCTCTCACGGGATCCTGGCCAAACCAGTGGTGTTCCGGACCCATGGGGGACGTCCGGCTTCCATCGATACAGGGCGGAGCCACATCGATGTAGCGTTCATTGCGGCGTCTCAGGCAGATGAACAGGGAAACTGCACCGGAAAGTATGGAAAATCTGCCTGCGGGGCCCTGGGGTATGCCATGAGCGATGCGGCCCATGCCGATAAGGTGGTGGTGGTCACCGATGAACTGGTTCCCTATCCGCTGGGAGGATTTTCTATCCCGGAAACAGAAGTGGATTATGTGGTCCAGGTGGAAGCCATCGGGGATCCCAAAGGGATCGTTTCCGGGACCACCCGGATTACCCGGGATCCAGTGGGACTTCGGATGGCGGACATGGCGGTCAAGGTGATCCGGGCTTCCGGCCTGCTGAGGGACGGATTTTCCTTCCAGACCGGTGCCGGAGGAGCATCTCTGGCAGCTGCCGTATTCCTGAAAGATCTGATGGTGGAGAAAAAGATCAAAGGAAGTTTCGTCATGGGAGGCATCACCGGGTACCTGGTGGATATGCTGGAAGCCGGCTGTTTCCAGAACATCTTGGATGTCCAGTGCTTTGATCTGAAAGCGGTGGAATCTCTGGCCCATGACCCCAGGCATGTGGAGGTCTCTGCCAGCCATTATGCTTCGCCTTTGGCCAAAAGCAGCATCGTGGACAGCCTGGATGCGGTGATCCTTGGTGCTACCCAGGTGGATGTGGATTTCAATGTGAATGTCCATACCAATTCCCAGGGCGTGATCATGGGGGGCAGCGGGGGCCACAGCGATGCAGCGGCCGGGGCCAAACTGGCTATGATCGTGGCACCTCTGAGCCGGGCCCGGATGCCCCTGATCGTAGACCGGGTCCAGACCATTTCCACGCCCGGAAAGAGCATCGATGTAATCTTGACCCAGCGGGGAATCGCCGTCAATCCCCAGCGGGGGGACTTGCTGTCCAAATTCAAGCAGGCCGGGCTGCCCGTGCGGTCCATCCAGGAACTGAAAGATATGGCGGAACAGATCAACGGCATCCCCCAGCCCCTCCAGACCGGGGACCGGGTAGTGGCCAAAGTGGAATACCGGGATGGGACAGTGATCGACGAAATCAGGAATGTGCTGTGAATGGAAGAGGCAGAAGAGTTATGGCATGGAAAACGGATTTCTGTGCCATAGCTCATTTTTCATAAGAAAATATTGAAATTTCCAGGAAGAAAGATTACAATAAAAAAGAAATTTTGCAAAACATCATAGCTTATATGTTTATAAAAACGTATTCATGGAAACTTTTGACGATTGGAGATGAACAGCAGTGGGGTTTTCTTTTGATTCGTCCGCTTACCCATATGCTTCCCGTAGAAGGGTCGTATTTGCCCGGAAGGGGATGGTTTGTACGGGGCAGCCACTGGCTGCACAGGCTGGCCTTCGTATCCTCCAGGAAGGGGGCAATGCCATCGATGCAGCCATTGCCACGGCAATTTGTTTGACCGTGGTAGAGCCCAACTGTAATGGGTTGGGAAGTGATGCTTTTGCACTGGTGTGGTTCAAAAACAAGCTGTATGGACTGAATGGGAGTGGGTATGCACCTGCTTTGCTTACACGGGATGTTGTGAAAAGTGCTGGACATGATGAAATGCCGCAAAGAGGCTGGCTCCCGGTGACTGTTCCAGGTGCTGTTTCTGCATGGGCTGAGCTTCATAAAAAGTTTGGCAGACTTCCCTTTGAAAAGCTTTTTGGACCAGCTATAGAATATGCTGCAGAAGGATATCCGGTCTCTCCGACAATCCAGAAATTCTGGGAAGCGGGGAAAAATCTTTTCATGAAGTATAAAAGCGATCCGGCTTTTGCAGGCTGGTTCGAAACTTTTATGCCGGATGGAAAAGTCCCTCAGGTTGGGGAAACGGTGGCTTTGCCCGATCATGTAAAAACATTAAAAAAAATTGCCGAAAGTTATGGAGAAAGCTTCTATCGGGGAGAACTGGCTGAAAGGATGGATCGCTTCAGCAGAAAAACCGGTGGTTATCTCCGGAAGGAAGATCTGGCTTCTTATCGGGCAGAATGGGTCGATCCCATCCATGTAGATTACAGAGGCTTTGATGTATGGGAGATTCCGCCCAATGGACATGGTATCACGGCTCTCATGGCATTGAATATCATGAAGGGATTCCATCTGGAAGCGCGGGAAACAGCAGACAGTTATCATAAACAGATCGAAGCGATGAAATTGGCTTTCGCAGATGCCAGACAGTATGTGGCTGATCCTCGGTATATGAAAACCCGGGTGGAAGATATGCTGAGTGAAGCCTATGCTGATGAAAGAAGGAAACTCATCAGTGATAAGGCAATTCTTCCCACCTGTGGAAAACCTTTCAGCGGAGGGACCGTTTATCTGTGTTCCGCTGATGGGGAGGGCAATATGGTCTCTTTCATCCAGAGCAATTTCCGAGGGTTTGGTTCAGGCATCGTCATTCCTGGGACTGGTATCGCTCTGAATGACAGAGGGAATAATTTCAGCCTGGATCCATCTATGGATAATTGTCTGGCCCCAGGAAAGAAACCTTATCATACGATCATTCCAGGATTTTTGACCAAGGGCGGAGAAGCCGTAGGACCTTTTGGCGTCATGGGCGGATTCATGCAGCCGCAGGGACATTTGCAGATGATCCTGAATACCATTGATTTCCATATGAATCCGCAGGCTGCTCTGGATGCCCCCAGGTGGCAGTGGATCCAAGGGAAAGAAGTAGAAATCGAGGCCCAGACAGATCCTCAAATTATAAAAGAGCTGGAAGCAAGAGGCCACCAGGTCATCGTAAAAACAGACCGGACCGGTTTTGGCAGAGGACAGATTATCTGGAGAAATAAAGAAGGAGTCCTGGCGGGAGCAACGGAACCGAGGACTGATGGAACCGTCGCGGCTTATTGAGTCCATAAAAATGATTTGCTGCACATGGAAAAGTACGTGCAACAAATCATTTTTTTTTGCGATGTTTCCTGTCGGAGATAGGATATATAAAAAAAGATACACTTTAAAAAAGAAGATGTGAATTTAATGTGACACGAAACAAAAAATATATAAATGAATAAATAAGGATTTATAATTAAAAACGTTCAAAATAAAATTACAAAGAGAGGGACATAAAAGCAAATAATTTATTAATATGTAATTATTTTAAAACAACTTGTTCATGGATTTAGCTGAATATGAACCATATTTTGATGAGGGGTGCTTTGAATGTTCAAAAATTGGAAGAAGACAGTTAGCATTATTTTACCAGGAATCTTACTGATGGGAATGCTTTCGGGATGTGGCAAGGGTAGCCAGAAAAGCAGCAGTGCAAAGAATTCGATTACGATTTCGCTGCATCAGGATCCACCGAAACTTGATCCTATGCTTTCCAGTGCATTTGTGGATCGGATTGTTTTCCAGAACCTGTATGACAAATTGGTGGATCTTGACAGCAAAGGCAATATCATTCCCATGCTGGCCGAAAAATGGGAAATCAGCCCTGATGGGAAAACGTATACTTTCCATTTGAAGAAGGGCGTAAAATTCCATGACGGGACGGAATTCAACGCTGAAGCCGTTAAATTCAATCTGGACAGAGACCGGCAGAAAAATTCCAACCGAAAGGGAGAACTCAGTGCTGTGGCAGAGGTCAAAGTCGTTGATCCACTGACAGTACAAATCGTGCTGAGCAGACCCTATGCACCGCTGCTTTCCCAATTGACGGACCGGGCAGGGATGATGGTGTCTCCTGCAGCTGTAAAGAAAGACGGGGATAAATTCCAGAACAATCCTGTGGGGACAGGTCCTTATAAATTCCAGGAACGGAAAAAAGGCAATCAGCTTGTCCTGGTAAAGAATCCGGACTATTGGAAAAAAGGATATCCGAAAACCGAAAAATTGATTTTCAAGATCATGACCGATTCCAATGTGGCTTTGGTTAATTTAAAAAGCGGTCAAGTGGATATGACCAACCGCTTCCCTCTGAATGAAGTCAGCAAGTATGCCAGCGACAGCAAAATCGGGATCGTCAATCAGCCGGGGCCTGGTTTCAAGGGTATAATATTCAATTTGAAGGATCCAGCTTTCCAGGATAAACGGGTCCGTCAGGCAATCAACAAAGTGATCGATCGGGAAGCCATTGTCAAAGTAGCTCTGTTTGGAGTAGGGACGCCTGGACGGTCGGCTTTGTCTCCCACCAGCTGGGCTTATGATGCTGAATCGGATAAACCACAGGCCGTTGATGTGGAGGGTGCCCAAAAACTCCTGGCAGCTGCGGGAAAAGAAAATGGATTCAGCTTCACTATCCTTACTGACTCGGATCCGGTTTCTCAACAGGCCTGCCAGCTGATCCAGAAGCAGCTGAAAGCCATCAATATCGATATGAAAATCCAGAAACAGGATTTTGGGACGTTACTGGACCGGACCCAAAAGGGTGATTTCCAGATGGCCTATATGGGTTGGAGCGGGAGAACTGATCCTGATGGAAACTTCTACAGCTGGGTCTATTCTGAAGGCACGGACAACTTCATGAAGTACAGCGATCCCGAAATGGATCAGCTCCTGGAAGAAGGACGCAGCCTCACGGACCAGGGAGCACGTAAGGAAGTCTATAAAAAAGTCATGCAGAAACTGAATGAGGATGTTCCTTATATCTACCTTTACCATGAAAACAATGTATTCGGTCTTTCGAAAGCTGTAAAGGGCTTTACTCCTGTTCCAGACGGCATGATCCGTACTTTGGATATGACAAAAGAATAAGAACGTATAAGGTTAAACGAGGTGCGGCTCATGAAAATCATTATTAAGAGAATTGCAGCAGCGATACCGGTCCTGTTTATAGTGAGTATCATGGTCTTCCTCATGCTTCAACTGTTGCCGGGGGATCCGGCAACAGTTATTTTAGGACAGGAAGCAACACCTGAAGCGGTTGAAGCCATGAGGGAACAGCTTGGACTGAATCAGCCTTTGCTCATCCAGTATCTCCATTGGCTGGGAAATGTACTGCAGGGAAATTTGGGCCAGTCACTGGTTGACGGGACCAGCGTGAATGATTTGATTGCCGAGCGGCTTCCAGCGACGTTGGAACTGGCATTTGGTTCTTTTCTGGTTGCTTTGCTGATTGCGTTGCCCTGCGGCATTTTATCTGCGGCACGGCCAAATACGGTCATTGACCATTTCTGCACATTCATTTCTTTGATTGGGATGTCTATTCCCCATTTTTGGCTGGGCATGATGTGTATCATTTTATTTGCGGTAGAACTGGGAATCCTGCCGGCATCCGGATATGTTCCGTTTTTCGATGATCCTGTAGAAAACCTGAAAACAATCATTTTGCCTGTTGTTGCTACGGGATTTCGAGAAAGTGCGGTCCTTACCCGTATGGTGCGCAGCAGTATGCTGGAAGTCATGCAGTCGGATTATATCCGCACGGCCAAGGCCAAAGGCCTTGGAGAGAGAACAATCTTGTTTGGTCATGCTTTGAAAAACGCTATGATTCCTGTTATCACTACAAGTGGAATCATGTTGGCCGGTTTATTGGGAGGACTTGTCATTACAGAAACGATTTTCAACATTCCCGGCTATGGAAAACTGATCATCGATTCTGTATTCAATCGGGATTTCATTACAGTGCAAAGTGCCATCCTTGTTTCAGCGGTTTTTGTCGTTGTAGTCAATATTGCAGTCGATATCCTCTATGCCTTGGTTGACCCTCGAATCCGTTTGGGAAAGGAGGGAGCATAGTATGGTAGAGTTTCCTGAAAGACGTTCGATGCTGTCAATCTTCATCAGAAGGTATTGCAGCAACCGGCAGGCAATCCTGGGAGCTGTCATTGTCGGACTTCTGCTGCTGGCTGCCTTATGTGCGCCTCTTTTGACCCAGTATGATCCTGTCTATGATCAGGATTACAGTGCTGTCCTGGCTTCTCCGGGAGGAACACATATCTTTGGTACAGACGATTTGGGGAGAGACACTTTTACCCGTCTTGTGTACGGGTCCAGGCTGACGGCTGCGGCTGCAATCCTGCCCGTTGCATTTGCGTTTTGCGTGGGGGTTCCCATTGGTCTGTACAGTGGATATAAGGGCGGCTTCATCGATCAGTGGATCATCACACGGATCGTAGATGCCCTCCAGGCATTTCCTTCCATGGTCCTGGCACTTGCTTTGGCGGCTATGCTGGGCGGAGGGTTCATGAATGCCATGCTGGCCATCGGAATCGGATTCCTGCCGGCTTTTATCCGGATTACCCGGGCACAGGTCATCCAAATCAAAAATCTGGAATATGTCCAGGCTGCACGTTCCATTGGCTGTTCGGACCTGCGGATTGCAGTCGTCCATATCCTGCCGAATGTCATGCCCACCCTGCTGGTCCAGATTACGCTGGCTATGGCCAGTGCCATTATTTCTGAAGCAGGCCTGTCTTATATCGGGTTGGGTGCAAGCCCTGAACAGCCAAGCTGGGGTTCCATGCTGCGTACTGCACAAAGCTATCTGGGCACACAGCCATGGGTGGCATTTTTTCCAGGATTGTCCATCTCCATAGTCGTATTGGGGTTTAACCTGATGGGAGATGGGCTGCGCCGTGCTCTGGATCCCAAAATCAAAGACTGAAGAAGGGGATGCATGCCATGACAGAACCAGTATTGCAGATAAAAGATTTATGCGTTGATTTTTTGGACAGAGGAAAGAGTATTACAGCAGTCGATCATTTATCCCTGGATATTTTTCCTGGTGAAACCGTTGGGCTGGTAGGAGAATCAGGGTGTGGAAAATCTACTACATCCCTGGCTGTTATGCAGCTCCTTGATCCCCACAACTCCCGCATCAGTCACGGCAGTATCAAACTGGCAGGAAAAGAACTCCTTTCTCTTAAAGAATCTGAACTTGAAAAAGTCAGAGGGGATGCCATGTCCATGATTTTCCAGGAACCCATGACTTCTTTGAATCCAGTTTACACTTTGGGAAAACAGCTGACAGAAGGGATCATCCTGCATCAGGGAATCAGCCAGAAAGAAGCTGAAGCAAAGGCCATCGATATGATGAAAAAAGTAGAGATACCGAGACCTGAACAGATGCTGAAAAGTTATCCTTTTGAACTGTCAGGAGGGATGCGGCAGCGGATCATGATTGCCATGGCTTTGTCCTGCAATCCCAAACTCCTGATTGCAGATGAACCCACTACGGCATTGGATGTGACCGTGCAGGCACAGATTCTGGACCTGATGAATGCCCTGAAAGATGAGCTGGATATGGCGATCATCCTCATTACCCATGATTTGGGAGTAGTGGCTGAAATGTGCAAATATGTGTATGTGATGTATGCTGGGCAGATCGTGGAAACAGCTGCCATCGATGATCTGCTGGATCATCCCCTGCATCCTTATACCCAAGGGCTTTTGAATTCTATGCCGGAACGGTGGCTGGGAGGAGAACGGCTGTACAGTATACCGGGTACGGTCCCTCCGCCAGGAACCAAAATCACTGGGTGTAAGTTTGCAGACCGCTGCCAGTACTGTACCCAGCTCTGCCGTATGGCGCCGCCTCCGCTTCGGCGTCTGGATGAACACAGATCGGTGCGCTGCCTTTACTGCAACGGAGAAGGAGTACAGGGAGGTGCAGTCAGTTGACAAACGGAGAACCGCTTTTAGAGATCCAGCATTTGAAGAAATATTTCCCGATTTATGACAACGGAGGGCTTCTGGGACGCAAAAAAGGAGACGTAAAAGCCGTCGATGATGTGAGCTTTGCCGTGAATAAAGGTGAAACAGTGGGTATTGTCGGAGAATCTGGCTGCGGAAAATCAACTTTGGGAAAAACAATCTTAAGGTTGATCGAACCCACTGACGGAAAAGTGCTTTTCCATGGGAAGGATATTGTGCAGTTGTCTCCGGAAGAAATGCGCCAGCTGCGCAAGTCTGTACAAATGGTCTTCCAGGACCCCTATGCATCGCTGAATCCGCGGATGACTATTGGAAGGACTCTGGAAGAACCACTTCTCATCCATCAGATTGGAAATGCCCAGAGCCGCAGGCAAGCGGTAGAGAACCTGCTGGAAGAAGTGGGGCTGGATAATCGCCATTACAGCAGTTATCCTCATGAATTTTCCGGGGGGCAGCGGCAAAGGATTGCCATTGCACGGGCATTGATCAATAAACCAGAACTGATTATCGCTGATGAAGCAGTATCTGCCCTGGATGTCTCTGTGCAGGCCCAGATCCTGAACTTGATGCAGGATCTGCAGAAACGGTATCAGCTCACCTATTTGTTCATCTCACATGACCTGTCCGTGATCCGCTACATCAGTGATCGGATCGTTGTCATGTATCTGGGAAAAGTCATGGAAGTGGCGGAAACAGAAGAATTGTTTACCCATACCCTGCATCCTTATACCCAGGGCCTTTTGGCTGCGTCTCCCAGACTTGACCGGCGCCGAGAAAAGAAAAAGATATTTTTGGGAATGGACATCCCAAGTGCCTCAAATCCGCCTTCAGGATGTGTATTCCATACAAGATGTCCTTATGCAAAACCTATATGCAGTGAAAAAATCCCTGAACTTCGGGAGGTGGGGAAAAATCATTTTGCAGCTTGTCATCTGATTCAACCATAACGGCTCTTCTTTAAGATTAGATCTGGATGGGGGGAGAATCTATGAAAACATCATGGAAAAAAATCACGAGTTTGCTTCTGCCGGGTATTTTGGCTTTGGGGATGCTGAGTGCAGGCTGCGGAGGTGGAAAAAGCTCCGGGAGCGGAGGAAAGACCATCAATATCGCGTTGCACCAGGATCCGCCCAAGCTGGACCCTATGATGTCGACGGCCTTTGTTGACCGTATGGTCTTCCAGTCTGTCTTTGATAAACTGGTGGATCTTGACAGCAAGGGGAATATCGTTCCCATGCTGGCCGAAAAGTGGGAAATCAGCCCGGATGGGAAAAAATACACTTTCCATTTGCGGAAGGGAGTCAAATTCCATGATGGAACAGAGTTCAATGCGGAGGCGGTAAAGTTCAATCTGGAACGGTACAAACAGAAAAAGTCCAACAGAAGGAATGAACTGAAAGCTGTCACTGCCGTCAAAGTGATTGATCCCTACACCGTCGAACTGGATCTGGATGTGCCTTATGCACCGCTGCTGGCCAATCTCACAGACCGTGCAGGCATGATGTGTTCTCCCACTGCCGTGAAGAAAGATGAAGACAAGTTCTTGAATCATCCTGTGGGGACGGGCCCTTATGCTTTTAAAGAAAGGTCTAAAGGCAATCGTATCGTCCTGGTTAAAAACAAGGATTATTGGAAGAAGGATTCTCCCAAAGCAGATACTCTTGTTTATAAGATCATGACTGATGGGAACGTTGCTTTGGTCAATCTGAAAAGCGGACAAGTGGACATGATCAACCGGTTCCCACTTAATGAAGTGAAAAAATCCCAGAACGAACAGTCCTTTGCTGTTATCAACGAACCCAGTCCTGGATTCAAAGGGATTGTCCTGAATACGGCCAACGAAAAATTCAAGGATAAACGGGTACGGCAAGCTATCGATAAGGCATTGGACAGAAATGCCATCGTTTCTGTTGCCCTTTCGGGAGTGGGCACACCTGCCCATTCTGCCCTGTCCAAATCCAGCTGGGCATATGATGAAGCTTTGGACAAGGCACCCGCCCAGGATATTGAAGGGGCAAAGAAATTGTTGGCTGAAGCAGGGAAGGCAGAAGGATTTTCCTTTACGATCCAGACTGATACAGATCCCATTTCCCAACAGGTCTGCCAAGTCATCCAAAAACAGCTGAAGACAATCAATATTGATATGCAGATCCAGAAAATGGACTTCGGAACCTTGCTGGACCGGGGCAAAAAAGGCGATTTTGAAGCGGCTACCATCAGCTGGAGCGGCCGGATGGATCCGGACGGTAATCTGTATGACTGGTTCCATACGGGAACCAGCATGAATTATATGAAATACAGCAATCCTGCTGTAGACGAACTGCTGGAAAAAGCCCGGGGATTGACGGATCAGAATCAGAGAAAAGGAATGTACCAGCAGATCATGGCCCAGCTGAGTGAGGATGAACCCTATATTTTCCTGTATCATGACAACAATGTCTTTGGATTATCCAAGAAAATCGAGGGGTTTGTTCCTAACCCGGATGGTATGATCCGGACTGTGGATATGATGAAAAAATAAATCTAAAGGAAGAAAAAAGACCCGCTGGACGGCATGTTCAAAAATGCCAGTCCAGCGGGCCTTTTCTTTGCGTTTTATGGGACTTTGTTACAGCTTGGAATTTATTTCTTCAGCCCTTCAATAAAGCTGATGACACACTGGTTGAACTCTTCCGGTTTTTCCCAGAACAGCATATGGCTGCAGTCTTCAAAAATCTTTGTTTGGGCGCCGGGGATGTTTTCTCCGACCCAGGCACTTCCGTGCACATCGAAGACCTTGCTTTCCCGGGCGCAGCAGACCAGGGTAGGAAGCTGGATGTGAGGCAGGAAATCCCTCCAGTCCAGGTTGGTGTGGTCCCGCATGATTTCGATCCGCACATAGGGCGGGCATTTGCAGATTTCATCCACCAGCATTTTGTGGTCCTCAGCTGAAGGAGCATGTTTCAGACAGGCCCCCACAAGCCCTTCTGCAGCTCCTCGGGGATCACTTTTGGCGGCGAAACAGGTTTCCATGAAGGTTTCTACATCGAAACAGGCTTTCTGTCCCCAGGGCCAGTCAGGTTTCACATATTGGGCCGGAGACTGATCCACGCAGATGAGGCTGTCGATCCGATAGTTCCCAAACAATTCGATATAGCTCCAGAGGATGGAAGCGCCCATGGACCAGCCCAGTACCGTAACATCTTTCAGGTCCAAAGCATCCAGCAAATTCTTCACATCCATGGCGTACCGGGAAATGCGGTGGCTGTGGAGCACTTTTTCAGATTCCCCATGGCCTCGCATATCCATCAGGACAACCTGGAAATGCCGGGAAAGTTCCTCTACATTGTATTTCCAGAATTTCGTAGAACAGGTCCAGCCGGGAAGCATGAACAAAGGCTTTCCTTCTCCATGGATTTCGTAGTAAATGGATACATTGTCGTTGGTTGTAATAAATGGCATGGTCCTACCTCCTGTGAAATAAAAATGGAAGATTCTGAATTAAGTATAGCACAGGGGAAGACAGCTGAAAATCGTGAGGGGAATGGTAGGAAAACGTAGTTTCATCTAATTTTTTTAGACCTTTTTTAATAGAAATTTAAAAATGAAAACAATGAAACAAATATGAATAAAAATATTAATTTATATAAAAAAGTTCGAAAATAAATTGAACGTTATAATATAAAATGATAATATTATACATACAAAAACTAAATAATTATGTTTTGGTATGTATAGGTTAGACGAAAGACAAATTAGGGAAGGGGTATTTATGGACGGCCAAGCTGCAGAAAAGAACGGTGGATTTTTTTCTTTTATTGAAAAAGTGGGGAATAAAATTCCTCATCCAGTCTATTTATTTATCTGTCTATGGATATTGGCACTGGCTGCATCGTGGATCATGTCCTCTCTTGGGATTTCTGTCATTAATCCTTCAAATGGCAAAACAGTAACAGTTGTGAATATGATGACTTCTCAAAAATGGGCTGAATTTTTAAGAAATATGGGGAAAACGTGGATGACGTTTGCTCCTATGCTGACGGTGCCCTTGTGTACCTTGGGCATGGCTGTATCGACCCATAGCGGGATGATGAACGCTATGCTAAAAAGTGCTGGCGCTACAAAAAGTGATTGGAAAATGTGTCTTGTTGTAGCATTCATTGGTGTCATGGCCAATCTGGCAGGAGATGCTGCCTTTATCGTCTTTCCGCCTCTGGTGGCCATGCTGTTCATTGCCACCAATCGGAATCCCCTTGCCGGACTGTTTCTGGCCTATGGATCTGTGTCCATCGGATTTGGGGCCAATCTTTTACCAGGCTCTGCCGATGCATCCTTGGCGGCCATGACGGAAGCCGCTGCCCAGACCTTGGATCCAAATTTTATCGCAACGCCGGTCATGTCCTGGTATTTCATGTTTGTATCAACCTTCGTGATGACATTCATGTGTGCCTGGGTCAATTTAAAAGTCGTCGAACCTCGGCTGAATCGTGAAAATTTAGGAACAGCATATATCAAACCCGTAAACGAAGATAAATTCGAATTGACGGCACAGGAAAAGAAAGCCATGAGGGCGGGGCTGTTGGGCATGGTCGGTGTCATTGCCGTTTGCGGTCTTCTTTGCTTGCCAGGTATGCCTTTTCAAGCACCTAAAAATGGCAGTATCATGACTGGATATTTGTGGAAATGTATTCCGACCATTATTTTTGTGCTGTTTTTTGTTTCCGGATATGCTTTTGGGAAAGTTGCCGGGACAATTAAAAATTTTGGTGATACGATTCCTATGATGACCAAGGAACTGAGTACATTGGCCAGCTTCTTCCTGGTTTGCTTCGTTGCATCCCAATTCATTTCCATTTTTGGCGCCAGTAAAATTGCCACTGTAATCGCCGTAATATGCGGCGGATGGTTAAAAGGATTAGGACTTCCTGCGTGGGCCCTTGCAGGCATTTTTGTCATCCTTATTGCTTTTTTGAATTTATTCATGGGATCTGCCAATGGAAAGTGGGCGCTGATTTCATCTGTGTTTGTACCCATGCTGATGATTGCCGGAGTCAATCCAGCCACGGCTCAAGCTGCCTATCGGATGGGAGATGGTGTAACTAACAATATAACGCCTACTTTGGCCTATTTGGCAATATTGCTTGGATATGCCCAGCAATATGATCCTCGTGCCAAGACAGGAACCGTCATTGCCTATCAGCTGCCTTATACACTGATCTGCACCTTTGTATGGATTGTATTCCTGATGATTTGGATCGCTCTTGATATTCCCATGGGTCCTGGATATCCGGCAATTTATAACGCTCAATTTTAATCTGCATACAGGAGTGGAAGTCCGGGATCGGAGGTTCCATTCCTGTATTTTTCATTAGTGAGAACCTTGTTGGTTGGAGGAAAGGCGGCGGAACAGAATGTACGATATTTTGATCAAGCGTGCACGGATCATTGATGGCACGGGAAGTCCTTCTTTTTGGGGAGATGTGGCGGTACAGGATGGGAAAATCGTTGGCATAGGCAATGACCTTGGCCTTGCCAGAGAAACTTGCGATGCGGATGGACTGACCTTATGCCCTGGATTTATTGATTCACACAGTCACGGGGACATGATGTTTGAATTGGATCCTTCTTTTTTTCAGGAAGTGGAGCAAGGTGTCACTACCCAGATTGAGGGAATGTGCGGCATATCGGCAGCTCCTTTTTCTGAAACTCATCTGGATAGTGCCCTGGAGATCGCTGCCACAGTAGTGGATTGTGATTTTCTGCAATCGGCCGGATGCCGGTTTGATTATCAACAATACCTGGATCATCTGGAACATATCCCGGCAGGGAATAATTATGTCCTGATGGTAGGCCATGGGACACTGCGGGCTTTTGTCATGGGCATGGATGACAGAGAACCTACCTCGGTGGAATTACAAAAAATGGAAGAGACGCTGCACCAATGTATGGAGGCGGGAGCGTTGGGGATTTCTTATGGGCTGCAGTATCCTCCAGGTGCTTATGCATCAACTGAAGAGATGGTCCATTTATCGTCTGTAGCAGCCAAATACGATGGTGTCATAGCCGCTCATGTCAGGGATGAGGGAAACCATTTGCTGGAAGCGGATCAGAAAATGATCCAGGTCGCCAGATCCAGCCATTGTAAGCTGGTCATTTCGCATCATAAAGCCATTAATCAGCCTAATTGGGGAAAATCTCAAAAGACCCTTTCCCTGATAGAACAGGCCAATCAAAGGGGATGCAATGTGTACTGTGATCAATATCCCTACACAGCTTCTTCGACTGGCCTGAAATCCCGGATTCCGCAGCATTTGCATAGTTTGGGGGAAAATCAGCTGATTTCTCTGATGTCAGATCCAGAACAGAGAAGCATGATGCAGAATGCAATCCTGGCTGGTATGAACCCGGAACAGCGATTCGGGACAACGATGTTTGGTGCTTCTCCTGCACACCCTGAATATACGGGAAAGATGGTCCTTGACGTGGCCCGTGACCTTCAAAAAGATCCCTGTGAGCTGGTTATGGATGTCCTATGCGATGATCATTTGACAACCAATGGAATTTATTTCTGTATGCAGGATGAGGATGTGGAACGGATCATGCGTTATCCCAGGACCATGATCGGCTCTGATGGATTGTATTATAAAGGGTGCGCAGGAGTCCATCCCCGTGCTTTTGGGACGTTCCTCCGGGTCCTTGGCGAGTATGTCCGAGAGAAGAAAATCCTTAAATGGGAAGATGCCGTTCGGAAAATGACATCTCTGCCTGCTCAGGTTTATGGCCTGCAGACAAAAGGACTGATCCGGATCGGGATGGATGCCGATTTGGTTTTGTTCAATCCAGAAACTATAAAAGATTTGGCAACGTTTACTGATTCGAAAAAGAGAGGACAGGGAATTGTATATGTTTGGATAGGAGGAAAATGTGTGGTGAAAGATGACGTTTTTCAAGGTGTTATGGAGGGTAAATTATTGAGACATGGTAAAGGTGATTCATTTTATTGAGGTGAGTCACAATTACTGTCATGATTTGGTCTATGAGGGGTGATTTGATTCGGATTTATAAAAATGGTTACAACTTTCATGAATCAACACAAGGAAATGTGAAAAAAGCGTGAACACGATTAAAAACGATTATTATTGTACTATACTTTAATAAAGTTCGATATTAACAAGAACTATTAAATGCATAAATAAAAAATAATTCGTATTTGGAGGCGCAAATATGATTGATTGTCTAGGAGAAGCAAAAGCACATTTGCAGCAAGCCATTCAACTTCGGCGTTACTTTCATATGCATCCTGAACCGAGTAAGCATGAATTTCAAACAGCAGCTTACATCAAGAAATATTTAGAGGATTTAGGTCTGCAGGTACAGATAACGTACGGCGGAGATTTGCCCAGTGTGGTGGCTGTCATTCCTGGTGCCCAAAAAAGGAGGACCATTGCTTTGCGGGCGGATATGGATGCACTGCATATTACAGAGAAAAATGATATCCCTTATAAATCTACAGTTCCCGGTGTCATGCATGCGTGTGGACATGACTGTCATTGTGCCACTCTCATGGAAACGGCCGCTATATTGGTCAAACATCAGTCAGAATTGCAGGGCAATGTCAAACTCATGTTTGAACCGGCAGAAGAAGATATTGGCGGTGCCCAGTTTATGATAAAGAACGGGGTACTGGACGATGCGGATGCAGTGGTGGGAATGCATTGCGAAAATCGATTTCCGGTAGGGACTGTATATACGTGTCCAGGAGAAATGGAGGCTGCTTCTGACCGACTGATCATTAAAATCATGGGGAAGTCTGCCCATGGCGCCATGCCACATCTGGGAATTGATGCGATGACGATGGCCTGTCATTTCATCCTTGCAGTCCAAACGATGATGGCGAGAGAAAAAGATGCTTTTCAGTCAGCTATCATTACCTTTGGCACAATACAGGGAGGTACGGCGAGAAATATAGTCTGTGATGAAGTCGTGATCAATGGAATTATACGGAGCCTGAATGGGGAGACGAGAGAATTCTTAAACCAGAGAATCAAGGGACTCTTAGCAGGAATCACTGCTGCATTTGGTGGAAGCTATGAACTGGAACGGCAGAAAAGCAATCCCGCATTGTATTCCAATCCGCAGTTGACAGAGTTTTTTAATCAGGCAGCAGGAGAAGTTATCGGGATGGAAAATGTGGGCAGATTGCCTCATGCATTTATGGGGTGTGATTCTTTTGCTTATTATGCCCAGGAGAAACCTTCTGTATTCTTCTTCCTGGGAACAGGAAATGAGGAAATGAAGGAATCGCTGCATTCCTGTAATTTTAATATCGATGAGAACAGCATGGTTATAGGTATGGCTGCATATATTGCAGTTGTTCAACAATATCTTGCCCAGTAAAAAAGTACTGTAAGGGTGAAGGATCTTGGTTTGATTTTGAGGGGAGATGGCTGAAATGGCGGCAACAGGAACCATTAAAACAAATCAAAGTATGGGCACTGCGGTGATCGATGTGAAAAACGAAGAGTGCCAGATGACGGGATTCTATGGACTGGTGGAAAAACTTGGCAATAAAATCCCTGGTCCTGCATTTATGTTTATGGGATTGTTCGTTATTACCTATATTGCTTCATTTATTATGAGCACCATGGGGGTTTCTGCGGTGAATCCCGTTACTGGGAAGACCGTTTCTGTAATCAATCTGTTCACGTCAGCGAATACGGCAGACTTTCTGCAGAATATCAATAAAAGATGGATGAATTTTGCTCCCTTGCTGACGGTTCCCGTATGCACGGTAGGACTTGCCATTGCAAGCAGAACTGGGCTGTTGGAAGCAGGTCTGCGTCTTACAGGACACTGTGAGGGAATCTGGAGTGTTGCGCTGATAGTATCTTTTATTGGAGTCAATGCCAACCTGGTAGGGGATGCCGCTTTCCTCATTTTTCCGCCCCTGGTGGCCATGCTTTTTAAAAGTGTCCATCGCAATCCACTCGCCGGCTTGTTTTTAGGATATGCCAGTGTTTCTGTGGGGTTTGGGGCAAATCTGCTCATTGGGTCAGCTGACGCTTCGCTGGCAGGGCTCACGCAGGCTGCAGCAGTCATTGTCGATGCGAATTTTGTCGCCAATGCTGCCATGGGCTGGTATTATTTGTTTGCTTCAACTTTTGTTGTTACGATTGTTTGCGCTGCTGTGAGCATCTACGTGATAGAACCTCGGCTGGCAAAGACCGGGATGGGAATGGGACAATCAAATGAAACGGAAGATATCGAAAATGAAGCATTGAGTGACCTTCAAAAAACGGGGATGAAACGTGCTTTACTGATGCTGATTCTGTTCTTTGCTGCAGTAGCCCTTATGTGCCTGCCGGGGATGCCTTTTGCGGCTCCTAAAGGAGGAAGCATAACGACGGGGAAATTGTTCAAATGCATCCCGACTCTGATTATGTTCATGTTCTTCTTGCCCGGTTATGTATACGGAAAGACAGTGGGCACCATTAAGAAATTTGGGGACACCATACCTATGATCACTGAAGAAATAAAGGGTCTTTCTGGATTTATCATGGTCTGTCTCTTTGCTTCTCAATTCATTGCAGTTTTTGGAAAAAGTAACATCGCAACCATTATAGCAATCTGGGGCGGTGATTTCCTGGTTCATCTAGGGCTGCCAAAAGCACTTTTATTGGCTGGCTTCGTTGTGATGGCAAGCTTCATCAATTTGTTTATGACGGGAGCATCTGGGAAATGGGCATTGATTTCTACGATGTTTGTTCCCATGATGATGATTGCTGGAATCAATCCGGCGGCTATCCAGGTAGCATATCGAATGGGAGATGGATTGACTAATAATATTGCACCGGTATTTCCTTATCTGGCAGCTATTTTGGGATATGCTCAAATTTATGAACCGCGGGCCAGAGTTGGTACCGTCATGGCTTACATGCTTCCTTATACGCTGATTACAGGCGTTGTCTGGATTGCATTCCTGGTAGTTTGGGTGATGGCAGGCTTACCGGTGGGACCTGGCTATTCTGCTTTGCTTTAACAATAATAAAAATACCCTGCAGGGACTATTGGAGAGTCCCTGCAGGGTATTTTTATTATTCATTATAAACACATCTGTTTGAGAGATGATAGAGCTTTATTTTATATTGTAATTGGCGACGGGAAATGCCAAGATAGGCCGCTGATTTTTCACGGTTTCCCCCACAGATGGAAAGAGCATCGAGAATTTCCTGTCTGCCCAATTTTCGCGGGAAATAGGTCGGCATGGTCACTGGAGGTGGAGTCATTGGTTCATGGTTGGAATCAGATGACGGCAAGGACGAAAAAACATCGCCCAATAAACCGTGGGGAATTTCCAATATTTCTTTTGTTGAGGAAGGCGTCATGACGACAATCCTTTCTACAAAATTTTTTAATTCCCGGATATTCCCAGGCCAATTGTATTGGTAAAGTTCATTTAAGACCTTTTTTGAAAAAGATTTTCGCAAATTATATTTTTGACAGAAATGATACAAGAAATGCAAACATAAGGGGATAATATCATCACGGTGGTTGCGCAGCGGCGGAATCATGAGGGGAATTACATTCAGGCGATAGTATAGATCTTCCCGGAATGTTCCCAGTTCGACCATTTTTCGAAGATCTCGATTGGTGGCCGCAAGGAGCCGAAAATCAACTTGTTTGGACTGAACCGATCCGATGGGACGGATCCGTTTTTCTTCAATCATGCGCAGCACTTTTCCTTGGACGGAAAGGGGTAATGAATTGATTTCGTCTAAAAACAGGGTCCCATGATTGGCCGCCTCGGCCAGTCCCTTTTTCCCTTCTTTATTGGCTCCTGTGAAGCTGCCCTTTTCATAGCCAAACAATTCTGCTTCAATCAAATCTTTTGGAAAGGCTGCACAGTTTACCGTAATCATGGGAGCATCTTTTCGGTTTGAATGTTCATGGATATAATGGGCAAAAACTTCCTTCCCACATCCTGACTCTCCATAAAGCAATACGGTGGAGTCAAGCACGGAGATATTATCGGTGACTGATAATAGCCGAAGGATTTCTTTGCTTTTTGCCACCATTCCAGTTTTGCTTTCGCGTCCTCCTGATAACCCGTTATTGAGGATGGCGTGGCTTTTGAGCAAAGTATGGTACTGGTGTTCAAAATCCTGGATATCCTGCATCAGCATGACCACATATCTGATATTTCCGGAGTCATCAAAGATCGGTGTGCCTGTAACCATCCGCAATCGGATTTCGCTGCTTACATTTTGATAGTCGCGATAATTTTGCAGTCGGGAAACCCTCTTTTTGTTTTGCAATACCAGATCAAAGACGCAGACATCTAAGACATTCGTAAAATCATGGACGTTCATCTTCAGATATTCATCACGGGGAATATTCCGCCAATTGACCATCATGGTGTTCATAAAGACAAAGTTTCCCCTGGCATCATAGATTACGATTCCGGCATCGATATTATCAAGGATATCAACAATTGACAGGTGCTTTTGTAATTCTTCAAATGGATTGAACATTATTGGAGGCCTCCATCAAAGTGACTGTTATCATTATAGCATAAAAAAAGCACACTGTATAAGCTGAGAAAGAAATAAAAAGGAGGGTGCTGCACAAAACGGGCAACACCCTCTCACTATTGAAATAACTAGAGCATTTCTCTGAAGGCTTCAATCCTGGTACGAAGCTGTTCGATACTGTCTTTCTGCTGATCAATGGAAAGATCGGTAACGGGAATGCCGGCTCCCTGCAGATCTTTCTCCAAATAAGGCTGATCATATTCTTCTGGATCACAGAACTTCATCATACAGTTGATGACTCCGTCGACCTGGTTTTCTTTACACATCTTGATCAGCATGGCTCCTCTGGGTTTGCCGTCTTCATGGAGCAGGCTGCAGCCATAACGATCCATCCATTGCAGTGCCAGACGTTTGATGCCGCCACCGCCGTGCAGGGGAGTATCCGTGCGGAATTGCTGGGATTCCTGCATCAAGTCATCATATACTACGGCCATTTCATTTTCTTTGAATAAATCCAGCACTTCATCCGGTTCACAGGTAACTCCTGTCAGTAAAATCCGTTTTCCGGTATATTGATAAGCCGGCAGTTGATTCAGCTCGTCTATGATTTCTTTTACAATGGCCGTATGTTCTGCTTTTTCAAAGAAATAGGAGCTTTTCATCACGTAGTGGCGGACTTTTGGTGTAATGATATCCAGATGATTGTTGGCAGTCTTTGCAAATTCACGCATTATAGCATTGTGTTCGTTGTAAATCTGAATCGTGTCACAAAGAGCCTGTTCCGTCATCATTTCTCCGGTAACGGTAGCAATGATGGTCAGGACGGTCTCAAATTCATCTACCAGATAATCAACCGCAGCAGGGGCAGTCCTGTTTTGGGGGTAGACAATGGGAATCATGGGAATGGAAGTCACGCCGAACCGCCAGTCTTGGGTCATGCAGCGGAGAGTATCACACAGGGTAGGGATAATGGCTGCCGAAAGCCCTTTATAGGTTCCTTTTAGACCAAATTCCATGTTTGACTGCATGAGCGGACAGGCAAATGGAGGCAGATAACTTTTCGCAAGCGAAGGGGTGATGTTTCCACCCCATAATCCCATAGGGATGATCCCACTGGCGTGTACCAGTTCCTCGGGTGTGAATTCAGGGAAGCAGCCAATGACCTTCTTCCCTGCCTTTAAATAGGCGTCCAATTGTTGACGAGGATGTGTACAGGCAGTTTCCAGCTGTTTTAGTTTTTCCTGTAATTCGGACATTTCATTTAGCCTCCTCTGCCTTTTTTTCTTTATTTTCCTGCATGATTTCCACCAGGCCCTGGATCCGTGTTTCGAATTGCGCTTCACTGTAGTTCCGGTAATCTGCCTGATCACCATCAAAGGCAGTGAAAGGAACACCGGCCAGTTTAGCCAGCTGCCGCTGGACTTCCATCATTTGACAGTCCATCACTTTGCAGCTGCGGTTCACATGATAGATGGTTCCTTCGCAATGAAAACGCTTCAAAGCTTCCAGACGGCGATGGATCATGGTGCTGGCGTTGTCCCCGTTGGTGGAAGCAAAGCAGTAAGCGCGTGCCATCCCGTCCAGGTCTTCATACTCAATGGCCCAGGCTTTCCCATAACTGGAAGCTACCATGTTGATCCCGTATTGTTTCAGGGTATGCAGGTTGTGCTTCAAATAAGGCCAGCAGGCAATGCCGTCCCAGGAAACACGATACTGTTCTTTGACAGGATAGGTGGAAGTCCCATCTTTTAAATGCTGCTCGATTTCTTTGTTTAATTGTTCCAGAATGGCTGTGGTAGATTCTCTGCCACGGTGACATACCATACAGGACATATAGTTGAACAGCTCAAAACCGCTTAAGGGAGAAGGAATATGATCCATTAAATTGTTGGCACGTTCCCAGAGATAGCTGTTTCGCTGGCTGATTTTCATGATTTTCTTGAACCGTTCTTCGTCCCATTTCTTACCAGTGAATTTACATAGATTTTCAATCAGTGCATCGATTTGAGAACGGACGTAACGGACTCGGCTTTCTGTCACATGGTCCCAGGGGTTATAACAGGTATCAATGAAAAAGACAGGGATTTTCATGGAATAAGCCAGATTTTCATACCATTTGGTCAGCTGGGTACAGATGTTATTGGTCAACAGAAGAAAATCTGGTTTGACCATCTTACCTCCATCAGGCAGTTCTACGTGGCTTTTGCCTTCCAGTGTGGAAGCATAGGCAAGATTGACTTTTGCGTAGGCACACAGGTCATTATTATATCCCAGAGGACCCTCGCATTCCTGGAGGAAGGGGTCAGCCTGGTGCCGGGCAGCAATCCCGGCCGAATGGTTTTCAGGATACAAGACAACCAGACCCAGCGTTTCCGCGATTTCCTGGGGGAAAATAGAAGCGGACCAGCCAACCTTTTCTCCTGCTTCTTTGGCTTTGCGGGCACGTTCATACAAATCGTTGGTTTGTTCACCCAGCATCAGCATGGATTTGGCTTTCGGCCGTTTTGGCTTGCTGGGTGCGGCTCCCGTTGCAGTGGCAGTAGCAGCATTCATTGTTTCTGGCATAATGAAATCAGCCTCCTTTATTTGATTTCACCATTTGTGTACATGTTATTGATTTCTTCATCAGAATATCCCAGCTCTTCCAACACGGGACGGGTATCGTGGCCCAGATGCTGAGAAGGCTTGAAGGGGATCTTGGCAGGATCTATGGATGCAAAATGGACAGGACCATTTGTCAGGAAGGTCTTGATGCCATCCGGATAAGTGTATTTGAATCCGTAATTGTTCGCAATGATTTGAGGATCGTCAGGAACGTCTTTGAAATGACGCAGGACTTCATGAGGCATATCATGTTCTTCCAGTAATTTGTGCCAATAAGCCACAGGATGTTCCGCAAATTTTTTGTCAAAGATTCGGGTCAGTTCTGCTTTGTTTTTATAATATGCCGGCTGGGTATTGAAACGAGGGTCATCCGCCAGCTCAGGCAGACCAATCAAAGTGACAAATTCTTTAAACCGGCGGTAGTCAATGACTGCCAGATAGAACCATTCACCGTCAGATCCTTGGTAGTTGTTGCTGCAGGCATGGCCGCAGTCATAACGGTCTCTGGGAAGTTCACGTCCATTGACACCATTGAGGATACCGGTGGAAAGAATGAAAGTGGCACATTGCAGCAGAGATACATCCACTTTGTCTCCTTTGCCAGTACGTTCCCGTTCGTACAGTGCGGCCGCAATCCCGCCTGCCAGAGCGACGGACACACTGTGGTCCCCGATGCCGCCCACAGGAATCAACGGACCAGCACCTTTGGGAGCCAGATCAATCATCAAGCCGGATCTGGCAAAATATGCAGTGTAGTCATAACCGGGTTTATTGGCATCAGGACCTTTTTCACCATATCCAAGGACACCGGCATGGATGAGGCGAGGAAATTTTTCTTTTAACTGATCATAAGCAAGACCCATGCCTTCCAATGCAGATTCCCGGAAGTTCGTGACAAGGACATCTGCATCTTTTAACAGCTTCATCATGACATCTTTACCGGCTTGGGACCTCAGATTAAGAGAAATAAATCGTTTATTCATATTCTGCATATCGAAGTTGGGGTTGGCTACGTCAGTGGTAGGGGACATGGTCGTTCCACCCTGTTTGCGCCAGGCGTCACCATGCACCGTTTCGACCTTGATTACATCTGCACCCCATTCAGCCAGAATCCGGGCACACATAGGACCGGCAAGCATGGTGGACATTTCGATGACTTTAATTCCTTCCAAAGGTTTCATGGTTTGTATCCTCCTTTAATATGATTTAACGACCGGTAAATACCGGCTTCCTTTTTTCAATGAAAGCTCCTGTTCCTTCTTTACGGTCTTCTGTGCTCAGAGCAATGGTCTGTGCCAGTCTTTCCATCATCAATCCAGTTTCAATGGAGGAATCCTGGCCATAGGTGATGGAAATCTTTGCCATGCTCAAAGCAACAGGACCTTTTTTCACAATCTGTTTTGCCATGGCTGTTGCAGCTTCCATCAAAGCTTCACGGGAATCTTCTGTAACCTGGTTGACCAGGCCTATTTTTTCAGCCTCTTCTGCTGGGATGATTTTTCCTGTAAAGATCAGTTCCTTGGCTTTTGCCACGCCGACAATCCGTACCAGACGCTGGGTCCCGCCGGCTCCGGGGATAATACCAAGACCTGTTTCCGGTTGACCGAATTTAGAACGTTTCGTTGCAATCCGGATGTCACAGGCTTCTGCCAATTCACATCCGCCCCCCAATGCATACCCGTTGATGGCACAGATGACCGGCTTGTACAGGGTTTCCAGATTCCGCAGGGCCAATGTTGCCGTTCCTTTCATCTGTTCCATATAATAGCGGCTGTGCAATTCTTTGATATCGGCACCGCTGGCTAATGCTTTGTCTCCAGCGCCTGTAATGATAATGACGCGGATTTCTGGATCGTTACGTGCTGCGTCAATCGCCGTATTTAAATCTTTCCACATTTCCGGAGAAAGTGCGTTATACACATCCGGTCGATTCAAAGTCAAATACAATATGCTTTCTTTGACTTCATAGAGTACATTATGCAGTTCCATAGCAGCCTCCTTGAAGAATTTTCCTTTGTCTATTTTCTTATTATGCAAAATCCATGCCAATTTAATAAAGCTGTTTGTTTTTACAAGCTTAGGGAGTGGACAATATAAAAATGAAAAATGAAATAAAAATTAGAATATTACAACAAGTGCAATAAATGCATATAGTGCACAAATATGCACTTATTGCACGATAAAGTGCAAAATTTACATATATCATTTATGGGTAAATCAATAACGAACAGACAGAAAGAATTCCTCAAATTCCATATAATTTGTGAGAAAAAGAAACTCCATGAAAGAGACAAAAGACTCATTCTTTTTGGCATAATTTTTGCAGATACTTTTTTGAAAGGAATTTCTATTGAAAAGAGAATAAAGGAGGAGTTTTTATGGAAAATGTATACATCATGGGCGGTTGCCGGACTGCCATTGGGAAATATGGCGGATCTTTGAAAAGCATTCCTGCTCATACTCTTGCCACTACGGTTGTGAAAAGTGTTCTGGAACGGACGCATGTTACCGGAGATATGGTGGATGAAGTCATCCTGGGAGAGGTTCGGCAAAGCTCCGAAGCTTCTAATATCGCACGGTATGTGGCATTGGAAGCGGGTATGCCGGAAACCGTCCCTGGCTATACTGTGAACCGGCTGTGTGCATCTTCCATGCAGGCAACGCTGAATGGATGTGAAGAAATCTGGCTGGGGATGGCAGATACCGTAGTTGCCGGCGGAACGGACAATATGAGTCGGGCTCCTATGTATATCCGCCAAGGCCGTTGGGGCGACGGCCCGATGAAACTGGTCGATTCCAATATCGAAGGGGGATTGGCAGACCAGCCGGCTTCTTTGTATGGGCTGATGAGCATGTCCCAGACGGCAGAAAATGTGGCAGAGCGTTTCGGGATTACCCGGGAAATGCAGGATGCTTTTGCTTGTGAAAGCCAAAAACGGGCAACGGAAGCACGGGAAAAAGGGTACTTTAAAAATGAAATCGTTCCTGTCCATGTGAAGTTGAAACACCAGGAATTTGATTTTGCGGAAGATGAATTCATCAAACCGAAAACCACAATGGAAATTTTGGCTAAACTGAAACCCATTGTGAAACCCGGAGGGACTGTAACGGCTGGGAATGCCTGCGGTTTGAATGACGGTGCTTCTGCTCTGGTCTTGATGAGTGAAAGCAAAGTAAAAGAGACCGGCCTGAAGCCTCTGGCTAAAATAAAGGGAATCGCACGGGCTGCTCTGGATCCTGAAATCATGGGATATGGTCCTGTGATTTCTACGACGAAACTGCTGAAAGAACTGGATATGACAGTGGATCAGATCGATCTGGTGGAATTGAATGAAGCCTTTGCTTCTCAGGCGGTAGCCTGTGTAAGAGATTTGAAACTGGATCCTGCAAAGGTGAATATCAATGGAGGCGCCATTGCCCTGGGGCATCCGCTGGGATGCACCGGTGCCAGATTGATTGTTACTCTGCTGAATAACTTGATCAGGACGGGCGGCAAGACCGGTCTCGCAACGCTGTGCATCGGCGGCGGCCAGTCCATGGCAACCATGATCGAAAGAGTTTAAAAAACAGTCCAGAGGAGGGATTGGATATGAAAATAGAAGATGTTAAAAAGGTGGTTGTAGTTGGGGCCGGTGCCATGGGACGGCAGATTGCCATGAACACTGCATTGAATGGCCGTAAGTATGGGTACATCGTCACTTTGTGCGACAGCTTTCCCAAAGCGGTGGAAAGTGCTACTGCCTGGGCCAAGGAATACCTGGCCGGCCGTGTAAAAAAAGGCAGGATCACCCAGGAAGAAGCGGATACGATCGCTTCTCGCTGGACGGTATCTTTGGATACGGATAAATATGTGCCGGAAGCTGATGTGATTATTGAAGCCATCATTGAAAAATTGGATGCCAAACGAGATCTGTTCGCCCATGTAAGCCAGATTGCGAAGCCGGATGCTCTATTGGCTACCAATTCTTCCAACATCGTTAGTTCGAAATTGGCAGATGTAACCAAGAATCCGGAAAGACTGTGCAATATGCATTATTTCAATCCTGCTTTGGTCATGAAGCTGGTTGAAGTGGTCAAAGGACCCCATACTAGTGAAGAAACGGCTCAGCTAGCCAAAGCCTTTGCTGCCCAGACGGGGAAAACTCCTATCATCTTGCGGAAAGAAATCCCCGGGTTTGTGGCTAACCGCATCAATGCAGCGGTTACCTATGAGGCCCTTGACCTTTTGCAAAAAGGCGTTGCTTCTGTGGAAGATATCGATACTGCCTGTGAAAATGGACTGAACTATCCCATGGGACCTTTCCGTCTGATGGATCTGACGGGAATTGATGTCAACTATCTGGTGAGAAAAGATAGATATGCAGAGAGCCATGACGAGAGAGATGCACCGAACCCGCTGGTGATTGAAAAAGTGAAGAAAGGGGAGTTGGGCCGTAAAACTGGTAAGGGCTGGTACGATTACAGCAAAAAGTGAATAGCAGCAGTTGTGTGGATAAGGCAGATTATCCACACAACTGCTAAACATAAAATACAAAAAATTCAAAATACATGAAAATTTTAACGAGGGGTGAGTAAAATGACAAGCAGTACCGTTGCAATTATCATTGCTGCGATTACCATGGTATTCTTCTTCGTAGGGAAATTCCCTATGAGTGTCACAGCCGTCGGTTGTGCACTGGCGATGGGTATCTGTATTCCGCAAATGAAACTTTCACAAATCTATTCCGGCTTTGGCGGGAGTTCCATCGTGATGGTCGCCGGAATGATGATTGTAGGCGATGCCCTGTTCCAAACAGGCATTGCCCAGCGGATCGGTGCCAAAATCTGCCAGTATAAAATTGCCCAAAATGAAAAAGTATTTATCCTTGTGGTTGTAACCATTTGTACCTTGATGTCTGCCTTCATGAGCAATTCAGGCTGTATCGCCATGTGGATGCCCATCATTGCTGCCGTTGCTGCCGGATCAAAAGGGAAAATCCGTTCCAAGATGGTCATTATGCCTGCTGGGATTGCCTGTATCATTGGCGGTGGGGCGACATTGACAGGTTCCGTCTCTCAGGTCGCAGCCAATGCAGTGTTGATGGGGACCCCTGGTTATGAAGCCGGCATGGGTGTCTTTGATATGACCAAAATCATGTGGCCGATTTGCCTCCTGCAGCTGGTGTATTGGGGAACTTTTGGGTACAATATCCTCGTTTGGGCATTGAAACCGGGCAGCCCGGATTTTGATAAGGGTAATTGTTATGCTACAGCATCTTCTAATCTGGACGACCATGAATTTGACAGTATTCCTGAATGGAAAGGGAAGATGTCTGTATTTGTGATGGTCCTTTGTATCATTGGTTTTGTACTGTCAGGCCATCCTTTCTTCAAAAAATTCTTGAACATTGCTGATGTGGCTATGATTGGTGCTCTTATCCTTTTTGTGACCAAGACAGTACCGCTGAAACCGACTCTTGCCAAACTTGACTGGGATATCCTGATCATGGTTGGAGCCGTTACCGCTTTGGGGACTGGTATCGATGTATCTGGTGCAGGGAAAGTACTGGCCAATGGTGTTCTGAATCAGTTCTTTGAAGGGGCAAATACTTCAGTTTCTCAATTGATGACCGTACTGATTGTTTTCACCAGTGTTTTGACGCTGTTCATGCAGAATGGAAGTGTGGCTGCAGCATTTTCCCCGATTTTTATTTCCATGGCTAAAATCTTGGGTATTAGCCCATTGCCCTTTATCATCATCATCGGTGCTACGACCAATATGGCCATTGCTTCCCATATTGGGACTGCCGTGAACATGCAGATTTTGCCGGCAGGTTACAAACCTATTGATTATGTAAAAATCGGTGGACCGTTATTTGTCATTAGTGTGATTATTTTGTGTATTATTGCTCCTATGGTCCTTTTATAATCGTAAAAAAAACGAACATAAAGTGCAAATGTGCAAAGAAAGTTGTGTAAAATTGCGCATTTGCACTTTATTAGCATCATAATCGGCAGTATGTAATGTAGATGTGTTTTATATAATACAAAAAAAATCGTAAAAGAGAATCGCATAGGCAAGATAAACTGGCATGATTTTTGCTTAATATAACATAAAGTTCATTTTTTGGAATCATGGAAGAACTCTGGATTAAGGCTGAGGAGGAGAAAACTATGGAAGAAAAAGAACGCAAGATACAAGTGCCTATGTTTGATTCGGTTGTTTTGATGCTGGTCATTATTGCCGAAATCGTTACCTGTGTCAGAGGCGGATTGAATTTGGCTGTTCCGCTATTTTTGACATGGGTCATCATGTACGTCTATAGCCTGATCAAAAAATATGACTGGGGTGAAATAGAGGGGTATGCCTTACAAAGTGTACGGGATGGTTTCCAGTCAGTTGTAATCGTGGGAGCTGTAGGCTGCTTGATTGGAGCATGGATTTTGTGTGGAACAGTTCCCACTTTGATTTATTTTGGCCTCCAGGTCATCCAGCCCAGTATTTTCTTGCCGGCAACGCTGGTGCTTTGTACTATTCTTTCCCTTGCAACGGGTACTTCTTATGGTTCGGCTGCTTCTGCAGGACTGGCCTGCATGGGAATTGGCCTGAGCATGGGGTTCCCTGCAGGAGTGATTGCCGGCGCCGTTATTTGCGGGGCGTTGTTTGGGGATAAGATGTCGCCTTTTTCTGATACGACGAATCTGGCTCCTGCTATGGCAAAAGGGACATTGTACGGCCATATTCGGTCCATGTGCTACAATACGATTCCTGCCTGGATCATTACGCTTGTGATATTTGCCATCATGGGAAGCCGTTATTCCATTGGTACATACGATCCTACGACCATTAATGAATATATGGCTGGATTGGCCAGCCATTTCCATATTGGCCTGCTTCCCCTCATTCCCATGTTCCTTGTCATTGCCATGCTGGTCTTGAAGACACCGGCACTTCCTACGATTCTCTTGGGAGCAGTTTTTGGCGGTGCTGTGGCCATGATCGGTGAGGGAGCAACTTTTATTACCGTGGTCAAAGTCATGCATAAGGGGTTTTCCATCAAATCTGGTATTTTCCTGGTGGATAAACTGTTGAACCGCGGCGGTATCACCAGTATGTACGATATCATGATGATTATGATTTTTGCCATGGGTCTTGGCGGGATGTTGGAACGGATGGGTGTCCTGCAAAATTTCATCAATCTGTTTATCAAGAAAATCCATTCTCTGGGCAGCCTTGTCTTTGCTACCATGGCTACTTCTTATTTATCCGGAGCCATTGGATGCACCATGTCCATGGCACATGTGATTACAGGGAAACTGTTTGCTCCGATTTATCGGGAAGAAGGGGTCTCTCCGGATGTGCTTTCCAGAACCATGGAAGATTGCGGGACACTTGGGGGTACGCTGATGCCTTGGCATACCAATGCTGTTTTCTTTACAGGAACGCTTGGGGTAACGTATGCTGAATATATCCCTTACGTATATCTGTGTTACCTGGCACCGATTATTTCTTTGATCTTTGCTTTTCTTGGCGTAGCCGTATGGTATGTGGATCCCAAAACAGGGAAACCGATTCGTGCTGATCAGGCACCCATCAATCAAAAAAAGCAGATTGAAAGGAAGTAAAGAGGTATGGAAAAAAACGATCCAAAGTATTATAACAGTTATTTAGAAATCCATTTGAACCGAATCAAAGAGAACATCAATAAAATCCGGAAGTATACTGGAGGACTGGAAGTACTTCCAGCAGTCAAAAGCAATGCATATGGCTTGGGGACTGTAGAAATTGCCAAATATCTAGTCCAGGAATGTGGCATCCGTTTTTTAGCCGTGGCACGGATTTTTGAAGCATGTCAGATTCTGGATTCAGGCTGTAATCAAGCTGGCATTATGATTCTAGGTCCAGTTCCAGCATATTCTGTCCCTATTGCGGTAGCAAGGGACATCCAAATTCCTGTCTTTCATGAAGAGGGAGTAAAGATACTGAGCGAAGAGGCCAGAAGACAAGGAAAAGAAAAAGTCAAGGCACAGCTGAAAATTGAAACAGGCATGAATCGGATCGGCGTGAAACCGGGGGATGGTTTGAAATCATTATTATATGGAATCCAAAAAGCGGGAAATATCGAAATCGATGGAGTATATACGCATTTTGCAACGGCTGACATTGCTGAACATGGGAAGGGAAATGATTTCACAAGAGAACAATTCCGTCTCTTTAAACTTGCGCTGGAGCAGCTTCATCAAGCGGGCATATCTCCCCGCATGGTACACTGCTGCAATACAGGAGCCACTACCTGGCTGAAAGAAGCCTATCCGGTCAGTACCCATGTCAGAATCGGCAGCCTGTATCAGGGCTATTCTTCCATCCAGGATGATTGGAATCCGATTGGTGTCCAGGAATGTGCCTCTTGGAGAACAGTTATTGTGAATCTCAAGAAAGTACATTTGGGGGAAAGCGTCGGCTATGGCCGTAATTTCATGCCAGTCAGAGATACGGAAGTGGCTACCATTGGAATTGGTTATGGAGATGGATATTTAAGAAGCTTCGCCATGGCCGGTGCGCCTGTCTTGATCAACGGAAAAAGATGTCGCTTCGTAGGCATTTGTATGGATCAGGCATTCATCGATGTGACGGGAATCCCCTGTAAAATTGGTGATACAGTGACTTTATTTGGAGAAGACGGGTTGGGCAACCGTATTTCCGGATTGGAAATCGGCCATTTGATGGGAGAAACCAGATTGGCAATGTTTACCCATATTACAGAACGAGTAGCACGTATTTATTTGAAATCGTAATTTATTTTCTAATCCAAAGGAGGAGTTTTGATGAAAATAACGAAGGTTGATGTTTGGGTCTTGGATGCTGGTGAACAAAGAAGTGAAAGACATCCTGTTTGCTGCAGAATCTATACGGATGAGGGATTTTACGGAGATGGAGAAGCAGGGGTCGCGTATGGCACAGGTTGGCGCGGTGCTTATGGCATGCTAATTGATGTAGCTCATCATATCATTGGCTATGATCCAATGAAGACAGAATCCATTTGGGAAGAACTCTATAAAGGAACTTTTTGGGGACAGGGAGGCGGTGTCGTCATATTTTCAGCCATTTCCGCAATTGATATTGCTTTAATGGATATTAAAGGAAAGGTCCTGGGGGTTCCGGTATACCAGCTGCTAGGAGGGAAAACCAGGGATGAGCTTCGGTGTTATGCTTCTCAGATCCAATATGGATGGACAACGAAAATCGGACCTTGGGGATCGCCGAAAGAATATGTTGATATTGTTACCCATGCAGTGGGAGAAGGCTATGATGCTGTAAAGATTGACTTTACTACCTTTGATGAAAATGGAGAGCTGCTTCCTCATAACGTGAAAGAAGGCTTTGTTGACGGTAAGTTTTTCAAGATGATTGAAGAACGGATGAATGCCATACGGGAAGTCTATCCTGATTTGGATATCCTGGTTGAAAATCATTGTCAGATGGATTTGACTTCGGCGACCCGTATGGGAGAACTGTGTGACAAATATAATATGTATTGCTTTGAAGAACCAGTCAGTATGTTGAATCCAGAAATTATGAAAGAGCTGCACCAGCGGGTCAAAACTCCATTGGCAGGGGGAGAACGCATCTATTCCCGCTGGGGATATTATAATTTTCTCAAGGATTATTCCCTCCAGCTGATCCAGCCTGATACCTGCAACTGCGGAGGAATCACTGAGTTAAAAAAGATTGCGGATATGGCTCATGTATTCGATGCAAGAGTACAGGTACACGTTGCAGGAGCAGTCATCACCAATGCTGCTTCCTTGCAGCTGGAAGCAGCTATCCCCAATTTTGCTATCCATGAACATCATTTTAGAACTACCCAGGAATGTATCAATAAACTGGGTAAATATGAAATGCAACCCATTCATGGCAAATACCATATCCCTGATCGTCCCGGTATCGGTCAAGAACTGTCAGATTTTGCCATCCAGACAGCATTGAAACATGAGGAAGTGAAGGAATATATCAAAGCAATCGAATAACTGGGTTGCTTCTAAGGAAAAACTTCTGCAAAATGTGCTGCAGAAAAAATGAAAAAATTATGGGACTATGAAAGGAGCAGTGATGATGGATAAAGCATATGATTTTACACAAGGCGCTAAGCGCATGGCCAATGTACCGGCATCTTTAATTCGTACCATTATGAATCGGGCAGCTGAATTGCAGGAGGAAGGGAAGCCTGTTATCAAGTTCAGTGCAGGAGAACCCAATTTCAACACTCCCTCGGACATTAAAGAAGCCGCAATCCGGGCAATTACCAATAATTATACGCATTATACTTCTAATAAGGGGTTTGATCCTTTGCGGGAAGAAATCAGCAAGTACATGAAAGAGTTTACCGGAGTTTATTTTGAACCCAAAACGGAAATCTTTGTTACAAGCAGTGCTGCAGAAGCTTTGAACAATGCGATGTTTGCCTTTGTAGATCCGGGGGATGAAGTCATTATCCCTACACCTTCCTTTGTAACCTATAAAGCCCTGACAGCCATGTGCGGTGCAACCATAGTAGAAATCCCGCTGCGGGGAGAAGATAATTTTCAACTCCAATTAAAAGATTTGGAAAAGGCTGTTTCTGCAAAAACAAAGATGCTGGTTTTGAATAATCCGTGCAATCCCACGGGAGCGGTGATTCCCTATGAAACGATGAAGGGGATTTGTGAGCTGGCGAAAAAATATAACTTTATCATTTTGGCTGATGAAATATATGGACGGCTGATTTATGGAGATGCGAAATTTTATTCGGTTGCTTCCTTCCCTGATATGAAAGAACGGACCATAGTTGTCAGTGGCTTTTCCAAGACTTTTGCCATGACGGGATGGAGAATAGGTTATATTTGTACCGCTGCAAAATATCTTCCGGTGCTGCTCCGGTGTCATCAATATTCCACAACCTGCTCTCCCACCTTTATCCAAGTTGCTTTGGCAGAGGCGATGAACTCGGATTTGACTCGGAAGCAAGTAGACAGCATGCTGAAGGAGTTTGCTGCCCGTCGAGATTTGGTCATGCAGGAACTGGATACCATTCCGGGACTTTCATACAGTATTCCTCAGGGAGCTTTTTATATTCTTGTCAATGTGAGTGGGCTTCACATGAAAGGAACCGAATTCAGCCAAAAATGCCTGGAAGAAGCCTATGTAGCAACTGTTCCAGCTATTGGATTGGGTGAAGAGACGGATACTTATGTCCGGTTTTCTTATGCGGCCTCACAAGAAGACATTAAAGAAGGATTCCGGCGTATTAGAGAACTAGTAAAACACTTATCATAATTTTTCGGGCAAGGGTAAAACGGAGCTGGCATATTATCAGGATATGGTTGGAGTGGATATCTGACTATATCCTGATATCTAGCATTATCTTAAAAATAAGGAGTGTGTACTGCATATGAAAATTGTTGCTTCTCATCAGCTCGATCCAGCAGCTGTCGATTATTTAAAAAAACAAGGTTTTGTTTTATATGTTGCCAACTCTCCTAATCCATCTAGTTATATTGATCAACTGAAAACGGCGGATGCATTTATCCTGCGAGTTGGAGTTTGTGATTCCTCAATTATTGAACAATGCTCTCATTTGAAAGTCATTGGACGGACCGGAGTCGGGTATGACAATGTAGACGTCTCTTACGCTACAAAACATGGCATTCCTGTTGTCATTACACCCGGAGCAAATAGCCGGTCCGTTGCGGAACATGCTTTGGCGCTGATGTTTGCCTGTGCGAAAAACATGAAAGAAGCAGACAGTGAGATCCGCAAGGGCAATTGGTTGATCCGTGATGCAGGGAAAGCTGTGGAACTGGCCGGACGGAAAGTGGGCATCATTGGTGTAGGTGCCATTGGGAAACTGGTTGCACAACTGTGCTCTGCAATCGGAATGGAATGTTTCGGTTACAGTCACTCTCATAACCGTGCCAAAGTTGAAGCGGCTGGGTGTGCATATTGTGAAAACCTGGATGATATGCTGTCAGAATGTGATGTCATCACACTCCATGTTCCGTTGAAGGGAAATACCAAGCATTTACTGGGAGTTCGGGAAATCTCACTGATGAAACAAAGTGCCATTCTCATCAATACCAGTCGAGGAGCTGTGGTGGATGAGAAAGCCCTGGCTGATGCGTTGAACGCAAATCGCATTGCAGCGGCAGGAATCGATGTGTTCAGCACAGAACCGATAACTATGGACAATCCGCTGCTCCATGCAAAGAATACCATTTTGACTCCTCACAGTGCGGCGCTGACGAAAGAAGCATTGCGAAATATGTGCGTGGAATGTGCCAAAGGATGTGTCGCCGTCTGCAAGGGTGAGCGGTGGCCTCATATAGTGGACCCTTCAGTCTATGATGTCCAATCCTAAAGAAAAGTTGATGCAAAAGCTGGAATAAGATACAGAAGAAATATCGAACATCTCATTTTTTTATGAGATGTTCGATATCTGTAAGAGGGAATAAGGAGGAAAATTTCATGGAAATTGTTAAGGTTGACATCCTGCATCTGAAAACCAATTTGAAGAAAGGAGGGCATTGGCGGCCCATTGTCTGCCGCATTTATACAGATGAAGGGATCTATGGAGATGGGGAAGCCGCCCTGGCTTATGGTGAAGCACAGTTTGCCGCTTTTGGTATTTTAAGAAATTTTGCAAAACTAATCATTGGGATGGACCCACTGAATCATGAAATCATATGGGATAAATTATATCGGTCTACTTTTTGGGGACAAAATGGAGGTCCCGTCATTTTTGCGGGAATCAGTGCCATCGATATTGCTCTGTGGGACATCAAGGGAAAATATTACCATGCTCCGGTATATCAGCTGTTGGGAGGAAAGAGACGAAAAACCTTAAGAGCCTATGCCAGTCAGCTTCAATTTGGCTGGGGTCCTGATATCATTCCGCAGCGGACTCCGGAAGATTATGCCCGAGAGGCCTTGAAAGCGGTCCAGGAGGGCTATGATGCCATTAAAATCGATTTCTTTACGTTCAGACCAGATGAGGGGAACTATACAGCAGAAGATAGGATTGGGCTTCTGGCACCCAAATACATGCGTATGTTTGAAAAAAGGGTGCAGGCGGTCCGACAAGCAATTGGTGAAGATGTGGATTTGATTGTAGAGAACCATTCCTATACTGATGCTCAATCTGCCAGCCAGCTGGGAAAAATGCTGAAAAAATATCATATCTTTTATTTTGAAGAACCGACGACCCCCACGCCTCAACTTTGTAAATTTGTCCATGAAGAAACAGGTCTGCCCATTGCCAACGGAGAAAGGATCTATACTCGGTGGCAATACATTGAATATTTCAAACAAAATGCAATTCAAATCATCCAGCCGGATATAGGAACCTGTGGCGGAATTACAGAAGTGAAGAAGATTTGTGATATGGCCTATACTTTTGATGTTGGGGTCCAGATTCATGCCTGCGGCAGCCCCATTTCGACAGCTGCGGCGCTGCAGGTAGAGTGTGCCATTCCCAATTTTGTAATCCATGAGCACCATACCTATAATTTGTCCCCCTGTAACAGAGAACTGTGTAAATATGATTATCAACCTCATAATGGAGCCTTTTCAATACCGGATTTACCGGGCATTGGACAGGAATTATCTGATACAGCTTTTAGAAATTGCGATAAAGTGACAGTTGAATAAGAAAATCAAAAAGCATGGCAGTGATGCAGCAGGGAGTCTTTAATCGTGCAATCAATTCCTGCTATTATAGGCAGGATATTCCTTCATTTTTGTTGTATTGTCGTTTTGAAATTTATTAAAGCAGCTCTTCCTTGAGAGATGAGCTGCTTTTCTTTATAATAGGAGATGGAATTCCTTTTGCGACGGGAACTTCTGATGGAAAAGGGGAAAAAGAGCGGGAACTTGATATACTGAACGCTTATATGGCAGGGAGTAACCCAATCGAAGCAGAGCAAACAGAAGCAGATCGATTTGTGAGGATTTGGAAGTATGGATGACAGAGATTTACTGATTTTAAAGTATTTGGCGGAGTTCAAAAATATCACCAAGACGGCAAACGCATTGTTTATTTCTCAGCCGGCCTTGACAAAGAGAATCCAACAACTGGAAAAAGAGCTGGGCACTCATTTGATCCGGAGTACCAATAAAGGGATCGCACTGACGCCAACCGGCATGGAAACAGCAGCATATGCGGATGAGGCACTGCGCCATTATGATGAATTAAAAACGAGGATTACGGCCATTGACAACAGGAATGCCGGCATCATCAAATTGACGGCTCCCAATATTATTTGTGAATATTATTTCCCGACGTTGATCAAGGAATTTAAGAAAATCTATCCTGAGGTGAAATTTTCCATTACCATGGCGCCTTCCAGCAAAGTGGTTTCGCTGATGAACAACAACAAATGCCATTTTGGTTTTTTACGGAATGATTTTGGTTGGGATGAGAGCCAACGGATCCATCTGGCAACAAATTTCATTGCAGCAGCCTCCACTCAGCCTTTTCAGCTGGCAGATCTGGCAAATATGAGCCGTGTTGCTTATACAACGGATGCATATTATATGAAAATGCTGGACTTATGGTGGGACAATAATTTCAAGACACCGCCCCATACGGAAGTGTTGGTCAACAGTCTGGATCTTTGCAGGGAGATGGTGTTCAGCGGCATCGGGTTTGGACTTTTGCCTTCTGTGCTGCTCACGGATGCGCCTTTTCTCCATCAGCTGATTTTAAAAGATAAGAATGGTTCTCCGATTCAACGGCATACCTGGCTGATATTTAAGAAAAAGAATATCAATACATCGTTATTGAAAAATTTCCTTGAGTTTATAAAAGAACGAGAATTTAAAGATTTTTTGCAGCCTAAAGAAATCCCCTTTAACGGATGACTGGTAAAAGCACTTTGCAGGATTTTTGCAAGGTGCTTTTTTGTGAGTTCTACCATGCACTTTAGTTATGATGGTCATCCAATTATTCCATTATACAAACTGAAAATATTCAGATATATTTGAAGTATAAGAGGCACAGGATGAACCGGTTCTGGCAGGAAAGGATTCATGAAAGGAGCATTGTAAATGGGCGGCATGATTGGATTGGGAATTATCTCATTGGTTTTGTATGTTGCAATTATCTTAATACTCAATGTGGGATTCAAACGCCGAGCTTCTGAAGCGATGATGTGGTCATATCTTATTATTGTAGCCATTGCGGGAGCTTTTTCAAAACATTCACTGCAGTCGGTCTTTGTAAAAAGTTTTTCTTACGGAATCCATGCTGAAGTTGTTTATGCTGCAATGGCATTTGTATTCATGTCTTATCTGATGGAAAAAACAGGCGTGATCATGCGGTTGGTCAATATCTTAAACAGTGTAATCGGACGTCTGCCTGGAGGGAGTGGCTATGTGTCCACCATTGGTTCTGCTCTTTTTGGTATGGTGTCAGGTTCCGGATCGGGAAATGCAGCAGCCATCGGTTCCATAACGATTCCCTGGATGATGCAGACCGGTTGGTCTGTTGAACAGGCAACCTTGATTTGTGCCGGCAATGCCGGGATGGGAATGATTTTTCCACCCTCTACCTCCATGCTGCTCCTGTTGGGGATGGAAAGTATTGAAAAAGAATTATCTCCAGGGACATTATATGTAGGCTTGCTGGGGGCTGGTTTTATTATCCTGGCATATCGCTTGGCAGTGATTTATTATTTTGCTAAAAAATCGGGATTGAAACCCATTCCTGCCGAAAAAATCATGCCTTTTGGACAGGCTTTGAAAGAAAATGGCTCTTCTCTGCTGATTTTCCTGGGTGTCCTGATTCCTTTGGCAGCTACGATGGGACCTACTGGGGCGTGGGTAAAGAGTGCTATGAATGGTTCATTTCCGAAAGCTTTTAAATCTATTTCCATCGTATTCTGGATTCCCATCTGGATGTCTTTGTTTACCATGATTGAAGGATGGAAATATCTTCCCCATACTTTCGCTGGATGGAGAAAAATGATTAAGGAATCCATCGGAAAATATGCAGATGTCGGCATGCTGCTCTTCACGGCATTTGCTGCTTCCGGGGTCCTCAATCAATTAGGCATGACCCAGGAAGTCAAGAATATCTTTGCCCATCTGGGATCTTATTCACCGCTCCTTGTCATCCTCGTCATTGCGGTACTGATTACTATGATGGATGGTCCTTTTTCAGGGACTGCGACTACAAGTGCACTGGGAGCTGCCGTATATGCAGCTTTACGGGCCATTGGGCTGCCCCCCGTCGTCTGCTGTGTTGCTTTCTTGAATTTGATTTCTAATGAAGGCGCAATCCCTCCCAATGCGGCCCCTCTTTACATTGCCAGTGGGATTTCGGGATTGGAGGACCCCTCTAAAATTTTCCGTCCCATCATGGTTTATTATGTTCTGCCTACCATGTTTCTAGCGATACTGATTATGGCAAGGATCATCCCTGTTATTGGTGCGTGAGGTGATGGAGAGATGAAGAAAACATTAAAAACGTTGTGTATGACAATTTTTGAAATTACGATGCCATTATTTATGCTGGTGGGGATTGCCCTTGTGCTGATCCAGACAATGGCTATTTTTAGTGGGAATGGGAGCTTGCTGGTGTGGATACGGAAGACGTTATATCCCTGGGCTTCTAATGCTTCAAGTGTCTGTATGTTTGCTGCATTTATTTTCAGTTATGTGAAACATGCTGAATGATACTGATTGCTGGATTTGATTTAGAGGAGGTCTTGTCAGATGGAGTTTTCTACAAATGCGGTCCGTGCAGGCAGTGATGCCAAGCACGACCTGATGGTCCAGCTGGAACTGGGCGGAGATGCCAGAGAAGTGGAAATCCACAGCAAAGTGGAAAAGAAATTCGGAGAAGCCATCCAGGAGGATGTGGAACAGGTCCTGGACGAATTCGGGATCCGCGGCGTAAAGATCCAGATCGATGATCTGGGAGCCTGGGACTTCGCTATCAAGGCACGGGTCCGCACCGCCGTGAAGCGGGCACTGGCTCAAAAAGGAGGCGAACCGGCATGAATTCTTTATATAGGACCATGTTCTTTGTCCCGGGGAATGCCTCTGGAAAAATCGCCAAAGCAGAAATCTATGGAGCCGATTGTTTAATCTATGACTTGGAAGATGCGGTTTCCGTCAATGAAAAAGATGCTGCCAGGGATTTGGTCAGCAGTTTCCTTTCCACGTACCGGCCGGACTGCCGGATTGGGATCCGGATCAACGGCCAGGATACGCCCTATTATGAAGACGATGTCCGGGCTATGGTCCCCCTGAAACCGGATTTCCTCCGCCTGCCCAAATCGGAGACCGCGGAAAATGTCCAGGCTCTGGATGCGCTGATTACAGAAGTGGAACAGGCCAACAAGATTTCCGTTGGGACGATAAAAATTGCCTGCTCCATCGAGACGGCTCTTGGCGTTTATAATGCTTATCAGATTGCCAAAGCATCTCCCCGGGTCTTCGCCATCGGCCTGGGGGCCGAGGATTTCCGCACGGATATGCGGATGGCCCGCAGCGAAGATGCGGAAGAGATCCTTTTTGCCCGGAACCAGATTTCCCTTTGTGCCCATGCTGCCAAGGTCATCCCCATGGATTACGTGAACAGCAATTTCAAGGATCCGGAAGGTTTCAAGAAAGACGTAGCCTTTGGGAAAATGCTTGGCTTCACCTGTAAATCCGTAATCCACCCCACCCAGATCGGGCTGGTCCATGAAGTCTATACTCCCACTGATAAGGAAATCGAACATGCTAAAAAGGTGGTAGCTGTCTATGAAGAAGCCATGGCCAACGCTTCCGGTGTCATCGCTCTGGACGGAAAGATGATCGATATGCCCATCGTGACCCGGGCCAAGGACGTACTGGCCTATGCCAAAGCGGCCGGAAAGGAGATCTGACCCATGGTTGACGAAAAATATATGGAACAAATCCGGAAAGTCCCTGGATGGGAAACAAAACAGGCCTTTTCCGGTGCCTACAATGCCCATCCGGAAGGTTCTCGGATGGCTCCCCGCCCGGTCAAATTCTTCCGTCCCGGTACGGACAAAGTGAAAAGCCTGGATTACATCCTGGATGCCATTGGGCTGAAAGACGGGATGACCATCTCTTTCCATCACTGCCTGCGGAACGGAGATGCGGTCATGCTGTATGTGGTGGACTCCATTGCCAAAAAAGGGATCAAAGACCTGACCCTCTCTGCCTCTTCCCTGAGCAAGGTCCAAGACTGCCTGCTGCCCTATTTTGAAAGCGGAGTGATCACGGCCGTGGATACCAGCGGTGCCCGGAGCAAGCTGGGGAGCTTCATCCAGAAAGGCGGCCTGAAAAAACCGGCCATCTTCCGTACCCACGGAGGACGGGCCCGGGCCATTGAAACAGGAGAGCTCCATATCGATGCCGCCTTCATTGCAGCCCCTGCCTGCGACCGGTTCGGCAACCTGAACGGGGTGGAAGGCAAGAGTGCCTGCGGATCCCTGGGCTATGCCATGCCCGATGCAGAGTATGCGGACCATGTGATTGCCGTCACCGACGGGCTTTCCGATACCCCACTGGATTATGTGAGCATTCCTCAGACCCAGGTGGATTATGTGACCACCGTGGATTCCATCGGGGATCCGGCCGGCATTGCCACAGGCTCCATCCGGGTCAGCAAGAACCCGGCGGAACTGCTGATTTCCCGGTACGCTGCCCAGGTGATCGCTGCTACACCCTACTTCCATGACAATATGGTCTTCCAGTTCGGCAGCGGCGGCATGGCTATCGCTACGGCCGGCTACATCCGGCAGGAGATGCTGAAAAAGAACTATACAGCAGCTGCCGGGGTCGGCGGGGTTTCTGGGTTCCACGTCCAGATGCTGAAGGAAGGACTGATCAAGACCTTCTATGATCCCCAGGACTTCGATCTGACCGCCATCGATTCCCTGCGGACGGATATCAAACATCACGAGATTTCTGCTTCCGCCTATGCCAATCCCTTCTCCGCCTGTCCTTATGTGAACATGCTGGATTTCACCGTGCTCAGTGCTACGGAAATCGATGTGGATTTCAACGTGAATGTACTGACGGATTCTTATGGCAAACTGCTGGGCGCTCCCGGCGGCCATCCGGATGCGGCAGCCGGAGCCCAGATGACCCTGATCACCATGCCTCTCCTCCGGGGACGCCTGCCCATGCTGCTGGACCATGTGACCACCGTAGTCACCCCGGGCGAAAGTGTGGATGTACTGGTGACAGAATATGGAATCGCCGTGAATCCTCGGCGCCCGGATATTGCTGAATGCCTGAAAGGCAAAGGGCTGCCCCTCACTTCCATCGAAGCCTTGCGGGAAAAAGCCGTGAAGCTCTCCGGCAAAGCCTCTCCCCTGGAACTCAGCGACAAGATCTGCGGCGTGGTGGAATACCGGGATGGCAGCATCATCGATGTGATCCACGAATTATGAAGCAAAGGGGCTGTGAAAAAATGAAAGATCATTTTTTCACAGCCCCTTTAATCTTTTGTTAAGGATTCCTTTGTTTGAACGCACTTTTCATGGAAGCTTTTCCGATAAAATAAAAAGAAAATATTTCTATCTTTTAGTCAGATCTTCATGGCGGTCGGATTGAAATGTATTTTGAGAACGTCTTATTCTACCGTAAGATAAGAGGCCTTGTGAACAGAATTGTCCACAAGGCCTCGATATTTTTATAGGATTTTACTCTTTCAGCCCTTCAGCGAAGCGAATGACACATATGGAAGATTTTGAAGCAAGTCTATCATGGGGAAAGACAGCTGAAAATCGGGAGGGGAATGGTAAGAAAACGAAATAGAGACGGTGCCAAAAAACAATCTGGAATTTTAGTCCCCAGACCAATGAAAAAATAATGGGGTTTGCTATAATAAAGTTAGAATTATTTGTCTATTCATTGGCGTTTGTTGAAGAATGGGGTGAGGCGATGAAACTGGTTACGCTGATGGACAACTGCGCTGGAGAGAATCTTGGCCTGATGCATGAACACGGCCTGTCTTTCTATGCCCAGTTCCCGGATGCAAAGGTCCTGTTCGATTTTGGACCGGGCCCGGACACAGTGGAAAATGCCCGGAAGCTGGATGTGCCTCTGGAAAGCATCCAGTTTGCTGTGGGCAGGCATGGGCACTATGACCATGGGGGAGGATACCCGGCTTTTGTGGAAGCGGGGGTCCGGGCGCCTTTTGTGACCGGGAAGGGATATTTTACAGAAAAATACGCGGTGGAAGACATCCGGGCCACCTATCTGGGGGTGGGTTTCGACGAAAATTTCCTGGAAGAGAAGGGTATCCTCCACAAAGAGTGCAGCGGAGTGCTTCCGCTGTCACCTTCCGTTTCCGTGATGACAGGATTCCGGCGGAGCCATTCCTTCGAAACCATTCCGGAGCGGTTCCGGCTGCGTCAAGGTGAGGAATGGAAACCGGATCTCTTCGACGATGAGATCTGTTTGGTCCATCAGCTGAAGGGAGGGCTGTTCGTGTTGGTGGGCTGTTCCCATCCGGGAATCTTGAACATCCTGTCTTCTGTACAGGAACAATACCGACAGCCCATCATCGGGGTGGCCGGCGGTACCCACCTGATGGAAGCTTCCGAAGCGCGGATCGGGGAAACCCTGGTGCAGATGAAGAAGTTCGGGATGAAATTGATCGGCTTCAACCACTGTACAGGGGAAACCTTCCGGGAACGGGTCAGGAAAGAACCGGATCTCCATGCCATGTATCTCGGGGCGGGAGATACCTTATTCCTGGAATGAAAGGAAGACTATGAACCACTTGAAACAGACGGAATTTGCAGCTCTGGCCCAGGCTTTTGTAGAAGCGACATCTCCTCTGGTCAGTGGGCGGACCATCAACATCATGGCGGCGGATGGGACCATCTTGGCTTCTACAGAAAAGGAACGGATCGGGACCTATCATCATGGAGCCCGGCTGGCGGCGGAAACCGGAAAACCGGTGATCATCGATGCGCAGAATGTGAGCCGATATCCTGGGGCCAAAGAAGGCGCCAATCTGCCCATACTGGATAACGGACAGGTCATCGGGGTGGTGGGACTTTACGGAGAAGAAAAAGAAATCCGGGATGCGGCGAATCTGCTGGGGGGTTATGTGACCCAGTTCTTCCGGCAGCAGAGGCAGTACCGGAAAAAGAAATCCCGCCAGAAAAACCGCACCCGTTTGCTGCAGATGCTGCTTTCCGGGATCCGGGAAGAAAATGATGAGGCCCAGAGCCTCTGCCGGGCGCTAGGACTGCAGCTGCAGCCGCCTTTTATACTGCTGGGGATCGGAGCGCAGCAGGACACGGAAACGCTCCAGGACTTGGCAGAACAGATGGACAGTTGGTGGGAAACGGACCGGCTGCTCCGCCGGGGAAATCTTTTCGGGATGCCGGGCCAGATCCTGCTGGTGCTCCATTCTCTGGAAAAAGGGGAAAGGGAACGGCTCCGGAATCTAGGAGAAATCCGAGAGGGTCTCTTGGGAAAACTCCTGGATCAGGCAGAACGGAAATCTTTTCTGAAGCTGGCGGCCAGCCATTGCTGCGGAACCTTGGAAGAACTGCCGGAAGCGGGGAGGGAAGTGGAGCTCCTTCTGGAGGAGGGGGAAGGAGCTGTTGCTTCTGCAGAAAATCCCCAAGATGCCGTCTGTTATCTCTTGGCCCGGATGGAAAACCATGGGGGTGGTGCCCTGGCCCGGCGGAAACTCCATCAACTGGAGCAGGAAGTCTCTCCTGGCCAGGTACGGATGCTGCTGGATACGGCGCGGGCTTATTATGAGGAAGAAGGAGCTCTCCAGAAAGCGGCGGACAGACTTGCCATCCACAAGAACACCCTGCAGTATCGGCTCCACCGACTGTATGAAGGACTGGGCCTGGAGAATACTTCAGGGTTTGCCAGAGAATTTGTGATCCGTCTGCTGCTGGCAGAGAACAAGGGGAAAAAGTAAGGAGGAGTATCATGTTCTATTTTCTGGTGATTTTCGTTGCTGTACTGCTGATGATCATTGCCATCCAGAAATTCAATATGCATCCGTTCCTGGTGATGACGGTGATTTCTGTCCTGGTAGGGCTGGTCTGCGGAATCCCATCGGAAAAGGTCATTGTCATCATCAAAAATGGGTTCGGCAGCATCATGGGGAATATCGGTATCGTCATCCTCTGCGGGACCATCATCGGGACCATCCTGGAAAAGACCGGTGCGGCTCTGACCATGGCCAATACCATCCTGGGACTGGTGGGGAAAAGCCGCAGTGTGCTGACCATGGCCATTACTGGGTATGTGACCGGGATCCCGGTTTTCTGTGATTCTGGATTTGTCATCCTGAGCCCTATTTCCCGGGCTTTGGCAGCTCGGTCCAATATTTCCCTGGCGGTCATGGCTACGGCCCTTTCCGGAGGCCTTTATGCCACCCACTGCCTGGTTCCACCGACCCCTGGCCCCATTGCCATGGCCGGGACCCTGGATGCGGATCTGGGACTGACCATCCTGGTAGGGTTGGTGATTTCCATCCCGGCTACCTTGGCAGCCTATCTCTATGCCAAATACATTTCTTCCAAGATCGATATTCCGGCCAATCCAGAATTCACAGTGGAAGAACTGGTGGAAAAATACGGAAAACTGCCGGGGGCTCTCCACAGTTTCTCTCCCATCCTGGTTCCCATCCTGCTGATTGCCATCAAATCCATCGGGGATTTCCCTTCTGCTCCTTTTGGGAATGGGGCAGTGAAATATTTCTTCTCCTTCATCGGGAATCCGGTGATCGCCCTGATCCTAGGGGTGTTCCTGGCCATGACCCTGATCCCCGGCAGTGAACAGAAAAATGTGCTGGACTGGGTGACGGAAGGGGTCACCAGTTCTGCAGGGATCCTGGCCATTACTGGGGCCGGCGGGTCCTTTGGGGCCATCATCCAGAAGCTCCCCATTGCCGATGTCATCAGCTCTTCTCTGATGGGCATGGGGGTGGGGGTGTTCCTGCCCTTTATCATCGCGGCACTGCTGAAATGCGCTATGGGGGCCTCCACAGTGGCCATGATCACCACATCCGCCATGGTGGCTCCTATGCTGGGGGCCATGGGCTTTACCTCTCCTCTGGGACGGGTGCTGATCATCATGGCCATCGGGGCCGGTTCCATGACCGTTTCCCATGCCAATGATTCCTATTTCTGGGTGGTCTCCCAGTTTTCGGATATGAGTACTTCCCAGGCTTATAAATGCCAGACCGGTATGACCGGAGTCATGGGGATCACTACCATCATTGTGGTATACATCCTGTCCGTCCTGTTTGTGCACTGAGAAAAAGACCGTACAGCGTTCCCTATGCAAGAGGGCTGCAGAAGATATCGGCAAGCAAAACCGATGTCCTGCAGCCCTGTTTTTCTTTTCGGGCCAGCCAAGAAGTTCCCAGCACCATTTTCTATCTGTTATACTAATAGAAAGAATATAAGGAAACAGGAGGCCGTTATGTCGCGTCAAATCGAAGAGCAGGCAAAAGGAAAGCACAGAGAGACGAAAGGGGATAAGACCAAAAAGGAGCTTTATACAACGGCTCTCCGGCTTTTCCGCGAAAAAGGATACGAGAATGTTTCCATCAGTGAAATCGCCCGGGAAGCAGGGACGGCCAAAGGGACTTTCTATATCCATTTCCCCTCTAAAGCAGCCGTGGTTACAGAAATGCTCCATTACTATGATGATACGTATGAAGAAACGGCAGCCCGGCTTCCGTATCCTTGTTCGCCACTGACAGCGATCCAGAACTTGATTGGGGAATCCTGCAGATTCACCTGTGAAACCATCGGAGTGGATCTGATACGGGTTTTATATATTCAACAGCTGCATAAAAATCCGGCAGAGCAGGGAGAAATGGATTACCATCGTCCGCTTTATCAGCTTTTCAAGCATTTTTTTGAACAGGGGCAGGAACAAAAGATCTTTTGCCGCAAGTGGACTGCTCACACAATGACCATCTGGCTGATCCGTGCCATCAGAGGGGTATTTTATGAATGGACCATGGAAAATGGGAATTTCGATTTGCGGAAAGAGACAAAGGATTTTACAGACGCATTGCTGCAAGGTTTTCAAAAATGACTTTTTCAAACTGCCTTATCCAGGAAATTGACACAGGGAGTCCCCTGCACTATAATCAATGTATAAATATGACCGCGGTCATATTTAAAAATCGAGTGAAGAAGGGATGTTTATGAAAGCGGCAGGGAAGAATATGGCTGAAAATGCTGCAGCACCAAAAATGAAGGGGTTTTTGGGGACCATTGAGCGAATCGGGAATGCATTGCCTCATCCGTTCATCCTTTTTCTGTACATCACAGGAGCTTTGATGGTCCTGTCAGCCGTCCTGGCTGGGATGGGGGTCCAGGTCACCAATCCGACCACCGGCAAAATTGTCGCTGTCCGCAGCATCATCAGTCGGGACGGTCTGGTCTGGCTGCTCCAGAATATGCTGAAGAACTTTTCTAATTTTGCCCCTCTAGGGCTTGTGCTGGCGATGCAGATGGCCATTGGCCTGGCAGAGGGGGCCGGACTCCTGACCACGTTCATGAGAAAAGCCATCCTGGGGGTTCCCTTGTGGGCGTTGAGCGCAACGGTCCTATTTTTGGGGATCAACGGCAGCATTGCTTCCGAAGCTTCCATTATCGTTGTGCCAGCCCTGGCGGCGGCCGCGTTCCAGGCAGTGGGGAAAAACCCTTTGGCAGGGCTGATCGCAGGCTATGCGGCTACCAATGCAGGATTTACGGCGGCTGTGATCCTGACGGGGACGGATGCGCTGCTGTATGGGGTCACAGAGCAGGCGGCCCAATTGATTGATCCTTCTGTCACTTTGACTCCTGCCATCAACTGGTATTTCATGTTTGTTTCTTGTTTCACGCTGACGGCAGTGGGCGTCTTTGTCAATGACAGGATCATCACGCCTCGGCTGGGTGTGTATCAGGGAACGGAAAAAGCGGAAGAACGGCAGATCACCGATATTGAAAGAAAAGGCCTGCGGAAGACCGGCTTGTTCACCCTCTTCTTCCTGTTCCTGCTGCTGCTGTGCCTGGTGCCGGAAAACGGCCTGCTGCGCGGGAAAGAAGGCAGCATCATCAATTCTCCCTTCATCAACGGACTGGTACCGATCCTGATCCTGTATTTTGTCCTGGCCGGTATTGTTTACGGAAAAACGGTGGGGACCATCCAGGACATGAACCAGGTTCCGGTCATGATGGCTGATTCTCTGCGCTCCTTGACGGGGTATATTGTCCTTGTCTTTGTCATTGCTCAATTCATCGCCATGTTTGGGTATACCAATCTGGGTATGGTCATTGCCGTCAATGCAGCCGATGCCCTGAAAAATGCTGGCTTTACGGGAATCCCGCTGGTCCTCAGCATGATCCTGCTGACCACCCTGGTGAATTTCGTCATGACCAGCGGTTCAGCTAAATGGTATATCTTTGCTCCCATTTTTGTGCCCATGTTCATGCTGCTGGGATATTCTCCGGCCTTTGCCCAGGTGGTGTACCGTATCGGGGATTCCTGTTCCAATCCCATTACCCCGATCTATCCCTATCTGCCCATCGTCATTGGGATGGCCCAGAAATACAATAAAGAAACCGGGATCGGAACCATCATCTCCCTGATGCTTCCGTACTCCATTGCTTTCCTGCTGGTCTGGATCGTACAAGTCTGTGTATGGATGGCGTTCAATCTTCCGTTGGGACCGGGCGCCGGCGTCTTCCTGCACTGAGAGGAGGAGCCATCATGGGATATCAGGAACAGCTTGCTGTGGTGAAAGAGCTGAATCATGCGTTCCGCTGTTACAAATCCATTGAATCCCTGTTCGAACTGGATCAGTGGTCTGCGCTTCCCCCGGAAGGTGCTGCCTATCGGCAGCAGGTGGGCTCGTTTGTCGCTGATCAGAAAAACGCCCTGTTTACATCTCCTGGGGCCGCAGAAGCTTTTGCTTATTTTTCGGGAGGGGATTGGCAGACCATTGATTCTGATCTGGAAAGAGGCTTGGTCCGCCTGTTTCTGTTCCGGTACCGCAATGCGGTGCGGATGCCCCGAAAAGTCCTGGAACAGTACAACCTGTTACGAGTGACTTTGATGCAGAAATGGCAGGAAGCCAGGAAGCAGCAGGATTACCATATTTTCAGACCTTGGCTGGAACAGGCTTTCCAATTGAAAAAGCAGATTGCAGAAAAAATCGAACCGGGACAGCCTGCGTTTGATACTTTGGTGGGGATGACGGATGAAGGATTGGACTGCCGGGAAGTCAGTGGACAGTTCACGGTATTGAAGCAGGGAATCCGTCAGCTGCTGGAAAAGCTTCCGTTGGCTGCGCAAAATAGCCCGGCGGATGATTTCTTGGAGCAGCAGGAGGACCCAGACCGGATGGAAGCCTTTGCCCATCAGCTGGCTTATGAGAGCGGGTACGATCCGCAAAAGGGCCATTTCAATGATCAAGTGGTCCATGGGTTCACTTCTTTTCTGGGGCCTCGGGATTCCCGTATTTCCACGTATCGGAATGGAAGCATTGCGCTGATCTTTACCTGTATGCACGAAGCCGGCCATGCCATGTATGCCACAGGGGGTAATGCAGAAGTGAATGGGGCGGACCTGTGGGGAGGCATCGAGGGAGGCTTCCATGAAGCCATGTCCCGTTTGAATGAAAATATGGTGGCCCGGAGCCGGGGCTACTGGGAGCATTATTATCCCCTGCTGCAGCAGGTATTTCCCCGCTACAAGGAAGTCGCAGAAGAAACTTTCTATCGGGCTGTCAATCGGGTCAAACCTTCTCCCCGGCGGATTTCTGCAGATGAAGTGACCTACAGCCTGCACGCCATCCTGCGGTTCGAGCTGGAACGGGATGTCTTTGCGGGAAAGATCAAAGCAGAAGAACTGCGGGATGCCTGGAATGAAGGATATCGGACATGGCTGGGCGTGGAGCCGGCCAATGACACGGAAGGGATCCTCCAGGATATGCATTGGGCCGGAGATTATATCGGGTATTTCCAGAGCTATGCCCTGGGGAATATCTATGATGGGCAGATCTTGGAACGGCTGCAGCAAGATCTCCCTGATTATGAAAAAGATCTGAGCCAGGGGAATTTTGCCCGGCTGAACCAATGGCTGGATGGCCATATCCGTCAGTACGGATGTATGTTTACGGGGACGGAAATGCTCCAGCGGCTGACGGGCAAGGGGCTGGATGCCCGTCCTTTCCTCCGGTATCTGGAGAAGAAATATCTGTTTAATGAGAAGGAATAATGAGCGCCGTTTCTGAACGCAGACTCTAGCTCTGCAGCAGTCCCTTGTTTATACTTCCGTCAGCAGGAATCCCATATAGAACGGCAGGTTCAGGATTTTTCCCTGGCGGTTCAGCTGGGTGTCGGCTAGTTTGATTCCCTGGTTTACTGGATACCGTTCTGGCTGAGACAGGATGGTTTTCAGGCTCTTGGCGTACCCGTTGGTGGCTTTTACTTCTACCAGAGTGGCTTTTCCTTTTAAACGGATGACAAAATCAATCTCCAGCCCGGAATCCTTATGGAAATAGTACAGTTTTCGTCCCATTTTGTGGAAAAAATCAGCGGCTAGATTTTCATAAATGGCACCTTTGTATCCCAACATATTCCCGTGCAGGATATCTGACTGGGTGCCGTCTTCCAGCATGCTGACGAAAAGTCCTGTGTCTGCCATATAGACTTTGAATATGTTGTCCACCGCATACCCTTCCAGGGGCAAATCTGGCAGAGACAGATTGTAACACCGGCAGATGATGCCGGCATCTTCGATCCATTGGAGGGAACTGCTGAATTTTTTGGCATTGCCCCGGGACTCTACTACAGAATATTGGAATTTCTTATTTTCTTTGGCCAGCTGCCGGGGAATAGAAGCAAAGCACTGACGGATGCGGCCTTTATCCCGATTCTCTGCATACTTGACCATGTCATCTTCATAAGAATGGATGATATTTCGTTGGAGCAGAAGGACTTCTTGAAGATTGTGCCGTTCTACAAAGCTTTGGACGACAGCTGGCATCCCGCCCACAATCGTATACAGCTTTAACAGTTCCCTCATTTTTTCATGGAGGGCTGAAGGAACGGGCTGTTCTTTTTCTAGGCAGGTGCGGAGAAAACCAATGACTTCCGGCTTGATGCCTTGGGCCCAAAGGAATTCTTCGAAATCCATGGGATACATGATCATGAGCTGTTCATAGCCCACTGGGATGGATTTGGGGGTTCCATAGCCGCTGACGCCCAGCAGAGACCCTGTGGCGATTACATCATAACGCCCGTCCAGGCTAAAAAACTTCAAAGCCGTCCGGGCTTCTGGACATTCCTGGATTTCGTCCAAGATGATAACGGTGCTGCCCGGTTCGAAGACCGCGTCTGGGAGCTGGACGGACATGAGCATGGTCAGGGTATCCACGGACAGGCTGTTCTGGAATATTTTGGCATATTGAGGATTTTCGAAAAAATTAAGATAAACAGTATGGGCATAGTGGGAATGGGCAAAATCCAGTACAGAAGCGGTCTTTCCGCATTGCCGGACTCCCTTGATGATGAGAGGCTGGTGATTCGGTCGCTTTTTCCAGGCTGCCAGTTGTTGATTGATTTTTCGTTTCAGCATGGATGGAACCTCCTTTCCTGTCCATCATATCTCATAAAACAATATTTTTCAAGGGAAATAGGCTGTACATAGAATAAATTTCGTACCAAAAATATTGATTTTGCAATATTTTTGGTACGAAATTTATTTTTTATGGATTGTCTCTCATCTCCCCAGTGTCTCGAAAATCACCTGATCCAGGGCCTGGGTGGCTTTGGAATGGTAGCGGCCCGGGGCCATGGCGGTGCCCAGGGCGATGGAGGTGCCGTCTTTGCCCAAGGAAAGCAGCTGGGCTTTGTGGAAATACTGGCGGGAACTGGCATAGGTAAAGGCTAGGCCAAGGCCGTTGGCTCCCAGGGAAGCGGCGAACAGGGCAGAAAGATTTTCATTGTAGGCTGTAGGGTTGATCCCATGGCGCAGGAAAATCCTGCGGGCTTCCCGTCCCAGGATGGTGTCGTAGCCGCTGAGCAGGAATTCGAACTGGGCGGCTTCTTCGATATCGATGTATTGGGAAAGCTGGGAGGGATGCTGCCCGTCCTGGCCCTGGTGCACCAGCTCCATCACTGGGTGGCTGGGATGGGTGATCAGGCAGATTTCATCGTTCATCAGGAAACGGGTCTGGATGCGGCTGTGCTTTTCCGGCATAACCAGGAGGGCCAGGTCGATTTCTCCGGTCAGCAGCATCTGTTCCAGATCCAGGGAATTTTCTTCTACGATTTGGACGTGGATGCCCGGATAGCGGGTCCGGAAGGTCTGGAGGACCGGGGGCAGCAGGAAGGATCCCCGGAAAGAACTGATCCCCAGGATCACCTTGCCTCCTTTCAGTTCACTGATGTCCTGCATTTCATCTTTGGCTCTGTGGAATTCCGTCAGGGTATCCCGGGCAAACTGGATCAGCCGTTTGCCTTGGTCCGTGGGACGGACACCGCTGGCGGTCCGGATGAACAGGCGATAGCCCAGATGGGCCTCTGTCATACTTAAAAATTGAGAAAGGCTGGACTGGGCCATATACAGCCGTTCTGCCGCCCGGGAAATGCTTTTTTCTTCGGCAATGGCAATCAGGTAATGCAGTTCGCGCAGATCCATAGAAACCTCCTTGGATATCGGTTTTTCCGATACATCATATAGCATATTCTCCCGTTCTGCAATAGCCTTGCACAAGCTACACTAAAAGCAAGGCTATTCAGAATACTTGTGAAACAAGGGGAGAAGAATATGAGCAGAGTATCTTTGCAGGGAATTTGCGATATGCACGTCCACACCAATCCGGACCTGCGGCTGCGGGCCTACAACGATCTGGAGCTGGCTGATGCGGCTGTCAGGGTGGGGGCCCGTGCCATTGTCATCAAATCCCATCTGGGCTTTACGGTCAATCGGGCGGCCATTGCCAATGCCTATGTGAAAAAAGTCTATGGAGAAAACACTCCGTTCACCATGTATGGCGGCGTGGTGATGAACAAAGTCATCGGGGGCGTGAATCCGGAGGCTGTGGAAAAGGGATTGAAACTGGGAGCCAAGGTCATCTGGCTGCCTACCCAGTCGGCCCGGCGGCATCTGGAAAAAATGGGGAAAGATCCCGCTGATGGAATCCAGCTGATCCGAGACGGGAAAGTGATCCCGGAACTGGAAACCGTATTCCGTCTGGTCAAAGACTATGATGCGGTGCTGGCAACGGCCCATGTTTCTCCGGAAGAAGCTTTTGTGGTGGTGGAAGCTGCCCAGAAAGCCGGCGTGGGAAAAATCGTGATCACCCATCCGGAATGGTGGGTCTGCGGCTATACCCTGGAAGATCAGCTCCGGCTGGTGAAAGATTATGATGTGATCCTGGAACGGTGCTATGCCCAAAATATGGGGAAAGGGAAGAAGTACCATCTGAATCTGCGGGAAAATGCCGAATTGATCCAGGCCGTGGGGTACCAGCATGTGATGGTGGATACGGACGGAGGCCAGACGGAAAACCCGGATTGGGAAACGGAAATCTATGAATACATGCATTACCTGGTGGAATACGGGATCCCGGAAGAACAGGTCTATTACATGACCAAGACCATTCCCTACCGTCTGCTGGGCATCAAAGAGGAACCTGTGGGCGCAGCCAAGGACTGAAGCCTGATCCGGAGGAGGAACACATATGCTGAGTGCCGTCATTATCCTATCCATTGCCATCGCCATTTATCTGGGTTATAAGACCGGCCTGAACACCGGCCTGTTCTGTATCGTCTTTGCCTATCTGATCGGGTGCCTGGTGATGGGGCTGAAACCGAAGGCCATCATCGGTTTTTGGCCTGTCAGTACCATGTTTGTGATTTTATCCGTTTCGCTGTTCTACAATGTGGCTGCCATTAACGGGACCCTGGAAAAGATGTCCGGATCCCTGCTGTATTCCTGCCGGAAATTTCCGGGTCTGCTGCCCTACGCTCTTTTTGGAGTGGCGGTGATCCTTTCGGTGATGGGAGCGACGTATTTTACTGTACTGGCTTTCCTGGCGCCCATCACCATGTTGATCTGTGATGAATCCAAAATGGACAAACTGACCGGGGCTGTGGCCATCAACTGCGGAGCCCTGTGCGGCGGGAATTTCCCTACGTCCAACTTGGGGGTGATTTTCCGCGGTCTCTCCGATTCCGCTTATGAGGCCCTGAAAGTCAAGGCACCTATGGATTCATTCAACATGGAAATGGAAATCTTCCTGCTTTCTCTTGTTTTCTCCCTGCTCCTGATTACGGTGTTCCGGTATGGAATCAAAGCCAACCGGAATATCGGCCAGGGTGTGACCTTCCAAAAACCGGAGCCTTTTACCCCGATCCAGAGCCGGACGCTGACTTTGATGCTGGTGATGATGGTGGTGGTCCTGATCTTCCCGCTGCTGAAGATCCTGATGCCGGGAAATCCAGCCATCTCTTACCTGGCCGCTAAAGTGGATGTGGGCCTGGTGGCCATTATTTTCGCGGTGATCGCCTTGCTGATGAAGCTGGCTCCCCAGAAGGAAGCCATTTCGAAGATTCCCTGGAATACCATCATCATGATTGCCGGAGCCGGCATGCTGATTGCCGTAGCGGTGAAGGCCGGGACCATCAAGATGCTCAGTGCCTGGGTGGGAGCCCATGTGCCCACGCCTCTGATTCCCCTGGCTTTCTCCATCATCGCCGCCATCATGAGCTTCTTCAGCTCCACCACTGGCGTCGTGACACCGGCTTTGTTCCCGCTGATTCCGGGACTGGCGGAAAGTACCGGGCTGTCGGCTGCCGTGCTCTTTGCCTGCACCGTACTGGGCGCCCAGTCCAGTGCCATCAGCCCCTTTTCTTCCGGCGGTTCCCTGATCCTAGGGTCCACACCCAAAGAGGAGGACCGGAACACGTTGTTCAACAAGCTGCTGCTCCGGGCTGTGCCTGTCAGTGTACTGACAGCGGCTGCCTATAATTTCATCGTGGCATTTGTATTGTAAAAAAGAGGAGCTGCTGCGTGCGCAACAGCTCCTCTTTTTTCACTTCCTATGCTTCCAAAACAGATAGAAATACAGTACCTCTAGCACGCAGCAGGTCATCCAGCCTACTGGGTAGCCGAAACCGACGGTAAGCGGGGTGTTGCTGATGAATCGGGTCATGAGGTAGAGGTAGATCTGGCGGATCAGGACAAAGGACAGCAGCATGATGACCATAGGACCGATGGAATCGCCCCGTCCCCGCAGGGCACCGGCCAAGACCTGGTTCACGCAGTTGAAGAGCATGAAGAAAATATTGATGTGGATGAGCGCTACGCCGGCTTTGATCACAGGTTCGTCTCCCGTGAATAGGCGCATGGACGTATCGGCAAAAATGAAAAGCAGGGCAGCGATGGCCCCTGTAATGGCCAGGCTCATGAGGATGGAAGTGACGGTTCCGTCGATGGCCCGCTTTTCATTGTGGGCTCCCATATTCTGTGCTACGAAGGTAGTAGCAGCCATAGCCATGGAAAGGACCGGCAGCATGATGAATTGGTCCAGTTTGTTGTAACAGCCCCAGCCGGCCATGACGATGGCTCCAAAGAAATTGATATAGGACTGGACAAAAATATTGGAAAAAGAGGTGATGATGCTCTGGATGGCCGTGGGCAGGCCCACCCGGAAAATCTGGCTCAGGAGCCCCCGGTCCAGGCACAGATCTGCAAAGGAAAAACGGTAGATATCCCGGGTCCGCAGGAGGACGGCCATGGTGGCCCCGGCAGAGATGAACTGAGCCAGGATGGTGGCATAGGCCACACCGGCAATGCCCCAATGGAAAGCCAGGACAAAGAGCAGGTCCAGGAAGATATTCAGGATGCTGGTGAGGATCAGGAAGTACAGGGGCCGTTTCGTATCTCCCACCGCCCGGAGGATGCCGCTGCCCATGTTGTAGAGGAGAAGGCCGGTGACGCCGGCAAAGTAGATACGGAGGTACAGCGCCGCCTGGTCGAATACATCGGCAGGGGTCTTCATGAAGCGGAGCATGAAATCGGTGCCGGCCAGGAAAAATACGGTAAACAGCAGACAAAGGGCAAAGGTGGCCCCCATGGTGGTCTCTACGGCGCGGTGGAGCAGTTTGTGGTCTTTGGCTCCGAAATATTTGCCGATGATCACCGTAGCTCCGATGGAGAACCCATTGAAGAAAAATACGGACATGTTGGTGATCATGGTGGTGGAACTGACGGCGGCCAGGGCTTGGGTCCCTACGAAATTCCCTACGACGATGGAATCCACCGTATTGTACAGCATCTGGAAAATATTGCCGATCATGAGGGGCAGGGCAAATTCCAGGATCAGGCGGGGAATGCTGCCCGCCGTCATATCTTTCGTCTTGGAATGTACCATGGAATCACCTGCCTTTTGGAGAGTTTATAGTCGTTAACTTTTATTATAACATACTTTTCCGATTCTTTATATTTCCCGATCCCGGCACGTATGTGTCAACAAGTTCTCAGGAGGACCTTCACCACAGTATAGTTATTCATTCATGGGCCGAAAGTGCAGAGTGCAGAGCACAGAATTGTAGGGTCCGCACACCAGGCGGTCCGCCATCTGTACCATACTCTGACCCTGACGCTGTAGGGGCTTCCCGTGGGAAGCCCATCCCGGCCGCCCAGAGGGCAAAAAGCTTCTATACCCTTTCACCCGTGAAGGCTCTCCGCCGGGAGAGCAGACCCGTTCGTCCCCTGGCGGGAGGCTCACAGCCTATCGCCTTGCCCTGACGGTCAAAGGCAGCGGCTATGGACCAGGAAGCCGGATGGCCTCGCCCGCGTGCTCCACTCGTGAAGCGACTACTGCCGATGTTATCCCGCCGACTCCTCCTGGGCCTGCCCTCCCGGCTCCTGGAGAATCGATGTATACCCGCACAAAATACCAGCAAGGCCAGAGGCCAAGTCCGCCCTGCAGGGGCGGGGGACCGGGCTTGCCCGGTGGTGGGGGCATGAGGTCCTGAAAGGACCGAATACCTTGACGGTGGTATGGAAACTATCTACCTGAGAGCCAGCAATGGATACTGCGGTCATCATATTTCTACTTCTGCCAGACACTCCCTTGTTTTCGGCCGGTCCTGCGAAGTATCGGCTGTCGCCGATGCCCCCACCACCGTGCTCCGCACGGTCCCCCGCCCCTCACAGGGCGGACTTTGGGGCCGTTCTTGTCACCAGTTCAGTACTGCAATCCGTAACAGGTGTTCCCAATTCCGTTCCAGGTAATCCCGCAGTTTCCTGACATTATCTTCCTCTTCGGTGCTGCTCGTTTCACTTTTTACCGAGAACTATTTTACACTAAGGGGAGAGAAAAAGAATGGGCTGTTGCGCATGCAACAGCCCATTAGTCCATTCAGGAAATGGTTTCAATCAGTTTTGCTACCAGTTCTCCGCTGCGGGTGAAGCTGGCCAGGTCTAGGTTCTCTTCCAAGGTGTGGTTTTTGGTATAGCCGGTGGCCACTCCTAAGGAGGGCAGGCCTTTGGCATTGTAGATGTTGGCATCCATCCCTCCGCCGCCCTGTTCGATCCGGGGCTCGATCCCCATGGCTTCCAGGGCTTTGCGGGCATGGCAGATCACCGGTTCGTTTTCTTCCAGCAGGAAGGGAGCGAAAGAGATTTCTGCCTGGGTGGTGACGGCGGCTCCGGTTCCTTGGGCACTTTCCTGGCAATGGGATTGGAAGTAGGCCATATAGGCTTCCAGCTTTTTCCGATCCCGGCTGCGGCTCTCGCCTTTGGCCCAGGCTTGGGCACAGACGATGTTGGTGGCTGTGTTGCCGGTGCCCAGGAGGGGGAAGTTGGAGACGGTCTCTTCATCCAACCGGCCGTCTTTCAGGGTATCCAGGATATGACATAGGATATGGGCCGCATTGATGCCCTTTTCCGGCTCGTTCCCTGCATGGGCCGCTTTGCCCCGGACTTCTACTTGGAGTTTGGCCAGGCCGGGAGCTCCGTTGATCAGCCGGCCCAGGGTGCCAGGACTGTCCAGCACATAGCAGAAGGGGCTCTGGAATTGGGACAGGTCCAGGGCCCGTCCTCCCCAAAGACCGGCTTCCTCTCCCACTGTGAAGGCGATTTCCAGCCGGGGCAGGGGCTTTTGGGAAGCGATGGCCCGCCGTACCCCATCCAGGATGGCGCAGATGCCGCTCACATCGTCGGCTGCCAAGATGGTGGTGCCGTCAGATACCAGATAGCCGTCTTTTTCCTGAGGATGGATGCTGAGCCCTTTGGCCACCCGGTCCATGTGGCTGCAGAACAGGATGGCACCGGGACGGGTCCCTTCCCGGACGGCGGTCAGGTTCCCTGTATCGCCCCCAAAGGTATCTCCAGCCCGGTCTTCTTTCACGGCAAAACCCAGATCCCGGAGCTTCTTTGTCAAGGCATCGGCAATGGCTCTTTCTTTGCCAGAAGCCGAATCGATCATGACCAGTTCCTTGAATTCTTCAATGATATCCATTTTCTCCTCCTTGCCAGCCGGCTCTTACAGGATTTTGGCCATGATGGTGGCCACGACGATGGAAAGGACGGTTACGGAAGTGAATCCGGAAATCACATAGGCCGTTCCGATCCGCTTTTCCAGGTAGTCGATTTCCTCCGGTGTCTTTCCCACGGTTTTGGCGATTTCCTCACTGATCAGCTGGGTGCCCGGATAGCCGATCATCTGGCACATGGCGATGCCGATGCACAGGTCCTTGTCCCCTACGATTTTCCAGAGCGGCAGGATCTTAAAGGCCAGGATGATGCCGGCTACGGTGACGGCAAATACGGCAACCACTGTGACTCCCAGCTGTCCCAGCATGCTGAAATCTACCTTGGCCAAGGAAGGGACGATGGCGGTGAGGGCACCGAAGATGAAGAAACCGCTGGCATTGGCGTTCTTTTTCAGCAGATTGGCGGGCACCAGGCCCAGGTTTCGGAGCACCAGGCCGATGATCATGCACCACAGGAACATCCCCACCCAGTTGTGGGTCAGCTTTCCGCCGAGGGTGCCCAGCCAGGCGGCAGCCGCTCCGATGAACAGGCTGATGTAGATGGTGAACCGACGGGTATTCCGTTCCGCCCAGCTTTGCCGGGGACTGTCCTGGGGCAGGCTTTCCTCAGACAGGACGGCTTTCGGGTCCTCTGCCTTCAGCTGGCGGAATTCTTCCACATACCGGCGGGCAGCCTTCAGGCCGAAATAGGAGGCCGGCAGGGTCCCTACGAATTTTTGGGTGGCATACAGAAAAGCGGCCAGGGCAGCGGTCATGGCCAGACCTTGATCCGCAGCGGCTTTCACCATGGTGGTGGTGGCGATGATGCCGCCGTTGATTACCGGGGCAGCTGCCAGGGCATTGGCCCGTCCGATGAAAGGAATCAGCACCAGGCAGGAAACGATCGCAATGCCCATGGCAATGCAGCTGGCGGCCACGGAACGCCATTCCCGCTTCAGCATGGCCAGATCGATGGTCGTCCCCATGTTCAGCAGCAGCATCACCATGGAAATGGGCGCCAATGTGGTGAGGCCGGCCTGTTTGATGATGTCCCCAGGGATGACCTTGAAAATGAACAGCACCAGAAAGGTCATCATGATCACGAACAGGGAAGAGAGCCGGGCCCGGGTGAGCCGGGAAACCACATCTCCAAAGGCAAAGACCGCCAGGACAATCAATAAAGCAACCCACATACTCATCTGTCGAAAAAACCTCCTGTAAAACAGCATAGATTCCCTGAAGGGAAGAAATAAAGACTCTTCAGAGAATGCAAGTCAAAACAATTTATGTTACAGATTCGTGAAATATGAGACGGATTGTATCATATACGTCGGAATCTGTCAATAAATGACTGGAATGAAATCTCTCGAACAGGGACAGCAGGGTTCTCTCTTGCAGGTGCCTGGCTGCTTTGGTATAGTAAACTTACGAAAATAGGAAAAGGAGATCCTGGCTTATGGAAAATCTGTTTCATCGTACCAGTGTGAGGAAATATCTTGAAAAACCGGTGGAAAAAGCAAAAATCCTGGAGATCCTCCGGGCAGCCATGGCGGCTCCTTCCGCCTGCAACCAACAGCCCTGGCGCTTTACGGTGGTGACGGACCGGGAAAAGATCCGGGAGCTGGCGGCTGTCAGCCATTTTTCGGCCTTTGCAGCGGAGGCTCCGGTGCTTCTGGTCATCAGCTATCGGAAAGACTGCCAGCTGCCGGAATTTGCCCCTGTAGATACCAGTGCGGCCTTGGAAAATCTTTGGATCGAAACGGATGCCCAGGGCTTGGGGGGCGTCTGGATGGGAGTCTATCCCCGGGCAGAGCGGATGGCGGCTGTGGGAGGAATTGCCGGCCTGCCGGCGGAAGAGGAAGCCTTTGCCATGTTTTCCCTGGGGTATCCAGCAGGGGAAATCAAGGAGCATCATCGGTTCCGGGAAGAATGGATCCGGTGGATCGAGTGAAGGGACAATTCCGCTGCTGCGGGAGCCGCATCTTGACAGGATCCCTATATTTTAGTACACTAGCGGAGTAAAGTAAAACAACTAAACGGTCCGGCTGAGGAAGACGGACCGTTTCAATTTCTGAGGGGGTCATGCATATGGCAAAAGCAGCAGCAATCTTGGGCAGCAGCGGGGGAAACCTATACAATCTGGGAGGCAAGGATCCGGAATCCCTGTTGGGGGAAATGGTCCGGCAGATCAAGGCGGCGGGCATCCAGCTGGCGGCTATCCAGTTCATCGCAGCAGAAGCTTCCATGGATACGGCCAAGCCGGAAACCAAGGCGGCATTGTGGACTTGGGACGGTGAGCAGCCTCGGGTCATTTTCCGGGGAACCTTGGAAGAAGTGAACCGGGAAGCGGTCCTGGAAGATGAAAAGATTGCCGGGCTCATCGATGCCGGGAAAGTGGACGGGCTGATCCTGGCCAGCTGCGACCCCAAGGGTGCCAATGCCCGGGCCATGGCGGCTGCTGCGGAAAAGAAGCTGGCTGCCACCGGTACTGGCGGGACCTCCATGGCCCTGGCCCAATCCATGGGGCTCAATGTGGTGGCCGTTTCCGGGACCACCGGTACCACCAACCGGACCCGGGCCATTGCCAACGTATTCGCCCTGGCCAAGTTTTGGAACTTGAGCTATCGTCCGGCCATGAATGGAGGCGTGACCACGGAAGGGCCGGGAGAAAGGACCAGCCTCCTGGCACGGATCAGCGTTCGGGGGATCCTGATGGCCTCCCTGCCCGGGTTCATCGCCATGGCGCTGACATTGATCCTCAGTAAGGTGCCTGGACTGGACTACTTTGAAAAGATCTTCAATGTGATGATCGACGCCCTGCCGGTGATCGTAGCCACGGTGGCTGCCAAACAGGTTTCCGGCATGGGGGATGTAGCCATCGTGGCCGGGGTGGTCACCGGGATCCTGTCCGTCAAGGGCGGGCTCATCGGGGGCATCATCGGGGGCATCATCGCCGGGATCCTGGTCCAGTCCCTGCTGCTCAAATGTCTGAAACTGAACTTTCCTGCCACCACGGCCAATATCGTGGCCGGAGGTATTGCCGGGCTGGCGGCCGGCCTGTTGATCTATCTGTTCATTGCTCCCCTGGCGGAAGCGGTGGGCAACGGGATCCGCTATGTGATCGACTGGGCCTTCTCCATCCATCCAGTGCTCTGCGGGGGCCTGGCCGGGCTCCTGATCTGGCCGGCAATCATGGGAGGCATGTACCATGCAGCCATCCTGCCCATCATCCTTTTGGAAATGGAAAAGACCGGGAACTCCTTCCTGGGCGCCATCGATATGGTGGGGCTGGTGATGGTCTCTGCCGGGATCATGGCTGCCAACATCCTGGCTCCCCGGCGGAAAGACGACCGGGCCCTGGCCATCCCGGGACTGTTCATCAACATGGCTTTCGGGACCTTTGTAGAAGCGGCGTATCCCTTCATGTTTTCCAATAAAGTAGTGATGGCCGGCGCCATCATTGCTGCCGGCGTAGGCGGCGTGGCCGTGGGCTACTTCAATGTGCGGGGGACGGCTTATGTGCCCAGCATCGTGGCGCCCACCCTGTCCAACAATGTACTGGGCTTTGCCCTTTGCATGTTCCTGTCCGCCTTCTGTGCTTTCTGCATCACTGTGGCGGCCAATCGGTTTACGAAGGGGAAGGAAGAATAAAAGGAGGGGCTGCTGCACGTTGCGTACAACAGCCCCTGTTTCCATGCTGACAAAAAGGACTTTTTTCAGGTAGAATAAAGAGAAAACGATACATTCCCGCAGCAGAGTCTTTTGATTCAGGAGGTATATGCCATGACAAACAAAATTCCTTACAAACTAAAGCATGTGGGTATCAATTGTGAGAATGAAAAGGAGGCCAAACAGCTGGTATCTCTTTTATGCAGCCTGTTTGACCTGGAGACAGGAAATGAAAATGATACCCATATTTTTGCTTCCGGGCTGTTTGAAGTAATGAAGAACAGCAAACGGGGAAAACATGGGCACATTGCCCTCCAGACTCCCGATGTGGAGCTGGCCATGGCGGACCTGGCCCGGAAAGGGATCTCTTTCCAGGAAGATACCATCCGCCGGAACGCTGACGGAAAAATCATCTTTGTCTATCTGAAAGAGGATATCGGAGGCTTTTCCTTCCATCTTACCGAATAGAATATAAAGGGTTCCGGATTGATGGACTGCCCAAATAGAGACGATTCCTATTAAAAGTGTTCTTGATAAAGAGAATGGTTCAGCCATTGACAATTCAACATTGACGGGGCGCTGCGTCAGCAGCGCCCCTTTTTCCTGCACTCCTCACAATACCCATACAGTTCCAGATAATGGCCCACGATTTCGAAATGGGTCTTTTGGGCCAGGTCTTCTTCGAAACCGTGGAGGGGGCAGCCGTCGATGTTCACTACTTTGTGGCAGCCCAGGCAGATCAGGTGATGGGTATGGCTGAGGGTGTAGAGCAGGAATCCGTATTTCCGGCTTTGAGGAAGCAGGACTTTTTCCGTCAGTTTCTTTTCCGTGAAATTTTCCAGGATCCGGTAGACCGTGGAAAAATTCAGGCGGGCTCCGGTCTGGAGCAGTTTTTCATAGATTTCATCGGCCGTGAGCACTTCCCGCTGTGCCAGGAGCATTTCCAGCACCTGGAGCCGGGAGCGGGTGCATTTCAGGCCGCTTTGCCGGATCAGATGTTCCGCATTGAGGGGTGGTTCAGGACTGGGCATGGGGCACCTCCCGTTTCTGGCTGCAGGATTGGAAGAAAATCACCAGGAGAAGCAGCAGCACAGAGACAATGGCCGTGATCCCTCCCGGAGCGGCACCGATGTAATAGGAGGCGAGGAGACCGGCCATGACGTCCAGGAAACTGAAAAAGACGGCCAGCGCCATGGTCTTCTTGAATCCCTGGCGGAGTTGGAGAGCAGTGGCTACGGGCAGGGCAATCAGAGAGCTGATCACCAAGATCCCTACGATCCGGATGGAGACGGAGATGGTGGCAGCCACCAGGATGGAAAAGATGTAATTGATGGCCCGGGCTTTGACTCCCAGGATCCGGGCCCCGTCTTCATCAAAGGAAAGGAGGACCAGCTGGGGGAAAAGACCGAAAATGGTCAGCAGGGAAACCACCGTCAGGATGGCCACTGTGGTCACTTCTCCCTGGCTGACGGTCAGGATGCTGCCGAACAGGAAAAAATCCACATTGGCGTGGACCAGGCCGGAACTGATGATGGTGATGGCGATCCCTACGGAAAGGGAAAGGACGATGACCAGGGTCAGTTCCGCATACCGGCGGAATTTCTCCCGGAGCACTTCGATCAGCAGGCCGAAGAAGGAAGTGAGGCAGAAGGCACTGATGATGGGGTTGGCATGGAACAAGAGGCCGGTGGCCACTCCGGCCAGGGACGCATGGCTCAGGGCATCCCCAATCATGGAATAACGGCGGAGCACCAGGAAGGTGCCGATCAGGGGACAGATCAGGGAAATCAGCAGGGAAATCAGGAAGGCATTCCGCATGAAGGCATAATCAAACATGGGCGCAGTCACCTCCATTTTCGGTCAGGTATTCCTGGATATATTCGTGGGGGGTGCAAAAATGGCCCTGGCCCCGGACTACATGGAAGAAGCTGGAAGCGTTGTGGGCGGCATACCGGAGATTGTGTTCCACGGTGATGACGGTGATCCCCCGTTCTTCATTGAGATGGTGGATCAGGGGATATAGGTCGTCCTGGCTCTTCAGGTCCATGCCGGTGGAAGGTTCGTCGAAAATCATCAAATCCGGTTTGCCCAAGAGGGCTTTGGCAATCATGACTTTCTGGTACTGGCCGCCGGAAAGGGCCCCGATCAGATGATCCTGGAGGGAAGCGATGTGCATCCGGTCCAGGGCCCGGTCCACCGCATTCCGGTCCTTGATCTGGAGGACCTGGCGGGTATAATCCAGGACTTCCCGGACGGTAATGGGAAACTGTTTGTTGATCATATCCGTGGGCTGGGGTACGTAGGCCGGCCGGCGGAAGGTGCTGGAGATGGTGCCGCTGCTGGGGGAGAGGAGTCCCAGGATCAGCTTCACCAAAGTGCTTTTGCCGCTGCCGTTTTCACCTACGATGGCTACATAGTCGCCGTCGCGGATTTCCATGGACAGATCATGGAGCAGGTAGGGACCCTGCTCATAGGCAAAGGAAAGATGGGAAATTTGCAGCATAACGATTCTTCTTTCTGTAAATTGCAAATGCAAATGATTTGCGTTTATTGACGGAACATATTCTATATGATATGATATCTCTCGCGAAAATGCAAATGGTTTGCAATTGGGGGTGCTGAGACGCCCCGGTCACAACGGTCAGCTGTCAACAGTCAACGGCGGTCGGATAAAATTTGCAGGCAAATTTTTTGAACGTGTAAGACGGAACCGTAGGGACGGCAGGACCCGTCGCCCGCGGTTCAGATTTGCACAGTATGGGAATCTCCCAACGAAAGGAAACAGAGCGATGAAAAGAATCTTATTTTTGCTGCTGGCGGGTCTTTTGATGCTGCTGGCTGGATGCGGCGGAAAGCCGGCTCCGAAGAAAGATGGTCAGGGGAAACTGCCGGTGGTGGCCAGTTTCTATGCCATGAAAGAAATGACGGAAGCCATCGGCGGGGATCGGGTGGAAGTGACTTCTTTGATCCCGGAAGGGACGGAACCCCATGAGTTCCAGCCCACCACCAAAAGCATGAAGACGCTGAGCCAGGCTCGGGTGTTTGTCCAGCAGGGACTGGGCATGGAACCCTGGGCGGAGGAAATGGTCCGGGCGGCGGAAAACAAAAATATGGTCAGGATCATAGCTGCCCAAAAGGTAGTTCCCATTGCCAATGAAGACCAGGAAGAAATCCGGGAACATGGCCAATATGATCCCCATGCCTGGCTGAGTCCTTCCTGCGCCCGGCTGGAAGCGGAGGCCATTGTCCAGGGACTGTCCCAGGCAGACCCGGACCATGCAGCTGAGTATCAGGCCAATGGAAAAAAATTCATCAGCCGTCTGCAGCAGATGGAAGAAACCTATAAAGGGAAATTCCAGGGCCTTTCTCGGAAAGAATTCGTCACCGGCCATGCGGCTTTTGCGTATCTGTGCCGGGATTTCGGACTGGAGCAGAACAGTGTGGAAGGGGTATTTGCCGCCGGAGAACCCAATGCCCGGCAGCTGGCGAAACTGGTGGAATACTGCAGAGCCCATCAGGTCCGTACCATCTTTACGGAGGCTGCAGTCAGTCCCAAGACCAGCGAATCCCTGGCCCGGGAAGTGGGCGCGAAAGTAGTGCCCATCCATACCCTGGAAGGCAGCGAGGGAGAAGGCGGCTATCTGGAGCAGATGGAAGAGAACCTGGAGAGGATCTATAAGAGCCTGAAGTAAGGAGGCTGCTGCCCAAGCAGCAGCCTCCGGTCGCGGGTCGCGAGCCTGGACGTTCTAGCCGGTTGTTCTTTTTCTATAGGATGATAAGACAAAATCGGTCAGAATCTGCCAAACCGGTTCTTCGGTCTGCACCAACAAGCCCGCGACTCGTGAACCCTTCCTTTCACATTTTCTTCATAATTCCCCAACAACTCCTGCATAGGGAACGGGTATAATAAAGACAAAGAGAAGTGAAACCCTCCTGGATGAGGAAGAAAGGATGATCCATCATGACAACAAAATTCAAGACAATGGCAATGGCAGCTGTTTTCTTTGCAGCAGGGAGCGTGGCCGGTCCTCGGCTGTTTTCCACACCAGCAGTCCATGCTTCGGAAGCAGTAAGCGGTAAACAGCCGGTTGTACAAGCGTTGGACAACCAGGTTGGATGTCCTTATTACAACCAGAACGGCCGGCACTGGAGAGGCGGACGCAGAGGCGGCTGCTGGAACCAGGATCAGCCCCCCTGCTGGGGAGATGACAGCCAGGGGCAGGGGCAGCAGAGTTGATAAAAAGGGGGTGTTGCACAGCATGATGTGACTCCAAAAAGTTAGACCTTAGTAACGAGATGGTTTTTACTGTCTCGTTACTTTTTTATGCTGCCAGCAAAGAAAGCCTGTATTGAACAGGACTTTTCCAGCCCAGTTTTTCCTTGATCCTTTGTTCGTTATAGTATTTGATGTATCGTTCGATAGCGGCTTTTAGTTCTTCGTAGCTGTAGTAGATCACTCCATAATACATTTCCTGTTTCATTAAGCCGAAAAAGTTTTCCATTACAGCGTTATCATGACAGTTACCCTTTCGAGACATGCTCTGAAAAATTCGTTCTTTTTTTAGTTTCCTGGTATAGGCCTTCATTTGGTATGCCCAGCCCTGATCGGAGTGAAACGTTCTTCGATATGGACAATCAGCAGTAATTTCGATTGCTTCAGCTTGAGCTTCCAGTATGCTTTCAGCCGAAGGACGTTTGGCTATTCCATAGCTGATGATTTCATCATCGAACATGTCCAGGAAAGGATCCAGATAAAGCTTGTGCAGGGTCAGATGTCCCTGTGTATCTACTTCATAATATTTGAATTCTGAAGTATCGGTCGTAATCTTCTGATGTGGGATATTCGTCTCAAAACGACGATGTATTCTATTCGGAGCAATGGTCCCTACCTTACCCTTATAGGAACTGTATTTACGGCTTTTCCGGGTAAAGGATGTTACCTGAAGGCTCAGTTTCTGCATGATACGTTGAACTTTCTTCTTGTTCACGCAAATCCCTTGATTCTTCAGCTCACCGGTCATGCGCCGATATCCATAATCTTTATGCTGGCTGCGGATTTCCTGTATTTTGTCCTCTACTTCCTGGTCTGGATTCACGCGGTCAAACCGTTTCTGCCAGTACATATAGGTCGCTTTGGGCATTTGAGTATAGGAGAGAAGGTCTTTCAATTTGAATGATCTTCGGAGACTGGAGATGATTTTCGCAACTCTCTCATTTTTGCTTCGTCCTCTAAACGCAGTCTCCTCAGTTCTTTTAAAAAAGCATTCTCTATACGGAGTTTAAGATTTTCATCCTCTAACTCCTTGACATGTTCCACACTGATGTCGACCATCGGCTGCTGAACCTGGGTATCTGTTTTTTTGGTTTGAGATTTGTTCAAAGTTCTCTTCCTGCCTTTTTTATGTGACCGTAAAGCATCTGGTCCCGCAATTCTAAATTCATTGACCCATCTGGCAATCATTGATGGGTTGTTGATCCCTACTTGAATTGCTAGTTCCTGATATGAGATTTCATTTGTTAAGTAAGACTCTACCACAGAAAGTTTTTCTTTGAAAGAGTATATTTTTTGAGAGCGGGATCTTTTCAGTCCATCATCACCAAATGCCTTGTAAGCAGCAACCCACTTTAGCAGCTGGCTGCTACTTGCCATCCCATATTTACGTGAAATAGAAATACACCCTTCGTCACTGTTCAAATATTCCAGTACTATTTTTTTCTTAAATTCATAGCTGTGTTTTGCCATAAAAAACTGACCCCCAATTGTTAGATTTTTGGTCTAACAATTGGGGGTCAGCTCAGCAACACCCCCTTTTTATATAATGTTCCCAGCAAGGAGGGAACTATGGAAAACTATTCTGTACTGCTGGTGGATGATGATCCCAAGCTGCTGGAACTGTTGGCCAATTATTTCCGGAAGGAGCAGTTCACAGTCCTGACGGCTCGGGACGGGGAGGAAGCCCTGCGGGTGTTCCGGAAGGATCAGCCTCAGCTGCTGGTGCTGGATTTGATGCTGCCCAAGATCGACGGCCGGGATGTGTGCCGGACCATCCGGCAGGAAAGCACGGTGCCCATCATCATGCTGACGGCCCGGGATGCGGAATTCGACCGCCTCATGGGGCTGGAACTGGGGGCGGATGACTATGTGACCAAGCCTTTCAGCATGCGGGAGCTAGTGGCACGGGTCCGGGCGCTGCTTCGGCGGACCTACGGGGCGTATGGCAAAGGTAAGGAAAGTCCGGCGGAAACTGTGATCCGGGCAGGGGATCTGGAACTGGATATGGACCGGCACCTGCTGTTCCAAAAGGAACCGGGAACGGAGACCTGGAAACCCATTGAATTGACACCCATCGAATTCAGTTTGCTGGAAGTCCTTATGAAAAGCCCTGGACATGTATATAACAGGCTGCAATTAATGGAAAATAGCCATGGGTTTGCTTTTGATGGGTATGAAAGGACCATCGATGCCCATATCCGGAACCTGCGAAAGAAAATCGAACCGGATTCCAGGAATCCCCGGTACATCCTGACGGTCTATGGCATCGGTTATAAATTCGGAGGCTGAACATGCGCTTTCACAGTGTTCGGAATAAGATGATGGTGAGCACCTTCCTGCTGATCCTGATCTGTGCCCTGGTGGTGATCTACATCTGCAGCCAGCAGATGGAAACCCATTTCTTCCAGTATCTCCAGGATCCTTCTGCCCTGGCGGGCCAGGGCGGTCAGGCTGCCGGCGGGTATGGCCGGGGCATGGGCCGGGGGATGATGGGCATGGGAGGCATGCACCATCGGATGATGCTGGGGGCAGCAGAACGGACCTTTGTGGAATCTTATCACAAGTCCCTGTGGTGGATCGGCTTTTTGTTTGCCGGAATGGGCTTGGTGGTGAGTTATTTCCTGTCCGGGAATATCACCCGGCCCCTGCGGCAGCTGTCCCAGGCGGCTGAAAAGATCCGTCAGGGTCATCTGAAGCAGGAAGTGCCTGTGGAGACCCAGGATGAAGTGGGGCAGCTGGCGGCTGTGTTCAACCAGATGTCTGCCGAGCTGGCTGCCAATGAAAGCAACCGGCAGGAATTTTTGGCCAATATCGCCCATGAACTGAAAACGCCTCTGGCAGTGCTCCAGGGGCATCTGGAAAGCATGCTGGACGGAGTGGAAGAACCGGAGCCGGAGAAATTGTTTTCCATGCAGGAAGAAGTCATGCGGCTGACTCGGCTGGTGGGGGATCTCCGGGATCTTTCCCTGGCCCAGGTGCATCAATTGGAACTCCATCTCCAGCCGGTGGATTTGGGAGAAAAGGCAGAACGGGCGGCGGAGCTGCTGGAACCGCTGCTGGAAGAAAAGAGGCTCCATTTCGTCAAAAATATGGCACCTTCTCTTCCGGTGCGGCAGCTGGACCCGGACCGGGTGAACCAGATCCTCTACAATTTGATCACCAATGCCATCCGGTACACCCATCCCGGGACGGCCATCCTGCTGCAGACGGAACCGGTCGGAAAGCGGGTGCGCCTGATCATTGCCGATGAAGGGCCGGGCATCGCGCCGGAAGACCTGGACCATATCTTTGAACAGTTCTACCGGGGAGACAAATCCCGGAACCGGGCTTCCGGAGGCAGCGGTATCGGGCTCTCTCTGGCCAAAAGCTTCGTGGAAGCCCAGGGCGGGACCATCACCGCCCGGAACCGGAAAGAGGGCGGGGCGGAGTTTGTGGTGGAATTGTAGAGGAGCTGTTGCATAAGCAGCAGCCCCTTCATATTTTCTTCATATTCTCTTCCCACCATCTGCACATTCTATCCCTATAATACAACTATGATTTTAAGGAAATGCAGCAAAGGAGCGATGTGCAATGGTTATGACGAATTATATGGATCTGCTGGCGGCCAACCAGCCCTGGAACCTGATCCTTTTCATGGTGATCCCGGTGGTATTGGCGGAATCTCTGGTGGCTACGGAGTTCTATACCACCTATTATGGCGGCAGGGCAGCCGGCTGGAAAGCCTGGAACCATCGGCTGGGGATCGCAGCCGGGGCTTATTTTGCCCTGGCGGTGCTGTACCTTCTGGTGAATGTGATCCCCGGGATCCACTGGAAGGGCTGGGCGGATCAGCTGGCTATCGCGGCCTACCTTTTGGGCATCTTCCCCCTGGGGGCCATTGCTCTCATGGAACTGGGAATCACTGGGAAGCATCTCACGGACCAGCAGCGGACCTTGCGCCATTTCGGTCTTTTGATCGGGTTCTTGGTGGTGAGCCACGTGGCCATGGTGTTCGGCATGGTGGATCCCACCATTACCGGCTGGCAGCCCATGCCGGCGCAGATGCACCAGATGGACGGGATGCATCATATGTAAAAAAGGACTGTGAAGAAATGAATTGTACATTTCTTCACGGTCCTTTTTTGTCAGCTGTCAACAGTCGGCGATCAGCGGCTGTTGACAGCTGGCCGTTGACTGGGACGGCACTAGCGCCGCCCCCTAATATTTCTCCTTCATAAAATCCACGAACGCCTTGACGCTGGTCAGGAGATGGTAATTGTGCCGGTAGAACATCCAGGTTTCCCGCAGCAGGGGTTTCCCTTCCACGGTGGTCAGCACCGTGGGATGGATATGGGGAGTGTCCTGGCCGCAGCTCCGGGAAAGCAGGGTGAATCCCAGCCCTTCCTGGACCATTTTCAGGCAGGTATCCATGGCATCGGTTTCGATGATGGTAAAGGGCGGTTTCTTGTAATGGGCGTACCACCAGTCATCCAGCACGTTCTGGAACAAAGGATCCGTCATATAGTGGATATAGGGATAGCTGGGCAAGAGGTCCATGTTCAGGGAATCCTTGCTGAAGGCACAGAGAGGATCCTGCCACAGGAGACGTTTCTCTTCGTTCCAGTTGTGTTCACCCCGGACGATGCAGATGTGGTATTTGCCTTCCAGGAAATCTCGATACCGGTCATGGCTGAACCCGCTTTTCATGTGGATCTCGATCCGGGGATAGGTTTTCCGGAACTGGGTGAGGATCCGGGGCATGTGGTACTTGGCGAAAACATTGGAACAGGCAATGGACAGGGTGCCAGCCGGGTGGATCCGGGCATCGGAAAGGGTATCCTGGATTTTCTGATAGGAGGCTTCTGCCTGGAGAAAATACCGGTACAGCAGCTCTCCCTCGGAAGTGAACTGGATGCCTCTGGGCTGGCGCAAAAAAAGAGTGCAGCCGAATTCTGCCTCCAGGCGCTTCAGCCGGTCGGTCAGGGCTGGCTGGGAGAGGAACAGCCGTTTGGCGGTATGGGTGATGTTCTTTTCTTCATACAGGGTTTTCAGCAGCAGGATATCCTTATTGTCCATGGCTGGCCTCCTCATTTCAAAGATAGATTTATTTTATCGCAAATCCGAATAAATTCCTATTTGTTTTTTGGGCTGAAAACAGGTAGACTGGTCCCTGCAGGAAGGAATCACGGGCAATTCCTGAAAAGGAAGATTCCAACCTCAGAAAACCAGCAACGGAAAAAACGGCGGCAGCGGAAGCTGCCGTTTTTTCTGTTCCAGCCTTCTGAAAGGCATAAAAAAAATCGATACCAGATACCAAAAAACAGGTATTTGTATTATTTCACAGAGAATTCTACTATAGAGACAAGCAAGATACAGAAAATCTGATTTGGTTCGATACGGAGGAGTCAAAATGGTAGAACTGATCCATGAGGGAGTTTATTACAAAGACGGACAACTGCTTACAGGCAGCGAATTGGCCGCTCAGGGAATCCAGGCGGACGCTGGGAAGGGTGCCAAGAAGACCCTGGCCTATCAGGTACTGAAAGCCCATCAGCAGGGAGCAGGGATGGAAGATCTGCATCTGAAATTCGATGCCCTGACCAGCCATGATATCACTTACGTAGGGATCATCCAGACGGCCATCGCCAGCGGGCTGGATCATTTCCCCATCCCCTACATCCTGACCAACTGCCACAACAGCTTGGCTGCCGTGGGGGGAACCATCAATGAAGATGACCATGTATTCGGCCTGTCTGCGGTGAAACGGTTCGGGGGCCTTTACGTACCGCCCCATATGGCCGTCATCCACGAATACATGCGGGAGAAAATGGCCGGTGGCGGAAAGATGATCCTGGGTTCTGACAGCCATACCCGGTACGGGGCTTTCGGGACCATGGCCATCGGGGAAGGGGGACCGGAACTGGTGAAGCAGCTTCTGGGCCACACCTATGATGTCCGGCGGCCCCAGGTCATCGCCATCTATCTGAAAGGGAAACCCCGGCATGGGGTGGGCCCCCAGGATGTGGCACTGGCCATTGAAAAAGCGGTCTTCAAGAATGGGTTTGTGAAGAACAAGGTGATGGAATTCATGGGCCCTGGCATCGCCGGACTGTCCATGGATTTCCGGAACGGCATCGATGTGATGACCACGGAGACCACCTGCCTCACCACCATCTGGGCCACGGATACTACGGTGAAAGAATATCTGGAACTCCATCACCGGCCGGAAGCCTACAAAGAGATGCAGCCGGAAAACCTGGCTTACTATGATGGGGCTGTAGTGGTGGATCTGGACAAGGTGGAATCCATGATTGCCATGCCCTTCCATCCCAGCCATGTGTATACCATCAAGGAATTGAATGAAGGCGGCAAAGACCTGCTGGCGGAAATCGAAGAACAGGCAGTGAATATGCTGGACAACAAGGAACTGTCCCTGGGCTTGGCAGACAAATATTATGATGGGAAGATGCACTGCGACCAGGGCCTGATCGCCGGCTGCTCCGGCGGGCTGTATGAGAACTTGGTGGCGGCTGCCCATATCCTGAAAGGGAAGAGCATCGGCAGCGAACGGTTCGCCTTCAGTGTCTATCCTTCCAGCCATCCCATTTACATGGAACTGATGCGCAATGGAGCTCTGGCCGATCTGATGGATGCCGGCGCCGTGGTCCGTTCCGCTTTCTGCGGTCCTTGCTTCGGGGCTGGAGATACGCCCAACAACAAGGGATTCAGCATCCGTCATACCACTCGGAATTTCCCCAACCGGGAAGGGAGCAAACCGGGGAAGGGGCAGATCGCCTCTGTGGCACTGATGGATGCCCGGAGCGTGGCTGCTACCGCTGCCAATCAGGGAGCCCTGACGCCGGCTACGGAAGTGGAATATGATGAAACCATCCCGCCCTACCATTATGATTCCCTGCCTTATGACCATAAAGTGTTCGATGGCATCGGCCAGCCGGATAAGAAGGAAGAACTGGTCTATGGCCCTTCCATCAAGCCTTGGCCTTCCATTGAACCTATGAACGAGAACCTGCTGCTGAAAGTGGCGGCGTATATCGATGATCCGGTGACCACCACCGATGAACTGATCCCTTCCGGGGAAACTTCTTCCTACCGGAGCGATCCTTATGCCCTCAGTGAATTTGCCCTGAGCCGGAAGGTGCCGGAATATGTGGGGCGGGCTAAAGCAGTACGGTGCCTGGAAAAAGCCAGACAGGACGGAACGGAAAGCGGAGAATTGGAAGCCGTCTACCGCACTGTGAAAGAAGCCCTGGCCCTGCCGGAAACAGTGGAAGAGATGGCAAAGGATACTTCCCTCGGCTCCGTGGTCTATGCCAACAAGCCCGGTGACGGCTCTGCCCGGGAACAGGCAGCTTCCTGCCAGCGGGTGCTGGGCGGTGCTGCCAACATCGCCCTGGAATATGCCACCAAGCGGTACCGGAGCAATGTGATGAACTGGGGGATGCTTCCCTTCCTGGCTTCCTATGAAGATTCTCGAAAACTGGCCGTGGGAGATCTGGTCTATGTGCCCCACGTGCGGGAAATCCTTCTGGGAGAGACGGACACCTACAAGGCCTATGTCATCCGGGATGGAAAGAAGACGGCGGAGATCACCCTGCATTTGGGCAGCGTGGAACCGTCCCAGAAAGACATCCTGGCTGCAGGCTGCCTGATCAATTACTATGCCGGGAGCAAAAAGTAAGATCTGCCGTCCATGCTGAAGCGGGGAAGGCGGGGACTGGCCCCTCCTTCTCCTCCTTCCTAGCAGAAAGGAGAAAAACATGTTGTTAGGTATTGCCGGTTTCGTACTGATCGGATTGGTCGTGTACTGTCTGATCTCCTCCAAAATGAATGCCATTCCCATTTTCGTGGCGTTCCCCATTATCATTGCCCTGCTTTGCGGCTTTGCTCCTGCAGAGGTATTCGCCTTCATCAAAAAAGGCGTGGGCACCACCATGTCCACCGCCATCCTGTTCCTGTTCTCCATTGTTTATTTTGCTTTGATGAATGATGTGGGCATGTTCGATCCTCTCATGAACTTCTTGGCCAAGAAAGCCGGGAACAACATTGTCCTGGTCACCATCGCTACCGGGATCATCGCCACCATCGCCCACCTGGATGGCACCACCGCCGGCACCTGCCTGATTACCGTCCCTGCCATGCTGCCCCTGTACAAAAAGCTCCACATCCGTCCCGTGGTGCTGTGCTGCATCATTTCCGCCGCTATCAGCATCATGAATCTGACTCCCTGGGGCGGTCCTGTGGCCCGTACCGCCATTATCCTGAAAACCGATGCCAGCATCCTGTGGCATGAACTGCTGCCCCTCCAGGGTGTGGGCCTGATCATTGTCCTGGCTTTCTGTATCTACATGGGCCTCTTGGAAAAGAAACGGGGCGCTGGCCTGAACCCTACTGGAAAAGCGGCTGAACTCACCGAAGACATGAGCATGGCCGGGAACGATGCTCCTGCTGATCCCAGCCTGAAACGGCCCAAACTGGTGTGGATCAACTGGCTGGTGACCCTGGTGGTCATCCTGCTCATGTGCTTCACCAAGATCCCTCTGTACGGAGCTTTCATGATCGGTCTGGCCGCCGCTCTGATCATCAACTTCCGGTCCGCTACGGAACAGGCCAACGCGGTGAAACGCCACGCTTCCGCTGCTCTGCTGACTCCCATGATCCTGCTGACCACCGGGATCTTCTTAGGGATCCTGAACGGCACTGGGATGATGAAGAGCATGGCCAATATCCTGATCAACATCATGCCCAATGCTCTGGGACCCAAACTGGCTACTGTCATGGGCTGCCTGTCCGTGCCGTTTGGCATGATGCTGGGCACCGACTCCTTCTTCTTCGGTTTCATGCCGCTGTGCATCGGGGTGGCGGAGAAGTTTGGGGTGGCTGCTCACGACATTGCCATGAGCATGCTGATCGGCAAGGACTTCTGCATCATGGTGACTCCTCACAACGCCACCACTTGGCTGCTGATCGGCATGGCCGGGGTATCCCTGAAGGAACAGCTGAAATTTTCCGCTCCCTATCTGTGGATCCTCAGCATCATTACCGTATTCGCTGCCGGGATCATCGGCGTGTTCCAGATGTAATCAAAAAGTGCCTGCTGCGTTTGCAGCAGGCACAACAAAAACAGCGGCAGAGCTGCGCTTCTCTGCCGCTGTTTTTGCTTGAAGGTTGACAATAAAAAAGGGTTTGGATGGAGGAACCTGAGGAGTGGCGGTTCCTCCCATTGAGAGGGAGTTGAAAATGCCGGGGCACACATTCCGGCATTTCCTATGACAATGAGTTGAAAAACCGGCCGAGGCAAGTTCTTCATCGACAATAAGCAAGGGGAGTGGCTAATGGTTAGGAAATTCTAACCATTAGCCTTGAAAAAAATAAAGACAATGCGGTTAGTCTTTACTTACAGGAGTTATTCTAGCATACATCCAGACAGGATGCAAGCTTTTTTCGAAAAAACTTTTAAAGCTTTTTCTTCTCTTGTTTTCTCCCCATAGATATTGTACTTCTTTTTTGTTAAAAAGCAAGGTGAAATGCGGACGTAATCCGACTTGCTATAATTTAGTTAACACTAACCATAAAAACAAATCTTTTCCCTCCCACTTTCCTTTTCATTGCCTTTTCATTTTCCCCTGCTATCCTGTACAATGTAGAAGTATAGGAGGGATGTCGGATGAAGATCTTAGTGGTGGAAGATGAACCCACCTTGAATAAAATCATTGCCAAGCGGCTGAAGATCGAAGCCTATTCCGTAGACTGCGCCTTCAACGGGAAGGAAGCTTTGGAATACTTGGACGCTGCCGAATATGATTTATTGATTGTAGATATCATGATGCCGGAAATGGATGGCCTGACCCTGGTGAAGAAAGTCCGGAGCCAGGGCAGCCAGGTGCCTGTGCTGTTTTTGACGGCGCTGGACAGCACCCAGGACAAGGTCACCGGACTGGACTGCGGCGGAGATGATTATCTGGTGAAGCCTTTTGAATTCGATGAACTGCTGGCCCGGATCCGCAGCCTGCTCCGACGGAGCAATTCCCAGCAGACGGCCCGGACCCAGCTGTCCCTGGCGGATCTGACCCTGGATACCCGGACCCATCAGGTGACCCGGAACGGCCAGGAGATCACCTTGACTCCCAAGGAATTTTCCGTGCTGGATTATCTCCTGCGGAACCAGGGGACCGTCCTTTCCCGGGAACAGATCTTGGAACATGCCTGGGATTTTTCTTATGAAGGCTATTCCAATATGGTGGATGTGTATATCAAGACCCTGCGGAAGAAGATCGATAAAGATTTCGAACCCAAACTGCTCCACACGGTAAGGGGGGCGGGTTATGTCCTTAAAGAATAGCCGGTACTGCCGCTGGCTGAAACGGCGGCTGAAACAGCTGAAGAACCTGCCGGTCTCTCTCCGGGTCACCCTGTGGTATACCCTGTTCTTGTCCCTCATCCTGCTCCTTTTTACCGGAGTGATCCTGAAGATGGGGGAAGATTATGAGAAACGGACAGCCACCCGGACCTTGATCAAAGCGGTGGAAAAAGCCGGGGACCGGTATATGGAAAAAGAAGGGAAGTTCCGGGCCTACGACGACAATGTATATCTGGCCCTCTGGAGCGATCAGGGAGAACTGCTCCAAGGGACGCAGCCAGAAAATGCGCCTCGGGCAGCAGAACCGATGTTTGGCCGGGGACCTCAGCCTGTGGTGATCAACGGCGTTCCCTACCATTACTTGGATCTTCCCCTGCGTCCGGATAAGGAGGAAATCCGTAAAGGGAAGTTCCATGGACCGGGCCGGTTTGTCCGGGGGTATCTGGCAGATACGGTGTATTCCCGGTATTACCGGGTACTTCTGGTGGGGGCCCTGATCGCTCTGCCCCTGTTCCTGCTCCTGGTCACATTGGGAGGCTACAAGATCATCAAACGGAGCTTTGCTCCCGTCCGGGCCATCAGCGAGGCGGCTCGGGCCATCGGGGAAACCGGGGACCTATCCCAGCGGATCCCTCTGGATGACAGCCGGGATGAGATCCATCAGATGGGGAGGACCTTCAACTGGATGCTGGGGCAGCTGGAGGAACTGCTGGAGCGGGAGAAGCGGTTCACCTCCGATGTATCCCATGAGCTGCGGACCCCTACAGCGGTGATCATGGCGGAAAGCGAGTTCGGCAAGGATTATACGGACAACCTGGAAGAAGCCCGGGAGGAATTCCAACATATCTTCCAACAGTCCCGGCGGATGAGCCAGCTGATCAACCAGCTGCTGGAACTGTCCCGGCTGGGGAACCGGAAGAACCTGGAGCTGGTCCCCGTGGATCTGAGCAAACTGATCAGAGAAACCCTGGAAGATTACCAGAAGCTGCCCCAATCCGGAAAGTTCCAGTGGGAGGAACGGATCGAATCGGGCCTCCAGGTGCTGGGGGATGAACCTCTCCTCCACAGGATCCTGAGCAACTATCTGGATAATGCCTTGAAGTTTGCCCGGAGCCGGATCGCTGTGAGCCTGAAAAAAACACAGGAAGGGATCTGTCTTGCCGTAGAGGATGACGGCAATGGGATCCCACCGGGAGAATTGGATAAGATCTGGAACCGGCTGTACCAGGCAGATCCCTCCCGGAACAAAAAACAGAATATGGGCCTGGGCTTGGGCCTTTCCTTTGTAGCGGCGGCTGCTAAGCTGATGAAAGGGAAGGTACGGGCGGAAAGCCAGATGGGGAAGGGCAGCACCTTCTTTCTCTGGCTGCCTCCCCAGGAAAGATAACCGGAGAGTTGGCGGGAGTTTTGTGAAAAATAGTTCACAGAGCTCCCGCTTCCTTTCATTTCCGCTTCATTTTTCCTTTGTATACTGAGAACCATCAAAGGGAAACCACAAAAGTCCTGAGGAGGGTTCGACATGGAAAAAGAAAAGATGGAACAATGCAAAGCACGTTTGGTTGAAGCAGCAAACTGGGGCAGAAAACAGATCACCCCTCAGCGGCTGAAAAAGGGAGCCGGCTGTCTCCTGGCTCTGGCCATTGTAGCAGGGGGCGGGAAATTCGCCATGCACAAGGCCAAGGCAGAGGCCAAGATCCAGGAAGCCCAGGCTAAGACCCGGATGCTCCAGAATCTGGCGGCCCAACAGAATATCACCCTGGTTTCTACCGATGCAGTGAAGGAAAACATTGCCAGCACCCTGGGGACCGATCCTTCCACCATCACTTTCCAGAGCATCACCTTAGATGACCGGAAGCCGGGAGAAAAGAAAGAAGACCGGAAGGACAGCAAGAAGGAAAAGAAACAGGAAAGAAAAGACAGCAAGAAACAGTCCGACCGCCGGGAAGAATCCGGACGGAAAGAGGAAAACCGGCAGGGGCAGCCTGGACAGATTGGCCAGTACGGTCAGCCCGGCAGCCAGGAGAACCGGCCAGGACAGGGAGATGTCCAGGGACAGCAGCCGGCAGGACAGCCTGGACGGAACGGTGTGCAGGAAAACCGGAAGGGAATCCAGAACCAGCCCGGTGCCATGGACCAGCAGGGAATGCCCCGTCCGGGAATGGCCAAAGCGGCCAAATCTTTCCCGGGAGTGTATCTGGCCCGGTGTGAAAAAGACGGCATGCGCTACCAGTTCCTGGTAGATGCCCAAAACGGACAGGTCCTCCATGGACAGGTCCATAAACTGAATCCCATCCAGCAGCTGCTGGACTGAAGGAGGTAATCCATTATGACAAAGATCGTGACCTATGCAATGGCCAAACCTTATGAAACCCTGAAGGACCGTTTCAAAAAAGTGACCAGCATCTTCCTGCTGGGCGTGACCCTGGTGCTGGGTGCCAGCGCCATGGTGAGCAGCAAAGCCGAAGCGGCCACTCCCTGGAACAACCAAGGACCTCGGATGGAACGGCGGGACAATGGGAACCAGAAGGCTTTTGAAAAACGCCAGAAGGAAATCCAGAAGAAACGGGAAGCGGAAGCCCGGAAGAGACGGGAAGCAGAGATCCGGAGAAGAAAAGAAGAAGAACGGAGACAGCGTCAGCAGAATCAGAACAAAAAACGTCCGCCCATGCAGCAGAAAGCAGGGTGGTGGAGATAAAGAAGAAGGAGCTGTTGCGTGGGCAACAGCTCCTTCTTTTTGGGGCCGCGGCTCGCGGCCCGCGACCGGGGTGTTGCACGTTTTGCGCAACACCCCTTTTTTAGCAATTCCCCTCATACACGTACTTCAGCCACTTCCGGGCCAGGGCGGCCAGATGATAGACCGTTTCTACCGGAGTGGGAGGGAGTTCCAAGTGCCAGCGGGGGAAGTATCGGGAAATATGGAGAGGGAGATCCGGAGATAGGGAGGCCAGCCAACGGGCCTCCTTTTCCATGTCTTCGTCTCCGTCGTTTTTGCCTGGGATCACCAGGGTGGTCACTTCCACATGGCAGCCGGCTTCCACCGCCAGCTGGATATTGGTCTTCACTGTTTCCAGATCCCCCTGGAGCCACTGGTAGAATGCCGGGGTGAACCCTTTCAGGTCGATGTTGGCGGCGTCCACCAGGGGCAGCAGGGCTTCCCAAGGCTCCCGGCAGAGAGTCCCGTTGGTCACCAGGACGGTGCAGAGCCCATTTTCCTTCAGCAGCTGGGCGCAGTCCCGGACATATTCATAACCTACTAGGGGTTCGTTGTAGGTGAAGGCCACTCCGATGCTGCCGGCTTTATCCCGGTATTCTAGGGCCAGGGCCAGCAGCTGTTCCGGATTAAGCTGGAGCCGAGCTGTTTCTGCCCCGGCCTGGGAAATGGAGGCGTTCTGACAGAAGGGGCAGCGGAGATTGCAGCCCCAGCTGCCCAGGGACAGGATTTGGCTTCCGGGATGGAAGCGGCGGAGGGGCTTTTTTTCGATGGGATCCAGGGCCAGGGAGGTGAGGAATCCATAATTGTCCGGGCGGATCTTCCCCTCCCGATGGCTCCGGGCCCGGCAGAAACCGGTCTGTCCCGGGGCCAGTTGGCAGTGATGGGGACAGAGGGAGCAGGTGAGGAGGGATTGCGCTTCCGTCATCTGTGCCTCACCACCTGGAACCGGAATAAGTTGACAGGCTCTTTGGCCGCGATATTTCCTTTCTGACGGGCGATGGAGATTTGGGCATCAACGGTATCCACTCCATCCAAATCGGGCAGCAGAAGGCCTCTCCGTTCGTCCTGAGCGCTTTTCACGATGATCCCATACTTCCGAGGATCCAGTTCCTCCGGCCCAGAAATCGGTTCCGGGGTGCTGAGCACATCCACATTGTATTCCAGATAAGGCAGTTCTTCCAGGCGGACGGCGGGAAAACGGGGATCCCGGGTGGCGGCGGCGATCCCGTTCAGCAGGATTTCCCGGGCCAGGCAGTCCTGGGTGGGCAGGAAGGTGCCGATGCAGCCCCGGAGCTGATCTTGGAGATGGAGGGACACAAAGGCACCGGCCCGGGTATGGAGCATTTCCGAGGGAAGATCAGCCGGCAGGGGGGCGATTTCATGGTTCTTTATATAGGTTTCCACGGCCAAGCGGGCCAGCTTCACATAGGGATCTTCCTGGGCAATCCGCTCTGCCCGCTGCTTTCTTTCTGTTTCCAGCAGAGGACGGAGGAATTTCCGGCTGGGGTCCGGCCCTTCTCCCAGGAAGGAAGCTACCCCGTACCCTACCCCAAAAGGTCCTTCATAGGACAGGAGACGGGATCGGACCGCAGTGCCGTCCCAGGCACCGGCCATGATCCAGAAGGAACGGAGGCCGCATTCGGCGGCGCGGGTGCATAGGGAATGGTCCAGGGTCAGGAGGCGGAAGAAATCTCCCTGGCCCAGGGCTTCCGTACACTGCCGGTCGAAGATAGGGCCTTCCGGTACATACCCATAAGGGCCGTCTTCTTTCAGTTTGTGGGACAGATCTCCGCTGGCGATGAACACCGCCCGGCGACCCAGTTTTTCTGCTGCATCCCGGATGCACTGGCCGAACCGGTAATGGATCGCAGGAGACATGCCGGAAAGGCCAATCCGCACGATCCGGACCTTTTCCAGGGACCCGAATTTCCGGTAGAAATAGAGGGGAATCAGGGTACCGTGGTCCAGGTCCGGATTCCGTTCGCCTTCAAGTCCGGCAGGGATGCCGGATTTTTCTGCCTCATCGGCAATCAGGGCTGCCAGATCCCGGTCGTACTGGACGGAAATTTTTACCTGGGATGCGCCGAATTGGGCGAAATTCCCCTGGGCTTCCCGGCCTGGGGCGATGTGGAAGTAATCCAGGTACATTTCCGCATGGGGACTGGTGATGATCAGGGTATCCGGCTGGAATTCCGCCGCCTGTTTCATGGCGGCCTCATAGGCGGCCGTAGTAGCGGCGATCTTCCTCTCTTCCCCCCGGCCGACTTCCGGGAGGATGATGGGGGGATGGGGGACAGCAAAAGAAGCAAGGATTGTCATAGGAAACACCTCTCTTTCCTTTATTTTAGCACAGAAAAGGCTGCCGCATTGCGGCAGCCTTTTCAGCTCCTTTTCCTGAACAACTCAAACAGATGGACCGGGGCGCCGCTGTTCCAGCTGTACCCGGGGCACTGTTCCTCCACTTTGGCTTTGACGGCTTCCAGATCGTGAAAGACTTCCCACTTGGCGGCAATCTGGGACTGGCCGGTGAGCCGGAGCAGATAGGAGGGGTGGAAAGTGGCCAGGCAGGGGATCCCTTCGGGAGTGGTGAACCATTGGCCCCGTGCTCGGGTGATCCGGGCTTCCGGGCCTTTGAAATACCGGAGAGCCACACTGCCCAGCGCCAGGATCACCTTGGGCTGGAGGAGACGGATTTCCTGTTCCAGCCATTTTTGGGCACAGAAGGCCCCTTCTTCCACGGTGGGGGTCCGGTTTCCTTTGGGACGGCATTTGATTACATTGGTGGTATAGACCCGGTCCCGGGTGATCCGGACGGACCAGAGGGCTCGGTCCAGCAGCTGGCCGCTGGGGCCGATGAGAGGACAGCCGTAGTCATCCTCCACGCCTCCGGGGCCTTCTCCCACGATCATGAGAGGGCTTTCCAGGCTGCCGAACCAGCCTACCGGGGCTTGGCAGTCCTGGCGGAGGGGGCAGGCGGTGCAGTCTTCCAGCTGTTTTTTCAGTTCGTCAAAGTTTGCAGGTTCCATGGATTTGTATGCTCCTTGTATGGTTGACGGCCTGCTGTTCAGGCAGCAGGCCCCTTCTCCTTCATCCTCTCCAGGAAGAACCCGGCCAAAAATCCGGTGAACAGGCCGGTGGGGATGCCGATGGCAATCAGCACCGGCAGGTAGGAGAACAGGGCCGGGGTCCGCATGATGACCACCGCCATCAGGATCTGGCCGCAGTTGTGGAGGAAGGCTCCCAGAAGGCCGATCCCGATGGTGGAGAACCAATGGTGCTTCTCTCCCAGGGCCATGCCCACAAAGCTCAGGGCGGCGCCTCCCAGCCCGATCAGGAAACCGGGGCTCAAAAGCCCCGTGAACAGGAGACCGGTCAGGAGGATCCGGCTGGCCAGGAACAGCGCTCCCTTGCCTGGGCCGTAGAGGTACAGGACGATGATGGTCACCGTATTGGCCAGCCCCAGGTGGGCTCCCGGCAGGGGCAGCAGCCAGGCTAGGCTGGTTTCTGCCAGCCGGAGGGCGATGGCAGCTGCCAGGAGGACGCCCAGCTGGGTGATTTCGTGGATGGATAGTTTAGCGGAGGATGGCATCATGATCATTTTCCTTTGCTGCTGTGGTAATGGTGACAAGGACCTTTTCCGGTACGCAGGCGATGGTCTGGCCGGAACGGGTGATCTTTCCCTGGTGGACGCAGACCTGGTCCGGACAGGGGGAGGAGAGCACCCGGCCCCCTTCTCTGTCATAGGCGATGACCATTTCTCCATGTTCCACCGGTACGATCAGCTTGGTCTCCGAAGTCACTTTTTTCAGTTCGATCCGCTGGAGCACCTGTTGGTCTTTCCGGACCACCAGGACTTTATCCCGGGCCGTACTGTCGGAACGGAACAGGAACCAGCTCCCGGCTGCCAGTACCAGCAGGACCAAGATCAGCCAAAAATCATTCTTGCGCATAAGGTCTCCTTATTTTTCTGGGGTATAGATGTCTTTCAGGCCGGAGGATACATAGGTCTTCCCCTCTAGATCCACATAGAGCATTTCCAGGTTGGGATCTTTTTCCACCAGGGCCATGGCCTTGTCTTCCGGCAGTACAAAGAGCAGGGTGGAATAATAATCCGCCCAGAAGGCCGAATGGGTGACCACGGTGACGGAACGGGCATGCCAGGCAGGCCAGCCGGTCTGGGGATCCAGGATGTGGTGGTACCGCTTCCCGTCCACTTCATAGTACCGTTGGTAATCCCCGCTGGTGGCGATGGCCGTACCGTCCTTCACTGCCAGGGTCCCCAGGATCTTCTGGGGGTTCCGGGGGTCTTGGATGCCGATCTTCCAAGGACTGCCATCGTCTTTGGTGCCCAGCACCTTGATGTTGCCTCCTGCGTTGATGAGGGCGGTCTTGATCCGTTTGTCCCGGCTCAAGAGGTCTGCGGTCTGTTCCACTGCATAGCCTTTGGCCACCGCTCCCAGATCCAGCTGGGCACCGGGGGCCAGGGTCACCGTATTGGCGGCTGTGTCTAAAGTATACTTCTCAGGACCGGTTTTGGCCAGTGCCTGGGCCACTTCTTCCTGGCTGGGGACGGTCTTGGCTTCCTTATGGGCGTTCCATACCTGGATCACAGGGCCCAGGGTCAGATCCAGATCCCGGTTCCCCATGGGCTGGACTTTGCTCAGGATGTCCATGAGATAGGGAGAAGCTTTGTGGGGGCCTTTTCCAGCACTCTGATTCACCGCGTACAGGTCCTCCGGTCCCTGTGCCGTATAGGGATCCGTCTGGTTGGCAATGGTCTGGAACAGCTGGAGAGCGTCATTGGTGGCATCGGTCAGATCTTTTTGGCTGTCACCGGTGGTGGTGATGGTCACGATGGTATCCATCATGAACCGGGTGTCTTCGTGTTTTTCGGTTTGAAAAAAGCAGCCTGCACAAGTCAGGCTGCTGAAAACCAGAAGCGAAGCTAATAGTTTTTTCATAGAGGTCCTCATGTTATTTCTGCTTTTGAGCCTGGGCGGAAGGGCACTGGTCGGCCATGGCACAGCAGGCGCAGCCAGTGGGTTCTGCTTTGGCGGGGGCTTCAGGCGTACCGGTGACAGGGTTGATCTTCACCAGGCACTTCCGAGGACACTTCATGGTGCACAGGCCACAGCCCACGCACTTGGTGTAGTCGATGACCGGGATGCTGCCGTTGGGGCCGTCTTCCAAAGTGATGGCCTGTTTAGGGCAGGTCTTGACGCAGATGCCGCAGCTGATGCAGGACACCTTGCAGTTGGTCATGGCGGCTTTGCCTTTTTCCCGGTTGTTGCACTGGACCAGGACTTTCTTGTCTGCCGGGATCATTTCGATCAGCAGCTGAGGGCAGGCTTTGGAGCAGGCACCGCAGCTGACGCATTTGTTGTAGTCGAATTCCGGCAGACCGTTTTCCCCGATCTTCAGGGCGCCGAAGTTGCAGGCATCCACGCAGGCACCGTCCCCGAAGCAGCCGAAGTTGCACTGGCCGGGGCCGCCGGCATTGGCAGCCTTCACATAGCAGTTCTTGATGCCTTCCCGGTTGGCCACAGGGGTCCGGTTGGCGGTGCAGCCATTGCAGTGGAGACGGGGGATGCTGCGGACGGCGTTTTCGTCATCGTTGCTTTCCACCCCCATGATGGCGGCAATGGCTTTTTTGTTTTCTGCGCTGCAGACCACGCACTTGGTGGCGTCTTTTTCCTGACCGGAAACAATGGCGTCAGCCATGGCACCGCAGCCGGCAAACCCGCATCCGCCGCAGTTGGCGCCGGGCAGCAGGTTGGTGATCTCCCCGATCCGGGGATCTTCTTCAACGGCAAATTTCTTGCTGGCCGTAGCCAGTACCAGGCCGAACGCACCGCCCAGCACTGCGACCAGAATCACAGCAGTCGTAATCATAATTTTCAGCTCCTAACTCAATGGATGCCGCTCATCCCCATCATGGAAATGGACATGCAGCTGGCAGTGATCAAAGCAATGGGAAGGTTCTGGAGGCATTTGGGCAGGGCCTTTTCATCCAGACGTTCACGGATGCAGGAGAACAGCAGGATAGCCATGGTGTAGCCGATGGACGTACCGATGGAGTTCACGCAGGAATCGATGAAGTTGTAATTGCTTTCCACGTTGATCAGAGCGATACCCAGGATGGCGCAGTTGGTGGTGATCAGAGGCAGGTAAATACCCATGGCCTTGTGCAGGGAAGGCATGGCCTTTTTCATGAACATTTCAACCAGCTGTACCAGGGTGGCGATGGCCAGGATGAAGACCAGGGTCTTCAGGTATTCCAGATGGTAGGGAACCAGGAGCAGATGGTAGCAGGCGTAGGACAGCATGGAGGCCAGCAGCATAACGAAGGATACGGCGGCGCTCATGCCCACGGAGTTCTTGAAGTTCTTGGAAACCCCCAGGAAGGAGCACATCCCCAGGAACCGGGACAGGATGATGTTGGAAACGAAGATGGAGCTAAAGAGAATGCCGAAAGTACTATGCATTGTGAGCACCTCTTTCTTTGAAGTAGTTGACCGCGGCGAATACAAAGCCCATGGTCAGGAAGGCTCCGGCCGGCAGGATGAAGATCAGCACCGGCTGGTAGGAAGCGGGCAGGACGGCGTGGTCAAAGAGTTTGCCGGCCCCGACCAGTTCCCGGAAGAAGGCGATGCAGCACAGGGCGAAGGAATAGCCGATGCCCATGCCGATGGCGTCCAGGGCGGAATCGATGATCCCGTGGTCGCAGGCGAAGGCTTCTGCACGGCCCAATACGATACAGTTAACCACGATCAGAGGGACGAATACGCCCAGGGCTGCATACAGCGCCGGTACGAAAGCGTTCATCAGCATTTCCAGCACAGTTACCACAGAAGCGATAACCACGATGTAGCAGGGAATGTGGATCTGATCCGGGATCAGTTTCCGGATGGCAGCAATGATCATGTTGGTGAAAAACAGAACGAAGGTAAAGGCACAGCCCATACCGATTGCGTTGGTCATGGAAGTACTCGTTGCCAGCGACGGACATACACCCAGCAGCTGGACGAACAACGGGTTTTCCTTGATGATACCTTTGGTCAATTCATGCAGCATCTCGATCAGTCCTTTCCATTGGCATGATTCTTCATGTAGTCCTCACGGGCGGCGTTGACGCCGGTGACGACGGCTCTGGAAGTGATGGTTGCCGCAGTGATGGCTTTGATCTCATTGGGCTTGCCAGCTTCCTGTTTGGTAACTACCAGAGCATCTTTCAGAGGTTTGCCTTTGAATTGGGCCTGCCAGGCGGGTTCCGTACTCTTGGCACCCAGGCCAGGGGTTTCGCTGTGGTTCATGACCTTGATCCCGGTGATCTTGTCCCCGTCCTTGGAGATGCCCACCATCAGGGTCACTTTTCCGCCGTAGCCGCTGGGGGTCACGGTGTAGATGTAGCCGTTGGGCTTGCCGTTCTTGGAAGACTGCTGCACATCGGTGATCAGCCCGCCGGGAGCCGGCAGCTTCTTCAGATCGCCCAGTTCCGGCAGCACCACTTTGTAGGCGGCCCGGGTATCGGCTTCGTGTTTCTTGGCGATGGTATCCTTGGTCCCTTCATTGGCAGCAGCGACGAGACCTACGCTGACGCCGCAGATGACGGCCAGGATGCCGGTGTATTTAACAAAGAGGTTGCTCATTTCTTCTGACCTCCTCCGAAGGATACATTCCGTACGAACCGGTCAATCATAGGAGTGACCATGTTCATCATCAGGATGGAATAGCAGACGCCTTCCGTGTAGCTGCCCCGCAGACGGATCAGGGAAGTCAGGAGACCCAACCCGATGGCGTAAATGATCTTGCCTTTTTTGGTGATGGGGGAGGTGACCCAGTCCGTTGCCATGAAGAAGGCACCAATCATCAGGCCGCCGGCAAACAGATGGTACAGGGGAAAGGTGGAGGGATAACCCATGACAGCACCATAGATCCCAGTGATCACGGCCACGGTGGCCAGGTAGAACACAGGGATGCGCCAGTCGATGAGTTTTTTCCAGATCAGGTACAGGCCGCCCAGGACGAGGGCCGGTACGCAGGTTTCACCCAGGGAACCGCCAATGTTGCCGATGAAGAGATCGGACAGGGGAGGCAGCTGGGAAGCGGCAGCACCGCCGGCCTGCCATACTTTTTCCGTCATCCGCATCACAGCCAGAGGGGTGGCAGCGGTGGTGGCATCAGCCCCGGCAGTGGCAGCCGTGACGGCAGCCGCCTTGGTAGCGGGGATGACCCAGGTGGTCATCTGCTGGGGGAAAGAAGCCAGCAGGATGGCACGGCCGATGTGGGCCGGGTTGAAGATGTTCTTGCCCAGGCCGCCGAAGATGGCCTTGCCGATCACTACGGCGAACATGCCACCCAGGACAGCCATGTAGCTAGGCAGGGAGGCCGGCAGGCACAGGGCCAGCAGGAGACCAGTCAGAGCAGCGGAACCATCTTTGATGGTGTCCTTCTTCACGCCCATGACCTTGTTGGCCAGTTTTTCAAAGATAAGAGCAGAAAGCACGCAGCACACGATGACCCGTACGGCGTCAACGCGGAAATAATAGACAGAAGCCAGGACAGCAGGTACCAGTGCCAGGATGACTTCCCGCATGGACTTGCTGATGGTGAGCCCACAGTGCATGTGGGGAGACGAGGAAACGAGAACCAGCGGTTTCGGTTCTTTAATAGGTTCCATAATCGATATCCAGTCCTTTCGCGAAATTATTTGTCGAATTTATAGAAGGGGTTGTGACCGCCGTCACCTTTCCCTCTGATAAATTGCTTGCCCATCCGGATGTACTGCACCAGAGGAATGTGGGCAGGGCATACGAAAGCACAGGAACCGCATTCGATGCAGGCATGGCAGAAGAACCGTTCTGCATCATCCCAGTTCTGTTTCTTCACAGCCTGGACGATTTCCGTGGGTTCCAGCTTCATAGGGCAGGCATCCACACAGCGGGCGCAGTGCACGCAGGGATCCGGTTCATGATACTGGGCGAAAGGAGATTTGGAATTGAAGATCAGGAGACCGCTGGAACCCTTGGTGATGGGGTAATCCAGGGAGTTGACGGCAAAGCCCATCATCATCCCGCCGGAAACGATCTTTCCGGGATCCCCTTCCAGGCCACCGGCGGCTTTTTCCACAGCATCGCTGTAGAGAGTCCCCAGACGGACGATATAGTTCCCCGGTTTCTTCACGCCGTCACCGCTGATGGTCACGACTCTTTCGTACAGGGGGATGTTGTCTTTCACAGCACGGCAGGCAGCCACAGCCGTCCCTACGTTGTCCACGATGACGCCTACATCCGCAGGCAGCCCCCGGTCGGGAACGGTACGGCCCGTTGCCGCATAGATCAGATGCTTTTCAGAGCCCTGAGGATACTTTTCTTTGCAGACGCAGACTTCGATATTGGCTTCTCCAGCCACTTTCTTCTGCATCAGTTCAATGGCATCGGGCTTGTTGTCTTCGATGCCGATGACGCCTTTGGCAGCGCCGGCAGCCAGCATGAAATACTTCAGGCCTTGGATGATCTCATCGGCGTATTCCAGCAGGGTACGGTGGTCCGCCGTGACGAAGGGTTCACATTCGATACCGTTCAGGAGGATTGTGTCGATGGGGCAGTGGCCTTCCTTGGGAGGAGCATACTTCACCGCCGTAGGGAAGGTGGCGCCGCCCATGCCGGCGATCCCTTTTTCCCGCAGGACCTGACGGATCAGATCCGGGGTAATGTCAGCTTCGCTGCGGGGTTTGATATCCTCGCACATGGTATCCTGGCCATCATTTTTGATGACCACGCACTGGGAAATCATGCCGTTGGGCATATACCGATTTTCCAATTTCATGACCATGCCGCTTACGCTGGCGTGGATATTGGTGCTGACGAAGCCGCCTGCTTCACCAATCACCTGCCCGATCGTGACCTTATCCCCTGGTTTGACCACCGGCTTTGCCGGAGCACCAATGTGCTGGGAAAGAGGAATGTACACCACGTCCGGGGCCGGGCATCTTTCGATGGCCACTTTGTCGGTCAAGGACTTGCTGGGGGGTACTTCTACACCGCCCATGAAACTTGCTTCTTGTGCAGACATTCAGTTCACCTCTAACCTTTCATGTGTCAACTTCAAGTAAAAATTATATATTGTTAAATCACAAAAAACAAGGGGCTGAAAAGACTCTCTTAGAGGAAGGGGGAAGAAAGCGGGGAAAATTTTTCTTCCCAAAAAGTTTACAAAAAAACATGCAGGAGAGTGTAAAATAGTTTATAATAATGATCGTAGCAGGAGGATTTTTGTACAAATGTAAGAATTTGAAAAATCTTATGAAAAAACTGTCTACACTTTCGTATATATAATGAAGAGAATTTACAGCATGCGGGAGGAAGCGCCTATGTTCGGATTGTATTTCGATGATTATGAGACACCGGTGTTCCGGCCCCCCAGTGAAGCCAACAGCTTCATCCTGCGGGTGACCCGGGGCTGTGCCCACAATACATGTACCTTTTGTGCCATGTACAAGGACGTGCAGTTCGCCCTTTGTCCGGATGAGGAAATCTCTCGGCAGATTGCCCTGGCGGCCCGGTACGCCCAGGATCAGGTGAAGCGGATCTTCCTGGCGGATGGGGATGCCCTGGTGCTCCCCACCTCGAAACTGCTGAAGATCCTGGAAGTGCTCTACCGGACCTTCCCCCATCTCCAGCGGGTGACCTCCTACGCCGGCCCTCGGGATATCCTGCGGAAAAGCGATGCAGAAATGGAACAGCTCCGGGAGGCTGGGCTGAAGATGCTGTATTTCGGCCTGGAAACGGGAGACGATGCCCTCTTGGCCCGGATCAAGAAAGGCGTCACGGCAGAAGAAGCCATCGCTGCCGGACAAAAGGTGGTCCGCAGCGGGATGAAGCTTTCCATGATGGTGATCGCCGGCCTGGGCGGGAAAGCTGACAGTGAGCGCCACGCCGTGGAGACCGGCAAAGCTGTCACCGCCATCCAGCCCAATATGCTCAGCGTGCTGACCCTGCGGCTGTACAAGGGGACGGAGATGCTCCGGCAGTTCGAAAAGGGAGAATTCGAACTGCTTTCTCCGGCAGGCCTGGCCCAGGAAGCCCACACCATGCTGGAAAATGTGGAGATCCGGCCGGAGAACCATACCCTGTTCCGCAGCAACCACATTTCTAATTACGTGGCCTTGGCCGGCACCTTGCCCCAGGATAAGGAACGTCTGCTCCGGGAACTGGAAGTGTCCATCGGGAAACTTTCCAAATTGACGGATTGGGAAGTTTATACTAATATGGAGTATTGAGAATGTTTCATTTTTGTCGGATCTGAAAGGATCCTTTGGTTCAGGAAAAGAGGCACCTTGTATGAAACTGCATAGACTCATCACAGCGCTGGTCCTGGCTGTGCTGGCTCTGCCCCTTTCAGCAGGCGCGGCTGCCCGGAAGGCGGCTCCTCTGAAAGTGGGGGACAAGGGCTGGAAAGTCAAGACGGTACAGATCAAATTGAATGCCATCGGGATGAAGACACCCATGACCGGGAAATATACCCGGGACCTGGAGGAGCAGGTCCGGAATTTCCAGCGCAGCCACAAGCTGCAGGCCACGGGAAAAGTGGATGACACCACCTACTTCCGGATCCAGGAAGCCGCCTTTGAAAAAGAAGGGATCCACGGGGTGAAGGGAGAAGATGTGGTCCGGACGGCTTCCCGCTACAAGGGCGTACCCTACAGCTTCGGAGGGACCACTCCCCGGGCCTTTGACTGTTCCGGCTACGTCCAGTATGTATTCCGACAGCACAAGGCCCAGCTGCCCCGGACCGCGGACCTGCAGTTCGAAAAAGGGCTCTTCGTGACCCAGCGGCAGCTGAAGCCGGGGGATCTGGTATTTTTCTCCACCTACGAACCTGGGGCCTCCCATGTGGGGATCTACGCAGGGAACGGGCTGTTCTGGAATGCCACCTCTTCCCAGGGAGTGCGGCTGTGCAGCCTGTCCGACGATTACTGGAAAGCAAGATACTACGGTGCCAAGCGGGTCCTGGTCCCGGTACACAAATCATATCGCTGAAGCGAATCAGGGGGTAAATCGATGATTAGGGAACGACGCAATAAGGAAAAATTGACTAGCTACTACAACAAGTTCATTGACGAAGGAATCATAGATCCCAACGTCCATCCGTGGGTAGCGGAGTCCTGGTGCCGGTGCGAAGCCCGGAAACTGAACCATGAAACCATGCCGGCCCATGGGGTGCGGCTGTCTCCTCAGGAACTGGAAAGAGCCCTGGAAGTCCATGAGGATGTGGTGAAATATGTGGATGGGCTCTTTGAACAGAACAAGCAGTATTTCAATTCCCACAACCTGAGCATGCTGCTGGTGGATGAAGACGGCTATGTGCTGAAGAACTATGCCCTGCCGTTCTTCCAGCGGAGCATCGAAGACATCCAGGGCATGCGGGTCCTGGAAGAAGATGTGGGCACCTCCAGCATCTGCGTGGCCCGGAGCCACAATGTGCCCTTTTTGATGTTCGGACCGGAAATGTGGATCCGGGAAAGCCATTCCGGGGATGCCTGCTCGGCGCCCATCGATGTGGCAGGCCAGGGACGGTACATCCTGTCCCTGTTCTCCTTGGATCAGAACGATCTGCCCTACGACATCCTCTTGAGCCTTTTGATGACCATGAAGTATTCCGTAGAGAATTTCCTGACCATGCTGGCCTACTGGAAGGTCTGCGGACTGATCTCTGAAGAGATCCCGGCTTCTGTGTACTGGGTGAACCCGGACGGGACCCTGCGCTACTGCAATTCCAACGGGAAAAAGCGCCTGGAAGGCCGGAACCGGCTGGATGAAGTGTTCCTGAATTACGAACATATCCCCATCCAGAAAGGCCTTTCGGGGAAGAGCACCATCCGGAAAGAAATCACCTGGATCACCCAGGACCGGACTTATGAAGATGTGACCAGCGTACTGCCAGTGCGGGCCGGGGGCAAGGTGGACAGTGTGGTGATCATCACCATGGCCATCGAGGACCTGAAGACCACCATCGCCCACGCCACCGGATACAGTTCCCGGTACAGCCTGTACAGCATGGTAGGGAATTCCAGTGAATTCCTGGCACTCCAGCACAAGGCCGCCCGGGTGGCCCGGGGAGACAACAACCTGCTGCTCCAGGGCGAACCGGGCACCGGCAAACAGCGGCTGGCCCACGGGATCCATCAGGCCAGCCCCCGGGCGGCGGCGCCTCTTATCACCGTTCGAGGCCATGAAGGGGTGGAAGCGGAACTGGAAGCCGAATTCTTCGGCAGTGACGACGGGGCCGGCCATGTGACGGCAGGGGCCCTGGAACTGGCCAACGGGGGGACCCTGTTCCTGGATGAAATCGAAAAATTCCCCACCCGGCTGGAAGATGTGCTGGCCGATGCCCTGCGCAACGGAGTACTGAACTGGGAGACCGGGACCCGGCGGAAATTCAACGTGCGGGTGATCGCTGCCTGCGATTCCAACCTGAAACGGCTGACGGACAAAGGGCTCTTCTCCCGGAGCCTGTACGAACTGGTCATCGGGACTGTGATCCGGGTACCGCCTCTGCGGGAACGGGTGGAAGACGTGGAAGTGATCGCCAACCACATCCTCACCGAAATGGCCGCCCGGCACAATATGCCCGGAAAGACCCTTTCCAAGGAAGCCCTGCAGCTTTTGAACAGCTGCCAGTGGCCTGGGAACATCAAACAGCTCCAAGGGGTCATCGAACAGGCTTTCTTCCATACCTCCGGCAGCGTCATCGAAGCTTCCCACATCAAACTGCCGGGAGAACACCGGATCGAAAAATCCTGGAAACATGACAAGGATGCCTTCGTGGCCGCTTGGAAAGCTGCCGGGGGCAATATCAGCAAACTGGCCCTGATGCTGGATGTGAGCCGGGTGACTCTGTACCGGTATCTGAAGAAGTTCAACCTGGGCCCGGAAGAAAAGAAGGCACGGGGAAAGAGAGCGAAAAAAGAGTAAACCGACGGGCTGTTGCCAATGCAACAGCCCGCTTATTCAGACGATAAGGAGAGATGGCATGCGTTTACGTAAGAAACCCTGGATCCCCCAGGCCCTGGAAGATTTTCGGGGGAAAGAACTGCTGGAAGACAATCTGGAACAGTATAAGGGGAAATGGTCCCAACTGGTCCTGGGCGGGCGCCCGGTCCAACTGGAAATCGGCTGCGGCAAGGGACAGTTCCTCACTGCCATGAGCGGCCTCCATCCGGAAATCGGCTACCTGGGCATCGAGACCCAGCGGGAAGTCTGCTACTATGCCGTGAAAAAGCTCCGGGAGGGGGAGATCCCCAATGCCCGGATCGTCCATGCGGACGCCGCCCATCTCCTGGAATGGTTCGCGCCCGGGGAAGTGGACCAGATCTACCTGAACTTCAGCGACCCCTGGCCCAAGGCCCGCCATGCCAAACGGCGGCTCACCTACCGGACCTTCCTGTCCCAGTACAAAGAGATCCTGAAGCCCGGCGGCCATCTCCGCTTCAAGACGGACAATGATGACCTATTCGCCTTTTCTGTAGAGGAGTTCAAAGAATTCGGACTGGAAATCGTGGCACTTTCTACGGACCTCCACCATACGGACATTCTCAACGAGGCCCAGACGGAATACGAGCAGAAGTTCAGCGCCCGGGGCAAGAACATCAATTTCTGCGAAGTGGTTTTTTAAAGGACCGAGGCAAAGCATGGGAAAACGGTTTTTACTACTCTGGGCAGATCCTAGGGACGCCCTGGTCAGCCTGGTGTATGTGCTGATGCTCGTGGGGGGAGAGAACATCTTCAGTGCCAGCTTCGTAGCGTCCCAGGATATGTTCGGCAACGAATACCACTACCTGATCCGCTACTGGGCCTTTGGGCTGCCGGGCCTTGTGTTGATGCACGCTATCGGACGGAAAGGGGATTACCACAAGCTCTTCCCGTATGTTCAGCGGATCTGTGTGTTTTTGATCGGGCTCCTGCTCTTTGTGGATGGCTACGGGAAAACCCTCAAAGGGGCCCAGCGCTGGCTGATCCTGGGGCCGATCTCCTTCCAGCCCTCAGAGCTGGTGAAACTGGCAGTGATCCTCCTGGGGGCCAATTATCTGGGCCGTCTGATGGAAGAGGGAAAACAGCCCCATCTGCTCCGGAAGGACACCTGCCTGGCCTTCCTGGAAGCAGCCTTCATGTCCTTTTTGGTGCTGATCCAGCCGGATATGGGCACCGCCGCCATCATCCTGGCCCTGATGATCGTCCTGTACGTGGTGGCCGGACTCCCCTACCGGGAAATCTTCGTCCTCCTGGCTTCGGGAGCGGCCCTGGCCACGGCAGCCGTCATCCAGGCCCCTTACCGGCTGAACCGGGTCCTGGTCTGGCTCGATCCCTGGTCGGATCCCCAGGGGAACGGCTATCAGGCCGTCCAATCCTTTGTGGCCATCGGCAGCGGAGGGATCAGTGGCATGGGCCATGGGATGGGTTCCAGCAAATTTTTCTTCCTTCCCGAGGCACATACGGACTTCGCTTTTGCCGTTTTCTGTCAGGAATGGGGCTTTTTGGGAGCCCTGCTGATGCTCCTGGTATTTATCATCATGGGGCTGGCCCTGTACCGGATCGGAAAGGAGACCCAGGACCGGCGGGGCTTTTTGCTGGTCACCGGGGTCAATTTCCTGGTGGTGGGCCAGGCCATTGCCAATATGGCCATGGTCTGCGGCATCCTGCCGGTAATCGGGGTCCCACTGCCCTTCATCAGCTATGGGGGCACGTCCCTCGTGATCACCCAGGCTGCCATCGGATTGGTGCTTTCTGTCTGCCGGCTGGAAAAAGCAGGCAGGGAAAGGGCGGAAGCTCCCCAGGGAGCCTTCCGGCACCAGGCTGAAAGAAAAGGAACAGGGAGGTGGCGGCCTTGAAGTTTCCCAAATTCCCGGGCTTTCCGGGAGCCCCAAAAAAGCAAGCAGCAAAACAAAAAAACGCAGAAAAAGCTAGGGAGTCTTCCCTGCTGCACCTGGATTCCTCCCATCAGGATGTGCTGGAAAAGGGCAACCGCCGGGTGACCACCCTGGGCTGGGTCCTGGGGTTCGGCATCCTCCTGGTGGTGGGGAGACTGTTCTATCTCCAAGTGGTCCAGGGACGGGCCATGGAACGGGAAGCCCTGGATCAGATCAGCGGGGAACATATCGAGATCTCCCCTCGGGGCAGCATCCTAGACCGGAACGGCGAAGAGCTGGCAGTCAGCGTGGTGAGCAAATCTCTCTATGTGGATCCCCAGGAACTGGTGGATGACCCGGCCCGGTGGCCGCTGGGGAAAATGCCCAGCCGGGACCCCAAAAAAGTAGCGGCGGAAGCCCTGGCACCGGTGCTGGACCTGAAGGCCGATGAACTCTATGGGGAATTCTGTGAGCCGGACCGCCGGTTCGTCTGGGTGAAACGGACCCTGGACCCCCATGAGGCGGACCGGGTGGAAGAGATTCTGAAGGACCAGAAGCTCAGCGGCTTCCATTTCAAAGAAGAAAGCAAACGGTTCTACACGAAGAACAACCTGGCCGCCCAGGTGTTGGGCTTTGTGGGCACCGATGATGAGGGCCTGGAAGGGATCGAAGCCTCTGAGGATGAGTACCTGAAGGGCCAGAACCAGAAAAAACGCAGCTTTTTCGATGCCAAAGGGAATCTGGTCGGCCCCAGTGCCATGAACCAGGTCCAGGCCCGGCGGATGAACACCGTCCAGCTCACCATCGATGCCCGGATGCAGTTCATCCTGGAAAAGAGCCTGGATGAGGCCATCAAGAAGACCCACGCAGCCAGTGCAGCGGCTATCCTGATGGACCCTAACACCGGAGAGATCCTGGGGATGGCCAGCCGGCCCACCTTCGATCCCAACCACTTCGGGGATGCCCCCAAGGGAGCGTTTATGAACCGGGGAGTGGGCATCGTCTATGAGCCGGGTTCCGTGTTCAAGCCCATCATGGGGTCTGCCGGCCTCATGGAAGGCGTCATCACCCCCAATACGCCCTTCAACGATGAAGGCTCCATCGACGTAGGGGGACGGCGGATCCGGAACTGGGACGGCAAAGGGATGGGCCATGTGACCTTCACCGATGTGATCAAGTTCTCCCTGAATACGGGGATGGCCGCCCTGGGGCTGAAACTGGGGGGCGAACGGGAAACGGCTTATGCCCGGGATTTCGGCTTCGGCAGCATCACCGGCAGCGATGTGCCGGGAGAAGAGGCCGGGATTCTGTACGATCCCAAAGACATGGTGCCTTCCGATGTGGCCACCATGGCCATCGGCCAGGGGATCGCGGTGACCCCCCTCCAGATGCTCCGGGCCATCTGCGCCATCGCCAACGGGGGTACCCTGTTGAAGCCGTATATCGTCCAGAAGATCGTGGCTCCTGACGGGACCGTCCTGAAAGAAGGGAAAACCGAAGCAGTCCGGAAAGTGATCACCCCGGAAGTGGCAGAAGAGATGCGGACCATGATGGAAAAAGTCGTCTCGGAAGGGGGCGGCAAGACGGCCCAGATCAAGGGCTATAAGATCGCTGGCAAGACGGGGACCGCCGAGAAGCTCTCTCCCAAGGGAGGCTATATCCCTGGGGTGTACATCGCCTCCTTTGTGGGATTTGTCCCCAGTGATGCCCCCAAATACGCCATGATCATCATGCTGGATTCTCCCAAGGGGGCCTTCTACGGGTCCCAGGTCTCTGCACCGATTTTCCGGGATACCCTCCAGCAGATCCTGGTGGCGGAAGGTATCCAGCCCAGCAATTGGGACGGGCTGCCTACGGTGGAATCCCTGCTGTCCAAAACGGCCAAGGAGGCGGCACCCCTGGCTACCTTGGAAGCAGGAGAAGACGGCTCTGTGAAACTGCCCAACCTGGCAGGCCATTCCATCCGGGAGGTGGCGGCGGCCCTGGGCGGGGCGAAGCTGTCCCTGATCCCCATCGGCAGCGGCACCAGCTGGAAGCAGACCCCGGCCCCAGGGACGGTCCTCCACAGCGGGGATACGGTGACCGTCTATTTCCGGTAAACACACACCCTGCTGCCCGGCTCTTTTCAGCCGCGGCAGCAGGGTGTAAAATAATAGAAAAGGAAAGAGGGGCTGCTGCGCAAGCAGCAGCCCCTCACAAGGAGATACCATGGAACAGATCATCATGGCCGGGAAACCGGTCGCAGAAAAAATACGCAGGGAACTCCAGGAAAAATTCGCAGGAAAGGACCTGACCCTGGCCACTTTCCTCATCGGGGACAATCCGGCGGCCCAGGTCTACAAACGGAGCCTGCTCCGGACGGCCGCCAGCCTGGGGATCCATACCCGGGATGTAGTACTGCCCAAAGAGACCAGCCAGGAAGAAGCAGAAAAAGTCCTGCGGGAACTCAGCGATGATCCCCAAATCAGCGGCATCCTGCCCCTGGTTCCCTTCCCTCCACACATCCGGCGGCTGGACCTGGTCCAGCAGATGGATCCGGAAAAGGACATGGACTGCATCCATCCCATCAACGGGGGAAAGTTCTATCTGGGCATCACACCCTGGGCCCCCTGCACCCCCCGAGCCTGTATGGCGATCCTGGACTATTACGGGATCCCCCTGGTGGGACAGAATGTGGTGATGGTGGGCTATGGTGAAGTGGTGGGGCGGCCACTCACCCTGATGCTCATGGGGCGTTATGCCACCGTGACCGTCTGCCGTTCCCGCACAAAAAATCTGCCCGCCATCACCCGGCAGGCAGATGTGATCCTCAGCGCCGTAGGGAAACCCAACCTGATCACAGAAGATATGATCCGGGAAGGCGCTGTGGTGGTGGATGTGGGCATCAATTCCGTAGACGGGAAACTGGTGGGGGATGTGTCCGAAGCGGCGAAGATCGCCAAAGCGTCCGCTTATACCCCGGTTCCCGGCGGAGTGGGTGTGGTCAGCAACCTGATGGTGATGGAGACCCTGACCTGCCGCCTCTGATCATTTCTTGTCCTTGGCAGCCAGCTTGCCAAGGAATTTGGCCTTGTTCACCAGGAACCGTTCATGGGTGCCCTGGCCGATGGTGCCATAGTTGTCAGAAACAGTGATCTTGAAGGTCAGTTTCCGTCCGTCCACGCCTACTAGGACGGCTTTGGCCGTAACGGTCTTGCCTACGGCGGTGGCGGCATCATGGGACAGGTTCACGCTGATCCCCACGCTGGTGGTTTCTTCATCCAAGCAGGGATTGACGATATTGCAGGCTGCCTTTTCCATCAGGGCCAGCATGGCCGGGGTGGCATAGACCTCCAGGGAACCGCTGCCCATGGCGGCTGCGGTGTTGGTGTGGAGAACGGTATCCGTGGCTTCGCCCACGGCGCCGATACGGAATTCTTTCATGGTATCCACTTCTCTCTTTTAGATTTTTGACAATTCCATCTTACTCGTTTTTCACAGGAAAGGCAAGGAGGCAGCATGTTTTATGATGAATTGCTGAAGGGGAAGGCTCCTGGCCGTCTGGCCCTGGTAGACCAGGAAGAGGAGCTGACCTATGGGGAACTGGAGGCAAAGGTGGACCGCTGGGCTGCGTTCCTCCAGGCGAAGGGGCTGCAGAAAGGACAGCGGGTGGCTCTGGTGAGCCGGAACTGCAATGGCTTTGTGGCCGCCTATCTGGCGGTGATCCGGGCTGGGGGCGTCATCGTCCCCCTCAATTTCCAACTGGTCCCCCGGGAAATCGCCTATATCCTGAAAGATGCCGGGATCTCCCTTTTGATCAGCCGCCGTCCTCTGGAGCTTGGGGAAGCTCTGGAAGAAGCGGGGATCAGCGGGGTCCGGCAGTTCCTGTACGAAAATCTGGATGAGCCGGTGGAATGGACTTTCCAGCCGCCGGAGCGCCGGGAAGAGGATAACTGCACCATCATCTACACTTCTGGGACCACCGGGCATCCCAAGGGAGCCATGCTGAGCCACCGGAACCTGCTGACCAACGCCCGGGCCTACTGTGAAGCGGTGGGACTGCTGCCGGAGGACAGGATTCTCTGCCTCCTGCCCATGTACCACTGCTACGGCTGGACGGTCTGCGTCACCAGCGGCCTCCTCCTGGGGGCCCGGATCGTGATCCAGACCAGCTACAATTTCAAGACGGCCCTGCGGCTGGTGGTCCGGCAGCAGGTATCCATCTTCGTGGGGGTGCCGGCAGTGATGGAACTGCTCTTGGACGGCGCCCCTCTGCCGGATCTGGCTTCGGTGCGGGCCTTCATCTGCGGCGGAGCGGTCCTGAAGAAGGAACTGGGGGAGCGGTTCGCCGCCTGGAGCCGCAAACCCCTGTTAGATGGGTACGGCCTTTCAGAAACGTCCCCGGTGGTCAGCTTCAATCGGCCAGGAAAGGCCCGGTTCGGGACCATCGGGATCCCCATCCGGGATGTGGAAGTGGCCATCTTGGATCCCCAGGGGCAGGAGCTTCCGCCGGGAGAAACCGGGGAAATCGCCGTCCGGGGACCCAATGTGATGCTGGGCTACCTGAACCAGGAAAAAGCAACGGAACGAGCTTTCCGCTATGGGTGGTTCCATACGGAAGATGTGGGCTTTTTCGACCAGGAGGGCTTCCTCCACCTGGTGGACCGGCTGAAGGACCTGATCATTTCCAGCGGAGAGAACATCTATCCCCGGGAAGTGGAACAGGTGCTCCTCCAGTATCCCGGAGTGGCGGAAGCAGCGGTGATCGGATATCCGGATCCCCTCCGGGGACAATCCGCGGCAGCCTGGGTGGTTCCGGAAGCGGGGACGGCAGTGGATCTCCGCGCCCTGCGCCGGTACCTACTGGACCGGATCGCCCCTTACAAAATCCCGAAAAAATACTTCCTGGCCCGGGAACTTCCCCGGACCGGACTGGGGAAAGTCCGGAAGAATGTGCTCCAGGAAGAAACCTTGAAACTTTTAGAAAAGAACAGAACAGCCGGGAGGGCTTTATGAGAAAAATCATGCTCCTTGGGTGCCTGCTGCTGAGCCTTCTCTTCAGCGGCTGCGCCAAAGGCCATATCACCTTGGAAATCACCCGCCTGGGGGCGGCCGACCTGACCTGTAAACTGGTGACAGCACCGGTGCTGAAACCCACCGTGGACGCCTTCCAGGAAGATTTCCAGAAGGACGGCTACGCTGTCCAGCCTGCTAAAGAAGGGCAGTATGAAGGTTTCCTCGCCACCAAGCATTACAACCAGGTGAAAGACATCAAGGATTCCAAGGTGCTGAAGACCTTCGACATCCGGACCTGGGAAAATGCGGCCCAGGACGCGGCCGGTCCCCAGAACGGGGGAACGGGGAAAAAAGCGGAACTTCCTAAGGAAGGGAAGAAACCCATCGTCCAGCTCCAGGGCGGACTGCTCTTCGATACCATCAGCGTCCATACGGGGATCAACATGGCCCCCAAAGAAGAACTGAAGAACCGGGATGCCCAGGCCGTGCTCCAGACCATTATGAAACAGTTCGACCTGCGGTTCACCCTGATCCTGCCCACGGGAGTGGACGCCACCAACGCTACCCAGGTCAGCGATGACAAACGGGTCCTCACCTGGAAACTGCCCCTGGGAGAAGAGACACCCATGGATGCCACCGTCACCTACCTGAACCCGGTGAAAGCCGCCGGCTGGCTCATGGTGCTCTTGGTGGTAGGCGGCGTAGGAGACGCCTATTACCGGAAACGGAAAAGGATGAAGGGGACTGGGGCGTGAGCCGCAGTCCTTTTCCTAATAAAGCAAAGCCCTGTTGGATGAAAGAGGGGGAGCATCCAACAGGGTTTTGTGTGGTTTATGGACAATCTTCAGAAGGTATGCAAGAGTAGAGATGTGGACCGGCTCAATCTTCCACTGGTTCCAGATCCAGCTTTTCCAGGATGGGCAGGAGTTTTGTGACGCCGCAGGTGAAGAAGATGATCCGGATGACTTCGCAGATGTCGTCTACGGTGGCGCCATTTTCCTGAGCCAGCCGGGCATGGACTTTCATGGTGGTATCGGTACCTGTGGCCATGCCGATAGCCATGACGATCAGTTCCCGATACTTTCGGGGAATCTGGGTATCGGACGCATTGTCTTTGTACCCGTCCAGAAAAGCTTTGACCAGCATGGGGTCATTGCCCATTTTCCGGTGGCTGTCCATAATGGACCCTCCCCGGGCTTGCTTCAGTTGTGCCAGGAACTGGCGGCTTTGGGCCAGTTTTTCAAGATTTTCTTGTTTCATGATTTCAGGCCTCCCAATGGTACTTTTTCTTCAGGAAATCCGGTGCAACGGTGGGGAAGAGAGCATAGGTCAGCACATCTTCCTCGCTGCGGGCCAGGCTTCCGGCATCTCTCTTGGCTTTTTCCCAGCCCGGTTCCAGCAGGCTGGCCGGCCGGCAGTCAATGGGCGCTTTTCCGCCCAGGGCTTTCTGCAGCAGCTCCGGAGCGATGGGACCGGGAGGACAGCCGTACATGCCTCGGCAGTAGTCCCGCATTTCCTTGCTGATGAATTTGTACCGTTCTCCCATCAGCACATTGCTGGTGGCCTGGGCCCCACAGATCTGGCTGCTGGGGGTAGCCAGGGGAGGATAACCCATGTCCTTCCGGACCCGGGTGACTTCTTCCAGGATTTCCGGGAGACAGTCCAAGGCGTTCATGGCTTTCAGCTGGTTTTCCAGGTTGGTGAGCATCCCGCCCGGTACCTGGTGCTGGAGGCATCCCACATCAACCCCGATCAGCTGGCTTTCTACATCCTTGTGGAGCTCCCGGAGATACTGGAATCCCTTGTTCAGGGCTGCAAAGGGAGCCAAGTCGATCTGGGGATCCCGGCAGGTCCCACGCAAGCCTGCAATGAAACTTTCGATGGGGGGATGTCCGGGCCCCAGGCCCAGGCTTGAAACGCACACATCTACTCCGTCAGCGCCCGCCCGGATGGCTTCCCAATAGCACATTTCCGCCATGCCTCCGGTACAGTGACAGTGGAGATGGACTGGGATATCCAGAGCCTCTTTCAGGGCGTGGATCAGGGTATAAGCCATAGGAGGAGTCATCAGGCCGGCCATGTCTTCCACATGCATGAGCTGGGCTCCCATTTTTTGCTGCGTCAGGGCGTTTTTCACAAAAGTATCGATGGTGTTGAGGGGACTCAGGTTGTACTGGAGGCTCCCCTCGATTTTTTTGCCCATTTTTTGTACCGCCCGGAAGGCGGTCTCACAGTTCCGCAGATCCTGCAGGGCATCGAAGATCAGGAAAACATCGATGCCGGCCTTGGCAGCACATTCCACGAACTTTTCCACGATGTCGTCTGGATAAGCATGGTAGCCCACCAGATTCTGGCCCCGGAGGACCATTTTCAGCGGAGTATGTCTCATATACCGTTTGAAGGTACGGACCCGGTCCCAAGGATCATCCTGGAGAAAGCGGATGCAGACGTCAAAAGTTGCGCCTCCCCACATTTCCATGGATGCATAGCCGAGCTGGTCCATCCGGGAAAGAAACGGGATCATTTCTTCGGTTTTTACCCGGGTAGCCAGCAGGGACTGGATTCCATCCCGGAATTCTACACTGTTGAACTGGACAGGTGCTGTACTGGCAAAAGAAGGCCCGCCAGTAGAGGGTCCTGTTTTTTTTGTCTGTTGTTCCGCCGACAATTCCATCACAACTCCTTTCCCTGTCTAAGGGATCAAAGAATTCTTTTTGCAAGCTTGCTAAATCGTTTCACTAAAACGTTTAACTTATTTTTGCATGATTTTTTTGTTTTGTCAATAAAAAAATGGAGGGGTGCTGCATATTTCGTGCAGCACCCCTCCATTTTTGTGATGGGTCACAGGGTAAAGGACTCATGGAGCTCGATCCGGGCTTCATTTTCGATGTGGACCGGTTCCCGGCTTCCCGTACTGATCTGGGCCAGCAAAGCATTCACCGCCTGCCGGACGATGTCGTCACTGGGCATGGCCACGGTGCTGACCGAGGGAATCAGGTAACGAGTATTCTGGGGATTCTGGGTGGCGAAACTCAATAGTTCCAGATCCCTGGGAACTCGGAAGCCGTATCTGTGCAGAGTATAGAGGACTCCGGAGACCATGGCATCGCTTTCGCACAGGATCATTTGAGGCTTTTCTTTTTGGGCGCAGAGGCTTTCTGTGGCAGCTGCTCCGCCCTCTGGGTTGTTGATCCCATGGAAAATCCAGCTATCCGGAACCTGGATCCCGAACTGCCGGCAGACAAAGAGAAAGGCTTCCGTCCTTCGGGATGTAGCCATATAACGAGTGCCGCTTTGGATGAGAGCAATCTTTTTATAGCCTTTCTGACGGATCAGGCTGGCCGCCTGGAGAGCGATTTTATTGCTGTCACAGCCGGAAGTGCTGAATTTGTTGCTTTCCCGGTTGATCAGCACCAGGGGCAGTTGGAGATCCAGGCTTTCCAGATAACGGATGTCTTTTTCACTGGCAGCTCCGATGATGGCCCCCGTGTAATTGTTCTTGATCAGCTCAGAACAGGATTTCGAGATCCGGTCGTTGATGTAGGGACGGACCAACAGTTCGCAGTCTTTCCCTTTTTCTTTTAGGGCATTCTGGATCAGGGAGAGGAAATACCCCATCAGGTTGGCCCGATAGTCCAACGGCCAGAAAAAGGCGATGACTGGTTTGTGTTCATCCTTATCATGGAGACGGCGGGCACTGAGATTGGGCTGGTATCCCAGTTCCCGCATAGCGGTCCGGATCCGTTCGATGGTGCTTTCCGGGATCCGATGTTCCGGTCCCCGGCCGTTCATGACCAGGGAGACGGTGGTGGGAGAGACTTTGGCCGCAGCGGCCACATCTTTTATGGTTGGCATAGAAAAGCTCCTTTTTGCAGAACATATTGTTTAGTAAATTATAGTAAATATCAGTAAAATCGTCAATGGTTAGTAAGTTCAGTAAAGTTAATGATAGGATGAAATATGTAATATAAAAAAGCAAAATCAAGAAATTATGGGAATGAATCGTTAAAACTGATTAAATAAAATGTACAGTTATGGAGAATTGACAATGCTAAAACGATTTACTATAATGCAATCAAGTAAAACGTTTTAGCTATTTTGAGTCACGCGTAACCTGAAAAACAAGCATTAGAAAGGGAGAATTCAAATGGCACACAAGAAAACCATGGACGGGAATGAAGCTGCGGCCTATGCCTCTTATGCGTTTACGGAGGTAGCAGCCATCTACCCGATCACTCCGTCCAGCCCCATGGCCGACCATGTGGACACTTGGGCGGCCAATGGAATGAAGAATATATTTGGGCAGCCGGTGAAACTGGTGGAAATGCAGAGCGAAGCCGGTGCAGTGGCCTCCATGCACGGGGCACTGGATGCCGGGAGCCTGGCCACCAGCTATACCGCCAGTCAGGGCATGATGCTCATGATCCCTACCATGTACCGGATTGCTGGGGAGCTGAAGCCGGCGGTGATCCATGCTGCTTCCAGGAACGTGGCTGCCAACAACATTTCCATTTTCGCAGAACATTCCGATGTGATGGCCTGCCGGCAGACCGGTTTTGCCCTCCTGGCTTCTTCCAGCGTGCAGGAATGCATGGACCTGGGGGCCGTGGCCCATCTGTCCGCCATCAAAGGACATGTGCCTTTTCTCCATTTCTTCGATGGGTTCCGGACCAGTCACGAGATCCAGAAAATCGATGTGCTGGATTTCCAGGATCTGGCCAAGCTGGTGGACTGGCAGGAATTGGAAAAATTCCGGAAGCGGAGCTTGAATCCGGAACGGCCCCTGCTGCGGACTGCGGGTCTGAATGCAGATACTTATTTCCAATGCCGGGAAGCTATGAATCCATATTATGATGCGCTGCCAGCCATTGTAGAAGGCTATATGGAGAAAATCAGCGCCCTCACCGGAAAAGAATACCACTGTGTGAATTATTACGGTGATCCGGAAGCGGAGCTGGTCCTCATCGGCATGGGCAGCGTGGCGGAAACTGCCGCAGAAACTATTGATTACCTGCGGCAGCAGGGAAAGAAAGTGGGCTATCTGGATGTCCATCTGTACCGGCCTTTCCCGGTACAGTATCTGCTGAAGGCTCTGCCTTCCACCGTCAAAGCTGTGACGGTATTGGACCGGACCAAGGAACCGGGAGCTACCGGGGAACCTCTTTATGAAGATGTCTGCTCCGTCCTGAAGGAATACCGCAGCAATCTTCCAGTGTATGCCTGCCGCTTCGGCCTGGCCTGCAAGGATACCACTCCGGCCCAGATCGTGGCTATGTACAAAAACATGGAACAGGTGGCCCCAGCCAACCACTACACCATCGGCATCAACGATGATGTGACCCATCGTTCCCTGGCTGTTGGGAAGGAAATCAACATCATCCCGAGCAGTACCTACAGCTGCAAGTTCTGGGGCCTTGGCTCTGACGGGACGGTGGGAGCCAACAAAAACACCATCAAGATCATCGGAGACCATACGGACAAATATGTCCAGGCCTATTTCGAATATGACGGCAAGAAGTCCGGCGGGGTCACCAAGAGCCATCTCCGGTTCGGGGATACACCTATCCGCAGCAGTTATCTGGTGCGCCATGCTGATTTCGTGGCCTGCCACAACAAGGCGTATGTACAGACCTATGACCTGATCAGCGACCTGAAGCCGGAAGGCAGCTTCTTCCTGGCCTGTGACTGGAAAACGGTAGAGGAACTGGATGCCCATCTGCCGGCTGCCATGCGCCGTGCCATTGCCCAAAAACACATCCGTTTCTACGTGATCGATTCCGTATCCATTGCGGCAGAACTGGGGCTGGGCAATCGGACCAATACCATCCTCCAGGCAGCTTTCTTCCACATTACCGGGATCATCCCTGATAATCAGGCAGTGCAGTATATGAAAGAAGCTGCTCTGAAGAGCTACGGCCGCAAAGGGGAAAAGGTCGTGAACATGAACTATGCAGCAGTGGACCGGGGCATCGGCGGTGCCGTGGAAATCCATTATCCGGAATCCTGGGCCGATTTACCGGATGAAAAGCCCCAGCCTCGGAAGGATGTGCCCGAATTCATCACGAAAATCTTGGAACCGGTGAATGCCATGCACGGGGACGAACTCCCTGTCAGCGCTTTCAAAGACTGGAATGACGGAACTTGGCCTCAGGCCACTTCCAAATATGAAAAACGGGGCGTAGCGGTGAAAGTCCCTGCCTGGGATGCTGCCAAATGCATCCAGTGCAACCAGTGTTCCTATGTATGTCCCCACGCGGCCATCCGGCCCTTCCTGCTGACACCGGAAGAAGTGGCGAAGGCTCCGGAACCCATGGCGGTGGCCGACACCCGGCCCAAAGCCAGCAATCTCAAATTCCGCATGCAGGTGGCTGTCCTGGACTGCCAGGGCTGCGGCAGCTGCGTCAGTGTCTGTCCGGTGAAGGCCATTTCCATGGAACCTCTGGACAGCCAGAGAAAAGAAGGAGCCAACTGGGAATATCTGGATGGGCTGCCGGAAGTCCGGAATCCCTACGGGGTACAGACTGTCAAAAACAGCCAGTTCAACCAGCCCCTGCTGGAATTCAGCGGTGCCTGCGCCGGCTGCGGAGAGACACCTTATGCCAAACTGGTGACCCAGCTTTATGGGGACCATATGTACATTGCCACGGCTACCGGCTGCAGCCAGGTCTGGGCCACCAGCTTCCCCAGCTTCCCGTACTGCAAGGACAAGAAAGGGTTCGGACCGGCGCTGGGAGGATCCCTGTTTGAAAACAATGCGGAATTCGGCATGGGGATCAGCCTTTCCGTGGAACAGCAGAGGAAAGCACTGTACAGCAAGGTGGAAGAACTGCTGGCAGCCCTGCCGGCGGACAGCGGACTGGCGGAAGCTGCCAGAGCCTGGATGGACAGCTTCGATGATGAAAAGCTGAGCGGGACGGCCAGCGATGCCTTTAAAAAGGCGTTGGCACAGGCCCAGGTCCCGGCTCGGGCTCAGGAAACCCTGGATTATATCCGAGCCAATGCAGAACACCTGCGGAAAAAATCCATCTGGATCTTTGGCGGTGACGGCTGGGCTTATGATATCGGCTACGGCGGCTTGGATCATGTGATTTCCACCGGAGCCAATGTGAACATGATGATCTTCGATACAGAAGTCTATTCCAATACCGGCGGACAGGCTTCTAAATCCAGTCCCCGGTCTGCTGTGGCCCAGTTTGCGGCCGCGGGGAAACGGACCAAGAAAAAGGACCTGGGCATGATGGCCATGAGCTATCGGGACGTCTATGTGGCACAGGTAGCAATGGGGGCCAATCCTGGCCAGCTGCTGAAAGCCGTCCAGGAAGCGGAAAGCTATCCTGGCCCTTCTGTGATCATCTGCTATTCTCCCTGCATCAACCATGGCCTGCGCTGCGGCATGGGGAATGTGATGGCGGAGATGAAGAAAGCTGTAGAATGCGGCTACTGGCAGCTGTACCGGTATGATCCCCGTCGGATCGAAGAAGGGAAGAATCCTTTCCAGTTGGACAGCAAGGAACCTACCGGCGATTATCAGGCTTTTCTCCAAGGAGAAGTGCGGTATTCCAGCCTGGCTCGGAAGTTCCCGGAAATTGCGCCGGCTCTCTATGCCAAGAGTGAACAGGATGCTCGGGAACGGTTTGCCTGCTACAAAGAACTGGCGGCAATGAAAGAAAATCAATAACAGACAGCATCAGAAATGGAAGAACAGGCTGTATTTCCTCTGCTTCCTGGGAAGAAGCAGAGGAAAGCGGCTTGATAAAAAGGAGACGGTAAAAAATGGCAACTCCCTTGATTGAAAAAATATTGGGTGCTCCTGCAGGGACTGTGGTTTCCTTCCAGCCGGACTGGTTGCTGGTGACCAATGGCGTGGCCCATCAAGCGGTACTGGAAGCACAGAACGTGGCACAGCCAGCCAAGGTCCAGCTTTATTTTGACCACAATGTCCCGACCGGAGATCCGGAAGCGTCCCATGTGTTCGACATCCTCCGAGATTTTGCTAAAAAATATGGGATTGCTTTTCATCAGGCGCTGGGAAGTGCGTATGAATGCCTGCTCCATATCGTCCAGCCGGGACAGATCTTGGTGGGCGGCGGCTTTCATGCTTCCATTCTGGGGGCCGCAGGTGCCTTGGGAATCGATGTTAGCCCCTTGGAATTGGCCAGGATTTTGGAAAGCGGAAGCTATCAGGTGGTGGTACCAGAGACCTTGACGGTGAGAATCCAGGGAACCCTGCCGGAAGGAATCAGCAGCATGGATGCGGCCTTGCAGTTTTTAACTGAAAATAAGGATATTTCAGGGAAAATGCTCCAGATCATCGCTCCCCAGTGGAATCTCCATCAGAAAAGCGTGTTCTGCAGCATGGTCTGCGGAACCGGCGCTTTTTCAGCGATTTGTACAGATGCCGGGACGCCTGACCGGGTCCTGAAATTGGACGGCTGCGGAGCCATGGCCGTAGGCCCCTGCGGCCGCCGGGAAAATCAAAAGACGGCGCCCATCTTCCCAGTTTCTCAACTGCGGGGCAGGTCGGTGGAAGCCGGCCAGATCGGCGGGTATACAGGCGGGACCATCGAGGACCTGCGGCGGGCTGATCATCTGATCCAGGGAAAGCAACTGGCCAAGGGCTTCCGGCTGAGCGTTTGCCCGGCCACCAGCGCAGATTACATCAAGGCAATGGAGGAAGGAATCATCGAACACTTCATCGATTATGGGGCACAGATCCAGGCAGCAGGGGACCGCAGTGAAGTACGGCAGGGAGCCGGCGTCATCGGCAGGGGAGAAACTCTGGTGACTACGGGGCTCTATACCTATGCCGGCTGTATGGGGGTGCCGGACTCCTCCGTGTATACGGCTTCTGTGGAAACGGTGATCCGGGCATCCTGGACCAAGAGTTTATAAAAGGGGAGAAGCAATTATGGAGAAAGTTTTCAGCGGAAGGATCTGGACCTTTGGCAATGATATCGATACGGATACCATCATCCCCGGCAAGCGAGGCACCATTCCCACCATCGAAGAAATGAAGAAGTATGCTTTTGAGCTGCTGAAACCGGAATTTGGGTCTACGGTACGGCCAGGGGATATCCTGGTGGCAGGCAGCAATTTCGGCTGCGGGTCTTCCCGGGAGCAGGCAGCTACGGTCCTCAGCCACAATGGAGTACGGTGCATCATCGCCAAAAGCTTTGCTCGGATTTTCTTTCGGAATGCCTTTAACAGCGGCATCATCCTGCTGACCTGTGATGGGATCCAGGATGTGGTAAAGGGAGGTGACATCGTCACTGTCGACCTGGAACAGCACAAGGTCAGCGCCAATGGGAAGGAGTTCCCTGTAGGTGCCATTCCCCAGAATCTTTTCGATATCGTAGCTCACGGTGGGTTGATTGCCGATACGAAACGGAGATTGGCAGGAGGGTTCCAGCCGGAACCCCATAAAGAACTGGATGACCGGGAACGGCGCAGGAAAGGCTTTACCCTGGCGGAAAAGATTCTGCGGAAAAATGCGGGAGTAGAACAGGTCAAACCAGGGGATATCGTGATTTCCCACCCGGATATGTTCATGATCCATGATATCTATACCCCTTATCTGCTGGATACCCTTCACCAAATCGGAGCCAAAAAAATCTTTGCTCCGGACCGGGTGACCATTGTGTTCGACCATTGCATGCCTACGGCGGTGGCGAAAAATGACTCGGCTCATTATGATGCAGGACTGGAACTGGCCAAAGAGTACGGAATCGAAAAACTCCACATCGGGGAAGGGATCTGCCACAGCCTGATGCATGAAAAAAAGTATGCCAGACCGGGCTGCGTAGCCACAGCAACGGACAGCCATACCACCACCTACGGAGGAGCCGGGTGTTTCTGCAGCGGCATCGGGACGGCGGAAATGGCGGCGGCCTTGATTACCGGGGAACTGTGGTTCAAGATCCCGGAAGCCATCAAAATCGTCCTGAATGGGCATCTGCCCAAAGGGGTCCTGTCTAAAGATGTGATCCTGAAAATCCTGGGGGATATCAAGGCGGATGGAGGACAATACAAGAGCCTGGAATTTACCGGTCCGGCCGCTCATGAAATGAGCATGGATGCTAGGTTCACTGTGGCCAACATGGCCTTGGAAGCAGGAGCCAAATGCGGTCTTTTTGAGGCAGATCAGAAAACGGCCGATTACTATGGCGTCCCCCTTTCGGAAATCGATTGGGTGACCATGGACGAAGAGGCCCAGTACGAAAAAGTACTGACCTATGATGTGAATGAATTGGAACCCCAGCTGTCCTGTCCTCAGGGCGTGGATAATGTCCATCCTATCCGAGAGGTGGAAGGGACTCCCATGGATGAAGTTTATCTGGGCAGCTGTACCAACGGGAGCATCGAGGACCTGGCCATTGCTGCAGAAATCCTGAAGGGAAAACACGTGCCGGAAACCATGCGGTTCATTGTGGTTCCTGCCACCAATGCGGTCTTTAAGGAAGCCATCCGGCGAGGCTATATCCGGACCTTCATCGAAGCAGGGGCTGTCATCTGCCATCCTTGCTGCGGGCTGTGCTGCGGTATGCCCTATGGGCTGATGTATGACGATGAGCGGATCCTCTCTACAGCCAATCGGAATTTCATCGGCAGGCAGGGAACCAAGAAGACCCTGAGCTATCTATGCAGTCCAGCAGTGGCAGCGGCTACGGCTCTTACTGGCGTAGTGACTGATCCTCGGAAACTTTGAGAAGGAAGTGCCGTGATGCTGAAAAATTTTGAACAGATGAAAGAAATGCTCCGGCAGCAGCAGGGGAAACGGCGGGTGGCAGTAGCTGTAGCCCAGGATGAACATACCCTCCAGGCGGTGAGCCAGGCTGCTCGGGACGGTTTGGTCCGTCCGGTACTGATTGGAAAAGAAACAGAAATCCTGGAAATCCTGGAAAAAATCGGCTGCCCAGAACTGGAAGTGGACATCATCGACCTGGAAGATCCGGTGGCATGTATCCAGAAAGCAGCGGACTTGGCCCGGGAAGGCCGGGTGGACTGTATCATGAAGGGCAAATGTCAGACCGGGACGTTGATGAAGGTCCTGGTGAACAAGGATACGGGAATCCGCACTGGGGACATCATGAGCCTGGTGGGATTCTTTGAAAGTCCTTATTACCACAAAGTATTCGCCATTACGGATCCGGCTCTTCTGACCTATCCGGATCTGGAACAGAAAAAAGCGGAAATCCGCAATGCGGTAGGCGCTTTCCATGCTTTGGGAGAAAAGGATCCTAAGGTGGCCATGCTTGCTGCTGTGGAAAAAGTGAACCCCAAGATGCCGGAAACGGTGGAAGCGGATGCCATCAAACGGGAAGGTATCCCCGGCTGCACACTGGAAGGGCCCATCAGTCTGGACTTGGCCATGGATCCGGAAGCGGCCCGGATCAAAGGCTATGAAAGTCCGGTGGCAGGGGATGCGGATCTGCTGGTACTGCCGGATATCGTGGCAGCCAATGCGGTGGCCAAGGCCATCACGGTCATCGGAGGCGGCAGGACCGGTGGGGTGGTCCTGGGTGCAAAAGTTCCGGTGCTCCTGGTTTCCCGGGCCGCTTCTGCCGATGATAAATACATGTCCATTGTAGTGGCTGCCCTGATCGGCCACGGCTGTTAAAAGACAAGGGGAATTTCATATGAAACAAGATATCCAATTCCAAGTTTGCGGACTGCAGTTCAAATATTTCCTGCCATTTTTCCTGATCATCATGATCTGTACCTATATGGGCTGGCTGCCTACCACCACGGTCTATGCCAATACAGCAGGAAAATATGTGGCGACCAACTACATTGCCACTGGAGCTTTCCTGATGGCGGTCGGCGGGCTCTTTTTCTGGCTTGGGGACGCGGTTCCCATCGTCAATAAATATCTGGGCGGTTCCTGCCTGCTGCCTCTGTTCGGGGCCTCTCTCATGAATTATATGGGCATGATTCCCCAGACTTTGGTCAATGGATGCCGTGTCCTGATGAAAACAGGGTTCCAGGATGCCTATATCGCTCTCCTGCTGGTGGGATCCGTCCTGGTCATGGATCGGAAAGTGCTGATGAAGGCTACCGTGCGGTATCTGCCCACAGTGGTAGGAAGCCAGGTCTTTGCCTTGGGCTTCTGCATCCTGGGAGGCTGGCTCACCGGGTTCGGCTGGAAAGAAGGAATGTTCTATGTAGGCGCTCCCTGCATGTCCGGCGGTTCTGCCGGTGCTATGACCACGCTGCCGGCTCTGTATTCCAATCTGGCGGGAAAGGATCTGACGGGGCTGGCAGGACAGTTCCTCTGTTATGCCTCCATTTCCAATGTACTGGCCGTACTCTTTGCCGCTGTCGGCGGTCCTCTTACAGAAAAGATCCCTGGTCTCAACGGGCGGGGGAAGATCCTGATGAACCAAGATGCTATTGAAGCAGAAGATGAAGTCAAGGGGGAAAAGAGAGACGTGACTTCTGCCGATTACAAGAAACTGGGCGGGGGCATCTTCATGGCTCTGGTCCTCTACCTGGCTGGCGTCCTGCTGGCCCACATCCCGGGGCTGAATCACATTGCCGGCCTGGCTTGGACCATCATCCTGGCCATTCTGATCAAGACCACTAACATCCTGCCGGAAGATGTGTCCTATGACTGCGTCTATTCTATGCAGTTTGCCCTGAAGGCCATGCTGCCCATGCTGATTGCCGGCATCGGGGTCTGCTCCCTGCGCATCACCGACCTGACCAGCTATTTCTCCGGCGGCGTGCTGCTTGTGATTTTCTTGGGAGTCTTGGGTGCCATGGTGGGGGCCATGCTTTTCGGCCGCCTTGCCGGGCTGTATCCCTATGAAGCCGGAGTTACCGCCGGCCTGTGCTGCTGCAATATCGGCGGTTCCGGAGATATCGCCGTGCTGACCGCTGCCAAACGGATGGACCTTCTGGCTTTTGCCTCTATTTCCACCCGGATCGGAGGGGCCCTAATGGTCATCTGGCTGGGGCTTCTGTATCCGCTTTTCATGCTGTGATGCTGCTTTTGCCAGGAGCTGGAAATTTACAAGATTTCCGTTCCTGGCTCTTTTTATCCTGTTGGGAGGAATCATATGATGAAGGAATATAAAGTATTTGCCATCAATCCAGGCTCTACATCTACTAAAATTGCCCTTTTCCAGGGAGACGTGGAAGTGTTCAGCAAAAATATCACCCATGAAGCTGCTGAACTGAAGCAGTTCCGGGAAATCCTGGATCAGCTGGCTTATCGAAAGAAATCTATCCTGGAAGCTCTCCAAGAAGCCAATCAGAGCCTTACTGGTACCGATGCTTTCGTAGGGAGGGGAGGAGGATTGGTCAGTGTGGTAGGGGGTACATATCCCGTCAATGACAGGATCCTGGCCGATCAGCGCAATAAAGTCAGTGTCCAGCATCCAGCCATTTTGGGAGCCCAGCTGGCCCATGAATTCGTAGAAGAGTACGGGGGACAGGCTTTCATCGTCAATCCTCCTGATGTGGATGAGTTCATCGATGAGGCTAGGATCACCGGGCTCAAGGGCCTTTACCGGGAAAGCAAGCTCCATGCCCTGAACCAGAAAGAAGTGGGGATCCGTTATGCCAAAAGCCTGGGGAAACGATATGAAGAGATAGATCTGATCATCTGCCATATCGGGGGCGGCATCTCCGTTACCGCCCATCGGAAAGGGAAGATGATCGATTCCAATGACATCGCCCAGGGAGACGGACCGATGGCGCCTACCCGCTGCGGTGCTCTGCCGGTGAAAGATGTGGTACGGATGTGCTTTTCCGGAAAGTTCACAGAAGAAGAAATCTATCAGAAAATCACCAAGAATGGGGGCCTGGTGGATCATCTGGGGACCAGTGATGCCCGGGAAGTGGGAAAAAGGATCGCTGCCGGGGACGGGTATGCCAAATTGGTCTATGACGCCATGATTTACCAGATTGCCAAACAGGCCGGAGCCATGGCGGCAGTCCTGGAAGGAAAGGTGGACGGTATTGTCCTGACCGGGGGCATCAGCTATGATCCCTATGTGGATGCAGAACTGAAACGGAAACTGCAGTTCATTGCGCCGGTTACAATAATGGCCGGAGAATTTGAAATGGAGGCACTGGCAGCTGGTGCCCTGCGGGTCCTTACCGGAGAAGAGGAACCCAAAACCTATACGGGGATCCCCTGCTGGAACGGGTTCCATCTTGGCTGACTGTCGAAAGTTGAAGCCCTGGACACCCTTTTCCCAGACATTTCTCCGTTATGGGAGCATCCTTGCAGGATGTGTCCTGATGGCTGGCGCTTTCCATATTTTTTTTGTTCCCCATCATTTCCTGACAGGGGGCCTTACCGGGCTGGCCATTATTTTCTACTATCTTTTCGGGTGGCCTCCTGGGATGGTAGGTTTTCTGCTGAATTTCCCTTTGTTCTATCTGGCCTGGCGGTATATCAGCCGGAAATTCTTTGTGGACAGCCTGATTGGAACCTTCCTTTTTTCAGCGGCATTGGATGGGTTGGCTTTTCTCCAGGGAAAAGTCCAGGTAGAGGATCCTATCCTCGGTTTGGCTGCCGGCGGAGTCCTGACAGGACTGGGCTATGCACTGGTTTTCCGGGCCGGTTCCACCACAGGTGGAGTGGACATCCTAGGGTTCCTGAGCCAGAAATACTACAATGTTTCGGTGGGGACCACCAATTTCCTGTACAATTTTACCTTGATGCTGGCGGCTCTTTTCTTTCTGGGGCTGACTCCAGTGCTGTACAGCATGATGATGTTCTTTGTGATCTTCAAATCTACCAATACCTTCGTGGTGGGGTTCGATTTCAAGAAAAGCATCCTGATCATTACAGAAAGGCCGGAGAATATCAGTACCCGGATCCTTCATGAACTGGACAGGGGGGTGACCTTCCTCCAGGGAGAAGGAGCTTATTCCCGCCGAAAACTGCAAGTCCTCCTGGTGGTCCTGAAACTGACCCAGCTGGCCCAGCTGAAAGCCATCGTACAGGAAGAGGATCCTCAGGCTTTTGTGGCCATACAGGATGTGAATGAAGTCGTGGGAAAAGGATTCACCTGGTGAAAGATTTTTTCTGGCTGAAAATTGACTTTGGGAGGTAAGCAATGGATATGATCAACGAAAGATCGAGTACGTATGGTTTCAGTCACTTCCTGGAAATTTCCTTGAAAAAGCAGGAAATCAAACAAATTTCTGGGATCATCTATGAGCAGGTCTCCTGCCATGGATACCCCAATATGCCTATGGCACTGGATTTGCTGCAGCCCCAGCAGGAAGGGCCGCTGCCTCTGGTCATTTTCCTTACTGGCGGGGGATTTATCTTCAGCAACCGGGACAATGGAGTGCAGCTGCGGTACTATCTGGCAGAAAGAGGGTACGCCGTAGCCTCTGTTGCGTATCGGGTGACCCCCGGTACCCAGTTCCCGGGACCGCTGGAAGATGTAAAAGGGGCCGTCCGTTATTTACGGTCCCATGCAGAGAGATGGAATCTGGATGCCACGAGGATAGCACTGGTAGGCGCCAGTGCCGGTGGATATCTGGCTTCTTTTGCTGGCATCACAAATGGTGTAGCGCGGTTTGATAAAGGGGAGAACCTGCAGGTAAAAAGTGACGTAAGCTGTGCAGTCAGTCTGTATGGACCTTCAGATCTTTCCAAAGCAGCCGAGGACTATCGTGAAGAAATCCAGGCATTCCATAGGTCAGAAGGGTCTCTCCAATCGCTTTTTGTCAATGGAATACCTCAGATTGGAGGCAGTCCGGGAGGCCTTCAGGCCAATCCGGAAAGAGCAGCAGCTGCCAATCCCCTTTGTTATATCAGTAAAAAAAGTTCTCCCATCTTGTTGATGCATGGAAGTGAAGATTTGGAAGTCTCTCCCAGCCAGACAGATTTGCTTTTCCAAGCTCTCCGGGCCCAAGGAATCCCCAGTGAACGGTATGTGATACCGGGTGCCGGACATGGGGGAGCATACTGGGTCCAAGATGAAGTCCTCCAAGTCATTGAAAGTTTTATTAGGCAGTATTTGGAGAAGAGAACTGTATAAGGGAAAAATAAGGAACACTGTACGTTAGTGTGTCCAAAAGAGCCGGGAGGCCGTGTAAAGAAGTCAGAAATGGCCCTGACGCGGGCTTTGAGATATCAAAAAAAGAAGTCAGAAACGGCCCTGACAGGCCTTGAGACGTCAGACGTCAGCTTTGTCCGGCTTAGATGCAGGTCCGTCCTGCTCATTGCCAACAAGCTTATGTCTGACATCTGAAAGGCCCGGAAGGGCCGGTCTGACTTCTTATTAAGGTCTGCTCTGATGTCTTATCCTACTTACAGCAGTCCATGCAATTTCCCCAGCTTCTGGATCTGATCCAGGGAGTAATGGGTGATCCGGGAAATGGTCTCCATGGGGATCTTTTCCTTCAGCATAGCAACAATGTTGGCTTCCCGTTCTTCCATGCGGCCTTTTTCCAAGCCCTTCTCAATGCCTTGCTCTATGCCTTTTTCCAAGTTCTTCCTTGCAATGGCGTGTCCGATACCGCACATGGTCTCCGCCTCCTTTTTCATCTCAATGGTCATGGGAATATCATATTCCCGTTCCAGGATCTCTTTCTTTACGTCAGGGTCCATTTTTGTGGACAGGAGGACACTGAGCAGGTGGATGATGTCCTCCTGCCGATGGTCCGGCTGTCCTAGGCAAATCATCATCATGGACACCATATCATAATTCATTTTACCATATTTGGCATTTCCTACCAAATTTTCCTCTTTTATATGGAAGGCAGTCAGGGTGTTCTCCTTGGATTTCGGCGGATCCAGGCAGACCCAGAGAGAATAGACTTTCTGGAGTTTCTGGTAGTCGGAATTCTGGAAGACAATCCCTTTCTGCCGGGACAGGAGCCTTCCACAGTAATAGGCAGCCCGCTTCAGCAGGGGATAACCAGGACTCCAGGTATCCTGGCTTTCCACGTTGATGAAAATTTGTCGGGAATCACTGCCGTCAGGAGTACGCGCCGAAAACAGGATATCGAAATTCACATTTCCTTCTGTGATGCTTTTGTCCGCTGTGTTTTCGCCTCTGACGCGTCCGGGATTCAGGGCATCCTGATCCACGGCCACAGAACAGACGGCAGGAGTCCCTTCCAGACAGGGAAGCAGTTCGGGAATGGAACAATGCTCATATTCCGGAAGACAGCCCTGGAGGATATGAGCCAGGATGATTTTGTTAGCCAAAAGTCGGCAGCAGGCAGCATCCAGCGCCTGTTCTTCCTGCCACGTGCCCAGATCCTGGGCAACAGTGGTAGAGATTTTCATGGAATCACCATCTTTCTGTTATTTTTGCAAGGGTCCAATGGTGATACCATTCGTTAAGAAACAAGAACTTCCTTCCTGAGTGGAAAAAAGCCGTCATTAAGTGGAAGAAAGTGTTGTAAGAGAAAAAAGAAGAAGTTAGAAACGGCCCTAACGGGCCTTAAGACGTCAGACGTAAGCTTCGCTCGGCTTAGATGCTGGTCCGTCCTGCTCATCGCCAACAAGCTTATGTCTGACATCTGAAAGGCCCGTAAGGGCCAGTCTGACTTCTTATTAAGGGCCGAGTCTGCCTTCTTGCTTAAAAGTATTTTCACATCATCCTTTCCTATTACGAAAATAATTAATTTATGTTACAATAAAACCAAGAAAAGAGAAACTCATCCGAAATGGAGGGAAGACGTATGGCTGCTGAATTCTTGAAACTGACCAAACTGACCATCTATGTAGGGGAGGACTTCTTCTACAAGGACAAACCTTTTTACAAGGCCATCTTTGACATTGCTGGGAAATACAAGATCGCCGGCTGTACGGTGATGCGGGGGACCCAGGGCTATGGGAGCCGGGTGCGGGGAAAGGAACGGAGACTGTTCATCAGTGTTTCCGAAGCCATCAACCTGCCGGTGGTCATCACCATGATCGACAAGAAGGAACAGATCGAACTGCTGTATCCGTTCCTAGAGGAAAACCTGCGCCATGGGGTGGCTACGGTGGAAGAAATCGACATGCTGGCCACCAACTTCGTGAAAGAAGAATACCAGAAAAAGATTGCCAACCGGGACAACCCGGCACTGCAGAAATGAAAAAGGGGGTGCTGCAAATGGGCAGCACCCCCGTCAACGGTCAACGGCCGCTGACCGCTGACTGTTGACAGCTGACAAGAAAGTGTTGCACAGAACCGTGCAACACTTCTTTCATTGGAGGAATGAATATGGAAAAAGTCATCATCGAAAGTTTCACTCTAGACCATACGAAAGTGAAAGCCCCTTATGTGCGGCTGATTGGACAGGAGACCGGGGAACATGGGGATATCGTCTCTAACTTCGACATCCGGCTCTGCCAGCCTAACCAGCAGGAAATCCCTACCGGGGGGATGCACACCCTGGAACATCTCCTGGCCCTCTACCTGCGGCCTCGGATCAAGGGCTATCTGGACTGTTCTCCCTTCGGCTGCCGCACTGGGTTCCATCTCCTGTGCTGGGGCGTCCATGATCCCAAAGACGTGGCCAAGGCATTGAAGGAAGCCTTGGAACTGGTGGTCAAGACCACCTGGGACCAGGTGCCCGGAACGAAAGAAAAGGAATGTGGGAACTACAAGGATCATTCTCTGTTCTGTGCCCAGGAATGGGCCAAGGAAATTTTGGCCAAAGGGATCAGCAGTGATCCCTATGAGCGGAAGATCGTGGAATAAAACAAGGGGCTGTGAAAAAATGAAGAATCATTTTTTCACAGCCCCTTTGGTCGCGAGTCGTGAGCCGCGGGCTTGTTGGTGCAAGCCGAAAATCCCGTTTTGCAAATTCCAATGGATTTTGCCTTATCATCCTATAGAAAAAGAACAAACGGCTTAAACGTCAAGGCTCGCGACCCGTGACTCGTGGCCCGTGACCGGGGGTGTGAATTTTTTCACACCCCCCATTTTCACGCTCCCGGCAGATGGACTTCTATGGTGGTCCCTTCATTCAGCCGGCTGGTGAGGCTGATGTTGCCCCGGTGCTGTTCCACGATGTGCTTCACGATGGAAAGGCCCAGGCCGCTGCCGCCGCTTTGTTTGCTCCGGCTGCCGTCCACCCGATAGAACCGTTCGAAGACCCGTTCCTGGACGTCTTCCGGGATCCCGATGCCGGTATCCTTCACGGTGAGGATCACTTGGCTCCCGGAGCGTTTCATGGTCACGTACACATGGCCTCCGGGCCGGTTGTACTTGACTCCGTTGTCGATGAGATTCATGGCCATTTCCCGGAGCATGCTGCTGCTGCCCCGGACTTTGTCTTCGGTGAGCTGGCAGTGGATGGTCACCTGTTTGTCCTTGCAGAACGGATCCATGAATTCCACCACGGACTGGATCAGCCCGCCCAGGGGTACTTCTTCCTGGAGAGCATTGGCCGGCATCTCTTCGATCCGGGAGAGGAAGATGATGCTGTTGATCATTTCCAGCAGCCGGCCGGCTTCTTTCCGGATCAGCTGGCCGAAATGGGTGATATCCTCTTTCTTCTGGTACATCCCGGCGGCCATCAGTTCAGCAAAGCCGCTGATGGAAGTCAGGGGGGTCTTCAGCTCATGGGTCACGTTTGCAGTGAAGTCCCTCCGCAGCTGTTCCCGTTCCCGGGCTTCCGTGATGTCTTGGATGATCAGCATGCGGGTGGCCCGGCCCTGGGGCGGGGTGAGGAACTGGAGATCCAGCTGGTACTGGCGGCTCCGGTATTTCACGGTCTGGGTCCAAGAGCGTCCATCTTTGAGCTGATTTAGGGGGATCCGGGCTTCCGGGGGCAGGAAGGGCATGAGGAATTTCCCCAGGAGACGGGGCCGGCCGGCGGTGGGGCGTTCTTCCTGCTGGAGCAGCTGGAACCCCCAGGCATTGATCCACTGGATCCGCATCTGGTCGTCCAGGAGGATGACACCTTCTTTCAGGCTGTCGGTGATCCGTTTCATGGTGTTCCGTTCCTGTTCCAGGTTCCGCAGGCTCTGGTCCAGCTGTTTGCCCTGGCGGTCGATGGTGGCCAGGAAGGGGATCAATTCCGGATAGGAGGTGTGGAACAGCTGCCGTTCTTCTTCCGTGGTATCTCCTTGGCCGATCTGGGACAGATACCGGGTGGCCTGGTCCAATGGGTCCAGGAGCCCCTGGGTGAGCCGCCGTACGGTGAACTGGCAGATGAGGATCAAGAGCAGGAGGGAAACAATCCACCAGGGCAGCAGGGCTTCCAGGGGACGGAACAGTTCCGTCTGGGTCCGGGCCACCCGGAGCACGCTGCCATTGGAGAGCCTCTGGGCCGCATAGAGGGTCACTTCCTGGAGGGTGGTGGAATGACGGGCATCGCTGCCCTGGCCTTCTCCCAGGGCTTCGGCGATTTCCGGCCGCTCCCGGTGGTTGGGCATCCGGGATGCTTCTTCATAAGAATCGTAGAGTACGGTGCCATGGTGGTCCACCCAGGTGAAGCGCAGATCCACAGAAGACTTACTGGAACGACGGAGGAAAACATAGGGATCGCTGTAATGTTCCATCTCGGTGCCCATGACTTGGGCCACCTGCTGGAGGTCTGCCAAGGTCTGGCGTTTGGCGGTCTGCCAGGAGGCAAAGGCACAGACTAAGGCGGTGATCAGGATGCAGGCCAGCCCCACCAGGAACAGATGGAGATAGATCTGTTTTTTCATAGACGGCTCCCTGTTTTACTGGATCCGGTAGCCCACACCCCGGACGGTCTGGATGATCCGGCCGGCTTCTCCCAGCTTCTGGCGCAGGCTCCGGATGTGCATGTCGATGGTGCGGCTCTCTCCTGCGTAGGAGAAGGACCAGACTGCTTCCATGATCTGGTCCCGGCTCAGGACGATGCCGGCATTGGCCATCAGGTAATGGAGCAGGTCGAATTCCTTGACGGTCAGTTCACAGGGCTCTCCCTGGGTGGTGACCTGGTGTTTCTTCAGGTCCAAGGTGATGTCGCCGCAGACCAGGAGATCCTGGGCCTGGGGTTTCTGGATGCTGCCCCGGCGGAGGACGGCCTTCACCCGGCTCAATAGTTCCATGATCCCGAAGGGTTTGGAGATGTAATCATCCGCTCCGGCATCCAGCCCGGTGACTACGTCATATTCACTGGTCCGGGCGGTGAGCATGATGATGGGAAGGGAAGAAGTGGCAGCCTGGCCCCGGAGCTTCTTCAGGATGTCCAGGCCGCTTTCTCCCGGCAGCATGATGTCCAGGAGGACCAGGTCGGGCATTTTTTCTTCCAGGGCTTTCCAGAAAGCCGTGCCGTCGGGAAAGGCCTCTGCCTGGAAATTCTGGCTGCGCAGGGCGTAGCGGACCAGCTCCCGGATATTTTCGTCATCTTCCACACAATAAATCAGCGACATACCATTGCTCCTTCCGTTGCTTTTTCCTTTCATTATAGCCCACTTTCCGGGTTTCCAACAGAGGGGGAACGGTTATAGCCAGAGGATATGGCTTATCCTGAAAAAAACGAACATATATTCATAAAAGCCTTGCCATGACGAACAAAAGTTCGAATGGAGGGACGAAAAATGAAAAGGATTTTACTGGGTCTGGTGCTGCTTTTATTTGGGGTTTCCGGGTATGGGGTGCTGCAGATGGAAGCGGCGCCCACCAGTTATCATACAGAACAGGTAGTGGTGATGCGGGGGGACAGCCTGTGGGGCATCGCCCGGCGGTATACCCATCCGGAAGAAGATGTCCGGGAAGTGATCGACCGGATCGCCAAGGCCAACCACCTAGACCTGCGGCAGGCCATCCAGCCAGGGCAGAAGCTGACGGTGCCGGTGAAACAGCGCAAAACGGAAAAGATGGTGGCCAGCCGCAATTGACGGTTGATCGGGGGGTGATGCACGTGTGTGGTTTTCACGCGTGCATCACCTCCTTTTTTGTTGTACAATGGAAAAGAATTGACAAGTAAAGATACAGGGGAATGATCAGTATGGCAGAAGGGGTTTCTCCGGGGGCGGGAAAGGCCTGCCGGGGCGAAAAGACAGGGAATTATTACATCGGCGTACTGCGGAATCTGGAACAGGGATTGATCCCGGATGCGGGCTGGCTGGCCCGGGCCCGGGAATGGGTGGTGCGGGCCTCCCAGGATTGGCTCAGCTACAGTATGGCAGCCCTGGTGTTCTGGTTCTGTGATGAACCGGGATCTGCCCAGAAGGCCTTGGACCGGGCCCTGGGGCTCCAGGAGGAAAAGACGTCTCTTTTCTTCCTCCTGGCCGCGGCTTGGCAGCAGCGGGATCCTATGAGCGACCGGTGGCTGGAGAGGTATCTCCGGAACCAGAACGAGCTTTTGGTGACCGGGGACTTCCGGTATCTGCTGGAACTGTGGGCCCGGAAGGCCCTTTCTCCGGCAGGAGGGAAGAAACTGGAGACGGTGCTGGCAGGCTGGGAGGAAGAACTGTCCCGGTCCGCTGAGGCGGAAGGACGGCAGGTGGATCTGTGGCGCCGGTATTTCCGGGAGCTGCGGAAGAACATCGCTCTCCCTCAGCTGGACCAGTACCAGTATCTCCGGGAACTGCCCGGGACCACGGCGGGGACCCTGCTCCAAGGGGCACTCCTGGCCCGGCCGGTGGGACAGTTCTTGGAACGGCACCAAAGCCGGCAGGAAATCTGGAAGGAGATGCGGGAAGGGTGCCGTCTGCTGCTGGAAGCCTTCCTCCGGTCTGAATGCCTGCAGCTGCCGGCGGCCATCTGGAAGGGGACCTACAGTGATTTCCTGACTTTTTCCCTCCGGCAGACGGAACAGGGAAAAGATGGGGTGCCCAGTCCTCGGGTGGAACGGTTCCTGCTGGCCCATTCGGCCCGCTGGCTGCACCAAGCCTTCGATGATGTGACAGGGGAAACCGCTCGGCTGGTACCGGGGCCCATCCGCTACAATTTCAATTATACCTTCCACCGGCAGAACTACTGCTTCAGCTGCGACATCCAGGATGGGATGGAAGAAAGGGACGTGGTCCGGCAGTGCCAGGAAAGCATGGATGGGGCCCTGGCAGAGGAACGGCGGTACGCAGACTGGCGGTGGGCCGCTATGAAGACCACCCTGCCCTGGTTCCTGGCCGGGATGTACTTGTACGGGAACGGGGGAAGGCTCATGGCCCAGCACAGTGTACTCTTTACCTTGGGGACAGGGGTCTTTTGCTTCTTCATGGCGAGGAGATCCACCAGCTTCTTTTTTTCGTTCATGGGGTCCATAGTGATCCTGGCCCTCTTCCACATGGCCATGCCCCATGTCCAGTCCCCTCTTTTGGGGATGGTGGTCTTCCTGGGACTCATGACCTTCTGGCAGTATTGGAAGAAGCGGCCCCTGGCCAAGCAGTTCGCCCAGGACCGGGCACAGCTGTGGCAGTCCCTGGAAGCCCTGGTCCGGGGATCCTGTGCGGAGACAGCGGATTTCCGGGACCATTACCGGGCTTATACCGGGGAACAGGAAAAGATCCGGGCCCAGTTCGCCCAGTTGGAAAAAGAAGCTGAAATGATGCAGAAGCGGCGGATCCGCCATTCATAAAGGAGGAAGCAGGATGGAACAAGAAGAAAAGGGGAGCCCCTTTGCTTCCGTTGGGCCCCAGTCTGGAGCCCAACAGGAAAAGCAGCAGAGCCGCCAGGGCCATCAGTTCCCGGACTGGGACCTGATGCCGCCCCGGATGCCGGTACGGGGAGGGAATAAGGGATGATCAAACCACCGGAAATCTATGGGGAGTGGATCCCCCTGCTGAAACAGTTCGCAGAAGGGAAGAATGACCGGGAAGTGCTGCCTGCCATGCAGGCAGGGAAGATCCCTTGCTTCCAGGTGGTCCTGGAACGGTTCACTGCCCGGCTGGATGAGGCCATGGAAAAGCGGTTCGAAAATCTGGTGGGAGAATTCCAGGCCCAGGGAGCCCTGCAGACTCCGGACCAGGCGGAACGGACGATCCGAGGTCTCCGGGATGGGCTGGGTCGGCTGAAGGCAGCGGTCACCCTCCCCGGCCTGCCGGAATCTCTCCGGAACCAATTCCCGGCCGAGATCCAGAAGGGAGCGGACCGGGTCCAGACCAGTCTGGAAGCTTCGGCCGCTCAGGACCACAGCAGTGTGCTGCAGCATCTCCTACAGCTGTATCCAGTGAACCGATGGGAGGAGAAACATGAGCAATCGTAAAGAAGCCAAACAGCTGCTGCGGCAGTATCTCATCGCCCGGATCCCCTTCATCGTGCTCCAGACCATCGAAGTGCCCCGGGCCTTGGAATTGCTGAGGGAGATCGCCCTGGAATTGGACCAGGAGCACTGGCTGGACCAGCAGAGCTTCTTCGCCCATACCCTGAGCAAGGGTGTCTATGAGCTGTGTACCAACCGGAGCGTGGAAGAAAATGCCAAATCCGTCCTGGGAGCCGGGGATTTCCTCATCGGGAAGATGCGCCAGGAAAAGAAGGAATACCAGACCTTGATCCTGACGGAGATCCCCGACATCAGCCAGGACTGCAGCGACGCCCAGCGGATGCTGGACCTTGTCTCTCTGGCATCGGAGATGTACGGGACCTTGGTGGTGGTGAGCCACCGGCCGGTCTGGAACAACCTCCAGCGCCACGGCCTCATCGTGACCTTGGACATGCCCGATGAAGAGGAGATGACCCAGCTGATCCATTCCCAGCTGGATGTGAACCGGGATGAAGTAGATATCCAGTGGGATGAAGGGGATATCCGGGAGGCGGCGGCCACCCTGGCCGGAGTGAGCCAGATCGAAGCCACCAATGTGCTTTCGGCCCTCCTGGCCAAGGGCAAAGTGACCAAAGAAGATATGGGTGAAGTGCGGAATGCCAAGAACCGCCTGTTCTCCAACATTTCCGGCCTGGAAAAGATCCAGGTGGACCCGACCATGAAGGAAGTGGGCGGACTCCAGGGGCTCCAGGCTTGGCTGGATGAAAAGAAGACCTTGCTCCGGCCGGAAAAAAAGGAACTCATGCGCCGGCTCCATCTCCAGCCGCCTCGGGGCATCCTTCTGGTGGGGGTGCCGGGCTGCGGGAAATCTCTTTCCGCCAAGGCCATTGCGGCCAGCTGGGAACTGCCCCTCTATCGGCTGGATTTCGCCACGGTCCAGGGCAGCTATGTGGGCCAGTCGGAACGGCAGCTGCGGGATGCCCTGGCTACGGCAGAGAATGTGTCCCCCTGCATCCTGTGGATCGACGAGATCGAAAAAGGCCTGGCTGGGGCCGGTTCCTCCAATGACGGAGGGGTCTCCACCCGGATGGTGGGACAGTTCCTGTTTTGGCTCCAGGAATGCCGGAAGGCGGTGTTCGTGGTGGCCACGGCCAACGATGTATCCCGGCTGCCTTCGGAGCTCCTCCGTCGAGGCCGGTTCGATGAACTGTTCTTTGTGGACCTGCCTACGGAAGAGGAACGGGAGGACATCCTCCACCTGTACTTCCAGCGGTATCTCCAGGTGGACATCCATTCCAATGAAGGGTTCGCCAAGCAGCTGGTGACTCTCACCGATGGGTTCACCGGCGCAGATCTGGAATCGGCGGTGCGGGAATTGGCCTACCGGAAGGTGGCGGAGCCGGAGCATGACCTGACCCGGAGCGAGATCCTGTCCTCCTTCCAAAATGTGGTGCCGCTTTCCCAGACCAGCCCGGAAAAGATCGACCAGATCCGCAGTTGGGGCAAAGAAAGGGCAGTGCCGGCTTCTGGACGGCCCATCGGGGAAGAAAAGCTGCCCTCCCATACGGGGAACCTGGCCCGGCGGGTATTGGTGCGGAGAAAGGGGGAGTGACCATGTTCATGAGCCGACAGAAACGGCAGGAAGCCCTGGCCCGTTCCGGCACCGAGCTCCGGACCCAGGGTGGCGCCCCTACGGAGACAGGGACCCTTACAGGGGAAAATGCCCGGCTCCTGCGGGAGACCCGGAACCCGGCCTATGTGGACCTTTTGGGGAAACTGGATACTGGGGATGGGAGGCTGGATCCCCGGTTCGCCGCCCGGGTGGCAGAGGAGATCCGGAAGGAGTTCCCGGCCGTCCGCTGCCTGGGGCAGTTCCTGGGGGTCCTGGCCAAGTGCTACATCGACGATACCTATGATGTGCATACCCTGGATTACCGGCTGGAAATCCTCCGCCATTACCATCTGGGGGAAGCCCTGCCGGAAGGATTGGACAAGGGACGGAGCCTGGCCCTGTACGGAGGCTACGCCTTTGTGGAAGTCTATACGGATTGCTGCCGAGGGGTGTTCCCGGACGGCCGGGTGGCGGTGATCCCGGACTGAATGGAGGTTTGTGACACTTTTCCGATACCTGGCCCCAAAGCCTGACGGGCTGAGGGAAATATGCTATACTTACGGTAGAGGATGGATCTCCGCAAAGCAAGCTGCGGACAATGACAGGAGGGATTCTTATGACAGAAGAAATGGATAAACGGGACGCTGTGGAAAAAGATGAAGAAACCATCGAAGCGGAAGCTCGTCCTATGGACGGAGCAGTGGATGAGGAAGAAAACCTGGGACCGGAGGACATCGCCCGGGAATCGGAACGGATCATCCGCTGGGGCGCAGCCCGGGCCAGTGTCATCGTCATGACGCCCTTCCTGGGCAGCCTGGCCCTGATGGCCAATGAAGTCTACATGATCACCCGCTTGTGCGATCTCCGGGGCGTGGAACTGGAAACCGGCGCCATTGCCGGGCTGATCGGTTCTTTGGGGGCTTCCTTCGTGGGCCAGACCGTGTTCACCTTCATCCCCTTCCCGCCTCTCCAGGTCCCCATGGCCGTGGGCATCACCTATGCGGTGGGGAAAGCGGCCAATGCCTGGCTGGATGCAGGCCGGCCCGATGACTTGAGCCAGTTCAAGGAGATGTATGAACAGGCCCGGAAGGAAGGCATGGAAAGATTCCGGGAATTCACCAAGGATAAGAATAAGAACCTGCCCCTGGGGGATGAACGGAAGAAAGTGGCAGAAAAAGCCCGGCCTCTGTTCGACAAACTGAAGGGCAAGGCTGATGAAGCCGCAGACCGCCTGGGTGAAGTGGCGGAAAACATGGGCACCTATGTGGAAGATTTCAATGTGCTGGTGGCTCCCTTCAAAGAAGCGGTGAGCCGGTGGGTGAATGCCCAGACCTTCGAACAGCTGCGCCGGGGAGAACTGGTGATCCCCTATACCGATCTGGCCAAGGGATTGGGGGAAGCCATGAAGGACAGCGAATTCCAGTTCCGGGAATGCCGGTACCAGGGAGAGAACCAGCTGGAAGTCACCGTAGACCATGAAAAATATGGATCCCTGACGGCGGATGTAGAAATCGAAGCCCTGGCCCTGAACAATACGGCCTCTTATGCCCGGTTCCGGATCCATGATTTCTCCATTGCAGACAATCGGCTGGGCGAACTGCTGGTGCGTCTCCTGGGGACCCGGATCATCATGAGCCTGGTGAACGCCATCTTCAATATGACGGTGGTGAACCGGGACGACCTGATTTGCACCTTCAATGACCAGAGCCTGACCGTGGACTTCACGGAAGTGATCAAGAAGAGCCGGCTGTCCCAGCTGAAGGTGAAGGGCTTCAATCTCTTCGACTTGGTACGGCTTACCGGGCTGGTGCCGGAAGCCGACGGCCTCCATGTGCTCAGCCAATGGGGTTTGAAGAAGTAAGATTTTGCAGTGTCTACTGACAAACCAACATGTGTTTACAATAAATGGGAAGGTGATACACCTTCCCATTTGATTTAACCAAATATAGTAAATATACACAGAATTACTACAATTCATATGGATTTTTTGTGTAAGAAGGATTATAATGGACCCGACAGTGAAACTTGCGGATTGAAGGGGTCCGCAGAAGGGGGTTTATTCAATGATTAGCTTCTTTGTGTGTCTTGCTATCTTAATTGGTGGTTATTTCATCTATGGCGGATACGTAGAAAGCTGCTTCCGTCCTCCGATCGATGACAGAAAGACTCCTGCCTATCGTCTGGAAGATGGTGTTGACTACGTACCTATGGAAAACTGGCGGGTTTTCCTGATCCAGCTGCTGAACATCGCTGGCCTGGGTCCTATCTTCGGTGCTCTGGCTGGTGCTATGTGGGGGCCGGCTGTATTCCTGTGGATCACCTTCGGTACGGTGTTTGCCGGCGGTGTCCATGACTTCATCTCCGGCGTACTGTCCGAACGGAATGATGGGGCTTCCATTTCCGAACTGTGCGGCAAATATCTGGGAACGACCATGAGACATATCATGCGTGGGTTCTCCGTCGTGCTGCTGATCCTGGTAGGCGTTGCCTTCACCACGGGCCCTGCCGGCCTGCTGACCAAGATCACTCCTCTGAGCTACAACTTCTGGCTGGTCATCTTACTGATCTATTATTTCTGTGCTACCTTCCTGCCGGTGGATAAGCTCATCGGGAAACTGTATCCGTTCTTTGGATTCTGCCTGATCTTCATGGCTGTGGGCGTTGGGACCATGCTCTTCGTGGAAGGGTACCATGTCCCTGAAATCACCCTGACCAACATGCATCCGAAAGGAACCCCGATCTGGCCGATCATGTTCATCACTGTGGCCTGCGGTGCCATTTCCGGTTTCCATTCCACCCAGTCTCCGATCATGGCCCGCTGCATCAAGAGTGAACGGGACTGCCACAAGATCTTCTACGGAGCCATGGTCTGCGAAGGGATCATCGCTCTGATCTGGGCTGCTGCCGGTGTTTCCTTCTACGGCAATACCGCTGGCCTGGGCGAAGCTTTCGTGAAGTACCATGGTGCCGGCGGCGTCGTCTACGACATCTGCTCTGGCCTGATGGGCTATCTGGGCACCGTCATCGCCATGATCGGCGTCATCGCCTGCCCTGTGTCCTCTGCTGATACGGCCTTCCGTTCCGCTCGGTACACCATTGTGGACTGGTTCAAGATCGACCAGCACACCCTGGCTTCCCGTCTGAAATTGGCTGTGCCCATCATCGCTGTGGGCGGCATCCTGACCCAGGTAGATGTGACCATCCTGTGGAGATACTTCTCCTGGACCAACCAGACCCTGGCTATGCTGGTGCTCTGGTCCGGTGCCATGTACCTGTATGCCAATAAGGGTAATGCCTGGATCGCCATCATCCCTGCAACCTTCATGAGTGCCGTTTCCTGCACCTACATCCTGGTTGCTAAGGAAGGGCTGCAGCTGAGCACTTCCATTGCATACCCTGTAGGCATTGTCTTCGCCATCGTTGCTTTCTGCCTGTTCTGGAAACGGGCTAAGAAAGTGGACCGGGGCGAACTGGATATTGCCGACAAACCTGTCCAAGGCTGATTCCTTGTAAAAAGAATCCATTTCCCTTCAAAGAAATCCCGGGAGCGGTGCTTCCGGGGTTTCTTTTTTTGTAGGGATGTCTCTACAATAAAAACAATCGTTTATGTACAAGAGAAGGAAAAGCTGTATCCAAAAATGATTCACATGGAAAATATGCAGAAAATCAGAGACTTTCTATATTAGATGTTACATATTATAGTGATTTATGTATAAAAACAAGGGGATAGATGTATAAAGGCCCTGGAACAAGATAAAAAAATCCTTTACTTGTATACAAAATGTGATATACTAGGGAACATCATCGTCAACAAGACAAAGACGAAAAACTGTTCAAGTTACAATATACTGGAAAGAAGGAAACGAAAATGGCACAAACGTACAATCCAGTGACTCCGGAACTGGTAGAAGAACTGAAAAAAGTAGTGGGCGATCGGTATGTAAAGACCGATGAGGAATATCTGGAACAGTACCAGACCGATGAAGAGGGGAATCCCCATTTCTTCAAGAAACCGGAAGTCGTCGTGTTCCCCGGCACCACGGAAGAAGTGGCGGAAGTGGTGAAACTGGCCAACAAATATCTGGTCCCCATCACTCCCCGTTCTGCCGGCACCGGGGTGGCCTGCGGCGCCATCCCCATCTACCATGGGATGGTGGTGGAACTCCAGCGGATGAACAAGATCCTGAAGCTGGATGCAGACTACTTTTATGCAGTTTGTCAGACTGGGGTGTTCACCGGCCAGCTCCAGGCGGAAGCCAAAAAAGCCGGGGTCATGTATGCCGGGGATCCCTCCAGTGCAGAATCCTGCCAGATCGGCGGCAACGTGGCCAATAATGCCGGTGGCAACCGGGCCGTCCGGTACGGAACCACCCGGGACCAGATCTATGCCCTGAAAGTGGTCACCCCCACCGGGGACATCGTGGATGTAGGGGCCCGGCTGAAGAAATGCTCCACCGGTCTGTGCCTGGAACAGCTCTTTGCGGGCAGCGAAGGGACCTTGGGGATCATCACCGAAGTCACCGTGAAGCTCCGTCCTCTGCCTCCCTATTCCTTCAACATGGTCTGCGTGTTCAATACGGACAAAGAAGCTTTTGCCCTGCCCAATAAGATCCTGAAAGCTGGGATCGACCCCACTTCCATCGAATATATGGGGAATTCCGCCATTGCCATGACCTGCAAATACCTGGACAACATGGAAATGCCCCATGTGGATGAAGGCTGCTGCTATGTGATCGTTACGGTGGAAAGTTTCGATGAAGAAGAATCTGACCGGAAGATGGAAAAACTCTGCGACCTGGCAGAAGCCAACGGTTCCATCGACGAATTCGAAGCGGACCAGCGGATCTGGACCCTGCGGAAGCAGTTCGCGGAAGCTGCTCGGGATATCGACCGGATGTTCCAGACCGAAGATTTCGTGGTGCCTCTGGATAAGATTGCAGAAATGACCGCCCAGATTCCGGAACTGGAAAAGAAGTACAACCTGTACACGGTGACCGTGGCCCATATCGGGGACGGGAACATCCATGTACTGCCCCTCAACAAATACGGCCTGTCCCCGGAAGAATGGTTCAAGACCATCAAGGCCTTCCATGCGGATCTGTTCCCCCGGGTCTATGCACTGGGCGGCAAGATGAGCGGCGAACACGGCATCGGCTACAAGAAGCTGGAAGAATTCGCCCGCTGCACCCCCGAAGGGGAAGTGAAGCTGATCAAGGCCATCAAACAGGCCCTAGATCCCAACAACATCATGAATCCAGGGAAACTGGTGGACGTGAACGGAGACTTTGTAGCGTAAAAAGAGGGGCTGTTGCACCGAACGTGCAACAGCCCCTCTTTTTTCCTGCCCCCGTATGGATTATAATAGGAACTGTATCGAATCATCCAACAGAAAGGGCCTCTGGGCCCAGAGGGAGTTCCTATGAAAGCAACCAAAGGGAAACGGCTGCTCCTGGCAATGCTGCTTTGGGGGAGCCTGCTGCCGGGAGCCTGGGCTGCCGGCAGCACAGCAAGTGAAAAAGACACAGCCGCAGCTGTCACGGCGGTTCCCAAGAAGAATGCCGCAGCTGACCATCTGGAAACTGCCCAGCCTCTGGCGGAATCCGGCTCCACCCGGCAGAAGGACCTGAAAGCAGAGCTCCTGGCCAAATACGGGAATCAGGAAAAGAAACCGGTGACCTTCAAGGATCCCCGGAATGATGTGACCTTTTCTTTGCCGGAAGGGTTCCAGATCCAGGGAATCTATGCCCGGGGGAAAAAACAGGAAGACATCCTCATGCGGGCGGCTCGGGGAGACACCCTCCTGGTCTACATGGCCAACGGGGCCATGATGAAGACCGATGGCCAGAAGGAAGCCCGGCCCTTCCAGTCCCAGGAGGTGATGCTGCTTTTGACCTGGCGCAGCTATGAAGAAGAAGCCAAGGCCAAGAAGATCCCCGTCCAGGGGCTTGCCATCGGGACCTTTGCGGGCCGGGAGGGGATCCACATCCGGCAGAAGGAAGGGGACAAGGTTTCCGACCGGTATTTCTTCGGGGACCGGAAGAACCTGTACAGCCTCAGCTTCCTGGCGGCGGAAAAAGAATTCGGAACGTTGGAACCGGAGATCCAGCAGGTGCTGGATACCCTGAAGATCGGGGAAGCCTATGAACGGATCGAATTGCCCCATACCGGAATCTCCTACGAAATCCCCTATGGGGCAGTGGATGTCCAGAAAGAAGTGGAACCGGGAGACCTCCATCAGCTGACCCGGCTCCATCTGGATCATTCTCTGGTGACGGCGGTCCTGTACCAGCCGCTGCGGGAAAGCCTGGACTATGCTTTCCTGCCGGACAGCCTGGAGGGATTGGATCCCCGCGACCAGGCGAACCTCTGCCGATTGATGACAGAAACCCGGAAGGACAAATGGCAGGAAAAGAACCCGGGATGGCCCCTGAAGGAGAACAAGACCTATTTTTCCAAGGCCGCCGGCCGGACCTGCCTGGTGGAGGAAATGGTGACCCCAGGAGGCACGCAGCTGGGATATGTGTTCCTCCAGGATGGAATGCTGCTTTCTCTGGACTATACGGAAATGGGCCGGGAGAGCCTGCAGAAAATCGTTGACCATTCAGTGGACAGCCTCCAGTGGAAGAAGGCGGAGCCAGCCGTCCGGACCGGGAAAAAAGGACCGGAACCCCCGGCTCGGATCAAGTATGGGGGAGAATGAGCGGACTGCAAGAAGGAGCTGATATCCATGGAACAGAAAAAATTCGACCAGGCCATCGCAGAGCTGGATGCCTGGATCCAGGAAGCACAGCATATCGTATTCTTTGGAGGTGCGGGAGTTTCCACGGCCAGTGGGATCCCGGATTTCCGCAGCAAGGACGGACTGTACAACCAGCACGATGTACGCTTTGAACAGTATCGGACGGAATACCTGCTGAGCCACAGCTGTCTGGTGAATGAACCCAAAGTCTATTTCGAATTCCACCGGCAGAAGATGGATACCCGGAAGATCCAGCCCAACAATGCCCACAAATACCTGGCGGCCTTGGAAAAGACCGGGAAGCTTACGGGCATCGTCACCCAGAACATCGATGGGCTCCACCAGAAGGCCGGCAGCCGGAAGGTGTTCGAGATCCATGGCAGTGCCCTGCGGAACTACTGCATGAGCTGCGGGAAACGGTACCCGGCGGACTACATCTTCGAATCCCAAGAACCCATCCCTCATTGCTCCTGCGGGGGTGTGATCCGGCCGGACATCACCCTCTATGAAGAGATGCTCCCTGAGGAAGCGGTGGAAAATGCGGTCCGGGCCATTTCGGAGGCGGATCTGATGATCATCGCCGGTACTTCTCTGACGGTATATCCGGCGGCTTCCTTCATCAACTATTTCCACGGGAAACGGCTGGTGATCCTGAACCGGGACCCCCTTTCCGTCCGGCTGAAGGCAGAGACGCTGTCTCTGACGGAAGACATGGATCGGGTGTTCGCTGCCTTGGCAGAAAAAGAGCATATCCAACTGTAGGGAAAAGAGGGGCTGCTGCACGGAGGGAAATGATGTGACCCCAAAAAGTTAGACCTTAGTAACGAGATGGTTTTTACTGTCTCGTTACTTTTTTATGCTGCCAGCAAAGAAAGCCTGTATTGAACAGGACTTTTCCAGCCCAGTTTTTCCTTGATCCTTTGTTCGTTATAGTATTTGATGTATCGTTCGATAGCGGCTTTTAGTTCTTCGTAGCTGTAGTAGATCACTCCATAATACATTTCCTGTTTCATTAAGCCGAAAAAGTTTTCCATTACAGCGTTATCATGACAGTTACCCTTTCGAGACATGCTCTGAAAAATTCGTTCTTTTTTTAGTTTCCTGGTATAGGCCTTCATTTGGTATGCCCAGCCCTGATCGGAGTGAAACGTTCTTCGATATGGACAATCAGCAGTAATTTCGATTGCTTCAGCTTGAGCTTCCAGTATGCTTTCAGCCGAAGGACGTTTGGCTATTCCATAGCTGATGATTTCATCATCGAACATGTCCAGGAAAGGATCCAGATAAAGCTTGTGCAGGGTCAGATGTCCCTGTGTATCTACTTCATAATATTTGAATTCTGAAGTATCGGTCGTAATCTTCTGATGTGGGATATTCGTCTCAAAACGACGATGTATTCTATTCGGAGCAATGGTCCCTACCTTACCCTTATAGGAACTGTATTTACGGCTTTTCCGGGTAAAGGATGTTACCTGAAGGCTCAGTTTCTGCATGATACGTTGAACTTTCTTCTTGTTCACGCAAATCCCTTGATTCTTCAGCTCACCGGTCATGCGCCGATATCCATAATCTTTATGCTGGCTGCGGATTTCCTGTATTTTGTCCTCTACTTCCTGGTCTGGATTCACGCGGTCAAACCGTTTCTGCCAGTACATATAGGTCGCTTTGGGCATTTGAGTATAGGAGAGAAGGTCTTTCAATTTGAATGATCTTCGGAGACTGGAGATGATTTTCGCAACTCTCTCATTTTTGCTTCGTCCTCTAAACGCAGTCTCCTCAGTTCTTTTAAAAAAGCATTCTCTATACGGAGTTTAAGATTTTCATCCTCTAACTCCTTGACATGTTCCACACTGATGTCGACCATCGGCTGCTGAACCTGGGTATCTGTTTTTTTGGTTTGAGATTTGTTCAAAGTTCTCTTCCTGCCTTTTTTATGTGACCGTAAAGCATCTGGTCCCGCAATTCTAAATTCATTGACCCATCTGGCAATCATTGATGGGTTGTTGATCCCTACTTGAATTGCTAGTTCCTGATATGAGATTTCATTTGTTAAGTAAGACTCTACCACAGAAAGTTTTTCTTTGAAAGAGTATATTTTTTGAGAGCGGGATCTTTTCAGTCCATCATCACCAAATGCCTTGTAAGCAGCAACCCACTTTAGCAGCTGGCTGCTACTTGCCATCCCATATTTACGTGAAATAGAAATACACCCTTCGTCACTGTTCAAATATTCCAGTACTATTTTTTTCTTAAATTCATAGCTGTGTTTTGCCATAAAAAACTGACCCTCAATTGTTAGATTTTTGGTCTAACAATTGGGGGTCAGCTCAAAACGATCTGCGTGCAGCAGCCTTTTCTGTCAGAGACCGGCGGGCTGGCTGATTTGTACGCATTGTGGCAGGATAAGCATACTTTTCCTTACGGTTTTGTGCTATAATGTCAACAGTATTGCATAGAATTTTTGGGGGTTATAGTTATGTTGGATCTGAAATTTGTCCGGGACAACACGGAAAAGGTTGCCCAGGCTCTGAAAAACCGTCATGCGAAAGTGGATCTGGAAGAATTCAAGGCTTTGGACCAGGAACGCCGGTCCTTGCTCCAGGAAGTGGAAGCGGACAAAAGCCAGCGGAATACGGTCAGCGCTGAAATCAGCCAGATGAAGCGCAATGGGGAAGACGCAACGGAGAAAATCACCGCCATGCGGGCCCTGGGGGACAAGATCGCAGAAGCGGACAAAAAGGTGAAGGATGTGGAAGCCCGGCTCCAAGCTGTGATGCTCACCATCCCCAACATGCCGGCGGCCGATGTGCCCGTAGGCAAAGACGATACGGAAAACCCGGAAGTGCGGAAATGGGGAGAACCCACCCATTTTGATTTCGAACCGAAAGCCCATTGGGAAATCGGGGAGAAACTGGGGATCCTGGATGCGGAACGGGCTGCCAAGGTTTCCGGTGCCCGGTTCTACTACTACAAAGGGGCTGGTGCCCGTCTGGAACGTGCCGTCTATAACTTCATGCTGGACCAGCATACCCGGAAGGACGGCTATACCGAAGTGATCCCCCCTTATATCGTGAATACCGCGTCCATGACAGGGACCGGGCAACTGCCCAAATTCCATGAAGATATGTACAAAGTGGAAGGCCAGGACATGTACCTGATCCCCACGGCAGAAGTGCCTCTCACCAACTATTACCGGGGTGAGATCCTGAACGGGGACGACCTGCCTATCTACCTTACCGCTATGACTCCCTGCTTCCGGGCCGAAGCCGGCAGTGCCGGCCGGGATACCCGGGGCTTGATCCGGCAGCATCAGTTCCACAAAGTGGAAATGGTGAAGTTCTGCAAACCGGAAACCAGCTACGATGAATTGGAAAAACTGGTGGGCAATGCAGAAGACATCCTGAAGGCCCTGAAGCTGCCTTACCATGTGGTGTGCCTGTGCACTGGCGATCTGGGCTTCTCTGCGGCCAAATGCTACGATGTGGAAGTCTGGTTCCCGGAACAGAACAAATACCGGGAAATCTCTTCCTGCTCCAATACGGAAGACTTCCAAGCCCGCCGGGCCAACATCCGGTTCCGCCGGGATGCCAAATCCAAGCCGGAATACGTCCATACCCTCAACGGCTCCGGCCTGGCCGTGGGCCGTACGGTGGCCGCCATCCTGGAAAACTACCAGCAGGCCGATGGGTCCGTAGTGGTGCCGGAAGTGCTCCGTCCCTACATGGGCTGTGATGTGATCACCGGAGTCAACTCCTGATAAAGTTTGGATATTCGCTACAATTGCATAAATATACAACACCCGCCCTTTGTGGCGGGTGTTTTGTCTGTACAGAACTGGACCATGCTGGCTCATACGCACTGAATCGCTTTATTTTGGACAAAATCGAAAAAATGCGCGTTATTGTGATTAAAACAGGATGGTGAATATTTTTCTTGAAGGTCCTTAAAAGTCCTCAAAACTCCTCTTTTTTCCTCGATTTTCCTCTTGCACTTTCCCCAAACCGTAGTATAATGAACTACGAATTTAAGGATGGCCCGGAAAGTTCCGGCGAAAGACCGGGACTCTTTTCAAGGCCCAAAGGGGGATGGATAATGAACGAACAAAGCTTTTTCCAATTGTCACAAGATGCAGTCACCAGCCTGGCAGAAAGGTATGGAACTCCTCTTCTGGTGCTGTCTCTGGAACAGGTTGAAAAAAACTACGAGATCCTGCGGAACCATATCCCGCAGCTGAAGATACATTATGCCATGAAAGCCAATCCGGATCTCCGGATCCTGGATCTGTTGATCAACAAGGGGGCCTGCTTCGATGTGGCCAGTGATGGAGAAATCCGTACCCTGAGCCAGTTGGGGGTGTCTGGGGACCGGATGATCTACGCCAATCCCATCAAATTGGATGCGGGCTTCCGGGCCTGCAACGATGCCGGTGTCTACCGGATGACCTATGACAGCGAAAGCGAGATCAAAAAGATCGCCCAGCACTGTCCAGGCGCTACGGTGCTGCTCCGGCTGCGGATCGACAATCCCAAGGCCCATGTGGACCTGAACAAGAAATTCGGCTGTCCCCGGGAAAAAGCCCTGGATCTGATGCTGAAGGCCAAAGCGGCCGGCTTGGATGTGGCGGGAATCGCCTTCCATGTGGGCAGCCAGACGGTCGCTGCGGATCCCTATTTCCATGCCATGGATGTGACCAAGGGACTGATGGAAGAAGCACGGGCCAAGGGATTGACCATGCGGGTGCTGGATATCGGGGGCGGCTTCCCCATCCCGGAAACGGGCGTCCATTACAACCTGACGGCGCTCCTGGACCAGGTAGCTGCCCGGCTCCGGGAAGACTTCTCGGATCTGGAGATCTGGGCTGAACCGGGCCGGTATATGTGCGGTACGGCAGTGAACCTGATCACTCGGGTGATCGGGGAAAACGAACGGAATGGACAGCATTGGTATTTCCTGGATGACGGGATCTACGGGACCTTCTCCGGAGTGATCTTCGACCAGTGGGATTTCAAACTGATCAGCTTCAAGGAAGGGAAGAAAATCCCCGCCACCTTTGCAGGGCCCAGCTGTGATTCCTTGGATATCATGTTCCGGGGGAAGATGACGGAACCCCTGGAAGTGGGCGATCTGCTGCTGGTGCCGGTGTGCGGGGCCTATACCTCCGCTTCCGCCACCACTTTCAACGGCTTCCGGAAAGCCAAGATCGTGATCTGGGAAGAAGTCCGGGCGGAATTGGGCCTGGATGCCATGAGTGTAGCGGTGTAAGAAAGAGGGGCTGTTGCGTGTGCTATGAGCTGACCCCCAATTGTTAGACCAAAAATCTAACAATTGGGGGTCAGTTTTTTATGGCAAAACACAGCTATGAATTTAAGAAAAAAATAGTACTGGAATATTTGAACAGTGACGAAGGGTGTATTTCTATTTCACGTAAATATGGGATGGCAAGTAGCAGCCAGCTGCTAAAGTGGGTTGCTGCTTACAAGGCATTTGGTGATGATGGACTGAAAAGATCCCGCTCTCAAAAAATATACTCTTTCAAAGAAAAACTTTCTGTGGTAGAGTCTTACTTAACAAATGAAATCTCATATCAGGAACTAGCAATTCAAGTAGGGATCAACAACCCATCAATGATTGCCAGATGGGTCAATGAATTTAGAATTGCGGGACCAGATGCTTTACGGTCACATAAAAAAGGCAGGAAGAGAACTTTGAACAAATCTCAAACCAAAAAAACAGATACCCAGGTTCAGTAGCCGATGGTCGACATCAGTGTGGAACATGTCAAGGAGTTAGAGGATGAAAATCTTAAACTCCGTATAGAGAATGCTTTTTTAAAAGAACTGAGGAGACTGCGTTTAGAGGACGAAGCAAAAATGAGAGAGTTGCGAAAATCATCTCCAGTCTCCGAAGATCATTCAAATTGAAAGACCTTCTCTCCTATACTCAAATGCCCAAAGCGACCTATATGTACTGGCAGAAACGGTTTGACCGCGTGAATCCAGACCAGGAAGTAGAGGACAAAATACAGGAAATCCGCAGCCAGCATAAAGATTATGGATATCGGCGCATGACCGGTGAGCTGAAGAATCAAGGGATTTGCGTGAACAAGAAGAAAGTTCAACGTATCATGCAGAAACTGAGCCTTCAGGTAACATCCTTTACCCGGAAAAGCCGTAAATACAGTTCCTATAAGGGTAAGGTAGGGACCATTGCTCCGAATAGAATACATCGTCGTTTTGAGACGAATATCCCACATCAGAAGATTACGACCGATACTTCAGAATTCAAATATTATGAAGTAGATACACAGGGACATCTGACCCTGCACAAGCTTTATCTGGATCCTTTCCTGGACATGTTCGATGATGAAATCATCAGCTATGGAATAGCCAAACGTCCTTCGGCTGAAAGCATACTGGAAGCTCAAGCTGAAGCAATCGAAATTACTGCTGATTGTCCATATCGAAGAACGTTTCACTCCGATCAGGGCTGGGCATACCAAATGAAGGCCTATACCAGGAAACTAAAAAAAGAACGAATTTTTCAGAGCATGTCTCGAAAGGGTAACTGTCATGATAACGCTGTAATGGAAAACTTTTTCGGCTTAATGAAACAGGAAATGTATTATGGAGTGATCTACTACAGCTACGAAGAACTAAAAGCCGCTATCGAACGATACATCAAATACTATAACGAACAAAGGATCAAGGAAAAACTGGGCTGGAAAAGTCCTGTTCAATACAGGCTTTCTTTGCTGGCAGCATAAAAAAGTAACGAGACAGTAAAAACCATCTCGTTACTAAGGTCTAACTTTTTGGAGTCACATCACAACAGCCCCTCTTTGGGGTCTCGAGCTATGGGTCTCGAGTCTCGGGCCTTTGGATAGAACCTGTCCCATGGCCAGGTTCTTTTGAAAGTACAGAATCAGGATCGTGCTGGATATAGAAACGGATATTTTATCGAGAGCGGATCAGATTTTACCCGTTCAAAAATTTGCTTGCAAATTTTCTCATTCGGCTCGAGACGCGAGACCTGAGACCCGAGACCAGGGTGCTGCGCAGAATGCGCAGCACCCCTTTACGTATGTCCGCAGGATCCGGAAATCCTCATCGAACACAGTGATATCCGCCTGTTTCCCTGGTTCCAGGGTGCCTCGGTCGGTGAGGCCCAGTTCTCGGGCTGGATTGGCGGTGGCCAGCTGGACGGCTTGGGGCAGGGTCAGATGACCCCATTTCCAGATGTTCCGGACGGCTTTTTCCATGGTGAGGATGCTGCCGGCCAGGGTCCCATCTGCCAAAGTGGCCCGGCCATCTTTGACGTAGACCGTCTGGCCTCCCAATTCGCTTTTTCCTTCTCCCAGGAGGCAGGCCCGCATGGAGTCGGTGATCAGCACCACCCGGTCCAACCCTTTGGCACGGACCGCCAGTTCCAAGGCGGCCGGGTGGATATGGATCCCATCGGCGATCAGTTCGCAGGTCACCGGCAGGGTCAGGGCCGCTCCCACCAAACCGGGCTTCCGGTGGTGGAGGGGACTCATGGCATTGAACAGGTGGGTGATGTGGCTGGCGCCGGTGGCCACGGCCTGGGCAGCTTCTTCAAATGTGGCATCGCTGTGGCCCAGGGAGACGATGATCCCGGCTTGGTGGCACCGGGAAATGAAATCTGTGTCCTCCAGGGTCTCCGGCGCCAGGGCCAGGATCCGGATCAGGCCGGCGAAAGGTTCCACCAGTTCCCAGCTGGCTTTTCGGATGTGGCAGGCCTTTTGGGCTCCTTTGTATTTTTCGCTGATGAAGGGCCCTTCCAGGTTGGCACCCAGGATTTCCGCTCCGGCCACTGTGCCCTGGGCTCCCCGGATGGCGGTGAGGGCCTGGGTGATGGCTCCTCTGCCACTGGTCATGGTGGTGGGCAGCCAGCCGGTGACTCCGGTGGAAGGCAGCAGCCGGCTCATGGTCCTGAGAGCCTCTTGGGTGCCGTCCATCACATCCTTTCCCCCGCAGCCGTGGATGTGGAGATTGAGGAACCCAGGGGATACGTAGTCCCCTTGGACATCGATCCGTTCTGCTTCCGGAGGGATCCGGTCCGGGCTGCAGAAGCCCAGGATCTTTTCTTGGAACAGCAGTGCCTGTCCCTCCCGGATTTCTTGTGGTAAAATAAATCTGCCGTTACATATCGCTTTCATACAGGATCTCCTTTTCTGGCCGTCCATGGCGCAGGAAACAGATGGGCATATGGACGGGACTCTTTCATTATAGCATAGGGCTGGAGGTTTCATAGCAATGATCGATTTGGACAGACTTTCTACGGAACAGCGGAATCCTGCTTCCGTTGCCATTGATAAAGTATCCACCCAGGAATTGGTGGAAATCATCAACCGGGAGGACCACAAGGTGGCCGATGCAGTAGAGAAGATCCTGCCGGCCATTGCCTTGGCGGTGGATCTGGTGGCGGACCGGCTGAGCCGGGGAGGGAGGCTGTTCTATATGGGCAGCGGCACTTCCGGCCGGCTGGGCATTTTGGACGCGGTGGAATGCCCGCCCACCTACGGCACCGAGCCGGAACAGATCCAGGGCCTCATCGCTGGAGGCTATGAAGCCATCTTCCGGGCCAAGGAAGGGGCGGAAGACAGTGAGGAACAGGGCCGGGATGACATCTGGAACAAGGAACTGACTCCGCTGGATGTGGTGATGGGCATCAGCGCCTCCGGCCGGACACCCTATGTGCTGGGTGGCATGAAGGAAGCCCGGGAACGGGGCTGTGCCGTCCTGGGGCTCTGCTGCAGCCGCCAGTCCGCCATGGCCAAAGTGGCGGATCTGTGCCTGACGGTGCTGCCGGGTCCGGAAGTGATCACCGGCTCTACCCGGATGAAGGCTGGGACGGCTACGAAAATGGTCCTGAACATGATCACCACCGGGGCCATGGTGAAACTGGGGAAAGTCCGGGGCAACCTGATGATCGATGTCCGGGCCACCAATGAGAAACTGTTGGAACGGGCCCTCCACATCGTCTGCACCGTGACCGGCTGCACCCGGGAAGAAGCCCGGCTGAGCCTGGCCCGGAACCGGGGAAGCGCCCGGAAGGCCGTGGAGGAATGGGAGGCGGCCCATGGGAAATAAGGAGCTGGCTCAGGCCATCCTGGACATCACCGGTCCCCGGAAGAATGTGCGCCAGGCCAGCCACTGCATGACCCGGCTGCGTCTCCAGCTGGAGGACCAGGATGTGGACCGGGAGGCCCTGGCAAAGCTGCCGGGCGTCATGGGAGTCAATGTGGCAGGGCCGGAGCTGCAGATCATCCTAGGGCCGGGGAAGGCAGCCCAGGTGACTGCGGCTTTCCAGACGCTGCTCCGGGAGGATGCGGAGGCCCAGCAGCAGGCAGGGGAAAAAACTCCGGCGGGCCAAACGGTGCTCCAGGGATTTGCCGGCAAAGTAGGGGAGGGAGAAGCTCTCCACCAAGCCATCCGGAAGCGGAATGCCACCCCGGGGAAACTGTTCCTGAAACGGATCTCCGGGATCTTTGTGCCCCTCATCCCTGGGTTCATCGGCTGCGGTCTCCTCACCGGGATCCTGAACATGGTCCGGCGTCTGGATCCGGCCCTGGCCAGCCACGCCTTCTTCCAGATCCTGGGGCTGGCGGGCAGTACCGTGTTCTGGGGGATGAACTTGTTCGTAGGCTGGAACGCGGCCAAAGAGTTCGGCGGTTCCCCGGTGCTGGGCGGCGCCCTGGGGGCCCTGATCAGCCATCCGGGCCTGGCGGAGGTGAGCCTGTACGGACAGCCTCTGATCCCAGGCCGGGGCGGGGTGGTAGCCGTGCTGCTGGTGGCAGCCTTGGGTGCCCTGCTGGAACGGAAACTCTGGGAGATCATCCCAGAGGCTTTGGACCTTTTCCTGACTCCTTTCCTGGTGCTGGGAATCATGGCTTTCGCCACCCTGTTCTTCTTCCAACCCCTGGGGGGATGGCTGGCGGAAGGCATCGGCTTTGCGGCTACCGGGGCTGTTGCCCAGGGAGGTGCTTTGACCGGAGCCCTTTTGGGAGGCGGCTTCCTGCCCCTGGTGATGCTGGGGATCCATCAGGGACTGACCCCCATCCATGCCCAGCTGATCGCCCAATATGGCTATACCATCCTGCTGCCCATCCTGGCCATGGCCGGCGGGGGACAGGTGGGGGCTGCCCTGGCTGTCTATCTGAAGACAAAGGATCCCCAGGTGAAGAAAGTGGTGGCGTCAGCCCTTCCGGCAGGACTGCTGGGGGTGGGGGAACCGCTGATCTATGGCGTGACCCTGCCGCTGGGCCGTCCTTTTTTGGGGGCCTGTATCGGAGGAGCTGCCGGGGGTGCGGTCCAGGCGGCTTTCCAGGTGGGAGCCGGAGCTCTGGGGATTTCCGGCCTGCCCCTGGCCCCCAGCACCACCAATGTGCCCGTGTATCTGGCGGGGCTCCTGGTGTCTTACGCAGTTGGCTTCGCAGCCACGTGGGTGATGGGGTTTGAGGATAAGAGTGCAGAGTAAAGAGAAAAAACACCTAACCACTGAACCATTTATGACCTGACCACGCAATCAAGGAGGCGTGCAACGATGACTGATTTGGCAAAGGGGATTTCATTGTATCCGGGGTTGGAGCATTCGTTGGAGGAGAATCTGGAGCAGCTCCGGACGGCTGCGGAAATGGGGATTTCCCGGCTGTTCCTGTCCTTCCACATCCCAGAAACGGATCCGGCTGCTTTTGGGGAAACGGTGCAGCCCCTGCTCCGGGCTGCCCGGGCCTGGGATATGGAAACAGTGGGGGACCTGGTGCCGGGGAATCCGGTGCCGGAAGAGCTGACGGCCCTGCGCCTGGATGACGGTTTTACCGGGGCGGACATGGCTGAGCTGCAGCAAAAGTATCCAGGGCGGAAACTGGTGCTCAATGCTTCGGCCATGAATAGGGAACAGCTTCGGGAACTGGCTCGGGAAGGGGTGGACTTCTCCCGGGTGGAAGCCCTGCACAATTTCTATCCCCATCCCCATACCGGCCTTTCGGAGGGCTATCTGCTCCAGCAGAATACACTGTTCCATGAGGCGGGGATCCCGGTGGGTGCTTTTGTGGCCAGCCAAGCCGGGAGACGGGGGCCCCTGGAGGAGGGGCTCCCCACCCTGGAACAGGACCGGCATCGGGAGGTCTCCCTGGCGGCCCGGCAGCTGGCAGCCCTGGGGACCGATGCGGTGTATATCGGGGACGATGGGCCGGACCGGCAGGAACTGGAGGCATTGGCCCGGCTTTCTGGAGACGTGTTGGAACTGACCCTCCAGGTGTGGGAACCGCGGCCTCTGTACAAGATTTTGGCCGGCCATGTGTACGAGACCCGTCCGGATGAAGCGGAAGAAGTGATCCGGACCGTCAACAGCCGGGCCCTGTGGAAAGAAGCGGAGATCCCGGAATTCCCCTTCCGCCGCTGTCACGCCGGAGATGTGACCTTGGACAACCCCCGGTACGGACGGTATGCCGGGGAACTGGAAATCTGCCTTACGGAACTGCCGGCAGACCGGCGGGTGGATGTCTTGGGCCGGATCCCGGAAGAAGAGCGGTTCCTGCTGAAATACCTGAAGGGGGGCAGGAAGTTCCGGTTCCGGGTGGTGGAGATGGGTCACTAGGCCAGGAATATGGTATAATAAACAATAGTCTGCATGAAGGAGAGATACAATATGAGTTCTACCAATCTGGAAATGGGGATCGTGGGCCTGCCCAACGTGGGCAAGAGCACCCTGTTCAATGCCATCACCAAAGCAGGGGCCGAAGCGGCCAACTATCCTTTCTGTACCATAGAGCCCAATGTGGGCGTGGTGGATGTGCCCGATGCCCGGCTGAAAGTCCTGGCGGACATGTTCCATTCCAAAAAGATCGTGCCGGCGGGCATGAAGTTCGTGGACATCGCCGGCCTGGTGAAGGGGGCTTCCAAAGGGGAAGGCCTGGGGAACAAATTCCTGTCCCACATCCGCCAGACCGATGCCATCGCAGAAGTGGTCCGCTGTTTCGAAGACGGGAACATCACCCATGTGGAAGGCTCCATCGACCCGGTCCGGGATGTGGAGATCATCGACACGGAACTGTGCCTGGCAGACCTGGAAAGTGTGGAGAAACAGCTGGTAAAGGCCCAGAAGCTGATCAAGGCCGGGGACAAGAAAGCGGCCACCCGGGCTGCGCTGCTCCAGCGGATTTCCGATGCCCTGGGAGAAGGGATCCCGGTGCGCCGGGTGGATATGACCGACGATGAAAAAGACGGCCTGAAGGAATTGGATCTCCTCACCTCCAAACCCATCCTCTATGTGGCCAATGTGGCGGAAGAAGAAGCCGCTGACTGGTCCGGGAACTCCTATGTAAAGGCTCTGGAAGCCTACGCTGCCAAAGAAAATGCCCAGGTGATCGTGATCTCTGCCAAAGTGGAAGAAGAAATCGCGGAGCTGCCGGAGGATGAAGCCAAGGAATACCTGGAAATGGAAGGCCTTTCCGAGGCTGGTCTGGACCGTCTTATCAAAGCCGGGTTCAAGCTGCTAGGGCTCCAGACTTTCCTCACCGCCGGGGAAATGGAATCCCGGGCCTGGACCATCGTCCAAGGATCCACGGCACCCCAGGCTGCCGGCAAGATCCATACGGATTTTGAAAAGGGCTTCATCCGGGCAGAAATCGTCTCCTACGATGACTTGGTGAAGTGCGGGTCCAAACAGGCGGCCAAGGAAAAAGGCCTGGTGCGCCTGGAAGGCAAGGACTATATCATGCAGGATGGGGATGTAGTGGAATTCCGCTTCAACGTATAATAGACGGAAAAGGAAGAGGTGTATGTCCATGCTGTTTGATACCCATACCCATGCGGATTATTCCTGTGATGCGGAACAGACCATCCAGGAGGCTGCCGCAGCGGCTGAGGCCCAGGGAATCGGGATCATCCTGACGGAACACTGGGACCGGTACTATCCCACCAATCCGGAGATGTTCCTGTTCGATATCGACGACTATTTCAAAAAAGACGGTCCTTTCCGCAGCGGCCGGGTGCTCCTGGGCATCGAAGTGGGGCTCCAGCCCAGGGCCATCGAGGAAGACCGGAAGATGGTCCAGGCCCATCCCTTTGACGAAGTGGTGGGGTCCATGCACTGCTTCGACGGGCTGGATATGTACGAACCCACCACCTATGAAGGGCTCACCAAGGACCAGGCCGTCCGCCGATATCTGGAAGACTCCGTCCGGTGCCTGGAGAGGAAGCCTGATTTCGATTCCTACGGCCACATCGACTACATCTCCCGGTACATGCCCTATGAGGATCCCAACCTCCATTACAAAGACCATCCGGACCTGTGGGACCGGGTATTCCAACTGCTGATCCAGGAAAACAAGGCCCTGGAGATCAATACCCGCCGGCTGGGAGATGACAGTACCATCCCACCCCTTCTGGAACTGTACAAACGGTTCCGGGAATTGGGCGGGAAGTACGCCACCCTGGGCAGCGACGCCCATTACAAGGAACACGTAGGCCGGGATTTCGCCAAAGGGAAAGCCATCGCCGACGCAGCAGGACTGACTCTGGTGTACTATAAAGAACGGAAGCGGATGCTTTGTGAATAGGGACTGCTGCCCATGCAGCATTCCCTTCATACATTTGTCACTGCTTCATTCTTGTTTTCGCCTCTTTTCCCTGATATAATACTCTGGTATCACCATGATAAAGGAGAGTGGAGGACCATGGGCCGTCAGCGCCTGGGCATCTTTGGGGGGACCTTCGATCCCATCCACAACGGTCATCTGATGATCGCCCGTGCCATGCAGGAACAGCTGGGCCTGGACAGGATCCTGTTCATCCCGGACTATATCCCGCCCCACAAACAGGGCTGGCACTGTTCTCCCTCCGCCGACCGGCTGGCCATGACCATCCTGGCGGCTGCAGAGGATCCCCGGTATACGGTTTCTGCTATGGAACTGGAACGGGGCGGGGTGTCCTATACCTGCGATACCCTCCGGCAGCTCCACCGGAGATGGCATCGGTTCTACGACCTGTACTTTATCATCGGAGCCGATTCAGCAGAACAGCTGCCCACCTGGCACAACATCCGGGAGGCTATGCACTATGCCACTTTTGCGGCGGCCGCCCGTCCCGGGTTCGCCCCCCAGAAGGAGAAAGTCAGTGAAGATCTGGTCCGGCAGGGACTTCGGAACCTGGTCTGGGTGGATACGCCGGAACTGGACCTCTCTTCCACAGAGATCCGGGAACGGATCCGGAAGGGCGAACCTGTTGACACGATGGTACCCAAGGCAGTAGCGGAATACATCGAACAGAGAGACCTCTACCGTCAGTAGGGGCTCTCTGTTTTTTCTTGGGAGGGAAAATGCACATGGAAATCAAGGAAATGAAAGCCCGGCTGGAAAAGGAACTGCCGGCAAAACGCTTCCGTCATACCCTGGCCGTCAGCGAAACGGCCGTAGAACTGGCCCGCCGGTACGGGGTGGATGAAAAGAAGGCGGCCATTGCAGGCCTGCTCCACGACAGCGGTCGGCAGATCTCTACAAAGGAATTCATCGCCAAAGCAGCGGAACTGGGCATCCCGTTGGACGAAATCGAAAAGCACCAGCCCATCCTGATCCATGCCAAATTGGGAGTCTATTATGCCCAGCATGAATTCGGTGTCACGGATCCGGAAATCCTCTCCAGCATCCGCCGGCACACCACCGGAGCGGCCCATATGAGTCCCCTGGATATGGTCATCTACCTGGCGGACCTGGTGGAACCCAACCGGGATTTCCCCGGGGTGGATACCATGCGGGCAGAAGTGGAGAAGGGACTGGAAAACGGCATGCGGAAGGCATATATCCATACCATGAGCTACCTCCTGAGCCAGGGCCTTTTGATCCATCCCGACTGCCTGGCCGGCTACAATGAACTTACCCTGAAACAGAAAGAGAACCAGAACTGACAGGAGCAGAAAATGACAGACCAAAAGAAAACCGGGACCCGGCGCTACAAGAAACGGCTGCGGAAAGGGAGAGTGTTCTTTTCCCTGGTCCTGATCTTTTTCCTCATGGCCAGCTGTTTTGCGGCCGGCATGCGGATCTACAACCGCTTCTTCCGGCCCCGGTCCCAGGTGGCCGAAACCAAGCAGGAGAGCCTCACTACGGAAGGCTTTTCCAACCGGATCAATGTGCTGCTCCTGGGGACCGATGACGGGGACAGCGAGGATTTCGGCAAGGATACGCCCAAACGGACCGATGCCATGCTGCTGGTGAGCTTCGACCCGGAAAACAGCCAGGTTTCCGTCCTGAGCCTGCCCCGGGATACCCGGGTGACCATCCCCGGCCGGCGGGGCCATGACAAGATCAATGCGGCCTATGCCTACGGAGGTGTGAACCTAGCCAAACGGACCGTGGCCAATCTGCTCCAGGTGCCAGTGAACCATTACATGCAGGTGGACTGGCAGGGCTTCATCAAAGTGGTAGATATGCTGGGCGGCGTGGACCTGGATGTGGAACAGGACATGGATTATGAAGACCCCTATGCGGATCTGAAGATCCACCTGAAAAAAGGCAAACAGCATCTGAACGGGGAAAAAGCCGGGGAGTACGTCCGGTTCCGCCATGATGAGATGGGGGATATCGGCCGGGTGGAACGGCAGCAGAAATTCATGAAGGCTTTGGCCAAACAGGCCTTTACCGTGGGGAATATGGTGAAACTGCCCATGATCATCGGTACCGCCACCGATTATGTGAAGACGGATATGGACTTCCTCCAGATGGTGAAGGCAGCCAACTGCCTGCGGCTGTTCGGTGAAGGCGGCGTGAAGAGCGCCAGCCTGAAAGGGGATTTCGGGGACATCGGCGGCGTCAGCTACTGGGTCACCACCCCCTCCAAGATTGCAGCTACCCTGGATGAGCTGAAGATCCCCCACAAGCGGATCCCCAGTATTTGAACCAAAGGACGTTCAGTGGAACGAAATAGAAAGTTTTTAGGAAAGGAAGGATGAAAATGACCGGAAAAGAACTGGCCAACAAGATTGCAGCGGCTGCTGCCGACAAAAAAGCACGGGATATCCTGCTGCTGAACATGGAAGGGCTTTCTTCCGTGACCGACTACTTCATGATCTGCTCGGCTCCCAGCACCACCCAGGTGCGGGCCATCGCCGACGGCATCGAAGATAAACTGGCCCAGGAAGGGAAGCTGCCGGCCCATAAGGAGGGCTACAGCGAAGGGAACTGGGTGCTCCTGGATTACGGCGACTGTGTGGCCCATGTGTTCCAGGAATCCCAGCGGAATTTCTACAACTTGGAACAGCTGTGGGCGGACGCACCCAGCGAAAGCTATACGGAGACGGAAGCATGAGGAAAGAACATGGACCGGTGACCGTTAAGACCGTGGGCCGGTACCGGGTGGGAGATGTGTGCGAGATGACCGTGGGCCGGGTAGGGGAAGTGGGCGCTTTCCTGGACGCGGGCACCGGCAATACTTCCGATGACATCCTGCTCCACCAGCACCAGCAGACCAGTCCGGTGAAGGCAGGGGACAAAGTGAAGGTCTACCTGTACTTGGATGCCAAAGGACGGATGACCGCCAGCATGAAGCTCCCCAAGATGCGGGAAGGGCAACTGGGATATGTGAAGGTCCTGTCCGTGACCCGGCAGGGCGGTTTCGTGGATATCGGCGCTGAACGGGGAATCTTCCTGCCTTACAGCGAAATGCGGGGCCATGTGTCTCCGGGGCAGCTGGTGTGGGTGAAGCTCTACCGGGATAAAAGCGGCCGCCAGGCGGTGACCATGCGGGTGGAAGAGGATATGGTCCGGGCTTCCGTGCCGGCCAAAGATGTGAAGGTGGGGGACGAACTCACTGGCACCGTCTACAACATCCTGCCGGAAGGGTTCTTCCTTTTGACCACCCAGCGGTATCTGGCCTTCATCCACCGGAGCGAAGTCCCTGGAGGACGGCTGGATTTCGGCCAGAAAGTCACTGGACGGGTTACCTTTGTCCGGGAAGACGGCCGGGTGGATCTGTCCCTCCGGGAAGTGAAGGAAAAAGCCATGGTCACCGACAGCGAACGTATCCTGGCCCTTCTGGAAAAGCGCCAGGGCACCATGCCCTACAGCGATGCCACCCCTCCGGAAATCATCAAGGACGCCTTCGGCATTTCCAAGGCCGCTTTCAAACGGGCCTTGGGACGGCTGATGAAAGAAGGGAAGATCACCCAGGAAAACGGGTGGACGAGTTTGGTCAAAAAATAAAAAAAGTCGTTGACAAGGACTTTTCTTTGAGGTATACTTAAGAAGTCGTTTGGGGGCATAGCTCAGCTGGGAGAGCGCTTGCATGGCATGCAAGAGGTCAGGAGTTCGATCCTCCTTGTCTCCACCAAATGAAAAACCAATACCCTTGCGGTTGGAAGACCGCAAGGGTATTTTTGCAGTTGGCAGGCGAAACGAAAGAATGTGTTCATCTGACACAAAGAAAAACCCGGTGTTGCAGCACCGGGTTTTTCTATTCTGTTTTGGTAGGTTGACATATACGGCTGACCCTATCCCTCTCTTGCAATCCCAGGGAACTGTGGACGGCCGGACTATTTCTTCGGTGCTGCTTCCGGATGGTCCTTCAGATAGGTGTCATTCTGGGCGATGACATCCAGGAAGACCAGAGGAGTTTCCTTTTCGTTGCGCAGGCCGTGGAATTGTCCAGGACGGGCAATGGTCACATCTCCTGCCTTTACCGGGGTTTCTTTCCCTGTGCCGTCGGTAAAGATCCCTTCCCCGGAAATGATGATATAGGCGTCTTCATTGAAACCATGTTTGTGGCAGCCGATGGAAGAACCTTTTTCCAAAGTCAGGTAGCAGATTTCCTTGATGGCGGAATCCGGGGCTGCTTTATCCCGGGCAAAGGCAAACTTCCCATAAGCTGTACCTTTTCCTTTGGCTACATCCTGTTTATCGAAGGTGAACAGCTCCTCTTTGGGGTAGACCTGTTCATCCGGCTTGAAGGGAGAATCTGGAGAACCTGCAGCAAAAGCCGTTCCAGCTGCCAAAGTGGCACCCAAAGCTAGAAGCACAGCCCATTTTTTCAATTCCATGGCAATCAACTCCTCTGAAAATTTTAAATTCAATGCAATTTTATTGTAGCACTTTACTGAATCATTGACAATATAAAAAGAAAAATGTAATATAAAGAATAAATAATTAGTATTTGTATATTTATTATAAAGACATATATCCTGTTTTCCTAGAAAAGTGAATTTATCATACAAAACACGCTATTTTACATCTGCAAATGTAATAAAGGCCTATGCCATCGATTAGGATCGGTTCTACGGATATTTCCGGAAGGCGAATGAAATCCGGAATCAGCAGAAAGAGGCAAAGAATGCCCAAGAAGCACCCCTGCGGGCAAGAGTGGATAAATTCGTGACCTATATCCACAACCATCCGGAACTGGGCGTTACCAATCTGGTAGATGCCAATCGGAATGATCTGTCTACTATGAGTCAGATTATGGAGATGTATATCAAGACAGGCCTGTATAAAGAAGCATGACAAAAAAGCTGCTGCACGTATGGTTTTTACGCGCAGCAGCTTTTTTTAAGCCGACAGTTTTATTCGTTATGCTGCTGGGGAGGTGTGCAGCAGCCGGTATTGTTCTGGATATTGATGTTGTGGCCGGAATAGTTCCCCTCCACTTCTGCATGTTCTTTCTTGGCTGCGGCCAGGATCTTGGCAAAATCGATGCCTGTGTCGTAGCCCATTTCGTTGAACATCAATACCAGATCTTCTGTAGCCGTGTTGCCGGAAGCTCCCGGTGCAAAGGGGCAGCCCCCTAAGCCGCCCAGGGTGGATTGGACACCGCTGATGCCGGCTTCCACAGCCGCCAGGGTGTTCACCAGGCCCATGCCCCGGGTATCGTGGATGTGGACTTCGAAATGGGAATCCGGGAATTCTTCCAGGGAGGCTTTCACAAATTCCCGGACCTGTTTCGGATCCGCCAGGCCCACCGTATCGCACAGGGTGAAGGAACGGATCCCCATGTCATGGCCCCGTTTCAGGAAGGCCAAGAGAGGCTTCACATCATAGAACTTCCCTTCGAAGGGACAGCCGAAAGCGGTAGCCACATCCAGGCATACTTCCATGTCCTTTGAGAAATCCTTCACGATTTTTTCCAGCCCTTCGAAGGATTCGTCTCTTGTCCGGTTGATGTTGGCCTTGTTGTGGGATTCGCTGAGGGAAATCACGTTGGTGACCTTCTTCATACCCACTTTCCGGGCGTTCTCTGCTCCTTTGTAGTTGGGGATCAGGGCGAACAGGTCCAGATCCGGATATTTCTTCAGGCAGGTCTCCGCCACCTGGGCCGCATCCCGCATTTGCGGGATGGCCTTGGGATGGACGAAGGAAGTGATCTGCATATGCTTCACGCCGGAGGCGATCAGGGAATCGATGATTTCCAGTTTCTTTTCTGCCGGCAGGTATTCTTTCAGGTTCTGGAACCCGTCACGGGGCCCCACTTCGACGATTTCGATTTTCTTTCCCATGATTTCCTGCACCTTCCCCTCAGATGACGCCTTTGTCTTTCAGTTCTGCCAGTTTCGCTGCATCATAGCCCAGGAACTTCTTGAAGATGGCTGCATTGTCTTCGCCCAGGAGAGGAGCTGCTTTCCGGATGCAGGCCTTGGTCCGGGTGAAGTGCTGGGGCGCGGCGGTGATGTTCAGTTTGCCGATGCCCGGCTGATCCATTTCCGGGAACATCTTCCGATCGCCGGCCACCTGGGGTTCCTTCACCAGACGGTCCAGGGTGTTCACCTGGCAGGAAGGCACGCCGGCTTTGTTCAAGGTCTCCACCACTTCGTCGATGGTGTACTGGCTGGTCCAGTCGGAGACGATTTTCCGCATTTCCACATGGTTGGCCACCCGGTCCTTCACATCTTTGAACTTGGGATCGGTCTTCAGTTCCGGCTTGCCCATCACGTCACAGAGGATGTCATAAAGCTTGTTGTTGGCGGTACCGATGATCACGTTGCCGTCCTTGGCCGGGAAAGAATCGTACGGATAGGTGGATTCGTACCGGTTGCCGATCCGCTGAGGGATCCGGCCCGTTGCCTGGTAGATCATGGTGATGTTTTCCATAGCCGCGGCCACGGAATCCACCAGAGCCACATCCACCTTTTCACCTTTGCCGGTCTTTACCCGGTTCACCAGAGCTGCCAGGACGCCGATGCACAGGTTCAGGCCGCCCAATACATCCCCGATGGGGGTGCCTACACGGGTGGGTTCGCCGCCGGGCCAGCCGGTGGTGCTCATCATGCCGCCCATGGCCTGGCCGATGATGTCATAGCCCGCCCGCCGGCTGTAGGGGCCGGTCTGGCCGAAGCCGGAAACGGCACCGTAGATCAGGGAGGGATTGATCTTGCTCAGCACATCGTCATAGCCCAGGCCCAGTTTCTCCATGGTGCCGGGCCGGTAGTTCTCAATGACCACATCGGCCTGTTTCACCATTTCCTTGAACATCTCTTTGCCTTCCGGAGCTTTGAAGTTGATGGTGCAGCCATATTTGCTGCGGTTGAAGTTGGCGTAGTATACAGAGTTGTCGTTGATGAAGGGTCCCATGTGACGGGAATCATCCCCGCCTTTGGGGTTCTCGATCTTGATCACCGTGGCCCCCATATCGGCCAGGAGTGCGCAGCAGTAAGGTCCTGCCAGTACCCGGGTCAGATCCAAGATTACAATACCTTCCAATAAACCTTTTGCATCATCCATTTTGCATCCTTCTTTCTTTATCATGTAAATTTAAATTGATGTGAAGACTGAAATAAGACTTAAATGACACTGTACAGGCCCACCAGCCCGGCGGAAACCGTCAGGGTCAGCAGCAGGGCGGACAGGGCGAACATCTGGACGAACATCTTGTTTTCCTTTTCTTTGGTGAATGCAGGGTCCGTGGCATTGGCTGCCAGGATCAGGCTGCCCCCAGTGGAAGCGGGGCTGAATCCGGCAAAAGAAGCCGTCAGGCACATGATGGTGATCAGCCCTTCCGGCCGTACTCCCACCTGTTCGGCAATGGAACCCACCGTAGGCACCATGGTGGGCCATACCACACCGATGGCAGAGCTGAACCAGGAAAGGAGCCCGGCGGACAGTCCCTGGATGGCCACCGCGCTTTTCGGGGTCATGATGGCGGCCAGGCCTGCGGACATGATGGTGACGCCCCCTACGGCAGAAACGATGCTCATGAGCATGCCCACGCCGGTGACCATCATCAGGGTGGACCAGGGCACGGCCTTGATGGTGGCTTTTTCATTATCCACATTGAAGATCAGGAGGACGATGGAGACCGCGAAGGAAATCAGGCCTACATTCCGTTTGAAGGCGGCACACAGGATGATCATCACCAGGAAACCGGCCAGGGTGGTGAGCTGTTTCCGGTTCAGGGCCGGCAGGGCTTCCTGTTCCTGGGCAGTGATTTCCTTGACTTTATAGCCTTTGTACAGGAAATAGATTACAAAGGAAAGGACGATGGTGGTCACGGTGGAATAAATCAGTACAGCACTTTGGTAGCCGGTGATTCCCTGTGCCTGGGCCAGGTTCCCGATCAGGACGCTTTCCGGGGTCAGGGGGGAGAACCGTCCGGCCATGGATCCGATTTCCCCAATGGCGGCCAGCATCACCGAATTGTAGCCGGTGGTCTTGGAAAGGGGCAGACTCAGAGCGGCTACGATCCCCAGGGCCGGCACACAGCCGGGACCGATGGCGGCGATGATGTAGCCGATCAGGTACATGATGATGGGGGCGGCTTTTACATGGCCTCCGGACAGATTCAGGAATTTCTTGGCCGTAAGTTCCAGGGTCCCGTTGTTGGTGGCAATGGTGCACAATAGGGAAACTCCCAGCAGCATGATGAAAGTGCTGGAACTGAAGCCTTTGATGATGATGGAATCGGTTTCTCCAATCGAGGCTCCGAAGATGGTGGCGGCCAGGATGGCTACCAGGCCTACATTCTTTTTCAGGACAAATCCTGTGATGATGACACTGACTAAAATCAGTAAAGAAATAATGGCAAGAGTCGAATTCAAAATAGTTACCTCCCTCAGCTTTTTCCCGATTGGCCATACCGGAAAAAGGTTCCAAACGAATCGATTCAATTCATTTGCCTTTCTATCATGCAAATGACGTGCCAAAAATTCGATTTTTCTATTTTTTTTCATTTTTCCATAAAAAATCCTGTGAAAGGACGGCTGAAGGTATGGCTTCGGTCTCTTTCACAGGATTTTTTGCTTTTTAGGGTCCCTCCATAGGGCAGGGAACCTGATCCGATGGCTGCCCCAATTGTATCAGTTGTCCCAAATCTGTTGCGGATGGGACAGGAATGGAACAGCTCACTGTTTCAGATGGCGGTAAAAGGTACTGCGGCTGATCCCCAATTCCCGGGCAGCCTGGGAAACATTCCCGCGGTTCCGCTCCAGGGCTTCTTGAAGGGCAGGAAGGTCCAGCTCTCCTCTTTGGCTGGGGACGGAATCTTCTGCAGGTGCTGCCGCTTTCCGCTGGACTTCCCAATCGGCCTGGAGAATCTGGAAGATTTCTCCTTCTGTCTGGCCGCAGGAGAGCAGGAGGGAGATCCGTTCCACCACATTGGTCAGTTCTCGGACATTCCCGGGCCAGGGGTATGTTTTGCAGGCCCGCATGATCCGCAGGAAACTTTTTTCTTTTTCTGGGTCCTGCTGGAGAGCTACCTGACGGTAGATGGTCCTAGCAATCTTCAGGTAATCATTTTCCCGCTGGCGCAGGGGGAGGATGGTGAGGCTGAGCACATTCAGCCGATAGTACAGGTCCCGACGGAATTTTTCTTCTTCCACCAGGCGCAGGAGATTCCGGTTGGTGGCGGCGATGACCCGGATATCCACCGGGATGACCCGGTCGTCACCCACCCGGCGGACTTCCTTCTCTTGGAGGACCCGGAGCAGAGGCGCTTGGAATTCCAGAGGAAGGTCGCCGATTTCATCCAGGAACACTGTGCCTCCGTGGGCCATTTCAAAGAGCCCGGCCTTGCCGCCTTTCCGGGCTCCGGTGAAGGAACTGTCCGCATAGCCGAACAGCTCGCTTTCCAACAGGTCCCGGTTCAGAGCGGTACAGTTGACGGCCACAAAGGGACCGTTCTTCCGGGGACTGGCATTGTGGATCCCCTGGGCGAACATCTCCTTGCCGGTGCCCGTTTCCCCGTAGATCATCACGGTGAACTGGGAAGAGGCGAAATCCCGGGCCAATTTCCGGGCTTTGGCGATGCCAGGGGAATTCCCCAGGATGTCGGACAGATGGTATTTGGCCACCAGTCCTTTTTCGTGGAGCTTCACCCGGATATCCCGTTCCGTGGACTGGAGGGTCTTGATATCCTGGAAGGTGGCCACCACTCCTTTTACCTGGCCATCCACCAGGATGGGGACCCGGTTGGTGGAAACCAGGCTGCCCTGGAGCTGCATCATTTGGCCGATTTCTGATTTCCCAGTCCGGAGCACGTTGGTGAGATGGGTGTTGGGAAGGACTTCCTCGATGGGCCGTCCGGTGAAGGGCGGCCTGGCTGGGCGGAGCAGTTCATTGGCGATTTGGTTGGTGGTGCTGATCTTCCCTTCTTCATCGATGGCGATGATGGCATCGTGGGTATAATCCAGGATGTTTTGGTAGCGTTCCAGCCGGATCCGGAGCTGTTCCTGTTTCCGGGCATTTTCCTGTTTGTTCAGATACAGCTGCTGGGCATTTTCCAAGGCATGGAGGATGGCGGCATCGGAACTTTCCACCCGGATATAGGGCAGGTGGAAAAGGTCGGCATAGTGCTCCGAGACAACACCGCCCAGGCCCCAAGCAGCCCCATCGTGGACGGCCTGTTTCACCACTCGGCGGCATTCGGTGCTGTCTTTGAAGGAGTAGTGCTGCATCTTCAGATGCAGCAGGTAGCAGATGGTCCGCAGTTCATTGCTGATTTCTTCTTCAAAGGAAAAGAAAGCGATGGGCCGGGTCTCGTCCCGCAGCCGCTGGATAGCCTGGATATAGTCGGAGGCTTCGCTGGGGATGTTCACCACGTCGATCCTCAGTTTCTTCCGCAGCAGGTCCCGGGTGCCCCGGCGGCTGATGAACAGCCAGTCCCCCTGCTTCAGCAGGGTACGGGCCAAGGCCACCGCGTTTTCCAGCTCTGCCACTTCCACCCGTACTTGGAGCCCCTGCCGGGCAATCAAGGCACGGGCCCTGACTGCCAGGTTTTCTGTAGGTGCAATGAGACAAATCTTCGTTCCTTCCGAATCCATGATGCCATCCTTTCCTGGGAAAAAGCAGGAACTGTAAAATCCTATTTTTCCAGTAGTGTATTTCAGTCTGTTTCTTATTATAGGAAGGCAGAGCAAAAGCTGTCAACAACCCCCTTTCCATTTCCGGCTGGGAGAAGTATACTAAAAGTTATCACGCAAATAGGCAGGTGATTCCATTGTCAATGGAAAAAGCAAGGAAATATCTGGAAGCAAAGGGATATGGAGACCGGATCATCGTACCGGAAGCCTCCACGGCCACGGTGGAATTGGCCGCTGCAGCTCTCGGAGCGGAACCGGGAGCCATTGCCAAGACCCTTTCTTTCCTGATGGGCGGCGGGGCCATCCTGATCTTGACAGAAGGGACGGCCCGGATCGACAATCACAAGTTCAAGCAGGTGTTCCACACCAAGGCGAAGATGATCCCGGGAGACCAGGTGGAAACCCTGGTGGGCCATGCTCCCGGCGGAGTCTGTCCTTTCGGGGCCAATCCGGAGGTACCGGTGTACCTGGATGTGAGCCTGAAGAAGCATCCAGTGGTGTATCCAGCCGCTGGAGATGACCACAGCGGAGTCCGGCTCACTGTGGAGGAATTGGAAAGCCTGGTAGGCTCGGACCGCTGGGTGGATGTGTGCAAAGAATGAAATAATGAAATAAGGAAGGAAGTTGTTTATGGATACATTGATTGCACCGGAAAATACCTGGCTGCTGCTGGCTCTGACCTGCGGTGTGGTAGCAGGGGCCATCTGGTTGGAACAGACTTATGCCTGGGCCTTTCGGATCTCCGGAGCTGTACTGGCTCTTATCGCGGCCATTGTGTTGGTCAACCTGAACGTGATTCCCAGCCATGCGCCCATTTATGATGATATGATCTGGGGGTACGCAGTACCTTTGGCCATTCCGCTGCTGTTGCTCCAGGCCAACCTGAGCAAGATTTGGCAGGAAACGGGACGGCTGCTCTTCATTTTCCTCATCGGGGCGGCAGGGACTGTCTGTGGCGCCGTCTTGGGGTGCTGGCTGCTGGGGAGCCGGATCGACGGATTGGCTAAGGTAGCGGCTATGATGACAGGATCCTACATCGGGGGCGGCGTCAATTTCGTGGCTTTGGCCGATGCCTTCCACACGGAAGGCACCCTGGTTTCTGCAACGGTGGTGGCGGACAACCTGAACATGGCGGTCTATTTCCTGGTGCTGCTGAAATGTGTGAGCAGCGCCTTTTTCCAGAAGCACTATCCGCATCCCCATATGGACCGGGTGGCCCGGGAGGGACGGGAAGGTGCCCAGACCCAAGCGGCAGCCTATTGGCAGGCCAAGAACATTTCTCTGAAAGACATTGCGTTGGACCTGTTCTACGCTGTGGCGGTGGTGACCCTTTCCCAGAATCTGGGGAAGATGCTGGGGGCGGCCATTCCTGCCGGCAGCGGCTTGGGGCATATGGCCAACACCTTCTTCAGCAGCCAATATGTGTGGATCACCCTGTTTTCCATGGGTTTTGCCACCTTTTTTGAAAAACAGGCGGCGGCCTTGGCCGGTGCCCAGGAAATCGGTACGTATTTCATTTACCTGTTCTTCTTTGCCATCGGGGTGCCCGCTTCTGTCCTGGAAATCCTCCGGAACGCACCGCTGCTGTTCGTGTTCTGTTTCCTGATGGTCCTGGTGAACATGGCTTTCTGTTTTGTGGGCGGCAAGCTGTTCCATTTCAGCCTGGAGGATATCGTGTTGGCGTCCAACGCCAATATCGGAGGGCCCACTACAGCAGCAGGGATGGCCATTTCCCAGGGCTGGACCAGCCTGGTGGGCCCCAGTATGCTGGTGGGGACTTTCGGCTACGTGATCGGCACCTACCTGGGCATGGTGGTAGGCGGGATCTTGGGGGCGTGAAGGGGAGCTGTTGCTCAGGCAACAGCTCCTTTTGCTTTCCCCTTTATCCGCTCCGCTTCCGCCCCTTCCACCAGGGTGGGGCGGTAGTCGTTCCAGTCCGGAGTGGAGGAGATCCGACAGGGAATCACCTTCCCCGGGTCAGCACCCAGGAGATGGCCTTTCTGGAACTGGAAGGTCTGCTGGTAGATGAAGGTATCCTTATCCCGGGGGTTGCTGTTGCCCCCAAAACAGAAGTTCCCCAGGCTGTAGCAGATGGTGTGGCCTTTATAGGTCTCCAGGGGCTGGATCACGTGAGGGTGGGCCCCCAGCACCAGATCCGCTCCCTGGTCGATGGCCAGGTGGGCCAAATAGATTTGGTCTTCATCCGGGCGGGTTTCCAGTTCGCTGCCCCAGTGGAAATAGACCACCACCAACCGGGCACCTTTGTCCTTCACTTTTTTCATTTCCGACAGCAGGAGGTCTGGGGCGCCTCCTTCCAGCACGTTGATGCCTACCAGGCCCACCGGGATCCCTTTGACGGTGACCAGCTGGCTTTCTTCATAGCCGAAGGGCATGATGCCGTTGTCTCCCAGGTCTTTGAAAGTATCCCAGAAACCGTCGCTGCCGTAGTCGTAGCTGTGGTTATTGGCCAGGGTGGCGGCTTCCACGCTGCCGTCCTTCAGCAGTTCCACATAAGCCGGGTCTCCCCGGAAGGCGAAGGTCTTCTCCTGCCGTTCTCCCCGGGTGGTAAGCGGCCCTTCCAGGTTCACCACCGTCAAGTCGTCGTGGGCAAAAATGGGCTGCACACCGGCCAGGAATACGGAACTGTCTCCGCCTGCTGCATCCCAGGCGGCCGGAAAAGTCCCTTCATAGCCGAAACTTTCTTCCGTACCCAGGGTGCAGTCTCCAGCAGCGCTGATCGTCAGGGTGGTGACGGGGTCCTCAGGAGGCTGGGGAGCCGGAGCAGGAGACACGGGGGCCTCAAGTGCTGCAGGAGAAGAAGCCGGGGCAGGAACAGCGGCCTTTGCAATGTCTGTCGGATCCAGTGCTGGAGAAGCAGGCTGGGAAGCGGGGGACGTGCCCGCTGCCGGAGGGGTGGACGGAGCAGCAGTCTGGGGCTGCGCCACCGGCTTTCGGACTGCAAGTCCTGCAGGAGAAGCTAGGACCGGAGAAGTCAGCAGGACAAGGGATGCAAAACCGGCGAGGAATAGGGTGGAAATACAATGGGTCATACAGCAGCTTCCTTTCACTGAAATTTCAGTTCTTATCATAAAGCAAAAAAGGATATTTTGTCCAGCTGCAGGACTTTTCCTTGGGAGAACGAATAAGAAAAAAGAGGAGGAGAAGATATGAGCGTACTGATTACAGGTTTTGATCCATTTGGCGGGGAACCGGTGAACCCGGCCCTGGAAGCGGTGAAGAAGCTGGACGGCCTGACCCTGGCTGGGGCCCAGGTCCACACGGTGGAAATCCCCACAGTGCGGCTGAAGGCCATCGCCAAAGTGAAGGAAGCCATCGCTGCCTTTGATCCGGATATCATCATCTGCATCGGCCAGGCCGGGGGACGGACGGACCTTACGGTGGAACGGGTAGCCATCAACTGCGATGATTTCCGGATTGGGGACAATGAAGGGAACCAGCCGGTGGATGAACCCATCGTGCCCGGCGGTCCCGTGGGGTATTTCTCCACCCTGCCCATCAAGAAGATCGTGGCGGCCCTGACGGCCAAAGGGATTCCGGCCAAAGTCTCCAACACGGCCGGGACCTTTGTGTGCAACCATGTGTTCTACGGGCTGATGGACCTCTTGGCCCACGATACCCGGAAACGCAGGGGCGGCTTCATCCACGTGCCCTACCTGCCGGAACAGGCTGCCCGGCTGAAAGACCAGCCCAGCATGGCCCTGGAGACCATCGTGGCAGGCCTGAAAGCGGCCGTGGAGACGGCGGTAGAAAACGAGGAAGACGCGAAAGTGAGCGGAGGGACGGAGTGCTGAAAAAGTGGGAGCTGTTGCATGTGTGAAAATCTCACACATGCAACAGCTCCCATTTTTATATCTTCCATCCAAAATGATCCGTATGGAGCAGTTCTTCTGCTTTCGAGCTCAGGGGCTCTCCCAAGAATTCTCGGTACAGCCGCTGGATCTGGGGGTTCTCGTGGGAATACCGCAGGGGATTTTCCGCATCCAGCCGGTAGAGCTGTTTGCCCCGCACTTCCTGGAATTCTTCATCGTGCTGGGGGATGGGCTGGCCTCCGCCGCCGGCACAGCCGCCCGGGCAGGCCATCACTTCTACGAAATCATAATGGACCTCTTTTCGTTTCAGGGCCCGGATCAGCTTCCGGGTATTGCCCAGACCGCTGACTACGGCACACCGCAGTTCTTTGCCTCCTAAAGTATAGGTGGCTTCCCGGAGAGCCGGACCGGTGCGGATGGCGGCGAAATAGTCCGGGTCCGGATTTTTCCCCATGAGTTTGGCATAAGCCGTCCGCAGGGCTGCTTCCATGACGCCGCCGGTGGCACCGAAGATGGTCCCGGCGCCGGTGAAAGTCCCCATGGGGTCATCCAAAGGCTCTTCCGGCAAAAGGGCCGGATCCAGATGGTCCGCCCGGAGCATGCGGATGAATTCCCGGGTGGTCAGGGAAAGGTCTACATCGGGTCCATGGACCGTCCGCATGGTGGGCAGGGCGCATTCTGCCTTTTTGGCCAGGCAGGGCATGATGGAAACACAATAGACCTTTTCCGGTTCCACCCCCAGTTTTTCCGCCAGCCAGGTCTTGGCCATGGCCCCGAACATCTGCTGGGGGGATTTGGAGGTAGAAAGCTGGCTGGTGAGTTCCGGATACTGTCCCTTTAGGAAACGGACCCATCCGGGACAGCAGCTGGTGAACATGGGATACTCGCGGGTATCTCCTTTGGAAAAACGTTCTAAGAATTCATTGGCCTCTTCCATGATGGTCAGATCCGCTCCGAAGGTGGTGTCATACACATGGTCGAAGCCAAGCCGGCGGAGGGCTGCTGCCATCTTCCCGATGGTCCCTTCCCGCCGGGGCAGGCCGAAAGCTTCACACCAGGCTGTCCGGACCGCCGGTGCCACTTGGACCACTGTCACTTTTTCCGGGTCTGCCAGGGCTTCATAAAGTTTTGCCGTATCATCCCGTTCCCGCAGCCCTGCCACCGGGCAGTGGATGATGCACTGGCCGCACAGGGTACAGTCCGAATCTTTGATCACCCGGTTGCCGGAAACATCGATGGTGGTCCGGCCGCCGGTGCCTGCCACATCCCAGATGTGCATATCCTGGATCTTGTCGCAGACCTGGATGCAGCGCATGCATTTGATGCATTTGTTGTAATCATGGTACAGGGGGTAGGTGGTGGTCCAGGCTTTCCGCAGCCCCTTGGGCAGCTGTTCTTCATAGGGGCTGTCATGGATCCCCAGATCGTTGGCCAGGGTCTGGAGCCGGCAGTTCCCGCTGCGGACACAGGTAGCGCAGCGGCAGTCGTGTTGGGACAGGATCAGCTCCACATTGATCTTCCGGGTACGCCGGGCCCGGGGAGAATTGGTGTGGACCACCATGCCGTCCCGGACAGGACTGTTGCAGGCCGTCACCATGGCGTGTTCTCCTTCCACCTCCACGCAGCAGACCCGGCAGGCGGCGATTTCGTTCAGGTCTTTCAGGTAGCACAGATGAGGGATCTGGATCTGGACCTTGCGGGCCGCTTCCATGATGGTGGTCCCTTCCGGCACCTGGAACGTTTTGTTGTCGATGGTACAGGTTACCATTCCCGGTTCCTCCCTCCTTTGAAGCTGCCGTAGCCGAAGTGGTCACAGCGCAGACAGCGGCTGGCTTCCTGCAGGGCCTCTTCTGGGGTCATCCCTTCCGAGACCAAGCGGAAATCTCCCACACAATGGGGGGTGCAGTGCTGCTTCAGGTTCACCCGGCCGCAGGGAGGGGTGTTGGTGAAATGGGCGGGCGGAATCTCCACTCCGCAGGAGATCCGGTGATGGTATCCAAAGAAGGAATCGATGTTGTCCGCAGCGACCTTGCCGGCTGCCACTGCCTTGATCACCGTGGCGGGACCAGAAACCGCATCACCGCCAGCAAACAGGTTCCCCAGGCCCGGGATGCTGCTGGAAAGGTCCGCCTGGATGGTCCCTCGGCTGACCGTGACCCCGATGGCTTCGAAGGGCTTGGTGACGATGGACTGGCCGATGGCCACGATGATGGCATCACAGGGGAAGCGCCGTTCCGGCAGGTCCGCTTTCACCGGGTTGGGCCGGTTCTTGCCGTTATAGGGGCCGATGTGCTGGGGCTGGGTCCAGAGGGCTGTCACCTGGCCGTTTCCGTCCGTCTCGATCCGGCTTGGAGCTTCCAAGGTGACGATCTCGCAGCCTTCCGCCATGGCCGCCTGGATTTCTTCTTCCAGTGCGGTCATATCTTCCAGCCGCCGCCGGTAGATGCACTGGACGGAAGCGGCTCCCAGGCGTTTGGCCGTGCGGGTGGCATCCATGGATACGTTGCCCCCGCCGATGACGCAGATCCGCTTGCCGGAGAAATCCGGTACCCGGCCTTCCCCGATGTCCCGGAGCAGCCGGACCGCACTGTAGACTCCCTGGGCCTCTTCTCCTTCCAGATGGAGCTTCTTGTCGCTGTGGGCCCCGATGGCGATGTAGACCGCGTCATACCGCTGCTGGAGCTCTTCGACGGAAAGGTCCGTCCCCACGGATACGCCGGTGTGGACCTGGATCCCTGCAGAAAGGATGTAAGCCAGGTCTTTGTCCAGGATCTCCAGGGGCAGCCGATAGTTGGGGATGCCGTACCGGAGCATGCCGCCCAGCTGGGGCCGCTGTTCGTAGACGGTGACGCTGTGCCCCATGAGGGCCAGGTAGTAGGCAGCTGTCAGGCCTCCCGGGCCGCCGCCGATCACAGCCACTGTCTTGCCGGTAGCCGGGGCCGGGGAAGGCGCCTGGGCCGGTTTGGCATGGTCCACAGCGAACCGCTTCAGTCCGCAGATGTTCACCGAATCATCTACCATCTGCCGGCGGCAGTGGAGCTCGCAGGGATGTTCACAGACGTAGGCACAGACCGCTGGGAACGGATTGTCCTTGCGGATCAGTTCCAGGGCCTCTTCGTAATGGCCTTCCCGGATCAGGGCGATATAGCCGGGGATATCCACATGGGCCGGGCAGGTGGAGACACAGGGTACTGGATGGCTGAGCCCGCAGATACAGCGGCCGTTGAGCACATGTTCTTCATAATCTTCCCGGAAGCCTCGGACTCCCTTCAGCACCATATACGCTGCCTCATAGCCGATGGCACAGTCCGAAGAATCGGCGATCACCTGGGCAGTATCCTCGATCAGATCGATGGTTTCCAGGGTCGCCGTCCGTTCCAGCACCTGCTCGATCAGGGATTCCAGCTGTCCCAGCCCCACCCGGCAGGGGACACATTTCCCGCAGCTCTGGGCATGGCAGAAGCGCAGGAAATTCAACGCCATATCCACAGGACAGAGCCCCGGCGAACTGGCACTGATCCGGCGGTGCATATCCTGATACAGGCCGTTCAGGACCGTTTGGGCCCGTCCCGGGGTCTCGATTTGCAAACGACTCACGATTTTCTCCCCCTTTAAAGAATCCTGGTTCGATTTCTGAAAACAAAATGAACAGATACGCCTTTATTTTACAGTTTCAGAGCAAATAATGTCAACAATTTCGATAGAAAAATCTGATAAATCTCAAAAGAACTGAAATTTTTTTGGCAGGATATCCTAAAGGGATTTCCTAAAAATTACTAGGGATTCACCTTCCCTTTTGGAAAATTCTATAGTACAATTATAGGAAATTATTCTTGCTGCGAGGAGGAAACATGAAAATCTCTACCAAGGGACGGTATGCCCTGCGCCTGATGATCGATCTGGCCATGAACGGCACCGAATCCTATGTACCTATCAAAAGCGTCTCTCAAAGACAGGAAATCTCAGAAAAATACCTGGAACAGATCATTACCCAGCTCTCCCGCGCCAAACTGGTGAAAAGCGCCAGAGGAGCTCAGGGGGGATACAAACTGGTCCGTGACCCCCATGACTACACTGCCGGAGAGATCCTCCGGGCTGTGGAAGGATCCCTGGCCCCGGTGGCCTGCCTGGAACCTGGCCACGTGATCTGCAGCCGGGCCGCCCACTGCGTCACCCTGGACCTGTGGAAAGAAATCCAGGACGCCATCGACAGCATCGTGGACAACACCACCCTGGCAGATCTGGTGGAAAAACAGAAAAAGAAGGGGTTGTGAAAAGAGGGGCTGCTGCAGGAGCAGCAGCCCCTTCAGTCTGGAGTCGGAAATCTCAGGATAGGACCTGGCTTGATGGCCAGGTCCTTTTGATGTGTATAAAGGACGCAGGAACTGAATAGGATGCCGTAGGGGCGGGTCAAAATTTTTGCCTCCGGCAAAATGTTGCCAGAGCCGCCCGCCCAGTTCACATCTTTCCCTGCTGTCAAATGGATGGCTTTTGAGATAACCTTCACAGGGATTTTTGCGCACAAAAAAGCACCCACACGGTCAAACCCCGCATGGATGCTTGCTTTTGGTCTGGTGGAGCACAGGGGGATCGAACCCCTGACCTCAAGATTGCGAACCTTGCGCTCTCCCAGCTGAGCTAGTGCCCCAATACGTAGTATTATAGTGCTTCCGGGGAAAGTGTGCAAGGAGAAATCACTTTTTTGAGTATAGCCTTGAGTACAGTAATAATTGCTGAAGAAAATGTTTGGTAAGAAACATGGGGTGAAAGAGCGGCTCACTTGCAAACCCATTCCTGTATCTTTGGATGGTGGATCCCATACATCCGGCAAGGTATGCGGTCTTTTCAGAATCTACCCCCACCACCGGGCAGCCCGGCCGCCCATCACCGAGAACTTGTTGACACCTACCTTTTTTATGGTGGGAAGAGAAAAAAATAAGGATTGTGCTATAATATTCTGTATAAACAGTTTTTTTTATTCCAGCATTCTGCAGTTTCTATCTGAAAGGGAGGAAGATATCGTGGGACTCAGGAAATTCAGCTTTAATTTTGGCAGGTCCACCCAGGAAGTGGAACTGCCGGAGGAACGGATCAGCAGCATCATCGAAGGACGTCCGGTGCCGGCAGTGGATGTGGAACAGGCCGCTTTGGAGGCTATGCGTCATCCCATCGGCTGCAAGCCTCTGCAGGAAATGTTCCGAAAAGGGGACAAAGTCTGCCTGGTCATCGCCGATGTGACCCGTTCCTGGAACCGCTCTTCAGAATATGTGATCCATGTGGTCAATGAATTGAACCTGGCCGGTGTGCCGGATGAAGATATGTACATCGTCTTTGCCCAAGGGACCCACCGGGAGCAGACCCCGGAGGAAAATGTCCGGGTGGTGGGAGAAGAAGTGGCCCGGAGGATCCGGATGTACCAGCACCACTGCCGGAACAAGGATGAACTGACCTGTGTAGGGACTACCCGGTTCGGGACCAAAGTGATGCTGAACAAGCGGGTGGTGGAAGCCGACAAGATCGTGATCATCGATGGGATCACTGCCCATCTCTTTGCCGGCTATGGAGGCGGACGGAAACTGCTCCTGCCCGGTGTGGCCGGCTGGGATACCATCCAGGAGAACCACTGCCACGCCCTGGCGGACCATTTCGGAGATGGCATCAATCCCAAGACCCGGAACGGGGTGCTCCATGACAACCCAGTGAACTACGATATGCTGGAAGCTATGGATATGGTGCGGCCCACTTTCCTGGTCCATTCCATCATCAACAATGAGGGAGAAATCTGCAATATCGTGGCCGGGGATCCCTACCAGGCTTGGCTGGAAGGGACTCGGATCTGCCATGACAACCAGGCGGTTTCCTTTAAGGAGCGGGCGGATGTGACCTTTGCCTGCGCTGGGGGCTATCCCAAGGATGTTTCCCTATACCAGGGCTGCAAATGCTACGATCCGGCGGATGTGACCACCAAACCGGGGGGCATCATCATTGCCATCATGGAGGCCAGTGACCTGTATGAACCGCCAGAATATCTGGGCAGTTTCAAGTATGACAGTGAACAGGAAATGGAAAAGGATCTGCGGAAGAATTTCAGCATTCCCTTCTTCGTGGCTTTTAACCTGTTCTGCATGACCCACCGGTACACCATCTACCTGGTGACGAAAAAAGAGAATTTCGAGGCCATCCGGAAGACCAACCAAATCCCCTGCGCCACCGTCGCTGAAGCCTGGGAAAAGGCCCAGGCCCAGTTGGAACGGGAGGGGAAAAAGGATTATACCCTGAACCTCATCCCCCACTGCGGCGGCGTCATCGCAGAAGAACCGGGGAAGTGAAAAAAGAGGGGGGTGCTGCACGTTGCGTGCAGCACCCCCTCTTTTACAATGCATACGTCACTCCCACCAGTGCCGTCCGGCCATAGGCGGGGCAGTCGCCCAGGGTACGGGAGCCTACATCTTCGTAACTTTCGTCCAGCAGGTTCCGGAGCTTCAGCCAGGCGCTCCAGTGCTGATTGAATTTGTAATTGACGTTGGCGTCCAGGGTGAAGGCGTTGCCGGTGTACCAGCTCTTGTCCCGGCCCCAGGCGGCCTGGAACAGCAGGCTGTTGGTCCAGCGTTTGTCCCTGTAGGTCAAGGCTGCCTTGACGGCGTGGGGGGCCGCTTCATCGGTGTACTGGGGATCGATGCCGCTGCCGTAAGTAGTATCCGTCCGGGTCCAGGCGTAGGAGGCGGTCAAGCCGTATTTCGGGCTGAGCTGGTCCTCCCAGGTGACCTGGATCCCGTCCTTGTTCTGGCTTTCCAGGTTCTTGGGCGTCCAGGTCCTTGCCTCCTTGTACCACACAATGGGATTGTTGATATGGGACACGAAGGCGTTGATCCCCAGGGTGCTGTGGCTGCTGATCTTATATCGGATGCCCCCGTTCCATTTGAAACCTGTTTCCGGCTGGAGATGTTCGTTCCCTCGGATCTTCCAGGCCCCGTCGGAATCCCGGTTGTAATTCCTGTAGTACAGTTCGTCCAGGGTGGGGACGGAATAGATCCGCTGGAGGGAGCCGTAGAAGGTCAGTCTGTCGTCCGGCCGGTATTCCAGGGAATCCCCATACACATATTCATTGTCGAATCGGGTGTTGTGGTTGAACAGGGAGGTGCTCTGGAGGGACAGCTTGCCGTAGCGGGTCTTGGTGGTCACGTAGGCGGACAGGTTGCTGATGCCCTGGTTGTAATTCTTGGCGAAGTTGCGGGCGTCCAGCAGGTTCTGCTCCGTATCCAAGGAGGTGTGCTGCCAGGTGAGCCCGGCAGTGACGGTGAAATGCTTCCCCACCTTCCAGCCGTCCCGCCAGTCCAGGCCATTGGTATAAGCTTTCCACCGGCTGTAGCTGGGGAGACGGTCCTGCTCCTCCGTTCCTGCGGGGTAGTAAGAATCAGCCTGGTTGTAGTTGTGGTACAGGGAGATCCAGCCGGGAGCCGCTGTGTCCTCTTTGTAGTTGTAGGTCAGGTTCACGTTGTTGGCCAGCTTTTCCGCCTCGTAATTTTCCCGGTGGGTGTCCCAGTAGGAACGGCCCAGCCAGAGCCCCCGGCTGTTGCTGAAATGGGCGTAGGACAGGGCGAGGGAGGTGGAATCGGTGAACTGCCGGTCGAACCGGTAGAACATTTCCCGGCGGTTCTGGGCAGAATCGGGCATGGTGTGCCGGTCTCCCGAGCTGTCCCGGTAGTGGAGGGCATCCAGGTTGGAACGGCCTCCTGTGGCCAGCCAGCTCCAGCCTTCGGCGCTGCCTTCCAGATGGGCGTTCCACCGCCAGCCATCGTAGGGGCCCCGGGCTCCCTCCAGCTGGAACTGGCGGCCGGACCCTTTCCGGGTGATGATGTTTATGGCGCCTCCGGGGGTGTCGTAGTTCAGGTATCCGCCGTCTGCTGCTCCGTGGATCACTTCGATCCGGTCGATGGCGGAAGTGGGGACCGCCATGTCCAGGTCGTAGGTGCTCCGGCCGTTGGTGAGGCCGCTTTCCAGGTTCATCCGGTGGCCGTCGATGAATACCGCTACCCGTTCGTCCCCGTCGATCCGGATGATCCGCTGGGAGGTGTTCACCACCCCGCCGGTGACGGTGACCCCCGGCGCATAGGTCAGGGCTTCTGCCACCGAATCATAATGGTTGTCGGCGATTTCCTGCCGGGTGATCACTGTGACCCCGGCAGCCACCGGCATCAGGTCTGTATTGGCCACGGCGCTGTGGGCGTCGATCACCGGAGTCTCTTTGCCGGGGGTACGGCCCAGGAGCACGGGCGCCGCCTGGGGATGGGGCACCGCCTTCTGGGCATGGGAGACTTTAGAGGCTTCCTCCCGGGTCAGGGCCGGGAAGGGACGGAACCCGAAAGAAGCCATTCCCAGCACCGCCAGGAAAAGAGAAAACGAAATCTTTCTGGAAGGAATCATGATCCTGTTCCTCCTATTCCAATGCTTTCCAGAGGGGACGGTCCTCCTCCAGCACCATATAGCTGTGGGGAGTGCCGGCTTTGGGCAGGGAGACGGAGCCCGGGTTCCAGTACCGGTTGTCCTGGCCCCAGGGCTCGTCGGCGGGAATGTGGGTGTGGCCGTGGAGGAGGATGTCTCCGGGCTGGAGAAGAGGTGGGTGCTGGAGGTTGTACCGGTGGCCGTGGGTGACGAAGATCAGGTGATGGTTCCATTCCAGCAGGGCATAGTCCGCCAGCACCGGGAACTGGAGGACCATCTGGTCCACCTCCGCTTCGCAGTTGCCCCGGACGCAGAAGATCCGGTCCTTCAGGCCGTTCAGGAGGGCGATCACCTCTTTGGGGGCATAGCCTTCCGGCAGGTCGTTCCGGGGCCCGTGGTACAAAAGGTCCCCCAGGAGGATCAGCCGGTCCGCCTCCTCCCGGCGGAAGGCCTCCGCCATTTTCCGGGCATACAGGGCGGAACCGTGGATATCCGAAGCAATCATGTATTTCATGGGCATCATCCTTTCTTATGGATGTATTATAGCATGGGAGAGGCTGGGAAAGGGAAGAGTAAAGAGTGCAGAGTGCAGAGAACCGGCCAGTGGCCGGATGCCGCATATTCAAAAGGACCTGCTCCATTCTGAGGAGCAGGTCCTTTCCTTAGGCCGCTGACCGTTGACAGCTGACTGTTGACGGGGCTGTTGCCTATGCAACAGTCCTGATTATTTCAATCCCCAATACCGGATCCCGTTCCAGTAGAGAGGTTTGTATACTTCTGCTTTTTCCGGCAGGTGCACGTCCCGGAGGATGTACCGGAGGAATTCTTCCGGACCGGTCCGGTCCACCATGTAGCCGATGTGTTCCTTGCCGCCAGGGGCTTCCGGGTCGATGTACTTCCGAGCGTAGTCATACACATTGCTGACAATCTTTACCACACTGTCCGCATCCGCCCATTTGATGAAGTCCACGCCCATCCGGGGATTCTTCTTGCCACTGCGGCCCAAGAGGGTGATCCGGAAATACTGGGTCTTGCTCCGGGTCCAGGCCCGGTTGGGGCAGGCATGGGCACAGACTCCGCAGCCGATGCATTTTTCTACGTTCCGCACCGGGCGGAATTTGTCCATATGGAGGGCTTCCACAGAAAGCTGTTTGCATTTCTTCACACAGGCGCCGCAGCTGATGCACCGGGAGGGATCGAACTGGGGCTCGGTCATGCCGATGATCCCGAAATCGTGCATCCGCACCTTGCAGCAGTCGTTGGGGCAGCCGGTAAGGGCCACCTTCACATGGAGATCGTTGGGGAAGATGGCCTTTTCGATCCGTTTGGCCAGAGCCGTGGTGTCGTAGTTCCCGAAGGGGCACACCCGGTTCCCCACACAGGCCATGATGTTCCGGGTCCCGGAAGCGGGATAGCCGGTGCCGGGGGCTTCCTGGTTGATGTCCAGTTCCTCGATGATGGGCTGGAGAGCCTTGTTTACTTCGGGAACCTTTTCAAAGGGAATCCCCAGGATCTCGAAGCCCTGGCGGATGGTCAGATGGACCTGGCCGTTGCCGTAGGTTTCCGCGATTTCCTGGATTTTCCCCAGTACATCGGCGGTGAGATGGCCACCGGGCACCCGCACCCGGGAAGAGGTGATGCCCCGGTGCTTGGTCACCCGGTAGGCGTTCTTTTTTAGTTTTCCACAATCCATATCCAGCATGGGACGCCTCCTAGTCAATGAAGGAACGGACCTGGGTGTATTTGAACACCGGTCCATCCTGGCACACGTAGATTTCGCCGATCCGGCAGTGGCCGCATTTGCCTACGCCGCAGCACATTTTCCGGGATTCGGAGACCCAGATCTTTTCTTCGTCGAAGCCCAGGCCCAGCAGGGTCTTGATGGAGAATTTGATCATCATGGGAGGACCTACCACCACAGCGATGGCGTTGTCCGGATCCTGGAGGTTCATTTCCGGGATATACTGGGTCACCAGGCCCACATGGCCGTCATAGTCCGGGTCGTCGTCCGCCTTGTCCACGGTGTAGATCAGGTTCATGCCGCTCTGTTTCCACCGTTTCAGGTCGTCCCGGAACAGGATGTCGTGAGGGGATTTGAAGCCTACGATCACTGTCAGCCGTTCGCATTCATCCATGTGGTCTGCAAAGTAGTCGATGACCCCGTGGATGGGGGAAAGGCCGGAACCACCGGCCACCAGGATGATTTCTTTCCCCTTGAACATATTCACGTCGAAGCCGTTGCCGTAGGGTCCCCGGAGGAAGAAATGACCGCCCACGTAATTTTCGAAGATTTCATTGGTGAGGCTGCCCACTTTCCGGATGGTGAAATCCAGGGAATGGTCAGTGATTCCGCTGACAGAAATAGGGGCCTCTCCGTATTTGGGGATGGAGATCTCGAAGAATTGGCCTGGTTTCACCGGATGTTCTGCACCCCGGTCGTAGGCCATCCGGAAGGTATATTCCAGTTCCGCGTGCTTGATCACTTCCAGGATCTCGGACCGGAAGGGCAGGTAGGTGTTATTTTTCATTTTCCGTGACCTCCTTCATGCCGTCCGCCAGTTTTTCGATGCAGCGGACGAAGGAAATGTATTCCGGGCAGATGGCGTCGCAGCGGCCGCAGCCCACGCACATCTGGTAGCCTGCCCGTTTCTTGAAGTCCAAGACCTTGTGGAGCACCTTGAAGCGCATCCGTTCTCCGCCCTTCTGGCGGAACTTCAGTCCGCCGGCCACATCGGTGTAGCCGTCGATCATGCAGGAAGCCTGGACCCGGCGCCGTTCTCCGGCCTGGCCGTTTTCCGTGTAGTACAGATCTTGCATGGACCAGCAGGTGCAGGTGGGGCACACCAGGGTGCACCGGCCGCATTTGAAGCACCGTTTGTCGTATTCATCCCAGATGGTGCTTTGGGCCACGGCACTGGTCAGGTCTTCCGGTACAGTAACGGTGAAGTCGTTGGCGTCCACCCCGTCAGGGACCACATCCCCGCAGGGAGTGCCGGCCTTTTCCAGCGCGGCGGCCAGGAAGCTGTCGGCGGCTTCAGCCTGGTAGCCGTCTTCCCGGCGGTTCAGGGCTGCGTCCCAGCCGGCGGTACGGTTGGTGCCCATGCTGACGCAGAAACAGCCCTCAAAGGAATGGTCACAGCCCATGAGGACGAATTTGATCTTGTCCCGGCGGTCTTTGTAATAGGAATCTTCCGGTCCATTCTGGAGGAAGATATAGTCGAACCGCTTCACCGCAGCCAGGTCGCAGCTCCGGAGCAGGACGATCTTGCCCCGTTCCGGATCCTTGGCTTCGGTGACCGTTTCTTCTGTAAAGTACAGCAGAGTCTGGCAGACCGGCAGCACCGCTTCCTTCCAGGAATAGTCGGACCGCTGGTCCCAGACGACTTCTTCCGGGGTGCGGACGGTACCGTAGCGGATCACGTCCGTTTCGGAAAAGCGGCCGGTCCCTTCGAACCGTTTGGGAGCGTAGATGTCATACTCCCGGCTCCAGTCGGCGAATACCTGACGGAGCCCATCTTGTGTCAGTTGATAACCCATGTTTTTCTCCTCTTGCAGCGCAGTTATAAGGGTCATGGGTCCGCCGCCCGTGCGGCAGACCCCTATCAGGGATATTATAACAGATAGTCTGTACAGATGTCTGTTGTTCCTGCAACGATTGGAATCATTGAACGGGAAGAGGATTTTATGGTATACTTAACCGATTATAGAAGGATTGTCAGAGGCAATCCGGTCTTGAGCCTTGAGTCTCGAGACCCAAGCAAAAGGAGTTCTTGCATGAGTGTTTTGGATGTTGCCCATCTTTCCCACAGTTATGGGGGACGGGAGATTTTCGACGATGTTTCTTTCCGCCTGGAAAAGGGGGAACATGTGGCCCTGGTGGGGGCCAACGGGGAAGGGAAATCCACCTTTATGTCCATCATCACCGGGAAACTGACCCCCGATGAGGGGAAGGTGACCTGGGCCCGGCGGACCAAAGTGGGCTACCTGGACCAGCATTCCGCCCTGGAGCCCGGGAAGACCATCCGGGAAACCCTCCGCACCGCCTTCCAGGACCTGGTGGAACAGGAACAGGAAATGCTGGCGGACTATGACAAAATGGAAAGCGCTTCCCCGGAAGAGATGGAACGGCTCATGGAGGAAGTGGGGGAGATCCAGGAACGGCTGGAAGCGGCGGACTACTACAACCTGGATGCCAAGATCGAAGAAGTGGCCGGAGGCCTGGGACTCCGGGACATCGGACTGGAACACAAGGTGGACGAACTGTCCGGGGGCCAGCGGACCAAGGTGCTGCTCACCAAGCTGCTGCTGGAAAATCCCGATATCCTGCTGCTGGACGAACCCACCAACTACCTGGATGCGGAGCACATCCAGTGGCTTACCCGGTACCTCCAGGAGTACGAAAACGCCTTCATCCTGATTTCCCACGATGTACCCTTCCTCAATGCCGTGACCAACATCATCTGGCATGTGGACAACCTGAAGCTGGACCGGTATACCGGGAACTACGAGAAGTTCGAGGAGATGGCAGCCCTGAAGCGGCGCCAGGAAGAGGCAGCCTACGAACGGCAGCAGGCGGAGATCAAAAAGGAACAGGACTTCATCGCCCGGAACAAGGCCCGGGTGGCCACCCGGGGCATGGCCAACAGCCGGCAGAAGAAACTGGACAAAATGGAGATCCTTACCAAACGGGCGGAAAAGCCCAAACCCCATTTCCGGTTCCTGGAAGACCGGACCCCATCCCGGTTCGTGCTTACCGCCAGCAACCTGGTGCTGGGGTATGATGTGCCCCTGACCAAACAGGTGGACCTGAAGCTGGAACGGGGCCAGAAAATCGCCATCCGGGGTACCAACGGCCTGGGGAAATCCACCCTGCTGAAGACCCTTTTGGGGATGATCCCTCCGGTGGCAGGCAGTGTGGAACAGGGAGATTTCGTGTCCGTAGGGTATTTCGAACAGGAAAGTGCCAAAGGGAACCAGAACACCGCCTTGGAGGAACTGTGGCAGGAATACCCGGGGATGACCAATTCGGAAGTCCGGGGGGCCCTGGCCGCCTGCGGTCTCACCAACGACCACATCACCACCAAGATGACGGCCCTTTCCGGAGGCGAAGCGGCCAAGGTGCGGCTGTGCAAGATCATGCAGCGACCGGCCAATCTGCTGGTCTTGGACGAACCCACCAACCACCTGGATGTGGAGGCCAAGGAAGAGCTCCAGCGGGCCCTCCGGGAATACAAGGGGACCCTGCTCCTGGTATCCCACGAACCGGAATTCTACGAAGACTGGGTGGACCAGGTGTGGAACATCGAGGGATGGTCCACGAAGATTGTGTAAGGAGTAAAGAAGTCAGAAGTCAGAAGTCAGAAGCCGAATGATAAATTTGCAGGCAAATTTTTTGAATGTGTAAAACCATTAATCGAAAGGGAATCTCATGATGATTTCGGTCCTGGTTCTGCATCATCAAAAGGACCTGGCTGTTGAGACAGGTCCTATCCGGAGGCTCCAGACTTTGGACTCCAGACTTCCGGCTTGGGATTGCTGCCATGCAGCAATCTCCATTGACGAGGGGAGAAAAAATGGAAGACAGCAAAGCGAAAAACCTGACTTTGGATGAACTGTATCACAAGATGCTGAAACGGGCGGCGGAAGGGAAGAATGTGGAAGACATCGACAACGCCGATCCCAAGATGATCGAATGTCTGGCCCATCCGGAAGAAACCAGCCTGGTGTGGCGGGTGAAGCCCTGTACTTGTTCGGAAGACAAGCAGGCGGACTGCGTGAAGGTCTGCCAGTGGGACGCCATGCATCCCAGTGTCGATGGGGTCCAGATCGATCCGGACAAATGCGTGGGCTGCCAGGCCTGTGTGGATGCCTGCAAACTGGAATCCCTGAAGACCAAGAAGGATATCATTCCCGTGGTGGAAGAACTGAAGAAGGGGGATACCCCCATTTATGCCCTGGTGGCTCCTGCCTTCTCCGGCCAGTTCGGTCCGGAAGTCACCGCCGGCAAGCTGCGGACGGCCCTGAAGCTGCTGGGTTTTTCCGGGATGCTGGAAGTGGCGGTGTTCGCCGATATCCTGACCTTGAAGGAAGCTTTGGAATTTGACAAGAACGTCAACAAGGAAGGAGACTTCCAGCTGACCAGCTGCTGCTGCCCTATGTGGATCGCCATGATCCGCCGGCTGTACCACCAGCTGATGCCCAATGTGCCTGGTTCCGTTTCTCCCATGATTGCGGGGGGCCGGACGGTGAAGGTGCTCCATCCCGAAGCCAAGACTGTATTCATCGGGCCCTGTATGGCCAAAAAAGCGGAAATCAAGGAACCGGATCTGAAGGGAGCCATTGACTACGTGCTCACCTATGAAGAGCTCCGGGACCTGTTCTCCACCACCAACTTGGATCTGGCCTCCCTGGAAGAGGACAATGTGCCCCACGCCTCCAAGGCGGGGATCTGCTACGCCTACGCCGGCGGGGTGGCGGCGGCTGTGGATGCTACGGTGAAGAAGCTGAATCCCCACCGGAAGATCGAGATGAAGATCCGCCGGGCGGACAGCGTGCCTGAATGCCGGGCCATGATCGACAACATCCTGAAGGGGAACCATGAAGGGAACTTCTTCGAAGGCATGGGCTGCAAGGGCGGCTGCGTAGGCGGTCCCAAGGCTTTGGTGAACCGGGAGGAAGGCAAGAAAAACGTACAGGCCTACAGCGATGAGGCCCAATACAAGACTCCAGCGGAAAATCCTTACGTGATCGAATTGCTGAAAAAGTTGGGCTTTGCCACAGTGGAAGAGTTCCTGGCCAACAGCGATCTGTATGACCGGAAGTTTGATTGAGAAAAATCGGGAGTGCCTCAGGCACTCCCGATTTTTCTCAACAGCCTTTTTTATTCCGTCTTCCCAAAATTCTGCAGCAGCAGATCCAGGAACCCCTGGACGGCCGGGGTGAACAGCTGGCCCCGTTTCCAGATCAGGCTCATGGTATCCAGAAGGGGAGGGCTGCAGGGCCGGAAGCAAAGGGGACTGCCGCTGGTGTTGATGAGCCCGTCCAGCCCCATGGCCAGCCCCAGCCCCCCGGCCACCATTTTGGCCCCGTTGGTCAAGAGGGTGTAGGTGCCTGCAATATGCAGATGGTCCAGGTCCCGGCCCAGCCATTCCTGGGGGATCCCGGTAAGCATGGCCTGCCGGGACAGGATCAGAGGCTGGTCATGGACCTGTTCCGGGGTCAGTTCCGGGTACAGGGCCAGGGGATGGGTACGGGGCAGAAGGAATCCCCAACGGTCCACTGGGGTCAGGGGAACCACCTTGTATTTTCCCGGATCCGAAGGCCCGTAGATCAGACCAAAATCCACCAGGCCCTTTTCCAGCATTTCCCGTACTGCTTCTCCGTCTCCGCTGCGGATATGGAACCGGAGCTGGGGATGGAGCTGGGCAAACTGGCTGGCCACCTGGGATATCTGCCGGATTACGTCGGTTTCTCCGGCACCCATGTAAATGTCCCCGGCAATCTCAGAAGAGGTGTGGATTTCCGAACGGGTCTTCTGGAACAGCTCCAGGATCTCTTCCGCCCGTTTCCGGAACAGCTGGCCTTCCGGGGTCAGGCTCAGATGCCGCTTTCCCCGGATCAGCAGGGGACGGCCTAGTTCCTGTTCCAGATTCTGCATCTGCCGGGATAAAGTGGGCTGGGTAATATGGATGAACTGGGCAGCCCGGGTAATGTTCCCTTCCCGGGCCACCACTAAGAAGTTTTTCAGGGTTTCACTGTCCATCAGGATCCCTCCTTTGTATTTATTATATCATGCAAAAAGTGTATTATAAATGATAAAAACTAACTATTTCACATGAATTCTATTTTCTGTTATACTCAGAACCATCAGAAACAAACCACATGATCTGGAAGAGAAAAGGAGAAAACCATGTTAGGAAATTTTACATACTGCAATCCCACCAAACTGTTCTTCGGCAAAGGGGCCCTGGAAAACATCCGGACGGAGCTGGACAAATACGGCAGCCGGGTGATGCTGGTATACGGCGGGGGTTCCATCAAACGGAACAGCATCTATGACCAGGTGGTCCGGGTGCTGGCGGAAACAGGCAAGCAGGTGGTGGAGATTTCCGGGGTCATGCCCAACCCGACGGTGGACAAGCTCCGGGAAGGCATCGCCCTGGCCCGGCAGCACAAGGCGGACTTCATCCTGGCCGTGGGAGGCGGTTCCTGCTGCGACTATGCCAAGGCTCTGGCCGTATCCATCCATTGTGAGGAAGATCCCTGGGAAAAATACTTTGTGAAGTTCGAAGAACCTTCCTGCCCCATTGTTCCCGTGGGCTGCGTGCTCACCATGGTGGGGACCGGATCCGAAATGAATGCCGGGTCTGTGATCACCAACCCGGAACAGAAACTGAAGATCGGCCATGTGTTTGCCAGTGAAGAAGTGATGCCCCGGTTCTCCGTGCTGGATCCCACCTACACTCTGACCCTGCCCCGGTACCAGATGGTGGCCGGTATCTACGACATTTTCAACCACATCTGCGAACAGTATTTTTCCGGGAACGATGACAATACCAGTGATTACTTGGCGGAAGGCCTGATGCGTTCGGTGATCCATGCCAGCCGGATCGCCAGCCAGGATCCTCAGAACTATGAAGCCCGGAGCAACCTGATGTGGGATGCCACCTGGGCATTGAACACCCTGATCGCCAAAGGCAAGACCACCGACTGGATGGTCCATATGCTGGGCCAGTCCGTAGGAGCTCTGACCAATGCCACCCATGGCATGACCCTGGCTGCCGTATCCCTGCCTTATTATCGGTACATCCTGCCCTATGGGCTGTGCAAATTCAAACGGTTTGCGGTCAATGTGTGGAATGTGGACCCTCAAGGCAAAACGGACCGGGAAGTGGCGGAAGCTGGACTCCAGGCCATGGAAGACTGGATGCACGGCCTGGGTCTTGTGATGAAGACTTCCCAGCTGGGGGCCACCGAAGCCATGATCCCGGATCTGGTCCGGAGCACCCTGATCCTGGAAGGGGGCTACAAAGTCCTGGACCAGGAAGAAATTGCCGCCATCTTCCGGGAAAGCCTGTAAAAACCAAAATGGAGAAATCCCCTGACGATAAAGGAGAAATTGTATGAAACAAGATCTTGGAAAAATCCTGGCGCTGTATCCCACGCCTGCGGTACTGGTTGGTTCTCTGACAGAAGGCCGGGCGGACTGGACCATGGTGGCCCATGTGGGAATCATTGCCCATGACCGGTTGCTGGTGAGTATGATGAAGGAACATTATGGAGCCCAATGCATTGAAAAAAACGGTATTTTTACCATTTCGTCCGTAACGGCAGATTTCCTGGAAAAAGCAGATTATGCCGGGCTCCATTCCGGCAATGACACGGATAAATCTCGGCTGATGGCCTGGCATCCGGGGGTAACCGGAGCACCGGTGCCGGAAGAGGCCAAGTTGGTCATTGAATGCAGGGTGGTGGACAATTACCCTCATCCGGTCTTCGACAATTTTATTGTGACCATTGAAAAAGTCTGGGCGGAAGACAGCATCCTGGATGCCAAAGGAAAAATCGATTACAGGGTGTTCAAACCTGTACTGTTCGAATTCCCCACCTACCAGTATCTGGAAACTGGGAAAATCCTGGGAAACTGCCGGCAGTTGGGCAAGAACCTGGGAAAGGAAGGGGAAAAAGCATGAAAACTATAAATCCTAAAAAGATCAGTACCCTGGCCAGTGCCCTGCTGCTGGGACTGACTCTTTTCGGAAGCACCGTGGCAGGAGCTTCTGAACGGGTGGCGGATCAGTCCAAAGATCCCTGGTTCGCTCCTCTGCCCAAAGTAATGCCGGCTCCCCGGTATGCGGACCACGGGGCGGACAATTTCTACAAGAGCAGCAAGGTGACCATGAAGCCGGTGACCTTCAAGAACCAGTTCAACATGAAGGTGGCCGGGAACCTGTACATCCCCAAGACTTACCAGAAGGGCCAGAAACTGCCGGCGGTGATCGTGGGCCATCCCATGGGGGCCGTGAAGGAACAGAGCGGTACTCTCTATGCCCAGAAAATTGCGGACCAGGGCTTCGTAACCCTGGCGGTGGATACGCCTTACTGGGGATCCAGTGAAGGGACGCCCCGGAACAGTGTGCTGCCGGACATTTATTCCGAAGCCTACATGGCCGCCGTGGATTATCTGGGGACCCGGGATTTCGTGGACCGGGACAACATCGGGGCTTTGGGGGTATGCGGCAGCGGCAGTTTCATCATCAGCGCCGCCAAGATCGATCCCCGGATCAAGGCCATCGCCACCGTTTCCATGTACAACATGGGGGCGGCCAACCGGGACGGACTCCATCATTCCCAGACCCTGGAACAGCGGGAAGCCTATATTGCCGATGCGGCCCGGCAGCGGTATGCGGAATTTGAAGGGGAACCCCGGAAGCTGCTGGGGGGAACCACCCATACCCTGAATGAGCAAACCGATCCCATCCAGCAGGAATTCTACGATTTCTACCGGACCACCCGGGGTGCGGCAGCAGGCAAAGGGCAGGATATGAACACCACCACCCATCCCACCTACACCAGCAATGTGAAGTTCATGAACTTCTATCCTTTCCAGGATATCGAGACCATTTCTCCCCGTCCCCTGCTGTTCATCACCGGTGATCAGGCCCACTCCAGAGAATTCAGCGAAGACGCCTACCGCCGGGCCAAGGGACCCAAGGAACTGTATTATGTGAAAGGGGCCGGCCATGTGGATCTGTACGATAAAACCGAACTGATCCCCTTTGACAAGATCACCTCTTTCTTCAGCCAGTATCTCCATTTAAAAAAATAAATAAAGGAGCTGTGAAAAAATGAGAAATCATTTTTTCACAGCTCCTTTTCCTTTTTCTCCTTCCCCACTCCCGGTACCGTATCCACATTGGGTCCGTGGACCGTGTGGCCGGTGCCTGCGGGGGTGTGGGGAACCCCCGCAGACACCGGTGCGGGATGGGGACCGTGGTAGGACAGGTTGTTTTCCAGGATCCCGTCCGGATTGGTGGCCACATGGGGATGGACATAGGTGGTGCCTCCTCCAGGGGTGGAACGGATATAGCCGTTCACAGGATGGACCGGGACCGGGTGGCCGTCTGCCGGGACATAGCCCTCTCCCGTGCCGTGGAATCCCTCCCCGCCCATGTGTCCAGTGTGGCCGGTGTTGGAGAAGGCGGCTCCGTCGAAGGCTCCCAAAATCTTCAGGAACGGCAGCAGGAAGGAAATCACCACCAGGGGCAGGCCGAACAGCACCGTAAGAGCGGTGCGGCTTTCATACCCTTTCCGGTAGGCCATCCAGAGAAACAGATGGACCAGGAGCACCGGCAGCCCGGCGGCCAGGAGCAGGGTGGGATAGACCAGCAGCTGCCGGAGGGGCCAGGGGGGGACGATGAGATGGCCCAGGGTCAGCAGTCTGTAGCAGACTTCCACCAGTTTCCCGCCCAGCCGCATGTGATCGGCGAAGAGATAATAGTACACCAGGTACACCAGGAAGCCGCTGGCCAGCAGCTGGGCGTTCTGGATCACGTAGCGGATCCGGAGGATGAAGAACACGATGCCGATGATGATAAAGATAATGGCCGCCGGTGGAAAGATCCGGGACAGGAACAGCATGGCTCCCGCAAAGGCCAGCATGGTCCACAGCATGGGGGCGGTTTCCACCAAAAGGAACAGACCCCAGCCTGCCATGGCGGCGGTCATATGCCCCCGGCCTGCCCAGCCCAACGTGTAATATCCCAGTCCCCACAATGCTAGCATACTCCCCCAGTGCCAGGGGCTCCGTATCTGGCTCCGTACCCATTCCGCCCGCGTCATCCCAAACCAGCTCCCTTCGAAAAAGTCCGTCCCCATGGTAGCACGGGGAGGAGGGGAAGACAAGATGAAATTGACAACGGGGAGGGGGTATGTTAAAATTTTTACGATTTGAAGATTCGGTCACGGGTTTTCAGATCCATCACAGGACCACTGGACAGGAGTCCTGCCCTTTAGGGGCAGCTGTCCGGTCAAGGCCATACGGACAGCCGGGTCCACTGCCGAACTGGCGGCAACTGGTTTGCAGCCTTATTGATTGAACCTGCAGGTTCAACTTTTATAAGTTGGTTACTTCATAACCGCAATGCGTCTGTGCGCAGACTTGTGAAACGGTCAATAAGAGTCGTTCGTAACGGGGATTCCCAGAAAGAAGCAAACCGAAATACCGGGTGAGACCTTATAACGCAAGCTGCAAGGGGGCAGCTTGCGTTTTTTTGTACAGGAGTAAAAAATACTGGGGAGGGAAAGAGCTTGGAAAAGCAATATCGGTTGAAACAGGAGCGGGCACCCATCTATGAAGCCCTGGAACGGTTCCGGAAGATGCGGGTGGTGCCCTTTGATGTGCCCGGCCACAAACGGGGCCGGGGCAATCCAGAACTGACGGAGTTCCTGGGAGAAAAATGTGTGGGAGTGGATGTGAACAGCATGAAGCCCCTGGACAACCTGTGCCATCCGGTTTCGGTAATCCGGGAGGCGGAACAGCTGGCCGCCGATGCCTTCGGCGCCAGCCGGGCTTTTCTGATGGTGGGGGGGACCACCAGCGCTGTCCAATCCATGATTTTGTCTTCCTGCAAACGGGGGGATAAGATCATCCTGCCTCGGAACGTCCATAAAAGCGTCATCAACGCCCTGGTGCTCTGCGGGGCCATCCCGGTCTATGTGAATCCGGATGTGGACAAACGGCTGGGAATCAGCCTGGGGATGAAACGGGATCAAGTGGCCAGGGCCATCCGGGAAAATCCTGATGCGGTAGCCGTCATGGTGAACAATCCCACCTATTATGGAGTGTGCAGCGACCTCCGGGCCATTGTGAAGATGGCCCACGATACAGGGATGCTGTGCCTGGCCGACGAAGCCCATGGCACCCATTTCTACTTCGGCAGCGGACTGCCTGTTTCCGCCATGACTGCGGGGGCTGATATGGCTTCTATTTCCATGCACAAGAGCGGGGGCAGCCTGACCCAGTCCAGTTTCCTGCTCACCGGGCCCAAGGTCCATGCAGGCTATGTGCGCCAGATCATCAACCTGACCCAGACTACTTCCGGCAGTTATCTATTGATGTCCAGCCTGGACATCAGCCGTCGGCGGCTGGCTCTCCACGGACGGGAAATCTTCCACAAAGTGGTGGACATGGCAGAATATGCCCGGCAGGAAATCAACAACATTGGAGGCTATTACGCCTTTGGCCGGGAACTGATGAACGGAGATTCCGTGTTCGATTTCGACAACACCAAACTGAGCATCCATACCTTGGACATCGGCCTGGCAGGCATCGAAGTGTATGATATCCTCCGGGATGACTACGACATCCAGATCGAATTCGGGGATATCGGAAATATCCTGGCTTACCTGTCTATGGGGGACCGGATCCAGGATCTGGAACGGCTGGTCAGCGCCTTGGCAGAAATCCGCCGCCGGTACCAGAAGGATCCCACTGGCATGCTCACCCAGGAATACGTGGAACCGGTGGTTGTCACCAGTCCCCAGGAAGCCTTCTATGCGGAGAAGGTGAGCCTGCCTCTGGAACAGTGCGAAGGCCGGGTGTGCAGTGAATTCGTCATGTGTTATCCCCCGGGGATCCCGCTCTTGGCTCCCGGGGAAAAAATCACCAAAACCGTGCTGGAACATATCCAGTACGCCAAAGAAAAGGGCTGCAGCATGACCGGTTCGGAGGATCCGGAACTGAAGCACCTGAATGTATTAGCATAAGAGGGGGATATAACCAATGGAAATGTGGTTCAGTGAATTTCATACCCCGGATGTGAAGCACAGCCTCCGGGTGGACCGTCATCTGTTTTCCAAGCAGAGCGACTTCCAGCGGATCGATATTTTCGAAACGCCGGAATTCGGGCGGGTCCTGACCCTGGATGGGAACGTGATGCTGACAGAACGGGATGAGTTCATCTACGACGAAATGATGACCCATGTACCTATGGCCGTCCACAAGGGCATCAAGGACATCCTGGTGATCGGCGCCGGGGACGGCGGCGTGGTCCGGGAACTGACCCGGTACGACCGGGTGGAGAAGATCGACCTGGTGGAAATGGACCCTATGGTGGTGGAAGCCTGCCGGAACTATCTGCCTGGGAATGCCTGCCGGATGGATGACCGGCGGGTGCATATCTATTTCGAAAACGCTCTGAAATTCATCCGCCACCGGGAAAATTCCTATGATCTGATCATTGTGGATTCTGTGGATCCCTTCGGTCCTTCGGAAGGGTTCTTTACCCGGGAATTCTACGGCAGTTGCTACAACGCCCTCCGGGAAGACGGAATCATGGTGAACCAGCAGGGGAGTCCTTTCTACAAGGAAGATGCCATTGCCATGCAGCGGAGCCACCAGCGGATCGTCAGCACTTTCCCCATCAGCAAGGTGTACCAGGCTCACATCCCCACGTATGCAGCCGGGTACTGGACCTTCGGCTTTGCCAGCAAGAAGTACCATCCCATCAACGACCTGGACGCTCCTGCTTGGGAAGCCTTGAACATGCATACCCGGTACTACACCACCCGGCTCCATGTGGGCGCTTTCTGGCTGCCGGCCTTCCTGGAGGAAATGCTGAAGGAAGTGGAAACGGAAGAAGGGGTCAAGGATGCTGAAAAATAATGTGGAGACGTTCCTGGCCTGCGACGCTCCCTATGAAGAGGCCAAGATTGTCCTGTTCGGGGCGCCCTTTGATTCTACCACCAGCTTCCGGCCCGGCACCCGGTTCGGATCTTCCGCCATCCGCCACGAAAGCTTCGGACTGGAGACCTACAGTCCCTACCAGGACAAGGACCTGACCGATTGCGCCGTATTCGACAGCGGGGATCTGGAACTGTGTTTCGGCAGTTCGGAAATGGCCCTGAAAGACATCGAAGACCGGACCGCTGCTATCCTCCAGGATGGGAAAATGCCCTTTATGATCGGGGGCGAACACCTGGTGACCTTAGGAGCGTTCCGGGCGGTGCTGAAAAAGTACCCGGATCTCCAGATCGTCCACTTCGATGCCCATACGGACCTTCGGGACGACTACCTGGGGGCGAAACTGAGCCACGCCTGTGTGATCCGCCGCTGTCACGATTTGATCGGGGACGGGAAGATCCACCAGTTCTGCATCCGTAGCGGGGAACGGGAAGAATGGCAGTTCGCCCGGCAGCATACGGACCTGCACCCCTTCAGCTTCGGGGGATTGGAACAGCTGGTCCGAGAGCTGGAAAAGAGCCAGGCTCCGGTGTATTTCACCATCGACCTGGACTGCCTGGATCCATCCGTGTTTCCGGGCACTGGCACTCCGGAAGCCGGGGGCATCACCTTCATGCAGCTTTTGAACGCCCTGCGGCTGGTGGCCAAAACCAATGTGGTGGCCGCTGATGTGAACGAACTGGCTCCCATGCTGGATGCCAGCGGCGCCTCTACGGCGGTAGCCTGTAAAGTGGTCCGGGAGCTGCTGCTGGCGTTGTTGTAAAGGTATGCTGCAAAAGCAGCATACCAGCTGTAGAGCCGCACAGCGGCTCAAGTCTGAAGTCTGGAGTCTGGAGCCGAAGGATAAATTTGCAGGCAAATTTATGAATGTGTAAATCGGATCCGGTTTTACAAATTACTGAGGACCCGGCCATAAAGACGGGTCCTATCCTGGGGCTTCAGACTTCCGACTCCAGACTTCCGACTCAGGTCTGCTGCTTGTGCAGCAGACCTCTTAGACACAATATTCCAAGGAGGAAAATATCATGAGCAGAGTCCTTGTTATCGGCTGCGGCGGAGTTGCTTCCGTGGCCATCCAGAAATGCTGTCAGGTCAGTGATGTGTTTACCGAGCTGTGCATTGCCAGCCGGACCCAATCCAAATGCGACGCCCTGGCAGAAAAACTGAAGGGGAAGACCGCCACCAAAGTCACCACTGCCCAGGTGGATGCGGACCAGGTGGACCAGGTGATCGCCCTGATCAAAAGCTACAAACCGGATCTGGTGATGAACATCGCCCTGCCTTACCAGGATTTGACCATTATGGATGCCTGCCTGGCCTGCGGGGTGAACTACATGGATACCGCCAACTACGAACCGGAAGATACCGATGATCCCCAATGGCGGGCCATCTACGAAAAACGCTGCAAGGAAGAAGGGTTCTCCGCCTACTTCGACTACAGCTGGCAGTGGGCCTACAAAGAGAAATTCGAAAAGGCCGGCCTTACCGCTCTCCTGGGCTGCGGGTTCGACCCGGGGGTGACCCAGGCTTACTGCGCCTATGCCCAGAAACATGAATTCGACACCATCGACACCATCGACATCCTGGACTGCAACGGTGGGGACCACGGGTACGCCTTTGCCACCAACTTCAACCCGGAAGTGAACCTGCGGGAAGTGTCCGCCCCCGGCAGCTACTGGGAAAACGGCCACTGGGTGGAGATCCCGGCCATGAGCATCAAACGGGAATACAACTTCGACCAGGTGGGAGAAAAGGATATGTACCTGCTCCACCATGAAGAGATCGAAAGCCTGGCCAAGAACATCCCCGGGGTGAAACGGATCCGGTTCTTCATGACCTTCGGCCAGAGCTATCTGGACCATATGCGCTGCCTGGAAGATGTGGGTATGCTGTCCACCACTCCCATCAACTTTGAAGGCCACGAAATCGTTCCCATCAAATTCCTCAAGGCCCTGCTGCCGGATCCTGCCAGCCTGGGTCCTCGGACCAAGGGCAAGACCAACATCGGCTGTATCTTCACCGGGAAGAAAGACGGGAAGGAAAAGACCTACTACATCTACAATGTGTGCGACCATCAGGCCTGCTACCGGGAAGTGGGCAGCCAGGCCATTAGCTACACCACCGGTGTGCCGGCCATGTGCGGTGCCCTGATGCTGCTTACCGGGAAATGGACCACTCCTGGGGTCCACACGGTGGAAGAATTCGACCCGGATCCCTTCCTGGATGCTCTGGACAAGCACGGCCTGCCCCGGAGCGAATCCCATGATCCGGTGCTGGTGAAATAATGGACTGGAACAAGGCTCGGGAACAGCGGCCCGCCTTTGCAGGGCTCCGGGGGAAGACCCCGGAAGCCGCCTTCGGCCAATTGACCACCCCCTGCTACATCCTGGACAAGACAGCCCTCCGCCGGAACGGGGAGATCCTCAAAGGGGTCCAAGACCGGACCGGCTGCCGGATCCTCCTGGCCCAGAAGGCCTTTTCCAACTACGACCTGTATCCGGTGCTGGATCCTTATTTGGCAGGCACCGAAGCCAGCGGCCTCTATGAGGCCAAACTGGGCCGGGAAGCCATGCCCGGGAAGGAAGTCCACGTATTCTGCGGGGCTTATCGGGCAGATCAGATGGAAGAAGTGTGCCAGGTGGCGGACCACATCGTGTTCAATTCTCCCCGGCAGCTGAAGACCTACGGCCCCATGGCCAAACGAGCCGGGAAAAGCGTGGGGCTCCGGATCAACCCGGAATGTTCCACCCAGGAAGGCCATGCCATCTATGATCCCTGTGCTCCCGGCAGCCGGATGGGCACCACCCGGGCCCAGTGGGATGTCCAGATGACTCCGGAATTGGTGGATATGCTGGACGGGATCCATTTCCACACTCTGTGCGAACAGGATGCCCAAGATCTGGCAAAGACCCTGGACGCGGTAGAAGCAAAATTCGGAGATATACTGCCCCGGATGAAGTGGGTGAACATGGGGGGCGGCCATCACATCACCCGGCCGGGCTACCACATCCCCCTGTTGGAAGAATGCATCCGCCGGGCCCAGAAGGCCTGGGATGTCACCGTGTATCTGGAACCGGGAGAAGCCTGTGCCCTGAACGCCGGGTATCTGGCCACCCGGGTGCTGGATATCGTGGAAAACGGTGATGTGAAGATCGCTATCCTGGATACCAGCGCTGCCTGCCACATGCCGGACGTGCTGGAAATGCCCTACCGGCCCCCTCTCTACGGTGCTGGGGAACCGGGAGAGCGGGCGATGACCTGGCGGCTGGGCAGCGGCACCTGTCTGGCCGGAGATGTAGCTGGAGACTACAGCTTCGATGGGGACCTGGAAATCGGGGACCTGCTGCTCTTCGGAGATATGGCTATCTACACCACCTGCAAGAACAACACCTTCAACGGTATGCCCCTCCCGGACATCGACCTGCTGGAAGAGGATGGGACGGTGAAGGTGCTGAAACGGTTCGGGTATGAAGATTTCAAGATGAGGTTAGGAAGGTAAAGGGGCTGTTGCATGAGCAACAGCCCGGTAGCGACCCCCAAAAAGACTGTTGCATTTGCAACGGTCTTTTTTTTTTACAATTCTTTACAAAACTCTGCTCTTACTTTTTACATGGCTCTGGTATCTTATAGCCATAGCCAAAAGCAATACAATCATCAAGGATTCTATGTAAGGGAGCGATGAGGATGATGTTGAAAAACAAATGGAAAAAATTAGCCGTGACGGTCCTGGCAGGGATGATGGTCATGGGTGCTCTGGGCTGCGGCGGCGGCCAGAAGCCAGCCGATACCAAGAAACCGGCTGCTGTCAGCGGGAATATCACTGGGTCCGGTTCTTCCGCTCTGCTGCCTCTGGTGAAGGATGCGGCAGAAAGCTTCAAGAAGCAGCATAAGGAAGTGAGCATCAGCCTGAACGCCGGCGGTTCCGGCATGGGCCTGAAGCAGGTTTCCGACGGTTCCGTGGATATGGGGAACTCCGACGTGCCGGCGGCTTCCAAACTGCCGAAAGACAAGGCTGACAAACTGGAAGACCATAAGATCTGCGTGATGACCGTAGCTACCATCGTCAACAAGGACGTGGCGGAAAAAGTCAAGAGCCTGACCAAACAGCAGCTCACTGATATCTTCACCGCTAAGGTTACCAACTGGAAAGAAGTAGGCGGTCCGGATGAACCCATCACCCTGGTGACTCGGCCTAAGACCTCCGGTACCCGTGCTCTGTTCGCCAAATACGCCATCGGCGGTGCGGAAGAAGCTTCCAATAAATCTCTGGAAACCGATAACTCCGGCCTCTTGGTCCAGAGCGTAGCCCAGAACAAAGGCGCCATCGGTTATGTGGCTCTGCCTTACCTGACCAAGAATGACACGGTAGCCACTGTTTCCATCGATGGTGTGGCCCCGACTCTGGAAAATACCTATTCCGGCAAGTACAATGTTTGGGGTTATGAACACATCTACACCAACAAAAATCCGAAAGCTGCTGTAAAGGCCTTCCTGGATTACATCCTGTCCGCCGATTACGGCAAACGGATCGAAGAACTGGGCTATGGTGTCAGCAGCAAGATGCAGGTTAAAGATACCGCTCATGATTAATGAAAAGGTAACACAAAAACTGGTGCAGGTACACCGCAAAGAGACTTTGTCACAGTCTGTCATCACAGCCTGCGGCATTGCAGCGGCCCTGCTGCCGTTCCTGATGGCCGCTTTCCTTCTCGTGAAGGGAAGCGGCACCTTTTGGGATTTTGGGCACAGCATTACGGAATTCCTGTTTTCTGCCCAGTGGAAACCCAGTGACACCATGGAAGGCGGCGGCCAGGTAGGAGCGGCCATGTTCATCAGCGGCTCCCTGGTCACCTGCTTCCTGTCCCTGGTATTTGCCCTGCCAGTGAGTCTGGCGGCGGCCATCTACATGTCGGAAATGGCTTCTCCCGCCGTGCAGCGGCTGATCCGCCCGGTGGTGGAAATGTTCACCGGGATCCCTTCCGTCATTTACGGCTGGGTAGGGCTCACCGTATTGGTGCCTTTCCTGCGGAAGATCTTCCCTATGCCCTTTGGCTTCTCGGTACTGGCGGCATCCCTGGTGCTGGCTGTGATGATCTTCCCGGTAATCACTACCATGGCGGCTGATGCCATGCTGGCCGTGCCCAAAAGCTGGCGGGATGCTTCCTATGGTTTGGGAGCTAACCGTTGGGAAACCATCCGCAACGTGATCCTGCCGGCGGCCCAGAGGGGCATCTTCACCGGCGTGGTGCTGGGCTTGGCCCGTGCCCTGGGGGAAGCCCTGGCAGTGGCCATGGTCATCGGCCAGATGAAACGGTTCCCCACTTCTCTCTTCATGCCGGCTTCCACCATGACCACGGTGATCGCCAACGATATGGGGGGGCCATGGAAGGCGGGGAATACAGCGCAGCCCTGTGGACCTTGGGCCTGCTGCTGTTTGTGATTTCGTTCATCCTGATCTTTATCATCCATACTTTTGGTAAAGATCCCCTGAAACTGAAAGAGGAGGACTGACCATGGGAGATATTGCCAAGAAAAAAACCATGGACCGGTTCATGAGCCTGCTCTTTACGGCCGGAGCAGCCGGGTCTGCAGTCCTGCTCTTTGCCTTTATCCTGGATGTGGTAGGACTGGGGCTGGGGGCTGTGACCGGGGACATCCTGATGAGTCTCCGGGATATGTTCTTCAACACCCTGTACCTGGTGTTCCTGGCCCTGGTGATCAGTGCCCTGTGGGGCATCCCCGCCGGGATCTATCTGGCAGAATACGCCCAGGACGGGAAAATGACCAACTGGGTGCGGATGGCAGTAGAGACCTTGTCTTCCCTGCCTTCCATCGTAGTCGGCTTGTTCGGCTATCTGGTGTTCATCGTCATGACCGGTTCCCAGTGGAACCTGATGGCCGGTGCCCTGTCTGTTTCCATCCTGACACTGCCTCTGATGGTGTCCGTGACGGAAAATGCCCTGAAGGACCTGCCACCTGAATATACTCTGGGCAGCTTGGGACTGGGGGCTTCCAAATGGCAGACCATCTGGAACGTCCTGCTGCCGGCCTGTCTGCCCCGGATCATGACCGGTTTGATTTTGGCAGCAGGACGTGGTTTCGGGGAAGCCGCCGCCTTGATGTTCACTGCCGGGATGTCTACGGACATTGACTGGGGCAACTGGGACTTCAGCTCCACCACCTGTCCCCTGAACCCCTTCCGCCCTGGGGAAACCCTGGCCCTCCATGTGTGGGTCATGCGGACGGAAGCTCTGAGCCCGGATGCGGCCAAAATCGCCGGGGTCACTTCCGCCATCCTGATGCTGGTGGTGGTCCTGTTCAACGTCCTGGCCCGGTATATCAGCTGGAGACTGGAAAAGAAGATGGAGGGAACTGCAGATGAGTGAGCAAGGAAACGGATCCGTTTCTCCGGAAACGCTGGTCTTCGATGTCCAGCACTTGGACCTGTACTATGGGAAACACCAGGCCCTGAAGGACATCAATATGCAAGTGAAACGCAATGAGATCACCGCCCTGATCGGGCCTTCCGGATGCGGCAAGAGCACCCTGCTGAAGACCCTGAACCGGATGAACGACTGGGTGTCCGGCTGCCGGGTGGAAGGGAAGATCTTGTTCGAAGGAAAGGATATCTTCAAGGAAGTGGACCCTTTGGCCCTCCGGTATCGGGTGGGCATGGTGTTCCAGCAGCCTTCTCCTTTCCCCAAGAGCATTTTTGACAACGTGGCCTACGGTCCCCGGGTACAGGGCATCACCAACAAGGCCCAACTGGCAGAGATCGTGGAAAAGAGCCTGCGCCAGGCGGCCATTTGGGATGAACTGAAGGACCGTCTGGACAAGAGTGCCCTGGGCCTTTCCGGCGGGCAGCAGCAGCGGCTGTGCATCGCCCGGACCCTGGCTGCCCAGCCTTCGGTGATCCTCATGGACGAACCCACTTCCGCCCTGGACCCCATTTCCACCCAGAAAATCGAGGACCTGGCCTTGGAACTGAAAAAGGACTACACCATCGTCATCGTCACCCACAACATGCAGCAGGCCAGCCGTATTTCCGACAAGACCGCTTTCTTCTATCTGGGAGAACTGGTGGAAATGAACGATACGGAAACCCTGTTCACCAATCCTTCCGAACCTCGGACGGAATCTTACATCACCGGCCGGTTCGGCTGAGAGAGGAGCCATTATGAGAGATGCCTATGTAAAGACCCTGGTGGAGATCCAGGACGATGTGCGGGTGCTCATCGGCAACCTGGAAAAGACCCTGGAAGAGACCAAGACGGCCCTGTTCACCCAGAATCTGGACAAAGCCCGGATGGTCCGGGATGGGGACGACAAATTCGACGAAGAGATCCGGTCCATCATGCGGAAGGATTTGACGGTACAGGTACTCCAGTCTCCGGTGGCTTCCGACTGGCGGAGCCTGATGGGGACCTTCCGGGTGCTCAGCGAACTGGAGCGGATCGCGGACCATTGCTCCGACATGGCTCTGTACATTGCCCGGATCCTGGAACGGAACCCGGTGGTGAAGCCGCCTGAAGGCTTCAAGGAAATGTACGAAGACATGCAGGCTCTTTTGGAAGAAAGCTTCCGGTGCTATCTGGAAGGGGACGACGAAAAGGCCCGGTACATCGGGGACAAGGATGATATCGTGGACGCGGATTTCGAACGGCTGCTGCCCAGACTCACCGACGAAATCAAGAAAGATCCGGACGACGTGGCCTCTTACGTGGACTATGTGCTGCTCCTGAAATATATGGAGCGGACCGCCGACCACGGCACCAACATCGGCAACTGGGTGCTGTATATGAAAAAGAACCTCCTGAAGGGGGACAATGGATTTACCATGGACTGAAGAAAAAGGACTGCTGCGTGGGCAGCAGTCCTTTTTTGGGTCGCGGGCCGCGAATTGCGACCCGCGACCAGGGTGCTGCTTCAGCAGCACCCTTAAAATTTGACATAAATTTGACAATCTGTTGACTGGAATATGACATGGATTCCGTATAGTTATACCTGTGCAGACAATAAGTTCATTTATTTTTCCCTGCATCTACCAGCAGGGGAATTTTTTAGGAGGCATATCCATGGAAAAAAAGTGGCTGAAACGTGCAATCTTATCGGCAGTTCTGGGAAGTTCCTTCCTGGGGATCCTGCCCTCTGTGGAAGCGGCAGAAGTCCGCATCCTGCCAGTGGACAGAGCTAAGTTCTGGGCCGGTGCCAAATTTGACTTCGATGTGGAAGTCAAAGGGGACCAGCAGTTGAAGGACGTGGACATTACGGTGAACGGCCAGCCGGCGGAAAAATTCTTTGGCCGGAAACTGGTGAAGAAAGACCTGGGCAACGGGGTCACCAGCTACCGGGCCGATCAGGTCACCTTCCCCAAGACAGGCACCTATGCCGTGAAAGTGACGGCCCAGGATGGAGCCGGCAAGGGCGTTTCGGCTGCAGGCTATACGGTAGTCAGTGAAAAGGCTCCCAAGCGGGCCAAGAACGTGATCTTGTTCGTGGGAGACGGCATGAGCCTCCAGGCCCGGGAAATCGCCCGGATCCTGTCCAAGGGCATGACCAACGGGAAATACAATGACCTGTTGGCCATGGAAAAACTGGAACACAACGCAGTGATCACTACCAGCGGCTATGATTCCCTGGTCACCGACAGCGCCAACTCCGCTTCCGCCTACGCCACCGGCCATAAATCCGTGGTGAACGCCATGGGCGTTTATGAAGATTCCACCAAGGATCCTTTCGATGATCCTCAAGTGGAAAACATCTCCGAAATCCTGAAACGGACCCGGGGTATGTCCATCGGGGTGGTGACCCAGGCAGAATCCACTGACGCTACCCCGGCTGCCATGATCGGCCATACCCGCCGCCGTGCCAACCAGGACTGGCTGGCCAGCAGTTATCTGTCCCAGTACCATCGTCCCGATGTAATCATGGGTGGCGGCTCCGCCCGGTATCTGCCTAAAGGCACCCCGGGTTCCAAACGGAAGGACAATGACAACGTGATCCAGGATTTCAAGGATCTGGGCTACACCTTTGTAGGGACTTCTACGGAAATGAAGGCGGCTCCCAGCGACAAACCGCTGCTGGGGCTGTTCCACACCGGCACCATGAATGTGTACATCGACCGGGAAATGTTGAAAGATCCTCAGGTGCTGAAAGGCTTCACTGATCAGCCCAACCTGATGGACATGACCAAGAAATCTTTAGATATCCTGTCCAAGAACCCCAACGGCTTCTTCGCCATGATCGAAGGAGGATCCATCGACAAGCAGCTCCACGTGATGGATTGGCAGCGGGCTGCTTATGATACCATTGAATTCGACAAGGCCATCCAGTATGCCGAAGAATGGAACAAGAAACGGGGGGACGATACCCTGATCATCGTACTGGCTGACCATGCCCACGGCATCTCCATCAGCGGCACCTACCATGAAAAGGATGGGAAGAAGGGCACGGAAGCCGTCCGGGTATACCAGAACTCCGTATTCCCCACCTTTAAGGATGAAGACCATGATGGGTTCCCTGACAATCCGGATCCCGATGTGACCCTGGCTGTCCAGTACGCCAACCATCCGGAATACTACGAAAACTACCACTTCATGAAGAAACCTACCCCGCCGGCCCTGTCCGTGACGGAAACCAAACAGGAACAGTCTGCCATCGGGGACAAGGTGGAATTCCATCAAGTGACGAAAGCCAGCTCCAAGGCCAACCCGGCCCGTATCCACCAGGGCGACCCGGCGGAACTGATGCCGGCCAATACCCCCAAAGACGATCCTCAGGAATGCCACAGCGCTGATGACATCCTGCTGAACGCAGGGGGACCTGGTTCCGAATACTTCAAGGGCACCATGGATAATACGGAAGTGTTCTTCGGGATGCTCCGGGCCCTGGGCATCGACGGGAATCAGACCAAATACCACCTGACCCAGGACAAGAAATAACATGGCCTGGCTGAAGCGGGGCCTCCTGGCCCTTGTGCTGACACTGTCCCTGGCACTGCCTGTAGCAGCGGAGGATCTTGCCTTCGGTGAGCTGTACAGCGGATACTCTTCCGAGGGGCTGACCTTTTCTGACAAGGTCCAGAGCCTAGCGGGAAGTACGGTGACCATGACAGGGTATATGGCACCGCCTCTCACGCCGACCATCCGGTTCTTTGTGCTGACGGAAGTGCCTATGTCGGTCTGCCCCTTCTGTTCTACAGATGCGGACTGGCCGGACAATATCGTGGTGGTGAAACTGTCCTCGCCGGTGACGGCCCTGCCCTATGATACCCCCATTACGGTGACAGGGACCCTGGAGACAGGCAGTGAAACCGATGAAGAAACAGGTTTTGTGAGCCAGCTGCGGATCGTAGCGGACTCGGTAGAAGAATAACACAACAAGGGAGGTCCCCGGACTGCAGCTGCAGCCGGCTCCTCCCTTTTTGTGCAGGAAAGGGCAGGAGGACAAAAAATGCTGGTAGTGGAAGATCTCATCTGTGAATATCCGGAAGGAGAGGGAAGGACCGTACGGGGACTGACCCTGCCGTCTTTCCGGCTGCAGGACGGGGAAGCTTGGGGGGTGGAAGGTCCTTCCGGCAGCGGCAAGACCACCCTGTTCCACTGTCTGGCCGGGCTCCTTTCTCCCACCCGGGGACGTATCGCCATCGACGGGGTGGAACTCACCGGCTTGACGGAGCCGGAACGGGCCCAGTGGCGGGGGGCGAATCTGGGCTATGTGTTCCAGGAACCCAAACTGCTGCCCTTTCTGACTGTGGCAGAAAATATCCGGCTCAGTGCCCGGCTGGCAGGGAAAGAAGCGTCTGCCCGGAGGATCCGGGATCTCTTGGCAGAAGTAGACCTGCCGGACTGCGGGGACCGGTTCCCCCGGCAGCTCAGCGGAGGAGAACGGCAGCGAGTGGCTTTTATCCGGGCCATCGTCCGTGAACCCCGCCTGCTCTTGGCAGATGAACCGACCGCCAGCCTGGATGTCCGAAACAGCCGGAGGATCCTGGACCTGCTCCTGGCTTACCAGGCACGGAGCGGCTGCATGCTGCTCTGCGCCAGCCACGATCCGGCGGTCCAGGAACGGTTTGCTCGGAAATTGGAACTGCGGAAGGAGGAAGCATGATGCTGCGACTGGCGTTCCTGTCTTTGTGGAGGCGGCCGCTCCGCTATGGTCTGCTGCTCCTGCTTACCGCTGTGGCCTGCGCTCTTCCAGTCTTTGTGATCCAGCTGGCAGGAGGGCTTTATCAGGGCCTGAACCGGGCCGCAGCTCCCTTTCCCATCCTAGCTGGGGCCAAAGGGTCTCCCTATCAGCTGGTGTTGAATACCGTGTTCCTCCGGGACCGTCCCATCGGGAATATCCCCTACGGTGAAGTAGAGACCCTGCGCCAGAGCGGCAAGGCATCCCAGGTACTGCCTCTGGCCTTCGGGGACAGCTACCGGGGATTCCGGCTCTGCGGCACGGAAAAAGAAATCTTTTCCTATGAGGTGCCGGGAGAACCCCATCCCTGGCTGGTGCCTGTCCAAGGGCGGAGCTTTGCCGGCCCGGGGGAGGCGGTGCTGGGGGCGGAGACGGCCAAGCTTACAGGCTTGAAGGTGGGGGATGTGTTCCAATCCAGCCACGGATTCATTGCCAAAGGGAAAGCCCATAATCATCCCTATCGGGTGGTGGGAATCTTGGCTCCGGTCCAGGGACCCTATGACAAAGCCATCCTGGTGCCCTTGGAAGATATCTGGGAGGCCCATGGAGGCCATGGTACGGTGGGACACGGAGATGAGAAAGGAGACGTGACCGCCGTCCTGGTCCGGCCCAAAGGATACGGGGAAGCCATGCAGCTCCTGGCCGCCTGGCAGCGGAAAAAGGGAGGGCCTTCCCAGCTCTTGTTCCCAGCCCAGAGCCTGATTGCCCTTTATGGGATGGTGGGCCAGAGCCGGCAGTTCTGGATGATGATTTCATTGGGCCTTTTGGGAGCCGCTGTCCTGGTGACCCTGCTGGCCCTGTACTGGGACGGCACTTCCCGGATGGAAGAATGGGCCCTCCTCCGGGCTCTGGGGGCCAGCCGCCGCAGGACGCAGGCCCTGCTGCTCCTGGAACAGTTCCTGCTGCTCCTTTTGGGCAGCACCCTGGGCTGGCTCCTGGGGTGGGGCGGCAGCCTGCTGGCGGCAGCGGGCATTGGGCAGCAGGCTGCGGTCCAGATGAGCCGGGCCCCGCTCTGGCAGGGTTTCTTGGCTCCCCTGCTCCTTTTGGGAGCCGGTACCCTGGGGGGAGTCGTCCCTCTCTGGCTGCTCCGGAAAAAGGACATCGCTCCGTATCTGTAGGGGGCTATGCTATAATTGAGAAGAATACCGTGGAAGAATTTTGAAGAAAGCAGGAAAAACCATGACTTTACAACAATTGCGCTATATTGTGGCCATTGCAGAGGCAGGGACTTTCAGCGGGGCGGCCAAAGCCCTGTTCATCACCCAGCCCAGCCTGACCAAGATGGTCCGGGAACTGGAACGGGAGATGGGCATCCAGATTTTTGAGAGGACCAACAAGGGGGTCCACCTGTCCAAGGAAGGAGAAATTTTCCTGGGGTATGCTCGGCAAGTGTTGGAACAGGCAGACCTCCTGGAATCCCGGTATAAGAAACAGGCGGGAGGCAAGCAGGAGTTCACCGTTTCCACCCAGCACTATTCCTTTGCGGTGAATGCCTTTGTGGATCTGATCAAGGAATACGGGGGGGAATCCTACGATTTCAGTCTCCAGGAGACCCAGACTTACACCATCATCGACGATGTGGCCCATATGCGCAGTGAAATCGGGATCCTCTACTACAACGATTTCAACAAGGCCGTCCTCCAGAAGATCTTCAAGGCCAATGACCTGGTATTCCGGGAGCTGTTCGTGGCCCGGCCCCATGTGTTCCTCAATTCTTCCCATCCCCTGGCCGGGCGGAAAAGTGTTTCTATGGAAGAGCTGGCGCCTTATCCCTATCTTTCCTATATCCAGGGGGACCACAACGCCTTCTATTTTTCCGAGGAAATCTTCAGCACGGTGGTCCGCAGCAAGAATATCCGGGTCACGGACCGGGCCACGCTGTTCAACCTGCTCATTGGCCTTGATGGGTATACGGTCTGCAGCGGGGTCATCGACCAGAAACTGAATGGGGCCAGCATCATTGCTGTCCCCCTCCGGAAAGAAGGGGAGATGCACATCGGCCTTTTGACCCACAAACAGACCCACCTGAGCCGACTGGGCAAAGCCTATGTGGATGCGCTGGAACGGTACATTGCCGGGCTGGAGGCGCAGGCACCGTCGGAAAATAGATAAAAAAGAACATTGTCTCACTCATTCTATACATGGCTATATATAAGTGTTAACTTTTTAATATTTTTTGCTATATTTTCCGTTTTACTGTATAATATGACTTGCAGCATTATAAAGAAAAGCAATAATGTCTATGAACGGAATAAAAGGAAAGCCGTGGAACGGATGAGGGAGGACGATGGATCTAAAAGAACAGCGGTATGTCTGTACGTTGGCTGAATGCGGCAACCTGACCCGGGCGGCCGACCGGCTGTATATTTCCCAGCCGGCCCTGAGCATCTACATCAGCAATTTGGAAAAGCACCTGGGCATGCCTTTGTTCTGCCGGCAGGGCAAGCGCTTCATACTGACCAAAGCGGGAGAACGGTATGTCCATTATGCCCGGGGGATCCTGGCCATTTCCAGCCGGTTCGACAGTGAGATGAGCATGCTGCTCAGCGATGAGGCCGGGCGGCTCCGGATGGGGATCTCTATGCTCCGGGGCGCCTGGTTCCTGCCCCGTGTCCTGAAAGATTTCCATGAAAGATGGCCTAAGGGGGAACTGGTCCTGCGCCAAGGGAATATGACTGTTCTCAAAGAGCTGCTCCAGAAACATGAACTGGATCTGGTGGTGGTCAACGAAGAGAATCTAGACCGGACCATGGAGGCCCGGGAGCTGTTCCAGGAGGAATTCCTGGTAGCGGTGCCCCAGGGCCACCCTTTGAACAGCCGGGCTGTGTTTTCCCAGGGGCAGCCCTATGGCGTCCTCCAGCCGGAAGCTCTCAGTGGACAGGTATTCCTGGCTACCACCCCGGACCAGAGTACCCGGGCACTCCAGGACAGGATCTTTCAGGAACAGGGAATCCGCCCCCGTCAGCTGATCGTCATCCGCAGCATCGAGCTGATTCTCCAGCTGGTGGCGGAAGGGGTGGGGATCTGTATGGTGCGGGAAGCCTATACCCGGACTTTCCGGTATTCCAAAGCGGTGAATCTTTACCAGTTGGATATCCCAGGGCACCGGCGCCGGGTGATGGCGGCCTATCATGCCCGGGAACGTGTGCCCCAATACATGGAAGGCATGGTGGAGCTCCTGCAGAAACGGGGAGCGGAAATCATGTCCGGCCGGCTGTAATTTCGTATATTTAGTTTTTAAATACTGCTCTTAATAAAAATATATTTTGGAAAAGTCCCTTTTGCTGGTATGCTATTCTTGAAAACAGAAGGCTGGCAGGAAAGGGGGCTTTTTTGTCATTTCAGGTACAGACTCTCCTGCCATGCAGGATGAGAAATGATATGAACAACTGAAAAGTCCAAAGTCGGACACAGATATTTACATAAATATATAATAATTTGTAAAATATTTCGTAATTTGTATTAATAAGTCTGGAAAAATGACAAATGTTTTTCTATAATAGAGAGTAGTAATTTAAGAAATAGTCATTATTGAAAAGAAGCGCTGATCCAGTCCATCAGCTTGTTCCAGGACAGCCAGGGATTTTTGGCAGGGAAAATAGAGAAAGGGACGACCATGAACAATCAAATGAGACGGGAAAAACTGTATGAGATCTTGGAAAATGCGGACAGGCCCATTACGGGGATCGAACTTTCCAAAGCACTGGATGTGACTCGGCAGATCATCGTAGGAGATGTAGCGATCCTGCGCAGCAGCGGCAAACCGATCCTTTCCACGGCACGGGGCTACCAGCTCCAGGGACCGGCGGAAGAGCGGGGCTGCAACCGGAGCCTCCACTGCTGCAGCAGGACCATGGACGAAGATGAACTGGAAGCCGAGCTCAATGCGGTGGTGGACAACGGCGGGATCATCCGGGGCCTGACCCTGTCTCATGAGGTTTATGGCATCATCCATATCGATATGAACATCTACAGCCGCCGGGATGTCCGGCAGTACGTGGACAAACTCCGGGCCAGCGATGCCCCTCTGATTGTTACGCTGACCCATGGAGCCCACACCCTGAAAGTGGAAACCCGGGTGGATGAAGAGATGAATGCAGTCCAGGAAGGGCTGCAGGAGCTGGGAATCCTGGCGTAGAAAAATGGGCTGTGAAGAAATGAGGAATCCATTTCTTCACAGCCCCTCTTTTTTTTATTTTTCTTCCTTCACCACTACGGTCAAACTGCAGCCCAGGTTCTTCCGGAACCACTTGGTCATGGACTGGAGCTGCTGGAGTTCCACCGCCGGAGTCCGGGCGGCGGTGAGGGTCAGGACGGCACCGCCGTTCAGGATGGCAGGTTCGATGGTCTCGATGGCTCCGGTTTGGGTGTAATCCAGACATTCTGCCAGGGCCAGGAGCAGGGCGGCGTTGCTCAGCCGTTTCAGGTCGATTTCTGGGATCAGTTTCCGGTAGGCCCGGTTCCGCAGGTAGCCCCGATTCACCCCATGGTGCCAGGCGGCCAGGATGGCGGTGTATACTACATCCAGGTGGTTCAGGCCGAAGAGTTTCCCGTTTTCGATCAGATAGCCGCTGTGCCGGGTGTGGTTGTAATAGTTGATGGTAATGCCGATGTCATGGAGCAGGGCGGCTGTTTCCAGGAGGGGTTCCCAGCGGACCGGATCCAGTTTGTGGAGGGACTGCCAGCCCCGGAACAGCTGGATGGCGTACCGGGCCACCAGCCGGCAGTGTTCTTCGTCAGGAGAATAAAGGTGGATCATGTTTTCCCGGGCTGTTTCCAGGATGTTGGGGGTGATCAGGGGCCGGTCCGTATGTTCGTGGAGGTACTGAGAGAACAGTCCTTCCCGGAGCCCGCAGCCAGAAATGATCATTTTCCGTGCCTTGCTCCGATCCGCCAGGGCTTTGATGATGGAGGAACCGGCGATGATCACGTCCGCTCGATCGTTGGAAAGGCCGGGGATCCGGCGCCGGGTGGCCAGAGTAGTGCCCGGCAGGGTCTTGTACCATTCTTTGAAGTCCTGGAGTCCGAACTGGTAGTTGTGGAGCTTGGAGGTAAAATATTTGGCCCGTTTCTGTTCGATTTTCCCTACGGAACGAGCCGTCCCGCCTACTCCCACCAGGGGCAGGCCGCAGCCGGCGATCCAGGGGGCTTTCTGCATCTGGTCGTTGATGGCCCGGCGCATCTTGTTGAGGGCTACTGGGTCCACGGCATTGTTCAGCTTGAAATTTTTGGTCAGGTTCACGCAGCCGATGGGCAGGCTGACGCTGTCCACCAATTTCCGGTCTTTCACCAGGATCACTTCCGTGGAAGCACCTCCCAAGTCGAAGATCACCGCATCTTTCACATCGATGGTGTTGATGACCCCCAGATAGCTGAGGTAGGCCTCGGTTTTCCCGGAGATGATTTCCAAGTTGATGCCGGAAGCCTGGGAGGCGGCTTTGGCCAATTTGGCCCCGTTGGGGGCGTTCCGGATGGCGGCGGTGGCCACGGCGATGGTCTCGTCCACCTGGAAGATCCGGCACATGGAAGCGAAATTCTTCAGGCAGTTGGTGGTAGCGGCAAAGGCTTCTTCCGTCAGGTAGCCTTTTTTGTCGGTCTTGAGGGCCAGACGCAGCGGGTCCTTTTGGTTATAGACCAGATTGCAGGCGTTGGAAGCATGGATTTCCATGATGACAAGACGGGCAGAGTTAGACCCCACGTCGATGATAGCAATGCGTTTCATATGATCCCCCGATCCAGGCAGTGTAATACAAAAAATCTATACCCCGTTTACACTGTTTTTTTCTTATAATAGAAGTGTTAAACTAAAAATAGTATAACACGATTGGACCGCAGGGGGTAGGACAAACCGGGTTATACCCAAGGCAAGGAGGTACTTATGACAAAGAAAAAATTGCGTTCTGCAGCGGTGATCCATCTGGGTTCAGAAAACATCACCATGCAGCTCATGGAATATACCGGTCTGGATGACATCCGGATCATTACGGAACTGCGCAGCAAGGTCCGGTTGGGAGAAGAGACTTTCCAGACCCGGAAGATCTCTTTCGGGACCATGCTGCAGATCGTGGAGATCCTCAAAGGGTATCGCCAGGTGATGCGGGAATACGGAGTGAAATCCTATATCCTCCAGGCTACCACTGCCGTCCGGGAAGCGGAAAACCAGCAGTATTTCCTGGATCAGGTGCTGGTGAAGACCGGCTTCCAGATCGAAGTGGTCAATATGTCCCGGGAAATCTACACCAAGATGGCTTCCCTGTTGCGGACAATGGAAATCCGGCCGGAACTGCCCATGCCCCGGGAAGGGGTCCTTCTGGCGGATATCTCGTCCGGGGGATTGGGACTTACTTATGTGAAGAACCGGGAAGTGAAATTCCAGCAGAATCTCCATGTAGGGCTGGTCCGGCTGAAGGAACAGTTCACCCGGAACGAACGGTCCAGCATCCATTTCGAACAAGCCCTGAAGGAATACCTCCAGGACCGGATCGGGGTGGTGGCGGAAGAACTGGAGGATGAGACCATCAGCATGCTGGTGCTCACAGGGACGGAAAGCCAGGTACTCCTGGATCTTTTCGGAAAGAAACGGACCCGGAAGGAAAACATCTCCTTTACAGCGGAGGAAGTGACTGATTTCTATGGAAAAGTCCACCGGCTGAAAGAAAGCCAGCTGGAGAAGCTGTTCGGCCTGAGCCCGGAAGAGACGGAAGTGGCCCTGCCGGCCATCACTCTCTGCCAGCTGCTCATGGAGATGTCCCGGGCCCAGAAGATCCTTATGCCAGTGGATCGGTTCGTGGATGGGATGAAGATCCTCTACATCGCCCGGCAGCTGGATCGGAAGTTCTTAGAAGAGATGTTGGACATCCAGATGAGCCTGGTCCGGAGCATCGGGACCCGTTTCCACTATGATGCGCCCCATGCGGCTTGGGTGGAAAAAATGTGCTGCACCCTCTTTGATGCCCTGGCACCTTCTCAGGGATTGGACCAAGAAGATAAGATCCTGCTGCGGGCGGCGGCCTATCTGCACAACATCGGGAAGTACGCTTCCATGCGGACTTACGACAGGTACAATTATTACCTGATCGACAGTGCAGATCTTTTGGGCTTCAGTGTGGAACAGTGCCATACCATTGCTCAGATTTCCTATCTGTACACCCTGGATCGGCCGGAACTGAATGGGAATGAACCCAAAGATTTCGGGAGCAGCATCCCTCCGCGGGTGGCCAAGCTGGCGGCCATCCTTCGGCTGGCGGATTCCTTGGATATCAGCGGGCGGCAGAAGATCCGCGGCTGCAAAGTGGTGATCCGGGGCAACGAGCTGCGGGTCCTGGCAAAGAGCCGGGAAAACCTTTCCCTGGAAGAATGGACTTTCGGCAAGCGGGGCAGTTTCTTTGAAGAAGTATTCGGCCTGCAGCCAGTACTGGAGAAAGCAGAGGAGAAATGATGAAAATCGATCTGAATAAACCTGAGTATTACGTAAACCGGGAATTGAGCTGGCTGAAGTTCAACCTGCGGGTGCTGCGGGAAGCGGGGGTGCGGAACCTGCCCCTGTTGGAACGGCTGCGGTTCGTGGCCATTTCCGCTTCCAACCTGGATGAGTTTTTCATGGTCCGGGTGGCAGGGCTCATCGAACAGGAAGCCGCCGGAGTGGAACGGGTGGATGCGGCAGGATTGAGCGTGGGAGATCAGCTCCGGGATATTTCCCTTTCTGCCCACAACCAGATGAAACTGAAATACCGGTATTTCTTTGCCCTGGTCAACGAGCTGGAAAAATACGCCATCTCCTTCTCCCGGGTGAAGGATGTCACCCCGGATCAGCGGCGGGAACTGGAAAACTACTATCAGGAAATGGTCTTCCCGGTACTGACTCCCATGGCGGTGGATGCGGCTCGACCTTTCCCCTTCCTGGCCAATAAATCTCTGAACATCGCTGTGGAACTCCGGGATAAGAAAGGGGAACAGAAAATCGCTTTCGTCCAGGTCCCCTCAGTGCTGCCCCGGTTCATTTCCCTGGTGGGAAAGGATGGAGCACGGGCCTATGTGTTCCTGGAAGACCTGATCATGGAACACTGCCAGGATCTGTTCAAAGGGCTTACCATCGTGGATATGGTTCCCTTCCGGATTACTCGGGACAGCGACCTGGAAGTGGAGGAAGATGCCACCCAGGACCTGATGAAGGAAATCGAACGGTCCCTGCGGAAACGGAAGCGGGGCGCGGCGGTCCGCCTGGAAATCAATGCCACGGACGACAAATATCTGAAGGATTTCCTGGTGGAGAACCTGGACCTGGAACCCCGGGATGTATATGAGATCCAGGGACCTTTGGATCTGACCTTCCTGAATAAGTTCATCGACCAGCCCGGCATGGAACAATGGAAGTTCACGCCTTACACCGGCCAGCAGCCGGAAGAACTGCCGGATTATGAGGTCCTGTTCGGGAAGATCCGGGAACATGACATCCTTCTCCACCACCCCTACGAAAGCTTCGACCCCATTGTGAAACTGGTGGCGGAAGCAGCGGAAGATCCCCAGGTGCTGGCCATCAAACAGACCTTGTACCGGGTCAGCGGGAATTCTCCCTTGGTGGCGGCTCTGGCCCGGGCGGCGGAAAACGGCAAGCAGGTCACAGCCCTGGTAGAACTGAAGGCCCGGTTTGACGAAGAGAACAATATCGTCTGGGCCCGGCGGTTGGAAAAAGCCGGCTGCCACGTGATCTACGGTCTCATGGGCCTGAAGACCCACTCCAAGATCATCCTTATCGTCCGGAAGGAAGCGGATGGGATCAAACGGTATGTACACTTGGGCACCGGGAATTACAACGATAAGACCGCCAAGCTCTATACGGATCTGGGGCTCCTGACCGCCAATGACCAGTACGGACAGGATGCTTCTGCCTTCTTCAACGTGCTCAGCGGCTATTCGGAACCTCCCGTGTTCAACAAACTGGTGATGGCCCCCATCGGGCTCCGGGAAAAGATCTATGAGCTGGTGGACCGGGAAATCGCCCATGTGAAGGCAGGGGGTACCGGATATATCGCTGCCAAGATGAATTCCTTGATCGACCAGCCGGTGATCCGGAAGTTCTACGAAGCCTCCCAGGCAGGGGTGAAGATCGACTTGATCGTCCGGGGGATCTGCGGCCTGCGGCCGGGGATCAAAGGGGTCAGTGAGAATATCACGGTCCGGTCCATCATCGGCCGGTTCTTGGAGCACAGCCGGGTGTATTATTTTGCCAACAACGGGAATGAAGAGCTCTACCTGTCCAGTGCAGATATGATGCCCCGGAACCTGAACGACCGGGTGGAACTGCTGTTCCCGGTGGAACGGAAGGCCCACATCGAACGGGTGAAGGAATTCTTGGATCTGTGCCTGAAGGACAATGTGGGGGCCCATGTGATGCTGGCCAACGGTACCTGGCGCCGTGCTTATCCCCACGGCCGGAAACGGATCAGTGTCCAGGCGGCCCTCATGAGCCAGGCCAAAGCCCATGCACCCAAGAAAAGCATGCCCCTGGAACAGCGGCTGAAACCCATGGTCCGCAAAGAATGACGGCACCCCCTATTTTGTGATATAATGGCATATCATAAAGAGAGGTGCGGTAGGAGCAATGGCAATACAAAGCGTAACCCTGAATTATCAAGGACATTACGGGTATCTGGACTACAACGAAGAAACCCATGAAATGACAGTATTCATCCCGGATGCCGAAGAGGCGGCCCGGAAAGTGCGGGAGTTCCTCACTGGGCCCCGGCAGCTGCAGGTCCCTACGGATCAGTGCACGTACCATTTCGGAGAAGTGACAGTGGATCCTGGGAAAAGCTGGCAGGACTGTCAGCAGGCTCTGACCCGGCTGTGGGTCAACACCGGTGTCCTGGTGGAATGGAGCATGCCGCCCCGCATGACCAATGATCTGTAAGTTATGCACAGAGTTATCCACTTATGAACATCTGTACTGTGGATATTGTGGATAATTCCTGCCAGACAGGGGAAAACCGGGAAAATACGGGGGTCCTGCCTGTGGATAAATGGAAAACCAAAGAGAATGGGGAGGGTGCCAAGTGGCAAAACGGTTTTATGAACTGGAAGTGGCAGGGGTCAGACGGTCTCTGCCGGTGATCAATATTTCAGATACCTTGGCCATTGCTGGATTCGTGATCCTGGGGGATACGGAAATCGTGGAAAAAACGGCTGCAGAGCTGGCCAAAAGGGTGCCGGAGGGGACGGATATCCTGATGGCGGCGGAAACCAAGGGGATCCCCCTGGTCCATGCCATGGCCCGGATCCTGGGGATGGAACGGTACATCGTGGCACGGAAATCCGTCAAGGCTTATATGGAACATCCTCTGATTGTGGAAGATGAATCCATCACCACCCAGGGCAAACAGATGCTCTGCCTCCAGGATGAAGATATCCAACGGGTCCGGGGCCATAAGGTGACCTTGGTGGACGATGTGATCAGCACCGGAGGCTCTATGAAAGCCTTGGAAGAACTGGTGGCGGAAGCCGGAGGCACGGTGAACGGAAAAATGGCCATCCTGGCAGAAGGCGATTCCATCGGCCGGAAGGACATCACCGTATTGGCCGATCTGCCGCTGTTCAAGGCGGAATGAAAAAAGCCACTGGGAAGTTGCGAAAGGATCATGGACCCTTTAGCAAAAAAGCGGTCATTTTGTAGGATATACACGTCAATCCTATATTGTTTCTGCCGCCGGGTAGAAGTGGAACGTCAGAACCTGTATCGTTAGGCCATAGAAGATACAGGGACTGGCGTTTTTTTGTTTCATTGGAGGAGGAATACGTATGAAAATGGCTTGGTGTTATCTCTTTGTGGCAGGGGCTTTTGAATGCATCTGGTCAGCCTGCATGAAGCTCAGTGAAGGCTTTACCCGCCTGGGCTATACCTTGGCTACCCTTGCGGGGCTGGTCATCAGCTTTGGGGCTCTGGTCCTGGCCACCAAGAAGCTGCCCCTGTCCCTGGCCTACCCCATCTGGACCGGCATCGGAGCCGTGGGTTCCGTACTGATCGGGGTATTCCTGTTCCATGATCCTATCCGTCCAGTGACCTGGGTTTTCGTCGGGCTGCTGGTCATCGGGATCATCGGGATCAAACTGACCGCCTGAGGGGCTGAAAACGGAAAAAAACTTTGCTTTTTGGGTACTCCCTGCGTTAAAATGAAACGATATACTTTTGTTTCAACGTGAGGGGGTACTTTTTTTGAAAATCATAGACCTGTTGAAGAGTCCAAAGGTTTGCGTATCCTGTGAATTGTTCCCGCCCAAGAAAGGCAGTGAGCTGGAACATGCCCAGGAAATCGTCCGGACCATCGCCATCCAAGGCGTGGATTATATGAGCGTCACCTACGGAGCCGGGGGAACGGCCGTGGGTAAGAGTGTGGCTCTGGTTTCCGAGATCGAACGGTGCGGGGTGCCGGCCCTGGCCCATCTCACCTGTGTGGGAGCTGATGAAGAGAAAATCGAACAGGTACTGGACCAGCTGAAGGCTGCCCACGTCCAGAACGTGCTGGCCCTCCGGGGAGATCTGCCCCAGGGGCAGGAACATCCTCTGGGAGATTATGCCCATGCCAGCGACCTGGTAAAGAAGATCAAGAGCTACGGGGATTTCTGTGTGGGAGGTGCTACCTACCCGGAAGGCCATCCGGAAGCTGCCGGGCTGGATGAAGATCTGGAGCATACCAAGATGAAAGTGGAGGCTGGGTGCGATTTCCTGGTGACCCAGATGTTCTTTGACAATGCCATGTTCTACAACTTCATGTACCGGATGCTGGCCAAGGGTATCCATGTGCCGGTGGTGGCCGGGATCATGCCGGTGACTAACCTGAAACAGATCGAAAAGATTTTCACTCTCAGCGGCACTCCGGTGCCGGCCCCTCTCCGGGCCATGGCGGAACGGTTCGCGGACCATCCGGCGGCTCTGAAACAGGCAGGGATGGCCTATGCCATCGGCCAGATCGTGGACCTGATCGCCAACGGCTTCACCAACATCCACATTTACACCATGAACAAGCCGGACATCATCGGAGGCATCCGCAGCAGCCTGTCGGAAATCATCCGCTGCTGAAAGGAGGACCAATATGGGAAACCTGCGGATCCAGTTCGATGAAAAAGAAGCCCTCCGGTATTTCGGAGCCCGGCCGGGGGATGAACAGGCGAAAGTGACGGTGGACCGGGCTTTTCTCCAGTTGCGGAACGAAGTCCAGCCCCGGAATGTGATCCAGCAGTGGAGCTGCCGGGTGGTCCAGGGCTCGGAACGGGAAAAGGGCCGGGTGATCCTGGAAGAGGGGACGGAATTCGTCAGTTCCGGTTTGGCCCGGCACCTGGAGGGCTGTGATACCCTGCTGCTGTTCGGAGCTACCCTAGGGGCCCGGGTGGATACGGCCCTGCGCCGGATCAGCATCCGGAGCATCGCCGAAGGGGCGGCGGCCCAGGCTGTGGCTGCGTCTTTGATTGAAAGCTACCTGGATCAGCAGGAGGTCCTGTGGAAGCAGGATCTGCCGGATACCTGGCAGTACCGGAGCCGGTTTTCTCCCGGGTATGGGGATTGGGACCTGACGGAACAGCAGAAGATCTTCCGTCTCCTGAACTGTCCCAAGACCATCGGCCTTACCCTTACCGCCGGAGGCATCATGGCCCCCACCAAAAGCGTCACCGCTGTGATCGGCATCGACCGGAGCGGAAAAATGCCTGCTGCAGCGGCAGAGAGCCGCTGCGGGAAGAAAAGCAAATGTGCCGCCTGCGGCAATGTGGACTGTCCTTTTCGTCAGGAGGAACTATGAATTTTACAGAAGCACTGCATACCAAACGGCTGTTTTTTGACGGAGCCATGGGCACCATGCTCCAGGAAGCCGGCCTGAAGCCGGGAGAACTGCCGGAAACCTGGAACCTGCTCCATCCGGAGAAGGTCCGGGCCATCCATCAGGCTTATGTACGGGCCGGGGTGGACATCCTGAAAACCAACACCTTCGGGGCCAACGGCCTGAAATTCGGGGCTGCCCACGGCCAGCCGGAAGTGGAAGACCTGGTCCGGACCGGGGTGGAAAATGCACGGGCCGCCTTTGGGGCAGAAGGACGGGAAGGGTTCGTGGCCCTGGACCTGGGCCCTACCGGGAAACTGCTCCAGCCCTTCGGGGACCTGCCCTTTGCGGAAGCGGTCTCCCTGTATGCCGCCCAGGTGAAGGCGGGGGCTGCTGCCGGGGCGGACCTGATCCTCATCGAGACCATGAGCGACAGTTACGAAGCCAAGGCGGCCATCCTGGCGGCCAAGGAAAATTCGGATCTGCCCATTGTGTGCACTTTTACTTTCGATGAGGACGGGAAGCTGCTGAATGGGGCGGATGTGACCACCGCTCTTGTGATGGCGGAAGCCCTGGGGGCTGCGGCAGTGGGCTTCAACTGCGGCCAGGGCCCTGACACCCTGGTGAAGCTGGTGCCCCGGGCCCTAAAGGCGGTGGACATCCCTCTGGTGGCCAACCCCAATGCAGGGCTGCCGGTCCAGAAGGACGGGAAGACCGTGTTCCACATCGATGCTGCCGGCTATGCGCCCCTGATGGTGCCCTTTGCGGAAGCGGGGGTTTCTGTGCTGGGAGGCTGCTGCGGCACCACACCGGACCATATTGCCCGGCTCATCACAGCCTGCCGGGATATCCCTCTCCCAGCACCCCGGTCCGGAGCTCCCTGTGCTATTGCAGGCTACGGCACGGCGGTGGATTTCGAAGGGATGCCGGTGATCATCGGGGAACGGATCAATCCCACCGGGAAACCTCGACTGAAAGAGGCACTGAAGGCCCAGAACATGGACTATGTGTGCCAGCTGGCCTTGGAACAGCTGGACAAGGGAGCTCAGGTGCTGGACGTGAACGTGGGGGTGCCAGGGGTGGATGAACCGGCCCTGATCGAAAAGGTGATCCTTACCCTCCAGTCCATTACCTCCGTGCCCCTTCAGATCGATACCTCCAACATCGAGGCCATGGAACGGGGGCTGCGGATCTACAACGGCCGGCCCCTGCTGAATTCCGTCAACGGGAAGGCAGAAAACATGAAGGAAGTGCTGCCCTTGGCCAAAAAGTACGGGGCGGCCCTGGTGGGCCTGTGCCTGGATGAAGGGGGCATTGCGGAAAATCCGGAAGGCCGGCTGGAAGTGGCGGATAAGATCATCGCCGAAGCCGGAAAATACGGGATCCCCGCCAAAGACATGGTGATGGATCCGCTGGCCATGACCATCAGCACCGGGGGCCAGAACGCCCAGATCGACCTGGAAGTGATCTGGCAGCTGAAGGCCCGGCACATCAAGACCGTCATGGGGGTGTCCAACATTTCCTTCGGGCTCCCCAGCCGGGATGCGGTGAACAGCGCCTTCTTCGCCCTGGCCATGGAAGCGGGGCTGTCCGCCGGGATCATCAACCCCAACAGCGGAGCCATGATGGGTGCCTACATTGCCTATGGGGCCCTCAGCGGCAAGGATGAAGGCTGCAAGAAGTACGTGGAGTACTTTGCAGATGCGCCCCAGATGGTGGCGGTGGCCAAATCCCAGGGCAGCGGCAAACCGGCGGCCCAGGGGGCCCAGAAGGAATATCCTCTGGAAGAAGCCATTGTGAAAGGGCTCACCAGCCAGGTGGAAAACGGGGTCCGGAAACAGCTGGCGGAAGGCAAACCCGCCCTGGACATCATCAATGAATCCATGATCCCGGGTCTCAACATCGTAGGGGACCTGTTCGAAAAGAAGAAGCTGTTCCTGCCCCAGCTGCTGGTCAGCGCTGATGCGGCCAAAGCCGGCTTCGAGATCCTGAAACAGTCCATTGCCACCGGAGCCAGCACGGAAAAAGGAGAACCCATTGTGGTCTGCACGGTGAAGGGGGATATCCACGACATCGGCAAGAACATCGTGAAGGTGCTCCTGGAAAACTACGGCTACCAGGTCATCGACCTGGGGAAGGATGTGCCTCCGGAAGAAGTGGTGAAAGCCGCCCAGGACCATAATGCCAAACTGGTGGGGCTCAGCGCCCTTATGACCACCACCGTGGGAGCCATGGAAGAGACCATCCGCCAGATCCGCCGGACCTTGCCGGAGTGCCGGGTGATGGTGGGGGGAGCCGTGATGACCGAGGAATATGCCCGGACCATCGGTGCGGATTTCTACGGGGCCAATGCAGTGGCCAGCGTCAGCTATGCCAACCAGCTGTTCCATAAACAACAGTAAAAACAAAACAACTACAGAAAGAAGAGATGCAGCATGACAAGACCTTTGATTGGCGTTTCCGGAAGCCACATGGTGGATAACCACGGCGTTTTTGCCGGGTACCACCGCTCCTATGTGAATGATGACTACATCCGTTCGGTGAACGAAGCCGGCGGGGTGGCCATCCTGGTGCCCTTTACGGAAGATGAGGAAGCCGCCCGGGAAATCATGAGCCGGGTGGACGGGCTGGTGCTCAGCGGCGGCCACGATGTGTATCCCCTTTTGTACGGAGAGGAACCCTGCCGGCAGATCGGTCCGGTGTGGCCGGCCCGGGACAAGTTCGACCTGCTGCTCCTTAGGGAAGCGGAAAAGAGGGGAATCCCTGTGATGGGCATCTGCCGGGGCTGCCAGATCATCAACGTGGGGCATGGGGGAACCCTGTACCAGGACCTGTCCCTGGACAAAAATTCCTTTGTGAAGCATTCCCAGAACCAAGACCCGGCCACCCCCACCCATACGGTGGAAATCCTGGCTGGAAGCCGGGCAGCGCGTATCTTGGCCCGGACGGAATGGGTCACCAATACTCACCATCATCAGACGGTGCACCAGGTAGGGAAAGGCCTTGCCGTGACCGGACGGGCCAAGGACGGCACGGTGGAGATCCTGGAAGGGACAGGAGAAAATTATCTCATGGCTTATCAGTTCCATCCAGAGATGATGTCCATCAACAATGAACAAGCCAAAGCCCTTTTTGCTGATTTCATTGCAGCCGCCAAAGGAGAAAATGCATAACATGACGGAGAAAAAAGAAAAATTCGGTTTGTTCAGCATCATCCTCCTGGGCATCAACAGCATCATCGGAACGGGAATCTTCCTTCTGCCCAACCGGGCTTATGCCCTGATGGGGACTGCTTCTCTGGGCATCCTGCTCTTCGATGCCTGCTTGGCCGGGGCTCTGGCCCTGTGTTTTGCAGAAGCCGCCGGTTTCTTTTCCCGGAACGGAGGCCCCTACCTGTATGCCAAAGCAGCTTTCGGGGATTTCTGGGGCTATGAGATCGGGGTATTGAAACTGGTGGTGACCATCATCGCCTGGGCGGCCATGGCCGTAGGATTCGCCACGGCCTTAGGAGCTGCCTTCCCGGCCCTTGCCGGGGATGGGGCCAAAGATGTGATCTCTGCCCTTCTCATCGGAGGACTCAGCGCCCTGAACATCGCAGGGGTGAAAACCACCAAATACTTGAACAATATCCTCACCGTATCCAAGCTGGTGCCCTTGGTGCTGTTCATCGCCTTAGGGATCTTTTTCCTCAACGGCAGCAATTTTATCCCTCTTGTGCCGGCTCATCTGGAAAAGGGAGCCTTTGCCAATGCGGCCATCACCATGTTCTTTGCTTTCACGGGCTTTGAAGCCATTGCCGTGGGGGCGGAAGACTTCAAAGATCCCAAAAGGAACCTGCCCCGGGGGATCATCCTGACCATGGTCCTGGTAACGGTGATCTATATGCTGGTGGTAGCCATTTCCATCGGCATCCTGGGACCGGACTTGGCTGCGGACAAGGCTCCCATCCAGACCGCCTTCGGGCGGATCCTGGGGCCGGTGGGGTCCTACATCATCTTGGTGGGTACCCTGTTTTCCATGGGGGGCATCAACATGGCGGAATCCTTCATTGCACCTCGGGCCTGTACTTCCCTTTCGGAAGACGGGATGCTGCCGGAAATCTTGGCCAAACGGACGCCCTGGGGGACCCCCTATGTGGCCAGTATCGTCATCGCCGTATTGAGCATTGCCCTGGCTTGGAGCGGCAGTTTCACCACCCTGGCGGCCATCAGCGCCGTATCCCGGTTCACCCAGTACCTGCCTACCTGTCTGGCCGTGATCGTGTTCCGGAAGAAGTGGGCGGACCGGCCCCGGACCTACAAGATCCCCGGGGGCATCACCATTCCGGTGATCGCCCTTATCACCAGCCTGTGGATGCTGTCCAACGCCAAGACCATGCAGCTGATCTGGGGGCTGGGAGGCTGCCTGGTGATCCTGCCCTATTATTTCGTCTACGCCAACAAGAAGAAGCAGGGCCTGATCAAAGAGAAAGAAGAATAAAGAAAGGATTTGTATGGATCTCCAAACACTGCTGCATAAAGAAAACCTAGACCGGGCAGACCTGGTCACCCTGCTGGGGCTCACCGATCCGGAAGATCGGAAGGCATTGTATGACGCCGCCTATGAGGTGAAAAGCGCTTCCGTGGGCCGGGTGGCCTATTACCGAGGCCTCCTGGAATTTTCCAACCGGTGCATCAAAGACTGCCTCTACTGCGGTATCCGCCGGGACAATGAGGAAGTGGAACGGTTCGATACTTCCCGGGAAGACATCCTGGCCATGGCGAAGTGGGCCCTGGACAACCAGTACGGATCTTTGACCCTCCAGTCGGGAGAACGGCAGGATGAAGAATTCATTGCTTATGTGGAGGGGCTGATCCGGGACATCAAGAAGCTCAGCGACGGAAAGCTGGGACTTACCCTGTGCTTGGGAGAACAGACGGAAGGAACGTACCGCCGCTGGCTGGAAGCCGGGGCCCATCGGTATCTCCTGCGGATCGAAACCAGCAGTCCGGCACTTTATGCCACTCTTCATCCACAGGATGGGCATCATGAATGGGCTGTGCGGAAGCACTGCCTGAAAATCCTCAGGAAACTGGGATACCAGGTAGGCACCGGAGTGATGATCGGCCTGCCGGGCCAGACACTGGAAAATTTGGCCGACGATATCCTGTTCTACCGGGACATGGACATTGACATGATCGGCATGGGCCCTTATGTGGTCCATCACAACACCCCTTTGGGAAAACAGGTGGTGGCCGCTGGGGGCAATACCCCGGAAGCTCAGCAGCATCGGTTCATCCTGGGGCTGAACATGATTGCCGTGACCCGGCTGTTCCTGAAGGATGTGAACATTGCCGCCACCACTGCCCTTCAAGCCTTGAATCCCCTGGGACGGGAACTGGGGCTCAAAGCCGGGGCCAACATCCTGATGCCCATTGTGACCCTGCCTCAATTCCGGTCCGATTATCTGCTCTACGACAACAAACCCTGTGTGGAGGATAGCCCCGATCAGTGCCGGAACTGCCTCTCCGCCCGGGTGGCCTCGGTGGGAGATACAGTAGGATTCGGGAAATGGGGAGATTCACCCCATTATTTCCGGGAGCATGAGGGCGCAGGGAAATAGAAATTCTCCTGCGCCGTCAATAGTGAACAGCCGCTGACCGTTGACAATAGCAGGGTGCTGCAGATGCAGCACCCTGCTATTCTTTTTATCTATACCAACTCCAACTTTTTAACCATTATACAAACGCCTCTCCGTCCGGTACAATAAGACCCATGAAGAAACAAAACAGAGCAAAATGCTCGGAATACAGAGAGGGGTTTTCATCATGACTTTACGTGCACCATTCCGTTTTGATATTGTAGGGAGTTTCCTGCGGCCGGACCGTTTGAAAGAGGCCCGGGCCCGGTTTGCCCGGGGGGAGATCGCTGCCCTGGATCTGAAGCAGGTGGAGGACGAAGAAATCGCCAAACTCATTGAAAAGCAGAAGGCCGCCGGGCTCCATACCATCACCGACGGGGAATTCCGGAGAAGCTACTGGCACTTGGACTTTTTCTGGGGGTTCCAGGGCATCACCCACATCGAACTGGAACAAGGGTATCAGTTCCATGGGGAAGAGACCGCCCGGGGCACTGCCATCGTTACCGGGAAAATCAGCGGGAAGGACCATCCCTTTGTAGAACATTTCAAATATGTGAAAGGGTTCGAGGATGAAAACACCTTGGCCCGGCAGACCCTCCCAGCCCCGGCTCAGCTGCTGGCAGAACTGTACCGGGGGGACAACGGGAAAATCACAGATGCAGTGTACCCGGAACGGGAAGAACTGCTCCAGGACATTGCCGCCGCCTACCGGCAGGTATTCAGGGATCTATACGAGGCCGGCTGCCGGAACATCCAGCTGGATGACTGCACCTGGGGCATGTTCTGCGACACGGAATACTGGAACAAACGGCAGAAGGGAGCCGTTTCCCTGAAACAGGTAGCGGAGGAATACCTGCGGCTGAACAACCTAGCCCTGGAAAACCGTCCTGCTGATCTGGTGATCAACACTCATGTATGCCGGGGCAACTACCATTCTACCTGGGCAGCTCGGGGCGGCTACGGTCCCATTGCGCCCCTGTTGTTCGGAAAGGAAAAGGTGGATGCCTTCTACCTGGAATTCGATGATGAACGGTCCGGGAACTTCGAACCTTTGAAGGAAGTGGCCCCCGGGAAAAAGGTGGTGCTGGGGCTCATCACCACCAAGCGTCCGGAATTGGAAGACCGGGCACAGGTCATCGCCCGGATCCACGAAGCAGCAAAGTATGTACCGTTGGAAAATCTCTGCCTCAGCCCCCAGTGCGGTTTCGCCTCCTGCGAAATCGGCAATAAGCTGACCGAAGCAGAACAATGGGCCAAATTGGCCTTGGTGAGATCCATCGCCCAAGAGGTATGGGGAAAATAAAAATGGGGTGTGAAAAAATTCACACCCCAGTCGCGGGCCGCGAGCCTGGACGTTTAAACCGTTCTTTCTTTTTTATATGATGAATAAGACGAAATCAGCTGAAAGCGGCGAAAGCCGATTTCGGTCTGTACCAACAAGCCCGCGACTCAAAGCCCGTGACCCGCGACCAAAGGGGCTGTGAAGAAATGAGATCTCATTTCTTCACAGCCCCCCTTTTTTAGAAGCATACCTTATTGGGATTCAGGATCAGATTGGGATCGAATACTTCCTTGATGCCCTGCATCAAGCGGATGGGCGCTTCGCCCAGGTTTTCTGCCAGGAACTGGACTTTGCCGAAGCCGATGCCGTGTTCCCCGGAAATCTGTCCTCCCAGTTCGGTGCATTTGGCGTACAGGAGGTGCATGAACTGTTCCACGGACTTTTTGAATTCCACCAGGTCCATGTCATTGGCACAGGTGTAGATGTGCAGGTTACCGTCGCCAGCATGGCCGAACATCTTCACTTCGAAGGGGAAGTCTCCCTGGATTTCCTTGATGTACAGGACGAAATCAGGGATCCGGGAAACGGGGACCACCACGTCGCATTCATCCAGCAGAGCAAACTGTTCTTCGATGCCTTCCAGGAAGGAGGAACGGGCCGCCCAGGTCTTTTCCAGGAACATGGGAGTATCGGCTACCAGCACATCCAGGGCACCGGCTTCCAGGAGCATCTCGGCAGCTTCTTCTACCAGTTTATCCAACTGGTCCCGATCGTTGGAATCCAACGTTACCAGCAGATAGGCCCCCACTTCCTGGCCTTCCACTACTTTCGGGAAGACGCTCTTGCCCATATAGGCTTCGGAAGATTCCAGGATCTCTTTTTCGAAGAATTCCAAGGTCTGGGGATCCAGGCCGGAATGTTTGATGGCCGGCACGGCGCCGATCCCGTCCGCCAGTTCTGCAAACGGAACGATCAGAGTCACATGGCATTTGGGCGGGGCAATCAGCTTCAGGGTCAGTTCGGTGATGATCCCCAGGGTCCCTTCGGAACCGATCATCAGATGCAGCAAGCTGTAGCCGGAGGTGGTCTTGGAGACGGGGGCCCCCAGATGGACGACTTCTCCGGTGGGCAGCACCACGGTCATGGCCTGGACATAATCCCGGGTGGTTCCGTATTTCACTGCCCGCATGCCGCCGGCATTGGTGGAGACGTTTCCGCCCAGGGTAGCGAATTTTTCACCCGGATCGGGAGGATAGAACATCCCGTGTTCCAGTGCATCTTTGGACAGGGTATCCAGCAGGACCCCGGGCTGTACCCGCACGTTCATATTCTTTTCATCGTAACCCAGGATCTGGTTCATCCGGGAAGTGCACAGTACCAGCCCCTGCTGGACCGGCGTGGCTCCTCCGGCCAGGCCAGTGCCGGCACCCCGTACGGTGACTGGGATGTGACGCTCATTGCACAGTTTCATGATGGCGGAAATCTCTTCCGTACTTTCCACATCGATGGTGGCTTCCGGCATGCCGATGCCGTAGATGGGCATAGCATCGTGGGCGTAATCTGGGTTGATGTCTTCTCCCGTAGCAAGCCGTTTTCCGGAAATTTCACGGAGTGCCTCCAGCACATCCGGTGTAATGGGCTGATATTCGATCATTGGTAAAGCTCCCCCTTTTTTATAACAAAAACGTAGGCTTAGTATAATAAATTTCTTAAAACAAGTAAAGAACTTTCTCAATATTTCGTAATCTAAGATAATTAATCAAAGAGTTCCTAGAGAATCTTTCCGGGGAAGGGGAGGCGAAAAAGACAAACCTATAGTATAATGGACCCATAAAGTCTGTTGGAAAGGATAAGAGTGGGTGGAATATGGAACAATGTACACGGAAACAGATGCTCCTCAGCTTGGTCCTGGCCGGAAGCCTTTGCCTGCCTTCCCTGGCAATGGCGGGCACTGCACCTGTGGTGGATTTGCGGACCTTTTCCCAAAGTGAGGAAAAAGCGGCGGAAGGAGTGTCTGCCGGGGAAAAAACAGAGCAGAAGCCAACTGGCAAACCGACTGCCGACAAAGAGAAAAAGACTGAGGGTACGGCAGAAAAGAAAACAGGGAGCCAGCCGCTGCCCAAAAATGATCCCCTCCGGAAGACCCGGGAAGTGGATTTCACCGTCCAGCACGGACAGCTGATCAGCGAAGCCATCGGGGATATCGATGGGGACGGCAGCGAAGAAGTGGTGGATCTGATGGGGAATCCGGTGGTGGAGAAATCCAGCTTTATGGGGGATATGTACCTGATTGTCCGGGAAGTAGGTGCCAAAGATCCTGGCAAAGTGAAATATTACTACCGGCCCAAGGATCTGGGCGGGTACAATGCCTATCTGACGCTGGCGGACGTGACGGGGGATGGCTATCCCGATGTGATCATTGCGGCCCCCAGCGGCGGATCTGGGGGTATGGTCTCCTACCGGATCCTGGACGTGATCGACGGGAAACTCCAGGAAGTGTTCGGCCAGGAAGAGAACCGGGGAGTCTCTATGGCAGGGACTTATCTGCCGGACTACCAGGTGAAGCTGTCCTTCCCGGGGCTGAAACAGGAAATGATCCTGGATCTGTCTAATGAAAAGGAAGCCTATCGGAACTTGAATGTGTACAACGGCGACGGCAGCCTGAAGGCCTCCGGCCTGCGTCCCTATATCCAGAACCTGAGCCAACTCAGTCCCTTGGATGTGAACGGGGACGGAGTGGATGAAGTGGTCACCGTCCAGAAGGTGCTGGGCGTGCTCAATGCGGATCCTTTGGGTTATGTGCGGACCGTCTGGGAATACCGAGCAGGCGGCTGGGAACCTCGGAATGTGGGCTTCCAGGCGGAACTGTACAGCCGGCCTACCTATGCCAACGCCAGCAAAGTCACCGGGGAGAGCGGCTACGAGATCGTTTCCCTGAAAGTGGCCACGGATACCGGAGCTGTCACCTATCCCCATTTCCAAAAACTGGATGGCAGGCTGGCTTGGAAAGTGAACCGGGTCATCGAATCCTTTGTGCGCAGCCAGCTGAAGGATGTTGCCATCGGGACCCGTCTGAACTTGGATTACGATGTGAAGTACAGCGGCAAGAAATATGCCAGCCTCATGATCCTGGGACTCCTGACGGACCGGGATAAGAGCGAAGCCATCACCCGCTGCTACAATTTCAATATGGCTACCGGGGAGGAAGTGCCCTTGAAGGATATGGTCCATCCTTGGAGGAAATTCTGGAAGATGGTGGGAAAAGAGACTGCCGCCGATGGACAGATGCTGAAACCGGAGGATGTCACGGGATATTATTTCGATGGGGAAGCCCTAGGGCTCTTGTACGGAGAGCAAAAGGAGTACGACCTGGAAGCGGAAAAAGTCCTGCCCTATCTGCAGAAAAACCGTGCCGGGGAAGAATTTTTGACTAGCCAGTCAAATGAAGGAAACGTGAAAAAAGAAGCTAAAACGGCAGAAAGCAAGGGAAAAACATCTAAATAACAAGTTTGAATCTGGAATTTGCATACGATATAATATACAAGGTTTTCTATAAGTATTCCATGATTGCAGAACATGCCCGGAAGGGCAGGATTTTAGGAGGATTGTCCATGTTAGGAAAGAAAAAAGCGATATCCATCGGGATGGCTCTCCTTCTGCTGGTAGGCGTTGCCGGCTGCGGCAGCAAGAACACACCGGCGGCGGGAGATGTGGCTGTAAAGTCCATGAAGGTCATCAAGCGGGATACTCCCATTACCTATGACTACACCGGGTTCGTGGAAGCGGCCAACGATGTGCAGATCAAGAGTAAGGTAACGGGGACCATTGTCCAGAAACTGGTGAACGGCGGGGATTATGTGGAAGCAGGACAGCTGCTCTATGTGATCGATCCTCGGAACTACCAGAATTCCGTGCTCAATGCCCAGGCCAACTTGGCCAACGCCCAAGCGACTTTGGCCAACGCACAGAAGGATGCTTCCCGGTACCAGACCTTGTATGAACAGGGAGCCGTGAGCAAGCAGACGGCGGACCAGTACAACACCCAGCTGGCCCAGGCCCAGGCTTCCGTGGCGGCACAGCAGGCCATCCTGGCATCTTCCCAGGTGGATGTGAGCGATACCCAGATCGTAGCGCCTTTCTCCGGGAAGATCGATACCAATCCTCTGGCGGAAGGTTCTTTCGTAACGGCCAATTCTACCGTACTGACTTCTATTTCCGGCAGCGATCCCATGCGGGTCCGGTTCTCCGTATCCCAGGCTGACTATCTGGATATGATGCAGGGGAACACCAACAATGGCACCAAGCTCCAGAACGTGACCATGAAGCTCAGCGACGGCACCACCTATCCGGAAAAAGGGTCCGTGACCCAGGTGGACCGGGGCGTCAGCGATACCACGGGTACCCTGACCTTGAAGGCCGAATTCCAGAACCCCAATGGGGTGCTGCTGCCCGGCATGTTCGCCAACATTTCCGTGGTCGGTTCCACGGTGCCCAATGCCATCCTGATCCCTCAGCGGGCCGTCACCGACGTGATGTACAAACATTTCGTCTATGTGATCAACGATGACAACACCGTCAGCATGAAGGAAGTCCAGCTGGGAGCCCGGATCGGGAAACTGTGGCTGGTGAAGAGCGGTCTGGACGGCACGGAAACCGTAGTGGTGGAAGGCGTGCAGAAACTGAAGGAAGGCGCCAAAGTCAGTGCCACGTCCATGACGGAAGCCGATCTGGATACTACGGATACAACAACTACCAGCGGTAACTAAGGAGGTACAGTAAGTGGCAAAGTATTTTATTGATCACCCTGTATTTGCCTGCGTCATAGCCATCATCATCACCCTGGTGGGGATCATTTCGGCCTACAACCTGCCCATTGCCCAGTATCCCCAGATTTCCAACCCCCGGATCAGCGTTTCCACCAACTACGTAGGCGCCAGTGCGGAAGTCGTGGAACAGTCCGTGGCCCAGGCCATTGAAAAGCAGGTCAACGGGGTCGACAACATGGTGGATATGAACTCCACCAGCGACAACCAGGGGAACTACACATTGAACGTAAAGTTCGAACTGGGGACGGATCCGGATATGGACTCCGTCAAGGTGCAGAACCGGGTATCCCAGGCTTCCGCTTCCCTGCCCAGTGAAGTAAGTACCTACGGGGTCACCACCAAGAAACAGTCGGCCGAAACCATCATGTATTTCGCCCTGACTTCCCCCAACGGCACCTATGACACCCTGTTCATGAAGACCTACGGTTCCACCCAGTTCGTGGATGCCCTGAAGCGGGTGAAAGGGGTTTCTGAAGTCAGCGAATACGGGCCGGAACTGGCCATGCGTATCTGGCTGGATCCCATGAAGATGGCTTCCCTGGGGGTAACGGCGGCGGATGTCAAGAACGCCATTGCCAGCCAGAACGTCCAGGCGCCTGCCGGGAACATCGGGGCCCGGCCCAACGAGGCGGATCAGGAATTCCAGTATTCCGCCCGTGTAAAGGGCCGTCTCACCACCGCCGAAGAATTCGGCAACATCATCATCAAGAACAGCAGCGGGAACCTGCTCCGGGTGAAGGATGTGGCCCGGGTTGAATTTGGACCCCGTGATGACAGCGTTACCTCCAAACTGGACGGGAAGAATGCCATGAACTACGCCATCAGCCTGAACACCGATGCCAACGCTTTGGAATCCGTGGCAGAAGTGAAGAAGGTGCTGGCGGAAGCGGAAAAGACCTTCCCACCGGACTTGAAACTGACCATCGTACAGGACAACACGGACTATGTGCGTGAATCCCTGAAGGAAGTGGTGGTTACTCTGGTGGAAACCCTGGTGCTGGTAGTGCTGATCACCTGGGTGTTCCTGCAAAGCTGGCGGGCCACCCTGGTACCTACCTTGGCCATCCCGGTATCCCTATTGGGGACCTTTGGATCCTTCATCATCTTTGACTTTACCATCAATACACTGACCCTGTTCGCGTTGGTATTGGCCATCGGGATCGTGGTGGACGACGCCATCGTGGTGGTGGAAGCCGTGGAACACAACGTGGATGCCTTGGGGATGGACCCCAAGGAAGCCACCTATACCGCCATGCGGGAAGTATCCGGGGCCATTGTGGCCACGGCCTTCGTGCTGCTGGCCGTATTCCTGCCTGTAGCCTTCCTGAGCGGGATCACCGGGGTGCTGTACAAACAGTTCGCCCTGAGTATCGTGGTTGCCCTGAGTATCTCCGCCGTAGTGGCCATGTCTTTGAGTCCGGCCGTGTGCGCCATGGTGATCAAGCCCAAGGATCCCAACGGCAGCAAAGGGTTCCTGGGCAAGATGTTCGGCTACTTCAACCGGTGGCTGGAACGGACCACCGGCAAATATGTAAAGAACGTAAAGAGCCTGCTCCGTCACTTCAAATTGGGGCTGGTGGGACTGGCCATCGTCTTTCTGCTGATCGGCATGTTCTTCAAGCTGATCCCTTCCTCCTACCTGCCTGATGAAGACCAGAGCTTTGCCATGATGACGGCTTCCCTGCCGGAATCTGCCTCCACCAACCGGACGACTAAGGTCACCAATGAAATGGTGCAGGAGATCCAGCAGATCCCCGGTGTGAAGCATGTACTGCAGATCGTGGGCATCGACGTGCTGTCCGGCGGACGGAAACCTAACTCTGCCATCCTGCCGGTGAAGCTGGATGACATCCAGAACCGGACCACCGATGAACTGAGTGTATACACCGTCATCAAGAAACTGAACGCCCTGGGGGCCAAGACTCCGGAAGCTACCTCCATGGCCTTCAACCAGGCCGTACTCCCCGGCTTGTCCAACACCGGGAGCCTGAGCCTGTACATCATGGATACTACCGGTCATGAAACGGATGTAATGGCTAAAGACGTGCAGACCATCCTGGGCAAGCTGCGGCAGCGACCGGAACTGGCCACCATCTACACCACCTTTACCGATGATACTCCGGCCCTCCAGTTCGATGTGGACCGGGCCAAGGCAGAAAGCCTGAACGTGCCGGTATCCAGCGTATTCACCGCCCTCCAGGCCAACCTGGGCGGCAGCGAAGTCAACGACTTCAACCTGCTGGGCAAGACCTGGAAGGTTGTCATCCAGGCTGACCCCAAATACAGAGGGGATACCAAGAGCTTCGCCAACCTGTATGTGGCCAGCAATACCGGGGCCCTGGTTCCTCTGAGTGCGCTGGTAACCAGTAAGGAAATCCCGGCCGCACCTGTAATCACTCGGTTCAACGGGGTCCGTGGGGCTAAGATCGCTGGTTCTCCAGCGGCCAACGTATCCACCGGTCAGGCCATCGCCGCCATCGAAAGCGTGCTGAACAGCGAACTGCCCAGTGGGTATACCTACCAATGGACGGACCAGAGCCGGGACGAAAAAGCCGCCGGGAACTCTTCCTTCATGATGTTCGGGATTTCCCTGGTGTTCGTGTACTTGTGTCTGTCCGCCCTGTATGAAAGCTGGACCCTGCCTTTGGGCATCATCTTCGCGGTGCCTTCTGCCGTTATGGGTGCTGTAGGCTTCCAGTATCTCCGGGGTCTCACCAGTGATATCTACATGCAGATCGGTCTGATCGTGCTGATCGGGCTGTCTGCAAAGAACGCCATCCTGATTGTGGAATATGCCAAGATGAGAGTGGACGACGGCTGGGCCGTCATGCCCGCTCTGGTGGATACGGTCACGGTCCGTCTCCGTCCTATCCTGATGACCGCCTTCTCTACGGTCATCGGGGCCGTGCCTCTGGCCTGGGCCAGCGGCGCCGGTGCCGGCAGCCGTACCTCCATCGGTACTGCCATCATCGGCGGCATGATGGCTTCCACCTTCCTGAGCCTGTTTTTGGTGCCGGTCCTGTTCCTCACCATCGAAAAGGTCTTCCATCCCAAGGTGCCTGTAGGCTCCGTGGATGATCCGATTCCGGAAGAAAAGAAATAAGGTGCTGCTGCAAAGCAGCAGACACGGTCAGCGGCCGCAGGAAAGAACCCGTTTTCCCTATGGGAACGGGTTCTTTTTTTGAAAAAATCCTCTGTTTCATAGAATGGAGCCAGCAAAAGCTGGCTTCCATCGGCTGTTGACCGTTGACAGCTGACCGTTGACAAGGACGCTGCGAACGCAGCAGCCTTTTTTGCCAAAAATCTTTGCTTTTTTTCATTGGAACGGATATAATAGTTTTTATTCTAAATTATGTAAGGTGAAGGTCGCGTGAAACAAACAAATGGTACGAAAAAATTGCTCAGTCAGGTCTGGCGCCTGACCCGCAGCTACTGGAAAAGTGAAGAAAAGAAAAAAGCCTACGCCTTACTGCTGGCCATCCTGGTACTGACCTTGGCCGTGGTGGCTATGCTGGTGCTGCTGAACCAGTGGAACAACGCCTTCTACACGGCACTCCAGAACTACCAGACAGAAGAAATCTTTTACCAGCTGAAGCGGTTCACGGTGCTGGCGTTCATTTATATCATCCTTGCTGTCTATGCCTACTACCTCCAGCAGGTGCTGGTGCTGAACTGGCGGCGCTGGCTCACCAATCGGTACATCGACCGGTGGCTCCAGCACCGGACCTATTACCGGCTGGAAATGTTCGGGAAAGAGATGGACAACCCGGACCAGCGGATCAGTGAAGACGTGAATCTGTTCGTCACCAAGACCCTGGGATTCTTTGTAGGCATCGTCAAGGCCCTATGCACCTTGGTATCTTTTGTGGTGATCCTTTGGCAGCTCTCCGGGCCTTTTTCCTTTGCCTTTCTGGGACGCACCTGGCACCTCCCTGGATATATGGTCTGGGTGGCCGTGGCTTATGCTTCGGTGGGCACTTGGCTGACTCACCGGGTAGGCCATAAGCTGGTGGCCCTGAATTTTTTCCAGCAGCGCCGGGAAGCGGATTTCCGGTTCAGTATGATGCGGATGCGGGAAAATGCGGAAAGTGTTGCCTTTTACCAGGGAGAACAGCTGGAGGGAAAGGTATTCAAGAAACGCTTTGCCCTGCTGCTGGAGAACTTCTGGAAGATCGTCCTGAAACAGAAACAGCTGGTGTGGCTGAATTCCGGCTATTCCCAGATCGCCATCATCTTTCCCTTTGTGGTGGCCATTCCCCGGTTCCTGCGTCGGGAACTGACCCTGGGGGGACTGATGCAGGTAGCTGCGGCTTTTGGCCGAGTCCAGGATTCTCTTTCCTATTTTGTGGATATGTACGCTTCCCTGGCGGAATGGCAGGCTGTGGTGGACCGGCTCACTGGCTTTGAAGAAGACATGGCCAGGGTCCAGGCTGCCGGCAGCCAGAGCCATGTGGAACGGGTGGAAAGTCCTGATGGGACTGTCCGCTTGGACCCGCTGGAAGTGGACCTGCCCAACGGCAGTCCCATTCTGGAGCCTTTGGAACTGACCCTGGAACCGGGCACCAATGTGCTGATCAAAGGGGTCAGCGGCAGCGGGAAAAGTACCTTGCTCCGGGCCCTGGCAGGGATCTGGCCGTTCGCCCGGGGAAAGGTGGCACTGCCGCCCCAGGACCGGCTCATGTTCATTCCGCAGCGCCCTTATCTGCCTCTGGGGACCCTCCGGGATGCGGTCCTATATCCCGGCACCCGGGAGTTTTCCGACGAAACCCTGAAGGAAACCCTAAAATTGTGCCGGATCGGATATCTGGCAGTCCATCTCCAGGAAGAAGGGGACTGGTCCCATGTGTTCTCCATCGGAGAACAGCAGCGGCTGGCTTTTGCCCGGGCCCTGCTCTATGAGCCCCAGTGGCTGTTCCTGGACGAATCTACTTCTGCCCTGGATGAAGAAACGGAAGGGGCTTTGTATCGGATCTTGGGAGAAAAGCTGCCAGGGACTACCCTGGTCAGTGTGGGACACAGAAGCACGCTGCTCCGCTATCACCAGCGGGTGCTGGCTTTGGATAAAGAAACACATACGGCTTCTCTGGAAAGTGCAGAGAAGTGGGAAGAGCGCCTGCGGGCTCAATGAAAAAGGGGGAAGTTTGTTTATGAGTATTGCACTGCTGAATCAGATTGACAGTTTTGTCTGGGGACCGCCGCTTTTGGTCCTTTTGGTGGGGACGGGGATTTTCCTGAGCTTCCGGCTGGGATTCCTGCAGATTTTCCGTCTGCCCCGTTCGCTGAAGCTGATCTTTTCTGCGGAGAACCAGGGAGAAGGGGATATCGATTCCTTCAAGGCCCTGTGCACGGCCCTGGCGGCTACTGTGGGCACCGGGAACATCGTGGGAGTGGCTACAGCCATTAAAGCTGGGGGACCGGGCGCTATCCTGTGGATGTGGATCGCTGCCTTCTTCGGCATGGCCACCAAATATGCGGAAGGCTGCCTGGCGGTAAAATACCGGACCGTGGATGACAAGGGCCAGATTTCCGGCGGCCCCATGTACTATATTGAAAACGGGCTGGGCAGAGCCTATCGGCCCTTGGCCATCGCCTTTGCTTTCTTCGGTGTGCTGGTGGCTTATTTCGGCATCGGGACCTTTGCCCAGGTGAATTCCATTGTCCAGATCACCCAGCTGAATGCCGGGATCCCTGTGGAATACACGGCTGTGGTGCTCACCATCTTGGTGGCGGCCATTACTCTGGGAGGGCTCCAGAGCATTGCTAAGACGGCTTCCAAGATTGTCCCTGCCATGGCGGTGATCTATATGGTTTCTACCTTGGGCTTTTTGGTGATCTTTGCGGACAAGCTGCCGGGAGCCATTGCAGAAATCTTCTATGATGCTTTCCATCCCACCGCTGCCGTCGGTGGGTTCCTGGGAGCCAGCGTGCTGTTCGCCATGCGGAACGGGGTGGCCCGGGGAGTATTCTCCAACGAATCCGGCCTGGGGAGCGCCCCCATCGTGGCCGCTGCTGCCAAGACCAAATGGCCGGCCGAACAGGGGTTGGTTTCCATGACCGGCACCTTCATCGACACCATCATCATCTGCACCATGACCGGCCTGGTGGTGGTGATCAGCGGCTTGTGGAAGACGGATCTGAACGGAGCGGCCCTCACCAATGCAGCGTTCCTCCAAGCTTATCCTGCTTTTGGCGGCTACATGCTCATGGTGGGACTGGTACTCTTTGCTTTTACCACCATCCTGGGCTGGAACTACTATGGGGAACGGTGCATGGAATACTTGGTCGGGGTCAAAGGCATCATGCCTTACCGGGTGGGATTCATTGTCCTTGTGGGCTGCGGGGCCTTCCTGAAGCTGGAATCCATCTGGATCCTGGCAGATATCGTCAATGGCCTGATGGCCATCCCCAATCTGATTGCCCTCTTGGGCCTGTCCGGGGTCGTGGTGGCTGAGACACGGAAGTATATGGAGCATATGAAAGAGGAAAAGAAGAAGGGTTCTGCTGCCTGAGCAGCGGGAGCATTGACAAAAGGGGCTGTTGCATGCGCAACAGCCCCTTTTGAGGTCTCGGGTCTCGAGTCGTGAGTCTCGGGCCACTGGATAGAACCTGTCCTTCAGCCAGGTTCTTTTTAAGGTACAGAACCAGAGTCGTGCTGGATATAGAAACGGATATCTTATCGAAAGCGGATCAGGTTTTATACGTTCAAAAATTTGCCTGCAAATTCTTCCTTTGACTCGAGACTCGAGACGGAGCCGCTATGCGGCTCATGAGACCTGGGGTGTTGCACAGACGTGCAACACTCCCTTTTTTAAATTGTCTTTAATTGTAGAAAATAGTATAATGATAGGGCGAAAATGGAACTGTCTTTTGAAAGGAGATTCAACATGAAAGCTCGTACCATCGTCAACGATATATACGAAGTGGGGATCCGGGACTGGACCCTCCACGACTTCCACGGCTTTGCCACTCCCAGGGGGGTTACTTACAACTCCTTCCTGATCATGGATGAAAAGATCTGCCTGATCGACGGGGTGAAGGCTCCTTTTGCCGGGGAACAGCTGAGCAACATCCGGACCATTGTGGACCCGGAAAAAATCGACTATATCGTAGTGAACCATGTGGAACCGGACCATTCCGGCAGTCTGCCGGCTCTGGCCCAGGCCTGCCCCCATGCGACCTTCCTGATCACCGTCCAGGGCGCCAATGAACTGAAGGAACATTACGGGGACATCTTCAAGACCCAGATCGTGAAAAAGGGCGATACGGTCAGCCTGGGGAAACGGACCCTGGCTTTCCAGCCCATCCCCATGCTCCATTGGCCGGATTCCATGGTCACCTACTGCCCGGAAGAACAAATCTTGTTCTCCAGCGATGCTTTCGGCCAGCATTACTGCTGCAGCAAGCTGTTCGATGATGAAACCGAAGTGGAGAACATGTTCTTTGAAGCCCAGAAGTATTTTGCCAATATCCTGATGCCCTACCGGAAACTGGTGCCCAATACGGTAAAACTGGTCCGGAGCCTGCCTCTCAAGATGATCTGCAGCTGCCACGGCTGTATCTGGCGGTCCAATATCGAAGGGATCCTGAGCCGCTACGAAGCATGGGGCAGAGGAGAAACCGTAGACCGGGTCCTGGTGGTATTCGATACCATGTGGGGCGGCACTGCAGCTATGGCCCGGGCCATGATCAAAGGCATTGAAAAACAGGGGATGCGGGTAAAGCTGTACCGGTATGAAAGCAGCCTGAAGGCCGATATCGTCAGCGACCTGCTCACTGCCAAAGGAATCCTCATCGGTTCTCCTACCCAGAATTCCGGGATGATGCCCACCATCGGCGGGTTCCTCACCTATCTGAAAGGCCTGAAACCTACCGGGAAGAAGGCGGCTGCTTTCGGAACTTACGGCTGGGCCGGCGGCGCCGAAAAGGATATGGAAGCCCTGATCAAAGATTCCGGCATGGAACTGCTGCCAGGATACAATGTGAAATGGCGTCCGCTGCCTAAAGAGCTGGAAGCCGCTGAACAGTACGGCTTTGATTTTGCTGAAAAAGTCAGCAAGGGAGAATAACATCGGCCGGAGTCAGTATTCCGGAAGCCCCAAGGGCAGGGATGCTGAACGGGACAACAGGGTCTGGGGTTGCTGCGGCAGCGGCAACCCCACCCGCATATCAGGAGGAACCATGGAAGATATCATCGTGGGACGGAATGCAGTGCGGGAAGCGCTGCGCAGCCAGCGTCCCTTCAACAAAGTGTTGGTCCAGGAAGGGTCCCATGGAGGCAGTCTCAGCGAGCTCTTGGCCCTGGCAGAGGAACGGCAGATCCCGGTGGAAAAAGTCTCCCGGGAAGTACTGGACCGTCTGTCCGGAGGGATCCGGCACCAGGGAGTGGCGGCCCAGGGGGCTCCTGTGGCCTTCCAGGATCTGGATACGGTGCTGGCACAGGTGGAAAAAAAGGGGGAAGTGCCCCTCCTGCTGCTCCTGGATGAACTCCAGGACCCCCAGAATGTGGGGGCCCTGATCCGGACCGCCAATGCTGCGGGAGTCCATGGGGTGCTGCTGCCCCAACGCCGGAGCTGCCCTCTCAATGCTGTAGTGGCCAAGATTTCCGCCGGAGCCGTTGAATATGTGCCGGTGATCCAGATCGGGAACATTGCCCGGACCATGAAGCAGCTGAAAAAGCGGGGCTTCTGGATCGCTGGAGCGGATATGGACGGGGAATCCCAGTATTTCGATGCCAACTTGACGGGCCCTATGGTCCTGGTGGTGGGTGCCGAAGGCAAGGGCCTGGGGCGCCTGGTGAAGGAAAACTGCGATTTCATTGTCCGCATTCCCATGCTGGGACAAGTTTCCAGCTTGAATGCCTCGGTGGCCGGAGGTATCCTGCTCTACGACATCGTCCGGCAGCGGATCTTGGAAGAACGGAAAAAAGCAGTGCAGAGTAAAGCGTAAAGAGTGAAGAGGATGCTGCAGTGACCTGCAGCATCCCAACCTCGAGCCCCCAAAGAAGCTGCATTCACCAGAGGAGGCGGGATCCATTGCAGGAAGAAATCCGGAAAGTCTATGATACTCTGACCGATGAAGAACTGATCCGGCTGATCCAGGACCGGGACGACCAGCAGGCCCAGGACTATCTCTTGGACAAATACAAAGAATTCGTCAAAATCAAGGCTGCCCGGTATTTCCTGGTGGGAGCAGAGAAGGAGGACATCATCCAGGAAGGGATGATCGGCCTCTTCAAAGCCATCCGGGATTACCGACCCGGCAAACAGGCCTCTTTCAAAGTGTTCGCGGAAATCTGCGTGAACCGGCAGATCATCTCTGCCATCAAAAGTGCCACCCGGCAGAAGCACCGGCCTCTGAACTGCTATGTGTCCCTGGATAAGCCGGTATTCGAAGAAGGCAAGGAGCGGACCCTGCTGGACATGCTGGGAGGCGGCCATGGCGTAGATCCGGAAAATCTCCTGGTGGACCAGGAAGCTTTCATGGACATCGAAAAAAATGTAACGTCCATGCTGAGCCCTCTGGAATGGCAGGCTCTCTGCAAATACTTAGAAAGCAAGAGCTATCAGCAGATTGCCCAGGAACTCCGGCGCAGTACCAAATCCATCGATAATGCCCTCCAGCGGGTGAAACGGAAATTGGAGAAATACCTGGCCAGCCGGAACCATGAACTGGACCTGGTAACCTTGAACAAAGGGCTGCTGATCATGGCGGCCAAGGAGCATCTCCGGGGCAGTGATGAAAAGAATGATAGAATTGAAACAATCTGACAATTTATTTACTGCCGGAAAGAAGAAAAAGAAAGCCTTTGCAGGAATTTCCTTTCACGGCGGCGAATAACATGATATCAACAGCGGAAAATCGAAACAGATAAAGGGAGGGCGATACACATGAGTCAAATGGAAGAATTTCTGAAACAGGTGGAAGCTGTACAGGGCAAGGAAGAAAAAGTCCTGATCGTCACTGGAAAACCCGGCAGCGGCAAGAGCAAACTGCTGCGGGAGGCGGCGGAAGCCAAGGGCTGGGATTACGTAGACACCCGGCTGCTGATCACCGAAGAATTCCTGAAACTGCTGCCCAGCGAACGGAAAGCCCAGGCACCTGCTATGCTCACGGAAGAACTGTCCGGACATCGGGGAGACGTAATCCTGCTGGACCGGGTGCAGACCTTGTTCGTCCCGGTGTTCCATATCGATCCCAAGAGTGTCATCGATGCCCTGGGGAAGGCCTATACCGTAGTCCTGGCCTGGCCAGGATACGTGAATGACGGACTGCTTTGCTATGATAAATTCGACGGCACGGAATCCATCCGGATTTCTGCAGCGGATTATACGGTCTGGGAAGTGGAATAAGGACAGGAAAGGGTGAGCCCAATGCAGGAGAAAAACAGGGGCACTCTGGCGGTGCTCACCGGCGGAGGGGACTGCCCAGGACTGAATGCCGTGATCCGGGCTGTGGTCAAGACCGCCATCCATCACGGTTTCCAGATCTATGGCATTTCCAATGGGTTCCACGGGCTGATCTGCAACGATATGAAGCTGATGAGCCTGGCCGATGTTTCCGGGATCCTGCCCCGGGGCGGGACCATCCTGGGGACCACCAATCGGAACAATCCCTTCCATTATGCTGCCGGAGAAGATGATAAGGGCAATGTGATCTATGAGGACAAGCGGGATGTGGTGGTCCGGAACCTGAAGGATCACGGTATCGGCTGTCTCATCGTCATCGGCGGAGACGGGAGCCTGAAGATTGCTTATGATCTCCACCGGTTCTGCGGAGTGGATGTGGTGGGGGTCCCTAAGACCATCGACAATGATCTGCCCTGCACGGAAAGGACTTTCGGCTTCGATACGGCCATGGCCATGGCCACGGAAGCCCTGGACCGTCTCCATACCACGGCGGAATCCCATCACCGGGTGATGGTACTGGAAGTCATGGGCCGGTATGCCGGATGGATTGCGCTCCATTCCGGGATTGCCGGGGGAGCCGATGTGATCCTGATTCCGGAGATCCCTTATGATTTGGATGCGGTGATCCGAAAGATCCGCCAGCGTCAGCAGAGCGGCAAGAAGTTCAGCATCATCACTGTGGCAGAAGGAGCCAAGCCCATTGGCGGCGAGATGACCATCGCCCGGATGGTGAAGGACAGCTTCGAACCCATCCGGCTGGGGGGTGTGGGAGAGAAATTGGCCAGAGAAATCGAAGCCAGGACCGGCATCGAATCCCGGTGCACCGTACTGGGCTACCTCCAGCGGGGCGGTTCCCCTACTGCTTACGACCGGGTGCTTTCCACCCGGTATGGCGCGGCGGCTGTGGAAGCCTGCCTGGATGGGGAATACAATGTGATGGTGGCCCTCCAGGCCAATGCCATCGTCCGGGTGCCTATTGCCCGGGCTGCCTCCCAGCCCCATCAGGTACCGGTGGATTCGGATATCATCCGGACCGGCCGGGAAGTGGGGATTTCCTTCGGAGATGAAAAGCCGGAGTCCTGAACATCTTGAAAAATCTAAAAAGAGAAGCACAATTTTTCTTAAACTGGTGGGAAAAATCCGTGACTTCTCTTTTTTTTTTCGGGACAGATGCCATATAATGTACAAGTTCTCATAACGAAACAGTATAGCAAGCAGGAGAAGGAGTGTGTATCGTGAGTGAAAATCTGATTGCCGTCTTGTTGGGCATCGTGGAAGGCCTGACAGAATTCATCCCCGTATCTTCTACCGGCCATATGATCATCGTAGGCCATATGATCGGTTTCGAGGGGAATCTGGCCAAAATCTTTGACGTGGTGATCCAGCTGGGGGCTATCCTGGCGGTCCTGGTGCTCTACAAGGAACGTTTCGCCCGGTTCCTGACCAAGGAGGGCTGGCAGCTGGGCAGCGGCCTTACCGGCTGGCATATTGCCGCAGGCTGCGTTCCCACCATGGCTTTTGCCTTTCTGGTCCACTCCTTCATCAAGAAGTATCTGTTTTCTCCGGCTACAGTGGCGGTAGGCTTGGTACTGGGGGCTTTCCTGATGATCTATGCAGAACACCGGATCAAAGGCCATGAAAAAGAATTGGTCCAGGATGTGGACCACATCAGCCTGCGCCAGGCGCTTTATATTGGTTTCTTCCAGTTCCTGTCCCTGTGGCCCGGATTTTCCCGGAGCGGGTCCACCATGGGGGGCGCCCTACTGGTGGGGGTGAACCGGAAGGCCGGAGCGGATTTTACTTTCATCATGGCCCTGCCCATCATGGTGGCGGCCTGTCTGTTCGAACTGCTGAAGAATCTTTCCGCCCTCAGCAGCGGGGATCTGATGGTCCTGGCCATCGGTTTTGTCACCGCCTTTGTGGTGGGTTATCTGTCCATCGTTTGGTTCATGAAATTCCTCCAGCGTTCCACTCTGACCGCTTTCGGGATCTACCGGATCCTCCTGGCCCTGGTCACCATCGGATACTTTTATCTGTGAGGATGAGGGTTTATAAAATTTCTTACAGTTTTTCTAAAAAAGCTGTTGACAATTTCCCTAAGTTCCATTATACTTATCCTTGTTACGAACGAAAAGCGCTGGCATAGCTCAAATGGTAGAGCAACTGACTTGTAATCAGTAGGTTGAGGGTTCAATTCCTTTTGCCAGCTCCAAATATTCGCAACAGACAAATGTGGAGAGATTCCCGAGTGGTTAAAGGGAGCAGACTGTAAATCTGCCGCCTCTGGCTTCGAAGGTTCGAATCCTTCTCTCTCCACCAAACATCGCGGGGTGGAGCAGTTGGTAGCTCGTCGGGCTCATAACCCGAAGGTCGTTGGTTCAAGTCCAGCCCCCGCAACCACATGCTGATGTAGCTCAGTTGGTAGAGCGTATCCTTGGTAAGGATAAGGTCACCAGTCCGATTCTGGTCATCAGCTCCATTTTATGGCGGCGTAGCTCAGTTGGCTAGAGCAGTCGGTTCATACCCGGCCTGTCCGCGGTTCAAATCCGTGCGCCGCTACCATTACCAACACAGCCCCGTAAAGGGGCTATTTTAAAATCCAAAAAAATATCAGGAAGCGTTGGGAGGTATTCTAATGGCTAAAGAGAAATTTGAAAGAACAAAACCCCATGTGAACATTGGTACCATTGGTCACGTTGACCACGGCAAGACCACCTTGACCGCGGCAATCACCAAGGTCCTGTCCGAAACTCCGGGCTGCAAAGCCACTTTCGAAGCTTATGCCGACATCGATAAGGCTCCGGAAGAAAGAGAACGTGGTATTACCATTAATACCGCCCACGTTGAATATGAAACCGAAAAGAGACACTATGCACACGTCGACTGCCCGGGGCATGCTGACTATGTAAAGAACATGATTACCGGTGCTGCTCAGATGGACGGCGCCATCCTGGTCGTTTCTGCTGCTGACGGCCCTATGCCTCAGACCCGTGAACACATCCTGCTGGCCCGCCAGGTTGGCGTACCTGCCATCGTCGTGTTCCTGAACAAATCCGACCAAGTGGACGATCCTGAACTGATCGAACTGGTTGAAATGGAAGTCCGTGAACTGCTGAGCCAGTACGGCTATCCTGGAGACGATGTACCCATCGTCGTAGGCTCCGCTCTGAAAGCCCTGGAAGGGGACAAGGAACAGCAGGACAACATCCGGAAACTGATGAAGGCTGTTGACGAATACATCCCGACTCCTGTCCATGACTTGGCTAAACCGTTCCTGATGCCTATCGAAGACGTGTTCACCATCACTGGCCGTGGTACCGTTGCTACCGGCCGTGTGGAACGTGGCGTGATCAAAGTCGGCGACACTGTGGAAATCGTTGGCCTGTCCGACGAAAAGAAACAGTCCGTAGCTACCGGTCTGGAAATGTTCCGGAAGACCCTGGATCAGGCTGAAGCCGGCGACAACATCGGCTGCCTGCTGCGTGGGATCGACCGTACTGAAATCGAAAGAGGCCAGGTGCTGGCAAAACCGGGCACCATCCATCCTCATACGAAATTCAAAGGCCAGGTTTATGTACTGACCAAAGAAGAAGGCGGCCGTCATACTCCGTTCTTCAACGGCTACCGTCCGCAGTTCTACTTCCGTACCACCGACGTTACTGGTGTAGCTCACCTGCCTGAAGGCACTGAAATGGTTATGCCTGGGGACAACGTGGTGATGGATGTTGAACTGATCACCCCGATCGCCATCGAACAAGGTCTGCGTTTCGCTATCCGCGAAGGCGGCCATACCGTTGGTGCCGGTGTCGTTACCGAAATCGAAGGCTAAGCAAACCAACAGGATGTAAAACTTGAGGCCGACCAATCCATCGGCCTCAGTTTTTTGTTGACATCTTGACAGTTCTATGATAGTCTTTATAGGCGGCTTTTGGGAATCAAGAGTTTGAATGTAAGTGAGGTGTTAAGGAATGGCAGCTGGAAACCGTGTGGGTATTACCCTGGCTTGCACCGAATGCAAACAGCGTAACTACCAGACTACGAAGAATAAAAAGAACGATACCGAACGTATCGAAATCAAGAAGTATTGCAGATTCTGCAAGAAGCATACGATGCATAAAGAAACGAAATAAGGTGGAGCGATACTATGGCAGCATCTCAGTTCACCCCGGATGTGAAAAGCACCTCTGGCGTGGGTGGTTTTCTCCGAGAAGTGAAAACCGAAATGAAAAAGGTAACCTGGCCGACAAAGCGGGAACTGATCGGATATACCATTACGGTCATTGTTTCTTCTCTCTTTGCTGCTTTTTTAATCTGGGCCATTGATGCTATCTTATCCGTACTGTTTCGCTTAGTGATGGGAGTGCAATAAGCATGGAAGGTCAAAAGCACTGGTATGTCATTCATACTTATTCCGGTTATGAGAATAAGGTCAAGATGAACCTGGAAAGCAAGATCCATTCCCTAGGTATGGAAGAGCAGATCTTCCAGGTGCTGGTTCCCATGCAGAATGAAGTGGACGCAAAGGATGACAAGCAGAAGATCGTTGCACGGAAGGTATTTCCGGGCTATGTACTGATCGAAATGATCGTAGACGATCGGACTTGGTATGCTGTGCGGAACACCCCTGGTGTAACCGGCTTCGTTGGCACTGGCACGAAACCCATTCCCTTATCTGACCGTGAAGTTGAACGCATCCTTGGGGCACAGCCCAAAGAAGGCAGCGGGAAGGCTGCAGGCAAGACTGCCGCAGAGCCTGTCGTCCGGATGGAATGCCCTGTAGGTTTGAATGATACCGTCCGCATCAAGGCCCCTGGTTTTACTGATATGGTCGGGACGGTAGCGGAGATCAACGACGAACAGCAGAAGATCAAAGTGATGGTCGAAATGTTCGGACGTGAGACTCCCATTGAAGTTAAATTCACCCAAGTGGAAGCTATTGAATAAGTAAGGAGGTGTAAATTATGCCTAAGAAAGTCGTAAAGATGGTTAAACTGCAGGTTCCTGCTGGCAAGGCAACTCCGGCACCTCCCGTAGGTCCGGCACTGGGCCAGGCTGGTATCAACATCATGGCCTTCGTGAAAGACTTCAACGAACGGACTGCCAAACAGGTTGGTCTGATCATCCCTGTTGAGATCACTGTTTTCGAAGATCGTTCCTTTACGTTCGTTACGAAGACCCCTCCTGCAGCTGTCCTGCTGAAAAAGGCCTGTGGGATTGAAAAGGCTTCCGGCGAACCCAACAAGAACAAAGTTGCCACCATTAAACGTGACAAAGTCCGTGAGATCGCTGAAAGCAAGATGAAAGACCTAAACGCTGGCTCTGTTGAAGCTGCTATGCGCATGGTCGAAGGTACTGCCCGGAGCATGGGTATTACTGTAGAAGACTAATGTCTGACAGACTGTGGGAGGCAAAAGCCGTTTGACCACAAGGAGGAACAAACAATGAGTAAAGCTGGTAAGAAATATACCGACGCCGCAAAGCTCATCGAAGCTGGCAAGGCATATTCCCCCAAGGAAGCAGTTGAACTGGTAAAACAGACTTCTGTGACCAAATTCGACAGTACGGTAGAAGTTTCCGTCCGTCTGGGCGTAGATCCTAAGTACGCTGACCAGCAGGTCCGCGGGGCTCTGGTTCTCCCCAACGGCACTGGCAAATCCAAGACTGTGCTGGTTTTCGCAAGAGGTGCTAAAGCGAAAGAAGCTGAAGCAGCCGGCGCTGACTTTGTTGGCACTGATGAATACGTAGAAAAGATCAAAGGCGGCTGGACCGACTTCGACGTCTGCGTAGCCACCCCTGACATGATGGGTACGGTTGGCCGTCTGGGTAAAATCCTGGGCCCCAAAGGCTTGATGCCTAACCCCAAAGTGGGTACTGTGACCATGGATGTCACCCGTGCCGTCAATGAAATCAAAGCTGGTAAGATCGAGTACCGTACCGACAAAGCCGGTAACGTACAGACCGCCATCGGCAAAGCTTCCTTTGACGCTGATAAGCTGCTGGAAAACTATCTGACTCTGATCACCACCCTGATCAAAGTGAAACCCTCCGGCGCAAAAGGCCAGTATATCAAGAGCGTAACCCTGAGCACCACCATGGGCCCTGGCGTTCCCGTCGATGTACTGAAAGCCGACAGCAACAAATAATCAAATAGAAAATGACCATCGGACCCAAGACAGCAGGCGCGGAAGCCTAACGAACCATTCACCTGCCTAGGTCGGAGTGTTGATAAACATGACCTCCGGCTGACCCGCCGAGAGGTCTTTTCGTTGATTAATAAAACTCTGACGCAAGGAGGTGTACTACTGATGCATGATATTAGACCTGAAAAAGCTGGGAAAGTCGCTGAACTGAAAGATCTGCTGACCAGCTCCAAGGGTGTTGTCCTGGTTGACTACTGCGGTCTGACCGTAGCTGAAGATACCGAACTGAGAAGCAAGATGCGTGAAGCTGGTGTGAAGTACATGGTTGCGAAAAACACCTTTATCCGTATCGCTGCCCAGGAAGCCGGTATCGAAGGGCTGGATGCCTACCTGGAACACAACACCGCTGTGGCCTTCTCCGCTGAGGATCCTGTGGCTCCTGCCAAGATCCTGAACGATTTCAGCAAGGACCACAAGGCTCTGGAAATCAAAGCCGGTGTCCTGGATGGTAAAGTCATCGGCCTGGACGAAGTCAAGGCTGTGGCAGAACTGCCTTCCAGAGAAGAACTGCTGGCCAAACTGGTTGGCAGCATGCAGGCCCCTATTTCCGGGCTTGTCAACGTACTGCAGGGGACCATCCGCAACTTTGTGTATACCCTGGAAGCTGTACGGCAAAAGAAAGAGCAGGAATCTGCTTAATCGGAAATCAGGCTGATCCTGCAGCCTGATGAAAAACCATTACCCATTTCATTTAAAATTTTGGAGGTATGAAAAATGGATAAAGATCAAATTATGGAAGCCATTGAAAATATGACTGTTCTGGAACTGGCCGACCTGGTTAAAGCCATGGAAGACAAGTTCGGTGTCAGCGCTGCTGCTCCTGTTGCTGTAGCTGCTGCTCCTGCTGCCGGCGCTGCTGCTGCTGAAAAGACCGACTTCGATGTTGTCCTGAAAGAAGTTGGTGCCAGCAAGATCAACGTGATCAAAGTTGTCCGGGAACTGACCGGCCTGGGCCTGAAAGAAGCCAAAGCTGCTGTTGACGCTGCTCCTAACACCCTGAAAGAACATGTTGCCAAAGCTGATGCTGAAGCTATGAAAGCCAAACTGGAAGAAGCTGGCGCTACCGTAGAACTGAAATAATTTCTGCTGCACCAGAAAGGGGCTGCAAAGAAATGAGCAATCATTTCTTTGCAGCCCTTGTTTTGCATAGAATCCAAAGACCTTAATCTGTGAAAATACTATGGGAGTGTTGCATATTTTCCTGCAACACTCCCATAGTTGTAGAGTCTTATATCTGGCATAATAGAGGTGCCCTTATCATATCTCAATGCAGGGTTCTTTATTCTTCTTCGATGATGACTTTTTTCTTATTGGGCCGTACATACCAGGCGGCAAACCCGCATAAACCGCTGATGCTGGACAGCCATGTAGCAGGCATCTTCAGCATGGAATTAATGGTAAAGACAAGCGACGGGTTGTACATCAAAATTCCAGCACATTGCACAAATACGATTGTAAGGCCCATAAGCATGTACAGCACCATTGTAATCTCGAAACCAAAAGCAAGAATGGCATAAAGTTGTTTTTTCATTATGCGATACTCCTTTTAAGCACCTGCTACAGGAAGAACCTGCATCATTACTAAGATTGATAAAATAACTTCTGGCAAGGCATAAAAGTAAACCAATTCTTTGAAAAGTTTAGTTGGTTCTTCTACGCCTGCGATACCGCATCCAATGTAGATGGGGGCAGAATTGGGCGGCACACAGCCTTGATTGGATACCAAGTTAATAAAGGCCACGGCACAGGCTACTGGCGGCAGACCTATGGTCCGCAGTGCAGCATAGCAGGCTGCACCCATGGCTGTGGTAGTAGCTGTGGAGTTAAAAGGGCCCACCATAATGGTTAAGATGATGGCAATGCTGAAAATAACCAACATGGGAGAATAATTGGCAATTTCCTGGAATACAGCTACGAATTCTTTAGTTAGATTCAATTTTGTCAGCATCCTAGAGGAAACGAACGCAAAAATTAAGATGGCACCCAATTCATTGAAACGGTCGATTGTGGATTTGCACATTTCATGCCACCCTTTTAAGTTGTGAGGCAAACTTTTCCAACCTTCCAAAATGGAGAAAAAAGTAATCAACATGGGAATCCAAAGGATTAGAGAAATGGACTTGAAGCCGCCTTTAATGGGCGCCATCATGGCTTTTACGATTTCTCCGGTAGGCCCCATGGTGGCCAGCAGTGGCAAGGCTACACCCAGGAACAGGATCAGGGCAGAACCATTTTCTTTCAAAGCTTTGCTGATTGGTTGGATTTGGTCTGATGGGAGACCTTTCAGTCCCTCCTTTTTGGCAAAATACCATACTACACCTAATCGAATGATCAGGGCGACTATTCCGACGCTCATGAGTCCAATATATAGTTGAGAGCCATTGAGTTCCTTCGCAACAGAGTCAAAGGCCAGGAACAAAAGCATGGTTGTAGAGGGAGGGAAAACATTTCCAAGCCCTGAATTGCCAGCTACTACGCAGGCGGCCCTTTCCTTTGACCAACCTGTCTGTTTCATCCAAGGAATTGTCACAGAACCGATGGCTGCGGTATTAGCGGAAGCTACACCGGAAACCATTCCGAAAAGGGCACACCCAATTGTGGCTACATAGCCAGCGCCGCCAGGCAGACGACCCAGGAAAGCATTCAGGATATTTACCAAACGGCCGATGATTCCGGTCCTTTCCATGATATAAGCCATGAATACAAACGCCAAACCAGCGTAAACCACTTCCTGGCTAATGGCGTACATGATCCCGTCTGTTCCGAATTTCACTGGGTCTTTTCCGCCGAAGAATACTCCTACAATCCAGAGGAGGATGCAGGACCACATCATGGCTTCGCCCATCTTTCGCTTCAGTACCATATTGAATAAAATGATAGCTCCGATGTATAACAGCAACGATACAATACCTATGCCGATGTGCTGCATAATTGGCCTCCTTTTATAGATTCTCTGTTACTCCATAGTCCATGCACAATTTTTTCAATTCACGAATTGTGGTATCGGATAATTCAACGCCTTTTTTTGTACTTTCAGTTTCTTTCATTCCTTCGATTTCCCCGGGCAGATATACTTTGTTGTGTCCAACTGCAGGCGGACAATCAGAAAAATCTTTCAGCTCAGCATCTACCTTTTGCAGGAATTCTTCTTCGGGCAGAAATTTATCTGGGTTGATGACAATCATTACGTAACCGATATCCTGTGGGTGATCAAAATCTTTAAAGAATGAATGACTTTTCCTGGAATTGAGACCGCCAGCCAAACAACTGCACATTATGTCAATGAATAAGCTCAAGGCGGACCCTTTGGCTCCGCCAAAAGGTACCATGAAGGCTACGTGATGGGGATCCGTAGTGGGGCGGCCTTCTTTATCCACGCCCCAGCCCAAGGGAATCGATTTTCCCTCTTTTTGAGCCAGTACCACTTTTCCATGGGCAACAGTACTGGTGGCACCGTCAAAATCGAAATTGAGCTGACCCCCAATTGTTAGACCAAAAATCTAACAATTGGGGGTCAGTTTTTTATGGCAAAACACAGCTATGAATTTAAGAAAAAAATAGTACTGGAATATTTGAACAGTGACGAAGGGTGTATTTCTATTTCACGTAAATATGGGATGGCAAGTAGCAGCCAGCTGCTAAAGTGGGTTGCTGCTTACAAGGCATTTGGTGATGATGGACTGAAAAGATCCCGCTCTCAAAAAATATACTCTTTCAAAGAAAAACTTTCTGTGGTAGAGTCTTACTTAACAAATGAAATCTCATATCAGGAACTAGCAATTCAAGTAGGGATCAACAACCCATCAATGATTGCCAGATGGGTCAATGAATTTAGAATTGCGGGACCAGATGCTTTACGGTCACATAAAAAAGGCAGGAAGAGAACTTTGAACAAATCTCAAACCAAAAAAACAGATACCCAGGTTCAGCAGCCGATGGTCGACATCAGTGTGGAACATGTCAAGGAGTTAGAGGATGAAAATCTTAAACTCCGTATAGAGAATGCTTTTTTAAAAGAACTGAGGAGACTGCGTTTAGAGGACGAAGCAAAAATGAGAGAGTTGCGAAAATCATCTCCAGTCTCCGAAGATCATTCAAATTGAAAGACCTTCTCTCCTATACTCAAATGCCCAAAGCGACCTATATGTACTGGCAGAAACGGTTTGACCGCGTGAATCCAGACCAGGAAGTAGAGGACAAAATACAGGAAATCCGCAGCCAGCATAAAGATTATGGATATCGGCGCATGACCGGTGAGCTGAAGAATCAAGGGATTTGCGTGAACAAGAAGAAAGTTCAACGTATCATGCAGAAACTGAGCCTTCAGGTAACATCCTTTACCCGGAAAAGCCGTAAATACAGTTCCTATAAGGGTAAGGTAGGGACCATTGCTCCGAATAGAATACATCGTCGTTTTGAGACGAATATCCCACATCAGAAGATTACGACCGATACTTCAGAATTCAAATATTATGAAGTAGATACACAGGGACATCTGACCCTGCACAAGCTTTATCTGGATCCTTTCCTGGACATGTTCGATGATGAAATCATCAGCTATGGAATAGCCAAACGTCCTTCGGCTGAAAGCATACTGGAAGCTCAAGCTGAAGCAATCGAAATTACTGCTGATTGTCCATATCGAAGAACGTTTCACTCCGATCAGGGCTGGGCATACCAAATGAAGGCCTATACCAGGAAACTAAAAAAAGAACGAATTTTTCAGAGCATGTCTCGAAAGGGTAACTGTCATGATAACGCTGTAATGGAAAACTTTTTCGGCTTAATGAAACAGGAAATGTATTATGGAGTGATCTACTACAGCTACGAAGAACTAAAAGCCGCTATCGAACGATACATCAAATACTATAACGAACAAAGGATCAAGGAAAAACTGGGCTGGAAAAGTCCTGTTCAATACAGGCTTTCTTTGCTGGCAGCATAAAAAAGTAACGAGACAGTAAAAACCATCTCGTTACTAAGGTCTAACTTTTTGGGGTCACATCAAATCCCTCATATGATTGGCTGGAACCGCTATAGCAAACGGATTGGTGCCCAGCATGGCTTTGGCTCCCCCAAAGGGTACTCCATTGGCGATGCTGTTGGCCATGACAATGGCAATCATCCCTTTTTGAGAAGCGTAGCGGCTGTAAAAAGAACAAGCCCCAAAATGGTTCCCATGTTTCACTGTTACTACAGCACATCCGGTATCTTTGGCTTTTTTGATGGCTAGATCCATAGCCTGGCGGCCGATTTTCGCACCAATCCCATTATGACCGTCCAGAGCGGCAGTGGATTCGCTTTCGGCGATTACAGTGGCATCGACACCGGACTTGATGACGCCACAGGATACCCGCTTGGCATAGACCCCCAGACGAGATAGACCATGGGAATGGACTCCTCGGGCATCAGCATAAAGCAGATTCTCCAGAAATATTTCCGCCTCAGAATTTTGCAGTCCTGCTCTTTCCATGATCTGTACACCCAAATTCTTCAGATCATCATAAGAATAACGCATGATGATTACCCCTTTCTTTAACACGCTGTCGATAATAGTACTGTCCATAAACTTCTGAAGAAAATAACACTTTTTCAGAAGCATATGAAAATTTGCTTGATTTGATTATTACCGATTTTTTAAAGTATTTCCAATATATATTTTTCCATATATAATATGACTATAATGTAATATTCTAAGGAAGGTGTTTCGGATGTCCAGCCATACTGATTATTATTTCATTACCATCGCCCAGACGGGGAACCTGAACCAGGCGGCTCAGCAACTGTATGTTTCTCAATCATCATTGAGCAAATATATCAGACGATTGGAAGAATCTCTGGGAGTACCTTTGTTCGATCATTCTGTTGCTCCCCTCCGGTTGAATGAAGCCGGCAAACTGTATTTGGCATATCTGCAGGATGCCCAGGAAAGAAAGGAAGTCCTACAGGCACAGTTGGATGAGATCAGCCATCAGGAAAGGGGAACCTTACGTCTAGGGATTCCCATCTTCAGTGCCCAGCATTTTTTGCCTACTATTTTACCTAGATTTTCCCGTCGGTACCCCCATGTCAAGATACAGTTAGCAGAAGAAGCGGGAGAAAATCTGGAATCCAGATTAATAGATAAGGAAGTGGATCTAGCCATCCTCCATATGCCCATAGAGGATCCAGCTTTAGAATATCGCTTTCTGTTGATGGACCGAATTTTATTGGTAATGCATCGAAATCCAGAACAGGAAGATGAAATCCAGCCAGGAAATCCGGAAGCTTTTCAGGACTTTCAATGGATTTTGCCTTTGCGCAGCCAGAAAATGGGAAAAATTGTAGATGGTTATTTGAGTACTGTATCTTTTTCACCCCGTATTTATCTCCGGAGTAAAAGTTCTGCCCTGCGGTTGAAGCTGGCAAAACAGGAAAATTTTGTCAGCTTTATCACTGAAACGGCCTTTATGGGGATGTCCTCGTCTTTAAAAAAGCAGTTGGCTTTTTATACATTGCCGGATGAAGCAATGAATCACTGGAGAATCAACGGAGCTTTTCGGAAAGGATATCTCTTGAAACCATATGAACAATTTTTTTTGCAATTATTCCAGGAATTTAAGATTGATGAATAGACATATGCACAATACCGTTACTGGATATAGATTTTTGAAGAATCACTTGTAGGAGATACGTTGTGCCAACCTGTATCATTGCCTATTTTACTTTTTTCGAAAGAGTCTTTAAATGAAATCTAAGATACCAAATCTATATCCTATTATTTTTTGCTTAAATGGTATTCCTTTTTGTACATATAAAAGGTGAAATAATTTATATTTGAATTATTTACCGATTTCAATAATAATAAAAATATAGAGATGCAAGGAAAAGAGTAAGATGAAATTACCAACAACTGTCTGGATGAAAAGCTTTTTTGAATATAGTACTGTCTAAAAGGGACACAGAAAGGTGGAATTGCAATGACTATTGGAAATCGTATCTTTTTGAAAAAACCGGAAGCTCCCCAGGAATTGCTGGATGCTTTTGGGTCCATCCCTGCAGCTAATATCTCTGATACAATGGGACGGCTGGTGGGGATGCATCCCCGTATTCAACTCCAGAGCGCGCCTAAAAGACCAATTACAGCAGGCCGAGCTTTAACCATTAAAACACGCAGCGGAGATAATTTGATGCTCCACCAGGCTCTGAATATGGCTAAACCTGGAGATGTATTGATTGTTTCTAACGATGGAGGCGAGATGTACCGATCTCTGATTGGAGAAATCATGTTCACTTACTTGGCTTCCACAGGTGCGGCGGGCATCATCATCGATGGTCCTATTCGGGATATCGATGCGGTTCGCCAGATGGAAATGCCCATTTACGCTACAGGAACCAATCCAGCTGGCCCATATAAAGAAGGGCCTGGTGACATCAATGTGCCCATTTCTTGTGGAGGTATTAGCATCAACCCTGGTGATATCATCGTCATGGATCAGGACGGTGTCATTGTCATTCCATTGCAGGAAGCAGAGACGGTATTGAAGAATGCCAGAGCATTTCAGGAAAAAGATGAATCTAAACTAAAATTGACGCAGGAAGGTAAATCGAATCGGGATTGGGTGAACAAACTGATAGAAGAGAAAAAAGTTGAAATTATCGATGGAACTTACTATAAATAAAAATGGAAAATAATTTTAACGACAATAAGTGAAATTGGACAGAATATCCAGGTTTGATGGGATAAATGTTGCATTGCTTTCAGAAAGATAGAAAAAAGATAAAACGAGGAGTTGCTGCACAGACTACGTGCAGCAACTCCTCGTTTATTTGTCAAAACTGTGACGTACAGTAAGATAATATGAACAACTAACTTTAATATTGAAAATAAAATAATTACTAACTATAATAATAGAGCGATTTAACTTAAAAATGTTCAAAATGAAACGAAAATAAGAATACAAACTTATTTGCAACATTCATGTTTTCTTATAAATGAAGAAAATCACTTACTTTTCTTGAATATACTGGGATAAAATGGAGAAGTATCCCATGAATATTGGTTAGTAATATCTAATATATATTTAAACTGGTTAGTACAAAAGGAGGAACCATGAACAACGTAAGTGCAATGGTGGAGATTTTTCATAAGGGCGGCTATGTGATGTATATCCTGCTGCTGCTTTCTTTAGCAGTGGTGGCCATCGCCATCGACCGGTATCTGTTCTTCAAGCGCAGTGATTCCGGCCGGCAGTTTGCCCGGGAATTCTATGGACTGCTCCATCAGAAAGAATACGCCCAAGCTTTTGCCCTGGCCCGGGAATCCCATGGAACCATGGCGGAAGTGATCTGTGAAGCAGCTGACGGCTATCTGGAAGACAGCCAGGGCTTGGCTTCCTATCTGGAAATCCAGTCGGGGATCATGCTGAGCCAGTTCAACGCCAAACTATACTTCCTCAGTGTGGTGGTCACCATGGCGCCTCTCCTGGGGCTCCTGGGGACCATTACCGGGATGATCGGCGCTTTCAGCGTGCTGAACACCTCTTCCGGGGCCATGGCCATCACCGGGGGGGTGGGGGAAGCCCTGATTGCCACCGCCAGCGGGATTTTTGTGGCGCTGGCAGCTCTGGTGGTCCACTCCTACTTCAAACAGCGGATCGAAGGGATCATCACCGACATGGAACAGGTTTTCTCTGAACTGGAAGCCAAGCGGTCCAGTGTCCTGAAGGCAGGTGTGGCGACTCATGAAGCTGCGTGATCCGAGACAGTTCGAGAAACCAGAGATCATCATCATCCCCATGATCGACATCATGTTCTTCCTGTTGGTGTTCTTCATGATCAGCACCATGTCCATGGTGGACTTGAAGACCGTGGATGTGAATATGCCCAAGGCCAAGAACGTGGAGACCAATCTCTCCGTCACCTATCTGGTGACTCTGAAAAAAGACGGAAGCCTGTGGCTGGAAGACAAGCCCATCACCCAGGATGATCTGCTCCGCCGGGCTCAGGTGGAACAGAGCAAAAACAGCCGGTTTGCAGTGGCTATCCGGGCCGATGAAACGGTGGATTACGGGACTCTGATGCAGCTGATGGATGCCCTGAAGGGGGCTGGGATCAGCCGGTTCGCCTTGGCGGCGGACAAGAAATAGGAGCGCAGGGAATGAGGAACAGACGAGAAGATTTCATGGTCTGGGGGGCTTCCCTGGGAATCCATGCAGTGCTGCTTTTGCTGCTTTCCCTTACCGGGATTTTCAGCATGGCTGCCCATGAACCCAAAGATCTGACGGAAGTGGCTCTCTATGACGTGTCCGGTGGAGACGAAGGGGGAGGCGGCGGTTCCCAGGGAGAAGCCAGCCCGGAACCGGCGGCTCCGGAAGTGGAAACTTCGGTGGATGAAGTGGCCATTCCAGAGGAAAACGTCCCGGCAGTGGAAAAAAAGAAAGAACAGCAAGGCCCTGCTCCCCAGACAGTATCTGGGACGGCCGGAGAAAAAAATAATGGGGCTGGCAGCGGGTCCGGCAGTGGTTCCGGCAATGGAAATGGCAGCGGAACGGGAGATGGATCCGGCAGCGGGTCCGGCTCCGGCCATGGAGGCGGTGGCGGCGGTACAGCCAATCCGGATGCTTTGACTCCGGAAGTACCTCCCAAGATCACCTATCGGGCCCAGCCGGAATATCCGGCCAGCCTGCGGAAAAAGAATGCCACGGGTACCGTGGGGGTTTCCTTCGTGGTGGGAGCTGACGGCAGTGTGACCAGCGCTTCCGTGGACAGTTCCTCCGGGTATCCGGAGATGGATGCAGCTGCCCTGGCGGCGGTTTATGAATATACTTTCTCTCCGGCCCTCAACAGCAGCGGCCGGCCGGTAGCCTGCGGCAGCCATACCAACATCCATTTTGCCGTCCGGTAAGGAGAATGAACAGATAGGAGTTTTTGTGATGAGAAAAAGCGTATCGAAAAAACTGACCGGGGCCATCCTCTGGACCCTGTGTTTCCAGGCACTGCCCGGAGTGGCAGGGGCCATGCCCACCTACCAGCTCGATGACAGCACGGTGACGGTGGACCGGTATGAAGAACCTAAGGCAGAATCAGTGGATATTCCGGCAGAACCGGAGGCACCGGATGAAATCGCCGGGGGCAATACGGCCCGGACGGCGGATTACGGCACCCTGGGCAAGCGGGATGTGATGACCACGCCCTTCAACATGACCACCTTTACGGAAAAGATGATCCAGGACCGGCAGGCAGCCAGTGTCAATGATGTGATCGCCAACGATGCTTCTACTACGGACCAGACTCTGTCCGGGGCTTCCCAGGCCTGGAATATCCGGGGCTTCAAATCTACCCAGCAGGATGTTTCCTTCAATGGCCTCTATGGGGTGGCTCCCCGGTTCTATTCCGGGGTGGAAGGCCTGGACCGGGTGGAAGTGCTGAAAGGGCCCGGGGCACTCTTGTACGGCATGGCGCCCAACGGCTCCGTAGGGGGCAACATCAACTTTGTGCCCAAACGGGCCAAGGCCGGGGAACACCAGAACAGCCTGACCCTTTCCTTCGGGAACGGCCGGCAGTTCGGCCAGGATCTGGATCTGAGCCATCGGACGGAAGACGGGAAAACAGGGGTGCGGCTGAATGTGTTCCACACCAACGGCAGCACTTCCAACAGCGATGAAAGCATCAATACCAATGCCATGACCCTGGGGATCGATCACCAGGTGGGGAAATCCAAAATGTCCCTGGACCTGGGCTATGCCTACAACAAAATCGACAACATGCAGTACCGTCTTACTTTCGGATCCGGTTATCTGGGGGTCAAAGATCTGCCTTCTGCAGACCACAACAAAAAGTACGGCGCTCCGGACACCTTCCGGCACGTAACGGAAAAATACGGCATGTATAAGTATGATTACAAGTTTGATGACAATGTGAACGCCTACTTTGCCATCGGAGCCCGGGAAACCAAGATGGAATACCTGTACAACGACTTCCGGCTCAACGCCAAAGGCACTGCCAGCATCCGGTACCATGTGAACAACCAGATCAACAAGGCCAATTCCATGGAAGTGGGGGTCAAGGATAAGTTCCGCACCGGGGAATGGAAGCATGAAGTGACATTGTCCGCCAACCGGTACAACATGAAACGGTACATGTCCAACCGGACCGGCGCCTATTTCTCCACCAGCTACGACCATCCGGCCTGGGGAACCAATCCTCTGGACCGGTCCTGGCAGGAACCGCTCAATGATGAGACCACCCTCAGCGGGATTGCCTTGACGGATGTGATCTCCAATCCGGGAGAGGATTGGACCTTCATCTTGGGGGGCCGGTACCAGAAGGTGAAGCAGGATGTGTACACCGGCAGTGCCAGCTATGATTCTGACGCCTGGACCCCTGCTTTCGGGGTGGTAAAGAAACTGGGCAAACGGGTTTCTCTGTATGCCAACTACATCGAAGGGCTCACTGCCGGGGATGTAGTCAGCGGCGGCTACAAGAACGACGGAGCCGTGCTTTCCCCCTATAAGGCCAAACAGGTGGAAGCCGGGGTGAAGTACGATATGGGCAAAGCTCTGGCCACCCTCAGCGCCTTCCAGATCAAACAGAACGGATCCATGGAAAAGGATGATGTGCTCACTTCCAGCGGAGAAGTCCGGCACAGGGGTGTGGAAGCTTCTCTCTCCGGGGAACCGGTGAAGGGGACCCGGCTGTGGGGCAGTCTGATGTACATGGACGCCAAGTACACGGAGGATGCGGATTATCAGGGGAACTATGAAATGGGCATCCCCAAATGGACTGCTGTGGTAGGAGCGGAACAGGACATCCACGGAGTGAAGGGCCTGTCCGTGAATACCCGGGTCACCTATAACGGATCTGCCTATGTGGACCAGGCCAATACGACCAAGGTGCCCCAGTGGTACCGTTGGGATGCGGGAGTGAAGTATGAATTCACCGGCTTTGGCCATCATCCCATGACGCTCCGGGCGGATGTGTACAACCTGCTGAACAAATCCTACTGGAACGCCCTGAACGGTTCTACCCCGGCTCTGTATCTGGGGACCGGCCGCACCGCCCTGGTGTCGTTGGAAATGAAGTTTTAAGGGGCTGGGGAACAGCCCGGTCTCATGGCCCGCGACTCACGGCCCGCGACCTAAAGGGGCTGTTGCCCATGCAACAGCCCCTTTTTCTTTTAGGAGGTGAATCTTTTGCCTTTGAAACAACTCTTTTGGGGGATCCTGTTGGCGGGGCTGGTCCTGGGACTGGGCCTGTTTTCCCTGACCGTGGGGGCTCGGGATATCCCTTTATCCACCATCCTGGCCTCATTTTCCGCTTATGACGGGGAAAATTTCCAGGAGTTGATCATCCGTACCCTGCGCTGGCCCCGCCTTCTGGCGGCACTCCTCTGCGGCAGCAGCTTTGCCGTGTCTGGAGCCCTGATGCAGGGCATCACCAACAATCCCATGGCCAGTCCTTCCATCCTGGGCATCAATTCTGGAGCCAGCTTTGGCATGGCTCTGGCCATGATCCTGCTGCCGGAAGCCACCCTGAACCAGACGGTGGGCTTTTCCTTCCTGGGGGCTGCCTTCGCCACTGGGATCATCCTGCTGGTGGCCAGCCGGCTGGGAGGCAAAGCCACTCCGGTGTACCTGGCCCTGGCCGGCACCGCTATCAGTGCCATTTTTACCGCAGCCACCCGGATGCTGGTGGTGTTCTTTGATGTGGCCCAGGACTTGAGCTACTGGACTGCTGGCGGTCTCAGCGGCATCCGTCTGGAACAGATTTTCCGGGTGGGGCCCTGGACCCTGCTGGGACTGGGGATCGCCTTGGCCATTTCTCGGCAGGTGACCCTCCTTAGTTTCGGGGACGAATTGGCTGTGGGCCTGGGTGCCCAGTTGGGGAAAATCCGGTTCCTGGCGGGGGCCGTGGTGCTGCTTTTGAGCGGTTCCGCGGTGGCTTTGGCCGGCCCCATTGGCTTTGTGGGCCTGGTGACGCCCCATATGGTCCGGAAACTGGTGGGCATCGACTACCGGGTGGTACTCCCGGCTTCTGCCCTGGCTGGCACCTTGTTGGTGCTGCTGGCAGACATTGGCGCCCGGCTGGTGAATCCTCCCTATGAGACGCCGCTGGGAGCCATTACCGCCTTGATCGGAGTACCCTTTTTCATGGTCTTGGCCAATCGGGAAAGGAAGGGTGTCTGATGGCAAATCCTTTGCAGAAAACGACTGGCCGGCACAAGGGGAAGGGACGGTTCCTCCTGTCCTTTGCTTTCCTGATCCTGGCCACTGTCCTGATGTTCTATGTCCATCTCCGTACCGGGTTCGCCCATCTTTCGGACCGAGAGCTGTGGCAGGTCCTCCTGGGAGGAGGTACGGAGGCTCAGCGGCTGACCGTATTCGATTTCCGGATGGTGCGATCCCTCCTGGCTGTCCTGGTGGGCGGCGGTTTGGCTATGTCCGGGGCACTGTTCCAGACCATTTCCCGGAACGAACTGGCCAGCCCCAGTCTCCTGGGAGTCAATGCCGGTGCAGGTCTTTTTGTGATGCTTCTGATCTATGCCCGGGATACCAGCGCCCCCAGCCCCTTCTGGCAGCTGCCCCTGGCGGCGGTGGCGGGAGCGGCCCTGGCGGCTCTCCTGATTTATCGGCTGGCCTACCGGAAGGGGCGGACCCTGTCCCCCTACCGGCTGGTGCTTACGGGAATCGCCCTGACGGCCGGTATCCATGCCCTCCAGCTGCTGCTGGTGGTCCGGCTGGATCCTCAGAAATTCCACATCGTCAATACCTGGATCATCGGCAGCCTGTCCGGGAATACCTGGATCCATGCAGCTGCCCTGGCCCCTGTGGTACTGCTCTTGGGACTGCTCCTCTGGAGCCGTTCCATGGACCTGAACTTGCTGAGCCTGGCGGACGAAACGGCCATTGGCCTGGGACTCCCCATCAACCGGGCCCGGTTCCTCTATCTCATGGCCGGGGTGGTCCTGGCGGCTTCCTGTGTGGCCATCGGAGGAAATATCGGCTTTGTGGGCCTCATCTGTCCCCATATCGCCCGGCGGCTGGCGGGAGCGGATTTCTTTCGGCTGCTGCCCTTTACGGCGGTGCTGGGATCTCTTTTGGTCCTGGCTGCGGACTGGGTGGGAAGGGTGATCATCGCCCCGGATGAAATGCTCCTGGGGATCGTGATTTCCATCCTGGGGGCTCCCTATTTCCTGTACATCCTGGTACGGACCCGAAAATGAACCTTGGAAAGGAGTTATCCATGGAATTGCATATCGAAGATCTTTCCACCGGTTATGGGGAGAAGGCCATCAGCCAACATTTGACGTTTCCTATCCCTTCCGGTCAGATCACGGCCCTCATCGGGGCCAATGGCTGCGGCAAATCCACTCTTTTGAAGACCATCTGCCGGATCATCCCGCCTCTGGGAGGTACGGTGAAACTGGGAGGAAAATCCCTCTGGGACTATGACAGCCGGCAGCTGGCCCGGAAAGTGGGCATCCTGCCCCAGAATCCTTCGGCTCCCGGGGAACTCACCGTCCGAGAGCTGGTGATGTACGGACGGGCACCTTACCATGGGCCCTTTTTTTCCCGGGGCAGCCAGGAGGACCGGGACATTGTCCAGTGGGCCCTGGAGGAGACGGACATGGCGGAATTTGCCGACCGGAACGTAATGGCTCTTTCCGGGGGCCAGCGGCAGCGGGCTTGGATCGCCATGGCCATTGCCCAGACCACGGACATCCTGTTCTTGGACGAACCCACCAGTTTCTTGGATGTGGCCCACCAGATGGAGGTGCTGGAACTGGTCCGCCATCTCAATGAAGCTTACGGCAAGACCATCATCATGGTGATCCATGAATTGAATGAAGCTGCCCGGTTCGCCCATCATCTTATTGCCATGAAGCAGGGCAAGATCCTTTATCAGGGAAGCCCGGAAGAAGTGTTCCACCAGCAGATGCTCCGGGACATCTTTGGCATCGATGCAGAACTGATCCAGGACCCCCGGACGGGACGGCCTCTGTGCATTCCTTATTCCCGGGCTCGGAAGAGATAAGGGGGCCCTATGGAAATCGGATTGCACAAAAAACTGGCAGCATGCTGCTGCCTCCTGCTCCTTATCGGCCTGTCTGCTGGCTGCGGACAGACCCGGCAGCCTGCGGAAATCGGGAATCTGTCTCCGGCGGTGCAGAAAGCACTGGCCCGGGAAGACACCCCAGAAGCCATTGACCGAGAATTTGCCAAACGGATGGAAAGCCAGCTCCAGGGGGCCAGGAAACTGGTCCAGAAGAACGGGGACCGGATCCTGGTGAAACACAAATACGGCACTACAGTCATGCCGAAAAATCCCCAGCGGATCGTGGTCCTCCGGCTGGAAGATCTGACGGAAGCACTGGGGGTTCCGGTGGTGGGGGCCAATTACACACCCCGGACCTATCTCTACGACCGGCTGGAACAACGGGGAGTGCCCCTGCTCCACGTGAATGACGAAACCAAGACCGTCAACTATGAAGAAGTCCAGGAGGCAAAGCCGGATTTGATCCTTCTCCGGGATTCCTTTGACCAGGGGGTCTACGAGAAATTGAGCCGGATCGCTCCTGTCGCGGCTTTCAACATCCGGAAGGAAGAGACGGCTCTTTTGGCCCTTGCCATGGCTCTGGGGCAGGAAGAACGGGGAATCGCCCGGCTGGAGGAATTCTACGGGAAGGCCAAAGTGTATCGGCTGGGACTCCATGCCGCTATGGGAAATGGCACCACTGCTTTTCTCCGGGTGATGAACCGGGAAGTACGGCTGTATCCTTATTCCCGGAATGACATCAATCGGTTCATGTACGATCTGCTGGATCTCAAGCCTTCGCCTATGGTGCTGGCGGCGGACCAGAGCCGGACCAACAACGCCATTTCTCTGGAATGGCTTCCGGATCTGGAAGCAGACTACCTGCTGGTCAGTACTGGCTACGGGGCCAGCAGCGGGGAAAACGGGAAAATCGCAGAAGAAAGATATAAAAAACTCCAGCAGGATGCCCTGTGGAAGAGCATCCCCGCCGTCCGTCAGGGCCATGTCCATGTGGTAGATACCGCTGTGTGGAATGCCCATGGCATCATCGCCAAAGAACTGGCCATGGAGGAAATCTATCGGACTTGGGGATCTGCCGGGACGGGATTGTCAAGAAAATAAAAAAAGGATAGAATTAAGGTTGCTGCATGAGTGTGGTATTCACATAGGCAGCAGCCCTTTATTCTATCTGGAAAGGAATTTTCTATGCAGAATCTACAACCTTACCTGATCCTGGGCGCCATGGCCCTGATCGGATTCGTATCCCATAACAATACGGTCGCCTGGTCCGCAGTCCTCCTGATGCTCCTGAAAGTGGTGCTGCCCCAGGACAAACTGCTGTTTTTCGGCGGCCACGGGTTGAACTGGGGAGTCATCGTACTGACAGCCGCGATGCTGACGCCCATCGCTACGGGGAAATTGGGCATAGCCGATATCCTCAACGTGTTCAAGACCCCTATGGGGATCGCTTCCCTGCTGATGGGGTGTATCGTGGCTCTTTTCGGCCGGTGGGGGGCTGAACTGATGACCGCCGATCCGGAAGTGGTGGCGTCCCTGATGGTAGGGACCATCATCGGGGTGGTGTTCTTCAAGGGAGTGCCGGTAGGTCCCTTGATTGCCAGCGGGATCCTTTACTGTTTCATGAAGGTGTTCCATTTTTTCTTTTAAAAAATGGGGGTTGTTGCACAGAACGTGCAACAACCCCTGTTTCCTTTATTTCAAATAATCCGGCAAGATCCAGATCTTGCTCTGGGTTTCCATGAATTTCTTGAATTCCGGGGATCTGTAGGCCTCGATCAGGTCCTTGACCCACGGCTGTTCCTTGTTCTTTTCCTGGATGCTGAGGCACATCCGCATCCGGGGGTTCATGGTGTCCGCGGATTCCGGGAACAAGGCGGAACTGAAATCGATCTTGGCATTGTAGGCATCGGAGCCTCTGAGGACGATGTAAGCGGCATCAGAACGGATATTGGCGATGGTAGGGCCCTTCATCTCCCGGAACTGGAGATGTTTGGGATTTTCTACGATATCGGCTTTGGTGGCCTGGTTCTTGTTGATGGAAGGATTCAATTTGATCCAGCCCAGCCGTTCCAGCAGCTGGTAGGAACGGGCCAGGTTGGAGGCGTCATTGGGGATGATCACCGTGTCTCCATCGGCAACAGCATCCAGGGAAGTCTTGCTGCCGGCATAAAGGCCAGTGGGGACGGTGGGGATCTCAAGCACTCCGATCAGATGGGTGCCTTTGCTGGCATTGATGGCATCCAGCCAGTTGGGATTGGCATCCATATGGAAATCGATCTGACCTTCTTCCAGGGCCATTTCCCGCTGCACCGAATCTTTGATGCCCACGGCTTCCAGCTTGTAGCCTTTTTTCTCCAGGAGGGGTTTGATGCCGGCTTCAAAAAGATCGGACGTAGCTGTGGGCATCCTGCGGTATTTCAGGACTTTGGCCGAGCCGGCAGGGGCTTCCGCCGTTTTCTTGGAGTCACTGCCGCAGCCGGCCAGGAGACCAGCGGTGACGGCGGACAGGGCCAGGACCGCCAGTAATTTTTTCCATTTCATGAAGATTCACCTCTTGTTTCTTTTTCTTTCTGTCAAGAGAAAGGGTTTACAAATCTGTTGGAGGCTGGGCCTTCGGGTCGGAACTGCCCAGGATATGGTAGTGGAAATGGTCCAGATTCTGGGTGATATGGGGCTCTCGTTCACAGCGGATGACCTGGAAGACCTTTGCCATGCCGCAGATCTTTTCAATCTCCGGTACAGCAGCCTCCACGGCGGCCACTGCCTGTTGGTAGGCGGCCGTTCCCTTGTCCTTCAGCCCGATATGGGCTTTGGGGAATACGATGATGTGGAGCTCGGCCCACTGGTTCCAGTCTTGGTAAGCCAGCACCTGGTCCGTTTCATAGACGATGGTGCAGGGCAGTTCCCGTTTCACGAATCGGCAGAACAGGCAGTACATCCGTTTTCCTCCTTTCTTTCTAAGGATGCATTCAGTTTCTGGATATTTTCTACCCCAACGGGACAGGCCAGCAGGCATCGGGCGCACATGAATTTCCGGCCCAAGCCCATCTTCCGGCCAAGGAGATCCCGCTGGACGCTGCAGTTGTGGTAATCCAGGAGTTCTTCCCGAGGCGTGCCTTCCTTCCAAGTCTTGCCGGTGATCAGATGGAAGGGACAGGCTTTGACGCAGAGGCTGCAGTCCCCGCATTGGTTCTTTGTGACAGGGGGCCGGATTTCCATATGGTCCGCATAGAATACGGCACTGACTGTCTCGATCCGGGGACCGTAATCATAGGTGATCAAGAGGTCGCTGCGGCCGATCCAGCCCACCCCGGAACGGACTCCTACTTCCTTGCTGGAGAGGCTCATCTTGTAAGGCGGGGACATATTGTCCCGGGTCACCGGCGGAATCAGGAAGGGGATCCCTGCTGCCTTGGCAGCTTTTTCCAAAGCGGCGGCAACTTCTTTCATAGCTGCGGAACGGCGCCTCTTCTGGGCCGCCTGCCGGGGCTCCTTGTATTTCCAGATGGTCATGATTTCGTCATAGGGGGCATAGACCAGCAGGGCGTAATTGTATTTTCCAGATTCTTTCCATTGGGAGAAATCCAAAGGACAGCAGGCCCATTTCACCCCTGGGAAAGGAGCCAGTGCCCGGTCGAATACTTCTTTTACGTTGTTGTACATTTCTCTATCTCACAATCTGGGGATGTCCCCAAAGGGCCTAGGAGGGTAAAAAAAGAGCTGTGGGAAACTGCCGATAAGCAACGGCCGGCAGTTTCCACAGCCCCGTTTTTTATTCAATTCCAGTTTTCCAAGACCGGTGTCCGCGACAGTGCGGAAAATAGACCATTCCCTTCATTCCACCGGCCGGAGGAACACCCGCAGGCTCCGGAAAGCCGTACCGCCCCACAATCCGCCTCCCATGACCAACCCGCCGGCACGGGCACAGCTGGCATGGATGTGGATGAAAAGGGGACTGTCCGTATCCGGATACACCTGACGGAGCTGGGGATCCATCTTTTCCTTGACCATGACTTCTCCTGTGAAGGAAAGGATCTCAGCGGCCCCATAGCAGGGAGTGCGGCCCACTTTCAGAGGCAGCTCGTTGCTGATGGGGGCAGCCAGGATCAAATCCTTTACGGACCCGATGGCATTGACCACGATCACTTCTTTCCAGCCTTTTTCGATGACGAAGGCTTCGATGGTTTTCCGGATGTCCTGGCCCTGGTCGATGAAGACTTCTGCAAAGTCCGTCATTTATTTCACGCTGTATTTTTCCATGACGCCCAGTTCCGTCATGATTTTTTCCAGCCGTTTCAGCCCTTCCCCGTCATAATCCTGATAAGGACGGCGGACATAGCCTCCGGGAAGGCCCAGGAGATTCAGAGCAGCCTTGATCACCACTGGATTGGAGACTTCATACAGTTCGCAGAGCAGGGGGAAGTATTTGAAGTATTCTTCCCGGCCTTCATTGACGATATCGATGCTGGTCCAGGGACGGGCATATTTGGCTGCTTCTTCTGGGATGATGTTCCCGCCGATATTGGCCAGGCCGGTGCCGCCTACTGCCAGGGTGGGCAGGACGATGGAGTAATAGGGGGAATCACAGCACATGATCTTCACTTTCCCCTTGGTCAGCCGCTGGACTTGGACCAGCTGGTAGTTGCTGCCGGTGGCTTCTTTGTCCACTACGAAATTGGGATGGCGTTCCGCCAGACGGGCGATGGTTTCCGGTTCCACCTGGACACCCAAACGGGAGGGGTTGTTGTAGATCCCCACCGGCAGGCTGGTAGCACTCATCACCGTATCCAGATGCTTGAAGGCATCTTCCTGGGGAATCAGCACATAGGGGGGAACCGTGAAGATGACCCCGTCCGCACCCTGTTCTTCTTCGAATTTGGCCATTTCGATCTCACCCTGGGTGTCATTGGAAGCGGCGCTGAAGAAGACTGGGATCCGGTGATCCACGATCTTCACCGTCTGTTTGATGATTTCCTTTTTTTCATCCGGCGTCAGCAGGGTGACTTCTGCTGCGGAGCCCAGGACGAAAAGCTGATTGGTCCCGTATTGGATCTGCCGGTCGATCAGGACCTTGAATCCGTCGAAATCGATGTCACCGTTCTTTTTGAAAGGGATGGGCATAGCCACCCAGGAACCTGTTAAATTCATTGCCATTTTCATTTCCTCCTTTTTTTACGCTGAAACGTCATTTCCCATTATTTCATGTAGTCTGGAAGGATCCAGAAACTGCCGGTTTTCTTCACATATTCCTTGAATTCCGGAGATTTGTACGCTTCGATGATGTCTTTCACCCATTGGGTATCCTTGTTCTTATCTGCAATGCAGAGGGCGATCCGCATGGAATCCTTGATGGAATCCGGGTTTTCTGCGAACAGGGCACTGTTGAAATCGATCTTGGCATTGTAGGCGTCAGAGCCTCTCAGGATGATGTACGCCACATCGGACCGGATGGTGTTGATGGACGGCCCTTTCATTTCCTTGAACTGGAGGTTCTTGGGATTTTCCACGATGTCTTTCCCGGTTACATGGTCTTTGTCCTTGCTGGGATCCAGTTTGATCCAGCCCAGCTGTTCCAGCAGCTGGTAGGCCCGGGCCAGGTTGGAAGCATCATTGGGGATGGCGATCACGTCTCCCGGGGCCACTTCTTCTAGGGTCTTTTTGCTGCCTCCATAGATGGCGGTGGGAACGGTGGGCAGGGGCAGGATGGCGGTCAGGTGGGTCCCTTTGCTCTTGTTCACCTGGTCGATCCAGGCTTTGTGGGCATCCACGTGGAAATCGATCTTGCCTTCATCCAGAGCCATTTCCCGCTGGATGGAATCGGTGATCTTCACCGGAGTCAGTTTGTAGCCCTTCTTTTCCAGGATGGGCTTGATGCCCCCATCGAATAGATCAGAAGTGGCAGTGGGCATCACCCGATACTTCAGCTCTTTGGTCTCTCCGGCTTTGCCGGAAGAGGCTTCTTTGCTGGAACTGCCGCAGCCGGCTGCAGCCAGGAGCAGGGTGCTGAGAGCCAGGACACTGGCCAATTTCAGCAGGCTTTTTTTACGAAAAACAGAGAGATCCATCATCAACAACTCCTTTTTTAATGGTTCCGGGCCCGTTTGGAGAAATAATTGCCCAGGAACTGTACGATTTGGACAAACACCACCAGGATGAACACCGTTGCCAGCATCACTGGCACATCCATCCGTTCATAGCCGTAGGTCAGGGCCATATCCCCAATCCCGCCGGCACCGATGACACCGGCCTGGGCAGAAGCGGAAATCAGGCCGATGGTACCGATGGTGGTGGAAAGGATCATGGAACTTTTGGCTTCCGGCAGGATGAAGTAGCGGACGATCTGGAAATAATTGGCACCCATGGCCTTGGCAGCCCGGATGATCCCTTTGTCCACACCCAGAAGAGAATTTTCATAGAGACGGGCCAGGCTGGGGACGATGAATACCACCAGAGGGACCAAAGCCGCTTTCACCCCGATCCTCGTCCCCACGATGAATTTGGTGAAGGGGAAGATGAAGGTCATCAGGATGATGAAGGGAAGGCTGCGGAAGAAACTGACCACGGAATTGAGCAGGGTATACACCACTTTATTTTCCAAAAGGCCTCCTTCGTTGGTCAGGACTAGGATGAGGGCCAGGATGGTGGCCAGGATGGTGCCTACCACCAGCGAAAAGCCCACCATGAACAATGTGCTTTCAAGGGCTTGGGCAAGGTCGCCCCAGGGTAAATTGGCAAACATAACGAATCACCTCTTTCGAAAAAGCTCTCAGTGCCGGTTTCCTGCCGGCAGTCTGGAAAGTGCCTGGCGGAGGAGTTCTGCACTGAAGGGAATGGAAAGCCGGAAGGTTTCCGGGTCGATGGCAAAATGGGAATTGTGCATCATGGGGCCAATCCCCGTCCCCATCTGGATGAAGGCACCGGGAATCTTCTGCTGGTAGAAAGCGAAATCTTCTCCGGAAAGGGAGTCGGGGGCTTCCGCAAAGGGGAGGCCGCACTGCTGGGCGGTATCCCGGACGAAATCCACCCATTCCGCCGTATTGTTGGTGGCAGGAGGCCCCTCCAGGAACCGGATGCTGGCGGAACCGCCGAAATCCCGGCCGATCCCTTCTGCCAAGGTCTGGAGCCGGCTCTTGGCCAGTTCTCTGTCTTCCGGGTACAGGGATCGGATGGTCCCTTCTGCAAAGGCGGTGTCAGGGATGATGTTGGCAGCCGTGCCGCTTTCCACATGGCCGATCCCTACGACCAGGGGATGGAAGGGAGGACGGTTGCGGCTGACGATGGTCTGGGCTGCTGCAATGAATTGGCCCAGCATGATCACAGGGTCTGCGCTGAGCTGGGGCCGGCAGGCATGGCTCCCTTTGCCCTGGAAAGAAACCTGGAATTCATCCACGGCTCCGTTCATGAATCCGGGCCGGGAGATGACGGTGCCCTGCTCATATGCAGCACAGCAGTGGAGCCCGAAGATTACCTGCACATCGTCCAGGATCCCGGTATCCAGGATCTTCAAGGCTCCGTTCAGTTTCTCTTCCGCCGGCTGGAAGATCAGTTTCAGTGTGCCGGGGATGGGACCGCCGGCTTTCAGGGCCAGGGCTGTCCCCAGGAGATTGGCCGTATGGAAGTCATGGCCGCAGGCGTGCATCCGTCCAGGGATTTCTGACTGGTAGGGAAGGCCGGTCTCTTCCTGGAGGGGCAGGGCGTCGATGTCGCAGCGCAGGGCTGCCACAGGGCCATTGCCGTTCCCTAAGTGAGCCACCACCCCGGTTTCCAAAGGCAGATCATAAAAAGGGATCCCTTGATGGGTCAGGAAATCTTTGATATGCCGGGTGGTCTCGAATTCTTCACCGGACAGTTCCGGCCGGCGGTGGAACTGGTAAAATTGTTCTTTGGCCAGTGTGATGATCGGTTCATAATCCATATTCACATTTCACCTCTTCACAATGGACCTGGTTTTCTTTGCAGAAGGCTTCCACAGCCTGGATCTCTTCTTCCGGGCCGATGACCTGGAGGATCAGGATCCCCAGGGTCTGTTCATCCAGTTCGGTGACCGTGGCATGGATGATCCGAGTCCGGACCTGGAGGAACTTCCGGTTGATCTGGTAGACCAAATCCCCCAAGGCACTGTCCCCGGTGAATTTCAGCCGCAGGATCTCATAATTGCTGGTTTCTTCCGTGCGGACCCGGCTGCAGACTGCAGGGGTGATCTGATCGGGGATGACGCTGCGGACGAAGTTCTGGGTGATCCGCTGCTGGGGGTTGCTGAAGATGTCGAATACATTGCCTTCTTCGATGACCCGGCCGTTTTCCATGACGGCTACATGGTGGCAGATTTTCTGGATGGCGTAGATCTGGTGGGTCACCATGACGATGGTGATGTGGAGCTTCCGGTTGATTTCCTTCAACAAATCCAGGATGGATTCCATGGTATCCGGATCCAGGGCACTGGTGGCTTCATCACAGAGCAGGATGGAGGGCTCGGTGATCAGGGCCCGGGCAATCCCTACCCGCTGTTTCTGTCCCCCGGAGAGCTGGTCCGGATAGACATCCGCTTTGTCTTCCAGCTGGACGAATTGGAGCATCTTGTCTACTTTGGCATCGATGGTCTTCCTATCTTCCCCGGCGATGATCAGAGGAAGGGAGATGTTGTGGCGGACCGTCTTGGAATTCAGCAGCTCGAACTGCTGGAAGATCATACCGATCTTCCGGCGTTTCTGGAGCATCTCCGAAAAGGAGAGGCTGGGGATGTTCACCCCGTCCACCAGCACGGACCCGGAAGTGGGGATCTCTAGCCCGTTGATCATGCTGAGCAGGGTGGATTTTCCGGCGCCGGAGAGTCCGATGATGCCGTAGATGTCCCCGTCCTGGATAGTCAGGCTCACATGATCCAGGGCCTGGACAGTTTGTTCTTTGCTTGTATATGTTTTGCAGATATCGATGAATTTGATCATGGCAGCCTCCTAGTAAGCCAAATAAAAAAATCGTCCCCTGTGCTTATTGTGCACATGGGACGATTTGACCGTGTTCCACCCAATTTCACCAAGGCGTCACCGCCTTGGCCTTTGAGAGTAAAGGATTACTCTGAACGCTGTAACGGGCGTACCCGGAAGGCCTACTGGATTCAGCCTTGCCTGTTCCGGAATGCACTTGGGGAAAGTACGCTGCACCCGCTTCCACTCTCCGGGCTCGCTGTTCCAGTTTCCTTTCCTTACTCTCTTCCCTCATCACAGATTGGATTTGAAATTGGTTCAATTCTACTTTTTATTTCCTAGTTTGTCAATATGGATTAAGGAATTCAGAATATACATGCAAATCAAAGGGGCTGCTGCACGTATGGAAATCACATACGCGCAGCAGCCCCTGATCCAGTTTTCTTTTACGCCAATGCTTCTCCCAGCGCTTTGCATTGGGCCAGAGCTGCATCATCCGGAGCATTGTTGGCCATGACCGGATCGGCGGCCAGGACGACTCCTTCCCCTTCGGCTTCCGCCTTCCAGTTGTCCATCCATTCTCCGCTGCCCCAGCCATAAGAACCGAACAGGGCAATCTTTTTCCCTTTCAGGCTGCCTTTCACATCATCCCACATGGGCTGGAATTCTCCTTCTTCCAGGACTTCCGCTCCCATGGCCGGGCAGCCGAAGGCGATGGCGTCGAAATTGTCCACTTCGCCGGCAGAAAAGGCGGAAGCATTATATTCCACCACTTCAGCCCCTTTCCCTTTGGCTCCATCTTCCACGGCTTTGGCCATAGCTTCCGTGTTGCCGGTCCCGCTCCAGAATACCACTGCGATTTTGCTCATTGTAATCCATCCTTTCCGCCGGTCAGTCCGGCTGACAAACTTTTTATTTAAGCCACTGCCAGCCTGCTCAGGGGAGTCCCGGCGCAGTAGCAGCGCCAGTAGATCCGGGTGCATTTCTGGCATTTGGCAAAATAACAGGCGGCCCGTTCCCGGTTTCCATAGGCCTTCCAGCACCCGGAACAAACACCTTTGTCCCGGGGGGAGGCCATATAGGCTTTCACATCTTCCAGAGGATAGTCCAGCAGGATGCCGATTTCGTGGGGAAAGGGGTCTCTCCGTGCCAGGCGCAGGGCCATCTGATCCAAAATCTCCTGACAGGTGGAGCCCTCATAGCCCTGGCGTTTTAGGAAGGAACAGCTTTCCGGATCCTGGAGAAGGATGCTGAGCCGGTGGGGGCGGTATACATACAGGAGGGCACTCTGCCGGATACAGTCGTAACTGAGCACTTCCAGGCGGATTTCTTTGGGTTCCAGGCTGCGCCGGATCTCTGCGATTTGGGCAAAGGGACTGTCTCCAGGACGGAAAACGAAGCGGAACAGGCTGGCGGCTTTAAGGCCGGCCAAGGTAGGCGCGCACTGGCGTACCAGTTCGGTTTCCAGGGTGATGGTCATGGTGGAGCCTCCTTGAAGTAAGTTAGCTAAAACTAATTGAAAACCAAAGAAAAAAAGGCTGTATATAGAAAAATACAAGCCAATATGGTTAGCAATTACTAACTAAAAGCAGTATAACAAATCTCATCGGTTTGTGCAACCATTTTTTTATCTTGCCACTGGAAGGGTTTTGGGCTATAATGAAGCTATAATTAATCAAACGAATAATTACTTTACTGGTACGGATAGGAGAGATGACCATGAAATGGTGGAAACCTGTGGTGATAGGGCTGTCTTTGAGCCTGACGCCGGGGATGCTGCAGCCGGCACTGGCTGGGAAGAAGAACCCCCAGCCCAAGACGGTGAAGATGCCTGCCTGGACGGAACTGGCTCAGCAAAATCCGGCGGCTTATGACCGGGCTGTACCGGAAGCGAGTCTCAGCGAGGAACAGCTGGCAGCCTGGTGGAAAACTTTCCAGGATCCCAAACTGGATGCCCTGATCGAACTGTCCTTGAAGAACAACCGGGATCTCCAGGCAGCCCAGGCCAGGGTAGAAGAGGCACGGGCCCAGTTGGGCATCAGCAAAGGGGAAGCCCTGCCCTGGCTGAATCTGGGAGGCACCTATGGACGGTATGAAGCCCCCCAGGGGGTCAACGACAAAATCAGCGACATGAGTCCCTACCCGGGGTTGATCAACCCGCCCAACCGGAATTCTTCCGTGGCCGGGCTGGGCATCGATGCTTCTTGGGAACCGGATTTCTTCGGCCGGCTGAAAGCCAAGAAGCAGAGTGCCGCCCATAACCTGGCGGCCCAGCATGCGGCCCTGTACAGCACTTGGGTCACCCTCAGCGCAGAGACGGCCCTCAACTATGTGTCCCTCCGGACCCTCCAGCAGGATCTGGACCTGTTGGAACGGCATGCGGCCCTGGAAGGGGAAAAGGCGGATCTGCTCCAGACCAATTACAATGCAGGGCTGATCAGCGGCTATCCTCTGGAAGCCATGCGGACCCAGGAACAGAATACCCGGGCGGAAATCCCCCGGACCCGGCAGTCCATCCAGGAAACTCTCACCCGGCTGTCCATCCTGACGGGAACGGAACCGGGCCAACTCAATAATCTGCTGGATCCGGAAGATCTGCCGGAAATCGATCCGGAACTGTATCATGCCATTCCCGCCAACTTGATGCGCCAGCGGCCGGATATCCGGGCAGCAGAAGAGCGGCTGGAAGCCCAGATCGCCCGGACCAAAGAGGCGCGGGCAGAACTGAAGCCCCGGTTCACCCTGGACGGGTTCTTAGGGCTCATTACTCTGGGCGGTGGGAACCTGTTCGGCTCCGGCGCCCATTCCTTCGCCATTGCTCCCTCCTTTACCTTCCCCCTGTTCCACGGGGGACAGCTGCGGCAGAATGTGAAGCTGCAGGATGCCCGGGCCAAGGAATACCAAGCGCAGTATGAAAATACGGTATTAAAGGCAGCGGGAGAAGTCCAGGACGCCATGACTGGCATCGTCCAGGAAAAGGAACGGAAAGAGAAGCTCACTGCCGGGGTGGACAATGCCCAGGGAGCTTTCGACCTGGCGGAAAATCGGTTCCAGGCGGGACTCAGTGATTACCAGCCGGTATTGGACAGCGAACGGACCCTGCTTACTATGAAACGGCAGGAAAACCGCAGCCGAGGCCAGGAACTGGCGGACCTGATCCATCTGTACAAAGCCCTGGGCGGCGGCTGGCAGCCACTGTCCGATGGGGAACAAGCGGAAATCAGCAGGGCAGAAGGGAAGGATAAATGATGGCATTTTGGGAAAACCTTTTACAGGACAAAAAGAAATTGGCAGCCTTGGTGGCAGCGGCTGCCCTGATCATTGGCGGCGGTTCCTATGGATATCATCGGTATCAGGTGCAGAAGGCGGCTCGGGAACTGACTCTTTACGGGAACGTGGATGTCCGGGAAGTATCCGTTGCTTTCCGGGAAAGCGATCGGATTGCGGAAGAGCTGGTGGAAGAAGGAGACAAGGTGAACAAAGGCCAGGTACTGGCCCGGCTGGATACCGATGAACTGAAGATCAAGAAGAGCAAACTCCAGGCCCAGATCGCCGCCCAACAGAGTGTGGTGGACAAACTCCACAACGGCACCCGGGCAGAAGATCTGGAAGCAGCCCGGGCCAAAGCCGATGAGGCAGCGGCCCAGGCGGATCAGGCCCGGCAGGACCTGGCCCGGGTGGAGAATGCCTTTGCTTCTTCCGGCGGGAAATCTGTCAGCAAACAGGACCGGGATGCGGCCCGGACCAAGGTGGATGTGACGGTAGCCCAGGCGGAAGCAGCCCGGCAGGAATATGAAAAAGCCCAGGCCGGTCCCCGGGCGGAAGATGTTTCCAGCGGGGAAGCCCAGCTGAAAGCTCTCCAGGAAGATGCCAAACATGTGGATTACCTGCTGAGCCAGGCGGAACTCAAGGCTCCGGCAGATGGGGTCATCCGGTCCCGGCTGCTGGAAGTGGGGGATATGGCTTCTCCCCAGAAACCGGTGTTCAAGCTGTCCCTCAATGAAAAGAAATGGGTCCGGGTCTATGTCAGCGAAAAAGACCTGGGACGGATCTACGAAGGGATGAAGGCAAAGATCTATACGGACAGCCATCCCAAGGATCCCATCGAAGGACAGATCGGCTATATCTCCTCTACGGCAGAATTCACCCCCAAGACGGTCCAGACCACGGAGCTGCGTACCTCCCTGCTGTACGAAGTCCGGGTCTATGTGACCGATTCCGACAATGTACTGCGGATGGGGATGCCCGCCACCGTAAAGATCGATACGGAGCAGAACCATGACTGAATGGGTGGTCCAGGCTGAAAAGCTGGACAAACTCTTTGATGACAAGCAGGGAAAGACCCATGCTCTCAAAGGCATCGACTTCCGGGCGGAAAAGGGGAAAATGACCGCCCTCATCGGTCCCGACGGAGCGGGAAAGACCACCACCATGCGGCTGATCTGCGGGCTTATGGACCCCACCGGCGGGAGCCTGCAGGTACTGGGTCTGGATTCGGTGGCCGGGGCGGAGGAAATCCAGTCTCGGATCAGCTACATGCCCCAGAAATTCGGCCTCTATGAAGATTTGACCATCCAGGAGAACTTGAATCTGTATGCGGACCTTCATGGGATTCCCCAGGATACCCGGAAGGGCCGTTTCGCCAAATTGCTGGACATGACCGGGCTGGCGCCCTTTACCGGACGGCTGGCAGGGAAGCTTTCCGGGGGCATGAAGCAGAAATTGGGGCTGGCCTGCACGTTGGTCCGTTCTCCGGATCTTTTGATCCTGGATGAACCTACGGTAGGTGTGGACCCTCTCAGCCGTGACGAATTGTGGATCATCATCAAGCAGATGGTCCGGGAAGAGAACCTCAGCGTCATTGTGTGCACCGCCTACATGAACGAAGCGGCCATGTGCGACCATGTGTATGTGCTGAACTTGGGCCAGATGCTGTTTGAGGGGACTCCCCAGGAGCTGAGCCAGGTGGCGGCGGGAAAATGCTTCGAAGTGGACCCGCCGGAAGAACTGCCTTACCGGGTGCTCCAGGGGTCCCTGCTGGATGATACGGAACAGATCATCGATGCAGTGCCGGAAAGCGGTACCGTCCGGTACATTGCCGCTCGGCCTGGGGAGCCCATCCCCACCCTGGAACGGTGGAGCCTGACACCCCGGGCAGTGGATCCTCGGCTGGAAGATGGGTTCATGATCCTGCTCCACCAGGCGGCGGATCTGGAAAAGACCCGGATCCCTCTGGCACCTCTGGACAAGATCCCGCCCCGGCCTGCCCAGAATGAAGTGAGCATCGAAGTGAAGGACCTGGTGAAGAAGTTCGGGGATTTCACTGCGGTTTCCCATACCTCCTTCCAGGTCCATAAAGGAGAGGTGTTCGGCCTCCTGGGGCCCAACGGGGCCGGGAAGACCACCACCTTCCGGATGCTCTGCGGCCTGATCCCCGCCACCGGCGGCAAGCTCAGCGTGGCCGGGGAGAACCTGCGGACCGCCCGGACGGAAGCCCGGGCCAAGATTGGCTACGTGTCCCAGAAATTTGCCCTGTACACCAAGCTCAGCGTACTGGAAAACCTCCAATTCTACGGGGGCATGTATGGCCTGCCCCGGAAGAAGCTCCAGGAACGGATCCGCACGGTGCTGGAGGAATTCCAGCTCACCGGGACGGAATCCCACAACGCAGGGGACCTGCCAGGAGGCTACAAACAGCGGCTGTCCATGGCCTGCGCCCTGCTCCAGGAGCCGGAGATCCTGTTCCTGGACGAACCCACCAGCGGCATCGATCCCCTGGCCCGGCGGATGTTCTGGCGGGAAATCACGGATCTGTCCTGCAAAGGGACCACCATCATCATCACCACCCACTTTATGGAAGAATCCGAGTACTGCGACCGGATCATGATCCAGGACCATGGGAAGATGCTGATCATCGGTTCCACCGATGAAATCCGGGAAAAACTCCATAAACCGGGGGCCAACATGGATGCCATGTTCATCGACATCGTGAACCAGTCCCGGGCCAGGGGAGAGGGGGCAGCCCAATGAAAGACTTTTTCCGGCGCCTGAAGGCGCTGACCCACAAGGAATTCCTGGAGCTGATCCGGGACAGGAGCAGCCTGCTCATGGGGATCCTCATGCCCATGATGCTGGTGTTCATCAACGGATACGGGGTTTCTCTGGATGTGTACCATTCCCGGGTCACTGTGGTCATGGAGGACATGTCCCCTACGGCCCACGATGTGGTCAGTTTCCTGGACGGTTCTGAATATTTCGATCCGGTGTATGTAACCAGCATGAAGGCGGCGGTGGACCGGATGAACCGGCGGGAAACCGAGGCCATCCTCCGAGTGCCACCGGACTTTTCTTCCCGGCTCCACCAGGGGGATGCTCAGCTCCAGCTGCTGCTGTCCGGAATCGACACCACTACGGCCATGAGCATCCAAGGCTATGTGGAAAGCGGCTTGGCGGCCTGGGAGACCCGGCAGTTGAATGCCCGGGGCATCGGTATGGTGTCCGTGGAAAGCCGGATCTGGTACAACGATGCCAACTCCAGTACCTGGTACTTCATGCCCGGTCTGATCATGCTGACCATTACCATCATCGGCGTGCTGCTTACCGCTGTGATCATGGCCCGGGAGTATGAACGAGGGACTTTTGAATCCCTGTTCGTCACGCCCGTGCGGCCCATGGAACTGATCCTCTCTAAGATCATCCCCTATTTCGGCATTGCCTGCATCGGGGTAGCCATCTGCTTCTTCCTGTCCAGGCATTTGTTCCACGTGCCGGTCCACGGGTCCCTGTGGATGATCGTGATCCTGTCGGTGATCTACCTATTCGCGGCCCTGGGGGCTGGACTGATCATTTCCGTCTATACCAAGAGCCAGTTCCTGGCCTGCCAGATTGGCCTGACCGTGACCATGATGCCCTGCCTGATGCTCTCCGGCTATGTGTTCGACCTGCGGAGCACCCCCCAGATCGTCCAGTGGGTGGGGCAGATCCTGCCTTTCAGCCACTATTTGATCTGTCTGAAGTCCCTGTTCCTGGCCGGCAATATCTGGAACCTGACCTTGGAAAATGGGGCGCTCCTGAGTCTGTATGCCCTGGGCTTTGTGGGCATCGCCTTTTCAATTACCCGAAAGAAGGTGGGATGATGGACCTGGGAAAATGGAAAGAGATCTTCTGCCGGCAGGTCTGGTACATGTGCTGGAAGGAAATGCTGGGAACCTTCAAGGATCCCCGGTTCCGGCGGGTGCTGCTGATTCCCCCCATCCTGATGGGATTCCTGTTCGGCTATGCGGCCAACTTCAACCTGGAAAACATCACTTATGCCCTGTTGGACAAAAGCCATACCAAGGCTTCGGTTTCCCTGGCGGCTCATCTGGATGGGACGGATTTTTACCACCGGGTGGCCACCCTCCGTAATGAAGGGGAAATCGCCGATCCCATCAACACGGAAAAAGCCATGCTGGTGGTGGTGATCCCGGAAGACTTTGTGGACAAATTGGAACAGGGGCAGAACTCCCCCGTCCAGCTGATCACCGATGGCCGGTACACCATGACTTCCAGCCTGGCCACCGCTTACACCAGCCGGATCATCAGTGAATGGATGCTGGAACAGGCGGGACGGGAACCGCCGATCAGTCTCCAGGTGCGGACCTGGTTCAACCCCAACCAGCTGACCCGCTGGTTCTTCAGTCCCGGGATTTTGGGTATCATGTGCTTCATCCAGGTGGTGCTCCTGTCGGGGCTGTCCGTGGCCCGGGAACGGGAAGAGGGGACTTTTGAACAGCTGCTGGTGACTCCGGCGTCTCCGGTGGTGATCCTCATCGGCAAAGCCTTTGCCCCGGTGGTGGTGGGACTCATTGAAGGGACCACCCTGCTGCTGATCGGGACCCTCTGGTTCCAGGTGCCTTTTACCGGGAATCTCCTGACCTTGTATTTCGCCATGCTGCTGTTTTTCCTGGCTTCCGCCGGGGTGGGGCTGGCCATTTCCGCCAACTGCCAGAACATGCAGCAGGTCCAGGTGTACACTTCCCTGTATCTGGTGCCCAACGGGATCCTGTCCGGGCTGTTCACCCCTATCCGGAACATGCCGGAAGCCCTGCAGGTGCTGACTTACGCCAATCCTCTCCGGTTTGCCCTGGATGCCTTCCGGCGGATTTATTTCCAGGGGACCGGATTCTGGTCCTTGGGGTATGACTTTTTCCCCATGCTGATCATCGCCCTGGCAACCTTGTCCTTCGCCGGGTATCAATTCAGGCATAATTTAAATTAAATGATTAAATAAGAAAAGGAGCTGCCGCAGGGACATCAGCTCCTTTTCAGGTCTCGGGTCTCGAGCCGTGAGTCTCGGGCCGTTGGATAGAATCTGTCCTTCAGCCAGGTTCTTCTTATTGTGTATAACCGTAGGGGGCGCAGGCCCGGCGCCCCGCAAAATGCGCAGATCATCGATGATTTGGCGGGCTGCCCGGCGTGCAGCCCCTACGGTACCGATTTACACGTTCAAAAATTTGCCTGCAAATTTTTCATTCGGCTCGAGACTCGAGACCGAGCCGCTATGCGGCTCATGAGGCCGAGGTGTTGCACATAGCGTGCAACACCTCTTTTTTTATGCTATAATAAGTATACACGATTAATTAATTAATAAATTAACCCTGCAAAGGAGAATCGGTATGAGAGACAATCTGCGCCGGATCTGGGCTTTGACGGTGAAGGAGTTCCGGGAAGTGCTCCGGGATAACTCCAGCCTGGCCCTGGGCATCCTGCTGCCCATCATCCTGATCCTGGTGATCGGCTATGGCATCAGCCTGGATGTAAAGCACGCCCCCATCGGGGTGGTGCTGGAAGATGCGTCTCCGGAGGCCCAGCAGGTGGTGGATTTCGTGGATGGGTCGGAATACTTCCGGCCTACTTATATGACCAGCATGGATCAGGCACTCCGGGCCATGGAGCAGCGGAAGATCGACGCCATCCTCCGGGTGCCTCCGGATTTCAGCCGTCAGCTCCACCAGGGGGACGGACGGGTCCAGCTGCTGCTGTACGGAACGGATACCACTACCGCCATGAGCATCCAGAGCTATGTGGAAACGGCGGCAGCCCAGTGGTCCGCCAGCCAGATGGCGGGCCGGGGAGTGGGAGCCGTGGAACTGGAATCCCGGCTCTGGTTCAATGATGCCCATGAAAGCACCTGGTACTTTTTGCCCGGGCTGATCCTGATGATCGTGACCCTTGTGGGAGTGCTGCTCACCGCCGGGGTCATGGCCCGGGAATACGAACGGGGGACCTTTGAATCCCTGTTTGTGACCCCGGTGAAAAAAGGGGAAATCATCGTGGCCAAGATGATCCCCTATTTCTGCATTGCCATGCTGGGTGTCCTGATCTGTCTGGTCCTGTCCCGGTTCCTGTTCCAGGTGCCTTTGGTGGGATCTCTGTCCCTGGTGATCCTGATGTCCATCCTGTATCTCCTGACGGCCCTGGGTATGGGGATGCTGATTTCCGTGGTGACCAAAGCCCAGTTCATGGCCATCCAGATGGCTCTCCTGGTCAGCTTCCTGCCCAGCATCATGCTGTCCGGGTTCCTGTTCGACCTGCGGGCCACGCCCCAATGGGTCCAGTGGATTGGGGAAGTGCTGCCTTTCAAACATTATCTGGTTGTATTGAAAACCTTGCTCCTGGCCGGTGATCTCTGGCCGGTGATCCTGCCCCAGACCGGGTTCCTGATTTTCTTCATGGCCCTGTTTGTGGGTCTGGCCCTGAGAGCCATTCGAAAGAAGGTGGAGTGAATGAATGCCTGGCAGCTTTTCTGTCAGCAGGTCCGGTTCATCTGCCGGAAAGAACTGCTGGCCATCTGGAAGGACAAGGCCTTCCGCTACGTGCTGGTGATCCCTACCCTGGTATTGGGGGTGGTCTTTGGCTACACCGCTACGTTCAACGTGGAAAATGTTTCCTATGCGGTATTGGACCAGAGCCATTCGGAAGCATCCACCTCTTTGCTGGCCACCCTGGACGGCACCCATTTCTTTTATCGGGTGGCGGAGCTCCAGAATTCCTCCCAGATCCAGGGACCCATCGACCGGGAGGAAGCCATGGTGGTCCTGTCCATCCCGGCGGACTTCGAAGAAAAACTGGCCCGGGGGGAAAAGGCACCCCTTCAGGTGATCACCGACGGCCGGAACACCATGACCGCCAGCCTGGCTTCCGCTTATACTTCCCGGGTGGTCCAGCAGTGGCTGGAAGCCCGGACCGGCCAGAAACCGCCTCTTTCCGTGGAGACCCGGACCTGGTTCAACCCCAATCAGCTGACCCTGTGGTATTTTGCCCCTGGGATCCTGGGGCTCATGAGCTTTTCCCAGGTAATCCTCCTGGCAGGGATGTCCGTGGCCCGGGAACGGGAGGAAGGGACTTTCGAGCAGCTGCTGGTGACTCCGGCCTCTCCCTTGGTGCTGCTGATCGGGAAATCCTTTCCTCCGGTGCTGGTGGGGCTGCTGCAGGGGACCCTGCTCCTGCTGCTGGATCTGTTCTGGTTCCAGGTGCCTTTTGAAGGATCTTATCTGACTTTGTACCTGGTGCTGTTCATTTATTTCCTCAGTTCTACAGGCATCGGGCTGAGCATTTCTTCCGTGTGCAGCTCCATGCAGCAGGTCCAGGTGTACACCTATGTATATCTGATCCCCAATGCCCTTTTGAGCGGGGTGGCCACTCCGGTACGGAACATGCCTCAGTTCCTCCAGATCCTCACCTATGGGGATCCCCTCCGGTTCGCTCTGGATGCCATCCGACGGATCTACTTCGAAGGGGCGGGCCTTCTGACCATCGCCCCGGACCTTTTGCCCATGACCATCGTGGCCGTCCTGACCCTCTGGCTGGCAGCGGTTTTATTCCGGAAGAATTTGGGGTAAAATGAGTGAAGAGTCGAATACGAAAGGAGCCATGCCCATGAACGACGTGCTGCGCAAAATGGTGGAGGACTATATCCACAACCGGATGCCGGAATACATCCAGACCCTGTATGATGTGATCACCATCCCTTCTCCTACGGGAGAAGAAGAAAAGAAGGCCCAGTGGATCCTGGAACAGCTGGAGGCCATGGGGGCCAAAGGCGCGTACCGGGACGCTGCCGGCAATGTGATCTATCCCCACTGCCTCGAAGGGGCGGAAAGATTTCCTCTGTACACCGCCCATATGGATACAGTATTTGCAGGTGTGGAAAAAATCATGCCGGAAATCGACGGCCATACCCTGAAAGCCCCCTCCTGCGGGGACAACAGTTCTGACGTGGCAGCCCTGCTGTTTTTGATCCGGATGATGCTGACCTTGAAGCTCCGGACTCCAGCAGTCTTTGCCTTCAATGTGGGAGAAGAAGGCTTGGGAAATCTGAAGGGAAGCCGGGCCCTCACCGATGCCTTCGGAGAACGGCTCAGCTATTTCATGGCGGTGGACGGGAACAATGACCGGTTCGTGGACCTGGCGGTAGGGTCCCGGCGGTATGCGGTCCATGTGGTCACTGCCGGCGGCCACAGCTACGCCGCTTTTGGAGCCGCCAATGCCATCAACGAGGCGGCGGGGATCATTCGAGATTTCTACAGCCTCCAAGTGCCCCAAGATCCCCGGACCACCTACAATGTGGGGACCATCCAGGGAGGGACCACCATCAACTCCATCGCTGCCGACGTGGAATTCACCGTGGACATGCGGTCTGTTTCCCATTCGGAACTGGAAAAGCTGGACCAAGCCTTCCAGACCATCCTGAAGGCCCATACCACTGATAAGGTGCAGGTAGAAACCTTGCTCTTGGGAGAGCGGCCCTGCAGCGAAGGGGTGCAGCACCATGAAATCTATGACCGGATCACGCGCATCCGGAAACGGGAAGGTCTGAAAACGGAATTCAGTGCCAGCAGCACCGATGCCAATATTCCCCTCGGCCGAGACATCCCGGCCATTGCTTTTGGAGTGTGCAAGGGGAAAGGGGCCCATACTCTCCAGGAAGAACTGGATATGACCAGCCTGGAACCGGGCCTGAAGCAGCTGGCTGCGTTTATTTGGAATCTATAAGGGATTGTTGCACGTGTGGCGGCCTTCACACGTGCAACAACCCCTTTTCTATTCTCACTTTTCTGAGTATAATAAGAAACATAAATAGAACTGAGGAAAGACAGATCGATGGACTGGCTTTCCCGGAACGGAAGGGGAATGGTTATGTCTAAGAAATGCAAACAGTGCGGCTGCGAACTGGAAGATGATGCCTTGTTCTGCGTCCAGTGCGGTGCCAAACAGGATCCGGTGGTGAAGTGCCCCAAATGCGGCCATGTCAATCCGGCGGACAATGACTTCTGCACCGAATGCGGAACCCGGCTGAAGGAAGCCAAACCGGCAGAAGGGACCCCTGGTGGCGCCAACCCGGCGGCCGAACCGCAGCAGGCCCCGGAAACTTCTGCTGAAGTGGTGGTGGCAGAACCGGTGAATGAGGGCCAGAGCGGCGGTGGAAACGGAGGCTTCCAGTCTTTCCAGATGCCTCCTGTGCCTCCGGAAGACCGGGGAAAGAAAAAGAAGATCTTGGCCATCATCGGAGCCATCGTGGTGGTCCTGGGACTGTTCTTCGCCTTTGGGGGCAGCAGCAAACCCATCCAGGTGAAATCCGGTGAAATGGTGGATGACTACATCCGGGACCAGAGTTCCGGAGACAAAAAATACAAGGACAAGATCGTCCAGGTTTCCGGGAAGGTAAAATGGAAGGGACAGTTCAACAATTCCCAGAATTACAGCATTACCCTGGAAAGCAGAGAAAATGGCGGCAAGACCTACCAGGTGCTGGTGGATGTGCCGGCCAAACGAGCCAGCATCGTCAACGGCCTGAAAACCGGTGATTTCGTCAATGTGAAAGGGAAATGCGTGGGCATCGTGAAACAGAAGAGCCCCACCCTGATCAGCGTCCAGATCAAATCCACCAAGATCAATGACCAGGATGCGGACTGAGCGGGTAGGAGGAATGTAGATGGCGAAGTTTTGTCCCCATTGTGGAAATCAACTAAGTGAAGATGAAAAATTCTGCCCGGTCTGCGGCACTCCGGTGGGAAAACCTGTGGCTCCGGCTCAGCAGCCAGCCGGCGGGACCGGCAGCGGACAGGAAGGCAGCAGTGGAAACCCGACTGGACTGAAGGGCGCGGCCACCTTTCAGCCTCAGCAAGTTCCGTCCCAGGGCGGAGGAAAGGGAAAATGGATCGCCGGTGTGGTCCTGCTGCTCCTTCTGGCAACCGGCGGGGGGATCTTTTTTGCCCAGCAGAAGGATGCCAAAAGTACCGCTGCATCCAAACCGCCGGTGACCCAGGAAGAGAAAAAACAGGATACTCCGGCTTCCAAGGAACAGTCCAAAGCCAAGTCTGCTGACCAGGGAGAGAAAGTCCAGAAGGATGCCGATAAATCTTATGGAAAGATCACCGGTACCGATGTGCGGCTCCGGGCCGGCGCTGGAACCAATACGGATATTGTGGACTACTTCGATGAAGGAGAAAAGGTGGAAATCACCGGCCGGAAGAACAACTGGTATCAAGTGAAACGGGACAACGGACAGACCGGGTACGTTTCGGTCCAGTTCTGCCGGCGTCTGTAACCGGCTGCAGAAAGGGAGGGGACCATGGGAAGATATCATGACGCTTACCAAAAGCGGAGATGGAAGGGACCGGCTTGGGGTGTCTTTTTCCTCCTGGTCCTGGTGCTGGCGGTGGGATTCGCTATGAAAGGCTGCCGGAGCGGCCAGCAGGCGGAGAAGGCAGCCGAGCCCTCGGCAGAGACCGCTGTCACTGGGGAAGTACGCCAGACCCCTGAGCCTCATGACTACTCCCTGCTGATCAAAAAAGGGGAGTTCACCCTGGTTCTCCTGGATCATGGAGATCCAGTGGCCAAATGGCCGGTAGCCCTGGGGAAGAACCCCGGACAGAAGCAGGTGAGCGGGGATATGAAGACACCGGAGGGAACTTTTCCGGTGGATGAAATCATCGATGCTTCCAGCTGGTCCCATGATTTCCACGACGGCAAAGGGGTGATCCAGCACGCCTACGGGCCTTGGTTCATCAGCCTGGATACCCGGAGCCTGAGCAAGGGAAAGTGGGACGGTATCGGCATCCACGGCACCCATGATCCAGCCTCCATCGGTACCCGTGCCTCCGAAGGCTGCATCCGGATGAACAACGAAGATCTGCAAAAACTGAAGCCCTATGTGAAGGTGGGGACGAAGGTGACGGTGGAAGAGTAGAAAGTAGCGCTAGAGCTGCCTGCTCAAAAGGTATGATGATGGAAAAAAGAAGATGGAAAATAGACTGTGATTGGGGTGAACTGAACTTCCATGATGGGGAAATCCTGTCCGTCAATTTGGATTACGGAAACAAACGGGCCAATTTGGTGATTCAACTGGCCAATCCTCATACCAGGGCAGTAGTGGAAGCCCAAGGACTGTATGCTTTTCTCATGAGCTGCCGGGAACCTTGGGGAAGAGGCACCTATATTTTCAGCGTGACCACAAAGAGACAAAACAAAAAGATCAAAATGGATATCCTGTTCAATTCAGGAGACCATATGGTCATTGGCTGCGAAAACCTAAAAGTCACTGCCTGCACCGATTGATCCAGATCTACGGAAAACTGCCCAAGCAGTTTTCTTCCATCGGCCGTTGACCGTTGACAGCTGACCGTTGACTGGCCTGGCTGTTTCAGCGGCCAGGCCTTGAAAGGAGAACTCATGGAAACCATTCGTCTTGTGAAGGAACCGGAAAATTTCCGGGCGGCCCTGTATGATGGGGCGGAAGAAATCGGAAAATGTACCTATGTGGTGTCCCGTCCCGGGGTGTGGACCTTGGAACATACCATTGTGGATCCCCGATACGGGGGCCAGGGCCTGGCTGGGAAACTGGTCCGGGCGGTGGCGGATATGGCCCGGGAAGCCGGAGTGAAGATCATTCCCCAGTGTTCTTATGCTCGGGTCCAGTTCGACCGCAAAGCTGAATTTGCAGATGTTTATGAGAAAGAGTAAACTGTATAGAAACAAAAAGTGTTAAATGAGATACAGAAGTGAACAATTTTATCTTTTTCAAGAAAAATATTTGACAAGTTCTTTCTCCAGTGCTACTATACAACCATCAATTCAATAAGAACCAAAAACCTTTGAGGTGGAGATAACGCCAGAAAATGTGCGCACAGAGAGTCCGGGAAGCTGAGAGCCGGATCGTGGCAGTCTGACAAATGGACCACTGAGGGCGCGATGAAATCTTCGGAAAGTATCCCGCGACGCAGCACCGACGTTATCGGTGAGGAATGTGTTGGCATTCTGCTTGAGGTGTGGAGCTTTGGCTCCATTACAGGGTGGTACCGCAGGTTATGACACCTGTCCTTGTAGAGGGACAGGTGTTTTTTATTGCAGTGCAGGTATCCGGGTGGAATGATCAGCCCGGATACTTTTCTTTTATCAGTGAGGAGGAACAGAAATGAAACAACAGAGTCTGGAAGAAATCAAAGCCCTGTCCCAGGGATATGCGGCGGTGCCAGTGGTCCGGGAAATCCTGGCAGATACGGCTACCCCCATCGGGCTGGTGAGCCTGGTGAGGAAGGAAAGCAGCCGGTACTTCCTGCTGGAAAGCCTGGAACAAAATGACCAGGCCGGCCGGTATTCTTTCATCGGATTCGACCCCATTGCCCGGCTCCGGGCCAAGGACCAAAGTGCCCAGGTGGAATTTGCCGGCAGCCAGATCCCGGTGGACCCCAAACAGCCCTTGGAAGCTCTCCGGTCCATCCTGAAGGCCTATCGGGTTCCCAAGGTCCCCGGGCTGCCGCCTTTTACCGGCGGGTTCGTGGGATATTTCTCCTATGATTTCTTCCAATACTGTGAACCCAGTCTCCATTTCGATCCGGCTAAAGCTACGGACTTTCCAGATTTCGACCTGATGCTCTTCGACAAGGTGATTGCCTTCGACCGGGTGCTCCAGAAAATGTACCTGATCGTAAACATCAAGACCGACGACTTGGATGGAAATTACGCCAAGGCCCAGAAGAACCTGGATGCCATGGAAGCCTTGGTCCGGCAGCCGGTGGTTCCTCCGGAATTCACTCCGGCCCAGCTGGGACCCATCACCAGCAACCAGGATAAAGAGACCTATGCAGGAAATGTAGAAAAAATCAAGGAACATATCCGTCAGGGAGATATTTTCCAGGCGGTGTATTCCCAGCGGTTCTCCGCTTCCTACAATCAGGATCTTTTCAACATGTACCGGATCCTCCGGACCACCAATCCTTCCCAATACATGGTGCTGCTGAAGAACGACAAGGTGGAAATCGCCGGTTCTTCTCCAGAAACTCTGATCAAGGTCCAGGACCGGGAAATCACCTCCATGCCCATCGCCGGCACCCGGCGGAGAGGGAAGACGGAAGAGGAGGACAAAGCCCTGGAACGGGATATGCAGACGGATCCCAAGGAACTGGCAGAACACAATATGCTGGTGGACCTGGCCCGGAACGATGTGGGAAAGGTAGCAGAATTCGGCTCCGTCAAAGTACATGATCATCTTCTGGTGAAAAAATTCTCCCATGTGATGCACATGACTACCCGGGTCACCGGCACCCTGAAGGCAGACAAGGACGCCATCGATACCCTGTGTGCCGCCTTCCCGGCCGGGACCCTTTCCGGAGCTCCCAAAGTCCGGGCCTGTGAGATCCTGGATGAACTGGAACCGGAACGGCGGGGCCCCTACGGCGGAGGCATGGGATACCTGGATTTTGCCGGGAACATGGACATCTGCATTGTGATCCGCACCGCCGTAAAATACGGAGACACCGTTTCCTTCCAGACCGGCAGCGGCATCGTGGCCGATTCCAAGGTGGAAGACGAATTCATGGAGACCATCAACAAGGCAGCGGCTGTACGGCAGGCGCTGGAAGCAACCACGGAGGCGTAACATGGAACTGATCATCGATAACTACGACAGCTTTACCTACAATCTGTATCAATACATGGGCACTCTGAACCCGGACATCCAGGTGATCCGGAACGATGCCATTACGGTGGAGGGGATCCGGAAGCTCCACCCGGACCATCTGGTCCTGTCTCCGGGGCCTGGACGGCCCTGTGATGCCGGGGTCTGTGAACCGGCCCTCCGGGAACTGAAGGGGGAATTCCCCATCCTGGGGGTGTGTCTGGGCCATCAGGCCATCGGGGAAGTGTTCGGAGGTACCGTCACCTATGCCCGGCAGCTGATGCACGGGAAACAGTCCACGGTGACCCTGGACCGGACATCCCCCCTGTTCAAGGGACTGCCGGAACAGATCCTGGTAGGGCGGTACCATTCCCTGGCCATCGATCCGGAGACCCTGCCGGAAGTGCTGAAACCGACGGCCACTACGGAAGACGGAGAGGTGATGGCGGTGGAACACCGGAAGTATCCCATCTATGGGCTCCAGTTCCATCCGGAATCCATCCTGACCCCGGAAGGCATGAACATCATCCGGAATTTCCTGGATCTGAAAATCGACAAGTAACAAACAGGAGGCAGATCGATCATGATTAAAGAAGCTATCATCAAACTGGTCAATAAAGGAGACCTGACCTATAACGAAGCCAAGGAAGTGATGCTGGAGATCATGGGAGGGAAGACCACTCCCACCCAGAATGCCGCGTTCCTGGCGGCTCTTTCCACCAAGAGCGCTCGAGCAGAGACCATCGATGAAATTACCGGCTGTGCGGAAGCCATGCGGTCCCTGGCCACTCCCGTTCCCCATCCCGGGATGGAAGTGATGGAGATCGTGGGTACCGGCGGGGACGGGGCCCATTCCTTCAATATTTCCACTACCTCCGCCATGGTGCTTGCCGCCGGCGGGGTGAAGGTGGCCAAACACGGGAACCGGGCCGCTTCTTCCCTGTGCGGCACCGCGGACTGTCTGGAAGCCCTGGGGGTGAACATCCAGCAGGATCCGGCCCTGGCCCTGAAAATGCTGCAAGAGACCAATTTCTGTTTCCTGTTTGCCCAGAAATACCATGCAGCCATGAAGTATGTGGGCCCCATCCGGAAGGAACTGGGCTTCCGGACCGTGTTCAACATCCTGGGGCCCCTCACCAACCCGGCCAAACCGGAAATGTTCCTGCTGGGGGTCTATGACGGCTACCTAGTGGAACCCTTGGCCAAGGTGCTGTGCTCCTTGGGGGTGAAACGGGGCCTGGTGGCCTACGGCCAGGAAAAACTGGATGAAATCTCTCCCAACGGACCCACCACCATCTGTGAGCTCCGGGACGGGTACTACCGGTCTTCGGTGATCCGGCCGGAAGATTTCGGTCTGGTTTCCGGCAAGAAGGAAGACCTGGTAGGGGGCACTCCAGAAGAAAATGCCAAGATCACCCGGGCCATCCTCTCCGGGAAGCTCCAGGGCACCAAACGGAATGCGGTGCTCCTGAACGCCGGGGCCGGCCTGTTCGTGGCTGGGAAGGCGGAAACCATCGCCGACGGGGTGGAACGGGCGGCCCAGCTCATTGACAGCGGCAAGGCCCTGGCCGCCCTGGAAAAAGTCATCCAAGTCAGCAATCAATAAACGGAAGGTGGAGAACATGATCCTGGATACCCTGGCAGAAGCCACCCGGCGGCGGGTGGAAAAACAGAAAAGGGAAAAAGACTTCTGCACCCTTCGGCGGGAAGCGGAAGAGATGCCCCGGGACCGGGAGGGCTGCTTCCGGAAAGCCCTGGGGAGACCGGGTCTCAACTTCATCACGGAAGTAAAGAAGGCCTCTCCTTCTAAAGGGCTGATCGCTCCGGATTTTCCTTATGTGGCCATTGCCCGGCAGTATGAAGCCCTGGGGGCCGCCGCCATTTCCGTGCTGACGGAAACGGACTATTTCCTGGGCAGCGACCGGTACCTCCGGGAAATCCGCCAGGCGGTAGAGACGCCCCTTCTCCGGAAAGACTTTACCATCGATGAGTACATGGTGTACCAGGCCAAGATCTTGGGGGCCGATGCCATCCTGCTGATCGCCGCTCTCCTCAGCGGCAGCCAGCTCCAGGAATACCGGCTGCTGGCAGAAAGCCTGGGCATGGACGCCCTGGTGGAAGCCCATGATCAAGAGGAAGTGGAACGGGCCCTCCGGAGCGGAGCTCGGGTCATCGGGGTGAACAACCGGAACCTGAAGGACTTTACCGTGGATATCGGCAACAGTCTCCGGCTCCGGGCACTGGTACCGACAGATATCCCCTTTGTGGCGGAAAGCGGCATCAAAAGCCGACAGCAGACCGCCCAACTGGAACAGGCCGGGGTCAACGGAGTGCTCATCGGGGAAACCCTCATGCGGAGCCAGGATATGAAAGCCGCCCTGGCAGAACTGCGGGGTGAGGCTCTGTGACGAAAATCAAACTCTGCGGGCTCCGGCGGCGGGAAGATGTGGCCATGGTGAACCGGGCCAAACCAGATTATGCCGGCTTCGTTTTCGCCCCCGGCAGGCGGCAGGTGACGGCGGAACAGGCGGAAAACCTCCGCCGGCAGCTGGACCCGGCCATTGCGGCCGTGGGCGTCTTCGTAAAGGCTCCTGTGGAAGAAGCGGCGAACCTGGCCAACCGGGGCACCATCCAGCTGATCCAGCTCCATGGAGAAGAAGACGAAGCCTATGTGAAGGCCCTCCGAGAGCGGACAAAGGCTCCCCTCATCCGGGTGATCCGGGTACGGGGTCCGGAAAGCCTCCGGGACCTGGACCGGTATGACTGCGATTATTTCCTGCTGGATACCTTTTCCGGCAGCCAGTTCGGAGGGCTGGGGAAAACCTTTGACCACAGCTTGCTCCGGCAGGTCCGATTCCCCAAACCCTTTTTCCTGGCCGGGGGGCTGGATCCGGAAAATGTACGGGCAGCCATTGATGAATGCCATCCCTTTGGAGTGGATACTAGCAGCGGCATCGAGACCGCTGGAACGAAAGATGAAACCAAAATCCGCGCTTTTGTGAGCGCTGTAAGAAAAGAGGAAGAATCATGAGCAATGGAAGATTTGGCAGACACGGCGGCCAATATGTATCGGAAACCCTGATGAACGCAGTGCTGCAGCTAGACGAAGCCTACAACCGTTTCAAAGATGATCCGGAATTCCTCCAGGAACTGCGGACCCTGTACCATGACTATGCCAACCGGCCCAGCCTGCTGTACTATGCAGAGAAGATGACCAAGGATCTGGGCGGTGCCAAGATCTATCTGAAACGGGAAGACCTGAACCACACCGGGGCCCACAAGATCAACAACGCCCTGGGCCAGTGCCTCTTGGCCAAGAAAATGGGCAAGAAACGGGTCATCGCCGAAACCGGTGCCGGCCAGCACGGGGTCGCTACCGCTACCGTGGCGGCTCTCATGGGCCTGGAATGTGAAGTGTACATGGGCAAGGAAGACACCATCCGCCAGGCCCTGAACGTGTACCGGATGGAACTTTTGGGAGCCAAAGTGGTGCCTGTGACCACTGGCACCGGTACCCTGAAGGACGCGGTCAGCGAGGCCATGCGGGATTGGTGCACCAATGTGGAAAATACCTTCTATGTGCTGGGATCCTGCATGGGGCCCCATCCCTATCCTACCATCGTCCGTGATTTCCAGAAGATCATCGGGGAAGAAGTGAAAGCCCAGATGCTGGAAAAAGAAGGCCGGCTGCCCGATGTGGTCATGGCCTGCGTAGGGGGCGGCAGCAATGCCATCGGCCTGTTCTACGATTTCATCCCGGACAAGGAAGTCCAGCTGATCGGGGTGGAAGCCGCTGGCCGGGGAGTGAACACCGCGGAAACCGCCGCCACTATCGCCCGGGGGAAACCGGGGATCTTCCATGGGATGGAATCTTATTTCCTCCAGGATGAAGACGGGCAGATCGCCCCGGTGTATTCCATTTCCGCCGGGCTGGATTACCCGGGGATCGGGCCGGAACACGCCAACCTGTATGATACGGGCCGTGCCCAGTACGTGCCCATCACCGACGACGAATCGGTGGAAGCTTTTGAATATCTGTCCCGGACGGAAGGCATCATTCCGGCCATCGAAAGTGCCCATGCGGTGGCCTATGCCATGAAACTGGCACCCACCCTGCCCAAGGACAAGATCATCGTGGTGAATCTGTCCGGCCGGGGGGACAAAGACGTGGCAGCCATTGCCAGATACAAGGGGGTAGACCTGCATGACTAGGATAACTGACGCATTCAAGAAACAGGGGAAGCTGTTCATTCCCTTCATTACCGCAGGGGATCCGGACCTGGACACTACGGAAAAACTGATCTATGCCATGGAAGAGGCAGGAGCCGGGCTCATTGAGATCGGCATCCCCTTCTCCGATCCCACCGCCGAAGGGCCGGTGATCCTGGAAGCGGACACCCGGGCCCTGGCCGCAGGCACCAAGATCAAGGATATTTTCGCCATGCTGGCCCGGGTCCGGGAAAAGACCCAGATCCCTATGGTATTCCTGACCTATGTGAACCCCATCTTCACCTACGGAAGAGAGAAATTCTTCCAGCAGTGCCGGGATGTGAAAATCGATGGGGTCATCGTACCTGATGTGCCTTATGAAGAAAAGGATACCATCGCGCCGGAAGCAGGAAAATACGGGGTGGAGATCATTTCCATGATCGCTCCCACCTCCCACCAACGGATCCAGAGCATTGCCAGAGAAGCCCAGGGGTATATTTACCTGGTCTCCTCCCTGGGGGTCACTGGGGTGCGGAAGGAAATCACCACCAACCTGAAGGAAATCGTGGACAAGATCCGGGAAGTCTCCGATAAACCCATTGCCGTAGGCTTTGGCATCTCCACGCCGGAACAGGCCAAAGAAATGGCGGCCATCAGCGACGGCGCCATCGTGGGCAGCGCCATCGTGAAACTCTGCGCCCAGTACGGCAAAGACTGCGTGGAACCGGTGAAACAGTACGTGAAGGAAATGGCAGAGGCGGTGGAAGAGGCGAAGTCATGAGGGGCACGAGTCGCGAGCCTTGAGTCGCGGGCTTGTTGGTGCTGATCGAAGGTCCAATTTTATAGATATCAGTGGATTTTGTCTCCCCATCATATGAAAAAAGAACAAACGGTTTAAACGTCCAGGCTCGCGAGCCGCGGCCTGTGACCGGGGGTGTTGCACGCAACGTACAACACCCCTTTTTCTAATGCAGCAAACGCCTTTTTACGGTATAATAGTGATAAAAGAAAAAATGACTCGTAAAATGTAATGCTTAAAGGAGATCCATCATGCTGGCAAAATATAAAGTGCTCATCGCAGGCATCACCGCTTTTCTAGTGGCCGTTGCAGGCTTTTTCCTCCTGCGTCCGGAGAAACCGGAAAGCCCTGCCCAAGTGGCCCAGCTCCATGGCAAACGGAACATCATGGTCTTAGGGGTGGATCGGCGGAGCGGAGATACCGGCCGTTCGGATACCCTCTTTGTCACCATGCTGGATACTTCTCGGAACCAGGCGGCCCTTTTGTCGGTGCCTCGGGATACCCTGGTTTCCATTCCCGGACACGGCTGGGATAAGGTGAACCATGCCTATGCCTACGGAGGCCATGATTTGAGCCGGAAGACCTTGGAAAATTTTTTGGGAATCCAGATCAACAATTATGTGCTGGTGGATTTCCAGGGATTCATCAAACTGGTGGATGCCATCGGCGGGGTGGATATCGATGTGGAAAAGCCCATGCAGTATGCGGACCCTTACGATGGGGAAAACGGACTGGTGATCAATCTCCAGCCAGGGAGGCAGCATATGGACGGGACCACAGCCATCCAGTATGTCCGTTACCGGGATGAAGAGGGAGACATCGGAAGGGTGTCCCGGCAGCAGAAATTCATGAAGGCCGTCTTTGCCAAGCTCCGTTCCACCAGCCTCCTGACCCGGGCGCCGGAAATCGCCCGGACTCTCTACCAGAGCATCGAAACAGATCTTTCGGTGACAGACCTGGCTTCTCTCCTAGTGACTTTCGCCAAGAACGTTTCCGGGACCTCCCAGCTGGAAACAGCTATGGTCCAGGGAAGTCCCGCCTATCTGGACGATATCAGCTACTGGATCCCCAATATGATGGCGCTGCGGCAGCAGGTGGCCCAATTCCAGGGTGTGCAGCCAGGGGAAAGCTACAAACTGGCGGCTCAGATCGCCAAGAAAAAATATGATGCGCTTTTGGGGACAAACAGCGTGGCCGGCAACGGAGAAAAACGGCAGATCCAGGTCCGGAGCCAGGAACTGAAGAAAGCGGTGGAACAGTCCCGGAAGATGGATCGGGAGAAAGGGGGCCCCGGGAATCCGGGACAAAACGGAATGGGAATCCAGAGTCCCGGCAGCAGCAAGAGCCTGCCGGCTCCTCGGGAAAAGGCCCTCCGGGCCTCCATCGTCAACTGCAGCGGCAATCCCCAGGCAGGGTCCCTGGCCGCAGGGGATGCCCGGGCAGTGGGCTTCACCGTGGTCAGTGTGACCACGGGCAGCCCTATGGAAAGGACCCAGGTGCTGATCAATGCCGGCAGCCGGGAAGCGGAAGAACGGGCAGCCAACCTGCCTTTCGATTATCTGCTGCTCCAGGGAGCGGTAAGCCCCGGAAGCGGAGATGCAGTGATTTATGTGGGACGGGATTATGGGAAATAGGAGGGTGTGAAAAAATAGCTCTATGAAAGGGGCCGTGAAAAAATGATCCCTCATTTTTTCACAGCTCTTTTTTTACCCTACCAACATTCTATGAATTAATCGACAAATAAAATTACTATGAAAAAACTGAAAATATCTTGCATAATGTATACATGAGTGTTATAATCAATTTGTAAGTTAAAGTTGCCCCTCATTTGGCCCTTGTTTTTCAAGGGCTTTTTTTTATACCTTTTTCCGTCTCCCAGTTTTTTGCTGGAAAATGGGTCAATTGAAGAAAATAAAGTATGCTATAATATAAATATTGTAAACTGGAGAGGACGGGGAAGCCCATGGGAATCGGAAAAATCATCCAACTGCTGGTAGACGTGTTCTGCCCTCTGGCATTGGGATTCTTGCTTCGGCACAGGGGATGGATGGATGACCGGGGGTGCCGGTTCCTGATGCTGGTCAATGTAATCGGTCTCCTTACTACCATGAACCTGCTCAGCTTTTGGCTGCTACCCATCGACTGGGCCCTGATTTTGATCCCAGCCCTGAGCCTCCTTACCGCTTTTCTTTCCGGCGGCTTGGCAGCTGCTTTTTTTGCCCGGCACATGCCGGATGATCTGCAGAAAGGCAGCTATGTGATGGCCAGCATGCTCAGCAATATCGGGACCATGGCAGGGCTGGCCTCCTACATGATCTTCGGCCAGGCGGGTTTCGCCTATACCCAGCTTTTTGCCACTCCCCAAAATATCCTGATGGTGGTATTTGCCTTTCCCCTGGCCCAATATTACCGGAACCGCTACCTCCAGAAAAAAGCGGGATCCGAGTTCCATTTCAGTTTCCGCAAGGTGCTCCTGACTCCCAAACAGCTGGGCGTCCTGGGGATGGCAGCAGGCTTGTGGCTCCACTGGCAGGCGGTTCCGGAACCGGAATTCCTGAAACAGCTGTTCCCCGTCCTCATCCACGTGCGGGCCTGGATCGCGTTCCTTCCGGTGGGGTATCAGCTGGATTTCGGAGAGGCCCGGAATTATTACTGTAAAATCCTGGGGATGCTCCCTCTGAAGTTCCTAGTGGTGCCTGCCTTGATCTATGGCCTTGCTCGGCTGCATTTCACCAGCCAGGAACTCCTGGGGACCATCCTGTTGGATGCGGCGGCTCCTGTAGCCATCAATGCAGTGGTTACGTCCACCTTGTTTCAGTTGGATGTGGACCTGACCGTGGCCTCTTTCATCCTTACCACGGCTTCCTACATCGTCCTGGTGGTTCCCTTGTTCTATCTATACATCCGGATGGGGGGGATGCTGTAGGGGAAGTCATTGACAAAACAGTATTACAGGCCTAAAATGGAAAACATCATGAATGTATACAAAATGCGGGATGTGTCCTGCATTGCAGGAAAGTAGGATGGTAGAAAATGCATATCGATATCCATACCCGTTTCATAACCTTGCTGGGAGATCCCTTGGCCCAGTCCTTTGCAGCCCGGATGCAGAACCGAGGGTATGAGGCGGCAGGGCTGGATCTGGTGTATTTCTATACAGTGACCGGCCCGGAACACCTGGGAGAGATCATCCAGGGGCTGCGGCACATGCCCTTTGCAGGGTTTGCCGTGACCAAACCCAACAAAGTCAAAGTCTTGGAATACCTGGACGAGTTGGATCCCCTGTGTGCCAAAATGGGTTCCAGCAACACGGTGGTGAAACTGCCGGACGGCCGTCTGAAAGGGTACAATACAGACGGAGTGGGCTTCTCTCGGGCCTTGGACGAAGCCGGGGTCAGCGTCAAGGAAAAGACCTTTTTCTGTATTGGCAGTGGGGGTGCCGGTCGGGCTATCTGTTCAGCTCTGGCTTATCATGGCGCCGGCCGGATCCTGATTGCGGACCTGGCGGAAGAAAGCGCCCGGAGCCTGGCGGGGGACATCAACCAGAACTTCGCCCCGGTGGCGGAAGCAATCCCCTATGGTGATTTTTCCCGGGTGCAGGAAGCAAATGTTGTGATCAATGCCAGCGGTGTGGGGATGGGGAAGACCATCGGCCAGACTCCGCTGCCCCCGGAATACATCCGGCCCGGCCAGTTTTATTTCGACGCCTGTTACAATCCGGCCCGGACCCGGTTCCTGGAAAACGCGGAAAAAGTCGGCTGCCCGGTGCTGAACGGGCTCACCATGAGTCTCTACCAGGGAACGGCCCAGGTGGAACTGTGGTCAGGACAGGAGGCTCCGGTGGAGGCCATGCGCCAGGAACTGGAGAAGATCCTGGCAGAAAAGAAGCGGCAGGAGTAAGGTTCCTGCTCTCATGTAGGAAAGTAGAATGGAGAGGTTCACGATGGAAAATCTGAAGGAAAGCAGCAAGGCAAAACACAACAACTTTTTGAACGCTCTGATCCACTGGCTGGATCTGCACTTGGAAGAGACCTTTTTGATGGTGATGCTGGTCCTTATCGCCGGTATCACCATGCTGCAGGTCATTGTCCGGAAAATCCCGGGCATGGCATCTCTCACCTGGGCAGAAGAACTATGCCGGTTCCTGTGGATCTGGAGCGTTTTTCTATCCCTGCCCTATACCATCCGGATGGACAGCATGCTCCGGGTGGGGGTACTGAAGGACCTTCTTCCAGAAACCCTCCGGAAGGTGCTGAACCTGGCAGTGGATGCTATTACCCTGGGCTGTATGGGGGTCCTGGGCCTGTATGGGGTGAAAGTGGTTTCGGTGATTGCTGAAAGCCATGAAATCTCTCCGGCCATGCAGTGGCCCATGGCCTTTGTGTACGGCTTCATGGTCCTGGGGTTCTTCCTGGCAGCGGTGCGGGCCATCCAGATGATCTGGCTCCATGTCCAGCATCTCCAAGAAAAGGAATTGTCCACCCTGGAACAGACTTTTCAGGATGCGGCTGAAGAAGCCGCTTTGGCGCGGGAAGGGGATGACTGATTTTGTCCGCTGCACTGATTTTTTCTGTATTTCTGCTGGCCATTGCCCTGTCCCTGCCCATCGGGATCAGCATGATCCTGGGAGCCACGGCTCCTATTGCCCTGTTCCATCAGGGAGGCACCATGGGCCAGGTGCTGCACAATGCCTTTTCTGGAGCCAATTCCACGCCCATCCTGGCGGTACCCCTGTTCATCCTGGGGGGTGTGATCATGGCAAAGGGCGGGATTTCCCGGAAACTGTTCAATTTCTTCGCTTTTTTTGCCGGACGGATCCCCGGGGGCCTGCCCTGTGCGGTGATCCTCACTTGTCTGTTCTACGGGGCCATTTCCGGTTCCGGTCCGGCTACCACTGCTGCGGTAGGAGCCATGTGCGTACCCTTTCTGACGGAGCTGGGGTATGACAAGACCTGGAGCGCCGGTTTGGTGGCCGTAGCCGGAGGCCTGGGGGTCATCATCCCGCCTTCCATTCCCTTTGTGCTCTATTCCCTGGCAACAGGGGTATCTACTGGAAAATTGTTCTTGGCGGGGATCCTCCCCGGCCTCCTGGTGGGCTTGGCATTGATGGTCTATGCGGTGCTCCACTGTCTCCGGAACGGGGAAGATAAGGAAAAGGTCCGGGAACGGATGGCAGAACTATCCCGGCTGGGCTTTTTTCAGTTATTCCGGGACAGTTTCTGGGCTCTCCTGTGTCCGGTGATTGTCCTGGGGGGAATTTACACCGGCTTCACCACCCCCACGGAAGCAGCAGCGGTGTCCGTATTCTATGCCCTGCTGGTGTCTCTTTTTGTGTATAAGACCATGACCTTCGGGGATATCCTGCCCATGCTCCGGGAATCGGTCCGGACTTATGGAGGATTGGCTTTTGTCCTGGCGTTTGCCACGGCCTTTGGCCGGGTGCTGTCCATGACCCGGGCCACCAAAGCAGTAGAAAGCTTTATCCTAGGGAATTTTACTTCCGGAGTGGCCGTGCTGACCGTGTTAGTAGTGATCTTCCTGCTCTTGGGCATGGTGATGGATACCGGGCCGGCCATCATTATCCTGGTGCCGGTGCTGCTCCCAGCCTGCAAAAAATTGGGAGTGGACCCCATCCATCTGGGGGTGGTGCTGGTGTGCTGCCTGTCCATCGGCCTGGCTACGCCGCCTTTCGGGCTGGATTTGTTCGTAGCCGGGAACATTGCGGGACAGCAGCCTATGAGCGTGGCCCGGAAGTCCGTACCTTTCATCTGTGCCTTTCTGGCGGCTTTGGTGGGAATCACCTACATCCCGGGTCTTTCCACTTTCCTGCCGGCACTGTGGTAAGAAAGAAGGGGACAGCTATGCATACATTGTGGAGAAAAATGGCTGCAGCCTGTCTGGGGGCCGTGCTCTTTCTGGGAGCCGCTGGCTGCTCTAGCAAACCGGCTGCAGACAACAAGGGGAAAGGGGCAGGCCCTTATGCCAATCTGCCCAAAGTGGTGCTGGTGGGAGGAGATTCCTCCGGCAAGGGATCGGTGGGACAGCGGTTCGGAGAACGGGTGGCCCAAAAGGTGGCGGAACGGACCGGCGGCCAATTGACCATCGACTACCATCCCAATGCGGAACTGGGCGGGGACGAGGACCTGCTCCGGCAGCTCCGGGCCAACGACATCCAGCTGGTGGTGGGCCAGATGGCCCCGGTGACGGCTTTTGTGCCGGAAGGAGCGGTGTTCGACCTGCCCATGGTCTTTGCTCCCTATGAAGGGAAAACCATCGGACGGGTACTCAACGAAGACGGGCCCTTTCGGCGGAAACTGGCGGAAGCCTATGACCGGGCCGGGCTCCATTATATGGGCACTCTCCAGAATGGTACCTATCGGCTGATGACTTCCAACCGTCCGGTGAAAGAAGCAGAGGATTTCCGGGGGCTGAAGATCCGCACCATGAGCAACCGGAACCACATGGCCTTCTGGTCTGCCCTGGGGGCCAATCCCACGCCGCTGGCCTGGCCGGAACTGTATTTTTCCCTCCAGAGCGGCATCGTGGATGCAGAAGAAAACGCAGCCGACACCATTGTCTCCGCCAATTTCAATGAAGTGCAGAAATATGTGGCAGAAACCAATGTGATCCTTTATGCCAATGAGATGGTCTTGAATAAAAAAGCCTATGACAGTTTGCCGGAACCTTATCAAAAAGTGCTGGAAGAAGCTGTCCAGGAAGCTATGGGAGAATTGGCACCGACTTTGGTCCAGGTGGATCGGGACTGCAAGGAAAAACTCCAGAAAAAAGGCATGGTCTTGGTGACTTACCCACCGGAATTCTACGAAGCAGTCAGGAATCAGCCGCCTGTCCAGGAACTGTACCGGAAAATCGATGCCCAGACCGGCGGGCTGGGGACGCTGATGATGGAAGAGTTGGGGAAATAAGAGCAGTCCACAAAGCTGGAAGAATAAAATGTGAATTTTTTTCATAGTTTGAAGGGGAAGAATTCCCCCTGAGAACGATTTTATCTAATCTTTTCATCAATCCATTGGTGATATTTGTAAAGAAAAGTCCTTTTTAGGAGACGGTATTCCTCCTAAAAAGGACTTTTCTTTATCGAAAAAAACTATAAAGGAATGGCTACGCTGGGAGAGAAAAAGAAAAAAGCGCATCAGTACTGGAGTTTTCCGGAAATCGGGAAGACTATCTATAGAATGGCTCTATAATATCGGCGATATATGAATTTCCTTCATCAGAACATGCATAAGTACCATTAGATTCATATATGGGGGAAAGCTATAATGAAATTGTAAAAAGGACTGAAGATACTGATTTCAGCAATAATTCCGGCGGAATCTGCAGCAGGACAGGAATGCAGGAGAAGAAGCACAGGGATGCACCTATCCAAAGAAAACTGATAATTCCAAGTTGTGGGTATAGTCTTGCGATAGAATCTGCCAAAGGGGGAAAACTGATGGCACGAAAATTCTCGTTGGCGTATTTGACGGTCCCCGGCATCGAAGCGGTGGACCAGATCCGGATGGCCGCAGAAGCCGGCTACGATACCGTAAGCCTCCGGACGATTCCCATGGGACAGCAGGGGGAACCCCAGAATGATCTGATCCGGGAAAAGGACCTGTTTGCAGAGATCCGCAGGACCCTTCAGGAAACAGGTATGAAGGTATTGGATATCGAGTTGGTCCGGGTCCGGGAGGATCTGCCGCTGGACTATCGGGAAGTCTTTGAAAAAGGAGCGGAGCTGGGGGCAACGGATATCCTTTCCAGTTGCTGGACGGAAAACCAGGAATTTGCCGTAGAAGCTTTTGGAAAAATCTGTGAACAGGCTCAGGAATTCGGGATGAATGTGAATCTGGAATATCCGGCTTCTTCTGCCATCCACGATCTGGCTGGAGTGGCTCGGCTCCAGGAAAAAGTCCAGGCACCAAACTTGAAATTGTTCCTGGATATGCTCTATGTGTTCTGGGCCCAGGATACACCGGAGGCCATCCAAGCCATTGCACCGGAGCGGTTCGGGTTGATCCATCTTTGTGACTGTCCCAAGGACCATTATCTTCGAGACCGGACGGAAACCATGCGGGCCCGGAGGGAATACCCAGGACTGGGAGCCATCCCGCTGGTGCCCATCCTCAAGGCCCTTCCCAAGAATCCCTGTTCCATCGAACTCCCCAATGAGGAATACATCCACCGATACGGCGCTATGGGCCATGTGGAAAGATGCCTGGCCCATGCCAAAGAAGTCCTTCAGCTGGTCGACCAGTAATTTTGTACAGAAAGGAATGGAATGCATATGATACCGGATATTGAAACCCGTATGATTACCTTGATCGGAGATCCTCTGGCACAGTCTTTTGCTGCTCGGATGCAGAACAAAGGATACGAAGCAGCTGGACTCAACCTGGTCTATTTCTACACAGTCGCAGGGAATGAGCACCTGGGGGACATCGTCAACGGACTGCGGTACATGCCTTTTGCCGGATTTGCCGTGACCAAGCCCAACAAAGTGAAGGTCCTGGAATACCTGGATGAACTGGATCCCCTGTGTGCCAAGATGGGGTCCAGCAATACAGTGGTCAGGACTCCGGAAGGGAAACTGATCGGCTACAATACGGACGGAGTTGGTTTCTACCAGGCTCTGGTGGAAGCCGGCATCAAAGTGGAAGAAAAAGTGTTCTTCTGTTTCGGAGGCGGAGGCGCCGGACGGGCCATGTGTTCCATCTTGGCCTACCACGGAGCACCGAAGATCTACATCACAGATCTGTTCGAGGACAGCGCTCGATCTCTGGTGGAAGACATCAACAAAAATTTCAGCCGGGTGGCTGAATTCGTTCCTCACGAAGACTATTCCAAGCTGGCCGCCTGTGACATCGTCCTCAATGCCAGCGGGGTGGGGATGGGCAAAAGCATCGGCAAGAGCCCTCTGCCCAAGGAATACATCAAACCGGGCCAATTCTTCTTCGATGCCTGCTACAATCCGGCAAAGACACAGTTCCTGCTCAATGCAGAAGCGGCAGGCTGCAGGATCCTGAACGGCCTGAGCATGAGCCTGTATCAGGGAACCGCCCAAATCGAGCTGTGGACGGGACAAAAAGCGCCAGTGGAAGCTATGCGGCAGGAACTTCTGGATATCCTGGCGGAACGGAATGAAGGGAAATAAACCGATATAAAGGAGGCAATGGAATCATGAAAGTCATACGGTGGCTGGACAAACACCTGGAGGAGACCTTTTTGGTCATCATGCTGGTGCTGATCGCCTGCGTCAGCATGCTGCAGGTCATTGTGCGGAAGATCCCGGGGATGAGTTCCCTGACCTGGGCAGAGGAATTCTGCCGGTTCATGTGGATCTGGAGCGTCTTCATCTCCCTTCCTTATACCATCCGGATGGAAAACATGCTGCGGGTGGGTGTCCTGAAGGACCTGCTCCCGGATCTGCTGAAGAAAATCATCAATTTGGCGGTGGATGTCATTACGGCCGTCAGCATGGCTTACCTGGGATATTATTCCATCGATGTGTATAACAACATCGCCCGGAGCCGGGAAATCTCTCCGGCCATGCAGTGGTCCATGGCTTTTGTCTATGCCTTCATGGTCATCGGTTTTTTCCTGGGGACGATCCGGGGCATCCAGATGATCGTGATCCATATCCGGGATTTCCATAAGAAAGAATTGAGTACCATCGAGCAGACCATGCAGGATGCAGCCAAAGAAGCCAGCATGGCACAGGAAGGGGATGATTGAGTATGGCAGCGGTTATGGTATTTGCAGTATTCTTGATCGCCATCGCAGTTTCCATTCCCATCAGTGTCAGCATGATCCTGGGGTCGGTGGCTCCCATCGAGATCCTCCACAAGGGCGGATCCGTGGTGCAGCTCCTGAACAATACGTTCTCCGGAGCCAACTCTACTCCCATCCTGGCAGTCCCACTGTTCATCCTGGGAGGCGTGATCATGGCCAAGGGGGGAATCTCCCGGAAGCTGTTCAACTTCTTTGCCTATTTTGCCGGCCATTTTACCGGAGGACTGCCCTGTGCAGTGATCCTTACCTGTCTGTTCTACGGAGCCATTTCCGGTTCCGGTCCGGCAACCACGGCTGCCGTAGGGGCCATGTGTGTCCCCTTCCTGACGGACCTGGGCTATAACCGGACCTGGAGCGCTGGGCTGATCGCCGTAGCCGGCGGCCTGGGGGTCATCATCCCGCCGTCCATTCCTTTTGTCCTGTATTCTTTGGCCACCGGGGTCTCCACTGGGGACCTATTCCTGGGCGGCGTATTCCCTGGAATCCTGATCGGCCTGGCACTGATGGTCTATGCAGTCTATTACTGTGCCAGACACGGGGAAGACAAAGAGAAAATCAAGGCCCGTATGGATGAACTAGCTGCCCAGGGTTTCCTGAAACTCTTCAAGGACAGTTTCTGGGCGCTGCTCTGCCCGGTGATCGTCCTGGGGGGCATCTACACCGGGTTCACCACTCCTACAGAAGCCGCTACGGTTTCCGTGTTCTATGCACTGATCGTTTCTCTCTTCATCTATAAGACCATGAAAATCAGCGAACTGATCCCCATGCTCTGCGAATCTGTCAAGACCTATGGCGGTCTGGCATTCGTCCTGGCTTTTGCCACTGCTTTCGGGCGGGTACTGTCCTTGACCCGGGCTACCCGGACGGTGGAAACCTTCATCCTGGGGAACTTCCATTCCAGCTTTACCGTCCTGACTGTCCTGGTGATCTTCTTCTTCCTGCTGGGCATGGTCATGGATACGGGTCCGGCCATCATCATCCTGGCACCGGTATTGCTGCCGGCCTGTGTGAAACTGGGTGTGGATCCTGTCCATCTGGGGGTTGTACTGGTATGCTGCCTGTCCATCGGTCTGGCCACGCCGCCATTCGGCTTGGACCTGTTCGTGGCCGGGAACATCGCGGAACAGCAGCCCATGAGTGTGGCAAAAAAAGCTGTCCCCTTCATCCTGGCTTTCGTGGTGGCCTTGTTCGTCATCACCTATGTGCCCAGTATCTCCACCTATCTGCCCGGGCTTTTGAAAGTAGCAGCCAAATAAATCGATCCAATACAGATTTTTATAAAAAGGAGGCAATATCATGAAAAACTCTTGGAAAAAAGCGGCAGGTGTCTTGCTGGCAAGTTTGATGCTCATGGGTCTCACCGGCTGCGGCGGAGAAGAAACCAAAAAAGAAGCGGCCGGGAGCGGTGAATATGCCAAACTGAAGACCGTGGAACTGATTGGGGCCGACTCTGCAGGGAAGGATTCCGCCGGCCAACGGTTTGGAGAACTGGTGGCCAAGAATGTAGACAAGATCACTGGCGGCAAACTGAAAATCGACTATCACCCCAATTCGGAATTGGGTGGGGACGAAGACCTGCTCCGGCAGCTGAAATCCAACGACATCCAGATTGTGGTCAGCCAGATGGCTCCGGTGACCGCCATCATCCCGGAAACCGCCGTTTTCGATATGCCCATGTCCTTTGCCAAATATGACGGCAAGACCATCGATAAGGTCCTGAACGGGAATGGGGAATTCCATAAGAAGCTCTCCGGAGCCTATGAAAAGGCCGGGCTCCATTATTTGGGGATCCTCCAGAACGCTACCTTCCGGCTGACCACTGCCAACAAGGATCTGAAGAACCTGGAAGATTTCAAAGGGCTGAAGATCCGTACCATGAGCAATAAGAACCATATGGCCTTCTGGTCCGCCCTGGGGGCTAACCCCACTCCGCTGGCTTGGCCGGAACTGTACTTCGCACTCCAGAGCGGTACCGTAGATGCGGAAGAAAATGCGGCTGACACCATTGTATCCGCTAACTTCAATGAAGTGCAGAAGTATGTGGCAGATACCAACCACATCCTCTATGCCAACCAGATCTGCATCAACAAAAAGGCCTATGACAGCCTGGATCCTGCCTATCAGAAAGCCCTGAACCAGGCGGTGCAGGAAGCCCTGAAGGAACTGGCTCCCACCCTGTCCAAAGTGGATCAGGACAACAAGGAAACCCTGAAAAAGAAGGGAATGACCCTGGTGACCTATGAAAAATCTTTCTATGATCAGGTATTGGCTCTCCCTGGGGTACAGGAACTGAACAAAAAGATCGATGAACAAGTTGGCGGCCTGGGGACCTTGCTGACCAAGGAACTGGATGCTGCCAGCAAATAAGCCTGGCTGACCCCAGAAAAAGACTGGGTATGATAAAATATGTGTAAATCTTGTCATATCCAGTCTTTAGGGGAATCTACGTTATGCAATTACAATGGCTGTATTATTTCACGGCAATCGCGGAACTGGAACATTATACGAAGGCTGCTTACCGGCTCCATGTGAGCCAGTCCAACCTGAGCCATGCCATGCGGGACATGGAAAATGAGCTGGGGACCAAGCTGTTCGAGCCCCACGGCCGGAACATCCGGCTGACCAAGGCGGGAGAACTCTTCCTGCCCTATGCCCTGCGGACCCTGAATACCCTGGAATCAGGGATCAATACCCTGAAGGAATATACCAATCCCAACACCGGGAGTGTCAATTGTGCAGGATTTTACTCGGTGGAGGCCTTTGCAACGGATCTGTTGATCCGGTACCGGAGCGAGACCAACCGGCTGGGGGTCCAGTTCCAGTACGGTTCCCAGGGCTGGTATGACCTGCGGAAAAATTTGCTGGAAGGGAAAGTGGACCTGATCTTCTGCACCCGGATCGATGCCCCCCAGATTGGGGCCTGTTATGTGGGGAAACATCCTCTGGTGGCTCTGGTGCCGGAACATCATCCTCTGGCCCGGCGGAAAAGCCTGAAGATGAAGGATTTCCAAGGGGTGGATTTTGTCGCCTTCGATGCTTCCGGCCAGATCCGGAACCAGGTGGATCAGCTGTTCCAGGAACGGGGCATCCAGGTCAATGTGGTCATGGAAAGTCCCAATGATGTGATCCTTTACGGGATCGTGGCAGCCGGCCACGGGGTGGCCATCGTTCCTTATCCCCTGATAGGAGTTCCCTTTGGGACAAAGATCCTTTCCATCGAGGACGGCATCCGGGACCGGGGAATCTACCTCCAGTGGAATCAGGAACGGTATACGGCTCCGGCCGTGGAATATTTCAAAAATTACGTCATCCGCAGCGGAGACGTACTGAATCAGTATTTTCAACGGAAAGGGATTGCCCTTGCCAATACGGAATAAACAGGAGGGAATGCAATGACGAAGAAACTGGTTGCCGATCTGATGGTGGATTACCTGGAACGGCGGGATGTGAAATATGTATTCGGTCTGTGCGGACATACGGTGATCGGGATGCTGGATGCCTTGAGCCGCAGCAAAAAAGTGAGATATATTTCCAATCGGCATGAAGCCGTGGCGTCTACGGCGGCGGACGGCTATGCCCGGGTGACCCACAAGGCTTCCGTGGTCCTGTGCCACCTGGGACCCGGCCTGACCAATGTGCTCACCGGGGTGGCCAATGCAGCTTTCGACTCCATCCCCATGGTGGTCATCGCCGGGGATGTGCCTAGCTATTATTTTGGCAAGCATCCCCATCAGGAAGTGAACATGCACGGGGACGGGACCCAGTACCGGATCCTGGAACCTGTAGTGAAACGGGCTTGGCGGGTGGATGACCCGGAATCCATGGCGGAAATCATGGACAAGGCCTTCCGCCTGGCAGAATCCGGCCGTCCCGGCCCGGTACTCATCGATGTGCCCATGGATATCTTCTCTCGGGAAGTGGAAGATTATATTTGGGACCGGACTTACAAAGACAGCCATATCACCATGAAACCAGCTCTGGATCCGGCAGCGGCCAAAGCCATTGCCGAGAAACTGGTAGCTGCGGAACATCCGGTGATGCATGCCGGCGGCGGGATCCTCCTGGCCCAGGCTTCAGACGAACTGGCAGCCCTGGCAGAATTCCTGGACATCCCTGTTTCCCGGACCTTGATGGGCCAGGGCTGCATCAGCGATGCCCATCCGCTGATGATCGGACAGACCGGTTTCTGGGGCATGGAATTCACCCATTCCCTGACGTCCAAAGCCGATGTGATCCTGGGCCTGGGGACTCGGTTTGCAGAAGCCGACAGCTCCAGCTGGTACCGGGGAGTGACCTTTGATCCGGACCATACGGAATTCCTCCAGATCGACATCGACCCGGCAGAAATCGGCCGGAATTATCCGGTGGCCATTGGAGCCGTAGGGGATCTGAAACTGGGACTCCAGCAGATCCTGGCGGAAGTGAAGGAAATCTGTCCGGAAGGAAAACAGCATCCGGAATTGCGGAAAGCCATTGCAGATGCCAAAGCGGCTTTCAAGAAACAGAATGAAGCCATCTCCAATGACGGCCGCTTCCCGATGACCCCTCAGCGGATCTTGAAGGATGTGAAAGAGGTCCTGCCGGAAGATGCGGAAATCTTCACGGATGTGGGCTGGAACAAAAATGGGGTGGCCCAGCAGTATGACATTACGGTCCCTGGGACCATCCACCATTCTTCCGGGCTGGCCACCATGGGCTTCGGGGCTTCCGCCGTCCTGGGAGGCAAACTGGGAAAACCGGATAAGATCTGCATCACCCTCACCGGCGACGGAGGTTTCGGGGTGAACCCTACCTGTCTGGCAACGGCGGTGGAACAGGATATCCCCTGCACTTGGGTGGTCATGAACAACTCTGCGTTCGGGACCATTGCCGGGTTGGAAAATGCCAATTACGGGACCAAATTCGGGACCACTTTCCATACCCCGGATGGGAAATCTTACAGCCCCAGCTGGGCCGGTGTGGCCCGTGCCTACGGGGTGGAAGCCATCTGTGTCCACAGCGCAGATGAATTCAAGCCGGCCATGGAAGCAGCCCTGAAAGCCAATCGGGAAGGCCGTCCTTTCTTGGTGGAAGCGCCCATGGAAAACATCGTGGTGCCCACCCCGGGCTGCTGGAACATCAATGATATCTACAGCCCCAACAAACTGGTGGAAGACGGGAAACTGGTGAAAAATGAGCGGGGAGAATTTGTCGCTCCCAATCATGCCAAATCCCACAAGGGAAAATAATAGAAGGTGCAAGGCTCTGTTTTCCCTGGAGGACAGAGCCTTTTCTGGATGAAAGGAGCAAGTATCCCTATGAGCATGAAGAAAAAAGAGCGGATGACTACCAAACTGCGCCGTCTGCTGGCTGAAAATGATTATCTGGTAGCGCCCTGCGCCTATGATGCCTTGAGTGCTCGGGCCATCGAGGTAGCGGGCTTCCAGGTCTGCGGGACCACCGGCTATGGGATGCACGGGGTGGTGCTGGCCCAGCCGGATTCCGGACTCCTGGCTCTCAATGAATCGGTGGATATCCTGAGCAAGATGGCCGATGCTGTGGATATCCCTATCATCTGTGATGCAGAAGGGGGATATGGCAATGCCCTGAATGTGATCCGTACCGTGAAGGAATATGAAAAGACCGGGGTGGCCGGGTTCTTCATCGAAGACCAGCAGCAGCCCCCCAACTGCCCCTTCCTGTCCAAGACCGAAGTCATCAGTGTGGATGAAATGTGCGGGAAGATCCAGGCAGCCGTGGATACCCGGAAAGACCCGGACCTGTTGATCATCGCCAGGACCGATGCGCCGGATGCAGAAGCCGTTGACCGGGCCAATGCGTATCTGGATGCGGGCGCGGATATGGTGAAGATCCTGCCCAAATCCCGGGAAGCTCTGGTCAGCCTGCCGGAAAAGGTCCATGGTCCCATCCATCTGGGATATTTCCCCAATCAGCCCTTCTTCAAAGATTTCACTACGGAAGACTGTGGGAAGAAACTGGGATACAAGATCATCACTTTCCCCTTCAGTGTGCTGTTCGCACAAGTGGCTGCGGAACTCCGGATCCTGAAATATATTAAGGAACATGGCACACCGGAAGGGTATGAAGGAGATATGATCGATTTCGAGACCTACATCAAACTGGTCCATGTGGATGAACTGGTGGAAGCGGGGAACCGCTACATCAAGAAATAAGAGGTGAACGGGATGGCATTGACTGATGTAAAACAAGTACGTATCTGCGAAGTGGGCCTCCGGGACGGTCTGCAGAACGAAAAGAAGATCATGACCACGGAACAGAAGATCCAGGCCGTGAACGACCTGACAGCGGCCGGATTCCCGGTCATCGAGGTGGGAAGCTTCGTGAGCCCTAAAGCGGTGCCCCAGGTAGCGGATACGGATGCAGTGTTCCAGGGGATCCGCCAGAAGCCAGGGGTGGAATACCGGGCCCTCATTGCCAACTTAAAAGGGGTGGAACGGGCCGTAGCCTGCGGCTGTAAAAAAGTGAAACTGAATGTGTCCGCTTCTGTGGCCCATAATCTGGCCAACCTGAACTGTACTCCGGCGGAAAGTGTGGCACGGTTCGCCGTCTGCGTGGAACGGGCAAAAGAAGAGGGCATCGAAATCTCCGGCTCCATTTCCATGGCTTTCGGCTCTCCCTGGGACAAAGAGATCCCTGTGAGCGTGGTGTGCAAGATCATCGAAGCCTATCGGGAAGTGGGAATCCGGGAAATCAGCCTGTCCGACGCCTCTGGCATGGCCTATCCTTCCCAGGTAGCAGAAATCTGCCGGACCGTGAAGGCGAAATATCCGGATTGTTCCTGGTGGCTCCATTTCCACAATACACGGGGACTGGGAATCGCCAATATCTTGGCCGGGCTCAGTGAAGGCTTCACCCAGTATGACACCAGTTTTGCCGGGACGGGAGGATGTCCTTTCGTACCGGGAGCGGCTGGGAACGTATCCAGTGAAGATGTGGTCCACATGTTGGATGAAATGGGGATTGCCACGGGCATCGATTTGGACCGGCTCATGGCCATCAGCCGTAAGGTGGCAGAATTTTTAGGCCGTCCCACGGACAGTTATCTGCTCCGGGCAGGGAAAGCCAGCGACCTGATCCTGGACGTACCTACCCGGCAGGGAAAAAATCATACACAGACTCCTGAAAAGAAATAATCAGAGAGCAAAAGACCCGCACAAAGGAGTAAAATACCTTTATGCGGGTTTGATTTTTGGATGGATAAGGAGGAAAAAGAATTGTGAACCATGCCCAGCTTTTTACCGTCCTGTTCGATGTTTTCTGCCCTCTGGCAGCCGGCTATTTCCTCCGGCGCCGGAAATGGATGACGATGGCCCAGTGCAACGGCATGATGCTGTTCAATGTGGTGGTGCTGATCACGGTGATGAACCTGCTCAGCTTCTGGATCCTGCCCCTCCAGGGGGATCTCCTCCTGCTGCCGCTCCTGAGCCTTTTGACCGCTTTCCTTTCGGCGGGGATGATGGCCCCTTTGTGCCGGCACCAGTCCTTTGTGGACCAGGGGACTTTGGTAGTCGCAGCCATGCTGGCCAATATCGGCACCTTGGCAGGCATCTGCGGCTACATCCTCTATGGGGAATTGAGTTTTGCCTATGTGCAGCTTTTTGCGGTGCCCCAGAATATTTTGATGGTGGTGCTGGCTTTTCCTCTGGCCCAGTATTATGCGGCCAGGGGAAGCAGTGTCGGTGGGAAAGCCCCTCTGCAGTTCAATCTCCGGGAACTGCTTTTTACCCCGAAACAGCTGGGAGTGGTTGGGATGCTCATCGGTCTGGGCCTCCAGCTGTTCCAAGTGGAGCGGCCCGGCTTCGTCACTGATTTCTTCCGGATGTTGGTCCATATCCAGGCTTGGATCGCCTTTACACCGGTGGGGTATACCATCGATTTCCATCGGGCTTTCCACTATCTCCGGCAGGCGGCAGGGCTCTGCTCCCCATCCGGTTCCTGCTGGTGCCCCTGCTGCTTTACGGCGCTTCCAGCCTGGTGGTGACGGATCCGGTGATCCTGGGGACTATTTTCCTGGCTGCCTCCGCCCCTGTGGCCATCAATGCGGTGATCACCGCCCAGCTGTTCCACTTGAATGTGGATCTGGCCGTGGCCGCTTTTTTGGAAACTACCCTTCTTTATGTCGCGGTGCTGTTCCCCCTGGCTTATTCCTTCTTCCGTCAGGGGTAGGCACCGGGAGGGAATCCTCCTGTCCTTTCAGGCTGTAGTGGTCCACGATGAAATCCCTTACGGCTTCCACTGCGGGGCTCATGGGCCGGTCCGGATCCCAGATCAGGAATACATTCCGGATGAAGGTGGCTTCTTTTTCCGCAATGGGCAGGGCGACCACCCGAGCCGTATGCAGGGTGGGGATTTCCGGCAGGATCCCCACTCCGAATTTCAGATCGATGTACTGGAGAGCAGCATTGCATTCCTGGACTTCAAACACCAGGTTAGGGGCAATGTGATGAGACAGGAAGGTCCTGTCCAGCTGATCCCGGAGATTGCTGCCCCGGGTCAGACCGATGATGGGTTCTTTGGCGAAATCGTTAAAAGTCACAGAATTCTTCTTGGCCAGAGGATGTTCCAAAGGGACTACCAGGTACAGGGGCTGTTTCATCACCAGGCAGGTCTGGATGCCCGGTCCGTGGTGGGTGGAAAACCCTAGATCCAGTTTCCCTTCTTTTACCTGAGAGTAGATTTCATACGAAGTCCCCTCCATGAACTGGAAGTGGATCCTGCGGTGTTCCGGTGCCTGGTAGAAGGATTCGATCAGAGGCGGTACAAAGGAAGAGGAAATGGAGTGGAAGTAGCCCAGGTGGAGGATGTTCTTTTCTTCTCCCTTCATGGTCTGGAGGGAGAGTTTTCCCTGATCCAGGCAGCTGAGGGCCTTCTGGACATAGGGAAGGAAACGCTGGCCGTAGGGCGTCAGGGCGATGCGCCGTTTTTCTCGAAGGAACAGTTTGACGCCCAGTTCTTTTTCCAGTTCGTTCATGGCATAAGAAAGACTGGGCTGGGAAATGTGCAGTTCCTGGGCTGCATGGGTATAATGGAGCATCCGGGCAAGGGTTTCGAAATACAGCAGCTGCAGCAGTGTCATAGGACATTTACCTCCTTATCCTGTTGCTTGTATTCTACCATAGGGTCGGGGAAGGGACAACGTATTCATAGAGACCGTCTATCATGAATCCAGAAAACATGTATTGGAGTTTCCCCATAATTATCAGTATACTCTAAATAGCAAGAGGAATGACACAAATCCAATAAAAATAGAAAAGGAGAGATTAGAATGGCAACGAGAGAAGCAACCCCTGAAGAAATCAAAATGGTGGAGGAAAAGATCGCCCGGGCAAAAGCTGCCCAGAAGATCATCGAAACCTATGACCAAGCCCGTGTGGATCGGCTGTGCCAAGCTGTAGCCGCAGCCGTCTGCGATATGAAGGTGTGGGGTCCTATCTGCGATGAAGCGGTGGATGAAACCGGTCTGGGGGATAAAATCAGCAAACGGAACAAACGGAACAAAATCAAACTGATCCTGAGAGACTGCCTGCGCAATCCCAGCATCGGGGTCATCGAAGAAATCCCGGAAAAAGGCATCGTGAAATATGCCAAACCGGTGGGCGTGATCGCTTCCCTGGTGCCGACCACCAATCCCTGTCTGACCCCTGCCGGCCAGGTGATTTTCTCCATCAAATGCCGGGATACCATCGTGTTTTCTCCCCATCCCAGAGCGAAAAATGTGACCAACAAGATCATCAACATCATCCGGGATACCCTGGTGCGGGAGGGGGCTCCGGCAGATATCCTCCAGGGCATCGAGAAACCCAGCATTGCCGTATCTGCTGAACTGATGAAGCGGGCGGACCTGATCATCGCCACCGGCGGACGGCCCATGGTGAAAGCCGCCTACAGCCAGGGTGTACCGGCTTACGGCAGCGGGGCCGGCAATGCCACGGTCATCATCGACAACACCTGCAACACTCCGGAACGGCAGAAAGAAGCGGCTGAAAATACCCGGATCTCCAAGACTTCTGACTTTGGCTCCGGCTGTTCCTGTGATGGGAACCTGGTGATTTCTGAAGAAGTGTACGACGGTTTCGTCAAGGCTTTGGTGGAACAGGGGGCTTATCTGGCCACGGAAGAAGAAGCCGAAAAGATCAAAAAAGTCATGTGGGACGAAACCGGCCATCGCCTGCCGGACACCGTTGCCATCAGCCCCCAGAAACTGGCGGAAGCAGCCGGCTTCACCATCCCGGCGGACCGGAAGTTCATTGCTGTGACCGGTGGCGGGATCGAACATGTAGGGAAACAGTTCTTCTTCTCCAGCGAGAAACTGACCACCCTGCTGACCCTGTTCAAATACAAGGGCGAATTTGAAAATGCCCTGGATATGATGAGGGCCATCTTTGAAGTAGGGGGTAAGGGCCATTCCTGTGGCATCTACTCTTTTGATGATGACCACATCAACCGTCTGGGCATGGCAGCACCGGTTTCCCGGATTATGGTCCGTCAGCCCAACAACCGGGGCAACTCCGGATCTGCCTGGAACGGTATGCCTCCCACTTCTTCCATGGGCTGCGGTACCTGGGGCGGCAACATTGTATCTGAAAACATTTCCCTGAAACATTACATGAATACCACCTGGGTATCCCGTCCTTTGAAATACGATATGCCTTCCAATGAAGAACTGTTCGGAGATTTCTTCAAACCGGGCATGGACGAAGAATAAATAAGTTTCCTTCTCCCGATTTCCATAAAAAAACTCCACGGCCAACCCCTCTGGGCCGTGGAGTTTTTTATGGTCAGGATAAGCTCTTCAGGAAGATGGACAGGCCATTGGCCGGCAGCTGCCCGGGGGCAGAAGCCTTTCCGGCGGTGCCGAAGGTGATGGCGGAGCCGAAAACCTGACCGCAGATCCGGCTGACCACGCCCAGGTGTCCCATGGACATGGTGACCACCGGAGTATCGCTATATTCTTCCTTCATGGTCAGGGTCGTATCCAGGAGGGTCAGTACATCCCGTTCCGATTGGGGCATCACAGCATATTTCACCAGATCACAGCCCAGTTCCTGCATCTTCACCAGGCTGCGGATGATCACATCTTTATCCGGGGTATTCTTGAAATTGTGACGGGAACCCATGACCTTGACACCCGCATCATGGGCTGCCTGAACGACGGTCCGGACGGTCTTTTCTCCCCGTGACAGCTCTACATCTACGATATCGATCAGACCGCTGTCGATGACGGCCAGGAGCAGATCTGTATAGTCTTTGGTGTCAATCTCCATCATGCCCCCTTCCACATCTGTCCGGATGGTGAACAGCACGGGCAGGTTCCAGAGCTGGTTCCGGAAAAGGGTCAGAGGTTTGATCCGGACCTCCGGATCTGTGACATCATTGTAGAAATCCCCCCGCCATTCGATGAGATCACAAGGGGAATTCATAATCAGGTTGACAGATTTCTTGATTCCCGCATAGTCAGAATCGGAAATAGGTATGGCAATTTTCGGGATCCCTTCGCCGATCTTGATGTTTTTGACGGTTACGACCTTGTTCATGGTAAAGACTCCTTTTTATCCCCTTGCTGCGCAATGTCTATTGTAAATAAATAAAAATATAATACGATTTCACCATGTTGTCAAATAAAACAGGAAAACAGGGAGTAAATAGAGAAAAAATGTAAAATAAGATACGGCTTTCCTGACAAATGCAGGACAGACGTAGTCAAACAAAAATACACTGAGGATTCGAAACTTTCAAAAATCTATGCTATAATTTTTTTTATAGTGGACAACTGCAAACGGCAGCCTTTCCATGCCTGCGACTGGAGAAAGAAGGAATGTAAAATGTCGGATCAACCCAAAAAGAAAAGCAAGATGCTCAGCTCCTATTCCATCGTGTTCCTTTTCCTGATCTTTACCGCCATCCTGACCTGGTTCGTGCCCCAGTCGGTGGTCGTCAATGATCATGGGACCAAGAAGATCATCTACGATGCCATCCTGGTGAAAGGGAAAGTGATGGCCGGGCAGGGACTGCAGCCTATGGGTCTGTGGGACATCATCATGGCACCGGCCAAAGGGTTCGTCAAAGCGGCCCAGCTTTGTTTTGCCCTCCTGATGGCAGGGGCCTTCCTCCACCTGCTGAACTATGTAGGGGCCATGCGGGCCGGGATCGGCTGGCTGTTGAAGCGCTTTACCGGAAAGACCCTGATTGTGGTACTGACTTTCTTTTCCGCGCTCTTTGGGGCTGTCTATGGGCTGTGGGAAGAAATCCCCGCTTATTCCATGGCGGTGGTGCCTCTTTTCGTCCTGGCCGGCTACGATGTGGTCACCGGGATCGGGGTCCTGACCGTAGGGGCCACGGCAGGCAATATGGCCAGTGTGGTGAACCCCTTCTCCCTGGGGGCAGCGGTGGGGGCCATCGGCAACGAATCCCTTTCCTTGGGTAGCGGCATCGTCCTGCGGCTGGTGCTCTTTGTGATCCTTTACTTGGTAGCACTGGCCTACATGCTCCAGTATGCAGCCCGAGTGAAGAAGGATCCCTCCAAATCCATTGTGGCCGGGCTGCCGGTGAACACCCTGGTGGAAGAAAAACAGGAAGAAGTGGAGATCACGTCCCGGCAGGCTTGGTCCATCGGCCTCCTGGTGCTGATCGTCCTGGCCATGATCTGCGGCTACATGCCCTGGGATTCCCTCAAATTCGCTGATGGGACCACCCTGAAGACCTTGGTGAACCTGCCCTTCACCTCCTTGGCCAAAGTGCCGGTGGTGGGAAATCTGTTGGGTGCCGGTCATTACACCCATTTCGGGGACTGGTATTTTGAAGAATTTTCCTTTGTATTCTTGGCTGGGGCGCTGCTCTTGGGGATCATCAACAAGATCCCGGAAGCCACCTTCATCAAAGAATTCATCGCTGGGGCCCGGGACCTGCTCAGTGTGGTCCTGGTGCTGGCCATTGCCAACGGAATCTCTGTGATCATGGGCAGCAAGACCGCAGGCATGTCCGTCACTTTCGTGTACTGGATCCAGAATGCCCTTCAGGGAGTCCCTTCCTGGGCTTTCTCTTTGGCAGTCATCCTGTCCTATGTGGCCATCGGGTTCTTCATGCAGTCCACCAGCGGGGTGGCCGGGATCACCATGCCCATCTTGGGTGCCGTGGCCTATGCCCTCTATGAGACCGCTCCCATCGGCCCGGTGGGGGGCCAGGTGCTGCTGATTGCCAGCTTCACCATCGGGCTCAACTTCACCAGTGCTCTTTATCCCAGTGCCACCAATATGGGGACTTTGGAACTGTACAAGGTGCCTTATGACATCTATCTCCGGTTTATCTTGAAAGGCGCCCTGCTCCTCCTCATTACTGGCGGCATCATCGTTTCTGTGGCACCCATGTTGGGGATTTTATGACCCGTTTGCAGTATAATGGAACCAATCAAACAGCAAAGGAGATTCTGAATGATGGATGTACTGGCTTCTCTGGAACCCCGGCGGGTGTTCCATTTCTTTGAAGAATTGACGAAGATCCCCCATGGCTCCCGGCATACCAAGGCCGTCAGCGACTGGCTGGCAGCCTTTGGACGGGAACGGGGCCTGGAGGTCCATCAGGATGCCCTGAATAATGTGATCCTGGTGGGACCGGCTTCTCCCGGCTATGAACAGGCCGCTCCAGTGATCTTCCAGGGCCATATGGATATGGTCTGCGAAAAGGCACCGGGCTGTACCAAAGACATGGAGAAAGAAGGCTTGGATCTGGAAGTGTCCGGAGATGAAATCACTGCCCGGGGCACCACCCTGGGAGCGGATGATGGGATCGCCGTGGCTATGGGCCTGGCCCTCTTGGATGATCTCTCGATTCCCCGTCCCCGGCTGGAAGTGGTCTTTACGGTGGATGAAGAAATCGGCATGTTGGGGGCAGTGGATCTGGATGCCGGCTGCTTGGAAGGACGGCGGATGATCAATCTGGATTCGGAAGAAGAAGGGGTATTCACCGTAGGCTGCGCCGGCGGAGTGGATGTGAACTGCATCCTGCCCATCCATAGGGAAGCCTTTGCTGGGACCTGCCTGGAAATAAAAATCAGCGGCCTCACTGGAGGCCATTCAGGAGCGGAAATCGGTAAGGGAAGAGCCAATGCCGATATGCTCCTGGGCCGTCTCCTGCTGCAGCTGGACCGGGAAGCCCTGTACCGGCTGGTGGAAGTAGAAGGCGGCACCAAGGACAACGCCATTCCCCGGGAAGCCCGGGCGCTTGTCATCACGCCGGAACCGGAGAAATTCCAGGCAGGTGCAGCAGCCTTTGGGAAAGCGGTGCAGGAAGAGCATCGCGTGACGGATCCAGGACTCCAGGTGACGGTGGAGCCAGGGAATACGGAAGAACTGCCCATGGACCGGCTTTCCACGGAAAAAGTCCAGTGCCTCCTCACCAGCCTGCCGAGCGGAGTCCAGGCCATGAGTCCGGAACTGGCTGGCATGGTCCAGACCTCCCTGAACCTGGGAATCTTGTACACAGAAGAAGAGCAGGTCTGTGCCGGGCTCCTGGTCCGGAGCAGCGTGGAAAGCCAAAAGAAAATGGTGGCGGAACGGATCGAAGGACTCCTGCGGCAGCTGGGCGGACAGACCGTCCGGGCTGGAGATTATCCGGGCTGGGCCTATCGGACGGATTCGCCCCTGCGGGATCTGTTCGTCCAGGCCTATCGGGAACAGTACGGAAAGGAGCCCAAGGTAGAAGCCATCCATGCGGGAGTGGAATGCGGCATGTTCGCCGCCAAACTGCCGGGACTGGACTGCATTTCTCTGGGGCCTACACTGACGGAAATCCATACCTACCGGGAAACCATGCACATCGCTTCCGTCCAGCGGACCTGGAAACTGCTGCTGGAAGTGCTGAAACGGATGAAATGAGGCGTGCCAGCATGAATAATCTGGAACAGCGGACCCAGGCCATCATCGAAGCCTGTGTCAAAGAAAAGGAAACCAATCCGTTGGCCATTTTCCGCCATGTGGCCGGTCAGGAATCCGTCCGGATCCACGGTCCGGAACACCATGTGCTGGATGGGGCTTGCCTCTTGACCGCTCTCCGCAATGCCGGCATGGAGTTCGATCTGCCGGAACTTTTGACCAGACTGCGGCAGGAGGGACTCCAGATGCCGGGAGCCATCTGCGGCCATTGGGGCGTCTGCGGAGCAGTGGCTTCCCTGGGGGCTGCCTTGGCCCTTTTGGAAGGAACAGGACCTCTTTCTGCGGATTCCTCCTGGGGCAGCCATATGACGTATACGGCCCGGGCCCTGGCCAATCTGGCGGCTATCGGAGGTCCCCGGTGCTGCAAGCGGGATGCCTATACGGCTCTGAAAACAGCCATTCCCTATGTAAAGGAACGGTTCGGGATCACCCTGCCGGAAGAAAAGACCGTCTGCGGGTTCTATCCAAAGAACGAGCAGTGTCTGGGGGAGAGATGTCCGTATAATCCGGGGTATAAAAAATAGGGGGTGAAGGATTCACCCGCGATCCAGAAAGAGGTTGTTGCATCTGCAACAGCCTCTTTCTTCTTCCCCCATTCTAGTGTAAAATAGATTAGATACGTCTACGCTAAAGCATTGGAGGAACGTGTATGAAAAAGAAATACTGGCTGGGGTTTTGGGCCGCAGCGGTTTTTTTGCTGTTTTTCATGAATTCTGCCCTGCCCCTTACGGACAGCGTGGAAGGAAACTATGCCCTGACGGCCAAGGAAATGGTCCTCAGCGGGGATTGGCTGTCTCCCCAGATTTACGGCCGCTACTGGTATGACAAACCGGTCTTCGCCTACTGGATGATCGCCTTGGGTTTCAAGATCTTCGGGTTCAGCGAATTCGGGGCTCGGTTCTTTCCCTCTCTTTTTGGATTGGGAGGCCTGTGGCTTACGGTCCAGGCAGGACGGAAATTGTACCGGGAAGAAGTGGGATTCCTCAGCGGCGTCCTGCTGCTCATGACCCTGGAATTCTTTACCATTTCCAAAAGCGTCCTGACGGACGGGATGCTGTTCCTGTTCATGGACGGGGCTCTGCTGTGCTTCTTCCTGGGGTATAGCAGCCGGGAAAAGAATTGGTATTACGGAGTGTACATCCTCTCCGCTCTGGCTACCCTGACCAAGGGCCCCATCGGTTTCCTCATGCCCGGGTTCATCATCACCCTTTTCTTGCTGTACCAAAAGGACTGGAAATGTCTGAAGGATGCCAAACTGGCCCTCGGGATCCCGCTCTTCCTGCTGGTGGCCCTGCCCTGGTACATTGCCATGGCTCGGGTCCATCCGGATTTCCTGGGCAGTTTCCTGGGAACTCAGAATGTACTTCGGGCTACTGTGTCCGAACATCCCCGGGACAACGTGATCTGGTACTATACGGCGGTGAATTTCCTGAACGCTTATGCTTGGGTAGGCTTTGTACCGGGCATGCTCTGGAACCTGCTCCGGAAAAACGGGAAGTGGCATTATCCGGCGCCTCGGGAAGCTTTCCTGTTGCTTTGGATCGCTGCCATTTTCGTGTTCTTCCAGTGCATGGCCACCAAATATATTACCTATACTTATCCGCTGCTTCTTCCCTTGTGCGTGCTCACGGCCGATTACATCTGGAAGAAGGGGAGCGGACTGGAACTGAAGTGGATGCTCCTGGGCAACATCCTTTTCTACGGGGCTTTGACTTTTGCTGCCTCCAAAGTGACCAAACTGGCTCCGGGGGTATTCCCCAATCCCCAGAACCTGTTCTATTTCATGCTGCTCTATACGCTCTGCATGGCTGTACTGGCCTTCCACAAATACAAGGGCAAAAGCAGCCAGGAAGTCTTTTCTACGGTGGTGCTGCTGACCATCGCCTTCCATTGCTGCAGCTTGGACCTTTTGGCCAAACCGCTCATGGAGGATGTAACGGGGAAGACGGCGGCCCAGTTCATCAATGCTGTGGTACCGGAAGATATGCCCATTTACATCCGGGGCGGGGGCTATCCCACTTCCGGGGTATTCTATACCGGCCGGGAAATGGTGATGTTGGTGCCCGATGCAGAGGCAGAAGCCTTCAAGCCTCGGAAAGACAGCTGGTCGGCCAAGAATATCATGCCCTGGACCACCTACGGACAGGTCCAGGAGCAGCCGGGAAAGGCTGTGGTACTGGTGGATACCAAGACTCGGAAATTGAAGACCAAGTTGGAGGAAGACTGGCCCGGCACCTGGAAGCGGGTGAAACTCCCCGGCCAGTGGACCGTCATGATCAAAGAAAGGTAGGGCTTTATGGATGAGGAAAAGATCCGTTCCTATCTGGAACGGCAGGATTTTATTGGCTTTCAGGTGCACCAGGCAGAACTGGACCACCCGGAGCAGCTCCAGCGGTATTTTCGGCTGCTGGACTATGTGGGGAGCCAGACGGCTCTGGCCCGGAAGTTCTGCAGCCGCTGGGGCCTTTCCTTTGGGGAGGACTGCGGTCCGGCTTTATGGGAGAACCAGGGAGCTGTAGAATTTGTCCGGAAGCTGGGAGAGGCTTTTCCCTTCCTCTTTTTCCTGGCTGAAAAAGAAGGGGAGACCTTGAAGCTGTTGGTGATGCTCTCCTGCAAAAGCGACCGGCTGGAGGGGGACAATCTGTCCTTGGACCCGGAAAAATTCAATGGCTATCTGAAGAAACAGCTGAAAGGACTGCTCCAGCTCAGTGAAAAGACCGGCTTGAGTCCGGAAAATGCCCAAGGAATGATCCAGAATATCTATGAATATTTTGGACTGTCTGACTGAAGAGCCAAATTCACAAATCATTCAAGGATTTGCCCTTCCTTTGACACAGGTCATGGGTATACTGATAACCGTAACAGGGATTACCCCTCCTTGTTACATCTTCCCCATCAAATCATCATAAACAACTTCCTTTCAAGGAAAAAGCCTTCTGCTTCCCCAGCAGAAGGCTTTTTCCTGTTCTGTTCATCCTTTGTCTGCCCCGTCGGATCCTTGGATGACATCGTGTTTTCGGGCAAAGTCCAGGAAAGTACGGATGGTTTCATTTTCTGCGGCGTTTTTCTGCCACAGCATTTCGATTTCGTAAGACAGCGGCGGTTCCAGGGAAATGGGGATCAGATCTGGCTCCCTATCCGCCAGAGCCCGGTATAGGAACCCGCCGGCTACGCCGCTGCGGATCAGCTGGAGCTTGGTATACAGCTGGGTGGTGGACCACTGGATCCGGGGGGTGCAGCGTTCCATATGGAACCGTTCCAGGATCGTCTCCCGGAAATGCTGGCCGTTTTCGATTTCTACCAGATCATCTTCTGCAATCTGGGTCAGGGAAAGTTTCTTTTCTTGGGCATGAGGATGATTCCGGTTTACACAGTAGACGATTTCGATTTTGCGCATGGCACTGGCCGCCATGGTATCCGAAGCTGTGTCTTTCCCGCTTACGATGGCAATGTCGATCCGGTCGTCCTGGAGAGCCTTCCGCAGGCTCAGGGAGGTCCCGTGATGGAGTTCCAGACGGATCTCCGGATGTTCCTTGTGGAAAAGGGCCAGCATGGGAGTCTCCAGGGCTTCGATCATGGTGGGAAGACCTACCCGGATGGAGGTATTCTTCTTCTGCAGGCGGTTCATGTCATCAGCAATCTGTTTGGCCCGCTGGAGCAGTTCCTCTACTTCCAGGGAAAAATAGGACCCTTCCGTGGTCAGGATCAGCTTTTTGTGGGAACGTTTGAACAGTTTCAGCCCAAACTCCTCTTCCAGCTCTCTGATGGCAGCTGAAACAGCAGGTTGGGAAATGTGGAGTTCTTCAGCCGCCTTGGTGATGCTGTGCTGGCGGCAAACCTCCTGAAAATAGCGCAGTTGATGTAGTTTCATGGATTTTTCCTCCCAAACCTGGGGAATCTCCTTTGGAACCAGGAGGTTCCCGATATCCCTTTCTTAATGTCTTGTCTTGTATACATTATATACAAAATAATAAGGAAAAATAACAACAGGTTCACTTATGGAAATGATAAGAAAAATAGATAAAAATGGATTTTTTTTCAGCAGAGTTTGCGAAACAACGGTGGATATACTGTTATTCTGTTATAATAGATACAAAAAATGTGACGGCTTTGACCGGCGGGAAACAGTCTTTCAGGAGGGGAACATGCAGCCAGCGCACAATTCTTTGGCTCTCTGCGGCCTTTTTACAGCTCTCATGGCGGTGGGGGCCTTGATCCATATTACGGTCCCCATCGGGATCTGGCAGGTGACCCTTTCCCTGCAGATCTTCGTGGCGGTGCTGGCCGGTTTTTTCCTGGGCTCCCGGCAGGGATTCCTCAGCATCCTGGCGTACTTGGTCCTGGGCCTTGCGGGGCTGCCAGTCTTTGCCCATGGCGGAGGGTTGGGGTACCTGCTGAAACCTACCTTCGGTTTTCTGCTGGGGTTTCCCTGTGCCGCCTGGCTCACAGGAAAACTGGCGGGGAAACCGTCCGGTTCCCGGGGGACGAAACGGCTCTTGGCAGCTGCTCTAGGCGGTGAAATGGCCTATTATGCCTGGGGGCTGGTATACTATGATGTAATGTTCAATCTGGTCCTGCAGAATACAGGTGGCATCGGGTTCGTCCGGCTGCTGGAAGTCTGGCTTTTCAGTACGGTGATCCCGGATTCTGCGATTTGTATGCTGGCGGTCCTGGTTTATCGGAAACTGGGCCCGCTGGTGGGGAGGTAAAATGGAGAAACTCATTGTGGCGACCCGAGGGAGCCGACTGGCCCTGGTCCAGACAGAAATCGTCTGCCGGATGCTGGCGGATGTGGGCGTGGAAACGGAAATCCGGACTATCACCACGGCCGGGGACCGGGATCGGATCCATGCCCTGGTGAAAATCGGCGGCCGGGGGATCTTTGTCCGGGAAATCGAGCGGGAATTGCTCTGCGGAGAAGCGGATATCGCGGTCCACAGCGCCAAGGACCTGCCCTATCAGCTGGCAGAAGGGCTGCTTATCGCCGGGACTCCTAGGGCGGCAGATCCCCGGGATGCCTTGGTTCTGCTCCAGGGCAAGGAACTCTGTCCAGGGGACGTGGTAGGCACCGGCAGCCCTCGCCGGATCCAGGAAATCCACCGGCAGCTGCCGGAACTGACCTTCCGGGATATCCGGGGCAACGTGACCACCCGGCTCCATAAGCTGGAACGGGGAGAGTATGATGCCATTGTGCTGGCCATGGCCGGCATTGAACGGTTGGGCCTGGATATGGATCGATTCCAGGTGCTTCCTTTCGCCGTGGACCAGGTGATCCCCGCCGGCTGTCAGGGCATCATCGGCATTGAATGCAGGAAGGGGGACAAGGATTTGGTCCGGCTCCTGCAGCAGATCTCCGATCCAGAGACTTGGCGCAGGTTCTGGTGGGAACGGAAACTGTTCTGTTCCATGAAGGTGGATTGTTCCTGCCCGGTAGGGATCCACTGCCGGCTGGGTGACAAGGAACAGATGGAAATCATGGCCATGGTGGATGGGAAACGGGCCCAGCGGATGGGGAAGGAAAAGGACGGAACGGCCCTGTGCCAGTCCCTGAAGGAGGAACTGTATGACGGAAGATAAAGCTTCAGGAGGGGAAGTCTGGCTGGTAGGTGCCGGCTGCGGCGAGGGACTCCTGACCCTGGAAGGCAAACGTGTCCTGGCTCGGGCCCATACGGTGCTGTACGATGCCCTGGTGCCTCCGAAAGTACTCCAGGAGGCCGGACCTGATGCGGAGCTGCTGCCGGTGGGCAAACGCAGCGGGCATCACAGTATGGCTCAGGAAGCCATCAACTGCCTGCTGATCCAAAAGGCCCGGGAAGGGAAACGGGTGGTCCGGCTCAAAGGAGGAGACAGTTTCGTCTTTGGACGGGGTGGGGAAGAGGCCCTGGCCCTCCAAGAAGCAGGAATCCCTTGGCATGTGGTGCCGGGCGTCAGTTCTGCCATTGCGGTGCCGGAACATTTTGGCATCCCAGTGACACATCGGGGATTGGCCCGTTCTTTTACCGTGGTCACCGGCCATACCCGGGACGGACAGGACGAGGACTGGCAGGCCCTGGCCCGGCTGCAGGGGACACTGGTTTTCCTGATGGGACTGGAAAGGCTGGAAACCATTTGCCGGCGCCTGGTGGAGGAAGGGAAAAATCCGGATACTCCGGCTGCTGTACTTTGCGGAGGCTATGGCCCTTTGGAAATCCGCATTGATGGAACTTTGAACGATCTGCCGGAAAGAGCTCGGCAGCAGGGTGTTTTTGCCCCGGCGGTGATCCTGGTGGGACCAGCTGCCGGCTTGGGGCTGCATCCAGCGCCAGCGGGAAAGACTGGAAAAATCCTGGTAACAGGAACCCCTTCCTTCTGTCGAGAAGCAACGGGAGAGCTGGAACGTGCCGGGATGGAAGCCGCAGCGATGCCCCTTCTGGAAGTGGAGCCTCTTTTCCAGAATATCCCGGAAGATTTTGCCAGGTATCCTTGGCTGGTCTTTACCAGCCGTAACGGGGTCCGGTTGTTTTTCCAGTGGCTCCGCGATATGAAAAAAGATTTTCGGCTGCTGGGAAAGCTCCGGTTCGCCTGTATTGGGGAAGGAACCGCCAGAGAACTGGCTGATCAGGGGTTCCGGGCCGATCTGGTGCCTGATAGTTTCACCGCCCAGTCTCTGGGACAGGCCCTGGGGAAAGCCATGGAGCCTCAGGAACGCTGCCTCCTGCTCCGGGCAGAAGAAGGGTCTCCGGATTTGCTCCGGGAACTGGAAAAGGCTGGAAAGGCGTATCGAGATGTGGCTGTTTATCGGATCCGTTCTCTGGAGAACCAAACAGAGAACCGGCAGCGGCTTTCTCCCCGGGTCATGATCTTTGGCAGCAGCAAGGGTGTCCATGCTTTCTTCCGGCAGTTCGGGCTGAGTCCGGAAACCCGGGTCCTGTGCATCGGACCGGTGACGGCCCGGGCTGCTTTGGAAGAGGGATGCTGCCGGGTGGAAAGCGCCAGGACCCATACGGTGGCTGGAATCTGCGCAGTCTTGGAAGAAGAGGGGGAGCAGCCATGAGTTATTTTCCGCTGATGATCCAGCTGGACCGGCAGCCTGTCCTTTTGGTGGGAGGAGGCCGGACAGCCCTCCACAAAGCCCGGATCCTGCTGGCCTTCGGGGCCAGGCTCCAGGTCGTGGCTCCCGTCCTTGCACCTGGGTTCCAGGACCTTCCGGTCCAGGTGGAAAAAAGAAAATTCGTGCCGGATGACATTGCCCGGGAAAGTTGGCGCATGGTGGTGGCAGCTACCGGTGAAAGAAAAATCAATGAAAGGGTCAGCCGGCTATGTCAGGAACGGAAGATCCCGGTGAACGTGGTGGATGATCCGGCACTGTGTTCTTTTATCTTCCCGGCCCTCCTGAAGGACCGGGAAGTGGTCTGTGCCGTCAGCAGCGGAGGAAGAAGCCCTCTGGTGACCCAGTATGTGAAAACAAAGATCCAGCAGGTGCTGCCCGTCGGCTTAGGTTCCCTCAATGAACAGATGGGGATTTATCGGCAGCAGGTAAAAGCGGAAGAACCAGATCCGAACAAGCGGAGGACGCTGCTGCAGGAGAAACTCAGAGAGCTCGTGGAACGGCTGACTAAAAAATAATATAACAAATGGAAAAATATTTTCCAAAAAGACTTGCATTATTTTGAGAGTCTGTTATAATAATAACCGTAAGAGATAATGAATATCAATAAATATTAAATGTTTAAGAGTTAAAAGTTTAGGGGAGGCAATATTATGAAAAAGTTCATTTGCAGAGTGTGCGGTTATGTCTATGAAGGTGAAGAAGCTCCGGAAAAGTGCCCTCAGTGCGGTGCTCCCAAGGATAAGTTCGATGAACTGAAAGAAGGCGTCAAAGAATACGCTGATGAACATGTAGTGGGTGTGGCCAAAGGCGTGGATGAACGGGTCCTGGAAGGCCTGCGCCAGCATTTCACCGGTGAATGCTCCGAAGTGGGCATGTACCTGGCCATGAGCCGGGTGGCTGACCGGGAAGGGTATCCGGAAGTGGCAGAAGCCTATAAGCGGATCGCTTTCGAAGAAGCCGAACACGCTGCCAAGTTTGCGGAACTGCTGGGTGAAGTGGTCACCGACAGCACCAAGAAGAACCTTGAAATGCGGGCAGCTGCGGAACAGGGCGCCTGCGCCGGCAAGAAGGAAATCGCCACCCTGGCCAAACAGCTGGGCTACGATGCCATCCATGACACCGTCCATGAAATGGCAAAGGACGAAGCCCGTCACGGCCGTGTATTCGATGGCCTGTTGGCACGGTATTTTGCAAAATAAGAAGGCAAGGCAGGGAGAGGTTGCTGCACAAAAGTTGCAGCAACCTCTTTTTTCTATGATAAAATAAAAAAGAAAACGCAAATGAGGGGGAATCGATATGCAGGAGGCGCTGAGAAGACGGAATGAATTGCTGGCCCCGGTAGTGATCCGAGGGCTGGCATCCCGGAATATGAAGGGATACTATGCGGCAACGGTGGAAGAAGCCGTACAGAAGGCCCTGGAACTGATCCCAGAAGGCAGCGTGGTCAACATGGGCGGCAGCACGACAGTCCGGGAAAGCGGTCTGGTGGAACGGTTGAAGGAAGGGAATTGGACTTTCATCGACCGGGACGAATTTCCCAGTCGGCGGCCGGCCCATCTGAAGGCCTATGATGCGGACTGGTATCTGGCCAGCTGCAACGCCATGACCCGGGACGGGATCCTGGTGAACATCGACGGCAACGGCAACCGGGTTTCCGCTATCTCTTACGGGCCCCACCATGTATTGTTCCTGGTGAGTCTGAACAAGGTTTGTTCCAGCCTGGAAACGGCACTGGACAGAGCGGAAAATACTGCAGCCGCTGTTTGTGCCCAAAAGTTCGATATCCAGACTCCCTGCCGGACTACTGGGTTCTGTTCCCACTGCAAGGCCCCGGAAACCCGCTGCTGCCAGATCCTCATCACCCGGTATGCCCGTCATCCGGAACGGATCCATGTAATCCTGATCAACGATGAACTGGGCTTCTGAACCGGGAGAAAAGAAAACAGAAGTTGGCGGGGCAACGTTTTCACTCTGGTTTCTGTGCTATAATGGGTTGAATTTGAAACTTGAAGGAGACAAATGATGTCTGATTATTTTATTTCCCAAGTATATCCTTCCGACAAACGGACCAATGCCCAGGTGGATGCCCTGCTGGAGCAGGAAGGGATCCGCCGGGATGCCAATCTGGACTATACCTGTGTGATGTTTGACAATGACTATCGGGCCATTGCCACCGGCAGCTGCTTCGGCAACACCCTCCGGTGCATGGCCGTGGACCATCACCATCAGGGGGAAGGGCTGATGAACGAGATCGTATCCCATTTGGTCCAGTACCAGTACGAACGGGGAAATCTGCACCTTTTCCTGTATACCAAATGCAGTTCTGCCAAATTTTTTGGTGACCTGGGGTTCTATGAGATTGCCCGGATCGAAGATCAGATCGTCTTCATGGAGAACCGGAAGGACGGTTTTTCCAGTTACCTGGACCGGCTGGCCCAAAGCCGGGTGGAAGCGCCCAAAGTGGCAGCTATTGTCATGAATGCCAATCCCTTTACCCTGGGGCATCAGTATCTGGTTGAAAAAGCAGCGGCAGAAAATGATCTGGTCCATCTGTTCATGGTCAGCGAGGACGCCAGCCTGTTCCCTTATGCCGTGCGGAAAAAGCTGATCCAGGAAGGGACCCGGCATCTGGCCAACCTCCGGTACCATGACAGCGGTCCCTATATCATCAGTCAGGCCACCTTCCCCAGCTATTTCCAAAAAGATGCGGAAGCGGTGATCGCCAGCCATGCCAATCTGGATCTGGCCATCTTCACAAAGATTGCCCATCGGCTGGGCATCACTGCCCGGTATGTGGGAGAAGAACCTACCAGTGTGGTCACAGGTCTCTACAATCGGGTGATGCAGCAGCGGCTGCCGGAAGCGGGGATCCAGTGCATCGTAGTCCCTCGCCGGGAAGAACAGGGGGAAGTGGTCAGCGCTTCTACCGTGCGGAAGGCCATCCAGGAAGGGAATTGGGACTTGGTCCGGGAGCAGGTGCCTGCCACCACCTGGGACTTCCTCCAGAGCGAAGACGCCCGGCCCATTCTGGATCGGATCCGGAAAGAGCAGGACGTGGTCCATTACTGAGCGGGTCCCTCTTGTATTTTCGTACTGTATCTGATATAATTACAAAGCAAAATTACATATTGCTCATCAAGAGTGGCGGAGGGAATGGCCCTGTGAAACCACAGCAACCATGGCCTTGGGCCAACGGTGCTAATTCCTGCAATGCGGTTTGTCGATTGTAAGATGAGAGTCCCATAGGTACTCTCATTTTTGGGAGTATTTTTTTTGCGTAAGGAGGAAACAATGAAAAAAGTTTTTACGTCTGAATCTGTCACGGAAGGCCATCCTGACAAAATTGCCGATCAGATTTCTGATGGAGTGCTGGATGCCATCCTGGAAAAGGACCCGGATGCCCGGGTTGCCTGCGAAACCCTGGTGGCCACCGGCCAGATCCATATTGTAGGAGAAATTTCCACCAGTTGTTATGTGGACATTGCCAAAATCGCTCGGCAGACGGTGATCGATATCGGCTACGACCGGGCCAAATACGGCTTCGATGGAGCCACCTGCGGGGTACTGATTTCCATCGACGAACAGTCTCCGGACATCGCCCAAGGGGTGGATGAATCTGATGAATCCAAACAGGGTGCCCGGGATGAAGAGGAAAAGATCGGGGCCGGGGACCAGGGGATGATGTTCGGTTATGCCACTGACGAAACTCCGGAATACATGCCTCTGCCCATTTCTCTGGCCCATAAGCTGGCCCGCCGGCTGGCCCAGGTGCGGAAAGACGGGACCTTGGCTTATCTGCGGCCTGACGGGAAGACCCAGGTCACCGTGGAATATGATGATGACAAGCCGGTGCGGGTGGACACCATCGTGGTCTCTGCCCAGCACAGCCCGGAGGTTTCCATGGAACAGCTGCGGAAGGATATCCTGGCACAGGTGATCCGTCCGGTGGTTCCGGCAGATCTCCTGGATGAAAAGACCGTATTCCACATCAATCCTACGGGCCGGTTCGTGATCGGGGGCCCCCAGGGGGATTCCGGCCTGACTGGACGGAAGATCATCGTGGATACCTATGGAGGAATGGCCCGTCACGGGGGCGGTGCCTTCTCCGGCAAGGATCCCACCAAGGTGGACCGGAGCGCAGCCTATGCGGCTCGGTATGTGGCCAAGAACGTGGTGGCTGCCGGCCTGGCCAAGAAGTGCGAGATCCAGCTGGCCTATGCCATCGGGGTGGCCCGTCCTGTTTCCATCAGCATCAACACTTTTGGGACAGCAGCCATTCCGGAAGAGAAGATCGTGGAACTGATCGAGAAGAACTTCTCCCTGACCCCGGCTGGGATCATCAAGAGCCTGGATCTGCGCCGGCCTATTTACCGGCAGACGGCAGCTTACGGTCACTTTGGCCGGACGGATGTGGAACTGCCCTGGGAACGGCTGGATAAAGTGGAAGTGCTGAAAAAAGCACTGGACTGAAATGGAATACGCAAAGGTCGCCATTAATCTGCCGGCCAAAAATATCTTTCGACAGTTCACTTACCATGTTCCGGAAACACTGGATTTCCTGACCCAGGGCTGGCGTGTGGTGGTACCTTTTGGCCAGCAGCTGCTGGAAGGTTTCATCGTGGAAGAGGACCGGGACCCGGACCGCACTCGGGAATTGAAGGATATTGCCGATGTGGTGGGGACAGAACCTTGGTTCGATCGAGAAATGCTTGCTACGGCTTACTGGCTGTCCCAGTATTACCTGTGCACCCTGGCAGAAGCCTTGCGGCTTTTCATCCCGGGGAAACGCAGTTTGGCTGCGGTGGGGAAATACGTTGCGGTGCCGGGAGCTGCCGGGCTCTCCGCAGCTGAGCAGGAACTGTATGATTTCTTGACCCTGAAAGGGCCGCTGTCCCGGAAGGCCATCCGCCAGCTACCGGGAGGGGAAAACGCCCTGAAGGGGCTGATCACCCGGCAGGCCGTTGTCCTGTCCTATGATGTGAAATACAAACTGCGAGAGAAAAGCGAACGGACTTTTGCCGCAACGCCGGAAGGGCTGGCTGCAGAAAGAAATGGAGAGGTCCGGGGCAAAAGCCAGAAGGCTGCCCTGGACCTTTTGTGTTCCGGAAAAGTTTACAGCGCAGGGGAGTTGGAAAAACAGGGAATCTCCGCGGAAGTCCTGCGGAACCTGGTCCGGAAAGGATGGCTGCTGGAAGGACGCAGAAGGGTCCTCCGGGACAGCTATGAGGGGATGGAAGTTTCCCGGGAAACCCTGGAACTGACTGGTGAACAGAAGGCGGCCATCCAGGCGGTGGAAGAAGCCCGGGAAAAGCAGGAAGCCCGGACTTTCCTGCTCCAGGGCATAACCGGCAGCGGTAAGACGGAAGTCTATCTGCGGCTGACGGCCAGGGCGCTTCAAGCAGGCCGGCAGGTGATGGTCCTGGTGCCGGAAATCGCTCTTACTGGTCAAATCGTCAAACGCTTCAAAGCCTGGTTCGGCGGGGCAGTGGCCGTAGCCCACAGCCGGCTGTCCCCCGGTGAACGGGCCGATGTGTGGTGCCGGATGCGTTCCGGCCAGGCACGGGTACTGATCGGGGTACGGTCGGCAGTGTTCTGTCCGTTTTCTTCTCTGGGGCTGATCCTCATCGATGAAGAGCATGAAGGGACTTACAAACAGGAAGAACGGCCCAGTTATCATGCTCGGCTGGTGGCCCAGTACAGGGCGCATTATTGGAAAGTGCCGGTGGTCCTGGGGTCCGCCACGCCGGATCTGGAATCCTATTATCTGGCGGAAAAAGGCGTCTACACCCATCTGCGGCTGACCCATCGGGCCAAAGCCGGCAGCCATCTCCCCAAAGTATCCATTGTGGATATGCGGGAAGAACTCCAGCAGGGCAACCGGACCGTCCTTTCCGATGCCCTGCGTGACCAGCTGGAAACCACCGTGAAAAATGGGGAACAGGCCATCATCCTCCTGAACCGGCGGGGATTTTCCACTTTTGTCCTGTGCCGGGACTGTGGGGAAGCTCTCAGCTGTCCCAACTGCGCCGTTTCTCTGGTATACCATGCCCGGGAACAGCTGATGGAATGCCATTACTGCGGCCATACGGAACCAGTGCCCACTCGATGCCCCCACTGCGGCAGTTCCCGGATCCGATTCTTCGGGACCGGGACGGAAAAGGCGGAGACAGAGATCCGGGAATTGTGCCCGGGGGTGCGGCCTTTGCGGATGGACCAGGATTCTACCGGTCAAAAGTTCGCCCATGACCGGATCCTTCAGGCATTCCGCAGCGGTGCTTACAATGTGCTGCTGGGAACCCAGATGGTGGCCAAGGGCCATGACATCCCCAATGTGACCCTGGTGGGAGTCCTCAGTGCTGATTCCCAGCTGAATCTGCCGGATTTTCGCAGCGGAGAACGTTGTTTTGCGCTCCTGACCCAGGCTGCCGGACGTGCGGGGCGGGGGGACAAGCCTGGGCAGGTGATCTTCCAGGCCTATGATGCGGAAAATCCTATCCTTCAGCTGGCGGCCCGGCAGGATTATGACGGCTTTGCCAAATTGGAACTGGCCCAGCGGAAGGAACTGGCGTATCCGCCCTTTATCCGGATGCTGAAGGTCACGGTGCTCCACAAAAAGGAGGAAGAAGCCCTGGCCACGGCCCAGCGTCTGGTAAACGCCTTGGAAGCCTGGAAAATGGACACCGGCCGTCATTTGGAAATCTTAGGCCCGTTCCCGGCTATCGTAGCCCGGGTGAACCAAATCTACCGGATCAATGTGCTGCTGAAGAGTTCCCAGATGAAACCGGTGAAAGAATGGCTCCGGCACTCTGAATACCGGAATATGGCCAATGTGTATTTCGATGTAGATCCGATCAGTGTGGTGTAGGGTCGCGGGTCGCGACCGGGGGGTGTGAATTTTTTCACACCCCCCTTTTTTGTCTCCTATGGTATAATAGAGAGTAAAATTGCGATAGGAGTCGATGATATATGGCAATCTATGATATTGTAAAAGTAGGAGCCCCGATCCTCCGGGAAAAGGCCGTCCCTGTTACCAAATTTGATAAAAAACTGGGCCGTCTGCTGAAAGACATGGCAGAGACTATGTATGCGGCCAATGGCTGCGGTTTGGCGGCACCTCAGATCGGCCTCAGCAAACGGCTGGTGGTCATTGACGCCGGGGACGGTGCAGGCATCCGGGAATTCGTGAATCCGGTGCTGACGGATCCGGTGGGAGAAGCAGTGGATTCGGAAGGCTGTCTCAGTGTACCTGATTATGAGGGGGAGGTCAAACGGGCTGCCCAGATCACCGTCCATTTCCAGGACCGGAAGGGGGACCATTACCGGCTGACGGCAGAGGGCCTCTTGGCTCGGGCACTCCAGCACGAATGTGATCATCTGGAAGGAATCCTGTTCATTGACAAGGCCATCAGCCTTTCTGCCAAACCAAAGGAAGAAAACGCATGAAAATCGTATTTATGGGAACTCCGGAATTTGCTGCGGCCAGCCTGAAGGCCCTGGTGGAATCCAATCAATATGAAATCGTTGCGGTTGTCACCCAGCCGGACCGTCCCAAAGGAAGGGGCCACAAAGTGATGATGAGCGCTGTGAAGGAATATGCCCTGACCCAAGGTCTGCCAGTGCTCCAGCCGGAACGGGTGAAGACCCCGGGATTCCAGGAAGAAATGGAAAAGCTCCAGCCCGAGCTCATTGTGGTGGCGGCTTTTGGGCAGTTCCTGCCCAAAAGCCTGCTGGATCTGCCCCGATTCGGCTGCATCAACGTCCATGCTTCCCTGCTGCCCCGATACCGGGGAGCGGCTCCCATCCATTATGCCATCCTAAAGGGAGAGACGGAAGCCGGCGTGACCATTATGCAGATGGATGTGGGAATGGATACTGGCGCCATGCTCAGCAAAGTATCTGTACCGGTGGGCCCAGAGATGACCCAGGGAGAACTCCATGACATCTTGAAGGAAAAGGGCGCCCAGCTGCTCCTGGATACCATTCCCCAGCTTGCCGCAGGGAACCTTAAGCCGGTGCCGCAGCCGGCAGGAGAGGCTACCTATGCCTCCCTCATCACCCGGGACATGGAGAAACTGGACTGGAACAAAACGGCGGAGGAACTCCACAATCAGATCCGTGCCTTCGATCCTTGGCCGGGCTCCTTCACCCTGCTGCCCGATGGCAAACGGCTGAAGATCTGGAAAAGCCGGGTATTGGAAACTACTGGCCAAAATCTTCCAGGGACCGTGCTCCGGGCAGATTCCCGGGGATTCTGGGTGGCCTGCGGCCAAGGCAGCCTGGAAATCTTGGAATGCCAGCCGGAAGGAAAGAAGCGGATGGCTGCTGCGCCTTTCATCAATGGCAAGCATGTGAAGGCTGGAGACAGGCTGGCATAAATCATGAGTATGGGATTCCGGCCGAAAAAACGGCTTTTTATTGCACTGGCCTCCTTGGCTGTCCTTTTGGCGGCCGGGGCGGGCTACGGCCTGTGGCAGATCATGGTGCCGGGGCTTACCCAGCTCCATCCCTGGCTGCCCCGGGTGGTGGGCTGGGGTGTTCTCTTGGTGATCCTGGCCCTCTGTTCAGGGGTGGTGGGAATCGTCCTGGCCATCCTGGGCTTTCCTACCATCCGGTTCTTTTATTTCTGGGCCTGGCACATCATCAATTTCCTCTATCCGCTGGCTCTTTTCCTGGGAAAGCTCATGGGCATTTCCAAACGGCGGGTGGAGCAGTCTTTTATCGAAGTGAGCAACCATCTGGTCCGGCGGCAGCATATCCGAGTGCCGGCCAACCGGCTGCTGATCTTGACCCCCCACTGCATCCAACTGGATACCTGTCCCTATAAAGTGACCCGGGACATCAACAACTGCCATCAATGCGGCCGGTGCGGAGTGGGGCAGCTGCTGGCTCTGTCAAGAAAATACGGAGTCCATGTGGCCATTGCCACCGGCGGGACCCTGGCCCGGCAGGCGGTAAAGAAAGCCCGGCCCAAGGCCATCCTGGCGGTGGCCTGTGAACGGGACCTGACCAGCGGGATCCAGGATGTGTTTCCGCTGCCGGTCATCGGAGTACTGAACGAACGTCCCAACGGACCCTGTTTCAATACCCGGGCAGATATGGGAAAAATCGAAGAGGCCATACGGTCATTTATTTTGGAAGAGGAAGGACAATGAAGGAAACAGGGAAGAATCCAAGGGAAGCCGCTTTACTGATATTGGAACAAATCTTTCTCAAGGGAGCTTATGCAAATCTGGCTCTGGCCCAGGGACTGCGCAGGGCGCCCCTGTCGGCCCTGGACAAGAAACTGGCTACGGAGCTGGTGTACGGAACGGTAAAGACCATGGGGACGCTGGACTGGTACCTGTCCAGAGTGGTGAACCGGCCGCTGCGGAAACTGGATCCGCTGGTGCTGGTGATCCTGCGTCTGGGGGCTTATCAGCTGCTGTATCTGGACAGGATCCCCGTCTCTGCCGCCTGCAACGAAAGCGTGGAACTGGCGAAGAAATGGGTCCATGAAGGAGCTGCCAAACTGGTGAACGGAGCGCTGCGGCAGCTGGCACGGACCAGGGACCAGTGGAAGTTCCCCAAGGGACCGGAACATGAACTGGAACGGATTGCTTTGGAATATTACCATCCAGAATGGCTGGTCCGGCGGTGGAAATTCCGTTACGGACTGGAAGAAGCGGTGAAACTCTGCCGTTTCGACAACGCACGTCCGGCCTTTTCTTTCCGGGTGAATACCCTTCGGGAGAGCCGGGAGAGCCTCCAAAAGAAACTGGCGGAAAAAGGCATCGCGACTCATCTTTCACGCTGGTCCCCTGACGGGCTCATCTGTGACAGCCTCCCTTCTTTGGAAATCCTTGTGGAACAGTTCGGACCGGATATCTACATCCAGGACGAAAGCTCCATGCTGGATGCGGCAGTATTGGATCCCCAGCCCGGAGAACGGATCTTGGATCTGTGCAGTGCACCGGGGGGAAAGACCACCCATCTGGCTCAGAAAATGCAGGACCGGGGAGAAATCCTAGCTCTGGATCTCTATGACCACAAGCTGGAACTGGTCCGGGAGAATGCCCACCGCCTGGGCATCCAGTGTATCCGGACAGAAAAGCAGGACGGAACCGTCTTTGTCCCAGAATGGGAAAATGGAGCGGACCGGGTCCTGGTGGATGCCCCCTGCAGCGGACTGGGGGTACTGAACCGCCGGGCAGAAGCCCGTTGGACGAAGGAGGAACGGTCTCTTAGCCAGTTTCCCCCTTTACAGAAAAAAATCCTGGAAAATGCAGCACGCTATGTGAGACCGGGGGGCCGTCTGCTTTACAGTACCTGTACCCTGGAACAGGATGAAAATACCCGGATGCGGAAATGGTTCCTGGAAAAACATCCAGAGTTCGTTTCTGTTCCTTTTTCCCATCCGGTGACGGGAGAAAGCCTGGAAGAGCTCCAGATCCTGCCCCAGCGGGATGGAATCAATGGGTTTTATCTCTGTCTTTTTGCCAAACGAAAGTGAGAACGCACCATGTGTAAAAAAGAAATCATGGGATTGACCCTGGAAGAACTTCAGGAGGAACTGGGCGGCCTGGGCATGAAGAAGTTCCGGGCAGAGCAGGTGTTCCGCTGGCTTTATGAAAAAGCTGCTACCGATTTTGCCCAGATGAGCAACCTGAGCAAGGAAGCCCGGCAGCAGCTGGCGGACCAGTATACCATTGCCACGGCCCAGGTGAAGGTCCTGAAAGAATATAGGTCCCAGGATGGACTGACCCACAAGGTGCTCCTGGGACTGACGGACGGAGCCACGGTGGAAACTGTGCTCATGCACCATGATTACGGCTACAGCGTATGTCTGTCGTCCCAGGTGGGCTGTGCCATGAACTGCGCCTTCTGTGCCAGCGGGCTCCATGGCTTTGTCCGGAACTTGACGGCGGCGGAAATCCTGGCCCAGCTGTATTTCTTCCAGAGCGGACTCCAGCCTCAGGGAGAACGGGTGAGCCGGGTGGTGGTCATGGGCAGCGGGGAACCTATGCTGAACTTGGACAATGTGCTCAAGGCTCTGGATATCCTCCACAGTGACCGGGGCCAGTGTATAGGCTATCGCAATATGACTGTCTCCACCTGCGGGGTGGTCCCGGGAATCGAAGAATTGACGGCCCAGGGCAGGAATATCAATCTGGCCATCTCTCTTCACGGGGCTTCCCAGGAACTGCGGAACCGATTGATGCCCATCAACCGGAAATATCCCTATCCGGAAGTGATCCAGGCGGCCGATGCGTATGAAAAGAGCAATGGCCGGCAGGTCATGTATGAATACATCCTTCTGGACGGGATCAACGACCGTCCGGAAGATGCCCGGCGTCTGGCAGATGCCTTGGAACACAGAGAGTGTGTCATCAATCTGATCCCGGCCAATCCGGTTCCGGAAAAGGGGTTTGCCCGTCCCACCGATCAGGCAGTGGACCGGTTCTTCCAGCTGCTGAAAAAAAGGAAGCTGAACGTGACCGTCCGGAAAGAAATGGGAAAGGACATCAATGCGGCCTGCGGGCAGCTGCGGGCCAGTGCATTAAAGGAGGCACGGAAGTAAATGATAGCAGTGAGCCGGACCAACCGGGGAATGGTGCGTCCCAATAATGAGGATAGCATCCTGGTACGGGAACCGGATCTGTATGCCATTGCCGATGGCATGGGCGGAGCAGATGCGGGGGAAGTGGCCAGCTATGAAGCAGTCCATCAGCTGGGCCGTCTGGATTTGTCAGGACTGGGAAGAAAGGAGATCCTTCCGTTTTTAGAACGGAGTATCCAGAATATCAATAAAAAAATCTGGGAACTTTCCCGGGAAAAAGAAAATTTCACCGGTATGGGGACGACCCTCACAGCGGTCTATCTGCCCAATTCCCACAGCGCTTTCGTGGCCCATGTGGGGGACAGCCGGATCTATGTGTGGCAGGAAGGGACCCTGCGCCAGGTCACCAGTGATCACAGCTATGTAGCGGAACTGGTGCGGCAGAAACAGATGACACGGGAGGAAGCAGAGGCGTCTGCTCAGAAGCATATGATCACCCGGGCCATCGGGGTGGACCCTCAAGTCCAGGTGGATACCTTCGAGGTCCTCTTGGACGGGGCCCAGAAACTGCTGGTCTGTTCTGACGGACTGACCAATATGATCACAGAAGCGGAAATCGAACGGATCATGGGAGACCGGAACTTGGAAAGGCTGGCAGACGGCCTGATGAACGGAGCTATGACCGCCGGTGGGGACGACAACATCTCTTTTATTGTCATTGATTTGGAGGCTGCAGAATGGAAGGAAGAATAACGCTCAATGGCCGTTATGAAATCATTGACAAAATCGGCGGAGGCGGTATGGCCGAAGTGTTCCATGGCTATGATACGGTCCTCCACCGGGATGTGGGCATCAAGATCCTCCGGGATCAGTTCATCCAGGACAAGCAGTTCGTGGCCCGTTTCCGCCAGGAAGCCTGCAATGCAGCCTGCCTGTCCCATCCCAATATTGTCAATATTTATGACAGTGGCAATGAAAATGACATTTACTATATTGTCATGGAATATGTGGTAGGCCGTTCCCTGAAGGAAGTAATCGAAGAAAACGGGGCCCTGGATTACAAGACGGCGGTCCGTTATGCCATCGGCATTGCTTCAGCTTTGAAGCAGGCCCATGATCATTCCATCGTCCACTGCGATGTCAAGAGCCAGAACATCCTGATCGACACCAAAGGAGTGCCCAAAATCACCGATTTCGGCATCGCCCGTGCTTTTGGGCAGCCTAGCAATGCTTCTGATAAGAATGTCATCGGATCGGTCTATTATCTTTCCCCGGAACAGGCCGCGGGACAGCCTGTGACTCCTCAGTCGGACCTGTATTCCCTGGGTGTGGTGCTGTTCGAAATGCTGACCGGGAAATTGCCCTATGACGGGGATACCCCTTTGGAAGTGGCACGGATGCATTTGGAATCTTCCACGCCTTCGGCCCGGCGGTATGATCCGGACATTCCCTATTATCTGGACAATATCATCACCAAGGCCCTGGCCAAGAATCCCCGGCTGCGCTATGCCACGGCAGATGATTTCCTGACAGACCTGAAACATGCCCAGGCTCATCTCCTGGGGGATACGGGCCTGGAGGAAGAGGCTTGGACCCAGCCCAGGAAGAAGCCCGTCAGTGACGAAACCATGGTCATCAGCAAAAGCGATATGCTGGATGGACTGCTCCAGTCCCAGAAAGCCGAAGGGACTGGGCAGCCTGAAAAAGACAGAAAACCGGAAAAGGAGAACGCTGAAGAAAAGGACAGCCTGCTGGAACGGTATGGGAAAAAGAAGCTGCTGGCGTTTTTCTTGGCGGCCATCGTGGTCCTCAGCGGGATCATCTATGCCATCCTGGGATATACCAGCGGCGATGTGACGGTCCCGGACTTGAAGGGCAAGACCATTGTGGAGGCGGAAGCCATCCTGACCAAGGATAAATTGGGGTATACCTTGACGGAAGAATACGATGCCAAGGCCACCCCGGGAGTGATCATCAAACAGAATCCAGCCGCTCACAGCAGGGTCAAGGCTGGACGGAAGATCCAACTGGTGGTCAGCAAGGGACCGGAACCTGGAGTGGTGCCGGACCTGAAGAAAAAGACACTGGCAGAGGCTACTGCTATGCTGGAAAAGGCCAAACTGAAAGTGGGCAGCGTCACTGTGAAATATGAAGCCGGTGCGCCACAGGGAACTGTGATCTCCCAGAGCATCGCCCCCAAACAGAAAGTCAGTGAAGGGACCAGTGTGGATTTGGTGATGAACATCAGCGGGAACCAGACTGTGGTGCCCAGCTTGACCGGCCTGAGCCTGTCGGATGCTCGGTCCCAGCTGAGCAGTATGGGGCTGACCATTGGCAGTATCCAGACGGCGGAAAGCGATAAAGCTAAGGATACAGTCCTCTCCAGCAGCCCGGACAGCGGTGCTGTGCTGGACAAGGGCTCTACAGTGAGCCTGGTGATATCTGCTGGGAAAAAGGAAGAAAAGAAGAGTCGGAGCAGTTCCGGCAGCGGCGGGAGCACCCGGACCATCGGTTATACGGTACCGGGCAGCGGCAATGCCAAAAATGTGAAGATCATCGTATCGGATGACAGCAGCACTCGGACCATCTTTTCGGATGCAGTGGCCCCTGGAACCCGGATCACCCGGACTGTGAATGTGGGATCCGGTGCCAGCGTCCAGATTTATGTAAACGGAGAACTGGCGGAGGACAAAGCCCTGTGAGTACAGCAACTGGGAGAATCATCAAGACTTACAACGGCTATTACTATGTGGCCGGAGACGACGGACAGCTATATACCTGCAAAGTGAAGGGGCGGATGAAGCAGAAACGGTTCATCATGGCGGCTGGCGACCGGGTAGAACTGGAAGCACGGGGCACGGAAGGGATGATCCGGGAGGTCCTTTCCCGGAAAAATCTCCTCCAACGTCCTCTGGTTGCCAATCTGGATTGTCTGATGGCGGTCTTCGCCTGCGGAGATCCCGACCCTAGCTTCCTGCTGGTGGATAAACTCCTGGCCCTGGCGGAAGCCGCCGGTATTCCGGCGGCCCTGGTCCTCAACAAGAAAGATTTGGCTCCGGAAGGGCTGGTGGCACAGTTCCAATCCATTTATGAGCCGCTGGGCTATCCGGTATTCCCCATCCAGGCCCGGGAAGGCTTGGGGCTGGAACCTATCCTGGAACAAGTCAGGGGGAATACGGTGGCTTTCGGAGGACCTTCAGGAGCGGGTAAATCCACTCTCTTGAACCATCTGGATCCGTCCCTCACCTTGAAAACCGGTCATGTGAGCAGCAAAATCGGACGGGGACGGCATACCACCCGGTTTGCAGAACTGCTCCCTTTTGCAGGGGGGTATATCGTGGATACCCCTGGTTTTGGGAACATCGACCTGTCGGAACTCCAGATGGAGAATGCGGCAGCTGGGTTCCGGGAAATCCAGCAGAGGGAAAACGGCTGCCGTTTCACCGGCTGCACCCATACCCATGAACCAGACTGTGAAGTCAAGGCTGCGGTGGCACGGGGGGAAATCGCCTCCAGCCGTTATGCCTCCTATTGTACGATCCGTCAGGAACTGGCGGAACAAAAGAAAAGAGGAAAGAAATCATGACCATCATTGCGCCTTCTATTTTGTCTTCTGATTTTTCCCGCCTGGGGGAAGAAGTGGCCCGTATCCAGGATGCCGGAGCCGACTGGTGCCATATCGACGTCATGGACGGCCAGTTCGTTCCCAATCTGACCTTTGGAGCTCCAGTGGTCAAATGCCTGCGGAAACGGACGGAGATGTTCTTTGACTGCCATCTGATGGTGGAGAACCCGGAAAACTATGTGGATAGTTTTGCTGCCGCCGGCGCCGATTTGATCTGTGTCCATGCAGAAGCCACCCATCATCTCCACAGGCTGCTCCAGACCATCCACACCAAGGGAATCCAGGCTGGAGTGGCCCTAAATCCGGCAACGCCCTTGTGTCAGATCGAAGAGATCCTGCCCTATGCGGATATGATCCTGATCATGAGCGTGAACCCTGGTTTTGGCGGCCAGAAATTTATTCCTTCCAGCGTGGATAAGATCCGCCGGCTGAAGAAAATGATCCAGGATCGGGGGCTGAAGGCCCTGATCGAAGTGGACGGCGGAGTCAATGGAGAAACCGCCAAGGCCTGTCGGGAAGCGGGGGCCGATGTGCTGGTGGCTGGATCCTTTGTCTTTGGCGCCCCGGATATGCAGGAAGCGGTAGCGGCCCTGCGGTAACATCATGAAAGCATTCCTGCAGAAACACCGCCGGAAAATCAAATGGATCCTGCTCAGCGTCTTGGCCAGTATCCTGGTGCTGGTATGGCTGGCCTATATTGCCAGCATCCATGCGGCCCAGATCTTCAACCGGGAAATGGCCAAACAGCATTTCTTTGACGGGACCATAACGGTGGGACGGCTGACGGCGACTCCCTTGGGCCGTGTCCGTTTTGAAGACTTGGAATGGAAAGGCAGCCATGACGGCAACCGGGTATCCATCCCCAGCGGCTCTTTTCAGGTACGGCCGCTGGACATTGTGCTGAAGCAGATCAGCACCCGGACCATCCAGGAACTGGAACTCAATGAAGCGGAAATCCAACTGACTTTTACGGAGAACATGCACATCCGGGGGATCCGGGCCGCAGAAGTGCCGAAACCAGCGGACCCGAAGAAAAAAAAGAAGAATTTCGACATCAAGCTGAAGAATGTGGATGCCCATGTAAAACTGAACCACTGCCGGATGACGGCCTACTATAAGCAGCGGACCCATACTTTCCAGGATGTAAATGCGGATCTGCGCTACAACAGCAATGACAAGCTGACCATCGATTTTTCCACCGGAGAACTGGGCGGGACCCTGGAAGGCCAGGGGGTGGATATCCAAGGCAATGTGGATCTGAAACCGGCGGTTTCCACCTATGACCTGAAACTGGGCATCAAGGCGCTGAATCCCTCCTCCCTGGGGACTGGCTTGGATATCAAGGAAAGGGTGACCGCCAGTGCCACGGTGAATGGAGACTTGCCTGATCCGGTGATCGTAGGGGAGCTGTATATGCCAAAACTGAATCTCCCAGGACTGAGATTTACCAATGTCAAGGGAAATTTCAAGTATGAAAACGGCTATATCGATGCTCAAAATGTGACTGCGGATATTTTTGAAGGGCACTGCGATGCCAAAGGCGGTTTCAACATCGATACCAAGGCTTACAATGTCAGTGTGATGGGCTATGACCTCCACAGTGAGGATGCTACCAATATCCCTTATTTCCGCACCTTGGTCCAGCTGGACCTGAAAATGCTCTGTGATGGGAACAGCCGGTCCACCCTGACGTATGGTTCTTTCTACTCCGGCAAGGGCATCTATGCCATCATCAAGTTCAACTCCATCAAAGGGACTTTTTCCAACCAGTACAAACAGCTGAAGTTCAGTGATGTGGAAATCAAATCGGATGGGGGCGATATTGTGGCGCCCCAGTTCGAACTGGTGGATGGGAAACTGCGGATGGGGAATCTCTACTATGTGGCTCCGGGAGGGACTCGGGCAAGGATCCACTTTTTCAGTTAAACCAGGGGCTGTTGGCAAAACAGCCCCTTTTTTGGATTAAAAAGGAGGATAGGTATGAAACTGCTGCGGCTCATGGGAATCCTGTTTCTGCTGCTGGCTGCCGGCTGCGGGCCGGCGGCTCCGGAACCGGGAGGCTATGGAGTGGAAGATGTGCGGGGCAAGAGTGTCCGTCTGTCCCATCCTCCCCAAAAGATCCTCACCGATTCTCTTCATCTGGATGAAACCCTGCTGACCCTGGTACCGGCGGAACGGCTGGCCGGAGCCTATTATCTGGACCGGGAACCGGGGATTTCCTTTGTTGCAGAAGAGGCCCGGAAAGTGGAGCCGGTCCTGCGAGATTACACACCGGAAACTGTGGCCCGTGTGAAGCCGGACCTTTTCCTGGCATCCACTTGGTCCGACCCTGGATTGATCCAGAAAGTGGAAGAGATGGGGATCCCTGTAGTTGTCTGCTACGGGCCGGTAGATCTGGAGCAGATTCAGAAAAATGTCCGCCTCATGGCCCATGCTGTGGGAAATCCCCAAGGGGGAGAAAAGGTCATATCCCAGATGGAAGAACGGCTGCAGCAGACGGAACAAGTCCTGTCCGGCATCCAGGGACCGGAACCGGTGGGGATGCTGGTTTCTCTCATGAGCCGCTACGGTGGCACCGGTTCTTTGTACGATGACTTGTGCCACAGGGCCCATATCCGCAATGGACTGGCAGAAGCTGGCCTGAAAAATGGACAGCCCTTGACCCGGGAGGCCATCCTCCAGGCAAATCCGGATTTTTTTCTGGTTTCTCTTCCCTATGGAGAGGAAAAAGAAGCCTATGACAGATTCCAGGAACAGTTTTTTGGGGACCCGTCTATTCAGGCTGTCAAGGGGTATGCCCGACGGGTGGCTCTGCCCGACCGGTATGTTTACGATGCGTCTCCTATGGCCGTCTATGGCATACAGGCTCTGGCCAACGGAGCTTACGGAAGGGAACTTTTTAAGCTGGGGCCGGAGCCGCTGCTGAAAGGATATTGAAATGGAATTGAGCATGGTAAAAGGACAAGTGGGATATGGGACACACCCTGTTTTGGAGGAACTTGATTTTTCTCTGGAACCTGGGGGATGTATCGGACTGATCGGCCCCAATGGAGCCGGGAAAAGTACCCTGCTGAAGACTTTGGCTGGGATCCAGCCCCCTTTGGGAGGCCAGATCCTGCTGGATGGGAAGGCTCTGGAACAGCTGCCGCGGCCGGTGCTGAGCCGGAAGATTGCCTATCTTCCTCAGGAAAGGGAGCTTTCTTTTGGGTATACGGCCCGTGAAGCGGTCCTCATGGGACGCTATCCTCATCTGGCCTGGTATCAGCAGGAAAATGGACGGGAACGGGAAATGGCGCAGGATTGTCTTACCCTCCTGGGATTGGCAGAAGAGGCTGAACAGCCGGTGACGGCGCTTTCTGGGGGACAGCGCCAGCGGGTCCTTTTGGCCCGGGTCCTGATCCAGCAGGCACCTGTGATCCTTCTGGATGAGCCCACGGCGGAGCTCGATCCAGTTTACGAAGCGCTGGTCCTGCGGCTGTGTCGGAGACTGGCGCAGGAAGGGCGGACTGTCCTCCTGTCCCTCCATGATTTGGAACTGGCTGCCCGCTGCTGTGACCGGCTGCTCCTTGTGGGCAGGGGAAGGCTGTTGGGACAGGGTATGCCCTGGGAAGTCCTGGAGGAAAAGAAGTTGGAACAGGCTTATGGAGCTCCGTTCCAGGTTAGGAGAGAAGGCGGTGTATTCCAGGTGGCAGCCTGTCCGGAACCGGATGCCCGAAGGGAGCAGCTGCTCCAAAAAATCTTGGAAGAGAGAGGAAGGATAAAATGATCGACTGGCTGCAGCATGGCTGGAGTTATTTTGTACGGGGAGGACTGGTCATGTGGCCGCTGCTGCTGTGTTCCCTGGTATCTTTGACCATCATCCTGGAACGGTGGTCGTTTTTTCGCCGAGAGGATTCCGGCCGGGATTATGCCCGGGATTTCTGTCGGCTGGTCCGGCAGCAGCATTGGGAGGAACTCCTCCAGCTGAGCCGGCAGACCCCCGGGGCCCAAGCCAGGCTGGGAGAACGGCTGCTGACAGCCCCTCGGGATGCTCGGGAAAAGGAAAGCTATGTCTTGGGAGAGAGTCAGCAGCTGGTGAATCGTTTTGAAAAAGGGCTGAACTATCTTTCTGTAATCGTGACATTGGCTCCTATCCTGGGCCTTCTGGGGACCATCACTGGTATGATGTCCTCCTTTCAAGCATTGGGAGACCGGTGGGAGAATCCTCTGGGGGTGACCGCTGGTGTAGCAGAAGCCATGATCACGACCGTGTTCGGCCTCCTGATTGCCATCGGGACCATTTGTTTCCATACGTATTTTTCCCAGCGAGTCGATGAGGTGATGGGGGAAGTGGAGCAGATGGACAATGCTTTTATGGAAAATGCCGGAACATTGCCCCGGGAGGAAGGAGACAGACTATGATCCGTCTGCACCGGTCTGGCGGAGGAAAGAAGCCTTCCATCCAGATTTCCCCTATGATCGATATGGTATTCCTCCTGTTGATTTTTTTCATTGTTTGCACCATGTACATGACCCAGCAGAAAGGGGTGCCGGTGGAATTGCCGGAGGGGCGGGGATCCCTCCAGCAGAAGGCTGGACTGGAAGTGACGCTGCCCAAAGACGGGACCATCTGGTTCCAGGATCATCCGGTGACCGTAGAGGCCCTGGTACAGGAAGCTGCTGCTGAAGCCGTCAAAGACCCTGGCCGGACTGTAACGGTGCGGGCTGACAAAGAAATCAGCTATGGCCGGGTCATGGGCATACTGGGAGAACTGAAACGGGCTGGTCTGAAGGATTTCTCTCTTTCCGTTTCTGCAGGAGAGAATCATGGGAAAATCTGAATGGAATCGATACTTTCGGCTGTCACTTTTCCTGCATTTGGTGTTCCTGTCCCTGGGCGGCGCGTTGCTCTATGCCCATCGGTCCCTGCCGGAAAAGGCTCCCGGACCGATCCGGGTCCACCTGGCAGAACCTATTGCCGGGAGAGAAGGAACAGGTGGGGAAAGCACATCCGGTGGGGATATGCCGGTGACTGTTCCAGGCGGGAAAGAGAAAACGGCTCCGGCAGGAAATCAGGGTGAGAAGGCACAGGCAGCGCTGCTGGAACAGCTGCTGGAGGCTCCCAGTCTAGTCAGCGATCAAGGAACTGTCCAGGCCCCTGGCGGAGCAAAAACGGCCTCTGGAGTTCCTTTTGGGACTCCTTCCAGCAGCATGTCCAGCGGAACCGGTGATGGGACGGCAGTGGGGCAGGATGGGGGAACAAATGGAGATGGCTCTGGGAACGGAGAAGCGGGGGAGGAAGGAAGTGGATCTTCCGGACAGGACCTCAGCTGCGATGCCACTTTGCTTCCCTTTGACAAGGAATATCCTCCGGCTTCCCGGAAGGCAGGAGAGGAAGGGACCCCTGTTGTCGGTGTGGTGATCAGTGCTGATGGCACGGTGACTTCTGCCAGGTTGGAAGAAAGTTCCGGTTACGATCGGCTGGACCGGGCGGCTCTGAAAGTCGCCTGGAAGTGGCGGTTCCTGCCGGCTCGGGATGTTTCAGGCACCCCCATCTCCTGCCGGAAATCAATCAGTATCCGATATGTCTTTGAATAAGGTCCCTGGAATCTTCTTTTCCTTGCACCAGGGAAGGACTCTTTGTATAATACGGATGATGGAGAAAATCGAAAGGAAGATGTTTCATGGACCAGCAAAAAATCCGTATCCTTGCCTGTGGGATGCTCCTGACAGGTTTGTGTGCGCTTGGAGGAACCGGCTTTGCCCAGCTGCAGCCGACGACAGCAGCGGAAGCGGCTCACCATGTAGTGGAGCAGGAACTGCAGAGTTATGTCCCCGGCCAGGTGGTTTATGCCCAAAAGGGACTGGTCGTTCGGAGCCGAGTCATCCGGGAAGGGAATCTGATCCTTCATTATCCCCAGGTTCGGGTGGTGGGGAAACAGGAAGTATCCCGGAAAATTTCCCGTTATTTTGAAAAACAGGCCAATGTTTCCCGGGAAAATTATGACAGAGCCAATACTATGGAAGAAAAACTGACTTCCCGAGTGGACTATCAGGTCAGCTATCATGGAGAGAGATACCTGTCTTTTCAGACCTATGGATACGATTACATTGAACGGGCCGCCCATCCCACCAGCTGGGAATTGGGAAAGACCTTTGATTTGCAGACGGGAGAATTGGTACCCTGGCAGAAAGTCATCGGGCTGAAGATGCGGAATCATTTCACCTTGGACAAGATCAATGAGGCTCTTTGGAACACAGAGTATGGAAAAGGCGGTTACTTCTTCCAGGATTTTAAAGGATTGGAAAAACTTCCGGAAAACTACTACCTGGATGAAGGAGGCAAGATCCATTTTGTCTTTGGGCAGTATGAAATCGCACCCTATGCAGTAGGAATCATCGATTTGAATATGGGCCTGGGAGTGTAAAGAAGGAAACGGTTTTCAGGCAATGGAAACAGACAGTTGGCAGGGAGTGGTCCGGCTGTCTGTTTTGGTTTAAAATAGGCGTAAGGGAAGAAAATGGGGGGAGAGGATAATGGATCACCCGAATTGTGCAGTCCGTCCGGAAAGATTCTGGGAACAGTTTTATCAGTGCAGCGGCCGGCTGAACCGGAAGAGGTACCTGAAACGCCAGCTGACCCTGGTGGGCCTGATTTTATTGTTTGTTGTATGCTGGGTTCTCTTTGTGAAGATGTCCGTGACAGACAAGAGTGATGCTGCTATTTTGATTCTGGGGGCGGTTAGCCTGAGCCTTGCTGTTTGTACGGTCCCCGGCATCGGCTTCTTGACCGTGGCGGGGTACAGCCTGGTCTTGCGGCGGATCCACGATCTGGGCCAATCTGAGCTGTGTTTGATCTTGACGGGGATTCCTTTTGTGAATTTGCTTTTTATGCTGTATCTGTTTTTTGCCAAAGGGACAGACGGAGACAATCGGTATGGACCGGATCCGCTGGAACTGGGCTATGGTTATGCCATTGAGTGGACCCAGGGGCAGCAGACGGGTCTCTGTTCTGCAAAAGAAGTACAGGATGGAAAATAAAGGAGTGGAAGCAATGATGGAACTGTGGAAGAATCGCTTGATCGGATGTACTTTAGCAGGCCTTTTGGGAATGGGGGCTGCTTTTGGTTCGCTGCCTGTACCCCGTGCGGAAGCGGGAGGCGTCTTAGTAGATGTGCTGGGGACTGCCATTGCCGGGACCATGTATCGGGATAAAGTCATGGGAGTCTACAAGACCTACAACAACACAGATAAAGGTCGGCAGGAATGGTTCGAACAGATGAAAAAAGAAGAAGGAGTGGTGGAAGACGAGTATCTGAACAATCGGTTGGATACGATTATGGGAAATGTGGTTGCTGGGATCGGAGCGGTGGATCCTACCGTCTATAAGAAACCTTATAACTACTTCATCAGTCCCAACGATGATGCCAATGCCTACTGCACCATCGGCCACAATGTCAACGTCTATCGAGGGATCTTTACTCTGTTTCCCACCGATGACGAAATTGCTGTAGTCATTGGCCATGAGCTGGGGCATGGGCAGAAAGACCATCCCATCCAGGGAGTCAAGAAATCCCTGAATGCAGCCGTACTTGCCGAAATGGCCAATGCAGCTACCGGAGGCATCGCCGGAGGCGCTATCAGCCAGTTGTATACTTATACCCGGAATGTCCATCTGTCCAAGCCGATGGAATGGGAAGCAGACAATTTGTCATTTGACTACATCACCCATACCAATTACAATCCAGGGGCCACGGCTGCTGTATGGCAGCGGTTCCTGGAGAAATACGGGGATATGAATGTCCGCTGGAGCGATCATCCTACCTGTACAGAGCGGCGGGAAAACTATGTAAAGAAACTCAACGCTTGGAGCAATAAGCACGTGGACAATAAAGACGGGGTGGTGTATGTAAACAAAAAGGAATTCATCACTCCCAGCGCATCCGGATCCATGTCCAGCAAAGAGCGGTCCTATTTTGTCATGGGCAATCTGGCCGCTGTATACCATAACAACAAAACGGCACCAGAAGCTTACGCCAGCGGAGACACGGTGATGATGGGTGAACAGCCGATTATGACCTGTACAGGAGATGACCCTTCAGCAGCAGAGGTAGCTGCAAAACTGAATAAAATAAAATAAATATAATAAATATAATAAAAGAACGTTTAATTGTTCGGTATGGAGCGGACAATTAAACGTTCTTTTATTTTTAGCATAAATTAAAGTAAAAAATAGAGAAAAATAATGTAAAAAATAGATATAAAAGTAAAAATTACGTAAACAAACTTAAATAAATCGAATCTGCGCTAAAATATCAAATTTGAAGGCTGTGGATAAGTATGGTATTATAATTAAGCATTCTCGAGAGGGAATGACTTCAAGAATCACTTCCAATACCTTCAGCTTGATAAAAAAGCTGTTGACAAGGAAGGAAATTCGTGATAAACTATAAAAGCTGTCACTGAGACAGCGAGACGAACTTTGAGAACTGAATATTGTTGACAGATGTGCGGGTCAAGTCACCTTTACGGTGATGAGATCGAGTCACCTGGATGACAACCAGGTTAAAAAATCAAAGCTAGTTTTTCGGGAGCCAAGCGGCTCTTCAAAATATCTATTTTGGAGAGTTTGATCCTGGCTCAGGACGAACGCTGGCGGCGTGCTTAACACATGCAAGTCGAACGGAGAACTTTCTTCGGAATGTTCTTAGTGGCGAACGGGTGAGTAACGCGTAGGCAACCTGCCCTCTGGTTGGGGACAACATTCCGAAAGGGATGCTAATACCGAATGTGATCCTCTCTCCGCATGGAGAGANCAATTTAAATTGCGAAGAGAAATTGCTCTGATCCGCGAAGCGAGGAAGAGAGCCACCGGAGACAATACTCTAGTATGTCGAGGATGGCGAACGACGAGCGACAAAGGAGCAGACAATTTATCGAAGCAATTTTAAGTCAAGCTACTAAGGGCATACGGCGAATGCCTTGGCACTAAGAGCCGATGAAGGACGTGGTAAGCTGCGAAAAGCCACGGGGAGCCGCAAGCAGGCTTCGATCCGTGGATGTCCGAATGGGGAAACCCGCCATCCGTCATGGGATGGCATCCTTCGGGAGGGGAACCCGGTGAACTGAAACATCTAAGTAGCCGGAGGAAGAGAAATCAAACGAGATGCCCACAGTAGCGGCGAGCGAAGAGGGCAGAGCCTAAACCAGAGAGCTTCGGCTCCCTGGGGTTACGGACTGGCAGAAGCAAAGTCCAATCTAGTCGAATCACCTGGAAAGGTGAGCCACAGACCGTAAGAGCCGGGTAGATGAAAGATCGGATGAGCGGCCAGTATCCAGAGTACCGCGAAGCACGAGGAATTTTGCGGGAAGTCGGGGGGACCACCCTCCAAGGCTAAACACTCCTTAGTGACCGATAGCGCATAGTACCGTGAGGGAAAGGTGAAAAGAACCGCGGGAGCGGAGTGAAAGAGAACCTGAAACCGTATGTCTACAAGCAGTCGGAGCGCAAGCGACGGCGTGCCTATTGAAGAATGAGCCAACGAGTTACGGGCACCAGCGAGGTTAAGCAGGAAATGCGGAGCCGTAGGGAAACCGAGTCTGAAAAGGGCGGATAGTTGGTGTTCGTAGACCCGAAACTGTAGTGATCTACCCATGATCAGGTTGAAGCACGGGTAAAATCGTGTGGAGGACCGAACCGGTGAGTGTTGAAAAACTTTCGGATGAATCGTGGGTAGCGGTGAAATTCCAATCGAACGCAGAGATAGCTGGTTCTCCTCGAAATAGCTTTAGGGCTAGCCTCAGGCAGTAAGCATAGGCGGTAGAGCACTGATCGGGATAGGGACTGTAATGGTTACCGAACCCTGTCAAACTACGAATGGTTATGCTGCAGAGCCTGGGAGTCAGACTACGAGAGATAAGTCCCGTTGTCAAAAGGGAAACAGCCCAGACCATCAGCTAAGGTCCCCAATGCCATACTAAGTGGAAAAGGATGTGGGGCNTGCCGGAGCCGACGTTGGGATACCACCCTTCAATTATCGGGATTCTAACCGAGCGAGCAACGATCGCCGGGACAGTGTTAGGCGGGCAGTTTGACTGGGGCGGTCGCCTCCTAAAGAGTAACGGAGGCGCCCAAAGGTTCCCTCAGCGCGGACGGAAACCGCGCGCGGAGTGTAAAGGCAGAAGGGAGCTTGACTGCGAGCCAAACACGGCGAGCAGGTACGAAAGTAGGGCTTAGTGATCCGGTGGCATCCAAGTGGAAGGGCCATCGCTCAACGGATAAAAGCTACCCTGGGGATAACAGGCTAATCTCTCCCAAGAGTCCATATCGACGGGGAGGTTTGGCACCTCGATGTCGGCTCATCACATCCTGGGGCTGAAGTCGGTCCCAAGGGCTGGGCTGTTCGCCCATTAAAGTGGTACGTGAGCTGGGTTCAGAACGTCGTGAGACAGTTCGGTCCCTATCCATCGCGGGCGCAAGAGATTTGAAGGGGGCTGCTCCTAGTACGAGAGGACCGGAGTGGACGGACCGCTGGTGTACCAATTATCCTGCCAAGGGTATAGTTGGGTAGCTACGTCCGGAACGGATAAACGCTGAAAGCATCTAAGCGTGAAACCATCCTTAAGATGAGATCTCTCACAGCGTAAGCTGGTAAGACACCTGGAAGATTACCAGGTTGATAGGCAGGGTGTGGAAGCGTAGCAATATGTTAAGCTGACCTGTACTAATATGTCGAGGGCTTGACTTAAATCGGGCCGTTAGATGAAAGAACGTCTCTTCATGAAGTTTTGAGGGCTCATGCCTTCAGTTACATAATCCGGTGGCGATAGCTAAGGGGATCCACCTGTTCCCATGCCGAACACAGCAGTTAAGCCCTTATACGCCGAAAGTACTCGACTGGAAACGGTCCGGGAGGATAGGGAGCTGCCGGTTAGGAAAAGACGCCTGCATCAAAAGATGCAGGCGTCTTTGTGTTTGTCAGCGGTCAGCAGGCTCACGGCAGCATTGCAAAGACGTGCCATGGCACGTCTGTCCCGACTTCCGGTTTTTCTCCAATTCAAAGTCGATTTGAAAAATTGATTTCCACCGGACGCTAACCGCTGACTGTTTGCCGCTGACAAAAGAGGTGCTACCTATTTCATGCAGCACCTCTTTTTTTATTGGCTATCTTCACCAGACTCAGCATCACCGGTACTTCCGTCAGGACGCCTACGGTGGTGGCCAGGGCGGCGGGGCTGGTGACTCCGAACAGGGCGATGGCCACGGCTACGGCCAGTTCGAAGAAGTTGGAGGCTCCGATCATCCCTGCCGGAGCTGCGATGCTGTGGGGCAGGTGGAGCAGGGTGCTGGCTCCGTAGGCAATGGCAAAGATCAGATAGGTCTGGAGCACCAGGGGAATGGCAATCAGCAGGATATGGAAGGGATTGGACAGGATCACCTGGGCCTGGGAACTGAAGATGATGCACAGGGTCAGCAGCAGTCCCCAGGTGGTGGCCTGATCGAATTTGTGGATAAAGACCTGGTTGAAATAGGCTTCTCCCTTCTGACGGATTACGGTGACCCGGGTCAGGATGCCCCCTGCCAGAGGAATCACCACAAACAGGAAGATGCTCAGGAAAAGCACGCTGTAGGGGACCGTCACATGGGATACGCCCAGAAGGAATTTTACAATGGGCACGAAGGCCACCAGGATGATCAGGTCGTTGGTGGCCACCTGGACCACTGTATAAGCCGGATCCCCCTGGGTCAGGGTACTCCACACAAAAACCATAGCGGTGCAGGGGGCGGCCCCCAGGAGCACGGCGCCGGCCAGATACTGGGTGGCCAGATCTCGGGGAATGAAGGCCTGGAATACCTGATAAAAGAAAAAAGCGGCCAGGCCGTACATGGTAAAGGGTTTGATCAGCCAGTTGGTGATCCAGGTGACGAACAGTCCTTTAGGGTGCCGGCCCACTTCCCGGATGCTCTGGAAATCCACCTTCATCATCATGGGATAGATCATGATCCAGATCAGGATGGCAATGGGTATGGAGATCCCGTCAATCTGGAGCCGGTCCAGGAACCGGGGCACCGCCGGCAGGAAACGGCCCACCAGCACACCGGCCGCCATACAAAGGAAAACCCATAGGGAGAGATACCGCTGGAACGGGCTGATGCCCGGATTTTTGGCGTCCGTCATTTTGTGCCAGCTCCTTTCAGCTGGTCCCGGAGGGCCAGCACCTGAGCCCGGATGGCTTCCATAATGACACGGAACTCCGGATCCGGTTTCCCGGCCGGGTCCGGGATTTCCCAGGACAGGGCCTTCACCCCGGGTAGTACCGGACAGCGGACTCCGCAGCCCATGGTCACCACCATGTCCAGAGCTGGCAGGTCTTCCAGTTTTTTGGGGAACTGGCCTTCTTTTTCCATGTCGATCCCGTACAGGTCCTGCATTAGCCGCTGGGCAGAGGGATTGATCCGGTCTGCCGGACAGGTGCCGGCAGACCGGCTGACAAACACATCTTCTGCCAGGTGACGGCCAAAGGCTTCGGCCATCTGGCTCCGGCAGGAGTTTTGGATACAGAGAAAAGCGACAACAGGTTTTCGGTTCATAAGGTTTCCAGCACCTTTCCTTTGATTTCCGACTGTTTCCAGGGAATTACCGCTGCATGGCCGCCGGAGTGGGCTGCCACCTGGTTGATCCAGGGAATCTCCCGGTCCGCTTTGGCCTTCAGCAGGGGGCTTTGGGCGGCAGTCTGGCTGAAGCAACGGTTGATGATCCACCAGCGGCTGCACAGCCGGGTCCGTTTCAGATCTTCTTCCAGACGCAGGGCTTCATACACCGGAGTGGCTTCCGGCAGGGTGACGATCACTACTTCCGTCTCCGGTCCCTTCAGCCGGGGCAGCAGCTGCTGGACGGCAGGAGGGACACTGCCCCGGGTCCGGCGGATCTCCCGGTCGTAGTTTTCCGTGGATTCCAGGAGCAGCAGGGTATGGCCGGTGGGGGCGGTGTCGATGATGACGATCCGATCCCCGGCCCGGGCCACGATTTCTGCAAAGGCCCGGAACACGGCGATTTCCTGGGTGCAGGGGGAACGGAGGTCTTCTTCGATGTAAGCCAGGTCTCCTTCCTTCAGTCCGTTTTTCCGAGCCTGGTCCAGGACTTCCTGCTGATACCGGCGGAGCTCGGCTTGTTCGTCGATCTGACACAGCTGGATCCGGTCCGTCTGTTCCAGGATTTCCTGGAGATGGCCGGCCGGGTCGGTGGTGGTCAGCAGCACCTGGTGGCCCTTCTGAGCCAGCCGGAGAGCCAGGGACGCAGCCACGGTGGTTTTTCCCACGCCGCCTTTTCCCATGGTGAAGATGACTTTCCGATGGTGCTGCTCCAGATCATCTGCCACCTCCTGGAGGGTATGGACGGGAGCCTGTTGTTCCCGGTTGGTGGCAGGGGCAACTTCTCCCTTTAGGAGAGCCCGGACATGGTCCAGGCCGGTAACATTGTAGCTCCGGAAGGGAATCTGCCAGCAGGGCATTTCTTTCAGACCCTGGGGCATTTCTTCCAGAGCCGCCTGCTGTTTGGCAAAAAGTTCCCCGGTGACCGGGTCATCGGTCTTTTCCAACAGTCCGTTGATGATCAGCTGCTGACTGCCGATGCCCAGTTTGGCCAGTTCCCGGGAGGCCCGGTCCGCTTCCAGCAGCGGGGGCCGGTCAGGACGGGCTACCAGGAGCAGGGTGGTGCGGCCAGGATCCGACAGGGTTTCCACGGCCTGCCGGTACAGGGCCTTCCGGTTTTCCAGACCGGACAGCTGTCCCAGACAGGAGGCTCCGTGGGTACTGGTACTGATGAATTGGCTCCAGGCAGAAGGCAGCTGGAGCATCCGCAGGGTATGGCCGGTAGGGGCCGTATCAAAAAGGATTTTGTCGTAGGCCGCTGCGGTCTCCGGATCTGTGAGGAAATCCGTAAAGGCATTGAAGGCGGCGATTTCGATGGTACAGGAGCCGGACAGCTGTTCTTCCATGTTCCGCAGAGCGGCTTCCGGCAAAAGCCCCCGGTAAGGACCCACTACACTTTCCCGGTAGGCGGCGGCTGCCTTCACCGGGTCCAGATTGGCCGCTTCCAGGCCGGGGACACCGGGAATGGGAGTGGGTGTTTCTTTCAGTTCCAGAGAAAAGATGTCCTGGAGATTGGAAGCCGGGTCCGTGCTGACCAGCAGCACCTTCTGACCGGCATCGGCCAGGGCCACGGCGGTGGCACAGGCTGTGGAAGTCTTTCCCACTCCGCCTTTGCCGGTAAAGAACACATATTGGGTCCGGATGGCGGCAAAAGGATCATACAGTTCCATGGCAGTCTCCTTTCGTCATTGACAGCAGCTGGAAGAACCGGAACCGCAGCAGGAACTGGAATCTCTGCTGCTTTCTTTTTCACCGCTACCGCAGCAGCAGGAGGTTTCGGCAGCCGGTTCTTCACTGCCGCCGCCGCAGCAGCAGGAACCGGCTTCTTCCGTTCCGCTGTCCTGACGGGCCGAGGCTTCGTCCAGCAGAGCCGGAGCGAAATCCAGCATCCGGGCGAATTCCTCATTGGTGGGGTAACGGCCGGCCATCCAGATTTTTCCGTCTGTCAGGACCAGGGGCAGTTCCTCCGGCCCATGGTGCTGTAGGAATTCCGCTGCCGCCGGGGTCTGGATGAATTTGAGGGGCGCATTGCTCAGATTGTACCGTTCCACCAGGATGCCGTGTTTTTCCAGGGTGTCCAGTACGGCGGAAATCCGCAGCAGTTCCGGATCGATGGCAGGACCGCAAAGTCCTGTAGGGCAGCACATGGCCTGTTCAAAAATCTGTACCTGTTTTCTTTCCATAATAGATTCCTCCCGAAAAATAAATTTATAGATTGAAATTTATCGATTCATTAACGCAAAAAATTTTACTGGCATTTGGAGCAGGCGCAGTCCGCCGGCTGGAAGGACGGGGTTTCCCGGAACAGGTCCCGGATCAGGGCTTCCAGTTCCTGGGCCGTTTCCCGGTTCAGGGTATAGTAGACCCATTTGCCTTCTTTCCGGCCAGTGACCAGCCCTGCGTCGCACAGGATCTTCATATGATGGGAAAGGGTGGGCTGGGACAGATGGAGATTTTCCAGCAGCACGCAGGCACACCGTTCCCCGCCCTGGAGCAGTTCCAGGATGTGGAGCCGGTTTTCATCGGCCAGGGCCTTGAACAAACGGGCTTTAAAAGCAAGGTCTTCCATCTGCCAGCCTCCTTTCATATTGATAAATTTAAATCTGTCATCTGCAGTATAGAGCTTTTCTTCAGAAGTGTCAAGACGCAGGAAGGGGATTCTGCTTCCTTGTTGCTTTTTGGTCTTTTGGTCAGTATACTGTTTTCGTATAAAATCCCATGAGCATAAAGTATTTGTATTGTGGCGGCCATTCTTTTATGCTATAGACAGGCAAGTACAGAACTAAAGGAGTGAAAAGTACGGTGAAGAAGAACGTTTCCATAAAAAAGAGCCGGATCCTTATGGGGTTCCTGGCGCTGGCGGTGGCCCTGGTGGCCGGTGTCTGGCATTTTTCTCCCTGGTTCCGGACCTGGGCCCTGGGAAAAGTGGACCAGGCCCGGGGAGCGGCCATCCATTATGATCTGCTGGACCAGGTGGAGGCCCGGAACATCCGGCAGGTGATGACGGCGGATCCCTCCCGGAGCCGGGTGATCCAGTGGCAGTCGGATTATCCGGTGAAAGAACCGGTGCTGGAATACCGGAAGACCGGAGAAAGTTCCCTGACAGTCGCTTCGGTGACGGAAGAAAAATTCAGAGACGGAGGCAAGGATACCTGGATCTACACGGCCCGGTTGGAACAGCTGGAACCGGGACAGGCCTATGAGTACCGGATCCGGGCGGGAAAGAAGGCCACGGAGTGGATGCCTCTGAAAGCCTTTGCCGGCAATACCTTCAAGGCCCTGATCTTCCCGGATTCCCAGTCGGCGGATTACAGCATGTGGAAGGCCACCGCCCAGCCTGCCTGGCAGCGGAACCCGGACGCCAGTTTCTTTGTGAACATGGGGGACCTGGTGGACAACGGGGAAGACAACAGCCAGTGGAACGCCTGGTTCGGGGTGGTGGAACCCATGGCGGAAAAAATCCCGGTGGCGCCTCTGATGGGGAACCATGAAACCTACGACCTGAACTGGAAGGTACGGATGCCGGAAGGGTATCTCCACCGGTTCGCCCTGCCGGACAATGGCCGGGAAAAATACCGGAACCAGTTCTATTCCTTTACGGTGGGGGATGTGCATTTTGTGGTGCTGAACACCCAGAACGAGGAACTGAAGGAATGGGAACCGGAGCTGGCCCGGGACCAGGAGGCCTGGTTCCAGGAAGACATGGCACGGAACCGGGGCAAATGGAATATTGTACTGATGCACAAGGACCCCCTCCAGTATGCCTTTGATCCGGCAACCCGGCCGGGACGGGACCGGGCGGAAGGGTTCTCTCCGGAAGGAAGGGAATGGATGCCCCTCTTTGACCGGTACGGGGTGGATTTGGTGCTCAGTGCCCATCTCCATACTTACCGGAACCGGGGAAAGATTTATGACTTCCAGCGGGCGGACCGGGGTCCCTCCTATGTGATTACCGGGGTGGCCGGGGACGTGCGGTATCCCAGCCTCTGGAAGCGCCATGCCCTGGATGTGACCGTGGCCCCCCAGCCGGAAACGGATAACTATCTAGTGCTGGAAAAACAGGAAGACCAGCTCCGGATCCAGTGCTTCCTGCCCGACGGGACCCTGGTGGATACGGTGACGGTGAGGAAAAGCGGAGAGAAAGCGTGGTGAGAGGGACAACTATGGCTCAATTTGACGGAAAGACTTATGACTGTCCTTTTGACTGTTTCATAGCGGTCTTGAAGGGGAAATGGCGTACTGACCTGCTGCTGGCGCTGGCCGCCCGTCCCCGCCATTTCCGGGAACTTCAGCGAATCCTGCCTGGCATCAGTGCCAAAGTCCTTACGGAAAATCTGCGGATCCTGGAACGGAACAATTTGGTGGAACGGCGGG
>NZ_LT608315.1:0-191903 GCF_900095825.1 Acidaminococcus massiliensis | reverse complement strand
TTTTGACTGTTTCATGGCGGTCTTGAAGGGGAAATGGCGTACTGCCCTGCTGCTGGCGCGGGCCGCCCGTCCCCGCCATTTCCGGGAACTTCAGCGAATCCTGCCTGGCATCAGTGCCAAAGTCCTTACGGAAAATCTGCGGATCCTGGAACGGAACAATTTGGTGGAACGGCGGGAACAGGATGATCCTTCTGGAATGGTGGAATACCGTCTTTCTCCAGAAGGAGAACAGCTCATCCAGGTCATGGAGCAGATCAATCATTGGGTGGGGCGTTGGTTGGCATAAAAAAGCTGTTGCCTGGGGCTTTCCCCTGGCAACAGCTCTTTCTTAAAACATGGTATTGTTGTTTTCCGCTTTTTCCGGGATATCCTGGATCACGTCCCAGTGCTCCACGATTTTTCCGTTTTTGATCCGGAAGATGTCCACGGCAGCCTGGCCCCGGTCCTGAGAGTTCAATTTAATATGGTTGTGGATGAACACCAGGTCCCCGTCCGCCCCCAGATGCTTGATTTCCGCGGTGCTTTCTGGGAATTCTTTCAGGAATCCGGCAATGCCTTCTTTGAAAGCCTGTTTTCCATCTTTGAACCCGGGACTGTGCTGGATATAGGTATCGCCCGTCAGTTCGTCAATGACGGCTGTGTGATGCTCGTTGAAGATCTGGTTCCAGAAATAGGCAGCCAGCTCCTTGTTGTTTTTGAACTGGGGAGCAGCTCCTGCTGTTCCCGAACCCATTCCGCACAGCAGCAGACCCAAAGAGAGGGTCAGTAATTTTTTTTTGAACATAATAGAACGACCTCCTTTGTCTTCAGTTAGTTTAACATAACTAAAATAAAAGAAAAAGAAGGTACTTTCAGGTAACCCTCACTTTTCACCCTAAGACGCAGGCCTTACTGTTTAATTTTTTGGGACAAGTGCAGCAGAAAAACTTTCATGATATAATAAGAAATCAAGCGAAAATGAGGGGGAAGACTCCATGAAAATGAAATTCACCAAAATGCACGGCTGTGGCAATGATTATGTCTATGTGGACTGCATGGACCGGATGCTGCCCAATCCGGGGAAGATTTCCGAATATGTGAGCCGCCGGCGGTTCGGTATCGGGTCTGACGGGCTGATCTGCATCTGTCCTTCGGACAAGGCAGATTTCCGGATGCGGATGTTCAATGCCGATGCTTCAGAAGGAAAGATGTGCGGGAACGGGTCCCGATGCATCGCCAAATTCGTCTATGATAAAGGCTTGACACACAAGGATACCATTACCTTGGATACCCTGGGGGGCATCAAGACCATCCACATGACTGTGGAAAAGGGGAAAGTGGTCCTGGCGGAAGTGGACATGGGAAGGGCAGAAACCCAAGTGGCTTCCATCCCCATGGAATGGTCCGGAGAAACTTGTGTGGATCAGCCGGTGACTTTTACCCGTCCCGATGGAACGGAAATCACCGTGCGGGGTACAGCAGTTTCTATGGGAAATCCTCATTTTGTCACCTTCGTAGAAGATGTGGAATCTGCACCGGTGGAAGCAGTGGGGCGGGTCATTGAAACCTCTTCGCTCTTTCCAGAACGGACCAATGTAGAATTCGTCCAGGTGGTGGACGCTAACTATGTAAAATTCCGGGTCTGGGAACGAGGCAGCGGAGAAACCTGGGCCTGCGGCACCGGCGCCTGTGCTGTTGGCTATACCTGTGCAGCACTGGGCAAAGCCGGCCAGCGGGGAGAGTTCCTGAAAGTGGAAGCCAAAGGCGGGCTTCTCCAGGTCCGTACGGGAGAGGATGACGCCATGACCCTGAAAGGACCGGCCACTACGGTTTATGAAGGGGAAATCGAAATCCCGGAAGAACTTTTGGAAGAAAGTTTGAAATAATTGACATTCCTCCGGGGCTACTTTACAATAAATAAAGGTTCCGCATTGGAATACATCGTTTTGCATCAAAGGAGAGTCAGATATGGCTTTAGTGAATGGAAATTTTGCGAAGTTGAAGGAAAGCTATCTGTTTGCAGATATTGCTGCACGGGTGAGAGCTTTCAGTGAGGCACACCCGGAAAAGAAAATCATCAAGATGGGCATTGGAGATGTCACTCTTCCTCTGGCACCGTCCGTCATTGCTGCCATGGCAAAAGCCGTGGAAGAGATGGGCCATAAAGAAACTTTCAGAGGCTATGGACCGGAACAGGGGTATGGATTCCTCCAAGAAGCCATCCAGAAATATTATGCCCGCCATGGAGTAGAACTGGATATCAAAGAAATTTTTGTCAGCGATGGGGCCAAGAGTGACTGCGGCAACATCACGGATCTGTTTGACGACAGCAATGTGGTCCTGGTTCCGGATCCAGTCTATCCGGTTTATGTGGATACCAATGTGATGCGGGGCCGGAAGATCCTGTTCATGAAGGGGACACCGGAAAATGGATTCCTGCCCATGCCGGATCCTGCTGTCAAAGCGGATATCATTTATCTGTGCTCTCCCAACAACCCCACTGGGGCTGCCTACAGCAAAGAACAGCTGAAGGAATGGGTGGATTATGCACGGAAAAATGATGCCATCATCCTCTATGATGCAGCTTATGAATCCTTCATCACCAATCCGGATGTGCCTCGGAGCATTTTTGCGATTCCGGGAGCCAAGGACTGTGCCATTGAATTGTGTTCTTTCTCTAAGACGGCTGGATTCACCGGTACCCGGTGCGGATATACCGTGGTGCCGCTGCAGCTGACCCGGAAGGCACCGGAAGGACAGGAATTGAGCCTGAATAAGATGTGGCTCCGCCGCCAGACTACCAAGTTCAACGGCGTGAACTATATTGTCCAAAGAGGCGCGGAAGCTGCTATGTCTCCTGTGGGCGAAAAGGAATGCGGCGAAATGCTGGCTTACTATCGGGAAAACGCCCGGATGATGATGGAAACCTTTGACAAGAAGGGGTACAAATACTATGGTGGCGTATACTCTCCTTATGTGTGGGTACAATGTCCCAAAGGCATGGGCAGCTGGGAATATTTTGACCATCTGCTGAATGACCTGGCCATTGTGGGGACTCCTGGCGCCGGTTTCGGCACTATGGGCGAAGGCTATCTGCGGCTCAGCGCTTTCGGGACTCACGAGGGCACCAAAGAAGCCATGGAACGGATTGCAAAAGACAATATCTGATAGATAGGAAAGGATGGATCGAATATGAAAAAAATCATTATGATGCTGACGGCAGTACTGTCTCTGGGTATGGCCAGCCTGGGCTTTGCCAGCCCGGCCAGCGACCTGCTGGCCCAGGAAGAAACCACTACGACGAAAGTCATCGGGCTGATCCAGGGGAAAGGTCAGCTGGCAGAAGTTTCTACCGGGTTTTCTCCGGCTCTCCAGAAAAACTTCAATGCGGCGGCACTGGACAATATGAAAAAAGGCGTAACGGAACAGCTGGGCGGTATCAGCAATCTGAAACTGGTCCGTCTGGATAAATTCGCTGATGCGGATCGTCTGATTTATATCGGCGATGCCAAGAAGGCTCCCAATGTGCAGATGACCTTTGTGTTCAGCGTCAAAGGCAAGAAAGCAGAACTCCAGGGCCTGAACATGATTCCGGTGGAAGTGAAACCGGTACAGAACAACCAAAACGCACAGGCAAAATAAGAGGTGCCGCTTAAGCGGCACCGGTCACGGGCCTTGACCCGCGACCAAAGGGGCCGTGAAGAAATGAATCTCTCATTTCTTCACGGCCCCTTTTCCATTACCGTATCGTCTTTAATTCCGTCCAGTATTTGTCGTACAGGGTGATCCCGTCCCCGATGTCGTGGAGCCATTCTCCCTCTTTTAGATGGGCGATGGCCGTATTCAGCATGGGGTCTTCCAGGTATTCCTTGGAATGGTATTTCCGGGCATTGCTGTTGGGATCGTTATAGCCAATGGCTTCATAGTTCTTGGCACTGATTTCCGGATCGAACAGGAAGTTGATGAATTTCTCCGCCAGCTCCTTGTGCTTGGCTCCTTTGGGAATGGCCAGGGTATCTGCCCAGACCAGGGTCCCTTCCTTGGGGATCACAAAGCCCAGGTTGGGGTTCTCCTTGTAGCTGAAGGAGGCGTCTCCGGACCACATAGTCCCGATCCAGCCTTCTTCAGCGATGAATTTCTGCTTGAGTCCATCGGTATCGTAGGCCAGGATATTGGGGACCAGCTGTTCCAGATCCTGGAAAGCTTTTTTCAGCTGTTCCGGATCGGTGGAATTGTTGGACCATCCGTTTTTCTTCAGAGCCATGCCAATGACTTCCCGACTGTCGTTGAGGAGGATGACCCGTCCCTTATATTCCGGATTCCACAGATCGTTCCAGGAAGTGGGTGGGGTCTTCACATACTTCTTATTGTAGACGATGCCCGTCATCCCCCAAGTGTATACCACGGAATATTCTCCCGTTGGATCGAACTGGGGATGCTGGAGATTGTCCATGAGATTGCGGGTATTGGGGATGGCCTTTTTGTCCAGCTTTTCCAGCAGGTGGAGCTTGATCATGGTGGAGACCATATAGTCGGAAGGCTGGATCAGATCATACTGGGCGCCTCCTGCCTGGAGCTTGGCCAGCAGTTCTTCGTTGTTGGCAAAGACGTCGTAGTTGACTTTGCAGTTGTATTTCTTTTCAAAAGCCTTGATGACTTCCGGGTCGAAATTATCGGCCCAGCTGAACAGGTTCAGGACCTGTTTCCCTTCTTCCGGCTGTTTCTTTTCTTCGCCGCAGCCGGCGGTCATGAGCAGCAGGAGAGTCAAAACGAGGCAGCACAGCCATTGGATCTTTTTCACGCAGCATCAGTCCTTTCGGGAAGAGTGGTAGCCCCGCTTCTGCAGCAGCTGGGAGACCACTACCAGGGAGATGGTGACCAGCATCATGCAGGTGGAGAGAGCGTTGATCTGGGGAGAGATCCCTCTCTTGACCATGGCGTAGATGTAGAGGGGCAGGGTGGTGGAATTGGGACCGGCCACAAAGAAGCTGATGACGAAATCATCGATGGAAAGGGTGAAGGCCATCAGGGCACCGGCTACGATCCCTGGCAGGATCATGGGAAAGGTCACATACCGGAAAGCCTGCCAAGGCGTAGCATACAGATCGCTGGCCGCCTCTTCCAGATCCTGCCGGCAGCCTTCCAGCCGAGCACCAACGGTAATGATCACGAAGGAGATGCAAAAGGTGATATGGGCGATGATCAAGGTGGGGCGGCCCAAGGGGATCCCTACTTGGGAAAAGAGCACCAGCAGAGAAAGGCCCATGACGATTTCCGGGATCAGGATGGGCAGGTACAGCAGGCTGTTGATCAGCAGTTTGCAGCGGTACTGGTAGCGGTGGAGGGCCAGAGCGGCCAGGGTGCCCATGACTGTGGTGACTACGGTGGTGATGGCAGCAATCAGCAGGCTGTTGCCCAGGGCTTCCAGGACCCGGTCATTGTGGAGCAGGGAAATGTACCATTTGAAAGTAAATCCGGTCCACACTGCATTGATCCGGGAATCGTTGAAGGAATACAGGGAAAGGATCAGGAGGGGCAGGTACAAAAAGGCCAAAATGGCTAGGGAATATGCCACCAGCGTGGCACTACGCCAGTTTTTCTTCATGCTGCTTCCCTCCTTTCTGGGCTTCCAAGGCCTTGTAGTACAGGATGATCATCACCAAGGACAGAAGTGCCAGGATGATGGAAAGTGCAGAACCGAAAGGCCAGTCCCGGGCCGCCAGGAACTGGTTCTGGATCACATTGCCCATCAGGGAACTCTTGGCACCTCCCATGATGTCCGGGACTACGAACATCCCCAAAGAAGAGATGAAAACCAGGATGGATCCGGCTGCTACTCCCGGCAGAGTCAGGGGCAGGGTGATCTTCCGGAAGGCAGTGAAGGGAGAAGCTCCCAGATCACTGGCCGCTTCCAGCAGCCGTTTATCCATCTGTTCCAGAGAAACATAGATGGGCAGGACCATAAAGGGGAGCAGGCCGTAGACCATGCCCAGGAGGACGGCCGTATTGTTGTATAGGAGCCCCAGGGGCTTTTCGATGAACCCGAAATGGAGCAGGAAGGTGTTGACCAGCCCTTGGGCACGCAGGATGATGACCCAGGAATAGGAACGGATCAGGAAATTGATCCAGAAAGGGATCATCACCAGGATGATCCCGGCCTGCTGCCATTTTTTGGGCAGGATCATGGCGATGGTATAGGCTACCGGATACCCCATGGCAAAAGTCCAGAGTGTGGTGATAAATGCGGTCCCCAGAGTAAAGGCGAAGATCTTCAGGTACAAGGGTTCCAGGAAGCGGAGGTAGTTTTCCAAGTTCCATTGGAAGACCACCTGTCCGTAGGCCGTCCGGGAAGCAAAGGAAACCACCACCACAATCAGGAGCGGCAGGGCAAAGAAAAGCCCCAGCCATCCCATGGCCGGAAGCACCAGCAGTTTGCCCCGTCTCATTTCGTCACCTGGACACCGTCTTGGGTGTTCCACCAGATCCCTACCCGGTCTTCTACAGACCATTTCCGATAATCTTCATAATATTGGTAGGCAGTGACCATATCCCGGGAGTCATCCAGGCGGATGAACAGTTTGTCGAACGTCCCGCAGAACAGGATCTGTTCGATGGTCCCGGTATGGAAGGGCTCCGGTCCTTTCCTTTCCTTGTCATCCAAGGCACAGACATTGATGAACTGAGGCCGCACGGACAGCAGCCGGCTGTCATCATCCGGAAGGGGGAAGAAGTTGTTTTCTCCGATGAAGCTGGCGGCGAACCGGCTCCGAGGATACTGGTAGATCCTGGCCGGCGGATCATCCTGTTCGATCCGGCCGCCGTTGACGATGATGACCCGGTCGCTCATGGTCAGGGCTTCTTCCTGGTCGTGGGTTACGTAGATGAAAGTGATGCCCAGCCTCTGCTGAAGATTCCGCAGCTCCAGCTGCATGGTCTTCCGGAGTTTGTAGTCCAGGGCACCCAAAGGTTCGTCCAGCAGCAGGACCTTGGGATTGTTGACCAAGGCACGGGCGATGGCCACCCGCTGCTGCTGCCCGCCGCTCATCTGCTGAGGCTTCCGATATCGGAGCTCTTCCAGCTGGGTCAGCTGCAGCACATCGGCGATCCGTTTCTGCTGCTCTTTGCGGGGAACTTTTTTCATCAGCAGTCCGAAACGGATATTTTCTTCCACCGTCATGTGGGGAAAGAGGGCATAGTGCTGGAACACCATATTCACATTCCGTTTGTAGGGCGCCAGGTGGGTGACGTCTTCGTTATCCAAAAAAATATGGCCCTGGGTGGGCGTTTCCAGACCGGCAATCATGCGCAGCATGGTGGTCTTCCCGCAGCCGGAGGGGCCTAAAAGGGTCACGAATTCCCCGTCGTAGATAGTCAGATTGAGAGTGGGGATGATCAGCTCATCTTCAAATTCTTTGGTGATCCCCATCAGACGAATCATTTCTTTCATCTTTGATTCCCACGACCTTTCTTTGGTTTGCAATTCAAATATTATAGCATGTTTCCCAGCCCAGGAATACAGGAAAAATTGCTGCTTCCTAAAGCTGGAAAAGGAACCATCCAGAAAGAAAACCTTGCTTTTTTCGGCATCTTATAGTATACTAGCAAGGCTGAATGTGAATTTGGCACTACCGCCCGGAGAGGTCCTGAAAAACTCCGGAAGGAGTTTACCGTATTCGGCGAGTCTTGGAATGAGGGAGGTGCAGAATATGTACGCTATTATCCGTACAGGTGGCAAACAGTACCGCGTCAGCGAAGGCGATGTACTGAACGTTGAAAAACTGAACGTTGAAGAAGGCCAGGAAGTCGTTTTTGATGAAGTCCTGACTATTGTCAACGATGGCGATGTGAAAGTAGGGGCTCCTACCGTAGCCGGTGCCAAGGTGACCGCCAAGGTTGCCAAACAGGGCAAAGCCGACAAGATCTTTGTTTTCAAATACAGAGCAAAATCCAACTATCGGAAACGCCAGGGTCATCGTCAGCCGTTCACCCAGGTTGAAATCACTTCTATCGAAGCATAAGCCATGATTGCCGTAGATATCTACTACAATCGGCATGGCAGGATCAGGCGGTACAGAGTATCGGGGCATGCGGAGTACAGCCCGGAAGGGTTCGACGAAGTCTGCTATGCTGTATCCCTGAATACCCAGGTGGCCGCCAATGGCCTCAACGAAGTCCTCCACCGGAAGGTGGACTACTCCATTGACCAGGAAGACGGCAGCTTGGCGGTAAGACTGGTGGATGAGCCCGATGCAAAGACGGATGCAGTCCTCAAGACCATGGTCTGCGGCCTGCGCCATCTCCAGAAGACTTATTCCCAGGATTATCTCATGATCAAGGAACACAGGAGGTGAACATCGTGTTCGAATTAATCCTTCAATTACACGCTCATAAGAAAGGGTCCGGTTCTACCCACAACGGCCGTGATTCCAACGCACAGCGCATGGGGACCAAAGCCCATGACGGTCAGCTGGTAACTGCCGGCTCCATCATCGTCCGTCAGCGCGGCACCCGTTTCCACATGGGTCAGAACGTTGGCATGGGCAAGGACTACACCATCTATGCAAAAGTAGCCGGTAAGGTCGCTTTCGAAAGATGGGGCAAGGATCGCCGTACCATCAGCGTTTATCCGGTGGAAGCCGAAGCTTAAAGACCCAAAGGGCTGTCGCTTTGCGGCAGCTCTTTTTTCATGGAAGGATGGAAAGAAGATGGATGAAGCCATGCGGGAACAGGCTCGGGCTTTTGCGGCCCAGGGACTGAAAAGCCTGGAACAGGAAGATATGCCGGATGCCCAGGGAAACCTGGTATCTACCCAGGAAGCCCTCCGGGACCGGAAAGCAGCGGAAGCCTGCTGCAGCCGGGAAGAACTGGCTGAACTGGACCGGGTACTGAAAGAAGTGGAAACGTTCCCCAAAGTGGCCGCCAATGCCCAGGATTCCCTGTTGGATCTGGAAGGGATCCGGTGCTACCCTGCCGGCCGGTTCCTGATCTTCTACCGGTACAATTCCAATTATGGGTTGGTGACGGTGATCCGGCTGGCACTGGACCGTCCGGAATGGAACTGCCTGATCCGGGATGGAAAGAAATTTCATTAAAAATTCACATAAAGTTTACATATTAAATAAGCGAAAAGCCATATTATATGATATAATTATCGTCCATGAAGTTTGCTAAAGCAGGATATATAGGTTTCGCGAGTGCTCAGTGGTTGGACATCGCGTTCCCGCTCAAGTGAGGAGAGGAGCACGAAATGCTGACTGAGAGACATTGCAGGATACAAGGCTGATCAATCTTGATTGTGTTGACTGCCTTGTTTTTTTTGTGTAATAGATTCTTAGTACTTTCTTCGAACACCTGCCTAGAGAAAAGGAGTGAGAGACCACATGTTTAAGCCGGTTCATAATGGCGACCGCATCCGGTACAGTTATGCTCGGATCAAAGAAGTCCTGAAAATGCCTCATCTGATCGACTTGCAGAGAAAATCTTATGAGTGGTTCATAAGAGAAGGGCTGCATGACGTTTTCAAGGATGTTTCTCCTATCAAAGATTTTACGGATAACCTGGAACTGAGTTTTGAAAACTTCACCATTGGCGATCCCAAGTATGACATCGAGACCTGCAAGGAAAAGGATGCCACTTATGCGGCACCGTTGAACGTGGATGTCCGCCTGCTGTACAAGGATACGGGAGAAATCAAGGAATCCACTGTTTTCATGGGGGATTTCCCTCTGATGACCGATACCGGTACCTTCGTCATCAACGGGGCGGAACGTGTCATTGTCAGCCAGCTGGTCCGTTCTCCGGGAGTCTACTACGCCAAAGACATGGATCCTATGGGGAAATTCCTATATGGGACCACCGTGATCCCCAACCGGGGTGCCTGGATCGAATATGAAACCGACCTGAACGACATCATCTACGCCCGTGTGGACCGGACCCGGAAACTGCCGGCTACGGCGCTGCTCCGGGTAATGGGACTGCCTACCAATGATGATATCATCCGGACATTCGGAGAACATCCTTTCTTGGTAGCGACCCTGGCCAAGGATACCACCAAAAATGAAGACGATGCCCTGCTGGAAATCTACCGGAAACTGCGTCCGGGCGAACCGGCCAACTTGGAAAATGCCGCCCAGCTGATCAAGAACATCTTCTCTGACAACCGGCGGTATGATCTGGCCAATGTGGGCCGCTATAAGGTCAATAAGAAACTGGGGTGGCGCCAGCGTCTCCTGGGTAAGGAACTGACTTCTCCCATCGCTTTCGAAAATCCTGACGGCAGCCAGGGCGAAGTGGTCCTGCCGGCCGGCACCATCATCGGGGACGAAGAAATCGACAAGCTGGAACAGAGCGGCATCTACAGCCAGCCCGGCTATGCAGAAGTCTGGGTGAAATACCAGGAAAAACCGGAACGGATCATTGTCACCAAAGATATCGATGCTTCCGTCCGGGTCATCACGCCCGCCGATGTGATCGCTTCTTTCGCCTATCTGCTGAATGTCATCGATGGCATGGAAGGCAAGGACGATATCGACCATTTGGGCAACCGGCGTGTCCGCTGCGTGGGCGAACTGCTCCAGAATCAGTTCCGGATCGGCCTGAGCCGTATGGAACGGGTGATCCGGGAACGGATGACCCTCCAGGATGCCGATGTGATCACGCCCCAGGCCCTGATCAACATCCGTCCCGTGGTAGCCGCTGTGAAGGAATTCTTCGGCAGCAGCCAGCTGTCCCAGTTCATGGATCAGAACAACCCTCTGGCGGAACTGACCCATAAACGCCGTCTGTCCGCGCTGGGGCCCGGCGGTCTGTCCCGGGAAAGAGCCGGCTATGAAGTCCGTGACGTACACGTTTCCCACTATGGCCGTATGTGTCCTATTGAAACCCCTGAAGGCCCCAACATCGGTCTGATCGGGTCCCTGGCTGCTTACGGGGTGGTGAACCGGTATGGCTTCATCGAAACCCCTTACCGGAAAGTAGACAAGAAGACTTGCAAAGTCACCAACGAAATCGTCTACATGACGGCAGATGAAGAAGATAATTACATCGTGGCACAGGCCAACGAACCTTTGAACGATGACGGGACCTTCGTCAACAGCCACGTAACCTGCCGGGAACGGAACGACGTACTGTCCATTCCTCCCAGCCGGGTAGATTTCATGGACGTATCCCCGAAACAGGTTATGTCCATCGCAGCAGCTCTGATTCCTTTCCTGGAAAACGACGATGCCAACCGTGCCCTGATGGGGGCCAACATGCAGCGGCAGGCCGTGCCTCTGCTGAACCCTAAAGCTCCTGTGGTAGGGACCGGGATGGAATACAAAGTGGCCGTGGACTCCGGGGTCTGCATCCTGGCCAAACACGCTGGGACAGTGAAATATGTCAGCGGCGACAAGATCATCGTGACCCGGGCCGACGGCGCCGGTGTAGATGAATACAACGTACTGAAATTCAAACGCTCCAACCAGAGCACCTGCGTGAACCAGCGTCCCATCGTATTCAAGGGGGACAAGGTGGAAGAAGGACAGGTGCTGGCTGATGGGCCTGCCACGGATCACGGCGAACTGGCCCTGGGCCGCAATGCCATTGCGGCTTACATGCCTTGGGAAGGCTACAACTACGAAGATGCTGTACTCCTCAGCGAAGACCTGGTGAAGGAAGATGTCTTCACCTCCATCCATATCGAAGAATACAACTGCGATGCCCGGGATACCAAACTGGGACCGGAAGAAATCACCCGGGATATCCCCAACGTTTCGGAAGAAGCCCTGAAGGACCTGGATGAGGATGGAATCATCCGCATCGGTGCGGAAGTCCGTCCGGGAGATATCCTGGTAGGGAAAGTCACGCCTAAAGGGGAGACGGAACTGAGCGCAGAAGAACGACTGATCCGGGCCATCTTTGCCGAAAAGGCCCGGGAAGTCCGGGACAGCTCCCTGCGGGTGCCCCACGGGGAATCCGGGATCATCGTCAGCGTGCAGATCTTCACCCGGGAAAACGGGGACGAACTGCCTCCTGGCGTCAGCAAGCAGGTCCGTGTCCACATTGTCCAGAAACGGAAAATCAGCGAAGGGGACAAGATGGCAGGCCGTCACGGGAACAAGGGTGTTGTCTCCCGGATCATGCCTCGGGAAGACATGCCCTTCCTGCCCAACGGCGAACCGGTCCAGATCGTACTGAACCCTCTGGGCGTACCTTCCCGTATGAACATCGGGCAGATCCTAGAAGCCCATTTGGGCTGGGCTGCCTGTGCCCTGGGGATGCGGATCGAATCCGGAGACCCGAAATTGGCAGGCGAGCTGAAAGAAGCCGGCTACGATGTGGACAAGTACGGCATGCCGGAAACTGTGGACCATGCGGTGCCGGTGGCTGTGCCCGTATTCGATTCCGCCCGGGAAGACGATATGGAAAAGACCCTGCAGCTGGCTGGAGTGGATCCCAGTGGAAAGACCACACTGTACGACGGCCGTACTGGGGAACCTTTCGACAACCCGGTCACCGTGGGCTGCATCTACTACCTGAAACTCCACCATCTGGTGGCGGACAAGATCCATGCCCGGTCTACCGGTCCGTACTCCCTGGTTACCCAGCAGCCTCTGGGTGGTAAAGCCCAGTTCGGCGGCCAGAGATTCGGGGAAATGGAAGTGTGGGCCCTGGAAGCATACGGGGCTGCTTATACCCTGCAGGAAATCCTTACCGTCAAGTCCGATGACGTGGTAGGCCGTGTGAAAGCCTATGAAGCCATCGTGAAGGGCGAAAACATCCCTGAACCGGGGGTGCCTGAATCCTTCAAGGTACTGGTGAAGGAAATGCAGAGCATCGGCTTGGATATCCAGGTGCTGGATGAAGACGATGACGAAATCGATCTGGATGACGAAGACGAAGATATCGGAATGGGTGACATTGCCAGAGAGCTGGATATGGACATGGCCAATAAGGCTCCCCATACGGCAGCCAATGTAGGGGAGGAGAACCCTGCCCAGAATGGTGAAGAAGAACTGAGCCCGGATGAAGACCAGCCGGAAGGCAGCGACTTCGATGTGATTGCCGATATCGGGAATATGGATCTGGACGATTCCCATGATGACAGCGATGACAACGGGTCTGATGCAGAGTAGGAAGGAGTGAGTGCTCTTGTTGGACGTAAATAAATTTCATTCTATGAGAATCGGTCTGGCCTCTCCGGAGAAGATCAGAGCCTGGTCCCACGGGGAAGTGACCAAACCGGAAACCATCAACTATAGAACCCTGAAACCGGAACGGGACGGCTTATTCTGCGAACGGATCTTTGGGCCCACCAAAGACTGGGAATGCCACTGCGGCAAGTACAAACGCATCCGCTACAAGGGTGTGGTCTGCGACAAATGCGGCGTGGAAGTCACCCGTTCCAAGGTCCGCCGTGACCGGATGGGGTCCATCGAATTGGCCGCTCCTGTCTCCCACATCTGGTACTTCAAGGGGATTCCCTGCCGGATGGGTGCCATCCTGGACATCGGCCAGAGAGCCCTGGAAAAAGTCCTGTACTTTGCCAGCTACATCGTCCTGGATCCGGGCGACACCAATCTGACCAAGAAACAGCTGCTCACCGAGGCAGAATACCAGGAAAAACTGGATGAATATGGTCCTACCTTCCGGGTGGGCATGGGGGCAGAAGCCATCAAGGAACTGCTCCATGAAATCAACGTGGAAGAACTGACCAAAGAACTGCGGGCTGCCCTGAAGACCGAGACCAGCCTCCAGAAGAGACGGAACATCGTCCGCCGGCTGGATGTGTGCGAGGCTTTCCTGAAGAGCGGCAACAAACCGGAATGGATGATCATGGACGTGATCCCGGTCATCCCTCCCGACCTGCGCCCCATGGTCCAGCTGGATGGCGGCCGGTTCGCCACCAGTGACCTGAACGACCTGTACCGCCGGGTGATCAACCGGAACAACCGTCTGAAACGGCTCCAGGAACTCCAGGCTCCGGACATCATCGTCCGGAACGAAAAACGGATGCTCCAGGAAGCCGTGGATGCCCTCATCGACAACGGCCGCCGCGGCCGTGCCGTAACGGGCCCCGGCACCCGTCCTCTGAAATCCCTGTCCGATATGCTGAAAGGGAAGCAGGGCCGTTTCCGTCAGAACCTGCTGGGGAAACGGGTGGACTACTCCGGCCGTAGCGTAATCGTGGTAGGGCCTGAAATGAAGATGCACCAGTGCGGCCTGCCGAAAGAAATGGCCCTGGAACTGTTCAAGCCCTTTGTGATGAAGCGCTTGGTGGAAACCGGCGCCGCCACCAACATCAAGAGCGCCAAACGGATGGTGGAACGGGCTACCAACGCCGTCTGGGATGTGCTGGAAGATGTAATCAAGGAACATCCTGTACTGCTGAACCGTGCCCCGACTCTGCACAGACTGGGCATCCAGGCTTTCGAACCGATCCTGTCCGAAGGCCGGGCCATCAAACTGCATCCTCTGGTCTGCACCCCTTACAACGCCGACTTCGACGGGGACCAGATGGCCGTCCATCTGCCGCTGTCTGCTGAAGCCCAGGCAGAAGCCCGGGTGCTGATGATGTCCGTCAACAACATCCTGGCACCCAAAGACGGGAAACCCATCACCGTTCCTACCCAGGATATGGTTCTGGGAGCCTACTACCTGACCATCTTCAAGGATGGGGCCAAAGGGGAAGGCCGCCGGTTCATCAGCTTCGACGAAGCCCGTCTGGCTTACTTTAACCATGTGATCGACCTCCAGGCCCGGATCAAGGTGAAGGTCCCCAATGCGGAAATCTTCCCGGAACCCTCCGACAAGGGCGAAAGCCTGGTGACCACTTCCATGGGCAACATCATCTACAACTCCGAACTGCCTGTGGAAATGCGGTATTACTCTAAACAGGAAGACGGGACCTGGCTCCTGGGCAAACTGATCGATAAGAAAGAACTGGGCCGTCTGGTTGCTAAAGCCCACAAGCTCTATGGCAACTTCGGCACCGCCCGGGTGCTGGATATCGTCAAGAAGCTGGGCTATGACAACGCCTGCAAATCCGGCCTGTCCATTGCCGCTTCCGACATCAAGATCCCGAAAGAAAAGGCTTCCATCCTGGCTGCCGCTGAAAAGCAGGTAGATAAAGTGGAAACCATCTTCAACCGCGGTCTCATGAGCGATGACGAACGGTATCGCAAGGTCATCGCCATCTGGGATAAAGCCACCGAAGACGTGGCCAATGCCCTGATGAAGCACACCATGGATCCTTTCAACCCTGTGTACATGATGGCCAATTCCGGTGCCCGTGGTAACGTGCAGCAGATCCGTCAGCTGGCCGGCATGCGCGGTCTGATGGCTGACCCTTCCGGCCGGATCATCGACCGTCCTATCAAATCCAACTTCCGTGAAGGCCTGACCATCTTGGAATACTTCATTTCTTCCCATGGTGCTCGGAAAGGTCTGACCGATACTGCACTGCGTACGGCTGACTCTGGTTATTTGACCCGCCGTCTGGTAGACGTTGCCCAGGACGTTATCGTCCGGGAAGACGACTGCGATGTGACCGGCATGAACCTGGTCCGGGAACGGGCCCGTTTCTGCAAGGCCGTCCTGGGGTCCAGCCAGCACAAGCTGAAGGAATATGTGGTGGGACGTACCCTGGCCGCCAGTGTGATGAATCCGGAAGATGATTCCATCCTGGCAGAAGCCGATACGGTGGTCACGGAAGAAGTCTTTGACCGTCTGATGGCTGCCCGGATCTTGGAAATCAGCCTGTATCCGGCCGATGAAGAAAGCAATGAAGAACCGGAAACCCTGGCCATCAACGTGCCGGAAGAAAAGGTCAAGAGTGCTTTCCGGGAACATATGACCCACCATTTCCTGGACAAACAGGTGGAAGAAGACATCGTCAACGAAAAGGACGAAGTCCTGGCCAAGGCTGGCGACAAGTTCACCGCTGACGTGATCGAAAAGATCCTGGAAGACGGGACCGTAAAAGAACTGAAGATCCGGAACAATGAAGTGGACGGCGTCTATGTGGAAGCCATCACTTCCGGGAAAAACAAGAGCACCGTGCTGGAATCCCTGCGGGATCGTTTGGTGGGCCGTACCTTGGCCGAAGACATCACCGACAAGGATGGCAAAGTGATTTACCACATCAATGACTACATCACCGAAGATATGGCTGATGTGATCGCCGACCTGCGGGAGAAAGTTAAGATCCGTTCCGTACTGACCTGCAAATCCCATTTCGGGGTCTGCCGTGCCTGCTATGGCCGGAACCTGGCTACTGCCAAGAAGGTGGAAGTGGGCGAAGCCGTCGGCACCATCGCTGCTCAGGCCATCGGCGAACCGGGTACCCAGCTGACCATGAGAACCTTCCACACCGGCGGTGTTGCTGGTGCGGACGATATCACCCAAGGTCTTCCCCGTGTCGAAGAATTGTTCGAAGCCCGGAAACCGAAACATCCTGGTATCCTGACAGAAGTGGCTGGTACCGTAGAAATCCAGGAAAAGGAAGAAGGCCGGTTCATCATCATCCATAAGGAAGATGGAACCGACGAATCCTACCACATTCCTTACGGTGCCAAGATCCATGTGGCCGAAGGGGATAAAGTAGAAGTGGGCGACCGGCTCACCGAAGGCTCCCTGAACCCCCATGATATCCTGCGGATCTCCGGCCCTGCCGCTACCCGTCATTATCTGGTGCAGCAGGTACTGGGCGTCTACAAGTCCCAGGGCGTGGAAATCAACGACAAGCACGTGGAAGTCATGGTCCGTCAGATGATGCGGAAGTACAAGATCGACGAAGCCGGCGATACCAATATGCTGCCGGGCTCCGTGGTGGACATTGCCCAGTTCGAAGATGAGAACGACGAAGTGCTGGCCGAAGGGAAACAGCCGGCTACCGGTCATCCCATCCTGCTGGGGATCACCAAGGCCTCTCTGGCCACCGATTCCTTCCTGTCTGCCGCTTCCTTCCAGGAAACCACCCGGAACCTCACCGATGCTGCCATCAAAGGCAAGGTGGATCCGCTACTGGGCCTGAAAGAAAACGTCATCATCGGGAAACTGATCCCGGCCGGTACGGGCATGCCCAAATACCGGAACATCCAGCTGAAACTCCACCGCCCGGTAGAAGTCAGCGAGGAACCGCCTGCTGAAACGCCTGCAGAACAGCCTGCAGAGAAATAAGCGGAATCATAAAATAAGGTGCTGCATGTGTGATTTTCACACATGCAGCACCTTATTTTTGTTGCAGCAGTGCCAGGATTTCCTGCTGCTTTTCTTCTGGCAGGGGATCCAGGTCCCGCTGCCGGATCCATTGCTTCAGCTCCGGAAGGCTCAGGGTTTTGGATCGGGAAGGTCCATCCAGATAGAAGATGGGAGCTGCATAGTTATCTGCTGCAATGACAAAAATATGGACTCTTATAAAGGCGATTTTGGCTGTTTTCAGCAGATTTTCCAGCTTATCTTTCTCGTGCTCCAATATAGTCAATGGATTGGGAACGGATATACTTTCAGAATTATCTTTAAACAACCATTGTTCACTATACTCCGAACCTTTAATCTGATACCCTTTGGATATGATCCTGAGGAGAAGCACATCATGGGGAAGCAGAATACAAGTCGATTCTGGGGATAATCCACCATTTTTAAAAGAAAAATAATAATATCGGTCATGAGAGCCGGTCTTTACAGCTTTTAAGACACGTTTTTTTGCTCCTGCTGGAGTCCTGGCTTTTCGGAGCCGATTGATCCACCCATGGAAAAAAAGGAAGCCAGACAGGAGCAGAAGGAAGAAAATTAAGTATTCTTTGAAGGAATGTAGCTTCCATACGGTCATATTGGGAAAAAACTGTATCATTATTTCATTCATTTCACATATTCACCCCTTTTGAATTACAAAAATATAAGAAAAAACTTGTTCAAATTATAACATAGAAAAAGATGGCCTGTCTAGGAGAAAGAAAGGCTGGACAAGGTTTGTAAAAACATGATATTATATAAACAATAATACAATTTGAATAAAAAACGTTTGATGTTTCAGGCTGTAATGCAGTATCTTGGTACTGTATTGAGTAATATTTTTTTAAGGAGGTTGTCAATCAATGGTCGCAAAAGATGCAGTCAAGAAAACCTGGGTGGACCGTTTCCTGAATACCATCGAGACAGTCTGCAACAAACTGCCGCCGCCCGCTATCTTGTTCGTGGTCTTATTCCTCATTACAGCCGTTATTGGTGCAGGGCTCACCAGTACGGGCTTCAGCCTGACCAACCCTGCAACAGGGAAGGCCGTTGTTTCCCAAAACCTTTTTTCCAAGGCCGGGGTCCAGTGGCTCCTCACCAATCTGGTCAAGAATTTTACCGGGTTCGCCCCTCTGGGTCTGGTCATCACCATGACCATGGCCATCGGGTTCTGTGAAGAATCTGGGCTCCTGGTGGCTCTCTTGAGACGATCCCTGAAGAACGTGCCTCCTGGGGTCGTACCCTATCTGATCGCTTTCTTAGGGACTTGCGGGAACATTGCTTCCGATACGGCCATGATCGTGATTCCCCCTCTGGCTGCCATTGTGTACATCGGGGTCAAGAAACACCCGGTGGTGGGCATGATGGTGGGGTATGCCGGAGCCCAGGCCGGGTTCACGGCCAACTTGATGGTGGCCGGGACCGACTCGCTGCTCCAGGGCCTGACCAACCAGGCCATTGATGCTTTCTTGGGGGCACCTGGACTGTTTGCCGTGGACGTGACCTGCAACTGGTATTTCCTCTTTGTCTCCACCTTCCTCTGCGGCGCTGTCATCGGCTGGGTTTCCATCCACATCATCGAGCCTCGGTTCCCCAAATATGAAGGGTCGGAAGAAGAAGCTCTGATGGATGAAGTGACCCCTCTGGAAATCAAGGGCCTGCACAATGCCGGCCTGGCCTGCCTGGTATATATCATCATCGTCATCATCGGCTTCAAGACCCAGATCCTTTCCAAAGACGGAGTGACGGTGGTGGGCTCCCTGATGCTGAAAGAACTGATCCCGCTGCTGTTCTTCCTGTTCAGCATTGCTGGCATCGTCTATGGGAAGACTACCGGAAAGTTTACCACTGTGAAGAGCATCAACTCCGCCATGGTGAAACAGATGAGCGGCATGGGGGCCTATGTGGTGTTCTGTTTCTTCTGCGGGCAGTTCCAGGGATTGTTCAACTGGACCAAGCTGGGGACATTGCTGGCCATCAGCGGAGCCAACTTCCTGAAAGGCGTGGGCTTCACTGGGGTTCCTATGTGCATTGCTTTCATCCTGATTTCCGCTTTCGTTAACATCTTCGTTTCTTCCGGCTCCGCCAAGTGGGCTATTTTCGCACCTATCTTCGTCCCTATGTTCATGCTGCTGGGATACCATCCCGGCTTTACCCAGCTGCTGTACCGGCTGGGTGACTCCCCGGGGAACTGCTTCACCCCCATGAGTCCCTATATCTGGATGATCCTCAGTGTGGCCCAGGAAAAATACATGCCGGACTGCGCCATCGGGACCCTGATTTCCAACATGATTCCCGTTGCTGTGGTCCTGCAGATTGCCTGGATCATCTTCCTGGTGATCTGGATGATGCTGGGTGTGCCTTTCGGACCGGGTGTGGGCATTGCCCTGCCGGCTGGAGTGCTGTAAGTTTTGTGTGCCGCTTGGCGACACACGGTCTCGGGCCACGAGTCTTGGGCTTGTTTGTACAGACCGAAGATTTGGTTTTTAGATTCCCACCGATTTTGTCTTATTGTCATATAGAAAAAAGAATAAATGGATGCAACGTCAAAGCTCGCGACCCGAGACGGGGGGTGTGAATTTCTTCACACCCCCTTTATTATTGACTGAATCCAGTAAACAAAGCTATAATTTAACTTTATGGAGGAAGTTATGGAACCAATCATTGAAACGAAAAATCTGACCCATACCTATGTGGATGGGCAAAATCAGGAAATGACTGCGCTCCAGGGCATCGACCTGTCCATTGCCCCCGGCGAATTTGTCGCCATTATCGGGACCAACGGCAGCGGCAAGTCCACCCTGGCCCGTCATTTCAACGGTCTCCTGACCCCCACCAGTGGGCATTGCCTGGTAGGAGGGCTGGATACCGCCATAGAAGAAAACCTTTGGACGGTGCGCCAGACTGTGGGGATGGTATTCCAGAACCCGGACAACCAGATTGTGGCGGCCATCGTGGAGGAAGATGTGGCTTTCGGGCTGGAAAACATTGGGGTCCCCGGGCCTGAAATCCGTCCCCGGGTAGAAAAAGCTCTGGCGGCAGTGGACATGCTGGATTACGCCAAACGGGCTCCTCACAGGCTGTCCGGAGGCCAGAAACAGCGGGTGGCCATTGCCGGGGTGCTGGCCCTGGAACCTCGGTGCATCGTCTTTGATGAGCCCACTGCCATGTTGGATCCCCGGGGTCGGAAAGAAATCGTCTCCACGGTGCTGAAGCTGAATAAGGAAAAACACATCACCATTGTGTACATCACCCACAAAATGGAGGAGGCCATCCTGGCGGACCGGATCATCGCTATGGAAAAAGGAAGAATCGTCCTGGAAGGGACGCCCAAGGAAGTCTTCACCCAGGTGGACCGGATCCGGGGCCTGGGGCTGGAATGTCCCCTGGCGGCAGAAGTGGCCAATGCCCTGGACAAACAGGGCCATCAGCTGCCTCCCATCATTACCCATAAGGAGTTGTGTGAAGCATTATGTCCATCCAAGTAGACCATATCTCCTATACCTATATGACCCACACCAGCCTGGAAAAGAAGGCCCTGGATGATGTGGCTTTCACCCTGGAAAAGGGGGAATTCGTGGCCCTCATCGGCCACACTGGCAGCGGCAAGAGCACCCTGGCGGAACATCTCAACGGGCTGCTCCATCCCATGGCCGGGAAAGTGCTGGTGGACGGGGTGGACCTGGCCGCCAAGACGCCGGAAGCCAAAGCCGCCCGGAACCGGGTGGGCATGGTATTCCAGTATCCGGAACACCAGCTGTTTGCGGAAACCATCTATGAAGATATAGCTTTCGGTCCCCGGAACCAAGGGAAGACGGAACCGGAAGTGGAAGAAGCGGTGCGCAGTGCCATGGAGTTCGTGGATCTGGAATTCGACAATTTTGCCCAGCGGTCTCCCTTCCAGCTGTCCGGAGGACAGATGCGCCGAGTGGCCATTGCCGGGGTGGTGGCCATGGAACCGGATTATTTGATCATGGACGAACCCAGCGCCGGTCTGGACCCCATCAGTCGGGACAGCATTTTTGGCCAGCTCCGGAAGATCTTCGAAAAACGGAAAATGGGGGTACTGCTGATCACCCACAGCATGGAAGAAGCAGCCCAGTACGCCAGCCGGCTCCTGGTCATGAGCGATAGCCGGCTCCAGCTGGACGGCCCGGCCCGGGAACTGTTCACCCATGAACGGGAAAAACTGGAAGCCCTTTCCGTGGATGTGCCGGAAAGTGTGAAGCTGGCAGAAGAACTCAGGCAGCAGGGACTCCCCATTGAAGGGACGCCCATTACCAAAGCCGAACTGATCCGGGCCATTGACAAAGCAAAGGGGTGGAAAGCATGCTGACAGACATTACCCTGGGACAGTACTATCCCGGGAATTCCTGCATCCACCGGCTGGATCCCCGGACCAAGATCCTGGCGGTACTGTTCTACATGGTCATGGTGTTCCTGGCCAATTCGCCCCTTTCCTACGGGATCCTCATCGGGTTCATCGTGGTGGGGGCGGCCCTGGCCAAACTGCCGGCCGGACTCCTGCTCCGGTCCATCAAGCCGCTGTGGATCATCATCCTTTTGACCATGGTGATCCATTTTGTCACGGACCCGGGGAAAGTGCTGTGGCAGTGGAAATTCCTCACCATCACCAAGGAAGGAATCGTGCTGGGGGTCAAGATGTCCCTGCGCCTGGTGCTGCTGCTCCTGGTGTCTTCCCTGATGACCTTCACCACTTCGCCCATTGTGCTCACCGACGGCATCGAATCGCTGCTCCGGCCCTTCAAGAAAATCGGTGTGCCTGCCCATGAACTGGCCATGATGATGACCATTGCCCTCCGGTTCATCCCCACCCTGCTGGAAGAGACGGACCGGATCATGAAGGCCCAGATGTCCCGTGGTGCGGACTTTTCTTCCGGGAACATCATGAAGCGGGCCAAAAACATGCTGCCCATCCTGATCCCTCTGTTCATCTCCTCCTTCCGCCGGGCCGACGAACTGGCCCTGGCCATGGAAGCCCGGTGCTACCGGGGCGGAGAAGGCCGGACCCGGATGCATGAACTGGTCTACGGCAAGGGGGATGCCTTGACCGGTCTGGTGATGCTGGGGCTCTTTGCCCTGCTGGCCTTCCTGAGATGGGGGCTCCCGGCATGAAGCGGACCATCAAAGCTACCGTAGCCTATGACGGGACCAACTACCAGGGATTCCAGCGGCAGAAAAACGGGGTGGGGGTCCAGCAGGTGCTGGAAAAGGCCCTGACGGAGGTGCTGAAGGAGCCCATCCTGATCAAAGCCGCCGGCCGGACGGATGCGGGGGTCCATGCCCTGGGCCAGGTGATTTCCTTTGCCACCGAATCCCGGATCCCTCCGGAAAATTACCGTCGGGCCCTGGAGCCCCATCTGCCGCCGGATATCGCCATCCGGGAGGCGGAAGTGGTCCGGGATGACTTCCACGCCCGGTTCGACGCGGTGGATAAGACCTACCAGTACAAAATCTATTATTCTCCTCTGCCGGACCCCACCCAGCGGAATACCACCTGGGAGATCCGGGAGAAACTGGATGTGGAGGCCATGAACCAGGCGGCGGCCCTGCTTTTGGGAAAGCATGACTTTACCTCCTTCAAGAACCAGGGGAGCCAGGATACCTCTCCGGTGCGGACCCTGACAGATGCCCGGTGGGTCCAGGATGGGGAACTGTACACCTTCACCATCACCGGAGACGGATTCCTGTACCGTATGGTTCGGAACATCGTAGGCTGTCTGGTCCGGGTGGGGACAGGACAATGGGACAAAACAGATTTCGCCCAGGTCCTGGCCGCCAGGAACCGTAAAAAGGCCGGCATGGCTGCCCCGCCCCAGGGGCTGTATCTGATGCACGTGAGTTATTAGGAGTTGCTGCTCTGCAGCAGCTCCTTTTGTTATAACTTTAATCTATAGAAATCCATAGCTTCCGCCTATTTGCGGTATTTTTCTTTATACGGTACACTAGGAGAGTACTAGGACATGAAACGAAAGGAAGTACGGAAATGAAAACTCTTTGGAACAAAAAGCTGACCGGGGCAGTTTTGGCTGCCTTGGCACTGGGAAGCAGCGGAGTGGCTTGGGCAGAAGAGCCTGTGGCGGAAGGAAAACCGGAAGAAGTCGTCATTACGGCCAACCGGCTGAAGAATGCCAAGGCCGATACGCCGGCGGATGTAACGGTGATCACCAGCCAGCAGATCTCTGACCGGGGCTACAGGAACGTTACCGATGCCTTGGAAGATGTGCCCGGGGCACGTGTGATGCAGAACGGGGTGGGAGCCTATGAATCCCATATCATGCTCAACGGGGATGAACGGGTGCTGGTGATGGTGGACGGCCGCCGGTTCAACAACAGTATGGGCAGTATGGCCAAGTCTACTTTTGATGCCCATACCCTGCCGCCAGTGGACATGATCGAGCGGATCGAAGTGGTGAAGGGGGGCGCTTCCACCCTGTACGGCGCCGATGCCGTAGGAGGCGTGATCAACATTATCACCAAGACTCCCGAGGAGACCACAGGAAAGATCCGGGTGGGGTACGGTTCCTGGGGCAGCCAGGACCTGGGCCTGTCTGTAGGGGGCAAAGTGGACAAAAACGGCATCCAGGTGGCGGCCAGCCGGAACAAAGCTTCCTACATCAAATACAAAGATACCAATGGGGATACCAAGAAATGGCCGGGACAGTCCAATTATACCCAGGACAACATTTCCCTGAAGCTGACCCATGACTTTACCGCAAGCGATGGTCTGACCCTGAATTACGACTATTCCATCATGGAAGGGAACAATCCCTACAGCGTGACTTCTTATTTCCCTTCCCACTTGAACAAAAAGACCAACAATGTAGGGCTGCGCTATGACTGGAACCGAGACGCCGGGAACAGCGGATATCTCCAGGCCTACCGGAATTATTACAGCTATTTCAACCAGGGGGGCATGGACGAAACGGACTGGGGCATCGAAGGCCAGCAGAACTTCGTCTTGTCCGATACCAATACCCTGGTAGGAGGCTTGGAATACCGGGATGCCAAGGCCCATAACGAAACCAGTTACCGGGGCAAAAAAGGCTATAATAACAAAGCGATTTTCCTCCAGGACCAGTGGAAATTCGCCCCTACCTGGCAGCTGAATACTGGGATCCGGTATGATGATCACAGCCGCAGCGGCAACCGGACCACCGGCAGTGCTGCCATCAACAAGAAGTTCAGCAAAGACAGCAATGCCTACTTCTCCTGGAACCAGGTGTTCCGGACTCCTACCATCGATGATCTCTATTATTTCGTAGATTATGGGATGTGGGGCAAATACGTAGGCAATGAGGACCTGAAGGCAGAAACGGGTAACGTATATACTCTGGGGTACAATTTCAAGACGGATCCCAAGACGGATGTGGGGATCAGCGCATTTTACAGCAATCTCCACAATGCCATCAATTGGAAATTGATGCCCAACTATGACAGCTATGCCGAAAACATCGATCGGCAGAAGAAGCGGGGCCTATCCTTGACAGTGACCCATAAGCTGAATAAATTGTGGGATGTGGACGCTTCTTACACCTACGTGAAGGTAGAAAACGACCGGAACGATACCGGATATGTCCGGGATGAAAACTATGCGCCCAACTACTACCAGGCCGGTGTCCGGTACCATGACACCAAATGGAACCTGAACCTCCGGGCAAGGGCGGCCAATGGGCTCAGCAAAACCAAATATGGAGAAAACCGGTACCTGACCATGGATTTCATTGCCCGGTATAAATTTGACCAGAGCTGGACCGGCTTCGCCAATTTCTACAATCTGAACAACGCAGCCTACGCAGAACAGGGCGGCGTAGTGGCTGGTCAGGACAGTTACCCCATGCCCGGCCGTCGGATCATCGTCGGGGCGGAATATTCGTTCTGACAACAAAAAAGGAAGAGTGCAGAGTGAAGAGTACAGAGCGGGACGGAAGAAATTAACGGTCCATTGCTGAAATTTGCCTGCAAATTTTTTCCTTTGGCTGGAGACGAGAGACTAGTGACTAGTGACTGAAGGGGGCCACTCTGTGCCCCCTTCTTGCATTCCCTTCCAGATATGGTATAATGGACAAGAAATAACAGTATAAGTTTTGTCTTTGGGGAGGGGTGCGATTCCCTACCGGCGGTAAAGTCCGCGAGCCTCGGCACGAATCGGTGGAATTCCGATACCGACAGTACAGTCTGGATGAGAAAAGACAGCGCTGGGAAAGTGTATTTGCCGTGCTATCCTCCTGGATGGCCCGGCTTTTGTATTTCGCAATCTTGAAAGCGGGTGAAACTGTGACAGACGAAGAATATATGCAGATGGCCCTGGATTTGGCGGAAAAAGCCCGGGGCTGCACCAGTCCCAATCCCATGGTCGGCTGTGTCATCGTCAACCCGGAAGGGAAAATCGTAGGGAAGGGATACCATCACAAGGCCGGCCAGCCCCATGCGGAAATCATGGCCATGAGGGACGCCGGAGACCAGGTGGAAGGCTGCACCGCCTATGTGACCCTGGAACCCTGTTCCCATTATGGCCGCACCGGTCCCTGCTGCGAAGCCCTGATCAAGGCAGGCATCAAAAAGGTGGTGGCCGCTGCCGATGACCCCAATCCGAAAGTTTCCGGCCGAGGGTTCGCCCGGCTCCGGGAAGCAGGGGTGGAAGTGGTACAGGGGGTCCTGGCGGACAAAGCCAACCGGCAGAACGAGGTGTTCATGCACTGGATGAAGACGGGCCGCCCTTTTGTGGCCCTGAAATACGCTATGACCTTGGACGGAAAGATCGCCACGGCTTCCGGGGATTCTAAATGGATCTCCAACGAACAGTCTCGGACCTATGCCCACCGGCTCCGGAGCATCTACGACTGCATCCTGGTGGGAAAGAATACGGTACTCAATGATGATCCCTCCCTGACTTGCCGATTGGTGGAAGGGAAAAATCCTCTCCGGATCGTCCTGGACAGCCACTGTCAGCTGCCCATGGACCGGAAGGTGTTCACCGACGGGGAAGCTAAGACCCTCCTGGTCACCTCCCTGAAAGCGGACCGGGAAAAAGTAGCGGCCTTCCAGGCCATGGACCAGGTGACGGTGTGGCAGATCCCGGAAAAACACGGGGCCCTGGACCTGGGAATCCTGCTGGATAGACTGGGCCAGCAGGAAAAGACCAGCATCCTGGTGGAAGGAGGCAGCCAGGTCCACGGTGCTTTCTTCGACGGAAAACTGGCCCAGCGGATCTATGCCTTCATCGCTCCTTGCCTGATCGGGGGCAAACGGAACCTGAGCCCCATCGGGGGCCGGGGCGCCCGGAACATGGACCTGCGGGTGACCCTCCAGGAACCTCACTATGAGAGCTTTGACACGGACCTGATGGTCACCGGCCTTTTGGAAAGGAGCTGATCCCATGTTTACGGGACTCATTGCGGAACTGGGCAAGGTGGAAGATTTGCGCCGGGAACAGGATTCTTACCGGCTGACCATTGCCGCCCAGACCATTCCGCCTTTGCTGAAAATCGGAGAAAGCGTCTGCTGCAACGGGGCCTGCCTGACGGTGACGAAATTCGACAGCCAGCGGTTCACCGTGGACGTGATGCCGGAAACGGCCCGCCGGACCACCATCGGTTCCCTGAAGAAGGGGGACCGGATCAACCTGGAACGGACCCTCCATGTAGGGGACGGCCTGGACGGCCACATTGTCAGCGGCCATGTGGACGGGGTGGGGACCATTGTGAAGATCCGTCCCGAAGGAATCGCCAAAGTCACTACCATCAGCTGCAGCCCGGACCTGCTCCGGGGTATGGTCACCAAGGGCTCCATCGCCATTGACGGCATCAGCCTGACCATTACGGAAGTGACGGATACCACCTTCTCCGTATCATTGATCCCTCTGACCGTCCAGTTCACCACCTTGGGCTTTAAAAAGACCGGGGACAAGGTGAACCTGGAAACAGACATCCTGGGGAAATATGTGGAACGGATGTTGGAAACCAGGAAAACTGGGGGCCTTACCAAGGAAACCCTTTTCGAAAATGGATTTTTTTAAGGAGTGAAAACTATGGATAAAAAATTTCAGTTTGATCCCATCGAACAGGCCATTGCGGACATCCGTGCCGGCAAAATGGTCCTGGTCACCGATGATCCCGACCGGGAAAATGAAGGGGATCTGATCATGAGTGCGGAGTATGTGACTCCGGACGACATCAACTTCATGGCCACCCATGCCAAGGGCCTGATCTGCATGCCCTGCGACGGTGCCATCCTGGACCGGCTCCAGATGGAACCTATGGTGGCCAACAACACGGACAACCATGAAACTGCCTTTACCGTATCCATCGACCACAAGGACACCACTACCGGGATCTCTGCCGTGGAACGGGCCTACACCATCAAGAAATGCGCCGATGAAAGCGCCAAACCGGAAGACTTCCGGCGGCCGGGCCATGTGTTCCCCCTCCGCAGCCGGGAAGGCGGGGTGCTCCGGCGTACGGGCCATACGGAAACCACTACGGACCTGTGCAGGCTGGCAGGACTGAAGCCGGTGGGCATCTGCTGCGAGATCATGAGCGATGACGGTACCATGGCCCGGACTCCGGAACTAATGGAATTCGCCAAGAAGTTCAACCTGACCTTCATCACCGTGGCGGATCTGATCGCCTACCGGAAGAAGACGGAAAAGATGGTCCACCGGATCGCCAACGTAGCCCTGCCCAGCAAATACGGTACCTTCCGGGCCATCGGGTACGAAAACGACTTGGACGACAAATGCCATGTGGCCATCATCAAAGGAGATGTGGCCGGCAAGAAGGATGTGTTGGTCCGGGTCCATTCCGAATGCCTCACCGGGGACGCCCTGGGGTCCCTTCGCTGCGACTGTGGGGACCAGCTGGCCACCAGCCTGAAGATGATTGAAAAGGAAGGCTGCGGGGTAGTGCTGTACATGCAGCAGGAAGGCCGGGGCATCGGCCTGGCCAACAAGCTCCGGGCTTATGAACTTCAGGATCAGGGGCTGGATACGGTGGACGCCAACGTGAAGCTGGGCTTCAAACCGGATATGCGGGATTACGGCATCGGAGCCCAGATCCTGGCAGACCTGGGACTCACCAGCATCCGGCTGATGACCAACAATCCGGCCAAACGGGCAGGGCTTTCCGGCTATGGGATCACCATTACGGAAACGGTGCCCATCATCATGAAAGACAACTGCTACAATCATCGGTATATGGTGACCAAACAGGTTCGCATGGGCCATGAATTACATGAAAATGTGGAGGATGCAAAATGAAAATTCTGGAAGGACAATTGTTAGCGGAAGGTCTGAAAATCGGGATCGTGGTGTCCCGTTTCAACGAATTCATCACCAGCAAGCTGCTCAGCGGGGCGGAGGACACCCTGCGCCGGCACGGGGCCAATGAAGATGACATTACCGTGGCCTGGGTACCCGGGGCTTTCGAAATCCCTCTGATCGCCAAGAAAATGGCCAAAAGCGGCAAGTATGACGGAATCATCGCCTTGGGGGCCGTGATCCGGGGTGCTACCAGCCATTACGACTATGTGTGCAACGAAGTGTCCAAGGGGATTGCCTTGGTGAACATGGAAACGGAAGTGCCCACTGCCTTTGGAGTGGTCACCACGGAAAACATCGAACAGGCTGTGGAACGGGCTGGCACCAAAGCCGGGAACAAGGGATCCGATGCGGCCATGGCTGTGATTGAAATGGTCAATCTGGCCAAACAGCTGTAAGAGGTGCCTATGGAAGATGTGTTAGTCAAGGCCACGGCCGGGGATGCCCGGATCTATGCCGTGACCACCACCCACCTGACCCAGTACATGAATGAAATCCACCACTGCAGCCCTCTGGCAGCGGCGGCCCTGGGCCGTACTGCTGCCGGGGCTCTCCTGCTGGCGGCTACCATGAAGGCGGGGGAAGCGGTGACAGTCCGGATCAAGGGAGACGGTCCCTTGGGACAGGTCATGGCCGATGCCCGGGATTATCAGGTCCGGGGCTTCGTGATGCATCCGGAAGTGATGCTGCCTCTGAAAAACGGCAAGCTGGATGTAGGAGGCGGCGTGGGCCACTACGGGATGGTCACCGTGACCCGCTGCCCTCTCCAGGGGGAACCTTTTACGGGGGTCTCTACTTTAAAAAGCGGGGAAATCGCCGCAGATCTTACCCGATACTTGGCCGTTTCGGAACAGACACCGTCCAGCGTGGCCCTGGGTGTCCTCATTGAAAAGGACGGCTCCGTGGCCGTTTCCGGCGGATACTTTGTCCAGCTGCTGCCCGATGCTTCGGAAGAGACCATCAAGACCTTGGAAGACAACATCCTGACACTGCCCTATGTGACGGAACTGCTCCAGACCGGCTTGGATGCAGAAGGGATGATCCAGAAGGTGGCCAAAGGGCTGCCGGTGGAAATCTTGGAATCCCACCCAGTTTCCTTCCACTGCGGATGCAGCCGGGAAAAGGTGGCCGGCATGCTCTGCGGCCTTCCCAAAAAGGATTTCGAAGAAATCCTCCAGGACCCCCAGACCGAGGTCCACTGCCAGTACTGCAACAAATCCTATCTCTTTACCCAGCAGGAACTGAAAGATCTCCCTAGAAACTCTTGACTTTACGAACAAATGTTTATATACTAAATAGAGCAATTGTGGTACAAGGAGATGACAACATGAGTTTGGATGCGGATAAAAATAAAGCGCTGGATGCGGCTTTGAAGCAGATTGAAAAAGACTTTGGCAAGGGGTCCATCATGAAGCTGGGGGCTGCCAGTGCCAAAATGAATATTGAGACCATTCCCACCGGAGCTTTGTCCCTGGACATTGCGCTGGGGGTGGGAGGGATTCCCCGGGGTCGGATCATCGAGATCTATGGACCGGAATCTTCCGGGAAGACCACCGTGGCCCTGCACATGATCGCCGAAGCCCAGAAACGGGGCGGCTACGCAGCCTTCATCGATGCGGAACACGCCCTGGATCCAGAATATGCCCGGCATTTGGGAGTGGATATCGACAACCTGCTGATTTCTCAGCCGGATACCGGGGAACAAGCCCTGGAAATCTGCGATGCCCTGGTGCGCAGCGGTGCCATTGACATCATCGTCATCGACTCCGTGGCGGCACTGGTGCCCAAAGCGGAAATCGAAGGGGATATGGGGGATTCCCATGTGGGCCTCCAGGCCCGGCTCATGAGCCAGGCTCTGCGGAAGCTCACTGGGGTCATTGCCAAATCCCGTACGGCTACGGTGTTCATCAACCAGATCCGGGAAAAAGTGGGGGTCATGTTCGGGAATCCGGAAGTGACCACCGGGGGCCGTGCCCTGAAATTCTATTCCACCATCCGGATGGATGTGCGCCGGGTGGAGAGCCTGAAGAATGGCAATGACATCATCGGGAACCACACCCGGGTGAAAGTGGTAAAAAACAAAGTAGCCCCTCCTTTCAAACAGGCGGAATTCGATATCATGTACGGGGAAGGGATTTCCCATGAAGGATGCTTGGTGGACCTGGGAGTCCAGTACAACATCCTGAACAAGAGCGGTGCCTGGTATTCTTACGGAGACCAGCGGATCGGCCAGGGCCGGGAAAATACCAAGACCTTCTTGAAAGAACATCCGGATATGGCGGCTGATGTGGAAGCCAAGATCCGGGCTGCTGCCGGCCTGCCGGCGGACGGCAAACCGGTCCAGGCCCAGGCAACGGCTCAGGAACCGGAAGAACTGGTGATGACACCGGAAGCGGACGGAGATCATGTGGAATAAGGCCAAAAAGCCTCTTGTCACCCATGCGGATGCCTACAATTTCTGTCTGGACAAATTGGCGCTCCGAGACCATAGTACCCAGGAACTGCGGCAGAAGCTGAAGGAGCGGGACTGCCCGGAAGAACTCCAGGACCAGGTGCTCCAGAAGCTGGCGGACCATCATTTCGTGGATGATGCCCGCTGTGCCCGTTCTGTGCTGGATGCCTGGCGGCGGAAAAAGTTCTATGGCAAGCAGTACCTTCGGCTGATGCTCACCCGCCGGTGCCTTTCCGGGGAAGAAGTCCGGGAGGTGCTGGGGGAAGTCACCGAAGAAGAAGAAACGGAACGAGCTCTGGCTCTGGCACAAGCTCAGGGGGACAAGATCCGCCGGAAGTACCGGGAAGACCCCCGTAAAGGCAAAGCGGCTCTGGCCCGGATGCTGGCCAGCCGGGGATTTGGAACCAGTCCTATCGCCATTGCATTGGAAGAATTTTAAAAGGAACCCGTGCCAGGGTTCCTTCCAATGGTTAGAGACTGGAAAAGGGACTGTTGCCCAGGCAGCAGCCCCTTTTTATTGACACGTCTGTGAAAATACTATAAAATATTTCTGTCCAATCGCGTTCATTGGGTGTTAAGGCGACCTCTGGTTGCCTTATTTCTTGTATGAGTAGGGTTTGATGAAAAATTCGTAAAAGAGGAGGTGCTCATCATAGATCCCATAAGTGTAGTTATTGCTGTAGTCCTTTGTTTATTAGGCGTTGGAGGCGGATATCTGGCTCGTAAAAACGTTGCAGAAGGTAAAATCGGCTCGGCGGAAGAAACGGCGAAACAAATCTTGGAAGATGCCCGGAAAGCGGGGGATGCCAAGAAAAAGGAAGCGCTGCTGGAAGCCAAGGAAGAAATCCATCGTCTGCGTTCTGAAATGGAACGGGAAAATAAAGAAAGAAGAGCAGAGCTCAGCAAAAATGAACGGCGTCTGGTCCAAAAGGAAGAAAACGTCGACAAAAAGATGGATGCTTATGAAAAGAAGGAAGAAAAACTTCTGGAACAAAGCAACCGCCTGCGGGAATCCCAGGCCAAAGTCGATGCCTTGTACGACCAGCAAATGGTGGAATTGGAACGGATTTCCGGTCTGACCAGTGAAGAAGCCAAACAGGAACTCCTGGACAATGTGCGGGAGGAAGTCAAACACGACAAGGCACGGCTGATCAAGGAAATGGAACAGGAAGCCAAAGATACGGCGGATCAGAAAGCCCGGGAGATTATTTCCCTGGCCATCCAGCGCTGTGCGGCGGATCAGGTGGCGGAAACCACAGTAACGGTGGTTCCCCTGCCCAACGATGAAATGAAGGGCCGGATCATTGGCCGGGAAGGCCGGAACATCCGGACACTGGAAACTCTGACGGGTATCGATCTGATCATCGATGATACCCCGGAAGCGGTGATCATTTCCGGATTTGACCCGGTGCGCCGGGAAGTGGCCCGGATTGCGTTGGAGAAGCTGATCAACGATGGCCGGATCCATCCAGCTCGGATCGAAGAAATGGTGGAAAAGGCCCAGAAGGAACTGGATCAGAAAATCAAGGAAGCTGGGGAACAAGCTACTTTCGAAGTGGGCGTCCACGGCATCCATCCGGAACTGCTCAAGCTGCTGGGCCGTCTGAAATACCGGACCAGCTATGGTCAGAACGTGCTGAAACATTCTACAGAAGTGGCCCATCTAGCAGGCCTGATGGCTGCCGAACTGGGGGTGGACGTGAACTCGGCCAAACGGGCCGGGCTGCTCCATGATATCGGCAAAGCCGTGGACCATGAAGTAGAAGGGTCCCATGTGGATCTGGGGGCAGAAGTGGCCAAGCGGTATCACGAATCCGATATCGTCATCAACACCATCATGTCCCACCATGGGGACTGTGAACCTACATCCGTCCAGGCTGTGCTGGTCTCTGCTGCCGATGCCATTTCTGCGGCACGGCCGGGAGCCCGCCGGGAGACTCTGGAAACCTATCTGAAACGACTGACACGATTGGAAGAAATTGCCGAATCCTTCGATGGCGTGGAAAAGTGCTATGCTGTCCAGGCCGGGCGGGAAATCCGCATCATGGTGAAACCGGAAAAGGTGGACGACGATGCTGCCACCATCCTGGCTCACGATGTAGCCAAAAAGATCGAAGAGGATATGGAATATCCAGGACAGATCAAAGTGGTCATCGTGCGGGAAACCCGGGCAGTGGATTACGCGAAGTAGAAATAAAAAGGGCTGTTGCATGGGCAACAGTCCTTTTTATTTGGAGGTCGCGGGTCGCGAGCCGTGACCCGCGATAGGGCTGTGAAATTCCCTTTCACAGCCCTATGCTTTTCTCCATCACCCGATACAATACCACTGCCAGCACCACGGATACCACGTTGCTGACGGCCATGCTGACGGCGCAGTTGACCGCGCTTACGTAGGCCACCTGCTGGGGGAGGCCCAGGATGGACACTTTGAAGCTGTAGCGGATCAGGGGCTCGGTGATTACGTTTACGATGGAACCCACGATGCAGGCAATGGCTGCGGCCCGCAGACGGGTTCTGTCCTCTGTCAGCTGGTCCAGATGGCACAGATGCTGGGCGGCCCAGGCGGTGGACCAACCCAAGAGGAATTTGGCCAGGAAAGTAGGCGGAGCCGAAGTGGTGTATCCAGCCAACAAATCCGCCAGGGTCAGCCCGACGGCCCCGGAAAGGGCTCCATATTTGGCTCCCAGTACCAGAGCGGACAGCAGGATGAAGGCATGGCCTACGTAGATCTTCCCAGTGAGTCCCAGTCCCATGGGAATCTCGATCCGGAGATAGGAAAAGCAGGCAAAGGCCAGGGCGGCAAACATTCCTGCCAGGGTCAGTTTCTTGATTTGGTGTTCCTGCAATTTGATCAACTCCTTATAGCTTTAAATTATAGCCAAGGGAAAGACCTGTGAAAATACACAGTTTGAACGTTTTTTATAGGAAATCGTGCCGGTATCCTGTATTTTTGTTTCTCTCAGGGGAAAGTCTTGTGGTATACTAGGACTAGTGACGCTGGAAGGAGAGAGAAAAAATGGCAAATACGAGAGAAGAAGCCTGGGAACTGCTGAAGGAGTATAATCAGGAACCCTTCCACCTCCAGCATGGTCTGACGGTGGAAGGATGCCTGCGGTATTTTGCCCAGGAACTGGGCTATGGAGATGAAGAAGATTTCTGGGGCATGGTGGGCTTGCTCCACGACCTGGATTTTGAAAAATATCCGGAACAGCACTGCCGGAAGGAAGCGGAAATCCTGAAAGAAAAGGGGTGGGACGACCGTCTGATCCATGCGGTGGCCAGCCATGGATGGCCCCGCTGCAGCGATGTAGAACCCCAAGAGGAAATGGAAAAAGTCCTCTATGCAGTGGACGAACTGTCCGGCCTCATCGGGGCGGCTGCTCTGATGCGGCCCAGCAAAAGCGTCCAGGATATGGAAGTGAAGTCTTTGAAGAAAAAATTCAAGGATAAACACTTTGCCGCCGGGTGCAGCCGGGACGTGATCCAGCAGGGAGCGGATATGCTGGGCTGGGATCTGAATAAACTGTTCGAACAGAGCATCTTGGCCATGCGGTCCTGCGAGGAAACTGTACGGGAAACCATGGAAAAAGAAGAAGGAAAGGCCTGATGGGCTGAAAACGGGGGGAGCGGGACCTTGAACAGGGGTCCTGCTCTTTCGTATAATAAAGGGAAAGAGAACAGCAACCAAGGAAGTGATACCATGGATCATCATTATGCGGAACCTCATGAAGTCATGTATCATACTCAGCTGTCCAGGGCTCTGCTCATGGGAGCGGATACGGCCCTGCTGCCCGGGGATCCGGGACGGGTCCGGTCCTTGGCGGAAGCCATGGGACCTACGGTGGATCTGACCAGTCACCGGGAGTATACCAGCTGTCTCACCCAGGTCCAGAACCAACCTGTCCTGGTGTGCTCCACCGGCATGGGCGGTCCTTCCACTGCCATTTGCCTGGAGGAATTGGCCCGGCTGGGAATCAGACGGGTGATCCGAGTGGGAACCACTGGCTCCATCCAGGAAGGCCTGGAATTGGGAGATGTGGTGATCATCAAGGCCGCCGTCCGGCTGGAAGGCACCAGCTCCCACTATGCGCCCCTGGAATTCCCGGCGGTGGCAGATTTTGAATTGACCCAGCTGCTGGCCTATGCAGCCCTGGTGGAAAACGTGCCCCATCAGGTGGGCATCTGCTGCAGTTCGGATACTTTCTGGCCCGGCCAAGAACGGTACGACAGCTTTACCGGCTATGTACTCCGCCGGTTCCAGGGCAGCCTGAAGGAATGGCAGCAGCTGGGAGTCACCAATTATGAAATGGAAACGGCTGCGGTCTTTGTCACCTCCCAGGCCCTGGGGCTGAAAGCGGCCAGCCTGTGCGGGGTGGTGGCTAAACGGACGGAAAGCGAGAGCATTGCTTCACCGGAAATCTACCGGCTGGCGGAGAACCGGTTCCAGACCATTGTCCGCCGGGCATTGAATGAATTACTGGCAAGGGAGGGAAAGAAATGAAACGGTGCATCATCCTGATGATGGATTCTTTTGGCATCGGGGGAGCCCCTGATGCAGCAAAATTCGGAGATGCTGGGGCGGATACCCTGGGACACATTGCCGGCTGGTTTGCCCGGAAGAAGGAACAAGAACCGGGAGCGTCCTTCCTGATCCTGCCCAATCTGGCACGGTACGGGTTGGAACGGGCCCATAAGATGAGTACAGGGGAGAAGCTGCCCCATTCCATCGGCAGTCCGGAACCTCTGGCCGGGGCCTATACCTATGCAAAGGAAATCAGCAGCGGCAAGGATACCCTCAGCGGCCACTGGGAGCTGACGGGAGTGCCGGTGATGTTCAATTGGGGATATTTCCCCAATACGCCTCACTGTTTCCCCCAGGATATCATCGACGGGCTGATCCAGGAGGGAAATCTTCCCGGAGTGCTGGGGGAAAAACATGCTTCTGGAACGGTGATCATCCAAGAACTGGGAGAAGAGCATATGCGCACTGGGAAGCCCATTGTCTATACTTCTGCGGATTCGGTACTCCAAATCGCTGCCCATGAACGGACTTTTGGCCTGGAGAACCTGTACAAGCTCTGTGAGATTGCCTACAAGCTGGTCCAGCCCTACCACATTGCCCGGGTCATCGCCCGGCCCTTTGTAGGGGAGAAGGCTGGAGAATTCACCCGCACCGGAAACCGTCATGACTATGCAGTACCTGCACTGGAAAAGACTCTGTTGGATGAAGTGTATGAAAAGGCTGGCGGAGTCTATGCAGTAGGAAAGATTGCGGATATCTTCGCCCACAGGGGCATCACCCAGGCTTGGCATGCCACCGGATTGGAAGCTCTTTTTGACGCTACCCTGGAGGCAATGGATGCTGCTGGAGATAGGAGCTTGGTGTTCACCAACTTCGTAGATTTCGATTCCACCTATGGCCACCGGAGAGATGTCCGGGGCTATGGAGAAGGGCTCATGACCATCGACCGGCGCCTGCCAGAGCTGGCCGCACGGCTCCAGCCGGGAGATCTGGTGCTGGTGACGGCGGACCACGGGTGCGACCCTACCTGGAAAGGCTCGGACCATACTCGGGAACACGTTCCTATGCTGTTCTTCGGGCCGGAAGTGAAACCCGGTCCCCTGGAACCCATGGATACCTACAGTGATGCGGGGCAGATCCTGGCCCATCATCTGGGACTGGAACTGAAACGGGGAAAGATGCAGGAGGTGCTGAAATGAGACGTATCAGAAAAATGTTGTTGACCTTTTGTTTCGTCCTGACAGGACTGTTCCTGATGGTGCCGGCAGAAGCAGCGGAACAGAACCCTGCTGCAGATCCCTTGGCGCGGAAAACCATTGCTTTTGTGGTCTATGACCATACGGGAGAGGCTACGCCTTCCATGAAGGAAGTGTGGAAACGCCAGGTGCGCCAAGCCTATCCCCGGGCCAAGTTCGCTTTCCTGCCGGATGCCCAAGCGGCAGAAGGGGCCAATGAGGTACTGACCCAGTTCGGGGGAGATGGGTACCCCATTGAAAAGGAAGTCATGGATAAAATCGCCGATAAAACAGGGGCCACGGTGGTGTCCCTTCTGGTGGTCCGGGATATGGAGGAATACTATATCCAGCCCATGTTCTTGGGAGGCTGGGACGACGATGGACCGGACATGCTCCTGCGAGTGATTTCCGGAGCGGATATGTACATCTACCGGAAAGATACAGGGAAATACATGAAGAAAAAGCTTCGGAAAATTGAAACCACGGATGTGGCTCTGGCGGTCCATCCGGAAAAAGAAATCCAGTACGCCCTCAGCAACCTGGCCATGACCATGGAGGGGAAGGATCTGATTTGAAGGAGGTGGACGATTGATCAGTGAAGAAGTCTGGAAAGGGATCCTGATCCCTTTTGCCGGAACCAGTCTAGGTGCCGGCTGCGTGTATTTCATGAAGGAACAGCTCCACCGGAACGTCCAGCGGGGGCTCACCGGCTTTGCCGCCGGTGTCATGGTGGCAGCGTCCATCTGGAGCCTTTTGATCCCGGCCCTGGAGGAAAGTGCCGGGCTGGGGAAATTCGCCTTTGTACCGGCTGTTGTGGGGTTCTGGGCGGGGATCCTGTTCCTGCTGCTGCTGGATGTAGTGATCCCCCATCTCCACATGAACACCGATGAGCCGGAAGGGCCCCGAAGCCATCTGGCCCGGACCACCATGATGCTCCTGGCGGTGACCCTCCACAACATCCCGGAAGGGATGGCGGTGGGGATGATTTACGCTGGGTTCCTCACTGATCCCGGGTCCATTTCCCTGGGCAGTGCCATTGCCCTGTCCCTGGGAATCGCCATCCAGAATTTTCCAGAAGGAGCCATCATTTCCCTGCCGCTCAAGGCGGCGGGGATGGATCGGCACCGGGCGTTTCTGGGCGGGGTGCTGTCCGGCATCGTGGAACCCATTGCAGCGGTGGGGACCATCCTGGCCTCCAGTGTCATCGGGCACCTGCTGCCCTATTTCCTCAGTTTCGCTGCCGGTGCCATGCTCTATGTGGTGGTGGAGGAGATGATCCCGGAAATGTCCGAAGGAGAACATTCCAACATCGGCGTCCTCACCTTCGCCCTGGGGTTCACGGTGATGATGACACTGGATGTGGCGCTGGGGTAGTGAACCCCATAAAATTTCCTGTTCGTTGTTCAAACAACGGATTCTTTTCCTGCTCCGGACTATAATAAAGCCATCGAGTGAAGAAAACAACCTGCGAGAGTTTTTATAAGAAAAGGGGAGTATACCAATGGAAAACAAGATGTTCTGTTATCAGTGTCAGGAAACTGCCGGCTGCAAAGGCTGCACCGTTGTGGGGGTCTGCGGCAAGAAGCCGGAAGTGGCTGCCATGCAGGATCTGCTGATCTACGCCACCAAGGGCCTGTCCGCTGTGACCACCGCCCTGCGTGCCGCCGGCAAATCCGTCAGCCGGAACGTGAACCATCTGGTGACCGTGAACCTGTTCACCACCATCACCAACGCCAACTTCGACCGGGAATCCATCATTGCCCGGATCAAAGAAACCCTGGCTGTGAAAGCCGATCTGCTGACCCAGCTGGATGACACTTCCAGCCTGCCTGCTGCCGCTCTGTGGAACGGGGACGAAAGCGAATTCGACGCCAAAGCCAAAACCGTAGGCGTCCTGGCCACCGAAAACGAAGACATCCGGTCCCTGCGGGAACTGATCACCTACGGCCTGAAAGGCCTGTCCGCCTACAGCAAGCATGCCAACGTGCTGGCTCAGGACGACGAAGAAGTGGATGCTTTCATCCAGCGGGCCCTGGCTGCCACTCTGGACGACAGCAAGAGCGTGGACGACCTGGTAGCTCTGACTCTGGAAACCGGGAAATACGGCGTACAGGGCATGGCTCTCCTGGACAAAGCCAACACCACCGCTTACGGCAACCCTGAAATCACCACTGTGGACATCGGCGTCCGGAAGAACCCGGGCATCCTGATTTCCGGTCATGACCTGAAAGACCTGGAAATGCTGCTGGATCAGACCGAAGGCACCGGCGTGGATGTATACACCCATTCTGAAATGCTCCCTGCCCACTACTATCCGTTCTTCAAGAAATACAAGAACTTCGCCGGCAACTACGGCAACGCCTGGTGGAAACAGAAGGAAGAATTCGAAAGCTTCAACGGGCCCATCCTGATGACCACCAACTGCATCGTTCCTCCCAAAGACAGCTACAAGGGCCGTCTGTGGACCACCGGTGCCACCGGCTTCCCCGGCTGCCGTCACATTGACGCTGACGAAAACGGCCATAAGGACTTCAGCGAACTGATCGCTCAGGCCAAGACCTGCCCGGCTCCCACCGAAATCGAAACCGGCAGCATCGTAGGCGGCTTCGCCCATGAACAGGTCTTTGCTCTGGCTGACAAAGTAGTGGATGCTGTGAAATCCGGCGCCATCAAGAAGTTCGTGGTCATGGCTGGCTGCGACGGCCGGATGAAGAGCCGTGAATACTATGCGGAATTCGCTAAGGCTCTGCCGAAAGATACGGTGATCCTCACCGCCGGCTGCGCCAAATACAAATACAACAAACTGAATCTGGGTGACATCGGCGGGATTCCCCGGGTACTGGATGCCGGTCAGTGCAACGACTCCTACTCCCTGGCTCTGATCGCCCTGAAACTGAAGGAAGTCTTCGGTCTGAAAGATGTCAACGAACTGCCCCTGATCTTCAACATTGCCTGGTACGAACAGAAAGCTGTCATCGTCCTGCTGGCCCTGCTGTACCTGGGTGTGAAGAACATCCATCTGGGACCCACTCTGCCTGCCTTCCTGTCCCCCAACGTGGCCAGCGTGCTGGTGAAGAACTTCGGTATTGCCGGAATCACCAACGTGGAAGACGACATGAAACTGTTCTTCGGAGCCTGAAATATGATCAAACTGTACGATCCGGATACCTGCCCCTGCAGCCATACCCGCTGCCCTCGTTATAAGGACTGTGAGCCCTGCATCGAATTCCACCACCATTCGGAGGAATATCCCCTGACCGCCTGTGAACAGGTGGCCCAACGGGAAAAACGGCAGGCCCGCTGAGAAGAAAGAAGGCTTTTCCATGGGAAAGCTGCAAGTAAAACGGATTTACGAAGCCCCCGCTGAAACGGACGGCAGCCGGTTCCTGGTGGACCGGCTGTGGCCCCGGGGCATCAAAAAGGAAAACGCAGCCCTCACTGGCTGGGACAAGGAAATCGCCCCCACCAATGGGCTGCGCCGGTCCTTTGCCCATGAACCGGAACGGTTCCCGGAATTTGCCACCGGCTACGAACAAGAGCTGGAAGCCAATCCGGAAGCGGGACCTTTCGTGGAAAAAATAAAAAAAGCCCTGGCCCAGGGCAACGTAACGTTATTATACGGAGCCAAAGACCAGGAGCATAACAATGCGATTGTGCTGAAAAAGTGGATAGAAAAAGAGGCTGTGAAGAAATGAATTTCATTTCTTCACAGCCTCTTTTGGTCGCGGTCCGCGGCCGGAGGGGTGAATCTTCACCCCTCCTTTACCATTTCCTCGATCCACTTCCCAATCACCCGTGCCAGCTCCAGCCGGGCAGTGTCCAGGGCATGGTTGCTGGGAAGGATCACTTTTTTGTGGTGTCCGGTACCGGGCAGGGCTTCCAGTTCCTTCCACAAAGGTTCCACCATCCATTCCGGAGGGGCCACTGTATCCCGGCTGCCTCCGATCAGCAGCAGGTTCCGGTCCTGGAACCGATGGGCGTTCTGGACGAAGCTCCACTGCCGGGCATGTTGGATGCTGTCTTGCCACAGGTCTTCGAACCGTCCCACATGGAGCACGGAAGCCGCCTGGGCGAACAGGTCCTTTAGCTGAGAGTGAGGAATATGTTCCAGGCCCCCCTGATGGTCGTAGGGACAGAAGGCCACGGTACCCCGGAGAAAGGGCAGGGTCCGGGAGGCGTTCAGCACCGTGTTCCCTCCGTTGGAATGGCCCACCAGGAAGATATTGGCAGGATCGATGGCATAGGCTTTGGCTACTTCTTCCCGGGACCACCGGGCCAGGGCCACTGCGTCTTCGATGCAGTGAGAGAAGGAATAGGTCCCTTCGCTGCCCCAGGCTCCCCGGTGGTAGGGACGGATCACTACACAGCCCATCCGGCGCAGGCATTGGGCCAGGTCGTCATTGTTGTTGGTGCCTGGGATCCCATGGCAGAGGATCACCGCCGGATGGGGCGCTTCATAGATTCCCGAAGGCAGGTAGATTTCTCCCAGTACCCGGTCTCCCTCGATGGGCAGATCCAGCTCCAGGGAATCCGGCAGGGGAGCATCTTGGTAATCCGGTTCTTCTAATACATAGCGGGCATCAATTTCCATAAGGCAGAGCTTCCTTTCCAGCAGCATCTCCGTTGAGGTTTTTCTTGTACCAGTCTTTTCCGTGGAAGATCCGGGTGATCAGCATGGACACCACCGTATCCCCGCAGGAATTCAGCAGGGTGCATCCAGGGTCGAACAGTTCGATGACCATGAGCAGGATGGGGAAAGCGCTTTCCGGCAGGTGGAACACAGACACAATCATGGTTTCCCCGGCAGCTCCGCCTCCAGGGACAGAAGAAGTAGCCACGGAAGCGGCCACGCCCAGGAACAGAGCCAGGATGAAGTCAAACCCCGCCAGAGGATGGCCAAACAACGTGGTGGCCAGTACTTCCGAATAGACCACAGCGATGCAGGCCCCGTCCATATGGCAGGTAGCTCCCATGGAAACCACCACGGAAGAAATGTCCCGGGGAACACCCAATTTATCGCAGGCTTCCATTTGGAGCGGGATGGTGGCGGCGGAGGAACGGGTACCCAAAGCCGTCAGGGCGGGAGCCAGGATCACCCGGAAGTAGTTCTTCACGCCCCAGGTGCCCGCAGCCAGCCAGGCATAGAAGCCCAGGAATACAAAGAAGTACACGAAGACCACGGTGTAGAACACCACCATGGCGCTGCCATAGGTCTTCAGCAGGTCGATCCCATAAGTTCCAGTGAGATCCGCAAAATAGGCACCCAGGCCGATGGGAGCCGCTTTCATCAGGATGGCAACCATCTTATAGCAAACCAGGCTCATGGCATTCATCCAATCCACCACCGGTTTGGCCGGCTCTCCGATCAGGGATACGCAGATGCCGAAAAAAATGGTTAGGATGATGAGAGGCAGCACGTGGAACCGGGAAATCAGGAGAGGCAGGTCCCCTACCGTAAGGGTATTGACGATTTGGTCTGCAATGGTCACCGGTTTGGCTGCTGACTGGGCTGCTGCCGCCGCCGGCGCTGTAAAGGAGGTGGGCACCCCGGTGAAATGGGTCACCAGGAGAATCAGTCCCCCGGAAATGGTGGCTGTCAGGATGAAGATGATCAGGGTATACCCGATCATTTTCCCCACTTTTCCAGTATCCTTGGTGCTGGCAATGGAGCCGGCAATGGAGAAAAAGATCAGCGGAACGATGAGACAGAACAGCAGGTTTAGGAAAATCTGCCCGATGGGCTTCAGGAACGAGGCTTTGTCGCCAAGCACCAGGCCCAGGATGGCCCCTAGGATGCAGAAGGTAATCAGGATAATGGGATCCCGATAGTTGGCCAGTGTGGAGCGCCCCGGCCGGGTTGCGGTTGTCATAAAAACTCCCCCTAACTAAGTATGAAATAAAGACATGAACAAATTATAGAACTTCCTCTGCCAAAATACAAGAAAGAGTCAGTTTCTTAGATAGGTGTCTCTGTAGGATGTATGGATTTCTATTTTTGAAAGTTTACGTTAACCATATTATAAAAATGGTTGAACAATCAGCCGAAATTCGCTACACTAAAATCATTATGACAGAATACACTGAAGGATACATCAGAGCCCTGAGCCAATTCCAAGGCAGCCGCTATGACAACAGCTTCATCGTCCGGATCCATTATGGACGGATCCGGAAAGCCGGGCCGGACTGCCGGTTCCAATGTGTGTGCCTGTGGGACCGGACCAGGAGCCAGCTGCTCCAGGCAGAAGCCTGGGCGGGAAACTGCCGGGTGGGGACACTTCAGGTGGAACTGCTTTTTACCGGGCCGAAGGTGAACTATATAGAAAAAGCAGGTTTACTGAACCGGGAGCCCGGACCTCCGGAAGGGTACCGGCCCTGGCGGGCTTTCACTCCGGAAGAAGTGAGGGGATTTTCCCGGCGCACCGGAGATACCAACCCCATCCATCTGGACAGCCGCCCGGTGGTCCAGGGACTGCTCCTGTGGCAGAGCCTGTTTGTCTGGCTGGGAGAACCGGAAACCATCCATATGTTGTTCAAATCCCCTGTCCACGGGGGAGAAATGATTTACTGCAGGGAGGAAAAAATCAATGAGCGAAACGAGAGAGAATTTGCATCCGTCTGTGGCCGTAACCGGCAGCCGGGAACAGATCCGGTTCATGACCGGCAACGCTGTCTGTGTCGCGCTGCTGGCGGTGTCGGCGTACATTTCTTTTCCGCTGCCTTTTACCCCGGCCATGGTGACGGCGCTGACCATTATGGTGAACCTGGTGGCCTTCATCATGAAGCCGAAACAGGCGGGAATCATCCTGGGGATCTACCTGTTGCTGGGAGCAGTGGGAGTGCCGGTGTTCGTAGGGGGGACCTCCGGGCTGGGCAAGCTGATCGGGCCCACCGGGGGCTTCAACCTGGGTTTCCTGGCGGCAGCTGTGGCCATGAGCGCCGTCCGGGGGAACAGCCGGTCCTTTAAGAAACTGGTAATCATCGGCATCTGTGTGGGCATGCCCATCATCTATGTGGGAGGCTGCATCAGCATGTATCTGGTGGCCAAAGTGGGCATCTGGAAGACCTTGGTGATGGCAGTATTCCCATTTCTAGTGGGGGACACCCTGAAAGTGGTCCTGGCTGCTTTCCTGGCCAACCGGCTCCAGCGCTATGGGTTCTGAGCGCCTGGTCCAGGAGGTATTCCTGGTGGGAGGCCTGCGTAGCCATCTGGGCCTCCAGAACGGAATCTTCAAAAACGTACCGCCGGAGAAACTGGGCGCTGCCCTTCTCCGGCAGCTTTGTATCCGGTACCCGGCAGCCCGGGAAGCTCAGCTGATCTTGGGCGGCAATGCAGTGGGCAGCGGAGGGAACCTGACCCGGCTCATGGCACTCATCGCCGGGTTCCCGGTGGAAACTCCGGCCATCACCCTGGACATGCAGTGTGCCTCAGCCCTGGAGGCCCTGTCTCTGGCTTGGGGAAAGATTGCCAGCGGCCAGTTGGATGTGGTCCTGTGCGGGGGTGTGGAATCTTCTTCTATGCAGCCTCGGCGGGTGTATCAGCCCTGGGACAGCCGGTACACTCCGGAAGGGACCATGACCGCCCAGTTTTCTCCCGACACCAACAGTCCTCGGGCCATGCTGGAAGGAGCAGAACGGACGGCTCAGGTCTATGGGGTTTCCCGGGAGGAATTGGACAGCTGGGCAGTGCGCAGCCACCGGAAGGCAGCCCAGGCGGCGGAAGAAGGCCGGCTGGCCTCCTGGGTGGTATCCTTATTCGGCAGTAGCCGGGATGAGAGCATCCGGCCCCGGATGAACGGAAAATTGGCTCGGCGGATGCCCACCCTGTTCAGCCAGGATGAGACGGAAGCTTTGCTGACACCGGAAGAACGGAACCTGGCCGGGGACTGTTCTCCTGCCTTAACGGCGGCCAACGCTTGTCTCACCCAGGATGGAGCGGCTTTCCTGGTACTGGCTTCCGGACGGCAGCTGGACGCTTGGCGCCGGAGGGGAAGATCAGTACGGCCCTTGGCCAGGATCCTCCACTGTACAGAATCAGGTGTAGATCCCCGGTTCAGTCCCCTGGGAGCTCTGGCCGTGGGAGAAAAGATCTTGGAAGAAAGCGGGCTGCCGGTGGAAGCCATCGATGACTTTGAATACAATGAAGCTTTTGCTGTGATTTCTGCTCTATTCGCCCGGCAGTATCCTACCTGCACCGACCGATATCTTCCTTTGGGGGGCGCCCTGGCTTACGGTCATCCCTACGGATGCAGCGGAGCAGTATTGGTGCTCCATGCCCTGGCAGCTCTGGAAGGGCAGGAGGGAGGAAAAGCCCTGTGCACCATTGCCGGTGCCGGAGGGACGGGGTCCGGAGTACTCTTGGAAATTTTATGACAGAAAGAAGTTTGCCGTGATGGATTATGCCGGGATATTGGAACAATGGAGCCGGATACAGCCTGAGAAAGCCTGCCTGATCGAAGAGGGACAGGTCATTTCCTATGGGGAAATGGAAAGGCGGGCGCATCAGTATGCAGAGAGTCTTCGCAGCCAGGGCATGTCCCGGCAGACGGTACTGATCATCCGACAGAAACCCGCAGATCAGCTGACAGCCTTTTTAGGGGCGGAACAGGCCGGCTGGGTGCCGGTGCTGGGCCATCCGGATCTGTCAGCAGAAGCGGCGGACCAGTTGGTCCGGGTGCGCCAAATCGGATGGATCGATGACGGACGGCTGCGGCAGGGATGGGAGGAAGCTCCGGTACCGGCTGCGGATCTGTGCATGGGAGTCCTGAGCAGCGGTTCCACCGGCCTCCCCAAGCTGATGTTCCGGACCTATGCCAGCTGGGGAGGTTTCTTTCCGGAACAGGACCGGAAATTCCAGGTAGAACGGGATACGGTGGGCTTCTGTGAAGGGAGCATGAGCTTTACCGGAAATCTGAACCTATGGGCCCAGCTGCTCCATGCCGGTGCCACCCTGGTACTGGCCTCTACCCTCCGGAGCACCCGGTGGAAAGCCCTGCTGGACCGGTATCCAGTGACCCTGCTGTACCTGGTACCGGTGAAATTGAAACTGCTGCTCCAAGTGCTGGACCGGGCCTATCCGGAGATGAAAACGGTGCTGGCGGGATCCCAGCTGCTGGATGGAGAAACAGCCGGAGCTCTGAAGGAATATTTCCCGGGCAGCCGGATCCTGCTGTATTACGGAGCCAGCGAATTGGACTATATTGCCTGGCTCACCTATGAAGAATTGCTGGCCCATCCCCAGAGTGTGGGGAAGCCCTGTCCTGGGGTGAAGGTGGAAATCCGGGAAGGGCTGATCTATATCGATACCCCTTACAGCGTGGCCGGTATGTCCAGGCCCTGTACCCTGGAAGACATGGGATATTTTGACGAGGGTGGGTACCTGATCTTCCTGGGACGCCAGGGACAGGTGGTCAACAAAGGGGGCCTGACCATCAGCTGCAGCCGGGTGGAACAGGCTCTGCTCCAGGTGCCCGGGGTCCGGGATGCCAGCGTGGTCCCGGTACAGGATTCCCAAAGAGGGGAAGAACTGGGGGCAGCCGTGGTGCTGGAACAGGGTATGACACTGGGGAAACTGCGCCGGGCCCTCCATCGGGAACTGCTCCCGGGAGAAATCCCCGGCCGCTGGATCAGGGTGGAACAGCTGCCTTTGAATGGAGTAGGGAAGGTGGATGGACGGAAAATCCGTACCTGGCTGGAACGGAGAGAAAGATCCAGCCGGAAAATAGACTGATAAATAGAACTGGGAACAGACAAGTGCAGCGATGAAAAAAGGATGCAGATATCTTTTGGAAGGTGTCAGCATCCTTTTTTTTGTGTGGAAAAAGCCAAAAGGAAAATACAGCAGGAAAAATCCGGCAAGGAAAAAACACAGCCGCCCCGCTGTAAAAATGTGAACTCTTTCACAAAATTTTTTCTTATGGAATTGTAAAAAATAATTGAAGTATGGACAGACTCCTGAAAAAAAGACCGGAAAAGACAGGACTTTTTTGAAAAATGGAATCAAATCCCTCCAAACAGTAAAAATATGTGATTATACTGAATGTAAACATGTTTACAAATATTTAGATTGTAATGATAGAAGCCATGTACTATAATACTGGCGACTTCAAAGGGAAAATGAAAAAATGGCCGGAAAGGAGCGGGAAGAAAAGGAATCAAGGGTTTTTGTTTGCTTTTTATTGCAATTACATAAAAGTATATAGTAGTATGGAGAAAGGAGCTTGTTGTGAATAAAATCTATAAGGTGATTTGGAGCCGCGCAAAGAACTGTTATGTGGTGGTGTCGGAACTGGCCGGGAGCCATGTGAAAAATAATTCTGGCAATCGGACGAAAGTGTTAGCTTCTGCTGTTTTAACGGTGAGTCTGCTGGCATCGTTTCCAGCAGATTCTTTAGCAGCGGACACCGCGACCGGCGCAGGAACTGGTGTAGCATATGGTACAGGGAGCAATGCGCCGAAAGCAGAGAATGTGGCCATCGGCAAAGGGGCAACGATCAGCTATCAGGGAGGTGTGGGCCAGCCGTCTACCGGTGACATCGCCATCGGCGGAGGGGCCCGTACCCTGAATTATATCGATCAGGGCGGCGGCATCGCCATCGGGATGAATGCCTTTGTGGAAAATATGGTAGGCGGTCTGGAGCGTTCTTTTGATTTCAATCAGGCTGGATACAACAGTATCTTTGGAATACCCTATGGGCTTCCGAAGGATCCTACGAAAATGGTCACTGGGCTGGCCATCGGGCAGAATACTTATGCCCGATCTGGTAGTGTAATGCTGGGGACCCATAATTATAAAGGGGCTTTGGGGGATATAACCGTCGATACGGCCAGTACCAAATCGTATAATATGAGCCTATTTTCGACTACCTTGGGAGCCAACAGTTTTTCAAACGGATTGTTCTCTTCTATTACAGGGGCGTATTCGATTGCTTCTTCTGATTACAATACGAATACGCTTGCTGCAGGAAAAAATTTCGGTGCTACCATAACCGGTGCCCTGAACAGTATTGAATCAGCTACGGCTTCTTCTTCCTATGCGGGTGTAGCCAACAGTATCGTAGGTACGGCCAACCGGGAATTCAATTCCAATGGCGCCTTGATTTTCGGGGCCGGCAATGAAATCACCAATTCTATTACTGATATTTCAGCACCGACAAGCAGTGGTGATTCTGCCCAGGCATTGCAGAAAACCTTGATGGCCAGTGTGAAAAAATCTGAAAGCGGCGGGGCCACACTGGCCATTGGGGGAGGCAATAAAGCCGACTATACCCAGAAAACCTCCATCATCGGGGTCAATAACACAGTGACCGGGACCAGCGGTTCTGTCAGCCGCTACAATATGGTGAACGGGTACAAGAATACGGCTTCCAATGTGCAGCATGTGTCCGTCATCGGATCCGGCAACACCGTCAAGGATACGGATACGGCCCTGCTGCTGGGGGACAACCGGACCCTTTCCGGAGCTACCAACAGCCTGGTGATCGGCTCCGCAGACAACGTGACCACCACGGATCAGCAGAATGTGGTGGTCCTGGGACACAATGCCAATGCCACAGTGGCCGGAGGTGTGGCCCTGGGCAGCGAGTCCCTGGCTGCGGTGGAAGCTGGATTTGCTGGGTATGATCCTTCCACCCGGCAGGCTTCCACAGATACCTCTTCCGCTTGGGTGGCAACGGGAGCGGCTGTGTCAGTGGGCAAGGGAACGGAACTGACCCGGCAGATCACCAGTGTAGCTGCAGGGACTCAGGATACGGACGCAGTGAACGTGGCCCAGCTGAAACAGGCTCTTCAGGCAGCGGAAGCCAATGATTCAGATATCCATGTCAAAGCCGGAGAATATGCGGTGGGTACGGTCCAAAACCAGGCCGGCAGCAATGTACAGGGAGTGGCTCTGGATTTGGTGGACAAAGCCGGCAATGCGGCTGGAAAAGTCATCATCACCGATGTGGCTAAAGCCAGTGATGTGGGCGATTTGAATTACGTGGCCGGCGGCACGGGGACCCAGGGCAAAGTGGTCACCAACGGAGATACGGTGACCGTAGCCATCGGGAAGCTGGATTCAGCCTTGAATCAAGCAACGGCAGAGGCCGGGAAACATTCCATTGTCTCTGCCGGAGACAACATTTCCGTCCAGAATACGGCCGGAGCCGGGGAAGCGGCCAACTATCAGGTTTCCCTGAAAAAGGACATCACGGTGGATTCGGTGACGGCCCAGACCGCTTCCGTAGGAGGCATCCAGCTGAATCAGGGAAACAGCGGGACCATCGGCGGACTCCAGAATACCACCTGGGATCCGGACCAAATCGTTTCCGGTCAGGCGGCGACGGAGGACCAGCTGAAAGCCGTGACGGCCAATGTGGTTTCTTACGATGACGCTTCCCACAGCTCCATTACCTTGAACCAGGGCGGCAGCAGTACCGTCATCAAAAATGTGGGAGACGGGTCCGTGGCAGAAGGTTCCAAGGAAGCCGTCAACGGAGGACAGCTGTATCGGACCAATCAGGCCGTGGAAAAGAATGCCGGGGATATCCGGAACCTGGGAAGCTCCGTGAATAAGCTGGGCAGCCGGCTGAATCGGGTAGGCGCAGGCGCAGCTGCCCTGGCGGCCCTCCACCCTCAGGATTTCGATCCCGATGATAAATGGGATTTTGCTGCCGGATATGGCAATTATAAGGACGCTCATGCAGCTGCCATCGGTGCCTTCTATCGGCCTTCCGAAGACACTTTGATCAGTGTAGGCGGCAGCTTTGGCGGAGGGGAAAACATGGTCAATGCCGGGGTCACCTTCAAACTGGGCCAGCACAACCATGTAACCCGATCCAAAGTGGCCATGGCCAAAGAAATCATCGATCTGCGGGCCACTGTGGAAATGTTGAAGAACCAGAATGCCCAGATCCTCCAGACCCTGAAACTCCAGGGGACACCGGCTGTTAAGCCGTTGGAGGGGAACTTCAGCGATGTGCCGGAAACCCACTGGGCGTACCAGTATGTGGAAGGCCTCCGGGAACGGGGCTATCTGCAAGGATACCCAGATGGAGAATTCAAAGGAGACCGGACCATGACCCGGTACGAATATGCGGCTATCATCTATCGGGCACTGCAGAACGGAGCTCCGGTGGATGCAGGCATGGCCAGATCCGTGGAAGAATTCAAGCCGGAACTGACCCAAGTCCAAGAAGCCGAACGGTTCCGGGTGGACCGGATTTCCGGGAAGGACAATGACCGGCACAAAGTGGAACGGGTCCGGGTCAACAGCAAAGAGAACAGAGAGAAAAAAGAATATCGGGATGTCTATGGATCCCGGATCCAGCGGGACGAAAAGTAAAACAGGAAGAGGCTGTTGCGCAGGCAGCAGCCCCTTCTTCTTTTATGGTATAATATACACAATATGCTGCATCTGACAAGACTTGGAGAGATGAGCGTTCCTTTCTTTACGTATCTTGTCAGGACGGCGGACAAGTAGAAAATACCCAAAGGAGGGGGTTGTTTTGTTTGGCTTCCTGCATATCGGAAAGGACAATCCTGACGTCCAGGAATACGCACATCTGATTGCCGATGCCACAGTGCAATGCAGATTGGATGATGGTCTGATCAGTCGTTTGAACCAGTATCAGAAAGCAAAAAAACTGAGCATCCAGCAGCTTCAGTGGGCCCAGGAGGCGGCACTGGACATGGTCTGGCAGCAGCTCTGTCAGGGGGATCTGATGGATGATTTCCATCGGAAAAGCTTCCTGACTTTTCTTCTGATCTGCAAAAGGCTGCACAAAGAGACGGTACAGAACTATATTTACGAAAGCCAGATCCAGAATATCCTTTACAATATCCGGCATAAGCAGCAGCTTCCGGTTTATGACAAATCCCTGATCCGTATGCTCTTCAAGGATGATGAAATCCTCCATTTCTGCGGACCTGCCAGCCTGGTCAAAAAAGTGAAGAAAGTGACAAGAGTCCGCTATGGCGGTCCTGTTTACAGCTTCCGGATCTGCCGAGGGGTGTATTATCGGGTGGGCTCTATGAAAGTGGGCAAAGAGACCCAAGAGTATTGGAACGCAGAAGATGACGGGAAATTCTGGATCACCAATCAGAGGATCGGCTTTTTGGGCTGCAGCAAACATTTTTCCTTCGATTTGTCAAAACTGGATGCCATAACCAGCGGAGAAGGCGGTATCCAGATCTTCAAGAGCGGCAGGGACAATCCCTATGTGGTGAGTCTGCCTTCCTACGATATTCCCTGTCAGGTGCTTTCCTGCCTGCTGAATCAAAGGGACCGTTGACGGGGCTATAAGAGAGACTTTGTTGGTGACAAAAAAGTGCCATCGTTTACGGTGGCACCCTTTTGCGCTATACTATACGTATAGAAGTTTACACAGGAAAGTAGGGATTCTCATGCAAAAATCCAAAATCTTGACATTGGCCATCCTGGCCTCTTTACTGTCCACTCCCTGTGCCTGGGCAGCCCATAAGAAAACGGCACCGGAGGCAGGAAAGCCAGCAGCTGTCCAGACGGAAAAAGCAGCTCCTGCCAAAACAGAAACGGCAGCAGCCGGGACGGAAACCCCAGCAGCTACCGGGGAAGCAGCTGCAGAACCTCTGCCGGCAGATGCCTATGAAGCTGCCAAGATCGTTACAGGAGAAAAGACGGCCCTGGCTGACAGCTATGCTTCCCTGAAAGCGGATGAAAGCGCTCTCCTGGTGAAGAATGGAGCGGATGTGTCCCTATCCCATGGAGCCATCACCAAGAGCGGAGCCACTACGGACGTACTGGGCAGCAAGTTCCATGGTCTCAATGCTGCCGTCCTGGCAGCGGATGGGGCTCTATCCATGGACGGCTGTACCATCCGTACGGAAGCGGACGGAGCCAATGCAGTGTTCGCCACCGGAGCTAAGGGCAGCGTAAAGCTCCATGATTCCAACATCCGGACCACCGGGGCTTCTTCCCGGGGCCTGGATGCCACGGAAGGCGGCAAGATCACTGCGGACAACATCAATATCGGAACTGCCGGCCTCCGGTCCGCAGCGCTGGCCACGGAACCTTCCGGAGCCAGTGTCACCGTAAGCAAGAGCACCATCAATACTTCTGGGGAAGGGTCTCCTCTGCTGTATTCCAAGGGAGCCATCAAGCTCAGCGAAGCCAAAGGCACGGCTGGGGCCAGTGAAATCGCCGTGGTGGAAGGGAATAATTCCATCCATCTGGAATATGTGGACCTGTCCGGCAACGGCACCCACGGGGTGATGCTCTACCAGAACAAGACCCGGGACAACGGCACCGACGGCAAGGCATTGGGCCGGTTCTCCGCCAAGGGTTCTGCCCTCCGCAGCCTGAAGGAAGGGCCCCTGTTCTATGTGACCAATACTGCAGCCCGGATCTATTCGGAAATGACCACCATGCAGTATCTGGGCGGCACCCTGATCCGGGTGGAAGCCAATCAGTTCGGAGATGAAGGGACCAATGGCGGGGATTTGACCTTCATGGCCAACAACCAAGGGCTCTACGGCAATGTGTCCGCGGATGCCAGCAGCACCATCTTGCTGGATCTCCAGAATGGAAGCCACTGGTCCGGCGCCATCAATACGGATAAGACGGCGAAAAAGGCAGATGTGAACCTGGATGCTTCTTCCAGCTGGTCCATTACGGCTGACTGTCATCTGGATGCCTTTACGGACGGGAATCCGGCTATGACCAACCTGAAAGGCAACGGCCATACCATCTATTACAACAGCAGCAATACGGCCAACACCTGGCTGGGAGGCAAGACTTACGAACTCCAGGGAGGCGGCTATCTGAAACCGGAGAAGTAAGAGTACAGAGTGTAGGGCGAAGAATGCAGAGTAGAAAGTGAAGAGGGTCAGATCATGAAAAACACGAAAAAAATCACGGCATCTTTGCTGGCCGCTTTGGCTTTGACAGCTCCCTGCTTTGCTGCGGGGGCGGCCCAGCCGGCCAGTGAAAAAACGGCCCAGACGGCCCCTTTGACCAAAGAGGACCGGGAACGAGCGGAACTGCGGACCAAGACCTATAAAGCCCTGCTGGACTTGTACCACAAGAAACCCAAATCCCGGAAGGCCATCCAGAACGCCTTTGGCTATGCGGTGTTCGTGGACACCAGCTACAGCGTGGGACTTTTGGGGGGCGGCCACGGCCGGGGCCGTGCCATCAACCAGCACAGCGGCCGGGAAGTGTTCATGAAGATGGGTGAGATGAAGGTGGGCCTGGGCCTGGGGGTCCGGCAGTCCAATATCATCTTTGTGTTCGGCAATGAAGACGCTTTCAATTCTTTCATCACCAAAGGCTGGACTTTTGGGGGCGAAGCGGTGGCTGCTGCCGGCGATGGGGTCAACGGGGACGCCCTGGAAGGATCCTTCCAGGTGGCTCCAGGTATGTGGATGTACCAGGTGACCACCAAGGGCCTGGCTGCAGACCTGACTGTCAAGGGAACCCGGTTCTATGTGGATAAGGATCTGAACGTGGATACGGTGGTCGACTGATGGAACCCAAAGAAGCAGCCGGAGTGCTGACTCTGCGGCCAGTGGCCTGGTACCGGGGTCTGCTGCCGGAGAAATTCGGTCTGCCCCGGCAGAGCGGCCTGGTGCCGGAGCTGAACGGACGGGTGGAAATGGCAGAAGGATTCCGGGAACGGGAAGCTTTCCGTGGCTTGGAAGGCTTTTCCCATGTATGGCTGATTTGGGGGTTCTCCCGGAATCACACCTGGTCTCCCACAGTGCGGCCGCCCCGGTTGGGGGGCAATACCCGGCTGGGAGTCTTCGCCACCCGGTCTCCCTTCCGTCCCAATCCTCTAGGTCTTTCTTTAGTGGAATTGGAAAAGATTGCTTGGGATGGGCCCCAGGGCCCGGAAATATGGGTGAAAGGGGCAGACCTGATGGACGGGACTCCCATTTACGACATCAAGCCCTACGTTCCCTATGCTGATGCCCGGCCGGAAGCCAGGAGCGGATTTGCCCAGGGAGCGGACGGCACGCTGGAGGTCCATTGTCCTCCGGATCTTTTGGCAAAACTGCCGGAAGACCAGCGGGGTGCTTTGTTGGGAATCCTGGCCCAGGATCCTCGGCCCCATTACCAGAAAGATCCTGACCGGGTCTATGGGATGGCCTTTGGACAGTGGAATGCGAAGTTCCGGATTACAGAAGGAATTGTATATGTAATCTCTTTAGAAAATGCTTAAAAATAAGCAAAAATAAGAGCTATTGTCTGCTTTTGGCAGATAATGGCTCTTTTTTTCTTATACCCTTGCAATTACATAGGAAAAGAGTATAATTTACTACCATAAAGTCAAGACATGTGCTGACTTATGTAAAGAAATGGTAAAGGGGTTGTTTGTATGAATCGGGTCTATAAAGTCATTTTCAACCGAAGCCGGCAGCTGGTCCAGGTGGTGCCGGAATATGCCCGGAACAAGGGGAAAACGGTGTCAGAATCCCGGAAAGGAGGAATCCGAGGCCTGGCCAAAGTCCTGCTCTCCTTACTGGCTGCTTTGATGATCGCATCCCCAGGGTATGCGGCGGATTCCACTGGGGGAAGTACGGACAGCGGGAATACCACTTATATTTCTGATACGAATACGGATGCCCAAAATATCCAAGCTCTGGACAAGCAGGTGGCTCAGAATGCCCAGGATATTGCTGCCAATAAAACGGCAGCGGATACCAACACCGCCGACATTGCCACAAACAAAACCGATATAGAAACCAACAAAACATCCATTGCTGCAAACAAGACAGCTATCGGCAAGAATACTGCGGATATTGCCACGAATGCAGCCAATATTTCTGATAATAAAACCGCCATTGCGGATAACAAGACGGCCATTGACAAAAACACCTCTGCTATTACTGCCAATACTTCCAATATTTCCACCAACACCCAAAACATTGCAGCCAACAAAACGAATATTACAGACAACACAACTGCCATCAATGCCAATAAAACCAGTATTGCCGCAAATACCTCAGACATCACCAGCCTGAAGGATCTTTCCAATATTACTGACGCCGGGAAGACTGTCCTCAAAGAACAGGCCAAACAGGCCGTGAAGGTGGCTGCAGGAAATCGGGTCACAGTAACGCCCACCGGATCGGAAATAGGGGATGGGACCATTACTTACACCGTTTCCGCCAATAATGATGGGACCATTTCCATCGGCGATACTAACCTGGTATCCGGGGCGACTCTGTATACGGAATTGCGCCCGGCTTCCACCGGTACTTATTACTACATCAGCAGCACCAATACTACTGCCCAAAATCTGATCAGCCTGGACGCTACCTTGAACAAGGCATTGGCGGCACTGGACATCGATATGACGGACAGTTCTGCCTATACCTCCAAGCTGAGCAAATATTTCAAGGTGAATCCGGAAGTGACCACTGCTTCTGACGGCACCAAAACCTACGCTGCTGATGCCGCTGCCAACGGCACCAACTCCGTAGCCGTCGGGCCCAGCGCCCAGGCCGGGGAAAAGTCAATCGACACCAGTACCGGAACTTCTACAACCACAATTACCGGAGGCACCAGCAGTGCCGCCATCGGCGACAGTGCCAAGGCCAATGGGAATCAGTCGGTGGCCCTGGGGTTTAATTCCCAGGTGCTGAACACTACGGATCAGGATGGCAAGACTACAGCAGCCATTGCTGGCAGTACGGCCATCGGCAGCGGAGCCATAGTCAATGGTGCCAGCAACGCTACGGCTGTTGGCACAGGTGCCCAGGTCAATGAAACGGCTACAGGGGGCATCGCCTTCGGTAAAGGGGCTGTAACCGGGGAAGATAAGGGAACAGTTACCGTCGGTGATGCAACGGCAAATGTGGCCGCTGTGGGCGGTGAAAACAGTGTGGCTTTAGGAACGTCTGCCAAGGCCAGCGGCAATTCGGCCCTGTCCCTGGGCAATGGGGCCCAGGTCAACAACTACACCACCCAGTCCGGTACCACTGTGACCAAAACGGTGAATTCCGGCAGTACAGCTATCGGCAGCGGCGCTATAGTTACTGGTGCTAATGATGCTGTTGCTTTTGGGAGCGGTGCAAAAGTCGAAGGTACGGGAAACAATGCTGACGATTCCCTGGCCATCGGCAAGAGTGCTTCTGTAGCGACTGCCAAGGACGCTATTGCTTTGGGCACCAGTGCAGCTGTTGCCAGCGGCGCCACCAATGCTGTTGCCATCGGCAATACGGCCAAAGCCAATACATCCAATACCACCGCCATCGGCTACAACGCCAGTGCTACCGGTGCAGGGGCGATAGCCATCGGTGAAAATACATCCACTTCCACGGAAGGGGGCATCAGCATCGGCAGCGGTACCAGTGTATCAGGCAAGTCCATTGTTATCGGCTATGCTACCGATGCCAATGGAAATACGGTGAAAACAGAGTCCCAGAATACCGATGCGGTAGCCATCGGCAACGGGGCTCAGGCCAATGCCAATGATTCCATTTCCATCGGTCATCAGGCAGGAAAAGATACGACTGAAGGCCGTACCAGCGGTTATGGTTCTCTTATCGCCATCGGCACCAATGCGGGGGGCAATGTCAAAGGCATGCAGAACGTGGCCCTGGGCAGCGGTGCTGGCAGCAATGTCAAGAGCAGCTATAACGTGGCCATCGGGTCCAATGCAGGGTCCGGCATTAACTATGCGGCTGCTGCCGATTCCAATCCTCAGGATGGTTATAACATTTCCATCGGTTACGAGGCCAATTACCAGAGTGCTGATGCAAATGCAAAAAATATTAAGGAATCCATTGCCATTGGGCACAGTGCCAATGCGGTGTCTGAGGCGACAGCTTTAGGCACGGGAGCAACGGCGTCGGGAGATAAATCCATGGCCCTGGGGTACAATGCCACAGCAGCTGATACGGACAGTATCGCCTTGGGAGATAAAGCCAGTGCAGGAGGCGGCAATATTGCCATCGGCAGCGGTTCCCAGGCTCCGGCTGTTGCATCCTATGATAAAGGGTATCTGACCGGCAGCACTTCTGTTAACGGCTATATTTCCGTAGGCGGCACTACCAGTGCCACGGGCACTACAGTCCTGCGCCGGATTTCCAATGTGGCCGACGGGGCAGCCGATCAGGATGCAGTTACAGTAGCCCAGTTGAAAGCTGCTTATACTGATCTGGAAGGTACCATCAAGACTACGGATACGAAAATCAGCGATACCTATACCCAGTCGGCTATCGATTCCAAGATTTCTACGGTGGAAAGCAAAATCACCGCTTCTCAGACCAAATATTTTTCCATCAATTCGTCCAGCGATACCCTGACGGCCAATGTGAACAACGATGGGGCAAGCACTACTGGCGCTGCCGACGCCATGGCTATCGGTCCCAATGCCACTGCCACCAGTGCCAAAGCCGTAGCCATCGGCAACAACGTCTCTGCCAGCGGCAAGGGCAGCATTGCTCTCGGTACAGCAGACAATCCGGCAACGAGCACGACGGTCACAGAAGGCGGCAATACCAGTGCCAATCCCCATGTGACTTCTGCCGAAGGAGCCAACAGTGTGGCCATCGGAACCTCTGCCATTGCCCAGACGGACAATTCTGTGGCCTTGGGTACCCGTGCCTCTGTTTATACTTCCAACGTGACAGATCCTGCAACCAACACCACAGTGAAAGTGGGTCAGCAGTCCATCGCCATCGGTTACGAATCAGAAACCCGGAATAGCGCCGCCACCTCCATCGGCAGCGGCGCCAAGGCGTACAGCAGTGGTTCTACTGCCATTGGCCACAGTGCCTATGCCCAGGGAGCTGATTCCGTGGTCATCGGCACGTCCAGCACGGCCAACGGAGCATCTTCCGGCATCGTGGGGAAGAGCAATACCATTAATGGCAGCAATACTTATGCTGTTGGCAGTGAAAACAATGTCAATGGCAGCTGGGGTGCCGTTACCTACAGTGGGCTTTATGGCAGCAAGAATACGGTGAATCCTGTAGCCGATACGTCCGGCAATACGAAACACGGTATGGACAGCCTCTCTATCACCGGCAACAGCAACACCATCAATCAGGGGTCTTATTCCGATACAGTACAGAATATCTCTATTCTGGGAAACAGCAACAGTGTCACCGGTGCCAGCAGTGATGAAGCCAATGCAGGGACCACGGCCAACATCACTGTGATTGGTGGCAGCAATGCGGTAACCGGCCGTGATGGGGCAGGTTCTGATGATATGGGCAAGACCTGGAACCAGCTGACACGGACGACGGTCATCGGCTATAAAAATACAGTCAATCAGGCAGCGGCCACCACTTCCCTGGCGGATACCCAGATCCTGGGCAATGATGTGACCGCAACCTTGGGCAATTCCGTTTATCTGGGTACCGGCGCTGCAGCGAAGAATGCCAATGTGGCCGATGCCACTACATTAACGGATGCAGAACAGGCAGCCGTGGATGCGTTGGACACCACAGGCATGACGGATACGGAAAAAGCAGCGGCCCAGGCCAAGGCCAAAGCGGCGGCACGGTATGCCACCAATCTGGCAGCCATGAAAAAAAGCGGTACCACGGCCGGCCTGCAGTCTCTCAGCACGGATACTGCCTATGATGATGGGGCCAGCTATAGCTATGCCGGCAGCAGTCCTGCCGGCGTTGTCACGGTAGGTACTGTTGGTTCCGAACGCCGGATCCAGAACGTGGCCGCCGGTTTGGTGAGTGCTTCCAGCACTGATGCAGTGAATGGCTCCCAGCTCTATGCCCTCACTCGGCAGCTCCGGTTCGGCGGGGATAATTCCATTATTGGTGACACGACTGACGGGGACACTGAGGTGGTGAAACGGGGATCCGGCGAGGCCTTGAGCATCATCGGCGGGGCCGGGGTTACTACGGCAACCGTTGACGGCAAAACTACGGTCACTGTGGATTCCACCAAACTTACGGACAACAACATCGGAGTTATTGCCGACAGCACCAACAACAGCCTTTCCGTAAAACTGGCCAGTGACCTGAAAAAACTGAACTCCGCTTCCCTGGGTTCCGGCAGCGGGGACCGCTATAAGGAAACCATCAAGCTGGATGGGACCAATGGAAAGGTAACGGTAGCTGATTCCAGCGGTACCGTAAAGACTACCTTGGATACCACAGGCCTCACGATTTCCAACGGTCCGAAATTCACCAGCAGCGGTATCGATGCAGCCAATCAGCAAATCCATAATGTGACGGCAGGTACGGCTGATGCAGATGCGGTTAATGTTAAGCAGTTGCAATCTGCCCGTACTCTTCTGACCAAGGGCACCAATACGACTCTGGCCGATACAGAAGCCGATGGACACCATACCTATACGGTGAATGTGGACAATCTGGCAGTGAAGGCCAATGGGACTGGAACTACCACAGTAGAACTGGCCAAAGGCATCAACTTCCAGAATGGCACCAATACGACAGCAGCCGTCGGCGCAGATGGCACGGTGACCATCAGTGCCACCCACAACAGACTCAGTACGGTATCTGCAGCTCCTACAGGGACGAAAGATGACGTGACCTTGACCCTGACCGATGCGGACGGGAATACGGTTACGTCCACCGGCCTCAAGAATACCTATACCACTGTCACCAAGGACGGTACGGCCCATACTGTCACCTTTGCCCGGAATGATGGGACAACCGAAACTTTGTCTCTGGGCGACCTGGACGGTGCTTCTAAGGGTGAACTGGCTACTGCTGCCGCGAAAGCAACCTCTGAGGTGACCAACGGCACAAACGTGACGTCTGTTACGAAGACAGCGGGCAATAACGGCCAGAATATCTATACCGTCAATGTGGATGACCTGGCTGTTAAGACGACTTCCGGTGAGAAGAAGTCCGTCCATCTGGCAGATGGCCTTGTCTTTGCTGATGGTACCAACACGACGGCAACAGTAGGCGACAATGGCACCATTAAATATAATGTATCCGATGCTGCTATCAGGAAACAGGCAGTACAGGCTGTCAATGTAACGGGTGGCAGCAATGTAACGGTTACGCCGGAAACGAATATGGATGGTACCCTCAAGACCTTTACTATCAGTGCCACTCACAATGCTCTGAAATCAGCAAAGTTGACGAAAGGCACCAATGATGTGTCCACCCTGACCATTACTGGCAATGACGGTGATAGTGCGTCTGTGGATATCAAGAACACCTATCTGACAGTGAGCAAGGACTTGGCGGCCAAGACAGTCACCTTCACCAGCAACGACGGTACCACTCCGGCAACGACGTTGAGTCTCAGTGACTTCGGGGCGGCCAGCACCACAGATATGACTGCGGCTGTTGCCAAAGCCACTACGGAAGTAAGAGCCGGGGCCAATGCATCCCTGGGAACAGTGGAAACGGATACGACCGACCAGCACAAGATTTATACAGTAAATGTGGACAATCTGGGGGTATCACAGAATGGTACTAAAGTAGGCACTGGCGTTTCCCTGAAGAATGGTCTGAATTTCACCAACGGGACCAATACCACAGCCAGTGTGGCAGAAAACGGGACCGTTTCTTACAGTGTTTCCAACGATGCCATCAAGGCCCAGGCTAAAAATGCAGTAGTGGTGGCAGCTGGTGACAACGTTTCCATTGATGCGCCTACCGATGTAAACAATGTGAAGACTTACACGGTCAAGGTCAATGATCTGAAACTCCAGGCCAATGGGGAAGATAAGGGCACCCGGAAACTGGCTGAGGGCATCAATTTTGCCAATGGTAAAAATATCACGGCTGCGGTTGAAAATGGGAAAGTCGTTTACAGTTTAAATGAAGCCCTGACGGATTTAACCAGTGTGACAGCGAAAGATACCGCAGGCAATCAGACACTGGTTTCTGGAAGCGGTTTAACCATTACTCCGGCTGCGGCAGGGGCACAGCCCATCTCTCTGACTACCAACGGTCTCAGCATGGGTAATCAGCAGATTACCAATGTAGCCAGCGGTGGCGATACAGACACCAATGCGGCCAATATCAGCGATGTCAAACGTCTGGTACAGGCGTCTGCTTCCGGTACTACTGAAACCGGCTTCAACGTCAAAGGCGATGATGCAGATGCTAAAAAAGTGAAATTGGGCAAGCAGCTCAATGTGGTAGGTGGTACAACTGATTCTACCAAGCTGTCGGACAACAATATTGGCGTAGTGACTGCGGCGGATGCGGATGGCAATGCTACTTTGACAGTGAAACTGAACAAGGCGATTGCTCTTGATTCCGTCACCGCTGGCAACAGCACGTTGGATACCAATGGCCTGACCATTACTGGCGGTCCGAAGTTCACCAAGAGTGGCATTGATGCAGGCAGTCAGAAGATTACCGGCGTAGCAAATGGTGAAAATTCTACCGACGCCGTCAACAAGGGCCAGTTGGATGCTCTCCAGACCCAGGTCAGCGGCGGGTGGAACCTTTCCGGGAACAATGCAGAAGGGACTGCCGTGACGGCGCAGATCGGTGCTGGCAAAGCTGTGACTTATGATAACGGCAACTATACCAAGTCTGTGGTTGCCAAAGATGACACTACCGGAAATGCCACGGTGAAAGTGGATGTGACTACTGGCACCTTTGGCTCCGGTACCGGCGATAAGGCCGGAACGGTTACTTCCACGGCCAATGGCCTGGCAACGACCCAGGATGTGGCCAATGCCATCAACAGTGCTTCCATCAGCGTAGTGGCCGACAATACACCGGAAAACAGAACGGCAGTCAAGGCTGGGGACGCCATCCATTTTGCCAAGGATGGCAACCTGACTTTGGTGCAGAATGGTACTACCTTTACCTATGGACTGAATCCAGAAATCAGTATTTCCAAAGTCACTACGTCCGATGCGACGAAAGGCTCCACGGTCCAGACGGCAGAAGGCGTTACGACTACTGACGCAGCAGGCAACACCTATATCCAGAATGGGCAGGGCATTACCCTGACGCCCAAGACTCCAGAAGCCGGCAAGACAGCTGTTATCTTGTCTAATAAGGGACTGAACAATGGTGGTAACGTCATCAGTGGTGTTGGTGCTGGGTCGGCAGATACCGATGCTGTCAATGTGGCACAGCTGAAAGAAGTGAATGACAAGGTAGGCAGCGGTTGGCAGATTGCCGGTAATGACGGACAGAAGGTGGCGGATATCGGCGCCGGCAAGAAGGTATCCTTCAAGACGGACAGCCAGTATCTGACCGCCAAGACGGAAGCGGCCGGAACTGATGCAGCAAATGTGTCCTATGGACTGAAAACCAAGGCACTGACGGCTGCGGACGGCAAAGTATCTGCCGTTGATACTGCAGAGGATGGCTTGGCTACTGCCAAGAATGTGGCAGAAACCATTAACCAGACTTACTGGACGGCTGCTTCCGGGAAATCCGGCAGCGGCAGCCAGACGGATGAGACGGCCAATGATGCGGATAAACGGATTTCTGCAGGAGATACGGTAACCTTCAATGCCGGGAACAACCTGTCCCTTGTCCAGAACGGTGCTTCTTTTACCTATGGGCTCCAGGCGGATCTGACTGGTATGAACACCGTTACCTTTACTCCGCGAACGGATGATGAAGGACATACCATCAGCCTGGTCATCGGCAAACAGAAAGACGGGGTAGGCACCGATGAAGGGTATTACATCACCGGTTTGGACAACACTACCTGGAACCAGTCCAACTATGTGAAGGACAGGGCGGCTACGGAAGCCCAGCTGGCTTCCGCCATCCAACAGGTGACCCTGGCTTCCCAGTCCGGCGGCTTCAAGTTGTCTGACGATCAAAATAAAGAAGTTTCCCAGGTACTGGGCCAAGCCATCGGCGTTGTAGGGGATGGAAATATCACGACTGTTGCGGAAACGACGACTGCGGATACCAATGGGCATATCAAAGTCAGACTGAACAAGGATATCGACCTGGGCGCAGATGGATCTCTCCAGGCAGGCGGCGTGACTCTGAAAAACAACAGCGTTACTGTAGGAACCAATGGGGTTATGATCAGCAGCAGCGGTACAGAGCGCACGGTAAGCAATCTGAGCAATACCCAATGGGATACGACCAAAGCCAACCAGGAAGCTTCGGCCGGAGGCTACATCGGTTCCACCAAAGCTGCTACGGAAAGCCAGCTCCAGCAGGCCATTTCCCAGGTGACCACTACGGCCCAGAACAATGAACAGCACATCCAGACCGGGGAATATACCATTGGGAAAAATCCGGATGGGACGGATCGGACAGATACTCACAGTGTTTCCATGGATGTAGTCGATGGCCAGGGAAGGAAACAGGGGTCTGTGGTGATCAAAGACGTGGCCAAAGCCAGTGAAGTAGGGGACGTGAGCCAGCTCCATGATACCCTGAAAAATTCCGACGGGACCATGAATGTCACCGGTGCCATCAACAACCTGGATGACCGGGTGACCGGGCTGGATACCCGGATGGATCAGATTTATACCACGGCCGGCCAGCACTCCTCTGTCAGCGCCGAGGACAATATCCAGGTAGACAGCCAGAGCAAGAACGGTACCGGAGGCACAGATTATAAACTGAGCCTGAACAAAGAAAAAATCGACCTGAAGAATGTGACCATTGAAGGCAATGCCGGAGCTGTGAGCGCTAAGACCGTCACGGCGGAAAAATACAACGTGGGAGATAAGACCTACATTTCCAGCGATGGAATCAATGCCAACAGCCAGAAGATCACCAATATCCAGGCTGGTACGGATGACACAGATGCGGCCAATGTGGGTCAGGTCCGGGCGGCGGATGAGCAGCTGGCTGAGGGCATTGAACAGAATACCCGGAACATCGGCCAGCTGAGCCGGGATGTGGACAAGCTGGATTCCCGGATCGATCGGGTGGGAGCTGGAGCGGCGGCGCTAGCAGCCCTCCATCCGGGAGCCTATGACCCCAACGATAAGGTGGACTTTTCTGCCGGCCTGGGCAGCTACCGGGGAGCCGGGGCAGCTGCTGTGGGCATGTATTACCATCCGGATGACCGGACCATCCTGTCCATGGGAATCGCCATGGGCGGCGGCGAAAACATGGTGAACGCTGGAATCACCTGGAAAATGGGCCGGCGGACTTCAGCTGTTTCCCAGCCGGTACCGGTGAAGGCGGCTCCGACAGCAACGACTTTGGTGCCTGTGACAGTTCCGGCGGAAGCTGTCCATCCTGAGGAACCCGCACCGATGGTGAAACCGGCGGTGGTACGGACTTCCGTACGGCCTGTGGAAACGGTGGCTGCAGTACCGGCGACACCTGCAGCAGAGGTTCCGGTCCGATTGGTACGGACGGTACCTGCCCTGCGGCCTGCGGCAGCATCTGTGAAATCGGCAGACACCAACAGCCAACTGATGGAACTCTTGGCCCGGCAGACTGCCATCTTGGAAAAGCTGACAGAACAGAAGGCAACCCCGGCTGAGGCTCCGAAAGTGAGCGGGGACGACCTGTTCACCGATGTACCGGAAAACCACTGGGCCTATGCCTATGCCTTGAAGCTGGAACAGGCTGGGGCACTGAAAGGCCTTGCGGGGCTCCAGGTGGCAGGGAATCCTCTCCTGACCCGGAAAGATTTCGCCAAGATCCTTTACACCGCTTTGAAGAACGGAGCCACCACTAACCCCATCCTGAACCAGGACGGCAGCCTGAACCGGATGGCCAGCGAGTTCCGGGCAGAACTGAAGGAAGTAAAGGGGTAAGGGCCGGATAGAAAAGTCAGAAGTCGGGAGTCTGGAGTCGGAAGCCAAAGGATAAATTTGCAGGCAAATTTTTGAAGGTGTAAATCGGATCTGTAGGGGCTCCACGCCGGGGAGCCCGCCGATTTGCCGGTAGTTTGTGCAGTTTGCGGGGCACCGGGCCTGCGCCCCCTACGGTTCTACACAATCAAAAGAATCCGACTGGCCAGGCGGATTCTATCCTGAGGCTCCAGACTTCCGACTTCCGACCAGATGCGGTTGTTTATGCAACCGCATCTTTTTATGTTATACTAGGACTATTAAGGAAAAAAGGAGCGTGGAACCATGTTCAAAAAAGCGATTCTGACAGCATTGGCCCTTTGTCTCAGTTTATCCATCCCAGCCTTTGCTGAGGTGGAAAGCGAACAAGCCCAGGTGGGAAATCTGGAGATGACCTGGCCGGTGGTCCATACCAAAAACAAAAAAGCGGATACTTTGATCAACAAAGATATCAAATCTTTTATGGATGATTTCCGGGCTGGCTTTGTAGATCGGAAATTCACGGCTGGCCGTACTTGGTACGAAGAAAAATATGAGGACACCCAGCTGGTTTCCCTGGTGCTCAGCGATCTGCGTTCTCAGGGAAACGACAACAAGGTGAAAACGGCAGGGGTGGTCTATGAATTGGCCAGCGGTCAGCGGCTTCCTTTGTCGGCCTTTGTCCGGGTCACCGTCGATGACCTGAACGGCTATCTGGCCAACCAGTGCTACAACAGCAGCGATGTGAAGATCCATCCAGAGAAAAAGGTGACCCGGGTGCCGGAAGATTTCTTCCTGAACCAGGATGGCAGCATTTCCATCTTGTTCCAGACCGAGGAACTGGGGACGCTGCTGGATGGTCCGGCGTACATCCGCCTGACCCAACAGGATCTCCGGGAACTGAATACCCGGAATCCCAGAAGCTGAGATGGGCACGGTGCAGCAGCACTGGGGGCGTTGGCTGTGGCAGGGGATGACCCTCCTCTGTCTGGCAGTGCCCCGCTTGTGTTGGGGGGCTGATGCGGCCGGCCCGGTGAAACAGGCTGCGCTGACAGCCATGGCGGCCGCTGTCTGTGCCGGAAGCTATGACCCGGAAGACAGCCGGGAAAACCGCTATCTGGGAAGCTATGGCTGGAAGCTGACCCCTTATACCGTCAAGGATGGGGGAACGGAAGTCCATTTCACCTTGGCACGGAATTCCGGGATGCTCCAGGGAAAAAAATGGAACGTGCTGGCTTTCCGGGGCAGTGCCACCAAAAAGGACTGGCAGCTGAATTTCAAGATGAAAACGGTCCCTTATCCATCAGGGCCGGGAGGATCCAAAGAGGAAAAGGAGGAGGGGCCGGCTGTCCATGAAGGCTTCCTCCGCTATGCCCGGACAGCTCTTTCCCAGCCCCTGGATGTGGATGGGGACGGCCGGACAGAAAATTTGGCTTCCTATCTGAAGGCCCATCCAGAGGAAAAGATGCTGCTCACCGGACACAGTTTGGGAGGCGCTGGAGCTACCCTGCTGGGTGAGGAACTGGTAGGTCGGGGCGTAGCTCCAGACCAGATCCCGGTGATCACCTTTGGGGCACCGGCCGTGGGAAACCGGGCTTTTGCCGAACAGTATGGCCCGAAGATCCATCTCCTCCGGGTGGTGACTTCCTTGGATCCAGTGCCGGGAGCCCTCCAGACGGTGACACGGTCCGGATACCGACAGTTTGGAGAAAAAAAGGAATATGCCCTTTCTGGAAAATATACCGACTACCAGCATCCCATTTCTTATTATCTGGATCTAGCGGTACGGGACTATTATCGAGAAAGACAGGCAGCCGTAAAGAATGGGATCTGGCCGGCAGCTCCCTTGGAACAGCAGGAAGGGACAGGCCCTCTGACGGCTTTGGTGCTCCTGTGCAGGGACAACGGGGCTGATACCCGCTATTCCCCGGATCTGGGCCAGTTCCTCCTGGATGAATACAGGAGCCTGCTGCCCCGGTATGTGGTGCTGGATTACCGGCATACGGCTGGTCGGGAAGGCCTCTGGCCCCAGGAAGAACTGCGGCAGAAAGCCCGGCAGGCCGGAGCTGATACCTTGGTAGTGGCTCAGGTGGAACGGCAGAGGGTGGGACAGACAGATAAATGGTCCATCCAGTTAGGACAGGAAGTGGTGGGCCTCCGGACCGGAGGCATCCATGCAGTTGCTGCCGGAAGCACCCGGGTGCGCTTCGAACAGGGGGTACTCCAGAGCCTGCTGAATCTGTGGGAAGACCAGAAAAAAGAGCTGCAGAAGTTCCTGCCCGAAACCAGGAGGCAGGAACCTTTATGGATATTTTTACGAGAAGAGGGGAATCCGAATGAAAATCATTGACGGCCATATGCATTTTTTCCGGTATGAGGGATTTGACCAGGTGGCCAAAGCCGCCGGCCATGAAAATACCGTGGAGAACTATTTAAAATCTTGCCGGGAGAACAACGTGGTGCTGTCAGTAGCCATGGGCAATGCGCCTTTGGGCCCCAGCCGCTTTGGAGGCGTGGTGCCCCGGGTGCCGGATCTGGCAGGCCCCTGTACCTTGGAACCCTACAACCAGCCGGCAGAAATCGCTTTTTGTGCTGGATTGGAAAGCAATGGATTGACCCAGGAAAACTGTGAGAAAACGGCCCAGGAATTTGAACCGGTGGTCCGGAATCCCCACTGTGTGGGCATCAAGATCTATACCGGCTACAATCAGGTGTATGCTTATGATCCTCGGCATTTTCCTCTGTATGAACTGGCGGAAGCCTGTCAGGTGCCGGTGGTGTTCCATACGGGAGATACGGCAGGAGGCCACGGCCTTTTGAAATACGCCCATCCCTTGACCATCGATGAAGTGGCCAGCCAGTTCCCCCGGGTGAAATTCGTCATTGCCCATTGCGGCAATCCGTGGATCCTGGATGCCATGGAAGTGGTGGCCAAGAATCCCAATGTATATGTGGACCTGTCAGGACTCCTGGAAGGGAATTTCGATGGTTCCATTTTCTTTGAAAAGCACAGGGACTATTTCCGGTATCTGCGGATGTGGCTGGATTATGTGGGACAGTATGACCGGGTGCTCTATGGGACGGACTGGCCCCTGATCAATATCCACAGTTATATCGATACCATGAAGCTGGTGGTGCCGGAAGAACACCATGAAGAATTTTTCTACAGAAACGCCCTGCGGGTCTATACCAAACTGCTAGGGCTGCTGCCTAAGGAGGAAAACTATGATTACAGGTAATCTTGCCCATTTGGAACGGCTGGCCGGTCAGCTCACCGGTCCAGTAAAAAAAGCCTTGGAACTTCTGGCGGAACGGGATGTGACGGAACTCCCGGCAGGGAAGACCCCGCTGGCCGGAGAAGATATCTTTGCCAGCGTCAATGTCTATGAAACGGAACCGGCAGCGGACCGCCGGCCGGAGAAACACTTCCAGTACATCGATATCCAGGTCCTAGGTGCCGGAAGAGAAAAAATCGGCTATACGGATATGGAAAATGCCGGAAAAATCACGGAAGACCGAAGAGAAACCAACGATGTAGTGTTTTACGACAAGGTGGAGAAGGAGAACTTTGTCCAGCTGGAAAAAGGGGATTTTGCCATTTTCTTTCCTTGGGAAGTCCATCGGCCCAACTGTCAATTTGAGGGGAAGACGGAAAAAGTGAAGAAAATCGTAGTCAAAGTACGGATGGATCAATGATAGGCAGTGGGCTGCTGCCTACGCGGCAGCCTTTTTTATGACAAACCTGCAACATCTGTGGCAAAGATGTTGCAGGTTTTTTGTTGACAATTTTTCTTCAGCATGCTATCTTTTTTACGAAACTAGTTATATATAACTAACTAAACATGAATATAACGTGAAAAAATCATGGAAAAACAGCAAAATTAAGTTAGGAGAAACTAATAACATGGTGAAAAGATGGATCCTACTGATGCTTTCCTGTTTCCTGCTGCTGGCTTTGGCCGGCTGCGTTCCCCAAGCCCAGGAAACCGCTCCTAAAGAAAAAACAGCGGTGACTCTGCCCTATCCCAAAGCCCTGGAAAAATACGGCATCACCGGCAGCGTAACCCTGGCCAAAAAACCGGAACGGGTGGTGGCCCTGACCAATACACCGGTGCTGACCCTCCATGCCCTGGGAGTGAACCTGGTGGGGATCCCCGCCACCAAGATCGTCCAGTGGCCGGAAGATCTGAAGCAGCATGCAAAGGAATTCCAGACCGGGATGCGCTCCAATATCGATCTGGAAGGAGTCATCGCGCTCCAGCCGGATCTGGTGATCGTGGGCTACCATGCTCGAGACACCTACGGCAAGATCCTGGAACGGGAAAAGATCCCGGTCTATTACGTGGATGCAGGTCCGACGGTTTCCTATGATTCCATCAAAGAACTGACACTGATCCTGGTAGATGCTTTCGGAAAAGAGTCAGAGGCAGGGATGAAAATCAAGGAACGGTTCCAGCAGGTGGAAAAAGAAATGGAAAATGCCCGGCAGCAGAACCAGGGAAAGAGAGTCATGGTCCTCCAGGCTGCGCCGCCCCGTTTCTATCTCCAGAACAAAAATGGCACTGTGGGATCCATGCTCCAGCTGCTGGGCTTTACCAACGTGGCTCCGGAAATGGGGGGCTCCATGGTCCCCATGGATCAGGAAAAGGCACTTTCCTATCAGCCTGATCTGGTGGTCTGTGTTTCGGCCATGGCGGGGGAAAATGAGCAGCGGGAAGCCATGGAACAGGAATTCCGGGATCATGCCTCCTATTGGGATCATTTTGCTGCCATCCGGGAAGGCCAGGTCATTTATCTGCCCAAGTGGTTCGCAGTGTCCGGGGGCCTGGATGAATTGGACCAGATCCAGGATTTGATCCGCCGGCTGGACAGCCTGAAAGAAGGCAAGGTATGAACCGGGCATTTCGCGGTTCCCGGACCGCAGGGATCTGTCTCCTGCTATTTTGCTTCCTGGGAATCTTGGCTTTATTCGCCTTGGGGCTGGGCAGTGCCTGGTTCGCTCCGGCCCGGATCCTTACGGGATTGTGGGAACAGGATCGGACCATCCAGGTGGTGATCCTGAATCTGCGGCTGCCCCGGATCCTTATGGCCATCCTGGTAGGGGCCTCTCTTTCAGTGTCGGGGGCCCTGCTCCAGGCCGTCATGCGGAACCCCCTGGCAGACCCAGGTATCATCGGAGTTTCTGCCGGAGCTGCTACGGCGGCCACTTCCGTCATGCTGCTGGCTCCCACTCTGCTTTCTTCCGTCCCCCTCTTTGCTTTCGGGGGCGCTCTAGTGGCCTGTGTGCTGATCTATGCCATGGCTTGGAAGAACGGGGTGGATCCAGTGCGGATCGTCCTTTCTGGGGTGGCTATCAACACCGTCCTGGGAGCTTATACCTCCTTCCTGCAACTGCTCAATGCGGACAATCTGTCCAATGTGCTGGGGTTCCTCAACGGGAGCCTTTCCGGCCGGGGTTGGGAACATGTGGCCACTGTGGCTCTTTATGCTGGGGTTGGATTACTCTTAGCCGCCGGCTGCATCAAAAGTGCCAATATCCTCCAGCTGGGGGACGAAATGGCTTCCAGCCTGGGGGTCAATGTGGACTTCCTGCGAATCGTTATTTCTGCTGTGGGGGCCTTCCTGGCGGCGGCTACAGTGGCCGTGGCTGGGATGATCGGCTTTGTGGGACTTGTGGTCCCCCATATGGCCCGGATCCTGGGCGGTGCGGATTACCGGTCCCTGCTGCCGATTTCCGCTCTGCTAGGCGGTGTCATCCTGTTGGCAGCAGATACCATGGGGCGGATCCTGATTCCAGGGATGGAAATCCCAGTGGGGGTCATCATGGCTATGACAGGAGGACCTTTTTTCCTATATATGCTGCGAAAAGGAGGCAAAGTCCGTGGAAATTAAAGGTGTGAAACTGGGTCTGGGATATGAAGGACGGATGGTCCTGCAAGATTTTGACATTGAGATCCGCCAGGGGGAAATCACCACCTTTGTGGGACCCAACGGATCGGGGAAATCCACGGTGCTCAAGACACTGACCCGGCTCTTGCCCTGCCGGCAGGGGACGGTACTCTGCAATGGGACGCCCCTCCCCCAGATCGCTTCCCGGGCTTTTGCCCAGAAAGTGGGGATCCTGCCTCAACAGCATCTGGCACCCCCGGATTTTTCCGTACGGCAGCTGGTCAGCTTTGGCCGGGTCCCCTATCAAGACTGGCACAGCGGAAATTCACCGGAAGATGATGCAGTGGTGGAATGGGCCATGGAAGCCACCGGAGTGAAGAAACTCCGGGACAAACGGATCTGCGACTGCTCCGGGGGCGAGGCCCAGCGGGTATGGATCGCAGCGGTACTGGCCCAGCAGCCGGATCTCCTGTTCCTGGATGAACCTACAACCTTTCTGGATATTTCCTATCAATACGAAGTGATGCAGCTGGTGAAGAAACTGAACCGGGAAAATGGACTGGGCATCATCATGGTTCTCCATGATTTGGGGCAGGCTCTGGAAGTCAGCGATCGGGTGGTAGTGATCAAAGACGGGAAGAAATATGCCGAGGGACCGCCGGAAGCAGTGATCACCTCCCGGATGCTCCGGGAAGTCTACCAGGTGGACTGTGATGTGGTCCGGCTGCCGGGCCGGAAACGGCCCATCCTGGCCTATCGGGAGATTAGCTGATGCTTCGCTGTTTTTTGTCGTATTACCGCAGATATCGGATGCTGACAGGGCTGCTCGCCTTGGGAGCCATCCTGGGAGCTCTGCTGGAACTGCTGTTTCCCTGGGGCGTGCGGCATATCCTGCAGACGGAACTGCCCAGTGGGGAATGGAACCGGATCCTCCGCTGGTGCTTTTGGCTGGGCATGGCTTACTGCCTGAATTTCCTATTGCTCTTCGCCGTTTCTTGGGGCAGTGGGATCCTGAGCGCAGGTATGGAGAATGATATGCGGAAAGATCTTTTTGCCCATCTCCAGAAGCTGCCTTTTGCTTTTTTCGACCATGCCCATACCGGACAGCTGCTGGCCACCCTCACTGGGGATGTGGCGGAAGCAGGGGAACTGGCGTCTCGGATCCCCAATGATCTGCTGGTCTGCTGCTTCAGCCTGACGGGGACGGCTTTCCTACTAGTGACCTTGGACACTTACCTGGGAAGCGCTGTTGTCCTTCTGATGGGCGCCAAGGCCATCCATACTGCTTGGATCAACCTGAAGCTCCGGGACAGTTTCCAGGCGGTGCGGCAAGAGTATGGACGGCTTTCCGCTCTGGGAGAAGAAAACCTCAACGGCATCCGGATGGTGAAGGCCTTCACGGCGGAAACCCACAACCGGCGTTCTTTTGCCTGGGCTGCAGGAAAATACTTCCAGGCCAGACGGAAATCTTTCCAGATCCGGGCTTATTTCAATGCCAGCATCAATCTCTTCACCAATTCCATCAACCTGCTGATCCTTCTCCTAGGGGCCTGGCGCATCCGTCAGGGAGCCATGGATCTGGGGGACCTGGTGGCTTTTTTCCTCTATGTGGGGGTGTTCCTGAAACCAGTGATGAAACTGACCCTGTTCGTGGAAACCTACCAGAAAAGCATGGCTGGGTTCCGGCGGTTTTATGGGCTCCTGGAAGAACCAGAGGAAAGCGGGGGGAATCTTCCTGGGCTGCCGCCCCTCCGGGGCCGGATCGAGTTCCGGGATGTGTCCTTCCAATACCCGGGAGGAAGTCCCATCCTCCGGCACATCTCCTTCATCCTGGAACCGGGGACGAAGGCAGCTTTTGTAGGGGCCACCGGTGCCGGCAAGACCACTCTGGTGAGCCTGCTCCTCCGGTTCTATGAACCTACGGAAGGCTGCATCCTGGTGGACGGATTGGATATCCGCCAGTACAGCCGGGAAAGCCTGAGAAAGCAGATTGGACTGGTTTCCCAGGACGTGTTCCTGTTTTCCGATTCTATCCGGCACAACATCGCTTACGGTGATTTCAGCAAACCGGCAGAGGCCATTGGGGAAGCGGCAGAAGCGGCCCGGGCCCTGGATTTCATCCAAGAGCTCCCTGCTGCCTTTGCCACGGAAATCGGGGAACGGGGTGTGCGGCTTTCGGGAGGCCAGCGTCAGCGTCTGGCTCTGGCCCGGGCTTTCCTGAAGGATGCTCCCATTGTGGTACTGGATGAAGCCACTTCCGCCTTGGACAATATCACCGAACGGCAGATCCAAGGGGAACTGGAAAAACTGGCCCGGGGCAGGACTACCTTGATGGTGGCCCATCGGCTCAGCACAGTGAGCCAGGCCGATACCATCCTGGTCCTGGACCAGGGACGGATCGTGGAAAAAGGCCCTCCAGCAGAACTGCTGCAGCGGCAGGGCCTTTATTATGCATTATGGAAAAAAGAAGCCGGGATACCAACGGCTGGAAAGAGGGAAGGATGACTGCAGGCGTGGATTATTTCATCAAAGGAGGATGGGTCATGTGGCCTCTCCTTGTCTGTTCCATTGCTGCCCTGGCCATTGGGGTGGAACGGATGCTGTTCTTCCGGAAGGCGGACAGCGGACGGCATTTTACCAAACAGTTCTGCCAGTGTGTGGAAAACAACGACTGGAACCAGGCCAAGGAACTGGCGGACCGGACCCAGGGAGAAATCGCCAAGCTGGCCACCATCGTCATGGAACGCCATGACAACTATGAATATCTGGAGAACTTCATCAGCTATCGGGCAGAACGGGCCCTGGACAAATTCGAGAACCACCTGCCCTATCTGAATATCATCGTCACTTTGGCACCGGTCCTGGGGCTTTTGGGGACGGTGACCGGGATGATGGGGGCATTCAACCACATCACCCAGCGGATGACCAACCCCATGGGGGTCACATCAGGGTTGGCCGAAGCCTTGATCACCACTGTGTTCGGTTTGTGTATTTCCATCGTGGCAGTGGTCTTCCACGGCTACTTTGAGCGGCGGATGAAGCTCATCACCTTGAACATCGAAGAAATGGGCAATACCCTCTTGGAAGCCGTACGGAAAAAGGAAACCTGCAGCGTGTGCTGCCATCCGGAACGGAGGCGGGCATGATCAAGCTGAAGAACCGGAAAAAGAATGAAATCGGGATCATGATCAGCCCCATGATCGATATGAGCTTCCTGCTGCTGGTGTTCTTCATTGTCACCACCATGAACATGAGCGAAGTACAGACCGTTCCAGTGCAGCTGCCGGCTGCCACTCAGGCGCAGACCCAACAGGAAAGCCGGTTCAATGTGGCAGTCCGGGAAGATGGAAGCCTGTACCTGGGGACGAAGCCCATTACCCGGGAGGCGCTGCTGGCCCAGGCCAAACAGGCGGCTGCCAAAGATCCTCAGTTTTCTCTGGTCATCTATGGGGATGGCAGAGCTGCCTATCAGACCATCCTGAGCCTGCTGGACGACTGCAAAGCAGCCGGGATCGTCCGGGTGGGGCTGGCGGCAGAGAAGGCGGATGCCCATGGAAATCTGTGACAGCAGCAAAGGACTGCTGGTGTCCCTGGGAGCCCATTTGATTTTCTTCCTGCTGGTGGGAGCTGCCGGCTACCAGGCTTACCAGAAGCAGCAGGCCCAGGATCCGATCTACACGGTGGAAATCGTTTCCGGCAGTCCCTATCACGGCTATGGGGACGTGCCGGGAGCCCATCTGGGGAACGGGAATCCCCCGGCACCTGCAGCAGCCCAGCAGCAGGCGGCCCCCCAGGAAAGTGCTCCCGCACCGGTGATGCAGCCAGCCCCTCAGGATGTGATCCCCGATGGACAGGTGGCAGAGGACCGTCCGACGGCAGCAGCCTCCTCTGTCAGCTCGGCAGCCGCTGGAGCGGCAGCCCGGCCCGGAACGGCTGCCCAGGGGGATCCGGAGGGGGGGAGCCCGGACGGAGTTCCCAATGGGGGCAATCCGGCAGGAAGTCCGGGAGAACCTCCGGGACCGGCAGGGGGTGACGGGCCTGGCTTTGATACGGAAGCGGTCCAGTCCGACGTATCCGCTAGTTTCCTAGGGGGACCGGATCCGGAATATCCTTCAGCCCTGCAGAATCACGGCATCCAGGGCTCCGTCCGGGTCCGGATGATTGTAGGCAAGGACGGCACCGTGGAAAGTACTTCGGTGATTTCTGGATCCGGCTATGGCCAGATGGATCAGGCGGCTCTGGATGCGGCTTATGGATATCAGTTCGAACCAGCGTATAAGGAAGGGTACCCGGTCCGGTGCTATGCGACGAAAACGTTTACCTTCCGGCTGAACTGAAACAGGGAGACTGGCCGCGGCCTTTGGGCGGACCGGTTTCCCAGGGGAAATCTGTGGAATGCGGAAAGGAATGACTTGCAAAATATAGTGTAAAGGAGCGTTACGATGGATCAAGCATGGTTGAAGAGAAGGATACTGCTGGCAATCAGTCTGGCAGCCGTACTGGGCGGTGCCCAGCTTTGCAGTGCCGATGCTGCGTCTGACAATACAATGGACAGCCTGGAATTGGGAGAGACGGTGGTTACCGCCACCCGGACCAAATTGGAGGAAAAACAAGTCCCCATGGCCGTCCAGGTGATCAAGGCAGAAGAAATGAAAAAGAAAGGGGCTTATAATGTCCGGGATGCCATCAAGAATGCTACGGGCATCGACGTGTCCCGGAATGGCACCTCCATGGTGGGGAACAACGTAAGCGTCCGGGGCATGGGGACCACGGAAACCCTGATCCTGGTGGACGGCCGCCGGATTGCCGGGGAAGATTCCGCCAGCACCATGAATGCCTATGAACTGGACCGGATCAACGTGAATCAGATCGACCGGATCGAGATCCTCCGGGGTTCCGGTTCTGCTGTCTGGGGCAGTGATGCCACCGGCGGGGTCATCAATATCATCACCAAGAAGAACAAACCCCAGGGAGGCTATGCGGGGACCCGCACCGGAAGCCTGGAATCTTCTGTTTACGGAGGTTTTTCCACCGGGGACATGGGCAAGCTGAATCTGAACTTCGATTTTAACCTGACCAAGGTCCGGAAGGAAGACAACAACGGCAGCACCAACATGTACGGCCCCCGACGGAATCTTTCCGTGAACGGCAATTACCGGTTCAATGACCACAGCGGCCTGGACTTCGGAGCCAGCTTCATGAAAGAACAGCTCACCAGCCTGTCAGCCAGTACCACTGCCGGCACCACGACCAGCTACTACGACAACAACCGGTCCGACTACCATGTGAAGTATTATGGGTTCGATCAGAAAAACGACTGGGAAATCCAATCCTACTACAGCCGGCTGGGGAAAGTGGGCCGCACCCGGACCGCTGCCGCCTGGAATGACTTCAACCATGCCCGGTATTCCACCTGGGTCAACGAAGCCAAGAACACCTACAAGATGGACAAGAACAACACCCTGACCTACGGCATGGAAGTGAAGAACCAGAAGGCCGGAGGTACCCGGTTTGCCAACCCAGGCGGGGGCACCCGGATCGAAAGCTATCTGGGTATGACCAGTCCCTATGGCTCAGCCAGCCAGACTTCTTATGCTTTCTATCTGGAAGATGAGATGAAGCTGGGGGACAAGCTGCTATTCATTCCCTCCATCCGGTTCGACCATCACAACAGCTTCGGCAGTGAATGGTCCCCCCGGGCCGGGTTCACCTACAGTTTCAGCAAGGCCAGCCGTCTGAAGATCAATTACGGCAAAGCTTTCCGGGCTCCCACCATCTTCGAACTGTATTCCCAGATGATCCATTCTCCCATTGCCTCCATGCGGGTAATCGTGGAAGGGGATCCGGACCTGCAACCGGAGAAATCCACCAACTTCGACATCAGCCTGGAAGGGGAGAAGGGCAAGGCCACTGGGAAACTTACCTACTTCCACAATAAGATCTCCAACCTGATCGATGCGGAAAGTGTGTCCCGAAGCTTCAGCGGCGGAACCCGGACCTTCCTGTACAAGTACCGGAATGTGGACAAGGCCACCTTTGATGGGGTGGAAGCGGAAACCAAATACAAATTCGACAAACACTGGAGCGCCCGGGCCAACTATACCTATCTGGATGCCCGGGATGGGAACACCAACAAGCGGCTTACCGGCCGGGCTCTCAATACCGGCACTGTGGAACTGTCTTGGACCGATGCCAAGAAGGATCCCTGGACGGCCACTCTCTATAACCAGTGGTACCAGAACTATCTCACCAGCGCCAATAACAAATCCTATTCCTACAGCCTGACCAATTTCGTAGTTACCAAGGACATCGGAAAAATGTCCCTGTATGCCGGCATTGACAACTTGTTCAACAAGAAATTCGACAGCAGCGACAGCATCTGGACCGACGGCCGTGTCTGGAGAGCGGGCGCTGAATGGAAATTCTAAGGAGGAAGCCCATGAAAACCATCGTACTGTATTCCAGCCGGACCGGCAATACCCGCAAAGTAGCGGAAGCCATCGCTTCGGCACTGCCGGCAGGGACACCCTGCCTGGATCTGACCCAGCCGCTTCCGGAAGATTTGGACGCCTATGACTGTGTATTCCTGGGGTACTGGGTGGACAAAGGCACCGCTGATGCGGCCTCCCAGAAAGTCCTTCCTCGGCTCCACAACCCCCATGTGGCCCTCTTTGCTACTTTAGGAGCCGATCCCCACAGCGATCATGCCAGAGGATCGCTGGAAAAAGGGGCCGCTCTGCTGCCGGAAGGAGTGGAGCCAGTGGACTCCTTCATCTGCCAGGGAAAGGTGGACCCTAAGCTCATCGAAGCCATGTACAAGCGTTTTCCGCCGGAAAGCCTCCATGGGCGCAATCCCCAAAGCGAAGCCCGGCACAAGGCTGCTTCCACCCATCCCGATGCCCAGGACTTAGAAGCCGCCGCTGCGTTTGCCAGAGCCGTGCTGAGGCAGCTGGAAGGGAAAGGGTGAACCATGGATCTGGAAGCATATTTCTCACAGCTGTCTCCGGAAGAACAGGTGCTCCAGTTCGGACGGAAAAGCCCGGACCCCCTGGCCTTGGCTTTTGACCGGAAGAGGGTGGTCCATGCGGGGATGAAGGGGAAAATGATCCCGCCGCCCCTGGCCCAGGGGGTGTGGCAAGAGACCCTCCAAGGAGCCCCCCAGGGCCGGCCTACCCAAATGGCCTATTTCCACATTCCCTTCTGCAAGACCAAATGCCTGTACTGCGGATTCTTCCAGAACGGAACCAGCCAGGAGGCAGAAGACCGCTATGTGGATCTCCTGGTCCGGGAATTGGAACAGGATGCGGGCCAGCCCCGGCTCCAGGCGGCTCCCATCCAGGCCGTGTTCATCGGCGGGGGGACGCCTACTTCCCTGGCACCGAAAAATGCCCGGAAGCTCCTTTCTGCCATCCATCGATGCCTGCCCTTGTCCAATGACTGTGAATTGACCCTAGAAGGCCGGATCCACGATTTGATACCGGAAAAGATGGAAGTGTGGTTCGCGGAAGGGGTCAATCGGATGTCCCTGGGAGTCCAGTCCTTTGATACCAAAGTCCGCCAGCAGGTGGGACGGATCGATGATCAGGATGCCGTTTTGGAAAAACTCCGGGCTCTTTCGGCCTGGAACCAGTGTGCCGTGGTCATCGACCTGATGTACGGGCTCCCGGATCAGACTCTGGAAGTCTGGAAAAAAGATGTGGAACTGCTGGTCCAGTCCGGAGTGGATGGCGCGGATCTGTACCAGTTGGATGTATTCGATAAAAGCGACTTGGCCCTTTCCATCCAAAAGGGCCGACTGTCTCCGGCGGCTACCACCCGGCAGCAGACGGCTCTCTTTGCCTGGGGGAAAGGCTACCTGGATGCCCAGGGCTGGAAGCGGCTCAGCTTCTGCCATTGGGCCCGGAATAACCGGGAACGGAGCCTGTACAACACCTTGGCCCGGAGCGGAGTCCAGCTGTTCCCCTTCGGCTGCGGGGCCGGAGGCCATGTGGACGGTGTATCCACCATGCTCCACCGGGCTCTGCCCATGTATGAACGGATGGTATCCGCCGGCCAGAAACCCCTTATGTTCCTCCAGCAGGAATCTCCTTATGCCCGGATCGCTGACCGGATCCAGGCCCAGCTGAACCAATGCCGTCTGGATCTGGAAGACCTGGCCCGGATGGACAGCCGTCTTTCCGGCCTCCAGTGGCTGGGAGACCTATGGGAAGAATACGGCCTCTGGAAGCATAACGGATATCTGTATCACCTTACCGAAGCTGGCCAGTTCTGGGAAGTGAACATGACCCAGACCGTCCTGGAGTGTGTGGAACTGCTCCTGGAAGGCGCGGAAAAAGGGAAAGTGGCGGAGGCGAGGGTGGCGGAGCAGGGCTAGCGCTGCCGCATAACCCAGGTGCGGAATATGCACCCATCTACTTTGTCAGCGAGAAATTTGGTTCGCGGCATGTACCAATATGTACTATGCCACGGACCAAATTTCCCGCTTTCGCGTATCTGGGCACATCTTCCGCACCTGGAAGAGATTGGAGAGAGTACTATGCCGCATTCGAAAATCCCCGCTTTCGCGCATCTGGACCCATCTCGTGTGCCTGGAAAAAGTCAGGCCTTGAGATAGCAGATATCAGCCTTGTTCAGATTAGATGAAGTCTTTTTTCGCAAACAAGCTGACGTCTGCCTTCTGAAAGGCCGTGTCTGATATCTTTTTTTAGCGTGAGGCGGGGCTGCTTAAATTTTCTTGAAAAAAATCGAGAAATGCTGTTGACATTTTGTACCATATTTAATATAATAATCCTCGCAACGCATAAGCGTCTAAATTCCCCGATAGCTCAATGGTAGAGCACTCGACTGTTAATCGAGTTGTTGTAAGTTCGAGTCTTACTCGGGGAGCCATGTGGCCGGATGGTCAAGCGGTTAAGACACCGCCCTTTCACGGCGGTATCGGGGGTTCGATTCCCCCTCCGGTCACCACATTTTTTTCGGGCGCTTAGCTCAGCTGGGAGAGCGTCTGCCTTACAAGCAGAATGTCAGCAGTTCGATCCTGTTAGCGCCCACCACTATTGTTGCGAAATTTTACATATGGATGATATCGTATTGCGACGGGGCGTAGCTCAGTTTGGTAGAGCACCTGCCTTGGGAGCAGGGGGTCGTAGGTTCAAATCCTGTCGCTCCGACCAATAGAAATGCGGGTGTAGCTCAATGGTAGAGCCCTAGCCTTCCAAGCTAGTTACGTGGGTTCGATTCCCATCACCCGCTCCATTTTATTTGGCCCTGTAGCTCAGCTGGATAGAGCAACGGCCTTCTAAGCCGTGTGTCGAGTGTTCGAATCACTCCAGGGTCACCAAGGAAATATCAGCCTTCCCGGGTTCGGGAAGGCTTTTCATTTGTCCTTTTTCAGAGCGCATGGCATTTTGTCAAGAAGATGCCAAGAAAAATAATATAAAATATTTTTATTGATCTTTTAATCCCGTACAGAAGAGAATCAGGCCTAGATGGTGCTCTAGGCCGCAACTTTGCAGGGACGGGGATAACTTTTCCTGCTTCTTCATGGAATCTTCATAATTTGGCAGTATACTCTTGAATTGATATTTCATCGGCAGCAGTTATACAGCACAATTCACAATGAATTTAATTTAGACATTCATAACCAAATATGATAAAATACAACTGCAAAACTTTGGACTATACTGCCCTGCCAAGGATGGAAAAAGATGGATACAGGGAATCCAAAAGCAGAATCTGTATGGGAGGGGTATCATGAAGAATCAAGAACGAAGAAAGAAAATACTGGAAATCCTGCGGAACAGCAGCAGCCCGGTGACGGGGGATCAGCTGGCCAAGGATCTGGATGTTTCCCGCCAGGTCATTGTGCTGGATATGGCTCTCCTGCGGAGTGCCGGGACGGCCATTGTTTCCACCCGGAGAGGCTACCAGATCAACGGCCGGAGCCTGACCATGGATTTTGAATGCCGGTACAAAGCCATGGATACGGATGGAGCCATGGAAGAGATGAACATCGTGGTGGACAATGGGGGCATGATTGCCAGCATTACTTTGCTGCCGGATTTCTGCGGACCGATCCAGGCGTTCCTGAATCTGAAGAACCGTCGGGATGTAAAACAGTATCTGGAAAATTTCCGGGCCTACAACATCCCTCTGATCGCTACCCTTTCCAAAGGGATCCATACCCTGACGGTGGCAGCTGATTCCCAGGAAGAATTGGAAGCCATCCGGCAGAATCTGCAAGATGCAGGAATCTTGATTTCTGAAGAACCGGCTCCCAACGGAAAATAGAAATGATGCGCATTTTATGAGCGATGCTCTTTTTGCCAATAAAATGCGTATTTTTTGTGTCCTGGCCTCTTTCTTTTCTCGGCAAAAATGGATATAATATCTTTCGACTGAAAATATAGGAAAAGCTGAGGGTAAGGAGGCTGTATGGACTTGTATGTTGGAACACCAGAGGTAAATGATCATAAAATTTCTCCCTACCAGTGGATGGAACGGCACTTTTTTGCCCGTCAGATCCCTCGGGACTGGACTTCGCTGCTGGATCTGTATCTGAATTTCCACGGCCGTCTGGGACGGGTGGAACTGGCTCTGCGGGGGGCCCTGCTCCTTGGTGGGACCAGCTGCCTGACTTTTTTCCTGATGGGGTGTGTTTTCATCTTTACCCTGTTTGAGAGCGGAGTGGGGGCCATTGCCCTGATGGGCCTGTGGCTTTTGGCCTATTTTGTCATGTTCCTCTGCGGTCTTTCCCTGCTGGCCCGCCGGTTCCACGATATGGACAAGAGCGGCTGGTGGGTGCTGCTGATCCTGGTCCCCATCCTGAATCTGGCCACGTATATTTATCTGTTGATCAAAAAAGGGACAAACGGGGCCAACCGGTTCGGAGCGGTGCCGGAGTGAAGGAGCGGGAAGCACACAGCGGCTCCAGACTTCCCGAAAAGGGGTGTGTTGCACAGAACGTGCAGCACACCCCTTTTGTGCTATAATAAGGGATGATTCAAGGAATTGTTAATCGAGGGGAGCCGCTGTCATGCTGAGCTTTTTAAAAGAAGAGAAAATCAGCCCGGATCTGATCCAGGGCGTGGAAAATTATCGGAAAGAGTTTCCGGCACCGCCGGAACTCCAGCCCCGTATCCCTGTCCCTCATTTCCATTATTACGGGAAAGATGTGTGGGAAGAGGCTATTGCGGCCCTGTTGTGCGGACAGAACCTGCTGCTGGCAGGTCCTAAAGCTACTGGGAAGAACGTGCTGGCAGAGAACCTGGCTGCCGTATTCGGACGGCCTATGTGGAACGTTTCCTTCCACATCAACATGGATGCCACCGGGATGCTGGGCACAGACACCTTCAAAAACGGAGAAGTGGAATTCCGGCCGGGACCGGTGTACCAGTGTGCGGTGAAAGGGGGCTTCGGGGTATTCGATGAGATCAACATGGCCCGGAATGAAGCTATGGCCGTGCTCCATTCCCTGCTGGATTTCCGCCATACGGTGGATATCCCGGGCTATGATCTGCTTCATGCGGACCCTGCCTGTCGGTTCATCGCTACCATGAATTACGGCTATTCCGGTACCCGAGAATTGAACGAAGCCTTGGCTTCCCGGTTCGCTGTGATCCAGCTGCCCACCATTTCCATGGAATCCTTGGAACGGCTGCTGAAGGACGAATTCCCTGCTCTCCGGAGTGAGGCCCGGAAGGCCTTCTGTCAGATCTTCAAAGACTTGGAAAAGAAATGCCAGGAAAGCGAAATTTCGGAAAAAGCTCTGGATCTGCGGGGGATGCTGGACGCCATCCATCTGATGGAAGCCGGGCTGGAAGCCCACAAGGCCCTGGATCTGGGAATCGTCAATAAATCCTTCGATGAATATGAACCGGGGCTGATCCGGGACGTGATCAATCTCCATATCCCCGGCAATTACACCAAAGAAGAAATCTTCGAGGGATGATGGATCATGGCGAAGCTGAAGTACGATGCCAAACGCCGCCGTGCTTTGAATATCGTATGGGATGTATCCTGGGACTACCATTTCGATCCGGATTTCCTGGCCTATACGGAAAGTGGCACGCCGGATCTGTACCTGAATGCGGTGGTGGGCTTTACCCGAAAGTATTATGATGTGAAACTGATCCATCAGATGTTCGAAGAGATGGAAGACAGCGCCCTCCGGGATACGTTTACGGACTTATTTTGGTTGGGGCTGGAATATGCCACCTATGCCAAGGAGGCGCCGGTGCGGCCGGTGCTGCCCTACCTCCGGAAGCAGCATGCCCGGGCCTATTTCGATGGCACCAAACTGGACAAGACCGGAGTGGCCCACGAGATGCAGGCGGCCCGGTGGCATGAAGTGCTGGGAGAAGGGCTGGATCTCCATGACCCCTGGGCCAAAGGGCTCTATGCCAACCTGTGCTTCGATCCTTCCTGGGATACCCAGCAGCTGTGCGACCACTTCCGGAAAATCACCAAAAAGTACTTCGTCTCCCATTTCCTGGTCCGGGAAAGCCTGGAAAAGGTCATCATCAGCAAAGGGCTGGGAGATTTCATCGACTGGCTGCTGCCCCATGTGTTCCGGAAACAGGAAAGCGTGTTCAATTTCCTCTATTCCAAGAAACAGGCCATGGACATCCTGGCCGGGAAAAACGCTCACAACGGACTGATGGCCATCATCACCGGCCAGACGGCCTCGGAAAACTACAACTACATCATCGACTGTTTCGGGGCCAGCATCTATCCGCCCCGGAAAATGCTGGACATCGACCAGGCCTGGTGCAACGGGCCCCATCGGGGCTGCCATCTGCACTTTACCCGGGGCCGTCTAGGCAGCAAAGGAGCCACTGGGGAAGCTTCCCGCTGGCTCCAGGGGGCCCATGCCCAGCGAGTGAAGAATCTGTCCTATTATAAGGATCATGGGGAACAGTGTCGGAAGAGCATAGCCCGGCTCACCCATCAGCTCCGGAGCGTCATGCGCATGGCCCAGACCCGGCTGCCGGTGCCGGCCAAAGAAGGAGAACTGGTGCCGGGACTGGTATGGCGGGCTCTGAAGGTGAATGACAGCCGGGTGTTCTTTGAACGGGAAACGGTCTCCAGCCCGGATTTCACCGTAGACCTGATGCTGGATGCTTCCGCTTCCCGGGGGGAATACCAGCAGGTGATCGCTTCCCAGGCCTATGTGATTGCCGAAAGCCTGCGACAGTGCGGGATCCCTTATCAGGTGTATTCCTTCTGTACCCTGCGGAACTACACGGTGCTCACCCTATTCAAAGATTATGCCGACAAGAAGCGGTGCACCAATATCTTCAACTATGTAGCCACCGGCTGGAACCGGGACGGCTTGGCTCTCCGGGGCGCCCGGCAGCTGATGGGGGACTTTACCCAGACTCGGAAGATCCTGATCATGCTCACCGATGCGGAACCCAACGACGACAAGCCTCTAGTGGGGGACGGCCTGTTCAGTTCTTCGGAATACCGGGACGAAAAAGCCGTGGCCAACACGGCCGATGAAGCCGCCAGCCTCCGCCGGGAAGGGATCCGGATCATCGGGCTCATCAACGGGGAGAATCAGCACATCATGAAAGATGCCCGGAAAATCTTCGGGGAAGACTGTGTGGAAGTCCGGGATTTGGACAAAATGGCCGACAGCGTGGGCAAGATGCTGTGCCGGCAGATCGAGAGTTTGTAAAGATGCCAGATACGGCCCCGAGGGACCTTGAGACATCAGATGTCAGCTTTGGCCGGTATAACAAGAAGACCGTGCTGCTTATTATGGCAGGCAAGCTGAAGGCTGACTTCTGAAAGGCCCAAAGGGCCGGTCTGACCTCTTCATTTCCCATTGACAAAAAAATCCTCCCTTGTTACAATGACTCCATACGACCATACAGTCAATGGCCATGAAGGGAAGGAGTACAGCGCCTCTTGCACTGACAGAGAGGATGCGGGTGGTGGAAGCATCCGGGCAATGCGCTGGAAGTCATCCGGGAGCCGGTACGGTGGTGAGCCGTACCCGTTTTGGCACGTTACGCCACAGAGGTGCTCAAGCAATTGAGAATGTAGGTGGTACCGCGAACAACTCGTCCTATACAGCAGGACGGGTTTATTTTTTTAAGGAGGCAGATTTATGGCAGAAGAAAACAACATCCCCAAAGTCTATGATCCGGCTGCGGTGGAGAAAAAATGGTATGCATATTGGATCGAACACGGGTTTTTCCATCAGCCGGTGGACAAGAGCCGGAAACCCTTCAGTGTGGTGATCCCGCCTCCCAACATCACCGGCAAGCTCCACATGGGCCATGCCCTGGACAATACCCTCCAGGACATCCTGGTGCGCTGGCATCGGATGCTGGGGGACAACACCTGCTGGCTGCCGGGCTATGACCATGCGGGTTTGGCCACCCAGATCAAGGTGGAAGAAGAACTGAAGAAGAAAGAAGGCCTGACCCGGTACGACCTGGGCCGGGAGGAATTCGTGAAACGGGTTTGGAAGTGGAAGGAAGCTTACGGAGATGAAATCGTCAGCCAGCTGAAAAGCCTGGGGATTTCCTGCGACTGGGACCGGCAGCGGTTCACCATGGACGAGGGCCTGAGCCGGGCGGTCCGGGAAGCTTTCGTGAGCCTTTATGAAAAGGGCCTGATCTACAAAGGCACCCGGATGATCAACTGGTGCGTCAACTGCCGCACGGCCCTTTCCGATGTGGAAGTGGAACACCAGGATGATCCCGGTGCTCTGTGGTACATCAAATATCCCATCGTGGGGGAAAAAGACCAGTACCTGACTATCGCTACCAGCCGTCCGGAAACCATCCCCGGGGATACGGCCGTAGCCGTGAATCCCAAGGATGAACGGTATGGCAGCCTGGTCGGGAAGAAAATCGCATTGCCCACCACGGACCGGGAAATCCCCATCATCGCCGATGAATATGTGGACCTGGAATTCGGTACCGGTGCTGTGAAGATCACTCCGGCTCATGACCCCAACGACTATGAAGTAGGACAGCGGCACAACCTGGAACAGATCGTAGTCATCGGCCTGGACGGGAAGATGACCAAGGAAGCCGGCAAATATGAAGGGGAAGACCGGTACGAATGCCGGAAGCACATCGTCCAGGATCTGAAGGACATGGGACTTCTGGTGAAGATCGAAGATGCCCCCCACTCTGTAGGCCACTGCCAGCGCTGCCACCATGTGGTGGAACCCATGGTATCCACCCAGTGGTTCGTAAAGATGAAACCTCTGGCAGAAGCTGCCATCAAATGTGTCACCGAAGGCCATACGGAATTCGTCCCCAGTCGATTCACCAATACCTATCTCCAGTGGATGGAAAACATCCATGACTGGTGCATTTCCCGGCAGATCTGGTGGGGCCACCGGATTCCGGTCTGGTACTGCGACGACTGCGGAGAAGTGGCTGCTTCCCGGACGGATCTGACAGTATGCCCCAAATGCGGTAGCACCCACATCCATCAGGAAGAAGACTGCCTGGACACCTGGTTCAGCTCCGGCCTGTGGCCGTTCTCCACGTTCGGCTGGCCGGATAAGACGGAAGAATTGGAACACTGGTATCCCACCAGTGTGCTGGTCACTGGCTACGACATCATCTTCTTCTGGGTAGCCCGGATGATCACCATGGGTGAAGAATTCATGGGGAAAGAACCTTTCAAGCATGTATTCATCCATGGCCTGGTCCGAGATGAACAGGGCCGGAAGATGAGCAAATCCCTGGGCAACGGCATCGACCCGGTGGAAGTGGTGGATAAGTATGGGGCGGATACCCTGCGGTTCATGCTGATCACCGGCAATACTCCGGGGAACGACATGCGTTTCTACTGGAACCGGATCGAAAGCACTCGGAACTTTGCCAACAAGATCTGGAACGCATCCCGGTTCGCTCTCATGAACTTAGACGGTTATGACAAGGATGCAGAAAAAGCACCGCTGACACTGGCGGACAAATGGATCCTGTCCCGGCTCCAGCATACCATCCGGGATGTATCCAACTATATGGAAAAATTCGAACTGGGAGAAGCCGGCCGGCTGATCTACGACTTCATCTGGGGCGAAGTGTGCGACTGGTACATCGAACTGGCCAAACCCCGTCTCTACGACCGGGAAAACGCGGCAGCACGGGCTACGGCCCAGACGGTTCTGTGCCGGGTGCTGGGCGATGCCATGAAGCTGCTCCATCCCTACATGCCTTTCATTACGGAAGAAATCTGGCAGCATCTGCCTCATGAAGGCCAGAGCATCATGATTGCTCCTTGGCCGGTGGCGGACGACAATCTGATGGATGATACGGTGGAAAAACAGATGACTGCCGTCATGGACGTGATCAAAGCCATCCGGAACATGCGGGCGGAAGTGAATGCAGCTCCCGGCCACAAGGCTCCGGCGACGGTGCTGGTGGACGAAGACCTGAAAGCTGTCTTTGCGGCCAACGGGGATTACATCCGGCAGCTGGGCACGGTAGATACCCTGACTCTGGGAGGCATGGAAGATACGGCTCCGGAAAATGCCATGGCGGCCGTGGTCAACGGGGCCAAGGTGTACCTGCCTCTCAAAGGGCTCATCGATGTGGAAAAGGAATTGGCCCGTCTCCAGAAGGAACTGGACGGCGCCGAAAAGGAAGCCAAACGGACGGCCGGAAAACTGAACAACCAGAACTTCCTGGCTAAGGCACCTGCGGAAGTGGTGGAAAAGGAAAAGACCAAGCAAACGGAGATCCTGGCGCGGATCGACGGCCTGAAAGAACGGATCGCAACCCTGCGCAGCCTGTAAAAGGGAAAGGAGCAGACCTATGGATTATTCGGCCGCAGTAGCATATGTAGAAAGCCTGGGCAAGTTCGGCATCCATCTGGGCATGGAACGGATCCAGGGCCTGGCGGCCCAGTTGGATCATCCGGAACGGAAAATCCGGACCATCCATGTGACCGGGACCAACGGCAAGGGCAGTGTCACCACTTTCCTGGCCAATATGCTCCAGCAGGCGGGGCTCCGGGTGGGGAGCTACACCTCTCCCCACTTCGTCCGCTACAACGAACGGATCTGCCTGGACGGGCAGGAAATCTCCAATGGAGATTTTGCTGCCGTTACGGAACGGACCAAAGATGCCCTGGAAAAGTACTTGGCTGCAGGGGGTGAACAGCCCACCCAGTTCGAATTCATCACTGCTATGGGATTCCTGTATTTCGCGGAAAAACAGGTGGATTGTGCTGTAATCGAAGTGGGGATGGGAGGCCTGTGGGATTCTACCAACATCATCACTCCAGAAGTTTCGGTGATCACCAATGTGACTTTGGAACATACGGACCGGCTGGGGAAGACCATCGAAGCCATTGCCGCCCAGAAGGCCGGGATCATCAAGCCGGGGGTGCCGGTGGTGACGGAAGCGGAAGGAAAGGCCCTCACGGTGATCCGGGCCGCGGCAGAAGCCAATCACGCGCCCCTTTATGTCTATGGAGAAGATTTTACCGCAGAAAAGCTGACCAGTTCCATGGAGGCCCAGACTTTCCTGTACCGGCTGGGTGAGAAGGAAATGGAAGCGGTCATCCACCTGCCCGGGGAACATCAGATCCTCAATGGAGCAGCGGCCCTGACAGCAGCAGAAATCCTCCGGGACAAGCATGGGGTGCCTGATGAAGCTGCCATGCTCCGGGGGATGGCAGCGGCACGGTGGCCGGGACGGCTGGAGCGGATCCACCGGGCTCCGGATATCATCCTGGACGGGGCCCACAATCCTTCTGGGGTGACGGTGCTCCGGAAGGCGTTGGATGCATATTATCCACAGGCACGGCGGCTCTTCGTGTTCGGCATGATGGCGGACAAGGATGTGAGCCAAGTCTCGGATATCCTGTTCCGGCCGGAGGACACCATCTATACGGTATTGGCCCATGAGGGAGAACGGTCGGAGAAACCGGAAAAATTGGCCCAGCGGCTCCACAAGAACGCGGTGCCCATGGAGGACCTGACGGCTGCCTACCGCCGGGCGGTGGGGGAAGCCGGTCCTGAGGACGTAGTGATCGTCTGCGGCTCCCTGTATCTTATCGGGACCTTCAAGGAACTGGGATTGGATCGGTGATGGCATGGAACGACCACGAGGCTGGGGCCTTCCTGCATCCTGGAACCTGAACCAGGTTACCTTCGCCGTCCTCTGTGTCCTGTTTTTCATCCTTCCCCTGAACCAGCTGGCCGCTGGCCTTGTCTTTGGGCTCTGTTTCCTGCTGAACCTGGTGAACATCTGGCAGACCGGGCAGTTCTGGCCGGCCATCCAGATTCCCCGGAACATCAGCCGGCCCTTGTGGGCCCTGTTCCTCCTCAGTGGGGTCAGCACCTTGTGGTCGGAAAACCCAGCCGCCTGTGCCTTCAACTGGCTGTGGGTGGTGGGCCAGGAAGCCGGCCTGTTCTATCTGGTGCTCCGGTATGCCAGTACCAGCCGCCGTACCCTGTTCCTGACCAAGATTTTCATGATCTCGGCCGGGGTGGTGGCGGCTTTCGGCATCTGGCAGTATTTCTTCGGCAGCAGTCTCCAGAATATGGAATGGATCGACCACCAGGCTTTCAAGCACCTGTCCCGGCGGGCCATTTCCACCCTGGTGAACCCCAACATCCTGGGGACCTTCCTGGTATCCACGGTGGCCTACTGTGAAGGGCTCTTTGCCCCGCTCAAAGGGGGAAAGACCCGCTGGGCTCTGGCAGGGATCTTTCTCCTGGCTACGGCCTGCCTGATCCTGACCTTTTCCCGGGGGAACTGGGTGGCTTATTTCTGGGTGCTCTTTGTCTTCGCCGGGGCCTTCTACCACAAAGCATTCCTGCCCTTCATCGGCGGAGGGCTGGGCGTACTGTATGTGTTCTGGAACCAGCTGGCGGAACGGCTCATGTCGATCTTTTCCGTCCATGACACCTCGGCAGAACTCCGGTTCTTTTATCTGGAAAGTTCCCTGGACATGATCCGGGACCATCCCTTCGGAGTGGGCTGGTATGGCTACGGTTATGCCTTTCCCGATTACAACTTCTTCATTGCAGAAGATGTTTTCATGTACCACAGCCACAATCTGCTGCTGAATGTAACGGCGGAACTGGGGATCCTGGGCTTGGTCCTGTTCCTGTATGTGATGTTCCAGCTGTTCCGGTTGGCCAGGGAAATCCGTCACCGGCGGCGGGCTCGTCCCTGGATCCGCGGGGTGGCCTGCGGCTATATGGCGTCTCTGGTGGGTATCTTCATCAGCGGACTTACGGACCATACCTTGTTCAATAGCCAGTTGGGCATGCTGTTCTGGGCTGGGAATGCAATCCTGCTGATTGTAGACCAACTGAGCCGGGAACGGAAGAAGAGGATATAACGAAAAAGGGGCTGTTGCTTATGCAACAGCCCCTTTTTTATAACTCTTACAGATGGAACAGACCCAGTACCAGGCCGCAGGCCAGGGAGATCCAGGACAGGACCCACAGGCGCGGTGCGCAGAAGGTGAGCAGTTCTTTGATGGAGATGCCAGCCAGACCGCAGGCCAGGAAGGTGGTGGCAGCGTGAGGAGTGACCATGACGCCGTAGTTCTTCCCGATCAGCATGGCCATAGCCATGTTGTGTGGATCGACGCCGAACTGCTGGCCAACACCGATGGCCAGAGGCAGCAGGCCGAAGAAGTAGGAGTCGGTCCCCAGCATCATGCCGATGGGCACTGCGAAGAACCCGAACACATCCTGCAGATGGGGTCCCAGAGCGGCAGGAACGATGTTGATCAGCATCTGGGCCATGGCCTTCATCATACCGGTCTTGGACAGGACGCCCAGGAATACGCCGGAAGCCAGCAGGATCATGGGCATGGTCAAGGCAGTGGCAGCGTGCATCTTGATGGCACGGGCCTGGTCTTTGGCAGAATGGAAGTTGGCAACCAGGGCTACAGCCAGGCCGAACATGAAGGCTCCGTACAGAGGAATCTTGGTGAAGCACAGGAGGCCGATGACGAACAGGGTCAGGAGGCCGTTGAACCAGATCATCTTAGGACGGCGCATGAAGGCTGCATCTTCAGCGGACAGATCATCGTCAGCGGATTTGTCTTCGTCGTCGTCAGAGAGTTGGGCAGTTTTGCCAGTGGGAACCAGGCCAGCCCCACGGCGTTTTTCCATCATGCCCATGTAGGCAGCGAAGATCATCAGGATTACCAGGCCCACACCCTGGAGGGGAATCAGTTCCTGCCATAGGGCGTTCACGTCAGCGTTCAGTACCACGCCAGTACGAGCCACAGGGCCGCCCCAGGGCAGCAGGTTCATGATGGACATGGCCGCGCCGATGATGCACACCAGCACCACAGGACGCATATGCAGCTTCTTGTAGATGGGGAGCATGGCGGGGATGGTGATCAGCAGGGTGGAAGCCAGAGCGCCGTCCAGGTGGGAAATGACAGCGATGCAGGCAGTGGCTACAGTGACCATGACGATATTGGAACCAGCTTTTTTCACCAACCAGTTCACCATAGGATCGAACAGGCCCATATCACCCATCATGGAGAAGTAAACGATGGAGAAGATGAACAGGACAGCGGTGGACCAGGTCTTGCCAACTCCGGCTTTCACGAAATCGAAGATCTGTGCAGGGGTAAATCCGCAAATCAGAGCTGCAATGACAGGTACCATCACGAACAGAGGCACCGGGTTGGATTTACCGCGGATCAGAGCGACCACGATGATCACAACCATCAGAAAACCAACAACGCCCAAGAACATAATGCATTTCCTCCTTTGAGATTGGATTTGGTGTTTCCGGGACGGGCAAGCCACCGGAAACGGGATGAAAGATGAATCCTTTTGCTTACGAATCCATGGTAGCATATGAACTTTCTGAAAACTAATATAAATATGAGTATGTAAGATATAAGAAAATTCTTATAAAATGAACGCAAAGCCAGGACACATGCGGGCCCCGGGGAATGGATATGATTTTCTGACTTTTACAGCAATAAAAACTTCTTTGGAAAAGAACAATCGCTGTTTACTAGACTGCTGATCTGTGACAAAAAAACCACCCCCGAAGGGGTGGCTTTTTTTCTAACTCTTACAGATGGAACAGACCCAGCATCAGGCCGCAGGCCAGGGAGATCCAGGACAGGACCCACAGGCGCGGTGCGCAGAAGGTGAGCAGTTCTTTGATGGAGATGCCAGCCAGGCCGCAGGCCAGGAAGGTGGTGGCAGCGTGAGGAGTGACCATGACGCCGTAGTTCTTCCCGATCAGCATAGCCATAGCCATGTTGTGAGGATCAACGCCGAACTGCTGGCCAACACCGATGGCCAGAGGCAGCAGGCCGAAGAAGTAGGAGTCGGTACCCAGCATCATGCCGATAGGCACTGCGAAGAACCCGAATACATCCTGCAGATGGGGCCCCAGAGCGGCCGGGACGATGGAAATCAGCATCTGGGCCATGGCCTTCATCATACCGGTCTTGGACAGCACACCCAGGAATACGCCGGAAGCCAGCAGGATCATGGGCATGGTCAGAGCGGTGGCAGCGTGCATCTTAATGGCACGAGCCTGGTCTTTGGCGGAATGGAAGTTGGCAACCAGAGCCACAGCCAGACCGAACATGAAAGCACCGTACAGAGGAATCTTGGTGAAGCACAGCAGGCCGATGACGAACAGGGTCAGGATGCCGTTGAACCAGATCATCTTAGGCCGACGCATGAAGGCTGCATCTTCAGCGGACAGATCATCGTCAGCAGACTGTTCATCGGAATCTTCATCCAGTTCAGCAGCTTTGCCGGTAGCAACCAGGCCAGCTCCACGGCGTTTTTCCATCACGCCCATGTAAGCGGCGAAGACCAGCAGGATCACCAGGCCGACACCCTGCAGAGGCAGCAGTTCCTGCCACAGAGCGTTCACGTCAGCGTTCAGCACAACGCCGGTACGGGCCACAGGGCCGCCCCAGGGCAGCAGGTTCATGATGGACATGGCGGCACCGATGATGCAGACCAGCACCACAGGACGCATATGCAGCTTCTTGTAGATAGGCAGCATGGCGGGGATGGTGATCAGCAGGGTGGAAGCCAGAGCACCGTCCAGGTGGGAGATAACAGCGATGCAGGCAGTAGCGATGGTAACCATCACGATGTTGGAACCGGCTTTTTTCACCAGCCAGTTTACCATAGGATCGAACAGACCCATATCACCCATCATGGAGAAGTAAACGATGGAGAAGATGAACAGTACAGCGGTGGACCAGGTCTTAGCAACCCCGGCCTTCACGAAGTCGAAAATCTGAGCAGGAGTGAACCCGCAGATCAGAGCAGCGATGACGGGAACCATCACGAACAGAGGTACCGGGTTGGATTTACCACGGATCAGAGCTGCCACGATGATGACAACCATCAAGAAACCAACAACGCCCAAAAACATAGTGCAATTTCCTCCTTTGGAAATAAAATGGGGTGTCTCCGAGACGGGCTGGCCTCGGAAACCGGAAAAATAGAGTGCATTAAACACCACTACATAGTACCATAGGAACATTCTGAAAACGAATATAAAAAACGGTATAAAACACATAAGTATATACTTATAGAATGCCTATAAAGCCAGTGGTGATGCGGGTTTTCAAAGAAAAGCAAAATTGTTTCATTTGAACATAAATAAAAATAATTTAAGAATATTTTAAAAATCAGGGGAAGGAGCAAGTGGTTAGATGGAGATGTGATTCAGTGGATAAAGATTTGAGTCGAATGATCAATTTGCTGGCAAATTTTTGAATGTATAGAGCTTTTGGCCGGTGACCATTGGTAGCTGAAAAAAAGCCACCCCCGAAGGGATGGCTTTTTGCCTCAAACGATTAGATTTCGGCTTTCTTCACTTGACGTACAACGTCCATGATGGAACCGTCACGGGCTTCGATGATGCCCACGACCCGGTCGCCGAACTGTACAGGGTCAGGCGTGCCCACCATCTTGTAAGCGGTATCCCGCAGTTCTTCGATGGTGCAGATGGGCAGATCGGTGTCTTTTACAGCATCGATGATGTCCTGCCGGCGGGGGTTGATGGCAATGCCGTAGTCAGTGACAACCACGTCAATGGTTTCACCCGGAGTGGTGACTGTGGTGCATTCGGTGCAGATCGCCGGGATACGGCCCTGGAGCAAAGGAGCGATGACGATGGTGCATTTGGCACCGGCAGCGGTATCCGGATGGCCGCCCTGAGCCCCGGTGATTACGCCGTCAGAGCCCACGACCACGTTGACGTTGAAGTGGGTATCTACTTCCAGTGCGCCCAGGATGACATAATCCAGCTTATTCACATAAGCACCCTTGTTGAAGGGGTCAGCATACTGGGAGGTGGTGATTTCGTAATGGTTGGGGTTGGTCTTGATGTCTTCGATGGAAGCCATATCGAAATCCTGGGTATCGGCAATCTTGTCGATCAGGCCTTCATGCTGCAGTTCGCAGATGGCCTGGGCAATGCCGCCCATGGCAACCCCGATGTGGATGTTATCTTTCCGCAGGTGTTCAGCCAGATATTTGGTGGAAGCGATGGAAGCACCGCCTACACCGGTCTGATAGATGAACCCGTCTTTATACCAAGGCGTATGCACCATGAAATCAGCAGCATACTTGGCCATCAGGAGCTTTCTCTGGTCGGTGGTGGGTTTGGCAGCGCCAGTGGCAATCTTGGTGGGGTCGCCGATGGCGTCCACTTTGACCACATAGTCCACATTGGTCATATCGATGGAAGCAGGCACGTTGGGGAAGGGGACCAGGGTATCAGTCACCACGACCACTTTATCTGCATACTGGGCATCAACAGCTGCATAGCCCAATACACCGCAGTCAGCGCCGTTCTGGCTGCCGATGGCACGGCAGTTGCCCATATCATCAGCACTGGGAGCGCCGATGAAAGCGATATCGATATGGGTTTCGCCGGTTTCAATGGCACGGACACGGCCACCGTGGCCCCGCATGATAGCCAGGCCTTTCAGTTTGCCATTGGAGATGGCTTCCCCGATCTTGCCCCGGACACCGGAAGACTGGATGTTGGTGATGGTCCCGTCTTCGATCATGGGAACGATGGGGTTCTGGGCTTTCCCCAGAGAGGAGGCACAGATGGTCAGGTCTTTGATGCCCATCTTGTGGATGGCTTCCATGACCATGTTGACCACATAATCCCCTTCCCGGAAATGGTGATGGAAGGACAGGGTCATGCCGTCTCTGATGCCGCATTTTTTCAGGACTTCTTCAATGGAGTCCACAACTTTGCTGTAGCTGGGATCCATGACAGGAGCTACCGTATGGGTGGCAGCCTTGTATTCAGCCAGATGCTTCACGAAGCTTCCCTTGAAAACGTCTTTCCCGGTCTGCTTCAGGATTTCTTCAGGAATCTCTCTACCTACTGCGTTCTTCATCTTATAAATCCCCCTTATAGACACCGGCAGCCTTGGCCATAGAAATGGTTCTCTTGGCGCCATCATAGAAGGCAATATCCAGCATCTTGCCGTTCAGCTGGAATACGCCGATACCCATGGCTTTCTTGGTATCGATTTCCCGGACAACGGCTTCTGCCCAGCGGATCTGTTTTTCAGTCGGGGTGAATACGTCATGGCAGACGGGGATCTGACGGGGGTTGATGATGGATTTCCCATCAAAGCCCATTTGTTTGATCATTTCCACGTCTTTGCGGAACCCTTCCATGTCATCCAGGTCGGTGTAAACTGTATCGAAGCACATACGGCCGGTGGCACGGGCGGTGATCACCATCTGCTGACGGGCGCCCATCAGTTCCACACCGCTCTTGGAAATGCTGGTCTGCAGGTCACGGGTGTAGTCCCCGCCGGACAGAGCAATCCCGAACAGACGGTCGGAAGAAGTGCAGATGTCATACAGGTTCAGCATCCCTTTGGTGGATTCGATGGCCGCCATGATCAGGGTGCTGCCGATGGGACGGTGGAATTCCTTTTCTGCAGCCAGGATGTGTTCTTCCACAGTCTTGATGTCTTTGCCGGATTCAGTCTTGGCCAGACGGATGGCATCGCAGCCGCCGGCGACGGAAACGCGGATATCTTCTTTCCAGTGAGGAGTTTCCAGACCGTTGATCCGGACCACTCTTTCACAGCCATGGTAGTCGATTTCTTTCAGGGCATGGAACAGGGAGTACCGGGCAGCATCCTTCTGGTTTTCTGCAACGGCATCTTCCAGGTCCAGCATGATGGAATCGGGTTTATATACATACGGGTCTTTGACCAGGCTCGGTTTCTGAGCGTTCAGGAACATCATGGATCTTCTCAGACGCTTGAAATTCGGATTCGTATTGATAACCATATTACAGCACCTCCCAGGGATTCGGCGTATCAGGATCCTCGTTGACAGAACGGAATACTGCGCCTTCCACGCGTGCTTTTAAAGTGCAGTCCAGAGCGCCCTTGTCCACAACAGAAACCTTTGCGTTGGTTACGTCCAGTTTCTTCAGGGTATCCAGGACAACAGCCTTGATCTGCCGTCCATATTGATGGATGACGCTGCTTTCAACAGTGAGCTCAATGCCGTTGGAACCGGGTTCTACGGTGATTTGGGCATCGGAAGACTCAACAGTGCCAGCCATGGCTGCCTTCTTCAATTCCATGTAAAATCACTCCTTCTAAACAGTTGTACAATGTACATTATGGTGCACTTTGATAGTAACACAGGAAAAATTGGAAATCGAATATAAATAATGATATAATCTGTATAAGACATTCCTTATCAAATCCCGCAACTCCTCATAGGATGCGGGGTTCAGGAATTTCGGGAATTATGTCAAATTATAAGAAATTAAAATTTCTTTGGAAATAATGGATTTTAGGGGAAAAGAAACGGAGGGGCATATGAACCTGAAACATGCGCAGTATATCATGGAGATCATCAAGGAAGGAAGCATCACCAACGCTTCCAAGACCATGCATGTCTCCCAGCCGGCGCTGAGCCAGACCATCAAAGCGGTGGAAAAATATCTGGGGGCGCCGATTTTTTTGCGGAACACCAATCCCATCGTCCTGACGGAGGCGGGGAAAAAATATATTGCAGCGGTGAAACAGGTCATCACCATCAGCTCCAACCTGCTCCACGAGGTGGCGGATATCCAGTATGAAGGCTACGGGACCCTGCGGCTGGGCATCCCGGTCCAGCGGGCCATGCAGATGCTGCCGGCGGTGATGCCAGTGTTCCGTCAGCGCTATCCCCACATCAAGCTCCAGATCCATGAAGCCGGCAGCAACATCACAGAAAATGAAGTCCTCAACGGCGGGGTGGATCTGGCCATCCTTACCACCACGCCCACCAATGATGAACTGAAATATGAACTGGTGGAAACCGAGGATGTGGTGCTGATTGCCAACAAAATGACCACCCTGGCCCAGCGGGTGAAAGCCGGGACCCCCATCCACATCACAGAGGCCCGGAACGAAGAATTCGTTTCCATCACCGAAGGCCACAATGTGCGCCGGGTCCAGGATACCCTGTTCAGCGTCTATGAAATCAAACCCAATGTGATCCTGGAAACTTCCAGCATCGAAGTGGGGAAGCGGCTGGTTTCTGCCATGGAAGCCGTCTTCATCTGTCCCGATGTGTATTTGGACGAATACTTCTTGTCACAGGACAAGTGTGTGTTGTATCCTTTATTGGGTGTGGCCAACAAACGGTACTGCTATGTATGCTGCCGCAAGGACGCCTATCTCAGCCCATACGCCCGGGCCTTTATTGAATTGATCCGGACCTTGGGCAAGAAAAGGAAGGAATAACGCAATCATGAAAGAAACTGTCATCCGTCTGGCAGGCCCTCAGGTGGAAGTGCCGGACATGCTCCTGGCCCGGGACGGCAGGGCGGCTGCCCAGAAAAAGCTGTTGGAACGGTACCGCCGTCCCCTGCTGTTCTTTACCCAGAATATCCCAGGCCCGGTGAAGACTTCTGCCTTGATCCATCTAGGGTTCCTGGAAGGGATCCGTCGCCTGGAAAAGGCCCTTCGGGAAGCGGGGATCCCCATCCTGTTCCAGAAGGTCATCGACTGGAAAACAGGGTATGAAAAATACTATGTGCTGGATGGGGATGCCTTGGCCATCAAAAAAATCGCCTGTGCCATAGAGGGGCAGGACCGGCTGGGACGACTCTATGATATGGATGTGCTGGCGGAAGATGGATACAAGATTTCCCGGACGGATATCGGGCTGCCAGGCCGCCTGTGCCTGGTCTGTTCCCAGCCTGCCCAAGCCTGCGCCCGGAGCCGGAAGCACAGCGTGCCGGTCCTGGTGCGGAACGTCCACCGGGTGTTGGAAGATTTCCTGCTGGACTGGGTGGAAGCAGCCCTGCGGCAGGGACTTCAGGGAGAAGTGGACGCCACTCCCAAGCCAGGGCTGGTGGATAAGGACAATCCTGGAGCCCATCGGGACATGGACTGGCACACTTTTGCCAGGAGCACTGAAGCCATCGTGCCTCATCTCCGGCAGATGGCGGAAAAAGGCTGGGACTGGGAGGGAACGGAGGAAGCCCTGTTCGCGGCTCTGCGGCCCATGGGAGCGGCTGCGGAAAAAGCCATGTTCCGGGCTACGGAAAATGTGAATACCCATAAGGGCATCATCTTTTCCCTGGGCCTTGTGACCAGCTTTACCCTGCACCATCTGGCCCGGACCGGCAAAGTGGAAAGCGAAGCGGTGCTGGGGGAAATCGGAGAAGCCGTGACGCCTCTCCTGGAAAGGGATTTTGCCAAGATTGACCGGTACCATCCCCATACCCACGGAGAAGTGCTGTATGTGGAACAGGGCTGCCGGGGCATCCGGGGAGAAGCTATGGACGGATTCCCGGCGGTGGCTCAGATTGCCCTGCCGGCCCTGCGGCAGTTCCGGAAGGAAGGCAGAGCGGACAACGAGGCCTATATCCAGACCTTGCTGCTCCTTTTGAGCCAGGTGGAAGACACCAACATCCTCAGCCGGTCCAATCAGGCCACCCTGGCAGAGGCCCAAGCTGCAGCCCAGGAGGTGCTGGCCAAAGGGGGCGCTTTCACAAAGGAAGGCATGGAAGCCGTGTGGGAACTGAACAAACGCTTCGTGGAAAAGAACATCAGCCCAGGAGGCTGTGCCGATCTTCTGATTTTGGCCATCTTCCTGGAGAAGATGGAAGGGTTGATGGAATGAAAAACGGGTTGCTGCATGAGCAGCAGCCCGTTTTTTGATATAATAAGCCTATATCGCTATTGAGAAAGGCGGTCTTTATTATAGCTTATGGAAACCAGCTCCAACCGGGAGAAACTTTCTTTATCAAAGAAAAAGGCTTTTTTTATGGCTGGGCTTCTCTGATGGCTCTGATTGCTTCCCAGAATTTGGTGGCCTACAGTGTGAATATGGCAGACAATGTGATGCTGGGGAGCTACAGCCAGTCCGCTCTGTCAGGGGCGGCCATCGTCAACCAGATCTTTTTTGTGGTGCAGTTCCTGGCCAATGCACTGGGGGAAGGAATCGTGGTCCTGGGTTCCCAGTATTGGGGCAAAAAGGATCTTCCGCCCATCCGGCGCTGCATCGGCATTGCCCTGCGGCTGGGCGCACTGGCTGGAAGTGCCGTCCTGGCCTTGTGCTTCCTGTGGCCCCGGGGCTTTCTCAGCCTGTTTACTTCGGATCCGCTGATCTTGCTGGAAGCACAGAAATACCTCCAGATCCTGCAGTTCACATTTCCTGTTTTCATCCTTTCCACCATTCTTTATGCCGGACTGCGTTCCGTAGGCAGTGTGAAGATTGCTTTCTGCAATTCGGTCCTTTCCCTGGGTATCAATGTGGTCTGTAATTATCTTTTCATTTATGGGAATTTTGGCTGTCCGGAAATGGGCATCCAAGGAGCTGCCGTAGGGACGGTCATCGCCCGGATCGCTGAATTGGCCATTGTGCTCCTGTATCTGGCCAGAGAATCCCGGCTCCGGCTGTTTTCTCAAAAGCTATTTGCCCGGGATCCTCAACTGGAAAAAGACTATTTCCGGGTGACCACGCCCATTTTGGGCGCCCAGCTGCTGTGGGCCCTGACCACCCCCATCCAGACAGCCATCCTGGGACATTTGTCGGCAGATGCCATTGCGGCTAATTCCGTAGCAACCACTTTTTATCAATACTTGAAAGTGATTGTCCAGGCCATGTGCTCAGCTACCGCCGTGACCATCGGCCGCATCGTAGGCAGGGGGGATTTGTGCCAGGTCCGGGAAGCCGGCCGGACCTTATCTGTGATCTTCGTGCTGGTAGGGCTTGTCTTAGGGGCAGGTCTCTACCTGCTGCGGCTGCCCCTCTTGTCCTTTTACGAATTGAACCCTCAAGCCATGGAGCTGGCTGACCAGCTGATGGCCGTCATGAGCGTGGTGATGGTGGGCATGTCCTACCAGATGCCGGTCAGCTCCGGGATCATCCGGGGCGGCGGTGATCCCCGGTACGGTTTTGTGACCAACTTGATCAGTACTTGGGGAATCGTCATGCCCCTCTCCTTTCTGGGGGCTTTTGTTTGGAAGCTGCCGGTGGTCCAGGTGGTCATGCTCCTCCAGTCGGATCAAATCTTCAAAGTCATCCCGGCGTTCTGTTGGTACAGGAGCTACCGGTGGATCCGGAAACTGACCCGGTAAAAGGGGCACAGTCTGATAGAGCATCTTTCTTGAGGAATAGTTGCATGGAGATGCAACAAAAAGGGGCCGCTGCACGTTGATGGTCTATGAGACCCTCTGAAACCCCTTTTATCCGTATACTGTCATTATGGACTACAAAGAGACATCGAAAAATGGTTCGTCATTTTTCGATGTCTCTTTGTCTATATTCCACTCGGCTCCCTTTAAGGGTTGTTCAGAGGTCCTTCGCCTGGCTATGGGCAGATCGTATTCCTTTGGTAATAGCAGAGAGTGGATCTTTGGGCCCCAAAGATAAAACCGCTGACGGATTGTTCCCCAAAAGGCTGATACAGAAAAGTTATTATTTGGATTATCTATGACAGGTTCTTATATTCTCAGTCTATGTTAACTTATATCCAATAAGTTATGGTCTATATCGATTTTACATAACTTTTGAGATTCCTGTCCAATTTTTGTACTATGGAATCAGACCTCATGAGGAACGGAAAATGAGAAGGAGGTATCAAAATGGCGGAAAGGAAACAACGGGCGCAGCCTAAAAAATCCATGCCATTGTATGGTCGGATCTTTATCGCTCTGGGTGTGGGAATTGCTTTTGGCTATATCCTCAATGCCATAGGGGGAACCCATCAGCCGGTGATTAACAATCACATCTTGCCTTTTCTACAGTTCCTCGGAGATTTTTTTATTAAACTGATCAAAATGGTGGTGGTTCCCTTAGTCTTTTTCTGTATCGTGGATGCAGCACTGTCACTGGGGGACATCAACAAACTGAAAAGTGTAGGTGTGACTACCATAATCTGGTTCTTGGCAACCGGGATGATTTCAGCCATGATCGGACTCTTCTGGGTTAACTTGATCCAACCGGGAAAAGGACTGCAGCTGGGAACTGTAGGAAGTGGAGTGAAAACAAAAGCACTGCCAGGGATGTATCAGACAATCCTTGATTTCATTCCGGCCAATCCTTTTGAATCTCTTACATCCGGATCCATGATGCAAATCATTGTATTCTCTTTGTTCATTGGATTTGCCATCATTTCTCTGGGAGAGAAGGCGGAACCTTTGGGCAAAATCTTCAGCATGCTGTCTATGGTTATGTTTAAGATTGTAGATTATGTGATTGCCATCATTCCAGTTGGTGTTTTTGGACTGATGTCTACTACCATGACCAAATATGGTACGGCCATTTTCGGCCCGGTACTGAAATTCATTCTGACTGACTACCTAGCCTGTCTGTCAACCACTTTTGGTATCTATACTCTGCTATTGATTTTCATAGGCCGTGTCAACGTGTTTACCTTTTGGAAAAAAGCTTTTGCCAGCTGGCTGGTTGCATTCAGTACTTGTACATCCAGTGCGGCGCTGCCGGTGGCCATGGATATTGCACCTAATAAAATGGGGGCACCTAAAGATATTTCCAGTTTTATCCTTCCCTTGGGCTGTACGGCCCAGATGAACGGGACCTGTGCTTATTTTGCTGTGGTCATCCTTTTTGCGGCACAGCTCTACGGAGTTGAACTGAGTCTGCCGCAACAGATTCTCCTTTGCGTACAAGCTACTTTTCTCAGTGTAGGATGTGCAGCCACTCCACAGATTGGGTTAGTTATCAGCTTGACACTGATGACACAGATGGGTTTGCCTCTGGATGGCTATTCTTTGGTGGCAGGAATCTACCGAATTGTGGATCAGATCCATACGGCAACCAATTCCGTAGGAGATTTGGTTGCAACGGTCTGTATTTCCAATCTGCAGAATGAATTGGACCATGAGAAATTTGATGACCTAACCTTACTTGACCAGAAGGATGGGGCTTCATGAGACTTTTTGAAAAATGACTGCGGGCATATGGCAGGTAATATGCTAATGACAAAGACGAAAGAAAAGAACCAATGGTATCAAGGAAAGGAGTGCAAGAAAAATGGCAGACAACAGAATCATTGAATGTATGGAACGGGCGCAGTATATTTTGGGAACTCTGATGGCAGTAAAGCCTGGGGAAGAAGTGCTGATCGTGGTAGATCCTCAGACTGACGAGCGGATAACACAGGCTATGGCAGCTGCGGCCCTGAACTGTGGAGCGGAATATGGTGTTTATATGATGCCAATCCGGGGAAAAGACAAGGCCACCATCTTTCCGAAATCTTTGGAACTTGGAATGGATGCCTGTGATGTATTTGTAGGGATGACCACGGCATCAGGAGCGGCCATCTATAATAATCATCTGAAGGAATTGATTACTCAAAAAAAACTTCGGGAAGTATCCATTTGTCTGAGGGATATTGATAATTTCACAAGAGGAGGAGCGCTGGCAGACTATGAGAAAGTTTATCAGGATGGCCAGCGGCTGCAGGCCATCTGGAGAGGGAAGAAGACCGCTCATATTACCACTCCAGCAGGTACTGACCTGTACATGGAGATGAACCAGATGGAACCGATTATTGAGTGTGGGATTGCTCGGAATCCTGGGGATGCCATGGCTTGGTCCGATGGGGAAGTATCCTTGGGCCCAGTAATCGGCACTACCCATGGTACATTGGTCATTGATGGCCCCATCTGCTATTATGGCTGCCCAACAATTCCTGTGGAACTGCGGATTGAAGGTGGACGGATTGTAGAAGTGGCAGGCGGAGATCAAAAAATCTGCAAAGAAATCCGTCGGCAAATTGCTGAAATCAAAGACAGTGACAACATTGCTGAAATTGGAATCGGACTCAATCCGGTATGCCTCTACAACGGAGATTTTGAAGAAGAGAAAAAGGCACGGGGAACCTGCCATATTGCAATGGGGAACGGATTCTATTATGGACAGCCTGCAAGAAGTACGGTCCATATTGACATGGTCCAGTATAATCCCACGATTGTGTTCGATGAAGGGACTTCTACAGAAACACTGATTGTAAAAGATGGTAAAGTCGTCTGTCTGGGCGATAAATAACTCTTTCGAAGAACCGTATATCGTAAAAATCCATCTATGGGTTACTTACCACTGCTTGGAATGGAAAATATTCTTTCCTTTGCTTTGGAATATCGGCCTATAGGTGGATTTTTTATAGTGATTCCAAGATTTGTAGCTAATATTTCACATTTCATAGGAAACACAACAATGTAAGAAAAGAGTAAAATGATAGAAAGGAGGGAAAAACTGGACAGATATTTTCTTTCTGCCCAAAGACGGCGAACTGTTTTTCATGAGATAAGGGGAAACAAAATGCTTGAAAAAATTGAGTATGTTTACGCTGTCTACCAGGAAAGAAGTTTTTCAAAAGCAGCGAAAAAAATGTTTATCAGTCAGCCGGCCCTCAGTAAAATGATTCGAAAGGCAGAACAGGATATCGGCGTCCCTATTTTTGACAGAAGTACTATTCCCATTACTTTAACGCCCGAAGGGAAAAAATATATAGAAGCCATAAAAGCCATCTATCAAATAGAAAATAATGTGCTGAGGTATTTTAAAGATTTGAAAGAATTAAAGACGGGAACGCTGTCTTTAGGCGGATCATCCTATTTTTGCTCTTTTGTATTTCCAGATCTAATCAGCCGTTTTAATGATCTTTACCCAGGCATCCAGTGTGATTTGACCGAGGGAAACGTGCAGGAACTGCGAAAAGGGCTGCTGGACGGACGATTTGATCTGGTATTGGAAACAGGTCTTCAGGAAGATCGTGATATTAAAAATATCTATTATCGAACGGAAAGGATTATCCTAGCAGTTCCCAAAAACTATAGCGTGAATGCAGGACTGGAAAAATACCAAATCCTCCGGGAAAGTATTAACAGCCAGGCCTTCTTGGGGCTTTCTGTACCAGCGGTACCTTTGGAATTGTTTCGGGATACTCCTTTTGTCAAGATGAAACCCGGCAATGACATGTTTGGCCGTTCTACACAGATTTGCTTGGATGCTGGTTTCGCCATGAAAGTAAAAATCTATGTGGATCAGGTTATGACATCGCTGAATATTGCTTCTGCAGGGATGGGAGCACTGTTCATCCGAGCGGATATTGTACAATGTTTGTCCCAGTCTGATAATCTATATTTTTACAAATTGGGACATCCTCTGGCCGTGCGGGAAATCAACTGGGCTGTTAAAAAAGGGTCTTATCTGTCTAAAGCAGCTCGGGCTTTTATGGAGCTTGCCAATTTTGCCATAAATAGGTGAAAACAGGTTTTCTGTATGGTGCAGTTCCTGGCCAAAGGGCTGAGGGGAAGGAAGCATGGCCTTAGGCTCCCAGAAAAGGACTTTTCGCCCATCCGTCGTTGCATCAAGCATATAATGTCTAAACTATGACAAAAGGATGCTTTGCACGTGTATATTCACACATGCAAAGCATCCTTTTGTCCGATTGTCCGATTAAGCAGCAGTTTCAGGTACAAAGATAAGTGGGGAATTTACAGCCTTCCTGACAAATGATGTTGTAAAGTTCACGGGAAGGGCGGGTGAGGTGTTCGATATCTCCATTGTAGATTACAGCCCATTTCCAGTAAGGGTCATATTTTTCTTCCAAACGATAATAACTGATTTCGTTGCCTGTATCATAACATCTGGTATAGATATCCGGTATGAGGGAAATTCCCATACCTCCAGCTACAAGACGCATGGTTGTTTCTATATTTCGAGATTCGATACTGACGGTATATTTTTGCCCTGCTTTTTTGAGGATACGGTCAGCAGCCATCCGCGTCTTTTTAATTGGCTTTGTCAGGATGAATTTTTCCTGGAGGACATCCTGCAGATCCATGTATTTCATTTTTTCTCCTGTTTTGGTATAAGAGCGGTCATTTAAGGGAGAATCTTTGGGAATGCCTAGGTAAATCGGCCCACGGTAAAATACTTTATAACTGATATTGGCATTGCGGAGAGGAAGACAGATAATGGCCAGATCGATGGCGCCCATAAGCAGTTTTTCTTCAAGGGTGTGGCTGTTTTCTTCCACAATATCAATTTGGATATTGGGATACCGGGCACTGAACTTTTTTAGGAGTTCAGGAAGCAGCAAGGCACCAATCCTTTCGGCAGAACCCAGTTTCAATGTACCCTTGCGCATGTGATTCAGTTCACAGAATTCAACCCGCACATCTTCGTACAGTTTCATGATTTGGTAGGCTTTTTCTACGAAATATTTTCCTGCATAAGTCGGAATCAGGCCATTATTGCTTCGGATAAAAAGGACTTCCCCCAATTCTTTTTCAACCTTGGCCAAACTTTTGCTCAGTGCAGGCTGTGTGATGAAAAGCTTTTGGGCAGCTTTGGCCATACTGCCTTCTTCAAAGATGGCAATAATCTTTTCCAGATCATTTTCTGTCATCACAACCCCTTCTTTCTCCTGGAGACTTTCTGACGATTATTGTATCATAAATCGTACTTTAAAAGAGGAAGCAGTTCAGCAGTATCCAATCTTAAGATTTGCTGCCTGATTCCTTCCAGCCAGGATTTGTTGAATCCAGTACAGCAAGATTCCAGCTTCTTCTGCAATTGAGCCTGTGTCAGAGGACTTTTCACACTGCCGGAGGCATCTGGGATGGTCTTTGTATAACATGTGCCGTCTTGCAGTTCAATTTCCATTTTACATCCCCAATGATTCGGATATTGGGCTGTAAAAGCAGGATCTTCGACGACGGATATTTTACGCAGCAGATTTTGCAGATCCTTTCTTTGGATTTCTGCTTGGTCAAAATGCTGTAGAGCGACTTTCCCGTCAGTCAAGGCACAGGCTACGACATAAGGCGTGGAGAATTTGGCCTGCGTAGGCAGCTCGGGGATTTTGCTGGTTTCAGAAAGTCCACATTGCTTGAGTCCTACCAGATAGGTTTTGACGGTTACTTTCCGAATGTTTTGGATATCAATTTTTTCATTCTCTTTTAAAAATAAAGCTGCATCAATGGCACAGTGGGTGCTGCGGCAGCAGGGATAAGGTTTTTTATCGACTTGAAGGAGTTCAAAGATTTTACCAAGATTCTGACTGACAAGAGAATAGTCATATTCATCGGACATCATGGGAAAAATACCTCCATCTTTTGCATCCAAGATATAGGATGAACCTTTCATGCCTCCTTGTACGAGGAGACAGGCCTCCAATCCGCTTACGGCGGCTCTGGCAGGATGTAGTACCTTATTGGTGGCTCCATCAGCCAGAAATGCCCAGGTACCGCAAGATTGAGTACCAGCCATACCAAAGGCCCCCATGATTTGTTCAGGTACAAAATGAAGCAGTTTGGCGCAGGCGGCAGCTGCTCCAAAGGTCCCTGCTGTACTGGTTACATGCCATCCTTTGTTTCTGTGGCTGGATACGCCGAATCCCATTCCAATCCGAGACATTGTTTCATAACCGCAGATTACGGCTTCCAGAAAGTCTTTCCCTGTGGCGCTCAATACTTCACTTAGGCCCCAAGCCGCAGGAATGACAACAGTACCGATGTGAGTCTTGGAACGAGTATGGACATCATCCATTTCCAAAGTATGCCCCTGCATGGCATTGAAAAATACGGCAGTTCTGAGATTTACTTTTTCATGGCTGCCCCAAACTGTGGCCAACAGTGCATCGTTTTGCTCTTTGATGGGATTGTAATTATCATATTTTAAATAGATCTGACGGATGTTTCTCTGCATTGTTTGGGTAACGGCTCCGATGGAAATCCCTACTGTATCTAGGACACAGTCCTTTGCAGCTGAGACTACTTCTGGGGGGCATTCATCCAGGGAAAACGCTGCAATGAATTTTGCCAAAGCCAATAATTCGTTCATGTGAATTCCTCCTTTAAATCAAATCAATAAAGAGTGAAAACTTTGATTCTTTTTGGCTTTATTATAGATTTGGATTTTTCCCTTGCCCAATGCTTAATAATTCTATGTCTCATAACCCTTTGGTTAATTACCGAAAGGTTATGAGACATACAACTTTTTATGATTGGTGATTATGACTGTTTCGTTGTACGATTTACATGAATAAAAACAAAACAGTATTTGTAGTAAGACCGAGCTGTTTTGTAACTATGTGCATAGTAAAAACTGATAATTACATGTTTTCCCATTATTGAAAAAACAATTTAGAAAGAGAGGGACACTATGAACATTACGATTGATTTAGTTATAACAACGGGAATCGCAGCGTTAGTGGTTTTATTGGGTAATTTTATTGTGGATCGCGTCAAAGTGTTTAGAGATTTTTGTATTCCGGCTCCTGTAGTTTCTGGTCTGCTCGTCAGTATTATATTATGTATTTTAAAGGTAAATCATATTTTGTCTGTAAAGTGGACAGCTACCCTTGGCGGATGGTCAATGAATCTATTCTTGACAGCTGTAGGATTTGGATTTACTGCAGATTTGATAAAGAAAGGCGGAAAGTTATGCGCCAAAATCAGTATTATTACAGTTATCCTAATTACATTGCAGGATATAGTTGGTGTATTTTTAGCTAAGATTGCAGGCGTTCATCCATTGATTGGATTATCTTGTGGTTCTTTGTCTATGTATGGTGGTGTGGGAACAGCAGCTGCTTTTGGTCCTATTTTTGAAAAACTTGGATGTGATGGAGCAACTGCTATTGGTGTAGCGGCCGGAACATTTGGAATGGTTGTGGCTTCTCTTTGTGGTGGACCTGCTGCACGTTTTCTTATTCGTAGAGATAGCTTGAAGCCTGGTCCTGAAGATGCTGCCCCAGCTGATAATAAGGATAAAAAAACGGTACATCCCTTAAATGTAAAAAGAATGTCCAATGCATTTTTCTTGCTTTTGATGACAGGAGGAATTGGAGGACCTATTTATATGCTTTTGAAGCATATCCCGGATATTGAGGTTCCCTATTTTTTAGGATGCCTAATTGCTGGTGTAATTGTTCGTAATACTATGGAAAGTCTACATAAAGATTGTTATGTAGAAGAAATGAATGTACTGAGCCACTTAATTCTCTATTTGTTTATTGCAATTACTATTATGACTTTGGATTTAACAAAACTATTTTCTGTAGCCGGTGCTATGTCGATGATTCTGATTGGGGAAGTAATTGTAACAGTATTGTTGGCCGTAATTGTTGCTTATCCTGTTTATGGTAAATCTTATAATGCTGCTGTTATGGTAGCTGGGTTAATTGGTACTGGATTAGGTGCTACTCCAAACGCAGTTGCAAATGAAAAAGCTGTAATTGACGAGTTCGGTTATGCTCATATTGCTTGGATATTATTTCCTGGAATGGCGGTTTTAGCAGGAAATATCTATAACCCATTATTTGTAACTTTGATTGAGAAATTTGTAGCAAATCTTTAGTAGAGAATCTATAAAAGTCAAAGGAGAAGATAATGATAATAGAAATTCGAAATCAGGTTCCTTATTGTAAGGGTAGAAATTTTCCAAAACAGAAAATTCCTTTCAATGCATGTGACTGTCATCATCATATTTATGATCCAGTCCGATTCTCTTATATTGACACAGATTTACGGAATCAGCCTCCGGCAACCGTTGATTGTTACAATCTTCTTAAACGGAAATTAGGAATCACACGCAGTGTCATTGTTCAGCCATCTGCCTATGGATTGGATAACCGCTGTACCTTGGATGCGCTTACACAGTTGGGGAAAAAAGTTGCCAGGGCGATTGTTGTAATTAACAATGATATTTCTGATTCGGACCTTCAGAAGATGGATTTGATGGGAGTCAAAGGTATCCGGTTAAATATGACTTGTGGCTATAAAAATAGTTGGGATGATATTCGTTTATTAGTAGAACGGATTGCGCCGTTAGGATGGTGTGTATGTCTATGGATAGATCCCGACCTCCTTGTTGAAAAAAAGAACTTTTTTGAAGCATTACCTGCTCCATTGGTGTTGGATCATAGAGGAAATTTACCTGCCGGCATAGGGATGAACCATCCAGCATTTTCCCTTATCTGTCATTGGATGGATATTGGGAAAGCCTGGGTCAAATTATCAGGATATTATTTTGGAAGTCAAAAGGATGATTATTCGGATACTTTGCTAATTGGCAAAGAATATGCACAAAGTAATCCTAATCAGTTGCTGTGGGGAACTGATTGGCCGCATCCACGATGCTATACGAATTGTGTACCTGTTCCTGATGACAGTCTGATGTTGGATGAACTAATGGATCAAGTAGGGGATGAAAATATTTTTTATAAGACGTTGGTCAATAATCCGGCAAAATTATTTAGATTTGAATAAATCAGCAAAGCAATTTACCGGGTTCCTTTCTAAAGAGAAGACCTAAAGGAGGAATAAAAATGTTTGGGTTAAGCACGGCGGTGCTGGTCATTCTTATTATTCTTATTGCATTGGTCCTGTTCATGACGGAAATTGTCCCGCTTCCCGTTACGGCAATGTCTGTGGCTGTCAGTTTTTATCTCATCGGAGCTATTGATGCCAATACGGCTCTCAAATCTTTCGCAAGCGGTACGACGATGATCATTGCTTCTATGGCAGTTATTGGACAATCTGTCTTTGAAACAGGAGGAGCTGCTAAGATTGGGACCCTTTTAACAAAGGTCTCAAAAGACGAACGGCATTTTATGTTTGCCATTGTACTGTTGTCAGGATTGATGTCTGGTTTCTTATCAAATACGGGCGCAGCTGCACTGCTGCTGGCGTTAATCTTGGGGATGTGCGCTTCTACCGGGATGCAGCGGTCAAAACTCTGCTATCCTGTAATCGTAGGATGCTGCTTTGGTGGGGGAATCACCATTGTAGGGACAACTTCTGGGCCTTTCTTAAAAGAAACTCTGGACAAATTGAATATTGGAGAAACCATGACCTTTTTTGAGTTTGCCCCATTGTCCCTGATTTTGCTGGTTGTCGCGGCACTTTATATGGCGACCATCGGATACAAACTGTTGCCGGATAAGCCCCGCAACGAAGGTGAATTTTCTTCTGAAAGTTTGCAAGTAAAAGATTATTCTCAGGTGCCAGCTTGGAAAAGAGTGATTAGTCTTGGTGTTATGTTAGGCGCTTTATTAGGAATGATCTTTTCCAAAGAAATAGGGATTCCTTTACACTTCATTGCAATCATCGGCGCTATGATTGTAGTGGCATTCCGCTGCATCTCTATGAGTACAGCTGCTAAGTCTGTACCGATTAGTGGAATCATCATTTATGCGGCGATGGTTCCAGTGGCTGCAGCCATGAAAAATTCTGGCGCAGCCAAACTGATTGCGGATGCTACCATGAATGCTATGGGTGGAATGACCAGTCCTATGCTGATTCTCCTGTTGATTTTTGCAATCATTACACCAATTACTAATTTTATGTCCAACGCAGCGACCATTATTCTCTTTACACCGATTGCCCTTGTCATTGCTAACACCCTGGGAATCGCACCCAAAGCCATCTTGATTGCGGTCCGTTTTGCTGCTTCTATTGCTGTTGCTACTCCTGTTGCTATGCCAGCAAACTCTATGGCAGTGGAACCTGGTGGATATAATTTTATGGATTATGTAAAGCCAGGGCTCCCCTTGACAATTATCTGCATTGCAATTTCTTTGGTGTATATTGCTGTTTTCTATCCTTTAAAATTTTAACAATCTGATTTTTAATCAAAAATAATCAAGAAGGCTGTGAAATCGCTATCGTGAGGTTAGCTGACCGATAACTTTCACAGCCTTTTTATTGTATAAGGGTTCAATATTATAAAATAGAATAAATCTATTATCTAAGTACAAGAATTTATTGAACCACTTTTTTCAGAAATTTCTCTGCCGGAATAATTTTCAACATGAATGAGAGGATTCTATTCTCCATATCTGTCTGGGAGAACAGGAATGAATGCTAAAACTTTATGTATACGCGGATACCCCTGGAGCCGGGAGGGCAGGCCCAGGAGGAGTCGGCGGGATAACATCGGCAGTAGTCGCTCCTGGAGTGGAGCACGCGGGCGAGACCATCCGGCTTCCTGGTCCGTAGCCGCAGCCTTTGACCGTCAGGGCAAGGCGATAGGCTGTGAGCCTCCCGCCAGGGACGAACGGGTCTGTCCTCCCAGCGGAAGGGTGGGGTGCAGGTCAGTATGGGTATAGAGAATTTTGTCCCTCTATTTTTGAATAATTATGAAGGTTTTACAGAGAACTTGTTGACACATACTTGACTTTTTCTATCTCTTTTAAAAGGAAGCTTTTTTCGATACAATAAAGAGAAAGACTGCTGTTTTTTCTTTTGTCTTTTCTGCTGATGGAAAGCGAAACCTGTGGCAGTCTGCAACAAAAGAGTAGGAGGGTTCCCATGACATCGTTATTCTATCTGCTGCTGGTTTTCCTTGCCATTGTCATCCTTCTGGCCGTGGGACGGCCCCTTTATCAAGCTATCTTGGGAGGGCTCTGCCTGACGGCGGTGCTGTATCGGATCGGACCTGGGGAAATCCTGCATTTGGTGGGCAATGTTTTTACCCACTGGGGGTCGCTGTCGGTCCTATTGTCCCTGTATCTCATTACCTACCTCCAGCGGATGCTGGAAGCTCGGGAGCAGATCAAGCTGGCCCAGCAGGATCTGAATGGACTGTTCCACAACCGGCGGGTGAATGCGGGGATCGCTCCTATGTTCATCGGCCTTCTGCCTTCGGCTGCGGCCATGATCCTGTGCGGGGATATTGTGAAGGAAGCCACGGACGGCTATCTGGAACCGGAGGAGCAGGCTTTCGTCACCAGCTGGTTCCGTCATATCCCGGAAAGTTCCCTGCCCACCTATGCCAGTGTCCTTCTGCTGATGAACCTGGCCGATGCCCAGCTGCCTCCCTTTATGCTGGCCATGCTGGGGCCCGTGTGCGCCCTGATGGCCATTGGCTATTTCCAGTATCTCCGCCGTCTGCCCAAAGATCCGGGGACACCGGTCAGTACCGACAAAAAAGCGGATGCCGTCCATCTGTTCCAGCACCTTTGGTCCCTGCTCCTGATCATCGCAGTCATCCTGATCTTCAAAGTCTCCGTGGTGACAGCCGTCCTGCTCAGCATCCTGCTGTGCCTGTTCGTATACCGGTTCTCTTTCCAGGAAGTCAAACGGATGGTGGTCAGTGCCTTTGAAAAGAAGCTGATCCTGAATACCTTCCTGGTCTTGGTCCTGAAGGAATTCATCCAATTCACAGGGGTCCTGTTGCTCCTGCCCCAGGTGATCAGCCAGCTGCCCATCCCGCCTTTTTTGACTTTTGCCATCCTGTTTTTCCTCGGGGGGATCATCAGTGGGGCCCAGGGGATCATTGCCCTGGGGACGCCCCTAGCCATGGCCTCTCTCCAAGGAGGAATTCCGACCCTAGTCCTGCTTATGGGGATGGCCCATGCGGCCAGCCAGGTTTCGCCCACCCATGTATGCCTGGTGGTGGCCTCCGATTACTATCATGTCACTTTGGGGCAGCTGGTGAAGAAGACACTGCCCAATTCTTTGCTGTTCTGTACCTTCATCCTGGCCTATTACCTGCTGCTGCGGGGGATGATGTGAAAAAGGGGCTGTTGCACCGTGCAACAGCCCCTTTGCTTTTATACCTTCTTTTTCCCGCTCTTGATCATGGCTTCGAACATGACATTGTAGGACCACTCCAAATGGGCCTGGAGGAGACGTTTGGCTTCCGGCAGGTCTTTGGCCTCCAGGGCATCGATGATCTCCAGATGCTGGAGGGTACTCGTTTCGAAGGTGTCCGTCATGATGTAGGCCTGGAGCTGGCCCAGCTGGATCCGTTCTGAAATGCTGGGCATCAGCTTGCGGATGTAATGATTGGACGTATGCTCGATGAACAGGTTGTGGAACATGTTGTCCAGGTGATACATATCTTCTGCCGGAAGAGAAGACTTGTCCTTTTTGTAATCGTTGTAGGCATCGACGAAAACCCGGCGGATTTCTTCCAGATCTCTGGCAGAGAAATGATTGATGGCCGTATCCAGAGCCAGCAGTTCCAGCACGATGCGGACGTTATAGATATCCCGCATATCCGCGATGGACAATACATTGACCAGGGTACCGCGGCCGCTGAGGGTCGTTACGAAATTCTCGCTTTCCAACCGGCTCAGGGCATTCTTGACCGGAGTGCGGCTGATATGCAGGATATCCGCTACCGTCTGTTCTGTGATGACATCTCCCTGACGGATATGGCCGGACAGGATCTGCTCTTTCAGATAGCAGTAGGCTTCATCGGCCAGAGAGCGGTGTTTGATTTTTCCGAGACGATATGGGATTGTTGTCATGGGTCCGTCCTTTTCTCAATTGACCAAATCGCGGGGTGGCTTTCCTTCCAGCATATTTTCCAGATTTTCCAGGGCCCGCTCTTTCAGAGCCCGGAACGATTCTACGGAAATATAGGATACATGGGGAGTCACATAGATGCCCGGGCAGTGGAGGATGGGTTCTTCTCCAGTGGGCGGTTCCGTCTTGATCACGTCCAGGATGGCACCGGCGATTTTTTTCTCTTTCACGGCAGCGATCAAGGCTGCTTCATCCACCACTTTGCCCCGGGAGGTATTGATCAGCCAGGCAGTGGGCTTCATCAGAGAAAGCAGGGGTGTGCTGATCTTGTCCTGGTTTTCGTCACAGCCTTTCAGATTGATGCTGACGTAATCCGCCCGGCGGAAACCTTCCTCCCAGTCCACTTTTTCCACTTGGAGAGCTGCCATCTCTTCCTTGGATACGAAATCGTCGCAGGCAATGACCTTGATCCCCAGGCTCTGGGCACGGGCTGCTACCGTCTTTCCGATGACACCCAGGCCGGCGATGCAGAGGGTCTGGGTGCTGATCCGATTGACGATGAAGGGGACGGCCATGGCGCCCCATCGATTGCTGCGGCTGTCCTCTACGACGGAGGCACTGTACTGGGCAATCCGTTTGTTGGCGAAATACATAGCGGCTACCACATAATCTGCCAGGTCTTCCGCACAGTAGCCGCTGATGTTGGTGACAGAGATCCCCTTGGCTCGAGCCGCCTGCACGTCGATCCGGTCATAGCCGCCTCCGTAGACGGCGATCCCCTTGCAGTTCTGCAGCTGATCGATGGTGGAAGCCGGCAGGGCCGCGTAGACTTGGGCCAGGATGCCGTCCGCCTTATAGCCGAATTCTTTCAGATCCTTTTCATAATCATAGGTGGAACATCTGATCTCCACCCCAGGATAGCGGGCTTCCAGACGTTCCTTTTCCATGTCATAGTCTTTCCATTCTTCGTCGATGATCCAGATCAGCATAAGTGAACCCTCCTTCTTATTTCAGGAATATGGTGGTGACAGCCGGGATATAGGTTACGGAAGCCAGTACGACCAGCAGCGCGCCGATCAATAGGATCAGTTCTTTGGACAGGGCTTCCATCTTCACTTTGGAAATGGCCGTTGCCACAAACAGGTTGATCCCATAGGGCGGGGTGCAGAAGCCGATGGCCAAGTTCATGGTCAGCATGATCCCGAAGGTGATGGGACTCATCCCGAACTTCTTGCAGATGGGGAGCAGGATGGGGGTGAGGATGATGGTGGCGGGGATGTTGTCGATGAACATGCCTACGATCAGCAGGAACAAGTTCACCATCAGCAGGATGATCACACCATTGTTGCTGATCCCGGTGATGAAGGCTGCAATCTTCAGCGGGATCTGTTCCATGGTCAGCAGGGCTGCAAAAGCCGTGGAAAGGCCTACCATGAAGGTGGTGGCGCCGTTGATGACGATAGCATCTTTCAGGGATTTATAGGTGGTGGAAGCATCCAGTTCCTTGTAGACGAACCGGCCTACGATATAGGAATAGACCACCGAGACCACAGCGGCTTCCGTCGGGGTGAATTTGCCGGAATAGATCCCGCCTAGGATGATCACCGGGGACAGGATGGCCCAAATGGCATCTTTGAACGTGCAGACAATCTTTTCGAAGGAAGCCTTTTCCGTGCTTCCCCGGTAGCCTCTTTTTTTCGAGACGATGTAGCAGACAATCATCAGGGCAATCCCCATCAGGACACCGGGCAGGAAACCGGCTGTGAACAGATTGGTGATGGAAGCCCCGGAGACCACCCCGTAAATAACGAAGGGGACAGAAGGAGGGATGATGACCCCGATGGTACCGGCCGCTGCGGTCAAAGCAGCAGAAAAGGGTTTGCTGTAGCCATGTTCCACCATCTGGGGGATCATGAAGGCACCGACGGCAGAAACCGTGGCTACGGCCGAACCGGAAATGGCGGCGAAGAACATGCAGACCACGATGGTGACCATGCCCAGGCCGCCGGTGATGTGGCCGATGAAACATTCAAAGAAATTCACCAGGCGTTTGGCGATCCCGCCGCCGCTCATCAAGTTTCCGGCCAGCATAAAGAAAGGAATGGCCAAAAGCGGGAAGGAATCCACCCCAGCAATGCTGTTCTGGGCAATCATCAGAGTAGGCATGGAGGTGAATTCCAGCATGGTGACCAGGGTGACCATGCCGATGGCATATCCGATGGGGACGCTGAGCATGAGAAGGATCAGGAAAAGTCCAAAGAGAAAAATCGCTTCCATGGTCTGTTACACCTCCTTGGGATCCTGGCTGCCGCCACGGAGCTTGGTATACAGGCTGTATACCAGGCGCAGGCTTAAAAAAAACGAAGCTACGGGCAGGGCCGCATACACATAGGTCAGAGGCAGGCGCATCCCGGAGGAAAGGGTATGGCGGGAGGCCATGGACTGGCACAGATCGAAACCTTTGTAGGTCAGGAAAATGTTGAAGGCCAGCCACATGACATCCACCAGGATATCCAGGATCCGGCAGGCCTTAGGTCCAGGCAGCCAGTGGTAGATCATCTCTACCCGGATGTGCTCATGATAGGCATAGGCCAGATCGGCGCCCAGCCAGATTTGCCAGATGAATACATAGCGGGACAATTCTTCGGACCAGGAAAGGGAAGAGTTGAAGGCACCCCGCATGATGATCTGGGTGAAGATCAGCAGGGTGTTGAAAACCAGGCTGAAGATGAGCAGGCGTTCTTCCAGAAAGGTCCATTTTTCCAGGAACTTATCCATAGTCACTCCTTTCTTGCAGAAAAGGGGAAAGGGGGAAAGATGTGTTTTCCCCCTGTATCCTCAGACTTTCTTATTTGTTGTATTTTTCGCAGAGGTCGAACATGGCTTTGCCGAATTTGGCTTCATACTTATCATACATGGGCTGCAGGGCCTTCCGCATGGCTGCCTTTTGGTCTGCCGTCAGGACGTTGGTCTGGAGTTTGCCGATGGTTTCCAGATCTTTGATGGCCTTTTCGTTGTCCTTCAGTTCCATCTTCCGCTGTTCACCCACGTATTTCTTGGCTTCTTCCTGGAGGAGCTTCTGGTCATCTGCACTCAGGGATTTGAACTTGGCATCGTTGATCATGAAGGCCAGGAAGTTGTGGACGTGTTCGTCGATGCTGGAATATTTCTGGACTTCATAGAACTTGTTGGCGAAAGTCAGGGAAGGCGGGTTTTCCTGGGCTTCCACTGTTCCCTGCTGCAGGCCGGTGTACAGTTCTGTGAAGCTCATGGGAGTGGGGTTGGCTCCCAGGGTCTTGTAGTAGTCGATGAAAATCGGGCTTTCCATGACTCTCATCTTCAAACCTTTTAGGTCTTCCGGCTTTTCGATGGGTTTCACTTTGCTGGTGGTGCTCCGAGGACCATTGTAGGTGTATCCCAGGATATCGATGCCCTTGGATTTGATCTTTTCAGAGAGCTGTTTGCCCACATCTCCGTCCATGGCGGCAAAGGCGGACTTTGCATCCTTGAACAGGTAGGGCATATCCAGGATACCGAATTCATCGCTGTAGGTGGTCAGGACCGAGGTAGAAGGGAGGGCCATATCCAGGGAACCGGTGGCGACGGCTTCCATCAGCTGGACGTCTCCGCCCAGGGCACCGTTGGGATAGATCTCAATCTTCAGACGGCCTTTGGATTTTTCTTCCACGTTCTTTTTGAAGTTCAGCAGAGCTTTATGGGTGGAGCGGTCTTCCGGTTCTACGTGGCCGATCTTCAGGGTCACAGCGGAACCTTTGCTACCGCCTCCCTTATCGCTTCCACCGCCGCAGCCGGTCAGTGCTCCAATGGAAATCATTGCTGTCATCGCCAGGACAAACAGTTTGGATTTTTTCATCGTAAAGCCTCCTTTAATGAACTGGAGAATCGGCGTTTCCTACAGGATCTTTACCAGACCTGCATCTGCATCGATCTCGATGGTATCGTTTTCCTTCACTTCCTGATAAAAGGCTGGATCTACCTGATCCACCATGGGAATCTCAAAGAGGATGGCACTGGTGACCAGTACCGTATCCGGCCGCTGGACGATCATCCCTTTGGGCTGGTTGTGCTGCTTCATCAGCTGGAAGAGCCCATCAGCCTGGACCACGCTGCTGCCTTTCCCGCTGGGGAAGATCATGATCTTCCCGGCGATGCTCTTTCCTTCCAGGCTGTGTTCTTTTTCGATGACGGTCCCTGTTTTCGGATCGATCAGATAGAACATCACATCATCGGTGGAAACGATGGCCGGACCTTCTGCCTTGCCTTCAGAAATTTTATGACAGGTAAACGTCTTCATTTATTTCACCTCCCCGGTCAGGGCTGCTTCAATGCAGGTATCGAGATTGCGGATGACGAAATGGATGCCCCGCCGCTGTGGGTAGTAGGCACATTTCGGAGATTCGGTGATGCCGATCTTTCCTTTCAGGAAATGCCAGCAGGGCTGATCCGGGCAGGTATCCGGTACGATATGGGCTCCATAAGGTTCCAGCTGATCGTAAATGCCGGTGCGTTTGGCCATGGCCAGCACATGTTCTCCCGTCAGGATCCACATAGGCACTGCCAGCTTCCGTCCGTCGATCTTTTTGGCGATATACTGGCATTCGTTCAGGGTGAAATGGGGACAGCCGAACATGGCAAAATCGATGGGACGAGGTGTATCCACAGAGATTTCTTCCAGGACTTCCGCCATGTCTTCATTGGTGATGGTCACCACCCGTTCCGGATCCTTACCGCCAAAAGCCGTCTTTACATCAGGAGCTTCGGGAGTGAACCCGGGGATGTGATACATGTCATAGCAACCGGAGGTATTCAGTTCGGCACCCAGGTTCCGCAGGGCTTCCTTGGTAATGTTCTTGGGGAGGCCGGTGAAGACAGGGATCCCGTGGCCGATCTTTTTTCCGCACATGCCCAGGATGTGGTAGTCTGCATCACAGGTCATATCGGCTTCCACATTGACCAGGATGTTCCCGTAGCGGTTTTCGTCCAGGAGCAGGCCATATTCTGGTACATAACCGGTAATGGAAGCAAATAGGGCGGAGTTGGCACCTTCCCGGTTGGAACGGGCGCCCCAGATGGCGTTGACGAAGGGGGTAGCACTGGATTCAGAGAAAGCGCAGATTTCTCCGAACAGGGGGACGTTGGTATCGATGTAGGGGGTGCAGTTGTAGCTCAATTCCGCCCCCAGGGCCCGATAGGCCTTGTCGGTCCGCTCCATCATGGCGTAGTCATCGTCAGTGACGGTTCCCAGGGCTTTGAAGTAGCTGAGGCAGAAGCCGGGATTGACCGTAGGACGGACTCGGCATTTGGCACCTAGGCCGACCATTTTCTCTGCCAGCCACAGATCCGCATCCTGGTTGCTCAGGGCCACATGGGACCGGGTGATGGGGACCATCCGTTTGGCACCGAAAGATTCCCCGATGGCAACTTGGACTTTCATAGCCAGCTGGGCTCCCTGTCCATACTTGCCCTCCAACAGATCTTTTTGATCCTGCGTTAATTCCATGGATTTTTCCCTCCCTTGACATGTTTCTAGTATACAGGTTGTATGCAACTTCCAGAATCAATATACCGAAAAATCGAAGAGAATGCAATAATGTACGGGATTAATTTATTTAATACGTAAAGTCAATGGATTTATATGAATAAATTGTAAAAAAATAATAAAAATAAAACTATATACGAACTATAGGAAAGAAAATCATAAGTAAAATTCGGTAAAAATAGGACGAAAAACAGCACGAAAAACGTGTAAAGTCTATTATCTTTCACCTTGTAAAAGAAAGCATGTGCATAAATCTTGAAAATCCATACATTTTTTGCTGGGAAAATACCAAAAAAATTAAAAGAATTCTGAAGAATATAAAATACAGTATACCAAGTCCAAAGTCGGAGTAAAAGAACTTAATTTTCTGGAGAAAATGCGCTACAATAAAAAACAGGGGAGGTGGGAAGAATGCCATCATTATGGAAGTTGTTCGTGGTTTTTGCCCGGATCGGGGGTGTGACCTTTGGGGGAGGGATGGCCATGCTGCCCATTCTGCAGTCGGATATCGTGGAACGGTACCATTGGGCCACGGAAGAAGAATTGACGGATTATTATGCGGTGGGGCAGTGCACCCCTGGCATCATTGCGGTCAACGTGGCCACCTTCATCGGATACAAGGAAAGGGGAATCATCGGAGGCATCGTGGCCACCCTGGGTGTGGTGTTCCCTTCTCTGGTGATCATTTCGATCCTGGCGGCAGGGCTGGCCAATCTGGCAGATTATCCAGCGGTGAAAGATGCTTTTGCCGGGATCCGGGTGTGCGTGTGCATCCTGATCTTCAATGCTGTTTCCAAACTGGCTCGGAGCGCCATCGTGGATTGGCTGACCATCGGAGTATTCCTGGTGGTCCTGGGCATCAACCTGTTCACCGATGTTTCTCCTGTGATACTGGTCATTTTTGCCGGTATGGTAGGGCTGTGGGGGAAATTAGGACTGAAAAAATAAAGAGGTTGTTGCGCTTGCAACAACCTCTTTATTTTTACTGATCCTGTTCAACCACCTTGTCCACAATGCTGTTCAAAGCTTTGCGGCTGGCTTCACTGATGTTTTCCAGGGGATTCCCTGCATCTTCGGCAGCCACCACTTGGGGATCGATGGGGATCCGGCCCAGGAAGGGCAGCCCCTTTTCTTCTGCCAGGGCTTTGCCGCCGCCGGCTTTGAAGATATCCACTTCCTGGCCGCAGTGGGGGCAGACGAACCCGCTCATGTTCTCGATGATGCCCCGGACCGGGATATGGCCAAGCTGGCAGAAACTCAGGGATTTCCGCACATCGGCCAGGGCTACTTTCTGGGGAGTGGTCACGATGATGGCTTCCGCATCTTTGATGGTCTGGACTACGGTCAGAGGTTCATCTCCAGTGCCCGGAGGACAGTCGATGATCAGGTAGTCCAGGGGGTCCCATTTGGTATCGCTCATGAACTGCCGGATGGCACCCACTTTCAGGGGTCCCCGCCAGATCAGGGCGTCGTCCTGCTGGGCCAGGAAACCCTGGGCGGACAAAAATTCCAGATGGTCGCTGTAACGGAAGGGGACCAGCTTTTCTCCTTCCACCTGGACATGCTTGTCCATATAGCCCAGCATACCGGCCACACTGGGGCCGTGGAGGTCCACATCCATCAGGCCTACCTGATAGCCCCGTTCACTGAGGAGCAGGGCCAGATCCACGGAAACCGTGCTCTTGCCTACACCGCCTTTGCCACTCATGACGACGATCTTATGTTTGACATGCTGCAGGAAATCGGCAATGGCCGCATCCTGCGGATTCTGCTTCGGATTGGATTCGCAGCCGGAGCAGTGGGAATGATCGCAGTGATCACATTCGCTCATTGAAAAAACCTCCCTCAAGGTAAACAGATATCAACCTTTCCCTATTATAGGAAAAAATCCAACTGGATGCAATCGGGTTACATTATCGTAAGAAGTCAGAAACGGCCCTGACGGGCCTTGAGATGTCAGACGTCAGCTTTGTTCGATTTAGATGCAGGTCCAATCTGCTTGGCGCGGGGTAAGCTGATAGCTGACTTCTGAAAGGCCCGAAGGGCCGGTCTGACGTCTTTACCCACTTCGTCACTCTTTCTTTTCAAACTTCCACTGACTTGCAAGTCAAAAACAGTGTATAATAAGAAAGAGAAAAATCCGGGTGCCTCGGTACCCATAAGGAGTGAAGGATATGAAGTGGAAAAAAACAGCAGCAGTGGCCCTTTTGGCTGCCCTTTGTGCCGTGCCGGGCTATGCGGCGGAACGGCCGAAGCTGGCTGACGGAGAACTTTTTGTCTCAGAACGGGTGGTGAAGGACGGCAAAGTCATTTATCAGGCCGCCGATGCCCATACCGATTGGGAACATGACAGTGAAAAGGCGGTCCCCGGCCTGGTCTGCACCGCATTCATCCCTCCCAAAGCAGGACAGGATGCCCCGGAACTTGCCAGCATCAAGAAGCTGACCACCCAGCAGGAAAAAGTCCTCCAGGCCCGGCGCCGGTATTCCGGTGCATCCTATGCCAACAAACTGGTGCTCTATGCGGCCATGGATACCAATGGACAGAACGGGAAAATGGCCATCACCAAGGCAGAACTGTTCGGCCGTCTGCTGAATGTGACCGTGGCGATCCAGGATCCTTCCGGGGTCCAGGATGACGGCAGCGAAGCCCTCAGCGAAGAACATGTAGTGACCATCCCAGAAAAGAAGCTGCCCCGTTTCGGAAACCTCCGGGTGCGTTTTGCTGATACCACGGGCCATGCCCTGGAAGATTTGGATGTAGTGTTGGATAGATAGCACGACCCTGTAACTATCGATACATATTTTCGTTTCAATGACAGGAAAATCATTTCTCCATTGACGGATTTTGTAAACAGGAGTATTATATACGCATTCCAATGTATAAAGGCGGTTTGAATATGACTCTTTCCACAATGAACTGGGGAACTGCATATGGCTTCTATTTTACCCAGAGCTATTATTTTGGCTTTGGTTATTTTGGCTGCCATGAACTGCATGTTTATCCCACCGTGAAGAGAGACTGATGCTCCGGATCCCCGGAGGTTCCCATTGAACCGTAAAGCAGACTCCTTGCGAGTCTGCTTTTTTTGTGCAGAGGGTGTTGGTAAAAGTAGAATGGTAGGAAAGAAGAACAGGAGGAAACAACATGATCATCGTAATGAAGAAAGGTGCACCCAAGGAAGCATCTGAAAAACTGAGAAAGAGCCTGGAACAGAGAGGCTTCACCATCCATGACAGCATCGGGGAGAACCAGGAAGTCCTGGGCATCGTAGGGGATACCAGCATATTGGATCCGGAAGATTTCATGGTGAATGAATGGGTGGACAAGGCCATGCGGGTCCAGGAACCTTTCAAACGGGCCAACCGGATGTTCCATCCGGATGATTCCATCATCGACGTCAGCGGGGTGAAAGTGGGCGGCAAAAAGCTGGTGGTCATTGCCGGTCCCTGTTCGGTGGAAGGCCAGCAGCAGATGGACACCATTGCCGCCTCTGTGAAACAGAGCGGAGCAGCCATGCTCCGGGGCGGGGCGTTCAAACCCCGTACTTCTCCTTACTCCTTCCAGGGGTTGGGCGACAAGGGTCTGGACATGATCCGCCAGGCAGGGAATGCCAACCATCTGCCCATTGTGACGGAGATCATGGCTGCGGACAAGATCGATGAATTTGTGGAAAAAGTGGACTTGATCCAGGTAGGGGCCCGGAATATGCAGAACTTCACCCTGCTGAAAGAACTGGGAAAACTGAAGAAACCCATCCTCCTGAAGCGGGGACTGTCCGCTACCATCGAAGAATGGCTCATGAGCGCGGAATACATCATGTCGGAAGGCAATGAGAACGTCATCCTCTGTGAACGGGGCATCCGGACCTTTGAAACTTATACCCGGAACACCCTGGATCTTTCTGCCGTACAGGCGGTGAAGCGGCTGAGCCATCTGCCGGTGATCGTGGATCCCAGCCATGCTACCGGAAAGGCCTGGATGGTGCCCACTATGTCCAAAGCGGCCATTGCAGCAGGAGCGGACGGTCTGATCATCGAGACCCACAACGATCCCCAACACGCCTGGTGTGACGGGGCCCAGAGCCTTTCCCTGCCGGATTTTGACAAACTGATGCAGGACCTGCGGATCCTGGCCCCGGCTGTGGGACGGGAACTGTAAGGACGGAAACAGGAAGGAAATGGCAATGAAGAAACTGCAGGACACGGTAGTTGCAATTGTAGGGCTGGGGCTGATCGGCGGGTCTTACGCCAAGGCCCTGAAGAGCCAGAAGGTAAAACGGATCATCGGGATGGACCGGAACCATATCGTCTCTCTCATGGCCAAGGATGAAGGCTATGTGACGGAACTGGCGGACGGGAACCCGGAACTCCTCCGGGAAGCGGATGTGATCATCTGCTGCATGTATCCAAGCGCCTTTGTCCCCTTTGTCCGGGAACATGTCCAGTATTTCAAGCCGGATGTGCTCCTCACCGATGTGATGGGGATCAAGGGGAGCATCCCCGACCAAGTGGACGCACTCCTGGGGCGGTCTATGGATTTTGTCCCTACCCATCCCATGGCGGGCCGGGAGGGCAAGGGCTACAGCCAGAGCACTTCCCAGATTTTCCAGGGGGCCAATTTCATCTTGATCCGCCGGGCAAACAACCTGCCGGACCATGAAGCCTGGCTGCGGAATATGGCCTATGAGCTGGGCTGTGCCCGGGTGGTGGAACTGACCGTGGAAGAGCATGACAGCATCATTGCCTATACCAGTGATCTGCCCCATGTGATGGCGGTATCCTTGATCAACAGCGATTCCATGCAGGAAAATACCAAGTACTTCGTGGCCGGCTCCTTCCGGGATGCCACCCGGGTGGCGGACATCAATGCGGCCCTGTGGAGCGATCTTTTCCTCCTGAACAAAGGACCGGTGCTCCGGGAAATCAACAAATTGGAGCTGCAGCTGGAGCACTGGAAGAGTGCCCTCCAGCAGGATGACCGAGAAGAACTGGAACAGATGATGGAGCAGGCCAAAAAGAAAAGAAGGGACATGTTCTATGGAAAAAATCTTCGTTGATCTGGGAGAAAAATCCTATACCATTGAAATTGCCGCCCATTCCTGGGCTGCCATGGGGGAAAAGGTCCGTGCCCTGTCTAAGGCGGACAAGGCGGCCATCCTTACAGACCGGACCGTTGACGGGCTCTATGGAAACAGCCTGGAACAGCAGCTCCGGGAACAGGGGTTTGCCGTCCGCCGGCTGGTGATGGAAGCCGGGGAAGACCATAAGAACCTGGAAACCTTCGGCCGCATGGTCCGGGCCTGTGCCGATTTCGGTATGACCCGCAGCGACTTGGTGATTACCCTGGGGGGCGGCGTCCCCGGGGATCTGGGAGGCTTTGTGGCGGCCAGCTTCCTCCGGGGAGTGGATTTCATCCAGATCCCGACTACCCTCCTGGCTCAGATCGATAGCAGTGTAGGGGGCAAGGTGGCTGTGGACCTGCCGGAAGGGAAAAACCTGGTAGGCGCCTTCTATCAGCCCAAAGGGGTCCTGATGGATCCAGAACTTCTCCGGAGCCTGGACCGGCGGTATCTCCACGACGGGCTGGCGGAAGTGATCAAATGTGCCGCTTTCGGCGATCCGGATCTGTTTGCCCGGCTGGAGCAGTTCCAGGGAGACGAAGACATCTTGGCTCATGCAGCCGAGATCAGCGCGGCCTGCTGCCGATTGAAAGTGAAGGTGGTGGAAGAAGACGAATGGGATGTGGGGGCTCGGATGGTGCTGAATTTCGGCCATACCATCGGCCATGCAGTGGAACGGTACTACCATTATGAGAAATACACCCATGGGGAAGGAGTGGCCATCGGCATGGTGCGGCTGACCCGGAACACGGAAAAGATGGGGCTGACCCAACCGGGCACGGCGGACCGGATCCAGCATTTGCTGGAAAGATACCAGATCCCTACGGAAGACTCCATCAGTGACCAGGACGTACTGGCGGGGATTGCTATGGACAAGAAGAAACGGGGGAACCAGATTACCTTGATCATTGTCCCGGAAATCGGGAAGCACCTGCTGAAAAAAGTGGCCTTTGCAGATCTGGAACCCTATGTGAAAGGATGGAATCATGACCACGTTGCGCATTGAGCCGGGCTCTCTCTCCGGAACGCTCCGGGTACCTTCTTCCAAAAGCATGGGCCACAGGGCCCTGATCTGTGCGGCCCTGGCCCAGGGAAAGAGCCAGGTAGAAGAAGTGAGCCTCAGCAAAGATATTTTGGCCACCTGTGACTGCCTCCGGCAGCTGGGGGCGGAGATTTCTTCTCAGGAGGAAACCGATGGCCGTACTGGTTTTGCCGTGGAGGGATGCCGTCCCCATCAGGCGGGAACAGTCCTGGACTGCGGGGAATCCGGGTCCACCCTTCGTTTCCTGATCCCCCTGGCAGCGGTCTCCGGGGAAACCTTCACGTTCATCGGCTCTGGGAAGCTGGGCAGCCGGCCTTTGGACCCCTATGAAGCCATTTTCCGGGAACAGGGACTGTTGTTCCAAAAAGGGAGCGATACGGACAATTTCCCTCTGAAAGTCCGGGGCCCTCTCCGTCCGGGGAAATTTACCCTGCCCGGCGATGTGAGCAGCCAGTTCATCAGCGGGCTGCTCTTTGCCCTGCCCTTGCTGGACGGGGATTCCACCCTGGAAATCACCGGGAAGCTGGAAAGCCAGAGCTACATCGCTTTGACCCTTTCCGCTTTGCAAAAGTACGGCATCCGGATCGAACACGAAAACTATCGATGGTACCGGATCCTTGGGAACCAGCAGTACCAGCCTCGGCAGGGCGCTGTGGAAGGGGATTATTCCCAGGCGGCCTTCTGGCTCACCGCTGGGATGCTGGGGCGGACCATCAACTTATTGGGGATGGATCCTGACTCTCTCCAGGGGGACAGGGCCATCATCCCCATCCTCCAGCGGATGGGGGGACAGGTGGTCTTTGAAGGAGAAAAACTGGTGAGCCGGCCGGCGGTGCCTTTGGGTACTACCATCGACGGGGGGGACTGTCCGGATATCATCCCGGTATTGACGGTGGCAGCTGCCCTCAGCCAGGGCCATACGGAAATCATCCACGCCGAACGGCTGCGGCTGAAAGAATGTGACCGGCTGCAGGCCATGACCACGGAATTGAACAAGCTGGGTGCCAAGATCACTGAACGGCCGGATGGCCTGTCCATCGATGGGGTGGTGGAACTGGGCGGAGGCACCGTGGAATGCTGGAACGACCATCGGATCGCCATGAGCCTGGCCGTGGCCAGCATCCTGTGCCGGGAACCGCTGACCTTGGTGGGAGCCGAGTGTGTGGCCAAATCCTATCCGGATTTCTGGGAGGATTTTGCAGCGTTAGGAGGACATTATGAGCAGTGTGATGGGTGAGCAGATCAAGCTGACCATTTTTGGAGAATCCCATGGACCTTCCATCGGGGTGGTGATCGACGGGCTGCCGGCAGGCATCGAATTGGACCAGGAAGCCATTGTCCGGGAAATGAAACGGCGGGCCCCCGGCAACAGCAAACTGGCTACGCCCCGGAAGGAAAGCGACAGTGTCAGCATCGAAAGCGGCTTTTTCAACGGCCGGACTACGGGCATGGCCCTCTGTGCCCGGATCCCCAACAGCAATGCCCATTCCAAAGATTACAGTAAGATGAAAGAAATCATGCGGCCGGGCCATGGGGATTATCCGGGCTATGTGAAGTTCCACGGCTGCAATGACTATCGGGGCGGGGGCAGTTTTTCCGGCAGGCTCACAGCCCCTCTGGTCTTTGCCGGTGCCGTGGCCAAACAGCTGCTGGCGGTCAGAGGGATCACGGTAGGCGCCCATGTGGCCACCCTGGCGGGAGTCCGGGACCGGAAATTCGATCCTCTGGGAGAAACGGCGGAGACCCTCCTGGCTAGGGGAGATGAGACCCTGCCGGTGCTGGATCCTTCTGTCCGGGAAGCCATGGCGGTCCGGATCACGGAAGCCCAGAAAGAAAAAGATTCCGTAGGGGGTACCATCGAATGTATGGCCATCGGTCTGCCGGTGGGGCTGGGAGAACCCTATTTCGATTCCGTGGAAAGCCGGCTGAGCCATGCCCTGTTCTCTGTTCCGGCAGTGAAGGGCATTGCTTTCGGAGACGGTTTCGGCCTGGCAGAAATGCGGGGCAGCGAGGCCAATGATCCCATGACCTATCAGGATGGAAAAGTGGTCTGTACCACCAACCACAATGGAGGCGTCACCGGGGGAATCACCAATGGGATGCCGCTGTTGTTCACGGTGGCCGTCAAACCAACCCCTTCCATCGGCAAGACCCAGCATACAGTGAATGTGGTTACAGGAGAAAACACCACCCTGGAAGTCACCGGACGCCACGATCCCTGCATCCTGCCCCGGGCTGTCCCGGTGATCGAAGCCGTCACGGCTTGGACACTGCTGGATCTGTCCCTGCTGGCAGAACGGAGGTAAACCATGGCAGAAGAAACCATTCCTGTAGGCTATCAAGGGGTGCCCGGGGCGTACAGCCATCTGGCCCTCCAGACTTATTTTGCCGGAAAACCGGTGGACGCCAGGAACTTCATGCTGTTCGAGGACGTGATCCAGGCTGTGATGGAAGGGAAGGTACGGTATGGCGTGCTGCCCATCGAGAATTCTTCCACGGGAGGGATCACCGATGTGTACGACTTGGTCCGGCGGTATGGCGCTTCCATCGTGGGGGAAAAAATCGTCAAAGTGGAGCACTGCCTCCTGGCCTGTCCAGGAGCCAAATTGGAAGGGATCACCGAAGTCTATTCCCATCCCCAAGGGTTTTCCCAGTGCCAGGTATTCTTCAAAGAACACCCTGCTATGCGGCAATTCAATTATTTCAATACGGCCAAAGCGGCAGAATTGGTGGCCCAGAAAAAAGATCCCCATATGGCGGCGGTAGCCGGCGCCCAAGCGGCGGAACAGTATGGACTGGCCATCCTGGCCCGGGGCATCAATACCAACCAGAGCAATTATACCCGGTTCATCATCCTCAGCCGGCAGCGGGAACTGGTGCCGGAAGCAGACAAGATCACCCTGATCGTCAGCCTGAAGCATCAGCCCGGGTCCTTGTATCGGGTCTTGTCCCATTTTGCCCGGTATCGGATCAATATGACCAACATCGAATCCCGGCCCATACCAGGAAGGCCTTGGGAATATTATTTCCACATCGATATCACCGGCCATCTGACGGATCCAGCGGTGCAGAAAGCCTTGGGAGATCTGCCGGAAGACACCACGGAATGCAAGATCCTGGGGAATTATCCGGCGGATCACGGAAAGGAAGAAAAAGAATCATGAAATTTGGATTGTTGGGAAGGGTACTGGGGCACAGCCTGTCGCCCCAGATCCATCAGGCGCTCTTTCGGGCCCTGGGCACGGAGGATACCTATGAGCTCCTGGAACGGGAACCGGAAGAGGTCGCTTCTTTTGTCCAGGAAAATCCAGAGGGGCTCCGGGGCAGCAATGTGACCATCCCTTACAAAGAAACGGTGCTGCCGTATCTGGCGGCCATTGCGCCGGAAGCCGCAAAGATCGGAGCGGTGAATACCCTGTCTTTTACTCCCCAGGGAGTGAAGGGGTACAATACGGATTATCTGGGGTTTGATCGGATGCTCCAGGCGGCTGGGATCTCCCTGGAGGGGGCAGCAGTGACCGTCCTGGGCAACGGCGGGGCAGCCAAAGCGGTCCTTCAGGTACTGGCGGACCGCAGGGCGGCTTCCATCCGGATCCTGGTCCGGGACCGGGCGAAGGCGGAGGACGCATTGGCCCGTTTCTTGGCACAGCGGCCGGACACCCTGCTGGAGACTTATGGATCAGCAGAACGGGAAGGAAGAGGCGGTCAGGTGATCATCAATACCACCCCAGTGGGCATGTTCCCCAAAGTGGGGGAAAGCCCGGTTTCGGCAGCGTTCACTGCCCGGTTCGCTGCGGCTGTGGATATCATCTATAATCCAGGGGAAACCCGCTTCCTGGCCGATGCCCGGGAGACAGGAGCCCGGACCTGCAACGGCCTTTACATGCTGGTGGCCCAGGCCGTGGCCTCTGAAGAAATCTGGCAGCAGAAAAAAATGGATCCGGAACTGATCCCGGAAATCATGAAACAACTGGAGGCAACTTTCCATGGCTAATATCGTACTCATCGGGATGCCCGGGGCTGGCAAGACCACCATCGGACGGAAGCTGAGCAAGGCACTGGGACGGCCGGTGCTGGATGCGGATGATAAGGTGGTGGAACAGACCGGACGCACCATCAAGGACTTGTTCCAGGAAGGGGAAGACGTGTTCCGCCAGGCGGAAACGGCTGCGGTGAAGGCCCTTTCCGCCATGGACGGCATCATCATTTCCTGCGGAGGCGGGGTGGTGAAACGGCCGGAAAATATCGCTTTTCTCCAGGCAACGGGAAAAATCTTTTTCCTGAACCGGGACCTGGCAGCCATTGCCGGCTGCGTGGACAAAGTAAGCCGGCCCCTGCTGAATTCTGCAGAAGACCGGCTCACCCAGCTGTACCGGGAGCGGATGCCCCTGTATCTGAAATACGCTGACTACACCATCCCCGTGGATGAAGACTTCGACAAGACAACGGAGTACATCATCGAACTGGTGAGGAAGGCGGGGCTGTAAGGCCGACCAAAAAGGACCAGCCGCTCAGGCGGCCGGTCCTTTTTCGATATACACACTGGTGCTGGGAAAGGCGGCGCTGGTGCCGGTTTCTTCCAGCAGCCGCATCAGTTCCAGATTGATCCGTTCCTTGCTTTTCATGTACTTGTCATAACCCGTATGGCAGCAGTAGCAGACGATGCTGATATCCAGGCTGCTGGCTCCCATATTGGAAAAAGCCACGGTGATCCCTTCATTCACGATATCCGGATCCTGCCGGAGGAATTCCGTGATTTTCCGGACCAGCTCTTCCATCTGCTCCCGGGTGCTGTCATAGGTGACTCCTAGGGTCATTTCCAGCCGGCGCATATGCCGGTTGGTGAAATTCTGGATGGGGGTGCTGATGATCAGGGAATTGGGGATGTACACCAGGGCCTGGGTGAAGGTCCGTACATTGGTGCTGCGGAAGGAAATGGATTCCACGATTCCTTCCACATTGTTGCAGATGATCCAGTCTCCTACATGGAAAGGCTGGTCCATCAGGATCACCAGACAGGCAAAGATGTTGGCCAGGGAATCCTTGGCCGCCAGGGAGACGGCCAGCCCGCCGATGGAGAGCCCGGCGATGAAGCCGCTGATGTTGAAGCCCCAGGTGCTCAGGACGGTGGCCAGGGCAAAAAACAGGATCAGAGCATGGAAGAAAGAAGAGAACAGGCCGCTGATGGCCGGATCCAGTTTTTTGCCGGATTTGTTGAAAAAGTGGTTGAAGATCACATTGGTGGTGGAACTGAAATTGTACAGGCTCCAGTAAAAGGCGATGATCAGCAGAGAAGATACGGAGTTGGAAACAAAGGCCGTCTGGGCCAATCTTTCCCAGGGAGAATTGGCCAGGGCCGTGTAAGTCCCGAAAACTCCGATGGCCATCCGGCCGGGCCGATAAACCGCTGCAGCGATGTTTTCATCAGCGGCAAAGGGCAGTTTATCCAGGATGAACCGGATGACCCGGATGCTGACGATCCGGAAGCCGATGTAAAACAGGACCGTCACCCCCAAGATCAGGAGGGCCGGCAGCCAGGCAAGAAAATCATGATAGAAAGTCATGGAAAGACTCCTTTTTCAGCTGTTTGCCCCATTGTACCATCCGTCCGTACTTTGGTGCAAGGCTGTGCCGGATTTCCGGGTATTTTTCAGGGAGTTGAGAAATAGGGTATAATGAGGGAAAATGGGAAAAGGAGGATATCATGGATTCTTCTCAAGATAGGCAGATTTGGCTGATCGCCCCTACGGAAGAACTTTCGCGGCGGAGCCGGCAGCTTGTGCAGGAGCATCGTTTTCCCATCGGGGTGGTGAAGGCTTCTCTTGGCGATGCCCTGTCAGTGGGAGAAAATTTGATCAAGGCAGGAGCTAGGCTGTTCATCAGCCGCCGAGGGACGAAGAAAATGCTGGAAGCACAGTTTGCCGTTCCTATCGTGGAAATCGGCATGACCTTGGCTGATTATGTAGATGCCCTGGAAAAAGCAGCCGCCATCCAGGGAAAGGTGGCATTGTTCTCCTACGGGAGGATCCCGGCAGATGTGAAGACGGCCTGCAGCCTTCAGCATATCCAGGCACTGTATTATACTTTTTCTTCTTTGGAACAGTGTGCGGAAGCCGTTGCAGAAGCCGTAAAGGACGGAGCGGTCCTGGGCGTGGGCGGTGCGGACAGCGCCCGTTTTTCTGCACAGGAAGGACTGGAACATACCACCATTGAAAGTTCAGTGGATTCGTTGCTTTTGGCCATGGAAACCGCTGTCCAATGGCTGGAAGTACAGAAAAATGAAGAAAAGAAACAGCAGGCCCTGAAACTGCAGTTGGAACGGTATGGCCTGATCCTGGACTATACCCATGATGCGGTGCTGTCCATTGACAGCCAGGGCCGGCCGGATCTTATGAACGAAAGGGCCAGGATGCTTTTGGGGAATCCTGCCGGAGAAAATCCTTGGCATTTGACGGAAGCCATCCGAAAGGTCCGGATGCTGGAAGTGCTGCAGGGAGGCAAGCCCCGGCTGGGAGAACTCCACCATTTGGCAGGGAAACTGGTTTCTGCCAATCTGCTTCCTATCAAAGTAGAAGGACGTACCCTGGGTGCCGTAGGGATCTTCCAGGATGTGAAGAAACTCCAGGCCCAGGAACAGAAAATCCGGATCCAGCTCCACCAAAAAGGACTGACGGCCAAATATCATTTTGTGGATATCAAAGGCGGATCCCGACAGCTCCGGGATACCGTCTCCTTGGCTGAACAATTTTCCAAGACGGATGCCACCATCCTGATCCAGGGAGAAACCGGGACAGGGAAGGAAATGTTTGCCCAAAGCATCCACAATGCCAGTCTTCGGGCCAGCGGCCCCTTTGTGGCTGTCAACTGCGGTGCTTTTCCCCGGGATCTCTTGGAATCTGAGCTTTTCGGGTATGTGGAAGGCGCCTTTACCGGTGCCAGCCGGGGCGGGAAAAAAGGACTGTTCGAAATGGCCCATCAGGGGACGATTTTTCTGGATGAAATCGGAGAGATGCCGGTAGCCACCCAGGTGCAGCTGCTCCGGGTACTCCAGGAAAAGGAGGTCAGGAGATTGGGCAGCGATACGGTGACTCCTGTGGATATCCGGATCATTGCGGCCACCAACCGGAATCTGCTGGAAGAGATCCAGGAGAAAAAGTTCCGGGCGGACCTTTATTATCGGCTGAATGTCCTGAACTTGTATCTGCCGCCTTTGCGGGAACGGCAGGAAGACATCCTTCCTCTGGGCATGGAACTTTTCAACAGGCTTTGGCCGGAAAGTGACGGAAACAGCCGCAAAACAGTCCGCGGAATCTTGGAAAAGCTCCAGGGCTACAGCTGGCCGGGGAATGTGCGGGAACTGTCCAACTTGCTGGAACGGCTCAGCCTGCTCCTCCAGCAGGGTGCTGGTCCTGATTTTATCCGCCGCTATCTGCTCCAGTCTCTGCCGCAGATCCAGGAAATGGGCAAGGGGGTTTCTGGCGGCGAACTGCTGGAATGGGAACGGGAACGGATCCTTCGGGTCCTGAAGGAAAATGATCTTGATCTGGCCAAGACGGCAGCTGCTTTGGGATACAGCCGCAGTACCTTATGGCGGAAAATGAAAAAATACGATACAGAAAGTAAATGAAACAAAATGAAATGATTTGAAACAATTAATTTCAAAGAAGCATGGATGACTCCTGCAAAACGAGAAATTTCTGTTTTGCAGGAGTCTTTTTTGCCTTCTAAGCGGGGAAGAAACATATTTTTTATGGAATGAAAAGAAAATTTCGAATTGGCATAGATTTTGCAATAAAACGGGGCAGACAAGAATCCATTCTGAAAGGAGAAATGAAAATGAACGGAAAAGGCATGCTGGATGGAGTGAAAGTACTGGATCTGACACGGGTGTTGGCCGGACCTTACTGCGGGATGATGCTGGCAGATATGGGGGCAGAAGTCATTAAGATCGAAATGCCGGGAAGAGGCGATGACTCCCGGAAAAATGCTCCCATCGTCCATGGTGAAAGTGCCTATTTTATGAATCTGAACCGCAATAAATGGGGCATGACCCTGAACCTGAAAAGTGAAAAGGGGAAGGAAATCTTCCGGGAACTGGTGAAGCAAAGTGATATCGTCCTGGAAAATTTCCGCCCGGGGGTCATGGAAAAACTGGGGCTGGGGTATGAAGAACTCCAAAAAATCAATCCGGCCATTGTGTACGGAGCTGTTTCTGGCTTCGGCGACTATGGACCGTATTCCCAGCGGCCAGGCTATGACATCCTGGGACAGGCCATGAGCGGACTGATGAGTACCACCGGTTGGCCGGGAGGAAAACCCACCCGGACTGGTACTGCAATTTCCGATGTGATGGGCGGAGTCAGCTGCTGTGTGGGCGTCCTGGCAGCCTATGCCCATCGGCTGAAAACGGGCAAGGGGGACAAAGTGGATGTGGCCCTGGTGGATTCCATGGTTTCCTCGCTGGAAATCATCAATATGATTTACCTGTGCACCGGCAGGATCCCTACCCGGATCGGCAATCGGTATGAAGCCATTTATCCTTATGATTCCTTCGATGCCAAAGACGGCATGGTCATCATTGCCTGCGGGAATGACAAACTCTACAATCTGCTGAAAGGAGTCTTGAAGATCCCGGCGCTGGAAGAAGAACGGTTTGCCACCAATATCAAGCGGGTGGAAAACCATGGACCGCTGAAAGAAATCATCGAAGCCTGGACCCGGGAACGGAACATCGATGACATTGTGGATATCATGCTGAAAGCGGGCATCCCTTCTTCTCCGGTCAATACCATCGACCGGGTGGTCAAAGATCCCCACATTGCTGGAGCACGGGAAATGTTTGTGGAAATGGAACATCCAGTAGCTGGAAAAATCAAGGTTACAGGCAGCCAGCTGAAGTTCACCCATGAAAAGGTCTCCATTACCCGCCCGGCGCCTACTTTGGGCCAGCACACGGAACTGATCCTCCAGAAAAAACTGGGGATGACCCATGAAGAGTATTTGGATGCATTGAAAAAAGGCGTATTTTAAGGGGTGGCAATCATGAAAAAAGTCAAAGTGGTAGAAATCGGACCGAGAGACGGATTCCAGAATGTGAAAGAATTCATTCCTACGGAAACAAAACTGCGTATCATCGATCAGCTGGTGGCTGCAGGCTTCCAGAAGATCCAGATCACTTCCTTTGTCAGTCCCAAAGCAATTCCGCAGCTCCGGGACTGCCGTCAGGTGGTGGAACACTGCTTGGCAAAATATCCCAAAAACAAACTGTTCGCCCTGGTCCCCAATTTCACCGGGGCCAGGCTGGCTGTGGAAGCAGGCCTTACGGAAATTTCTCCAGTCCTGTCCCTGAGCGAATCCCACAATATGAATAATGTAAAACGGACTGTAGCCCAATCCATCGAAGAGATGAAAAAGATCCGCCAGGCATTTCCCGATGTGAAGATCACGCAAGATATCGCCACCGCTTTTGGCTGCCCCTTCGAAGGCGAGATGCCGGTGGAGGCGCTGGTGGAATTGGTGGGGAAACTCCATGTCTTGGGCATCCGGGCGTTTACCCTTTGTGATACGGTAGGATTGGCTTATCCTACCTTGGTGGAAAAAGTATTCCGGACTGTGAAAAAGGCTTTTCCGTCCGATGAATTCAATGTCCATATCCATGATACCCGGAATATGGGGATCCTGAACAGTTATGTGGCTCTGCAGAATGGGGCGGACAGTGTCCAGAGTGCTGTCGGCGGGCTGGGAGGATGTCCTTTTGCTCCCGGAGCCTCTGGTAATACCTCTACGGAGGATCTTGTCTATATGCTGAACAAATGCGGGTATGATACAGGAATCGATTTTGCGTCTCTGCTGAAGACTGCCAAATATGTCCACTCTGTCATCGACGGGAACTTCAGCGGCCATCAGATCAATATTCCGGAGAAACCCTGTGTGATCCGTCAGGTATAAGGAGAAGAAAATGGATATTGGGTTGGCTGCACTTTTGCTCCTGCTCTTCACAGTGCTGGTGGGATTCGTGAAAAAACTGAATGTGGGGCTGTTGGCCATTGCCGGGGCAGTGATCCTAGGCTATGGCACCGGATTGTTCAAAGGGGCGAAGATCATTGCCGGATTCAGTGCCAATTTGTTTATGATCCTCCTGGGGATCACCCTGTTTTTCGGGATCATCCAAAGCAACGGCTGCATCGAATTGAGCATGCGGAAACTGGTCGGTCTCTTCGGACGCCATGTGTGGCTGGTTCCACCTCTGGTTTATGGGGTGGGGTTCGTATTTGCGGCCATCGGCCCCGGCTGTGTGCCGGCCATGGCTTTTGCGGCGGCGGTGGCCGTTCCCTTGGCCCATGAAACTGGCTATCACCCCATCATGCTGCTGCTGTTGGGGAACCTGGGGACTTACTGCGGCCGTTTCTCACCCATCACTCCGGAAGGGGTCCTGATCCAGGAAATCCTTGGCAAACAGGGAATCGTGGTTCCCAATAGCATCTTGCTCTTGGACACATTTTTGGGTACACTGGTGTTGGCAGTACTGGTATTTTTCTTTTATAAGGGATACCAGGTCAAGGCACCGGAAAAGATTTCCCGGACGGTGGATGACCTGCATTATACGGCTGCACAGCTGATTGCACTGGGCAGCGTAGCGGTGATGATCCTATTGGTCCTCAAGCTGGGGATGAATGTGGGGCTGGCTTCGTTCTTGATGACAGCACTTTTGATCCTGCTGGGGATCGGAGATGAAAAGACGGCTTTCAAAAGTGTTCCCTGGAGTACCCTGATCATGGTCTGCGGAGTGGGAGTCCTGATGAATCTGGTCATAGCCACAGGAGGGATCAATCTCTTGGCCCGGATGATTTCCAGAGCTATGAGCCCTTCCACCGCCGGTGCCCTGATGGGCCTCCTGGCCGGGGTCATGAGCTGGTTCTCTTCTGCCATAGGGGTGGTATTCCCCACGCTGCTCCCAACTGTGGGCCTTGTAGGAGAGAACCTGGGCGGAACTGTCCCTTTGTCTGAATTGGTCAGCGTGGTGGCTCTCTTTGATTCTGTGGCAGGCTTGAGCCCTGCTTCTACAGGGGGCGCCGTGATCATGGGGGCCTGCGGGACCGATGCCGAATATGGGAAGAAATATCCAGCGGAAAAATTGTTCCTGGAATTGCTCCTGTGGGCCATCGGGTCTATTGGATTGCTGACTCTGCTGGCGTTTTTGGGCTTGTTCAGGATCTTTGTGTAAAAGGAAGGGAAAGGGTATGCAGATCGAACGCTTGGACCATTTTGTGCTGACCACCGGAAATCTGGAAAAATGTCTGGAGTTTTATCGGGACCTCCTGCACATGACGGTGGAAGAAACCAATGGCCGCTATGCCCTGCGGTTCGGCCGGGAAAAAATCAATATCCATACCCGGAAGGCTGAATTCCTGCCGGCAGCTGCCTGCCCTACTCCTGGGAGCCTGGATTTCTGTCTGGTTGTCAAAGGCCCCTTGGAAAAGGTCCGGAAAGAGGTCCTTGCTGCCGGATATCCGGTGGAAACGGGCCCCTGCCGGAGGCATGGAGCCTGCGGGACCATGGAGAGCCTGTATCTCCGGGATCCGGATGGAAATCTGGTGGAATTAAGCGTTTATGGAAATGACGCAGAAATAGAAAGTTAAAAAGAAAGAAGGATGGAACATGAAGAAAATCGTCGTATTGGATGGGTATACCTTGAATCCTGGAGACATCAGCTGGGCTGGAATGGCAGCGCTGGGTAATCTGCAGGTCTACGATCGGACTTCTGTGACCGATGAAAAAGAGATCCTCCAGCGGATCGGGGATGCAGAAATCGTGTTCACCAACAAGACACCCTTGTCCAAAGGAGTCATCGACCGCCGCCCTCATCTGGGATTCATCGGGGTCCTGGCTACCGGCTACAATGTGGTGGATGTGGCGGCAGCCAAGGAACGGGGCATCGTGGTGACCAACATCCCCACTTACGGGACCGCTGCGGTGGGACAGTTTGCCATCGCCCTGCTGCTGGAAATCTGCAACCGAGTGGGCCATCATGACCAAGCTGTCCATCAGGGAGCCTGGGAAAACTGCAAAGACTGGTGCTTCTGGGATTATCCGCTGATCGAACTGGCTGGCAAGACCATGGGAATCATCGGCTTCGGACGGATCGGCCAGACCACGGGACGGATCGCCAAAGCACTGGGCATGAAAGTCCTGGCCAATGATGCTTATCCCAATGATGCGGGAAAACAAATCGCCGACTATGTGGACAAAGAGGAACTGTTCGCCCGTTCCGATGTGATCGTCCTCCACTGCCCCTTGTTCCCGGAAACGGAAAATATCATTTGCCGGGATAATATCGCAAAGATGAAGGATGGGGTCATCCTCATCAACAACAGCCGGGGGCCCTTGGTCAATGAAAAAGACTTGGCCGAAGCCCTGGATTCCGGCAAAGTATATGCTGCCGGTGTGGACGTGGTGTCCACGGAACCCATCCGAGGTGACAATCCCCTGCTGAAGGCCAAGAACTGCATCATCACCCCGCATATGTCCTGGGGCGCCAAAGAGAGCCGGCAGCGGCTCATGGATATCGCTGTCGGGAACCTGGAAGCTTTCCTCCAGGGGAAACCGGTGAACCAGGTCGGCGCGTAATGGAAAGGGAGAAGAGCGGAAGGCAGGAGCCGCTGTATGGCTGTGTACGCAAAAAAGATCCATTGCAGCCATGGCAGTCTTACTGCGGCAATTGGCGACATCCCAGAAAACGAGATATGCAAACGGCCAGCTGTCCTTTCCAGAACTTTTGCCGAACCGCTTCCAGCAGAAGGGATTCATTGAAACCATGACTTTCTGAAGAGGATAGGTTTTCTGCGTATTACGTTTTTCCATATGCTATAATGGAACCAGTTCACAACGACATTGAAAGGGGAAAAGAGCATGAGCTTACGTACAGATGCAGAGACCATCATGCAGACGGCCATCCGGGCTTCTTTGCCGGATGCGGCTGTGGCAAAGGCTTTGGAACATAAAGGATTCGGCAAAGGGAAAATCATCCTGGTAGCCATCGGCAAAGCTGCCTGGCAGATGGCCAAGACAGCAGTGGGGATCCTGGACGGACGGATCTCTGCCGGGATCGTGATCACCAAATACGGCCACAGCAAGGGAGCTCTGCCCCCTCTGGAAATCTGGGAAGCCGGCCATCCGGTGCCCGATGAGAATTCCCTGAAAGCAACCCAGCGGGCCATTGAACTGGTCCAGGGCCTCCAGGAGGAAGATACGGTGCTGTTCTTGATCAGCGGCGGCGGGTCAGCTCTTTTTGAAAAACCGCTGATTTCCCTGCAGGAACTCCAGTCCATTACCTCCGATCTGTTGGCCAGCGGGGCGGACATCGTTTCCATGAATACCATACGGAAGCGGCTGAGCAGTGTGAAGGGCGGGAAATTTGCCCATCTCTGCGCACCTGCGAAAGTCTATGCCATCGTCCTCAGCGACATCATCGGAGATCCCTTGGATATGATCGCTTCCGGCCCGGCTTATCCGGATTCGTCCACTTGCGAGGAAGCTTTGGCTGCCATCCGGAAGTTCAAGATCCAGCTGCCGGCCGATGCGGAACAAGCCCTCCGGGAGGAAACTCCGAAGGCATTGGACAATGTGGAAACGGTCATCACCGGCAGCGTGACGGAACTGGCTGCGGCGGGCCGGCAGGCGGCAGAAAAGCTGGGGTATGAAACCTGCCTCTTGACCACCAGTCTGAACTGCCAGGCCAAGGAAGCCGGCAGTTTCCTGGCAGCCATCGGACGGCAGTATGCTTCCAGCGGGAAGAAGCTGGCTGTACTGGCTGGGGGAGAGACGGTGGTCTATCTCCATGGCCATGGCAAAGGCGGGCGGAACCAGGAAATGGCGCTGGCAGCGGCGGAAGGCATTGCCGGACTGGAAAATGTGGCAGTGTTCTCCTTCGGCAGCGATGGGACGGACGGACCTACAGATGCAGCTGGAGGTTTTGCAGATGGCCATACGAAACAGCAGCTGGCGGAACAGGGGATAGCCATTTCTGATGTACTGGACCAGAACGATGCCTACCACGCTTTAGCAAAGACAGGAGGCCTCCTGATCACCGGCGCCACCGGGACCAATGTGAATGACCTGAGTGTGCTGCTGATCGGGTGAGGGGCTGCTGACAGAGAGGGACTGTTGCATGTGCAACAGCCCTTTCTTTTACACCCAAAACGTAACAAAAACAGTTACTTATGTAAAATAAAACAAATTTGTTGATAAAAATGTGAAATAAGAGTATTATAAGGACGTACAATCATTTTTCATTAGGGGAGTGGAAATCACGGATAAGGAAGTATTGAAACAAAAAGTGTTCAAGATGATCGACGATTCTGCACAGGAACTGCAGGATTATGCAGCGGATGTGGCTTCTGAGCCGGAATTTGGCTTCAAGGAATTCAAGACTTCTGCAAAACTGGCAGCACAGTTCGACAAACTGGGGATCCCCTATCGGAAGGGAATGGCCATCACAGCCGTCAAAGGGGTGCTGAAGGGCGGGAAGCCAGGTCCTACCATCGCCATCCTGGGTGAATTGGATGCCATCGGCTGTCCGGAACATCCCAAAGCGGATCCGGATACAGGGGCGGCCCATGCCTGCGGTCATCATATGCAGCAGTCCTCCATGCTGGCAGCTGCCTACGGGCTGGCTAAGACCGGGGCCATGAAGGACTTGCGCGGCAATGTGGTATTCTTCGGGGTGCCGGCGGAAGAATACGTCCAGATTGCTTACCGGAAAAAGCTGCGGAAGGAGGGGAAGCTCCATTTTCTCCATGGGAAAGGGGAATTGATCTACGAAGGGGAATTCGATGACATCGACATGGCCATGATGATCCATTCCCAGAAAAAGACTCCGGAGCCGGTGGTGGCCATCGGTACCAGCAGCAACGGATTCATCGGCAAGACCATCCAGTATGTGGGGAAAGCCGCCCACGCCGCTGATGCTCCGGACCAGGGAATCAATGCCTTGAATGCCGCCATGCTGGGAATCATGGGAATCAATGCCCTGCGGGAGACTTTCCGGGATGACGATGCTATCCGGGTCCATCCCATCATCACCAAAGGCGGGGACCTGGTGAACAATGTGCCCGACGATGTGCGGATCGAGACCTATGTCCGGGCCAAGACCATGGATGCCATCGACCGGACCAACGCCAAGGTGGATGCAGCCCTCCGGGCAGGAGGTGCCGCTATCGGAGCCAAGGTGAACATCGATACCCTGCCCGGCCAGCTGCCTCTCATCTGCAACCAGGAAATGAATGAACTGTTCGTCCACAATGCCCAGGAAGCGTTCCCAGCGGTGAAAATCACCAATGCGGGGCATTTCAGTGCTTCTACGGACATGGGGGATGTGTCCCATCTGATGCCGGCCATCCATCCCTTCATCGGTGGGGTGGATGGACTGCTCCACGGACCGGACTTCAAAGTGGTGGATTTCAAAGCGGCGGCACTGCTGCCCGGGAAAGCCTTCGCAGGCATGGTCATCGACCTGCTGAGCGACGATGCCAAGGAAGCCAAGAAAATCCTGGCCGATTTCAAACCGGCGCTCACCAAAGAACAATACATTGCCAAACTGGATGGCTATTTCAGCGAGGAGGAACCCGACCATGATTAATTGGAAACTGCACATTACGGCCATGGCCTTGGTGGTCATCGCTGAACTGATCGGTATCAAGTCCTTTAGCCTGGGGCCGGGGAAAGTGGTGTTCGTCCCCATGCTGTATGCCTTGATTCTGGGGATCCTGACCACTCCCAACTTTTTCAAACTGACCAAACAAAAGGATATGGAAGACGCCGGGTCCCTGGTAGGCATCACACTGATGCTGCTCATGGCCCGTTATGGGACCCTGGTGGGGCCCACCCTGCCGAAGATCATCAGCGCCAGCCCTGCCCTGATCCTCCAGGAATTCGGGAACCTGGGGACGGTCTTCCTGGGAGTGCCTCTGGCAGTGGCCTTTGGACTGAAACGGGAGACCATCGGAGCCGCCCATTCCATCGCCCGGGAACCCAATGTGGCCCTGATCGGTGAAAAGTACGGCCTGGATACGCCGGAAGGCCGGGGCGTTATGAGCGTGTACATTGCAGGGACTGTCTGTGGCACCGTGTTCTTCGGGATTATGGCTTCTTTCCTGGCTGCCTTGAAGATCTTCCATCCCTATTCCCTGGCCATGGCTTCCGGGGTGGGGAGCGCCAGCATGATGTCCGCTTCCCTGGGGACACTCACCGTCATGTATCCGGAAATGGCTGACCAGCTGGCTGCTTTTGCCACCGCTTCCAATATGCTTTCCGGTCTGGACGGGGTGTATATGGCTGTGTTCCTGGCTCTGCCCATGACGGAATGGCTCTATAAGAAATGCTGCATCATCAAATACGGTCATGTGCTGACCAAAGAGGAGGAAGGAAAATGAGAACGTTTACCCTGCCTGAAACCACGCTGGTCCTCATCATCACGGCTTTCCTTTCTCTGGTGGCCAATGCTCTTTCCAGCAACATTCCTTTTTTGGACGCTGTGCCCGGCATGGTGATCCTGATCGCCATCTCTCTGGCGGGCATCATTGCCGCCCGGGTGCTCCCCGGCGGCATCCCGGCAGTGGCTTATATCACCACCCTGGGCTGCATCCTGACTTATCCTGGGTTCCCAGGTTCGGAAATCGTCAATATGTATATGAAGGAAGTAGGCTTCCTGGCCTTGTGTACGCCGATCCTGGCTTATGCAGGGATTTCCATCGGGAAGGATATGGATGCCTTTAAGAAAACGGGCTGGCGGATCGTGGTCCTGGCCTGTGTGATCTTCATCGGTACCTATCTGGGTTCGGCCGTCATCGCCGAAGTGATCCTGAAGGCACTGGGACAGATTTAAAAGGACAAAAAATGGGCTGCTGCATGGTGCAACAGCCCATTTTTTGTCCTTTATTGATTCTTCTTCGCTTTCACTTCATCCATGTATTCGTTCATGATTTTGACAGCACAGTAGTCGCCGCACATGGAGCAGTATTCTTCACTGCTCTTGTTCTTGGCGGACCGGATGGCTTTGGCTTTGACCGGATCGATGGCCAGGCTCAGCTGCTTATCCCAATCCAGTACTTTCCGGGCTTTGGCCATGGCCAGGTCTTGGGCTACGGCGGAAGGCAGCCCTTTGGCCACGTCAGCGGCATGACCGGCGATCCGGGCAGCGACCACCCCCTCCCGGACGTCATTGATATCCGGCAGCCCCAGATGTTCCGCAGGAGTCACGTAGCACAGGAAGTTGGCTCCGGTGAAGGCGGCCAGGGTGCCTCCGATGGCGGAAGTGATGTGGTCGTAACCGGGAGCGATATCGGTGACCAGGGGCCCCAGCACATAGAAGGGAGCGCCATGGCAGATCCGTTTCTGGAGCTGCATGTTGGTAGCAATCTGGTTGTAGGGAACATGCCCAGGGCCTTCCACCATGACCTGTACTCCTTTGGCCCAAGCCCGCTGGGTCAGCTCGCCCAGATTCAGCAGTTCCTGGATCTGGGTCCGGTCAGTGGCATCTGCCAGGCATCCGGGACGGCAGCCGTCTCCCAGGCTGATGGTCACATCATACTTGGCGCAGATGTCCAGGATTTCGTCATAAAATTCATAGAAGGGATTTTCTTTGCCGTTGTGGAGCATCCAGCCGGAAAGGAAGGAGCCGCCCCGGCTGACGATATCCATTTCCCGTCCCTCACTGATCAGGTTGTGGAGGCACTGGCGGGTGAGGCCGCAGTGCATGGTCATGAAGTCGGCTCCGTCCTTGGCCTGCCGTTCTACCACGGTGAAGATATCGTTTTTATCCATTTCTGTCACTTTGCCGTGGGCTTTGATGGCCTGGACCGTAGCCTGATAAATGGGGACGGTACCCACCATGACGGTGGAGTGTTCGATGATGGCCTTCCGGGACGCATCGATGTTGTTGCCGGTGGAAAGGTCCATCATCGCATCAGCACCGGCATCGATGGCGGCTTTCAGTTTGTCCAGTTCCGGAGCGGGATCCGGGAAAGCAGAAGAAGTCCCGATGTTGGCGTTCACCTTGGTGGAAAGGCCTTCGCCCACTCCGCGGGGAATCAGGTTCTTGTGGTTGATGTTGGCGGGGATGCAGATGGTGCCTTTGGCCACTCCATCCCGGATGAATTCAGGAGTTACCCCTTCCTGGCGGGCTACTTCCGCCATCTGGTCAGTGATTTTTCCCTGCAGTGCAGCTTGTCTTTGGGTCAGCATAAAACAAATCCTCCTTCATGGATAGAACAAAAAGGCCGCTTCCCTGGGATGGAAAGCGGCCCGACAAAACAGCCTCACCACTTTCCTTCGGCGGTATTAACCGCATCAGGTTCAAAGGGTCGACCGTCAGGTCTCTCAGCGATAGCGCCCCTAGTGATGTTTCCACTTTAACAAAAAAACAGAAAGAATGCAACCAGAAATTTTAAAAGAAGAGTTACAAGTAGTTAGACAATTCGCAATAAATTGTCTACAAATAACAAAAAATTTATTTGAGATTCTGTTCATTTTGATATATAATGATAGACGACTAGGGGGACTATGGAAGTCTTACTATCGTAGTCAGTATCTCTTAGAAAGAGGGGCTATTAAAAATGAAAAAAATGAAGACAATGGATGGCAACACCGCAGCCGCATATGCTTCTTATGCGTTTACGGAAGTTGCAGCGATCTACCCGATCACTCCTTCTTCTCCGATGGCAGAAGCAAGTGATGAATGGGCTTCTCATGGCAAGAAGAACATTTTCGATCGCCCGGTACAAATCATGGAAATGCAGTCTGAAGCAGGTGCTGCCGGTGCTGTGCACGGCTCTCTGTCTTCCGGTGCTCTGACCACGACTTATACCGCATCCCAGGGCTTGCTGCTGATGATCCCGAACATGTACAAAATCGCCGGTGAACTGCTGCCTGCAGTATTCGATGTAGCTGCCCGCTGCGTTGCCACCAGCTCTCTGAACATCTTCGGTGACCACAGTGACGTCATGGCTGCACGTCAGACCGGTTTCGCTATGCTGGCTGAAAGCGGCGTCCAGGAAGTTATGGACCTGACTGCAGTTGCTCATCTGTCCGCTATCAAAGGCCATGTTCCTTTCCTGAACTTCTTCGATGGGTTCCGTACTTCTCACGAAATCCAGAAGATCGAACTGCTGGACTATGAAGACCTGAAAAAACTGGTCGACTACGATGAACTGAAGAAATTCCGTGAAAATGCGCTGAACCCGGATCATCCTGTGATCCGCGGCACCAACCAAAACCCGGATATCGACTTCCAGACCCGTGAAGCCGTCAACAAATACTATCTGGCTCTGCCGGAAATCGTTGAAGGCTATATGAATGAAATCAGCAAACTGACCGGCCGTGACTACAAACTGTTCAACTACACCGGTGCTCCCGATGCTGAAAACGTTGTTGTCATCATGGGCAGCGGCGCTCAGACCGTTGAAGAAGTAGTCAAACTGCTGGTTGCTGAAGGCGAAAAGGTCGGCGTTGTGAACGTTCACCTGTATCGTCCGTTCTCCGAAAAACACTTCTTCGAAGCTATGCCGAAGACTGTGAAACGGATTGCTGTCCTGGATCGGACCAAGGAACCTGGTTCCAACGGCGAACCTCTGTACCTGGATGTCCGTGACATGTTCTACAACAAGGCTGAACGGCCTCTGATCGTTGGCGGCCGCTATGGCCTGGGCTCCAAGGAATTCTATCCTGGCGATGTCCTGGCTGTATTCGACAACCTGAAGGCTGCTGAACCCAAAGACCACTTCACCGTAGGCATTGTGGATGATGTGACCAACACCTCCCTGCCGAAAGAAAAGACCCTGGATATCACCCCGAAAGGGACTGTATCCTGCAAGTTCTGGGGCCTGGGTTCCGATGGTACCGTCGGTGCCAACAAGATGGCCATCAAGATCATCGGCGACAAGACCGATATGTACGCACAGGGCTACTTCGCTTACGACTCCAAGAAGTCCGGCGGTATCACCGTATCTCACCTGCGTTTCGGCCATACCCCGATCCATATGCCGTTCCTGATCAACTTCGCTGACTATGTAGCTGTACACAATCCTTCTTATGTACATCGTTACAATGTAGCCAACGGCCTGAAAAAAGGCGGCGTATTCCTGCTGAACTGCCCTTGGACCGTTGAAGAACTGGATAAGGAACTGCCTGGCCAGCTGAAACGCTACCTGGCTGTGAACAACATCCAATTCTACACCATCGATGCTGTGAAGATTGCTTCCGACATCGGTCTGGGCGGCCGTATCAACATGATCATGCAGTCCGCATTCTTCAAACTGGCCAACGTCATCCCCGTGGAAGATGCTGTGAAGTACCTGAAGGAATCCATCGTCGCTTCCTATGGCAAGAAAGGCCAGAAGGTCGTTGACATGAACAACGCTGCTGTGGATCAGGGCGTCAATGCCATCAAGAAGATCGACATCCCTGCTGAATGGGCTAACGCTCAGGATGAACCGCTGTACAAGAAGATCGGCAACGACTTCTATGACAATATCATGATCCCCATGACGGAACAAGAAGGCGACAGCCTGCCGGTCAGCACCCTGATGGGCCAGGCCAATGGTACCTTCCCGTCCGGTACTGCTGCTCTGGAAAAACGCGGTATTGCCATCAACGTTCCTGAATGGAACATTGAAAACTGCATCCAGTGCAACCAGTGCGCCATCATGTGCCCGCACGCTGCCATCCGTCCGTTCCTGCTGACTGATGAAGAAGTCAAGAACGCTCCGGAAGGCCTGAAGACCAAACCGGCTCTGGGTGCAAAAGGCCTGAACTTCTGCATCACCGTGAGCCCGATGGACTGCCAAGGCTGCTCCAACTGCGTGGATGCCTGCCCGGGCATGAAAGGCAACAAGGCTCTGGCCATGAAACCTTTCGCTACTCAGGAAGGCCGCGCTCCTATCTGGGATTATGTAGTGAACAAGGTCGCTCCGAAAGCCAACCCCATGTCCACTGCTACTGTCAAGGGCTCTCAGTTCGAACAGCCCCTGCTGGAATTCTCCGGTGCCTGCGCAGGCTGCGGCGAAACTCCGTATGCCAAACTGGTTACCCAGCTGGTTGGTGACCGTATGATGATCGCCAATGCTACCGGCTGCTCCTCCATTTGGGCTGCTGCTGCTCCTTCCATGCCGTACACCACCAACCACAAAGGCCATGGCCCTGCTTGGTCCAACTCCCTGTTCGAAGACAACGCTGAATTCGGTCTGGGCATGTATCTGGGCGTAAAGGCTGTCCGGGATCGTCTGGTAGACGAAATGAAGGCTGCTGAAGCGGTTGCTTCCGCTGACCTGAAGGCTGCCATGGAAGACTGGATCGCCAACAAGGACGAAGGCGAAGGCTCTCGTGCCCGTGCTGAAAAACTGGTTGAACTGCTGGAAGCTGAAAAAGCCGGCAAACCTGAACTGGAAAAACTGTATGAATCCAAACAGTTCTTCGTGAAACGTTCTCAGTGGATCTTCGGCGGCGACGGCTGGTCCTATGATATCGGTTACGGCGGATTGGATCACGTACTGGCCTCCGGCGATGATGTAAACGTCATGGTATTCGATACCGAAGTTTACTCCAACACCGGCGGACAATCCTCCAAGTCCACTCCTGAAGCAGCTGTTGCTCAGTTCGCTGCTTCCGGTAAGCGCACCAAGAAGAAGGACCTGGGCATGATGGCCATGACCTATGGTTATGTCTATGTAGCTCAGATCAACCTGGGTGCTGATAAGAACCAGGCTCTGAAGGCCATCCGGGAAGCTGAAGCTTACCATGGTCCTTCCCTGATCATCTGCTACAGCCCCTGCATCAACCATGGTATCAAGAGAGGCATGAACCACTCCTTCCTGGAAGCCAAGGCTGCTGTTGACTGCGGTTACTGGAGCTGCTTCCGGTACAACCCGACCCTGAAGGCAGAAGGCAAGAAGTCCTTCTTCCTGGATAGCACCAAGACTCCGAACTTCGATGAATTCGAAAACTTCCTGAAGGGCGAAGTACGGTATGCTTCCCTGGCTAAAGGGTTCCCTGACATTGCAGAAGACCTGTATGCCAAGACCAAGAAAGATGCTGAAGAACGTCTGGCTGGCTATGTAAAACTGGACGCTGAATAAGCACTTCGGTTCTTAAAAAAACTCCTGTCACGAAAGTGACAGGAGTTTTTTTACACAAAAATGTTCAGAATGTTGCATATTTCACTTTAGAACTGGTGTAAATCTCTGAGATGTGGTAGAATCTACTCGTATCACCATTCATTCAATCTATAGGAACAATTGAAAACGCAAAAACTGCGGAGGAGATCATCTTGGTTCAGCTTTTCTTATTCTTGGGCGGCATTTCTCTTTTTCTGTACGGCATGCAGCTGATGGGGGACGGCCTGCAGCAGGCAGCCGGAGCGAAACTCCAGAAGATCCTGGGGCAGCTGACGAAAAAGACCATCTATGGGGTGGCTTTGGGCGCCGGCGTCACGGCTGTGCTCCAGTCTTCCAGTGCTACCACAGTCATGACTGTCGGTCTGGTCAACGCCGGGCTGATGAACCTGGAACAGGCCTTTGGAATCGTCATGGGGGCCAATATCGGAACCACCATGACCGCACAGCTCATCGCTTTCAACCTGACCGATTACATTACCCTGATCATCGCCATCGGCTTTGTGATGCAGATTGTGTGCCGGAAGCGAACCTTGAAGAATCTGGGCTCCGTACTCCTGGGATTCGGTATCCTGATGCTGGGCATGAGCATGATGAGCAATTCCGTGGTTCCTCTGCGGCAGGATCCCCGCATCGTTGAGATCCTGGGAAAATTCTCCACCCATCCGCTCATGGGGCTGCTCACCGGTCTCTGCATGACCCTGGTGATCCAGTCTTCCTCCGCCACCATCGGGATCCTGATGGCCATGGCCAGCCAGGAGCTGATTCCCTTGGAGGGGGCCATCCCTGTCATCTTGGGGGATAACATCGGGACCTGTATCACAGCCGTCATCGCGACCCTGCAGAGTGGCTTGAACGCCAAACGGGTGGCCTGTTCTCACGTGATGTTCAACCTGATCGGATCCATCATTGCCATGAGCCTGCTGCCCCTGTTCATCACTTTTGTGAAGGATATTTCCCCGGCTGGGGATATCGGACGGCAGATTGCCAATGCCCATACCACTTTCAATGTGGTGAATACGTGCATTTTCCTGCCTTTGGCGCCTTACTTTACCCGGTTCATCAAGAAAATCATGCCAGGGGAAGACAATGACATTTCCTACCAGCCCAAGTACTTGGATAAGAACGTACTGAATACTCCGGCTGTGGCACTGGGACTGGCCACTAAGGAAGTGGTCCGGATGGGGGATTTGGCGCTGGAGAACATTCGGAAATCCTTCAACTGCGTCGACAATTACAATAAAAAAGATGTGGAATTCGTCCTGGAGCATGAACCGGTGATCGACAGCTTGGAAGAAGCCATCACCGTGTATCTCACCAAGATGAGCGAAAAGAACATGACCAAAGACATGTCCAACCTGCATACAGGACTGATCCATGCCTGCAACGACATCGAACGGATCGGGGATCATGCAGAAATCATCGCCAAACGGGTCCGGAGCATGCGGGAAGATGGGACCACCTTCTCCCCGGAAGCCAACCGGGAAATGAAGGAATTGGAAGTGCTGGTGATTTCTGCTGTCACCAAAGCCATCAAGGCCCTGGAAACCATGGATAAGGATTTGGCCCGGGAATCCCTGGACTTCTCCCATCAGGTGAAACTGAAGCAGAAGGCCATGCGGAAGAGTCATGTGGAACGGCTGAACGAAGGCATCTGTACGCCGGAAACCGGTTTTGTGATGCTGGAACTGCTGATCAACATGAAACGGGTCAGCGACCACAGCAAGAACATTTCTCAGCTGGTGCTGGGGGATTTTTAAAAAATTTGTCAACGGTCAGCTGGCAACGGTCAGCGGCCGGCGGAAGGGGCTGTTGCAAGCGCAACAGTCCCTTTTTAATAAAGAAGGAGAAAATATGAACATCACTGTTTATCTGGGAGCCAATCCGGGGAACCGTCCGGAATACGCCCGTTATGCTTATGAACTGGGACAATGGGTCGCCGTTCATGGCCATACCCTGGTCTATGGAGGCAGCCGCACCGGGCTTATGGGAGAACTGGCTGACGGAGCTCTGGGACAGGGCGGCCGGGTCGTAGGAGTGGAACCTCGGTTCTTCATGGAAAAAGAACTCCAGCATGAGGGCCTCAGCGAATTGATCGTCACCGAAAATATGACGGATCGGAAAAAGAAGATGCTGGAATTGGGAGACTTGTTTCTGGCTTTTCCCGGAGGTATCGGCACTTTGGAAGAAATTTCAGAAGTCATGAGCCTGAATAAGCTGGACATGGTGCCCAAACCTTTTGCCTTCCTGGACTATGAAAGCTACTGGCAGCCCATGAGGACCCTGCTGCAGGAAATGGCAGGGGAGGGCTTCCTGTGGAAAGACTGGGCGGACCAAGTCCCGTTCCTGAAAGACCTGGATGGGTTGGGAAAATATATTGACAGTCTTTCAAAACTGTAATATACTGTACAAGTAATTCAATTGCGGAAGTAGCTCAGTGGTAGAGCATCACCTTGCCAAGGTGGGGGTCGCGAGTTCGAATCTCGTTTTCCGCTCCATAAGAATTTTAAGGGGTTGTTGCACGTGTGTAAATCGCACATGCAATGACCCTTTTGTCATATTGAACAAAAAATCTCCCTCCTGGCTTGCCTTCCTCCCTCCTTTACGGTAAACTAAAATGTAAAGAAAAAAGGAGAATATCATGGGAACCTGTACCGTAGCCATACTGACCAAAAATGAAGAACGTCATATCCTGGATGCCCTGGCTTCTGCCCGTCCCTGTGCCGATCAGCTTTTGGTGGTGGATTCCGGGAGCACGGATCATACTGTGTCCCTGGCGCGGGAAGCCGGTGCAGCTATCGCCTTCCGGGAATGGGACAATGATTTTGCAGCCCAGCGGAATTTCGCCCTATCCCAGGCCAAGGGAGACTGGATCTTATTTTTAGATGCGGATGAAAGGCTGACACCGGAACTGGCGGAAAAAATCAACACCATCAAAGCCGGCAGCCTGGACCATCAGTATTCCTTCCGGCGGATCAACATCGCTTTCGGCCATGAATTCCACCATGGGGCTTTCAGCCCCGACCGGGTAAAGCGGCTGTTTCCCCGGGAAAAGGTCTGCTGGGTGGGTAAGGTCCATGAACGGCCGGAATGTCTCTTACCAGAGACAAAGCTAAAAGAGCCACTGGAGCATTATACCTACGATACCTTTGCCCAGTGGTGGAACAAAGCCGGGCACTATACCACCCTGTGGGCGGAGGAAGCCTATGGGCGTGGGAAAGTGGCCACGGCAGGGACCGCTGCCAGCCATGCCTTGATGGGGATGGTAAAGGCCTATGTGCTGGAAGGGGGCTTCCTAGAAGGGAGCATGGGTTTTGTGGCTGCGCTTCAACACGGTATTTATACAGCCATGAAATACATGAAATTGGCGGAAATTTGCAGGAAGAAGTGACAAGATAGAAATCAAGCAAAAGAGGTGACAGAAATGGAGAAAATTTCCATTGTACTGGCTTCTGATGACAATTATGCCCAGCATGGGGCCGTGGCCTGTGCATCCATCCTGGTAAACCATAAAGGGAAGCTGCCCATTCATTTTTACTATTTTGATGATGGAATCAGCGAAGAAAAACAGGCAGAGATTGCGGCCACTGTGACTGAACGGAAAGGGTCCATCACTTTTATCCCAACGGTACAGAGAGAAATCCAGGCCCATACCAGCGGCCATGTGAACCGGGCAGCCTATCTCCGGCTGCTGATCCCGGAACTGGTACCTGGAAACGTGGATCGCGTGATTTATCTGGATACAGACCTAGTGGTCCTAGACGATATCCAGGAATTGTGGGACATGGATCTGGGAGGGAAACCATTAGGGGCAGTACCCGACTTGGGAATCCTGGCTTCCTCCCGGATGCGCCGGCAAAAGGAAGAAACCCTGGGAATCAAAGAGGGAAAGCTGTACTTCAATTCTGGGGTGATGGTGATGGATCTGAAGGCCTGGCGGGAAAACCAGTATGGTCCCCAAGTGATCCGGTGTGTAGAAGAGGGGAATTTCCGTCACCACGATCAGGACGGGCTGAACAAGGTATTCCAAGACAACTGGCAGCCTCTGCCTCTTCGGTGGAATGTAATCCCGCCGGTATTCACCCTGCCGGTGAAAGTATTGAAGAAATCCCGCTGGCGGAACCTGGCACTGGAAGCCCTGGAACACCCAGCCGTATTCCATTGGGCAGGCCGGTACAAACCCTGGGAGTTTGCGCCCAAAGGCCATTTCAATGAAAAATACTATACCTATCTGGCACAGACAGCGTTCGCCGGGGCACGAATGCCCCAGCCAGGAACGGATATGCGGGGAAAATCTGTAACACGGCAGGAACTGCGGCTGAAACTGGCTGAATTGTGGAAGAAACTGTTTTAGGGAAGTTGGGGAGTTTAAGAAAAATGAGTTCAGAAAATCGGCTGCAGTGGCTGCTGATGGCAGCTACCAATCTGTATCTATTTTTTTTATGCAGTACAAAATGGAATGCTGGGTACAGTATCAGTCTGGGATTGGTTGTTGCTGCTATATTGATTTATTGGAAACGGAAAAGAAAAATCGCAATACCTGTCCACAAAGTATGGCTTTGGTGTTATGGTTTATTTATGGGACTTATCTTTCTGGCGGCTGCAGCGTCTGGAAAGACCGTCGTCATGAAAAGTGCAGTGAATTTCATTTCTTATTCGATTCCTTTTTGGGTTTTGGTGATGGCTCTCCAGTACAAGCGAAAGCCCATCAGAGCATATATGCAGTGGGGCCTTTGGGGTGGGACTCTGGTTCTGTGTGGGGCTGCTTTTCATCAGCATGTTCTCCAAAATTTTCCGGTCCGGCTCCAAGGCCCTTTTCCCAGCCCCAATAATTTCGCACTGGCTCTGGAATGCCTTCTTCCTTTTCTGGGCTGGCTCCTTTGGGATACTTGGAAAAAGTCATCTGCCAAATGGCAATGGCTGGGTGTAATTCCTTTTGCCTGTGCAGGTTTATGCTTGTGGATGACTCGCTCCAGAGGGGGTATGGCAGGAGCTTTGATCGGTTGGGTCATGGTGTCTGCGTATTATTGGATGCTGCAGCGAGATTGGAATAGAAAACGGCTGGTAGCTGTTTTTTTAGTTTTGCTTTGCGTTGTGGGAGCAGGAACGGCATTCAGTACCATAAATCTGGCACGCAGAAAATACGATGCTGAACGGCTGCTGCTTTGGAAAGCCTCTTATGCCATGTGGATGGACCACCCGGTAATTGGAGTGGGATTTGGGCAATGGAGTAAAGAATACAAGGCACATTATATTCTACCCCAGGCTAAAGAACCGGATTTGCCCAACCCTCATAATAATATTATTACATTTTTTTCTACGGCTGGGTTCTTGGGTGGAATAGGATATCTTTGCTTTGCTGTCGGAACCATAATGCTGCTTTTGGGGATGCTTCAAAAAGAACCTGAGAATTATATTGCTTATGCGGTATTGTGGCTTTGTCTGGCTGATTTTATCCATGGAATGGTTGACAATACATTGTATTCCAAGTCAACCATGAGAATTTATTTCGCCATGTGGGGAATTTTTTTAGCGTCCAGTATAAAATCCTGGGAGGAAGGTTTTCGTCAATGATGGATTTTTTTCATTATGTCATCAGTGCAGAACAAGCCACTGAAAGACGGAATAAAATCATAGAACATTTTAAACAATGGGGAATCGAACCGAATTTTTTTCAGGCCATTATGGGAAATAAGCTGTCAGAAAAGCAGCTGCAACAATTGACCAATGATGAAGGTTTGTTGACTAAAGGGGAGATTGGCTGTGCGTTGTCCCACTTGGGAGTGTACAGAAAATTGCTGGAGAGCCAAGAAAAATGTGTTTTCATCTTTGAAGATGATGCTCGCCTGAATCAGAAATTTTTTGCTCTAATGCCGGCCATAAAGAACTTTATGGAAGAGGAGCAGCATCCAGCCGTACTTATTTTATATAAGGTGAAAGCCCATACAAAACAATATCATCCACTGAATGAAACGGATGCAATCTTGCGAGCTACGGCAGGGTCTGCAGCTCATGGATATGTAATCAATCGCAAGGCTGCAGAAAATATCCTTAACGTGCAGACCCCTTTAAAATTCGAAATTGACGCATGGGCGATTTATCAGAAGTTGAACCTGCTGCGTATCTATTGTACGGATTGCGAGCTGGTTTATTTGGATGAAGAACAGGCTAAAAAATCAGTCATTGATCAGATATCGACCCGCAAGGATCGTTCTCCATCGTTTGTAAAGAAAATAAAAGACAGACATGTGGAAAAGATTTATAATGGATTATCAAGGAAAGAAAAAATGATGGTTCAACTGAAGCGTTTACAACGCCATGTTCAAGAATTGTATTACGACGATAATGAGAAATGATCTATAAAAACATTTTTGTTGACGGTATCATGCATATGGGAGATATGATCATGACTGCCGCGGTGTTTCCGGTGCTCCGAAAACACTGTCCGGAGGCCAGGATCACTTATCTCTGCAGTGCCAACCTGGCTTTTGTGGCGGAACTGCTGGAGGGAGTGGATGAAGTGATTCCCTACAGCTATACCAGCGGGGGCGGGTATGGGGATGTGTGGAAGATTGGTCGGCAGTTGGCCAAGCGCCATTTTGACCTGGGGATTTCTCTGGATCCACGGGAACGGGTGACGCTGATGAAATGGATCGCCCAGATCCCGGAACGGGTCAGCATGGAACAGGCCCTGGGATGGGAATTGGGCTGGGAAAAATGGTTCTATACCCAGGACCTGGCGCTGCCAGCAGGTTGGTCTTATCAGGAACATTCCATGGCGGCCAGCTTTCAGCAGATGATGCGGGGATTTTTCGAGGATCCTTCCCAAGAATTTGTCCCGCCCCGTCTGAAACCCGTGGCGCCAGACCAGGAACAGTGGGTGGAGGCGCTGTTGGGAAAAGCGCCTGTACCGGGGAAAAAGATTGCCCTTTGCATCCAGACCACCTCCCGGACCAAGGACTGGCCGGTGGAAAAGTTCTGCCAGGTCTGTGACTGGCTGGCGGAAACCTATGGGGCCACCCTGTATTTAACGGGGATCCCGGCCCATCGGGAACGGGGAAAAGCCATCCTTCAGGGAATGGAACACCGGGAGGCCGTGGTGGATCTGATTGGGAAAACCAGCTTTCTGGAATTGACGGCTCTTCTGAGCCGCATGGATTTGCTGCTGACCTTGGATACCGGGACTGCTCATATTGCTGCAGCGGCCGGCTGTCCGGTGGTGACGATCTTTACCTTCAATTCCCCAGTCATCTATCGGGCACCGGGAAAAAACTGTGCCGGAGTCAGCGGTCATCTGCCCTGTTCCGGCAAACACATCTGCATCGGACCCAGCCGGTGTCCCAAATCTGACTGTGTGGATGCAGTGACCGTTCCCATGGTGGAAACGGCCATAGAAAAATTATTTCAGGAGACAGCATGAAAACATTTGAACCGGGCTTCTTCGCCCTGGAAAATTTTATTCAGCAGCAGGAAACTTTTGACTTTCTGGATCTTCACACTGGGGAACCCTGGCATGTGGCCTACAATGTGAATGATCCTTTTTTCCAGATCATGGGGGCATCCATAGTATCCGTGCTGGAAAACAATCCGGATCATCCTTTTGCGTTTCACCTGTTTACGGATGGATATAGCCGGGAAAACAGGGAAAAAATCCGACAGCTGGCAGAAAAATGGCATTGCCGGTGCACTCTGTACGAACTGGATATGGAACCTTTCCAGGATTTCCATGTGAAAGTGGCCCGGTTTTCCCGGATCACCTACGGCAGGCTCTACATGGCCAAGGTGCTGAAGGCGGAAACGGACCGGTTCCTGTATCTGGATGCGGATACCATGGTGATCCGGTCCTTGGAGGATCTGTTCGATCTTTCCATGGAAGGCAAGGCCATGGGCGCCGTTTCGGAGCGCCCGAAGGACGCAGCCTATCGAGGCGGCTACCTGAAATTGAAGAATGGGAAGTATTTCAACGACGGCATCATGCTGATCAATATCCCGGAATGGGAAAAGCAGGGGATTACAGAAAAGGCTTTTTCTTTCCAGAAGGAACCACGGGAACGGTTCCTGGGCCAGAGCCAGGATGTACTGAACCTGACATTCGATGGGACCAACCTGTTCCTGCCTCCGGTGTACAATGAATTCGGGGGTGGCGAAGACGACAAGGGGGATGGAGTGATCATCCACTGGACTGGGCGCCGGAAACCCTGGCAAATGGTCCTGGCTCCCTTTGATGCCCAATGGCGGCAGTACAATGCCCTGTCTCCCTGGGAGACCATTACCAATACCCTGCCCATCAAAAAACCGGAAAATTACCATGACTTCAAACAGTGGGCCAAGTACCGGAAAAAAGACAGCCTGATGGATTATCTGTGGGGCATGGGTTGGTATGCGATTTTGAAGATGCGGTATAAAATAGGATAAGAGTTACAATAGAATAGATTGGTACAATGAGGGGCTATCATATGGGCAGCCCCTTTTTCGTTGCAAACGCAAATGCAACGTGTAACAGAAACTCGAAAGGTCCTTCTATTCCATGCTATAATAAAAGAAAAGCTATTTAGAAGAAACAAAAGGAGCGAAAAATGAAATCCCAGAAGGCTTTGGAACAAATTAAAGACCTTGTTTTGTCTTCAATGGCATCGCAGGATGTCCAGATTTATCTGTTTGGTTCCTGGGCACGGGGTGAACAGAAACAAAGCTCAGATGTAGATATAGCCATAGAAAGCAAAGAGAATATAGCCTCCAGTATTTGTTCATTGCGGGAAAAACTAGAAGAGTCCAGTATTCCGTATCGGATAGATTTGGTGGATATGCAATTTGCCAGCAAAATACTGCTGCAGAAAATTCGTCAGGAGGGTATTTTATGGAAAAAGTACAAGAACGCATAAAAACAGCACAAAGAGCACTAGCCAAACTCCACGAACTGGCAGTTAAACCGGACCTATCCGAGGTGGAACGGGATGCCCTGATCCAGCGGTTCGAATTTTCTTTTGAATTGCTGTGGAAATGTGTCAAAGAGTATCTTTATGTAGAGGAAGGCATTGATGCGGCATCGCCTAAAAAAGTCATCCGGTGCTGTCGGGAGCTGGGGTTGCTGGATGAGAGGCAGACCCAGGAGGCCCTGCAGATGGCAGATGACCGGAATCTGACCTCTCATACCTATGATGAAACTTTTGCCCAAGCGGTGGTGGAACGGATCCGCCAGTATGATCCGCTGCTCCAGTTCTGGCTGGATAAAATAGGCGGTGCCAGGTAGAAAAAGAAGCGTATAAATCGGAACCGTAGGGGCGGCAGGTCCGGCCACCCGCAGATACATCGTCTGTTCATGTGTTCTGCGGGCCGCCGGCTGTACAGTCCCTGCGGTTTTCTTTCGTTGCAAACGCAAATGCAACGCAAAATTTACGTTGCATTTGCGTTGCAACCATTGCTATAATTAATGCAACGCAAATGAATCGAAAAGAAAAGGAGGCGGAATTTTGTGGAACGGGAAAGCAATATATTGGAATATAAGGAAGATATTACAAACACCTTTTTGAAGACTGTCAGTGCTTTTGCCAATTATCAGGATGGAAAAATCATTTTTGGCGTCCGGGATGATGGTACGGTCAAGGGCATTCCCCAAGCCGTGCAAAAATGTCTGGATATAGAAAATAAAATCAATGACAGTATTTCACCGCAGCCTGATTATACGCTGAAAATCAATGAAAAAAACCAGACTATTATCTTGACGGTGAGAAAAGGAGACAATCCACCATATCTGTACAAAAATAAAGCGTATAGAAGGAGTGATTCCGCTTCTCTTGAAGTGGACCGCCTGGCTTTAAACCGGTTGATCCTAGAAGGGTCCCACCGGTATTTTGAAGATTTGCCGGCGGAGGATTCTTCTTTAACCTTTTCCGTCCTGTCCCGGGAAATGGAAAAACAACTGGGGGTTTCTCAGGTGGATACGGATGTATTGAAAACATTGGGATTTTATACGGCAGAAGGCAAGTTCTCCCATGTGGCGGAACTTTTTTCTGATCAGAATACCTTTCCGGGGGTGGATATGATGGCCTTTGGCCGGTCCATCAATGAAATCCGGGAACGGATCAAAATCCATGGATGTTCCGTATTGTCCCTGTTCCACCAGGCTGTGGAACGGATTGCCCGGGAATACCAGGTGGAGAAAATCGACGGAGTGGAACGGCGGATGGTGGAGAAGATTCCCGGTCAGGCCATCAGAGAAGCCATGGCCAACGCTCTGGTCCATCGTACCTGGGATATTCCCACTGCTATACGGGTGGCCATGTATCCGGACAAGGTGGAAATTACCTCGCCGGGAGGACTGCCGGCAGGCATCAGCCAGGAAGAATATCTCCATCATCAGATTTCCATTCTGCGGAATCCCAAACTGGCCAATGTGTTCTATCGGCTGGGGTATATTGAAGCCTTTGGAACGGGCATCCAGCGGATCCTTTATGCCTACCGCCAAAGCCGGATCAAACCGGATTTTCAGGTAACGGATCATATTATCCAGGTGACCCTGCCTCTGGTGGATGCCATGCCGCCCTTGGACCAGGAGGAGCAAAGAATCTGTGCCGTATTTCCGGAAAATGGCCTGCTGAGCCGGCAGGAAATCGAACAGGCCACCGGTTTTGAAAAGACCAAAGTCATCCGTCTGCTGAACCGGCTGGTGGGGAAAAAGGCCGTGCTGAAAGTGGGCAAAGGCCGGGGTACCCGTTACCAGCGGCAGTAATCCAAAAGGAGGGAAATTTTGTTCAGTCTATTCTACGCATCGCTGCAGCAGGATGGAAAGCTGTTTTTGTTCTTTCCCATCCTGTGTGCGGTCTTTCGTCTGCTTTTCATTGCAGTGTACAATCCCTATCGGAGCCTGAAGGGCAAGGGGCCGGTGATCTGGCACTGTTTCCGGTATGGTTTCTGGTGGGGGATGGATTTCAACGCCTATGTCTTTTTGATCCCGATGGTCCTCCTGAGCCTGCCCGGGGCTTTTTTCCCGGTGTGGCACCATTGGGGGGATACCCTGCGGCTGACAGGAGGGCTGGTCTACAGCCTGGTGCTTTACCTGGCCTTTGCGGGAAAGATGCTGTTCTACAAGCATTTCCATGATATCTTTAACCAGACTTTGAAGCTGGGGGCCAAAGCGGAAAAGCACAACCTGGTGGACATTTTCTTCCATCAGGACCACGGGGCCTGGATCCTTTTGGGCATCCTGCCCTACCTGGCTTTGTGCGGGGCCTGTATCCAGGGTCTGCTCCAGCTGCCCAGCTTCCAGTACCTGGACTTTTTCAATCCCATCCTCCATTACGGATACAACACGGTGATTTTCCTGGGGGCCATTGCCGCTTTTTACTGGTTCCGCTACGGAGGGACTTTCTGGCATGACGATAAGCCGGAATGGGACACCATCCCCAGCGTGGTGAAAAAGGACATTTTCTTTGCCAAGGCCACGGTGGACGATCTGGTGGCTCTGGAACAGGTGATGAAGCACAAGCTGAATCCCTCCTATGAGCACACGGATGCCCAGGATCTGGCGGCCGTCCAGCCTTTCTTTACGGAAAAAGTCTTGGCAGACCAGCTGCCCAACCCGGCCTATGGATTCAGGCGGACGGCCCAGGGGGCCCGGATCACCAAACCCACCCATATTTTCCTTTTTGTGGGAGAAACCTATCTCCAGCAGTTCTTTGATCCCCAGTTTGCCTGTCTGAACTTGGTGGAGGGGGGAAAACAGCTGATGGAGGATCCCCATACCGCTTCCCTGACCAGTGCTCTTTCTGCCGGCATCATTTCCCGGCCTTCCATTGTGAGTTTGATGAGCGGGATCTTCGATGCGGGGCTGGAACTGAATGAAAAGGAAAGCTTCTGGAAGAACAATCTGCCGACGGCTCTGCCTCGGCAGCTGAAAAAGCTGGGCTACCATTCCACCTATTGGTACGGGGGAAATGTGACCTACGGGAACTTCAACCAGTTTGCCCCGGCTTGCGGGTTCGACCAGGTGATGACGGCCACGGATTTCTGCGGCCCCGATGCACCGAAAACATGGGTGGGGGTCTATGACAATGTATTCCTGGAAAAAGCGGCAGAATTGATCCAGCAGCAGGAGGAAGCCAATGGGCCTTATCAGTTCCACTTCCTGTATACCACCAGTTACCACGGCCCCTTCAAGATTCCCCTGAAAGACTACGGGTATGATCCGGAGAAGGTGATGCCGGAAGCTCCCCGGGACATCCGGCGGAACAAGGAAATCCAGAAAAACCTGGGGACCTTCTGGTTCTCGGACCAGGCTCTGGGAAAATTCATCCGGACCATGCGGGAGGCCTATCCGGACTGCCTGTTCATCTTGACCGGAGACCATTCCATCGATATGAGTCCGGTGCTCAGCAAGACTTCTCTGATGGGACGGGACTGCAATCTCCGGGAACGGCACAGCCCGGTGCTTTTGATGAACCATCGGGAACTGGGTCCCCACAGCCTGGCCGGCAATACCATCGGGAGCCATATGAACATTGCGCCCACCCTCTTCGAGTTGATCGCCCCAGCTGGTTTCACCTATTATTCCCTGTACCCGTCCCTGCTGGAACCCATCGACCATGTGGTTTCGCCTTACCACTGGCTGCGGAAGGATGCCTATGGCAGCTACAGCCAGGACTTCTACCAGCCCCTGGGACAGCAGTATGGACCTGAAGACCTGAAAGAAGGTCCCAAACCCTACCTAGAAGAACGGGAAGCTTGGATGGACCTGACCGGGTATCTGGTCCGGCATCCGGAGGTGCTGAAAAAATAAGGAGGTCACGAGTCGAGGGCTTGTTGGTGCAGAACGGAGATTCGGTTTTACAGCATTCAGTCGATTTTGCTGGATCATTATAAAGAAAAAAACAAATGGTTTGTACGTCCAGGCTCACGACCCATGACCCGCGGCCCGTGACTGGGGGTGCCGCACATTGCGTGCGGCACCCCCTTTTTTTATGGTATAATATTCCTATTGCAGGAAAGGAGCCGTTCTTATGAAAATCGCAATTGCAGGCACCGGCTATGTGGGCCTTTCCAATGGGCTCCTGCTGGCCCAGCACCAGGAAGTGGTGGCGCTGGACATTGTGCCGGAAAAAGTACGGATGCTCAACGAAGGCCGATCTCCTCTGGTGGATGAAGATATTTCCCGTTTCCTGGAACGGAAGGATATCCGGTTCAGGGCCACCCTGGATCCCCGGGATGCTTTCGAAGGCGCGGCTTATATCATCATCTCCACTCCCACCAACTATGACCCCCAGAAAAATTTCTTTGACACTTCTTCAGTGGAAAATGTCATCGAAGAAGTCTTGGAGATCAACCCCTCTGCTGTGATGGTCATCAAATCCACAGTGCCGGTGGGCTATACGGCGGAAATCCGGAAACGGTACCATACGGAAAACATCATCTTTTCTCCGGAATTCCTGCGGGAAGGGAAGGCTCTGTACGATAACCTCCATCCCTCCCGGATCGTGGTAGGGGAAGATTCTCCCCGGGCCCGGCAGTTTGCGGCGCTCCTGGCAGCAGGTGCGGAGAAAAAGGAGATCCCCATGCTGTTCACGGGCTCTACGGAAGCTGAGGCCATCAAACTCTTTGCCAATACCTACCTGGCTCTCCGGGTGGCTTATTTCAACGAACTGGATTCTTATGCAGAAATGCGGGGCCTTTCCACAGCCCAGATCATCAAAGGGGTCTCCCTGGATCCCAGGATCGGGGACTTCTACAACAATCCATCCTTTGGATACGGGGGCTACTGCTTGCCCAAGGATACCAAACAATTGCTGGCCAACTACCAGGATGTGCCCCAGAACTTGATTTCTGCCATCGTGGCGGCCAACCGGACCCGGAAGGACCATATTGCTGACGAAATCATTGCCCGTAACCCTAAAACCGTAGGCATCTACCGGCTGACGATGAAGAGTGCCTCGGATAATTTCCGGTCTTCTGCCATCCAGGGTGTGATGAAACGGATCAAAGCCAAAGGGATCCCTGTTGTGGTCTATGAACCCACCCTGCAGGACAAGGAGTTTTTCCGTTCTCCAGTGTGCAGGGACTTGGCCCAGTTCAAGAAGGAATGTGACCTGATCGTGGCCAACCGCTGGTCGGACGACTTGGCGGATGTGAAAGAAAAAGTCTATACCCGGGATCTGTTCGACCGGGACTAAGGAGCAGTTATGGAACCTTTTGACGCCAACAAAAAAATCCTGATCACCGGGGCAGCCGGGTTCATCGGCTACCATCTGGCCAAGCGGCTGCTGTCCCTGGGGGCCCGGGTGGCCGGACTGGACAACATGAATGCCTACTACGAAGTGCAGCTGAAGAGGGACCGGCTGGCCCAACTGGAACTGTACCCGGCTTTTTCTTTCACCCAGGGAGATCTGGCAGAAAAAGAAACGGTGGAGCGAATCTTTAAAGAGTTCCAGCCGGACATCGTGGTGAACCTGGCTGCCCAGGCCGGGGTCCGCTACAGCATCGACCATCCCCGGGAATACATCGACTCCAACATTGTAGGGTTCTTCAATATCCTGGAAGCCTGCCGGCATTTCCAGCCGGAGCATCTGCTGTTCGCATCCAGCTCTTCCGTGTACGGGAACCAGAAGAAAACCCCCTTTTCCACCACGGACAATGTGGACCATCCCATCAGTCTGTATGCGGCTACCAAGAAATCCGACGAACTGATGGCCTATACCTATTGCCACTTGTATGGGATCCCTTCCACAGGCCTCCGGTTCTTTACGGTGTATGGACCTTTTGGCCGGCCGGACATGGCCTATTTCAAGTTCACCAACAAGATCATGAAGGGAGAACCCATCACCATCTTCAACCAGGGGGATATGTACCGGGATTTCACCTATGTGGACGATATCGTCACCGGCATCCAGAATATGCTGTGCAACCCGCCCCGGCCCAATGGAGAAGGAGACCGGTACAAGATCTACAACATCGGGAACAACCATCCGGAAAAGCTCATGACCTTCATCGAGACCCTGGAAAAGGCCTTGGGGAAAAAGGCGGAAAAGGAATATCTGCCTATGCAGCCGGGGGATGTGTACCAGACCTATGCGGATGTAAGTGAACTGGAACGGGATTTCGGATTCCGGCCCAGCACCACCATTGCCGACGGGCTGGGGAAGTTCGCCCGCTGGTACCGGGAGTATTATCATATTGAGTGAAGAGTGAAGAACCCACCACCAGCCTCAGGGCTGGTCCCCCGTCCTTGGAAAGGGCGGATATACAGGGGGGCGCAGGCCGATTGCCACGCCGAAAGGAGAACCACATGACCAAATTCATTGCTGCTGCCATCCAGATGGATTCCCAAGACGACAAAAGTGCCAACCTGGCTGTGGCTGAAGGGTATATCCGGGAAGCCGCTGCCAGGGGAGCTAGACTGGTAGTGCTGCCGGAGACCATGAATTATATTGGAAGAGATATTGCTGGGGAAGCGGAACCTATTCCTCTTGGCCCTACCTTCCAGAAAATGGCGGGACTGGCCCGGGAACTGGACATCTGGCTGGAAGCCGGCAGCATCTACGAAAGCAATCCGGAAGATCCGTCCCGTCCCTTCAACACTACGTTCCTGATCCGGCCGGACGGCACTCTGGCCGCCAAATATGCCAAGCTCCATCCCTTTGATGTAGTGCTGCCCAACGGGGTCACCAGCCGGGAAAGCGACCGGGTGTGTCCGGGAAATGCTCTGGCGTCTGCGGATACGGAACTGGGGAAACTGGGCCTTGCCATCTGCTATGATGTCCGCTTCGGAGAGATCTTCCGACTGATGGCACTGGATGGGGCGAAGATTTTTGCGGTGCCCGCCAACTTCACCGTCAATACCGGAAAAGATCATTGGGAGACACTGGTACGGGCCCGGGCCATCGAAAACGAATGTTATGTGATCGCTCCCAACCAGATGGGGAAGAAACCTCGGTTCACGGCCTATGGAAATTCCCTGATTGTGGATCCTTGGGGGACGGTGATTGCCAGGGCCTCGGAAAAACCTGGTGTGATCACCGCTGAAATCGACTTGGAGTATGTGACCAAAGTCCGACAGAGCACTTTTACCCTGGATAACCGCCGGCCGGATGTGTATCGGCTGGAAAAACGGTAAAAACTGGCGTTTGCCTGGCGGATGTTGACAAAAAACGGACTGCTGGATCTGCAGCAGTCCGTTTTTTGTACGCACAACGTGATTTATTTTTCTGAATTCGTGTCAATCTCTTCTCTATCGTGTATAATGTATATAATTACTTTGTATTTTTCTCTGACGAGGATAGGAGAAAGATACACGAAAGGGAGGACAAATGTCAATGTCACAAATACTCACCACCATGGACGACGTCCTGTATTATCCCATCCTGATCATTGTCTTACTGGCAGCAGGGCTCTTCTTTACCGTCAGGACCCGATTGATCCAGTTCCGCTGGTTCAGGGAGTGTATCCGTGTGGTCATGCAAAAACCCAGCAAAGAGGGGTCCGTATCTTCGTTCCAGGCCCTGATGGTTTCTACGGCGTCCCGGGTGGGGACCGGCAACATCATCGGGATTTCCACTGCACTGTGCCTGGGTGGTTTCGGTTCCGTGTTCTGGATGTGGGCCATCGCCATCATCGGAGGGGCCACGGCTTTTATCGAAAGCACCTTGGCCCAGGTGTACAAACGGCGGGATGCCAACGGAGACAGCTACGGCGGTCCGGCCTACTACATTGAAATCGCTCTCCACAACAAACTTTTGGCAGGGGCTTTTGCTTTCTTCCTGATCATCACCTACGCGGGCGGTTTCAATGCACTGGCTTCCTATAACCTCCAATCCACCTTTAGCGTGTACGGTTTCTATGAGAAAGGTGTCACCTCTTGGGTCATCGGAGGCATTTTGGCCGTGCTGGTAGGCTACTGCCTTATGGGCGGCGGCAAACGGATCATGCGGGTGACGGAAGTGCTGGTGCCTTTCATGGGGGTCCTGTATGTGATCCTGGCTCTGGTGATCATCGTCATGCACATCGGGATGATCCCTTCTGTGCTTTCTGCTGTGCTGGCCGATGCCTTTGACTTCCAGAAAATCCTGGGGGGCATCAGCGGATCCTGCATGATGTACGGCATCAAACGGGGGCTGTATTCCAATGAAGCCGGTGTGGGTTCCGCTCCCAATGCTGCGGCAGCAGCGGATGTTTCCCATCCTGCTCAGCAGGGCTTGGTGCAGATGCTGTCCGTGTTCATCGATACGGTGCTCTGTACGGCAACAGCACTGATGTGCATGTTCTCCGGAGTGACTCCCACCAAAGCCATGGCTGGGGCTCCCTATGTACAGGCGGCCACCCAGACGGACTTCGGCGCTTTTGGGCCCATCATGATTACGGTGGCCATGGTGCTGTTCGCCTTCACCACTCTGATTGGGAACCTGTTCTATGTGGACAACTGCTTGGCTTACCTGAACGGGAAGAAGACTCCCAGCAAGGGTTTCATGAAGGGCTTCCGGCTCTTGGCTGTGCTGGTGATCTTCGTAGGTGCTGGGATGTCCATGGATAACGCTTGGGCTGTGGCGGATATCTGCATGGCCTTCATGTGCTTGATCAACATCCCGTCCATCCTGGCCCTGAACGGGACCGCCATCGCTGTGATGGATGACTATGGCCGGCAGCTGGATGCTGGGATTGAGAACCCTGTGTTCAAAGCCTCTGATATCGGCTTGGATGAATCTGACTTGGAATATTGGAAATAATTTTTGGATCTGTTTCTGCCATCCCTGTTCCTCACAGGGATGGCTTTTCTTTTCTGGCAAATGTCTGCCTTTTGGTTGCTTATTTCCACCTTTTGTGCTATGCTATATGAGCGGTTTTTTAAGCAATTACAGACAGACTGTTAAGCATGATACAAGAGAATGGCTGACAGCATGTGAGGAGGATTTTTTTAAATGAGCGTTTCCGTAGAAAGAAAAGGTAATGAAGCAACTCTGAAAGTCACTTTGCCGGTAGAAGATGTAGCCAAGGCCTTCGAAAAAGCAGTTGCCAAGATCAACAAGCAGGTCACGATCCCTGGCTTCCGTAAGGGCAAAGCTCCCCGTCGTGTGCTGGAACTGCACGTAGGCAAAGATGCCATCAAAGAAGAAGCTTTTGAAATCGCTGCCAACAGTGAATATAGAGAAACCCTGAAAGAAAACAAATGGGTGCCTGTTTCCGATCCTGAAATCAAAGATTCCAAGTTCGAAGAAGGCCAGCCCATGGAAATGACCTTGGTGGTCACCCTGCGTCCGGAACCGGAACTGGGCCAGTATAAAGACCTGGATGTGGTGAAGGAAGAAAAGGAAATCACCGACGCTGATGTGGACAAGGAAGTGGAAAACCTGCAGAAACGGGCTTCCAAAATGGTGGAAGCTCCGGAAGGCAAGGCTCTGGAAAAAGGCGACCTGGCTATCATCGACTTTGCCGGCACCGTTGACGGCGAAGCTTTCGAAGGCGGTGAAGGCAAGGGCTATCCTCTGGAAGTGGGCAGCGGCAGCTTCATCCCCGGCTTCGAAGATCAGCTGGTGGGTCTGAAAAAAGGCGACTCTACCGATGTGAACGTGACTTTCCCGGAAGACTATTTCTCCAAGGAACTGGCTGGCAAGGCGGCTGTATTCAAAGTCAATGTCCAGGATGTGAAAGTCAAGGAAGTCCCGGAAGTCACCGATGAACTGATTGCGGCCAACAGCGACAGCAAGACCGTGGCTGAATTCCGCCAGAAGACCATGGATCGGCTGAAGAAGGCAGAAGCTGACCGGGCACAGTCCGATTATGAAACCAGCTTGATCAAAAAGGCTGTGGAAAATGCCAAATTCGAAGTGCCTGATGTGATGGTGACCCAACGGGCCAACCAGATGATGGATGAACTGGCTATGAATCTCCAAGCCCATAAGATGAGCCTGCCCCTGTACCTGCAGTACCTGGGCAAAGATGTGAAGACCTACCGGGATGAACAGAAACCCGTAGCGCTGGAAAACATCAAGACTGATCTGGTGCTGGATGCCATTGCCCTGAAGGAAGGAATCAAGGTCAGCGAAGAAGAAATCAAGGCTGAAATGGAACAGCTGGCTGCTATGCACGGCGCTACCCTGAAACAGGTGGAAAAGATCGTCAAAGAAAATGGTTCCTTGGCCGTTCTGGTGAGTAACATTGCCCGCCGGAAGGCTGCCCGCCTGGTCATCGACAGTGCCAAGAATGCTCCCAAGGCTGAAGCTGCTGAAGAAGCCAAAGAAGAAAAATAAAACCGCAGGAGGTGGACGGCATGAGCTATGTGCCTATTGTGGTGGAACAGACCAGTAAGGGCGAACGGAGCTATGATATCTATTCCCGGCTGCTGAAAGATCGCATCATCTTCGTCACCGGAGAAATCGAAGATCATATGGCCAACCTGATCATCGCCCAGCTGCTGTTCCTGGAATCCGAGAATCCGGATAAGGATGTCCATCTCTACATCAACAGCCCGGGCGGCAGTGTCAGTGCTGGGCTGGCGATTTATGACACCATGCAGTACATCCGCCCGGATGTTTCCACCATCTGTGTAGGGATGGCGGCATCCATGGCTTCTGTACTGCTGGCGGCCGGGACCAAGGGAAAACGCTATGCCCTGCCTCATTCCAGAGTGATGATCCATCAGCCTTTGGGAGGCGCTCAGGGACAGGCCACGGACATTGAGATCCATGCCCGTGAGATCCTGCGGATCCGGGAAGAGATGAACGAAATCCTGGCCCACCACACCGGTCAGACCCCGGAACAGATCCGGCTGGATACGGAACGGGATCATTTTATGACGGCTGTGGAAGCCGAGCAATACGGTCTGATCGACCAGGTGGTCCATCAGATCAAGACCCAGAAATAAGGGGTAAGACCATCTTGCCCTGGCTGTAAGGAGGGTTTCAGATGGGTTACGATGATAAAAATGGTCTGGAGGGACCGGACTATACCTGTTCTTTCTGCGGGAAAAAGCAGAGCCAGGTAAAGAAACTGATCGCCGGACATAATGTGTTCATCTGTGATGAGTGTATTGCCCTGTGCAATGAAATGCTGGAAAAAGACCTGAAGGGGCCGGCGGAAGAAGCTCTCACAGAGTTGCCCAAACCCAAGGAAATCAAGGCTATCTTGGACGAATATGTCATCGGACAGGAAGACGCCAAAAGGACCTTGGCGGTGGCAGTCTACAACCACTACAAACGGATCAACTATGAACAGGGGCATCACCAGGATGTGGAACTGCAGAAATCCAATATCCTGATGCTGGGACCTACAGGCAGCGGCAAGACCCTTCTGGCCCAGACCCTGGCCAAGATCCTGAAAGTCCCCTTCGCCATTGCGGATGCCACCAGCCTCACAGAGGCCGGTTATGTAGGGGAAGATGTGGAGAACATCCTGCTCCGGCTGATCCAGAATGCAGATTATGACATTGAACGGGCCGAACGGGGCATCGTTTATATCGATGAAATCGACAAGATCTCCCGGAAGTCCGAGAATCCTTCCATTACCCGGGATGTATCCGGGGAAGGGGTCCAGCAGGCTCTGCTGAAGATCCTGGAAGGGACGGTGGCCAATGTGCCGCCCCAGGGAGGACGGAAACATCCCCACCAGGAACTGATCCAGATCGACACCACCAATATCCTCTTTATTTGCGGGGGAGCTTTTGCTGGACTTGAGAACGTGATCAATGCCCGTACCGGGAAAAAGAGCATGGGCTTTGGGGCGGATATCCCTACCCAAGCGGAAAAGAAAAGCGAGAATCCTTTCCGCCATGTTCTGCCGGAAGACTTCGTGAAGTATGGGCTGATCCCTGAATTCGTGGGCCGGCTGCCGGTGGTGGTCACCTTGGATAATCTGGATGAGAAGGCGCTGATCCGGATCTTGACGGAACCGAAGAATGCACTGACCAAACAGTATGAACATCTCCTGGCCATGGACCATGTGGAACTGGACTTCGAAGACGATGCCCTGAAAGCCATCGCTCATGAAGCCCTGGCACGGAACGCCGGCGCCAGAGGACTGCGGGCCATCATCGAAGGCATCATGAAGAACGTGATGTACGAAGTCCCCAGCCGGGATAATGTGGAAAAATGCATTGTGACAGCAGATGTGGTAACGAAGCACAAAGACCCCAAGCTGCTGCTGAAGCAGGAAAATAACGATACAAGAAAGAATGCCTAGAAAAAGGAAAAGGGGTGCTGGCATCCCTTTTCCCTTTTTCTCTATTCAATTAAGGACGGTGAGAAAGATGTTGGAAGCAAATACCATGAGACTGCCCTTACTGCCTCTGCGGGGAATCCTCGTTTTTCCCGGGATGATCATCAACCTGGATGTGGGGAGAGACCGTTCCATCAAGGCAGTGGAAAGTGCCATGAATATGGGAAAGCGGATCCTGCTGGTGACCCAGCGGTCCGCAGAAGAAAATGATCCTACGGCTAAGAGCCTGTACAATTTTGGAGTCATTGCGGAAATCAAACAGCTGCTGAAGCTTCCCAACGGGGCCATGCGGATCCTGGTGGAAGGCTTGAGCCGGGTGGAAGTGATTTCTGTGGTGGATGTCGTGGGCATGAACCTGGAAGCCTATGTGGCTGAGCGGGAGGATGTCAACGATCATTCCAATGAAGTGGAAGCTCTGAAGCGGATGCTGGTGGAAACCTTCGAACAGTGGGTCCTGGCCAGCAAAAAGGTGAATACGGAGGTGCTGCTCACCTTCAAGGACCAGCCGGATCCGGGCAAGATCGCCGATATGATCGCCGGCTATCTGACCATCGATATTGCAGATAAGGAAAAACTCCTGGAAGCCGTGGATGTGAAGGAACGGATGCATCTGCTTTATGGGGATCTGTGCAAGGAATTGGAAATCGTCAATTTGGAAAAGGATATTTCCCAGCAGGTCCGGAAACAGATCGAGCAGAATCAGCGGGAATACTATCTGCGGGAACAGCTGAAGGCCATCAATAAGGAGCTGGACGAAGGGGGAGAAAAAGGCTCTGAAGTCAAAGAATACCAGGAAAAGATGAAGAAGCTCAAGCTCCCTAAAGATGTCCAGGAAAAAATGGACAAGGAGCTGGACCGGCTGTATAAAATGCCGCCCATGATGGCAGAAAGTGCAGTGATCCGGAATTACCTGGATACGGTGCTGAGCCTTCCCTGGGGAAAGATGACCCAGGACAACTATGATTTGAAGAAGGCAGCTGCGGTATTGGACAAAGACCATTACGGCCTGAAAAAAGTCAAGGAGAGAATCCTGGATTATCTGGCGGTGCGGGCACTGACCCACAGCAACCGGGGACCCATCATCTGCCTGGTGGGACCTCCCGGCGTGGGCAAGACCAGCCTGGCACAGAGCATTGCCCGGGCTGTGAATCGGAAATTCACCCGGATCAGTCTGGGGGGTATCCGGGATGAAGCGGAAATCCGGGGCCACCGCCGGACTTATATCGGTGCTATGCCCGGCCGGCTCATCAATGGGATGATCGACTGCGGCAGTGACAACCCGGTATTCCTGCTGGATGAAGTGGACAAGATGGGGGCTGATTTCCGGGGAGATCCGGCTTCGGCGCTGCTGGAAGTGCTGGACCCAGAACAGAACAGCCATTTCAGCGACCATTACATCGAGTTTCCCTATGATATGAGCAATGTGTTCTGGATCGTTACGGCCAATACGGTGGAGACCATCCCGCCGGCTCTCTTAGACCGGTTGGAAGTGATCGAGCTTTCCAGTTATACTGATGAGGAAAAATTGAAGATTGCCCAGCTCCACTTGCTGCCCAAGGAACGGAAAGCCAACGGTCTGACCGGGAAACAGCTGAGCCTGGGAGCGGCCTCCATCCAGCATATCATCCGGGATTATACTCGGGAAGCCGGTGTGCGGAACCTGGAACGGAAAATCGCTACCATCTGCCGGAAAGCGGCGCGGAAAATTGTAGAAGACGGAGTGGCTAAGGTCAGTGTGACGCCAGCCCATCTGAAGGATTACCTGGGGCCGGCCATTTTCCTGGAAAGCGATATGCGGGCCAAATCGGAAGTAGGGGTCTGCACTGGGCTGGCTTGGACCAGTGTGGGCGGTGAACTGCTGAAGATCGAAGTGGTGGTCTGTGAAGGCAAGGGCAAACTGGTCCTCACCGGCCAATTGGGGGACGTAATGAAGGAAAGTGCTCAGGCGGCCTTTACCTACATCCGTTCCCGGTCCAAGGAACTGGGACTGGATCCGGACTTCAATGAAAAAGTGGATATCCATATCCATGTGCCGGAAGGTGCCATCCCCAAGGATGGTCCTTCTGCCGGGATCACTATGGCGACAGCCATGGAAAGCGCCCTGACCAAGAGAAAAGTCAAAGCGGATCTGGCCATGACCGGAGAGATTACCATTACCGGCCATGTGCTGCCCATCGGAGGCCTGAAGGAAAAAGTCCTGGCAGCCCACCGCTACCGGGTGAAAACCGTGCTGATCCCTCGTCAGAACCAGCAGGATCTGGAGGAAATCCCGGAAAAGGTCCGGAACGACATGACCTTTATCCCGGTGGACAGCATGGACCAGGTGACCAAACTGGCCCTGGAGGCGTAACATGGGAGCGAATCAGTGGGATATCATTGGAGCATCCTATGTGGCTTCAGCAGTAAAAGCGACCCAGTATCCCCAGGATACCATTGATGAAGTGGCTTTTATCGGGCGGAGCAATGTGGGGAAATCTTCCCTGCTGAATTCCCTGGCTAGACGGAAAGGGCTGGCCAGGGTCAGCAGCTCTCCCGGCAAGACCCAGACCATCAACTTTTATTCCTTCCAGGCCAAACGGCAGCAGGAAGAAAAGGTGGAACGGCATACTTATTATGCAGTGGACCTGCCAGGGTATGGTTTTGCCCGGACCAGCAAGGGCAACAAGGAACAGTGGTCTGCTTTTATCTGCAAGTACATGGAAAATTCCCAGTATCTGAAACTGGTCTGTGTGCTCATGGATATCCGCCATGCACCTATGGAAAGCGATATCGACTGCTATCAGTGGCTGCTGAATCTGGGACTGCCCATCATGGTGATCCTGACCAAGAGTGACAAACTGAGCAAAGGGGCTGTGGCCAGCCAGAAGGCATTGTACCAGAAGACATTCGGTCTGCGGGATGAACAGATCTTGACTTACAGCTCTACCAGCCACACCACACGGAAAGAACTGATCAATCGGATCATGGAATATCTTTCTCCTTCAGAGAAAAACAACTGACAAGAGGGGGTACTGCAGATGTGCAGCACCCCCTCTTTACCATTTTCTTAAAATATTGTACAATTCTGTTATGTTCGACACAAAATAGAAGGGAGAATCCCTATGAGTCAGGAATTGGAACAACGGCGGCAGCTGGCCGGGCTCTGGAAAGACCAGCGCCAGCGGGTGGATCGGTCCCTCCGGCTGTGGGAAAGTGCAGTCCTCCTGCCCCTGCGCTGGACCAAGCACGGTTGGGAGATCCTTTTTGAAGTCCGGGCCGCCAATATGAGCTGGCAGCCTGGTGACATTTGTTTCCCGGGAGGCCATCGGGAAGAAACGGATCCTTCTCTCTGCGCCACGGCTCTCCGTGAAACCTGGGAAGAACTGGGCATTCCGGAAAAGGAAATCCAGATCCTGGGGCCTTTGGATTATTTCTACGGCTATTCTGGGCCGCTGATTTATCCGTTTGCGGGAATCCTGCCGGCACGGATGCCCCTGCAGCTGGACCGAGAGGAAGTGGGAGAAGTCTTTTCCGTACCCCTGAAGGACCTTCTGGCCATCCATCCGGTGGTGGGAAAACTGTCCCTGGCCAGCCGTCAGGAACCGGGATTTCCGGCCCAGTGGGCGTATGGATTCCAGGAGGGATGGAACATCCGGGGCGGTTATGAAGTGTTCTTTTATCCTTGGAAGAACCGGATCATCTGGGGAATCACGGCACGGGTCCTCCATCAGTTCCTGGAACGGGTGCGTCAGGAGGGGATGAGTCCAAAGGAAGCCGAGCGGGATCGCTGAGATAGGGGGTCAGGAACATGCAGACTTCGGTCTTGTTCCGGGCCGTACTCCGGAATTTGAAAAGTTCTCCCAACAGGGGGAGTTTTGACAGAAGCGGGATTTCTTCCAAGCGCTGCTGTTCCTGTTCACTGATCAGGCCTCCGATGACCAGGGTTTCCCGCTCCCGCAGCCGTACATGGGTATCCGCTGTCCGGCTTGTGATCCGGTAATTCTTCAGTTCTGTGATGAGGGTGGGGGTACTGACTTCCGTATGGACTTTGGCAGTGATCAGTCCTTCTCGGCTCAGGTAGGGCGTATAGGAAAGCCGGATACCGGCGTCCACGTATTCAGTGGTGCTGGTGGTGGTGCTGTTGGTCACTTTTTCGGTAACCACAGGGATGTGGTCGCCGATGAAAATGCTGGCTTCCCGGCCGGGCAGAGTGATGATCCGGGGGGTGGCCAGGACCTTGGCCTTCCCTTCCTGACAAAGAGCATTGAGTTTGGCCTGGAAACCTGCTTCATAGCCGTGGCCCAGGTGGAGGGTGCCGCCCCAGGAGTCTCCGGAACGGTCTTCTGGATTCGGCAGAGGACTCCAGTCCCACTGCAGGCCCAGTTCCCGGGAAGCGGTTTCTCCCAGAGAAAGAATCCGGGCTTCCAGGGTGATCTGGCGGGAGGGATGGTCCAGTGTTTCCAAGGTTTCCTGCAGCTTTTGGGATTCCAGAGGATCTCCCTGGAACAGGATGGCATTGGATTCCTGATTCCAGACAAGGGGAGAAGAAAAAAGCGGCTTAAGGGTTTCTGCCGTTTCCTTGGCTGGGATGTATTCCAGCGGATGGATGGTCAGCTGACCGAAAAACGGATCTTTTTTCTCTGGGGTTCCGATCCACAAAGTGCTGCCTTCTTCCCGGCAGAAAAGCCCCTGGCTCCGGGTGACCATGGCCAGGGCTTGGGAGAAGGGGACCTGCTGGAGTTCCAGGGAAAGGGTCCCTGGGATGGGGCCGTCCATGACCAGATTCCGCCCTGCCAGCTGGGCTATGCTTTGGAGGACTTCCCGGACGGGAGCTTCCTTTACGGACAGGGAAACGGTATCTTCCGCCAGGACCCATCGGACTGGAGTAAAAATACAGAAAATACAGAAACAGAGCAGTATCTTCATGGCCACACCTCCCCGATGGGAAGCAGGTTGCTGCCGCAGTACAGCGCGTCTTTCTGGAGATGGGTGATGGTCCCTTTGCCGGGCAGCGTTTCTCCCGGAGCCAGGAGGCAGGTGCCTTTTGGTGTGGATACCAGGGCTTTGCGGTTCCCGTTGACGGAAAGGATGCCCAGGAGCCGAAAGGATGGGGAGGAAACGGCTTCTGCCGGCGGCTGACAGGAGGCAGGGGCAGCCGGATCTCCGGCTGGTTTCGGCGGCAGTCCAGGGTGGAGAGCCGGCGGATGGTCCAGGGGGCGGAAGGGATCCCTGCGGGGAGGTCTGCTTTTTTTTGCGGTGTTCCTTGCTGGTAAAGGAGCGGATTGTACTTCTTCTTCTGGAACCGGAGGAAAGATCGGCAGGACGGGAGTGCGGAACAGGTACAGGACCATTCCGGTACCCATGCAGAAAAAAAAGAGCAGGACGCGGAGTGGGAAAGAAAGAGAAAAAGTTTTTGGCAATGAGACTGAGAACATGGATGGACCTCCTTGTGATAGAGTGTGTATTCTTTGTCCCATTATAGGCAATTTTCCTTCACTTTCCTACCCCTAGGGCAGTAAGTGTAAAAAGAGAGGCATTAACGGGAAAAAACAGAAGGGAGCCGAAAGGGTATGGCAGACTACGATCAGCAGGAATTCCAGATACAGGACCATTTCCAGTGGAACAGTCCTTTCAGAGGGAGAGTGGGCGCGGCCGATTTGTCCCCTGCCGTCCAGGCTGCCCAAGAGATCCTGGACCGGGCTCTGGACCGGGGAGCCAGTGACATCCATTTGGAACCGGAGAAAAAACAGATGCAGATCCGCTGCCGGGTGGATGGGGTGCTCCAACCCCTTTGCCAGGTTCCTAAAAATCTCCAGGAGCCGCTCATCTCCCGGTTCAAGATCCTTTCCGGCATGGATATCGGAGAAAAACGCCTTCCCCAGGATGGACGGTTCCAGGGACAGTGGCGGGGTCACCAGGTAGATGTACGAGTCTCGTCGCTGCCCACCCTGTTTGGAGAAAATCTGGTGCTGAGGCTGCTGGACCAGGAGGCTGTCCGGCTGGAGCTGGAACAGCTGGGGTTCACAGCGGAAAATTTGGAAAAACTGCGCCGTTGCCTGCGCCGGCCTCATGGACTGTTCTTGGTGACTGGACCCACCGGCAGTGGGAAATCCACCACATTGTACGGGATCCTGGCTTCCTTGGACCGGGAGAAACAGAATATCATCACGGTGGAGGATCCCGTGGAATATCAGCTGGAGGGAATCCGCCAGGTTGCCGTCCAGCCGAAAATCGGACTGACTTTCGCCCGCTGTCTCCGGAGCATCCTGCGGCAGGATCCGGACTGCATCATGGTGGGAGAAATCCGGGATGGAGAAACGGCAGCCATGAGCATCCATGCGGCCCTGACTGGACATCGGGTGTTCAGCACCCTTCATACCAATACAGCGGTGGGGGCTGTGACCCGAATCTTGGATATGGGGGTGGAACCCTATCTGGCGGCGGCAGCCCTGGAAGGAGCAGCTGGACAGCAGCTGGTCAGGAGACTTTGTCCCTGCTGCAAAAAGGCGTATACTGTTACGGAACAGGACTGGGAGTGGGAATATCTGCAGCTTAAGGAACCTCGGACTTTGTACCGGGATCAGGGCTGTCCCAGCTGCGGCCATACCGGTTATGCAGGGAGGATCCCTCTCCAAGAGGTCCTTGTATTGACGGAAACTCTCCGGCGGGCCATCCTGCAGGGAATAGGGGATGGAGCACTGGAAAAGCTGGCCCGGCAGGAAGGGTTCCGGCCGCTGTGGGAAGATGGAAGGGAAAAAGTCCTGTCTGGACAGACCAGCGGGAAAGAACTGCTGCGGGTCCTGGGGTAGGGGGAGAATATGCTGGATTTATGGAATCTTTTTGAAATCGCAGGAACGGTGTCTTTTGCTGTTTCCGGCGCCATTGTGGGTATGGTAAAGAACATGGATGTATTCGGGATCATAGTCCTGGCGGTCTTGACTGCCGTAGGCGGGGGCATGATCCGGGATGTACTGGCCGGATATACGCCGCCCATGGCCCTGGAAAATCCAGGGAACCTGCTGCTGGCGGTACTCACGGCTCTTTCCATATCCTGGCTGTTTGCTTCCTACCGGATTGCCGGGCGGAAACGTCAGATCCTGACCTTTTTCTATATCGCCGCAGATACGGTGGGACTGGCTTCCTTTACGGTGACCGGGACCCTGACCGGATTGGCCCAAGGCAAACCCCATACCTTTGTCTACCCCATTATGCTGGGACTTTTGACAGCGGTAGGGGGCGGGGTGCTCCGGGACCTGATGGCCCAGCGGGTGCCCAGTGTCCTGAATACGGATGTATATGCCACCGCTTCCCTGGCAGGGAGTTTGATCATGTGTCTGTGCTGGCATTATGAAAGCCAGGATCTGGCTCCTTGGCTGGGGGCCTTTATGGTCATCGCCCTCCGCTTTTTCGCCATCCGTTTCCGCTGGCAGCTGATCCATCCTATGGAGTGGAGAAAGAGGGGGAAGGAATAAAGAAAAAGGGGGTGAAAAATTTCACCCCGCGGCCAAAGGGGCTGTGAAGAAATGGATTTTCATTTCTTCACAGCCCCTTTTCTTATCTCATATTGATGAACTGCATATCGATCCCGAAATCCTGGCCCCTGACCAGCTGGATCACGGCCTGCAGGTCGTCTTTTTTCGGGCCGGAGACCCGGATCTGGTTGTCCTGCTGCTGGGTGGTCACTTTGATCTTGGAAGCCTTGATGGCGGCGATGACTTTTTTTGCTGTTTCCTTGTCGATACCCTGTTTCAGTTTGACTGTCTGCCGGACGGTCCCTTTGGCCGCGAGTTCTACTTTCCCGGGTTCAAGGGCCCGGAGAGAAAGTCCCCGCTTGGCCATCCGCTGCCGCAGGATATCCAGGATGGCTCCCAGTTTGTATTCATCTTCCGCCGCCAGTTTCAAATCCCCATCTGCCAGTTCGATGGTGGCATTGGAGCCTCGGAAATCATACCGCTGTTCGATTTCCTTCCGGGTCTGGTTCAGTGCGTTGTCCAGTTCCTGCATGTCGATCTGGGAAACAATGTCGAAAGAGCTGTTCTTGGCCATAAATAAAATCCTCCTGTAAATACATAGTAAAAATTTGTTCAAAGCCGGCAGAAGCCGGCTTCCATTGGCTAGAGACCAGTGACCAGCCAGGCCACAGCCGGCCCTTTATTTTACCCTCACATCCACCTCGAACATCCGGTTCCAGGGGAATTCTACGGTATAATGGGTGCCTTTCAGGGTGGGTTCATCTTCCACATACTGCCGGAAAAGCCGGTTGGTACCGCTGAGAATCCGGTTGTAGTATTTGCCTAGGTCGTATTTCAGCTTGAAATCATGCTGGTCGATACCCAGGCTGATCCGGTAGCGGACATTGGCCTGGTAGATCCAGTCGTCCAGGAGCCGGGTCTTCAGCAGCCGTTCCCGTTCCGCCGATTTGATCCGCTTCCCGAGGATCCCCTGACTCAGGGCGTAGCCGACGCTGTTGTCTGCCGTATTCCATCCGGAATAAGCGGTGAGTCCCAAAAGGGCTTTGGCATCGGTCATGGCCAGCATGAATCCGTTGTCCGCCCCGTTGGCATAAGAAATATCTGCCAGCGCTACGGGCTTCTGGGTTTCCAGGTCTGCCAGTTCACTGGCAAATTCCCGGTTGGCCCGGCTGGCATAGGGGGCATTGTCGTTGGCAGTGGAATCCAGGCAGACGCCGTCTTCCGGAGTGTTCACCGCCAGCACCAGATCTGCCTTTTTCAGGTGGTTGGTTTCTACCGAACCGCTGGCCAGGATTTGGTTCCGGACGGAATCTTCTGCCCGTTCATCGGAATAGAGAGGGATGGTTTCCCCTCCGGCACCAGGAGCAAACAGGGGATAGACTCTGGGTTTCTCTCCCCGGATTTCGTTGATGGCCCGGGTCACCAGCAAGAGACCTACCTGGTCCACTCCGGGCAGGATCTGGAAGCGGTTTTCTGTAATGCCGTCTCCCACATATTTCAGGTGGCGGGCTTCCATATGGGTCTGGGACAAGGGTGCGTCATCATCCTTGCCTAGGGCAAAGTAATGGAAGGTTCCGTTCTGGCACAGCCGGATCAGCCGTTTGTTGGTCTGGAAATTCATCAGCCGGCGGGTCCTCCAGTCCTGCATTACGGAATTGGGGATCTGGGCCAGCAGGGTCTGCCGTTCCTGGATTTCCGGATAAGACAGGGCCCCGTCCTGATCTTCTTTGTCCTGGAGCTGGGAAAACCGAAAGATTTTAGGTCCGTATTCCTGGTAGTACCCAGGTTCCACTTTGCCGATGCTCTGCTGAGGAGTCCGCATAATGGTACTGAAAGCATAAATCTTCAGTCCGGGGTTGTCTTTCTTTAATTTTTCCAGTCTCTGGACCTTGGCTTTCAGGTATTTTTCCAGATGGTGGTGTTTCCGAGATGCCACCAGGCCCCCATAGTTCAGGCTGTCCGTGGCAATGACAGCCGCCTCTGCATGGGGGGCTTCCTGCTCCAGCCAGGCCCACAAGGCTTCATTGTCTCCCGGGTTCCGGTGGTTGGAAAGATCCTTTTCCGGAGGGACGGTGAGAGGATAACCGGCAGCCTTGGCTGTATCTGTGGTGTATTCCAGGCAGACAGGCCGGTTGTCCAGGGGCACATAGAGAATCTTGGGAGACGCTGCCGCACTGCCAGCCATTGAAAAGACCAGCATAGCGCCTGCCAGGACCGTTTTGAACGAAAATTGCATGGTTTCCTCCTTTTTACAGTATATTTTATTATACACTATCTGTATGGATAAAAGAAAGACTTCAGACTCACCAGTCAGTACTTTTTCCGTATGATATAATGAAAGAGAATCTGAATGAACAAGGAGAAACCATTATGCCATTTGAAATCCATGCTCCTTTTGCTCCGGCAGGAGACCAGCCGGAAGCCATAGACGCCTTGGCCAAAGGAGTGGAGGATGGTCTCCGCACCCAGGTGCTCCTGGGGGCTACGGGTACTGGGAAAACGTATACCATCGCCCAGGTGATCCAGAAGGTCCAGAAACCCACTCTGGTCATCGCCCACAACAAGACTTTGGCGGCTCAGCTGTGCAGTGAATTCAAGGAATTCTTCCCCAACAATGCGGTGGAATACTTTGTTTCCTATTACGATTATTATCAGCCGGAAGCCTATATCCCGGCGACCGATACCTATATTGAAAAAGATTCTTCCATGAATGACGAAATCGATAAGCTGCGGCACTCGGCCACTTCTGCCCTGATGGAACGGCGGGATGTGATCGTAGTGGCTTCGGTTTCCTGCATCTACGGTCTGGGCGGGCCCAAGGACTATTACGACAGTGTCCTTTCTCTGCGCATCGGCCAGACGGTGGAACGGGATGCCATCCTGGAAAAACTCGTGAAGATCCGGTATGAACGGAACGACCTGTCCCTGGAGCGGGGCAAGTTCCGGGTCCGGGGGGATGTGATCGAAGTGGTCCCGGCCAGCTACGGAGAAAAGGCCATCCGCATCGAACTGTTCGGAGATGAAGTGGACAGCTTGGAAGAAATCGATGTGCTCACCGGCCAGGTGGTGGACAAACGGACCCATGTGGCCATCTTCCCGGCCAGCCACTATGTGACCAGTGATGAAAACCTGGAGCGGGCCCGGAAGGACATCCGCCGGGAACTGAATGAACGGCTGAAGGTGCTGAAGGGAGAAAATAAGCTCCTGGAGGCCCAGCGGCTGGAACAGCGGACCAATTATGATCTGGAGATGATGCAGGAATTGGGTTACTGCAGCGGCATCGAGAACTATTCCCGGCATCTCACAGGACGGAAGCCCGGGGAACCGCCTTTTACCCTGGTGAACTACTTCCCCAAAGATTTCCTTACGGTGATCGACGAGAGCCATGTGACCCTGCCCCAGCTCCGGGCCATGTACGCCGGAGACAGGGCGCGGAAGGAACAGCTGGTGAAGTACGGGTTCCGGCTGCCTTCGGCCATCGACAACCGGCCTCTGACTTTTGATGAATTCCAGGCCCAGCGGGGGCAGATCATCTACGTTTCTGCCACTCCCGGGCCCTACGAAATGGAAACCACCGACCAGGTGGTGGAACAGATCATCCGTCCCACCGGGCTCCTGGATCCCCAAATCGAAGTGCGTCCCATCAAGGGACAAATCGACGACCTGCTGGGCGAGATCCACAAGGTCACCGGTCAGAAGGAGCGGGTGCTGGTGACCACCCTGACCAAGAAAATGGCAGAAGACCTGACGGAATACCTTACCACTGCCGGGGTCCGAGTCCGCTACCTCCATTCGGACATTGCCACCATCGAACGGGCGGAGATCATCCATGACCTGCGGGCCGGGAAGTTCGATGTATTGGTGGGTATCAACCTGCTCCGAGAAGGGCTGGACATGCCGGAAGTGAGCCTGGTAGCCATCTTGGATGCCGACAAGGAAGGGTTCCTCCGCAGCGACACTGCTATGATCCAGACCATCGGGCGGGCGGCCCGGAATGCCCACGGCCGGGTGATCATGTATGCGGATACCATTACAGGATCCATGGAACGGGCCATCGGCGAAACGGCCCGGCGCCGGGAAAAGCAGGAGGCCTTTAATAAGGCCCACGGGATTGTACCCAAGACCATCCAGAAAAAAGTGGTGGAATTGATCAAATTGACCAAGGTGGAGGAAGAAGATACTTCCACCAAAGGATATACGGCCAAAACTGTGAAGAAATTGAAACCCAGGGAGCTGGACAAACAGATCCGAGCCATGGAGAAGAAAATGAAGGAAGCGGCCAAGCAGCTGGATTTTGAACTGGCTGCAGAATACAGGGACCAGCTGATATTGCTGAAAGGAGAGCAACGGAAAGCTCATGAATGAAGATGCCATTGTGATCCAGGGTGCGCGGCAGCACAACCTGAAGAATATATCTCTGAAGATTCCCCGGAACAAGCTGGTGGTGATCACCGGCCTGTCCGGCAGCGGAAAATCCTCTCTGGCTTTTGACACCATCTATGCGGAGGGGCAGCGCCGGTATGTGGAAAGCCTGTCCGCCTATGCCCGGCAGTTCCTGGGACAGATGGACAAACCGGATGTGGACTATATCGGAGGGCTGTCCCCGGCCATTTCCATCGACCAGAAGACCACCAGCCGGAACCCCCGGTCCACCGTGGGGACGGTGACGGAGATCTACGACTATCTCCGGCTGCTGTTTGCCCGGATCGGGATCCCCCACTGCCCCAAGTGCGGGAAGGTGATCGAACGGCAGTCCCCTCAGCAGATCGCCGACAAGGTGCTGGAACTGCCGGAAGGGACCAAGTTCATGATCCTGGCCCCGGTGGTATGGGGACGGAAAGGGGAACACAAAAACATCCTGGAAACCGTCCGCCGGGCCGGCTATGTGCGGGTGAAGGTGGATGACCATATCTATACACTGGATGAGGCAATCCAGCTGGACAAAAATAAAAAGCATTATATTTCCGTAGTGGTGGACCGGCTGGTGGCCCGTCCCAGCCTGGGGAGCCGGCTCACCGATTCCCTGGAGACAGCCCTGAAGCTGGGGGAAGGCACCGTGGCCATCGAAGAGATCGGGGGAGAGACCCATGTGTACAGCGAAAAGTTCGCCTGTGCGGAATGCGGCATCAGCCTGCCGGAAATCGAACCCCGGCTGTTTTCCTTCAATGCCCCCTACGGGGCCTGCCCGGATTGTATGGGCCTGGGCCAGCATATGGAATTCGACCCGGATCTGATCATCCCGGATAAAACGAAACCTTTTGATCAGGGGGCCATTGCAGCGGTGAGTTCCAATGTGAAGTCCTACTTTCTCTGTCAGCTGGCTGCCGTACTGAAAAGCCGGGGTTTTTCCCTCCAGAACTGCTGGAAAGACCTGCCCAAAAAGTTCCAGCAGGAACTCCTGGAAGGGATCCCGGACGAAATCTTCACCTTCTCCTACCAGAATCTCATGGGGGAGATCAACGACCACAATACGCCTTTCGAAGGGATTATCCCGGTGCTGAAACGGCGGCTGAAAGAGGCCATGAGCGAAAGCCAGCGATTGGATTATGAATCTTTCATGACAGCCATCGAATGTTCCACCTGCCATGGGGCCCGGCTCCGTCCGGAGGTCCTGGGGATCACTGTGGACGGGAAGAACATCCAGCAGGTGTGCCAGCTGCCGGTGCGGGAATGCCTGGCCTTTTTCAATGATCTCCATCTGTCGGACCGGGATGCTTTCATTGCCAAACAGATCCTGAAGGAAATCCGCGCTCGGCTCAGCTTCCTGAACAATGTGGGGCTGGATTATCTGACCTTGGACCGGGCGGCGGCTACCTTGTCCGGAGGGGAAGCCCAGCGGATCCGGCTGGCCACCCAGATCGGTTCTGGCCTGGTGGGCGTGCTCTACATCTTGGACGAACCCAGCATCGGGCTCCACCAGCGGGATAACGACAAACTGCTGGAAACCCTGAAGAACCTCCGGGATATGGGAAATACCCTGATCGTGGTGGAACATGATGAGGACACCATGCGGGCGGCGGATCAGATCATCGATATCGGTCCGGGAGCCGGAGAAAATGGGGGGTATGTGGTGGCCCAGGGGACTGCGGAAGAAATCAGCCAGGTGCCGGAATCCGTCACCGGTCAGTATCTCAGCGGCCGGAAGAAGATCCCTGTGCCCGCCCAGCGCCGGAAAGGCAATGGGAAGAAGCTGACCATCAAGGGCGCCCGGGCCAATAACTTGAAGGACATCGATGTGTCCATCCCTCTGGGGACCCTGACGGTGGTCACCGGAGTCAGCGGCAGCGGCAAAAGTACCCTGATCAACGACATCCTGTACAAGGCCCTGGCCAAGAAACTGATGGGGGCCCGGGAACGGCCTCTGGCCCATGACCGGATCACCGGGACCCAGCACATCGACAAGGTGATCAACATCGACCAGAGCCCCATCGGCCGGACACCCCGATCCAATCCGGCTACGTATACCGGGACCTTTGATCTGATCAGGACCTTGTTCAGCACCACCAATGATGCCAAGCTCCGGGGCTACAAGCCAGGCCGGTTCAGCTTCAACGTGAAGGGGGGCCGGTGCGAGGCCTGTCATGGGGACGGGATGCTGAAAATCGAGATGAACTTCCTGCCTGATGTGTATGTGCCCTGCGAAGTGTGCAAAGGCACCCGGTACAATCGGGATACCCTGGAAGTCCGGTACAAGGGGAAGAACATCGCAGAAGTCCTGGATATGACCGTCAGCGAAGCCTGCCAATATTTCAGCAACCAGCAGCGGATCCTCCGGAAGCTCCAGGTGCTGGAAGACGTGGGCCTGGGGTACATCCGGCTGGGCCAGGCGGCCACCACTCTCTCCGGCGGGGAAGCCCAGCGGGTGAAACTGGCCACGGAACTGGCCAAGGTGAACACTGGACGGACTCTGTACATCCTGGATGAACCCACTACCGGACTCCACATGGCGGATGTCCACAAACTGCTGGAAGTCCTCCAGCGGCTGGTGGATGCCGGGAGCACCGTGGTGGTCATCGAACACAACCTGGATGTGATCAAAAGCGCTGACTGGCTCATCGACCTGGGGCCGGAAGGAGGCGACCGGGGCGGTACGGTGATCGCCACCGGGACTCCGGAACAGGTGGCGGAAGTGCCGGAATCCTACACCGGCCAGTATGTAAAGAAGGTCTTGGTATGAACGATGCCATCAAGGAAACCTTAGCGGTACTTCCCAATGCGCCGGGCGTCTACATCATGCACGATGCTTCCGGCAAAGTGATCTACGTAGGGAAAGCGGTGATCCTGAAGAACCGGGTGCGCAGCTATTTCCGCCCGGCCAGCCAGGTGTCCCCCAAGGTCCGGGCCATCAACGCCCACGTGGCTTCCATCGAAACCATCGTCACTGCCAGTGAGATGGAAGCCTTGATCCTGGAATGCAACCTGATCAAGAAGTACCGGCCCCGGTACAACATCGACCTGAAGGACGACAAGACCTATCCCTATCTGAAGATCACCGTAGGGGAGGCCTATCCCCGGATGGTGCTCACCCGGAGGGTCCTGAAGGATGGAGCACGGTATTACGGTCCCTTCGCCGATGCAGGGGCTCTCCGGGACACCATGAAACTGATCCGTACCATGTTTCCTCTCCGGCATTGCCGGAACCTGAATGCCAAACGGCCTTGTCTCCAGTACCATCTCCATCGCTGTCTGGCCCCTTGTACCGGGAAAGTCCCGGTGAGTGAGTATCGGCAGCTGGTAGATTCCGTGCTGCTGCTCCTAGATGGGAAAGTGGCCCAGCTGGAAAAGGAATTGACGGCCAAGATGCAGGAGGCTTCGGACCGACTGGAGTTCGAAGCAGCAGCCCGGTACCGGGATTCCCTCCTGAGCGTCCGGAAACTGGCAGAAAAACAGAAAGCCACCACAGAAAGCGGGGACCGGGATGTGGTGGGGTTGGCCATGGATGACAGCGGAGTCTGTGTCCAGGTGTTCTTCATCCGCAGCGGCAAGATCTTGGGACGGGACAGCTTTTTCCTGGATCAGGAAATCGGGGAACCGGGAGGAGAAGTGCTGGCGGACTTCCTGAAGCAGTACTACCACGAAAATCACCGTCCTCCACGGGAAATCCTGGTCAGCGAAGAACTGGAAGACAGCGACAGGACACTGCTCTCCCAATGGCTCAGCACCCTGAATGAAAAAACCGTAGATCTGCTGGTACCCCAACGAGGGCTGAAGCATGACCTGGTGCTCATGGCAGTGAACAATGCGAAAAAGAACCTGGAAGAACGGCTGCGCCGAGGACAGGCTTCTGGGCAGACCGGCTTGGATGCGGCAGAACAGCTGCAAAAAGCATTGGGCCTTGTAAAGCCTTTGGAACGGATGGACTGCTTCGACATTTCCCACAACCAGGGCCGGGAAACGGTGGCTTCTATGGTGGTGTTCCGGAATGGGGAACCCAGCAAGAAGGATTACCGCCGGTACAAGCTCCGCTCCACAGAAGGCAAGCCCGATGATTTCAAATCCATGCAGGAAGTGGTCTACCGCCGTTATCGGGACCTGGAAGATCTGCCCAGCCTGATCATCATCGATGGAGGCAAAGGACAGCTGAGCTCTGCCTGCGAAGTGATCCGGGGCCTGGGTATCTCTGGGGAAGAAGTTCCCGTCATCGGCCTGGCGAAGCGGGAAGAAGAAATCTTCAAAGAAGGGGCCCACACCAGTATCTTGCTGGATAAGATGTCCCCTGCCCTTCACCTGATCCAGCACATTCGGGACGAGGCCCATCGGTTTGCCATTACCTATCATCGGAAACGGCTGGCTCGGCGAAACTTGGTGTCCGTCCTGGACCATCTGGAAGGGATGGGGCCCAAACGCCGGGCTTCCCTGTGGAAGCGGTTCGGTTCCCTGGAGGCCATGCGGCAGGCGTCGGTGGAAGATCTGGCGGCTGTGGAAACCATGAACCGGGTGGTGGCAGAACGGGTCCATGCTTTTTTGCAGGGCAATGTACTCCAAAAAACCGAACTTCTGGATAAGGGGATGGGCATAGCGGATAAGAAAATATAAAATATTCTTATTCAATAATTTTTATCAAAAAATTCCCTGAAACCTATTGCCACAGGATGGAACCTTTGGTATAATCGATGGCGAAAATAAAAATAATCCTTAGGGGGATCAAACAATGAAAAAATATGTATGCGACGTTTGCGGTTATGTGTATGATGAAGCTGCCGGTGATCCGGAACACAACATTGCTCCTGGTACCAAATTCGAAGATCTGCCGGAAGATTGGGTTTGCCCCATCTGCGGCGTAGGCAAGGATCAGTTCTCTGAAGAAGCCTAAAAAAGGAAGGGGCTGTCGCACGAAAGCGGCAGCCTTTTTTTGTTATATCAGGAATCTGGAGGTAGTTTATGCCGCTGAAAATGATTGCTATGGACCTGGACGGCACTCTGCTGGATCAGGAAAAGAATATCGCTCCGGAAGATGCGGCCGCTGTACGGGAAGCCGTGGCGGCTGGGTATTACGTAACCCTGGCTACAGGACGGATGTACCGTTCGGCGCTGCCCTATGCCCAGGAATTGGGATTGACTCGTCCTCTTGTGGTCTACAATGGAGCTTTCCTCAAAGATCCTGCCAGTGGAAAGGTCCTTGGGAACTGGCCTCTCCCGCTGGAAGTGGCCCAGCCTTTGTTGGATGACTGCCTGGAACGGGGAATCTACATCCAGGCCTATGTGGATGACTGTCTGTGGGCGCCTCGGGATTGTGAAGAGGTCCGGTTCTATTCCCATTTTGCCAGGGTTCCTTATGAAGTGGAGCCGGAAGCCATCCATGCGCTGCCCCAAGCCCCTCACAAACTGCTGGTGATTTCCGATCGGGTGAAGGAACTGCGGCAGGAACTGGAACAGCAGTATTCCGGAAAGATCAAAATCGTCAGTTCTTCCAAAGGATTCCTGGAAATCACCGCTCCTGCTACCAACAAATGGCATGCTCTCCAGGTGCTGGCAGCTCGGGAGGGGATTCCGGAAGGAGAGATCCTCTGTGTAGGGGATTCAGACAATGATCTGGATATGATCGCCCATGCGGGTCTGGGAGTGGCCATGGGCAATGCCAATGAAGCCGTGTGCCGGGCTGCCAGAGTGGTCACGGCTCCCAACACCCGGAACGGGGTCGCTCGGATCATCCGGAGCATCATGACCCGACAAGTAGACGTACCGGTATAAAGAACCGGTCCAAGACTTTACACGGACTTTTTTCCATTGTATAATAAAAATGATAAGACTTTTCAGGGGGTGGAAGGCAGATGGCGAGAACTTTACTCATCACAGGGATGTCCGGCGCGGGGAAGACGCAGGTGATGCGTACGCTGGAAGATCTGGGCTATTTTTGCGTGGATAATCTTCCCCCGACTTTTATTCCGAAATTCATTGAACTGTGCCTCCAGAACAAGAACGCTGGAGCACAGCTGGCCCTAGTGGTGGATATCCGGGGCGGAAAATTCTTTAAAGACCTGAACCAGGTCCTGGATCAGCTGAACCAGAGCAGCATGCCCTATGAACTGGTATTCCTGGATGCGGATGATGCCACTCTGATCCGGCGGTACAAAGAGACACGGCGCCGCCATCCTCTGGCCGGGCACAACGGCCTCAGTGCCGATATTGCCCGGGAACGGGAAATCCTCAGCCAGATCCGGAAACGGGCCACCACCATCATCGATACGTCCAAGACCACGACCAAGGAGCTGCGGCGGAAAATCATCCAACTCTTTGGCAAGGGGGGAGAATTGCCTCCTATGAACATCGTGGTCCAATCTTTCGGGTTTAAATATGGAATCCCTTTGGATTGTGATATGGTATTCGATGTGCGCTTTCTGCCCAATCCTTTTTATATCTCGGAATTGAAGAATCTGTGCGGCAACGATCAGCCTGTCAAAGACTATATCCAAGAAAAACCGGTGACCCGGGAATTTGAGGAAAAGCTCTTTGCTTTGATCCAGTTCCTACTGCCCCAGTATGTCCAGGAAGGCAAGAGCCAGCTGATGATCGGAGTGGGCTGTACAGGCGGCCGGCATCGGAGCGTGTTCATTGCCAACCAGCTGGGCGGTTTCATCGAAAAATGCGGCTATGGGGTGCAGGTCATCCATCGCGACTTGATAAAGAAATAGGTGAATGCGTATGAAATGGATTAAGTGGTTGTACCCGGGACTGAATCTGAAACGATGGCTGTTCCTTTTTGCCTTCGGCGCAGTTCTGGCCTGTGTGGGCGTCACTTTAATCTTCAATTATCAGTTCGTGGGGCTGTTGGAAGCCTTGGTACTGAAGTTCATCAATTCCGTGGGTGGGGAATACTATCAGTCCACCATTACCGGACTGGGGGCCTTCGGTGTAGTACTGGGGATCCTGTGCATGCTTTTGGGGGCTACCCATGTGGTGAAGACCATCATCAATGCAGTGATGCCCGGAGAGAAGGAATCTCTCCGGGAACTGATCTTTACCCAGCAGAAGCTGGACAAGGGGCCCAGCGTGGTGGTCATCGGCGGAGGCACAGGGCTGTCCGTCCTGCTCCGGGGCATCAAACTGATCACCAACAACTGTACGGCGGTAGTGACCACTGCCGACGATGGGGGATCTTCCGGCCGGCTGCGGAAAGAACTGGGCATCCTGCCTCCTGGTGATATGCGGAACTGCCTGGTGGCGCTTTCCGATACGGAACCGCTGATGGAAAAAGTCATGCAGTACCGGTTCAAGAGCAGTGCTCTCAGCGGCCACAACCTGGGGAACTTGTTCATCGCCGCTATGAGTGATGTGGAAGGCGGGGACATGGAAAAAGGCATTGCCGCTACCTGCGAGATCCTGAAGGTGCGGGGCCATGTGTGGCCCAACACCACGGACAATATCCAGCTGAAGGCTCAGATGGACGACGGAAGTACGGTGGTGGGAGAAAGTTCTATTACTGCTTCTCCCCATAAGATCCTCCGGCTGATGACGGAACCGGAAAATCCCCGGGCGTCCCAGCGGGCTGTGGATGCCATCCTGAAGGCAGACGCCATCATCCTGGGACCGGGCAGCCTGTATACCAGCGTCCTAGCCAGCCTGATCGTCCCTGGGATCCGGGATGCGGTGATCCGCTCCAAGGCCGTGAAGATCTATGTATGCAATGTAATGACCCAGCCTGGAGAGACCGATGGCTATGGGGCTTATGAACACGTCCAGGCCCTGATCCGGCACATGGGATGCCAGTGCCTGGATTATGTGGTGGTCAACGAGCAGAAGGCTTCTCCGGAGATCCTGGCCAAGTATGAAAAAGAAGGAGCTATGCCTGTTTCTCCTGATGTGGAGAAAATCGAGAAACTGGGCATTGATTGTGTGCCTGCCAAGCTGTTGAATGACAGCGACCTGGTCCGGCACAATCCCCTGAAGCTGGCCAAGACCATCATTGCCTTGATTTACCGGCTGAAACTGTTTGGCAAGGGTATCCGGTTCTTCGATTATTTCTTTGCCCGGCAGACCATGCAGGAGCTGCGGAAACATACGAAAAAGGAGTCCTGACCCATGTCTTTTTCTCACGATGTAAAAAATGAAATTGCACGGTCAGAAGGCGAAGAGCACAATTGTGAACAGGCTGAACTATTCGGCCTGCTGCGGATCAGCGGTTCCGTTTCTCTCAGCGGGCGGAAGGTGGGAATCCATTTCACTACGGAAAATGCAGCTTTGGCCCGACGTGTGCTGCGGCTGCTGAAAAATAATTTCCCAGTGCAGACAGAAGTGATCGTGACCCGGAGCCGGAGACTGAAAAAAAATAACCGGTACCAGGTCCATGTGCTTCCTTCCGATGAGGCAAGAGCGGCTCTTAGCCGGCTCCATCTGCTGTCCCCTTTAGAGGAAGCAGGCAGTGTACTTTTGAAAAAAGAAGGAGAGCGGAGGGCCTTCCTGCGGGGGGTCTTTTTGGCAGGAGGCTCTGTGAACAAACCCATCAGTGATTATCATTTGGAACTGATTTGTGATAATCTGGATATGGGGCAGTTCATCCAGAAAATCATGAAGGGATTCAGCCTGCCAGCCCGGATCGTGGACCGGAAGAATTCCTATATCGTATATCTGAAGGAGGGGAATGCCATTGCCTCGTTTCTATCCCTGATCGGGGCACCCCATTCCTATTTGGAGTTTGAAAACATCCGGGTCCTGAAGGATATGCGCAACAAGGTGAACCGGCAGGTGAACTGTGAGACCGCCAATCTGAACAAGGTGGTCCAGGCGGCAGTCCGGCAGCTGAATGCCATCCGGATCATTGAAGATACGGTAGGGCTGAGCACTCTCCCAGAACCCCTGCAGGAAGCGGCCCGGCTCCGCAGGGAGCATCAGGATCTGTCAGTGGGGGAACTGGCAGCCCTGACGGAAGACAGTGTGGGAAAATCCGGATTTAATCACCGGCTGAAGAAGCTGGAACAGTTAGCAGAAAAATTGAAGGATGGGGAGCAATGAAAAAACTGATCATTTTTTTGGCGATTGTAGCGGCGTTGTGTGGATTTGCCTATGGGGGATATGAATATGTGAAGCAGGATTTTCCGCGGTTCTGTGAGGAAACCGTACCCATCTTTGCGTATCACCGGGTGGAACCGGGCCATGATGATCCTTATACCATGCCTCCGGCACAGTTCGATGAGCAGATGAAATACTTGAAGCAGGAAGGGTGGAAGACCATTACTCTGGCAGATTATGTGAAGGGCCGGAAAGAAGGGCGGAAGTTCCACAAGGAATGTGTGCTGATCTTTGATGATGGTTATTTGGACAACCTGACCTATGCAGCCCCCATCCTGAAGAAATACGGTTTTGTAGGGAACATGTACATGGCCGTGAAATATGAAGGCTGGCCGGGCTATCTGGACTGGCACCAAGAACATGAACTGCTGAAATACGGGTGGGCTCTGGGTTCCCATACTTTCAATCACAAGCCCCTCCAGTCCATGACGCCGGAACAAGTGGAATACGAACTGACCAGTTCCATGCAGCATATGCGGGGCATCTACAATCCGCCGGAAGGGCTCACCTTCTCCTATCCCAACGGATCCGCCAGTGATGCCATTGCCGCCCAGGTGAGGAAGGCCGGCTATATTGCCGGGGTGGACGGCCGTGTGGGAGTGAATACGGACAAGACAGATCTTATGCGGCTGCGCCGGGTGAACGTGTTCCAGAATAAGCCGGAAAACTTGGGCTGCTTCCAGTATGATCTGAAACGGGCCCAGATCCAGAGCTACATCGATCAGACAGGAATCAATACGGACTGGGTCATCCGCCAGTATTATGCAATCCGGGCGAAACTTCATCTGTAAGAAAGATAGGAACGGTTGAGGGACTTGCGTTCTCTCTGAAAAACATATAGAATAAAGTATAGACTTGAAGATAGGGAGGAAACGATGATGGCAAAGAGAATCAAGACTGTGAATAAAGAAATGCTGAAGAAAACCCTGAGAACCGGCGGTTGCGGCGAATGCCCGGCATCCTGCCAATCTGCCTGCAAGACTTCCTGCACGGTAGGCAACCAGGTTTGCGAAAAGGCATAATTGAGTTATGCGCGGAAGCTCCCTGCATGCGCAGGGAGCTATTTTCTTGTATAAGAAGGGCGGATAGAAACTTGCTGATCCATAGAATGCATCTGGACGACAATTACGTGGTCCTGGACGTGAACAGCGGCGCCGTGCATATCATTGACGCCATGATTTATGACCTGCTGGGCTTTTACGACGGGACCAACCCGGAAGAAACGAAAGCCCATTTCGCCGGAAAATATCCGGCAGAAGACATCGACGAAGCCCTGGAAGAACTCCAGGAACTGCAAAAGGCCGGGCTGCTCTTTTCCCCGGATTTCCCGGTGCCGGATACCTTTTCCGATGAACCGGTGCTGAAATCCCTGTGCCTCCATGTGGCCCACGACTGCAACCTGCGCTGCGGCTACTGTTTCGCGGATACAGGAGATTTTGGCGGCCATCGGGCGCTCATGAGCAAAGAAGTGGCCCAGAAAGCCATTGAATTTGCCATCAAGGGCAGCAAACAGCGCCATAACCTGGAATTGGACCTGTTCGGCGGGGAACCTCTGATGAACATGCCCGTGGTGAAATACATTGTGGACTATGTGCGCCAGCGGGAACAGGAAACCGGGAAGAACATCAAACTGACCCTGACCACCAATGGCACCCTGCTTACCGATGAGATCGTCAAGTATCTCAACGACAACCGGGTGATGCTGGTCCTGTCCCTGGACGGCAGCAAGAAGACCCATGACCACATGCGTCCTTATCCCGGCCATGTGGGGTCCTATGATGCGGCGGTGAAGGGTTTCAAAAAAGTCATCGAATCCCGCCACGGGAAGAACTACTACCTGCGGGGAACTTATACCCATTACAACACCCATTTCTGTGATGACGTGCTGGCCATGCTGGATGTGGGATCTGAAATCTCTATGGAACCGGTGGTGGGGACTACGGAATCCTGGGTGCTGACGGAAGAAGACTGGCCGACCTTGGACAAGGAATACGAAAAGCTGGCTCGTGCTTATTTGGAAAAGAAGCGGGCCGGGGTGCCTTTTGACTTCTTCCATTTCAACGTGGCTTTGGACAACGGCCCCTGTGTGGCCAAACGGCTGGCAGGCTGCGGGGCAGGCCATGAATATTTCGCCATCACCCCGGAAGGGGACATTTATCCCTGCCATCAGTTCGTGGGACGGGAAAAATACAAAATGGGAACACTGGATACAGGAATCGTGAAGAAAGATATGGTCCAGTATTTCCGGCATATGCATGTAATGAAAAAAGAAGACTGCCGGACCTGCTGGGCACGGTTCTTCTGCAGCGGCGGCTGCCACGCCAATGCAGACTTGGCCAATGGCACCATTGAAAAACCCTATGCTTACGGCTGCCGGATCCAGAAGAAACGTCTGGAAATGGCCATCATCGTCCAGGCCCTCCTGACAGAAGATGTGAAAGAAGGCGGTGCTGACCACCGGCCGGTGATCGACAACTTCAAGTTCCAAGTGGAGAAGAAGTAACTGGATTGTCGGCGGTCAGCTGTCAATGGTCAGCGGCCGATGGAAGGGATTGGCAGAGTATATTCTGCCAATCCCTTTTAACTTTTTTAGGAATACTGTTGACAAAAACACGATCCCGTGATATTATAATCAAGTCGCCGATGAGCGACAAGGTTGGAACCCTGAGAACTGAATATTGTTGACAGATGTGCGGGTCAAGTCACTTTAAGTGATGAGATCGAGTCACCTGGATGACAACCAGGTTAAAAAATCAAAGCTAGTTTTTCAAGAGCCAAGCGGCTCTTCAAAATATCTATTTTGGAGAGTTTGATCCTGGCTCAGGACGAACGCTGGCGGCGTGCTTAACACATGCAAGT
>NZ_LT608314.1 GCF_900095825.1 Acidaminococcus massiliensis | reverse complement strand
ACTTGCATGTGTTAAGCACGCCGCCAGCGTTCGTCCTGAGCCAGGATCAAACTCTCCAAAATAGATATTTTGAAGAGCCGCTTGGCTCTTGAAAAACTAGCTTTGATTTTTTAACCTGGTTGTCATCCAGGTGACTCGATCTCATCACCGTAAAGGTGACTTGACCCGCACATCTGTCAACAATATTCAGTTCTCAAAGTTCGTCTTGCCGTCTCAGTGACAGCTATTATATATTAGCAGATTCAATCATTCTTGTCAACAACTTTTTTCAAGAAATGTTCCACCTGAAACAGTTGGACTGGAATGAGCACTTCTGCCCCTGCTCCCTCAAAGAGAAAGCTTGTATAGTATAGCAAAAAGGCGAAGAAAACGCAAGGGTTTTCTTCGCCTTGTATGTGTCAACAAGTTCTCGGTGAAACCTTCATTGCCGTATAGTTATTCAGAAATAGTGTCAAAAATTTTTTATCGTTGCTTCAACGGAGACGACGTAGGGGTTTCGCCGCAGGCAAACCCGTCCCGGCCTCCCAGAGGGGAAAAGTCCTCCTATACCCGTACTGACCTGCACCTCACCCTTCCGCTGGGAGGGCAGACCCGTTCGTCCCTGGCGGGAGGCTCACAGCCTATCGCCTTGCCCTGACGGTCAAAGGCTGCGGCTACGGACCAGGAAGCCAAATGGTTTCGCCCGCGTGCTCCACCCGTTAAGCGACCACTGTCGATGTTATCCCGCCGACTCCTCCTGGGCCTGCCCTCCCAGCTCCCGGGGTATCGACGTATACTCGTACAAAGTACCAGCAAGGCCGGAAGCCAAGTCCGCCCTGCAGGAGCGGGGGACCGGGCTTGCCCGGTGGTGGGGGCATGAGGTCCTGAAAGGACCGAATACCTTGACGGTGGTATGGAAACTATTTACCTGAGAGACAGCAATGGATACTGCGGTCATCATATTTCTACTTCTGCCAGACACTCCCTTGTTTTCGGCCGGTCCTGCGAAGTATCGGCTGTCGCCGATGCCCCCACCACCGTGCTCCGCACGGTCCCCAGCTACGGCATAAGCGACCGCCAACGCCGTTGAAGCGTCGGGCGCCTGCTTACGCCCCTCACAAGGCGGACTTTGGGACCGTCCTTATCACCAGTTCAGTGCTGCAACCAACTGTTCCATGGGACTGCTGTTGGGACCGTAATTGGCAATTCTGCACTGATGGGCACCTACGTGAGGGACGAATATCGGCTTTTTCACCGCTTTTCGCACCGCATTCCGGTACTCTTTCCGGGTTTTCAGCGACATAACGCACAAATCTCCTGCCAGGGCCTGCTCCAGGTCAGCGTTCTTCAGACCACTGATCACCTTGACCATTGCCAGGCCGCCTCTATAGCTCCAGCGCCGTCCCTGTTTCTTCATCCGATAGGTATACGTCCGATGGTTGCTTTCACAAGTCCCCAGGCCTTTCCGACAGTCTTCCATTCCCTCCCTCAGCGGCAGAGGAGTCAGCCATTCCCAGTTACGTTCCAAATAGCATCCCAGAGCGTCCCAATAGCTGCTGAATTCTTTAGGCACCCAGTTTAAATAAACCAAGAGTAATAAAGTAAAACACCGGAATGAAAAGCAGGATAGCAATCAATTTGAACAGAAATCCATATTTAATCATTTCCACAAGTTCAATCTCTCCTGTACTCATGGCAATAGCAGTCGGAGGCGTACCGGAAGGAAGTGCAAAAGCAAAGCTTGCACTGACGGTGACTGTCACCATCAAAATAAGAGGATTCATGTTCATAGCATTGGAAAAAGAATACATGATTGGTAAAAATGCAGCTACTACAACCTGATTGGTACAGAATTCAGAAACAATCGCTGCTAAAGTAGCCATGATGATGACCAAAATCATCGAAGGAATTCCATTGAACACACTGAGAAGGGTTGCAATCCAGTCAGTCACACCACAGACTGCCATAGCATTTCCCAAAGCCAAAGAAGAACCTACAAGCAAAGCTACAGGAGCTGGAAAATTTGCAAAAGCCGTTTTTGCATCAAGGAGCATTTCACCTTTTTTCAAGTCTACTGGTGTCACCATAAACAGCATGATTCCTATCACTGCAATCATTGTATCATTGATAACAGGGATATACTTTCCCCACCATACCCGGGTAATCATGGCTGCTACAACCGCAAGAAACAGAGTCGCCGTCATTTTTTCTCCCTTGCTCATGGGTCCAAGGTTTTCATATTTTTTTCGAACGACACTTACATCCACTGTCCCGTTATCTTTCCGCACGTCAAAGGCAAAGATGAGGAACAAAGCCAAAACAGGAAGCAGAATAATAACAAAAGGCAGGCCGACTTTTAGCCAGTCGTTGAAGCTAAAGGTAATTCCGGTCATTTGTCCGATAATTCCGATGCCAGTGAGATTGGTTGCCCCTCCAAGCATCGTTCCAATACCTCCGCAACTAGCCGCAAATGGAATGGCCATCACTAATGCCTTTTTAAACTGGGACCCCTCTCTGAGTTTCAGTGATTCCAAAAGAGCCAATGCAATGGGAATCATCATGGTCGTAGCAGTAGTATTGGACATGAACATCGAAGCAATCCCAGTTCCCAATACAAAGCCTAAAATCACAGATGACATTTTAGATCCACATAGAAGGCAAATTCCCAACGCAATCCTTTTATGGAGATTCCATTTTACAATCGAATTGGAAATCAACAACATCGAAACAACTAGTAGAACGGTACCTGATACAAATTGAGGATTGGGGTTGAATTTCAATGCTTTGGTGATTCCAGTCAAAGGAAATAAGATAATGGGGAGGGCTGCAGCAATCCCATAATGAACGGCTTCTGTAGCCCACCAAATCAGGACCCATGCTACAATGGCAAGGCAACGTACGCCCCAGATGCTGAGAGATCCACTGCCTGGTACCAGCATGAGTAATAAAAATGCCAATGGTCCGGCAAACAGTCCGATTTTTTGATATGCTTTCATGATAGATTCCCTTTCTACTGTTGTTCCCGATAAGCAATAACTTCAGGCCGTTCCGTATCTTGGGTATTTACATTCACAAAGCGTTTAAAACGCAGCCGGTCCCCTTCAAAATTGCACACTACTGTATCCACAAAAGTCATTTCTACCCAGGCCCATTTCATGACGAGAGTATTTTTATCGATTCGAAACACTTTAGCAGCAACAGGCGTACAGTCAGGCTGATATTGATGATGGAGATAATTCCCTGTCATGGAACTTTCTGTGTACTCCCAATTTCTATATCCGCAAAGCACGCTATGCGTTCCTCTTGCATCTGTCATAGTAAAATTCAGATTCTCTTTTCCAAATGCAAAAGAAAAGTTTTTTATGCCATCGATATTTTCTTCCGCCCTATATAGACCGCTAGGAAAATCGGAAAAAGACTGTCCTTGGAAAGATTCAGGGCACGGCAGATCAAGCTGTCCAAGGTAGTTCTTCATCTTTTCATAGGCATCTGGATTTTCAGGCAATGCGTCTTCATGAACGATAGAAAACAGATATTTTTCGAGCAAGTCCCTCATCGCCTTATCCAGCGCATTGGGCCGGTTCCCAGGATGTGCGGCATTGATAGAAACCACCATATCCAGTTTGGGTACCATGACGACCGTTTGTCCAAAAATCCCTCCGCTGCTGATAACGCCATCTTCATTACACAGATGGAATCCGTAGCCGGTATCCGGATTTAACTTGCAGGAATCCACCATTGCTTCCTGGATCCATTGATGGGAAAGATAACGTTTTCCATTCCAAATCCCATCGTTCAAATACAACAACCCAATTTTAAGAGCATCTACATTGGTCATGGTAATGCCATTCCCTCCGGAACAGATACCATGAGGACATTTATCCCACCTCATCTTTCCGAACTGCATATCTTTCAGCAGGCGGTCATACAGATATTCAAAGGTGGTTTTCCCGGTTACTTTTTGTACAATGGCACTCAGGATATAACTGGTTGCGCTCGTATACTGAAAATGAACGCCAGGTTCATACGCAAGCGGTTCTTTAAAGAATTCTGCAACCCAGCTGGTCTTGATGGGACGCCATTTGTTCCCGCTAATGAGATGAGCATGTCCGCATCTCATTGTAATCAGGTCCCGAACGGTCATCCGGTAGACCCTTTTGTCAGTGATTCCCTGGACTTCATCAGGAAAGAATGATGCGACTTTATCATCAAGGGATATCACTCCCTCATCACAGACAATTCCTACTGCTGTATTGGTAAGCAGCTTCGTAAGAGAATGCGTCATGTGGGGTATTTCATTTTTATAAGGATTCCAACTTCCTTGAGCGATGAGTTTACCGTGGCGCGCAATAGAAACATGGTGAAATTCTATTCCGCAGGAATCTAGCTTTGCATAAAAAGCCGCTAAATCTTTAGAAGAAATTCCTACTTCTTCAGGTGCTGCACTTTGCAGGATTTTCTGTTTTTCCATCATTTTCACTGCCTCCACACCCTACACGCGTACCTCATCTGGCACATCCAGATTCACAAGAAATCTGTGTTCCTGGCAGCCGTAAAGATCGTCATCCAAAAAATCTCCAGCCGGATACTTTCGCACAATGGAGAACTTGATGGCATTGGCCAGAGGCAGGTCATACCTCTTGATCTTATCCAGCGGAACCCCGAGGAGTGCTGCCACATGCTCTACCGCCAGCGCATGACAGCTGGCTATTTTTTTGAACTGCTCATGGCTTGGAAAAATGATATCGAAAGTAATGGCAAAGGGACCAGCGTTTTTGGAACGAATCAATTTTGCACCTTCATAAAGTTTGGTCATACTGCATTCCTCCTCTTACAGGTCATAATATTTGATTCTGCAGGTTTCCAAAGGATCATCTACTTGGATTACATGGTTTAGGCAAAAGCTGTAAGTCTTGCCATTTTCCATAGTCATTAGGCTGGGAGGAGAAAAGGGAAACGCCGTCTGACTCTGAGCGCCTTCCCAATCATGGATGGGCACATGAAGAGCCGTATGCCATACATTCGAAATAATGCCATCTGCATCCTGTGGAGTTTTGGCAAGGATGTCAAATACCACTCCAACAGTTTCCGTGTTATCATCTTTGGGATTCCCATAAACAAGATACCGGAAACGGTAATCATCTTTGCCCAGCTGCATACCCTTTTGGATCTTAGTCCGTGCTGCTTTTTCTACTTCTTTCAGCCAGCTGTCCATCTGTTTAAGGACCAGTGGATCACGCACACCAGCCACTGCTACTCGGCGGTAGCCCTCAAACTTTGCTCCTTCGATTTTTACAGTATAAGGAGTTCTTTTCATTGTACTGCCGGTAACTTTCACTCTGCGGTCATTCTCTGCTTCATATACTGCATCTTTGATATCCAATATCCGTCCGGGCTCTACTAAATGAAACGGATCTGAATTTTCATATAAAGTATGCGATACCACCGAAACCGGAGAAACTGCCATTTCCGGATGGGCCGGTTCAATGCTCATGGAATCTTCCCGAACCCACGACATCATACTCCCATGATATTTTTCAAAGACCGATGCAAGGGTCCCACATTCCAGGACCTTTCCTGCATGCCAGGCGAATGCATTGTCCAGCCCTTCTCGGATAGGCACTGCAGAATAAATGGAGGTATCCGTAGCTCTGCCGGCAATAATGACGTTGGCTCCCTGATTTAAAGCTTCAATCATCGGTTCGGCCCCAATCACGGAAACACACCGGGAAATTTCGTCAATCTTTTTGTCATCCAAGTTTTCCCAACCATCCAACGGTTTGATTCGTCCTTTGGCCAGATATTCTTTCAGCTGATCTTTTGTCAGTTCTGTTTTGATTTCAGCCAACTTGAAATGCAATTTATCTTCTGCTGCAATTTCTTTGACGATATCAATCATCCAGTCTACATTGGGATCCGCGCCAGCTGTTCCTGCAGAGCCTACGATGACAGGGATTTTTCTAGCAACACCCTCCCGGATCATCAATTCCAAATCTCTTTTGGCAGCTTTTCGATTCATCCGAGGTTTCCCTTCTCCCAAATAAAACGGTCCGGAGTCACAGGTCCCAGAATCACAACCAATGATATCCGGATGTTTTTCCAATGCATACTGGTAAGATTTCTCATCAAAAGAAGATCCCAGCATCCCGGCTACGGCTAATACACATACTTCCTTTTTCATTCCGCCATTCATCCTTCCTTCAGCTCTATGAACAGAGCATTTAGTAAAATAGATTGTAATTGGAATTTTCTTTCTTCTTGTTTTTATTGTACTTCTTGACTGTAGAAAAGAGAATATTATAATAATTACAGGTATATTAAACAATATTTAATATACCTGTTTGAATGCATTACGAAGCTTATGCAAAATGACAGAAAGGAAATTCTATGGATCAACTGGATTGGAATTTGATTCGTGTCCTCCATGAAACACGCAGTATGACAAAAGCTGCAGAAGTGCTCTATATCTCTTCCCCAGCCATCCTTTATCGGGTTCGCCGGATGGAAAAAGAATATAGGACTCCCCTGTTCAGTAAAAACAACAAAGGAGTATCCCTCACCAGTGCAGGTCTCCGCCTTCTTTCATTTGCGGATTTGATGCTGCAATATGATTCCTACATCTACAGCCAGGTCAATTCAAAAGGAGAAGAAATTTCCGGAACCATTGAAATTGGAGCTACTGGCAATTTTTTCATGCATGAACTAGCCGCTCAAATTAAGGATTTCCACACAAAATATCCAGGTATCATGATTCGCATTACCATTGATTCAAGCATTCAATTGATCCACAAACTTGCTGCCAGCCAACTCATGTTGGCCATTACCCGGGGCAAACCTCAATGGAACGGTCCTGTAGAAACGATTTTTACCGAGCCTCATATCATTGTTTCTGCTTACCCCATTAACAACACCCTGCTCCATACCATGCCCTACCTGACAAATGATTCTCCTACCTCTACCCCTTTTAGCAGCTGGCTGGAAGAATACTTTGAAAAAGATCTCCCAAAGCGCTCCAAAATCCAGCTTTCCGGTGATTCCCTGACTTTAAAGGCCCTTGTCATGCAGGGGCTGGGTTGGGCCATTATTCCCTACACACATCTTTACAAAGAAGACGGGCTCTATAGCAAACCCTTACTCCATAAAGACGGTACCCCTTACCAGCTACAGACGAATCTGTTATATGCAGAAGCTTGCAAAGACTTTGATACCTATCAAGCCTACATCTCACATCTGCGGGAGTTTTTTTCTTAATTTGGTAGTTCTTTAACCTCCATAAAAACAAAAGCGAGAAAATCACCAATGGATTTTCTCGCTTTTGTTTTTATTTTTTGAAAGATTTCTTCCACCCTTAGCAGAGTGATTTGTTATCTCTCAGAAGAATTCCTTCAAAGAGAAGGTTTGATCCCGGTTGGGGCCTACGGATACGATGCCGATTTCCACACCCACCACTTCGCTGAGGCGGTTCAGATAGGCCTGGGCTTCCAACGGCAGGTCCCCATAGGAACGGACGCCGGAAATGTCCTTTTTCCAGCCTTTGAAGGTTTCATACACCGGTTTGGCCTTGGCCAGGATGGACAGATCCGCCGGGATGTGCTGGATGGGCTCTCCGTCGATGGTCCAGCCGGTGCACATCTTGATTTCATCCAGGCCGTCCAGGATATCCAGACGGGTGATAGCCAGGGCATCCATGGAGTTCAGCCGGGCGGCATATTTCACCATGAAGGCATCCAGCCAGCCGCAGCGGCGGGGCCGCCCGGTGACGGTGCCGAATTCATGGCCGGTGTTCCGGAGATAGGTCCCCGGGCCGTCGGTATCGAACAGTTCACACACAAAGGGGCCTTCCCCTACCCGGGTGGTATAGGCTTTCACCACGCCCACCACATGGTCGATGAACCGAGGTCCTACGCCGCTGCCAGTGGCTGCATTGCCAGCGGTGGGGTTGGAGCTGGTCACATAGGGATAGGTGCCGTAGTCGATGTCCAGGAAGGTGGCCTGGGCCCCTTCGAACAGGACTTTCTTGTGGGCGTCGAAGATATTCCCCAGAGCCACGCTGGTATCCGTTACATGAGGACGGAGTTCTTCCGCATAGCCCAGATAAGCCTTCAGCATGGGTTCATATTCCATGGGTTCTGCACCGTACACCTTGGTGAACAGGGCATTTTTGGCTGCCAGGTTCCGTTTCAGTTTTTCTGCCAGGACTTCTTTGTTCATCAGGTCGCAGACACGGATCCCGGTCCGGGCATATTTATCCATATAGCAGGGGCCGATGCCTCCCTTGGTGGTGCCGATCTTGGCATCTCCCAGGGCTGCTTCCTGGAGTTCATCCTGTTTTTCATGGTACGGAAATACCACATGAGCCCGGTCGCTGATCAGCAGGTTGCTGGTATCCACGCCCTTGGCCTTCATTTCAGCGATTTCCTGGAGCACCACACGGGGGTTGATCACCACTCCGTTGCCCAGGATGCAGGTCTTTTCCTTGTACAAAATTCCGCTGGGCAGCAGACGCAGTTTATAGGAAACGTCATTGACCACCACCGTATGGCCGGCGTTGGAGCCGCCGGAATAGCGGACCACCGCATCGGCCTGTTGGGCCAGGTAGTCAACGATCTTGCCTTTGCCTTCGTCCCCCCACTGGGAACCGATCACAACAACAGATGACATAGAGTTCTCCTTCTTTCAGGTTACATTCCAAACCGGGCGTAGATTTCATCCACATGCTTCAGCATATGTTTCGGTTCGAAGCAGGCTTCCACTTCTTCTTTGGTCAGGTACTTGTCGATGTCCGGATCCGCTTCTACGTTGGTCTTGAAATCGGCGCCTTCCATCCACCGGGCCATGGCATTCCGCTGCACCCACTTGTAGGCATCTTCCCGGAGCACCCCTTTGCTCACCAGGGCGATCAGCAGGTTCTGGCTGTAGATCAAGCCGCCGGTCAGGTTCAGGTCCCGGAGCATGGCATCCGGGTAAACCAGCATCTTGCCCATGATGTCCTTCATCTTCCGCAGCATATGGTCCAGCAGGATGGTGGAATCCGGCAGGATGATCCGTTCCACGGAGGAATGGGAAATATCCCGTTCATGCCACAGGGCCACGTTCTCGATGGCCGCCTCGGCGTTGCCCCGGAGGACACGGGCCAGGCCGCAGATCTTTTCACAGGTGATGGGGTTCCGTTTATGAGGCATAGCGGAAGAGCCCTTCTGGCCGGGGGCAAAGTATTCTTCGGCTTCCCGGACTTCCGTCCGCTGGAGGTGGCGGACTTCCGTAGCCATTTTTTCCAGGGTGGCGCCGCACACGGCAATGGTGCTCAGATAGAAGGCATGGCGGTCTCTCTGGACGACCTGGTTGGCAATGGGCACAGGGGTCAGGCCCAGTTTTTCGCACACATATTTTTCCACGAACGGATCGATGTTGGAATAAGTCCCGATGGCACCGCTGAGCTTGCCCACAGAGATGTATTTCTTGGCCATTTCCAGCCGTTCGATGTTCCGTTCCGTTTCAGACATCCACAGCAGGAACTTCAGCCCGAAGGTCATGGGTTCTGCATGGATCCCATGGGTACGGCCCACACACAGGGTATGCCGGTATTTCTGGGCCTGGCTCTTGAGGATCTCATGGAGTTCTTTTTCTTCCCGGATCAGGATTTCCGCGGAATGTTTCATCATAAGGCCCATGGCCGTATCCTTCACATCGTTGGAGGTCAGGCCTTTATGGATATATTTGGAAGCATCGCCCACATGTTCAGCCACAGAAGTAAGCAGAGAAATGATGTCATGGTTGGTGGTCTTTTCGATTTCATGGACCCGGTCCAGGTCGAAATCCGCTTTGGTTTGGATGTCATGGAGCGCATCATCCGGTACAATGCCCAGTTTGTTCATGGCTTCACAGGCCGTGACTTCAACTTTGACAATGTTGCGGTCTTCGTTTTCTTCCGTCCAGATGGAACCCATTTCTTTACTGGTATAACGTGGAATCACAATACTTCCTCCTTAGGTATAACAAAAAAATGGCATAACGAGGGAACACACCGTTCCCGCTGCTTTTTTATTGTATCATTTTACCGAACGCTTCGCAATGACAAGTATATTTTGTTTGATAAAAAGGTGCTGCTGCACAGGCGGGAATACCACCCGTGCAGCAGCACCTTTTCACCCCTGCTGTTTGCTCAGATCATAGAACCGGGTGATGTCCTTCCGGAAGAACAGCTGCACCGTGCCCACCGGGCCGTTCCGGTGCTTGGCCACAATCAGTTCCGCCACATTTTTCTGTTCCGTATCCGGATTGTAGTAATCATCCCGGTAAATGAAGCAGACGATATCCGCGTCCTGTTCCAAAGCCCCAGATTCCCGCAGGTCGCTGAGCATGGGCCGTTTGCTGGTCCGCTGCTCCACGCTCCGGCTCAGCTGGGAAAGGGCGATTACCGGTACATTCAGCTCCCGGGCCAGTCCCTTCAAGGACCGGGAAATATCGCTCATTTCCTGCTGCCGGTTGTCGCTGGCCCGTTTGGAAGACCCCTGCATCAGCTGCAGATAGTCCACGATAATCAGATCCAGGCCATTCTCGTTTTTCCACCGCCGTGCCTTGGAGCGCATCTCCAGGGCCGTCATCCCCGGGGTATCATCCATCATGATCTTGGCGGAGCTGAGCTTATCCGCCGCGCTGACTAGGTTGGGCCACTCGTTTTCCTGGAGCTGTCCGATCCGCAGCCGGGAAGCATCGATCCCCGCTTCTGAGCAAAGGAGCCGCTGGACCAGCTGTTCCTTGCTCATTTCCAGAGAGAAGAAAGCCACGGATTTGCCCCCGGTGAGGGCCACATGTTCCGCGATGTTCAGTACCAGGGAGGATTTCCCCATGGAAGGACGGGCTGCCACAATGATCAAGTCCGAGGGCTGGAGACCGCTGGTCATCTTGTCGAAATCCGTGAATCCGGTAGGCAGTCCGGTATAAGCATCCTTGGAATCATACAGTTCCTCGATCCGGGCCATGGCGCTCTTGACGATGTCCTTGATCTTCACCACGCCCCCGGCATGTTTCCGGTTGGCCACGGCCAAGATCTTCTGTTCTGCCTGGTCGATGGTCTGGGCTATGTCTTCTTCTTCCTCATAGCCGCTGGCCGCCACTTCTGTGGCCGCATTGATCAACTGCCGGCGCAGGGCCTTCTCTTCCACGATCTTGGCATGGTACACCACATTGGCGGCCGTGGGCACGGCATTGCTGAGGGCGGTGATGGCCGCCGTCCCGCCGATGGTATCCAGCTTCCCCATTTTCCGCAGCTCTTCGGTGACGGTGACCAGATCCACCGCCTCGTTGCGGCTGTGGAGATCCATGATGGCTGAAAAGATGATCCGGTCATCCGGACGGTAAAAATCGTCTTCTGACAGGATTTCTCCGGCCTTGTCAATGGCTTCCCGGCTGAGGAGCATGGCTCCCAGCACACTTTGTTCCGCCTCGATATTTTGAGGGGGAATACGTTCTTCCAAAGGGCAGTCCTCCTTTCCTGAAAAGAAACCCACCACCGTATCACAGAGGTGCCGATCCCCTTCTCAAGACAGCCATTGTCCTGTCTATCCGCCCTTTTCAAGGGCGGGGGACCAGCCTGGGGCTGGTGGTGGGTTCATTTTTATGCTTCCGTTTCTACAACGACCTTGAACTTCGCGGACACGTCCGGCAGAAGTTTCGCCGTCGCAGTGTACACCCCCGGGCTCTTGATGGTTTCCGGGATCTCGATCTTCCGGCGGTCCACGCCTTCCATCCCCGTCTGGGTCAGCAGGGCATCCGCCACATCCTTGGAAGCAATGGAGCCGAACAGCTTGCCGTTGGCCCCCACTTTCACCTTCATGTGGAGGGTAACTTTTTCCAGCTGGGCAGCCAGGATCACCGCTTCGTCATGGGCCTGGGCAGCCCGGTGTTTGGCCACCTGCATATCTTGTTTGGCCTGGTTCAGGTTCCGGGAAGTGGCTTCTTCCGCCATGCCCCGAGGGATCAGATAGTTCCGGCCATAGCCTTCCGCCGTTTCGATGATATCGCCTTTTTTACCCAATTTCTTGATGTCCTGCAGCAAGATTACCTTCATCTGTATCGCTCTCCTTCATTTGTTCTTTGGCCAGTTCAAGGACTTTCGGCATCAGTTCTTCCGCCGTCACGCCCTTGACCTGCACCCCGGCCACGGTCTGATGGCCGCCGCCGCCAAGTTCTTCCATCATCACCTGCACATTGACGGAACCGTCACTGCGGGCACTGATGCTGACTCCTTTTTCATTCTGGCTGAAAACCACGCTGGCCCGGATGTCATCCATGGTCAGCAATTCATCCGCCGCCTGGGCCACGATCACCGGCGTATCCTTATCCTGGCAAGAGCACTGGTGCACCGCCACAGCCAGTCCGGGCAGGGGCTGTTTCATCTCGGTGATGATCCGGGCCCGGGTGAGCACCGTATGTTCATCATCTTTGAACAGCAGGGAAACCATATGGGGGTCGGCTCCGTTCCGGCGCAGGAACGCTGCCGCTTCGAAAGTCCGTTCCCCGGTCTGCACCGCAAAATTCTTGGTGTCCACCAGGATCCCTGCATACAGGGCCGTGGCTTCCACTTCGGAAAACTGCAGCTTGTTTTCAAAATACTGGAGGATCTCTGTGACCATTTCGCAGGTGGAAGAAGTGGAAGGTTCCATGTACTGGAGCATCACATCGGTGATGGCGTCTTCCGCCCGCCGGTGATGGTCGATGATGATCCGTCTCCGGATGGCCTGGAGCACCCGGGGAGCCGCGCTGAGCATGGCCCGATGGTGATCCACCAGCACCAGGATGCTGCCGGGAGTGATCCGTTTCAGGGCTTCTTCCTCATCCACGAACAAGGACAGATACCGGTCGCTCTGGTCCTTGGACACCGTCTCCAGCTTCTTCAGGGAAGGCCCCTGGCCGCTGGTGACGATGCAGCAGCTCTTGTTCAGGGTCAGGGCCATCTTGGCCACTCCGATGGCTGCTCCCAGGGCATCGTAATCTTCATTGGCATGGCCCATGATGAACACCTGGTCCGCACTGACCATCAGCTCATGGATGGCCTGGGCCACGATCCGGGCCCGCACCCGGGTGTTTTTCGCCTGGACGGAACCCCGGGCCCCATAGAAGCTCATATCGTCCCCCAATTGGACCACAGCCTGGTCGCCGCCCCGGCCCAGGGCCAGATCCAGGGCAGCCTGGGCCTTTTGGCTCATTTCCGACAGGTTCCGGCTGTCCGCGGCCACCCCGATGCTGATGGTGGGGCTGATCCGGTTCCCGCTTTTGATGTCCCGGACCCGGTCCAGCACCTGGAACTTCTTGCTGATGGTATCCGTCAGCCCTTTCCGGCTCAGGCCTACTACGAACATGTCTTCCGTATACTTTTGGAAATATCCGTGGACCTCCTCCACCCAGCCGCCGATGGCCTTGGTCACATCCACGATCAGGCTGGCCCGTTCATTTTCATTCAGCCCCTTCATGGCGTCGTCATAATTGTCGAATTGGACATAGGCCACCACCGGCCGTTCTTCCTCGTACCGTTTTTTCTGCCGTTCCCGGTCCGTGATATCCGTCAGATACAGGGCCAGCCCCGTATCTTCTTCCGGGTTGTCGGTGATCTGGATCCGCCGGACCAGCATCTTGTAGATCCGGTCCCCGATCTTGATCTGCTTGTCCGCATCCCGGAGCCGCAGGGTGGCAAAGTTGTTGTCCGGAGGAGGCAGCACCTTTTCGAAAGGCGTAGCCAGGGGCACATCCACCGCGATGAATTCGTTGAACAGCCGGTTCCGCCACTGGAGATGGCCTTCCTTGTCAAAGACCCCGATCCCGATGGGGATCCGCTGGGAAGCATAATTGTTGGCCCGCTCGATATTCCGGACCACCGTGGTCATGGAATGGTTGAACCAGGCTTCCCGGAGCCGGTTGCTCCGAAAGGTCAGGTAATAGACCAGCAGTACGGAAAGGAATCCCACTGCCGTACAGATAGCCTGGTTCACGGCAATCCCGTAGACCACCAGGGCAGATCCCAGGAGGGCCACCCCGATGCGCACAGACTGCCAGAGATTCCGGCGTGATTTATCGTCCATTTTCTCTCCCTCTATTCCGGCTTTTTCGCGTCCGGTTTCCGGATTTTCCGCAGATCAAAGACCATTTCATAGGCCCCCAGCACNCCGCTGGGAAGCATAATTGTTGGCCCGCTCGATATTCCGGACCACCGTGGTCATGGAATGGTTGAACCAGGCTTCCCGGAGCCGGTTGCTCCGAAAGGTCAGGTAATAGACCAGCAGTACGGAAAGGAATCCCACTGCCGTACAGATAGCCTGGTTCACGGCAATCCCGTAGACCACCAGGGCAGATCCCAGGAGGGCCACCCCGATGCGCACAGACTGCCAGAGATTCCGGCGTGATTTATCGTCCATTTTCTCTCCCTCTATTCCGGCTTTTTCGCGTCCGGTTTCCGGATTTTCCGCAGATCAAAGACCATTTCATAGGCCCCCAGCACCACCACCAGCTGAGAAGCGATGGGCAGGGTAAAGGTCAGCAGCAGGCTCAGGGGAAGCAGGATCCGGGGATAACGGCGGTATTCCACATACCAGCGGATCAGGCAGAGCCCCTGGACCAGGAGCGGCATGTTCATCATCATGTACAAGGTATCCCCGCCCCGATACACCAGAGAATCCTGATAGTTCTGTCCGAAGAAGATCAGCATCATGCCGATGCCATAGGGCAGGAGCAGCCATTTGGGCAGCTTCCACAAGGCGAAAGGCGGGAACCAGGGGTAATAATCCCCCAGCCGGCCCAGGATCTTCCGGGCCGCCCAATAGTTGGCGATGGCGGTGATGGGAGCACTGAGCAGCACCCCCGCCGGCAGGATCAGTTCGAACATCTTTTTCATCTGGGCCAGCTGGGTCTCGCTGAAGCCGCTCATCCCCAAGGTCTGGAAGATCTCACTGCTCATGGAGACCGACTCATCGATGGACTGGAAGAACACTTCGATCACATTCACATGCATGAAGAAGTAGGCCGCCAGGGCACTGAGCACCGTGGAAAGCAGGGCCCCCAGGCTGCCCATCAGGAGGGTCTGTACCGGCGTCATCTGTTTCCGCATGGCATACCCCATGAAAAGGCCGATGAGCCCTAGGATCAGGCACTGGGTCAAGGCCTGGAGGGGGGACAGCAGCACCGCCACCACGCAGCCGGTGACCAATAGGCACAGGATGCTCCATTTGAGCCCGTTCCGCCGGCCACAGAGGATGATGGGCAAAGGCCACAGGATGCTGACGATGAGATCCAGCACTGGAATGTAATTTCCCACCAGGGTGAAAAGGACAGCCACTGCCGCCAGGATGCCGGATTCCACCAGCGAAGAAGTTTTATGGTACTGCAAAGCGATATTCCTCCATCATGATACTGCCGGCGCAGCCGGCTTCCTTCCGCCATTGACCATTGGCAGCTTATTCAGCGTTTCCTTTCTATTTTACAATATTTGGCAAAAAAAAGACAGACCCCGGAGGGTCTGTCTCTGTCATCCGGCTTATTCTGCCGTGAACGGCAGCAGCGCAACGTTTCTGGCACGTTTGATGGCAATGGTCAGCTGACGCTGATGTTTTGCACAGGTACCGGAAATCCGGCGAGGCAGGATCTTGCCCCGTTCGGTGATGAACTTGCGCAGCTTGGCTGCATCTTTATAATCGATTTCCTGGACTTTGTCGACGCAGAAGGAGCAGACTTTTCTTCTGGGTCTCCGATTTCCTCTTTCACGCTTCATCATAGCTATTCTCTATCCTCCCTTTTAGAATGGGATCTCTTCGTCAAAACCTACTTCAGAGCCAAAGCCCCCCATGGGATCGGCAGAGCCGCCCTGAGAGGGATGATTCTGGGAAGGAGAATTCTGCTGGCCTCCAGCAGGATTGCCGGTGCCTTTCCGTTCGATGAATTCCACACGGTCCGCAATGACTTCCGTCACATAATGCTTGTTCCCGTCTTTGCCATCGTAGCTGCGGATCTGCAGCCGTCCTTCCACCAGAGCCCTCTGGCCCTTGGTCAAACTGTTCCCACATAATTCAGCGGTTTTATTCCATGTAACGATGTTGATAAAATCCGCTTCCCGCTGACCATTCTTCGCAGTGAAGGGACGGTCAACTGCCAGAGTAAAGGTGCAGACCGTTTTTTCCGTAGGAGTGACCCGGACTTCCGGATCCCGTACGAGACGGCCTAACAAGATAATGCGATTCATACACCCAGCCTCCTTATTCGCCTTTGCGAATGATCATGTGACGCAGGATATCGTCCGTAATCTTCATCACACGGTCCAGTTCCTTCACGGCTGCAGGTTCAGCGGCAAAGGTGGTCAGGACATACAGACCATCATTGAAGTCCTGAATAGCATATGCCAAACGTTTTTTGCCCCACTTATCGGTTTTTTCGATCGTAGCGCCGTTAGCCACCAGCAGGTCATCGAACTTCTTTACAACAGCGTTGAAAGCGTCCTCTTCTACCGGCTTAACGATGTACATGACTTCGTAGTTATTCACGAAATCACCTCCTCCTTTGGATTTGCTCCTCTACCATGAGGGCAGAAGAAGTATATATAATATATACAGCCTTAAAAGTATAGCATGGAGCACGAAATAAAGCAAGAGGAAAAAGAAGGAATTCCCAGTCTTTCCAACCTGTAGTATAATGATATGATATTAATTTACAAAGGAGCACCACCATGTTCGTCTATGCTGACAATGCAGCCACCACCCGGGTCCTGCCCAAGGTCCTGGAGGCCATGCTGCCTTATTTTACAGAACAGTACGGCAACCCCTCCAGCACCTATCCCCTGGGGCAGGAAGCCTCCCGGGCCCTGATCGCCTCCCGGGAAACCATCGCCCGGCTGCTGGGCTGCCAGCCCCGGGAGATCACCTTCACTTCCGGAGGCAGTGAAAGCGACAACCAAGCCCTCCGCACCGCTGCCGCCTGGGGAAAAGCCCACGGCCGCACCCGCCTCATCGCCAGTGCCATCGAACACCACGCCATCCTCCACACCTTGGAGGCCCTCCAGGCAGAAGGATACTCTGTGACCCTGCTGCCGGCAAACCGGGAAGGCCAGGTGGAACCGGCAGCCCTGGAACAGGCCCTCACACCGGAAACTGCTCTGGTGTCCGTGATGACCGCCAACAATGAGACCGGTGCCCTCCAGCCCATCGAAAAGCTGGCTGCCCTGGCCCACGCCCAGGGGGCCCTGTTCCACACCGACGCGGTCCAAGCCTTGGGGCACATCCCGGTGACCTTGAAAAACGGGGATATCGACTTCCTTTCTGGTTCTGCTCATAAATTCCATGGACCCAAAGGGGTTGGATTCCTTTTTACCAAGCAAGGCATTGCATTAGAAAGCCTGATTTTCGGTGGAGAACAGGAACGAGGAAAACGGGCAGGAACAGAAAACGTACCGGGCATCGTGGGCATGGCCGCTGCCTTGGAAGAAGCAGCCCGGAATCTGGATGCCCACGCTGAGAAAATGGCCGCCGCCCGGAACACTCTGGAACAGCAGCTCCTGGCTCTCCCCGGCACCCGAGTCCACAGCGGTCAAGTGCCCCGGCTCCCCGGCCACCTGAATATGGCCTTTGACGGAGTCCCTGCCGAAGCCCTGCTGCCGGTGCTGGGCATGGCCGGCATCTGCGTCTCCGCCGGTTCCGCCTGTGCCTCCGGATCCCCGGAACCCAGCCATGTGCTCCTGGCCCTGGGCTGCACTCCGGAAGAAGCCAAATGCTCCCTGCGGTTCTCCCTAGGAGACGACATCACCCGGGAGCAGGTGGACTGGACGGCCGCCACTGTCATCCGGGAAGTCCAGCGGCTCCGGAAGCTGGAACACCGTCTATAACAGAAAGGATGCATCATGAAAGCACTGATTGCCATGAGCGGCGGAGTGGACAGCTCCGTAGCCGCCAAACTCATGCAGGATGCGGGGTACGACTGCATCGGCTGCACCATGAAACTGTACAACAACCCGGATGCCGGCTGCAATTCCAAGACCTGCTGCAGCCTCAGCGACGTGGAAGACGCCCGGAGCGTGGCCGCCCGGCTCCATATGCCCTATTACGTGTTCAACTACACGGAAGAATTCAAAAAAGACGTCATGGAAAAATTTGCCCGGAGCTACACCCGGGGCCACACCCCCAACCCCTGCATCGACTGCAACCGGTTCCTGAAGTTTGGCGCCCTGTACCAGCGGGCTCTGGAACTGGGCTGCGACTGTGTGGTCACCGGCCATTACGCCCGGATCCAGAAGACCCCGGAAGGGAAGTACCAGCTGCTCCGGGCCACGGACCCGGCCAAAGACCAGAGCTATGTGCTCTACAGCCTGACCCAGGACCAGCTGGCCCACACCCAGTTCCCCCTGGGGGAATACCACAAGACCCACACCCGGGAAATCGCCGCGGAAAACGGGTTCATCAATTCCCAGAAGCCTGACAGCCAGGACATCTGTTTCGTGCCCAACGGCCAGTACACCGATGCGGTCCAGCGGATCCTGGACTACAAGCCCCAGCCCGGGCCCTTCCTGGATCTGGAAGGGAAGGTGATCGGCCAGCACAAAGGGATCATCTATTACACCCTGGGTCAGCACAAGAAGTTAGGCCTGAACCAGCCCGATTATCCCCTGTATGTGGTGAAGATCGACCCGGCAAAGAACGCCGTCATCGTGGGCCCCAGCGAGGCCCTGTTCAGCCGGGAGGCAAAGGTCCAGGACGCCAACTGGATCAGCGGTGAAGTGCCGGAAGGCCCCGTCCGGTGCCAGGTAAAAGTCCGGTACCGCCAGGAAGCCCAGCCCGCTACCGTGATCCCCACTGGGAAAGACACCTTCACCGTCCAATTCGACGAACCCCAGCGGGCCATCACCCCCGGCCAAGCCGCCGTGCTGTACGACGGAGAAGTGGTCCTGGGGGGAGGGACCATAGTGGAATGAAGAAAGGAAAAAACAGGTCCCGGCTGGGGCCTGTTTTTTTGAAGGAAACAGGCCCGACCGGAGGCCGGGAAGGGTTCCCCTGCGGGGAACCCCTACGCCGTTGGTGTCAAAGTCCCTCCTGCAAACCGGAACCCCTGGGTACATCCCCAGCCCGTCATACAACCCCTGACAATCACAACCCCCGACCCCAACGCTGTAGGGGCTTGCCGCAGGCGAGCCCTTCCCTGGCCACCCAAGAGGGTCATTCCATCCTGCACCCTGCAACCTATGACATCCACGACCCATCCTCCCCCAGCCACAACCCCGACTCCAACGCTGTAGGGGCTTGCCGCAGGCGAGTCCTTCCCTGGCCTCCCGGAGGGTTCGTCTTCACTCTCCGAAATACTGGTCCAACTCCCATTTCCTTGGATTGTTGCCTATATATTCCATGATCCGGACCGCATCCCCCGGCGTCCTTACCAAATGGTCGTAATATCCACGCTGCCAAATTTTACGCCCGCACACCCTGGTTGTACAACCTTTGAATTGGTTGATGAATCCGGCCAGGGAAATGGTTGCCCTATCCTGATTTCGGAGTACCAATAAATGGATATGGTTGGGCATCACCACCCATTGCAGGATTTCCATCCCCGTATACCGGTTGGCAAACCAATCCAGATGAGCCGCCACCTGATTCCCAAATTCCGTAGGATGCAGAACTCCCTGTTCAATACATCCAAATAGAGGTTCCCTGTCCAGCGTGCACACCGTAAGGAAAGTCAGCCCGGACAGTTGGTAAACCATAGGAGAAAGCCGGATGTTTTTTCGGCTGGGATGAAGGGTGTGAGTGAATGACATAAAAGGCCTCCTTTTACAAACATATGTTTATTTTATGATTTTATATATTATAACATGACAGAATATTTTTGCAAATTTGCTGGTTTGACCCTCCGGGAGGCCGGGAAGGGTTCCCCTGCGGGGAACCCCTACGCCGTTGGTGTCAAAGTCCCTCCTGCAAACCGGAACCCCCGGGTACATCCCCAGCCCGTCATACAGCCCCGACATCCACGAATCATCCGCACCCCAGCCACAACCCCCGACCTCAACGCTGTAGGGGGTTGCCACAGGCGAGCCCTTCCCTGGCCTCCCGGAGGGTTCGTTTTCATTCCATCCGCGATCTCCCAATCTTCGGCAACCTCGAACCATCCGCACCCCAGCCACAACCCCCGACCTCAACGCNAGCAAGATGGATGGAAGATGTCAGCCCTTCCAGCTCTGGGAATAAAATCGTAACCAGACGGGAAACTGATATCTTTAGCTTGGAACACTTCTGCATGGTTTGAGATCTGTAACGAGAGAGTGATTTCATTTCCTCGTTATGGTACAATGAAGAAGAGTAGGTTTGGGAACCTTTCCCTGACACAATCATCTGTGCAATAGCGCAGGCATCGACTTTATCAGTCTTGGTCTTACGCAGGCTGAATCCTTGCTTGTATCTATTCGTGAGAAGCGGATTGAAAGTGAGCAGTGGAAGGTCATGTTCTGAGATGAAATGGGCGAGATTCGAGGAATAGTGACCGGTTGCTTCCAATCCTACTCTTATTTTATCTTTTGGAATGCCCAGTTCAGAAATCTTGGAAAGGAGCATGTCAAAGCCTTCCCGTGAATTGGGAAATGTAAAAGATTCAACTGTTTTCAATGCATCCGAGTCAATGATACAGCAGTCATGTTTCCGCTTTGCAACGTCAATTCCGACACAAAGCATAAAAATCAACCTCCTTTTTTTGAATTGGCAGCTGTGCATCAAAGCCACAGAGACTTCATCATAATGTATCCTCGCTAGATATGAACCGTCGAGCGGTATCCAACTCATTAACAAATTGAATGAATTCTGTGGTCGGACTCTACAAAAACCGTCAAGCGGTAGGGGCGCGCAACCGATCCACAGCTCCATTCTAATCGTACCGTAATTCACTATAAAAGGGAATATCTGGTACAACTCTATTATACGAGGGGCTTGCCGCAGGCAAGCCCTTCCCCGGCCCCCCGGAGGGCCTCCTTTCCCCATTGGCCACTGACAGCCGCAAAAAAGCCACCCCGCGCCCATTGCGCGGGGTGGCTTTTTTGCTTTATGGTTCTGCTCCAGAGCGGGTGTGGCAATCCATCCGGGGAGACGGTTACGCTTTTCTCTGAGCAGCCATTGCCTGGAGTTCCGGCCGGAATTCTTCTACCAGTTTGGCTTCCGCCTTAGCCCCTTTGGACAGGGCATTGTAGATGATTTCAGCCATTTCATAACGGGTCATGGTCCGTTCGCCATGATACTTGCCGTCTTCGTATCCTTGGACGATATTGTTCCCTGCCAGCCGGCTTACGGCTTCGTAAGCCCAGTGGTTGGCCGGTACATCCGGGAAGTCCTTGGACAGGCTGGGGTTCAGCACACCCAGCAGGGCATCCAGCCGATTCTGCAGGTTGGTCACCTGCTTGGCCAGGGTAGCGTTGGTGGCTTCTGCCTTTTCCAGCCGCTTGCTGCTCTTGCCCAGCTTGAAGGAGACGCCGCCGCCCACCATGTTTTCTCCGTTGCCGAAGCTGGTGGAAACATTCAGCATCACCCGGTCAGTAGGCCGATAGAACACGCCCAGGGCTCCGGCGGTTTCGCTGCGATAGCTGCCCATGGCCGCTGCCACGCTGACCTTGGAATCTTCATCGAAGTCCATGGGGTGCAGGTTGGCCATAGCCGCTGCGCTGGCCCCTACCTTGTCGATCCGGTTATCCAGGTTGTCCACCCGATTTTCTACCCGGTCCATACGGTTTTCTACCCCGTCCATCCGGTTTTCCACGGTGGTCACACGCTGGTTGGTGGCATTGAGCTGTCCGCCGTTCACTACATCGGTGCTGCCTTCAGCAACGGTCCCGTCCGCCACGTTGGTGATCTTCTGGCCGTTGGCATTGATGCCGTTTTCGTCAATGTAGGTCTTGTCGCCGACCTTGTAGGACTTAGCCGTTACATCGCCGGCCACAGTGGCATTGCCGCCTACAGTGAGATCCTTTTCCATGGATACAGCATCCTTGAAGGTTACCATACCGTCGAAGGTGGCAGTGCTGGTTACATGGAGGGTATCGGTAGTGGTGCCGCCAGTGATGTTGGCCCCGTTGTTCACCACCAGTTTATCGGTGGTAGTGGTACCCTTCACATCCAGATTCTTTTCCATGGTGACGTCATCCTTGAAGGTGGACTTGCCGCCCACTTCCAGGGTGCCATCCAGCTGGGTATTGCCCATCACGTGCAGGTCCTTGTTCACATCCACATAATCCGCCGTTGCCTTGCCGGTTTCCAGGGTGTTCCCGGAAATGGTGGTCTGGGTGATGGATCCTTCTCCAATAGCCGCTGCATGATCGGTATTTTCAAAGGTGGTCCCGGTATCCGTGGTGGTCACCGTGCTCTTGCCCACCACATCCTTGATGCTGGTGGTTGCGGTGTTTTCAATTTCTGCCGCACTGTTAGACAGTTTTTCTTCCGCCTTGTTCACCAGGTTCTTGGCCTCGTTGGTGATGGTCCCCTGTTTAGCGGTGTTGGTGATGTCAGCAGTCCCCTGCTTCACGCTGGTGCTGGTAGCATCGTCGCCAGTCCCAGAGCTTACGGTGGTATTCACATACCCGGTTTCCGCATCCTTCAGGATGTCGATGATGTTCCCGCTGACCAGCTTCTGTTCCGAAGTGGTAGCCGTATCCGTCACCGTGTTGGATCCGCCGCTGTTGTTCTTCACCTGGCTGGTGAAGCCGTTGGCCTTCTGGCTACGGCTGGAGAAGTCGCCGCTGGCAGTATCAGTGATCTTGGTGGTGTCTTCAGAAACGGTCTGCACATTGTTCAGGGACTTCACGGAGTTGCCGCTGCTGTCCACTTCCTTCAGGGAAGTGTTCACACTGCCGGCCAGCTGGCTCAGGGTACTGGTGCTGGTCCCATCGGTAACAATGTTCATATCCTTGGAGGCCGTCTTGGTAGAAGTGTTGCTGTTGGCTCCATCCACCACAGATTCCTTGATCTGGCTGGTGGTCATGGTCCGGCTCACGTTGTCACCTACTTTGTCCGTAATGGACTTAGAAGCCGTATTTTCGATTTCCGCTGCGGAATTGCTGAGTTTTTCCGCTGCGGTATTGGTGATGTTCTTGGCACTGTTGCTCAAGGTTTCAGAAGCCGTGTTGGTGATGTTTTGGGCGCTCAGGCTGCTGTCGCCAGTCACCGTGGTGGTCTGGCTGCCGCCAATGGTATTGGTCTGGTCTCCCGTAATAGCATTGATCTGGCTGCCGTTGACCGTGTGTTTTTCTTCTCCGGTAATGGTGGTTTCCAGTCCGCCATTATAGTTTTCCGTGGTCTTGCCGGTCACGGTGGTCTTCATTTCGCCGCCCACAGTCGTGGTCAGATCTTTGCCAACCGTGTTGGTCATGTTTTCCGCAGCGTTGTTGATGATATCCTTGGCATCATTGGCAATCGTACCGTTCTTAGCCGTGTTGGTGATATCTTTTGCCGTCTGGGTGACGCCAGTGCTGTTGGTGCCATCCGTTACGGCGCTGCTGATGGTCGGGCTGCCTGCATCGTCCAGGCTCTTGATGACGTCGATGACGCTGCTGCCGCTTACCAGGGCATCTTCCGTCTTGGTAGCCGTCTTGGTGGTGGCGCTGTACTGGGTATCGCTGGCTTTGATCAGCTGTTCCGATTTGTCCACGGTGCTGTTGGTGTTGTTGGCCTTGGTCCCGTCAGTGATGGAGGAGGCCAGGCTCTTGGCATCCTGGTTCACAACCGTGGTGTTGGTGCCGTCCGTTACGGAAGAGGCAACCTGATCCGCCTTCTGCAGGCTGTTGGAGGTATTGGTCCCATCCGTAATGTTGGTGTTGGTCTGGCCGGCAATGGTGTCGACGGTGGTCTTCTTGTCCCCATCGGTGAGCTGGGATTTTTCTTCTGCTGCACCCCGGAGATAGGAAGCTCTCTTGCCATCGGCCTGGCTCATTTCTTCCGTGGTCTGGTAGGACAGCTGGGTGGAAGTATTGGAGCCGTACTCGTTGGAAACCTTGCTGACGATGGAGCTGGAAGCATCGGTTTCCACATCCAGAGCCTTGTTGGTGATCTTATTTTTTGCTTCGTTGGTGATGTTTTCCGCTGTCAGGCTGCTGTCGCCGGTCACCGTGGTGGTCTGGTTGCCGCCCACCGTAGTGCTCAGGTTGGCTTTATAGTCTTCCGTTACATCGCCGGTCACCGTTTCTGTCAGAGTCCCTTCAACAGTATTGCTCTGATTCCCCTTAACCGTCGTGCTCTGGTCGCCATTTACCGTAGTGCTCTGGCTGCCATAGGTTTCTGTCACAGCACCCTTGACGCTTTCCGTCTTGCTGCCGCTGATGGTATTGGTTTGGTCACCTGCTACCACATTGGACTGGTTGCCACCTACATTGGTGCTCTGATCACCGTCAATGGTAGTTGCCTGGCTGCCGTATTTTTCCGTCACACTGCCTTTGACCGTTTCCGTCTTGCTGCCGCTTACCGTATTCTGCTGGTCGCCGCCAACGATATTGGTCTGGTTGCCGCCTACAGAAGTCTTCTGATCCGTCTTGATGTTGGTGACCTGGGCATTGAAGTTTTCCGTTTCCGTACCTTTCACATTCACGGTACGGTCTCCGGATACCGTATTGGTCTGGCTGCCAGCTACATAATGGGTCTCATTGCCGCCCACCTTGGTATCCAGGTCGGACTTGTAGTCTTCGGTGACCTTGCCAGTCACAGTGGTCGACATATCTCCGCCCACAGTCGTAGTCAGGTTTTTGCCAACCGTATTGGTCATATCGCCGGTGGCAGTATTCACCAGATCTTTGGCAGAATTCGTAATGGTTCCGCCCACTGCCGTATTGGTAATGCCGTCAGCCGTCATTTCGCTCTTTACGGCAGAACCGTCACCGATCTGGCTGGTAATGGCCGTATCCGTCTGTTCGACCTTGGTCAGCGTATCGCCGGATGCGTTTTTGATTTCCTGGAGGATGTCTTTGACTCTCTGGCTGAAGGTTGAAGTATTGCCATCGGCATCCTTCACCACGTCGCTGGATTCTGTGGAAGTCTGTTTGGACTCATTGCTGTTCTTGTCAGAATCCACAACCTTGGAAGTCACATCGCTGCCTTCCACAGTGAGAGTGCTCTTCTTCCAGTTGCCATCGGCGTCGGTAGATTTCGCCCAGGTGGAAGTCCCATTTTCATCATAATCGATGGCGCTTTCTTTTTCGCTGCCATCTTTGGTGCTGGTGGCTTTCTTGTAGGAGGTGATTTCACCGGCTGCCACTTTCGTGCTGGCCGTTACGTTGTTGTCCCCTACAATGCCGTTCTTGGTCAGGTCGATTTCATCCACATTCAGCTTGCCGTTGACCGTCAGGTCGCCGCCGATGGTGGCATCACCGCTGGTGGTAATGGTTTCAGCGCTCAGGTTCTTCACACCAGTGAGGTTGCCATTCTGCATGGTTGCCGTACCATCGGAGATGCTCTTACCCTGGATAGCGCCGCCGGCGGTCAGGTCACCGGTAATGGTGGCGCTGCCTGCTGTGAGAGCGCCCTGGATGGAAGCGCTGGCTCCCGTAATGGCGCCGCCTGCGTGGATATCACCCACTGCGGAGATGTTGCCCGTGGAAGTTACGGTGCCGCCGGTAATGGTACCGCTGGTGTTGATGTTGCCATTGGTGATGGTAGCAATCCCATCGGTCAGGGTCTTGCCCGTTACCGTTCCGTTGCTCATGGAAGCACCCTTACCGTCGGTTACTGTTTCGCCGGTGATGGTTGCCTTGGAAGTGACATTTCCATTTTCATCTACGGTGAAAGCCCCGTTAGCCCCTTTGATCTTGCCGTCAGCGCTCATAGCTGCCTTGGCTGCATCATAGGTATCGCCGCCGGTATAGACGCCGTTCGCATCCATCACACTGCTGTTGGTGCCAACCTTGATGCCATTTTCGTTCAGGGTGATCTGGTTGTCCTTGCCCTTGTTCAGGATCATTTCATTGGCATCGGTCTTGAAGGTGGTCACGTTGCCCTGGGCGTCAATGGTAGTGGTGTTCTTTTGCAGAACATTGTCATCGCTCAGGCTCAGTCCGCTATTGACGGCTTCCACCAGTTTCGTATCTGCTGCCACACGGGCCGAAGTTTCTGCCGTAATCTTATCATCCAGTACCGTATCGGCTGCTTTACGTTCTGCGGCTTCGTTGTCGATATTGGTCTGCAGGGTCGTATCGGCTGCTTCACGGGCTGCGGCTTCGTTGGCATCTGCCTGGCTCAGGGCCGTGAACCCGGCGGCCATATTCTCATTGGTGGTTTTTACACTCTCGTTGATGGTATTGACACTGGCTACCAGGTTGTCGTTCACCTGCTGGATGACCTTATCCTGGGCCGCATCAGCCCCCAGCCGGTCAGCCGTTTCTTTAGCCAGAGCCGCATCCAGTTTGGTCACATTGTCGCCGATAGTGTTGGCGGCTTTCACGATGGCTCCATCCTGTACGGCGGCATCATCCTTGCTCACATAGGTATCCGCAGCTTCCTGCTGCAGAGATTCCTTCACATTGGTGACCCGGGTATCCAGAGCCGTATCGGCAGCTTCACGGGCAGCAGCTTCATTATCAATATTGGTCTGCAGCTGTTTATCCGCATTTTCCAGATTAGTAACCGAATATTTGCGCTTACGTGCTTCTTCCTCAATAGCATCAGCATTGGCCTTGACCTGTGTATCCAAGCTGCCCAGGTTCTCGCCCACGGTCTGAGAGGCTTTAACATATACCTTATTTTCCGCTTGAATATTCTCACCTATCGAAAGGAGTGAATCTTGAACTTGCTTACTAAATGTTTGAATTCCTTCCTGCAGGCTTTCTATCCCGTTATCTACCCCATCTTTGGTATAAACGGTCTGGGTCTTCCCTTCCGTATCGGTTACCGTCGTGGTATCCGCTGCAAAAGACGTCCCTCCCATAGAGACAATGCTGAAAAATACGGCCAGAGCCGCAGCGGTCTGTGCCACTTTCTTCCGTCCCACGGCACGGCGTCCGTCTTTGGACTGGCCTTTGGCCAGTTCGGAAACCACCATGTACATGCCCCGTGTTTTGTTCCAGATTACTTTATAAATCCTGTTCATAAAGCCACACCCCTTTTCTTGAGCTTTCCTGTTTTTTCATTTTCATGCATTCCCTGGTGGGTTCCCCATGCGCGCTTTTGGTCTCCCCGACACTTTTCGTTTACCAAAATCCCTAAAAATTCCAATTATCCCTTGGTATACTCTTTTGAATTTCTGGAGTATACTTTTGTATAAGAACGTTCGTCCGTATATACAATACGATTTACTTCACTCTTCAGTTTTCTTGAATCGTTCTCATTTGGGTTATTTGGAACTTTATGCGGGAATCCAGTGTATTGATTTGGAAAGGAAGTCCCGCGTCCGGAACTCCTTTTCCTTTGTCCTGCTAAAGCATAGCATGGATTCCGAAACTTTTTTCTCAAAAATCACGAAAGGGTCATTTTTTGTCCTGAAAATATTTTTCTAAGTTTTCTTTCTTTTTGTTCTTTATCAAAAGACATTCCCGGTTCCTTTTTCATGCAAAAAAACCGCCCTTTCAGGGCGGGGATTTTCCAAGGTTGTCTGGACTGGGTATAATAGAGGTGAATAAATCGATACAGACCCATGGAAAGGAAGTGGACAGCATGCTGCATATTGCCATTTGTGATGATCAGCAGGACCAGATCCAGAAGATCCGGGAAGCTTCAGAGAAATACTTCCAGAACCGCCAGGAACATGTAAGCTACCAGACCTTTGAAAATGCTTTTGCCTTTGTGGAAGCCGTGGACAAGGGGGCCCTGTTCGATATTGTGCTGCTGGATGTGTGTATGCCCGGGATTTTGGGCACCGATGTAGCCCGGGAGCTCCGGGACCACCACAGCCGGGCAGAGATCATTTTTCTCACCACCAGCGACGAATTTGCCGTGGAAGCCTTTGAGGTAAAAGCCACGGATTATCTCCTGAAGCCCTTTACCCAGGCCCAGTTTGCCAAGGCCATGGACCGGGCCATTGCTTACATCCGCCAGCGGAACAGCGCCAAGGTGATCTTCCGGCTGGTGGGCGGAGGCGTCCGGGTGGAAGAAATCGCCCAGATCCTGTTCCTGGAAAGCCACGGCCATGTGCTGGAGGTGTACCTGGCCGACGGCAGTACCCTGGAGACCCGGAAATCCGGCCAGGACATGAAGGCGGATCTGGACAAGATCGCCCCGGGCCAGTTCGTATCCCCCAACAAAGGCTATCTGGTGAACCTGGGCGCAATCCACCTGATCAAAACCGATTACGTAGAGATCCAGGGCCATCAGATCCCCCTGGGGAAACGGAAATACCGAGAGTTCCAGGAGCAGTATTTCCAGTATATGTTTGGGACGAAGTAAAAAAGGGGCTGTTGCATGCGCAACACTCCCTTTTGGTCACTGGTCAACGGTCACTGGTCTCTGGCCAATGGAAAGAACCCGTGGCTGACGGGTTCTTTCAAATTAAACAGAACTGTGCTTTTCTTTTAATCTGCTGCTTGTTCTGAGTTTTTCTGAATAACAAGTCTCATACAATGAAAGGCAGCCGCAGCCCGGCTGCCTTCCTTCTTCCAGTGACTAGTGACAAGAGACCAGTGACAGGGGCGTTGCACACAACGTGCTACGCCCCTAATCCCCTACTCCCTTCGCCCCCATATCCACCTGGAGATAGGTCAGGAACCAGCCGTCTTTCTGCTGGCAGAGGACGCTGGCTCCGTATTTGTCCCGGAACCGGGCCAGGGATTTCATGCCGATGCCATGGCCTTTCACCTTGGTTACCGGCAGTCCCTCTTCGTCCAGGAGCACCGGAGCATCGAACAGGTTCTTGACCAGGATGTTCAGCATATCCCCTTGCTGCCGGGCCAACACGGTGATGTTCCGCCGGTCTTCCGGCTGCTTCCCACTGGCGATCAGGGCGTTTTCCACCAAATTGGAAAGAACGATGGACAAATCCCCGCTGCAGGTAAGGTCCTGGGGCAGGTCCACGGAAATAGTAGTGGGGATCCCCTCTTCCCGGGCCCGGGACAGATACACCGTAAGGGCCGCATTGATCAGGGGATTCCGGCAGTACTGGGGCAGTTTGGTGCTGTTGAATTCTTCTCCCAGTTCTTCGATATAGGTGAGCACCCCCACCCGGTCCTTCTGCCGGACCAGATCCAGCAGCTGGTCAAGATGGTCCTGTTTTTCCCGGTAGATGGCTTCCAGCCGTTGCCGGGATTCTTTTGACATTTTCACATAGTTGGCCGCAGACACCACCTGCTGCTGGAGTTGGTGTTTCTCTTCGTAAGCACGGATTTCATCATACACTTCCTGCTGCCCCCGGCGGATGGCGGCCATCATCAGTACCACCACGATCAGCAGCAAGATCCGGGCACCCAACAGATCGAAATACCGTTCCTGGGAATCATACACACTTACATACAGAGTATCCACCGCCAGCAGCATGGGAATGATGGTGGTGCTCCGCCAGAACCGGCGGGTGGCCGCTTCCTGGAAATGGCTGAAGGTGCGGGTGAAGAACCGGAGAAGGATGGGAAAGGCGATCAGGCATTCTCCCCCGTAGAACAGGATCTGCCAGAAATACATGGAAACAAATTCACTTTTCGGCCAGAAATACAGGAAAAAGTGCCGAAGAAAGGTGTAAAAACAGCTGGATAACAGAATCCGGAAGGAAAGGATGAACAGATGGCCCACCCAGTACTTCCGGGTGGCCAAAAAGCTCAGCAGGAACTGGGGGAGCCACACAATATACCCTATGGCCCAGTAGGCAGCCGGTTCTGAAGGGAACAGTCCGGACCGGACCAACCCCACCGTCAGGGCCGTTTCCGCCACTGTCAGGGCCACCCAGGCCCGGCAGAAAGGCTTTTTCTTTTCTTCTTCCAAAAATCCCCAGAAGGGCAGGATCTCCAGCAGATAGAAGGGCTGGAGCAGCAGGATATAGACCAGGGCAACGGCCATGGTTTCCAGGATGGGAGTCACTTGTCCGCCACCTCTTTCCGCAGCTCCAGCAGGTGTTTTTCCGCTTCTTCAAATTCCCCGTTTTCCGCCAGTTCCGCCAGCATCCGCAGCTGATGCCGGCTGTCATGGCGGAGGATGGCCAGTTCCTGCTGTTCTTTCCGCAGGGAAACGGCGTAACTGTTGATGTCATTGAGCTGTTCCTGGAGCTGGAGATTCTGTTCCTTCAGCCGGAACATTTTCTGTACCTGCTGGAGGCCGCCCCGGATGGAAAGGACCAGGAACAGGGCCACCAGCACCAGCATCCCCAGAGTGATCAGGGTATAGATCTGGATGGCCGGCTGGAACAGCTCCTGGGGGTTCAGGATGAAATACCCCTGGTTGGCATGGTAGTAACACAGCAGCAGGGGCACCGGCCCCAGATAAGGCCAGAAGGCGGACCGAGGAGAAGTCAGCTGTTCCGGGGTGAAGAGCCGTCCCATGATCTGCAAGGCCAGGGGCATCCCCAGGAAAAACAGGAAAAGATAAATGCAGAAATAAGGCAGGCTCCGGTTCATATGCCAGGCATCCGGCAGGAACAGCTTGTAAACTTCCAGGGCCAGGGTATGGATAAAAATCATATAGATGGCCTGGAGCCCCAGTACGAATAGATGCCGGAACCAGAAAGGCCGGACGGTCAACACCAGCAGGAGCAGGTGAGGCAGGTAGCAGAAAAAGTACAGGAACTGGAACATGCCGCTTTCCATCTTCAGGAAGCCCCGGCTGAACAAGGCTCCCAATAGGACGAATTCAAAGAGGAAAATGTAGAGATGGCCGCAAAGGAGCACATGGCGGGTAGGGGACGGGACAATGGACCGGAAAGGATAGTAGCGGAGATAGGCGGAGGGCAGCAGGGAAAAACAGAATAGGAACAAGGTAACAAGGGCATAAGCCATGACAGGATCACCTCCGGATTTCATTAATTTTTATTATGACCAAAAGAGGAAAAGATGTCAAACGCAAAAAGCCCGCCACCAAAGTGACGGGACTATCTGACATAATGGAGCTACTGATAGGATTCGAACCTACGACCCTCTCATTACGAATGAGATGCTCTACCAGCTGAGCTACAGTAGCATTGAACAGGAAAATTATATCATATCCACAGGGATTGTTCAAGGGGGAAAGGGGACTTGGGTCACGAGTCGCGACCCGTGACCGGGGGGTGTGCTTTTTCACACCCTCTTCTTTACAGCTGGATCAGCCGGAAATCGCACAGGTTCATATCCAGCATCCGGGCTGCCAGGCGTTTGCCCCGTTCCAAATCGGCGGTAAAGCACACTTCTGCCCGCCCCAGGCCTGTTTCCCGTGCCAGCCTGCGCTGTTTCAGATCATCGATGGCTGCCTGGACCGTCCGTTCCGCCGGATCCAAGATGGTCACATCCGGTCCAAAGGCTTCCCGGATCTCTTTTTCCACAAAGGGATAATGGGTACAGGACAGCATCACCGTATCCACTCCCTGGGCCTTCAGCTTATCCGTATATTCTTTGATGGCGGCAGCCAGTTCCGGACTGCCGAACTTCTCTCCTTCGATGAGCGGGACGAATTTAGGACAGCCCTGGCCGAATACCTGGATCTCTGGATCGATTTCCTGGATTTCCCGTTTATGGGCTCCGGAAGCTACCGTAAAATCGGTGGCCAAGAAGCCGACTTTGTTGTTTTTCGTCACGCCTTCCACCATATGGGCGCCTTTTTTCATACCGATGACGGAAAAATCGTAACCGTTTTTGATCACGTCCGTCCCCAGCACCGTAATGGTATTGCAGGCCACCACCAGCTGTTTGATCTGCCGGCGGTGCAGCCAGGCCGTCATTTCACTGACAAATGCTTCGATTTCTTTCCGTGACCGGTTGCCATAGGGCGTCCGGGCCGTGTCTCCAATGAAAATGAACCGTTCATGGGGCATTTTCTGCTGGAGCCATTTCAGGACGGTCAACCCGCCCACACCGGAATCAATGACGCCAATGGGATCTAATGGATTCATGGTTCCCCTCCTTATCATTCCTCCGTTGAACCGTATTAGGACATTATATTATAGCACGATAAAGCAGGGAACGTCTAACAAAAATTGGAAAGCTATGCTTTCTCTTCCAGTCCTTTCAAGGCCAGCAGCTTCCGCCACAAGGGATAGATCACGTTTTCCGGGGTTTCCGGATAGGCGGTTTCCGGCAGCTGGAGGATGGGGACCCAATGGGCGGACGTGACTTCCTGGGACAGGACAAAGGGCTGTTTCCGGACAAAGCCCAGATAGCCGTGCATGAGCATCTGCCCCTTGCTGAACCAATAGGTGCCTTCCGGGATCAGCTTTTCCAGGGTCAGGCCCAATTCTTCCCGGACCTCCCGATGGGCGGTTTCTTCCGCGGTTTCTCCCGGCATGATGAACCCGGAAGTGATGCTTTCGTATTTTTGGGAGAGATGGGGCTGCTTGCACAAGACCACTTCATTGTATTCATTGCAGAGCAGGACAATGATGCAGCTGTAGAAAAAATCGAACCAATACCGCTGGCAGACCGGGCAGAAAGGGACCAGTCCTTCATCCCCGGCCGGTTTGGGATGCAGCCGGCTGCCGCAGGTGGGACAAAATTCAAAATGCATGGGATTGCCTCCTTTGTTGATACAGAGTTAGCATACCCAACCGGCTGAAGGGTGTCAAGTTTTTTCGCCGGCAGCCGGCAAACCTGTTATAATGAAAGCGATGGAAAGGGAGGTTTTATCTATGCTGGATGCCAAAGTCAGAGATCTGATCAACGAACAGGTCACCAAGGAATTCTATTCTGCCTATCTGTATCTGGATTTCGCCAACTATTACCAAGAAAAAGGCCTGGACGGCTTCGCCCACTGGTTCGATATCCAGGCTCAGGAGGAACGGGACCATGCCATGCTCATGCGCACCTATCTGCAGAACAATGATGCGGCCGTGGTCTTCGGTACCATCGACAAGCCGGACATGACCTACAAGAAACTGGATGATGCCCTGAAGGCTGCCTTGAAGCATGAACAATTCATCACCGGCTGCATCAACAAGATCTATGCAGCGGCCGACAAAGCCAAGGACTACCGGACCATGCAGTTCTTCGACTGGTTCGTGAAAGAACAGGGAGAAGAAGAAAAGAATGTCAGCGACCTGATCAAGAAATTCGAACTGTTCGGCAGCGATCCCAAAGGGCTCTACGCCCTGAACCAGGAACTCCTGGCCAGGGTCTACGCCGCACCCACGCTGGTGCCCTGAGAAAAGGGGGTGCTGTGATGTGACTCCAAAAAGTTAGACCTTAGTAACGAGATGGTTTTTACTGTCTCGTTACTTTTTTATGCTGCCAGCAAAGAAAGCCTGTATTGAACAGGACTTTTCCAGCCCAGTTTTTCCTTGATCCTTTGTTCGTTATAGTATTTGATGTATCGTTCGATAGCGGCTTTTAGTTCTTCGTAGCTGTAGTAGATCACTCCATAATACATTTCCTGTTTCATTAAGCCGAAAAAGTTTTCCATTACAGCGTTATCATGACAGTTACCCTTTCGAGACATGCTCTGAAAAATTCGTTCTTTTTTTAGTTTCCTGGTATAGGCCTTCATTTGGTATGCCCAGCCCTGATCGGAGTGAAACGTTCTTCGATATGGACAATCAGCAGTAATTTCGATTGCTTCAGCTTGAGCTTCCAGTATGCTTTCAGCCGAAGGACGTTTGGCTATTCCATAGCTGATGATTTCATCATCGAACATGTCCAGGAAAGGATCCAGATAAAGCTTGTGCAGGGTCAGATGTCCCTGTGTATCTACTTCATAATATTTGAATTCTGAAGTATCGGTCGTAATCTTCTGATGTGGGATATTCGTCTCAAAACGACGATGTATTCTATTCGGAGCAATGGTCCCTACCTTACCCTTATAGGAACTGTATTTACGGCTTTTCCGGGTAAAGGATGTTACCTGAAGGCTCAGTTTCTGCATGATACGTTGAACTTTCTTCTTGTTCACGCAAATCCCTTGATTCTTCAGCTCACCGGTCATGCGCCGATATCCATAATCTTTATGCTGGCTGCGGATTTCCTGTATTTTGTCCTCTACTTCCTGGTCTGGATTCACGCGGTCAAACCGTTTCTGCCAGTACATATAGGTCGCTTTGGGCATTTGAGTATAGGAGAGAAGGTCTTTCAATTTGAATGATCTTCGGAGACTGGAGATGATTTTCGCAACTCTCTCATTTTTGCTTCGTCCTCTAAACGCAGTCTCCTCAGTTCTTTTAAAAAAGCATTCTCTATACGGAGTTTAAGATTTTCATCCTCTAACTCCTTGACATGTTCCACACTGATGTCGACCATCGGCTGCTGAACCTGGGTATCTGTTTTTTTGGTTTGAGATTTGTTCAAAGTTCTCTTCCTGCCTTTTTTATGTGACCGTAAAGCATCTGGTCCCGCAATTCTAAATTCATTGACCCATCTGGCAATCATTGATGGGTTGTTGATCCCTACTTGAATTGCTAGTTCCTGATATGAGATTTCATTTGTTAAGTAAGACTCTACCACAGAAAGTTTTTCTTTGAAAGAGTATATTTTTTGAGAGCGGGATCTTTTCAGTCCATCATCACCAAATGCCTTGTAAGCAGCAACCCACTTTAGCAGCTGGCTGCTACTTGCCATCCCATATTTACGTGAAATAGAAATACACCCTTCGTCACTGTTCAAATATTCCAGTACTATTTTTTTCTTAAATTCATAGCTGTGTTTTGCCATAAAAAACTGACCCCCAATTGTTAGATTTTTGGTCTAACAATTGGGGGTCAGCTCACTGCACAGAACGTGCAGCACCCCCTTTTTATTCAAACCAGTAAATCCCCGGGGGTCAGCAACAACACATTCTCCTTCCTGGCCTCGGTTTCCAACCTTGGGGTAAAACCGGCACGGGAAAACAATGCGTACTGGATTTTCCGCCCTTTCCGGACCAGTTCACTCCGCTCCTGGAGCAGCCGCAGGACCGGCAAATCCATAGGCTCCTGTTTCCATTTGCATTCTCCGCAAAGGATATTCTCTTCATCGGTACAGACCAGATCGATTTCCTCTTCTCTCCGTTTCCGCGGATCTGTTCCCCACCAGCTCCCGTACTGGAGATACAGCGGGTATCCGCTGCCCTGCTTTACCTGGTACTGGATATACTGGAGAGCGATTTCTTCAAATACATGGCCAAAATAGGCTGGAAACTGCGGCCGGATTTTCTGCTCCCAGGCCTGCTTTCCCATTCCCATGGCAATCAGGGAGCTGCAGCCCGGAATGAAGCGGAACCAGAAACGGTACAGATTGTCTGCCAGCTGATAAAGACTTTTCCGGGATGAGGTATTCTCCACCGGCTGTACTTTACGGACCAGCTCCAGATCCTGGAGATTCTTCAGGTAAAAAGCCAGACCGCTGGTATCTTTCCCCACTGCGAAAGCGATTTCATGGAGCCGGCTGGCACCATGGGCGACAGCCGTAAGGATGCTGTTGTACACGGCCGGTTCCCGCAGTTCCTGGAGCATCAGGTTTTCCGGTTCCTCCTGGAGATGCCCACTGGGGGACAGCAGTTCCTCACACACCGCTTCTTCCAGATTTCCATAATGGGACAGATACAGAAGATACTGGGGAATCCCATCACAAATGCCATAAGCCATCATTTTTTCCTCTTCTGTCCACCCTGGGAAAAACCGGACGGCTTCGTAATAGGGAAGAGCATGGAGTTTCAGCTGGGCCGTCCTCCGTCCGTAAAGAGGGCTCTGGTAACTGAGCACCTGCCGCTCCATGAAACTCATGGATGATCCGCACAGGATCAGGTACAGTTCCGTATCCTTCCACTCCTGATCAATGACCTTCTGCAGGATGGAAGAAATTTCCGGAGCCGCCTTGGCCAGATAGGGGTATTCATCGATGACAAATACCAAACGCTTGTGCCGTCCCACTTCGGTCAGATAAGCAAACAGACCTTCAAAGCTGGAAAAAGAATCCAGCAGACGGGTCTGAGGATCCGGGATCTGCTCCCGTACCGCTGCCGTCAGGTTGGCCAGCTGCTCTTTTTTGCTCTGTTCTGTAGCCATGAAATAGACCGCCGGCTTATCCTGGATAAATTCCCGGATCAGCCGGGTCTTTCCCACCCGCCGCCGTCCGTAAATTACAGGGAATTCAAAACGACCGGATCCATAGCGTTTTTCCAAAGCTGCCAGTTCCTGTTTTCTGCCGATGAACATGGGATTCCCTCCTGCAAATAATATAGTCGTAATTAGCATAGTCGCAGCTATACTAGTCATGACTATATTATCATATTTTCTCCCGGACTTCCAATTCCAACTTACTGTAAAACAGTTCATAGAAGTTTTTTGCCCTCCGGGCAGCCCCTTTCCCATTTGACCCTGCTGCCCGTTCCGCTCTATAATGGTTCCATCTTTGCACCACGAAAGGATGGTTCTCCTATGTCCCCTGAAACTTTTCTTACGATCCTGACCCGGGCCGGCCGGCTGAAAACGGCTGCCCGCCACTGCTGGACGGTGCCCGGCCGCCAGGAAAGCGTGGCGGACCATTCTTGGCGGATGGCCCTGATGGCCCTCCTGCTGTCCCAGGAACCGGAATTCCGGGAGCTGGACCTGGACCGGGTGATCCGGATGTGCCTGATCCACGATCTGGGAGAAGTCTTTACCGGGGATATCCCTGCTTTTGCCAAAGGAGACCGGGACCGGGCGGCGGAACAGGACTGCTGGGACAAGTGGCTGGCCACCTTTCCGGAAAAGAACCGGCAGGAATGGCAGGCCCTGCTGGCAGAAATGGAAGCCCAGGAAACCCGGGAAGCCAAGCTGTACAAGGCCCTGGACAAGCTGGAAGCGGTGATCAGCCACAACGAGTCGGGCCGGGACACCTGGCTGCCCCTGGAATACGACCTCCAGTTCACCTACCCGGATAAAGCCGTCCAATTCTCGCCCTGGCTGAAAACCCTGAAAAAAGCCGTGGACCAGTGGACGCAGGAAAAGATAAAAGGATAACCTTGCCCTCTTTCTTTGAATCTGCTATAATAGCGGTGCTTGCTCGGAGGGCAAATCATTCGCTGGAAATGATAAGCTGGATAAGGCAACCGATTGAAACATCGGTTCGTCTTATCCAGCTTTTTTGTTTTATCCCTCTCCCCCTCATTTCACCCTCCCGGCAGGCCTTCTTTCATCACTTTTTTTGCAGAAAGGACGGCTTTGTGTCTGATGGAACGAACCAATTCATTTACCGAGGGCAGGATCCTTCCCACCCTGCTCCGCTTTTCCGTAACGGTCTTCGGAGCCCTTTTCCTCCAGGCTCTGTACGGAGGCGTCGACCTATTGGTAGTAGGCCAGTTTGCCGGTACGGGGGATGTTTCCGGAGTAGTCACCGGCAGTTCCCTATTGAATACCCTGACCATGATCATCACCGGGCTCTCCATGGGAGTGACCATCCTGGTGGGAGAAGCCATCGGCCGACGGAAGCCGGAACAGGCCGGGCAGGCCATCTGCAACGGCATCCTGCTGTTTTTCTTCCTGGGCCTTTTGCTGACCGTGGGGCTGATTGCCGGTGCTCCCACCCTGGCTCGATGGTTCCAGGCTCCGGAAAAGGCCTTCCTGCCCACCGTCCATTATATCCAGATCTGTGGGGCCGGCGGGCTGTTCATTGTAGGTTACAACCTGCTGGGTGCCATATTCCGGGGGCTGGGAGACGCCCGTACCCCCCTTCTGGCGGTACTGATCGCCTGCATCATGAACATTGCCGGTGACCTGCTGCTGGTAGCCGTATTCCACCTGGGAGCCGCCGGCGCAGCCCTGGCCACCGTAGCTTCCCAAGGGATCAGCGTACTGACGGCCGTTCTCCTGCTCCGGCGGAAGACCCTGCCTTTTCCCATCCACCGGGAATTTTTCCATCTTCCCTGGACCATGATTTCCCATGAGCTGCGGCTGGGGCTGCCGGTGGCTCTCCAGGAATTGTTTGTAGGGACCTCCTTTATGGTCATCCAGGGCGTGGCCAATACCTTCGGGGTGGTGTCCTCTGCCGGGGTGGGCATTGCGGAAAAAGTCTGCGCTTTCATCATGCTGGTGCCTTCCGCCTATATGCAATCCCTGTCCGCCTTCGTGGCCCAGAACCGGGGTGCCGGGAAACCGGAACGGGCCCGCCGAGCCCTCTTCGACAGCCTGATGACTGCCGGGGCAGCCGGTCTCTTCATGTTCTTCACCTTGTTTTTCCATGGAGATGTACTGGCCTCTCTGTTCACCCGGGAACCGGATGTGATCGACGCCGCTGCCAGCTACCTCCAGTCCTATGGGGTGGATGGCTTCCTGAGCCCCCTGCTGTTCTGCTTCATCGGCTTCTTCAACGGCTGTCAGATGACCCTGTTCGTCATGTTCCAGGGGATGCTGGGCGCCCTATTCGTCCGGATCCCTTTGGCTCTTTTTATCAGCCAGCTGCCCGGCGCTACCCTGTTCCACATCGGTCTCAGCACCCCGGCCTCCAGTGTTGTCCAATTGGCTTTGTGTGTGGGGATGTATGTGTGGAGGAGGAAGAGGGTGGAATGAGGAAGGGGACTGTGAAAAAATGAGAAATCATTTTTTCACAGTCCCCTTTTTGTCACTGGTCAACGGTCACTGGTCACTGGCCGATGGAAAGAACCCGTGGCTGACGGGTTCTTATGAATAAAAAACAGAATTGTGCTTTTCTTTTTATCTATTGCTTGTCTTGAGTTATTCTGGAGAAGCAAGGACAAGCCGAAGGCGCGTCCGAGCCAGCGACATACAATGAAAGGCAGCCGCAGCCCGGCTGCCTTCCTTCGTCCAGTGACCAGTGACAAGAGACCAGTGACCGGGGGTGTGAATTTTTTCACCCCCTTTTTAATGGAATATCCTCAGCAACACATTCAATATCACACTGACCACAATGCAGGTGCCCACCGGAAAATAAAAACTTCCATGTTTCCCGGTAATATGGATATCCCCGGGCAGGTGCCCCAGGGGAAACAGATTCGATCCGAATTCTATCACAAGCCCTGCTACCACCAGCAGCAGGCCCAACGTAATCAGCATCCTTCCCATATTTTCATCTCCCATTTCTCTTTTGTTCCTATTGTACCATGTTCTGCCTATTTCTTGCCCTTATACGAAAATTTTACGGAAACCCGACGGAAATTCTACACTTCCCTGCTATACTGGAACCATCCAAAGGGTGTTTCTGAAAAAAGAAAGGCAGGGATTTTCCATGGCCAAGACTTACGTCATCGATACCAATGTGCTGATCCAAGCGCCCAATGCGCTCCTCTGTTTTGAAGAAAACCAGCTGGTGCTGCCCCTGGTTGTCCTGGAAGAACTGGATGGCCTGAAAAAGGCCGAAGGTGAACGGGGCTACAACGCCCGGCAGGTGATCCGCACCTTAGAGGACCTGCGCCGGAAAGGCGATCTGATTGCCGGGGTCCCCCTGCCCAATGGAGGAACCCTGCGGGTAGAGACCAACTGTGTCCATGAGCCTCTGCCGGAATCCCTGCCCGATGACAAAAGCGACAACCGGATCCTGAAAGTCTGCCGGCACCTGGCTTCTGTCCATCCCATCCTGGTGACCAAAGATCTGGTCCTGCGGCTGAAAGCACAGCTCCTGGACATCGAAGCCCAGGATTTCAGCACGGAACAGGTGAATGCAGGAGAACAGCAGTACCTGGGCCGGATAGAATGTTTCGTCCCGGAAAAAGATTTTGAGAAATTCACCACGGAAGGAGTCCCCACCGACCTGCTGTACCAATGTGACGAAATGGGAGAAGCCCATCCCGTTTCCCTGGTCCAGAACGAATTCGTCCTGCTGAAAGCGGATGCTTCTCTCCGGAAAACCCACCTGGGCCGGGTCTGGGGAGACCGGGTGATCCCGCTGGAATATGCCAAAGAAACCCCTTACGGAGTCAAACCCCGGAATGCCGGCCAGTACTTCATGCAGGAAGCCTTGATGAAACCGGCTGCTGAAGCCCCCCTGGTCATCGTCAAAGGCCAGGCTGGGACCGCCAAGACCTTCTATGCCCTGGCAGTAGGGCTGGAGAAACTCCTGAACCATCCATCGGAAGAATACCGCCGGATCTTGATCTGCCGGCCCAACGCCCAGTTCGATTCGGACATCGGATTCCTGCCTGGGGATGAACAGGAAAAGATTTCACCGCTCATGCGGCCCATCATGGACAATCTGGAACAGCTGCTGGACGAAGATGAAGACTCCCGGTATGACGACGAACTGGAACTGGAAAGCCGGCTCATGGAAATCTTTGACCGGAACCTGATCCAGATGGAAGCCCTGAACTTCATCCGGGGCCGTTCCCTGGAAAAGATCTACCTGATCATCGATGAAGCCCAGAACATGACCCCCAATCAGGCCAAAGGCATCATTACCCGGGCCGGCAAGGGCACCAAGATCATCCTGCTGGGAGACCCCAACCAGATCGACAAGCCTTTCCTGGATGAACGGACCAATGGGCTCAGCTATGCCTCCGAAAAGATGAAGGGCAGTCCCCTGTGCTGTCAGGTCGCCATGCTGCCTACAGAATGTGAACGGTCTCCCCTGGCCTTGGAAGCCATCCGGAGACTTTGACAAAGGAGATGAACCGGGCAGAGACCTCTGCCCTCTGTATGAAAAAACTCACTTACGAAACCATATCCCATGCCAAAGAAGTCAATATCTATCTGGAACAGGGGAACAAAGTCCTGGGAGCTTTGGGCTACACGGACCACTCCCGGAAGCACACTGCCAAGGTGGCCGTCACAGCAGGACGGATCCTAAAGAAACTGGGCTATGATGAACATACCATCGAGCTGGCCAAAATTGCCGGGTACATGCACGATATCGGCAACAGCATCAACCGGATCGACCATGCCCATACAGGGGCTCTCATGGCCTTCCAGCTCCTCAGGGAATGGGGAGCTCCCCCGGAAGACATTGCCGCCATCATCACCGCCATCGGACAGCATGATGAAGCCAGCGGAACCGCGGTGGATCCCATTTCAGCAGCCATCATCCTGGCGGACAAAACCGATGTACGCCGGAATCGGGTGCGGAACACCGTACCGGAGACCTTCGACAAACACGATACGGTCAACTACGCAGCCCTGACCAACCAGCTCCATGTGGATACCCACAAAAAAGTGATCACCCTGGAAATCGAGCTGGATGAAAACATCTGCTCCATGATCGATTATTTCGAGATTTTCCTGGACCGGATGCTCATGTGCAAACGGGCAGCCGAAGTCCTGGGCCTCCGGTTCAAAATGACGGCGAATGGGAATAAGATATGCTGAAAAAGGGGCTGTTGCTTTCGCAACAGCCCCTGCTGTCAACGGTCAACGGCCGGTGGAAATCAATTTTGGCAAATTGGTTTTGAATGAAAAAACCCCAGGCACTGACACAAAAAAATTCCGCATCCATCAGATGCGGAATTTTCCTAACCGGCAGCTCCCTATCCTCCCGGACCGTTTCCAGTCGAGTACTTTCGGCGTATAAGGGCTTAACTGCTGTGTTCGGCATGGGAACAGGTGGATCCCCTTAGCTATCGCCACCGGATTATGTAACTGAAGGCATGAGCCC
>NZ_LT608313.1 GCF_900095825.1 Acidaminococcus massiliensis | reverse complement strand
TTAGTTCTTCGTAGCTGTAGTAGATCACTCCATAATACATTTCCTGTTTCATTAAGCCGAAAAAGTTTTCCATTACAGCGTTATCATGACAGTTACCCTTTCGAGACATGCTCTGAAAAATTCGTTCTTTTTTTAGTTTCCTGGTATAGGCCTTCATTTGGTATGCCCAGCCCTGATCGGAGTGAAACGTTCTTCGATATGGACAATCAGCAGTAATTTCGATTGCTTCAGCTTGAGCTTCCAGTATGCTTTCAGCCGAAGGACGTTTGGCTATTCCATAGCTGATGATTTCATCATCGAACATGTCCAGGAAAGGATCCAGATAAAGCTTGTGCAGGGTCAGATGTCCCTGTGTATCTACTTCATAATATTTGAATTCTGAAGTATCGGTCGTAATCTTCTGATGTGGGATATTCGTCTCAAAACGACGATGTATTCTATTCGGAGCAATGGTCCCTACCTTACCCTTATAGGAACTGTATTTACGGCTTTTCCGGGTAAAGGATGTTACCTGAAGGCTCAGTTTCTGCATGATACGTTGAACTTTCTTCTTGTTCACGCAAATCCCTTGATTCTTCAGCTCACCGGTCATGCGCCGATATCCATAATCTTTATGCTGGCTGCGGATTTCCTGTATTTTGTCCTCTACTTCCTGGTCTGGATTCACGCGGTCAAACCGTTTCTGCCAGTACATATAGGTCGCTTTGGGCATTTGAGTATAGGAGAGAAGGTCTTTCAATTTGAATGATCTTCGGAGACTGGAGATGATTTTCGCAACTCTCTCATTTTTGCTTCGTCCTCTAAACGCAGTCTCCTCAGTTCTTTTAAAAAA
>NZ_LT608312.1 GCF_900095825.1 Acidaminococcus massiliensis | reverse complement strand
TGGTTGCACAGAACGTACCGAGATTCAAAGAATACCTTGAAAAGAAACTGTCAGAACACAAGCCTTACAAAATCGCTTTGTCCCATGTAGCCAAGAAACTGATCCGATTGATTTACCGGCTGGGTATTAGTGGCTGCCCTTATTTAGCTTGATTTTTTAAGCCCACAAGAGGGGGCTTGGGTAGGTGCGCCCTTTTGCCAAGATCCATAGCAACTGAAATTTATTTTAAAATTGGCTTGACTTTATATAGTTGGTCTACATCGTTGGGGTCAGAGACTCGTACATCTGGCGAGCCGCCGGTTGTGCGGCCTCTACGGGCCCATGCTCTTCACTCTTCACTTTCGGACATGAATGAATAACTATACTGTGATGAAGGTTTTACCGAGAACTTGTTGACACATACACCACTGTCCCCGCTCCTTGACCATTTCCCCAACCAATGCTAAAATATAAGAATCTGATATGTGGAGGGAATACCTGTGGCTTTAGATATATTGATGGTCCTTGATGTGATCGTGAGCATCCTGATGATTGGCTCCATCCTGCTCCAGTCCGGAAAAAGCGCCGGCTTCAGCGGATTGGGGGGCGGCGAATCCCTGTTCGGCGGCAAACCTACCGATATGGATGAAGCTCTGGCCCGGATCACCGTGGTGCTGGGGCTGATCTTTGCTGTCATCAACGTGGCGATTGCCCGTCTGCAGTAAGCAACTGAAGAACGTTCACAGATTTCACAGTGGCATTGCCTAGGTCAGGTAATGCCATTTTTGCTATGGGGAAGGGGGAAAGACCATGGTACTGCCTGGGGCAGAACCGTTTTTCTGGAGGGGAGAAAACAATAAAGGGGTCCTGCTGATCCACGGCTTCACCGGCAGCCCTTCAGAGCTGCGGGAACTGGGAGAGGAGCTCCACCGAAAGGGGTATACGGTGGAAGGACTGCTCCTAGCTGGCCATGGGACAGATCCCCATGATCTTTTAGACGTAAAGGCAGAACAATGGGAGGAACAGGTGCACCAGGGCGTGGACCATCTCCGGGAAACTTGTACTCAGGTCACTGTCATCGGCCTTTCCATGGGAGGGCTGCTGACCCTTTATGCCGGGGCAGTGACGAAAGCGGACAAGCTGGCGGTGCTTTCCACTCCCATCTATCTCTACGACTGGCGGGTGTACTTCCTGTGGCTGGCCGACCGGCTGCCTTACTGGGCCATCCCCAAACATCCCCGGACGGTGGATGCGCCGGAGCGGTACAACGTGGCCTACCGGTGCATGCCCATCAAAGCAGTCCACCAGCTGGTACGGCTGCTGAAGGCCGTCAAAAGGAAGTATCTGCCCCAGGTGGCACAGCCTCTGCTGATCATCCAGTCTCGGACAGACCATACCGTGCGTCCGGAAAGCGCTGTTTATATCCACGACCGGGCGGCTTCCCGGGAAAAACACCTGCTGTGGATCCCTCAGGCCCGCCATGTGATGACATTATATAAGGGCCGGCAGGCCATTTATGCTGCCATTGAGGCCTTTTTGGAGGAATAAGGAATATGGAAAGAACCAGAGATACCATGTGCTTCGGCTGCGGGAAGGACAACCCTATGGGGCTCCATCTCCATTTCCGTACCGATGCGGAAGGCTGCTATACCAGCTTTGTGCCCCAGCCCGTCCATCAGAGCTATGACGGCCGGATGCACGGAGGCTTGATTTCCACCCTGCTGGACGAAACCATGGGGAATTACCCCTATATGTATGAACACAAAGTTGCCTACACGGCCCGGCTGGAGGTCCGCTTCCGGCAGCCGGTGCGGATCGGGGAACGGATCGAAGTGATCACCAAAGTGAAGCGGAGGAAAGGACAGCTGCTGGAAATGACCGGGCAGGTGGTCCGGGAGGACGGGACCATTGCCGCGGAAGCGGACGGCAAGCTGATGTATGAGGAGAGATCATGACAAACACGGAATTGGAAAACCAGCTCCTGGGGTATATGAAGGAACATCCGGTAGCTCCCTTGGGGGCGGAAGAACTGCTGAAGGCCCTGGCGCTGGAAGGCAGTGACCTGAAGCTGTTCTGGCAGGTGCTGAAAGATCTGGAAGACCGGGGCCAGGTGGTGAAGACCCGGTTCAATACCTACGGGCTCCCCGCGGCTATGGGCTTGGTGGTGGGGCGCTGCCAGGTGACCAGCAAGGGCTTTGCCTTTGTGATCCCGGAAGAGAAGACCGCCGATGGAGATCTCTTTATCCCGGCCAGCAGCCTCAGCGGCGCCATGGATGGAGATACGGTCATGGCCCGGGTGCTGAAAAGCGGTTTCGACGACCGGC